>NZ_JOMG01000002.1:12500-2412500 GCF_000711225.1 Pelobacter seleniigenes DSM 18267
CCGGCGCAACTCAGCGATCAGCGCGTCAGCGGATCGGAATGGACAATCAAGATTCTTCATGAAGACCCTGCCCTCCAGATTGACCACACCGACCTTAATTCCGGCAGCAGTTTCGAAGACCCCGCTGCCGCGCCCGGGAAGGCCAGGGGGATAGTTGGCGGGCCGCAGCAAGCGATCTTCCCGCTCCAGGATCGGATTAATCTCCCGTTTATCCCAAATATGATTCCCCGAAGTCACCACATCGACCCCGGCCGCGAACAACTCGGCCAAAACACTGGCGGTCAAACCATAGCCGGCAGCAGCGTTTTCGCCATTGGCGACGACCAGATCGACCAGATGGCGATCAACCAGACGATCGAGATTTTCGGACAGCGCTTTTCTGCCGGCGCGTCCGACAATATCCCCAATAAAAAGTAACTTCACACAGTTTCTCCAAATATGAAAGCAGGACCCCTGCCAACGGTGGTCCTAAAACCGCCGCGATAAGGGTCCTGCCGAACCATAACCGATAAAAGCCGCTGTTGACTACTTGGCGTATTCGACCGCCCGAGTTTCACGAATCACATTGACTCTGATCTGTCCGGGGTAGGTCATCTCCTGCTCGATTTTCTTGGCAATATCCTTGGCCAAGACATGGGAATATTCATCCGAAACTTCGTCACTGGAGACCATCACCCGGATCTCCCGCCCGGCCTGGATGGCAAAGCAGCCGGTGACCCCGTCAAAAGAAGTCCCGATCTGCTCAAGATCCCGCAGTCGTTTAACGTAGGTTTCCAAGGTTTCCCGGCGCGCACCAGGACGGGCACCGGACAGGGCATCAGCAGCCTGCACCAGAATCGCCAACACGGTATCGGGCTTTTCATCTTCGTGGTGGGCGGAAATCGCATGGGCAATTTTGGGCGATTCCCCATATTTCCTGGCCAGTTCACCGCCGTTGACGGCGTGGGAGCCTTCCAGTTCATGACTGACGGCCTTGCCGATATCATGCAGTAACCCAGCTCGTTTGGCCTGTTTGACATTGACCCCCAACTCCGCGGCCATCATGCCGCACAAAAAAGCGACCTCAATGGCGTGAACCAGGACGTTTTGTCCATAAGAGGTCCGGTACTTCAGCATCCCGAGCAGCTTGATGATCTCCGGATGAATCCCGTGCACCCCGACATCAAAGGTTGCCTGCTCGCCAGCCTGGCGGATCTCTTCATCCACCTCTTCCTGGGCCTTTTCAACCAACTCCTCGATCCGGGCCGGAGGAATCCGCCCATCGGCGATGAGTTTCTCCAGGGCAATCCTGGCGACTTCCCGGCGCACCGGGTTGAAACCGGAAATCACCACCGCTTCCGGCGTATCATCAATAATGAGGTCAATGCCGGTAGCGGCCTCAATCGCCCGGATATTGCGCCCTTCCCGACCGATAATCCGCCCCTTCATTTCATCGGAAGGCAAAGGAACGACACTCACCGTTCTTTCGGCGACAAAATCGCCGGCATAGCGCTGGATCGCCAGGGCCATGATCATCTTGGCTTTGCGATCGGCCACCTCACGGGCCTCATCTTCGATCTTTTTAATATTCTTGGCGGCATCGTGGCGCGCCTCACTCAGCATCGAATCAACCAGCTGCTGCTTGGCCTGCTCACTGGTCAATCCGGATATTTTTTCAAGCAACTGGCTCTGCTCCAGATAAAGGGCCTCAACCTCGGCAGATCTTTTCTCAACCCGATCACTCTGCTGCCGCAGCTGAAGTTCCCGCTTGGTCAGCTCTTCACTGCGCTGTTCAACATGATCAAGTTTGCGCTCCAGATTTTCTTCTTTCTGCAGGATCCGATGCTCATGACTCTGGATATCCTTGCGCAGGTCGCGCGCTTCCTGTTCCCAGTCAGACTTGGCCTGGAGAACGGTATCCTTGGCCTGAATAATCGCTTCTTTTTGGATCGCGTCAGCTTCTTTTTTTGCGTCGCTGACTAATTTTTCAGCTTCAACCCTGGCATTATTGACCTTGGATTCAGACAGTTTTTTCCGCAGGAACATTCCCAGGAAAACCCCGCCGGCCAACGCCGCCAGAACGAGTAAAATAAGCAAAATATCTGCGTTCATATAAAATTCCTCCCTCGAGGCTATAATGAACCTGTCACACCATTATGACAGGGGATAGTTCTTAATTCCGTTACCAGAAAATCAAGCCGTTGATCATGGGCTTCAATCGGCAGCTCATCACATAACTGCAATTCAAAACAAAGTCCGACGGTTATCAACCGCCCGGCCCGACCGCACAGATAGCGGTCGTAAAACCCACGACCATAACCAAGCCGGTGGCCATGCCTATCGAAAGCAAGCCCGGGAACAACCATCAGGTCAAGCTCGGCAGGATCGACAACCTCTCCAGCTGCGGGCTCGGCCACGCCGAAAGCCCCCTTCTGCAAATCTTTCAATGTCTTGATTTCAGAAAAAGCCAAAAGCTCGCCGGACACCCGAGGGTAAACGACCCTTTTGCCGGAGCTTTTTGCCAGAGCAAACAGATATTCAGTATTCACTTCATTATTTATCGGACTGTAAAGAGCCAGGGTTTCGGCGGTGGTAAAGAAACTCTGCGCACTCAAAAACCGTTGGGCGTCGAAACTTTTCGAACGATAAGTCTCGAGGCCAAGGAGCCGACGCTCAGATAATAGTTGCTGTCGGAGAAGAGTCTTTCGCATAGCCGATGTCCTGAGCAGATCCATCAGCAGAGCAGTAAGAGACAATCACAGGCAGGTATGAACGGATGGAGTAAAGCGACTTCAGCGTGCAGGAAGTAAGGCCCGCCGGTGTCCGGAACGACACCTGTTGGTTAAGCGCCATGGGCTCAAGCCCCCAAGCGGGTGCTCCCCCACTCCGGTCCGAGAACCTATTCTTCCTAAAACATAATACGCCGATATCATTAGAGATCTAAACACCTGATGGTGTATCTTTACTGGAGTGATCCGTTTCCTGCAAACCTATCTTAAGCTCCGCAGCCAGGCTCAACAGTATCCCTGAAAGAGCGCTAGTGATTAATATTACATTACAATAACAAATATTAGCAACCAGAATCATCGGCCAGAGCAAGCTCCAGCCGCTTGACGAGCGGCTCCAGAGCCACGACCTGGATCCGTGCCTGTTCGCACTCTTCCAGCAGCTGCAAATACTGACCGGCAAGGTTCAGGAGTGTCAGGACCGTTAGATCACGAGTATCCACAGACTTGCCGGTGGCCATTTCCGCGAGCTTTTCTTCGACAAAGCTGACCACATGCTCAGCCTGCTCACGTGATCCCTGGCTACGTAAAGTATAATCACGCCCCAGAATATTGACACGAATACTGGAATTCAATTGCCCTCCGCAAAACCTCGATAAGTTTCCGCCCGGAGAATCCGCTCCACCGCTTTAGATATCCTCCATCCGCTGCAGGATCCGGTCAATCTCGGTCAGCAGCTGACTCCGCTCCGCAGCCCAGGATTCTTTCTCCCGCTGCAGCCGGCTATTCTCTTCTCGCAAGATGCGGTTTTGTTCCAACAAAGCTTCGGCCGCAGCTTCCAGCCTTTTCAACAGTTCCATAATTCCGGTCCTTATCGTGACGTTGTCGTCACCTGAAATTTAATCACGCTCAAACAAAGCTGCAACGAACATGTCGGCTTCAAAAGGTCGGAGATCGTCAAGCTGTTCACCGATCCCGACAAAGCGAACCGGCACCTTCAACTCCTCGGCAATGGCGACCACAATGCCACCCTTTGCCGTTCCGTCAAGCTTGGTTAGGGCGATCCCGTCAAGCTGTACGGCATCATTGAACAGTTTTGCCTGCGTTAATGCATTCTGCCCCGTCGTCGCATCCAGGACAAGCAGAACTTCGTGCGGTGCGCCTGGAATTTCCCGGCCCAGAACCCGCCTGATTTTCTGCAATTCATCCATCAGATTGACCTTGGTATGGAGTCGTCCCGCCGTATCGAGCAACAGCACGTCCGCCTTACGAGCAACTGCCGCCTTGGCCGCATCAAAAGCCACCGCGCCCGGATCAGCCCCTTCGCCATGACGAATGACATCGACACCGGCCCGTTCGCCCCAGACCTGAAGCTGTTCAGCTGCGGCTGCACGAAATGTATCGCCGGCGCCGAGGATAACCTTTTTGCCCTGGCGGGAGAATTGGTTGGCCAGTTTGCCGATGGTGGTGGTTTTTCCAACCCCGTTGACCCCGACCACCATCATGACAAAAGGCTTGGCGCTGTCGAGATCGAGCGGTCGGCTGTCCAACTGGAGGATTTTTTCAAGCTCATGAATAAGGATTTCGCGAACCTGTTCCGGGGAAGAGAGGGCCCCTTTGTCAAGCCGCGTTTCCAGGGAGCCGATTAACCGTTGGGTGGTCTGCATACCAAGGTCAGCGGTAATCAACACCTCCTCAAGTTCTTCGATCAGCTCAGCATCGACCTTGGAGCGACCGCGCAGCAAGCTGTCAACCCGCCCGACCAAAGAGGATTGAGTTTTGGCCAGACCGGCCTTCAGCCGGTCAAAAAGAGTCAGCGGCTCTGGCTCTGGCTCTGGCTCTGGCTCTGGCTCTGGCTCTGGCTCTGGCTCTGGCTCTGGCTCTGGCTCTGGCTCTGGCTCTGGCTCTGGCTCGGCTTCGGCTTCGGCTTCGGCTTCGGCTTCAACAGCAGCTTCTTCATCAGCCCCTGGGGAAGCAACCGGCTCCGGCTTGGTGGGCCTGCGCCTGAAGACCTTCAGCAAAATAAAAATAAACAGCAGAACTAGCAGCGTCGCGGCCAGGTAAACGACCCCGAAGGAGGCCAAGGCCAGATATTGTTCAGGGACTCCGGCAGCAGCAAACCATGCAGAAATTTGTGCGACCAGCTGATTCAACCACTGGTCAACAGAGGCCCAGTTTAATGTGTGTAGCCATTCCATAAAAAATTACATCCTCATCTTTCAATTCAGGCAGTGGAAAACGATTTTCCAGTGCGGAGCGTCGGCACGGCTTACGGCTCAGGCGAAATCAAAATCGTCGCGCAAAGCTTCAACACAGCGCCGCATTTTAAAGGCCGCCCGGGCGGCAATGGCATCCGCTCCGAGTTGCAAAACCAACATATAATCCTGCGACAATGGCGCCACCAGGGTCTTGTTTTCGCCGGTACGGATAACCACCTCTTCAAGAGCTCCGCTGCCGATCACCGCAAGAACATCACGCAACTGGTTGAGAATAATCCCGTTGTGAGCGCCGATAACTTTCATATCGTATTCGCTTATCCTGGCGACCTGGTCAACGGCCTCCCCTTCCCAGTCCAGAATGACCGCCCCCTGCGCTCCGGGGATATCTTCCAACAATTTATTGAGTAACAATTTAAAAGGCATCTGTGCAACTCTTCAGGTTATGTATTCCTATCGTCAAAGAATATCATGCCGACAGCGCCGATCGACTGTCGACCTCGGGGTCACCGCCTTCCATGCGCACCGAGACCAATTTGGAGACGCCCGGTTCCTGCATCGTGACCCCATACATGGTGTCCAGAACACTCATGGTTCTTTTGCTGTGGGTAATAATAATAAATTGCGATTGAGCGGTCATCTCGGTGACCATCTCTGCAAACCTGTCGATATTGGCATCATCGAGGGGAGCATCGACCTCGTCCAGGATACAAAAAGGTGTCGGTTTGATCAAAAATAAAGAAAAGATCAGGGCCACTGCGGTCAGGGCTTTTTCTCCCCCGCTTAACAGGTTGACATTCTGCAGCCGCTTTCCCGGGGGCTGGACGATAATCTCGACCCCGGTCTCCAGCAGGTCATTCTCATCGGTCAAGCGCAGCTCGGCTTTGCCCCCGCGGAACAGCCGCGGAAAGACCTGCTGAAAGGTTTCATTCACTTTTTCAAAGGTCTCTTTGAAGCGCCGCCGGGTGGTGCGATTAATCTGACTGATGGCTTTCTGCAGAGCATCCAAAGACTGATTCAGGTCATCTCTCTGCTGGGAGAGAAAATCGTAGCGCTTTTCCTGCTCCTGATATTCCTCAATCGCCATCAGATTGACCTCGCCCAAAGCATCGATCTTCTGCTGCAGTCGCTGCAACTGCAACTGCTGCCGCTCCAGCTCATCCTCGGTCGCTTCAGGGACCCGATGTTCGACCAGATCAACCCGGTAGCGTTCCAGCACGTTCTGGCGGACGTTCTCGGCATCGACCTGCAGCTCATGGAGCCGAAGCTGCAATGCGGAAACCGTTTTGCGCAGATCTTCCGCCTCACCACGGACCCGGCGCAGTTGGTCGCGAAATTCATCCAGGGCCTGGCGATGCTCTTCGTAGCGTTCGCGCAGAGCATCGTTCTCTTTCTGCTGCTCACCGCGGCGATCAAGGAGCACATCCAGTTCGGCCCGTAGCCGCAATTCCCTGGCATCCCACTGTTTCCGCTCCAGCACTCCGGCATCTTTCTTCTGCTGCAGTTGCGCGATGCGAGCTTCAATCTCCTGACTTTGCCGGCCGATCCGTTTAACCGTGTCCTGCAGGGATTGCTGCTGCTGAACAAGGGCGGCTAAAGCCACTTTTTGCCGGGTCAGTTCTTCCCGCGTCTGCTCAATGGATTCCCGGTGGTCCTGTTGGGCACTCTGCAATTCCAGGGACCGTTGTTCAAGCTGGCGTTGCTGCTCATCGGTCTGCTCCCGGCCGGAGAGGATAGTGTCCTTTTCGCGGAGCAGAAGCTCCCGGCTTTCGTCGATCTGCTCCAGGTCGTAAACAATCAACTCCAGCCTTTTGTTCAGCCGTTCCTCATCCGCCTGCAGGCTTTGCCGGTCCTTACCCAGTTCAAGAGCGTCCAGTTCCAGACGATGCGTTTCGGATGAGGTCACCAGCAGCGCTTCTTCGGATTGCAGCAGGTCCTCCTTGAGGGCCTCCAGGCGTGCCGCGCCGGCATGACAGCGTTTTTCAACCTCGACAATCTCCTGTTCAAGCTCATCCAGCTGACGCTGGCGACGGAGCAGACCACCGGCGCCCGCTTCGGCATTGCCTGCGACCAGAACTCCCTGCCAATCAAGACAATTGCCGGAACGGTCAACCAGCAACAGCCCCGGAGGAAGAACCGCGGTCAGGAATTCCACGACGGAATCAACCAGATAAATCCCGGTCAAGAGCCGCTGCACCAAAGCATCATGCCCACCCACCGGGGTCACCAGCCGGACTAATGGCGTCCCCTGCGAAAAAGCAAAATCCGCAGTCATTGTGCCAGAGATAATCAGTGCTGCTCGGGCTTTTTCCTCCTGCAGGACCTGCAACAGCGAAAAAACTGATTCGTCCCCCGTAACCGGAATGGCCTGCAACCTTTTCCCCAGTGCGACTTCGACGGCGACTTCCAACTCGGCCGGAACCCGTAGCGCATCGGCAAAGATCAACCGGGAGCCGGTTTTTGCATTCAGGACCACACGGGTGCCGTCCTCATAACCTTCAAAATTGCGTTGCAACTCCTGCAACGATTCCTGCCTGGATTGCAACAGGTTCAGCTTCTGCTGGAGGTCGCCCTGCTGTGCCTCTTGTCCGGCCAGCAAAGACTTCTGCTCGGCCAACCGAGCCGCCAATTCCTCGCGCCGGTCGCGGGTGTCTTCCTGCTGGGAACGAATGACTTCCAGCTTGCCCAGCAACTCCTCGCGCCGGGATTTAAAATCATTCTGCTGCTCGCGAATAGCCACAGAGTCGCTGGCAATCTGCTCCCGCCTCTTGGCTTCAGCGTCCAGCCTGCGGTCGATTTCATCACAGCGGTTGGCCAGGCGGCCGGCCTGGGCGAAAAGGGTCATCAATTCCTTACGGCAGTTCTCATACTCCGAACTCAGCTGGGTTTCCCGCCCCTGCTGCTGTTGCAGAGCGGTCTCAAGCTCGACAACCTGCTGCCGCAGCTGAGCGAGATCGCCGTCGGCATCCTTGTCCTGATGTTGCAGTCCGGCGTATTCCTGTTGCAGTTCGGTCAGTTGCCGGGTTGAGGAGGCAATATCAGCAACCAGCTCCTGCTCTTGACGGGCCGACTGTTCGGCCTGCCGGGCAAGCAGAGTCAGTTCATTCTCCACCCGCTGGACCTCGGAGCCAAGATGATACACTTTCTCCTGTGCGCTGGCATGTTCCGCTTCCGCCGCGGCCATCTGCAATTGTCTTTCTTCCAGTTGCAGTTCGCCCTCTTCAAGCCGGGCATCGAGCCGCGCCAGAATGTCTGCCCGCTCCTGCTTTTCAGCCGTGACAATGCCGATATTTTTATGCAGCCCCTGAAAACGGTTGCCGGTTAAACTCAACTCAATCCGTTTATATTCAGTTCGCAGGTCACGGAATTTTTCCGCACGCTGCGCCTGCCGTTTGAGGCTGCCGATCTGGCGCCGCACTTCGGTAATAATATCGCCAAGTCGCACCAGGTTCTGCCGGGTTGCATCCATCTTGCGTTCAGCTGATTTTTTACGAGATTTGAACTTGGTAACCCCGGCAACCTCCTCGATCAGCACCCGCCTCTCTTCAGGCTTGGCACTGACCATCATGCCGACCTTGCCCTGTTCGATAATGGAATAGGCACGAGGTCCGACCCCGGTATCCATGAACAGCTCGGTGATATCCAGCAACCGGCACGGGGTCTTGTTGATCTGATACTCGCTGTCCCCGTTGCGGTACAAGCGCCTGGACACCATCACCTCGCTGAAATCCCGATAGGCTTCCGGACAAAGTTTGGCGCTGTTATCAAAAACAATGGAAACCTGGGCCATGCCATGGGGCTTGCGCGTTTCACTGCCGCCGAAGATAACGTCTTCCATGGCCCGCCCGCGCAGGTGACGGACGTTCTGCTCTCCCATCGCCCAGCGGATGGCATCCACGACGTTACTTTTCCCGCAGCCGTTGGGACCGATAACGCCGGTAATCCCCTGTTGGAAATCAAGGGAGACCTTGTCCACAAAGGATTTGAAACCGACGATTTCGAGACGTTTTATTTTCATGATAAAAAACCGGCATCCGCGGGTTAAGCTGAACTTTTGTGCCTCAGAACGCCATCCAAACAACACACGCCGAGGGCGAGCCATGTTATCAGCGGGTTTCTTTCATGTAAAGAATAGAAGTCCCCGCTGCATGCATAAGCCTTGCCGGTTCTATCCGGAATCGCTATGATTGCTGGAACTCCGGTCCTT
The DNA here is from genome assembly GCF_000711225.1 of Pelobacter seleniigenes DSM 18267. Taxonomy (NCBI): domain Bacteria; kingdom Pseudomonadati; phylum Thermodesulfobacteriota; class Desulfuromonadia; order Desulfuromonadales; family Desulfuromonadaceae; genus Pelobacter; species Pelobacter seleniigenes. Next base: position 21,629 of record NZ_JOMG01000002.1, read on the forward strand.
CCCCGGCATTAAAGACCAGCGAAAGAATGTCCATGATTTGGCAATCACTAAAAATAACCACCAGAGTTTTCTGTTTTTTCCTGTTGTTTTGCGCCATTCTGGCGACAATTCTGATTGTTTTTGCCAGCCAGTTGGACCTCGACAATTATCGCCAATCCCTGGAACAGGAGTTGAGCGCAGCCCTCGCCCAGCCAGTCCGCATCGGCCACAGTTCCCTGACCTTTAACCGCGGTCTGGCCATCGAGTTCAGGCAGCTCGAACTCGGCCCGGAGGATGCTCCGCTTGCCATCATCCCCAGAATCACCGCGACTCTGGAAATCCCTCCCCTGTTTGAGAAGAAAATCAGCCTCAAACAGGTTCAGCTCGACAACCCGGAGCTCAACCTGACACTCCCGCTACCGGTTCAAGAGAAGCGCAATTCCTCCCACCAGCTGATTAACAGCCTCGGGATAGAGAGCTTGAGTGTGCGCAATGCCCGGTTAAAGGTTTTTTACCTGCGCGACGGCAAGAGCATCAAACGGGCCGAGATTTCAGGAATTCACAGCGTATTGCGCGGCTGGCAGCCCGGAAAAAAAGGGCAGCTGATCGCAACCGGCCATGTCGATCAGACCGGGGCTGACTTTGTGTTGGAAACCAGCCTGCCCTCCAGTACCGATCCGGCGGTCTGGCGGCAGGAAACCTTGACCACCAAACTGCAGCTCAGTCATCTTTCCACCCTCCACCTGCCAAAAATCCCCAACCAGCAATACCCGGCGGCAGTGGATCTGAAACTGGATATCTCAGGCACTCCGGCGAGCGGGACCCAACTTTTGGCCGAAATTAAAGACAGTGCAACGGCTGAAAAATTGTTCACCATGAGTGGGCTGTGGACCTCTTCCAGCCAGCGGGACAGTATAACCAAGCTGCAAGGGACACTGCTTGAGCTGCCGGTGGCCGGCCAGATAGAAATGGTGCGCGCCGCAGGGAAAACACACTTGAGCGGAACTCTGGGAGCAAAAGACATTCGCCTCGATCGAGAGCTGCTGGCCAAGTGGCGCATTCCCAACGCCCAAAAGTTAACCTCAGGCCATTTGGACCAGCTGTCCGTCAGTCTGGATAAAACCTGGCTGACCGGCCAGAAGCAAAGGAGCCTGCCGCGCATCGACACGCAGGTTGTACTCAGTCAGCTGCAGTGGGATATTCCCCAGCTGAAACAATTCCAGAATTTCTCCATCACTACCCGGCTCGAGAACCAGCAACTAAAAATCAGCCAGGGCAACTTTGCGGTCGGTGACCATCCCTTTTCTTTCAGCGGTTCCATCACGCACCCGTTTCTGGAACCGGACGCGGACCTGAAAATTGTCACCACCCCCGACCTGGCTCAATTGCAGCAGCAGCTCTCCCTTCCGGCCGGCTGGACGATGCAGGGGACCACGGAACTCTCCCTGAGCCTGACCGGGGCCCTGTTTTCGCCAAATTTCCAGCTACGGGCAAAACTGGCTGATGCAGGATTTCACTTCGCCGATTTTTTCCGGAAGAAACCCGCCCAACCAGCTTCGCTCGGCATCAGCGGGCAGCTGAACCCGGATCGGATCGATGTCGCGCAGGCCGTGCTCAACCTGCCGAATAATCAGCTCAGCGGGAGCGGCTATCTGCTCCTCAACCAGAACCTGACGAACTACGGTTTTTCCTTATCGCCCCTGAACCTGACCACGCTCAAACCATTGTCTCCGCTGCTCCAGGAGCTCCAGGCAAACGGGCGGATCAGCATGGACCTGACCGTACAGGGGCAAGACCTTGACGGCCGCATCACCCTGCAGGACTTCGGAGCCCATCTGACCAGGATCCTCGGCGAGCTACAAAAAACCACGGGGACAGTCGCACTGGACCGGAACGGATTGAGCTTCACGCAGCTCAGTGCCAATCTGGGCGAATCCCGCTTTCTGGTCGACGGCAAACTCAGCAACTGGCAAGACCCGCAGCTGAGTCTCGATGTCTCCGCGGCAAAGATCAGATCCCATGATCTGATCTTTCCAAATCGCACCATGGAACTGCACGACCTGCGGGGGCACCTGCAGATAGACCGTAACGGGATCCGCTTCGCCCCGGTTACCGTTGAAATCAAAGAGACCACCAAGGCCAGGGTCGTCGGAACGGTAACCGATTTCAGCGATCCCCAGGTCGCTCTGGATATCAGCGGCGAACGGGTCGATGTCCTGGATATTATCAAACTGTTCCATGGCCCTCATGAAGAACCCGGCGAACATCATTTAAGCAAACCCATCAAAATCAGGGTCGCGGCCAAGGAGGGAACCATCGGTGGCCTGCATTTCCAGAACGCCAGCGGGGTCATTACTGAGGAGAAAGGACTTTTTGTATTGGCCCCCCTTTATTTCCATAACGGTGACGGCTGGTGCCGAGCCCGGGTTGAATTTAACGGCAACGATGACCAGGCGCCATTGAAAGTATCCGGCCATGCCGAAGGGGTCAGCGCGTCAATCCTGCACCAGGATCTCTTCTCCAAACCCGGACTCATCAAAGGCAAGCTGGACGGGGACTTTTTTGTACAGGGGGCCCCAACTGGGGAAGACTTCTGGAACACTGCCGTGGGCGGCATCCATATCCAGGTTCACGATGGGACCCTGCATAAATTCAACAGTTTATCCAAGGTTTTTTCGTTATTGAATATTTCCCAGCTGTTTGTCGGCAAGCTGCCGGACATGGCCAAGGAAGGGATGCCCTTTGATCTGATGGAAGGGAGTATCAAAATTGCCGACGGTCGCATGACCACGGAGGATCTGAGGATCCACAGCGAAGCGATGAACCTTTCCCTGGTCGGCTCCCAAGGACTGGTTGACGACTCCCTGGACTTCACCCTCGGCGTAATGCCGCTCAGAACAGTTGACAAGGTCATCACTTCAATTCCGGTTGCAGGCTGGGTCCTGACCGGAGAAGACAAAGCTCTGTTGACGGCTTATTTCAAAATCGAAGGCAGCAACGAAGATCCAAAGGTCTCAGTCATCCCTGTCGACTCTATCTCCAACACGGTTCTGGGGATATTCAAACGGACGTTGGGGCTGCCGGGAAAACTGGTCAAGGATATCGGCAACCTCTTCAAATCGGCCCCGGAGAAAAAAACCGAGCCCTGACAGAAAGAACGCGCGGCGCGAGACAAAAAAAACCTGCCGGAATTGCTCCCGCCAGGGTGAGAGCCCCCCCCCTGCACTGACCAAACCGATACCGCACAACCCGTCACGGGCGGTCCTTGCTCTCCCCTCGATTCAGCGGGCGGCGGTTTACCAGGCGGTCAAAGCCCCCGCGGCTTATCACCAACATACACGGTGGCAATACCGAAGGTCAGATCGACATGCTGAAGTCGGCTGAACCCGGCGCTCGCCAGCATAGCGCGGAAAGTCTCCCGGTCAGGAAACTCCATTACCGAGTCAGGCAGATATTGATAGGCGCTGCGTTTGGACAGAAAGCCGCCGATGGCAGGCAGTATTTTTTGAAAGTAAAAATAATAAATTTTACGAAACAGTTGACTCCGGGGATTGGAAAATTCAAGAATAACAACTCGTCCGCCCGGCTTCAGGACCCGGAACATCTCATTCAAGCCGGCCTGGCGGTCGACGACATTGCGAATTCCGAACGCGATGGTAATACCGTCAAAGGTGTTGTCAGGATGGGGGATCTCCTCACAGGGCGCATTGACCAGCGCGATGCGTTGCCCATACGGGGATGAATTCAACTTGGCCTGCCCCCGCACCAGCATGCCCTGGGTAAAATCTTCACCGACGATCGTCACCGAAGCATCTGTTTGCGCCGCAACCTCAAGCGCAACATCACAGGTTCCGGTGGCAATATCCAACACCTGCCCGTTTTTGGGAATACTCAGCTGGCTGACGGCGAACCGTCTCCAACGACGGTCTATTCCGAACGATAACAAGCGGTTCAACAGATCGTAACGACCTGAAATATCATCGAACATCTGGCGGACACGACGCCCTTTGTCAGACAACTGAAACATAGAAATTCTCCTGGCAAATCGGCAGCAGGCAAGAAGGGACTTTCAAGAATCCGCATACTGCGGAGCACCTGTTTCTATCATAGAGTCCGGTTGCCTCCAACAAAAAATCATGAACAGAAGAAAGCAATAGACCAGTCCATGACCAATAGCAATGCAACGATAAGCCCCTTGGCCGTCTGTGCCGCAGTTATTCTCAAAAAGGGAAAGATCCTTTTGACGCGCCGTCCGCTTGATAAAAAAATGGGTGGCTTCTGGGAGTTCCCGGGTGGCAAAATCGAGCCCGGCGAGACACCCCAGGACGCCCTGCAACGGGAGTTGCGCGAAGAGTTGGATATCGAGATCGAAGTCGGCCCCTTGCTGGCAAAAGTTTTGCATAATTACGAGTGGGGTGCGGTCGCAATTCACGCCTTCTGGTGTCACTGGAGCGGCGGACAGATCAGCCATCTTGAAGTTATTGATCACAGCTGGGTGACCCCGGCAGAGTTACCGGATTACGACATTCTCCCTGCAGACGCTCCGCTTATCAGCAAACTGCAGGCAATGGATACAAATGATTTATTTTCATTTCGATGACAGGAGAAGAGGGTATGGGCGTAACAATAACAGTTCTTTGCGAAAACTCCGTGGAACGGGTCAGTCCGGCCGGGCTGCTGGGTGAGCATGGCTTTGCCTGCCACCTGGCGACCCCCTACGGCAAGTTCCTTTTTGACACTGGCAGCGGGTTAAGTCTGCTCCATAATGCGCGTAGGCTGGGGGTCGATCTGAGCGATCTGCAAGGCATTATCATCAGCCATGGGCATTATGATCACACCGGCGGGCTGGAGCAGGTACTGCAAGAGACCGGTCCGGTTCCAATTTATGCTCACCCGGACCTGTTCACCCGTCGCTTCAGCAGCCTGAATGGCGAGTCGCGGCAGATCGGCCTGCCCTGGCAGCAGGCGGAACTGGAGCAAATGGGTGCGGTGTTCGAATTCTCCAGAAACGCGCGAGAAATCGTCCCGGGGATGATTTTGTCCGGAGAAATTCCGCGTCTGTCGGCCGCCGAAACCGGCGATCCCAGACTGATGGCCTATTCGGAACAAGGAGCACAGGTCAGTGATCCACTTTACGACGACCAGTCCCTTTTTATTCACAGCGAGCAAGGGTTGGTCATTCTGCTGGGCTGTGCCCATGCCGGGCTGATCAATATCATCAATCATGCTGCCGCGGTCACCGAACAGACCAAATTCTACATGGTGCTCGGGGGAACCCACCTGAAATTCTGCAGCGAGCAGCAGATGATGGCAACCGTACACCGCCTGGCCGAAGCCAACGTGAAACGGATCGGAGCTGCTCATTGCACCGGGCTGCGCGGGGCTTATGTCCTGGCGGAAAGTTTCGGGGATCGGTTCTTTTCCGCCTCGGTCGGAACCACGGTCACCTTGTAAGGCGAACCTCGCTTAACGTAAACGGTACCGGGTTCGCCGCGGCAGTCTTGCCAGCGGCGAACCCGTTTTTCAACCTTGTTGCTCTCTGCGGTAAACCCCGCTCTTGCCCCCTTCTTTATACTCCAACACCACCTCGCTGATGATGATCCCCTTATCCGCCCCTTTACACATATCGTAAATGGTCAGGGCCGCCAGAGAAGCGGCAACCATCGCTTCCATTTCCACCCCGGTCCGCTCATAAGCCCTGACCGTCGCTCGCACCAGAATCTCCCCGTCAGCCGGCACAGGGGTAAATTCGATGGCCGCATGATGAATGGACAAGGGGTGGGACAGCGGAATCAGCTCCGCGGTTTTTTTTGAGGCGGAAATCCCCGCCAGCCTGGCCACCCCCAGGACATCTCCTTTGCTGGTCGTACCATCCAGAATTCTTTGCAGCAGTTCCGGTGACATCCTGACCCTCGCCGCAGCGGTGGCAGTCCGTAGGGTTTTCTTTTTGGCGCTGACATCGACCATGATGGCCCGGCCGCTTTCATCAAAATGGTTAAAATTCATTTAAACGTCCTTTGCCGATCAGTTGACAGACAACCACAGTCCGGCCTGTCCGACTGCGGGGTTTATTCGCTCTCTTTTCCGGGCAGGATTCCCGGGGCAATCGACCGCAGATGCAGATCACGTTGCGGAAAAGGAATTTCGATTCCCTCTTCACGGAAGCGCCGATCGACCTCAAGCAGCAGATCATTTTGCACCCTGGGCCGCTCATCAACATTGGGGATCCAGACCCGCAGTTCAAAATCGAGTGAGCTGGCTCCGAACTGAATGAACAGTGGCACCGGCTGCGGTTCGGCCAGAACATCCGGATGCTGTTCGGCGGTTTCGCGCAGAACCTGCAGAACTTTCTGCAGGTCGCTGCCGTAAGCGACGCCAACGGCAATGACCAGGCGAACCCTGCGGCTGGACAGGGTCCAGTTGGTGACCTTTTGCGAAATGATCTGGGAGTTCGGCACAATCAACTCCGCCTGGTTCAGGTTTTCAACCACCGTGGAACGCAACCCGATCCGGGTGACAACCCCATACTCATTGTCGATGAGAACCCCGTCCCCCACCTTGATCGGTCTTTCAAACAACAGGATCAAACCGGACAGAAAATTATTGACGATATCCTGCAGTCCAAAGCCGATGCCGACCCCGAAGGCCCCCAGCAAAACGATAAAGTTCTGCAGTTTCATGCCGAGAAAACCGAGGGCAATCAGAAACCCGATGGACACAATGGCATAATGGATCAGTTTTTTGACGGCATCGCTCACCCCCCGGTCGACGGTTCGCGGAGCAAAAAAGTGGGTGTCGCTCATCCCCTGCAGCAGCCAGGACGCCTGGATGGCCAGATAGAAGGAGCAGATGGCAAGACCGAGCATCTCCACGGTAATCCGGGACGCACCGAAATTGAACCCGTACTGACTTAAGAAACTCCACCCTTCATTGAGGGTCGTGAAAATCCGCCAGACCGGCAGCAGGTAAAATATGGAAAAGCCGACCACCAGAACCTGCAGTAAGCGCTTCAACTTACTGGCCAGGTCAGTACCGAAGCGGACAAAAAAGGTCCGCCGTGCCTGCTGCTGATGGTCAATGAATTCATCGATACCACCACCGCTCAGCAACAGGAGCATGCGCACGAATAACAGCGCCATACCGGTCTCAAAGGAGGCCTGCAGCAACCATGTGGAAAAATTGATATAGCCGGCCACCTGACCGACCAGGCTGACGGTTAAGACCAGGATCCCCATACGCAGCAAACCGCGGAATAAACGCCCCCTTTTGCTGCCACGCTGCTGCCGTGAGATATCGATCTGCTGGACCAGCAGGGGGATGAAAAACAGGGCCAGAGTGGCAATATACACACGGAACAGGGGCTCCGGCAGGGAGATCGTCCGGATCGCTGAGGTCACGATAAAGACCAGTCCGGCCAGACCCAGCGCCCACCCTTGACGCCGATTTTCCACCAGGGAGATGGCCATGGTGGTCGCCGCGACCACCGCCCCGGCCTGAAAGGCAAAGCGGATCAATGTCGGCAGCGCCGGAGTCCACATCAGAAACAGGATGATTGACAGAAAGGCACCTACGGCAACCGGGTGGCGCAGCACGAACTGCCACTCATCGGTATTTTCAAAGCGCTTGCGATACAGGAAAATCAACCCTGAAATCCCGCCAAAGGCGACCAGCATCAGGCCGAAGCGAAAACTGTTTTCCTCGATGAAGCCCCAATCGAAAGTGAATACGGCAACCAGCCCGTCGCGGGCCTTGAGGAGCAGCTCCCGATTAAATTGTTCAAAGAAAAGCGGAGAAAAAAAGGAATGGGCGTTCTTGCGGAAAGTCGCCTGGCGGAGCTTTTCCAGCCCCAGTTTCAGGCTGTCCGTGGTCAAAATCAGATCTCTCTGAATCGCCCCGGCCTGCTCCTGCAAGGTGAGTAATTTATCGGTGTCTGTCTTTATTTCCTTATCCAGCTGCTGCAGTTGTTGCCTCACCCGGTTCAACGTCTGCTGCGGAAGCTGCAGCTTCTGTTTTTTCAACTCCGTGGCCCACTGACTCCAGAACTCACGATCCGTCGCAGTCTGTTCCCGAATCCCTTCCACCTGCTGCTGGCGGTTGGTCAGGTCTTCCTGCAAACCGTCCAAAGACTGCTGCAACTGGTCGAATTGCCGGCTGTAATGAGTCAGGCGGTCAACATACCAGGTTTCGGGAGAGCCAAAGGGTTTGATTTCAAGGTTCAGTTTTTTGACCTGCTCGGCAAGCTGTTCCAGATTTTTGCCCAGCGGACCCAGCGCCGCCAATTGCTTGAGCTGATCCTGGGCTTTGGCGACAAAGCCGGCTTCTTCCGTCGACCTGGGGCCAAGTTCACTCAGTCCTGGATAGGTCTGGGCTGCTTTGTCCGGTGAGCCCTGCGTCGCGGGAGTTGCCGCCGAATCAGCCGCCCAGAGAGGACCGTGCAAGAACAGCAGCAAGACGAGGAATAATCTCAGGACGCGGTTCAAAACCACTTTTTCCTTTTGAACAACCAGAGCATGATCAAGGCACATAATATCATCACTCCCCAAATCATCGGGTACCCGTAACGCCACTTCAGTTCCGGCATGTCCACAAAATTCATCCCGTAGACACCGGCCAGAAAGGTCAACGGAATAAAGATTGAGGCCATCACGGTCAAAACCTGCATCACTTCGTTCATCCGCTGGCTGACGCTCGACATATAAAGCTCAACCAGCCCCGATGCGGTCTCCCGGAAGGTTTCCACCGTGTCGAGAACCTGGATGGCATGATCGTACAGATCACGCAGATAGACATTGGTTGTTTCCTCAAACAATGGTGATTCGCTATGCATCATATTATTGACCAACTCACGCAGCGGCCAGACCGCCTTGCGGAAAAAAATCAGCTGCCCCTTCAGTTGGTGAACCTGGGTCAGGACCTCCTGGCTCGGCCGGTTGATGAGTTCCGTTTCCAGATAATCAAGCCGGTCACCAATCCCTTCCAGGACATGAAAATAGCTGTCAACAATGCAGTCAATCAGGGCATAGATCAGGTAATCGGAACCGCGCTGACGAATCCGGCCGCTCTTGCGCTTCAACCGTTCGCGCACACCATCAAACACATCCCCCGGACGCTCCTGAAAAGTCAGGACATTTTGCTCGGTCAGCACCATGCTGATCTGCTCGGCGTCCAGCTGCGCGCTCTCTTTGTCAAAATAGAGCATTTTCAAAATAACCAGGGCCAAGTTTTCGTATTCCTCAAACTTTGGCGAATGACTGGTATCAAGAATATCTTCAAGCATCAGGCTGTGCAAATCGAATTCTGAGCCGAAATTATTGATCATCTCGATATCGTGAATGCCATCAAGGTTGATCCAGCTGACGGTCTGCCTGAGTTTCAACTCACGACATTCGGCAAAGCTGACATCGGTACGGTGAGTGAAGAGTTCATCAGAATAATCCAGATAAGAACAGACCGGCCGCTCCACCTTCTGTTGGCCGACATGGACCAGCGAACCGGGCGGCAGCCCGATCTTTTTGGCCGGGCTGCGGAATAGGGAAGTCGCCGTCCTGAAAGCTTTTTTCAACGGGGGCACGAGAGTTCCTCCTCAGTCAAAAAGGTTAGCGCTCCAGTCCGAAATCCTCATCCGTCAAGGATGAGGCGTATTCGTCCAGAACTTCCTCGGCTTCATCCTGATCAGGGACCTTGGCCAGATGAATCAGGGCATCTCCCTCATGGGCCAGGGGCAGGTTCAATTCGCCGATCACCACCCCGGAAAACGGGGCGCGGACCTCTTCCCGATCATCTCCGAAGGGATCACTCAAAACGCCGAGCAGGGCGTTCTTTCTGACCAGGGCTCCCAGTTTGACTTTTCGGGCAAAAATCCCGCTCATGCCGGCACGCACCCAACTGGTGTAATCGGTGATGACCGGATCGGCCCGATGGCTTTTGCGCCCCGGCGGTAACATGCCGATGTGACGCATCAGCCGGACCATCCCCTTCAGGCCCACGGAAATAACCGTCTCGTTAAAATAGAGCGCTTCGCCGCCTTCATAAACCAGCACCGGCTTGCCCAGTTCAGCAACCGCCTCCCGCAAAGATCCTTCCCGTAATTCGGAAGGGACAATGATAGGGGCACCGAACGCGGTAGCCAGTTCTATGGCCCGCGGATCGTCGAGACTGGTCCGGATCTGGGGCAGATTACTACGGAAGTTCGAACCGGTATGCAGATCGACGCCGAAATCGCTGCGACTGGCTACTTCGCTCATGAACAGGTGGGCCAACCGGCCCGCCAGAGATCCTTTGGGCGTTCCCGGAAAGGAGCGATTCAAATCACGGCGGTCTGGTAAATAACGCGCCCGCTGGATAAAACCGAACGGATTGACCACCGGAATAGCCAGCAAAGTACCGCGCAAAGAACCCAGGACACGCTGGCCGAGCAGCCGACGAATGATTTCAACCCCATTGATTTCATCGCCGTGAACCGCAGCGCTGACAAAAAGGGTTGCTCCTTTTTTCCGGCCATGCACGACCTGCACCGGAAGGGTCATGGCGTTGTGGGTATAGAGCCGGGCCACCGGTAGATTGACCGTGGCCCGCGTCCCGGGCTCAACCGAGACCCCACCCAGAACAAAAGGAGCAACCTGTTTCACCCCTGTCCCCGCGTCCTGGTCCGGCCGGGCTTGGCCTGTTTCTCGATAAACTGAATGATCAGATCAGCGACATCTTTATCCGTCGCAGTTTCGATCCCCTCCAGCCCCGGGGACGAGTTGACCTCCATCACCACCGGGCCGTGATTGGAGCGCAACAGATCCACTCCGGCCACATTCAGCCCCATGATCCGCGCCGCCCGGGCAGCGGTAGAGCGTTCTTCCGGTGTCAGGCGGACCACCGAAGCCTTCCCTCCGCGATGCAGGTTGGATCGGAACTCACCTTCCTTGCCCTGCCTCTTCATGGCCGCGACCACCTTTTCGCCAACCACAAAGCAACGAATATCAGCGCCTTGGGCCTCCTTGATGAACTCCTGCACCAAGATGTTTTCCTTCAGTCCACGAAAGGCCTCGATAACGCTCTCTGCGGCTTTATCCGTTTCCGCCAGGACAACCCCAATCCCCTGGGTCCCCTCAAGCAGCTTGATGACCAACGGAGCCCCGCCGGCCAGGCTGATCAGATCCTGGGTGTACTGGGTGGAATGGGCAAAACCGGTCACCGGCAAGCCGATGCCGCGGCGGGCCAGCAACTGCAGACTGCGTAATTTGTCCCGTGAACGACTGATCGCAACCGATTCATTGACACTGTACACTCCCATCATTTCGAACTGCCGGACCACAGCGGTTCCGTAAAAGGTAATGGACGCCCCAATTCGCGGGATAATTGCATCAAATCCGCTCAGTTCCTCCCCCCGATAATGGATCGTCGGCCGCTGACTGGCAATGGTCATATAACAGCGTAACGGATCAACAACCCTGATTTCATGTCCCCTTTTTTTGCCGGCTTCGACCAGCCTGCGGGTCGAATAAAGCTCCGGATTACCGGACAACACTCCAATTTTCATGCCCATCTCACTTTCACTTATCATCCTCTATCAGACCGTCGTTAAACGGTCTGTTGAGCCCATACCGGGACTTATTCAATAACCAACGCGCCCCGGTCTGCCAAACAGGTAGGAGCGGTCAGGAGCAACAATTTTCCCCTGCAACGCCGTTCGTCCAAGCAGCATCCTGAACTTCATGCTGTCCCGGTTGGTCAGGGTCATTTCAACGGGCCAGCACAGATTCCCCAGCTGCACTGTTGTTTCAATGACATAGCGCATTTCCCGGTGTCCGCCTGAATCGCTGACCTCGCGATAATCCTTAACCGGGCACTGACAGATCAGCTCACGGTCCAGCCGCTTCTGCAACGGATGGACGCCAAAGCGCACCATCTTTACGCCTGCTGCTTCGAAGGGTTCAACAAAATAGGCATGCAGCGCCGAAGTCCTGGCTCCGGTATCTATTTTGGCTTTGATTTGCGCAATATGCAAATCGGGCAAGGCCAGCCACTCACGCCAGCCCAGGCATATTTTTTCCATGATCGGTTTCTTCATCCTGTCATTAATAGGGTCAGCAGTTCCCGGCACCACTGGAACAAATTTCCCCGGTGGCGCGCTGTGTACTCGAATACAGGGAAACTCCGATCAGGTCAATCGATAATATGTGCAATCAAAAAGGAGGGGGGCTGCGCATCTCCTGCCTGCCACGGCATCCCGTTAACCCTGCCGGAGCAGCTTCAATGCCTGACAGCGCAACCGGCAGCAGGATAATAAACATAAAAAGGGGGAAATTGCAGAAATGAGGACAGCGCACACCAGCAACCGGCAAGCGCAGAAGGGCGTTACTCGTTGATCGTACTTTCCAGTTCTGCCTGCACGGAAAGCAGATGTTCTTTCATCATCTGCCTGGCACGCTCGGCATTTTGAGAGCGGACCGCTTCAAGAATACGCATATGCTGGAAAACAGCTCTGGTTCTGGTGACATTCAGATCGACACTGCGCTGTAATTGGGGCCACAGTTTACCTTTGTGCCGCATCTCCCAAAGGCTCTCGATATGGCTCTGCAGCAGAGAATTTTTCGAAGCCTTGGCGATAATCAGGTGAAACTGCATATCCCCTTCTTCAGAGGTGAACCCGGCCTGATTTTCTCCAACCATCATTTCAATAGCCTGCTCCATGCCATCGCATTGCCGCGTGGTTCGATTCAGGGCCGCCAAACGAGCGGCTTCCGGCTCCAAGAGCATGCGCACCTGAATCTGTTCAAAAGGGCCGGCTTCCGAGCTGATGACCTGCGGGGGAAGTTCTTCACTCAGATTCAGCACCACAGCGCCGAAATTCCTCTTCACCGCCAGAATCCCCGAGACCTCCAAAGCGACAATCGCCTCCCTGATGGTTGCCCGGCTGACCCCCAGCTCTTTTGACAATTCCGTTTCGGAAGGCAGACGATCCCCTTCGACCAGGTTCTGGGCCAGCAGATATCTTTTGATATCGTGGGAGACCCGGACATAAAGCCGCTCATTAGTTTCGGTATCACGGAGTGAGGATTCCGGTTTGGCTGTCATAAAATTGTACCCTTTCTGCGGCTAATTATCAGGTTGCGTGCCGCCCCAGTCAAGAGTAAACATAGCGGATCCAAAACTATTGTCAGACAATAAAAGGCCACCTTCCAAGTCCTGAACAACCGTCAAAACAGTTGAATAAGTCAATAAATATTCTCATTGTAATTTTGGGAACTTCAAGCAGCTCGATGCTGAGAGGAGCAAAATCCCGACCTGAAGATCGCCCAAAAACGCACAAAGCCCTGTTCAATTGACAGGCAATCTTAGCAGATCTAAAATTGACTTTTTTACCGAAAACAGGGCTATCCCAAAAAAAATTCCCCAGCAAAGAAACACCGAGTTTCACACTGGCCACAGACCAGGTCTGAACGCATCAATAAGGCGATAGTTTCACTCCTCCGCCTGCCACATAACAATTCACGTGGGGAGATCGAACCGCTACGAATCTATTGACGTGATAATGGCAAAGCCCGAATCCTGCCTCGCAGAAAATCATCGCTACGGGAAAACCTTCGTCACCATATCCTACCAGGAGAAATTTAGCTTCTCAAAGAAGGATATTCTATACAGGAATCAAGAGAGGCTGCTATAGTTGCAGATGAAATTTATGAGGGCGACGGTGCATTCCCAAGCACAGGCAAAAACCCGGGCCTTCTTACGCAACAGCCAACCAGGCAATCATTCTTTTTTTACAACCAAGGAGAGAAACATGAGATTTTCCGGACAAGTCTGTGTTTTGGTCGGCGGAGCTTCAGAACTGGCAACAGTCACAGGAAAAAGACTCATTGATGAGGGAGCAAAGGTTATCCTGATCCATCACAATCAGCCCTCTCTTGACCGAGTTTTGCCAGAGTATCAAGAACGAAAAGTTTTTTGCTATATCGCCAACATTACCGACTTTGAAACTCTGAGAGACACCTTCAATGCCATCGCCAAAGAGCATGGCAAGATAGACGTCATGATCAATTGCGCCGGCATCATGAAACCAGCCCCCATTGAAAAACTGTCCTCAGGAGATTGGCAAGATGTTATCGATGTCAATTTGACCGGTACGTTCTATGCCTGTAAAGCCGCAGCAACCATAATGCGACAGCAAAAATCAGGGAAAATTATCAATGTAGCATCCCTGGCCGGTCGCACCGGTCGCCCCGGAGTAGGTGTTAACTATGCCGCCTCCAAAGCTGGCATGATCGGCCTGACTCAAGCGTTAGCACAGGAACTGGCGAGTTACGGCATTACGGTCAATGTCGTTTCACCGGGACCGCTGAAAGGGCGCATGTTTCAAAAACTGCCCCAAGCGACAAAAGACAAATTGCAGGCAGGCATACCTCTGGGCCGGGTCGGAGAAATGGAGGAAGTCGCTGGGGCGATTCTGTTTATGAGCAGCGCTGACGCAAACTGGATCACCGGTGAAGTCCTTGATGTAAACGGTGGCGTTTTCATGTAATGCACGCTGGAAAAGAAAGGGCCCAACCCACGATGAACCTGATCAATGCCCCAAAGATCGACTCTCACCTTCATGTCTTTGATCCGTTGAAGTTTCCCTATTCTCCCGGAACATTTTACGCCCCATCCGGCAGCGAGATAGGAACCCCGGATCAATTTTTAAAGGTTATGGATTGTCATAACGTCAAGCACGCACTGCTTGTCGGCCCGAATTCAGGCTACGGCGAAGACAACAGTTGTCTGCTTGATACAATCGCCCGAAATCCGGATAAGTTTAAAGGGATTGCGGTGGTGGATAACAATACCAGCCTGGAAAAACTGCACCAGCTTCAGCAACAGGGAATTATCGGGGTTGCTTTTAATGTCGCACTTCACGGGATTGCTCAATATACTAAAACGTCAGCACTCCTTGAAAAATTGACGACACTCGATATGTACCTGCAGATTCAGGTTCAGCATGATCAGCTGACAGAGCTATTGCCGCTTCTGACAACCTCAAAAGTAAAGGTTCTGGTCGATCATTGTGGACGCCCTGATCCGAAAGCGGGTCTGAATCAACAAGGCTTCAGGGATCTCCTTCGGTTGGCGGATAGCGGCCGGGTTTTTGTTAAAATTTCCGGCCAGTATAAAATATCGCAAGCGCCATATCCTTATCCAGATATGACTCCCTATATAAAAGAGCTATTCAATGCTTTTACCTTAGATGGTTGCGTATGGGCCTCTGACTGGCCTTTTTTGCGAGCACCGGCACGATTGGACTATGCTCCCCTGCTTAAATTAATTGAACATTTTCTGCCATCCGTTTCTGAACAGCACAAACTCCTGTGGCAGACCCCGGCGAGACTGTTCGGCTTCGCCACCGGGGAGAGACCGGCGACTTAACACGACTGGCAGGGGCAAAGAAAAACGATCAGGACCGACCAATGATCACATTAACCAACGGCCAATTGGTAGATGGCGGTCGCCAGGAGCACCCAATGACTATGATCTGAAAAGTCCATAGGTTGAATAGCGACTGAAAATCGCCAAGGTGGCACCCCCTGCCCCAGAACACACCAGGGCCCTCCGAGGTGCTATCACCCAAGACACATCTCCACCTTTACAAGCTGTTGAAAACAGCCAGCTGCGCTCATGGATGGGAGATCAAAGGCAATGACGGATTTCCAACTCATTGATTTTCTACGACTCGTGGTCGGCGACCCGAGGTTAAACCGTTCCGATATATGCGCCAATCATTTCAATTAATTCAATCTGTCTGAATGGTTTGCTGAGGCTCGCTGTAAAACCATATGCTTCGCGATTCTTCATGATGGGATCTTGAGCATATCCGCTGACGACAAATACGGGCATTGCTATATTCATTTTCTGTATTTCTCTGACCACCTCTTTTCCGCCCATTCCGCCAGGAATGGGCAGAAGCCTCTGCCGAGGAGACGAAACCAACAGATTCCTGGCCATCTTATTACAGACAACCACGCTGTCTGTATGCAATGCCAAACACTTTCGCATGACTCCAGCGCGGAAAACCCAAAAATAAATTTGTTACCAAACTATCAGGAACGGCACAAAGATGACTTGAACAGTAACATATCGCCGTTAATACTGTACATTATTGGCCCATTCAAAGTAAAAATCCGGACCTGGTGATTGAGCACAAACCAAAGGTCAGCTGAACTGAAAGAATGTTAACGATGATAGTCTGAATCCTTTCAAAGCATTCCTAACCCTGAATGAAAGTGAGGTTGCCGGATGAAAAAGATTTTCTTCTTGAGCCTGACCGTTCTGTTGATGTTCTCAACGCTGCTTCCTGCGGCGGAACAGGCAGACCAGAAACTCCACCTGTCTTGCAGTTACTGCGGGATGAATCGGGTTAAATTCGCCACCAGCCGGATGCTGATCAACTACACGGACAAAACCAGTGTCGGCACTTGCAGTCTGCACTGCATGGCCCTGGAATTTGCCAACAGTATCGGCAAAACACCTGCAACCATTGAGGTCGGCGATTACAACACCCAACAGCTGATCGATGCAGAAACAGCCGTCTGGGTCATCGGCGGCGACCTGCCGGGCGTCATGTCCTCACGAGCCAAATGGGCGTTTCGCGAGCGGGCGGCTGCGGAGGCCTTTGTCAGCAGCCATGGCGGGACCATTGCCGACTTTGATCAGGCGATGAAGACCGCTTACGAGGATATGTACACGGACACCAAAATGATCCGCAAAAACAGGGCCATGAAAAAAGCGAAAATGCCGCACCAGGACATGGATCATGACATGCACCAGCACGGCATGGAGAAAAAATAGCGCGTCCAAACCAACAGGCAACAGTCCGGATAAAACGCGAAAAACCATTAAAAACGCCCCCTGCCAGAGCTGACAGGGGGCGTTTTTTCAAAACAACAAAAAAATCAGCAACACACTGCGTTCATGCAGATCAGCCGCCGCCGATCAACGCACCGGCCGCAAAGACCAGGGCGCCACCCAGCACCACCTGGAAGGCGGCCCGCCAGAAAGGAGTCTCCATATAACGGTTCTGAATCCAGGCGATTGACCAGAGTTCAATAAAAACCAACACCAGCGCGATGGATGTCGCCATCCAGAAATGGGGGATAAGATAGGGGAGCGCGTGACCAAAGCCACCCAGAGTCGTCATCACTCCGGCCGCCAGGCCGCGCTTGCCCGGGCTCCCCCGGCCGGACAGTTCACCATCATCGGAAGCAGCTTCGGTGAAGCCCATGGAAATACCCGCTCCGACACTGGCGGCCAAGCCGACCAGGAAGGTGGTGTGAGTGTTCTGGGTGGCGAAGGCAGTGGCAAAAATAGGCGCCAGAGTCGAAACCGAGCCATCCATGAGTCCGGCCAGTCCCGGCTGCACCCAGGTCAGGACAAACTGGCGATGGGCGGCGCGGTCTTCTTCGTGACGGTGCTCAGCCGGTAGATGCTCTTCTTCGAGGCCATCAGCAAGCTTGCCGTGCCCTGCTTCAATTGCGGCAAGATCACCCAACAACCGGCGAATATCGGCATCCGAGGTATGCTCGGCGGCCTTCCGGTAGAACTGCTCGGCCTGGCGCTCCATTTCGCGCGCTTCGTTGCGAATCCGCTCCAGGCCCAGATTTTCGATCAGCCAGACCGGATTGCGTGCGTAAAACCCGGAGACATGTTCGCGGCGGATCAGGGGAATAACCGTACCGAAACGCTGCTTGTGTGCGTCGATCAGTTGGCGGCGATGCCCGTCTTCTTCTGCGGCCATCGCGTCGAAAATTTTCGCCGAAGCCGGGAAGTCGGTCCGCAACCGCTCGGCATATTGCCGATAAATACGCGCATCATCTTCTTCATTGGAAATGGCCAGAGCCAGGATCTCCTGTTCAGACAGATCCGAAAAGCGCCGCCGGCCACTGGGAACTCCGGGAATCACAACATGCCTCCTCATTGAGAATAACTAAAAGAAGCAGGGTCAGACACAAGGATCTCGTCCCGCGCGGCCACTGCTAACCGATAGAAACCCGCCAGGCTGGCGGGATCAGGTCATCACTATATTAGTTCAGATGGAAAATTCTGCAACAAACAAAAAGGAGCGCAACCGTCTTGTCGCAGCCAAGGAGCAAACACAAAAAAGGCCTAACAGAGAACTGTTAAGCCTTTGATTTTCTTTATGGCGCGCCCGAGAGGATTCGAACCTCTGACCTCTGCCTCCGGAGGGCAGCGCTCTATCCAGCTGAGCTACGGGCGCTTGGGAGGTACTATATACGCTATAGGGATCAATAATGCAACCCGAAATAAATTTGCCTTCGCGTTTCTTAAGCTGCATAATTGAGCGGTTTTTAAAAAGGAGCATTTATGGCCGTCAAATTTTTTGGGCAATACCTGGTTGAACACAAAATTATTACCAGGATGAATTTATTACAAGCCATTGAATTACAAGAAAAAAACAATCTTCGCTTCGGCGAGATGGTGATTGCCATGGGGTTGCTCAGCGAAGAACAGGCCGCGACCATCCATCGTGCCCAGCGCAATCAGGACCTGCAATTCGGCGACATGGCCGTTCAACTTGGCTTTCTTAGCCCTGATCAGGTGCAGCACGTGCTCAATAAACAGCGCAGCCAGCATCTCTTCATCGGCCAGGCGCTGGTCAAAATAGGAGCTCTTACGGAAGAGCAGCTAGATAACCATCTGCAGGCTTTTAATGGCGAACAACAGTCCTATCTCTCCGAGAAAATCACGATCCCGGCCGGAGTCCCCCACCGCCCGATCTGGGAAATGGTCGCGGACCTGACCTATAAAATGCTGACAAGAATAGCAGGGCTGTCTTTTCGCCCGGGACCCTGCGTGCCGATCGACAAAATTCCGTCCCGCCCGGTCATCGTTGAAATGGGATTTTCAGGGGTGGTCAGTGCCCGCTATCTGTTGACGGTTTCGGAAAATACCCGAACTATGATTGCCAATGCCATTTTACAGGAGCAAACGACCAGAAATCAGTCAGAACCACTGGATGAACCAATTTTGGAATTTGTAAAAATCGTTTGCGGCAATGTGGTCAACAAGGCGGTCCAACTGGGATACGCCATCGATATCACCCCGGCCCGCATCCACACTCCAGATCGGGACGACCTGAATATCCCTGAAGACCAGACGGCAATCCAGTTTCCCATCTATCTGTCGGACGGTGAAATCTTTGAATTGACAATTTCGGTGCAAAAAGAACGGACCTGCCCATGAAGCGGATGATCATGCTGATTGCAGTCAGTTGCGGTGGCAGCATCGGCTGGTACTGCGGAGCCGGATGGGGCATCATGACCGCATATTTTGCGTCTGTATTCGGTTCGGCCATCGGCCTGTATCTAGGCCGCAAACTGCAGAGGAATCTGGGCTGGGACTGACCAGCCGGGTTATTTTAAACACCGCCCGCCATCGGCATCCAACCAGTCGCAATCGACCCTTAACGGCTTGCTCTGACAGAGGATAACCGCAAGATAAGTGGGACAGCGATCGTAATCATCCGATTCGCACAGCTGCCGCCGCGTTGAATATGTTGGAACGGCCGAACATCTGGCCTGGCAGCGATCTCCACGGATTTGAAAAAAGGGGCATTTCAGGCTGGCGGAACGTTCTGGTGACATTTGCGAAAGACTCATGCTGGCTCTCCATTGGCTGAGATGACTCGGCTGTTTAACGACAGCCTAGCTTAAAAGTGTGAGCAGACAATGAGGACCCGGCCGGGCACAAAAAAAACGGCGGGAAAAATTCCCGCCGTCATGTTAGCAATCCAGAGTTCTCAACCGCCCGAGGATTAGCGGCTGGCTAGCTTTGCCAGGCCAAGATCATTCCTCCTCATGGTAGCTGCGACGGATCAGCAGCGCGATCGCCCCACCCAGCAACAGCAGCAAAACGACCACCCCGCCGGCCAGTTTACGTTTCCCGAGGATGCTTTCATAATCAGCGATAGCGGCTCTGGTCCCCTTCAATTTATCAGTGACCTCAGCCTTTTGTGCTTTGATCTTATCAATATTGACCGTATGGAAGATGCGCCGGAACGAATTGCGGGATGCGAACAGGCTTTCTTCCAGCCGCTTGGTATCGATTCCCAATCGATGCAGAGAAGAGACCGCTTGCTCCAGCTTGGCCAGGGTCGTTTCGGTTGAACTGATCTCTTCTTTGACCCTTGCAGCTCGTTCATAATCGTGGCAGCGTGAGCAGCTCTCTTCATTAATCAAATCAATGCTCGCCGCTTTGACAGCGTGATTACCGTGGCAGATGACACACTGCGCACCACCGGCATCCAGAGCCTTACCGTGGGCACTGGCCATATAATCCTCTTTGACCCCGACATGACAGCGACCACAAAAATCAGGAACCTCGGTATAACTCGGAGCCCCGATAAAACCGCGCTCCGGACTCATGGCCATAGCAAAATCGGTAGGATCCCCGCCGTGGCAATCATTACAGGAGATCCCGTTGGCAGCATGGACACTGCTGCGCCACAACTCGACCGGCTCAGCCAGCCGACCTTCCTGACCACTGTGACATTGTATGCAGACCGTGTCTTCTGCAGCGAAGGCAGCTGTTGAGGTAAAACAAACAAACAGACCAAGCAACACAATGGAAATACCCAAAAAAGACTGTTTCATGAGTAATGCCCCCAAATCGACAATCCGACAAAAAGCAGAATTCCCAGCAGATATAGAGTCACAAAAACAGGTCGTTTTGCCGGTCTCCGCTCAGGACTGCGGTCCAAGAACGGCAACACTGCCAAAAAGCCCATCGCCGCCCCTTGCGAGGCCAACCCGAGCAACTTGCTGGGGAAAATCTTCAACGTCTGATAGGCCCAGAGGAAATACCATTCCGGCTTGATATGGGCCGGAGTCGTAAATGGGTCCGCCGGCTCCAGGGCATCGGGCGGGATAAACAGCCAGGGCGCGTAAAAGGTAATCGCAACCAGTGCGGCCAGGGCAAAAAAGACCATGGACAGATCTTTAATGGTGTAGTTGGGATGGAAGGGCACCCCGCCAGGATGTTCATCATGGTGGAAACTGCGGGCCGGTTCCAGCGGTCGATAATCATCGCCAAACGGCGGGCTGGAAATGCCAATTCTCCTGACGCAGAACAGATGAAAGCCGACCAGTCCCAAAAATAGCATCGGCAGCCCCATGACGTGCAGCGCAAAGAATCGGCCCAGGGTCGGGGCTCCAACAGATGGCCCTCCGCGTAAAAATTCAACCAGGAAATCACCCACCACCGGAACGGCTCCCGCAGCATCGGTAGCAACGGTGGTCGCCCAGAAAGACAGCTGGCTCCAAGGCAGCAGATAGCCGGTCAGGCAAAATGCCAGGCCAAGGTTAAAAATGATGAACCCGGACAGCCAGGTCAATTCACGAGGCCGTTTATAGCTCCCCATAAAGAGGACCGACAGCATATGCAGCAGCAGCAGCACAATAATCAGGTTGGAACCGACCACATGCAGGTAGCGGATCAACCAGCCATAGGGAATGCTGTTCATAATCGCCGTCACACTGGTGAAGGCCTTTTCCGTGTCCGGAACGTAAAAGATCAGCAACAGAATCCCGGTCAGGAACTGCAGACCGAACATGGCCAGCAACACAGCACCGAGGGTATACCAGATATTGATATTCCGTGGCAGCAGGTAGCCTCCCATGTTTGCGTGCATGATTTCGCGAATCCCAAGGCGACTATCCAACCAGTCCATGACTCCTTTTTGTAGTTTCATGACAGGCCTCCTCAACCGACCAGGATAGTTTCGCCATCAAGCTTGACAGCGTAAGTTGTCAACGGTTTGGGCGGTGGCCCGCCAAGGACCTGCCCGGCAGGCGAAAAGCGTCCGCCATGACAGGGGCACAAAAATTCCTGGGAGTCCGAAACCCATTTCACAATGCATCCCAAATGAGTGCACACTGCACTTAACGCAACATACTGGCCGGGCTCAGGTTCCAGAAGGACCGCGGGCCGCCCCTGATAGGAAAAGAAATGGGCACCCCCGACCGCGACCTTCTCTTTGGGGATTTTCACCTGCTGAGCCGCCCCCCCTTTATTATTTGGCGACAGGAAACGAACCAGCGGCCAAGCAAAAGCTCCGGCAATGATCGCGCCGATAGCCCCCAGAAGAATTCCGAGGAATTTCCTCCGTTCATTCGGACTGGCAGATGCACTCATACGAACTCCTTCATCATTGAAATTCATTTGTCCCAGACTTACTTGGTTGACAAACGTGCCGAAACCGGCACTCTAATTTGAGGAACCGCTGAAAAATCCGTCGAAATGATAACATAACCGGCAATTCGATTGTTACCCTCTAAAAACTCTCCTGTGACATTGACAGTGGCCTTCTGGCCCGGCTCAAGACGCAGCCGGCTGATGTTGGCGGCGATCCCCGCACCGGCAATCTGAGGCCCGGTCAAGGTCACCACATGTTTGGAATCATTGACGATATCGAATTGATCCTGAAGTGGAACAGGTTCCTTCACCCGCCCCCAATTCACTCGTTCCAGGGTCGCATAAAGCTCAAGAGTAATCATCCCATGCAAATTAAAAATGACCGAAGACTGTTCGGGATCATTGGTATCGACAGTGATCGTTTTGTGAATTTTGCCTCGAAACCCCTGTGAATTAAACCGGACCTTCAACTCGCCGATCTCCCCGGGGGCAAGTCTGCGAGCCGAGAGCAACGCGGCCGTACAACCGCAGGACGTCCGGACCTGTCCGATCTCCAGCACCTGGTCACCGGAATTCTGAAAACGGAAACTGTACTCGACGGTTTCGCCCTGGACAATGGCACCAAAGTCATAATTTAAGGTTTCGGGGGTCAACTTCGGTGCGGCAAAGCAGAACGCGGGAAATAACAACAGCAGAACAGACAGCAGAGCACAACGCATAACGGATATCCTTTACCAGTTAAGAAAACTCGATCAGCTAACAGTCCAGAATCCTAACATAATTCGCAGAGACATGACAGGATCTGTTAATGCGGTTACAATTGACACGCTGAGTTTCTTCCTGTTATAGATTGCGTTTCACTTGCCCGGGGACAGATCGGCTATCAGCGGGTCCTCCGCAAAACTCCCGGCAGCACGACGCAACTTAATTTAATGTCCACAATTGTAAAAAGTTAACCAGCCTTGGGTCTTTCGCACAGCCCGCAAAGGATGGCTAACCTGCAAAAAAGGTTTTTAAGGCTGAACTCAGCTAAGGAGATTATGATCACGATGGCGGAAGATAACCGCAGCATCCTATTTTCAAGAGAACGCATTGCTCAAGAAGTCAAACGAATCGGCCAGGAGATCAGCCGGGATTTTCAAGACCAGGAGGTCATGCTGGTCGGCGTCCTCAAAGGTTCCTTTTTATTCATTGCCGATCTGATCAGGGAGATTGAAGTTCCGTCGGTGATTGATTTTGTTCGGCTGGCCAGCTACGGCTCGGGAACCCAGACCTCAGGGATCATCGAATTCCGCAAAGAGCTGGAGATGCCGATCCGGGGTCGTAATGTCATTATCGTCGAAGATATCATTGACAGCGGCTATACCCTTGAATGTCTCTACAATAAATTGCTTCTTCAGGAACCCCGCACTTTGAAGATCTGTACCCTGATCGATAAAAAGGCCCGCCGCGAAGTCGAAATTGAGGCTGATTATGTCGGGATCACCATGGATGATGGTTTCATTATCGGTTATGGCCTCGACCATGACGAAAAAT
The DNA here is from genome assembly GCF_000711225.1 of Pelobacter seleniigenes DSM 18267. NCBI lineage: Bacteria > Pseudomonadati > Thermodesulfobacteriota > Desulfuromonadia > Desulfuromonadales > Desulfuromonadaceae > Pelobacter > Pelobacter seleniigenes. The sequence continues at coordinate 45,317 of NZ_JOMG01000002.1, forward strand.
ATCGCAATCTTCCCGATATTTATGTTGTTGATGAGGAATAATGCTCGTTTTTCTGGTGCAATTGTATTAATTTTTGCTTATAGTTTGTTGATATTCTTAACTGGTTCCAGCTATTCGCAAAAATCGGTTTGTCCGCATTAATTTTGTCCAGATAAAGGAGAGCGACTGATGATTATCGTCTGCCCTGAATGTTCCACCAAGTTCAACGTCAATTCTGAGCGGATTCCCGCCGGCGGAGCAAAGGTCCGGTGTGCACGGTGCAAACATGTCTTTCTCGCAGAGAATCCCCCCTCTAACGAACCGCTGACAACCACGTTCAAGGAAGATGTGGACCAAGAAAGCATAAGCTTCAGTTACGAACAATTCCAGGATCTGGATACTCAGGAAACCGAAGAAAGCACTGCCAATTTCAGTTTCGGGGATGAAGAGCCTTCCGGCACCGTCCAGACCAGTCAGCCCAGAGCAGCTACGCGGTCAGAAGCCGAGGACGAGTTCTCTTTTGCCGGTCATCATGAAGAACCGGTTGCGGAGCCGGCTGCAAACCGCCAGTCTGTTCAGGCGGAGTCGGAGAACCGTGCATTTCCGCATAGTGCCGGTGAGCCCGAGGCTGCGACACCGCAACGGGTTGCCCGGCCAAAGAAAAAATCCGGTCCTTGGGGAACCATTATCAGCCTGGTGTTGTTGTTACTGCTGGCAGCCGTTATCCTGATCGGTCTCAATATCTATATCAACGGTCCGGATCAATTCAACCAGACCATCAAGGAATTTCTGGGCCAGCAGGACGAGTCGCCGACCCAAACCGGCAGCATCACCCTGACCGACCTGGAAGGGAAATTCATGCAGAATGAGCAGGTTGGCGAAGTCTTTCTGATTCGGGGGAAGGCGATCAACAACTATGCGACGCCGCGTTCCGCCATTCAGGTCAAGGGGGTTATTTTTGATCAGAGTGGCGAACAGTTGCTGCAGAAAACAGTTTTCTGCGGCAACCCGATCTCCGATCATGAGGTCCAAACCCTGTCGTTCAATGAGCTTGAAAAAATGATGGGTAATCAGTTCGGTAAAGAGCTCAGCAACATGAAAGTCAACAGCAAACAGACCATTCCGTTTGATATTGTCTTCAAGGACCTGCCCAAGAATCTCGCTGAATTCAGCGTCAACGTCACATCTTCAAAACCTGCCAACAACTGATCTCCTCCCTATCGCACGCAGCACCCAGGCCTGAATTTCCAATTGTTACCGACCGCCATAAAAAAAAGGCGGTACCACTCCAAGCAGCACCGCCCTTTCCTATGACAATTTTATGCTGAGAAAAAATTATTCAGCAGAAATCGCATCAACCGGACAAGAATCAACACAGGCGCCGCAATCGGTGCAGGTGCCGGGATCGATAGAGTAGATATCGCCTTCGCTGATTGCGTCAACGGGGCAGGTTGATTGGCATGCGCCACAAGCAATACATTCTTCAGAAATTACATGAGCCATGGTCTTCCTCCTAATTTTTAGTTTAGAGTCCCGGATAGCCGGGACTGTTGAAAAATCGGGGTTACTGTAACCGATCTTCCTTTCGGTGTCCAGACTAGAAAAGCTTGCCCAAAAGTTAATCCCAGGAGCCCGGAAGGACCTGAAAAAAAAAACGGCAACCGGTCAAATGGCCTGGGCAGATCTGGTTACCCTTAAGAATTTTTAGACTTTTCCGGATAGACAACCCATAGACACGAGCCCGATAGCTGTCTTCAAGCTGACCGTTTGTCCGGCGAATAAATGTTCCCGCCTGTCTGCTCTCCGGATACATGAATAAAAAGAGTGTAAATATTCCTTGCCCTGAAAACGTTTGAACACTATAATGAACAAATATTTTTCTTTGAGAAATGTCCAACACAGATAAAAAGCAATCGGTTACTATTTCCGTAAATCAGGAAACGACCTTATTACTTCGCTGAAACGTCCGGGTTTTGGCGCTATTCATGGTTTTTAACTTTCTATGAGCCTGCTGTCGAATCCAACCGAGAATATGGAACTTTCTCAACTTCTGCGCGAAAACCAGCAGTTAAAACGAGATTGTGCAGAACTTAAGGAAAATCAGGACGCCATGGAGACAGCCATTGCGGCCAGCAACAAGCAGCAGCTTCTTGCCGAGATATCCAGTATGGAACTGGAACATATCTTCGCCTCAGTGACCGATGCAATCTGGATTATCAGGGATGATGGAATCGTCGTCCGGGCCAATGATGCGATGCTTGAGTTACTCGGCAAGCCCTCGGAAGAGGTCATCGGCCATATTTGCAGTGAGCTGCTGGATTATGGCTCATGCTATCAGCAAAACTGCCCGCTGGAAATTTGCAAAACCCGCAAGAAACAAGAGTTTGACATTGTCATTCCAAACAAGGATAACGATCCGCGGCATTATATTCTTAATGCTGCGCCGATGCTGACTATTATCGGCACGGCTGCGATTATCTGTCAGTTTAAAAATATTACCTCCCGCAAAGAAACCGAGCAGAAACTGGAAGAGGCCAATTGCCTTTTGTCACAAATGGCACGGATGGACGGCCTTACCCAGATTGCCAATCGACGCTATTTTGATGAAATTCTCGAGCAGGAATGGCAACGTCTGAACCGCTCGGAAAAACCCCTCTCTCTGATCCTTATCGATATTGATTTCTTTAAAAAATTCAACGACTGCTACGGCCATCAAGCTGGCGACGATTGCTTGTATCAAGTGGCTCAGGCGCTTAAAAATGCCGTTAAAAGACCGGCCGACCTGGCGGCCCGTTACGGTGGCGAAGAATTTGTCCTGCTTTTGCCGGAGATCGATATCGATGGGGTGTTGCATGTCGGCAGCCGGGTCCTGGCAGCTGTCGCGGCCTTAAAGATAGAGCACTGCGACTCCGGCATCGATCCCTTTGTTACCCTCAGTCTGGGAGCGGCCACCATGCAGCCTTCCGGGGAATGCTCAGCGGCTGAACTGCTTGCCGCTGCAGATAAGGCCTTGTATGAGGCCAAGGAGAAAGGCAGAAACCGCCTGGTGGTCAGTGACCACATCTAACCGTCCGCAATTCTGTTAAAAGCCAACCTCGCCAGGGTACATTTTCACCCCCCGACTTCAATCCGCCGGAGATTCCGCTTGGCCTCGTTAGCCACCTCTTCACTTTGCGCCAAATCATGTGCAGCCAGAAAATAATGGTAAGCGCTGGTCAGGTAATTGCGATTGTGCAGCATTGTCTTGCCGGCACCAAGATAAGCGCGGTCCAGACAAGGGTCGTTGGGATGTTCGGCGATGAAACGCCTAAAAACCTGCAAAGCTTCCTGTAGGCGCCCCTGTTCAAGTAAATATTCACCGATCGCCAGAATAGTGGACGACGCAACGAGCTGGCGCTGCGCCCGCCCAGGTAAATGCAAAAAATAATCCGCCGCTGCAGAGGTGCGTCCTGTTTCCAGAGCGTGGTTGAGGGCATCGACGATATTTTGCGGGGACTCTTCCGGCATCGGATTTGGGGGGCGATTGCGGCGGCGGGGTCGAACACTGATCCGTTCCGCGCCCCAGGCGATGGACAGCCCTCCCAAAAAACCTCCGATATGGGCTCCATGTGCAATTCCGCTACCGGCGCCGGAGGTCAGGATAAACGGCAGGATATTGTCGATAACCAGGAAAAATCCGAGTACCAGGCGGGCGGACAGATAAATATTAGTCATCAGAAAAGGGAAAAGGAACAAAAAACAACGCACTTTATTTTTCGGAAACCAGAGAAAATAACAGCCCAGCACGCCAAAAATGGCCCCGGATGCACCGATCAATGGGACCTGCGAGCCGCCAGCGAATAAGGCAAAGAACAGGGTGGCCGAAACGCCGCAGCCCAGATAGGTTAACAGATACCAAAAGCGGCCAAGCCGATATTCGACGTTGTCGCCGAATATATATAAAAACAGCATGTTCCCTGCCAGGTGCAGAAACCCGGCATGCATGAACAGTGACGTAAACAGGGTCAGCCAGGAGAAGTCCGCCGGTCGGAACCCGTATTGAAAGACCAGCAGATCATAATTGGAGATATGCTGTAACACCTGCCGCGCCGAGACCGGCCCTTGCACACCGAGGCTTTTCAGATAGGCGAGCAGCGTCGGGTCCGTCAGATCGACCTGACCCATGGATGCAGGCAAGGTCACCAGCAGATAGACGGCGACATTGGCTCCTATCAGAGCCCAGGTGGCAAAAGGACGCCCCGGCGGGTTCGGCGTATCGGCAATAGGGAAAAACATGATACCTCTGCAAAAGGGTGGAAATTCTCTATATATAGCATAGGGGAAACCGGGGGACCAGCATCGACAGCTCTTGCATTTTGCTCTATAAACCCGCTATCTTCCTATACGAATCTTTCCCCCTCAACGTCATTCAACATGGAGACAACCATGCACCAAGTTCGAATCACCGGAAGCGAAACCACTTACAATGTTGGAAAAATCATCTGCTTGGGCCGCAATTACCTTGACCACATCCGCGAACTGGGCAACAAGGTTCCGGATCGTGCCGTCCTGTTTTGCAAACCGACCACCAGCCTGCTGGAAAATGGCGGCCTCATTGAAATTCCAAGTTATTCCTCTAATTGTCATCATGAACTGGAACTGGCCCTGCTGGTCGGCCGCGGCGGCAAAAATATTTCGCAAGACACCGCATTATCTCATCTGGCCGGATATGGTGTGGCCATTGATCTGACCCTGAGAGACCTGCAGGATGAATTAAAAAGCAAAGGGTTACCCTGGGAAATAGCGAAAGGATTTGACACCTCCTGTCCACTCTCTGATTTTGTGCCGGTTACAGCCGTTGATAACCCGAACAATATCCAATTGACCATGACCGTTAACGGCGAGCTCAGGCAACAGGGCACAACCGCACAAATGATGCGCTCCGTAGAAGAGATTGTCGCCGAAATTTCCACCTATTTCACCCTCGAGCCAGGCGACATCATCCTGACCGGGACCCCGGCCGGCGTGTCCAGAATCGTCAGTGGGGACAAGCTGCAGGGGGACATTGAACAAGTCGGCTCCCTACAGGTAACGGTTGCATGAAACAGGCTATTGCCTTAATCGGGCCCGGTAAAGTCGGCTGCGCAATCAGCAAGCGCCTTTTCCGGGCCGGGTATCCGATAACAGCAGTCATCTCCCGGGACCATCAACGCAGCCTGACCGCCTGTGCCTTCATCGGTTGCTCGACACAAGCAGCGACAACGGATCTGCAAATGGCCGGTGCTGGCCAGCTGATCTTGCTGGCGGTCCCGGATAATGCCATAGCCACCGTGGCGAGCCGGATAATGACACAAGTCGGTCTTGGGAAGGGCACCGGGCTGGTTCATTTCAGCGGGTTGCACCCTGCGGCCATCATGGGTTCGCAAAACCCGGACCTGGCACTGTTGTCATTGCATCCCCTGCTCCCCTTTGCAGATTCCGGGCAGGCATTTACCCGGCTCCTCGGCTGCCCCTGCGCATTGGAAGGAAACAGTTCCGGAGTCGCCCTTGGCAAGGAGTTGATTGCGGCACTCGGCGCAACGGCCTTCATGCTCTCAGCTGAACATAAAGCCCTTTATCATGCGGCAGCAAGTCTGGCCTCCAACTACCTGGTGACCCTGCTCGGCAGCGCCAGGGATCTGCTGGTGAGGTGTGGCATTGATCACCAGGAGGCCCTGAGAATTCTCGGCCCCCTCCTTCAGGCGACTCTGTCCAATACTTTGCTTTTGGGTCCTGAGCAAGGGTTAACCGGCCCGATTGTCCGCAATGACGATGGCACTGTCTCCGCACATCTGGCCGCGCTGCGGCAGGTCTCCCATGATCAGCTTGAGCTCTACCGAGTTCTCGGCCAGAGGACCCTGCAACTGGCCCTCTCTGCCGATCGTCTGACCCAGGAACAGGCCGATAGCTTGGCTGCACTCATTGCGGGTGGAAAAAAAATTCTTTCCAATGAGAGTATTGAACAATAATATAATTAAATAATTAAAAATATTTATTTCCTTTTACATTTCAAGTAAACTTATTTATTCCAATGGTTTAGTCTTTATCCGCTAAGAGCTAGGCTGGTATCCGGTTGTCAGAAAGCACCCAGGGTTACTGTTCAAGTGAGGCTGGAATGCACCATATCTATCTGAAAAACAAAAGTTATTCTGTAGAGAACCTGCCTTCGGAACCGAGTCTTCTGGTTGAGTTACTGAACCTGTGTCATAACGAAAACGCCAATTTCGAGATGTTTTCAACGGCCATCGGCAAAGATGTTGCCTTGACCGCCAAAATTCTACAGGTTGCCAACTCCCCTGCCTATCGGCAGTGGAATGAAATCACCGATATCCGTCGAATGCTGATTGTCCTGGGCCTGGTCAATGTTAAAAACATTGTCGTAACCTGCGCGATCCAACAGTTTTTCTCCCGCTTTTCCAAAGAATTCAGCACCAATGTTAAATACATCTGGCTGCGCTCCCTACTCTGCGCCAACCTCGCCCACCGAATTGCGAAGCTGGTCGGCTACGAAAAACCCGGCGAAGCTTTTTTGGCCGGTCTGCTGCACCAGATCGGTATGCTGTTGTTGTTGCTGAACCGGGAAAATGACTATCTCCCGCTGTTGAACAGTTATTATGAGGACACGCCGAACTTTGTCGCTCACGAGCGTGCAACATTGCAGATGGACCATTGCGAACTCGGCGCGGCACTGATCGAAAGCTGGCGGCTCGATTCCTTTATCGCCGACGCCGTGCAATTTCAGCAGGCGCCCCTTGAAGAATTGGTCAACGCTCCCATCCTGCTGAGGATTCTTGCCGCCGCGGGACCACTCAGCTCGAGGAATTCTGCGCGCAGCGAACGGACAATTCTGGAACGGGCGGGGATACTTTTTGACCTGACCGAAAACAGCATCCAGGATTGTCTTGGGGCCTCGGTTGAACTCAGCAAGCAGATGATTGCCGATCTTGGCTTCAGTTCCCGTTTTTACATGGAAGATCAGGAACAAAGTTTTTTTGAAGAGGAAAGTCCACCCCGAACCCACCAGCAACTGGCCAGGCAAATCAAAAATTTCGCCCTGGCCTCGACCATTTCACGCAGTGAAAAGCAACAATTTATTGATTTTACCAAGGAAATCAGGGTCGGTTTCAGCACTCTGTTCAACCTGTCGGCGGTGCATTTTTTTCGTGCCGATGACCAACAGCTCAAGCTCATCCCCATTAACGACCTCAAGATCAAACAGCTCGAAGAGATGGAATTCTCCCTGGCTGACCAGCGCAGCTTGTTGGTCAAAGCGTTTCAGACTCGCCAGGAAATTCTTGCGGCAGGCGCCGGCGGCTCCATCGGGGATAAACAAATGATCCGCTTGTTGGGTAGCGACAGTGCCTATTTTCTGCCGCTTTACCGGGCGGAGGTTTCCGCCGGGGTCATTGCCATCGGCTGCAATCAGAGCGACATCACAACGATTCAGCAACGCGCCGACCTGCTTAGACTGCTCAGCCGGGAAATCGCCGGAAAGTATTTCATCATCCGCGAAGCGAGCAGCGTTGGCGCCGGAATGCCACTCATTGATTTCAGAAAGGTCGCCCACGAAGTCAGCAACCCGCTGACCATTATCAATAACTATCTCTATGTCCTCGGCAAAAAAATCGACGCGGAGCACCCGGCCCAGGAAGAACTTCGCTATATCAGCGAAGAAATCGAACGCGCCGCCAATATTCTGTTGCGTGCCAAGGATCCTCAGGCCGAGGGGCAAGCCAGAGAGGACCGGACTGACGTTAACAAGCTCATTGTTGAGTTGGATAAACTTTTTAAAAACTCCATTTTCAAAACCAACCGGATCGAATCAAGTTTAAAGCTGGACGGGCAAATCCCGATTTTGTATTGTTCCAAAGACAAGCTAAAACAGATCTTGATCAATATTATCAAAAATGCCGTTGAAGCCATGCCGGAAGGTGGTCGCCTGGACGTTGAAAGCAGAGACAATTATTACCAGAACAAGCGGCCGCATGTTGAAATCAGTATTCGCGACAATGGTCCCGGCATAGCACCAGAAGTTCTTAAAAATCTTTTCAAACCGGTTACGAGTACCAAAACAGGCCACTCCGGTCTTGGCCTGGCTATCGTCAATAGCCTTGTTGAGGAGCTTGACGGGACCATTTCATGTTATTCACGACATGAAAAAGGCACCGAATTTAAAATACTTATTCCCCGCGTAACAGAAAAAAGTGAGTTAGAGACAGAATAATGGATTTTAGTTATTTCGATAACATCCAGCAGTGTCTCACATCAACCCAGGAAATGAAGATTCTCATCGTTGATGATGATCCGGCCATGGCCAAAAGTATTCGGGGGATACTTGCCACAGTCGGACTGAATGCACATTCAGTGACCCGCGGACAACTGGCAATCGACGAACTGCAGCTCCATCCCTACGATCTGGTGTTGCTCGATCTGAATATGCCGGATATGGATGGAACCGAGGTTCTCCATCACATCAACGCTCACAAGATCGATACCAGCGTCATCGTCGTCAGCGGCGAGTCTGAGATCAAGAAAGCGATTGAGGTCCTCAGAGCGGGGGCCAAAGATTTTATCCGCAAGCCCTACAGCACAGATGAGCTGCTGTTCTCCATTAAAAACGTCTGCGAAAAAAAAGCTCTTCAGTTGCAAAACCGCGAGATGGTCGAAAAACTTGAGGAGTCGGAAGCCCTGCACCGGTTCATCGTTCACAATTCGCCCGACCTGCTTTATATGCTCGATCGTTGCGGCAACTTCGTCTTTGTCAACAAAAATACTATCAAACTGTTGGGTTACAGCCGTAAGGAGCTGATCGGCAAGCACTACAGTGATGTGGTCTACGCCAAAGATCTCGCCAAGGCAAACATGTTCTTCAATAACGGCCACTTCCCCATAAACACCAGCAGTCTTGAACTTCGGTTAGTCTGCAAGAACCAGGACAATCTGCTCCATGTCGAGGTGCGCGCCCTCAACATAGAAAAAAAGATCGCCGGCGGCTACAAGCTCGGCCGGCACAACACGCTGACGCAGAACTTTATCGGCACCTATGGGGTTGCCAGAGACATCACCGAGCGAAAAAGATCAGAAGAAATCATCCGCTTTCAGATGAATCACGACTTGCTGACCGGGCTGCCGAACCGAACCCTGCTTAACGAGCATCTCGCGGCATTGATCACCCATGCTGGCCAGCATCATGAAAAGTTTGCCGTATTGTTCATTGACATCAACCGCTTCAAGCTGATCAATGACACTTACGGACAAAGTATCGGGGATGACTTTCTGCGCAGTTTTGCCAGCACCCTGCGCAGAGAACTAAGGGAAGGCGACACCTTGGCCCGCCTGGGTGGTGATGAATTCATTCTGCTGCTGCCAGACATAGATAGCGAGGCTGATGCCATGACCGTGGCGGATAAAATTATCGCCCAGGCCTCGATGCCATACCTGCACAACGGTCACGAGATTCACTATACCCTGAGCGTCGGCATTGCCATCTTTCCCGAGCACGGCGAAACCCGTGAAGAGCTGATCAAGAATGTCGATACCGCAGTCTGCAATGCCAAGACCAAGACCGGGAGCCGGTATTGCCTGTACAACAGGAACCTCAAAAATCAGAACAGTCAGAAAGTCTTCATCGAGAATTTGATTCGGGACTCCATCAAGCATGATCGCTTTGTCGTTTTCTACCAGCCCCAGATCGACCTGCCGTTGAAAAAAATTCATGCGGTCGAAGCGCTGGTCAGAATCATGTCCCCCAACAAAAAACTGATCCTCCCCGGAAAATTCATTGATATTGCGGAAGAAACCTCACTGATCAACGATATCGGGGAAATCGTTCTGGAGAAGGTCTGTCACGATATCAACCGATGGCGCGGTCTGGGCTTGCAGATCCGCGTGTCCATCAACATGTCCGCTCAGCAGTTGGCGATGGAATATTTTGCCGATACGTTTTTAGGCCGGTTGGAGGAACATGCCATTAATCCCGCCGATATCGAACTGGAGCTGACGGAAAATGTGCTGGTGCAGAATATGAAAAGGACCATCGCCAATATCGTCCAACTCACCGACGCCGGTATAAAAATCGCCATTGATGATTTTGGAACCGGCTACTCATCGCTGAGCTATCTGGATCGCCTCCCCCTGAACACCTTGAAACTCGACAAATCCTTTGTGCAGAAGATTTCCGAAGAGAACCAACAAGACACCATTATTCCGGCGATGATCAATGTGTCCAACGGCTTACAACTCGACTTCATCGCCGAGGGGGTTGAGACCAAAATTCAGCATGAATATCTGCTCAACCTGGGCCACTGCATTGCCCAGGGATTCTATTACAGCAAGCCCCTTTCCTACGATCAACTGATCACCTTTGTGAAAAAACACGGACTGAGTTGATTGGATTGCGCTGATAAGCGCAAAAGGCCCCGCCGGAAATTGAATTCCAGCGGGGCCTTTTTACTTGCTTCTGCTTTTTAAACCAGCAGTCTAACGGTTGTCCTGAAGCGCGGCATGAGCAGCTGCCAGACGGGCGATCGGAACGCGATAAGGGGAGCAGGAGACATAATCGAGTCCGACATTGTGACAAAAAACAACACTGCTCGGTTCTCCACCATGCTCTCCGCAAATCCCGACCTTCAAATCAGCTCTGGTGCTGCGGCCTCGTTCAAAACCGATCCTGACCAGTTCGCCGACGCCACGTTGGTCAAGGGCCACAAAGGGGTCCCTTTTCAACACCCCACGCTCCACATAGTCCGGCAGGAAATGACCGGCATCATCACGGGACAGGCCATAGGTCGTCTGGGTCAGGTCATTGGTCCCGAAAGAGAAAAATTCAGCTTCCTGGGCGATGGCATCAGCGGTCAGGGCAGCCCGAGGCAATTCGATCATGGTGCCGATCAGATAATTCACCTCGACGCCGTAGCGCCGACAGACCTCGTCCGCAACCCTGATCGCATTGGCACGTAAAATTCGCAGTTCGTTGACATGGGCGACCAGCGGGATCATGATTTCCGGGACGATCTCAAAGCCTTCGTTTTTGACAAGTTCGCAGGCGGCTTCCATGATTGCCTGCACCTGCATGTCATAGACCTCGGGGTAGGTGATTGCCAAACGACAGCCACGATGGCCCAGCATCGGGTTGAATTCGTGAAGCTGCTCCACATGCGCCTTAACTTCCGAGAATTTCATCCCTACGGCATGCGCCAATTCCGACATATCATCTTCATTCTGGGGCAAAAACTCGTGCAGCGGCGGGTCGAGCAGCCGAATGGTCACCGGCAGTCCTTTCATCACCTTGAAGATATTGAGGAAATCACTCTTCTGCATGGGCAGGATCTTGTCTAGGGCGCTCTTCCGCCCGGCAAGATTATCGGCAAGAATCATTTCCCGCACCGCCTGGATCCGATCCCCTTCAAAGAACATATGCTCGGTTCGGCATAGGCCGATACCTTCTGCTCCAAAATCCCGCGCAGTCTGCGAGTCATGGGGCGTGTCGGCATTGGTCCGGACCTTCAGGCGCCTGAACTTATCCACCCAGGACATCAGCGTGGCAAAATCGCCACTGACGGCGGGTTGCACCTTGGGTACGGTACCGAGAATCACTTCACCCGTGGAACCATCCAGAGTTATGGCATCCCCTTTTTTGATGGTATGACCTGAGCGGGTCACCAGTTGCTGCTTCTCATAGTCGATCTTTATGTCACTGCAGCCGGAGACACAACATTTCCCCATCCCGCGCGCCACGACCGCCGCGTGAGAGGTCATTCCGCCCCGCGCCGTCAGAATTCCTTGCGCGGCATTCATGCCGTGAATATCTTCCGGGCTGGTTTCGATCCGCACCAGGATAACTTTTTTCTTCAGACGGTTCTGCTCTTCAGCCTCCTCGGCATTGAAGACAACCTGACCGCTGGCCGCCCCGGGAGAAGCCGGCAGGCCTTTGGCAATGACCTCTTTTTCGGCCTGCGGATCCAGGGAGGGGTGCAGCAACTGATCCAACTGCGCAGGTTCAACCCGCAGCACCGCGTCTTTCTCACTGATCAAACCCTCTTGAACCATATCGACGGCGATCTTGATAGCCGCCTGCGCCGTCCGCTTGCCGGTACGGGTCTGCAGCATATACAGCTTTCCGGTTTCGATTGTAAATTCGATATCCTGCATATCCTTGTAGTGGCGCTCAAGGATAGTGCGGATCTTGGCGAGTTGTTGATAACTGTCCGGCAGGACATCTTCCATGGCCGGAAGATCCCCCTCCTTGTGTTTGGCCCGATTGATCGGCTGCGGGGTACGAATTCCGGCAACCACATCTTCGCCCTGGGCATTGACCAGATATTCCCCGTAAAAATAGTTTTCACCGGTGGCCGGATCACGGGTAAAGGCAACCCCGGTCGCACAATCTTCCCCCATATTACCGAACACCATCGCCTGCACGTTAACGGCCGTTCCCCAATCACTGGGAATGGAATGCAGTTTGCGATAGGTCACCGCCCGCGGGTTCATCCATGACCCGAAAACAGCCCCAATCGCCCCCCAGAGCTGTTCATGGGGATCTTCCGGAAAGTCTTCCCCGAGGGTTGTTCGATAACATGCTTTGAAATCAGCGACCAGCTGCTTGAGATCCGCCGCGCTCAACTCGGTATCAAGGGTCACCCCTTTTGACGATTTGGCACGCTCCAGCAGGCTCTCCAGAATCTCTCCATCCATCCCTTTAACGACATTGGCATACATCTGGATAAAGCGTCGGTAAGAATCATAAGCAAAACGGGGATCATTGCTTTGTGCAATGATCCCCGTAACAGTATGGTCATTCAGTCCAAGATTAAGGACCGTATCCATCATGCCTGGCATCGACGCAGGCGCACCCGAACGGACCGAAACCAGCAATGGGTTCTGCTGGTCACCAAAACCTTTATTCATGCGCTTCTCAACCAACGCAAGGGCTGCGGCAACCTCCGCCCGTAAACCTTCCGGATAACTCCGGTTATTTTCATAAAAGGCCTTGCAGACCTCCGTGGTCAGGGTGAAGCCGGGGGGCACCGGCAAACCGATCGAGGTCATTTCGGCAAGGTTGGCTCCTTTGCCGCCCAGCAACACGCGAAGTGAGCCTTCTCCGTCCGCCTGTCCATTGCCGAATGAGTAAACGTATTGTCCCATCATGTCTCCTTAACACCACTAAATTGGTTGTTCGTTTTCAATCTGGTATGACAATCGCGGGCGTCTGCGCAGCTGTGCCGGGCGATTTCAGGTTCTCTGGTCAGGCGAGCCTACTGAAGTCAGCAACCCCCTTGAACAGTCCGGCGATTTTGGTTAGCAGAGCCAGCCGATTGTTTTTCACCGCCTCATCTTTGACCATAACCATGACTCCGTCGAAAAAGGCATCGACCGGCGGCCGCAGCCCGGCAACAACCTCCAGGGCCTGCAGGTAATCCCGGTCAGCAACCAGTTCCTGCACCCTTGCTTCAGTTTTCTGCAGCTCGCTGAACAGCTCCTGTTCCCGTTCGTCGGTTAATAATTGCGGATCAACGGGTTGGTCAAAACCTTCTTTAATAATATTACCGACCCGCTTAAACGCAACTTTCAAAGCTTCAAAATCTTCCCGCTGCTTCAGCGTGGAGAGAGCCTCGATCCGTTTGAGCGCTTCAACCGGCTCAGTAAAACTGGCACTGAGGACGGCTTCGACAATATCCCCTGCATAGCCCTGGCCGGTCATCATATTGACCAACCGCAAGCGGATGAACTCACAGACATCACTGGTGATCTCCGCTTCCGGCCGTTGCTGTTTTGCCTTGAGCAGGCCAACACTCTCGGCCACCAGTGCCGGAATGGAAATCCCATAACCCCGTTCCAGAATAATGGCGAGGATACCGATGGCGGAGCGCCGTAAAGCGTAGGGATCGGCGGTGCCGGTCGGGATCAGGCCGACGCTGAAGCAACCACAGATGGTATCAATCTTATCGGCGATGGAGACAAAAGCCCCAACATCGTCGCTCGGCAAATCACCACCTGCCTGAATGGGCAAGTAGTGTTCATAGATCGCTTTGGCGACGCGGGGATCATTCCCTTCGAGCAGTGCGTATTCACGCCCCATAACCCCTTGCAGCTCCGGAAATTCATAAACCATCCCGGTTTCAAGGTCACACTTGGCGAGAGTCGCGGCGCGCTCGGTCAGCGCAACGACATCAGGAGCAAACTGTTGTGCAAGACCCGCAGCAATCTGGCGGAAGCGTTCAATTTTTTCGTAACTGGTTCCGAGTTTGGCTTGATAAACGACTTTTTTAAGCGGCTCAAGCCTGGATTCCAATGTTTTTTTCTGATCTTCCTGCCAGAAGAACATGGCATCGGACAGCCGTGCCTTTAGGACCCGCTCATTGCCAGCGACGACCACTGCGGGATCTATGGCATGAGTGTTGGCAATGGTAATAAAGTGTGGCATCAGCTTGTTATTGTCATCAACCAGGGTGAAATAACGCTGATGCTCGCGCATACTGGTAATCAGCAGTTCATCGGGCAACTGCAAAAAACGCTCGTCAATAGTCCCGGCCAACGCCTGCGGAGACTCCACCAGAAAACTGACCTCCTCCAGCAGTTCCTCATCGGGATTGATGCGACCACCCAGCTCCAGGGACAACTCAGCCAGCTGCATTTCGATCAATTGGCGGCGTTTCTCAATTTCAGGAATGACATGGTGCTGCTCGGCTTTGCGCAGATAATCATCCACCCCGCTGACGGTAAATTCTTCCGGCGCCATGAAGCGATGACCGCGGGAAACCCGACCGCTGTGCAGTTCACCGAAGCAGAACGGAACCACTTCGCCGCCATAAAGGGCGACAATCCAGTGCATGGGACGCGCAAACCGGACATCGAGATCTTTCCAGCGCATCGACTTTTTAAAACTGATCCGGCTGACCACTCGATGCAGGATTTCGGGCAGTTCTACGCTGGTCTCCCCACCTTCAATCACCTTGGAAAGAAACAGGTATTCCCCTTTTTCGGTGGTCACGGTTTGCAACTCATCGACACTGACCCCGTTAGTCCGCGCAAAACCTTCCGCGGCTTTGGTCGGCTTGCCGGCTTCGTCGTAAGCAATCCGCGCCGGTGGGCCAGTTATCTCAAGCTCTTGACGTTGCTGGCGGGCAGCGACATCCATAATCGAAATGGCCAAACGGCGGGGAGTGGCAAAAGTACGGATCGTACCGAAGGTCACCCGTGCATTTGCCAACTCCTGAGACAACAGATCCTTAAGATCCTGCAGGGCTCGCGGGATAAATCCGGCCGGTAATTCTTCAGTTCCCAATTCGAGAAACAGTTCAGCAGACATGTATTGCTCCGGTTGCAAGTCGGTTGAAACGACTACAATTGAATAAAATTATTTGGATTTCAACAAAGGGTAGCCAAGTTTTTCACGCTGGGCGACATAAGCGGTTGCGCAAAGCTTGGACATATTTCTGACCCGGCCGATATAGCTTGCCCGTTCGGTCACCGAAATGGCGCTTCTGGCGTCCAGCAGATTGAAAGCGTGGGAACATTTCAGGACAAAATCATAGGCCGGAAAAACCAGCCCTCCCTCAGCCAGCCGGATACTCTCTTTCTCATACATATCAAAGAGCTGAAAGAGCATGCTGGTATCAGCTTCCTCAAAATTGTAATGGGAGAATTCAACCTCGGTCTGATGGTGGACATCGCCGTATTTGATTCCTTTGACCCACTCGAGGTCATAGACATTGTCAACCCCTTGCAGGTACATCGCAATCCGCTCGATCCCGTAGGTGATTTCCCCGGGGATCGGTTTCAAGTCGATTCCGCCACATTGTTGAAAATAGGTAAACTGAGTGATTTCCATACCATCCAGCCAGACTTCCCAGCCGAGCCCCCAGGCGCCCAAGGTAGGAGACTCCCAGTCATCCTCGACAAAGCGGATATCATGGGCTTTGGGATCAATCCCGAAGCTTTTTAGAGAATCGAGATAGAGATCCTGAATATTCAAAGGAGACGGCTTCAAAATCACCTGGAACTGATAATAATGCTGCAGTCGATTAGGATTTTCACCGTAACGGCCATCAGTCGGGCGCCTGGAAGGTTCGACATAAGCAGCTTTCCATGGCTCGGGGCCTAGAGCCCGTAAAAAGGTCGCCGGGTTAAAAGTTCCAGCGCCTTTCTCGATGTCATAGGGCTGTTGAATGATGCAACCCTGCTGTGCCCAGTAATTTTGCAATGATAGAATCAAATCCTGAAAAGTCACTGTTCCTCCAAATATCTGAAAACCGCCACAAAACGGCGAGTGAGTCAAAATAAAGAACCTGCGCGAGTTTAGCTTCGCCTCGGGTAGATGTCAAGATTACCGGTCCCAAGATCAATTGAGAAATTTCAGTGACTTCGGCATTCTCGGCAGAATTGACTGCAGGATCGCGGCAAAGATCAGCAACGCCTCCTGCAAGGTTTTAGAACTGAAGGCGAATCCGCCAAACTGTTCCGGGGAAACCCTCAGCGAACGCGCCAGCGAGCCCACTGTCCCGACAGCAATTGCGGTCCCGGAACCATGGGCACAAGCCTGACAAAGGCTGCCGCCGCGACCAATGTCAAAACGGATCGAATCATCCTGCTTAAAAATAACCAGGCATTCACTGCAGTGCAACAGGTGCGGCATGTAACCAAGCAGGTAGACCAGCCGCAGCTCCAACAACAGCCTGGCGACCCTAGGTTCGCCACCGGAATCCAGATAATCCAGAAAGCTGTTCAGAATCGCATATATCTGCGGCTGAGGTTCACCCTCCTCCAACAGCAATTCAACCAGTTCGACACCATAGCTGGCCAAAGCAAGCAGAGCAAAATCCTTGCGCAGCCCGAAGCGCAAGTTGATGGGTTCAGCCTCCTGTAAAGACCACAGGGTACCGCGCCCCTCCCGCCAGTGAAAAATGGCTTGAGTAAAAGGTTCCAGGGCTGAACCGAAGCGTTTGCGACTGTTTCGGGCAGAACGGGCAAAACCTTTTTTAAGGCCATGCTCCCGAGTCAATAAGCTAAGAATCCGGTCTGCCTCGCCATAATCAGAGTGCCTCAGCACAATTCCTTCACAGCGTTGGCTCAATTTTCCCATGGATCACCGCCTGGCAGAGTGTATTAAACCAGATATTGAAGAAAAAGGGTGGCCGTACTGAAATAAATCAAGATTCCGGTAATATCATTGACGGTCTGCACAAAGGGGCTTGAGGCGATGGCCGGGTCGATCCCGATGCGCCTGAAAAATGTGGTGACAATAACCGCCATACAGGCGGCCACGGTAATCGCGGTGATCATGGCCAAGCCAACCACCAGCCCCAGAAAAATATTCTGATGCCAGATCGTCGCGACCGTGGCAATCGCCAAACCACAGACCACTCCCATGATCAGACCGACCCGCAATTCTTTCAGAAAAACCTGCCTGATCATGGTGAAATCAATCCGCCCGGTCGCGAAGCCACGAACGATGATCGACGAAGTCTGGCCTCCGACATTCCCCCCCATTCCGGTAATGACCGGAATAAATGAGATCAGCATGATGACCTGTTCGAGAGTGGCCCGAAATAACCACATCAGGCTGCCGGTAATCACCCCACCAACCAGGGTGGCCAACAACCAGGGTAGTCTCAGGCGGGCGATCTGGAGAGACTTGTAGCCGAGTAACAGCTCTTCTTCACTGGTCCCCGCCATGCGCAAAATATCTTCCGTCGCCTCGTCCCGCATGACATCGATAACGTCGTCAACAGTAATCAAACCGATCAACTTACCATGATCGTCAACGACTGGAATGGCCAGGATATTGTACTTTGCCACCAGCTCGGCAACTTCCTCCTGGTCCATATCCGTGCGCACTCGCATCACGTTGGTCGACATGATATCCGCCAGCCTGGTTAGCGGCGGCACTGTTAGCAACTGTCTGAGGGACAGAACGCCGACCAGGTGGTTGTGCTCATCGGTCACATACACATAAAAGACCATTTCATAGTCTTCAGAGTTCTGCAGTGCGGCGATAGCCTCTTTAACAGTGGTGTCCTGATCAAGAGAAAACACATCAGTGGACATGATTCCACCGGCAGTGTCTTCATCATAGCCGAGCAGTTTTTCAACATCCTCAGACTGCTCGTCATGCAGATCGGATAAGATCTCCTCCGCCAGTTCATCGGAGAGGCTCCGGATGAAAACCGCGCTGTCATCATCGGCCATCTCATGGAGAACCGCCATGAGGTAATCCTTGTTTAACAGGTTGGCCAGTTGCGGCCAAGTTTCCGGTTCCAGCTCGGAGAGAACATCAGCCGCCCGTTCGACATCGGGCATCAACTCCAGAAGAGTTTTTTGATCACTAAGTTCGAAATAGCGAAACAGATGGGCAATGTCGGCAGGATGGATTTTTCCGAGAGCTCTTTTCAGGTTGGTCACTGCTCCCCGACGCAGCAGTTTGCTGACGGTTCCGTGCAGAACTTGAATTTTTTGTTCGTGCATAAAAGCTCCCTGTTGGCCAAGGAATATAAAGACATAATATGAGCGGCAAATTAGCACCTGCAACAAAGGCAGTCAACGACTGCCCAAGCTTAAGCAACCGCACAAACAAAACAAGGGGCAAGGAATTTCTTCCCTGCCCCTTGTAAAAGTCTGAGCTATGTCTGAATCAAGCAGTTTTTTCAGTGCTCTCTTTAGCTGTCTCTTCCGCTGCAGGGGAGGATTCAGTTGCTGAGGCCGCCTGCTTAACTGCAGGTTCAACTTTTTTCTGTTTCGGCGTAAATTCTTCTTCGACCAGCTCGATAATCGCCATCTCGGCGTTATCTCCCTGGCGGTTATCCAGACGAATGATCCGCGAATAGCCACCCGGACGGGTTGCATAGCGTGGAGCTATCATCTCAAACAACTTAGCTACGGTTTTCTGGTCGCGAATAACCTGAAGAGCTTGCCGACGGGCATGAAGATCACCCCGTTTCCCCAGAGTAATCATTCGATCAACCAGCTTACGGAGTTCTTTGGCACGTGTGACCGTTGTCGTGATTTTTTCATTCTGAAAAAATGAAGTCACCATGTTTCGCATCATATGCTGACGGTGGTCAGGCTTACGGCCAAGGCGTCTGCCGGATTTATTATGGCGCATTGCTCTCGTTCCTTTCTAAAAACCAATAAAAGGGGGACTACTCTTCGTCCTGGCCTTTTTGAATCAATTTTAGGTATTCGGGATCAGGAAAGTTTTCCAATTTCATCCCCAGGCTCAAACCCATTTCGGAAAGAATGTCTTTAATTTCATTCAAAGACTTCCGGCCAAAATTCTGAGTTTTAAGCATCTCAGCTTCTGATTTCTGAACAAGCTCACCAATCAGGTTGATCTGGGCGTTTTTCAGGCAATTGGCACTGCGTACTGACAGTTCCAACTCTTCCACCGAGCGATAAAGATTTTCATTAATTTTCTGCTTATCGCTTTCTTCTTCTTCAAGAACGGGCTCATCAGCTTCGTCGAAATTAATAAAAATCTGCAGCTGTTCTTTCAGGATTTTGGCCGCATAAGCAACCGCATCCTCGGGTTTGACGCTGCCATCCGTATGCACTTCGATGGACAGCTTGTCATAGTCGGTGATTTGCCCGACCCGGGCATTGGAAACCGTGTAATTCACCTTGGAAATCGGAGAGAAAATAGCATCGATCGGAATGGTTCCAACCGGAGCATTTTCATCGCGATTCTTTTCCGCAGCAACATATCCCTTGCCCATGGCAACGGTCATATCGATTTCGAGATCCGTTTCATCCCCGCAGGTTGCGATATGATGATCGCCATTGAGAATCTCGACATTACTGTCGGTGATAATATCGGCTGCCTTAATGACGCCTGCACCTTTTTTAACAATTCTGACGTTGCGTGAATCGTTACCGTGCAGATTTACCTTGACCCCTTTCAGGTTCAGAATAATATCCGTCACGTCTTCGGTCACGCCAACGACACTGGAAAATTCGTGTTGAACGTTCTTGATTCTCACCGAAGTAATTGCCGCACCTTGCAGTGAAGACAGCAATACTCTCCGCAACGAGTTACCAAGAGTCGTGCCGAACCCTCGTTCGAAAGGTTCGGCAACGAATTTTCCATAAGAATCTGTCAATTCAGTTGCTTCCAACCGCTTGGGCTTGATCAGATCCCTCCAATTTTTGTACATATATAGATTCTCCCTCTCAAGAGTCCCGAACAGGGTTTGATTACTTGGAGTAGAGCTCGACAATAAGTTGTTCCTGGAACTCAGGAGTTGTCAACTCACTACGCACCGGCAGAGTTTTGAGCTTACCTTTGAAGGCATCGCGATCAAGCTCAACCCAGGAAGGCACACCCCGGCGCATAACACTGTCGAGAGACTCATTAATGCAGGTCACTTCACGGCTTTTTTCACGCAGGCTGACGATATCATCAGGCCGCACGAGAAAGGACGGAATGTTAACTTTTTGACCGTTCACCTGGAAATGACCATGCCGCACCAGAGTCCGTGCCTGAGCACGTGACGCAGCAAAACCAAGCCGATAGATGATGCTGTCAAGACGACGCTCAAGAAGCAGCAACAGGTTCTCACCGGTCACCCCTCTCATACGGTCAGCCTTGGCGAAATACAACCGGAACTGTTTTTCCTGCAGTCCGTAAGTCCGTTTGACTTTTTGTTTTTCACGCAGCTGAGTACCGTAGTCGGATACTTTTGAACGCCGCTGGCCGTGTTGGCCGGGCGCGTAATTCCTGCGTTCGATCGCACATTTATCAGTAAAACACCTATCCCCTTTCAGGAACAGTTTGGCGTTTTCTCTTCTGCACTGACGGCATACGGGACCAGAATACCTAGACAACTTTTTCCTCCTTGTTGCTTA
The DNA here is from genome assembly GCF_000711225.1 of Pelobacter seleniigenes DSM 18267. Taxonomy (NCBI): domain Bacteria; kingdom Pseudomonadati; phylum Thermodesulfobacteriota; class Desulfuromonadia; order Desulfuromonadales; family Desulfuromonadaceae; genus Pelobacter; species Pelobacter seleniigenes. The sequence goes on from NZ_JOMG01000002.1 coordinate 66,152, forward strand.
AACGCGACGGCGCTTGGGCGGACGACAACCGTTATGTGGAATGGGAGTGACATCCTTGATCATAGTCACTGTCAAACCAGCTAAAGAAAGTGCCCGCAGAGCTGATTCACGACCGCTACCCGGTCCTTTGACATATGCCTCAACAGAACGCATACCATGTTCCATAGCCTTGGTTGCTGCCTCTTCGGCGGCCATCTGGGCGGCAAACGGTGTGCTTTTCCGCGACCCCTTGAACCCTTTAGCTCCGGAAGTGGACCAGGCTACGACATTGCCCATAGGATCGCAGATAGTCACGATTGTATTGTTAAAGGTCGATTGAATATGCACAACACCTTTGGCAATGTTTTTCTTTTCAACCTTCTTGCGTACGACTTTTTTACCCGATTTAGCCATGACAACTCCGCTTATTTTTTCTTACCGGCAACGGTCTTCTTAGGTCCCTTGCGAGTCCGTGAATTGTTTTTGGTATTCTGCCCGCGAACAGGCAGCCCACGACGGTGACGCAGACCGCGGTAACAACCAAGATCCATCAGCCTCTTGACGTTCATCGAGATTTCACGACGCAGGTCCCCTTCGACATGACAATCTTTGTCTATAATCTCACGAATCTTCGCCAGCTCCGCCTCAGTCAAATCATCAGTACGGGCATCTAAATCAACCCCAGCCTGAGAAAGAATTTCTTTAGACGTAGTGCGGCCAATCCCGTAGATATACGTCATGGCTACTTCAATACGCTTGTTGCGCGGCAAATCGACTCCAGCAATACGTGCCAATTTTTCCTCCTAGGGCCTTATCCCTGTCTTTGCTTGTGTTTGGGATTCTCGCAGATGATCCGGATAACGCCTTTACGTTTTATAACCTTACACTTATCACAGATCTTCTTTACCGAAGCTCTAACCTTCATTTTGAGATCCTTTTCTATCCAAATGATCTAATCGGCCACCCACCTAACTCAAATCAAACTTGAGTTAAAATTTCAGGCCCGTTGTCTGTAATTGCAATAGTATGTTCAAAATGGGCGGAGAACTGACCATCAACGGTTACCGCTGTCCACCCGTCTTCCAGAACCCTAACGCCTGGTAAACCTACATTCACCATCGGTTCAATGGCAAAGGTCATCCCCGCTTTCAACTTAGGCCCTCGTCGCGGAGCACCATAGTTTGGAATTTGTGGATCCTCGTGCAAATCACGCCCGATGCCATGACCGACAAATTCACGAACTACGCTGAAGCCGTCACTTTCGACCCGTTCCTGCACAGCGTGGGAAATATCGGACAAATAACCGCCGACCTGAGCTGCCTCGATACCACAAAACAAAGAATCTTTTGTAGTTGCGAGCAATCGCTCGGTCCGCGAGTCGATCTTCCCAACCGGAACCGTCATTGCTGAATCACCATAAAAACCGTCTACCACCAACCCGAAATCGATACTGATAATATCGCCTTCTTCAAGGGGTTGACTATTGGGGAAGCCATGGACAACACGGTCATTAGGTGACGCACAAACAGTAAAAGGAAAGCCGCCGTACCCCTTGAATGCAGGTCGTGCCTTCCATTCCTTGCATTTTTTCTCAGCCAGTTGATCAAGTTCAAGAGAGCTGATCCCAGGCTTGATCATGTCACGCATCAGCTCAAGAATTTCAGCAACCATCTTCCCGGCTTTGCGCATTTTGGCAATTTCAGTGCGTGACTTAACGACTATCAATTCAACCTGCCTGTAATGCTGCTTTTATCTCGGCGCGAACAGCTTGAATCTCAGCCATCCCGTCAACAGCGATCAGCACTCCGCGTTGGGAATAATAATCTTCCAGCGGAGCAGTCTGACGATGATAAACCTCCATTCGTTTACGAATGGTCTCTTCCTTATCGTCATCCCGCTGCACCAGCTCGCCACCGCAAGCACTACAGGTTCCGTCTTCCCTTGGCGGATCGAATTTCAGATGAAACCCTTTTCCACACTGCGGACAACTGCGCCGCCCGGCCAAACGCTCAACCAGGGCGTCAGTATCGACCCGCAACGAAACCACAGCTTCAAGCTCTTTACCAAGGTCCTTCAGCACATCCTGTAATGCATCGGCCTGCGGCAAAGTCCTGGGAAAACCATCAAGAATAAAACCGTTATCACAGTCAGCCTGCTGCAGACGCTCACGAACGATTCCGATCACAACATCGTCGGACACCAATTCACCAGCATCCATACAGGCCTTGGCTTTGACGCCCATGGGCGACGCAGCCTGAACAGCAGCGCGTAGCATATCCCCGGTAGAGATCTGCGGGATCGCATAGCTTTCCACCAAAAAAAAGGCCTGAGTTCCTTTTCCGGCACCCGGAGGGCCGAGCAATATCATATTCATCATCCCCTCCTAACCGTGCCGGCCCTTGAGTGTAACCCCCTTCATGAACCCCTCATAGGAGCGGGAGATCAAATGGGCCTCAATTTGCGATGCCGTATCCATACCGACCCCGACAACAATCAGCAGCGACGTCCCACCGAAGAAGAAAGGGACATTCAACTGACTGATCAAGATAGTCGGCAGAACACAGACCACCGCTACATAAATCGCACCGGCAAAAGTCAGGCGCCCGAGAACCGTATCCAGATAGTTTGCGGTTTCCTTCCCGGGACGAATCCCCGGCACAAAGCCACCTTGATTTTTAACATTCTCAGCGACATTCACGGGGTTGAAAGTTATAGCCGTGTAGAAGTAGCAAAAGAAGAAAATAAAAGCAACATAAAAAACATTGTAAACCAGGTGGCCCGGCGATAAAAAAGTCGACGCCGTCTTCACCCAGGGTACATTGACAAAGTTGGCGATGGTGGCCGGGAACATCATGATTGAACTGGCGAAGATAGGCGGAATAACCCCGCTCATGTTAATCTTCAGTGGCAGGTGACTGGCCTGCCCCCCCATATTGCGCATGCCCACGACGCGCTTGGCGTAATGGATCGGCACCCGCCGTTGCGCTCTTTCCATGTACACGATTGCGGCCACGGTCACCAGCATCAAGGCGAGGATAAACACAATAACTGTCACCGTCATCGCGCCGGTTTCAACCAACCGGATTGAGTTGACGATCGCCGACGGCATTCCGGCAACAATACCGGCAAAGATAATCAGGGAAATACCGTTACCGATGCCCCGCTCGGTAATCTGCTCACCAAGCCACATAATAAAAGCGGTACCTGCTGTCAGAGTAATAACCGTCATCAGGATAAACCCGATTCCCGGATGGGGGACAACCGGCTCACCCGCCGGTCCGGACATGGACTGCAACCCGGTAGCGATACCGATACCCTGGATAATAGCCAGGAGGATGGTGCCGTAACGTGTATATTCGGTAATTTTTTTCCGGCCCTGCTCACCTTCTTTTGACAGCTTTTCGATCGGTTCAAAAACCACCGTCAGTAATTGAAGAATAATCGACGCACTAATATATGGCATGATCCCAAGTGCGAACACAGCCATCTGTTTCAATGCACCGCCGGTGAAAGCACTGACCAACCCTAACAGGGTACCATCGGTACCTTCGAAAAATTTGGCCAGTACGTGGGCATCAATGCCGGGCGTCGGGACATGACATCCAACCCTGTAGACAGCCAGCATTGTCAGTGTGAACATAATTCTGCGCCGCAGTTCTGGAATTGCCAGTATATTCTGCAGGGTCGACATGTTTAGATTACCTCGGCTTTGCCGCCTGCTGACTCAATTTTCTCTGCAGCAGACTTGCTGAATTTATGAGCCTGAACAGTCAATGCTTTGGACAATTCCCCATCAGCAAGGATTTTGATTCCGTCTTTGGGGTTTGAAATCAAGCCAGCATTGCCGTATTGCTCGAGATCAACCACAGTACCAGCTTCAAAAACCTCAAGGTCCCGCAGATTAACCAGGTTATAGACCTTCTTATTGACAGAGGTAAACCCACGCTTCGGGGTCCGTCTCTGCAGTGGCATCTGACCACCCTCGAATCCTGGTTTTACGCCACCACCGCTGCGGGCGTTTTGTCCCTTATGGCCTTTACCGGAAGTTTTTCCGGTTCCAGAGCCGGGGCCACGACCGATGCGCTTCCTATTTTTAGTCGAACCGGGTGCCGGTTTCAGATTACTGAGATCCATCATTTATCCTCTATATTGTTTTCAGTCTTCGACTGCAACCATATGCTCAACTTTACGGATCATACCCCGAATCTCCGGAGTGTCCTGCAAAGTGACAGTTTGATGCAGGCGCTTAAGGCCCAGACCTTTCAGAACCTTGGCGAAATACTCTTTTCGTCCGATCGGGCTTTTCTTCAGGGTAACTTTTACTTCCGCAGCCATTATGACATCCTCCTGGGTCTGCGACCCTTATTCTTTGACAAGACCGCGACGAGCAAGAACCTCATCCGGGCTTTTAAGCATCTTGAGCGCATTCATTGTCGCTTTGACAACGTTATGCGGGTTGTTGGAGCCGAGACATTTGGTCAGAATGTTACCAATCCCGACCGACTCCAGGATAGGCCGGACAGCACCGCCGGCGATCACACCGGTACCTGCGGAAGCAGGTTTGAGCAGAACCTTACCTGCTCCGTACTTACCGATAACATCGTAAGGAATGGTCCGCCCATCCTGAATTGGCACCTTGATCAGGCTTTTTTTAGCCTGTTCAACGCCCTTTCTGATGGCTTCAGGAACTTCCTTGGCTTTACCAAGTCCGTAACCGACATGCCCTTCTCCGTCACCGACAACAACCAGTGCAGAAAAGCTGAAGCGCCGGCCACCTTTGACAACTTTGGCATTACGGTTGATATGAATGACTCTATCGGTCAATTCCAGTTCATTGGGATCAATGCGCAGCACTACCTTCTCCTCTACAGCTTCAATCCGGCTTCCCGTGCAGCATCAGCCAGCGCCTGAACGCGCCCCTGATACAGGAAACCGTTACGGTCGAAAACAACTTGGGTGATATTCTGGGCAAGTGCTTTTTGAGCGATAGCACTCCCGACTGCCTTAGCCGCCTCTACATTACCGCCGTTATTCAAGTCCACATCTTTGCCGACTGATGAAGCCGCAACCAAAGTTCTGCCGGTTGTATCTTCGATAATCTGGGCGTAAATATGCTTGGTACTGCGGAAGACAGAGAGCCGGGGGCATTCAGTGGTCCCACGAATTTTTCTTCTAACCCGCGCCTGACGCTTGAGCCTGGCAACACGTCTTTTTTGGGAAACGTTCACAGTTATGCTCCTTATATCAATCTAATTACTTGCCGGCCTTACCAGCTTTACGCAAAATCTTCTCGTCAGCATACTTGATTCCTTTGCCCTTGTACGGTTCCGGAGCACGGAATGAGCGGATCTTCGCCGCAGCGGATCCGACAAGCTGCTTATCGATACCATTTACCGACAACTTGGTTTGTTTTTCCACCTCTACCGAAATCCCCTCAGGCAATTCGTAGACAACCGGGTGGGAATAACCGAGTGAAAGGGTCAATGTGTTTCCGCTGATTTCAGCACGATAACCGACCCCGTTGATTTCAAGCTTTTTCTGAAATCCAACCGTCACACCGACCACCATGTTATTGATCAGGGAACGGGTCAGGCCATGCAGAGCACAATCAGATTTTTCCTCAGTCGGGCGTGAGACGATAATCTGTTCCGTTTCAACGGCGATGGTCATCCGCGCATGCAACTCTTGGGTCAGTGCCCCTTTGGGCCCGGTGACGGTCATGGTATTTCCATCAAGTGCAACTTTGACACCTGCTGGTATAGCTATTGGCAATTTACCGATACGTGACATTTTTGAAACTCCTCGATCTTCTGTTACCAAACGCTGCAGATAACTTCGCCGCCAACCTGTGCCTTGCGTGCTGACACATCGTCAAGAACGCCTTTGGAGGTCGAGAGAATCGAAGCACCGAGACCGTTCTTGATCCGGGGGATATCCTCTTTGCCGACATAAACCCGACAACCTGGTGTAGACACCCGCTTGATCTCGTGAATGACGGGAGACTGGTTGTCATCGTATTTCAGATAAATACGCAGCAGCCCTTGCTTACCGTCAGTTACGATTTTAAAGTTTTTTATAAAGCCAAGATCTTTCAAAACTGCAGCGACTGCAGCTTTGACGTTGCTGGAGGGAACATCAACTTTCGCATGGGACGCCATACCGGCATTACGGATGCGGGTCAACATGTCCGCCATTGGATCAGTCATCGACATGAATGGTACTCCTTCTCGCTGTTACCAGCTGGACTTGACAACCCCGGGGACTTTCCCTTCGGAGGCCAGTTTCCTTAAACAAATTCTGCACATATCAAACTTACGATAATAAGCGCGCGGACGACCACAAATCGGACAGCGATTGTATGTACGAACCGCGAACTTTTGGGGCCGTTTAGCTTTGGCAATCATTGATTTCTTCGCCACATCATCCTCCGCTCTTAAAGCTCTATTTTCTGAACGGCATACCGAGACCGGCCAGCAATGCACGGCCCTCTTCGTCGGTTTTTGCCGTTGTTACAATCGTAACGTTCAACCCGGAAACCTTGGCGATCTTATCGAGGTCAATCTCAGGAAAGATCAACTGCTCGCGGATACCAAGGGTATAATTACCCCGGCCGTCAAACGCTTTGGGAGAAACGCCCTTAAAATCGCGAACCCGAGGCAGCGCAACATTGACCAAGCGATCAATGAATTCCCATGCCCGATCGTGCCGCAACGTTACACAGGCACCGATAGACATGTTTTCACGCAGCTTGAATCCGGCGATCGACTTTTTGGATTTGGTCACCACCGGTTTTTGGCCGGAAATCCGTTCCAGCTCTTCAACTGCGGATTCGAGCAGCTTGGGATTCTGAATGGCCTCACCGAGACCCATATTCAGAACGACCTTCTCTATTTTGGGAACTTCCATTACGTTACGGTATTGGAATTCCTTCATCAGGGCAGGAATCTGCTCCTGAATATATGCCTCTTTTAACCTGGCCATTGAAATCTCCGTTTACTTATTTATCAACGCTCGCGTTACATTTTTTGCAATAACGAGTCTTGCTACCGTCCTCAAGAGTTTTGACGCCGGTACGAGTCGCCTCGTTACAAGAACCGCAGATCAACATGACATTGGACATGCTGATTGCCGCCTCTTTCTCGACGATACCACCCTCGGGATTGAGCTGATTAGGGCGGGTGTGTCGTTTCACCACGTTGAGGTTCTCAACGACAACACGTCCTTTGGCTGGGAAAACCCGCAGAACCTTACCGGTTTTACCGCGCTCCTTACCAGCAATAATTTTCACCATGTCATCTTTTTTGACATGTACTTTGATACTAGCCATTGCTTATTTTCTCCAACAGTCCGGTTTATAAAACTTCAGGAGCCAGCGAAACAATTTTCATAAAGTGACGGGCTCGCAACTCTCTCGCGACTGGGCCGAAAATACGGGTGCCGATAGGTTCGTTACCAGCGTTAACGACAACAGCTGAATTGTTGTCAAAACGAATAAACGACCCGTCCGGACGCGGAATTTCCTTCGCAGTACGCACAATCACAGCACGAACAACATCACCTTTTTTAACTTTGGAATTCGGCAACGCTTCTTTAACACTGCAAATGATGATATCGCCGATTCCGGCATATTTACGCTTCGATCCACCCGGGACCTTAATACAGCAAAGCTTCTTCGCGCCGGAATTATCTGCGACGCTCAGCATGGATTGCATCTGGATCATGACTTACTCTCCTACGCGGTAACGGCCTTCTCCAGAATCTGGCGCACACGCCAGCGCTTGTCTTTGGACAAGGGTCTGGTTTCGACAATAAGGACTTTATCACCAAGAGCGCAACTGTTCAGCTCATCATGAGCTTTACAGCTAACTTTCCGCTTGATGAATTTTTTATAAATGCTGTGCTTAACCAGGTCATCGACCCTGACAACAACAGTTTTATCCATTTTGTCACTGACAACAACGCCGATCCGGGTTCTTCTGCTACCTCGTTCTTGACTCATTTTTCCTCACACACACTAGGCATTCAGCTTACTGGACAGGACTGTCTTGACTCGTGCCACGTCTTTACGTACAGCAGATATCTTAGCAGTGTTTTCCAGATGACCGGTATGCAATTGAAATCTCAGATTGAAAAGCTCCTGCTGAAGCTCACGCGTCTTCGCTTCCAATTCCTCTACGCTGAGATCGATAATTTCACTAGCCTTCATCGCCAGCCTCTCTTTTCACAAATTTGGTCCGCATCGGTAACTTATGAGCACCAAGCCGGAAAGCCTCACGTGCAATTTCCTCGGTAACTCCCTGCATTTCATAAATCATATGGCCTGGCTTTACCACAGCAACCCACTTCTCGGGCGACCCTTTTCCTTTACCCATCCGGGTTTCGGCCGGCTTACTGGTAAGGGGCTTATGCGGAAATGTGCGAATCCAGATCTTCCCACCACGCTTGATATAGCGCGTCATGGCGCGACGAGCAGCTTCAATCTGACGTGACGAAAGCCAGCCGCACTCAAGGGCCTGCAGACCGTAATCACCGAAACTAACTTCAGTACCACGGGAGGCCTGTCCAGTCATGCGACCGGTAAACTGCTTTCTACGCTTAACTTTCTTCGGCATTAACATGGTTAATTACTCCTGATCAGCCAACCGGCTGTTCTTGTTCTTTTCCAAGCACCTCACCCTTGAAGATGAGGACTTTGACACCAATGATTCCGTAGGTCGTCTTTGCTTCGGCAAAACCATAATCGATATCAGCTCGCAAAGTATGCAAAGGAACACGCCCTTCACGATACCATTCAGTACGGCTCATCTCGGCACCGCCCAAACGCCCGGAACAATTGATTTTGATTCCCTTTGCACCGAATTTGAGGGCCATACTGACACTACGCTTCATGGCTCTTCTGAAAGCGACGCGCCTTTCCAGCTGCAACACAACATTTTCTGCAACCAACTGGGCATCAACTTCCGGCTTACGCACCTCTTGAATGTTGATAAAACATTCATCATCGGTAATCTTGGCCAGATCTTTTTTCAATACCTCAACCTCGGAACCTTTTTTGCCGATGATAATTCCGGGTCTTGCGGCAAAGATGTTGATCTTTACTTTATTAGCTGCTCTCTCAAGCTCGATTTTCGAAATTCCTGCATGGTACAATCTCTTCTTCAGGAAATTACGAAGTTTGAGATCGGCATGAAGTTTTTCGGCATAGTCTGAATCTGCGTACCAGCGGGATTCCCATGTCCGGTTAACTCCAAGACGAAATCCTATCGGATGAACTTTCTGGCCCAAAGGGATACCTCCTCGTTTTACTTAACATCCAGAACCACAGTAATGTGGCTGGTCGGTTTGCGAATCCGGCTGGCTCGCCCTTGTGCGCGAGGCATAAAGCGCCTTAACACGGGGCCCTGATCGACCATAATTGTTTTAACAAACAACTGATCAACATCAGAAACACCTTTCTGTTCGGCGTTTGCTACAGCTGATTTCAATAATTTAGAAAGAACTGGTGCAGTTTTCTGCGGAGAAAATTGCAGAATGTTCATAGCATCCTGAATCCCCTTACCGCGGACCAGATCGACAACGAGTCGCGCCTTACGCGGAGAAAGGCGAACGTTCCTCAGTTTTGCTTGTGCTTCCATTGCTCGGAACTCCTGTTAAAATCGCGGTAAGCTATCTGACCTTGCTCTTCTTGTCACTGCCGTGACCGAAGTAAGTCCTCGTCGGAGCAAATTCACCCAGCTTGTGACCAACCATATTTTCACTGACAAAAACCGGGACAAATTTCTTCCCGTTATGAACAGCAAAGGTCAGCCCGACAAACTCAGGAATGATGGTCGAACGCCGCGACCAGGTCTTGATAACTTTGTTACGGTTAGTGTCACCTTCCAGATCTACTTTGCGTAGCAGGCTGTCCTGGACGTATGGCCCTTTTTTAATTGATCTTGCCACGATCTTCTCCTAAAGGCTTGAATTACTTCTTATTTCTACGACGTACGATAAATTTGTCCGTACGTTTATTCGTTCTGGTTTTGTAACCTTTGGTCGGGATACCCCATGGGGTAACCGGATGACGACCACCGGAACTCTTACCTTCACCACCACCATGCGGGTGATCGACCGGGTTCATGGCCACACCACGCGACTGCGGACGTTTCCCCAGCCAACGGTTACGACCGGCTTTACCGATCTTGATTTTTTCATAATCAAGATTGCCAACCTGACCAACAGTAGCACGGCATTCCTGCATCACCAGGCGAACTTCACCGGAAGGGAGTCGCAACTGGGCATAGCGACCTTCTTTCGCAGCGATCATCGCGTAGGCACCTGCACTACGGGCCAACTGGCCGCCTTTGCCAACCTTAAGCTCAACATTGTGCACCCAGGTGCCCAACGGAATGGCCTTGATCGACAACGCATTGCCCGGTCGAATATCAGCGGAATCGCTGGCAACCACCGCATCGCCGACCGACAGACCGTTGGGAGCCAGAATGTAACGCTTCTCACCGTCAGCATAGAACAACAGTGCGATGCGAGCACTACGGTTGGGATCATATTCGATGGAAGCAACCTTAGCAGGAACCTCAAGCTTGTCCCGTCGAAAATCCACAATCCGATATTGCCTCTTGTGGCCACCGCCAGTATGACGCTTGGTGATCCGACCGGAGTTGTTTCGTCCGCCGGACCGCTTCAGCGGTACAAGAAGAGATTTTTCCGGTCTGGCTTTAGTTACTTCCTCGAAAGTCGAGGAGGTCATATGACGCCGACCGTCCGAGGTTGGATTATATTTTTTTATACCCATGACAACTGCTCCATACCTGCCAAATACACGGCCTTAAACGCCATAAAAATCGATATTATGCCCCTGTTGCAGGGTAACATATGCTTTTTTCCAGTTGTTCCGTTGCCCGAAAGAAGCACCGACCCGCTTCATTTTACCGCGCAACTGGATAGTATTAACCGACTTGACCTTGACATCAAAAGCTTTTTCAACCGCCTGCTTGATTTCGATTTTGTTGGCCGAGCGCGCAACTTCAAATGCAACAACTTGCGCTTCGTCCTTCAGCAGGTTTGCTTTTTCAGTAATCAGCGGTTTGCGAATAATCTCGTGAAGAGGTTTCATTTTTCCAAAGCTCCTTCGATCTCAGTAACCGCGGCATCAGTCAGCACCAGATAAGGGTATTTAAGAACGTCGTATACATTCACCCCTTCTGCGCGCAGGACTTTTACATTGCGCAGATTTCTGGCTGAAAGCTCAACCTTGACATCGGCCTGGTCGATAACGACCAACGCACCATCCAGCGCAAACCGCTCAATAACCTGACTGAACCGTTTGGTACTGATATCATCCAGGGCCAGATCTTTCACGACCACCAGTTTTTCGCCTTGAAAGCGAGCGGACAATGCGCTGCAAAGCGCCGCTTTCTTGACCTTCCGATTCAGCTTGAAGGAATAGGAGCGGGGCTGAGGTCCAAACGCAACACCACCACCAACGAAATGGGGTGCGCGAATAGTACCCTGCCGTGCATTACCGGTACCTTTCTGACGATAAGGCTTCTTTGCACCACCGGCAACCGCGCTTCTGTTCTTGACCGCTGCCGTCCCCTGACGCCGAGCCGCAAGTTGATAACGAACCATGTCATGCAAAAGATATTCTTTTACTTCAGTATTAAAAACAGTGTCCGCGAGCTCACGCTCTCCAACCTGTTTCTTGTCCTGATCATAAATTGCTACAGTTGCCATTTATCCACTCCTAAATCCGCAGCACTTAAACCTTGATCCCTTTACGGATCTCGACCAGACCGTTTTTCGGTCCAGGAACGGCACCACGTACAAGGATTAAATTCTCTTCGGGCCGAACGTCGACAACAATGAGGTTTTGTGTTGTAACCCGCACATTACCCAATTGTCCAGGCATTTTCTTACCCTTGAACACTCGGGACGGCCAAGCCGAAGCACTGATGCCCCCAGGCCGACGTTTAAACATGGAACCGTGAGTCGCCCGGCCACCGGAAAAACCCCACCGCTTCATAACGCCCTGAAATCCCTTACCCTTACTGGTACCGGTTATATCGATCCGGTCACCGGGCTTGAACATTTCGCAGGAAACGATATCACCAACGGCGCAGTCCCCGACGGTTGAAAATTCGCGAACATGAGCAAAGGCACCCTTGCCGGCCTTTTTGAAGTGTCCCATTTCCGGCTTGTTCGCGCGCTGTGCACCAATCGCCTTGAAACCAATCTGTACAGCTTCATAGCCATCAGTTGCCGCTGTCTTCTTCTGCAGAACCGTACATGGCCCCGCTTCCAGCACAGTCACAGGAATCCGCTGCCCATCAGCAGCATAAACCTGGCTCATGCCTATCTTTTTTCCTAACAATCCGTTGGTCATAGTCGTGCCCTTAAATTGCGATTAAACCAAAAATTAAAGCTTGATCTCAACGTCTACGCCAGCAGACAAGTCCAGCTTCATCAAAGCATCCACGGTCTGCTGAGTCGGCTCCATAATATCCAAGAGACGCTTATGCGTACGAATCTCAAACTGCTCTCGACTCTTTTTGTCGACGTGCGGACCGCGCAGCACACAGTATTTATTGATCACAGTCGGCAACGGAATGGGGCCGACCAAACGTGAACCGGTACGTTTCGTTGTATCTACAATTTCCGCAACAGCCTGGTCGAGCAGGCTGTGATCATAAGCTTTCAGACGAATTCTGATCTTCTGTGTAGACATGTGTTTTCCTCGTATTACTCGATAACTTCACTGACCACGCCGGCGCCGACAGTACGGCCGCCTTCGCGGATTGCAAAGCGCAGTTCCTTGTCCATTGCAATCGGGGTGATCAAATCAACCGTCATTGCAATATTGTCACCAGGCATAACCATTTCGGTGCCTTCCGGAAGCTCAACAATCCCGGTCACATCCGTGGTCCGGAAGTAGAACTGCGGACGATACCCTTTGAAGAACGGGGTATGACGACCACCCTCTTCCTTGGTCAGAATATAAGCCTCGGCTTTGAACTTGGTATGCGGGGTGATGCTGCCCGGCTTAGCCAGAACCTGACCACGCTCGATGTCTTCACGCTTGACACCACGCAGCAGAATACCGACGTTGTCGCCGGCCTGACCCTGATCCAGCAGCTTGCGGAACATTTCGACACCGGTCACGACCGTTTTGGTCGTAGCTTTCATGCCGACGATTTCGACTTCTTCCTGAACTTTGACCACGCCGCTCTCAACCCGACCGGTGGCAACAGTACCACGACCGGAGATGGAGAAGACGTCTTCAACAGGCATCAGGAACGGCTTGTCAACAGCACGCTCCGGCTCGGGGATGTAGCTGTCAACAGCGTCCATCAGTTCGAGAACTTTGTTCTTGCCGATCTCGTCATCGCGACCTTCCAGAGCGGCCAGAGCGGACCCGGCAATGATCGGAATATCGTCACCCGGGAAATCATAGCTCGACAGCAGCTCACGGATTTCCATGTCGACCAGCTCGAGCAGTTCTTCGTCGTCAACCATGTCGGCCTTGTTCAGGAACACGACCATGGCCGGAACACCAACCTGACGAGCGAGCAGGATGTGCTCACGGGTCTGCGGCATCGGGCCGTCAGCAGCCGAGACCACCAGAATAGCGCCGTCCATCTGGGCAGCTCCGGTGATCATGTTCTTGACATAGTCGGCGTGACCCGGGCAGTCAACGTGTGCATAGTGACGCTTTTCGGTCTCATATTCGACGTGGGCGGTTGCAATGGTGATACCACGCTCACGCTCTTCCGGTGCATTGTCGATCTGATCGAAAGCCTTGACTTCACCGCGGCCCATCTTTTCTGCGAGCACGGTGGTAATCGCTGCGGTCAGCGTGGTCTTGCCGTGGTCAACGTGACCGATGGTCCCGATGTTGACGTGCGGCTTTGTCCTCTCAAATTTTTCCTTGGACATAACTATCTCCTCTCCTCGGCCTAACCATTGACCTTGGCGATAATCTCTTCACTAATTGCCTTAGGTACCTGCTCGTAATGATCAAATACCATCGTATATGTTGCCCGACCCTGCGTTGAACTGCGTAGATCGGTTGCGTAACCAAACATACTGGAAAGTGGAACGTGAGCATTAACAACCTGCGCACCGCCGCGGGAATCCATCCCCATGATACGGCCGCGACGGCTATTCAAATCGCCGATAACATCTCCCATGTATTCCTCAGGGACAACAACTTCGACCGCCATAATCGGCTCGAGCAGAACGGGAGAAGCTTTTCTTGCCCCTTCCTTGAAGCCCATTGAACCGGCAATCTTAAAGGCCATCTCGGAAGAGTCAACATCGTGATACGAACCGTCGTAACAAGCGACCCGAACATCAACAATCGGGAAACCGGCAAGAACCCCGTTTTCAGCGGCCTCTTCAGCACCCTTCCCAACTGCAGGGATATATTCGCGCGGAATAACGCCACCCTTAATCTCATCAATAAAACTGAAGCCTTCACCAGGTTCGCCCGGCTCAAGACGCAACCAACAATCGCCATACTGACCACGGCCACCGGACTGGCGGACAAACTTGCCTTGCACTTCGACCGATTTAGTGATCGATTCACGATAAGCAACCTGCGGAGCGCCAACATTACACTCAACCTTGAACTCGCGCTTCATCCGGTCAACAATGATCTCAAGATGCAGCTCGCCCATCCCGGAAAGAATGGTCTGACCAGTTTCTTCATCGGTCCGCACCCTCAAGGACGGATCCTCAGACAGCAACTTACCCAGAGCAACACCCATCTTTTCCTGATCGCTTTTGGTCTTCGGCTCAACCGACAAGTGAATAACCGGTTCAGGGAATTCCATCGACTCAAGCAGCGACGGCTTATCCGGGTCACACAAAGTATCACCAGTAGTAGTGTGCTTCAAACCGACCGCAGCAGCGATATCACCAGCATAAACCTGCTTGATCTCTTCACGCTTATTAGCGTGCATCTTCAACAAACGACCGAAACGCTCCTTCTTACCTTTGGTCGAGTTGAGGACAGACGTTCCAGACTCGGCAACCCCCGAATACACCCGAAAGAAGCTCAGCTGACCAACAAAGGGGTCGGTCATAATCTTAAAGGCCAAAGCAGCAAAGGGTTCGCTATCGGAAGCGGGCCGCTCAAGCTCTTCGCCGTTATCAGGATTAACCCCTTTAATAGCAGGAACGTCCAGCGGAGAGGGCATATAATCAACCACCGCATCCAACAGCGTCTGCACACCTTTATTTTTAAAAGCGCTACCACAAAGTACGGGACAGAACTCAATATTCTTCGTCCCCCGGCGAATCGCCGCCTTGATCTCGTCGACGGTCAGCTCTTCACCACCAAGATATTTCTCCATCAACTCTTCGTCGTTGCCAGAAATCTCTTCCAGCAGGGCCTCGCGCGCCATCTCGACATCATCAACCATATCTTCGGGGATATCGATGACTTCAAATTTGGCACCCATCGACTCATCGTCCCAGACAATCGCTTCCATGGTCACCAGATCGACAAGCCCACGGAAGTTCTCTTCGGCACCAATCGGCAACTGCAACGGCAGCGGATTGGCACCCAATCGCTCACGAATCATATCAACACCGCGATTAAAGTTGGCGCCAATACGATCCATCTTATTAATAAAGGCGATCCGCGGAACATGATACTTGTCAGCCTGCCGCCAAACCGTTTCCGACTGCGGCTCAACACCACCAACAGAACAGAAGACAGCAACAGCCCCATCAAGAACCTTCAGCGAGCGTTCGACTTCGATGGTAAAATCTACGTGGCCAGGAGTGTCAATAATATTGACCCGATGGTCCTTCCAGAAACAGGTCGTCGCAGCTGAGGTGATGGTAATACCACGCTCCTGCTCCTGCTCCATCCAGTCCATAGTCGCTGCACCGTCATGCACCTCACCAATTTTATGTGAGATCCCCGTATAGAACAGGATACGTTCAGTCGTTGTGGTCTTACCGGCATCAATGTGAGCCATAATACCGATATTACGAGTTTTTTCTAGAGCAACCTTGCGAGCCACGTTTTTCTCCTAACCTGAACGACTGATCTACCAGCGATAATGCGCAAAAGCCTTGTTAGCTTCTGCCATACGGTGCGTATCTTCGCGCTTCTTAACGGCAGCACCACGGTTGTTGAAGGCATCTACAAACTCACCCGCCAACCGCTCGCGCATGGTCTTCTCGCTACGAGCCTTCGCATAAATAGCCAACCAACGCATTGCCAGCGCAGTGCGCCGTGAAGGAGCAACCTCGACAGGAACCTGGTAGGTGGACCCACCAACACGACGTGACTTAACCTCAAGAACCGGGCGCACGTTATCCATGGCAGTCTTGAACACTTCCAGCGGGTTATTCCCGGTCCGCTCGGCGACCAGATCAAAAGCACCGTAAACAATGTGCTCAGCAGTACTCTTTTTTCCGTCAACCATGACATTGTTGACAAATTTCGCAACCAGCAGATCCCCATACTTAGGATCCGGCAGAATGACCCGCTTTGGGACTTCTCTTCTTCTGGGCATAACGTCCTCTTCCTCAGACTAAATCACTTAGGGCGCTTAGCGCCATATTTCGAACGACCCTGCTTGCGATCCTTAACTCCGGCAAGGTCAAGAGTACCACGGACAATATGGTAGCGGACACCAGGCAAATCCTTAACCCGGCCACCACGAATCAGCACCACGGAGTGCTCTTGCAGATTGTGTCCCACGCCAGGAATATACGAGGTCACAACAATTCCGTTAGTCAAACGCACCCGGGCAACTTTCCGCAGCGCAGAGTTCGGCTTTTTCGGGGTCGTTGTGTAAACACGCGTACATACCCCGCGTCTTTGCGGACAAGATTTCAACGCAGGCGCCGTCGACTTGACGACTTTCTTTTTGCGCCCGCTGCGAATCAGTTGGTTAATCGTTGGCATCTAGATTCTCCCAAATCCTTATCAGTGTTTCATACGGCCGAACAACAGCCTTTCTGTGGGGAAAAACCCGCAGAGATTATCAATCGACCTACCCTTTGTCAAGCTATTTTTTCTTATTTAAAAATTAGTATTTACAGAGTTTGAAGGCTCCGCAATCGGAGCCTTCAAAACCATTCAATCTATCTCTTCCGGCATCTCTGTATCCGACTCATCAATCTCGAGCGGATCTTCCATTTTAACCTCTGGTTCAGGTATTTTCAATTCAACTGCACGATATTTTGCGACTCCGGTTCCTGCAGGAATCAAACGCCCCATAATGACGTTTTCTTTAAGCCCACGCAGGGAATCGACCTTCCCTTGAATGGCCGCCTGGGTGAGCACCTTGGTGGTCTCCTGGAAGGATGCGGCGGAGATGAACGACTCGGTCGACAGTGACGCCTTGGTAATCCCGAGCATAATCGGTTCACCGATAGCCGGCTGGCCATCTTCAGCCTGCACCCGATCGTTTTCCTCTTCGAAGATCCAGCGATCGACCTGATCATCGGTCAGGAAGTTGGTATCCCCGACCTCTCGTATCTGCACCCGTCTGAGCATCTGCCGGACAATGGTTTCAATATGCTTATCATTGATCTTGACGCCCTGCAGACGGTAGACCTCCTGCACCTCATCGACCAGATACTTGGAGAGCTCCTTGCTGCCCAGAACCCGGAGGATATCATGTGGATTGCTTGAACCATCCACCAGTTCTTCCCCGGCATGCAAGTAGTCACCTTCATGCACCGAGATATGCTTCCCTTTAGGGATCAGGTATTCCACCGGATCACCGATTTCCGGGGTTACCACGATCTTGCGCTTGCCTTTGGAATCTTTCCCAAAGGAAACCACACCGTCAATTTCCGAAATAACCGCCACCTCTTTGGGTTTACGCGCCTCGAACAACTCGGCAACCCGTGGCAGACCACCGGTGATATCCTTGGTCTTGGTCGTTTCACGCGGGATTTTGGCCAGGATTGCCCCGGCATAAATCTCGCTACCCTCTTCGACCGAGATGTTTGCTCCCACCGGCAACATATAGCGAGCCGGAGAACCGTTGGGCAGTTTGACCGTTTTCCCCTCTTCATTTTTGAGGGTAATCCGCGGCCGTTTATCAGCGGTCTTGGCTTCGGTGACGACCTTCCGTGACAGACCGGTAACTTCGTCGACCTGCTCCTCCATAGTCAGACCCTCGGTGATATCACCGAAATGAACCACCCCGCCGACCTCGGTGATGATTGGAACCGTATAGGGGTCCCATTCCGCCAGCATCTCACCAGCGCTGACCGGAGCCCCTTCTTGCCGGGTTAACCGTGCACCATAGACAACGGAATAGCGTTCCCGTTCACGGCCGGTTTCATCGACAACCGCGACCTCCCCTTTCCGATTCATGACAACCGGGAAACCATCGACATTGTCGACAGTGGTCAGGTTGATGAACTTAAGAGTACCGTCAAAACGTGCTTCCAAAGCGGTCTGTTCAGCCCGCCGCGAAGCGGTACCACCAATGTGGAAGGTCCGCATGGTCAACTGGGTCCCCGGCTCACCAATGGACTGGGCAGCAATGACGCCGACCGCCTCCCCAAGATTGACCAGGTGCCCCCGGGCCAGATCTCGACCATAACAGAGGGCGCAGATGCCGCGTTTGCTTTTACACGTCAGCACCGAGCGGATTTTGATCTTTTCAATCCCGGCTTCCTCGATTTTGGTCACCAGGTCTTCATCGATCAGCTGATTGGCTTCCACCAGCAGATCGTCAGTCACCGGATCAAAGATATCGTCCAGCGCAACCCGACCGAGAATCCGGTCGCCTAACCGCTCGATAACCTCGCCCCCTTCAGTCAGGGAGGAGACCTCAATACCATCAAGGGTATCGCAATCCTGCTCGGTAATGATGGCATCCTGCGCCACATCCACCAGCCGCCGGGTCAGATAACCGGAGTTAGCGGTTTTCAACGCGGTATCGGCCAGACCTTTCCGCGCACCGTGGGTCGAGATAAAGTACTGCAGAACGGTCAACCCCTCACGGAAGTTGGCGGTGATCGGCGTTTCGATAATGGATCCGTCAGGCTTGGCCATCAACCCGCGCATACCAGCCAGCTGCCTGATCTGCTGGGCGCTACCCCGGGCACCGGAGTCAGCCATCATGTGGATCGCATTGAAGGAGGAAACCTCAACCTCCTCGCCATCGGCTGATTTAATCTTATCGACGGCGATATTGCCGAGCATGGTACCGGCGATATCTTCAGTACACTTGGCCCAGATGTCGATGACCTTATTATAGCGTTCACCGTCAGTGATAAGACCTTCAGTGTACTGCTGCTGGATATCTTTCACCTCATCAGCGGCAACCTTGATCCGCTCTTCCTTGGTAGCGGGGATCTCCATGTCATCAAGACAGATCGAAACCCCGGCCAGACTTGAATAGCGGAAACCGGTTTCCTTGAGCTTGTCAGCCAGGATAACGGTCTCCTTGTTGCCGGCGAGCCGGAAACTGACGTCGATAAGATCGGCGACCTGTTTTTTACCCATCACTTTGTTGACATGCTTGAAGGGGATGGTATCCGGCACGACCTCACGCAGCAGAATCCGTCCGACCGTGGTTTCCACCAACTCGGTTTCACCACCGGCAACCTGAATCATGCGCACCTTGATAGCGGCCTGCAGATCGGCTTCTTCAGCATCGAAGGCCATCCGTACTTCAGCAGGTGAAGCAAAGATCTTCCCGGTACCGCTGACGAAAGGACGCTCACGGGTCATGTAATAAAGACCCAGAACCATATCCTGCGACGGCACGATAATCGGTTTACCACTGGCTGGTGAGAGGATGTTATTGGTCGACATCATCAACACCCGAGCTTCGATCTGGCTCTCAATGGAGAGCGGCAGATGCACCGCCATCTGGTCACCGTCAAAGTCGGCGTTGAAGGCGGTACAAACCAGCGGGTGCAGCTGAATAGCTTTACCTTCGATCAGCACCGGTTCAAAGGCCTGAATACCCAGGCGGTGCAGAGTCGGCGCCCGGTTGAGCATGACCGGGTGCTCCTTGATGACCTCTTCCAGGACGTCCCAGACCTCGGACTTCTCTTTTTCAACCATCTTCTTGGCGCTCTTGACGGTTGTCGAGAAACCTTTCTCCTCAAGCTTCTGATAGATGAATGGTTTGAACAGTTCGAGAGCCATTTTCTTGGGCAACCCACACTGGTGCAGTTTCAATTCCGGACCGACGACAATAACCGAACGACCCGAATAATCGACCCGCTTACCGAGCAGGTTCTGCCGGAAACGACCGCCCTTCCCTTTAAGCATATCGGAAAGAGACTTCAGAGGCCGTTTGCTCGGCCCGGTAATGGCGCGACCACGCCGGCCATTATCGAACAGGGCATCAACCGACTCCTGCAGCATCCGTTTTTCATTACGAATGATAACTTCCGGCGCACGCAGCTCCATCAACCGCTTGAGACGATTATTCCGGTTGATAACCCGGCGATACAGATCGTTCAGGTCGGAAGTGGCGAAACGACCGCCATCAAGAGGCACCAACGGCCGCAGTTCGGGCGGCAGGACCGGAATGGTTTCGAGTATCATCCATTCTGGGCGATTACCGCTTTGCCGAAACGCGTTGATAACCTTGAGCCGTTTGGAAACCTTTTTCTTCTTGGCTTCGCTGGTCGCTTCTTTCATTTCGATCCGCAGTTGCTCGCCAACCCCTTCCAGATCGAGTTCAGCCAACAATTCACGGACCGCCTCAGCGCCCATCCCGGCAACAAACTGTCCGGCCCACTCGTCCATGGCCTCGCTGTACTTGTCCTCGGGCAGCAATTGCCCTTTCTCCAGGGAAGTTTCACCCGGATCAAGAACCACATAGGCTTCAAAATAGAGAACCTTTTCGAGATCCTTGAGGGTCATATCCAGCAATGCACCGATTCTTGAAGGCAAAGACTTCAGGAACCAGATGTGCGCGACCGGGCAAGCAAGATCGATATGCCCGAGGCGCTCCCGGCGAACCTTACTGGGGATAACTTCAACACCGCACTTCTCGCAGACAATGCCGCGGTGCTTCATTCTTTTATATTTTCCACAGTTACATTCATAATCCTTGGTCGGACCAAAGATTTTGGCGCAGAACAAACCATCCCGCTCCGGTTTGAATGTACGGTAATTAATGGTCTCCGGCTTTTTAACCTCGCCGAAGGACCGTTCCCGGATCTTCTCCGGTGACGCCAGTGAAAGCTGGATAGAGTTAAAACTCAACGGATCTTTCGGGCGTTCAAAGAGACTGAATATATCTTCCAAAACGCATCCTCCTTGTAGGATGAGTGTTCAGCTTTTCAACAAAACTTAACCAAGTGCCAGGAAGGGGAAAGCTTAGTCCTCTTCCAGCAGATCAACATCAAGGCAAAGCGCCTGCAATTCCTTAATCAAAACATTGAAGGACTCGGGCAGACCCGCCTCAAGGGTATGCTTCCCTTTAACAATGGCCTCATACATCCTGGTTCGTCCGGCAACGTCATCGGACTTAACGGTCAGGAATTCCTGCAACGCATGGGCTGCACCGTAAGCCTCCATTGCCCAGACCTCCATCTCACCCAGACGCTGGCCGCCGAACTGTGCTTTACCACCAAGCGGCTGCTGGGTAACAAGGCTGTAGGGACCGATGGACCGGGCATGGATTTTATCATCAACCAAGTGGTGCAGTTTCAGCATGTACATGATGCCGACGGTAACTTTTTCCTTGAAAGCATTACCGGTTTTACCATCGTACAAGGTCATCTGTCCGCTGGTGCTGAACCCGGAACGGTCCAACTCGGACTTGATCTGGTCTTCGTTGACCCCCTCAAAGACAGGTGAAGCCATCGGCACGCCATGCATCAGGCGACGGGCCAGGACCTTAAGATCTTCTTCCTCAAGGCCGTCGATAAAGCCGTTAAGCTCCTCATCGCCATAAGCGGTTTTGATTTGCCCCTTCAATGCTTCGACACTGTACTGTTCTTCAAACACTTTCCGGATCTGATTGCCCAGACCGCGGGCGGCGAGTCCCAAATGGGTTTCAAGAATCTGCCCAACGTTCATACGCGAGGGAACCCCGAGCGGATTCAGCACGATTTCCACCGGCGTTCCGTCGGCCATATAAGGCATGTCTTCCTGCGGCAAAATGCGGGAAAGAACACCCTTGTTCCCGTGCCGTCCGGCCATTTTATCACCGACTTGAAGCTTCCGCTTGATGGCGATATAAACTTTGACCATTTTGATAACGCCCGGTGGCAGATCGTCGCCACGCTTGCATTTATCGATTTTATCTTCAAAAACAGCCGTGATGATCTGCTCCCGCTCTGCGAGACGATTGAGCAGGTTGGCAATTTTTTCTTCCACTTCAGGCGCCCCGGAAACGGAGATATCCTGAATCTGTCCGAACGCCACCTTTTCAAAGGCCTGCTCGGTGATCTTTTTCCCAGCGGGAAGAATTTCACCGCCATCCTCGTCAAGCAGGGCAACAGCTGCTGTCGTGCCGACCAGGAGGGAACGAATCTTGTTGCGGGTCGATTTGCGCAGGATGCGGATTTCGTCATCCTGGTCCTTGCGCAGTTTTTCGATTTCACGAGCCTCAATCTGCTCGGTCCGGGCATCCTTGTCAGACCCTTTCCGAGAGAAGACCCTGGCGCCGATAACAACCCCTTCTTCACCTGGCGGAACCCTCAAAGAGGTGTCACGAACATCACCCGCTTTTTCACCGAAAATCGCCCGCAGTAGTTTTTCTTCCGGCGACAACTGAGTCTCACCTTTGGGCGTGATTTTCCCAACCAGGATATCACCAGGCTTGACACTGGCGCCAATCCGGATAATCCCCGACTCATCCAGGTCACGCAGTGCGTCTTCACCAAGATTAGGGATATCATCGGTAATCTCCTCTTTACCCAGCTTGGTATCCCGGGCAACACATTCGAATTCTTCGATGTGAATAGAGGTATAGCGGTCATCCTGCACCAATTTCTCGGAAATCAGGATCGAATCTTCAAAGTTGTAACCATGCCAGGGCATGAACGCAACCAGGACATTCTGTCCCAGCGCCAGCTCACCCCACTGGGTGGACGGGCCGTCGGCAATGACATCGCCGCGCTTGACCCGATCCCCGACCTTGACGATCGGTTTCTGGTTGATGCAGGTATTCTGGTTCGAACGACTGAACTTCAGCAAGTTATAGATATCGACCCCGGTGCCAGTTTCATCCATCTCCTTCTCGGAGATCTGGATAACAACCCGATCGGCATCCACGCTTTCCACGACACCGTCATGGCGGGCGACAACCGAGTTACCGGAATCGTGGGCAACCACCCGCTCCATCCCGGTACCCACCAACGGAGCATCGGTCCGCAGCAACGGCACGGCCTGGCGCTGCATGTTGGATCCCATCAGCGCACGGTTGGCATCATCGTTCTCCAAAAACGGAATCAACGCCGCAGCAACCGACACGATCTGCTTGGGTGAAACATCCATCAGATTGATCTGATCCGGTGGCAACAGCATGAATTCGCCGTTTTTACGGACGTTGACCAGCTCATTGATGAACACCCCGTTATCGTCGATAGGCGCATTGGCCTGGGCGATGGCGTGTCCTTCCTCTTCCAGAGCGGAGAAATATTTGATCTCGTTGGTCACCTGCCCGTCCCGGACGATCCGGTAAGGTGTTTCGACAAAGCCGTACTCGTTAATCCGGGCATAGGTCGAGAGGGAGGCGATGAGGCCGATGTTCGGGCCTTCCGGGGTTTCGATCGGACACACCCGGCCATAGTGGGTCGGATGGACGTCACGCACCTCGAAACCAGCACGCTCACGAGTCAGACCGCCAGGTCCCAGGGCGGACAGACGCCGTTTATGAGTGACCTCGGAAAGCGGATTGGTCTGGTCCATGAATTGCGACAGCTGCGAGGAGCCGAAAAATTCCTTGACCACCGCGGAAACCGGTTTGGAATTGATCAGGTCATGGGGCATCAGGCTGTCGACATCCTGCAGGCTCATGCGTTCCTTGATGGCCCGCTCCATTCTGACCAAACCGACCCGGTACTGGTTTTCGAGCAGCTCGCCGACAGCACGAACCCGACGGTTGCCAAGGTGATCGATATCATCGATGCCGCCTTTACCGTTTCTCAAGTCGATCAAATAACGAACGACCTGAAGAATATCTTCTTTGGTCAGGGTCGATTGCTCAATCGGGCTGTCAACACCAAGCTTGTGATTCAGTTTGAGCCGGCCAACCGCCGAGATATCATAACGATCCTCACTGAAAAACAGGCTCTCAAACAAACTGTTAGCGGTTTTGATGGTCGGCGGATCGCCGGGCCGCAGCCGCCGGAAAATCTCGATAATCGCATCTTCCGCGGTTTCGACCTTGTCCCCTCTCAGGGTATCGCTCAAATAAGAGCCGACATACAGGTGGTCGATGAACAGGATGGGGAATTCATTGATCCCCTTCTCTTTAAACTCTTCGAGTTTTCCTTCGGTCAGCTCAGCGTTACACTCAAGAATGACTTCGCCGGTGGTTTCGTCGACGATATCTGTCGCCACGACCTGTCCGACCAGCCCCTCAGCCAGGACCGGAATGGTCTCCAAGCCGATCTCTTTCAATTTACGGATCGCCGCCCGGGTAAATTTACGGTTCGCCTTGACGATCACTTCACCACCATCGTCAAGCACGTCCGCGGTGGCACGCTGGCCTGCGAGCAGATCCAGGTTAACCTTTTTGGAATACCCCTGCCCGTCCCAGCAGATCTCTTCGACATCGTAATAATACTTCAGAAGCTCTTCGGTCGTGTAGCCGAGAGCTTTCAGCAGTACTGTTGCAGGCAATTTCCGGCGCCGATCGATTCGCACCCAGAGCAGGTCCTTGTGATCAAAATCAAAATCAAGCCAAGAACCGCGGTAAGGGATTATCCGCGCATTATAAAGAACCTTGCCGCTGGAGTGGGTCTTCCCTTTATCGTGCGAGAAGAAAACCCCAGGAGAACGATGCAGCTGGCTGACGATGACCCGCTCCGTACCGTTAATGATAAAGGTACCGTTTTCGGTCATCAGTGGAATCTCACCGAAGTAGACTTCCTGCTCTTTGATGTCGCGAATGGACTGCGCCCCGGAATCTTTATCCACATCCCAGGTCACCAGCCGCACCTTAACCTTAATTGGAGCAGCATAGGTCATGCCACGCTGATGGCATTCTTCTACATCATATTTAGGAGTCCCCAATCCGTATGATACATACTCCATGGAGCAGGTATCACTGAAATCGCGAATCGGGAAAACAGAACGAAAAACCGCCTCAAGTCCGCTCTGTTTACGCTCCGAAACAGGAGTTTCAGCCTGTAAAAATCTTTTATAAGAAGTTTTCTGAATATCTATGAGGTTAGGAATATCAATGATATTCGAAACCTTTGCGAAGTGCTTCCTGAGGAGCGGATTATTCGCAAACGAATACGCCATGGTTTCTCCTTTGGGTCAGGATCGTGGCCCGGCTAACAGGCCCTGGCAAACACGACACCACTCATGTAGGCTCTACGAACGCGACCGACGAAAATGACTGTGATCCAGCGCTCAACACCTACCGGCACTGAAGACAATCTCCAGCGCCTGGTCCTGCAGTAAAAAGTCCGCCCAGGAGTCAAGACCTGAGCTGTCAACGAGAATAGCCAAGGCCACACAAGGTGACCTTGGCTAGTAACCTGCTATTGGCTAGGGCCGCTATTTCAGCTCCACACCAGCGCCAGCTTCTTCAAGCTGCTTTTTGATGTCCTCGGCTTCGGCTTTGGAAGCAGCTTCCTTGACGGTGCTCGGAGCACCATCCACCATCTCTTTGGCTTCTTTGAGGCCAAGACCGGTAATCGCACGAACAACCTTAATAACGTTGATTTTTTTGTCACCAACGCTGGCAAGGATAACATCAAACTCATCCTTTTCTTCAGCTGCTTCAGCAGCGCCAGCGGCGGGGCCGGCAGCAACGGCAACCGGTGCAGCAGCGGAGACGCCGAATTTTTCTTCCAGTTCCTTAACAAATTCCGACATTTCCAGCACGGTCATTTTTTCAAGAAACTCAACAACTTGCTCTTTAGTAATTTCTGCCATTTTTTCCTCCGATATATTTCGAATTATTTCTATTGGTTAAATTAATTAAGCAGCTTTAGATTGCCCAATGGCATTCAAAACCTGAACCAAACTGCGCGGAATAGCAGCCATGGTACCGACAAAGTTGGTCAATGGTGCATTCATGCAGCTAAGAGCTTTAGCCAACAGCTCTTCGCGGCTCGGCAGTTCAGCCAAAGCATTGATCTCGGCAACACTGATCAGTTTACCGCTCAGCACACCAGCCTTCAATTCAAAGGCTTCGACGTCCTTGGCGAACTTACTGAGAATCTTTGCCGGAGCAACCGGATCATCGCCAGCCAGCGCAATTGCGGTAGGCCCTGCACAAAAAGCCTGCAGTTCTTCAGCCGGAGTACCTTGGGCTGCCAGCTTCAGCAGTTTGTTTTTAACAACCCGATACTCAACACCGGCTTTGGTCAGTTCACGCCGGAGATTAGTTGCCTGCTCAACGTTAATACCGCGATAATCTGCCAGAAAAGCAGCAGGAATATCGGCCAGCCGTTGTGCCAACTCCTGAACAACCTGTTCTTTTTCGGTTCTGTTCATATACTCTCCTCCTTTCGTTAGAATCTTGGGATATCATATCCCGCCCAAGTCAACGTCAGGGAGAGAGCGAGCAAGTCGTCTATACACCCTTCGAGCCTCGGCAGGTGGCTTCGCCATTAAACGTTGTGTGCCTGCTGTCTTTGACTTAGAGCAAAAAAATCGATCAAGTAACGAATTACTTGATTAAAGCTTGAATCTGCGGAATATCAAGAGTGATCCCCGCACCCATTGTACTCGACAACGAGATTTTTCTCAGGTACGTCCCTTTGGCGGTGGAGGGTTTGGCCTTGACCAACACATCCAGCAAAGAGATAATATTTTCTTTCAGCTTATCTGCCTCAAAGGAAACCTTCCCAACCGGGGCATGAATGATCCCGGCTTTTTCTACCCGGTATTCGATTTTACCGGATTTGGCTTCCTGGACAGCACGGGCAATATCCATGGTCACGGTGCCAACTTTCGGGTTAGGCATCAAGCCACGCGGCCCAAGGACCCGACCGATCTTACCGACAACACCCATCATATCCGGTGAAGCGATTGCGGTATCGAAATCAAACCAGCCGCCCTGAATTTTTTCCGCAAGATCTTCAGCACCGACAAAATCAGCACCGGCAGCTTCTGCTTCCTGAGCTTTTTCGCCTTTGGCAAAAACCAGGACACGGACTGATTTACCCAATCCATTGGGGAGCACAACAGCACCACGGACCATTTGGTCTGCTTTACGCGGGTCGACGCCAAGGCGGACACTCACGTCTACCGTTTCATCGAATTTCGCAAAGGCGCTTTTCTTAAGCAGTTCGAGAGCCTCGTCAAGCCCATACAGACGGGAACGATCGACCACCGCTTTTGCGTTTTTGATGTTTTTACCTGTTGCCATCTTTTATCTCCACTTTTACGCCGAATCAGGCGACTTCAATTCCCATGCTGCGGGCGGTACCCTCGATAATCCGCACGGCTGCTTCCTCAGAGAAAGCATTGAGATCCGGCATTTTCAAACGCGCAATCTCAAGCACCTGGTCTGCCGTCACCTTGCCGACCTTGTCTTTATTCGGAACCCCGGAACCCTTTTTCAGGTTGGCTGCACGCAACAACAGAACCGCTGCTGGCGGAGTTTTCGTGATAAAAGAAAAGGAACGATCAGCATAAACAGTGATCACAACGGGAATTATCAGTCCTGCCTGCTCCTGGGTTTTTGCATTAAAAGCCTTGCAGAATTCCATAATATTGACCCCGTGCTGACCGAGCGCGGGGCCGACCGGCGGCGATGGATTCGCCTGGCCGGCAGGGATCTGCAATTTAATCTGTCCGGTAACTTTCTTGGCCATTACTGACTCCTTAAGCGAACGAAACGTTCATTCCAGCCTAGCTGGTTTTTTCGACCTGTATAAATTCCAATTCAACCGGTGTCACCCGACCGAATATACTGACCATAACCTTGAGCGTGCCCCGATCTGGACGAACATCCTCAACCACACCAGTAAAATTGAGAAAAGGACCATCAACGACCCTGACCGTTTCACCAACCTCAAACTCAACCTTGGGCTTGGGCTTCTCGACCCCTTCTTCCATCCGGTTGGTAATCTTATCGACTTCCTCCGCCGGAATAGCCGGCGGATTCTGTCCGCCGCCAACGAAACCTGTTACCTTGGCAGTGCCCGTGACGACATGCCAGGTCTCATCGTTAAGCTCCATCTTGACCAGGATATATCCCGGAAAAAATTTTCGGGTGGAGGTTTTGCGCTCCCCCTTACGCATCTCGACGACGGTTTCTGAGGGAATCAAAATTTCCTCAAACAAGTCCTCAACCTCCATGGAGCGAATCCGCTCTTCGAGATTGAGCTTGACTTTATTTTCATACCCGGAATAGGTATGAACACCGTACCATTTCATCGCCATAACAACAGACTCTTCCTCCTCAGCCGAGGATCAGACGGATCAGGCGCGAAAGAACTATATCAACACCTCCGAGAAAGACCGCACAGAGCAAAACCAGTACGATAACGACAGTCGTCGATGCGTAGGTATCTTTTTTCGTCGGCCAAGTGACCTTCTTGAGCTCTGCTTTGACGTTGGCTAAAAACTCGTTAACTTTTCCAATCATCGATCTATCGGCCCCATAAATGGTGTTATTCGCAAAGATTGGCAGGCCAGGAGGGATTCGAACCCCCAACACCCGGATTTGGAGTCCGGTGCTCTAGCCGTTAGAGCTACTGGCCTACATGGTTAACCTTGGCCACTTCCAGACACGTCGTTACTTGGTTTCCTTGTGCGGCGTGTGTTTTTTACAGAAGCGACAATATTTACTGAACTCCAACTTGTCCGGAGTATTTTTCTTATTCTTTGTAGTCGTGTAGTTCCGCTGCTTGCACTCGGTGCAGGCAAGAGTGACAATGTCACGCATGACGCTTACCTCATAAAGCCCTCCCGGCTTGCACCGGGAGGGAGCTTTTCACTAAGAGACCTGATTACGCAATAACTTCACTGACCACGCCGGCGCCGACAGTACGGCCGCCTTCGCGGATTGCAAAGCGCAGTTCCTTGTCCATTGCAATCGGGGTGATCAGATCAACCGTCATTGCAATATTATCACCAGGCATAACCATTTCGGTGCCTTCCGGAAGCTCGACAATCCCGGTCACATCCGTGGTCCGGAAGTAGAACTGCGGACGATACCCTTTGAAGAACGGGGTATGACGACCACCCTCTTCCTTGGTCAGAATATAAGCCTCGGCTTTGAACTTGGTATGCGGGGTGATGCTGCCCGGCTTAGCCAGAACCTGACCACGCTCGATGTCTTCACGCTTGACACCACGCAGCAGAATACCGACGTTGTCGCCGGCCTGACCCTGATCCAGCAGCTTGCGGAACATTTCGACACCGGTCACGACCGTTTTGGTCGTAGCTTTCATGCCGACGATTTCGACTTCTTCCTGAACTTTGACCACGCCGCTCTCAACCCGACCGGTGGCAACAGTACCACGACCGGAGATGGAGAAGACGTCTTCAACAGGCATCAGGAACGGCTTGTCAACAGCACGCTCCGGCTCGGGGATGTAGCTGTCAACAGCGTCCATCAGTTCGAGAACTTTGTTCTTGCCGATCTCGTCATCGCGACCTTCCAGAGCGGCCAGAGCGGACCCGGCAATGATCGGAATATCGTCACCTGGGAAATCATAGCTCGACAGCAGCTCACGGATTTCCATGTCGACCAGCTCAAGCAGTTCTTCGTCGTCAACCATGTCGGCCTTGTTCAGGAACACGACCATGGCCGGAACACCAACCTGACGAGCGAGCAGGATGTGCTCACGGGTCTGCGGCATCGGGCCGTCAGCAGCCGAGACCACCAGAATAGCGCCGTCCATCTGGGCAGCTCCGGTGATCATGTTCTTGACATAGTCGGCGTGACCCGGGCAGTCAACGTGTGCATAGTGACGCTTTTCGGTCTCATATTCGACGTGGGCGGTTGCAATGGTGATACCACGCTCACGCTCTTCCGGTGCATTGTCGATCTGATCGAAAGCCTTGACTTCACCGCGGCCCATCTTTTCTGCGAGCACGGTGGTAATCGCTGCGGTCAGCGTGGTCTTGCCGTGGTCAACGTGACCGATGGTCCCGATGTTGACGTGCGGCTTTGTCCTCTCAAATTTTTCCTTGGACATCGTAGAACCTCCCTCTGTTGTCTTTACGTCTACTTAGTACTTTTTCGCTTAGCGACAAATTGTTGTTTACAAAACCTGTAAAAGAACCCACAAAAAAAACGAAACACAAAAATCCGCAGAAAGAAAATGGAGCCCACAACCAGATTTGAACTGGTGACCTCATCCTTACCAAGGATGCGCTCTACCGACTGAGCTATGTGGGCATACATTCTTTTCTGACGGAGAGGTAAATGGAGCGGGAAACGGGACTCGAACCCGCGACCCTCAGCTTGGAAGGCTGATGCTCTAGCCAACTGAGCTACTCCCGCCCAAACTCTACCGCTTATTCAATTGTGTGGTCTAAGACTCAACCACCAGCCCCTGGTCCAGTACTTACGGCGTCCGCCTCCTGAAATCCAGCAGCCGGGCTTTGTCCGGCAAGCTTTTAATGGTGGAGGGGGGAGGATTCGAACCTCCGAAGTCTCTGACGGCAGATTTACAGTCTGCTCCCTTTGGCCGCTCGGGAACCCCTCCAGGGGAACTTGCTTCTATTCTATTGTATCGGGCAAACCCGTTCAAGCAACTGGAGCTGGCGAGAGGAATTGAACCCCCAACCTACTGATTACAAGTCAGTTGCTCTGCCTATTGAGCTACGCCAGCACAAGACGGGCTTTATAACCTAGCCATTCGGCAAAAGCAAGGAAAAAAAATACTGTGTTTTTCCCGTTTGTTTTTTTCGAACAACAGCGCCGTGTTATAAAGCATCGGCATAGCAGTGTCAACACAGAAAAGGCCCTCTTTGAGCAGAACTGATCTTTTCTTTTGAAAGCCGGAGAACAGCAATTCCGACAGGCGTAGCCAACCCCCTTATATTCAGACACAAATTGCCCGCCAGCCGATCTCCACAAGAATATCGCAAATTTCCGGCAACGGCTGCGGCAAGACTCCTTCAAATCGCAACTCCGCAGCGCGCAACGTCACCCCGGTATAGGACAATCCGGCAATCATAAAATCCTTAACCCGGATTTCTCCAGCCGCGATGGCCTGCTTAAGATGCTCCTGCAAAAGCCGAAACGGCTCCGTCGAACACACAGGGGGGAGGTTATAGACAATTCCGCCATGCTGCATGAACAGCATGTACTTCATCATATTCGGTCGCTGTTCCGTTAACTCGCAGATCAGCTTGGTAAAAGTTTTCAAAACCTCATAGATGGACGTCCGACCTTCCAGACGATCTCGAAACATCTCGCTGAACTCCGCTACCGTCCGCCGATGAATCTCTCGGGCCAAAGCCTCTTTGTCGGCAAAATAACTGTAGATAGCACCAGTGCTGACCCCGGACTCCTTGACTATGGTCGGAATCGACACCCCACAGTAGCCCTTTTCAACAAATAGCCGCCGCGCAGTTTCGATAACCTTGTCAATTTTCTCATCCGGATTTATTGTCCGTTTTTTCACCTGGCCCTCCCGAGAAAGAATGTTCGTTCATTCTTTTTAAGCAAACTGCGCCGAGTTGTCAACTGCCTTGCCTGCTCCGCCCTCGTCTGCCCTCAGGCATGATCGTTCTGCCGGACGACCTCGAACAAAGCGATCCCGGCTGCGACCGACGCATTCAGGGAGGAGAGCGACCCCTTCATGGGAATGGCCAGCAACCCGTCGCAGTGGTTACGGATATTCGGCCGCAAGCCACTCCCCTCGCTGCCAACCACAATGGCAATATGGCCGCGCAGATCGGTCTTATAGATTTCTTCCGCGGTGTCCTCGCCGGCCAATCCATAACACCAGATAGCATGTTTTTTCAGTTCCTCTACAGTCCGGGCCAAATTGGTGACCTGACAGAGAGGCAAGTGGGCCAGAGCTCCGGCTGCGGTCTTCTCAACCACCGGGGTCACCGGACAGGACCGATCTTTGGCCACGACAACCCCGCTGCACCCGGCAATTTCGGCACTACGCAGAATGGCGCCAAAATTATGTGGATCGGTAATCCCGTCGAGAAGCAGAAAGAAGGCCCGTTGTCCACTGGCCCGCCAAGCGCTCAACAGGTCATCGAAATCCCGGTAAGCAAACGCGGTCACCCGCAGCAAAACCCCCTGATGGTGAGCATGCCCGGCCAACTGGTCGAGTTGTCGGCGCTCGCTGAAAGTGACCTTTAAAGTGCAACTGCGGGCCAGGGTGATCAGCTCTTCAAGACGGGCATTACGACTCTCGCGCACGACCATAAGTTCGAGGGGGGAACGACTACCGCCATGCAGGGCCTCGCGGACCGGATTGATTCCGTAGATCAGGTCACTCATCAACACTCAGCCGGCAGGGCCGCCTCGATTTCGGCGAGGATCGCTGCAGCGGCTGCTTGCGGGTCCGCAGCAGCGGAAATCGGTCGACCGATCACCAGTGCCGTCGCCCCGGCCTGAATGGCAGCGCCCGGGGTCATGACTCGTTTTTGATCGTCCAGGGCCGCAGTTGCTGGCCGCACCCCGGGAGTTACAATGGCGAAATCAGCACCACATGCGGCACGGATCAGCTCAATTTCCCGCGGCGAGGCGACAACCCCGTCAAAACCCGCCTCCTTTGCCAGCTTGGCCAAGCGTGGCACCATCACCTCAACCGGGTCGGTAATCCCGATTTCGCGAAGAGTTGCTTCAGTAGATGAGGTAAGGATCGTCACCGCCAACATGATCGGCCGGACAACCCCTGCCGCCCGGCAGTACTCGTTAACCTCGGCAACGGCTTGCCGCATCATCTCCGAACCGCCGAGGGCGTGCACATTGAACATGCCGACTCCGAGCCGACAGGCTTCCACCGAGGCTTTGGCGACGGTGTTCGGGATATCGTGATATTTGAGGTCAAGAAACACCTTACAGCCCCGGGTGTTGATCATCCTGACCACCTCCGGCCCGCAGCGGGTAAATAATTGTTTGCCGACTTTGAACAACCCGACATCCCGGTGCAGTTGGTCCACCCATTGGCAAGCGGTTTCGAAGTCATCAACATCAAGAGCAAATATGAGCTTTTCTCGAGCAGTCATTATGAATCAGTGTCTCCCTACCAGATGACGCACCTTGCCGGTGACTTCCTGAACCTTTGAAATCAGCGGCCGGGCTTGATCTGCAGCCAGTTCACGGCGCAGCAGCATAGTTTCCATATAGGCGACTTCACAGAGTGAGTCAGCCAGCAATTTTTCTCTGTCCCCTTCTTCCAGCCCGACCAGATTGCCGACGATCCGCTGTCCGTCCAGGGTCCCATCCGCCAACAGCTCGACATCCCGAAGGACAAAGGAGTAGGGCTGTGGCAGTTCGCGCAAAGACTCTTTCATCTCTGCGAGAAAACCGGATCCGTTGCTGTCGACACTGCTGAAAAGGGATTGAAACAATTTATTATAGATCGCCAGAATTTCCCCGAGTTCGCCAGCGACTTCCACTGCCGGGGTGTCTTCCATCCGCAACAGCTTTTTCTCGATCAGGCCATAGAGAATACGCAGCCCGTCGAACTCATGCAAACCGACCCGACGGAAGAGCTCCTTGGCCGACAGCTGCCCCGCCTGCGCCGCGCTCAACAAGCGCGCCTCGCCCTGGCTCAGGTCGACCCCTTCCCGACCGGTCTCTTTGGGAAAACTGTCCAGAGAAACAATCTTGCGCATGAACAGGGCCTTTTCATCCTGTCTGCGCAACCCTTCCATGATCAGGTTCTGGGTACTCATGGACAGGCGCAAAATCTGTTCCTGGTCAATCGCCCGTACCTGGAAGGAGAAACCGCCACAACCTGCTGCAAACAAGGCATAAACGATGTTCTCGACCTGGCTGCGGGCGGCCAGCCAGAGGTCCTTGGGCGAAACCGCCGCCTGTTCGACCAGCAGCTTGCCCAGGGTCTGATGCTCCGTGACCTGGGAGCGCACCAGGTTCAGGGTGTCGCGCTCAATTTTGCCCAGCGAAAACAGGACTTCGCCGATATCCTCACTGGTAAAGGTACTGGTCGCAAAAACAATTTCCCCCTGCTGGAAATAGAGGGACTTCTGGCCGCCTTCAAGTTCAATGTTCAACAGCCCAGTCTTGCGAAACATATTGAAGAAAGAGAGCAAATCAGCGACGGCTCCCGCTTCCAGAATACCGGCAAAAAGGACCGGGTTCTTAGCCTCCGGGCGAGCAAGAAAAACATGCTCCGAAGATCCAGAGACCGGACACAGCGGTTCCGTCCCCAGCGCCTGAACCAGACGGCCCGGCAGCTTCACGATTCCCGTTTTATCAATTTTCAACTTTTCCATTTAGAATAACCAGTTCAGGGGTACTTCAGAGCCCGGAGAAGACCTGGCGTTCTCCGGGGATAAATTCAGCCTTGCGGCTTATCTCATGATCACGATTTGGTGGTGACCTTAAGTGCCTCAACGACCAGTTGGTGAACCCGGCTGGTGATGTCGGCCAGAGGCACGATATCCTGCTCACCGCCGGCACGGCGCTTGAGTTCGACGTTGCCTTCCTTGAGGTGGCGGGCACCGACGGTGATCCGCAGCGGGATTCCGATCAGGTCCGCATCTTTGAACTTGATCCCCGGCCGCTCGTCACGATCATCAAGAAGGACTTCGACCCCCAGCTCCTGCAACTCAGCATAAATTTTTTCGGCGGCCTCACAAACCTCGGCGTCTTTGGGGTTGAGCATGGTCACCAGCACCTGGAACGGCGCCAGCGGCATCGGCAGCATCATCCCGTTTTCATCGTGATTCTGTTCGATGGCCGCCGCCACGGTCCGGCCGACACCGATGCCATAGCAGCCCATGACCAGCAGTTGAGCCTTGCCATGAGCGTCAAGCACGGTGGCGTTCATAGCTTCCGAATATTTAATGCCGAGCTTAAAGACATGCCCCACTTCGATACCACGCCAGCTCTCAAAAGCCCCGGCTTCGCAACGGGGGCAGGGATCGCCGGCCACCGCTTGACGGATATCGGCAAAACAGCTGACTGGGAAATCCCGACCATGATTGGCCCCGAGATAGTGGACATCCTCAGCGTTGCCCCCGACAACGAAATCGGCCATGCCCTCGATCTCCGCATCGGCAATGACTCTCAACTGCAGGCCGACCGGGCCGGCAAAACCGACCGGCGCGCCCGTAGCGGTCCTGACCACTTCGTCTTCAGCCAGCAGCGCCCAGTCGACGCCGAGGACATTGGCCAATTTGATGCTGTTCAACTCCCGATCCCCGCGCAACAGCACGGCAACCACCTCATCTGCCGAGGTCTGAACAATCAGGGTCTTGACCACCTGGCTGGGCGCGAGGTCGAGGAAATCGGCGACATCCTCAATGGTACGCTGGCCGGGAGTGTCGATCCGCTGCAGCTCGGCCGTGGCTCTAGCCGGCGTCTGCTGGCGGTAAACCAGTTCGGCTTTTTCGACATTGGCGGCGTATTCACAATGACTGCAGGAGACAATGGCGTCCTCGCCCGATTCAGCCAGAACCATGAATTCATGGGAGAAGTTACCGCCAATGGCTCCGCTGTCCGCTTCCACGGCCCGGAACTTCAACCCGCAGCGATTGAAAATATTCCGGTAAGCCTGATACATCTTCTGGTAAGACTGATCCGCCCCGGCATCCTCCAGATCGAAGGAATAGGCGTCCTTCATAATAAATTCCCGCCCTCTCATCAACCCGAAGCGGGGGCGGATTTCATCGCGGAACTTGGTCTGGATCTGATACAGGTTCAAGGGCAGCTGCCGATAAGAGCTGACCGTGTTACGAATGATGTCCGTAACCACTTCCTCATGAGTCGGACCCATGCAGAAATCGGCATTTTTGCGATCCTTGAAGCGCAGCAGTTCCTTGCCGTACTTCTCCCAGCGCCCCGATTCCTGCCACAGCTCCGCTGGATTGGCCATCGGCATCAGGCATTCGATGGCACCGGCCCGGTTCATCTCCTCGCGGATAATCTGCTCCATCTTGCGGATGGAGCGCAGGCCGAAAGGCAGATAGCTGTAAACCCCGGCTGCGGCTTTGCGGATCATACCGGTTCGCATCATCAATTGGTGACTGATGACTTCCGCATCAGCCGGAGTTTCCTTGAGGGTCGGCAAAAGGTATTGGGAATAACGCATGGGGAATCCTGTTCCTGATTATTAATCTGGTTATCGTTCAAAGACGGCAGGTTGCCGTGCTCATAAATTGCCTGGCGGCCAACTGCGAAACCCGCCGATCGTGAGTCTATTATTTAATATAGCAGACCATTGAAAGCCAGCCTGCCGAGGACAGGGACGCTCTTTTTCAACAATCTGATAGGATCGGCACCCTGATCCGGAAAGATCTGGCAGGAGTAGCGAAAACTAACCCGATTTTTTAAGAAAAGCAAGGTGCTAACAGCGCCGGGATCCCGAAACCGCCGGTTCTTCCCTGCCCTTAAGAATCAGTTGGACGAAAAAGTCATCATACTCTGCGCTCCGATATTGCCAGTCATAGTGCCTGACCTGATTCTGTAAATCAACGCCAGTCACTGGCCGAGGGTTCTGGCAGGCTGCGCTCAGGCGTTCGACCAGGTCGGCAAAATCGCGATACAGACAGCACCGGCCGAGACGGGCATCCAGGTGCTCGGGATAGGCCAGGCGTTCCGGCAACAGGGGCAGACAGCCGCAATACATCGCCTCAACCACACTGATCCCGAAAAAATCGTGGATCGACGTGACCGGCAGGATATCCGCCCGCCACAACCAGCCGGCATAGTCCGCCTGGCTCTCGACATAACCCCAGTGAACAATCTGTTCCGCGAGCCGGTCTCTGGCCAGCGCAAAGACCGCCGGCACCTCACGATAAGACTCTCCCAGCACGGCCAATTCGAAAGCGATCCCCCGTTCCTGCAGCGTCAGCAGTGCCTGGAAAAACTCCTCCGGGTTCTTGTCATACTCCCAGCGGTGATTCCAGAGTATCAGCGGCGGCCGCTCCGCTGCGCACTCCGTTGCCGCCCGCTCCGGATGCCAACGATCCAGGCGCCGCAGGTCGAGCCCCAGCGCCAGGGTGGAACTTTTGGCGCCGATCGCCGGCAGGGTCTCCAGCCCGTTGGGGGTGGGGAATTTCCCCAGAAAACCGGGCAGCGCTGCCAGAAAGGCGCGCCGGTGATAAGCGGAATTGAAGAGCACGGCATCGGCGGCCAACGCTGAAGCATAGTTGATAAAGCCGTAATGCATATCCCGCTGTAACGCCGGGTCGGCATCCGCTGGCGACCAGGGGTAAGTGAGCTGGTTTTCGTGACAGTACATGGCCGCCGGAGTTGTTGCCGTGACCGCCCGGGTCAGCGCCAGAAAGGTGGTCAGATCGAGCATGTCGCTGGCCAGCAACAGATCCGCCGGCCAGCCCTGGGCCAGGAAATCCCCGGCCAGGGTCACGGCGCCGCCATGCATCCGCCATTTCCAGTTGCGCCCGGCCAAGCCGAAAATCCTCACCTCATGCCGGCTGTGGCGGGCATACTCTTCGGCCCAGGCGGCGTGAGAACCGGTCAGAAAGGGCTCGAGCAGAGCGATCTTCATCCGCAAGTCAGCTTTTGCCACGTTCCTCAACCAGGCGCCAGGCTTCTTCGACTAAGGCGTCGGCGAGCTCCGCCTGCGGAACTTTGCGCACAACCTCGCCCTGTTTGAAAAGGATCCCCTGGCCTTGTCCGCCGGCGATGCCCAAGTCCGCTTCGCGCGCCTCCCCGGGACCATTGACGACACAGCCCATGACCGCAATGGTCAGCGGCAGGGGCAGGTTCTGCAGGCGTTGCTCGACCTCCTCGGCCGTGGCAATCAGATCGATCTGGCAACGGCCGCAGGTCGGGCAACTGATAAACATCGGCCCGCGTTCGCGCAACCGCAGGCATTTCAAAATTTCCCAGCCGACCTTCACCTCTTCCACGGGATCGCCGGTCAGGGAGACCCGCAGGGTATCGCCGATGCCATCATAAAGCAGGGCGCCGATGCCGATGGCACTTTTGATGGTCCCGCCCCAGGTGGTGCCGGCCTCGGTAATGCCGATATGCAGAGGGTAGTCAACCTGCCGGGCGAGCATGCGATAAGCGTCGACCGTCCTGGCGATATCAGAGGCCTTCATGCTGATCTTGATTTCGTAAAAACCCAGGTCTTCCAGAATCCGCACATGCCCGAGGGCGCTTTCGACCATGGCCGCGGCGGTCGGATGACCATATTTGCGCAGCAGCTCCGGTTCCAGGGACCCGGCGTTAACGCCGATGCGAATCGGCACCCCGCGTTCGGCACAGGCAGTGACCACTTCCTTCACTTTCCAGGCCGCACCAATATTCCCCGGGTTCAGCCTGAGACCGGCTACGCCGTTGACAACGGCGGTCAGGGCCAGGCGATAATCGAAATGGATGTCCGCAATCAGCGGCAGTGTGCAGCCGTTGCTGATCTCAGCCAGGGCGGCGGCAGCGGCCTGATCCGGCACCGCACAACGGACGATCTCACAGCCGGCACTGGCCAGGGCCTCGATCTGCCGGAGAGTGGCCGCAACATCGCGGGTATCGGTATTACACATCGATTGTACACTGACCGGGGCCGCGCCACCGACCGCGAGGTTCCCCAGTTTGATTTGCCGAGTTGAATGTCGCAATTTATCGCTCCATATATAGACAATGACAGCTGCCCGTTTTTAGCTTTCCCGGACATGCTGTCAGAGTAAGTTGAGAGTCGTTGCGCAGTCTATCCAACTTATCCGTTCCAGACAAGCCCGACAATGTTTGACACGGAGCCGGCAGCAAGGGTAAATTGCTGCACTTATGCATTGCACAAGGAGTCGATAGCAACCATGGTCAAAAGCAACCGAGCCAAACCGGGCAACAAACCCAGGGCGGCCAAACAAACCACCCCCAAGTCCAGCAAGGCGGAGCAACAGCGTCCGGCGCCCCAGACTCTTAAACTCACCATCGAACGGCTCGACAGCGAGGGGATCGGGGTTGCCCCATACGAAAACAAAACCGCTCTGGTGCAGGGGGCATTTCCCGGCGAAACCGTGGTGGCCCAGGTCGAGCATAGCGGCCGTACCCATATTTTCACCAAACTGCAGCGAGTGCTGCGCAACGCCCCGGAGCGCACTGCCAAGATCACTTGCCACAAAGAAGCGGCCTGTCTCGGCTGTGCCCTGATCAGTATGAAATATGCCGCCCAACTGGATTTCAAACAGCAGCGGTTGGCGACAGCACTACAGCAGGTCGGGCTGGGGGAGGAAATCGTTGTCCCAGCGGTGCTTGAGGCCCCGGAACCCTTCGGCTACCGAGCCAGCGCCAAGCTGGTCTTTGCGCGAAAACGGGAAAAAATCATGATTGGCCTCTACCAGCGGGGCAGCCATGACGTCATTGATTGCCCGGACTGTCCGGTTCACCACCCGCTGATCAACAAGATCGCCGCCATTGTCAGGGACGAAGTCCAGCGCCAGAAAATTTCCGTCTACAGCCCGCAGCATCAGAACGGTCTGTTACGCTACCTTATTATCCGGGTCAGCCCGACCGGCAACAAGGCCCTGGTCACCTTTGTCTGCAGTCATCGCGATCTCCAGCAACTGCCCAAGCTCGGCAAATGGCTGACCCGCAGAGCCCCTGAAGTCATCGGCATCCACCAGAACGTCAACAGTTCGACCGGCAATGTCATTCTCGGGACCGAGACCTACCAGTTGCATGGCATGCCCGATCTCATCGAACAGGTCGGCGACATCAGGCTGCGAATCGCTCCGGAGGCATTTTTTCAAGTCAACACCCGCCAGGCTGCGCGGCTGTATGCCCTGGTCCGCGAGTGGGCCGGGTTGACCCGCCAGGATTATGCCATCGATCTGTTTTGCGGCATCGGCGGGATCGCCCTGCACCTGGGGCAGGACGCCGGGCAGATTGACGGCATCGAGTTTGTTGCGGAAGCAGTACGGAATGCGGAGGAGAATGCCCGGCTGAACAGCATGGCCCACTGCCGGTTCTACGCCGGCGACGCCGCCCTTGAGTTTCAGAAGCTGACCGGTGGCGTCCGCCAGCCAACCCTGGTCACCGTCAACCCACCGCGCAAAGGCTGTACGGAAGAGTTACTGCGGGCCATCTGCCAGGTCAAACCGCCGAAACTGATTTACGTCTCCTGCGATCCCGACACGCTGGCCCGCGATCTGCGTTTTCTAACAGCCCACGGCTTCCGAATCAAAAGGATCCAGCCGGTCGACATGTTCCCGCAGACCGCTCACATCGAAACCGTGGTAGAGCTGAACAGCTGAGCACGCTTCGCACCCAAGGTTAAACAGTCAGCCCGACGGGGCGGTCCGGTTCCTCTCCGGCCGCCCCGTTGCTGTTTTCACCAAGTTAATGCTCTTGCAGATATTTTTCCAAGGCAGGCAGACCCGGTCGGCCGTCGCTGGTGGTGACCCCTTGTAGCCAACCGCGATAAACGTCTGGATGCTGCTTGATCCAGGCCAGCCCGGCTGAAGCATGATTAAAACCGTGGTCATCATGGAGCAGTTGGGAAATTTCATTCATCATGTCGATGGGAAAGACAAAGTTTTTCAAAAACCTGGTCACATTCGGATGGTCCTCGGCAAACCCTTTACGGACATTCGTATAAACGGTCGCGGTTCCATTATTCTTGCCAAAAGTGTCCGCGGTACTGCCAGTCAGGTAAGTCATATCGATGAGCTGATTCATATAGTGGGGTGACCAGCCCAGGAATACGATCCACTTCCCTTCGCGCACAAAATTCTGCACTTCGGTCAGCATGATCGGCTCGCTGGTCGCAACCACCTTGAAATCGCCGAGGCCGAACATATCCTCATCGATCATATGTTGAATGATCTGGTTGCCGTCGTTACCCGGCTCGATTCCATAAATCTTATGGTCGAGCTTATCGGTAAATTTAGCGATATCGGCAAAATCCTTCAGCCCGCCGGCCGCCACATAGGAGGGAACCGCCAGGGTATATTTGGCGCCTTGCATATTGGCCACCAGCTGCTCAACGGTTCCCCGTTTGAAAAATTTGTTGGCAATTGTCTCCATGGACGGCATCCAGTTGCCGAGGAAAATATCAGCGTCCCCGGAATCCATGGCCTGGTAAGCGATGGGGACGGAAAGATTGCTGCTCTTGACTTTATAGCCGAGGCTTTTCAGAACCAGCTTACCCAGTTCGGTTTTCACGGTGACGCCGGTCCAGCTGACATTGGCAAAGCGAATCTGCTCTGCGGCCAGGGCTGTTCCCGACAGGGACAGGGAGATAGCAGCAAACAAAACAATGAGTCTCTTAAGAGACGGGTGACACATGACATCCTCCATTCAATTGAAATTGCAGTCCGGAAAATCCGGACATTTGGTCAGCTTCCGAACCAGTTCATGGCCGCGGGCCGCTGATTCCGGAAAATATGCTTCACTTCGGTATACTCTTCCAGGCCGAGCCGACCGAGCTCACGGCCGAGTCCCGACTGTTTAAAGCCGCCCCAGGGCGCCTGGGTGAAATAGACATTGAAATCGTTGATCCAGACCGTGCCGAAACGCAGGGCCTTTGCTACCCGCTGCATCCGCCCTGCATCGCTCGTCCAGAATCCTGCGGCCAGACCGTAAATGGTGCTGTTTGCGCGTTCCACGGCTTCGGCTTCGCTGCGGAAGGACTCGACCGTGACGACCGGCCCGAACACTTCCTCCTGGACAATACGCATATCGTTACGGCAACCGCTGAACAGGGTCGGGGCGTAGAAAAAACCGGCTTGCAGTTCCGCATCCTCCGGACGATGGCCACCCAGTTCCAGCTGTGCGCCTTCGGCCAGACCGATGGCGACATAGCCCTCCACCTTGGCACGGTGTTCCGCGGAAATCAGCGGCCCCATCTGGGTCTGCTCAGCAAAGCCGTCACCAATTTTGATGTTGGCCATCCGCGCCTTGAGGCGGGTCACAAACTCGTCGTGAACAGGCTCCTCCACCATCAGCCGGGCCCCGGCCGAACAGATCTGGCCGGCATGGAAAAAGACCCCGTTCAGCGCCTGGTCCACGGCTACCTCAAGGTCGGCATCGGCAAAGATGATGTTGGGATTTTTACCGCCCAGTTCCAGGCAGATTTTTTTGACATTGCCACTGGCGGCCTGAATGATCTTCTTGCCGGTGGCAATCCCGCCGGTAAAGGAGATCAGATCGACATCATGATGCTCGGCCAGTTCGGCGCCGACCGTTGCGCCGGGTCCGAGCACCGTATTGATCACTCCCGGCGGGAAGCCCGCCGTAATGGCCAGCTCGGTGACCCGCAGGGTGGTCAGGGGAGTAATCTCACTCGGTTTGACCACCACGGTGCAGCCAGCGGCCAAAGCCGGCGCAAGCTTCCAGGCGGCCTGCAACAGCGGATAATTCCAAGGCGATATTTGCCCGCAGACCCCGACCGGTTCGCGCACCAGCAGGCTCTCCGTAGCCGGCAGCGGTGAACTGATCACCTCGCCGCCGTCCTTGTCTGCAAGACCGGCGAAATAGCGGAAGATCCCGGCGATATCGTCCATGTCCCAGCGACTCTCTTCCAGGGTCTTGCCGGTATCGAGGCTCTCCAGGGTGGCAAGCTGCTCTCTCTCAGCCTCGATCAGGCCCGCCAGCCGCACCAGCAGTGCGGCCCGTTCCACCGCCGGCCGCGTGGGCCAGTCCGTGTGATCAAAGGCCTGCCGCGCAGCCGCAATGGCCGCAATGGCATCGCGCCGGTCGCCTTCCGCCACCGTTGCGATGACCTTCTGGTTGGCCGGGTTGATAATCTGCCGGGTTTGACCGGAAGCCGCAGCCACCCAGGCGCCACCGATATACATGCGCTTGAGTTCAGTCATGAGTCGCCCCCTCGCTCTGATGCGTATAGAACCCTGCGGCAGAAGGAGCTTCCGGGGTATTGCCGAGAATTAGGTCGGCGGCCTTTTCGGCAACCATCATCACCGGGGCATAGATGTTGCCGTTGGTGATGGAGGGGAAGATCGAAGCATCGACCACCCGCAGGTTTCCGACGCCATGCACGCGGAGCTCCGGATCGACCACCGCCATCTCATCCACCCCCATTTTGCAGGTACAGCTCGGATGGTAGGCACTCTCCCCTTCGCGGGCGACGAAATCAAGAATCTCTTCATCGGTCTCGACCTGTGCGCCGGGAGCCAGCTCCGCACCGCGCAGATGATCGAAGGCCGGCTGGTTGATGATGTCTCGCGAGCAGCGAATCGCCTCAACCCATTCCCGCCGTTCCTGTTCGGTGGACAGGTAGTTGAAGAAGATTTCCGGATACTGGGACGGCTGGGTTGACTTGATTTTGACGTGACCGCGTACATCCGAATTCATAGGCCCGACGTGTAGTTGGAAGCCGTGCCCCTGGGCTGGCGCCGAACCGTCGTAGCGAATGGCGATGGGCAAAAAGTGAAACTGCAGATTCGGATATGCAGCCCGGTCGTTGCCGCGAATAAAACCCCCGGCTTCGAAGTGATTGGTGGCAGCATCCCCTTTGCGCCGGAACAGCCAGTCGAAACCGATCTTCGGTTGATTGTACCACTTCAGGGCCGGGTACATGCTGACCGGCTGGGTGCAGGCGTATTGGACGTAGAGTTCCAGGTGATCCTGAAGGTTCTGGCCGACCCCGGGCAGATCCGCCACCACATCGATGCCCAGCTCGCTCAGCTCGGCGCCGTTGCCGATTCCGGACAGTTGCAGTAATTGCGGTGAGTTGATGGCACCACCGCAACAGATCACCTCGCCGCCATAGGCGCGGCAGAGACTGTTCCCCTTCTTATATTCGACCCCGATCGCCTTCTTGCCGTCAAACAGCACCTTGCTGCCCAGGGCATGGCACTGGACCTGGAGGTTAGCCCGGTTTTTGACCGGATGGACATAGGCCCGCGCGGCATTGTGGCGTCTGCCCCGGTAAATATTCTGATCGAACTTGCCGAACCCTTCCTGCTGAAAACCGTTAACGTCTTCGGTCAACGGATAAC
Source organism: Pelobacter seleniigenes DSM 18267 (assembly GCF_000711225.1). Taxonomy (NCBI): domain Bacteria; kingdom Pseudomonadati; phylum Thermodesulfobacteriota; class Desulfuromonadia; order Desulfuromonadales; family Desulfuromonadaceae; genus Pelobacter; species Pelobacter seleniigenes. Next base: position 110,316 of record NZ_JOMG01000002.1, read on the forward strand.
CGGCCTGCTGCACGGCCTCGAAAAAGGCTTTGAACAGCGGATTGTCGCATTCCGGGGTCGAGATGTTGAGGGGGCCGTTGGAGCCGTGATAGGCATCGGCCCCCTGCAAGCGGGTTTCGAATTTGCGGAAATAGGGCAAACAGTGGGCGTAATCCCAGTTTTCCAATCCTTCGTTAGCTCCCCATTTTTCATAATCCAGGGCATTGCCACGGATATAGATCATCCCGTTGATGCAGCTGGAACCGCCGAGGACTTTGCCCCGCGGCTGAGCAATGCGGCGATTGTGCATGTGGGGCTCGGGGGCCGACTCGTAAAGCCAGTTATAGGTCTTGTCGGTCAGCAGATAAGTCAGCGCGGCCGGCATATGGATGCGGAAATCAAGCCGGTAATCCGGTTTACCCGCTTCCAGAACCAGTACTCGGGTTTTCGGATTGGCGCTCAGCCGATTGGCCAGGACACTTCCGGCTGATCCGCCGCCGACAATAATGTAATCATATGTTGCATTCTTCATCTGTTGCTCCCTACCTTTACTTTTAAACATGTGAAGATCCTTGACGGTTCTCCGTTTGGTGGTGACCGGTCCGCGCCTTCCCCGGCAGCCCGGGGTTAATCTGTCGCGGGGGAAATAGCGTCCATTAATTCCGAGCCCTTGGGCTGCCGTCCGTGGTGCACTTCGACACAGTCGCGCAGCAGGGCGTAGTGAGAACTGACCGATGCCAGGGCTCGCAGCGGTTCGTTGGCAGCGATGTGATGTGCGGTTTCACACCAGTTGAGAATGGTTTTCCGGCGGAATTCCAGGTCGTCATAAAGTGCATAGTCATGAGAGCTGAAACCGAGTTGCAACGCGCTCATGATCCACTCGAAAATCGGGTTGCCAGTCATCCTGGCGAGCCGGATATTGAGTTCACGATCGATCTCCGCGAGCATTTCCATAGCGGGATGCGAAGCCTCGATGAATTCCCGCAACTGTTCGGTTTTGGCAACCAGTTGCTGCTTGTCCCCGGCACTGCCGCGGGCAATGGCCAGCATCGTGATCGTGCGATCCAGGCTTTCCCGAAATTCGGCGATATGTGCGGTGCCGATATGATTCTGTTTGAGAAACAAGGCCAGCGACTCACTGACATTAGCCACTTCGATCTTCTTCACGTAAGCCCCGCCGCGGGCGCCTTTGCGAATCTCGATCAGGCCCTTCTGCTTCAGCGCCCGAATCGCCTCTCTAATCACTCCGCGGCCGGTCTGGAACTGGGCCTGCAATTCCCGCTCGCTGGGCAGACTCTCTCCCGGCAGAATTTTCTCACCCAGAATGGCTGCTTCTATCTGCAAAGCGACATCTTCGCCGGCGCGACCGACCTGGGCCGGGCTGAATAAATATTTATCATCCATACAAATTTCATTGGTCCTACCATTGCTGGCTTATCATGGGTTTTATGCCAAAAAAAAAACAAAATTCCGCTTAAATGGTAGGACCAAACTAAGCGTTATTTTCTGACTTGTCAACCTCAGGGGGGAAATTTTGCCGGTCAGGGTACAGAGTCGACCAACCGGTTGGTGCTCTAAACTCGGAAAAAGAGCCCTTATCGGCAGAGTAAGCTCGGGTTTGGGCAGCGGCTTGCGGAACGGGGAAAAGGTCGATATTCAGGCGAATTTTGACTAGAACGGGGACGGAACATCCATCACATTGAAAATGCAGCGCACAAAATCCTGCAACAGCGGTTCCTCCTCGCGCCCTTTTTCAAGCACGATGGTGCGCTTGCGTGTTTGCGGGAAATCCTTGACGTAGTGAGCAACCATCTGCCCGGTTTGCAGGTACTCACAGACCAGGCTTTTGGATAAAAAGGAAATACCGCCGCCGGAGAGGATGGTCTGGCAGGTCAGGCGCAGATCGTCGGAGGTAATAACTCCGGCAAAATCATCGAGCTTTCTGCCGCGCTCGGTCAAGCCCCGGGTGATCAACTGTCGGGAACTGCAGCCTTCCTTACGGGCAAACAGGCACATGCCGAAGAGCAGATTCAGGTCGATTTCAGGAGCGGGCAGCCCCAGTTTGGGAGCACTGACAAAGACCAGTTCATCCTGAGGCAAAGGATAGGTTTTAAAAAGACTCAGGTCCGCCCCTTCGCAGTGTTCGACAATGGCGATATCAAACTCCTGACGCATGATCCCTTCCAGGGCCTGGTCGGGGCTGTGCAGCAGAAATTTCAAATCCGCCGGAGAGCCGCTTTCCAGCATAAAGCGGTTCAAAACCCCGGGCAGATAGACGGTGCCAAAGGTCGGCGTACAGCAAAAGGAGACCTTCTGTCGCTCCTTGATGCGTTTCAGCTTGCGCAGCATGGACGCTTCGATATCGAGCATCCGACGGGCTTCTTCCAGCACGATTCCGCCGGGAGAAGTCACCCGCAACGCCACCCCGGAACGCTCCAGCAGGACATAACCGAACGCGTCCTCAAGATATTTGATACGTTGGGACACTGCCGATTGAGTCAGGTGCAAACTCTTGGCGGCTTTGGAAAAGCTGCCCGTCTCGACCACGGTCACCAGGGTTTTCAGGTAGCGCGTATCCATTCGGAAATCCAAATATAAAGAAACAACCCTATTAGTTGTCCTAATATAACCATTAAAATGATTTGCTTCAACAGAATTATCGCCCGCCCCCAGCCTGCGGGAAAAGTTTTTCCCTGCAGACCATTATCGGTAAATATTACCCGACCGATTGAATTCTCGGGGGTGATGTTCTAGAGTGAATGGGCAGAGCCTTTCACCTGAAGACAGTAACCACAGAAGGACAACCCGATGATCAAACTCGACTACAGTCAGCAAAAATGCCCCTATCCGGTCATTGAGACCCGCAAACAGATCCTTGCCCACCCGGGAATTTCCCTGGAAGTCCTGGTTGGCGATCAGGCCGGTCGCGACAACGTCTCCCGCCTCGCTGAAAAAATGGGTTATCAAGCCAGCGCGGAAACAGCCACAGAGGGGTTTCGCCTGACTCTCACTCCGGCGGCAGCAACCGAATCGGTTGGGGAAATCCCGGTTGTCGCCTCGCAAAAAGGGAAAACCGTCATTTACTGCGGCAGCGACCGCATGGGCAGTGGCGCTGATGAATTTGGTCGGGTGCTCATGAAGAATTTCCTCATGACCCTGCTTGAAATGGACCCGTTGCCGGATCTGGTGCTGTTCGTCAATAGCGGCATTCAGCTGACCACCACCGAGTCAGAAGCCCTGGAAGCTCTGAAAAAGCTTGCCGATAAAGGGGTTGACCTGGCCAGTTGTGGACTTTGTCTCGATTATTATCAGAAAAAGGAACACCTCAAGGTCGGCCGGGTCACCAACATGTATGAGATGGTCGAAGCCCAAACCAAAGCAGCCCGGGTTATTACTCCTTAACCAGCCGGTCTGTTGCGCAACAGCATGCCGAGCCCGTTGAGGGTTGCACTCCAAGTAATGGCGGTTCGTCAAGTCATTGCCTGGGTGAGGTCGGGAAAACTCCTTTTCCCAGTCCCGCTTGAGAATGTCCGGGACGGATTTTCTCAACAACCTGATCAGGGTACTAATATTCTCCGCTTCAGCACGATTTAAGCCAGGACAGGAAGAAATTCATGCTCAGCCAACGTCGCAGCGGTATCCTGCTTCATCCGACTTCGCTCCCCGGCTCCCAGGCCGTCGGCTCGCTGGGCCGGGAAGCGTATCAATTCATAGACTTTCTCATCGCCGCGGGCCAATCGGTCTGGCAGTTGCTGCCCCTTGGTCCGACCGGCTTCGGCAACTGCCCCTACAGTTCGTTTTCAGCCTTTGCCGGCAACCCATTACTCATCAATCTGGAACTCCTGGCGGAAGCCGGGGACCTCGACCAGATCATTCCGCAGGCGGTGCCCAGCGAATTCGTCGGTGCTGACTACGATACGGCGGTTAAACAGCAGCTGCCGTTATTGAAGCAAGCCAGCCGGAACTTCAAAGCCGGGGCCAACGAGACGCGCCGCCAGGCTTTTGCCGACTTCTGCGCCCGGCAACGCTGGTGGCTGGATGATTATGCGCTTTTCGAGGCTATCCGCCGAGACCGTAATTTTGTCCCCTGGCAAGACTGGCCGCAGCCGCTCCGTCAGCGCGAAGCAGCGGCCCTGCAACAGGAAGCCACGCGCCTGCAGGAGGCCATTTTTGAGCAGCAATACCTGCAGTTCGTCTTTTTTGAGCAATGGTTCGCGCTGAAGAAGTATGCCAACAGCAAAGGAATCTATATTTATGGCGACCTGCCCATTTTTGTCGCCGAAAATTCCGCCGACCTCTGGGCCCACCGCGAGCAGTATCTGCTGGATGACAATGACCGCCCCACCGTCGTTGCCGGAGTGCCCCCCGATTACTTCAGCCAAACCGGCCAACGCTGGGGAAATCCGCTCTATAACTGGGAACAGATGGCCACCGACAACTATGCCTGGTGGTTGTCCCGTTTCCAGTGGAACTTCAGCCTGTTCGATCTGATCAGAGTCGACCATTTTCGCGGCTTCTCCGCCTGCTGGACCATCCCGGCGGACCAACCCACAGCCGAGCACGGCTACTGGGTTGAAACCCCCGGCCGGCAATTGTTCAGCACCCTGCGCGACACCCAGGGAAAACTGCCAATCGTTGCCGAGGATCTCGGCATTATCACCCCGGATGTCGAACAGTTACGTGATCAGTTTGAATTTCCCGGCATGAAAATTCTGCAGTTTGCCTTTGACTCCGATGCCAACAACCCTTACCTCCCCCACAACCACGTTCCGAATTCGGTCATCTACACCGGTACGCATGACAACAACACCAGCCTCGGCTGGTGGAATCATCTGGAACCGGCCGCGCGCCAGCGGATCGCCGACTATCTCCTGCAGGAGCAGGTCCAAATGCCCTGGTTGCTGGTGCAAACCGCGTTGTCCAGCGTCGCCCGCCTCGCCATAATCCCATTGCAGGACATCTTGTCGTTAGCTGAGGAACACCGCATGAACACTCCCGGGACCGCAGAGAATAACTGGCAATGGCGCTACCAAAGTGCAGAATTGACACCGGCTATCGCCGACCGCCTGAAGCAGGCTTCTCATTTATACGGACGTAATCTGTGCAATCCCACAGAAATTTGAGTTCCCGGGTTCTCCGCTTGTCTGTAGATTCAAGCCTGTGCTATCTTGCGCCGAGCTTGTTCATAACACTAATTTGCGTTGGAGGATGTTCGTGAAAAAACTTACCATTCTGTTATTCGCCGGAACCGTCCTACTGTTTTTAGGGGCTTGCAACAAAGAAGAAGCCCCAACCGCCGAAGCACCCGCAGCAGCACCCACCCAACCTTCAACACCGACTCAACCTACAGCCGCGCCAGCAGCCAATCCGAGCGGAACCTCCGGAACCGTTATGGAAACTATGGATGCAGGCGGTTACACCTATGTTCAGGTCGACAGCGGTCAAGAGAAAATCTGGGCGGCTGCCCCGAAGTTTGCCGTCAAGGTCGGCGATCAGGTCATCGTTCCCCAAGGCATGGCCATGAACAATTATCACAGCCAGACTCTGAATCGCGATTTCCCGGTGGTCTATTTTGTTGAATCGATCCTCAACGCCAGCAGCCCGACCATGCCGCAAACGGCCAGCAATGCGAAAATTCCGGAAGGCCATCCCGCAATCGGCGGGGCTCCGACACCGGACGATATCAATTTTTCAGATATCGTTAAACCTGCAGACGGCATGACCGTTGGCGAAGTCTATGCCAGCAAAGCCGACCTGGCTGACAAAAGCATCACTCTGCGTGGCAAAGTGGTCAAGTTCACTCCACAGATCATGGGCACCAACTGGATTCACGTTCAGGATGGCAGCGGTGATAAAGCCGCCGGTACCAATGATTTGACTGTCACCAGCAAGACTGAAGTTAAAGTCGGCGATACCGTGACCGTCAAAGGCCCGCTGACTTTGGACAAGGACTTCGGTTACGGTTATAAATACAACCTGATCATGGAAAACGCCGAAGTCACCACTGAGTAATCCTTTTCAAAGCAACCTAGTTTATCCGACAAGGCTTCCGGATCAACCTCCGGAAGCCTTGTTTTGCGTTCTTTTCAATCCGATATCCCTTTTTCCAAATCTGTGGCGCGGACAATCCCTTTGGGGAACAGCCATTAATCTGCAACTTTTATTGCAGATGCAAGAGACCTTGCAAAACAGATAACCCCCTTGAATTGCAAACATATCCCTCTTTTTAGCAACCCTATTTAAAAATAATTTGCACACCCCGGAGCAGAGCAAAATCTAGGAATCGTCAAACTACTTAAATAAAATCAAGTAGTTATAAAAATATACATTATTGGCATCGTTTGTGCTAACCAATTGGGCAGCCATTGCAAAGCAAGGAGTCCCTTATGACGAACATCCTGGTCTACGAACCCGATAAGAACAATGCTCCGCATATCAAATTTCTTCTAAAAGTCGCTGATATCAGATGCACGCTGGCAGATTCTACAGATGAACTTTTGAACTGGCTCGCCACTGATTCTCTTAAAACCACCAGATTTGATTTGTTGTTGTTGAATTCCTGGCCCAACTTGACTGGCAGAAAGGACCTTTTTGATGAAGTCACAACGGCATCAGCTCTGCCCATCATCTTTGTCCTTCGCGACGGGCAATACCGGCCACCGATCACAGACCGGAGAATAGCGATTTGTCACCCGGAAAACATGCTGAACTGCATCAATTTACAGTTAACAAAAGTCACGGTGGGGACCGACGACAATCAAAAGTTGCTGTCGCTCAGCATTTAGGGCTATTGCAGGCAGTCACAACCTGCTGAGCCCAAAGATAGATTTTTTAACAATTTGTTTGGCACTGTCATTTTCATACCGGACGAGGGGGGAGCGGAGAGACCCGCTGAACTCGAAAGGAAACCCTTCAATGAATTTTTTCAACAACCTCAATATCGGCAAAAAGATCTATCTGGTTTCGGCGGTCACTGCGCTTATCTTTGTGACAAGTTTAATTTGGCTTTATAGCGATTACCGGGAGCAGATTTATAAGTCAGTGGAAAAAAAACTGGCAGCTTCTGTTGAAACGGCATGGGGCGTCATAGACCACTACAGCCGGTTGGCAGCCGACGGGACCTTGTCCACCCAGGAAGCCCAGCAGCAAGCGAAAGAGACGGTCAGAAATCTGCGCTTCGAAGGAGACGATTACTTTTGGATCACTGACTCCGGCCCTAAAATGATTATGCATCCGACCAGCCCCAAACTGGAGGGGCAAGATGTCTCGAACACCATGGACCCTGATGGGGTCAGGTTGTTTGTTGAAATGGTTAAAGCCACCCAAAAAACAGGGGCCGGATCAGTACGCTATCAATGGAACAAACCTGGTCAAGATCAACCACAGCCGAAAATATCCTTCGTCAAAAGGCATCAGCAATGGGACTGGATCATCGGTGCGGGTGTTTATGTCGACGATGTCGTGGCCCAGGTTAATAAGGTCTTTTATTCGATTTTGTCTGTCATCACGCTTTGTCTGCTGATTTCAATTCTGCTTATTTATCTGCTGGCGCGGTCGATTTCCCGGCCCATGGCATTAACCGTGAAAACGATCGAAGAAATAGAAAAGGGCCGCTACCATCAACGGCTGTCTCTCAATCGCAACGATGAAATAGGCAAATTGGGTTCAGCCATGGACGGCTTGGCCGATAGCTTTGAAACTGTCATCCTGCCGATGCTTGACAAGCTTGCCAATGGGGATATTACCTTTTCCCCGGTTCCCCGGGATGAGCTTGACGGGCCTCAGGTGGCCTTGAAGAAGGTCAGCGACAATCTCAATGACACCATGGGGACCATTCAAAGTTCAGCCCAACAAATCAACTCTGCCAGCGGTCAAGTTGCTGACGCCAGCCAGTCTCTTTCTCAGGGAGCCACCGAATCGGCTGCGTCCCTGGAAGAAATAACCAGTTCTCTCAACGAGCTTTCAAGCCAGACCAAGTTGAATGCCGAAAATGCCACCCAGGTCAACCAGCTCTCCAAGGAAGCGCGGCTGGTTGCTGAAGAAGGTAACTCAAAAATGCAGAATATGGTTGCCGCCATGGCTGAAATCAGCGATGCCAGCCAGAGTATCAACAAGATAATAAAAGTGATTGATGAGATTGCCTTCCAGACCAATTTATTGGCGCTTAATGCTGCCGTCGAGGCGGCTCGCGCCGGACAACACGGCAAGGGTTTTGCCGTTGTCGCTGAAGAGGTTCGCAACCTGGCTGCACGCAGTGCCAAAGCTGCCTCGGAAACGGCAGAACTTATCGCCGGATCCGTCGGCAAAACAGCGAACGGGGCAGAGATTGCCAACCAGACGGCAAGCGCACTTGAGAAAATTTACAGTAGCGTTGTCAAAGTGTCAGAACTGGCCGAAGAAATTGCCGCATCCTCAAATGAACAGGCTCAAGGAATCGGCCAAATCAACGAAGGTCTGGGGCAAATCGATCAGGTGATCCAGCAAAATACGGCAACAGCCGAAGAAAGTGCGGCCGCGGCCGAGGAGTTATCAAGTCAGGCGGAGGAATTGCTCAACATGCTCAGCCTCTTCCGGCTGAAAAACCCGACCGTTTCCGCGGCTTCCCAGAAACCGGTTGCGAGACCGCGGCGGCCAGTTCCGCAACAGGGCCCGCGACAAAACGACAACTGGAACACCCTCAGCAGGGCAACACCACCCACAACCATTGCTCTGGACGATAGCGAATTCGGCCGCTTCTGATCCGTTTCGGCCGATTGCAAGGCCCGTTTTCAGGGAGTGAAAGCGGGCCTTGCCTTGTTCGCTGCCAGCTTCAGGAGGATTCTTCGGCAGCATCACCGCGTAAGGACTGGAAGATGGCCTGAGCCAGATTGGCCGGAAGCCCCGGCATCTGCTCCAACTCGGCCAAGGACGCGGCGCGGAGTTTTTTCAGACTGCCGAAATAGTTCAGCAGCGCCTTGCGCCGGGCTGGCCCGACTCCCGGGATATCTTCCAGGGACGAGCGCAGGTTCGCTTTACTGCGCAACTTACGATGATAAGTGATAGCAAAGCGGTGGGCTTCGTCCCGCAGTCGCTCAAGCATAAACAAGCCTGCCGCGCCTTGCCTGAAATTGACCGGGTTTTTGCGCCCGGGCAAGAAAAAACGCTCTTCACTGCGCTCCACCACCTTCCCTTTGACATTGGCAACCACCCGGCTTTTGGCGATCCCCACCGCGCCGATGCGACCGCTCAGGTTGAATTCCTGCAGCACCGTGGTCAACACACCGAGTTGCCCCTTACCGCCGTCGATGAGAATCATGTCCGGCAGTTTGTCCTCATCGATCCCACGCTGCAGACGGCGCTTGAGCACTTCGTAGAGGGAAGCGTAATCATCGGCCCCGACCACGGTCTTGATGCGGAAGCGCCGATACTCGGCAGGAGCAGCCTCCCCGTCGACCAGAACCGCCATGCTGCCGACAGAAAGATGCCCCTGAACATTGGAGATATCAAAACACTCGATCCGCTGCGGCGGCGCCGCCAGCTGAAACTTGAGGGCCAGATCCTTGAGAACCTCGTCCCTGGCCTGCTGGCGCTTGCCCCGCTGCCGGTAGGCTTCTGTAGCGTTGCGCTCGGCGAGCAGACAGAGGCGTTTTTTTTCGCCGCGCTGCGGTGCAATCAGTTGCACCCTGCGCCCGCGCTTTTCACTCAGCCATTCACTCAGCAGGCCACTCGATTCAAGGGGGAACGGCAACAGCAGCTGATCCGGCATGATGACTTCGCGCGAATAATATTCCTGCAGAAACCCGTCCAGCAATTCCGGCAGGTCGAGCTTCCATTCGAGGAGGAAGGTCCGTCGGCCGATGAGGTTCCCCTGCCGGATGAACAGCAGCGCCAGTTCCACCTCTCCGCCATCCCGATGCAGACCGATAACATCCTGATTGCCGCCACCGTATTCCGTCACCTTCTGTTTCTCGACACTCTTCTCGATGGAACGGATCTGATCCCGCAAGCGCGCGGCCTCTTCAAAGCGCAGTTCCATGGAAGCGGCCTGCATCCGCTCGCGCAGCCGTTCGATCACCTCGGATTCCCGCCCTTCAAGGAGTTGGATCACCCCTTCCACCAGTTTATGATAATCCTCTGGGCTGATCAGTCCGTGGCAGGGCGCGCTACACTGGCCGATCTGGTGAAACAGGCAGGGCCGGCCGCGCTTGCGACAACGTTCCAGCGAACCGTGCCGCAAAGGGAAAATCCGGTAAATCTCCTTCAGGGTCTCGCGGATGGCGCCGGCTGAGGAATAGGGGCCGAAATACTGCGCCCCGTCATTCTTCACCTGGCGCACGATCTGCAGCAACGGAAAAGGTTCCTTAAGATCGATGCGCACCGACACATAGGTCTTGTCGTCACGCAATTCGATATTGTAGCGCGGCCGATGCTGCTTGATCAGGGTGTTTTCCAGCAGCAGGGCTTCTTTCTCGGTGTCGGTGACGATGACCTCGATCCGACAGACCTTTTCCATGAGCAAGGGGATATGCTGGCGGCCGTCGCCACCTGGGGAAAAATAGTTGCGCAGCCTGGTCCGCAGCCGCTTGGCCTTGCCGACATAGAGAATCCGGCCGTCCTGATCGAACATCTGATAGACGCCGGGCGCCTGGGGATAGGTTTTGAGATCGATGGTCATCATGCAAATATAGGTGGCATCAGCCCTGTCGCTAGCGCCCGCTTTTTATCTGGCACTGCGCAAACATATTGGTATAATAGCAAATTCCCGATTCTTGAAAAAAAACCACGCAGGCTCTGCTTTTCAGGCCATTTCCCTTGCAAAGGTTACAGCGTGAACCCATTCTGGCACAATATCTTCCGCATGAGCGGTTATGAACAAACCCTGAGTTATTTCCTCAGCACTGTACCAGTCTTCAACAAGCTGGACAAACGTGAACTCAAAATTCTTGAGCAGACCGTCCACATCCGCAATTACCTGGCCGATGAAATGATCTTCAGTCAGGCAGACATCGGCTCCGGGATGTATATCATCCGTTCCGGCAAAGTCCGAATTTTCACCCAGAGCGAACATGGTCAGGAAACCGAGCAGGCGGTTCTGGAAACCGGCGATTTCTTTGGCGAAGTCGCGTTGACTGCGTCCCGCCCGCGTGGCGCTGCGGCCCGCGCCGTCGAAGCAACGGTCCTGGTCGGATTGTTCCGCTCCGATTTTCAGGAAACCGTCCGCCGTCATCCGATTGCGGCCGGCAAGATTCTGCTCAGTCTCAATCGGATTGTCAGCGATCGACTCCTGCAATGCAGCCTCCAGCTCGAGGAGCTGAAAAAACACTATCAGTCGCTGGCAGAGAGCGGGAAACATGAGTGAGCAAGGGAACTTCAATCGCGCCCAGGTTGCGGTGCTTTACCTGGTGCTGACCACGGCCATCGCGTCGGGGATTGCCATTTATTCTTCGGCCAGCACCATCACCGGATTACTCAAAACCGCTACCACAGGGTTGTTTTTACCGATTCTGCTGTCCCTGATCGTTTCCTTTATGCTCGACCCGCTGGTGCAGTTTTTTGAGAATGAGCATATCGGCCGAACCAGCAGTATATTTATCGTCTATCTGCTGGTCTCAACCCTCATCGCCCTGGCCATGATCCTTATCGGCCCGCCCAACTGGAAAGGGATGATGCAGGCCTTAAAAGCCGATTTCCCCCGCTACATCAGTCACGCCATCGAATATACCAGCGGCCTGCTGCAGAACACCCAGGAACATTTTCCCTTTATCAAGAATTATGATTTTACCGAACGGATGCGCTCCACTTCACAGAGTTTTTTCGGCTGGATCATCCAGGAAACCCCGCGCTCGGCCATGCGCCTGGGCAGCCTGCTGCTGCTGGTGCCGCTATTCTCCTTTTTTTTCCTCCGCGACAGCCGCCGCATCATGCGCAGCCTGATCGGGCTGACCCCCAACCGCTACTTTGAAATGGTCCTCGATATCTATGCCCATGTCAGCTGGCAGTTGGCCCACTTCATCCGCGGCCGGATTATTGAAGCGCTGATCATTGGCATCGTGGTCTGGATGGGCTTGTCCCTGACCGACATCCGCTACGCCCCGATCCTGGCAGCCGTAGCCGGAGTCACTAACCTGGTCCCCTATATCGGTCCGATTATCGGGCTGATCCCCGGTCTGGTGATCGCCCTGGTCGACCTCGGCATGGGTGCCCAGTTCTGGTGGATATTCTGCGTCTATGTGCTGATCGCGCAGATCATTCTCGACAACTTCATCCTCATTCCGATCCTGATCTCCAAAGTGTCCAACCTGCATCCGCTCTGGGTGATCCTGGCCATTGTCATGGGCGGCAAGCTGTACGGGATCCTCGGCATGATTATCGGCGTGCCCATCGCCAGCATCATCAATATCGTCATTATCGGCATTCGCCAGTACCGGCGTTCCTTCAACCCCTACAGCCGTTATTTCAGCAGCCGCGGCAAGTTGCTTTGACTATGACTGAGCAGCCTTTATTAACTGAGGTCATGGCGCTGATGCAGCAGGTCGGCAGCGACCAGTTGCGAGCGTTTCGCTCCCTCCCCCCCGGTGGCGGAACCGAAAAAGAGGCAAGGGAATTCGTCTCCGCGGTGGATGTCCACTCAGAGCAACGGTTGATCGAGGGGCTACAACAGCTGGTGCCGGAGGCCGGGATCTACGGCGAAGAAACCGGGACCAGCGGCGACGAACGACTGCGCTGGGTCATTGATCCCCTGGATGGAACCACCAACTTCCTCAGCGGGCTCGACCAGTTTGCCATTTCCGTTGCCCTGGAAGAACAGGGGCAGGCCGTGCTCGGTGCGGTACTGCGGCCGGCTTCGGCGGAATGGTTTACCGCCTGCCGCGGCTCAGGGCTCAGGCATAACAATGACAACTGCCCACGGGTAACCGACCTCCCCCTACGCCAGGCCTTGCTGGGCACCGGCTTCCCCTACCGTTCGGAAGACCTCAAAGGCGCGTTTTTTCCGTGCGCCGAAGAGGTTCTTTACCGGAGTCGCGGCCTGCGAAGGTTTGGTTCGGCGGCCTTGGATCTCTGTTATGTGGCCCGGGGATTTCTGCAGGGATTTTGGGAGAGCGATCTGCAACCGTACGATGTCGCCGCCGCGCGGCTCTTTCTGGCGGAAACCGGCTGCCTGGCGACCAACCAGCGCGGTGAGCCCTATTCTCCATACCGGGATCGGATCCTGGTCTGCGGCAGCCCGGCGGTCCACGCCGAGTTGCTGACGATCGTCGCCCGGCATTATCCGGCCGACTGCTGAACTTTAGTGCCGGGCCGGCTGCGGCAGGGCCGGGGTCAGCAGAAAAGCTCCGGCGGTGATGGCCGCGGCCAACAGAAAGGCCGGGGCAAAGCTGCCGTAATGTTCGGCCAGGACCCCGGCAACAGCCGGACCGACGGTCTGCCCGCCGGCGAAAAAGAAGGTGATCAGTGAATAACCCCAGGCCGCCCGAGCCAGGCCGAGATAATCGCCGATGGCCGCGGTCATGATGGCGGGAATGGCCCAAGCCGCAATGCCGAATAAGAAAACCGAAGCCAACAGGGCCACGGTTCCACCACCGCTACCGGCCAACAGATAGCCCAGGGTCTGCACCGCGAACACCGCCATCAATCCGCCTTTGCGCCCGATCCGGTCGGACAGGCTGCCAAACAGCACCCCGGAAAACAGACTGAAAAATCCAATCCAGGACCAGAACTGCCCGGCTGCGGCCTCACTGAAGCCATAGTCTTCGATCATACTGGTGACGACAAAGGTTCCATAGATCGAATAGGTGGCCCCGTAAGCGAGATAGAGCAGCCCGAGCAGGACAACGGCCCGCCCGGCGCGGACGTCTGCCCCGACCGCTTCGACGCTGACCGCGAGCTTGCGCCCGACCGGTTCGAGACCGAGATCGGCCGGTTCGTTTCTAATCAGCAGGGCGCAGATGACGACGACACCGAGGACAATAGCGGCCAGCAGCAGCCAGCCGTAACGCCACCCCGCAACACCGTAAAGCCGGTTCAACCAGGGGATCAACTGGCCGGAAAAAATAATCCCGGCCCCGCTCCCCACGACCATGAGCCCGGCCGCCTGCCCGCGTTTGTCGCGGCGGAACCAGTGGGCGATAAGGAGCATGGCACCTAAATTGGCCAACCCGCTGCCCGCGCCGGTCAAGGCGTAAAGCACCAGCAATTCCTTGAACGATCCAGCTTGTGCCATTACGGCCATGGTGACGGCAATAAGGAGCAGTCCGCTGCCGATGGTCAGGCGGGGGCGCAAGCGCTTGAGCAACGCTGGCAACAGCGCGACAGAGAGCAGGTAGCCGACAAAATTTGCCGTGCCGAGATAGCCCATCTGCTCATAGGACATGGCCAGCCCGGCCTGCATTCCCGGCAGCAGCATGCCGAAGGCGAAGCGGGCCAGCCCCAGGCAGGAAAACACGGTCAGGCAGGCCGTAGCGACAATGACCCAGCCGTAATGACAGGGGAGCCTGGCCAGCACAGAGCGCGGGGATAGCCCGGGCTTGGTCATGCCCGCCTTTCCAGCAGGAAGCTGACACCGAAAGTCACCAACAGCAGCCCGACCGTACCTTCCGCCCAGCGCCGGCAGCGCCCGGTTTTGAACCAGCGGCTGATCCGGCAGGCCAACGCGGCCAGCACGCCCTGATAGATCATGGCAATGACAAAATGAATCGCGGCCATGGACAGCGACTGGACCAGGGCCGACCGCTGCGGATTGATGAACTGAGGCAAAAAGGCCATATAAAACAGTAATGTTTTGGGATTAAAGACATTACAGACAAACCCTTCGCGCAGCGACCGGTACCAGCAAAAGAGTCTCGGCGGCAAGCCCTTAAGTGCCGGCGACGCTACCTCGGTGCCGCGCCAGGCTTGCCACAGGTTGCCGCAACCGAGCCAGAGCAGATAACCGCCGCCGATCATTTTGAGGAGGCCGAAGGCCATCGCCGAATGGAGCAACAACGCGGAAATGCCGAGGGCAGAGACCGTGGCATGGACAAACAATCCGCAGCAGATACCGGTACTGGTCAGCAGGCCGTCAGCCAGCCCGCCGCGGCTGCTGTTTCGAACCACCAGCAAAGAATCGACCCCTGGGAACAGCGTCAATAAGGTTATGGCCACAAAAAAAGTCCAGAACTGATCAATCATCAGTTGCCACCAAGCTCCCGGGAACGGGCCGCCGCCGCAGAGACCGCTTCCATCAGCGTGGTCCGCAGGCCGTTTTTCTCCAGGGTGCTGACCCCGGTAATGGCGGTGCCGCCGGGCGAACAGACCCGATCCCTGAGAATGGCCGGGTGCTCCCCGGTTTCACGGACCATCAGGGCGGCGCCGACCACGGTCTGTACGGCCAGAGCGTGGGCGACATCGCGCCGCAGCCCTTCCCGAACGCCACCGTCCGCCAGTGCTTCGATCACGGTGTAAATGTAGGCCGGCCCGGAGCCTGACAGGCCGGTTGCGGCGTCCATCTGCCGCTCATCGATGACCTGAACCCGCCCCACGGTTTCCAGCAGTTCGCGGACCACGCCAAGATCCTCGCGGCTGGCATGGTGACCGCGACAGATGGCGCTGGCCGCCTCCCCGACCAGGGCCGGCGTATTGGGCATGACCCGCACCACCCGCGGTGCGCCCTGGAAAAACTTTTCAATGGTGCGGCAGGTGACCCCGGCCAGAATGGAGACCAGCAGCTTGTTTTCGCGATAAGCTCCGGCGACCTCTTCCAGCACTTCAGTGGCAATCTGCGGTTTGATGGCCAACACGATAAGATCGCATTTTTCCATCAACTCCAGATTATTTTCACTCAATTCGATACCAAAGGTCTGGACCAGGTGGTCGCGGCGTTCATCGCTCGGCTCCGAAGCCATAATTTGAGTGGCAGGGAACGATCCTGCGACCAGCCCTTTGATCAAGGCTTCGGCCATATTGCCACCACCGATAAAACCGATTTTCCGGATATTCGTCATACGGGTTATCCTTTCGAAGATCTCTTGTTATAGTAGATGGAGTTTTGCTCTGCGTTACCGTTTGGCACGGACTTGCGACCCGGGAACATGATCGCAGGAACTTCCGTAACAAAGGATAACCCCGTCTTGTTTATCACAGCAAGGCCGAAAATTCACCAGCAGAAACAGCCGGCAGGGGGATTTGGCTTGACAGCCCGCCCCTGCGCAGGTACTAGAAACAGCGAGAATAATTCAGTTGCGGGGCTGCTTCCCCACCCCCTTGAACAGGCATTCAGTTTCCAGAAAAATAACAAGGATTTAAGCATATGGACCTTTGGTATACCGAAAAACACAGTGACAATGTCGGCATTACAATGAAGATCACCAAGACCCTGTTTTCCGGCAAGAGCGAATTTCAACAACTTGATATCGTCGAGACCCTTGAATACGGCAAGATGATGCTTTTGGACGGCCTGGTCATGGTCACCGAACGGGATGAGTTTGTTTATCACGACATGATCACCCATCCGGCCCTGTTTACCCACCCGGCTCCTAAAAAAGTCCTCGTTATTGGCGGCGGCGATGGCGGCAGCATTCGCGAAATCATGAAGCACCCGGAAGTGGAACTGGCCGTCCTCTGCGAAATCGACGGGCTGGTCATCGACAAGTCCATCGAATACCTGCCTTCAATGGCCTGTGAAATCGATGGTTCCAATCCGCGGGTCAAGCTGCATGTCGACGACGGGCTGGCCTACATCCGTGCCCACCAGAATGAATTCGACGTTATTCTGGTCGACTCCACCGATCCAATCGGTCCCGCGGTCGGGTTGTTTGAAGAGGACTTTTATCGCCTGGTCCATGCGGCGCTCAAAGAAGACGGCATCATGGTCGCCCAGAGCGAATCCCCCTTTTACCACGCCGAAATCCAGAAAAGCATGTTCAGCAATCTGCGGGCGGTATTCCCGGTGGTGGAAATGTACCAAGCCTTTATTCCCACCTATCCGAGCGGACTCTGGAGCTTTGCCTTTGCCAGCAAGAAATATCACCCAGTCAAGGATTTTGATCGCCAGCGTGCTACGGAGCGGGGCTTTACCACCCGCTATTACAACGAAGACCTGCACTTGGGAGCTTTCATGCTGCCCACCTTCGCCCGGGACAATATTGCCGAATGAACGCCACCAGCAAACGGAGCTGGACCCCTGCCGACGCGGCCCGGGTCTACGGCATCGATCATTGGGGCCAGGACCATTTTGCGGTGTCCGAAGACGGCCGCATAACCGTCAGGGTTCCGTTTCCATCCGGTGAGGTGGCCGTCCCGCTGACCGATATTCTGCAGGGGGCCAATGACCGCGGCCATGCCCTGCCGCTGCTGGTCAGGATCGAAAATTTTCTCGATTCACGCTTGGCCCTGCTCAATGAAACGTTCCGGGACGCGATCAGCCAAGCCGGCTATCAGAATCATTATAATGGGGTCTTCCCGGTCAAGGTCAATCAGCAGAGCGCGGTTATTGAAGAAATTGTCCGCTTCGGTTCCCGCTACGGCCATGGTCTGGAAGCTGGCAGCAAACCGGAGCTGCTGCTTTGCCTGGCCAGTCTTTACGAAAACGGGCTGTTGATCTGCAACGGCTATAAAGACCGGGAATTCATCGATCTGGGGCTCTGGGCCAACAAACTCGGCTATCGCTGCGTCTTTGTCATCGAATCCCCCAATGAGCTGCCGCTGATCATCGCCCGCAGCCGCGCTCTCGGCATCAGCCCGCTGATCGGCCTGCGTATCAAGGTCTCGGCCAAGGTCGGCGGACTCTGGACCGAGACCAGCGGCGACCGCAGCAGTTTCGGACTCAGCACCGCGCAGCTCATTGCCACTGTCGACACCCTGCGCCGTGAGAACATGCTCGACTGTCTGCAGCTGCTCCACTGCCACCTCGGCTCGCAGATTCCGGATATCGAAGAGATCCGCAACGGGGTGCGCGAAGCCAGCCGCTTTTATGCCGACCTGGCCGGCGAAGGAGTGCCGTTACGCTACCTTGATCTGGGCGGCGGCCTGGCCGTCGATTATATCGGCAATCAGAGCAAACACAGTCACTCCCGGAATTACAATCTGGCCGACTACTGCAATTGTATTGTCCGCACCATTCAGGAGACGCTGGATCCGACCGGAGTCGCTCATCCGATCATTGTGACCGAGTCCGGACGGGCGACGGTTGCCCACAATACCATGCTCCTGTTCAACATCCTGGATGTGATGCGCTACGAGCCCCTCTCCCTGCCCGACATGCCACCGCAGGGGTGTCACCCCTTGACCGCCCGTCAATACCAGCTCAGCCAGGATGCTGCCGCCATCGACCTGGAGAATGGCTATCGCGAAGCGCTGGCCAACCGGGACCGGATTCGCGAACTGTTCCGGGAGGGGGAAATTCGACTGCGCGAGCGCTCCCTGGCGGAAAACCTCTTCCTGGCCATTGCCCGCAACCTGGCGGAACGTGGCCGCGCAGCAGCAGCGACCTCCCCGGCCCTGGACGCACTGACCACCCTGCTGGCCGACATTTATTACGGCAACTTCAGTGTCTTTCAGTCGTTGCCGGATTCCTGGGCCATCGATCAGATCTTTCCGGTTGCACCGATTCATCGCCTTGACGAATATCCCGAGCGGGTCGGCACCATCTCCGACCTGACCTGTGATTGTGACGGCAAGCTCGATCATTTCATTCTTTCCGCGGGAGAAAGTCAGACCCTGCCCCTTCATCCCCTGCAAGAAGGGGAAGACTATATCCTCGGCGTATTTCTGATGGGCGCCTATCAGGAAACCCTTGGCGACCTGCACAACCTGTTCGGCGACACCAATGTGATCAGTGTGCGCATCAATGAAGAAGGCAGTTTCGATGTCATGAAGGAGCAGTCGGGGGATACCATCAGCGAAGTTCTCGCCATGTTGGAATACAATCCGGCGTTCTTCTACGAAAATTTCCGGGAGAAAATTGAACTTGCGGTTCGCGGTGGCAAGATCAATGTCGCTGAAAGACAGCAGATTCTCAAACAGTTTTCATCCCAGCTGCAGCGCCAGACCTATTTTAAATCATAACCCGTTGCCCTCCGGCAACAGCAGAGTGCAACGGGCAAGTTTTCAGATTGGAAACGAGCCGTTTGCGGAAAAAACCTACCAGAGAAACTTTTCAGGGAGGGACACATGACTGAACAGGAGTTGGCGCGCTATGACGGCCAGAACGGTCGGGCGGCCTATATTGCAGTGAGCGGAACCGTCTACGATGTCAGCACCAGCCCGTATTGGCAAAACGGTCGCCATGAAGATTTGCATCAGGCGGGACGCGATCTGACCGAAGAACTCAAAAGCGCACCTCATGTACGCGCTGTCGTGGAAAGGTTCCCGGTTGCCGGCCGCCTCGAAAAAGCCCCGCCGCAAGAAAAAAAGTCGGGCCTGCCACTGCTGTCGATCATCATCATGATCTTGGTAATGATTCTGTTGATCGCCACCTTCATCCGCTAACCGGCAGCCTGGCCGCAGGGCAATGTAATCCGCTACGCCGGAACCAGGCACGGGCATGGGGAAAGGTTTACTTAACTGTCGGCAAACAGCCGTTCCAGAAATGCCGGCAGTTTCAGGCAGACATCGGTCTTGGCAAGAACATTGATGATATTGGTTTGGTCAATCCCCTCTTCCTGCATAGTCAGCATATGCCCGGAGCAGAGGATAACCGGCGTCTGCGGAGAAATCCGGAACAGCTCCTGAGCCAATTCAATACCCGACATTTCCGGCATCGATTCGTCGGTGACCACCAGATCAAAGGCGTCGCTCTGACCAGTGAAGACGTCCAGCGCCTGCCGACCATGATAGGCACAGGTCACCTGGAAGCCATAATCTTCAAGCAGATCCGCCCCCAGCAGGGCCAGACTTTGTTCGTCATCAACAAAAAGAATGTGTTTCTTCATGCGCTTCCCTGTCATTACCCCCTCACGTCAGCCAAGATTCTCGATCCAAGAAAAATTGATTTAACATCGAAACCCAGAACAAGTTAACGGCAGCCAGCTATGAGGAAAAAACTTTACCATAGCTTATTATTGATTGCTAACACTTTCTCAAAACCGGGCTCTCATGAGATTTTAGCTTGCCATCTTGAATAAAAGTTAATAAGATCAAATAAACATTCAGGCTGCAGCCCGAACTGATCGACGGAGGATTCTTTTTATGGCAAGACTGGTGGAAAACCCCGATCTCGCATTTCGTTTAGCCCGTGCCATTGTGTCCGACATCGCCCTTTACAACCGCGACAAGGTCACGGAAGGAATTAAGAGTGATTCTATTTTCGAACTGATGGACGAGGAACTCGAAGAAGGTCGCGAGCATTTTTTTTCCCGTGTCTCTCCGGAAATGAAAAATCGCGATCATCTCTATGAACGTGCCATCGTCGATGTCATGATCAAGCAGGCGGGAAAGATTGAAAGCCAGATCTGGTAAATGAGTTCATCCCGAAAACTGTTCTTTACTGAAGACCGTCCACCGGAAAGACTGGACACATTCCTGGCCGAGTGTTTTCCGGAGATCAGCCGCTCCCAGATCAAGAAGCTGATCGACACCGAACTGGTTTCCCTTGACGGAACCCCGGCCAAAGCCAGCAGGAAACTCAAAGGCGGCGAGTCGGTTCTGGTCATCCTGCCCGAACCGGAACCGAGCGAAGCTCGCGCCGAGGACATCCCGCTGCATATCCTTTACGAAGATCATGACCTGATCGTCATCGACAAACCTGCCGGTATGGTGGTCCACCCGGCCGCCGGGCATTCCGGCGGGACCTTGGTCAACGCCCTGCTTCATCACTGCCAGGATCTGGCCGGCATCGGCGGCGAATTAAGACCCGGCATCGTTCATCGACTGGACAAGGACACCTCCGGGGTTATGGTCGCCACAAAAAATGACCGCAGCCATCTGCACCTGGCGGCCCAATTTAAAAAGCACTCCATCAACAGACGCTACCTGGCGCTGGTTCATGGTTGTCCTGAGACAACTACGGGAAAGGTCGACAAGCCCATCGGCCGTCATCCGGTTCAACGCAAAAAAATGAGCAGCAAAGCCAGAAATGGCCGCCGCGCAGTCACCCACTGGTCGGTGTTGAAAGATTATCGGGACGACCGCCTGAGCCTGATCGAATTCACCCTGGAAACCGGCCGAACCCATCAGATCCGGGTTCATTTCTCTGAACTCGGCTTTCCGCTGGTTGCTGATCCCCTTTACGGTCGGCGGGGTAAGGAATTCCCCCGCAACCAGGAACTGAGCCGACTGGTCGCGAAGTTACCGGGGCAGGCCCTGCACGCAAGGCTTCTTGGCTTTATTCACCCGTCCACAGGAAAATATCTGGAATTTTCGAGCGAAATACCGGACACTCTCAACGAGATTATTTCTTACCTTGACCTGAAAAACGCCTTGGCATAAGTTGCCCGCGTTTTACTATTTTTGCAGCAATGGAGTTGTCATGAAACTTGTCCGTCAAGGAAAGATTTCTTTCCTGCAGCCAAAAACCATCCCCGCACAGCTCGTCGCCGGGTTCAGTACCCGCAATGGCGGGGTCAGTCGTCCACCCTACAATTCTCTCAACCTCGGCTTCGGAACCGATGATGCAATTGCCCATGTCGAAGGCAACCGCTCAACCTTCACCCGCAGTTTCGGGCTGAGTCCGCACCAATTGCTGACCGTCAAACAGGTTCATGGCAAAGACCTGCTGCTCATCGATGAGCCGAACCTGGACCTGTCCCATTTTCTGAAAGTGGAAGTCGATGCCATCGTCACCAACCAGCCGGGGATTATGATCGGCATCCTCACCGCCGACTGCCTGCCGATCCTGATCTGGCACAAGGACCTCAAAGCGGTCGCCGCCATTCATGCCGGCTGGCGCGGGGCGGCCAACGGAATCATCGCCAAGACCATCAACACCATCACCAGTCATTTCGATTGCCCCGCCTCCGAACTCAGGGCGGCAGTCGGTCCGGGAATCGGCGCCCACAACTATGAGGTGGACCGCCCGGTACGAGACATGTTCCGCAAAGGCAGCGGTTTCTGGAAAGAGATTTCCACGGAAACCAGCCTGGGTCACTGGCAGCTTAACCTGCCCTTAAGCTGTCAGCTTCAGCTGGAAGCGCTCGGCATTGCGCCTCAGCATATCGATGTCGCCACAGAATGCACCTGCTGTCACCCGGAACTGCTGTTTTCTCACCGGCGTGACCAGGGGGTAACCGGCAGGCAGCTCGGCTTCATCATGATCCCTCAAGACAGCTAGTTGGCATCCGGAAACTCCGCAGGGCAACGCATAAGTTTTCAGATTGGAAACGAGAAATTTTCCGTTGTAGCAAGGAAATCAAGAGTTTATGCGGAGGCGTAGTTCTTTACGCCGCACAATAAGCCCGCAGATTGACACCGCCACAGCGGAAAAGGGCCGTTCTGGATAATAACTAGCTAGATGCCATCCGGAAACTCCGCAGGGCAACGGCTAAGTTTTCAGATTGGAAACGAGCAATTTTTCGTTGTGGCAAGGAAATCAAGGGGTTACGCGGAGGCGTAGTACTTTACGCCGCACAAGAAAACCCGCAGATTGACACCACCACAGCGGAAAAGGGCCGTTTCCGGATGATAACTAGCTAACCGCGACAGGTGCTCCCCCCCATTCCGGCAACCGGGAAAAATCTGGCAAACAGGATTTTTCGTTTTTTTCCAGGACACGACAGAGCTTGTTCAGAATTTTGTCAGAAAGATTCGCTATACTCGTGTCATAAAGATTGCACGGCTAGACTTCATAAATAGTTCCGGAGGGGGGAGGCCCCCATCGTTCATAGCGACGATGGGGGCCTTCACCTGTGAGCACCCGGAAGAACTCCCGTCTCCGGCTGGTCTTTTTCCCGCAGTCTCAAGCGGCGTTATTTACGCCAGAAAGACGGGAAGAACAGAACCAGCACAGTAAACAATTCCAAACGGCCCATCAGCATACAGACAATCAGTACGGTTTTGCCCAAGGCCGGCACATGGGCAAAATTATCAATGGGGCCAACGGTACCGATGCCGGGACCGATGTTTCCGAGACAGGCAATCACTGCCGCCCCGGATGAAACCAGATCCATGCCGCTGGCCGCTACCAGTAATGAACCGCCGACAAACACGCTGATAAACAGCGCGAAGAAACCCAGAATCGACTGCATGACCTCTTTATCAACCGGCCGGTTGCCGAGCTTGACCAGGCGGATCGCACGGGGATGAATCAGCCGGAACAGTTGGACCTGGGCATGCTTGAACAACAGCAGAATCCGCGCGACCTTCATACCGCCACCAGTCGAGCCGGCGCAGCCGCCGACAAACATCAGCAGCACCAGAATATACTGGGTCACCACCGGCCAGAGTTCGAAATCAGCGGTCCCGAAACCGGTGGTGGTGATAATCGAGGCCACTTGGAAAGATGAATAACGCAGGTTTTCCACCAGGCCGCGGTAGACATCTTCGGACCAGTTGAAGTACATGACCACCGCCGTGGCAACCACAATGATGCCCAGATAGACGCGCAATTCCTCGCTGCCGAAGAAATCCCGCACCCGCCCGCGCAGCACCTGGAAATGCAGGGCAAAGTTGACCCCGGCCAGAATCATGAACAGGGTAACGACCGCATCGATATAGCCGCTGTTATACGCCCCGACCGACGCGTTGCGGGTGGAAAACCCGCCGGTTGCGAGGGTGGCAAAGGAATGACAGAGGGCATCAAAGAAGGACATCCCGCCAAACATCAGCAGGACGGTCTCCACCGAGGTGAGCAGAAAATAGACCCCCCAGAGCATCTTGGCGGTGTCCTGGATGCGCGGTTTCAGCCGATCGGCCGTCGGTCCGGGGACCTCGGCCTTGAACAGCTGCATACCGCCGACCCCGAGCATCGGCAGAATGGCCAGGGACAGCACAATGATCCCCATTCCGCCCAGCCAGTGGGTCAGCGCCCGCCAGAACAACAGGCTCGGCGGCAGATGTTCGATCTCGCGCAGGATGGTCGAACCGGTGGTGGTAAAGCCGCTCATGGTCTCGAAAATCGCATCCAGCGGTGAAGGGATCGCCCCGGCCAGCAGATAGGGCAAAGCTCCGAATACGGCAAAGACCGTCCAGCCGAAGGTGACCACGGCAAAGCCTTCCCGGACCGACAGTTCCTGAGGGCTCCGGCAGGCAGCCATAATCAAACCGCCAACCCCGCAGCAGATCAGGGCGGAAATAACAAACGCGGACCAGACACCATCCTGATAGTAGAGGGAGAAGGGCAGCGGGATAAACAGGGTTGCGCCCAGAAAAAGCAGCAGCGAACCGAGGATGCGCAGGGTCAGCAGCAGGTTCATTCAGGCAAAAAACCTTTCCACTTTCTGCAGCGCCTCAGGCAAGGTGAAAATCACCACCCGATCCCCTGCTTCCAGGGTGCTGTCGCCGGTCGGGATATCATACTTGTCGCCCCGCACGATCGCTCCGATAATGGCCCCCCTGGGGAAATGCAGCTCCTGCAGGGTGCGGCCATGCAGGCCACTGTCTTTCTTGATCTCCAACTCGAGAACTTCGGAATTGCTCCCCTCCACCGCGGTCAGGGAGATGATGTCGCCGCGCCGAACGAATTTCAGGATCGCCCCGGCGGCGGCCAGGCGCGGCGAAATGCAAGCGTCGATGCCGAGCTCGGTGGCCAGGCCGATCAATTCCGGCTGGCTGACCAAGGCCAGGGTTCGCCGAGCCTTGTGCTGTTTGGCCAGCAGACAGGTCAGAATATTGGTCTGGTCATTGTCGGTGACCGCAATAAAAACTCCGGCCTCCGCCAACCCTTCGTCGAGCAAGGTTTCGACATCCAGCCCCTCCGCATTGATGACCACGGCCTTATGCAGTTGTTCGGCCAGCTTGTAGCAGCGGTCTTCATCTTTCTCGACCAGTTTGGTCTGAAAATTGAGCTTTTCCAGGTTCTGGGCCACCTGCAGGCCGATCCGACTGCCCCCGAGGACAAACGCCCTGCGCACCCGACGCTGATCGATCCCTTCGGCCTGTAACAGGTAGTTGATGGCGGGCAGCTCCGGTTGTGGCGCAAAGATATAAATGCGGTCCCCGTCCTGGATGACATCGTCACCGCGGGGGATGATGGTGGTATTGCCGCGACTGATGGCCACCACCACAAACCGGTACATGCCGCGCAGTTCGCCGAGTTCGGCCAGGGACAGATCGCAGAGCGGACTCTCCGGGCCAATCCGGTAACCCTGGAAGAGGATTTGCCCTTCGGCGAATTCGGCAACGTCAAAGGCCTTGGAGTTGCAGGCGAGTTTGGTCAGCTCATCAGCGACCGCGTCTTCCGGGTTGATGAGCAGATCGATCCCCAGTTTTTCCTTGGAGAGAACCGCCTTATGGCTGGTGTATTCGATATTCTTGGTCCGGGCGACCAGCACCCCGACCTGATATTCGCGGGCCAGCAGGCAGGCGAGGATATTAACTTCATCGATATTGGTGACGGCGATAAAAATTTCCGCTTCCTTAATCCCGGCCTGTTCAAGGATTTCGGCGCTGGCCCCGTTACCGACCACCCCCATGACATTCAAGCGATCCTGAGCACGCTGCACGATCTCTTCGCTCTGATCAACCAGGGTCACTTCATGCCCTTCACGGGATAACCGGTCACACAGAAAGTAACCGACCTGCCCGGAACCGACGATAAGAATTTTCATAAGTTATCTCGTCCCTAGCGCTTTTTGCCATCACCCAACAGTTCGTCAAGATCGCATAAATTCACATTTTGTGCAATAATCCCCCACTGGTGAAGAGTATAAACAAAGGGAGCAAGAGTGGACTTTTTTCTGGATATCGATGAAAGCCGGATCAGGCAGGAACGTGCCAAAGCACGTGAATTACGCAAGCAGAACTGGTGGAAGAACAAGATTGCCAAAGGGATCTGTCATTATTGCGGGAAAGCCGTTCCCCCCAAAGAGCTGACCCTCGATCATATCGTGCCCCTGGTTCGCGGCGGCCGCAGCAGCAAAGGCAACTGTGTGCCCGCCTGCAAGGAATGCAACAGCCAGAAGCAGAGCATGCTGCCGATTGAGTGGGAGGACTATCTCCAGAGGTTGAAAGCTCAAGACAGCTAGGTCACGGAGGTCACTCGCGTCCCGTATGGCGACCGCAAACACCTCCGGGTTAGGGTCCGGCATCACCCCAGATGCCGCCGACTTGAGCCCCACATTCAGGACAGCAGCTGGCTGTCGTCACCCGCATCAGCCCAACCCTGAAGCCATCTCGTTCAATCAGCACCGCCCCGCAACCCGGGCACCGGGTTTGCGTCTTCTGCGCCAGGTTCCCCGGATAAATATACTGCAGCCCGGCCGCGCGACCGATTTCGACCGCCTCCAGAATGGTCTGCGGCGGAGTCGGCGGGCGGTCGTTCTGTTTGTATTGGGGAAAGAATCGGCTGACATGCCAGGGCGTCTCCGGCCCCAGTTCCCGAACCATGAATTCGGCCAGTTCGCGCAACTCTGCCGCGCTGTCGTTCAGCCCGGGGATCAGCAGAGTGGTGACCTCGGTCCAGATCCCATAGTCATGGAGCCGTTTCAGGTTATCGAGGACCGGTTGCAAGCGACCACCGGCAAAGCGCTGATAGGTTGTGTCGCGAAAGGCCTTCAAATCGATGTTGGCCGCATCGAGCCAGGGGTGCAGCTGGGCCAGCATCTCCGCTGACATGTAGCCGTTACTGATAAAGACGTTCCGCAGTCCGTTGTCCCGGGCGCAGCGTGCGGTATCAAGGCAATATTCGAAAAAGACCGTCGGTTCGGTATAGGTATAGGCAACGGAGCGACAACCCGCCGCCAGAGCCTCCTTGACCACTGCCTCTGGAGCCAGCTCCTGGCCGGCAATAATCTGCCCCTCGCGCGGCTGCTGGGAAATCTCCCAGTTCTGGCACCAGTCACAATGGAAATTGCAGCCCGGTGCAGCAATGGAAAAAGCCCGGCTGCCCGGCAAAAAATGATAGAGAGGCTTTTTTTCGATAGGGTCGACATTGCGGCTGATAGTCCGTCCGTAGACCAGGGTATACAGGACCCCGTTCCGGTTTTCCCGCACCTGACAGATTCCCCGTCGGCCCGGTGCAATAACGCAGTAATGAGCACATAATCGACAGCGCACCCGGTTGTTGTCCAGCGATTCGAACAGCAGCGCTTTCTTCATCGTCACCTCCGTATTACTCGCTGATGCGCAGAACTTTGGCACCGCGGATATGGCCTTCTTTCAGCTCGAGCAGCGCGCGATTGGCCTCGGCAAGGGGGTACTCCCGGCAGGTCGGCCGCAACGGGATGGCCGCGGCCAGGCGCAGAAACTCGACCACATCCTGCCGGGTCACATTGGCCACGCTCTTGAGCTCTTTTTCCTGCCACAACTGGGACGGGTAATCCAACTCGGCCAGCAAGTCTCGATCCCGATCTTCCTTGCGGATGGCATTGATCACCAGTCGGCCGCCCGGCGCCAGACATTTAAGAGCTGCCAGCACCGGCTTCCAGACCGGGGTGGTGTCAATGATGGCAGCCAGCAGGGCTGGAGGCTTCTCTTCGGTGTCGCCGGTCCAGGTCGCTCCCAGGTCCAGGGCGAAGCGTCGCTCATTTTCATTCCGAGCAAAAACATAGACCGGCCGTTCCGGATCTTGATAACGCGCCAGTTGCAGCACCAGATGACCCGAAGAACCAAACCCGGTCAGACCAAGGGGGCCGTTATCCGCCGCAGCCCGGGCCAATTTCCAGGAGCGATAGCCGACGGCCCCGGCACAGAGCAGCGGAGCCGTCGCGACATCGTCCAGGGAAGCCGGTAACGGCACGGCAAATGCCGCCGGAACCAGCATATATTCGGCATAGCCGCCATCCGCGTCGCGGCCGGTGGCCCGGTAATCCGGGCAAAGATTCTCTAACCCTTCCCGGCACCAGCGGCAATTGCCGCAGGCGGAAAAAATCCACGCCACCCCGACCCGTTCACCAAGCCGTGCAGCGGGTACGGCATCCCCTACCTTATCGATGATCCCAACCACCTGGTGCCCCGGCACCACCGGATAAACCGGCGGCGGCGTCCGCCCCTCGATTTCATCAAGCTCGGTATGGCAGACCCCGCACACCAGCACCCGCAAGCGGACCTCACCGGGACCGGGTTCGGGCAGGGGCAGATCCGCCAGCCGCAAGGGTTCTCGCTCAGTCCTCAAGTCACAGATTTTCTCCAACAGCATGGCTTTCATGGGATTCCTCGGTGGTTTATGCAGGGCTAAGGAATAAGTCAATATTTCACGTATCAATATAACATGAGTTCCAAGCAGAATGGAGAGCGCAGCAAAGAGGGTACGGGTCATTGATCGTTTGCTGCGTCGGAGGTGTAATTGGCTGGTGAGTGTGTCTCACCCCCATCCCAACCTTCCCCCATCAAGGGGGAAGGAGATAGGCAATCCCATCAATCCAGCAACTCTATCAATTCCGCAGCCTTTGAATCCGCCAGTACGAGAAGCCATGCTTCTCGTCGGGCGCATTCGACGACGTCACGGCCGGTAGCGGCCATGCTCCGTGATTAAATGCAACGGTGACCAACCCTGCCGAATTCGCAACGACCAGTGCATAGCTATACCGCATCCAGAACAAACGAAAATCCCGAGTAATTAAAAGGCCGTTTTTTGTTTCCTTTTTGTCGGCCTGGACAAAAAGGAAGGCGGCGGGCGGGGCCGCGAACCCCGCGGTCTTGACTTTGATTTCAGGGTTTTGGGTTTCCCTGCCCAATAGAAACACTGCAATAGACAACGAAAAACCGGCGGGTCTCGTCCCTCCAGACGAGTGAGTTTTCTGCTCCAGGTCAGAAAAGTCACCAAAAGCCCCCCCAAGCAACAAAAAGCCAGGAGAAAACTCTCCTGGCTTGATCCAAAGATAACCTATCTATCAAGGTCTCACTGTTCTAAAAATCCCCGCAGCAACTTTTTAGTAACTCCCCCTCTCGTTGCGCTCAACCGCACGGTTGCTGTCATCCATCCGCTCCTGATGCATCATCCCGTCATCCATATGGTCCTGATCCATCATCCCTTGATCCATCATTCCCTTATCCCGCATATGGAGCTCATCAAACTCGGGAGACAACCCGAAAAATTCCTGGGTTTCAGTATCCGTGGCCAAAGACCGCAAGGTTGCACGATCGGCTTGTCCGGTCACAGCGAGCCCCTGCGAGGTCTGGTAATCTCTGAGCGCCTGCTTGGTCTTGGTGCCAATGACGCCATCGGCCGGACCGGCATCAAACCCTTTGTCAGTCAACAGCCGCTGCAGTTCACGCACCTGGGTATTATTCAAGTGGGTCGTTCCCACCGTTTTATGCTGATTGTCCATCATCTGTGAGTCTGAATTTTGGGTCGATTTCATGCCCATGGAATTATTCCCACCAGCCATGCTCAAACTGGCAAAAAACAACCCGGCTACAAGCCCCGTCAAAGAAATAATGAATATCTTTTTCATTTTATCGCTCCTCTAATCCCTTTATCTATCAATCGTTCTTGTCGTTAAAAGATCATGACCTTGATATCGGCAAGTGCATCACATGCTGTGTCGATCTAAATGATGACCAGATCACGTTTCATTAACTTACACCCGCACCGAAACCAAAGTCAAAGGGGCTGCGGCTCAACCAAGTAAAGCAAAACAGGTTGATTTATCAAAAAAATCTTTCTATATTACGCAGTGTTGACTTTTTCAGGCTCCCCCTCTTCGGCCACAACTCTTCCACAGAACACCACCCCCTTCGGAAAACTCCATTGATGTTGTTCAGTTGGAGAGACAACCTGGAAAAGAGGCAAGCGAGAGACGATTTCAATATCAAGCAACTCCATCAATCTGGAAATTTTCCACCCCGAGGCAGGCCCGGTTACCGGTTTGGCTTGGCAGGGGATTGAGTATGGCGATTTTGGCTGACAGCAACCATAGCACCCGACTCCTGGTTTTTATCCTGCTCTTCATCATGAGTATGCCCGGGCTGGCGCGGGCCGGGGCGGATGCCCGCGATCTTGCACCAGCAACCGCTAACCAGGCGCTGTTTGCGACCGAGCTGCCAGCTGAATACGGACAAGTTATTTATCAGAGCAAGCCTCTCTCAGAGCAGCGGATTTACATCATTGGCCAAAGTCACCGCAGCAGCCTGACCGGCAAATCCGGCCCGAAAACCATCCAAAGCCAGGCTGAGATCTATCGCATCGGGGAGTGGTTGATTGAGCAGAAGAATGTTGAGCTGCTGTTGCCGGAAGGCTTTTTCAAGCGTTCTTCCTCTGCACAAGCGCCCCAGCGCAATACCGAGCCGGTTGCCCGGTTCGCCCTGGCAACCGCCGCTTTGAAGGAACAACTGGGCAATCCCGAGCAGTTTGTTAACGCCGACCTGTTGCTCAGCTCCAATTACAATCTTTGCCTGAGTCAAATTGAGGATGAGAGCCTGTATCGGGATATCGGCCAGGTCCTCGCAAAGCTGCAGCAGGATCGTAATTTTGCCACCCTCTGCGATCTCAACCGGCTGCAGGAACAACGTACCCTGAAAATCCTCCAGAATATTCCGCGCGCTGTCGAGAACGCCTTCCACGCCGGGCAGATCAGCAGCCGAAAAGCCATTTTCACCATCGGCCTGGCTCATATCAAGGACATCATCGCGACGCTGGAATCCGCCAGTTCCTGGGCAGAGGATTACGGTGTCACCATCATTATTCCCCGCGCGCTGCTGGACAGTCAGCGGATCGCCCGCCTGGCCAGTTCGCAGGGGCAGTGAACGATCCGCTTCAATAACAGTTCTTCAGCGGCCAGGAGCATTCAAAACCAGGGTATGTTTTTTCAGCCAGCGCAACACAAACCAGACCGCAAATCCGCCCCCGAACAGGACCAGCCAGCCGGGCTCGATGTTCAATCGCCCTTTCGTCACCAGATCGCCGCTAATCTCCAGCAGTTGCAGGGTCAGAATAACCGCGAAGAAACCATTGTATTCGCGCCTGAGGACATTGCGCACCGAAAAGCTCAATTGCGCTTTCCGGTAATGTTTGAAGCTCGGGATAAAAGCCGGAGTCTGCTCGGCCCAGGCCAGGTAAACCGCGCCGAACCGGTCCCTGAGGAAGGCCTCTTCCGCAAAAATGATCCGCTCGTAATAAAGCCAGAACACCAGGATATAGATCAGCAGCAACCACCAGAGATGGGCAAACATTACGATTCCGAAGCCCATGAAAAAGTTGCCCAGATAAAGTGGATTGCGAACCACCGAATAGATCCCGCTGGTATTGAGGGTTGCCGCAACCTGCTTCCTGGTGTTCCTCCCTGAAGTGCCGCGTGGAGTGTAGCCGATGGTCATGACCCGGATTCCCAGGCCGAAAAAGCTGACCAGCAGACAGGCCGCTTCCCAGAGGTGATCCAGAGCCTCGCTGTTGCCCGGGTAGGTATAATTTTTCAGCGTGTACAGCAGCAGGACCAGCATGACCAGCGGCAGGTAGCTGCGATAGCGGAATAACCAGTTGCCTTGACTTTCAAAATCTTCTCTTAACGCCATCTGTCTTTCCTTTGTTTGCATGTTGACTCATTTACTTATTCAATGTTGCCCGGACGGTCCCGTTCTGCTTCTGCAAAACCAGCAGTTGCAGGGTGCCCAAGTAAAAGCGCCGTTCCCTCTGAACAGCAAACCCGGCCGCGTTCAGCAAGGCCTGCAAGCGTTCGCGATCGGGATATTCCTTGAGGCTGGCGGCAATATAGGAATGAACTTCCGGATTGCCGTGCAGCAATAGCCCCCACAACCCGCACCAGTATTTCAACACCAGATACTGGCAACGTTGAAAAATACGCCCCGTGGGTTTGGAAAAATCGAGCAGGGCCAGGGTGCCGCCCGGCTTGAGAATGCGCTGAATCTCCGCCAGGGCCGGGACCAGTTCCGGCGCATTGCGGATGGCATAGCTGCCGGTGACGACATCCACGGAGCTGCTTGCCAGTTGGGTCTGCGCCATGTCGCCCTGAATGAATTCGACATTGCTGGCCCGGCTCCTGGCCCGAGCCAATTCAAGCATGGCCGCAGTGAGATCGATGCCGATTATGCGGCCGCGGGGATAACGCTCTGCCAGCAGGCAGGTGACATCCCCAGTGCCGCAGGCCAGGTCGACGCAATGGGGCTCGGACAGCGCCGGCAACGCGGCAATGAGCTGTTTCTTCCAGGCAAGATCACGCCCCAAGGACATCGCCCTGGTGGCGAAGTCGTAGTGTCGGGCGGCCTCGTTGAAATGTTCTTCGTTGTAGGTCTTCTTCCCGTCCGGGGTCTGAATGTAATCTTTGCTTTTCAGGGCAAATTTTCTCGGCATGGCCTTGCTCACCTCATCTCTCCCCCGGCAATGGCGGCCAGCAGTACGCTGGCGGCAGAGCGGTCCATATGGAAGCTATCATGGACGATCTCAAGCATATTTTCGTCAACGTAATCCCCTCTGCTACGCCAGTTTTGCAGTACTTCCGCAGTACGAATGTGCAGGCTGCCGAATTCCCCTGCCAGTTGCGGCAAGAGCAGGGAAATCCGCCTCTCGGTCTTGCTGCGGATGAATTCAATGACCAGGGCCTGACGGCTTTGGGCAGGGTCCGGGCGCTCGGCAAAGCGCTGCCGGACTGTTTCCGTAGCGGCATAGAGCTGCTCCCGGTAACGTTGTGATTCGACAAATCCCGCACTCTCTTCAGGCCAGCGTTTGGCTTCTTTCTCATCAATGGCCGCAACCACCCGGCGCAGGATCGGACTGAAAATCACCGTTCTCACCAGCAGTTCCGGACCGCGCCGGACGATCTGTACTTCTGCCTGAGGCTGATCCACGGCCGGGACAACTACCCGCCTGACCACCTGTTCAGCAGGATCGGCAGCGCTTAACGGAGCAGTCCAACCGGCTGCGGCCCAAGTGGAGACGAGGATGATGAGCAGCAGCATTCTTGTCATGATAAGCCCTCCCCCTGCGGCCGGGCCCAGAGCACCAGGGACGCCGGCAGAACCAGCAGATCGCAGACCAAGGCCCCGAGCAGGGTCCCGCCGACCAAAAAGGAGAAATAGATGGTCGGCTTGAAGCTGCCAAGACAACCGGTCCAGAACCCGAGCACCAGCACCAGGGTGGTGATCAATAGCGCCCGGCCGATGCCGGTGGTCGTCAACTGCACCGCCTTGCTCGCTCCCAGCCCCTGCAGGCGGCGGTAGCAGACCAGGTAATGAATGGTGTCATCCACGGCCAGGCCAAAAGCCACCGCGCCGATCATCACGGTGCCGCTGCTCAGATCGATACCCAAAACTCCCATCACGCCGAGGGTCCAGACAATGGGAATAAGGTTCGGAATCACCGCCAACAGGGTCAGCCGGACTGACCGCAGCAACAGCAGGATCGCCAGCATGACCGTGAGCAATGACAAGGCAAAGCTTTTCAGCATGGTGTTGACCAGCTGTGCGGAATCGAGAATCACCCGGTAATAACTGCCGGTGGGAACCAGACGGTAAGCAGGCCCGAAAATCTCCCTGGCGGTCCGTTCCAGGTCACGGACAACCCGCAGCGCCGGATGACTGCCGACATCATGAAACAGGAGCATCATCCTGGCGGTTTTCCGGTCCGGGGTTAAAAATTGCCCGGCCTGGTCACGGCCGTCAGCCGTGGCCAACAGCTCCAGGGCATAATGAAGATCGTCCGCAGTGGTCGGCAGCTGCAGCTGAGCGCTGCCGGTTTCCGCCCGCTGTATCTGGCGCAACAGCGGCAGGATGGAAAATGCCTTGGCGATTTCAGGATGCTGCAAGGCCCGCTTTTCGAAGCGCTCGAGGCGCTGATAATCACCGAGCTGATCGAGAACGCCCTGATCGGTTCTGCTCAACATGAATTCCAGCGCGTTGACCCCGCCAAGGTGGTCATCGATAAAAGCGGTATCCTTCGCCAACGGCGCTGTAGCGCGGAAAAAACCGACCAGGCTGGTATTGTTCTGCAAGCGGGGCAACATAGCCGCGGCCAATAGTAGCAGCATCAGGGCAGCGCCCATGATGCTGCGCGGGCGTTGCAGGGAGCACGCGGCGATTCGCGCCAACAGCCGCTCCAGCAGGCCATGAGCGAAGCCAAGGGGACCCTTGGGAACAGCGCAGAAGGAGAGTCCGACAGGCACCAGGAGCAGGCTGAGCAACAGCGAGACAGCAACCCCCAGGGCTCCGAACAGGCCGAATTGCCGGACCGCCGGGATGGGACTGACCCAAAGCGACAACAGCCCCAGACCTGTGGTCAGGGCGGTAAAGCTACAGGGAACCACCAGCTCCGCGACCCGGCCCGGCCAGAGCTCCCGGACCTGTTCAGCAGAGTTTCCGGCAGTAGCGAGTTGCAGCCAGCCGTGGTAAAGATGCACACTGTGGGAGACACTTAGAATCATCACCACCGGCGGCAACAGCGCGCTGATGGTATTCATCTCCAGACCGCACCAGGCAAACAGCCCCATGGTCCAGAGCAGGCTCAACCCGGTAACCAGCAGCGGGAACAGCACCCCGGCGGGTCTCCGGAAAAGCCATCCCAGCAGCAGCGCCAGCACCATGACCACCAGTGGCAGGACGGTCCGCTGATCACGCCTGATATATTCGGCCACATCATACTTCTGCACCCCAACCCCGGTCAGATGCAGCTCCCCGCGCTCGCGATAATCCCGCAGCAGTCCACGTAAACGCTCAATCAGCGCCGGCACCGGATTGTCCCGGCCGGCTGCGGCAACCGGCTGGATCACCAAACCGGCAGTCTGCAGATCGGCGGAGATCAACAGTCCTTGATATTGTGGGTTCGCTTTAACCGCCCTTAAAAATTCGCGCTGCGCGGCCTGATCAAAGGGGCCGCTGGCGACCAAGGGACGTGGCTCTGCCCCGTAGCGGCCGCTCACCAGTTGGCTGGCCGTTGTCAGGCTGAGTACCCGCGCCACCCCGGGCAGCTCTGCGATACGCTGAGTGAGCTCCCGGACCAGGGCCATCCCCTCAACGGACAACAATTGCGGCGAAGTCAGACTCACCAGCAGGGTTTCATCGTTGCCGAACAACTGCCGTAACCGCTCCTGGGCAGCCTGCTGCTCAGGGTTGACCGCGGTCATCGAGCTGGTATCCCCTTCGACTCGCAGCCCGGCCAAAGGCCCGGCAAGCCCTAGCGTCACCAGCAGCACCGCTGCGAGCAGCGGCCAGCGACCACGCCCCAGAACCCAACGAACTATGCCCTCAAGTCTCGTCATGACCGGGTTCGCTCGACCCCCTTATTCTACAGTCGCGGTCAAAACAGTCCTGCTGTCGCGTTGCGCAGCGCTGGCTGCACGGTGCGCCTCAAGCAGCCCCATTTCCACGGTCAGGCCGGGGCCAAAGGCCATGGCGCAGACCTGCTCAGACGGTGGGGCGCTTGCTAAATGAAGAATATCCCGCAGCACAAACAGCACCGTGGCGCTGCTCATATTACCGAACCGGCGCAACACCTCCCGGGACGGCACGACCTGGGGCGCGGCAAGATCCAGACTCGCGGCCACTTTATCGACAATCGCCTTGCCCCCGGGGTGGACCGCCCAGTGCCCGATATCGGCCCGGCTCACCCCGGCCCCGGCCAACAGCGGCGCAACAGCGCTTTCGATATTGGCGCCGATGATGCTCGGCACATAGCTGGAGAGGGCGATATCAAAACCGAAATCGCCGACCGTCCAGGCCATATCACCAATCCCGTCGGTGATCAGAGCGGACCGGAAGTCGCCGAACCGATAACTCGCACAGTCGGCAGCCGGCTCCCGGGCGCTGACGATGGCTGCGGCCGCGCCGTCACTGAACAGGGAATTGGCCAACATGGTGTCTTCCCGGTCGTTCAACTGCAGGTGCAGGGTACAGAGTTCCAAGCAGAGCACCAGGACCACCGCGGCAGGATTGGCGGCGCAGAACTGGCGAGCCATGCGCAACGCCGGAAACGCGGCGTAGCAGCCCATGAAGCCAAGGTTGTAGCGTTCCACCTGGGCCGGCAGACCGAGATCGTTGACCAGGTGGTAATCGATGCCGGGATTACTGAACCCGGTACAGGACGCGGTCACCACATGGGTGATTTCCTGCCCCGCGATGCCGGGGACAGCGGCCAGCGCCCGTCGTCCCAGCTCAACGGCCAGCCGCCGCGACTCACGGGTATAGATGGCATTGCGCTCGGCGGTGGTCAGTTCACGCCGTTTACCGGAGGTGTCCCGGGGCAGAAAATCGCCCTGCAGGTTGTCGTCAAAACTGCGAATAACGCTGTACCTGGTGTCGATCCCCGATTTTTTGTAGAGCACCCGTATCATCCGCGCCAGACGCTCGTCTTCGACCCATTCCTGCATCTTGACCGAGGCATAGTCCTGTGCGTAAACATTTTCCGGAGTGATGGTTTCGATATGATGAATCCAGACAGACATGGCAATCTCCTTTAAGCGACGTTGAGGCCCTTCTCCCGTAGCGACCGCCGGCACCTTATTGGGCCGGAGTCGTTGCCGCCAACGCCAGGGCATCCCCCTGCAGAGTGACCTCGACCCTGACCCGCAGTTGGTCGGCAACCCGGATGATCCCCAGCACCGAGGGCGGCTTCAGCTCAAAATCCTGCAGTGACAAGGGAAACTCGGCCACCATGTCGACCTGGCCGGGGGTTTGTTTAAAGCTGCTGATAGTGGCCTCGACCGGACGGGTGATGCTCCGGATGGTCAGGTCAAACGGCAACGGTTCGGCCGTGTTGCCGCTGCCCAGCTGTTGCAGCAGTGCGGCCGGATCGAGTTCGCCGAAACGCCCTTTGATCTGCGGATACTGCTCGGCCTCGAACATGGCATACATATTTTTATTGCGGCTGCCGTTGTCGGTATCCAGCCCAGTCACCGGGACCCTCACCACGGCAGCGCGGATAACCTCCCTGCCCCCATCTGTCGTTTGCGTCGTCCACGTAAACGGCTCGCAAGCACCCTGTCCTTCAACTTTATGCAGGGTGGAATCGACAAAAAACTTGACCGTACAGGTCCCGCTCAGGGTCGCGGCAGAGACCAGCGTTGCCGGGAGCAGAAGCAGGACAATGAGCAAAGAATATTTTATCACCATGATAACTCCTTTAGGTGGTTAACGATCCGGTGACGTTTGGCGACCCCGCTCGCCACCAGTCGCGGCGGCAGCCCGCAGCACCCGCCGAATCAGCTGCAGCAGTTCACAGTTATCAAAAGGTTTCGCGATATACTCAATGATACCAGTTTCCCGCATCTCGGCCAGGCACCGGGGCGACAGGAAGCTGCTGAACAGGATACAAGGGCCGCCCCCGGTCAGGGCGTGGATGCGGCGACAGAAAGCGAGCCCGCCGCAGTCGTTCAGTTCCAGATCGGTCAGCACCAGATCGAACCGCTCTTGACTGAGCAGGTCAAGGCAGGCGGTCTCCCCGCCAACCGCGACCACCCGATAGCCGGCCTTTTCCAGCAGGCTGCTCAGAATGATCCGATAATTTTTCTCTTCATCAACAACCAGAATGGTTGCTGCGCTTTGCCGACCAGCCATCACCGCCTCCGGAGTCCCATCCGCCGGCTGTCCACCAAACCATCCCGGGGCTGGGAAGAACAGTCAGCCAAATCCATGACCAAACCACAAGCAGCAGCCGTGCCAACTAGCTAACCAGCTGGAATCACAAGAATCGGGCAAAAAAAACGGGGCGCTGCGTACAAATTTTTGTACACAGCGCCCCGGACCGATTGCCAAATTGCCCAAATTTTGAATCAGCTCTCCATAAGGCCGAATTTCTTCAATTTATACTGCAGATTACTGCGGCTGATCCCCAGCAGCCGGGCTGCAGCAGCCTGCACCCCGCGCGCCTTGACCATGGCCTGCCGGACCAGATCAGCCTCGATCTCTTCAAGTCGTTCCGGCAACGACCGGCTGAAATCGGCCGTTTGCCAAGGTGAAGCGCCTCCCCCGCTGTCGGTCTCCCGGAGCGACAACGGCAGGTCTTCCGGCAGCAGCTCGGCGGCGCGGCTGAACAATACCCCGCGTTCGATGATATTCTGCAACTCGCGCACATTGCCGGGCCAGTCGTAACGCTGCAGCAGCTGCAGTGTTTCAGCAGCAATCCCCTGGACCGGCCGCCCCAGTTTGCGGGCGTAGAAGGTCAGAAAATGCAGCGCCAGCAAGGCAATATCTTCCGCTCGTTCGCGCAGCGGCGGCAGGGTCAGGGTGACCACGTTCAAACGATAGTAGAGATCTTCACGGAAGCTTCCCGCGGCAATCATCTCCTGCAGGTTGCGGTTGGTGGCGGCGACGATCCGCGCATCACAGGCGATCTCGGCATTGCCGCCCACCCGGCGGAAACGTTTTTCCTGCAGCAGTCGCAACAGTTTCGGCTGCAGACCCAACGACATTTCCCCGATTTCATCCAAGAACAGGGTGCCGCCATCGGCCATCTCCAACAGGCCCCGTTTGCGCTCTGTCGCCCCGGTAAAAGCCCCCCGTTCATGGCCGAACAGCTCACTCTCGAGCAGGGTTTCGGAGAAAACCGCGCAATTGACACTGATCAGGGCACCCTGCCGGCGGGCGCTGGCCCGATGCAGCGCCCTGGCCACCAGTTCCTTACCGGTGCCGCTCTCCCCACAGATCAGGATCGAGGTCGGCGCCGGGCCGACCCGGGCAATATGATCCAGCAACGCCCTGATCGCCGGACTGCTGCCGAGCAGTTCGCGCCCGGCCCCCAGCTCCAGTTGGCGCCGCAGCAGATCGTTCTCGGTGCGCAGCCGCGAATAGTCCAGGGCCTTTTCGACCACCACCAGGATTTCCTCATTTTTGAATGGTTTGGTCAGATAATCGAAAGCTCCGCTCTTGATGGCCTGCAACGCGGTCTCCACCGTGGCAAAGGCGGTCAGAATGATAAACGGCAGCTGCTCGTGCTGTTCGCGCACCGCCTGAAAAAATTCCATCCCGTCCATCTTCGGCATGCGCAGGTCAGACAGGATCAACGCCACATCCTCACGCTGCAGCAGCTCAAGTGCGGCAAAGGGATTTTCCACCGCCGAAACCCGGTGCCCGGCCGCTTCGAGCAGCCGGGTCAGGATGATCCGGTAATTCTTCTCATCATCAACCAGCAGGATATGCGCCATCAAAGTGTTCCATTTGGTGAGTTGTTGGTCTTCAGTTTGCGCCCGGTTTGCCGCTCCACAGCAGAGTCAGGCTTGACTGAACCGAGCAGCCAGAAGCCACCCATTAACAAAACCGGCCTGAATGGGTCAAGCGCTCCCCTTAAGCGGCAGCTGCACGGTGAAGCAGGACCCTGTGCCGACCACGGATTCCAGCACCAGTTCGCCGCCGTGGCTTTGAATGATCTTGAAGGAGTTGGCCAAGCCGAGACCGGTTCCGCCCCCCTTGGTGGTAAAAAACGGATCAAAGACTTTCCCCCGGTGCTCCGGCGGAATGCCACAGCCGTTATCCGCCACCATGATCTGCGCCTGCGCGTCCTTTTCCCGCAGGGTGACCGTAACCTTGCCGCCAGCGTCCGTCGCATCGAGGGCGTTGAGCACCAGGTTGAGCAGAACCTGCCGGATCATCGCGGCATCCACCTGCACCAGGCAGGGGGAGCAGAGATTGCTGAAGCTGATGCTGACCCCTTTGTGCTCGGCACTGCTCCGCAGCGAATCGACATCACGGCTGATCAGGGCACCCAGGTCGCAGTCGGCCAGGTTTGGTTCCAGCTGCCGACCGAAAAACAGGAAATCGGTGATCAGGCTGTTCAAACGGGTCGACTCTTCCTGGATGATATCGAGTAGTTGCTCGGCTGCGGGATCGTTCACTTCCTGTTCCAGCAGCTGCGCCGAAGAGGAAATAATCCCCAGCGGATTACGGATTTCGTGGGCAATACCGGCCGACAGTTCCCCCAACGAGGCCAGTCGCTCCTTGGCCCGCAGTGACTTCTCGGCGCTTTCCAAACGGGTCAGGGAATCCTGCAGATGCTGCTGATTGCGCAGCAGTTGCTCATTCAGCTGGTGGGTTTTTTCCAGCTGCAGCCGATTGCGCCGGGCGAAATTCTGGACCAGGGTGCCGACCAGAAAAAACATGATGCCGAAGCCGAGCAGTTCCGGCAACTCCTCGCTCTGGGCCTGCTGATGCAAATACATGTGCGGCGGCAGATGACTGACAAACAAGAACAGGGAGGCCGTGCAGGTCCAGAGGGTCGTCTTGAAATCGGCATAGGAGGCCACGAAAATAATCGGCAGAAAATAGACGATCCACAGCGGGCTCTCCTCTTCCCCACGGGTCAGCCAGACCACCAGGGTACACAACAGCAGGTAGGCGAGCAGCGGAATGAACAGCCGATGCGGGTTCGGTGCGGGTTCGTCCCGGAGTCGGTATTCGATAAAGAAGTGACAGCCGACCAGGGCCGCAAAAGCCAGGGCGCCGGACAAAAACCACCCGCTGTGCTCAAAAAACAGCAACAGCACCAGCAGCAGCAAAAACAAGCTGCTCTGGACCAGGGTCAAGGCTGAAAAATGCTGCTGGTTGTGCATCGGTACTCTCTTTCCTTAGTTCCTGCTGCGGTCGTCAACCACCAGGTCTGCGGCCACAAAACGATCCGGGCGGACGATCAAGGCCCGCCCAGCGCAACCACCCAGCCAGCGGTCGAAGGCCTGATAAACCGGCGCGGTCGGTCCGCTTGCGGACAGCTGCAGATAACTGAGCCCGCGCCGCTCCCAGCTTTCCCGCTGCGGCGGGGAGAGCACCTGTTGCGGCGACCGGGCAAAGCTGAGCAGGGTAAAATCCCTCCCCAGCAGCTCATCCAGCAGCACCCCGTTGCTCAGCTGCGGCTGGGGCAGATACTGCCCGACCCGCGACCGCGCTCGCCGCTGATCGCCGGCATAGACCGGGGTGACATTCCGACCGCGGATTTCCAGCAGCTGCCTGAGCGCCGGGATACCTCCAGCCAGGCCGAAAAAGAGGCTGATCAAGCCAGCCTGCAGCGCCGTTCTGGGCATCATCAGCCGCCCCATACGCAAGGCCAGTTGCAGCATCCGCTGCTGATGCGGTCGGCGTTCCGCCTGGTAACTGTCGAGCAGGGTCTCCGCGCTCTGCCCTTGTACCACCTGGGCCAACTTCCAGGCCAGATTGGCCGCATCGCGCAGCCCGGTGGCCAGGCCCTGGCCGGCAAACGGCGGCGACAAATGGGCTGAGTCACCGGCCAGAAAAACCCGCCCGCGCCGATACTCGTTCACCACCCCCGCCTTGTAGACATGGACCAGTTTGCGCACCGCTGTCGTGGGGGCATGGGGTTTGCGGGCCGCGATGAGCCGGCGGATCAGGTCATCATCAAGGCAGGTCTGTGGAGCGGGGTAATATTTCTTGCGCAGCAGAAACTCCCAGCGCCGGTAGCCGCCCGGCAGGGGGATGGTCGCGGTCGGACAGCGCGCATCGCACCAGACTTCGACCCCTTCCGTCAACGGCTGCCCCACCAGCTCCGGGGCAAAAGTATCGACAATCAGCCAGGACTCCTGATACGCCCTGGCCTCCAGGGCCAGCCCCAGGGCCGTCCGAATGGGACTGCGCCCGCCATCGCAGGCGACCAGGAAAGAGCCGGAAAAGCTGGTCCTGCCAGCCGCCGTGCGGGCGCTCACGACGACCCGGTCGGCCGCCTGCTGCAAACCATCGACCTCGCAACCGGAACGGTAAGTCAGGGTGCTAAAACGCTCCAGTCCGTTACGCAGCACGGCCAGTACCTGGTGGTAAAGAAAGACGTTCCCGCGGGCATAGCCGAAGGGGCGTCCCTGCTGCTGCATGGAAAAGATCGGCCGCCCGCCAGCGTTGCGGTAGGTGAACACCGTATCCCCTTCCTCGCCTTGGGCGACAAAGGGGAGAATCTCCGCGCCCAGGCCACACTGC
The DNA here is from genome assembly GCF_000711225.1 of Pelobacter seleniigenes DSM 18267. Classification (NCBI taxonomy): domain Bacteria; kingdom Pseudomonadati; phylum Thermodesulfobacteriota; class Desulfuromonadia; order Desulfuromonadales; family Desulfuromonadaceae; genus Pelobacter; species Pelobacter seleniigenes. Next base: position 152,133 of record NZ_JOMG01000002.1, read on the forward strand.
TGCCAGATGCGCAGACTTTCGTCGTCCAGGGCCACCGCGCGCGGTTGTTCGGGCAACGCCAGCTCCTTTTCCAACACCAGCACCCGCAACCCGGTCGAGCCGAGCAGATTGGCGAGGGTCAGGCCGACCGGCCCGGCACCAACAATGATGATGTCATTATCACCGGCCTGCGCAGCGCTGCTCATGGCTCAGTCACCATTGCCAGCCCTCTACTCCACAGCGGACGGCGCCACCAGAGAGCGATAATGCTCCTCGTACTGACGGGCGGAGTTTTCCCAGCTGAAATCCTGTTGCATGCCCCGTTTGACCACCGCATTCCAAACCCGGCGCCGGGCATAAAGCTGCAGGCCCCGATCAATCGCAGCCAGCAATTGCCCTGGCTCGGAATCCGGGAATACGAAGCCGTTGCCCTGACGCGGATTGTCACTCAGATCAACAACCGTATCGGCCAGGCCGCCGGTGCGGCGGACCACCGGCAGCGCACCGTATTTAAGGGCAATCATCTGGGTTAAACCGCAGGGTTCATACAGGCTCGGCACCAGCAGCAGATCGGCCGCCGCATAGAGGCGCCGCGACAACCCTTCGTTAAAGGTCAGATTGATGGCGACCCGCTGTGAATCCCGCCCCTGCTCGCGACGCCAGAACTCCATCTGCTGATGATTGCCGGAACCGAGGAGGACAAACTGCAGATCGCGTTCGAGCAGTTGCGGCCAGATCGCTTCGATAAGATCGATCCCTTTTTGCCGGTCCAGCCGGCTGATCACCGCAACCAGTGGGGTCTGCGCGGCAATCTCAAGGCCGAGTTCCTGCTGCAGGGCCTTTTTGCAGGCCACTTTCCCGGCCAGGTTGGCGGCCGAATAATGGCGCGGCAAGGCCACATCGATCTGCGGGTCCCAGCCCCTGCCGTCAAGGCCGTTGATGATCCCGTAGAGGTTCAGGCTCCGGCTCCGCAGAATGCCGTCAAAGCCATGCCCTTGTTGCGGTTGCTGGATCTCCTGGCAATAGGTCGGCGAGACGGTGTTGATCAGGTCAGCAAAGACAATCCCCCCTTTGAGGAAAGACAGGCTGCCGTAATATTCGAGGGCGTCCGGGCGGCCCAGTTCCCAGGGCAGCTCCAGCTGGTCCAGCAGCGGCAGGGGGAAGCGGCCCTGATAGCCGAGATTATGGATGGTCAGCAGGGTTTTGCTGGCGGCAAAGAAGTCCTGGTCGCGGTAGACGGTCTTCAGCAGAACCGGCAGCAGTCCGGTCTGCCAGTCGTGATGATGGATCAGGTCCGGTTGGAAATCGAGGACCCGGGCGGTTTCCAGGACAGCCCGGCAGAAAAAGCCGAAGCGCAGGCCGTTGTCGGCAAAATCACCGTCCGCGGTGCCGTACAGTTCGTCGCGGTCGAAAAATTCCGGGGTATCGATAAAGACAAAGGGGACCCCGTCATAAACCGCTTCTTTCAGACTCGCCCGCCAGGTCTGCCCGGACATGCTGATCTGCACGCTGTGGGGAAGCTTGACCAGTTGATGGTTCTCCGCCGTGGTGCGATAGCAGGGTATCACCACCAGCACATCGTGACCCAGCTGGCGCAGAGCTCGCGGCAGAGAGCCGGCCACATCGGCCAGCCCGCCCGACTTGGCAAAGGGGGTCGCCTCGGAGGCAACAAAAAGAATCTTCAGCCCGCCACTTTTGGCGGGGATCGGCTTGCCGCTGAGCCGGGTCTGATCGAGTCGCTGGAGCAGGTGATCACAACGGAAGCCGGCCTGTTCAGCGAGCCGCCCGGCCCGCTGTAGTTGCCTGAGTACCCTGATCAGCTGTTCCCTGGCAAGGATCGGCTCCTGGGCATGGAGGGGGCTGAGCCGGGCCAGTTCCGCTTCCAGCACCAGCAGCAGCAACTGCTCAAAACCGGCCTGGTCAAACCAGTCGACAAAGTCGTAATAATGGGCCCCGCACAACCGACGCAACTGGCGGTGATTGAGGATCCCCTCGAGCAGCAGGTACAGCCCCTTTTCGTCAAGGGGGGAACAGCGCTCCAGCATTCCGGCCAGCGCGGCGCAGGCGTCCGGCCCCGGTTCCAGCCCGGGCCAGCGGATATGGATCATCAGCTCCAGCAGGTAAGCCCGGGACATCCCCTGCAATTCTTTCTGCAGATAACGCGGGCAGGCGCTGGCCAGCAGAGTCTCGACCGCGCGCTTGCAACGGTCCGGTCTTTCCAGGGCGAACAGGGCGCTCAGGTCCTCGGCACTGCCTTGCAAAAGCAATGCGTCCCGCTCCAGGTAATAGTTACGCACCCCGTGATCGCCAAAGCGCTGCCAGAGCTGTTGCCAGCGGCCATCGTGATCGATGAGGGGGGTGAACCCGGTCAGCACCCGGTGGGCATAAGGCGCCAGCTGAAACTCTCCTCCCTGGGCGAGTTGCCAGCCCGGCTGCAGATACTGGTGCCCGGAGGCGAGATCGGACATGAGCACGAAGTCGCGGCCAGTCTCTACGGAACAGGCCCGCTGAAAGGGAATCCCGTCCTTGTCCGCCATGTAAACCGCCGGCCCGATGCGCCCGGCAATGTGCTTATTGGAGTTGTTGCAGAGGATCAAAACACTCTGCTCTTCAAGGCGGTTGCTGTACGCGAAGACATCCTGCTCAACCCCGAAGACCGATTCGAAATCGTACAGCTGAAAGCTGCCGGCGCCACTGAACAGCGCCCGGCGCCGCAGCAGCGGGAAAATTTCGCGGCCATGGCGCTCGACCATCTGCTGGTCGGGCTGTTCCTCCCAGCGTGGAGTCAAGTACTCCATGCCGTACTTTTCCTTCAACCCTTCGATCTGGCCGTGCCCGAACATGGGCAGGCCGGGCATGGTCGCCAGCAGGGTGGCGACACAATAGTATTTGTCCCCGTCGCCGAACTGTTCAATGGCCGGCTTCTCATCCGGATTGCTCATGAAGTTGACGAAACGCTGTAGAATAGCCGGGTCGAACTCAAGAATATTCTTCAGGGTTTCCCGATATTTGCCATTTTCTTCACGTTTGAGCATGTTCATGAAGGCGCTGTTGTAGACCCGGTGCATTCCCAGGGTGCGGACAAAGTAACCTTCCATGAGCCAGAACGCTTCGGCGATGAGCAGGGTGTCCGGGGCCTCGCGGCGGACCCGGTCGACCAGTTCACGCCAGAACTCGATGGGAAACGCCCGGTCGAAATCCTCTTTGCTCATGGCATGGTCGCTGCGCGAGGGGACACCGGCCCCGCCGCCCGGCAACGGATACCAGAGCCGTTGAAAATGGCGTTTGGCCAGGGTCATGGCGGCATCGAAGCGGATAATGCGGAAATCCCGGGCCACCCGGATGATCAGCTGGATCATCGCTTCCCGCAGCTGCGGCAGCAGGTAATTCAACTGCGCGGTATCGTTCCAGGGCAGATGGGTACCGTCGTTGCCGTGGTAGATATAGCGCACCTGGCCGCTGTGACGATGCTGATAGCGACACACCACCGCCGCTTCTGAGTGATCGAAGTAGCCGTCCTCGATCTGGAGCAGATACTCCGGATCTTCACTCAGGTCCGGCCCGCTGAAGCGGTAGCCGGGGTAAGGCGGATAAGGCAGCTGAATAAACCAGTCAGGGTGCTCGCGCAGCCAGACCGATTCGATGCCGGTATGGTTGGTGACCACATCGCAGGCCAGGTCGATCCCGCGCCGACGGCAGCGCTCCTTGAGGTTTTCCAGAGCCCCGTTGCCGCCGAGATCGTCCGCCACCACGTATTCGTCGATGGCATAGGCCGAGGCCGCGACCTGGACCTGCCCGCACAGCTGTTTGACCTTGAGGGAGGCTTTGGACCGTTTCCAGAGTCCGATCAGCCACAGGCTGCTGAAGCCCTGCCCAGCCAGTTCATCCAGTTCCGCATCGGGAATCTGGTCGAGCCTGCGTACCTCGCGGTGATATTTGGCGGACAGCTGCGCCAGCCAGACGTATGTCGATTTGGCCAGCAGCACGGTCCGCGGCATCCAGTCGGTATCCGCGGTAAAGTTGGCGTATTCCTCATCGGCAAAGGCGGCCGGGGAGAACACCTCAAGTTCCGGTTCGCCGGGAAAGCCGAACTGCATCCCCTCTTTTTCGAACTGATCGAAGGCGGTGGCGATGCGCGCCAGCAGGTCCTCGGGGAGGATTTCGGCCCAGAGTTGGCGCAGCAGCAGCAATTGCTCCGGCAGGGTCGTCGCCCGCAACAGCGGTTCCAGCAACCGCGCCAGCAGCGACTGCGGCTGCCCGGCGAAACCGTCATCGACGGCGGGGATCAGGGCGTCAAGCTGTTCCAGCCGGCCCCGGTAGCCGGTCTGCTCCTGCAAGGTCTGTTCTTCACTGGCGAACAGGTTGCGCGCCCGTTCCAGGGCCGGGTTGCGGGCCTGGACAAAGAGCAGAATTACCTCCAGCAACAGCTCCTTGCTCTGCCGACCGCTTTCCAGTCGGGTCAGCAGGGCCGTGATATCGGTTTCGCGCAGTTCCACGGGCAAGGCCGGAAAAACCTGCAGAAAATGGCTGAAGACCTGTTCCAGTTCGGGCATCTCGATGACCTGCCCGGCCACTTCGACCCGGTTCTTGCCGATCCGGCCGTTGCGCCGCTCCAGGAAAACCTCCGCCACCCGGCGCAGGACCAGGTTCAGAGTGGCCCAGAGCTCCAGCTCCGCCGCGGTGAACGGCTTCGCTGCGCCCGGGCGGAGATAATCGGCGAGCAGATGACGAAAAAAGGTGCGTTGCGGACGGGGCGACCGTTGAAAATGTTCGGTCAGGCGGGTGCCGGTCCAGGCACCGCGGCCACATTGAACATGCAACGGATAACAGGTGTCGCTGAATTTATTTTTCATTGTCCTCAATCAAAGCTGAAATCGGCACGCCGGAGGAATTCGGCGGCCTCTTCCGGCGGAGTCGGATTAATGTTGAAACCGGAGCCCCATTCAAACCCGGTCATCCGGGTCAGCTTGGGGGCAAGTTCGATATGCCAGTGGAACTGGTCGGGCAGGCGCGCCCATTCATCCTGTCGGCCCCAGCGCAAATGCATGGGCGGCACACTGTGCAGGGTGAAGGAAAAGGGCGGATCGCGCAGCACCGCTTTGATCCGGCGCAGGGTGTCGCGCAGAGTCCCGGCCAGCAACCGCAACTGCTGATCGCTCTGCTGGGTGAAGTCGTGTTTGTGCTTGACCGGGGCGATCATCAGCCCGAAGGGAAATTGCGCGGCATAGGGGGCATAGACGATAAAGTTGCCATCATCGCTGACCACCCGGGTGCCCGCAGCCTGCTCCTGTTTGATCAGGTCGCAGAGCAGGCAACGCTGCTTGCGTTCGTAGTGCTCGCGGCTGGTCCGCAGCTCTGTCTCCACCAGCGGCGGCAGGACCGGCACGGCAATCACCTGGGAATGGGAGTGAGGAATATGGGACGCCGCACCGACGCCGTCGTTCTTGCAGATGAACAGGTAACGGAAGCGGCTGTCGTTGCGCAGGTCGAGCATGCGGCCACGATAGATCTTGAGGACTTCGGTAATCTGCTCTTCCGTCAAATCGGCCAGGGTTTTGCCATGTTCGGCGGTTTCGATGATGACTTCGTGGGCGCCGATCCCGTTCATGCAATCGTAAAGCCCCTCGGCCCGGCTTTCCAACTCCCCTTCGATGCGCAGGGCCGGAAACCGGTTCGGAATCACCCGCACCGACCAGCCCGGCTGATTCGGGGCGCTGCCGCCGGGGCGAAAGGCATAAATTTCCGGCGGAGTGCGACTTTCGTTACCGCTGCAGAACGGGCAGGCCTTGGTGGTCAGGACTTCGCGCGGATAGATAAAATCCTGTGGCCAGCGCCCCTTTCCCAGGGTCATGATGACCCAATTGTCTCTCAGTGGATCCCAGCGTAATTCAGACAAAATTTTTATCCTTTCAGCAGTCGGTTCAGACCGACCAGTTGTTTTCGTCGAGGGTCCGCCCCCGGTAGCAGAGCCCGGCATGCCCTTCCGCCGGCCAGCGCCCGTTTTCGCGCCCGTCACGCACGGCATGGCAGGTCAAATTGATACTCTCGCCGACCTTGATCTGCAGAGCCGCAAGGGGCGCCGCCAGTTCCAGAACCTGCCCGGAAGCCGCCTCGCCGCTCCCGACCACCTCGCTTTCGTTAAGAATCGTCAGGCTATTGTCGGCAAAGCTATAGCGCAAATGATACAGCTGTTTGGAGGAAATGCGTATCTCGAAAAAGCCGTTGTCACGACAGAGCCGCTTAAGCAGCTCAGGTTCGTTGATGCGGAAATAGAGGTGATCGTCATCATAGCCGAAATACAGAGATTCCAGGTTGGCCCGACTCGAATACATGGCTCCACCGGTGGCCAGATCGATGCGCCCGGCCGCCAGCCATTCGAAATAATCACCAACCCGCCCGTCGATCTGCGGGGTAAAGCAAGCGGTCGGCTCAAACCCGGTCGCTTTCTTCAGCACCGGCTTGATTGCCTGCTGCAACCGCCCCGGCACCGGCAGTTGGCGCAGCTGATACAGACCTTCCAGGTGGAGGCGGAAGAGCCGGTCAAAGATATCGGCCTGGGCGGTCACATGCTCGTCGCCGTACCACCAGAACCAATCGCTCCCTTCGGCCCGCAACAGTTCACGAACCAGATCGCTCAAGGGTTGATCTGGTTTTTCGAGGGCGCGGGTCACCTCATCGGCAATGATGTCACGACGGGTCTGGGCCAGCAGCTCCCAGGCCAGGTTCTCCTCGGGATGGCCAATCCAGGTGGTAAAATCCGCCCGAATCCAGGAGCCCGCCGCCAGCCGCGCCAAGGGGACGGTCTCCACCTGATCCAGGGCATCTTTGATCCGCAACAGCTCCAGTCGGGGCTCGGCCTGCAGCGCCTGGTAAAAATCACGCAAAAACGGATAGCCGTTATCGGGATAGCGCTCCCAGCAGTTTTCCCCGTCGAGGATGATGGCCACGGTTCCGCCCGGCGCCGTGTCAGCAATCTGTCGCAACCGGCGCAGCAGGTCCGCGACCGCTTCCTCGGTCTGCCAGGTGGCATAGAGAAAACCGATCCGGTCCGACAGCTCGCGGTCCCGGAACAACAGCGGCAGCCCTTCAAAATCGTAAATTCGATAGAGCAGGCTGCGGTTGCCGAGACCGGTGTCCAGGCTGCGCGCCAGGATCTCCTCGTCCGTGGCCGCCCACAGCGCGCCTTCCTCACGCAGCAGACGTGCCGCCTCAACACTCACCGCGCCCTCGGCAGGCCACATCCCGCGCGGCCGCTCACCGAACAGCCGGGCAGCGGTTTTGAATCCTTCGCGGATCTGCAACCGGGCATCTTCCGGAAAGCGGAACGCGGCGGCCGGCAACGGCAGCCCTGGGCTCGGTTCCTGGGCCGTCTGCAGATTGCACAACAGCGGCAGAATCGGATGAGCATAGGGGGTCACGGAGATCTCGATCAGCCCCTGTTCTTCCAGCTGCCGGTGGGTTTCGAGGACCTTGTTCAGTTCCTGATTGCAGAGTTTGAGCAGCTCCTGCTTCTGCTCGGCGCTGAAATTCTCCCCCTGCTGCAGCAGGTCGGCAACCAGCCTGCTCTTGCGGCGCAGGTGCGAACCGGTCCAGGCAAGCAGAAACCAGACCTGCAAATCGAGCAAATCCTGATCACTGAAGTCGGCAGCGGTTTCTTCGGGGATAGCGCCGCGCTGCAGAAACAGCTGATGATAGCGGCGATTGGCCCGGATCTGGGTATCTTCATTGACGGAAAAAAACTGCCGGACCATGAACTGCCGCTCGGCCGGCGTGAGAGCCTGGGGGGATTGCGCCGCTATTTCCAGCCAGCGGTCACGATCCTCTCCGGCGACATAGCGTTCCAGCTGTTCAAGCAGGGACGGAACCAGGTTAACCGTCACCCGGGCGCCGGTTTCCGCGACAGTGGCGAGCATCTCGCCATAATCCTTGATCCCGTGCAGCCAGGTCCAGGGGAGCAGCGTCTGCCCGCTGATCGGATCGCGATAATCGGGCTGGTGCATATGCCAGAGGATGCAGACTTTTAACGGGGGAACAGTTTTGGTTGTTTGTTTGGCTGTGGGCATGATCTTTATCAACCTTTAAAACGAAGCATTCGTGTAAATTTAAAAGCGGGAGACAGAGAGGCTAACCTGTGGTCGTCTGTTCTTTGCGTTATGTTCAGGTCAGTCATCGGGACAACATCTTTCTTGCGCAGGTTCTCGACGGTTGTTACAACCCTGTGGGCCAGTTGTAAGTTTAACAGATTTCCGCCACGATAAGAAACTTGCCCTTCCACCGCTGAACTGGCATGATGCCCGCCATGCGAAAAAAGGCCTTTAATCTCTACTCGACCCACCTCAAGCAACGCTTTGGCGGCCGGGTCCATAAGATATCCATTGATGCTGGCTTTGGCTGCCCCAACCGGGGTGGCGGCCGTAACGCCCATGGCTGTCTATTCTGCGATCCCGGTGGCTCGGGCGCGGTCGGCATCGAACGCAATGAACCGATTGCGGTGCAGGTGGAACGAGCCAAGGAGCTGATGCGCCGAAAGTACCGCGCCAAGTGGTTCATCGCCTATTTCCAGCCCTTTTCCAACACCTTCGGCCCGGTCGAGCACCTGCGCTCCTGCTATGACCAGGCCATGGCCGTCGAGGATGTCATCGGCCTGGCCGTGGGGACCCGCCCCGATTGTTTGCCGGATCCGGTCCTCGACCTGCTTGGTGAATATCATCGCGACAGCTATTTCTGGCTGGAATTGGGACTGCAGAGCATTCACGACAAAACCCTGCATTACCTCCGTCGCGGTCACGACTATGCCTGTTTTCTGGATGCCTACCAGCGCGCCAAACAGCGCGGCTTGCAGGTCTGTGTTCACGTTATTCTGGGGCTGCCGGGTGAAAGCCGGGCCGACATTCTCGCCACCGCTGCCGAGCTGGCCCGGCTCAGGGTCGACGGAATCAAGCTGCACCTGCTGCATATCCTGGAGGGAACGCCCCTGGGAGAACTCTACAAGCAGGGGCAGGTGCCCATGTTCGAAATGCAGGAATATGTGGAGCTGGCCGTCGACTTCATTGAACTCCTCCCACCCGAGACCCTGATCCAGCGCCTGACCGGCGACGGTCCGCGCGATATTCTGCTGGCGCCGCTCTGGTCGATAAACAAATGGGAGATCCTCAACGCCATCGACGACGAGCTGGAAAAACGCGGCAGCTGTCAGGGTGACCGCTATAGCGCTGGGCAAGCCTGCCGTCAGGAGCAGACATAAAAAAAGCCATGGCTACGAAAATGCCATGGCTTTTCTGCTGATAACACGGGTCTCGGCCTTGCTCAGACCCCTTCCAGACTCAGTTCGGCTTGCTCTACCAAGCCTTCGCCAAGGCTCTCCTCAGTCGCCGGGGCAAACTGATCAAAGGCGTCCAGGGCCTGCGAACCGTACACCACCGATGGCCCGCCCCCCATCAGCACGGCCACACCAATGGTCTCGAGCAGCTCGGCGCGAGTAACCCCGAGTTTGAGAGCATCCCTGACGTGGGTGGAGATACAGCCTTCACAACGGACGGCGATAGCAATCCCCAGGGCAACCAGCTCCTTGGTCCGGCTGGACAGCACGCCTTCAGCCAAGGCCGCCTTGTGCAGCTGCCCGATCCCCTTCATGATCGCGGGATTCTCTTTACCGAGCTGCCCCATCTGCCGTTGCAGCTTGGCCTGAAATTCCTGAAAATTTTCAACCATTCTCATCCTCCTCTTAATTGTTATATTCATATTTCACAAACAAGAACCTAAAACCTTGCCCGCTCGCTGTCAACGATTACCCGTTTTTTCGTACTTTTGTTTTTTCGGCCAACGATTCAACACCGCCTGCCGAGTCAAAATCGGGAGCGGACAGGATGCAAAAGCATTAAAGAGATAAGCAGAGGGAAGAAAACGACCAAGATAGGGGCAGAAACAGTTTCAGACTGAAAAAAGGTAAGGAACCCCGTACGCCCGATACCGGGATACGGTCGGAACAAAACGACGCTTAAGAAGCAGTGCTGGTTGTTGTGACAGGGGCCTGAATCTGCGAGGCCGGGGTGGCACCGCTCCAGGAAATCAACAACAAAGAAGCCCAAAGAATACTGATAAATATGATAACAAGTCTGAACATGGCGCGAAATTTAGCAAAAGTTCACAATAGAATCAATAGGAGAATATATCCTTCATCTGAGATTTTCATGGCGATTGCAGAACATAGGGAAACCATGATATTGTCCAGCCTTCGGGACAACCCCTGAAAATTCGGTCTTTTTGTTAAAAACACAATTATTTTCATGGTTTATTAGATACAGATGTTCGATCTCAACAGTCTCAACCCACAACAGCGCGAAGCGGTCGTCCACCGCGACGGGCCGCTCCTGCTGCTGGCCGGTGCCGGTTCCGGAAAAACCCGTGTCATCACCTGTCGAATCACTTATCTGCTGGAGCAAGGCGTTCCCGCCGACGAGATCCTTGCGGTCACCTTTACCAACAAGGCGGCCAAGGAGATGAAGGAACGGGTCGAGGACATGGTCGGCCGTGAAGCCGCCAAGGGGATGGTGATCGCCACCTTCCATTCCCTCTGCGTTCGCATTCTCAAGGCCCATATCGACCGGCTCGGCTATAAAAAGAATTTTTCCATCTACCCGGCCAGCGACCAGCAGCGCCTGGTGCGCGATCTGGTGCGCGAAATCGGCGCTGAAACCAGTTCCGCCGATGCCGATCAGGTCCTGTTCCGCATTTCGGCCGCCAAAAACCAGCTGGTCCGCGCCGAGGATTATCAGGCCAGCGCACGTGATCCCTTTACCTCGTTGGTTGCCGCTGTTTATCCTCGCTACCAGAAGAAACTCAAGGCCTACAACGCCGTTGACTTTGACGACCTGCTGCTGTTCGGAGTCACCCTGCTGGAACAGAACCCGGACCTGCTGGAGTATTACCAACGCCGCTTCCGTTACCAGATGGTCGACGAATACCAGGACACCAACCCGGTCCAGTACCGCCTGCTCAGGCTGCTGGCGGGAGGTCACGGCAACCTCTGCGTGGTCGGTGACGACGACCAGTCGATCTACGCCTTTCGTGGCGCCGATGTCAGCAATATCCTCGACTTTGAGAAAGACTTCCCCGGCACCAAGGTGATCAAGCTGGAGCAGAACTACCGCTCCACCGGCAACATTTTGGCCGCGGCCAATGCGGTGATCACCAACAACACCAAACGTCGGGACAAAAAGCTCTGGACCGCGGGCGGCGCCGGCGAACAGGTCGATTATCTCCTTTGTCTCGACAGCGAAGATGAAGCACGCCAGGTCATGGAGATGATCCACGCGGAGAAATACCACAAGAACCTGAACTACGGCGATTTCGCCATCCTTTATCGGACCAACACCCAGTCACGAGCCTTCGAAGAGCAGCTGCGTTACGAAAACATCCCCTATGTCCTCATTGGCGGCCAGCAGTTTTTCGAGCGCAAAGAGATCAAGGATGTCGTTGCCTACCTGCGGGTGATTCTCAATGCCACCGACGAGGTCAACCTGCTACGAATCATCAACTATCCCAAGCGGGGCATCGGCGACAGCAGCATCGATCGGCTGATCCGCTATTCCGCGGAGCAGGGGCTGTCCCTCTGGAAGGTCCTCCAACAGGCCGCTGAGGTGCCCGACACCAACGAAAGGACTGCTGCCGCCATCAGCAGCTTTGTCAACCTGCTGACCGGCTTCCGGCGACGCTTCCAGAACCCGCTCCGCTTGGTCGAAACCCTGCAGGAGCTGTTCCGCGAGGTTAAATTCGCCGACGAGATCTATCGTCAGGAGAAAGATCCGGCCATTGCCAAACGCCGGGTTGAGAATCAGGAAGAATTGATCAACAGCATGGCGGTCTATGTCGAACGCACCCCCGAGCCGAGCCTGGCCGGGTTCCTGGAACGGATCAGCCTGCAGGATGATGATGGCATCGGCCGTAACGACAAGGAGAGCAAGCTGGCGCAGGACGCCGTGACCTTGATGAGCCTGCATTCGAGCAAGGGGCTGGAATTCCCCATCGTTTTTCTGGTCGGCATGGAAGAAGGCTTTCTGCCGCACAAAAAGTCGATTTTCGAAACTTTCGACATCGACGAGGAGCGTCGCCTCTGTTATGTCGGCTTCACCCGGGCTGAAAAACGCCTGGTCCTGCTCGGCGCCCGCCAACGCCGCAAGTACGGCAAACTGGAGCAGCGCGAACCGAGCCGGTTTTTGAGCGAAATCCCCGCCGGGCAGCTCAACCAGCCCGCTCCGGACAAGCCCATCGAACTGACACCCGAAGAGCAGGCCAAAAGTGCCAGTAATTTTTTTAGCAACATCAGTCAGATGTTTGGAGATTGAGCGCAACCTGACCACCGCGCTGGAAAGGATCAGGATATTCGTCGGCTGGGAAAGTTGCGGTCTTTTGTAGCACCAAGACAACCAATATATCCACAAGGAGGCAATACCATGGCTTTAATCAATGTCAGCTTTCCCGGAGGGGTCCAGGTCAATGCCAACGTCGCCGGTTTCGACATCCTCACCGACCAGCCTGAAGCCAACGGCGGGACCAATGCCGCGATCAACCCTTTTTACCTGTTCCTTTCTTCCCTGGCGACCTGCTCAGGCTTCTTCGCCCTGCGGTTCTGCCAGCAGCGCGACCTGCCGACCACCGGGCTGGGGCTGACCCTGGATGCGGAGCGTGACGAAGAGACCCACGCGCTGAAAAAGGTGCGCATGAAATTGCAGCTGCCCGCCGACTTCCCGGACAAATACAAAAAAGCCATCCTCCGCGCTGCGGAACAGTGCGCAGTCAAGAAGGCGCTGGAGAATCCACCCGAGATCCAGATGGTGACGGAATAAAATTGGCCTATCCTGCCCTCAATCGCCTTCAGGAAGGGGATTGAGAGCAGGTTCCGACAACCACTGACAGCTCGTTTGTCTCACCCCCATCCCGACCTTCCCCCATCAAAGGGGGAAGGAGCATAGCACTGTCATGAGCTTCGTTAGTTGGCGATGTTGGGTTTTAGGCGTGTATAGAACGAAATTCCATCAAGCTAGCAACTCTTCCAATTCAGCAGCCCTTCATTCCGCCAGTACGAGAAGCGAAGCTTTTCGTCGGGCGCATTCGACGACGGTCGGGCTAGTAGCAGCCATGCTCCATGATTAAATGCAGCGATGACCAACCTTGCCGAATGAGCAGCGTCTAGGGCACCCCTGGATCTTCCCCAGAAAGAACGGACCTCCCGAGCAATCAAGAGGTCGTTTTTTGCCTACTTTTAGTCGGACTGGACAAAAAGTAGGGCGGCGGCGGGGCCGCGACCCCCGCGAATTTGACTTTGATTTTGAGGTTTGGCTGCCAGATCTAAACCTCACTGTTGATCAACCAGAGAGACCTTATAAATCCCCCCGCCCCCCTTTTTCAAAGGGGGGAAGGTTGTCTACTTGCTTGCCTGTTTCATTTCCCCCTTTGGCAAAGGGGGATTAAGGGGGATTTGGATTTTGCTGCCAGAGCAAACCCGCCAGCGAATCAACCAATGAAACCGGCAGGTCTCGGCCCGACAGCCGCCCGACTTTTGCCTTCCCAATTTCCTTGAGATAATCCCCACGACCCCGTATCATAACCGCCAATCATCACCTCAGCGCTTCATTATCCGGCCATCACCAGCATTTGACGGAGGACAGACCATGTCAAAAAACACCTGGGCTATTGGATGCGTTCTCACCGGGATTCCCTGCCTGCCAAACGGCTATCAGTTCATTAACCAAGGCGAGATGGTTGGCTTTGGCTGGGGCTTGATTGTGGCCGGGATACTGTTCACCACCCTCGGTTTTTACCTGTTTTATCGATTATCCACCGCGGGCAAAAGCGTGCCCGCAGCACCTGTTCCCAAGTCCTCCCGTAACAACAAAAAGCACCGCAGGAAATCCTCCCGCAGATAGACCGGCTGTTTTTTTCGGTTCGCGTGTGGTGAGATTTCTTTGACCTGTCGAGCTAATCCTCATTATTTTACGAGATTTTTATTGGCTTAATTCCCTCGCTCTGCTAGGGTTGATAGTGCCATTTGTTGTAACACTTCACTAGTGTGGTAATGCCTCCGTTTGACTCGCGGGGGCATTGCCATTTCTGCCCTATCTTCAGCCCCGTTTTTTTCACCCCTGCCTTGACCGGCGGTCCCTTTTCAGCTCATTCTGTAGTTATCAGCTCAACTTTACCTGACGAAAAATTTTCCAGGGATTGCCCTTAAACACATGACCACAAATCCATTCCGCATGAGGTCAGATGATGAGTTCTAAAACGGACACGCATGACCAACCAAGCAAACTACGCAGCAGACGCTGGTTTGATGACCCTGACAATCCGGGTATGACCGCCATCTACATTGAACGTTATATGAACTACGGCATCACCCGGGAAGAACTACAATCCAATCGACCGATTATCGGCATTGCTCAGACCGGCTCGGACCTGACCCCTTGCAACCGCCACCACCTGGAACTGGCGCAAAGAGTCAGGGACGGGATCAGGGATGCCGGCGGCATTCCGTTGGAATTCCCGGTGCATCCGATTCAGGAGACCGGCAAACGGCCGACACCGTCATTGGACCGGAATCTGGCCTATCTCGGGCTGGTGGAAATTCTCCATGGCTATCCCCTGGATGGGGTGGTCCTGACCACCGGCTGCGATAAAACCACGCCGGCTTGCCTGATGGCGGCGGCGACGGTCAATATTCCGGCGATTGTTCTGTCCGGTGGGCCGATGCTGGACGGGTGGTGGAAAAAAAGACTGGCCGGTTCAGGGACGGTCATCTGGCAGGCGCGCGAAGAACACAGCGCCGGGAAAATCAATTACGACGAATTTATGGAGATGGTCTCCTCGTCGGCGCCATCGGTCGGTCATTGCAATACCATGGGTACGGCCTTATCGATGAACTGCCTGGCCGAAGCGCTGGGCATGTCCCTGCCGGGCTGTGCGGCCATTCCCGCTCCGTACCGGGAACGGGCCTGGATGGCCTACGCGACCGGTAAACGCAGCGTCGAACTGGTCCACGAGAACCTGCGCCCAAGCGATATCATGACCAAAGGCGCCTTTGAAAATGCCGTGGTCGCGGCTGCGGCCCTGGGTGGGTCATCGAACTGTCCCATACACATGGTCGCCATCGCCCGGCACATGGGGGTGGAACACAGCCTGGAGGACTGGCACCGGTTGGGGCCGGAGATCCCGCTACTGGTCGATTGTCAGCCAGCCGGACGTTTTCTCGGCGAAGCCTTTTTCCGGGCCGGCGGGGTACCGGCGGTCATGAAAGAACTGGCCGGCCAGGGCAAACTCAATACCGAGGTGATTACGGTCAGCGGGAAAACCCTGGCTGAGGACTTGGCGGCCTGCAACCAAAAAACCGATCATGAAGTGATCCGCCCCTACAGCAATCCGCTTAAAGAAAAAGCCGGCTATGTGGTGCTGACCGGCAATATTTTTCACAGCGCGGTCATCAAAACCAGTGTCATCGATGATGATTTTCGCCGCAAATTCTTAAGCCACCCCGCACATCCGAATGTTCTGGAGGCCCGGATCATCGTTTTTGAAGGGCCTGAGGATTATCACGCCAGGATCGATGATCCAACGCTGGAGATTGACGAGACCTGCATGCTGGTCATTCGCAATTGCGGCCCGGTCGGCTACCCTGGCGCCGCAGAAGTGGTCAACATGCTGCCGCCGGCAGCACTGGTCAAAAAGGGGATTTCAGTCCTGCCCACCATGGGTGACGGGCGACAAAGCGGTACGTCGGGCAGCCCGTCCATCCTCAACATTTCCCCCGAAGCTGCGGTTGGCGGCAATATCGCGCTGCTCAAAACCGGTGATACCGTACGGATTGATTTAAATCGTAACCGGGCCGATGTCTTGCTCAGCGACGCCGATCTGGAACGGCGCCGTAAGGAACTGCCACCTCCGCAGCTCAACAACCAGACACCATGGGAAGAATTTTACCGCAGAGAAGTCGGCCAATTGGAAACCGGTGGTTGCCTGGAATATGCCGTTTCCTACCTGGACGTGATCGCCAGCCGTGGCGAATCCCGCCATAGTCACTGATTGCGCAATCGGGTTAACACCGGTCAGCGGTGGCTAATTCTTGAGTTTGGCCAGAAAACGATGATATTGGATGGCTTCTTCGACAATGCCGATCACCGTACTCTCGGACCAGGGTTTTAAAAAGAATTTGAAGACCGCCCCCTTATTCACCGCGTTCACCAGGATAGCCACATCCTGCTGGCCGGTAAATGCAATCCGCACGGTCTGCGGGTAGAGCTGTTTGACTCGCGCCAGGAAACTGGCTCCGTCGAGCCCGTCCATAACCAGATCGGTAATAACCACCGAAATATCTTGCTGGGCCAGTTTGAAAAAACCGTCTTCGGCATTGCCGGCGGTATCGACCGCGTAACCGTTGTCTTCGAGCAGTCCGCCCAAGGTTGCCAGCACACCCGGATCGTCATCCAGCAGCAAAATTCGCTTGGTCGCTTCTTGCGTTGCAGCAATGGGGAGGACCGGTCGCTCTCTCAAAAACCGCTCCAATTCATCAGGTGGCAGCGGTTTTGAGTAAAAATAACCCTGAATTTCATCACAGCCGATTTTTTCCAGAAAGCGCAACTGCCCTTCGGTTTCAACCCCTTCGGCAATAACCTCGTGGCCAAGAGCTTCAGCCATGGCCCTGGTCGCTTTGATAATCGCCGCACTATTAGGATCATGAGTGATTTCCATGACAAAAGAGCGATCGATTTTTATCTTGTCAATGGGCAATTGGCGGAGATAACTGAGACTTGAATAGCCGGTGCCGAAATCATCCAGCGAAATCGAAAACCCCATTCCCCTCAACTCTCCGAGAATTTTCTGGGCCGTATCAAGGTTCCCCATCATGGCCGTTTCGGTCACTTCAAGCTCCAGCATCCGGATCGGCACCCCGGTTTTATGGAGGATTTCCCCGGCAAAAAACACGAAATCCCGGCTACGCAGCTGCCCTCCGGACAGATTCAAGGAAATCGGTGGAGGCGAAAGGCATTTATTCAGCCATTGCTGATATTGTTCACAGACCGATTTAAAGACCCACTCCCCGATCGGCTCAATCAGCCCGAGGGTTTCCGCCAGAGGGATAAAGACCGCGGGGCTGACCGCGCCGAGCTTTGGATTGTGCCAACGTAACAATGCCTCCATGCCGGTCATGCGGCCGGTTTTCAACGATGCTTTGGGTTGGAAATGCAGACTCAGTTCGTTGTACTTGATAGCGCCCTTGAGCTGATCTTCAAGGTTCAACCGCAGCAGATATTTATCATTCAACTCATCGCTGGCAAAACGGATCAGGACGTCTTTCTCCCCACTGACCATGGTGGCCGCCTTCCTGGCATTTGCCAGCAGGGTCTCGGCATTTTGTCCATTCCGGGGAAAAATACTCACCCCAACCTGGCATGAGGTCTTAAACGATTTGCCGGAATGGGAGACCGAGAAGGTTGCAGCATCGCGCAAACGATGGGCTAGATCGGGAATGTAGTCTTCATGACGAAACTTCGAGGCGGCAACGACAAATTCTCCCCTGCCGCAATAAGCCAGGGTATCGATGGCCCGAACCTCAGACAACAACCGCCTGGACACTGTTTCCAGCAGGCTGGCCAGGTCGGCATCGGAAAAAGCGATGTCGATACTGTCATAGTCCTGCAGCTGAATCCAGAAAACCGAGACGAAATCGACGGCTCGATGCGCCAAATGCAGAGCCTGGGACAGGTTTTCCTCCAGCAAGGTCCGATTGGGCAGCCCGGTCAGAGTATCGTGGGTCTTGCTGAAAGCAAACTGGCGCTGATACATCTTACTGTCACTACAATCGGTCAATGACTCGATACAACCAACAACGGCCCCGTCGTCATCGCGGAGCAACCGGCATTGCACCAGCAAATAGCGTTGTTGCCCATTTACGGAACGGAACAGGCCCTCTCTTGAGATTTCCGATGTATGACTGAACAGGTTGACCGCGTTGGAATTACAGCCTGTAGGTTGATGAGCTTCGAGCAATTGTTGTGACAAGACCGGTCGGGGACGGGAAAAAAAACCTTTCCAGACCTCGCTGGTTCCAAGGACCTCCTCGGCGGCGAGACCGGTCAGCTGTGCGCAGGCTTTATTCCAAAACAGGACGCGTCCCTGTGCATCCAGAATAAACGAGGCGATCGGATTTTCTTCGAAAGCGGTTTGATAGAGAGCGGCACATTCCGGTGCAGATGGAATTGCGTCGTCCATAAGATTCCTTTCCGGCTCCAGCTGTATAAAAGAAGAGGGTATCATGGTTTAAAACAGCAAAAACTGGCCCCCACCCACTGATTAGCATATTCAAATTAGAATAGATACTATTTTATCCCCTCATTAACAATTGATAATCACTCTCAAAACAAGGCTGCTTTGAGGGTTCTTCCAGAGATGCGTCCCAATCAGCCAGTGCTGCAACATTTCCCAAAAGCAAGCCCGGAATCAAGAACAGCTTTGATTCCGGGCTTTTCCCGTCATGGCGATGTTATCCGGTCAAAACCTGACCGGCAAAAATACAGCATATCCTGAGCCGGTCTCGATTCCAAACGATCCCGAGGGGCCGGAACCGGTCAGGCCAGCTGTTTCTGTTTCGGCTTATAGCCAAGTTGATTGTTCAGTTCGTTCAACTTAAAGCGTTTCAGCATGCTCAGCAATTCGGCAGCCTGGCTGGACAATTCCTCGGCAGCGGAGGCGCTTTCTTCAGCCGTGGCCGTATTCTGCTGAATTACCCGGTCGATCTGGTTGAGCCCCTGGTTGATCTGACCGATCCCGCTGGCCTGTTCCGTGGAAGCGGAGGCAATCTCTTCAGCCAGATCTGAGACTTTTGAGACCCCGCCATAGATTTTTTCCAGTGACTTGGCGGTCTGATGGGCTATTTCCACCCCATTCTGGGTTTTTTCGACGGTCCCGGCGATCAGTTCACTGGTTTCCGAGGCCGCTTTGGCGCTCCGCGCAGCCAGGTTTCTCACCTCTTCGGCAACTACGGCAAAGCCTTTGCCATGCTGCCCGGCCCGAGCGGCTTCGACCGCGGCATTGAGAGCCAGCAGGTTGGTCTGGAAGGCGATTTCATCAATGACCTTGATGATTTTGTTAATGCTCTGGCCGGCGGTATTGATTTCCGCCATAGCGGCCACCATCCGCTCCATTTGCGAATTGCCTTCGTCGGCAGCCTTCTTGGCCTCACTGGAGAGCGTGTTGACTTGGCTGGCGTTCTCGGCGTTGAATTTCGTCTGGCTTGACATTTCATTAAGAGAACTTGAGATTTCTTCCAGAGATGCAGCTGACTCGGTTGCCCCCTGAGACAGGGATTGGGAGAAATCACTGACATTCACACTGCCGGAAGAAATCTGCTGGCCGGACACCAGCTGTTGACTGACCATGGCGCTCAGGTCGTCCCGCACCTTGAGCAGAGCCCTTCTCAATTCATCCTTTTTGCCGTCTTCAACGTCGAGGGCAAAGGTAAGATCACCCATGGCCAGTGCGTCCAAGGCTGCACAAACCTGCTTGAGTTTATCCACCATATTGCTCAAGGAGAACAACAGACGGCCGACTTCATCCTTGCGCCCAGCTTCGAGGCTAATGTGCAGGTCCCCATCAGCCACCTGATCAACGACCCCGATCACCTTCTTCAGTGACCTCAGGAAATCCCGGCTGATCCAGATCAACACCAAGCAAAGCAGAAGTCCGGTCGCAACAGCCCCGATGCTCATCTGCATCAGCGCGGCATGTTTGGACCGGGCTGCCGCAGCGCCACTTTGTTCAAGCAGCAAAGTACCATTGTCCTTCATTACCGTACTGCGGGCCTTGATATCTTCCATCAGCTGCTTGATGGTCGTTTCAACCGTATGCAACTCGGTGCGCGGCTCGACAACAGATTTTAACAAAGTACCATACTGGTCGAGCAGTTCCTTAAAAGTGATCCCATCCTTGGTTTCCAGGCCACCCATGTTCTTTTCGTCCAGCTGTTTTTTCAAATCGCCCAGATAGTTAGCGATCTGCTTGGCCTGTTCGGGGTCGCCATTGGCCAGGTAGGCATTGCTGTCAACCTGGAGCTTTAAAATCTGCTCACTGAAAGAACCGAACCAGATCTCCTTTTTAACCTTATCACCATAGTCGATGAGAGTTTTTTGCAAACCTTCATCTTTTTTGAAACCAATGGTTGTTTTCAACTCGGCAAAACGGTGGAAGTTCTTTCTGAAATCCTCACTGGCGGACTCCATCCAGACGATATCCTCTGCCAAAGCTGACCCTTGCAGGGAGGAGAGCTGTGCCGCCAAAGCGCGTTTGTGTTCAGCGAGCTCCTGATCCATGTCCTTGAGAAAGCCTTCAACCCCGTTCAGCTGTAAATTTCGACTGTTGTCGGCAATTTTCAGCAAACTCAGTTGAATCTGCGAGGCTTCACCGATTCCCCTGGCAACGGAATCGGCCTTGTTCAAGGACTGGCTCATATCCGTTAAACCGGAGATGGCCAATGTGGTGACCACGGCAAAACCAAACACAGCCAAGATCAGGACCAGCACCATTTTCTGTTTGAATGTCAAACTGTTTTTCACAAACGACTCCTTTGTTCTCTGTTCTCATGGTGTTAAATAGCTGGGGTTTAAAATCAAAGGAATTCTAGATATTTACATTTGGAGAACACACAGGAAGATATCACCCGGACCTAATTTCAGCAGGAAGAAGTCATGAAGAGGAAATAGGTCCGACCAAAACATTCGGCTTTCGCCGCAACGCAATCATAAGACAGCAGAAATTTAAACATCCTATGAATTAACGATAGTTCATTTATTATCTTTTAACAAGATATTTTTTTGGAATATTTTTATTTTCAGGAACACACTATGGAGGCAGTCGGAGCCCTCGTCGGCCAGCCAGGGGGATTTCAATTTCCATCGACTTTTCAATGTCCTGCTCACCGCAACAAAACCATCCCATTTTATGCTGTTTTTTGATAACATAGCGTTTTATTGTGTGCTACCGGAAAGCATTGGACTTTTCTTTCTCAATGGCGGAATGAATGAAAAAGGAGGAACGGTTTGATGATTCAAGTGGTTTATAAAAACGGCAGAGAGGATGTTGTTGATCAGAAGTTTCTCGATATCCTCTTGTATCTGGGCGAAGTGCAGGAGTTTCGGCGCAGTGACCACTGGGTAAATGTCGCTGAAGACCCGATTCGCTCGTTCCACCGCCAGGAGTTTTCAGGTCAGGACCGCAGACGACATGCCCCGACGGAATTCATTTCCGTCCCGGTCAACGGTTAGCTCCCGCTCACCGATATCATGAAACAGGGCTGGAACTCCTCGGTTCCAGCCCTGTTTCGTTCGCTTATGACTGCCAGTTGCCCACTCAGACCTTCGGCTTGCGACCAAAGATCAAAGCGACCACAAAAACAACCAGGAAAATGAAAAACAGGATTTTGGCTATGCCCGCGGCAGTACCGGCAATTCCGCCAAAACCAAGCACACCGGCAATCAGGGCGATAACCAGAAAAAGAAAAGCCCAGGACAGCATAATATTATCAACTCCTTTCGCTGGAAAAGGGACTAAAGTTACTCAGTCTTGGTCGCTTTCTTGACCTTTTCCACAGCCTCATCGATTTTTTCACCGGCTTTTTCGGCAACGCCATCGTTATCAAGCTTGTCACCCACGTTATCTGCGGCATCCTTGATTTTTTCACCGGCCGTGGAAAGGTCCTCTTTGACTTTTTCCGCAGACTGATCGAGCTTTTCACCGGCCTTTTCCGCTGCGCCGTCGTTGGATTCACAACCGACCGCCAACAACGCAACCAGGCAAAAAACGACAAAGAATAATTTCTTGGACAATCTCACCATAAAGCAACTCCTTAAAAAGCAAAATGCCGGTAAGCAATCTGCTTACTGGCCTTATTTTTAAATATATCACCTTTTTGGTAATATTCAAGCTGCGGGTCGATAGCCATTTTGCTATCATCCCCTAACCAGATGATATAAAAGGAAATATTCAAACAGATATAGGCCGCAGCAACAGACAAAAAAAGCCCCGCACTTGCTCCAGCGCGGGGCTTGTCGATCCAATTCTACGGCAGGCCGGTTATTTCAACTTGAACCCGACCAGCGCCTCCGGGGCCACAACCCTGAAGGTAAAGGACTCGGTGGCAAACAGATTGATCTCAGTTGCGGTGTGGCTGTGATAGCCGATGGAAAAATCCTGGCCGACCGTGAGTTCGAGGTCACCGCCACGGCTGGAGACCAGCAGGGCATCTTTGACCAGTTCCGAGTAAATGACCTTGCCTTCGATCTGGCGCTCCAGAATCGACCGCAATGTCCCCCCCGGGGTGCTCCGCGCCAGGAACTTCCAGATCCCCGGCGAAACCACGAAATTGGCGGGTCCTTCGACCCCTTCCTTTAACATCCGTGCCTGCCCTTCGGAAACGGCATCAACAATGGAATCCATGTCCAGGGTAACCCCTAACTGTTCTCCTTTGACATGCTCGATCAGGCCTTTCACCGAGCCAGGCTTGAATCCTTCATAGATCGCTTTTTCTTCAAACAGGGCGATTTCCCGGCAGGCTTCAACCAAGGCATCAAGTTGAATGTCTTTGGCGCCGCGCTCGGCATTATCCAACTCCCAGGTCTGCAGACTGAAATTAACCCGTGCCTCAACCAGGGGCTGGACCTGATGAATTCCGTAGCCGACCGCGCCGTTCTTGTTTTTTTCCGGCATGGCCAACCGCCCCAGGGTCACGCACGCATGGCCGATACCATGGGGGCCGTCGATATCGACAAATTTCCGCCCTGATAGATTAGCAACCAGGGTTTCCTTGGCCATGGCATCAATTTCACTCCAGCCGACCGGGCTGATTGGAGCAAGTTCTCGACGTAATAAATCCATAATGACTCCTGTTTTTGAGATATTATTTTTTCAAACTTCCTATTCCCAGGCCCGCCCCGGACCCAGCATTTGCCGTCGGGGCTTCCTCGGCCTGGCCCGCTCCGCCCAGGAACTCATCTTCGACTTCCCGCGCACCTTCCTGATAGAATTTTTCCTCTTCCGGATCAAGTTCTTTGAGTAACCGTAAAAACTCCCCGGCATGAACCTTTTCCTCATCAGCAATATCGATCAGCACCTGCTGGGCCAGGACATTGTCCGTCGATTCGGCGAGCTGCTGATAGAGCTGGATGGCTTCATATTCCGCGGCGACCATAAAACGGATGGCCCTGACCAGTTCTTGATGGGTCAATTGACGATCATGCTTCAGGACACTGAAAGGGTGACCAAATTCCGGCATTGTTTCCTCCTTGGTAGACTGAAAGATTTCAGAACGATCATGTGTTCTTTTCGGTGTATCAGTATAGCCGATGATCCGGATGAGTCCAGCCGTGCCCGGACAATTCATGGTTCGCCGGCAGGCCTCAGTCAAGAGGCAAAAACCGCCAGCCACGCCTCCGCCGGGACATATGGCCTCGTCGTCCAGGAACATCAACGGCGGGAAAGGGGCTGGACGAAAACCGGCCACAGCCGGATCGTGGTCAGACCAGGTTGAGCAATTTCAGCTCTTTGGGATGCGGTTTGAGATAGATCTGGGCGGCCAGGTAGGGCTGGTCATATTTGCGCACAAAATGATTGATCATGGTGATCGGGACAATCAAGGGCAGCAGGCCGTTGCGATAATCTTCGATCAGCTCGATCAATTCCTGTTTCTCGTCAGGCTCGAGGTGGCGTTTAAAATAACCGAGGATATGATAAAGCACATTGATATGCTTTTTGACGGTGGTTTGCAGCCGCAACGCTTCCTTCAGCAGCACCAGGTATTCAGCCAGCAGATCGGTCAGCGGTTGCTGTTTGCCGGTGGCGACCAGCCGCCCCAATTGGCGATAGATCGTTTCGCTATGGGCAAAGATCAACAGTTTATGCCGGGTATGGAAATCAACCAGGGCGCCCAGGTCCGGAGAACTCCCCATCAGCAACCGCCAACGCTTCAGGGTAAATATGGCGGTAATAAAATTTTCCCTCAGCTTAGGATCGTTCAGGCGCCCCTCTTCCTCAACCGGCAGGAGCGGAAAATGTTCCATGAAAATCCGCGCAAAAACCCCGACCCCGACCTTTTTCGGGACCCCGCCGGCGGCGTAAAGTTTGACCCGCTCCATGCCGCTGCTGGGGGATTTCGATTTAAAAACAAAGCCGTCCAGCTGTTCTTTTTCCAGTTCATGGACCCGCCGCCGCGCCCAATGTTCCATCCGCTCGGTGATGTCTTCACCACTGCGGGCGAAGACCAGCCGCACCGCGTCCCCCTCATGGCGAACCAGCCGCAAGGTATCGCGCGGTACCGGCAGACCGACCTCCACTTCCGGACAGACCGGGACAAAGTCGACATAGGCACCCAGCACATCGCGCAGATAACGATCCAGCTTGTGGCCGCCATCATACCTGACCTGAGCGCCGAGCAGACAGCTGCTGACGCCGAGGCGAATTTTTTCATCCATGCTATAGTCTCCTTGAACAGGTTGTGGAAAAAACCACGCGAAACGAACCACACTCCATTGCAGACGGCCTGCAAACAGTCTACTGGGCCCATGGATGGGCATTCAAACGCAATGTCAGATGCTGAACGTATTGTTTTTGTCAGGTCGGCAAAAGGGCAATGGCCCCGGCCTGATTGAGAAAGTCCCGCAACGGACTTGTTCAATAACCCGATCATAAAACAGGGAGCTAGCTGATGACGACAGAAAAAACCGGCCGGCCCGTTTTTGTCGCCGGCGCCACCGGGTATATCGGCGGCCGGCTGGTGCCGCGCCTGCTCGATGCGGGCTACCGGGTGCGTGCCCTGGTCCGCGCCCCGGAAAAACTGCAGAGCCGTCCCTGGGGGGAGCATGAGCTCATGGAGATCGTCAAAGGCGATGTCCTTGATGGCGAAACCCTTAAGCAGGCGTTGGCCGGCTGCCAGAGCGCTTATTACCTGGTCCACTCCATGAACCCGGCGGTCGGGGATTTCGCCCGCACCGACCGACAGGCTGCCGTCAACATGGCGCAGGCAGCCGCCGCTGCTGGGCTGGAACAAATCATCTATCTGGGCGGCCTCGGCGAGACCAGCGGCCAGCTCAGTCATCACTTGGCCTCACGTACCGAAGTCGGCGAACTGCTCCGCCAGGGGCCGGTCCCAGTGACTATTTTGCGGGCGGCCATGATCATCG
The DNA here is from genome assembly GCF_000711225.1 of Pelobacter seleniigenes DSM 18267. Classification (NCBI taxonomy): domain Bacteria; kingdom Pseudomonadati; phylum Thermodesulfobacteriota; class Desulfuromonadia; order Desulfuromonadales; family Desulfuromonadaceae; genus Pelobacter; species Pelobacter seleniigenes. The sequence continues at coordinate 177,326 of NZ_JOMG01000002.1, forward strand.
GCTCGGGCAGTGCCTCCTTCGAAATCCTCCGCTACCTGGTCGAGCACCTGCCGGTCATGATCACGCCGCGCTGGGTCGACACCCCCTGCCAGCCCATCGGTATCCGCAACGTACTGCATTACCTGGTCGGTTGCCTGCAAGTCCCGGCTTTACGCGGCGGCACCTTTGATATCGGCCAGCCCGAGATCACCAGCTATCGCGCATTAATGAAAATCTATGCAGAAGAAGCCGGGCTGGCGAAGCGCTGGATTATTCCCGTTCCGGTGCTCACCCCCCGGTTGAGTTCCTACTGGATCCATCTGGTCACGCCGGTCCCCGCGGCCATTGCCCGACCATTGGCGGAAGGGTTGAGCAGCCCGGTCGTCTGCCGTGACCGACGGGTTATCGAACTGCTCCCCCAGGAGCTGTTCGACGCCCGCAAAGCCATCCGCCTGGCTCTGGATCGGATCAGGCAACAACAGGTGGAAACCGCCTGGACCGATTCCGGACGCATTCCCCCGGCCGAGTGGAGCATCCCCGGCGATCCGGGCTGGGCCGGTGGTAACCTGTTCGAAGACGCCCGCAAGGTTATTCTGGCCGGCAGCGCGGAGGAGATCTGGCCGGCGGTCAGTTCCATCGGCGGTGAGGTCGGCTACTATTATGCCGATTGGCTGTGGCGGTTGCGCGGTGCGATCGATCGACTCTGTGGTGGGGTCGGGCTGCGCCGCGGCCGCCGCAGCTCCAAAGAGCTGTACCCGGGAGACGCTATCGATTTCTGGCGGGTGGTGGCCGTTGCCAGGCCCGAGTTCCTGATGCTATCCGCGGAGATGAAAGTCCCGGGCAAGGCGGTGCTGCTGTTCAGGCTCAGGCCGCTGTCCGCCACCAGCACGGAGTTGCAACAGATCGCCCGCTTCCTGCCGCGCGGCTTACTGGGCCTGCTCTACTGGTATGCGGTGCTGCCGTTTCATCATTTTGTCTTCAACGGTATGCTCAATGGGATTGCCCGGGCTTCGGGCAAGCAGCTTCTCGCCGCGGCGCAAAAGCAGCCCGCGGCCGACCAGGGCTGAAGCTGCTTCGATTCAACCCTCTGCGCCGTCCGGACCCGCAAAAAAGACCCGCACGATCTGTTTGAACTCCTGATCAACCTTAACCAGGGCCGGCGCAATCATTTCCGGAGTCAAGCCGGTTTCCGTCCAGGCCCGCTGCTGCAGTTCGGGTATCTCGTTGACCAGCAGGGCCTGGTGCCCGGAGGCATGAGCAAAGATATCGGCCAGATGCACCAGGCAGGCCTCACGGGAATAGTGGGCCAGGCGGGGGGAATGATGACCGCCGATCATCCGCGTGAGGGCCGATGACAAGCGCCATTTTTCCGCCAAAAATTTGCCGATCAAGCTGTGATCCATTTTCAGGCATTCCTGTTCCGCCCGGCACATCGGCAGATGTTCCTGCCTGGCCTTGACCACGGCGGCGGCATACTGCTGCGGCATCCGTTCCAGCATCACCAGCCGGCCGATATCATGCAGGAGCCCGCCGGTAAAATAGGCTTGCGGTTCCTTTTCACCGAGGGCTTCGGCAAAATAACTGGCAAAGAGTCCACAGCGGATGGAATGCCGCCAGAACGAGTCCATGTTGAGAACGTCGGAAGGAACCTGGCCGAACTGTTTGACCACCGTAATCCCCAGGGTCAGGTTGGTCAACTCGTTGGTGCCGAGCAGGGAAACCGCCCTGGAGACCGAATCGATTTTCCCGGCAAACCCATAAAAAGGACTGTTGACCAGGCGCAACAGGCGCACCGTCAGGCTGGGATCCTTATCGATGGCATTGGCGATCCGGTAGGAAGAGACGTCGGGTTGTTTCAGCAGTTCGATGATATGCGCATACACCGTCGGCAGGGAAAACAGCTCGATATCTCCGCGCAACAACTGCGGGATGCTGAGCGGCGGCGGTACTTGCTCAGGATCGACAACCAGGGAGTCGCTGCGGAAGGAGATCGGGTCCCAGCCGCTTTGCAGGCTCAGTGCCGCACGATGGGTGACATGCCGGTAGAGGGTCGCGATGGGCTCCTGGTCCAGATCATTCAGCACGAAGCGCCGCCAGAGGTAGGCTTCGGCACGCTCCTGAAACTCGACGCTGGCCTCCTGCTGCTCGGTGTAGCTCTCATCCAGGCTGTCCGCGGCGATATCGGCTTCAATAATCCCCCAGCCCTTCAACAACGGCAGATGGGCGGCCTGCAAGCAGGCACCTGCCGCGAGCACAAACCGGCCTGTCGGGGTCAACAGGTCCGCAGCCAAAACCATTCCTTCGGTCAGATCATCAACATAAACAAGTGCCAAAATAATACCCTGTCACTATTTTCTGTTCAGCCGCGCAGATGGCCGGTCGGGACAAGGCCCCTACCAGCGGCAGTCAAGCGCCTGCTATTGCAAGCGCTGCACAGCAAAGCAGCTAAAGAGATACGCAATCCGCTTCCCCTAGCACACGCCAGCGGTGGAAAGAAGCTGACTCAATCATAGAATATTCTGAACATTAAGAACAGATTCTTATTGGACTGTCCCAACCTGCCCCTGGATATCAGGACAAAGTCATATCAATAAGACAAAAACACCCGGCAACGAAATATTCTGAAATTTTCTGCTCATACTGGTTCTTTCCTGAGCCAGGCCCGTGTTATTATAGGGATATTTCTCACAAGGTGGAGAAAAAGTTCATCCCGGCATCGACTTTAAACCGGTTTGAAAAATCATCATGTCAGCCACCAGCTGTCTGACCGGCAGCCTGTCAAAGAGGCACACTATGATTAAACCTGCAGCCCCCCCACCTGAGCAATCCCCGGATCTGCTCCAAGCCATCCGCAGGATTTCTGAACTGGAAACTGAACTCGAGGCACAACGCCAGAATCCGGACCAGACCCCGTACCAACTCTGTCGCCAGGATCTCTCCAAACTCAACGCCTTGATTGACAGCAGTGCGGACCTGATCTGGCTGATGGATTGTGATAAAAAACTGGTTCAGGCCAACGGCACCGCTCTCGCCGCGCTGCAGACTTTTGGAGCAGCCGAGGTCAGTCCGGGGCAGCCGGTCCCGGCGATGTTCCCTGGTCAAGAAGCAGAACGTTTCAACACCATTTTCGAACGGGTCCTGCAAGGCCAGACCGAGCAGACGGAATTCAAAACCCCCGGTGGGCGAATTTTCTCGGCGACAATTCAGCCGGTCAGAGATGGACACCAGATCACCGGGGCGTCGACCTTCGCGCGCGACGTCACCCAGACCCGGCACCTGGAAGAAGAGCTGCGCCGCTACGGCCAGGTTATCGCCTCCACCCCCACGCTGATCGCGGTCCTCGATCGGGACGCCCGCTTTCATCTGGCCAACGACGCTTATCTGCGCGCGTTCAATAAAAACCGTTCCGAGCTGATCGGGACCCACATCAACGAATTGATCAGCGCGGCCCATTATCAGGAATACACCGAGCCGAACCTGCGTAAAGCATTTGCCGGAGAACCCTGTCAGTTTCAATCATGGATGGATCTCCCCGCCCATGGCCATCGCTTCATGGCCATCACCTACCACCCGCTGCAGGACCCGCCGCAGGCCCCTGAATTTGTGGTAGTCAGTGTTCATGATATCACCGACCTGAAGCAGGCCGAAGACAATCGCCGGAGGATCTTTGAAGTGTCCCTCGACATGCTCTGCATCAGCGATTTCGACGGTCGTTTCAGGGAACTCAACCCGGCCTGGACGAAGAACCTGGGCTGGTCGGAAGAAGAGCTGCAGGGCCGCTCCTGGCTGGATTTCATCGACCCTGACGACTTTGCCACCAGCCTTGCCGCCGGGGAGAAGCTGGCCCGGGGCGAAAGTCTCGTCGGCTTTGAAAACCGCTATCGCTGCAAAGACGGTTCATTGAAGTGGCTGGCCTGGAGTTCCTATCCGGACTCGGAGCAGCAGAAGATCTATTCGGCGGTGCGCGACATCACCACGCGGAAGAAGATGGAGGAAAAACTGCAACGGCTGGCCGCCACCGACCCGCTGACCGGGGCCGGCAATCGCAGGCATTTTATCCAATGTGCGGAGCAGGAACTGAAACGCAGCTCCCGCTATGGCTCGCAGCTGGCGGTGGTCATGCTCGATATCGACTATTTCAAAAAGATCAACGATCGCTACGGCCACGCCACCGGCGATGAAGTTCTGAAAAAACTGGTCGACTGCTGTCTGCAGGAGTTGCGCGCGACGGATATTTTCGGCCGCTTCGGCGGCGAGGAGTTTGCCGCCGTGCTCATCGAAACCGACCGCACCACCGCGCTGGAAACCTGTACCCGGTTGCTGCAGCAGATCTCCAAATTGAAGATCAACACCGCGGACCAAACCTTCAACGTCACCGTCAGCATCGGCCTGACCATGCGCAGCGCAGAAGACATCAGCATCGATCCGCTCCTGAAACGAGCGGATGATGCCCTGTATCAGGCCAAAGAGGCCGGACGCAACCGGGTCGTGCTGCTCTGACCGGTTGCCGAGAGGTGCTGATCAGGAAACCGGCGCATCGAGGATCGATTCGGGATGGAACTTCCTGTCCAACTCGGCATCGACCCCGTTGGCGATTTTCGGCAAACGCCAGATCTCCCGATTATACTCACGCATGGTCCGATCAGTCGAAAACTTGCCGCCGCTGGCCGTGTTGAGAATACTCATCCGCGTCCAGCCGGCCCGATCCCGATAGGCCGAGGCGACCTGTTGCTGCGCCGTAACATAGGAGGCAAAATCCGCCGCCGTCAGCCAGGGGTCGTAAGGACTTTCAATGGCCGCAATCAACGGATCGAAAATCCCCGCTTCAAACTGGTTGAAATGGCCATGCTTGAGCAGGTTCATGACCCGCTGGAGGTCCTCGTTCCCCGCAATAATGCCGCTGGGATCATAGTGCGGACGCAGGGCCTCGACTTCCGCAGCAGTCAGCCCGAAGAGGAAAAAGTTGTCGGCTCCGACCTCCTCGCGGATTTCGATATTGGCGCCGTCCAGGGTGCCGATGGTCAGCGCGCCGTTGAGCATGAATTTCATGTTGCCGGTCCCGGAAGCCTCTTTGCCGGCGGTCGATATCTGCTCGGACAGATCGGCGCCCGGAGCGATAACCTCCATGGCCGAAACCCGGTAATTGGGGAAGAAGGCCACCTTGAGCAAATCCCCGACCTGGGGATCGTTGTTGACCATGATCGAGACATTACTGATCAGCTTGATGATCAGCTTGGCCATCTGATAGCCAGGGGCTGCTTTGCCGCCGATCAGCACGCAGCGCGGGGTCCAGTCTGCGACATCATCCCGTTTGATCCGGTCATACAGGTGGATCACGTGCAGCACATTGAGCAACTGCCGCTTGTATTCGTGAATCCTCTTCACCTGGACATCAAACAGCGCTTCAGGGTTGAAGGTCACCTTACACTCGTCCTTGACCAGTTGCGCCAGGCGCTGCTTGTTGTTGTACTTGACCCGCTGCCACTCGTCCCTGAACTCAGGGTTCTCCGCTAAAGGCTTCAACCGGCTGAGCTGGTCGAGCTCGGTCACCCAGCCATTGCCGATCTTACTGCTGATCAGCTGATTCAAGCCGGGATTAGCATAGGCCAGCCAGCGCCGCTGGGTTACCCCGTTGGTCTTGTTGTTGAACTTCTCCGGCCAGAGCTCGTAAAAATCACGGAACAGCCCTTCGCGCAAAAGCTGCGAATGGAGTTCGGCAACCCCGTTCACGGAAAAACTGCCGACAATCGCCAGATAGGCCATCCGCACCTGCGGTTCCGGTCCTTCTTCGATCAGGGACATGCGCCGCTGACGCTCCTGATCGCCGGGCCAGCGTTGCGCCACCTGACTTAAGAAGCGGGCGTTGATTTCATAAATGATGTCGAGCAGCCGGGGCAGCACCGTCTGAAACAGGCGCACCGGCCACTTTTCCAAAGCTTCGGGTAACAGGGTATGGTTGGTATAGGCCATGGTCTGCTGGGTGATATCCCAGGCGTCCTTCCACTCCAGCCCGTGCCGGTCCAGCAACAGCCGCATCAGTTCGGCGACGGCAATACTGGGATGGGTGTCGTTGAGCTGAAAACAGTTCTTTTCGGCGAATTCCTTGAGATGTTTCCCCTTCACCCCGGCCCAGCGTTCGAAAACGTCCTGCAAACTGGCGGAAGCGAGAAAATACTGCTGGCGCAGGCGCAGATCCTTGCCGTTCTCGCTGGCATCGTTGGGATAGAGGACCATGGTGATTTTTTCCGCCTCGTTTTTGGCTGCGACCGAGCCGGCATAATCGCCGGAGTTAAATTCATCCAGGTCGAATTCTTCGGTGGCCACGGCCTTCCACAGCCGCAGGGTATTGACCGTTTCATTGCGATAGCCGGGAATCGGCACATCGTAGGGCATGGCCAGAACATCACGGGTGTCGACCCAGCGGACCCGCAGCTTGCCCGAGGCATCGTTGTAGAACTCGCTGCGCCCGCCGAATTTGATCCGTTGCCGATATTCGGGGCGTTCCAGTTCCCAGCAGTTGGACGAGGCGAGCCAGTGATCCGGCTCCTCGATCTGGTAGCCGTTTTTGATATGCTGGCGGAACATGCCGTATTCATAGCGGATGCCGTAGCCCATCACCGGTAATTGCAGGGTTGCGCAGCTATCGAGGAAGCATGCGGCCAGCCGGCCGAGGCCGCCGTTACCGAGCCCGGCGTCCGGCTCGATATCCGCCAGTTCCTCCATGTCGAGATAGACCTCGTGCAAGGCGTCAGCGACCTCTTTTTCGATCCCCAGATTATGCACCGCATTCCCCAGGGAGCGCCCCATCAGGAACTCCAGGGACAGGTAGTAGGCGCGTTTGCAGTCGCTCTCTTCATAGGCATAGCGGGTATTTTTCCAGCGTTCCATGAGCCGGTCGCGCACGGTCAGGGCCAGGGCTTCATAGGCATAGTGGGTCAGCCGGCAATTCCGGTCACGCCCCAGGTTGTAGGTATAATAACTGCGAAAGTCGTCGCCCAGCGAATCGGCGTCCATCCCCAAGGGAGGCGCATCGGTCAGTTCCGGGCAGGTTGCTTTGTTTTTGAAACGTTTGAAATTCATAGCGGTATCCGTCGTTTCTGTACGCAAATAAATCGAAAATCACCGCAGGGTCAAAACCTGGCAGCCCCCTCGACTTGTCTTATAAAATAGCACAGGCTTCAGCCAAGGCGAAAGCGGGCACGAAAAAAGCCCCGCGCAGAAGAGCCTGAGCGGGGCCGTTGGTCAATCAGAAGAGGTATAAGGCCGGATCAGTGAGCCTGCGCCCAGTTCGCGCCCGAGCCGAGATCAACCCGCAGCGGCAGGTCGAGGGAAACGGCCCCTTCCATCTCCGCGCGAATCAGCTCACAGACCGCCTCAAGCTCGGCGGCCGGGGCTTCGAAGACCAGTTCATCGTGGACCTGCAGCAGCATGCGGCACTGCAGCTGCTCGGCGCGCAGCCTCCGGTCGATATTGACCATGGCCACCTTGATGATATCCGCGGCGCTGCCCTGAATCGGGTAATTGATGGCGTTGCGTTCGGCGTAACTGCGCACCGCGCCGTTTTTGCTGTTGATCTCGGGAATGGCGCAGTGCCGCCCGAGCAGGGTGGTCACATACTGATGCTCACGAGCCTCGGTCTTCTTGTCTTCCAGGTATTGCAGCACGGCCGGGTAACGTTCGAAATAATGATCGATGAATTGCTGGGCTTCGGCCCGGCTGATGCCCAGGTCCTTGCCCAGGCTGAACGCGCCCATGCCGTAGAGCACACCGAAGTTGATGGTCTTGGCCTGACGGCGCATTTCGTCAGTGACCATTTCCGGAAAGACATTGAAGATCTCCCCGGCGGTACGCTTGTGGATATCCTCGCCCGCGGCAAAGCTCTCCTTAAGTCCGGCCACATCGGCCATGTGCGCCATGACCCGCAGTTCGACCTGGGAATAGTCGGCCGAAATCAGCACCCAGTCCTGCTCCGGGATGAAGGCTTCCCGGATGCGCCGCCCCTCGGTAGTCCGAATCGGGATATTCTGCAGGTTGGGATCGCTCGACGAGAGCCGCCCGGTGGCCGTGACGGTCTGGTTGAAGGAGGTGTGCAACCGCCCGGTGGCCGGGTTGATCAGCTTCGGCAAGGCATCGGAATAGGTATTCTTGAGCTTGCTCAGCGAGCGGTAATCGAGGATCTTCGCAGCGATCTCGTGATCATGGGCCAGAGCGGTCAGCACCTCCACATTGGTCGACCAGCCGGTCTTGGTCTTCTTCCCTTTCGGCAGGCTGAGCTTTTCAAACAGCACCTCGCCGAGTTGCTTGGGCGAATTAATGTTGAACGGGCCGCCGGCCAGGGCGTGAATTTCCTTTTCCAGGTCGACCAGTTTCTCGCCCATTTCCCCGGAGAGTCCACCCAGAAATTCCGCATCGATGCGGATGCCGCTCCATTCCATCCGGGTCAACACCGCGACCAGAGGCATCTCGACTTCGTAAAAGAGCTTGTGCGGCGCCCCTTCCGGCAGCTCGGCGAGGAGTTTTTCCGCCAGCTGCAGGGTGATATCGGCATCTTCGGCGGCATACACCGTGGCCCGTTCCACCTCCACTTCGCTGAAGCAGATCTGCTTCTTGCCCGTGCCGGTCATTTCGGAATAGGGGATCATCCGATGGTTCAGGTGTTCCAGGGCCAGGGCATCCAGACCGTGGGATTTGGCTTCCGGGTAGATGACGTAGGAGAGGACCATGGTGTCGATCTCCACCCCGGCCAGCTCCACGCCGGCATTGAGCAGCACCAGGGCATCGTACTTGATGTTCTGTCCGACCTTTTTACAGGCGTCGTCCTCCAGCAACGGCCGCAGCCGCTCCAGCACCAGGGACTGCTCCAATTGGTCAGGCACGCCCAGGTAGCGATGGCCGACCGGAACGTACCAGCCGTGGTTGGCGCGGACCGCAAAGGACAGTCCGACCAGTTCCGCCTGAACCGCATTGAGGCTGGTGGTTTCGGTATCGATGGCAAAACGTTTGGCCTGGCGCAGCTCCGCAATCAGCTCATCCAGATCGGCCTCGCTGAGCACGGTCCGGTAATCGGCATCCACTTCGGCACGCTGCGGCAGGGCCGCAAACTCCTGGGCCAATTTATTGAACTCGAACTTGCGGAACAGCTCTTCCAGGGCCTCCCGGTTCGGTTCGCCCAGGGCCAGTTCCTCGGCGCTCAGGTTAATATCCAGATCGTAAACCAGGTCGGCCAGCTTGCGCGACAGCCGCGCCTGGTCGGCGAACTCGCGCAGGTTCTCCTGGCGTTTCTTCCCTTTCACCTGATCGATATTGGCCAACAGGTTGTCAATGCTGCCAAACTCCTGGATCAATCCGGCGGCGGTCTTTTCGCCGATCCCCGGCACCCCCGGAATATTGTCGGAGCTGTCACCGGCCAGGCCGAGGACCTCCAGCACCTGCTCCGGCGGTACGCCGAAGCGTTCGATCACTTCCTGGCGCCCGGAGATCTTCCCTTTCATGGTATCGAGCAGGCGGACCTCGTCGCTGACGATCTGCATCAGGTCTTTGTCCCCGGTGACCACGGTCACCGCGAATCCCTGCTCGGCATAGCGTTTGGCCAACGTGGCGATGATATCGTCCGCCTCGTAGCCGGACAGCTCCAGCGCGGGCAGGTTGAAGGCCCGCACCACATCCTTGATCTGCGGAATCTGCGGGATCAGGTCATCGGGCATGGCCGCCCGGTTGGCCTTGTATTCGGGATACAGCTCTTTCCGAAAAGTCGGGCCTTTGCTGTCGAAGATCACCGCAATATGGTCGGGTTGCTGGTCGCGCAGCAGGGTCAGCAGCATATTGGTAAAGCCGTAGACCGCGTTGGTCGCCTCCCCTTTGGAATTGGAGAGATGGCGAATAGCAAAATAAGCCCGATAGATATAGGATGAGCCGTCAACCAGGTAGACCTGTTCTTTTTTTTCCGTCATGTGGATAAATGCCTTTCTCGGTTTCAATTTGCTGAATTATTCCACAGCCAGGACGAAAACAGAAGCAGCTTTATCCTTCGGCCGGGAAACGGGAAAAGGAAGGGCTGGACGGCCGGAGCCAGGCGTGGGATGCTGGGGAGAAGCTGGCCGGGTTTGCGCAACCACCTTGAAACGGGAAGATTGCAACAGGGGAAAAAAATGACCGGGAAACTTTTTCCGGGGCTGCAAATCTTGACAAGTAAAGTTTGATATTATTATCTTTTCAATTGCTTAGCTTGTTTTCAGCCGGCAACGGCCCTTTTTCACTGTGGCGGCGTCAAGCAGCGGGCTTACTTGTGCAGCGTATAGCACTACGCTTCCGCGCAAGCCCTTGATTTTCTGGCCAAAGCAAAAAATTGCTCGTTGCCAATCTGAAAACGAAAAGGTTGCCTGCCAAGGTTTCCGCAGGCAACACGCTGGTTTTCAGCCGGCAACGGCTCTTTTCACTGTGGTCACGTCAATCAACGGACTGACTTGGGCAGCGTAAAACACTACGCTTCAGCGCAAGCCCTTGATGTCCTGGCTACAGCAAAAAATTGCTCGTTGCCAATCTGAAAACGAAAAGGTTGCCTGCCAAGGTTTCCGCAGGCAACACGCTGGTTTTCAACCGGCAACGGCTCTTTTCACTGTGGTCACGTCAATCAACGGACTGACTTGGGCAGCGTAAAACACTACGCTTCCGCGCAAGCCTTTGATGTCCTGGCCACAGCAAAAAATTGCTCGTTGCCAATCTGAAAACGAAACGGTTGCCTGCCAAGGTTTCCGCAGGCAACACGCTAAACGGAGCAATAACGAGAACGACTGATTTTTCAGTCAGGAGGGCTTCCGCGAATGCCCCCTCCCAGCCTCGATTCCGAAGGGAGATATAGTCAATGCATGATAATTTTGAAGACCACGATGACTCGATTGAATATGAGATAGAAGTTGAGACCGATGCCGATGTCCACGCCGTGCCCGATGACGGCCTGGTCCTGGCCCGGGATTTTCTGCCCTCCCGCCTGCCGCTGATTCCGTTGCGCCCGCGGCCGGCTTTTCCCGGCGTCATCATTCCGCTGACTGTCAACGGTGAAGCCCGGGTCCGCACCATCAAGCAGGCCATGGAAACCGAATCCCAGTCCATCGGCCTGGTTATGGTCCAGGATCTGGAAGACGACGACTCCACCACCAACCTGCAGAAGGTCGGGGTGGCGGCCAAGATTCTCAAGCTGATCCACACCGAAAAGGACAGCGCCCATGTGCTGGTCAACAGCCTGGAACGCTTCAGCATCGACGATGTGCTGGAGATCAACGATGTCATCTTTGCCGATGTCACCTATTTCCTGAGTCCGGCCTACACCAATAACCCGGAGTTGAAAGCCTATTCCATGGCGATCATCTCGACTCTCAAAGAGCTGGTCCAGATCAACCCTCTCTATTCCGAGGAGATCAAACTGTTCCTTGGCCGCTCCAGCATGGACGACCCGGCCCGGCTCACCGACTTTGCCGCCAACCTGACCAACGCCGACGGCTTCGAACTGCAGGAGGTACTGGAAACCTTCGATATCCACCGCCGCATCGACAAGGTCCTGGTGCTACTGAAAAAGGAGCTCGAGGTCTCGCGGCTGCAGACCAAAATTTCCCAGCAGATCGAGGAAAAGATCTCCAAGCAGCAGCGCGAGTTCTTTTTGCGTGAGCAGTTCAAAGCGATCAAGAAGGAGCTGGGGCTGGAAAAAGAGGGCAAAACCTCGGAGATCGAAAAATTCCAGCAACGCCTCAAAAACCTGACCCTGAACGACGAGGCCCAGAAGGCGGTCGATGAAGAAATCCAGAAGCTGCAGCTCATTGAACCTTCGTCACCGGAATATACGGTCAGCCGCAACTATCTCGATTGGCTGACCGTCCTCCCCTGGGGCAAATTCAGCAAGGACTCCTACGACCTGAAACGGGCCCGCCGGGTCCTTGACCGCGACCACTACGGACTCGAAGACGTCAAGGAGCGGATTCTCGAGTTCATCGCCGTCGGCAAGATGAAAGGCGATATCTCCGGCTCCATCCTCTGCCTGGTCGGACCGCCCGGGGTCGGCAAGACCTCTATCGGCAAAAGCATCGCCGACGCTTTAAAGCGGAAATTTTACCGGTTCTCCGTCGGCGGCATGCGCGACGAAGCGGAAATCAAGGGGCACCGCCGGACCTATATCGGCGCCATGCCGGGCAAAGCCATCCAGGCCATGAAAAGCGCCGGCACCGCCAACCCGGTGCTGATGCTCGACGAAATCGACAAGATCGGTGCCTCCTTCCAGGGCGATCCGGCTTCGGCCCTGCTTGAAGTGCTCGACCCGGAACAGAACGGCGCTTTCCGCGATCACTACCTGGACGTCCCCTTTGACCTGTCCAACGTGCTGTTCATCGCCACCGCCAACCAGCTCGACACCATCCCGGCGCCGTTGCTCGACCGGATGGAAGTGATTCGCCTGTCCGGCTATATCCTCGAAGAGAAACTCGAGATCGCCCGCCGCTACCTGGTGCCCAAGGCCCTCAAGAGCCACGGTTTGAACAGGTCCCAGGTCAGCATCAACAAATCGGCCCTGGCCGATATCGTCGATCGCTATGCCCGCGAGGCCGGGGTGCGGGGGCTGGAGAACAAGATCAAGAAGATCATGCGCAAGGCGACCATGGCCTTCGCCGAAGGCCGTACCGACAAACTCACCGTCACCAAGAAGGAGGTGGAGGACTACCTGAGCAAACCGGTCTTCGGTGACGAAGAGCTGATCAAGGACGCCCCGGGCGTGGTCACCGGCCTGGCCTGGACCCGCATGGGCGGCGCCACCCTGCAGATCGAAGCCACCTCCATGACCAGCAAGAACAAAGGCTTCAAGCAGACCGGTCAGCTCGGCAAGGTCATGGTGGAAAGCTCGGAGATCGCCTACTCCTATGTCATGGGACATTTGCAGGACTACCAGATCGATGCAGACTATTTCGACAGCCATTTCATCCACCTGCACGTCCCGGCCGGGGCCACTCCAAAAGACGGCCCCTCAGCCGGGATCACCATGACCACAGCCCTGCTGTCGATGATCCTCAACAAATCGGTCAGACGCAAGCTGGGCATGACCGGGGAACTGTCCCTGACCGGCCGGGTGCTGCCCATCGGCGGGGTTAAGGAAAAAACCATTGCGGCCCGGCGGGCCGGTTTGAAAGCCCTGATTTTCCCCAATGAAAATAAAAAGGATTATGAAGATTTGCCAGCCTACCTCAGAGAGGGGCTGGAGGTTCACTTTGTCAAGGAATACCCCGAGGTATTCAAAATCGCGTTTTCAGCCTGACTTTTAACAGAGAAATGGAGTTTACCGTAGTGACCGTCGAAGAATTAAAATCAGCCGTACTGGCCTTGCCCATAGCAGAGAAAAAAAGCTTCATCCTTGAAGCCCTGCCGGAACTGTCCCGCGAAGTCATGCAGGAGCCCGGCTTCATGATGCAGCTGTTCCCGGTGCTGCTGCAAATCCTCAAGGAAAGCGGCATGGACCTGCAGCAGCTGCTGCAACTCGCCTCGATGATGAACCAGCAACAACAGTAGGCAGTGAGTGGGTTGTTGAACAACCGCCTGCTCAGCCCATAAAGTGGGCAATCACCAGCATGTGAAAAGGTTCCGGGAGGGACTTTTTCGACAACTTAGCAAAGGGCGCGTAGGGTTTCCGCGCCCTTTATTCTTGCCCAGGTGATTGACTTCCGGGCGTGGGATGATAGAACTTTCATAAACCATGTCAACTCATTAAAGGAGGTCTCAATGAAACGAATAGGACTTTTTCTGGGTACCGCCGGGTTAGGGATGTTACTGATGTCCGGCTGTGTCGCCAAACTTTCCGAAAGCGATCAGGCCAAGCTGGACCAGGCGGTCAGCGCCGCTGAAAGCGCCCGTCAATCGGCCGGCATGTCCGCTGATCGCGCGGAAGCAGCCGCCAAACGCGCTGAAAGCGCCGCAGGCAAAGCGGAAGCAGCAGCAACGTCGGCCATGTCCTCTGCCGACAAGGCAGACAGCGCCGCCAAACGCGCCGAAGCCTCTGCCGCCAGGGCTGAAGCCAGCGCTGACAAAGCTGCCAGAGCGTTTGAAATGTCCCAGCAAAAATAGTCATACCTCGCAAGCGGGACCGGCACAGTGCCGGTCCCGGTTCATTTCAGTTCCGCAACAGGCACAGGGATTCCCTGGGCCTGTTCGATTGCCTGCCTGATCAGCGTCATATCGAGTTCCCCTTGCCAACCCAGCGCGCTGGCGCGTTTCAACATCTCCGCCACGCTCCAGTCGCCCCGTTTCAGGTAGTCGGGGTGCGCTTCCAGCAACAGGCGATTGTCCTTGATCGCCAGCTTGATCGGCCGATAGATGATCTTCACCGGAGTCCCCCGTCCGACCCGCCCGGCCAGGTCATCGATATCCCCCGGATACAGCCGGATACAGCCATGACTGACCCGCCGCCCGACCCCGTAAGGGCGATTGGTCCCGTGAATCCCGTAACCCGGCAAAGACAACCCCAGCCAGTGCGTTCCCAGCGGGTTATCCGGCCCAGCAGCAATCACGTTCGGCGTATCCGGTTCTTCGGCGCGGATGGTCTCCGGCCGGGTCCAGCTCGGGTTGGCAATGCTGGAGATAATGCGGAACTCCCCTTCCGGGGTCTGCCACCCTTCCCGCCCCAGGCCAATGGGGTAAATCCTCACCCGCTGCTCAGCGCCATCCTTCTCAATCAAATAGAGTCGATATTCAGCCAGATTGATGGTAATCCCCAACGGCAGATCCGCCGGGACAATGGTTGCGTATGGCAGGGTCAACTCGGTCCCGAAACGCGGTTGCCACTCATCCACTCCCGGGTTGGCGTTAACCAGGGCATTGAACCCAAGGCCCGCCCGCCGAGCGATCTCCATCAACGTTTCGTCCCAGCCGATCACATAGGGCTTGTTGGTGCCCACCACAACACTCTGCCGCGGCAGCTGCAACAAGCCCGCATCCTCCAGCCGGGGAGACAAAGCCCAGCCCGAGGTCGGGAACTGCAGCAGTACCAGGGTGACGCAAACCAGGAGCAGAGAAAAAACACGATGCGTGAATTGACATGACATGAAAAATTCGTTCCTTAACAGGCAGCAAGTGGGGCATAAAAAATCAAACAGTTTAAATGTTTACACCACCTGCCCGAGGTTTTCAATCGTCCCTCTCACTTCTTTATTGCCCCCTATAGTTAGGGGCCACCCAGGTATTTTGGATGGCAATTGTTAAGTTTTCAGTTTAAGAACGAGTGGTTTTACGTTGTGGCAAGAAAATCAAGGACTTGCGCGGAGGCGGAAACCGTTACACCACACAAGTAAGACCGCAGATTAACGCCGCGACAAAGAAAAAGAGCCGTAAATTTAACTAAGCCGGATGCTAATTTGTCTATAAATTTTACGATTATTTCTTAAACTACACGAAGCCAAAAGGCTTAGAAAACTAGGAAGTGTCCCGGGTTTCGCCGTCTTTATGGCAAGATACCTCCTCACCTAGAGGGTTATTTTCCCCGAAACCCCTACTGTTGACTTGTCCGATTTTCAGGAAGGAGGCCAATTCGGTTGCGCTGTAATCCCGACTACGGGAAATCTTATGTGGTTTTTTATATACTATTTGGTAGCATTGAGAAAAAAATGGTGTTTTGTTGGGCCGGATTGCCCACCACGTCAGCCTTGCAATATGGGTTTTGAGTGCTTGTAGCAATATTCATTAAAGGCCCACAGACAGGATTTACAGCATGTCAACAGCAACACACAACTCTCGGAACGAATTCACCGGATACCTTATTTTTCTAAGTGCCGCCACTTTTCTCATCGGTCAAATCACCCCGTTGCCATATTGGGTTCCCGCTCTTTGCGCCTGGCTTGTTGTGCTGATCAGTTTTCCAACCATGAAGTCCGCAGCTCGCAAACAGACCCTGATTCTGTCTGGCCTGGGTGCCATTCTGATTTTTTGGGCTTTTATCAGAAAAACATCGATAAACTGGCAGGTGGCCTGTGGTGGGAACCTGCCTTTGCTGACGATGTTTGTTGCTGTCTCATTTTTGGCGCTGACCAACCCTGATTCGAGTCAGGATCAGCTCTTGAAGGGGAAAAGGGGAATTATCAGCAATTTGCTGACTTGTCATCTGATCGGATCCGTGATTAATATTTCTATAATTTTCATCGTTGGAGACCGCCTTTCACAAAAACGGCAACTGAGTCCAGCCCAGGCTTTAACGATGATGCGTGGTTTAGCCGGCGCCGCTTTCTGGTCGCCGTTTTTTGTCGCCGCAGGGGTTGCCCTTATTTATGCCCCTGGATCTCAGTGGAGCCACAGCGTTGTCCCTGGCTTGGTCTTGGCGTGTCTGCTTGGCATTGTCAGCGCTATTGATGCTTATCTCCGGGATGGCGATGAATTCGAAGGCTATCCATTACAATATGACAGTCTCTTTATCCCCGTCCTGCTGGCGACAACTGTCATGCTCTGTCATTTGTTGCTTCCAAATGTCCACATCCTTACCCTGATCAGCCTGATTGCTCCGATCGGAGCGCTGTTATTCATGAGAGAGCGACCGCGGTTACGACAGAGTGTTTTGTTCATTCGTGAACGTCTGGCAAATATCTCCAGCCAGTTCGCAATATTTCTGGCAGCAGGTGTGTTTTCGTCCGGGGTTGTTGCTATCATCCAAAGTTATCCGGATACCCTGTCCCTGCATATTGATCACTTTTCTCCGCTGTTATTCATGGCCTTTAGTGGATTCATGATTATTATCGCATTGGTAGGCGTCCATCCGGTTGCCAGTATCGCCCTGGTCAGTCCTTTCCTCGTTCCCCTGGGAATTAACCCCAATCAGCTTGCTTTTTTGTTTCTAAGCGCTTATGGGATTGGAATAGGTGCGAGCCCCCTGTCTGGAGTTGGCTTGCTCATGAGTAGTCGTTACAATGTCAGCAGTTCAACCATTCTTCAGGTTAATCGATACTACATTGTGATTATCTGGTTACTTTCTGGCGTAGTGAACCTGCTTTGGTTCTCCTGACAAGGAAGGCACCGGGACACTAGTGCCAATGCTGCCTCACCGATCCTGGCGTCGCGGACGAGTTCTCCCGCTGGTGGGCTAAGCGTTTTGTGAACAATCGGAGAAAAACGCCCGTTCCGACTCCCCATGCACCATTGATCAGAAATGCCGTGGCCAGCAGGTGCGGGCTCCAGCCGCCACCCATCGGCCGACCCTTGAGGGGAAGCACGATCAGAAGCGCCACCAGTGATGGCAATACGGCCCCAAACAGGAACGAAGTTACCCAGTAGCCGCTGTGGCCGGGAAACCGGACTTCGACGAAACCGAACAGAATCCCCCACACACCGCCCCAGAATGCCAGGGAGAAAAGGGCCGGCACCCCAAACGGAAGTGTCGCCGCCATCGAGAATGGGGCGAAGGGGGCAATACCGGCCTGCCACAGGAGCCACAGAGCCAGCTGGTGAAAAATAAGGGTCGCAAGGAAACCAGCGGCGAAGGAGTAAAGGATTCGTGGAACAGAGTTAAGATGACTTTGCTTGTTGCTCATGACATCAAGACCTCGCATGCTTTGCGCCTCAGACGACGCGGATGCTCCTTCAGCAACACATAGTAGATCGCAATAGTCAGGTATTCATCATAACACAAATCCGGTTGTGTTTTCCTGGCCAGGAAAAACCAGGAATATTCCCGAATGGCGCTCGTTTAAGCAACTTCGCAGTAAACTCGGGACTGTCCCCAGGGGCATCGGGGGGCTGTCCCAAGAGTTTGCGAGCCATGAAACTGTAGGGGTTAGCACCGCAAAGACCTGGGACAGCCCCCGTGCGGGGACAGTCCCGGTTTTGCTGCCATCTGCTCTTAAACTAGCGCCATTCGGAATACTCCCCCTATTTGTTGAATTCCCTCTCCGGCGTCTACCACTCATCCCATCCCAGGCCAATAGGGTAAATCCTCACCCACCTCCCTATAACTAAATTGACCATCTAAAAAAGCCGATTCTCTATGGCGAATCGGCTTTCAATAAATCTAAGCTATCGGTCTGTCTTTAAAAATTATCCCAAAATGGATTTATGAGCAAACCTGAGGCACACCACTACAGAGGTGTCTCCATCATATAAGAGACCTTCCCTGAGGGACGTTTAGACAGCTTATACCATACATGCGTTTCAGGATTAGGGAAATTTGTACCTGGCACTAAGTCGGCCAGATCAGACGTGAATTTGTCCATAAGGTCAACACTGAATTTTTCATGATGTCCCGGGATAGCGACTCTAGGGTTGATTGATGCGACATATCCTGCAATCAGATCCGGAAGTGGTGCGCTTCTGTCCCCGTAATAAATACCATCAGTCCCAATATTGACGGCTGCCATCTGATAAATCATCAGATCAGGTTCAGTCCCAACATAATTGTACATTCTCGGATCTAATTTATACTGACCGCCGACTATCAGGATAACAAATCCATCGTTCGTAGTAATTCTGAAATTGAAATACTCTGTCGTTCCTTCATTCCAGAAAAGGTAAGCAAGTGGATCATCTGCTGACCTTCCGTCATTAAGGTCGGCGGGATAGCTTGTTTTGATTTTCTTAGTATGAGAAGCCCTGAAAGTTTCTAATGTAAAATCTGGAAAAACGAGATAGTCATAATTTTCAAAAGGTTGAAAGTTAATGTTCCTGGCTTCAACACCAAAATTGTAAAAAAATGAATTCACTCCTCCTGCAGGAATAATAAAATAGGCTGCAGGATTTCTCTCGAGAAGATACCTAAAATCGTTTGTATGATCAAAATGATTATGGCTAAATATTACGTAATCAGTCCCTTTTGTTATTTCAGGATCTGCTGCTGTTTTAGAGTCAGAATATACTGTATAATTATATTCATTACTGGATACATTTTTGTAGTATGGGTCAATTATAATACTCTTCCCATTAGGGAGAATGATTTCTCCAAAAGCATATCCATTCCACTTATAATAGATACTTGTTGCTTTAGGTTTTGGTTTTTCATATCCTTGATTGTGCTCACATTTATTGTTGAAGCCCCATTTATTGTGTGAGTCTGCGTAGGTTGTTGATGTCATCAAGCATGCCAACAAAATCAATAACAGTGGTAACCAAGCTTTTTTTTTCATTTTTTCCTCCCGTTAAATAAGATTTTGATCTTGTGCTACTCGATTGATTGGTAGCCAACCCATGGCCCCAATGTCGTCCTCCCAAAGTGTATTTTTCATATTTAATCACTCATACTTAAACCAGGGGTTTACCATGATTACCCTCGAACTGTCTTTTTCGGGAAAATATTCCCATCTCTACCAAGACACTAAATAAATCATCGTTTTAAACGATAATCAGGAGAGAGTATTCTGTAAATCTTTAGAAACTAAAATTTTATTTTGTTCTTATTGTTTTTTTTGAAACTTATTAGAATCGAAAAAACTAAGGAAAAAACTAGAAAAAAAATAGGGGCACTGCCCCTATTTATTCATTGCATTTCTTCCGCGCCCCACTATCCTTTCCTTATGCCCAGAATCGCACGCATCGTCGCTCCCGGATATCCACATCATCTCACCCAACGCGGGAATAACTGCGCAACGGTCTTTTTTGATGATCCAGACCGCCAGGCATATCTTGGCCTGCTGACTAAATGCAGCAAAGCATTTGCTTTGCAAATCTGGGCCTATTGCTTGATGGATAACCATGTCCATCTACTGGCCGTTCCGGAAAAAGAACAGTCACTGGCCCGCGGGATCGGCTTGATCAATCAGGTCTATACCCAATATCTTAACCGCAAGTTGGTCCAGAGCGGTCGAATCTGGCAAAATTGCTTCTTTTCGTGACTCGCCGAAAACGGCTAATACCTCTGGACCGTCGCCCGCTATATTGAACGTAACCCGGTCAAAAGCGGACTGGTTTAAAATGTCGAGGAGTGTCGCTGGTCCAGTGCCAGAGCACACTTGACGACAGCCGATGATGTGTTATTACACAAACCATCCTGGCTGAAAGAAATAGACGCAGCAAAATACGCAGCATTTATTCTGGAGAAGGATTGTCAAAATCAGTCGTTGGAACACTCGGTAAGTGGTAGCCGATTTGATGACTTCAATTCCCGTAATGATAAATTTGAACGAATACTCGAAATGCCCGGTAGTTTTCTCAATATTTGATCGACGAATCGGCTGTAATCATCCAGATCCCTAGCAACGACCTGTAGCAAGTAATCAGCCTCACCAGTCGTGTTGTGACAAGCGAGAACATTAGGGCAGGACTGGATGGTTTTTTCAAAGGCCGCTGTGACATCTTCGTCATGCTGTGTGCAGGAGAGCTGCACGAAGGATAGAACACCAAATCCTAATTCGCGGCGATTCAAGTTTGCCTGATAACCTTCAATTAAACCTTCTGCCTCCAACCGTTTCAACCGTTTCCAACAAGGGGCCTCGCTCAGTGAGATCTGCTCAGCCAATTTGGCATTGGACAGCCTTCCGTCAAGCTGCAGACGATCAAGAATACGAGAGTCTATTTTGTCAAACTTTTTCATCAGGAATGATTCTTTCTGTTTGTGTTTTTTTTGAGAAAGGATATTTCACAAAAAGCTATTTCTCAAGAAAAAAAGAAAAGTTAATTTCCGCCTGTTTCATCTATATTGAGAGCCTAGTGTCCTGTTCGGTTAGTTCTATAGTCCAATTCTGGAAAGGAACCTAAGATGAAGGCAATGATCTACGAATCTTTTTCGACTGCACCGAGAATCAAGTCCGTTCCCGACCCGATACCAGAAAGCCACGGGGTCGTTGTCAAGGTAATGGCAACAGGCGTATGTCGAAGTGACTGGCATGGTTGGATGGGGCATGATCCTGATATCGTATTGCCCCACGTTCCGGGCCATGAGTTGGCCGGCGTCATTACAGCCATAGGCAAAGACGTTAAAAAATGGACCGCTGGTGATCGTGTAACAGTGCCTTTTGTTTGTGGTTGCAACAGCTGTCCGGAATGCGCTTCAGGGAATCAGCAGGTTTGCGATCATCAGTTTCAACCAGGGTTTACTCATTGGGGTTCCTTCGCTGAATATGTCTCTCTTCACCATGCTGATTCTAATCTTGTGGCTTTGCCGGAATCGATCGATTTCGCAACTGCCGCAAGCTTGGGCTGTCGTTTCGTCACATCCTTTCGTGCCGTCGTAGATCAGGGAAATGTGACAGCCGGGCAATGGGTTGCAGTTCATGGATGTGGCGGTGTTGGTCTTTCTGCAATCATGATTGCCAATGCCCTGGGAGCTAATGTCGTGGCTGTTGATATTGCAGATGATAAACTTTCGCTAGCCGAATCATTAGGTGCTGTTGTCGCTGTGAATGCCCGCACATGTACGAATGTCGTTGAGGCTATCCGGGAAAGTACCAAAGGTGGCGTTCATGTCTCGATTGATGCCCTTGGCCACCCTGATACCTGTTTCAATTCCATCGGCAATTTGAGGAAGCGTGGGAAGCATATTCAGGTTGGACTGATGCTGGCAGGGCACAGTACGCCAAAAATACCGATGAGTCAGGTCATTGCCAATGAGCTTGAAATCTATGGTAGCCACGGGATGCAAGCTCATCGTTATGATGACATGCTAGAAATGATCCGAACTGGCAAACTAGCCCCTGAGAAATTAATCGGCGAAACCATTAATTTAGACCAAGGGATTGATGCGTTGATGAATATGAATAAGTTTGAAGCCAAGGGGGTGACGGTGATCACCGAGTTTTGTTGATTTGGTTTTATGCTTGCGGCGGTGACCAAAAAAATCTAAATCTCAAGACTGGTAAATTTCATGGCGAATACCCCTGGAAATTTCCGGGGGCATTTCTTTTCAAAATTTAGCAGAATTGGAGGGATCTGAGATTTTACCGTGCCAAAACTGTTTCCCAGATATTTGACCCAGGCCTCTAGTCAGAGAAACCAGAGACATCCTATTCATTGCATTTCTTCCGCGACACACTATCCTTTCATTAGGGCCAGAATCGCACGCATTGTCGTTCCTGGATATCCACTTTATGTCGCCCAACGCGGGAATAACCGCTCAAATGTCTTTTTTGAAGATCAAAACCGCCAAACATATCTTGATCTACTGACCGTTCCGGAAAAAGAATAGTCCCTGGCCCGCCCACCCAGGTTGGTCAAGGAGGCCCGAAAGACATTCACCCCAATTCAGATATTGCCCCTGGCGCAACCCACTGGACAATGAAGGACCGACTCATGCAGCCAAGCAAAAGTCTCATCACCAGGATGACCGGCACATCCTCTGCCACCAAGGCATACGTTGCCTTGCTGCTGACCATAATAACCTGGGCCCTGGTGCCGGCCTTTCTCAAGCAACTGCTTGCGGTCCTCAGCCCCACGGAACTCTCTTTTATCCGCTTTTTCTTTGCCGGAGCAGTTATGCTGGCCTGGATACTTCCGGGTCACTACAAAGAAGTGCTCGATCTCTTTCGTGACGACTGGCGGCTGATGTTGCTCTGCACATTGTGCGGCCCGCTGATGGCAATGGTCTGTTTCAATTTTGGTCTGAACAAGCTGACCGTCGGTACCGCCGCGGTATTCACGGCCATCGAACCGGTGTGTACCTACCTGTTCGCCGTGTTACTCGGTCAGGAGCGTTGGAAGGCCGGGCGCATGGTCAGTATCCTGGTCGCTCTGGCTGGTATCGTCCTGGTCATTCTATCACGCGAGAGTTTCGGCGTCGGCTATTGGCTCAGCTTGTTGCTGGTCACTCTTTCGCCGATTATCTGGGCAGCGAACAATATCATCACCAAGGAGCTGGCTAAACGGCATGCGGCCATGGTTATGGTTGCGGTTTCCTTTTTTCTCAGTTCTTTGCTGTTGCTGCCAACTCTGTCCGCTGACCTGCCAGCCAAATTGGCCAACATGCCCCCGGCACTGTGGCTGATACTCGGCTACACTGTGCTCTGTAATATCTTTGGCTTCACCTTATGGTACTGGAGCCTGAAACATCTACCGTCCTCCACAGTGGCTCTCTCCTTGTATTTGTTGCCGGTTCTCTCAGTCGCCGCGGGGATACTGCTGCTTGGTGAAAGTTTGTCGTTCCTGAAAGGAATCGGAATCCTGACGGTGATGTTAGGGCTCTATTTAACGAATGTTCGCTTTCGTTGAGGCAGGTTCTCCAGGCATAAAAATAGGGATCAAGTCTGTCCTTGGCTTTTGAAGAACTCATTGGGCGTTCCCTTATGTCCAGCTCGATATTGAACTCTTTTCTAGCCACGCTGATATCCTCGGCCGATCTTTGACCAACATCGCGCACTTCAGCATAATTCCAAACCCAGCCTTAACAAATGGAACCGCATAAATACACAGTTCTGGCGTGCAGACCAGGGAATAATAAAATGCATAAAAGCACATGTTTTTCCCAAAAAGAGGAGCATAAAGTCCAACTATCAACAACTTCATGAAAACACCGACCTGTTGAAATAAGCACAACAATCCACGAATACTACAAAACCGTATCGGGCCATTTTTCGGGAGGAAGATGCCTGGCACCCTCCCCAGAGAAAGGACAACTGTTTATGAATGCAAAAGGGTTGACAATCATCCTCCTGACAATCTCATTGGCATTGGGTAGTGGACTGACTGCTTTTGCCATGGGGGGCGGCGGAAACGGCGGTGGTGGCAATGGCGGCGGTGGAAACGGTGGTGGCGGTAATGGCAGCAGCGAACATGGCGGTGGCATGGGGAGTGATATGAGTGACACTATGGGAAGCGGTATGAGTGACACGGCAACCCAAAACATGACCAGTCACACGACCCAGCACACTGCAGGGACAGCATCTGGACAAAGCCATAAAAACACAACCGGACAAAAGGCCGGCAGTTCCACTCAGACACCCAATAACCAAACAGGACATGCACAGGGTCAGCAAAACACCTCAGGTTCCTGATCCAAATTCATGTCCAGCACCAGGGTTTCCCCCGATCCTGCGTTTGTTGGAAAGAGCCACCCGGAATAAACTCCGGGTGGCCTCAAATCAGAGTATCTAAAACAGAACCTTGAATTTTCCAAAAAACGTTCCTGGGTAAGACACGACGAGCACTATCATGTTGACTTTGCAGTCGATTGTCAGAAAATGTAGATTCACTCCGCACAGATCGTGCGGTGCAACTTTCACGTGGCAGACCTATCAGGTCGAAGTCAATCCGGATCAGGCGTGCAATACAGACTCCTTGGACATCTGGACATCAAATGAGCATCCACATCAAACAAGCCACTGCCTCTGATGCACCGATCATTGCGTCCTTCGCCAAAGCCCTGACCGATGAAATCATCGTCAAAACTGGCGCGCGACATTTCAACGTCAACATTACTGAGACAACGGAACTGTGCCGCGCCCTGATCGAACAGGGGAACTATACTGTTTTCCTTGCCATCTCCAGTGATGCGGAGCTTCCGATTGGTTTCGCGACTCTCTGTGAAAGTCATGCGCTTTACGCCGAAGGGACCTTTGGGATTATTCAGGAATGCTATATCCAGCCGGAATTTCGGTCTCAACAGGTGGGTTCCATGCTCCTGAAAAAGGTCGCAGAGCATGCTCAATCCCTCGGCTGGAAACGCCTGGAGCTTTGCACACCGCCACTGCCCGAGTTTGCCAGAACCGTCAATTTTTATGCGGAGAATGGCTTTGAGGCGACCGGTGGCCGAAAAATGAAATTGGTTCTAGAAAGGACCTGATCCGTCGATTTTTTTCGACAAGCAGTTCGTGAGCAAGGAGACGCATTATGAAATTATATGGTCGATCGACCTCTCTCAATGTCCAAAAAGTCTTATGGTTCCTGGAAGAATTGGGCCTTGGCTATGAGCATATCGAATTGGGTGGAAAGTTCGGCGGGTTAGATACCGAAGAGTTTTCCAGACTCAACCCCATGAAGAAAGTTCCGGTTTTGATCGACGGCGATCACGTCATCTGGGAATCCCACACCATTTTACGCTATCTGGCCGCCAGTTACGGAGATGAGACATGGTACCCGGCGAGCCCTTATCGGCGGTCCTTATACGAACGCTGGATGGATTGGGCTCAATTACTCCTGCAACCGGCCTTCATGGGGACATTTGGAGCCTATTATTGAACACCGCCGCCGAAAAGAGATATGGCCGCAGTCAACAATGAGCTGCAAAAATGCCTGGAGTATTTAAACTGCATTGAACAGGAATTGAATCATGCACAATATCTGGCCGGAGACTCGATAACTCTTGCGGATATCTGTGCCGGTGCGGTTCTTTACCGGTTAACTTCCCAGGGATTGGCCGTCCCCCTGCCGCCAAATGTCTCGCTCTGGTATCAAAGACTGCAGCAACGTCCGGGCTATCGGCAGTGGGTCATGAGTGATTTCAGTGAGCTAAAAGCCCGGGAAAACTAATTGGCGGCCATCTGCCGCAATAGGACATACAACCAAATGCACGAAGACCTCAATCTATTCATAGCAGAGCGGTTTAAAAACACGGAATTAGGCTTTTTAAGAATCAAAAAAAATCTTGGCATCCTCAATTATTCAGATGAGGCCACAGAGAGATTCTTGAAAGAGATCATTCTCGCAACCCCTGTTGAAAAGATCGCAAAGCAAGGCAAAAACTATTATTTCACCTGCGTAAAGTTTAATGCGCTCTTAACCGTCAACTCCCATAGTTTTACCGTCATCACCGCTAAAAAGATCGTCCAGAGGCTAGCCTCACAGTGAGGAGAGGAAAATCCAGAGCTGGCGGTTCTCCTTCCTCCTTGACGGGGGAAGGTCGGGATGGGGGTGTTGCCCGGAACGCAAATCAAACCCGGTGAACTCCGGCAAGCGCCTGTTCATCACATTTTCTATTTGCATTACCAGTATTTTTTGTTACCGTCCTCAGCGTGTTTCTCCCCTTCACCCTTCTTGAACACTGACAGAAGCGGCTGCAGCAATCCGTGAGCGGTTAAAAGAGAACGAAGTGGCCCAATGACGAAGCACAATGTAAACCGGCAGCTGTCGGCCGGCATCAATTGACAGCAGCGAACCAAATATCCAACTATTTTCAATAAGCACCTCAAATTCACGGCGGACAGAATCCTTTTCTGCCCCCTGCGTTATGGAAACACAGGAGATTTCACATGCGTATCCTATCCGGTATCCAACCCTCAGGTTCCCTTCATCTGGGAAATTTCTTCGGCATGATGAAAAAAATGATCGAGTATCAGGAACAGGAAGAGCTGTTCTGCTTCATCGCCAACTACCACGCCATGACCAGCCTGTCCGACGGCAAGGTCCTGGCGAAGGGAACGCTTGAAGCGGCGGCAAACTTCCTTGCCCTGGGTCTTGATCCGGAGAAAAGTATCTTCTGGGTCCAGTCGGATGTCCCTGAAGTGCAGGAGCTGGCCTGGATTCTCTCCAACTTCACCCCCATGGGTCTGTTGGAACGCTGCCACAGCTATAAGGACAAGGTTGCCCAGGGGATCAAGCCTAACCACGGCCTGTTCGCCTATCCGGTGCTGATGGCGGCAGACATTCTGCTCTACCAGAGCGACAAGGTGCCGGTCGGCAAGGACCAGAAGCAGCACCTGGAGGTGGCCCGGGATATCGCCATCAAATACAACAACGAATACGGCGATGTCTTCACCCTCCCCGAGCCGGATATCGACGATGACCTGGCGACGATTCCCGGCCTGGACGGACGCAAGATGAGCAAGAGCTACGGCAACACCATCGAGCTGTTCCTGGAGGAAAAGGCCCTGCGCAAACAGGTGATGCGGATTGTCACCGATCCGACCCCGGTTGAGGAACCGAAGAACCCGGAGACCTGCAATATCTTCCAGATTTATCGGTTGTTCCTGGATGAGAATGGAGTTGCGGAGCTGCGCCGGCGCTACGAAACCCCGGGCCTGCGCTACGGGGATGTCAAACAGGAGCTGTTTGAGACGATCCGCGACTTTTTCGCCCCCTACGCGGAAAAGCGCAAGGAACTGCTCGACAATCCTGACGAAATCCGCAAAATCCTTGCGGCCGGGGCGGACAAAGCCCGTTACGTGGCTCTTAAAACCCTGCGCAAAGCCCGCAAGAAAGGCGGCCTGATCTACTGAACGGCGCTGTCGGTTTCCTGCTATAATGTTTTTTCAATGGTCAGCCAACGAAAAAACACCAGGAGGCGGGCATGTCAGTTCACAGACAATGGTTTTGCAGCTGTCGGGGGAAAAAACTTGAGCTGGTTACGGATCCCTATGTGGAAGAGGATTCGCTGGAGCCGACCTGTCCGCGCTGCGGGGCGTCACCCTCTTCGGACCCCAAGCGGACCATCAGCTATGTCGACCGTGAGGATCATACCGACTGAACCGATGGGTCGGCTTCCTCGCGAGTAAAGGTGACAAAGGCCATCCCGGGCCGGCGATTGGCTTCGCGCATGGCAAAGTGCATGCCCTCGAACTGCCAGCCCTGAGCGGTCCAGGTATTGAGGATGTCTTCCAGGCTCTGGTCGTCCACCTGGCTGGTTTCAACAACTTTGTAGATCAACATCTCTGCGTTACTCCCATTTGCCAAGGGTTGCCGTCAGCCCGGGGCCGTAAAAGACACCATGAGCAACGGCGAAAAACATTTTTATTTCCGTTTGCGGCTGAGCCAGTCCCAGTACTTGCGCTATTACCAGGGACAGACCAGCAGTATCCAGGTCACCACTGAATGCGGGAAAAAGCTGCGCTTTCCCGCGTCCAGACTCCGCCCCTTCCTGACCAAGAACGGCATTGAGGGGCGTTTTGTCCTCACCATCGGTCAGGACAACCGTTTTGTCAACATGCAACAACTCTGACCGATGCTATCCAACTCATCAGCAACCCACATTGCATTATTCTGACAGTTTTGCTAAAGTATAAGTCAAGGCAACAAACATTAGGCGCGTTGACTTTCCCCTCCTGGTTAACGCGCCATTTTTTGTGTTCCGTCACCCCTCTTTTGCGACTTCAATGTCCCCCGCTTTTTCAGATCAGCTTCCGGTCAGTAACCAGCAGCGCTTTCAACCCTGAGCAGAGTCTTCGGCCACCAGTGCTTCCAGCTGCTGGACTCGTTCCACCAGTGGCGGGTGGGAAAAATAGAACGCTGCATAAAGGGGATGGGGAAACAGGCTGCTGAGGTTTTCCCGGGCCAGCTTGACCAGCCCGCTGGCCAGTTCCCGCCCGCTACCGGTCAGGTTGACGGCAAAGCGGTCGGCCTGGCGCTCATGACGGCGCGACCACCAACTGCTTAAGGGGGTCCACAGAAAGCCGAGCTGGCCGGCGAGCCACCCCAACAAAATTACCTGGGCATAGAAGGACAGCTCGGCGCTGCCGAACCAGCCCGGCAACCAACCGCCCCGCAGCAGGGTAAAACCGAGCCAGCAACTCAGTAGCGCAATGAGCAAGCTCTTGATCAAGCGGCTGCGTAGATGTCCGTGCCGCCAGTGGCCCAGTTCATGGGCGAGGACGGCGAGCAGCTCGCGATCTTCCAGCTGTTCCAGCAGGGTGTCGAATAATACCACCCGTTTGACTTTACCGATGCCGGTGAAATAGGCGTTGCTGTGGCCGCTGCGTTTGGAAGCATCGACCTGCAGGACCTTGCCGGCGCGCACGCCCGCTTTGGCCAGCAGGTTGCGGACCTCATCTTCCAGATCGGCGTGCTGCAACGGGGTAAATTTGAAGAACAGGGGTTCAATCAGATAAGGCGATACAAACAGCAGAAACAGGGAGACCAGCGCCCAGAAGCCCCAGACCCAGAGCCACCAGCTGGTGGGTGCCAGCTTGATCAGCCAGAGCGCCCCGGACGCCAGGAGGAGAAACAGCACCGCCCCGACCAACAGGGATTTGAGCAGATCACTGCACCAGAGCTTGAAGCTCATCCGGTTGAAACCGAATTTTTCCTCAAGCACAAAATGACGATAGAGGGAAAACGGCAGCCCGAGCACCATCTGCACCAGGGCCAGCACGCCGAAAAAGAGCAGTCCCTGGCTGACAAAACCAGCGCCGGGCCGAGCAATCCATTGATCATACCAGGGGAGCAGGCCGCCGAACAGAAAGAGCAGGGTCAGGAGCATGCCGCAGCCGGCTTCGACAAAACCGAGCCGGTCGTTAGCCAGGGCATAGGCGTCGCTCTTGCACAACCGCTGTTCATCGATCTGGCCGACAAAGGCCGCCGGCAGGGGCTTGCGATTCTGCTGCCGATAACGCAGGTTGAGCCAATCGAGGAGAAAGCGAAAGGCGCTGCAGGCCAGATAAAGGATCAACAAGAGCATTCTCATGACGGTCACTCCGGCCGCTGGCGGCGAATCAGGTCACCGGGTTCGGCCCAGGACGGCAGTTCCAGCAACAGTTGGGAATTAGGTTGGCCAGCCGGGAGAACGGCTCCGTCGCGGCTGCGGATGAGTTCAGCGCGGAAGGTTTGCTGGCGCATCTGCGGGCCGAGCAATTCCAATTCATCCCCCTGCAGAAAGCGATTGCGCCCTTCCACCCAGAGACCCTGCTCATCCTCGCGGACAAAGCCGACAAAGTCATGGGTGCGAATGTAATGAGTGTCGGCGGCATGGATCTTGGCATCCTCATGACCGAACAGGAAGCCGGTATCATACGGACGATGGCTGACCTTTTCCAGTTCGCTGCGCCAGCGCGGATCGATATCACGCGGGTCGCGTACCAGCCGGTCGATGGCATCCCGGTAGACCCGCGCGGTGGTGGCGACATAATAGAGGCTCTTCATCCGCCCCTCAACCTTGAAGCTGTCGATGCCGGCGGCGATCAGCTCGGGAAGCTGCTCGACCAGGCAGAGATCGCGACTGTTCATCAGGTAGGTGCCCCGGGCATCCTCCTCGATGGCAAAGTGCTGGCCGGGGCGGGTTTCCTCCAGCAGGGAATATTCCCAGCGACAGGGCTGGGCACAGTCGCCGCGATTGGCGCTGCGCCCGAGCAGGGCCGTGGAGAGCAGGCAGCGGCCCGAATGGGCCACGCACATGGCGCCATGAACAAAACACTCCAGCTCCAACGCTGTCTGCCCGGCAAAGCTGCGGATATCGGCAAGGGTCAATTCCCGCGCCAGGTTGAGACGGCTGACTCCGTTTCTGCGCCAGAACTCGGCGGCCTGGGGGTTACAGCTGTTGACCTGGGTCGAAAGATGGATCGCGCGCCCCGGATCAACCTTCTGCACGCTCAGCAGCACCCCGGGATCGGCAATGATATAGGCATCCAACTCCAGGGGACGTAGCTCTTCCAGAAGCTCTTCGAGGCAAATCAGTTCCTCCGGCCGCAGGGAAGCGTTGAGAGTCAGATAGAGAGCGACCCCGGCCTGCCGGGTCAGAGCCCTGGCTTCACGCAGTTGTGCAATGCTGAAATTCCCCGCGTGGGCGCGCAGCCCGAAGGCCGAGGTGCCGAGATAAACGGCATCCGCCCCAAAGCGGATTGCGGTCTTCAGTTTTTCCATATCCCCGGCGGGCATCAGTAATTCCGGGTAGTCCCGAATCGCTTTCGACATCGATCTTCCTTACTCCTGCTTGGTCAGGCTGTTGCTTTCAAAATGACCGAGAATAGCACAGATCTCCGCTTCAGGTCAGGCCCTTTAGCAGACAACAGAAAAACCGCTGGCCAGTTAACGGACTGGATTTTTCAACAAGCCCTCAGCGGCCCGGAAAAATATCAGCTCCCTTGCCGATAATATCTGCTAGAATTCCCTTGCAAAAAACCTTAATCCACGACAGGTCATCGACTCATGCACAAAGATCCTGATCAACATTACCTCCAGGCAATTCTGGCGCAAACCCCTCTACGCGGCAAGACCATCCTGGAATTTGGCTGTGGCGCAGGGGATATCACCAGGCAACTGGCGCCCCATGCCGCGCGCATCATTGCCATCGACCCCGACCGGCAAAGGTTGGAGCAGGCCCGTATAGCCCTGGCCGGCAGCGCCGTTGAATTCATCCAGGCCGACGACGGCATGCCGGATCTGGCGGAGAGTTACGCCGACATCGTGCTCTATTCATTGTCTCTCCACCATATCCCGCGCCAGCAGTTGCCTGCTCATCTCCGCTATGCCGCGGCCCGACTGGCCCGGGCCGGCGAGATCCTGGCCATCGAACCGGGCGCCAGCGGCCCGTTTATCGAGGCAAAAAAACGCTTCGGCGTGGGGAGCGGCGATGAAGGTCCGGCCATTCAGGCTGCCTGGGAGATGCTTCAGGCGCTGCCGGGCTGGAGGGTTGCCGGGGTCTATCCGTTTACGGTTGATTTTCTGTTCAGCGATGAAGCGGATTTCCTTCGCTACAAAAACGCGAGTGAACAGGAGCCGGAACAAAGCTGCAATCCGGAACTGACGGACTTTCTCACCCAGCACCGGGCAACGGATGGCATCCGGCTCGGCTCAGGGCGGCAATTGTACCGTTTGATGAGAGCGCAAAGTTGAAAAAAGCAAGCTGTTTCAATAGCTTTTTTGGAACATTCTCATTTTTCCAGCTTGACAAGAAGTTAAGAAGACTATAATTTTTATAAATTAGATTTTATTTTTTATTTCCCTTGGCATTTTTTGCGGAGATTCGCAATTTGAACACTGATTTCAAGAAACATCGCACCTCTCTAACGCTATTGGTTCTTGCAGCAGCCCTGCTGCAGGCTTCCTGTACACCGGCCCCGTCCGGCGCTCCGTCCTATGCTCTAAAACAACAGCTGCAGCAGCTCAAACAGCAACAGCAGGAGCAGGCCCAGCAACTACAGCAACTGCAACAGCAGCTGGCCAGCCTGCAGCTACAACCGGCCATGGTTCCGCCTTCGGCCAATACTGGATTGAACGCTCAGCAGCCGGCTGCGACCCCAGCCCTGCCCGGCTCCCAGGCAGCACAACCCTCGCTGATAACAGTGGCGCCCGGCACCAGTGAAGCTTCGGAAGTGGCCGCTTCGGCATCGACTTACCTGAGCGCGTTTTCCAACCTGGCCATGGGCCGTTATGCCGAGGCCGAAAGCGGGTTTGCAGCGTTTTTGTCCAGCTATCCGGACCATCAATACGCCTCCAACGCACGCTTCTGGCTGGCCAATGCCCAAGCTGCCGAAAACAAAACCGCCCTGGCGGTTGCCAACCTGAAACAGATTGTCGCCAGCCCGCAGGGGCAGGACAAAGCCCCGGCAGCCATGCTTCAGCTGATCAGGATTTATCGTCAGACCGGGTTGACCGGACAGGCAGAGACAACCATTGCACAGTTGCGAACCAGCTATCCCGACAGCCCTGAAGCGCAACAATTTATCCAGAGCGACACCCCTGCTCAGTAGCAGGCGTCACACTCTATTTTTTGAGAGGGAACAGATGATACGGACACTTTTTCGCTGGTTATTGCTGCTTGCGTTGCTGTCGGCCATTTGCGGTCCCGGTATGGCCGCCGCTGAAGAAGGTCAGATTTATACAATCAAAAAGGGGGATACCCTGTGGGATCTCTCCAAACGCTTTATTGACGATCCCTACTACTGGCCCAATGTCTGGGCTAAAAACCCGGCCATCACCAATCCGCACCTGATCTTTCCAGGGCAAAAAATCCGCATTCTCGACGGCCGCCTGGAAATCGTTCCGGCCTACACCGAAGGGGAAAGCGCAGCCCAGCCCGACCAGACGCCAACCATTACCGGGCCGGCCACAAAAGCCGCGGCGGGGGAGATGATCCAGATCAGAACCTCGAGCAAAGGCAACGGCTTTATTCTGACCGATGAGCAACCTCTCGGGATTCTGGCGGATACCACTGACAACCGGGTGCTGATCAGTAAAAATGACCTGGTCTTCGTGAAAATGACCGACCCGTCCGATGTCACGGTCGGAGACACCTACGGACTCTATGAACGGGGTGATAAAGTCATCCATCCTGTCACCGGCGAATCGATCGGCACCATGATGCAGAATCTCGGGGCGCTGCAGGTCACCGAAATCAACGGAGGCACGGTGACCGCCAAGATCATCATCGCTTTCCGCGAAATCGAGCGCGGCGCTGAGCTGTTCGAGTATGTGCCAGTGCAACGGGACATCACCCTGCAGCGGGCGGAAACACCGGCTCCGGGAGTCATTGTTGCGGGCCGTGATGAACGCAGCACAATGTCGACCAATGACGTGATTTTCATCGACCGCGGCAGCAACGACGGGGTGAAGACCGGCAATCTGTTCTATATTTCCCGGCCGCGGCAGGTTTCCAAGGAACTTTTTAAACAGGCCGGCGACTTGGTCTTGCCCGATGAAGTCCTCGGCGCTGCGATCACTGTGGATACCAGGGCCACCACCGCAACGGCCGTCATCATCAAAAGCGTTAAGGAAGCTTTCCCCGGTGACCAGACTGAGATGGTCACCGACTGACGCCTGAACCAGGCGGAGATTCTATTGCACGGAAAAAAGGATTGAAGTCTCTTCAATCCTTTTTCTCTGTCAGCTCATCGTAATGCCATACCATTCGGAGGGGGAATGGACCGTTCAACAATTGCTTTGCTCAGGCTGCACCTGACCAATGGACTCGGTCGGGTAGCCCTGCTCAAACTTCACCACCACTTCGGCAGTTTCGTTGCCGCCAGCACCGCTTCCGCCACAGCCTGGCAAGAGGCCGGGGTCAGTCCGCGCCTGCATGGAGGCATTCCGCCGGAACATGATCACGTCCTTCAGGACACCCTGCGCATTCTCGAGAAACTGGAGATCAGGCTGCTCAGCTTCTGGGATGCGGATTATCCGCCCCTGCTGCGGGAAATTTACGATCCGCCCGCCCTGCTCTACCTGCGCGGAACGCTGCCGCAGCAAGACTGTTTCGCCATTGTCGGTTCCCGTCAGGCGTCCGACCCGGGAACCCGCTTCACCAGAGACTTGGCCGAACAATTGGCGCAGCGCGATATCTGCATTGTCAGCGGCTTGGCCCGCGGCATCGACGCTGCGGCGCATCGCGGTGCCCTTGCTGCCCAGGGCAGCACGATTGCGGTACTGGGCTGCGGCATCGACCGGGCCTACCCGAGGGAAAACGCCGACCTGTTCGCAGAGATCATCAACGCCAACGCGGTGATCAGTGAGTATCCGCCCGGCACCCCGCCCCTGGCCGGCTATTTTCCCGGCCGCAACCGCATCATCAGCGGCCTGTCGCGCGGGGTGCTGATTGTCGAAGCAACGGAAAAAAGCGGTTCATTGATCACCGGCGAGTTCGCCCTTGAACAGGGGCGGGAACTGTTCGCCGCGCCCGGAGCGGTTTACCGGGCCAACAGCCGGGGGGTCAACCGACTGCTCAAAGAGGGGGCGCAGCTGGTCACCGAAGCCGAGGATATCCTGCAGCTGTTGTGGCCCGGCCAACCCACCAGAAAACAGCGGGACGGCGCTGCCTCCTTCGCCGCAAGCCTGCCGGAAACAACCCGCGCGGTCTTTCAAAAACTCGGCGATGAACCGCTGCACAGCGACGAAATCGCGCGGAAATGCGGCTTGACTCCCATGGAGCTTTCCGCTATTTTACTCGACTTGGAGCTTCAAGGTGGAGTCCAAGCACTTCCGGGAAACCATTATATACGCAATCGGTTGTAATTCTTTTCCGTTCAATCAGCCGAAATCATAACTCTGTTGGAGGGTCCTTGCGTGAGCGCGTCCTGGCGATCGTCAATCTGATCGCTCAATATGTTTTAGGTGCAGAAGACAGCCCGATCAATGAGCAGGAGCTGGTTGCCGAACTGATGTCGGTGGGCTACGAAGCCGACGAAATCAGTGATGCCTTTTCCTGGATGGAAACGATCGCCCTGCAGCCTGCCGCCGAGCAACCCGCCGTCGACCCGCTGCTGAACATGGCCACCTACCGAACCTACAGCGACCAGGAACAGCAACTGCTCAGCAAAGAAGCCCGTGGTTTTCTGACCAAAATTCGCGCCATGGGATTACTGAACGACGAGGTCCAGGAAGAGATCATCGAGCGGGCCCTGCGTTCTGCAGAAGATCCGATCAATGAACAGGAGATCAAACTGATCGCGATTCTGACCCTGCTGTCCCGCTCGAGCAGCCTCTGGCTCAGGGAAATAGATTGCTTCCTTGAAAATGACTGGACTCGCATCTATCATTAAGAGCAGACCGGGTTGCGCAGATACCGCAACCCTTTTTATTTTGTGTTCCACACTGTCAACGGAACGAAAGCACTGAGGAGAAGATGGCACAATCACTGGTTATCGTCGAATCGCCGGCAAAAGCAAAGACAATCGAGAAATTTCTTGGCAAGGGGTACAAGGTCCTGGCCTCATACGGTCACGTTCGGGCTCTGCCAAGTAAACAGGGGTCGGTTGATGTCGATGATAATTTCAAACCCAAATACCAGGTTCTGCCGGACAGCACCAAGCAGATCGCCCTGCTGAAAAAAGAGGTTGCGAAAAGCAGTGAACTGATTCTCGCAACTGACCTTGACCGCGAAGGGGAAGCTATCGCCTGGCACCTGTTGGAAGCTCTCGGCATCGATGAGAATTCCAGCAAACCGGAAGTCAAGCGAGTCACCTTTCATGAAATCACCCAGACCGCGATCAGCGAAGCGATGGCCCACCCGCGCAAGATCGCCCGCGATCTGGTCGATGCCCAACAGGCCCGCTCCATCCTTGACTATCTGGTCGGGTTCAACCTGTCGCCCTTCCTCTGGAAGAAGATCCGCTACGGACTGTCCGCCGGCCGCGTGCAATCGGTGGCGTTGCGGCTGATCTGCGAACGCGAAGATGAAATCGAGGCGTTTAAGCCGCGCGAATACTGGACCATTGAAGCCCTGCTCAGCAACACCGCGCAGAACAGTTTCAGCGCCAAGCTGCACAGCTGCGACGGCAACAAGCTCGGCAAGTTCGATATCGCCGACGAGGCCAAAGCCGCTGCCATCATGGCCGAGCTGGAAAGCGCCAGTTTTGCTGTCACCTCCCTGGAAAAAAAGGAGCGTAAACGCAACCCGGCGCCGCCCTTTACCACCAGTACCCTGCAACAGGAAGCCAGCCGCAAGCTCGGCTTTTCTGCCCGCAAAACCATGAGCGTGGCGCAAAAACTCTACGAGGGGATCCAGGTTGAGGACGGTACCCATGGTCTGATCACCTACATGCGAACCGACTCCGTCGCCCTCTCCGACCTGGCCACCAGCGAAGCCCACGACGTGATTTGCCAGCTGTACGATGCGTCCTACGCGCTCAAAAAGCCCCGGGTGTTCCGCAACAAAAGCAAAAACGCCCAGGAAGCCCACGAAGCGATCCGCCCGACCTCCATTGCCCGGACCCCGGCCCAGGTCAAAGCCTTTTTAAGTTCCGATCAACTACGTTTGTACGAGTTGATCTGGAAACGGACCGTCGCCTCGCAAATGGCCCAGGCCATCTTTGACGCCACCAGCGTCGATATTGCGGCGGGCGAGCGCTACGGTTTCCGGGCCACCGGTCAGGTCATCCGCTTCCCGGGCTTTATGGCCCTGTATATCGAAGGGACCGATGACAGTGACGATGAAAACAAGGAAGGGTTGTTGCCGGCGCTGGAGGAAGGTGAGCAGCTGAACAAACAGCAGCTGACCCCGGAGCAGCATTTCACCCAGCCGCCGCCCCGTTTCACCGAGGCCAGCCTGGTCAAGACCCTTGAGGAATACGGCATCGGCCGGCCTTCGACCTATGCCAGCATCATGAACACCCTGGTCACCCGTAAATATGTGCGTCTGGAAAAAAGAACCTTCTTCCCGGAAGACACCGGCCGGGTGGTCACCAAACTGCTGACCGACCATTTCAGCCAGTATGTCGACTATGACTTCACCGCCGAGCTAGAAGAGGAACTGGACGCCATTTCCCGCGGCGAGCAGGCCTGGACTCCAGCGATCAAAGGGTTCTGGGATCCCTTCATCGCCCTGCTACGGCGCAAGGATCAGGAAGTCAGCAAGGCGGATGTGACCACGGAAAAAACCGACAAGGTCTGCCCGGATTGCGGCAAAGAGCTGGTCATCAAACTCGGTCGTTCAGGACGTTTTCTGGCCTGCTCCGGGTTTCCCGACTGTCGGCATACCGAGCCCCTCAACGGCGAGACCAAGGAGGTCGAGGAACCGGTCTTTTCCGAGGAAAAGTGCGACAAGTGCGGCGCCCAGATGCTGATTAAAACCGGCCGTTATGGGAAATTCCTGGCCTGCAGCGCCTATCCGAGTTGCAAGAACATTCAACCCCTGGAAAAACCCAAGTCCCTGGGCATCACCTGTCCGAGCTGCAACGAAGGGGAAATGATGGAGAAGAAAAGCCGCTACGGCAAGATTTTCTACTCCTGTAATCGTTATCCCCAGTGCAAATATGCGCTGTGGAATCCGCCCAAGGCGGAAGCCTGTCCCAAATGCGGCTGGCCGGTCACCGAGATTAAAACGACCAAACGCTGGGGGACAGTCCAACGCTGCCCGCAGGAAAGCTGCGACTGGGAAAAAGAACTGATTCCGCCGGAGAAAAAAGCCCCGGCCAAGAAAACCGCCAAAAAGCCCGCGGCGAAAAAGACTGCAGCAAAAAAAGTCTGAACCAGCGGTTACTGTTATAATAACGACCGGCCGGGAGCGCATTTTGCCTTCGGCCGGTTTCCTGTTTTTAGAGGACGACAAAGCTATGGAGATCACAATTATCGGCGCTGGCCTGGCTGGCTGCGAAGCGGCCTGGCAGGCTGCCAAAGCAGGTTGCCGGGTCAAACTCTTCGAAATGAAGCCGGAGCAGTATTCGCCTGCCCATCAGAGCGAACAGCTGGCCGAACTGGTCTGCTCAAACAGCCTGCGCGGCAGCGGCATGAACAATGCTGTCGGCTGCCTGAAAGAGGAACTGCGCCGGATCGGCTCCCTGTTCATGGCCGCTGCCGATGCCACGGCCGTTCCGGCCGGTGGCGCACTCGCCGTTGATCGGGAGGAATTTTCCGCCTATATCACGGCTAAAATCGCTGCCGAACCGAATATCGAGCTGATCCGTCGGGAGGTCACCCGCCTGCCCGAGACTGGACTGACCATCCTGGCCAGCGGCCCGCTGACCTCGACCGCGCTGTCCGCTGAGCTGGCCCGACTGACCGGCGCCGAGCACCTCTATTTCTACGACGCCATTGCGCCGATTGTCGAATTCGAGTCCATCAATTTCGAGCATGCCTGGCGCGCGTCACGCTACGACAAAGGGGGCGACGATTACCTCAACTGTCCGCTCAACCGGGACCAGTACGACGCCTTTGTCCAGAATCTGCTCGACGCGGATAAAGTGAGCGGCCGGGAATTCGAAAAACTGATCCACTTCGAGGGTTGCATGCCCATCGAAGAGATGGCGGCCCGCGGCCCCCAGACCCTCGCCTTCGGGCCGATGAAGCCGGTCGGTCTGCCTGATCCGAAAACCGGGAAAATTCCCCATGCCGTGGTCCAGCTGCGCCAGGACAACCGTCACGCTTCCCTCTATAATATCGTCGGCTTCCAGACCCGCCTCACCTACCCGGAGCAGAAGCGCATCTTTCGCACCATTCCCGGATTGGAAGAGGCCCGCTTCGCACGGTTGGGGAGCATGCACCGCAACACCTTTATCAACGCACCCGTCTGCCTGAACAATGCCCTGCAATTCAAGCAGGCCCCGCATATCCTGGCCGCCGGCCAGCTGAGCGGCGTGGAAGGGTACGTCGAGTCCGCGGCCTGCGGTTTTCTGGCCGGCATATTTGCCGCGGCCCTGCTGCAGGAACAACCGGTTCCGGTGCCGCCCGCAGAAACCGCCCTCGGCGCACTGCTCGGCCACCTGAGCAGCGCAGCAAGCGATGATTTCCAGCCGATGAATATCAATTACGGTCTCTTCCCTCCTTTGGAAGGGCGTAAAATGAAACGCGCCGACCGGCGCCTGGCCATGGCCGAGCGCGCCCTGGCCGCCCTGCCACCCTGGTGGGAACGGGTCAACGCCACCCTGCTGAGCGAGAAAGGATAAACCGATGTCGGAACGAATTGTCCTGGCTTCGGCCTCCCCACGCCGACGCGCCTTGTTGGAGCAGATCGGTCTTGATTTTGATGTGGTCCCGAGCCGCACCGAAGAACTGGTGCACGCCGAGGAAACTCCGGAGCAACTGGTGGTCCGCCTGAGCCTGGAAAAAGCCGGCGACGTCGCGGCCAGGCCGGAGGTGGCCGGACGCTGGTTCATCGGCAGTGACACCATCGTCCTCTGCGGCGGACGGATTCTCGGCAAACCGCGCGACGCGGAAGATGCGGCCGCCATGCTTAGACAGCTTTCCGGCCGCGAACATCAGGTTCTCTCCGGATTCGCCGTCATCGACCGGCAGACCGGTCGGCAACGCCAGGAAGCGGTCTGCACCAGGGTCCGCTTCAGGGATTTGACAGATGACGAAATCACGCGCTACATTGCTACTGGCGAACCCGCCGATAAAGCCGGCGCATATGCCATCCAGGGGCTCGGGGTCTGTTTCGTGGCCGGCATCGAAGGGAGCTACAGCAACGTTGTCGGCCTGCCGCTCTGCCGCCTGACCCTGGTCCTGAAAGAACTCGGCGTCCCCCTGACTCTCTAGTTGTCATTCGGAATTTCTGGATGGAATAGTTCAGCTTTCAGACTGGAAACAAGCCATTTCCTTTTGGAGCAAAAAAATTAAGGACTGGCGCGGAGACGTACAGCGTTACGCGGTACAAGCAAATCCGCAGTTTGACGCCGTGACAACGAAAAAGAGCTGTTCCCCGGATGAAAAAAACCATCTAACCCGGAGCCATAGCGAATGAACCCCATCGCCGCAAATATCAAGGATATTCAAGAACGCATTGCGAACGCCTGCCGGACCAGCGGCCGCCCCCTTGACAAGGTCCGCCTGATTGCCGTTTCCAAGGTCAAACCCGCGGCCCTGATCGAGGAAGCCTACGCGGCCGGCCAGCGTCTGTTCGGCGAAAACTATGTGCAGGAATTCCGCGATAAGCAGGAACAGGTCACAGCGCCGGTCGAATGGCATTTCATCGGTGCCCTGCAAAGCAACAAAGTCAAATACCTGAAAGACTCGGTCCACATGATTCACTCCGTCGATCGGCTTTCCCTGGCTCAGGAAATCAACCGGCAGTGGGGAAAAACTCCGGCCGTGGTCGATATCCTGCTGCAGGTCAACATCGGCGATGAAGAGAGTAAAGCCGGCTGCACGCCGGAACAGCTGGAGGAGCTGGCCCGCCAGGTCGCCCAGCTGCCCCA
This sequence comes from Pelobacter seleniigenes DSM 18267, assembly GCF_000711225.1. NCBI lineage: Bacteria > Pseudomonadati > Thermodesulfobacteriota > Desulfuromonadia > Desulfuromonadales > Desulfuromonadaceae > Pelobacter > Pelobacter seleniigenes. Next base: position 217,438 of record NZ_JOMG01000002.1, read on the forward strand.
CGTCAAAATCCGCGGCCTGATGTGCCTGCCCCCATACTGCGACGATCCGGAAGAGGTTCGTCCCTATTTCAAACAACTCCGTCAGCTTGCCGAGAAAATCGCCGGTCTGGACATCCCCGGAGTCACCATGGAAGAGCTGTCCATGGGGATGAGCGGGGATTTCGAAGTCGCCGTCGAAGAGGGTGCCACCCTGGTGCGGGTCGGGACCGCTATTTTCGGTGAAAGAAGAAAGTAGAATTAAAGATGACCCAGCCCTCCGTACTCCTGTTCGATCTTGACGGAACCCTGATCAACTCCCTGCCCGACCTGACCCTGGCCCTGAACCTGCTGCGGGCCGAGCTGGATTGTCCACCCCTGACTCTTGATCAGGCCGGCCCCATGGTCGGCGACGGCGTCAGCCTGCTGGTCCGCCGGGCGTTGGGAGACGCTCTGTTCAAAGAAGAGCATGTCACTCGCTTTCTTGCCCTTTATGACAGCCACCTGCTCGATAACACCGTCTGCTATCCGGGGATCACGGCACTGCTGCAGCGACATCCGGCACAACGGCTGGGGGTTGTCACCAACAAACCCTATCGGCAGACCCTGGCCATTCTGGAAGGGTTGGGGCTGCGCCAGCGTTTCGGCGCAATCATCGGTGGGGACAGCTGCACGCAGAAGAAACCCGACCCTGGTCCACTGCTGGCAGCTCTGACAGAACTGGGGGCTACCCCGCAACAGGCGGTGATGATCGGCGATCATCATACCGATCTTCATGCTGGCCGCGGGGCCGGCACCGCAACCTGCTTCTGCGACTACGGCTTCGGCAACAGCGGCGGGCTGGAGTATGATTTTCTAGCCACAACGGCCAACGACCTGCTGCAGCTGTTTCCGGGGACTATCGATGCCTGAAGCCCGGCTGAGCTACCGAGATATTGCACTGTTCTTTTTCCCGCTGGTTCTCAACGTTCAGCTGATGAGCATTTCCCACACCATCATCAACAGCGTACTGGCCAGGCTCGACAACTATGTGACCGCCCTAGCCGGGATGTCCATGGCCATGATCATTCATGTCTTTGTGTCGTCCCCGTCCTATCAGAATCATACCGTCACCATGGCGATGGCCCGGGGCCGCAAATCCATGCTCGGGGTTTTAGTTTATATCTTCACCCTCTCGACCTCTGTCGCACTGCTGCTGGCTCTGGTTGCCTATACCCGAATCGGTGACCTGTTCTTTCAACTCTTGGGCACCCCGGCCGAGGTTGTCGTAGAAGCTCGCAAATCCTTGCGAATCATGCTCTTTCTGCCCTTTATCAGCGGGTTTCGTTTTTTTTGCCAGGGTTTGCTGCTGCAGGCCCGCCGGACCGGGCTGATTTCTTTTTCTACCCTGATCCGCGTCGCCGGACTGTTCCTGTTTCTCGCCCTTGGTCGTTACTGGTTCAGCGGCGCCCAGCTTGGCGCTTTCGGCCTGGTCGGTTGCGTTGCCACGGAGACCCTGGTGATCAGCCTGACGGTCTGGCAGGTTCATCCCCGGCTACAGCCCCGCGGCCAAGAAAAGAATTTCCGCGAAATTTTTTCTTTCGGTTTACCCCTGGCCTATTCGTCCTGCCTGCAGCAGGCGATTCCATTATTGATTACCGCCATTATCGGTCGCTTGACCGACGGAGCGCTGGTCCTAGCCGCCTTCGGTGTAATTCGCGGCTTCGTGTTCCTCCTCGCCGGACCGATGCGTAACCTGCAACAGACCTACCTGGCATTAGTCAGGGAAGCACGGGACAGTCGACGACTGTTGCATTTCAGCCTGCTCCTGGCCAGTTTTCTGAGTCTCCTGCTGCTATTGGTGGCCGGTCCGTTGAACAACCTGATCCTCGGCCAATTCATGGGTGTTGAAACCGCGTTGCGTCAGTACCTCGCCGCGGCCATGGCCTTGTGCGCGATTTTCCCTTTTTTCTATGGCGGCTGTCATTTGCTGCGCGGCTGGTTCTCGGACGCAGAGAAAACCTATCTGCTCGGGAAATCAACCATTGTGAAGTGCTGCTTCATGCTGCTCTTATGGTGGCCTCTGGTAAACTTCCAGCTGCCGGTTTCGGGGATCGTGATCGCGGTCTTCCTGCTGATCAGCGCCGAAGGTTTAGAGGCGGGCTTTCTGTTTCTACAACGCCGGCACGAGCTTCGAAACGCCGGCCCCCTTGCTCCGCTGAAGACATCTTCGTAAAATGAACAGATGACTCAGCCGCCCCACAAACAGCCCTGTCCTGACTGTCGCCAGTGCCAATGGTGCAGTGACGAAAGATGCCAGCTTTGTCTGAAGAGCAGCACCGGCTGTCGCCGCAAACTCAGTATGGCTGAGCAGATTGAGCTGTACGAATCGCGCAATGGCAAGAGCGCTCGGGAAGAACCCCGCACCCCCGGCAAGAGCCAATGAAAATTGCGCTTGTCGCCGGGATTTCGGCTGGCTGCGCCAACCCGGCAGAGCAACCGGCCGGAATTGTTACTGACTGAATTCAGGCCGGTTTTTCCGGTGACAAGAAACAAAAGTTGTGGTTAAATGCCCGCTTCAAAAAGCCGTCAAAAAAGCCGGAACTAAGCTGGCGGTCAGTTAAAATCAGCGCAGTGAATTTTTGGTCGGACGCTTAAAATCGATGTCGCTGCTTAGACGCATTGATTTTGCCAGCTGGCAAAAAATATTCTTGGTATTCCCTGTGCTTGCAGAAACCCGGAACGGGCTTTTGCAACAACCCGGCAACACATTTCACGGGCTACCGGAAAAACCCCGCAAAAGGGCTTTTCCAGCGGCTCTTTAGGATTATAGAGACAGGCAATAACGCAAAGGAGCTTAACTGTATGTATAGCTGTTCGGATCTGAAAAAAGGCTTAAAATTACTGATCGATGGAGATCCTCATGTCATCGTTCAGTACGACTTCACCAAGCCCGGCAAAGGGCAGGCGCTTTATAAGTGCAAACTTCGCAATATGATCACCGGCTCACTTTTTGACCGCACCTATCGCAGCGGCGAATCTTTCGAACCGGCCAGTCTGGAAGAGCGGGACATGCAGTACCTTTACCAGGATGAAACCGGCTACGTGTTTATGGACAAAAAAAACTACGAGCAGATCACCCTGAGCGAAGAGACCCTGGGAGACGACAAGTATTTCCTGATCGACAATATGGATGTCGAGATCCTTATGTACGGGGAGCGTGGCATCGGTATCAGCCTGCCCAACTTCGTCAACCTCAGAGTTACCCAGGCTGATCCGTGGGTCAAAGGCGACACAGCCGCCGGCAACAATAAACCGGCCACCGTCGAAACCGGCTACACCCTCCAGGTTCCCTCCTTTGTTGAAGAAGGCATCCTGATCCAGATCGACACCCGCACCGGAGAATACGTAACCCGCGTCAAGGAATAAGCGGTGGAGCCGAACTGGCAACTCGCCCGCAAGCGAGCCTTTCTTTTCAAGCGGGCCCGGATCCTGCAGCAGGTCCGGGCCTTCTTCATGGAACGGGATTTTCTGGACGTCGAGACGCCGCAGCGGATTCCCGCCAATGCCCCCGAACTGCACATCGACGCCGAACCCGCAGCCGAATGGTTCCTGCAGACCTCTCCCGAATTGTGTATGAAACGCCTGCTGGCGGCCGGCTATGAACGCATTTTCCAGATCTGCCACTGCTGGCGCCAGGGGGAAAGAAGCCGCCGTCACCTGCCCGAATACAGTATGCTCGAGTGGTATCGGCAAGGCTGCGACTATACCGCCCTGATGGACGATTGCGAAGCGCTGCTCGACACCCTCTGCCCGGCCGGGCAGCTGGCCTGGCAGGGGCAGTTAGTCGATCTGCAGCCTCCTTGGCCGCGTCTCACCGTGGCCGAAGCCTTTGCCGCTTTCAGCCCCATGCCTTTGGCGGAGGCACTCGCCAGCGGTGAATTCGATACCATGATGGCCCTTGAGATCGAACCGCAGCTACCGACCGAAAAGCCGCTTTTTCTCATTGAATATCCGGCCGCATGTGCCTCCCTGGCACGCACCAAGCCAGGTCAGCCTGCGGTTGCCGAACGCTTCGAACTTTATATCGCCGGCCTGGAACTCGCCAACGCCTTTTCCGAGTTGACCGATTCGCAAGAACAGCGGCAGCGATTCGCCGCAGAAGAGCAGCAACGCCGGGCCTGTGGCAAACCGCCCTACCCCACGCCGCAGCCCTTTTTAAAAGAACTCGACACCCTCTCTGCCGCCGCCGGAATTGCCCTTGGTATCGATCGCTTGGTCATGCTGCTCTGTGACCTGCCAACCATTGACGACTGCGTCGCCTTTACCCCGGAGCAGCTCTGACCGGCCACGATCGTCACCCATCCCTGCTTTCCCGAATTCGGCAGAATGGAAGTACCCGTCCTCCTGAATGGTGTCAGCTTAAGCAACTTTGCAGTAAACTCGGGACTGTCCCCAGGGTCATCGGGGGCTGTCCCAAGAGTTTGCGAGCCATGAAACTGTCGCGGTTAGCACCGCAAAGACCTGGGACAGCCCCCGTGCGGGGACAGTTCCGGTTTTGCTGCCAGCGCCTTTAAACTAGCTCCATTCCCCGCCCTTCTTCAAAAAAAATTATTTTCTATTAATTATCTCTTCAAAAGATCCTCTTTTCAGCCCCACCTTACCTTCCGGGGAGAACACAGCAACTGACCGACATCATTTGTCTCTGAAGTTTTTTATCTGGCGGTGAAAACACAATTTCAGCAGGAAAACCAGATCGCAGGTTTTTTTTTAGCATTGACTTCATTTTATAACAACGTATTATAACGCGAAACAAAAAGACCAGATCGCTCATTTTATAACAAGATTATTGAATATTTTATTTAATATTTTCAGCGATATAGATAGCAATATAACAGTAGCTTAAAAACAAAAACTGTTATTTTTTTACTTATGTGTGTTTTTAATCGGCATTATTGAGAGAGAGGAGATCGGTTTATGGGACACGGACCCGCAGTGAAACTCGGCAAAGATAACGCCGCCGCGTACAAGACAAAGCTCGGCATCAAGATGTTTATTGTCTACACCCTGGTTTACGCCACTTTCGTCATCCTTAACACGACCAATCCGAAAATTATGGAAATCATTGTGCTCGGTCAGACCGCTGCGGTGATCTGGGGCTTCGGCCTGATTGTCCTGGCCCTGGTCATGGCCGTTATCTATAACTTTTTCTGCGGCAAAGCAGAAAAAGAACTGAACAGTTAAGGAGGGCGGCGCCATGATTTATACCCAATCCCCGCTGGCAATCGGTCTGTTCATTTTCTTTGTGCTGTTTGTTCTCGGCCTGTCCTTCTTTCTGGCCCGCCGCACCAGCTCCGCTGAAGGCTATTATGCCGCCGGCGGGCAAATCCACTGGATGACCAACGGCATCGCCTTTGCCGGCGACTATCTGTCGGCTGCCTCCTTCCTCGGTATTTGCGGCATGATCGCGACGGCAGGTTACGATGGCTGGATGTACTCCATCGGCTATCTGGCGGGCTGGATTGTCGCCCTGTTCCTGGTTGCGGAACCAATGAAACGCCTCGGCAAATACACCTTTACCGACGCGCTGGACTCCAAGTTCAATTCCAAATCGATTCAGCTGATGGCCGCCATCTCCACCCTGCTGGTGTCGGTTTTCTATCTGATCCCGCAGATGGTCGGGGCCGGCGTCCTGGTTCAGCCTCTGCTCGGGTTGCCGCACTGGGTCGGCGTCTGTATCGTCGGCATCGTCGTCACCATCATCGTCGCCACGGCGGGTATGGCTTCGACAACCTACGTCCAGTTTTTCAAGGGAGCCCTGCTGCTGATCATGTCTACCGTGGTGGTCATTGCAGTCCTGTTCCGCGGTCTGTCGACCACGCCGGTCAATAACGGCATGCCCTATCACGACTTCAAAACCCTGCATGCCGATAGCAGCCTGAACATCAGCGAACCCGGCTACCAAATCGTTGACGGCCTCGATTCCGCATTCGGCAAAGCCGGCTTCATCAAGCTGGTCAAGGATGGCAATGACTCAATCTGGCACCTGCAGAAAACCGCGACCGGCTACACCCTGGACGAAACCCTCTATGTCACCAAACTGGCTGATGGGACCAAACTTTATAATGGCGCCAGCGCTGAAGAAGGGAAATTCTTCCCGGTTGGACATATCAAGGAACTGCGCGTTAATGGTCAGGACGTCGCCGCAACCGGAGCAGTCGGCCCACTGGCGTATCTGTCCGCGTTGAAGGATTCGACCATTGTGCTCTGGGGCAAGAAGTATGTTCAGGTCGGCGATACCCTGACCACCGTTTATTACCAGAAGCCTACCCCCGGCTCCCGCATTTTACGCCCAGGCCTGAAGTTCAAGGTCGACAATGCCACCGGCTTGCAGAAATTCAACTTCATGTCGCTGATGCTGGCCCTGTTCTGCGGCACCGCAGCCCTGCCGCACATCCTGATCCGCTATTACACCGTCCCCAGTCAGGCCGCGGCCCGTAAATCAACCATCGTCGCCATTGCCGCCATCGGCTTCTTCTATATCCTGACCCTGTTTTTGGGCATGGGTGCCATGACCAACGGGGTCATCAACATTACCGATAACAATATGTCGGCACCGCTGCTGGCGTTGTCCTTTGGGGTGGTTCTGTTTGCGGTGATCTCCTCGCTGGCCTTTGCCACCGTGCTGGGAACGGTCTCCGGTCTGATTGTCGCTGCCTCGGGAGCGATCGCCCACGATCTAATGGACAACTTCCTGGGCATGCAGATGACCGACCGCGGCAAGGTTCGGGCCGGTAAGATTTCCGCTATTGTGATCGGCTGCATCGCCATCTACCTGGGGATCGTTTTCGAAGGGATGAACGTTTCGTTCCTGGTCGGCTGGGCCTTTGCGGTGGCGGCCTCGGCCAACCTGCCGGCTATCCTGATGCTGCTGTTCTGGAGTAAGACAACTGCCAAAGGCGTGGCTGCTTCAATTCTGGTCGGACTGGTCAGCTCCCTGGGGCTGATCCTGGTCTCGCCGGATATGTGGGTCAGGTACGGGATGCTTCCGGCCGATGCCCCGGTCCAGTTCAACAGTCCGGCGCTGATTTCCATTCCGCTCTCTTTTATCGCCCTGGTCCTGGTTTCTTTAATGTCGCAGAAAGATGTCGCCCTTGAACAGTCGGGTGAAACCGCCTGAGCCACAGAAGCACTTGAATTCAGAGCAGCACTTTGCGATACTCTAGGCCGCCTTCGGGCGGCCTTTTTCACAGGAAACCACATCATGCATCGATTTCGCTTCACCATTGTCGCAGTATGCCTGCTGCTCGCTTGGCTGGCCTACGGCGAGCTGACCCTTGCCCTGCGCAACCCGGCCCCGCTGGAGATCACCCTGGACCAGTTACAACGCTCCGGTCCGCCCAGAGAATGGCTGACCATAACCGGCGGCAATCAGGATCTGACCCGGGCCATCAACATGTCCGGGACCATGGATATCGACTCCTTTCTGGTCCCCTTGACCACCACCAAGGGTGAAAAAGCTCCTGAGGTCTGGTTTGAGACTCGCGATCCGCAAGTGCTTGCCACCCTGAAAAAATATTATTTCCAATTCGATACAGAGCAGGAAAAACAGGCCTTTATCGCCGCCAACGCGGACCTCTTCTACGGTCCCAAAACCTTGACCGGGATGACGGTTTCCGGCCTGGTGGCGGGATCGAATCGCGACAAGCTGAGTAAGCTCCTGGAAGAAATGAACGTTCCGGTCAGTCCCAAGGTTATTTTCATCAGCGAAGGGAAAAAACCTATTGTGTGGCGGGGTTTGCTTTTCGCGATCATCGCGATCCTGGGGATTCTCAAGCTTTCCCACAGCATCAAAAAAGAACGCTCCGCCTGAACGGCCCCCGGTAAGCCACTGTAACGCGACCTGTCGAGAGCCCCTCAAGGTGGAGCGAACTGTTCATGGCGACGGCCAATTTGCCGCCCTGAGTGATTACTTCAGCCAGTCACAGAGTTTGTTGATGGCCGTAAGCACCTTTTCGCAGTAAATCTTCAAAAATTCTTCGTCCAGCGGCTGCTCTGCGGAATATTGTTCGGCAGCAGCCAGCGCCCTGGCCCCGTCGAAATCAACAAACGCTAGCCGGGCGGTCAATTCCTTTTTCGGACGGCCAAAACTGCTGCCCGGCAGAATCGCCACCCCGGTCTCCTGCAGCAAGCGGCGACAGAAGGTTTCTCCGTCAGCAATCCCCTTGGCTTCCAGCTGCTCCCGTAATGGCTCGAAATCGGGCAGCATGTAGAACGCACCATCGGGGCGGGCGACGGTCACGCCGGCCCGGGTCATGGTCGTCCAGATCCAGTCGCTCAAAGCCTTCAGCACCCGCCGGGAATTGTGCAGATAGCGCTCGATCTTATCTCCTCCTCGAAAGGCCCGGACCGCGGCATATTGGATCGGTGCGCTGGTCGCCGTGAAAGTCTCGCTGGCCACCACGGCCATGGCCTCCATCAGCCATTTCAGTTCAGCTGGAAAGGCGAAAGTCCCCAACCGCCAGCCACCGGCGCCGGCCCATTTGCTCAAGCCGCTGGCGATGATGGTCCCTTCCGGATAATAACGGGCTATCGACTGATGGCAGCCTTTGAAGTTCAACTCGCCATAAATCTCGTCGGAAAGCAGGATCACCTTGTATTTCCTGGCCACCTGGGCGAGAGCCTGCAACTGCTCGGGAGAATAGGAGCAACCGGTCGGGTTGTTCGGGTAGTTCAGAATGACCACGCGGGGCTTGCTCGGATCCGCTTGGCAGAGGTTTTCCAATTCCTCGGGGGTCAGCAACCAGTTGTTCTTTTCATCGGTCTCCAGCCAGTAGACATGGCGGCCGACAATATGCGCCTGCGGGGCGTAGGAAACCCAGCTCGGGGTGGGAATGACCAGATCACCATAGTAAACCAGTTGCAGAATAAACATCAGCTCCTTGGAACCGGGGCCGATCAGAACATTTTCCTGGGAAATGGGCAGATCCTGGGTGCGGCGATAATAATGGGCAACCGCATCACACAAAGCAGGCAGACCTCGCACCGGCAGATAATCCTTCTGGTGCGCATTATTCTGCAGCTCCTGCACCACCGGTCCCGGGACCGGAAAGGGGGATTGTCCCAAACCAAGCTTGTAGACCTGCTTGCCTGCAGCAATCAGTCGGTTGCTCTCCTCGTTGATTCCCAGGGTTGCCGAAACCGGCAAACCGCGCACATTCAAATTCAAATGGACTTCATAGGTTCCATTTTTCATGGAAAAACTCCCGTGTCAGTCATGGTTTCCGTCAATTGGTCCGGTGGCTTTAATAAAGCCGCCTGTCGAATGTCGACATTATTCATATTGCTTTTGAAAATTCAACCCTTTTATTCAGCCTCTGGTATAGTTATCCTTTCGGGCGTCTTGGGTGCTGAGTGCTTATTATAGAAAAAGGGCCGAAGACCTGGTCTTCGACCCTTTTGAATAGTTAAACAGTTCTGGGAAAATCAGCTGATCTCATGTGACTTATTGCGGGTCCTGTTGGCCAGAATAACCGGATCGATGACTTCACCGCAGGCACTGCACTTCCATGCATCAAAAGCACGGACGAAATCATAATATTTTTCTGAATACATTCTTCCTTTGCACTTTGGACATTTCATTTTGTACCCCCTTAAGGCTCTATGCTGGACATGACGTGCAAATACAACCTTTAGCAAGGGATATTACACAAGTTGTGCCAACCCGGCGAAGGAGCTCTGTTATTTTCTCATTAAAACGAAGATATTCTTTAATTTTCAATATGTTAAAAAGAGAATAAGAGAAAACAAGAGGCTATCGTACAGACTTGACAGAGGGTCAGCAGGAAGGAATTGCACCTAGATTGGTCATTTTTTCGCCAATAATTTGACGACAAAACAAAGAAGCCGAATCGCCCGGCATTTAAAAGTTGAGCGATTCAGTTATAAAAATAGCATAGGAGTGGGCTCCGGCGGCCTCCGTCAGTTATCTGACGAAAAAATATTGACCGTTATTTTTTTGACGACCTCCTCGGCCACCCCAACCTGCTTACAGACTGTCTTTATACAGCTTATAGGTCAAAGAGTCCGCCAACGCCTGATAGGAAGCATCGATGACGTTGCTGCTGACCCCAACCGTTCCCCAACGACCATCCTGATCTCCGGACTCAACCAGCACTCGGATCATCGCGTCGGTCCCCTGGCTGGCCGGCAGCACCCGAACCTTATAATCAAGCAGTTTGACGTCGCCGATCTGCGGATAAAAGTTGATCAATCCCTTGCGCAGGGCGTTATCAAGGGCATGGACCGGACCGTTGCCGTCGGCAGCGGTGTGTTCGATTTTCCCACCGACCTTGACCTTGATGGTCGCTTCGGAGACCGGGTCCCGATCGCTCTCGCGCAAGGTATCGATAACCCGAAAGCCAGTGACGGCAAAATAATGCTTGAGCTTGCCCATTTCTTTGAGCATCAAGAGTTCGAAAGAGGCCTCTGCCCCTTCAAACTGGAAGCCTTTATTTTCCAAATCCTTGATTTCTTCCAGAATTTCGAGGGTCACCGGATCCTGACTGTCTAGGGACAGGCCGCATTCCTCGGCTTTGGCCAAAATATTAGCGCGCCCGGAAAGGTCGGAGACCAGCACCCTGGTGCGGTTGCCGACCTGCTCCGGTCGAATATGTTCATAAGTCTGCGGATGACGCTGAATCGCGGACACATGAACCCCACCCTTGTGGGCAAAGGCTGAATTGCCAACATAGGGCTGATGTTTGTCCGGAGCAAGGTTGGCAAGTTCATAAATGTAGCGGGAAATTTTTCGCAGGTTTTTAAGCTTCTCGTCTGGCAAACATTGCAGCCCGGTCTTGAGCTGCAGAGCGGGAATGATGGAACAGAGGTTGGCGTTGCCACAGCGTTCCCCGAAGCCGTTCACCGTGCCCTGAACCTGGATAGCGCCGCAGTGGACAGCCATCAAAGAGTTGGCCACGGCACACTCGCTGTCGTTGTGGGCATGGATGCCCAGGGGAGTTGACACCGCCTTGCGCACAGCCTGCATAATGGCGGGGATTTCATGGGGCAGGGTCCCACCGTTGGTATCACAGAGCACAATACAGTCAACCCCGGCAGCAGCTGCGGCCTGCAGCGTTTTCAAGGCGTATTCAGGATTCTGCTTATAGCCGTCGAAGAAATGCTCCGCGTCGTAGATCACCTCGCTGACTCGCTCCTTGAGGTAGACCAGAGAATCATTAATCAATTCCAGGTTCTCCTCCAGGGAGATCCGCAAGGCCTCCTGGACATGAAAATCCCAGGTTTTGCCAAAGATGGTCACAACATCAGGAGTTGCGGCGACCAGCATCTGAATGTTGTTATCCTCGGCCGGGGTGATCCGCGCCCGTCGGGTGGAACCGAATGCGGCTATTTTACTATGCTCCAGGGTTTCGTTCTGCATGGCCCGGAAGAAGCTGATGTCCTTGGGGTTGGAGCCGGGCCAGCCGCCTTCGATATAATCGATGCCCAGTTCGTCAAGCTTCTTGGCGATGCGCACCTTATCTTCAACCTGAAAAGAGATATCTTCCGCCTGCGTTCCGTCACGCAAGGTGGTGTCGTACAGATAGATTTTTCCCATGCTATGGCATTCCTTGTCTGCCTTGCAATCTCCTGTCCGACGGAGATATTAGGAGCGGACCGGCGGAGGCAAGGATCGGCATTCGAATTTCAGCGGGGCAGTGTGCCTGAGGTGCTGGCTCTCCCCTCCTAGAGCCAGGTTGCCCATCATTCAGTTTTCTTCGATTTCCTTATGATCAAGACCGAAGGCTTCATGCAGAACCCGCACGGCCAACTCGGTATACTTCGCGTTAATGATGCAGGAAACCTTGATCTCACTGGTCGAAATCATTTCGATATTGATGCCTTCACGGGACAAGGTTTCAAACATGGTGCTGGCGACACCCGAATGGGAGCGCATGCCGACCCCGATGATGGAGACCTTGGCAATATTGTTGTTATGGCTGACCCCGCGGGCACCGATATTTGCGGCAATTTCCTCAATGATCTGAACCGCTTTTTTGGCATCCCCCTTGGGAACGGTAAAGGTCATGTCGGTCGCCCCTTCATGGGACACGTTCTGGATGATCATATCGACAGTGATATTGTTGTTGCTCAACGGGGTAAATATCTGGGCGGCAATTCCGGGATGATCGGGAACCCCGAAAATGCTGATTTTTGCTTCATCCTTGTTATAAGCGATACCTGAAACCAGTACGGTCTCCATCTCATGATCCTCCTTCATTACGAGCGTTCCCGGGCTGTCATCGAAACTTGAACGCACATGAACAACGACGTTGTATTTTTTGGCAAATTCGACACTGCGGATCTGCAGGATTTTGGCTCCCAGGGAAGCCATCTCGAGCATCTCCTCGTAAGAGATCTTTTCAATTTTCCGGGCGCTGGGCACCATGCGCGGATCGGTGGTGTAAACCCCGTCGACATCCGTGTAAATTTCACAGACATCCGCTTTCAGCGCGGCAGCGACCGCCACGGCCGAGGTATCCGAACCGCCCCGGCCGAGGGTGGTGATATTCCCTTCGCCGTCGGTCCCTTGAAATCCGGCGACGACAATAATTGTCCCGCTTTTCAGGTCTTCGCGGATTTTCTTGTCATCGATGCTTTTGATTCTCGCCTTGGCGTGAGCTTTGTCAGTGACCATGGGAATTTGATAGCCAAGATAGCTTTTGGCATTGTAGCCCATGGATTGCAGGCACATGGACAGTAATGCAATGGTCACCTGCTCCCCGGTTGACACCAGGACATCATATTCACGCTCGTTGGGAAATTCGCTGATTTCCTCGGCCAAAGCAACCAGACGGTTGGTCTCACCAGCCATGGCGGAAACGATCACCACGACATCGTTTCCATCATCGAAAGTTTTGGCAACCCGGCGGGCAACATTGCGGATCCGCTCCACGGTTCCCACCGATGTTCCACCATATTTCTGAACTACCAGAGCCATAACAGTTTTCATCCTCCTCACAGGAAAAGCCGACGGTCGACCGCAGTCCCCATCGGTATTTATAAAGGTTTGATTTTCCAGATTTTTTAACTTAATAGCAAGAAAAATCCGGAGACCCGAAAAGGAGTCGCCGCATTATTCGCTACTTTTGCTCGACCGCGGTCTCTACCACAAAGGCTCTCAGGCGCTCAAGCAGGGTCCGATGGTCCTCATCCTGAGCGGACAATTCAATCAGCCGCCGCTCATTGTCGAGACGTTGCAAGCGGACCCAAAGCCCACCCTGCAGGGTATCGCCGGTTTTTTCAGGCCATTCCACCAGCGCGACCCCGGAACCATAGGCATAATCATCAAAACCGATCTCAATTAATTCGTCCGGATCGGTCAACCGATAAAGGTCAAAATGATAAAGATCCAGCCTTGCCCGGTAGTGATTCATCAGGGTAAAGGTGGGGCTGGTGATCGGGATCCGCGCATCAACTCCCAGGCCTCGGGCAACCCCGCGGGCAAAGACCGATTTCCCGGTTCCCAGGTCGCCCTCCAGTAGAATCAGGGCCGGATCCTCCAACAGGCAGCCCAGCAGTCTCCCCAGTTCGCAGGTTGCCGCTTCATCGGAACTGGTAAACACCCAGGAGCTCACGCCTTCAATCCTCCATGGCCCGAATCAGGTCAAGCCGGGCCACGACGCCGACCATCTTGCCCTGCTCAACAACCGGCAACAGATGAACCTTGTGCTTACTCATCAGTCCTGCCAGATCGCGGACGCTGTCATTCGGGGAACAGGTCACCACATTCCGGCTGCACAGTTCCCCCACGGTGGTGGCGGTGACCCGGTCGACCTCTTCCTTGAACTTTTTCTCGCTGTCGAGATAAAAAACCCAATCGAACAGAGCCATGACCGTGGGAATATGCATCGGTCTCTGTTGCTCAACCAGGTCGGTTTCACTGATAACCCCGACCAGTTTGCCGTTTTCATCTAATACCGGCATATTGCTGTAACGGGTTTCGACAAATTTTTTAGCCAGTTCCTTGAGGCTGGTATCCGTTGTCACCGCAACGACGTCCGTTGTCATGATTTCTTTTGCTGTCAGCATGGTCAGGCTCCTTTCAGCAGTTCATGCCGTGCCACGGGCAAATGTGAGATCAGGTCGGTAGCAATCATCCCTGCCGTCCCGCTGGTCCCGGCGATCAGTTCCGCTGCCCGGCCGTGTAGCCAGGCCCCCAGAGAGGCTGCGGCAAAAGCATCCATGCCCTGGGCCAACAGACCGCCGATTAATCCGGTCAGGACATCGCCGCTGCCACCAGCGGCCAGTCCATCGTTGCCGGTGGCATTGATATCCACCCGGCCGTCCGCAGCCGCGATCACGGTCCGTGCACCTTTCAGCAACAGCACGACATTATATTGCGCGGCAAAGGTCGCCGCACATTCGAACCGATTCGCTTCTATCTCGGCCACACTCAACCCGCAAAGCCGGGCCATTTCACCGGGGTGAGGGGTCAGAACCAGGGGCGCACGGTCGGGTTGTTGCAGCAACTCCAGCTGTCCGGCCAGCAAGTTCAGCCCGTCGGCATCAAGCACCATTGGAACCCGGACATGCCCAATCAGCCAGCCCAGCAGACGGGCCAGCTCTGCACTCTGCCCCAAACCTGGACCTATGGCAACCGCCTGGCGTCCGTTCAACAGAGCTTGCAGTTGCGGGCGGGCGGCAAAACTCAGCAGACCGTCCTGATCAGCCAGAGGGCAGCTCATGGCTTCGGTCAATTTCACTTCAATAATATCATGAACCGCGGCCGGCGTGGCGACGGTGACCAGCCCGCAGCCGCTACGCGCGGCGCAGTTGCCGGCAAGGGCCGCGGCCCCGGTCTTCCCCGGTGATCCGGCAACCACCAGCAGGTGGCCGAAGCTGCCCTTATGCCCACCCGTTGCCCGCGCCGGGAGTAGCGCCCGGGCATCCGCCTCATCAAGCAGGCGAACCCGCGATGACAGCTGTGGCCGCAGTTGCCGCGGAATACCGATATCGACGACCTTGAGCTGACCGACACAGTCCGCTCCCGGCCGGCTGCCATGGCCGATCTTGGCGCAATCAAAGGTTACGGTCAGATCGGCGTCAACGGCGAGCCCCAAGATTTTGCCGCTGGAGCCGTCCACGCCGGAGGGGATATCGACGGCAAACACTGCGGCAGCAGAAGCGTTGATCAGACGGATGGCCTCTCTTTGCAGACCGCGTACCGCCGAATTGAGTCCGGTTCCGAACACCGCATCGACGATGATCGGCCAGTTTGTCCGGGCAAAGTATCCACTTAGCTGCTCGCTGTCGGTGATAAAATCGACCGGCAGAGCCAGGGCATTGAGAATATTAAGCATGATCTTGGCATCGCCGTTGATCTCCGCTTCACCGCCAAGGACCAGCGTCTCAACTTGCCAGCCACGGTCGGCGAGCACCCGGGCCATGACATAGCCATCGCCACCGTTGTTCCCTTTGCCGGCAATCACCAGCACCGGCCCCGGAAACAACCTGCCGAAAGTCTGCTCGAACTGATCGCAGCAGGCCCGGCCGGCATTTTCCATCAACACCGCTCCGGGGACCCCGAGTTCATTGATCGCATGCTGATCAACCGCCGCCATTTCCTTTGCAGTGCAGAGTCTCATCAGCCCTCCAGAACCACTGTAGCCACGGCGTAGTCACCGTCATGGGAATAACTTAAAAAGACTTTGGACGCACCCCGTTCCGCCATCATTTCCGCAGCACGTGCGGAAATGGCCAGGGTCGGGCAGCCAAGGGAATCATTGACGACACAGACCTGTTGCCAACTCAGGCCATCGCGAAGCCCTGTCCCCAACGCCTTAAGAAATGCTTCTTTGGCGGCAAAGCGTGCCGCCAGGTGGGAGGCCGGATCATGCTTGCCCAGCGCGTAATTGCGTTCTTCTGCGGAAAAAACCCGCTCCAGCAGTTTATTATCCGGTGTCAGGAACTTTCTGAACCGGTCGATACGAGCGAGATCAGTTCCAATCCCGACAATGGCCAAATCATCAACCTTTCAATAATTGCAGCATTTCCCGAACCGCACGCTCCATGCCGACCAGAGCCGCCCGCGCCACGATGCTGTGGCCGATGTTGAATTCTTCGATGCCACCCAAGGCGACAACCGGGCCGACATTACGATAGTCGAGACCATGACCGGCATTGACCCGCAGCCCCAGCTTGCGAGCTGCGCTGATCCCAATTTCGATGCGCTGCAGTTGCTGCAGTTGGTCCACTTCGCTTTGGGCCTCACAATAGGTTCCGGTATGAATTTCGATAAAATCCGCACCGACCCGGTGGCTGGCTTTGATCTGATCGATATCCGGCTCGATGAACAGGCTGACAACAATCCCGGCCTGTTTGAGCAGGGCAATTTTTTCCTTCAGAGTCGATTGTAACAGGGAGACATCCAGGCCGCCCTCCGTGGTCAGTTCATGACGCCCTTCGGGAACCAGGGTCACGGAGTCGGGGAGGGTTTTCAGGGCGATAGCGACCATTTCGTCGGTCAACGCCATCTCCAGATTGAGTCTGGTTTTGACAGTTTTCCTGAGAATTTCGACATCGCGATCCTGAATATGCCGACGGTCTTCGCGCAGGTGCACGGTAATTCCGTCAGCGCCGGCGAGTTCGGCAATGGCCGCGGCCGTTACCGGATCCGGCTCAGTGATGCCACGGGCCTGGCGGATGGTTGCAATATGGTCAACATTGACTCCAAGTTTTGCCACTTTTATTCTCCAATTTTTACTCATTCGGTCCCGCTCATCATATCAGCAATCTTCAGACGGGCTCTCTGAAGACCGGTCAAGCGTTGCATACGGAAAGCCGCCCCTTCAGTACCGCTCGGATATCAGGCTCCCAAGTGCTCGCGAACCGCGTCGGCCAGCTGCTCGGCGAGGACGGTAATCCGGTTTTGGTTTTCACCTTCCAGCATCACCCGCAATAGGGGTTCGGTACCGGAATAACGAATCAACACTCTGCCCTTATCGCCGAGTTCCGCCTCGACCTCATCGATAATCTTCTTGATCGGCTCAATTTCATGCAGCTCGGCCTTTTTTCTCACCCGCACGTTCACCAGAACCTGGGGAAGAGAAGTCATGACCCGGGCCAATTCCGACAGCCGCTTACCTTTGCGCTGCATGATCGCCAGCACCTGCAGGGCGGAAAGAATGCCGTCGCCGGTGGTATTGTGATCGAGGAAAATCATATGTCCCGACTGTTCACCACCTAAATTATAGCCACCGCTGATCATTTCTTCGACCACGTAACGATCGCCGACCGCAGTCCTGATGACTTTGCCGCCCGCTTTTTTGATGGCGATATCCAGCCCCATGTTGCTCATCACCGTAGCAACCACAGTTTTTTTCTGCAACTGACCGGCCTTGATCATTTCCGTGCCGCACAGGGCCATGATGTGATCACCGTCGACCTCGACTCCTTTTTCATCGACAAAAATCACCCGGTCGGCGTCGCCGTCCAGGGCAATGCCGAGATCGGCCCGATATTCGCGGACCTTTTCCGCCATCACTTCCGGATGCAGGGACCCGCATCCTTCGTTGATATTGGTCCCATCCGGTTTGACACCAAGGGGGATGACTTCGGCTCCGAGTTCGGTGAGGACCGCCGGTGCGACCTTATAGCCGGCGCCGTTGGCGCAATCGAGCACAATGCGCAAGCCCTGCAGATCAAGGTCTTTAGGGAAGGCGTTCTTCAGGAACACGACATAGCGGCCGATGGCGTCATCGATCCGGTAGGCCTTGCCCACTTCAGCGGCTATTGGCCGCAAATCCTCCAGCCGGCGATTGATAATCAGTTCCTCAATACGCAGCTCAAGTTCGTCGGGCAGTTTAAACCCGGTATTTGAGAAAAACTTGATACCGTTGTCCTGATAAGGGTTGTGCGAGGCACTGATCACCACCCCCGCGTCGGCCCGCATGGAAGAGGTGATAAAAGCAATCCCCGGGGTCGGCAACGGCCCGACCAGCAGAACATCCACCCCCATGGAACAGATCCCGGCGACCAGCGCATTCTCGATCATGTAGCCGGACAGCCGGGTATCCTTGCCGATCACCACCCGGTGGCGCCGGTTGCCGTCGTTCTTAAACACATAGGCCGCTGCCCGCCCGAGTTGCATGGCCATTTCCGTGGTCATCGGCTCGATATTCGCTACGCCCCGCACCCCGTCGGTGCCGAACAGTTTTTTTTCAATGCTCATTGAGTCTTCCCCTGTGGTTGCTGCGCCCCCTGCCCGGCAGCATCCGCCGGCCCGGTCGGCAAGGTCTCAACAGGTTGGATTTCAACCTGGACCTCGGTGGTTTTGTCATCTTTAAAATAAGTGTAGGTGCCCCGATGGATCAGCGGCACAATCACCGAAAAGCCTTGATTGACTCCGGTCAGATCAATCTCTTCGGTGGTCACTTCATTAACGCTTTTCAACTCGGTCTCGGCCCCGGCGACAATCACCCGATCCGGAACCGCGCGGACACTGCCCACCTGGAAGCCGGCCAGGGGATCACCGTTCAGGGCGATTTTGATCGGCACCAACTTCTCCTTGACCCGCTCCAGCTTCAGATCGATGAAAGAGGGGGACAGCCGGGTCACCCGCAGGCCGCTCGGCAGGTTCAGCCTCTCTTCAAGACGCTTGAAGGTGGTCAGGCCCGGTTTCAGGTCACTCAGGTCAACCACGATACTGATATCACTGGGGCTGACTTTCATCAGCAGGGTGCGGGGTCCGCTGATGCGCACATCAACCAGGCTCGGCACCTCGTTGGCGATCATCAGTCCCTGGGGAATATTCTGCAACTCCAGGGGGACCCGGAAGCCGACTTCCAGCCGCCGCTCCCCCATGATGAACATCCACAGCAGCAGGGCAAAGACCAGGGAGATCAGCTTCAAGGTCCAATTTTCGGTGAACAGCTTGAACATGCCCCCTACCCTCTCTTCTTTTTCTTCTGCAGTTTGACTTTACGCGGTTCAAGCAACCGGCCGAGAACTTTTTTCAGGCTGGTCGCATCCAGGTTACGGGTCATGCCTCCATTAACCGCCACCGAAATCTTCCCGGTCTCCTCGGAAACGATGATGGCGATGGCGTCAGCCAGCTCGGTCAGTCCAATGGCGGCCCGGTGGCGCGTGCCCAGGTCTTTGTTCAGCTCTGCCCCCTGGCTCAAGGGCAGAAAACAGCCGGCTTTGGTCAGCCGCCCCTGTTGCAGCACCAGCGCACCGTCATGGATCGGCGACGACGGCATGAAGATGGCACGGATCAATTCCGTTGAAACGCGCGCATCAATAGGGGTGCCGGATTCCAGGATATCGTTGATGCCGGTCTCCCGCTCGATGGCGATCAGCGCGCCGATTTTGCGATTACCGAGGGCGACACAGGCCTTCACCAGCTCTTCGATCACCGCGGACTCCTCACGCGAGGTCGTCCCCCCCAGAAACGGGTTGCGTCCGACGTGCATCAGGGCTCTGCGAATATCATTTTGAAAGATGACCACGATCACCAGAATGATCGAGGACAGGAAGTTGCTGAGAAACCAGTTCAGGGTGTGCAGATCGCCGATCCGCGAGGCCATGTAGACCACCAGGATAACAGCCAGACCAAGCAGCATCTGCACGGCCCGGGTCCCTTTGATCAGCAGGATGATGCGGTAGATAATAAACGCAACAATGGAGATGTCGAGGATATCGAGCAAGCGGATATTGGAAAAGACATCAAACATTGCGTCAACCTGTCATGCGGTTATGAGGATACTGCCCAAATCTTGGTCGGCAGAGCGACTCAGGGCAACTCCCGCTCGCGCACAGCCCAGGCCACCAGCGCAGCTTCCCGTGCCGGTGCGACATCGTGAACGCGGAAGATATGCGCTCCCTGCGCAACTCCCAGAGCAATCGTTGCGAGGGTACCGGACAGCCGCTCGCGAGGGTTCTGCTGATCAAGAATTTTGCCGATAAAACTTTTTCGCGACGTTCCCAGCAGGATCGGACAACCCAGCGCCCGGAGACGTTGCAGGGAACCCAGCAGCTCCAGGTTCCCAATGACACTTTTGCCGAAGCCGATGCCCGGATCCACAGCGATACGGCTTTTATCGATCCCGACAGCAGCGGCAAGATCCAGGCTGTGCTGTAAAAACGCCAGAACTTCACCGCACAGATCGGCATATTCGGTGTTGTTCTGCATCTGTGCCGGGGTCCCACGGGTGTGCATGACCACCAGTCCGGCGCCCGTTTCGGCGGCAGTCCTGGCCATTTGGGGATCAAAGGTCAGCCCGCTGATGTCGTTGATGAAGTTGGCCCCGGCCAGGATGGCCGCGCGGGCTACTTCGGCCTTATTGGTATCGATGGACAGCGGCAGGTCGGTTTCTTGCCGGATCCGCTCGATCACCGGCACAACCCGCGCAATCTCTTCGGCAGCGCTGATCAGCTCTGCACCGGGGCGGGTACTTTCCCCGCCGATATCGATGAGTGTGGCGCCGGCCTGTTCCATGCGCAGGGCCTGCTGCACCGCGGCATCCGGGGCCTGAAAACAGCCGCCGTCCGAAAACGAATCCGGCGTGACGTTCAGCACCCCCATGATCGCCGGCAGGCGCAGCTCAAGCCGGCAGCCCTTGCCGACCAGAATCGCCGGAGTTTTCATCATCACTCTTTGAGCGCGCCGTCCGTAGACTCCGCTTCCTCAGCGGTCTCTTCCGGCTTCGCGGCATCCTCCGCAGGATCCTGATCCGCCGCGCTCGCCGCTTCAGCTGCCTTGCTGTCGGCTTTCAGGCTTTCCAGATCGATACCTTCCTCTTTCTCGGCCTGTTCGACTTTCTCCTCCAGGTACTCCGGAACACCGTCGGGGAAGACCACCTGAAGGATTTCCGAGCTGTTCAGGGTTTCCTTCTCAAGCAACAGTTCAGACAGCGCAATCAGCTGCGGCTTGTGTTCCTTGAGCAGTTTACGGGTCAGCTCATAATTTTCATGGATGATCCGGCGAATCTCATTGTCGATATCGACCGCGGTGGCTTCACTGTAATTCTTGACATGCCCCATATCACGGCCGAGGAAGACCTCGCCCTCTTTTTCTCCAAAGGTCAGGGGACCGATTTTTTCACTCATCCCCCATTCGCAAACCATTTTACGGGCGATGGTGGTGACCCGTTCAAGGTCATTGCTGGCGCCGCTGGTAACCGAATCAAAGGTCAGTTCTTCGGCGATCCGGCCACCGAGCATGGCCCGGATGCGGATATTCAGCCCCTTGGCGGTTTCATTGTATTTCTCTTCCACCGGCAGGTACATGGTAACCCCCATAGCCCGGCCCCGCGGAATGATGGAGACCTTATGAACCGGATCGGAGCCCGGGGTCAGCAGCGACACCAGGGCGTGACCGGCTTCATGGTAGGCGGTGACTTTCTTCTCTTCCTCGGTGATCACCATGGAGCGTCGTTCGGCGCCCATCAGGACTTTATCCTTGGCCGCTTCAATATCGTCCATATCGACCTTGACCTTATTGGCACGGGCCGCCAGCAGGGCGCCTTCGTTGATCAGGTTGGCCAGATCGGCACCGGAGAAGCCCGGAGTAGCCTTGGCAACCACTTCCAGGTTGACGTTTTCATCCAATGGTACCTTGCGCGAATGAACCTGCAGAATCTTATGCCGACCCTTGACATCGGGGCGCGGCACCACCACCTGGCGGTCAAACCGCCCGGGGCGCAACAGAGCCGGGTCGAGGACGTCCGGGCGGTTGGTTGCGGCAACCAGAATAACCCCTTCGTTGGATTCGAAGCCGTCCATTTCCACCAGCAACTGGTTAAGGGTCTGCTCGCGTTCATCATGCCCGCCGCCCAGACCGGCACCGCGATGCCGCCCGACCGCGTCGATCTCATCGATAAAGATGATGCAGGGGGCATTTTTTTTGCCCTGCAGAAACAGGTCGCGAACCCGGCTTGCACCGACCCCGACGAACATTTCGACGAAATCGGACCCGGAGATGGTGAAGAACGGTACCCCGGCCTCGCCAGCCACAGAGCGGGCAAGCAGGGTTTTCCCGGTCCCGGGCGACCCGACCAGCAGCACCCCTTTGGGAATCTTGCCGCCGAGTTTGGTGAACTTTTTCGGATCCTTGAGGAATTCGACAACTTCTTCGAGCTCCTGCTTGGCTTCATCCACCCCGGCGACATCCTTGAAGGTGACCTGCCCCTGGGTATCGGTCAACAACTTGGCTTTGCTCTTGCCAAAGCTCATGGCCTTGCCGCCACCGGACTGCATTTGTCGCATGAAGAATATCCATACCGCTATCAGCAGCAGGATCGGCCCCCAGGAAATCAGCAGGGTAAACCAGAAACCCTGGTCATCCGCTGGTTTGGCTTCAATGACGACACCCTTTTTCTTAAGCTCGGGGATCAGCTGGTCGTCCATCGGCGCTACGGTCTGGAACTTGGAACCGTCCTCATAAACGCCGCTCAGCTGACTGCCCTGAAAGGTGATCTTTGAAACCCGGCCGGCATCGACTGCGGTCAGGAACTCGGTGTAGTTGATCTGTTTCTGCTCTGTTTCTTTCTGGGTCATCATATTGAAAAGCATGATCATTAACAGAGAAATGACCAGCCAAAGTGCTAAGTTCTTCTGAAATTGACTCACAGGACCCCCTAGTGATTAATGGATGTCTGTACCACCTGCCGGCTGTTTCCGACCGGAAAACGACCGGGGGCGACATCCGAACTCGCCGATGACCGGCCAAGCGGCTGAAAAATGCTGAAACTAGCAGAAAAAATTACCATAAAGAACGTGACCTCACAAGTTTTTTGTCCTTTTTTTCCACCCCTCAAACCAGCTCAATTCTGGCGATTCCCGAGTTGCAAGGAGAAGCCACGCCATGGCGCGAGCGCCTCCAGCCGACCAGCCACAAAATCCGCTCGCCGCTGAGCAGAATCGGCACCCTGCCCCGTTCTTCCAGCTCCAGATGATTGTCGGCAAAAAAGCGCTTGAGCTTTTTGCTCCCGGCCATCCCCTGCGGCTCGAAGCGATCCCCGTATTGCCAGCTGCGCACCCGCAGCGGCAGGTCCAGTTCCGCCAGGTCAAATTCGGCACAACCGGCCGTTTCGCCCTGCGGATCGGTCACCACGGAGGCCTGCAGCACCCTGCCGTCCGGCAACTCGACCCGGCCCGGCACAGACAGGGTTTCATTATAGGCAAGCGCCGGTGCAGGCGCCACCCGCCGGAACCAGATTATTTCATAGCGCCGGGCCACCCAGCCCCCCGGCAGATCCAGCTGGGCCTGACTGCGCGTGCCTGACAACAGGGCGGCAACAGCCTCAAGATGAACGTTTTCAATCTGCTGCAGATCACCGCGCTCCTGCCGCAACGCTTCACGCAGTAATCGCAGCTGCAACGCCGGGTGCTGGGCCAGCAACCCCGGCCGCGACAGCCGCAAGCCGTCGACCCGCCCGACCACCAAAGTGGGAAAAGTCAGCGCAACCTGCTGCTGCCAGAAATCTTCTTCCACCCGACACTGTCGAATCAGACTCTCCGTGCGCTCCACAAAGCGTGGATTGAGCTCCTGTAGCAGCGGAACCAGTTCATGGCGTAGCCGGTTGCGCAAATAGGCCGGGTCACGGTTGCTTTCATCCTCAACCCAGGACAGCCCATGCTGTTGTGCATAAGTGACGATCTGTTGCCGCGAGCACCCCAGCAACGGCCGCCACCAAAGCCCCTTGCACGGCGCCATGCCAACCATGCCGCTCTGCCCGGTACCGCGCACCAGGCGCAGCAGCAGCGTTTCAATCTGATCGTCACGATGGTGGGCCAGCGCGACAAGGTCGGCATTCAGGCGTACGGCAAGGGCCCGGAACAACTCTCTGCGGGCCTGGCGACCGGCCATCTCCAGACTGAGCTTTTGTTCCTGCGCCAGCCGGGGGACCGGACAACGCTCCAGCCAGCAGGGGACCCCCTGAGCAGCGCAGAGCCGTTCAACAAACGCGGCATCCTCACTGCTCCGCGGCCGGATCTGATGATCCAGATGCACCGCATGCAGCTCGAGCCCGTGCGGCCCGGCCAGACGCCCCAGGGCATGCAACAGAACCACCGAATCCACCCCGCCGGAGACCGCCACCAGAATCTTCCGCTGATTCGCCGGCAGAGCCTCGCTAATGCTCCGTTCAATGTCCACTGCCTGGATTGACATGCACCCTCTGCTGAAAAGATTGACTCGCCGCGCCATGGCGACAACAACGAATATAAACGAAAAAGGCCCTCCCCGAAAGCGGGAAGGGCCTTAATTATGGTGGCGGTGCAGAGATTCGAACTCCGGACACTGCGGATATGAGCCGCATGCTCTAACCAACTGAGCTACACCGCCGAATCTATAACAACTCTTTACAGAGATTTCGGCTTTTGGTTGCGGGAGAGGGATTTGAACCCCCGACCTTCGGGTTATGAGCCCGACGAGCTACCAGACTGCTCCATCCCGCGACACGAGGTCTGGAAATTAATCTTCAAACGGCAAAATGTCAAGAAAAAAAATTTACCTCCCGAAGAGAAAAAAACCGGTTTTACTGACGAGACACGAAGCCCTTGATCTTTTCCTTTTTTTCCAACACCTGTTGCGCCACTTTCGCCTCTTCCGCATCAGCATAAGGGCCGACGCGAACCCGATACCAGAGCCCTTTGGCCCCAAGATCGGCTTCCACCATAAAGGCGGGGTAGCCCTGTTTGAGCAGTTTTTCTTTAAGCGCGATGGCATCTTTGGCCGCGCTAAAAGAACCGATCTGTACAGCATGGGAACCGCCTGCGACCGTCCTGGGCATGGTTTCACTGTCATTTCCCGCGGCCGGCTTGGGGACCGGGGCCGGGGCTGCCGGTGCAGGCTGTTTCACTGCCGCGACAGTCTCCTGCCGAGGCGCTTTTTCCACAATCGGCTGAGCAGGCAGATCGATGGGCGGTTGGCTGCTGCCGGCAGCAGCCGGTTCTTCAACCGGCGCCATGTTGATGCCGCTGCCGAGCGGTGCGGAATCCTTGGCCAGATCATCATAAAAGGATAATTTCGGTTCCTGCCCGGTGACCGTTTCGGTGGTCACACCGGCGATTTTGTCCGCCACCGGATCCGGCGGAGCGGTCGCTTTTGGAGCAGGTGAGGTAACGACCGGCGGAGCCTGAGCGACCAGAACCTTGTCTTGCTGAGTCTTGGCATAAGCCAGTTCCCGTTCTGCTCCGCGCCGCCCGACGATAACCCCGAGGGTAAAACTTGCGAGTGATACGACCAACACCAATACCAGCAGAATAATCGCCTGACGTTTTTCCATTCTGCGCTGGGTCCGAGTTTTTGTCGTTCCCTTCATCTTTCTCCCTTTTATTCCAAGCAGATTCCTCTCTGCCTACATCTGTTCCGGAGCCGAGACGCCAAGGATCTTCAAGGCGTTGGCCAGAACAATACGAACCGAATTGACCAGATAGAGCCGCGCTTTGCTAACCTCCGGATCGTCGACCAGAACCCGTTGCCGATTATAGTAGCTGTGGAACTGGGCAGCAAGGTCCTGGAGATAAAAAACAATTCGGTGCGGCTCATAATTGAGCGCGGCGCCGCTGAGCGATTCCGGGAATCGGGCCAATAGTTTGGCCAGAGCCAATTCCTCCGGCAAGGTTAAGCGGCTATAGTCGATCTGCCCCTGTTGCGGTTGCGCAATCCCGGCCTCGACGGCATTCCGGTTGATGCTGCAGACCCGCGCATGGGCATACTGGACATAGTATACCGGATTATCGCTGTTCTGTTGTTTGGCCAGTTCCAGGTCAAAGTCGAGTTGGCTGTCGCAGCGTCGAATCAGGAAAAAGAAACGGCAGGCATCGCGGCCGACCTCATCGATCACCTCACGCAGAGTGATGAAATTACCGGAGCGCTTGCCCATGATAAAGGGTTGACCGTCGCGCAGCAGATTGACCATCTGGATCAACAGAACTTCCAGATCTTCCGACGGATGCCCGAGCCCGGTCAGCATCGCCTTCATCCGCGGGATATAACCGTGGTGATCGGCTCCCCAGACATCGATAACCCGATCGAAACCACGATCGAATTTTTCCATGTGATAGGCGACATCCGAAGCGAAGTAGGTATAGCTGCCATCCGACTTGATCAGCACCCGGTCCTTGTCGTCGCCAAATTCCGTGGTCCGTAGCCAGAGCGCATCATCCTGCTTGAAAGTGAGCCCTTTCCGCTCCAGGTTGGCCAGCTGCTGATCGACCATATGGCGGTCATAGAGGCTCTTCTCGCTGTACCAGTTGTCAAAGCGAATGCCGAATTCCTCCAGATCGGTTTCGATCCACTGGAGGATTTCCGCCACCCCGAAGCGCGCACAGAATTCGATGGCCTCGGCCTCGGAAAAATCCCTCAACTCACCTTTGGCGGCTCGCAGCTTTGCCGCCACCTCAGTGACATACTCGGCCTGGTAGCCATCTTCCGGGAAATCGATCTGCTCCCCCTGCAGTTCCCGCAGGCGGAGCAGGATGGACCGCCCCAAGGTCTGAACCTGATTACCGGCATCATTGACATAATACTCGCGCTGCACCGCATAACCGGCGGCTTCCAGCACTGACGCCAGGGCGTCGCCAACGACCGCACCGCGGCCGTGACCGATGTGCAGGGGCCCGGTCGGATTGGCGCTGACGAACTCAACCTGAATTCGGCGCCCCTGACCAATGTCCAGTTTCCCGTAAGCAGCTCCCTGCTCCATTACCTGGTCAAGGACGGCATACCAGCACTGTGCAGCCAGCCGGAAATTAATAAAGCCCGGTCCGGCGATTTCAACCCGGTCGCATAACGGATTTTCCTGCAGGCGGACCACCAGCAGTTCGGCAATCTGCCGCGGGGCCTTGCGCTCCGGTTTGGCCAGGGTCATGGCCAGGTTGGTGGCAAAATCACCGTGCTCGGGATTCTTGGGGACTTCCAGTTGGATTTCAGCAGGAACTTCGCCGGAACTCAGTTCGCCGGCGGCATAACAGTCTTTCAGGGCAGCCTCGATGGCTTGCCGCAATTGTGTCTTCATTCTTTTTTTTGCCTCTTGTCCTCGTTGTTCTGATCCGGAATAAAATAAATCAGTTCGCCTTCACGCACCATTCCCAGCTTGGTACGGGCCAGCTGTTCCCAGTAATTCTTATCCGTCTGCAGGCGCTGAATCTGTTCGTGCAGGTGATCCTGCTCCTGACGCAACTCTTCCAGTTGAGCCTGCAGCTGTTCTTTCTGTTGCTGCGCCTGCAGAATGCGCATCACCCCGCGGTCGCCGAAAACGGCATAGACAAACATCAGGGCAATCACAATCAACAGGCCGATGGTCAGAAAATTTTTCTTCCCATTCGCCGCAGATTCTGGTTCTTGCTCAGAAGCCAATTCCAACCTCTTACCCTACCTTGGCCGACACGCCCGTTAAAAAACCAATGGTGCAGGTTCGCATGCTGTTGTGGCAAGGTCAACTGAATCTTTATTGCTCACGGACGAGGCCGTTCAAATTCCGCCCGGGGTCGTCGCATCGCTGCCGACCGAGCCGATCCCACTCATGGAGAAGCTGAGCATCACCGAACGATCGTTTTCCCGGTCACGCAATGCCAACCGGACGCTCCAGCATTGCTGACGGTATTCAACGGCAACGATCTGTTCCAGTTTCTGATCCTCGGTAAAATCATAGCGCTGCTGATAGGTCAGATAAACCGGTTTAAGGAAAGACGTACTTAAATTGATGGCCGCATAGTCAACGTCATCCTCACGATTGTATCGATAGCGTGCCGAAACTGAGTTTTCCTGACTATCCGCCCACGTCGCATGAGCCGAAAATTTCTGCCATTGCCCAGCAGCGGTCGCATAGGTCGAATCGGACCCGAAGGAAAAGTGCTCTGTCGGCTGCAGCTTGAGCTCGGTGCGCAGATCGGTAAAGCCACTCCCGTCCGCTTCTTGCCGCAGATCCTGCACCAGCCCCACCCGCAGGTAGATCAGCTCCCGCACATAACTCTCCTGTTCCGGTGTGGAAAAACTGCCGGTCAGGCGTTGCACCAGGGCGTACTCAAGATTGTTTTCCGGGTCGATGCGGTCGAAATCGTCGAACTCCGGCAGATCGGATTGATCGACATCAGGGATATAGCTGTAGGTCACTTCCGGGAACAGCGAATGGCGCAGGGTTGTTCCAAAGGCAGTATACCCCCGTTCCAAAGCTGTTGTTGCCAGCTTGGTGGAAAATTCCACCAGGCCGGCATCGGTTGCGGTCGAATCGTCACTCAACCCCCAGTAGTAACGCTGCCGCCAAGCCAATTCCGGCGCCAGGTCCAATACTTTGGCCAACGGGATATGGGCGGACAGGGCCGGGCGGGCCATCAGCCGTTCACCCCGCAACCCTTCTTCGCGCCAGAAATGGCTGTACTCGGTGGTGAAATCATAGAAGAAGACCGATTCGCCGAACCGTTGCCGGGTGGTATCAAAGGTGACCCGCGGCAACAGTTGCAGGGTGGTCTTGTCGTCGGTCTGCAGATCCTTGGTGTATTTGAACAGGCCAACCAGGCTGTAGCGGTCCCAATGTCTGGTCAGAAACAGCCTGGACTGAACCTGATCCTTGTTATACTCCCCCGCAGCCCCTCCGAAATCCTTAAAGTAGTCATTATCGTTGACATATTCGGTGTCGGCGACAAGCCGTACCGCACCCGGAAGCATGCCGTCATGACGCCACTTCAGGGCATAACGCTGCTCATTGACCTTGACCCCGTCGACCTGATCGACGTTGATGTGATAGGCCCTGGCTTCCCCGGCATTGCCACCGCCGAAGATATAACGATACTCCAGACCTTTTCCCAATCCCATCTTCGAAAGGTAGTCGAGATAGAGAGTGGCATCCTGGTTGATGCCGAGGACCTGATAATAGGCAGCACTGTATTGGAAGCCACGGCTATCCGAGTATCCCACCCCGGGAATCAGCAACCCCGATTCCCGGTCGGTCTTGGCCGGATAGATCATATAGGGGAAATAGGCAGAAGGAATGTTCTTTAGATAAAAAACCGTGTTCCGCGCCCGGGCGTAACCACCGAGGGTCAAATCGACTTGGCTGGCACCGAATTTCCAGGAAGGGACATCCCCGTCACAGGTGGTAAAGGTGCCATCGTAAATTCGATAATCAGACACTCCCAGCCGTTCGATTGTTTTGCCGTAAACATGCAGGTTCTGTTGGGGCAAGAAGAAATGACCGTTTTCAACAACCCCGGTCCCCTGCAGCAGGTTGTAGTGGACCTTGCGCCCGGAAAGGACCTCATCCGGGGAAATCAGCCTGACATCGCCTTCGGCTTCGAGGTCACCGCTGGTCTGATTCCACTGCAGTTTCTGGCTGTAAACTTCGAAATCCCCCTGGA
This sequence comes from Pelobacter seleniigenes DSM 18267, assembly GCF_000711225.1. Taxonomy (NCBI): domain Bacteria; kingdom Pseudomonadati; phylum Thermodesulfobacteriota; class Desulfuromonadia; order Desulfuromonadales; family Desulfuromonadaceae; genus Pelobacter; species Pelobacter seleniigenes. Next base: position 246,757 of record NZ_JOMG01000002.1, read on the forward strand.
TCAGGCTGACGTCGCCGGAAGCGCGATAGAGCCCGGTTTCCCGATCATAACTCAGCTGATCCGCCTCCAGGCGAATCGGCGCCCCTTCCTTACCGAGCTGACTGAAATCGGCAGCAACGACCGGAATCGGCAGCAGCAAAACAAGAATCAGCAGTAAACGCAGCAGCATCGCTTCACTATTCCATCACAGTCAAATAACAATCGGTAAGGTATCGGTATCCGCAACCAACTCAGTTCGCACCGCGGCAATCAAAAACAGGGAACCGGCGACCAGGATGGTGTCCTCGGGGCGCCGCTGTTGCCGAGCCGCACTCAGTGCTTCAGCCGGGGTTGGGTACTGATCTGCCACAATACCCGACTCCTCGGCCTGTTGCATCAATTTTTCCGGGTCAACCGCCGCAACATCAGGCGGCCGGGTCAGATAAATCCGCGCGACAAAAGGCAACAACCGGGCCAGCATCTGCTCCGCCTGTTTATCGGCCTTGCAACCGAACACCAGATGCAGTCCGCGCAGCTGCTGTTGCTGCAAATAAGCGGTCAACACTTCAACCCCGGCCTGATTATGCGCACCGTCAAGGAGAATCCGCTCGGCCAGCCACTCCAGTCGTCCGGGCCAGCAGACGTGTTCCAGCCCGGCCCGCAGGGTCGAAGCGGCAAGCTTGCCGAGCTGGTCGGCGAGCAAAGCAACAGCCGCAGCGGCCAGGGCCAGGTTATTAAACTGATGAATTCCGGGCAGACGCGGCCTGACCTCGCGGAGCTCCAGCCCGGGCCCCACCAGGGTCAGGCTCGAATCGTCTGCAACAGTGACCTGATAATCCTGACCGAGCATGAAAAACGGGCAGCCGAGGACCGCGGCCCGCTGCCGTAGCAGTTCTTCGACGGCCGCTTCCTGCGGAGCGCAGAGCACCGGCACACCAGCTTTAAAAATTCCCGCTTTCTCGGCAGCGATGGATTGCAGGTCCGGCCCCAGGTAGCCGGCGTGGTCCAGGGCGATCGGGGTGATGACACACAGCTCCGGGTTCACCACATTGGTGGCGTCAAGCCGGCCACCCATCCCGGTCTCGAGGATCGCCCAGGGGGTCTGATGACGCTGAAAACTGAGCAACGCCATAGCTGTGGTGAATTCGAAGAAAGTAATCCCCAAATCCTGAGCATGAGGGCGCAGTTCGTCGATCAGCGCGACCGCTTCCGCCGCGTCGATCTGCCGGGTATCAATCCGGATCCGTTCGGTAAAATGGTGCAGGTGGGGTGAGGTATAGAGGCCGGCGGAAATTCCGGCCTGCTGAAAAATACTCGCCAGCGCGGCGGAGGTCGAACCTTTACCGTTGGTTCCGGCAATGTGAATGATCCGCATTGCCTGCTGGGGTTCACCGAGCCGCGTCAGCAGCTTACGGATATTGTCGAGACCTAACTTGATCCCGAATAGCTGCAGCCCATACAGGTAATCGAGGCTTTCCCGGTAACGGTCAGACATCACGATCAGTTTTTGGTGAAAATGCGCAGAATCCCGGACAGGCGCGCTTTCATCTCCTTGCGTGGGACAATCATATCGATCATGCCATGTTCGAGCAGATATTCCGAACGCTGAAAGCCTTCCGGCAGCTGCTGGCGGATGGTCTGTTCAATAACACGGGGCCCGGCAAAGCCGATCAACGCCCGGGGCTCGGCGATGTTGAGATCCCCGAGCATGGCGAAACTTGCCGTAACACCGCCGGTGGTCGGATCGGTCAGCACCGAAATAAAGGGAACTCCGGCCGCTTTCAGTTTGGCCAGGGCCGCACTGGTCTTGGCCATCTGCATCAGCGACAGAATGCTTTCCTGCATGCGTGCTCCTCCGGACGAGGAGAACACCAGCACCGGCGCATTGGTTTCCAGGCCTTTTTCAATGGCACGGGTAATTTTTTCCCCGACCACCGAGCCCATACTGCCCCCCATAAAGGAGAAGTCGAAGACCGCGACCACAACCGGCAACCCATCAAGCAGCCCTTCCCCGCAAATGACGGCATCGCCGTCGCCCGCTTTTTTCAGGGCGGCCTTGATCCGTTCCTTGTAGCGCTTGGAATCCTTGAATTCGAGGAAATCGACGGAGCGCATGTTCGCGTCCATTTCGACAAAAGTCCCTTCATCGATGACCAGGCTGATCCGTTCTCTGGCACCGATCCGGAAATGGTAGTCACATTTGGGACAGACGTTCAGGTTCCGCTCAATTTCCCTGGCGTAAATAATTTCCTGACAGTTTTTACATTTGGTCCAGACCCCTTCGGGAACATGGACATTCTTTTTTTCAACCGATGTGGTTACAGCATTTTTTTTACGAAACCAGACCATGGAGCATCCTTTTTGTTTCACCTGATTCTGTCTCAGGTGAGCAGCGTCGCCGGGTCACCGACCGATTCGAGTCAGGCGGTCCTGTTCACCAGCCCCTGTTTTAAATTTGAAGTAAATTCCGCAACACGTGGTAACAGTTCCGTACTCTGGGCATAGGTCTCTATAATTCTAACCAGTGCGCTGCCAACCACAACACCATCGGCAAATTCGCCGACGCTGGCAGCATCTTCCGCCGTGGTGATACCGAAACCGACCCCCACCGGCACTGCGGTCATGGTTTTGAGTTCTTCGACGGCAGCGCGGATATCGGCTGGCGAAATTTTCTGCGCGCCGGTTACGCCGGTCATGGAAACATAATAAATATACCCCTGTGCGGCAGCAGCCAGTTGCCGCATCCGCTCCCGCGGAGTGGTCGGTGCCAGCAGGGTGATCAGAGCCAACCCGGCGGCTTGCACCGCGGCACTGATTTCGCCCACTTCTTCCGGCGGCAGATCGACCAGTAGCAGAGCATCGACTCCGGCACGGGCGGCGTCCTGCGCAAAGCGCTCGGCACCATAACGAAAAACGGGATTGTAATAGCCCATCAGCACCAGCGGAATCGAGGTTTCGCGGCGCACCGCGGCGACCAGTTCGAGGATTTTCACCAGGGTCGTACCACCCGCCAGCGCGCGTTCGGAAGCCGCCTGAATGGTGGGGCCATCAGCCATGGGGTCGGAAAACGGGACGCCAAGTTCAATCAGGTCCGCGCCCGCATCAGCCAGCACCTTGATCAGTTCAGCGGTGGTTGGCAGGTCCGGATCCCCGGCGGTAATGAAGGGAATCAGGGCCTTATCCCCGCGCTCCTGCAATTTTTTGAAAACATCATCTATTCGTGACATGAATTTGTCTTTAAATCCCATACGGGTCGTTAGCAAGCCGTTGAAAACTCCATTCCGGGATTTTCTCAACAACCGATCAGACGGAACAGGCCAAAAAGAGCCAGCTTAACGATTCCACAGGCTCTTTTCAATCCTTTTCTAACTCTCCTTTTTTTCGGAGTCTCCGGACGCGCCGCCGCCGGCCTGCCCGGCTCCACCGCCGGATTTTCCTTTTTTGGAGCGCCGCCGCGGCCGCCGCTTGCGAGGCGTTGCTTTTTTCTCGCCGGCACTCGGTAAGGGTTTCTTACGCCGGGGTGCGGCGCGTTTGAAATCAAAACAGAAGTCCTCATCCAGCGGCATGGTACTGGGAATCCTGAAGCCGAGATAGTCCTCGATTTCCTCGATGACGTAGACGGTCTCTTCATCGGCAAAGCTGATCGCCCTCCCGCTGGCTCCGGCCCTGGCGGTCCGGCCGATACGGTGGACGTAGTCTTCGCGGTCCTGCGGCAGATCATAGTTGATGACATGGGTGACGTTGTCGACATGAATCCCGCGGGAAGCAACATCCGTCGCCACCAGATGAGTCAGGCTGCCGAGCTTGAACTGATCCAGAATCCGCATGCGCTTTTTCTGGGGGATGTCTCCCGAAAGGACTGCACTGGCAATATCATTGGCCTGCAACAGGGCATTCAGCCGTTCCGCCTCGACCTTGGTATTGACAAACAGCATCACCCGTTCGACATCCGGATCCTGTTTCAGCAAACCGAGCAGCAGGGCAAATTTTTCATGGCGGCCGACGTGATAGAGGATTTGATCGATATTGTCTGCAGCGACCTGCTTGGGAGCGATTTCGACTCGTTCCGCCAGGTCCATGAATTCGTAGGCCAATTCCATGACCTGGGTGGAGAGGGTGGCGGAAAACAGCATGGTCTGCCGACTTTCAAAGGGGGGCAGTTTCCGCAACAGGTACCGCAGGTCCTTGATAAATCCCATATCGAACATCCGGTCGGCCTCGTCAATGACCAGGGCCTCGACCTGTTTCAGGGAGAACACGTGCTGCTTGTAATAGTCGATCAGGCGACCCGGGGTGGCAACGATGATATCGACCCCGTCGCGGAGCGCCTGACGCTGTTTTTCGTAATCGACGCCGCCGAAAATCGGCTGCACCTTGAGGCCGGTAAACTGTCCCAGGATCTCCGCATCGGCGCAGATCTGCACCACCAGCTCCCGGGTCGGAGCCATGACCAGCGCCCGCGGATTGCTGCCGGTGCCGGTTTCACTTTTCAGCAGCCGGCAGAACAGCGAGATCAGGAAGGCGGCGGTTTTGCCGGTGCCGGTCTGGGCCTGGGCAGCGACATCCTTACCGTTCAGGGCCAGGGGAATCGATTCCTGCTGCACCGGGGTCAGGGATTCGAATCCGGCCGCCACGACACCTTTTTGCACGGATTCGGGAAGTTGTAGTTCACTGAATTTCATTATAATTGCACTTTCATCGCATCGGCGACTGTATGAATATCTTTATCCCCGCGCCCGGACAGGCAGACCAGAATGATCTGCTCCTTGCTCAGGGTGGGGGCCAATTTCATGACCTGGGCCACGGCATGTGCACTCTCCAGGGCCGGGATAATCCCCTCGACCCGGGTCAGTTTCTGAAATGCGTCCAGGGCTTCCTGATCGGTAACCGAGACATATTCGGCCCGTTCAATATCGTGCAGCAGCGCATGCTCCGGCCCCACTCCCGGGTAATCGAGCCCCGCGGAGATAGAGTGGGCATGCTGGATCTGCCCGTCATCGTCCTGCAGCAGGTAGGTCTTGTTGCCATGCAGCACCCCGGGCAACCCGGCCGAGATCGATGCCGCATGCTTGCCGGTTTCGACTCCGAATCCGGCCGCTTCAACCCCGAGCAAGTGGACCCCTTTGTCCTCAATGAAGGGATAAAACAGCCCCATGGCGTTGGAGCCGCCGCCGATACAGGCCACGGCAACGTCCGGCAGCCGTCCTTCCGCTTCCTGCAGCTGCTGCTTGGCTTCCTTGCCGATAACCGCCTGGAAGTCACGAACCATCATCGGGTAGGGATGAGGACCGGCGACGGTCCCGATGACATAGAAGGTGTCGCGGACATGGGTCACCCAGTGGCGCAGAGCGTCGTTCATGGCGTCCTTGAGGGTGGCGGTGCCACTGGTGACCTCAGTCACCTTGGCCCCGAGCAACTTCATCCGGAAGACATTGAGGGACTGGCGACGGATGTCCTCCTTGCCCATGAAGATTTCGCACTCCATGCCGAACAGGGCGGCCACGGTGGCGGTGGCAACGCCATGCTGTCCGGCCCCGGTTTCGGCGATGACCTTGTTCTTGCCCATGCGCCGGGCAAGCAGAATCTGGCCGACGGTGTTATTAACCTTGTGGGCGCCGGTATGGTTCAAGTCCTCGCGCTTCAGATAAATTTTGGCGCCGCCCAGTTCTTCACTAAGCCGCTTGGCATAGTACAGGGGGCTGGGCCGGCCGACATAATTCTTCAAATAGTATTCGAATTCCCGATAAAATTCCGGGTCCTGGCGCACTCCGGCATAGGCCTGCTCCAGTTCCAAAAGAGCCGGCATCAGGGTTTCGGCGACATAGCGCCCGCCATAGAGACCGAAGTGACCGCGTTGGTCCGGGTACTGATAACTCATGCTTTCCTCACCTGCTGTATGAATTCATTGATTTTCTGGACATCTTTACGCCCCGGGGACTCCTCAACTCCGCTGGAGACATCAACCGCGTAAGGGCGGACAGTTTGTATCGCCGCAGCGACATTGGCCGGGTTCAGACCACCGGCCAGCACCAGCGGTTGCCGGCAGCCGAGGCGCCGGACCAGTTCCCAGTCAAAAGAGTGACCGGTGCCGCCGTAGGCATCGTCACTCCAGGCATCAAGCAACAACGCGGCGACCGGATAATCTTCGGCCCCCTGCAATGACGCGGCATCCCTGACGCGCAGCGCCTTCATAACCCGAAACGGTGCAATGATGCAATCCTGTGCGCTTTCATCACCGTGCAACTGGACCAGGTTGAGCCGGGCCAGGGTCATGATCTCTCTGATCCGCGCCGCCGGGCTGTTGACAAAGAGTCCGACCGTGGTCACAAAAGGGGGCAGCGCTTCGACGATCCGCGCCACCTGCTCCGGCGCAACATAGCGGGGACTCTGCTCATAAAAGACAAACCCCAGGGCATCGGCCCCGGCCGCCACCGCTGCACAGGCATCGGCGCGATTGGTGATGCCGCATATTTTGACTCTGGTGTCGGCCACGCAATCCCCTTCAGCAATCCCCTTCAGCAGTCCACTTTGGGCAGCTGCTGTAATGACTGTTCCACCGCCGCGCTGGAATAGGCGTAATTTTCCAACTCCCCGGCAAAGAAGGCGTCATAAGCCGCCATATCGACATGCCCATGACCGGAAAGATTGAACAGAATGGTTTTCTCCCGCCCCTCTTCCTTGGCCTGCAGCGCTTCGTCCATGGCTGCCCGGATGGCATGGGACGATTCCGGGGCCGGGATAATCCCTTCAGCCCGGGCGAAATCGACCGCAGCCTGAAAACATTCCACCTGCCCGACCGCTCGGGCTTCGATCAACCCGGCATCCAGCAATTGCGAAACCAGCGGCGCGGCGCCGTGATAGCGCAAACCGCCGGCATGAATTCCGGGGGGCATGAAATCATGGCCCAGGGTATACATTTTGGAGATCGGCGCCATTTTGGCCGTATCGCCATAGTCAAAATCGTACACGCCTTTGGTCAGGGTCGGACAGGACAGAGGCTCCACCGCGACAATGCGCAAATCCTTGCCGGCGGCCTTGTCGGCCAGGAACGGAAAAGCCAACCCGGCGAAATTTGAACCGCCACCGTGGCAACCGATGACCACATCCGGAAAGTCTCCGGCCAAAGCCATCTGCTCACGAGCTTCCAATCCGATAACGGTCTGGTGCAGGCAGACATGATTGAGCACACTGCCGAGACAGTAACGGGTGTCCTCGTGACTGGCGGCGTCTTCCACCGCTTCGCTGATGGCAATCCCCAGCGACCCGTTGCTGTCCGGATCGCGGGCCAGAATCGCCCGGCCAGCCGCGGTCTGGGAGGACGGCGACGGCACCACTTCGGCTCCCCACAACTGCATCATGCTTTTCCGGTAGGGCTTCTGCCGATAGGAGACGCTGACCATGTAGACCGTGCATTCAAGACCGAACATCTGGCAGGCCAGGGCAATGGACGAGCCCCATTGGCCAGCGCCGGTTTCACTGGCAATCCGCCTGGTCCCGGCGATTTTATTGTAGTAGGCTTGGGGTATGGCGGTGTTCGGCTTATGACTGCCGGCCGGGGAAACCCCTTCATATTTATAGTAGATCCGGGCCGGTGTCTGCAGCAACTGCTCCAGGCGCCGCGCCCGAAACAGGGGAGCGGGACGCCATTGGGCCAGAATCTGCCGGACCTCGTCCGGAATAGTGATCCAACGCTCGGTCGAGACTTCCTGTTCGATCAGGCCCGGTGGAAACAGCGGCAGCAGATCATCCGCAGTGACCGGCTGCAACGTCCCTGGGTGAATCACCGGCGCCAGTGGCCCCGGCAGATCCGGGATGATGTTATACCACTGTTGCGGAATCCGGTCCTCAGGTAGAAGATACTTGATCTGCTTCATATGCGGTTCCCTTCTTCATCCGTATACCGATCCCGGACCTCGTCAGGACGGGGCCGAGCCGGGTCCTGGTTCAACAGCCGGTCAGCAATGCTGTCAGCTTGGCGCCGATATCCTCTTCTTTCATCAGGCTTTCGCCGACCAGAAAAGCACCGGCACCGGCCTGCTGCAAGCGTTCGATGTCCGCCCGCGTGTGAATCCCGCTCTCCGCCACGGCCAGCTGGTGTCTCGGGATACGGCCCGCCAGCCGCTCGGTCACGCCGAGATCAGTGACAAAAGTGCGCAGATCGCGATTATTGATCCCGATCAGTTCCACCGGAACCCGCAGCGCCCGTTCCAACTCGGCCTCATCGTGGACTTCGAGCAGCACGTCGAGGCGCAGCTCTTGCGCCAGGGCGGCCAGTTCATTAAGCTGAACATCATCCAGGGCGGCGGCGATCAGCAAAATCGCATCCGCCCCACCGACCCGGGCCTCGTAAACCTGGTAGGGATCAATGATAAAATCCTTGCGCAGCAGCGGCAGCGAGACCTGCTCGCGAATCAGCCCGAGAAAACGCAGATGACCATGGAAATAGTGCTGGTCCGTGAGCACGGACAGGCAGGTGGCGCCGTAATTCTGATAAATCTCCGCAATCTCCAGCGGATCGAAATCCGCGCGGATAATCCCTTTGGATGGGGAACCTTTCTTCACTTCAGTGATCAGGGCGGTCCCCCCCGATTCGGCCATGCTGCGCAGAGCCCGGGCAAAGCCGCGCGGCTGATCTTCCAGGTCGCCGACCCGGGCAGCCAGTTCGGTCATGGTTTCACGGCTTTTGGCGGCCGCGACTTCGTCCCGTTTGGTGGCTAAAATCCGTTCAAGTATCATTGATTGGTCATCCGTACCAGTTCATCCAGCGTCGCTTTGGCTCCGCCGCTGTCAAGGGCCGCACTGGCCAGCTCGATGCCGGCGTCGACATCTCCAGCGAGGCCGGCGGCAACCAGGGCGTAACTGCTGTTCAGTACGACAATATCCCGCTTCGGACCACGCTCGCCGGTCAGAATGGCGTTGACGATCCGGGCATTTTCTTCCGCATCCCCGCCCTGCAGCTCCTCCAGCCGACAGCGCCGGAAACCGAACTGTTCCGGCTCGATGGATTGCACTTCGACGGTATTGCCGCTGATAGCAGCGACCAGGGTCGGCCCGGTCAAGGTGATTTCATCCATCCCATCATTACCATGGACCACAAAGCCCCGCCGACACCCAAGATTCAACAGGACCTTGGCCAGCGGCTCAACCAGGTCCTTACGGAACACTCCGAGCACCTGGCGATTGGCTCCGGCCGGGTTGGTCAAAGGCCCGAGGATATTGAAAATAGTGCGGATACCGATCTCGCGGCGTGGCCCGATGGCGTATTTCATAGCCCCGTGCAGAGCCGGAGCAAACAGGAACCCGACACCAATCTTTTCGATGCATTCAGAAACCTGCTCCGGCGCGATATCCAGCTTCACCCCGAGCTTTTCCAGAACATCGGCACTGCCGCAGGATGAAGACACACTGCGGTTGCCGTGTTTAGCCACCTTGCCGCCGCAGGCTGCCACGACCAGAGCGACCGTGGTCGAAATATTGAAACTGCGGGTTCCGCTACCGCCGGTCCCGCAGGTGTCCAGAATCGTTTCCCGATCCAGGTTGATGTCATCGCGATCAATATCAACCACATCGCCCACCCGAATCGGCGTCGCCCGGGAGCGCATCACCCTGGCGGCACCGACGATTTCAGGGATGGTTTCCCCTTTCATCCGTAGCGCGGTCATGAAGGCGCCGATCTGCGCCGGGGTCGCCTCTCCGCCCATGATCTGATCCATGGCATCGATCATTTCCAGCTCAGTGAGGTCCTGGCGTTCCACCAGCTTGGCAATGGCTTCCTTGATCATCTTGCAAGTCTCCATGTGTTAATGGCTGTTTTCAGATGAATGAACCTGGTCAGCCCCGGTCCCCAAATAGTCGAAAGCGTCTCGGCCAGAAACCAAACGCCTTGAAGCGGCCATCTTGATCCCGTCGTATCTCGGCAACAGCCACCGTTTCCCGTGCAGAGAAAAGTTACGACTCTGTGGCTCCAGCACGTGGGGAGAGCAGCAATACGCCGCTACGAACAGGGTTTACAGGATCGAGCGCCTCAGAATAACAATCTCAACCTGAAAAATCACCAATAATCATTAAATCGCCATCTTCGCACCTGTTCGCGCTCCGGACAGGACCGGCCGTGATGCACGAAACAACCAACAGGGGACAGAAAGCTTCCACAGCGGCGGACTGAACGAAAGAGGCGAGAAAAAACAGGGAAAAGGGCCGTTTCCAATCTGAAAACTTATGCGTTGACATCCAGAGTTTCCGGACGCCAACTCTTTAGCCGGCGAACTGGGTCAGTTTCCGTTCCGGGTTAAGCCGAGTTTTCTGCCGTTCCAGCCACTCCAGCAGATCACTGGCGTGCAATGGTTTCTCGAAAATCCGGCAGCCGAGCCGCTCGGCCAGTTCCCGCTCTTCACAACTCCAGGTGCCGGACATGACCGCCTTGTTCTGCAGTGCTCCCTTGCAGCCCCGAAGGCTCTGTTCGGCAATAAAATCAAGCCCGCTGACATGGGGCATCCGATTGTCGGTCAGCAGAAAATCACCGCACGCATCATCATGGGGGCAGGGATCGCCCACACTGGAATAGACCGGACAAACGGTCGGATCGGAGAAGGCAACAACTTCGTAACCATGCTGTTCAAGCAGCAAGGTCAGGAAATTGCGGCAGGAATCATCATCCTCGATTATGATTATCCGTGGCTTCATAAGAATTCATCCCTTTGACGACAGGTTTGGTCCGGCGGGCAGCTGATAACAAACCGGCTAAACCCATGGCAGGACAAACAAAACCGGGTACAAACAGCTTGCTTATTGATTTTGTCAGGCAGAAAAAACTCTTTTTTCTGCCCTGCCGGAACAGAATCCTGCTATGGATTTTTCCAATAACCTGATGGCCGGCAATTGACGACGCCAGATTCATAACACATGATAGCACAATATGGAATAGCTACCCTATCGCCTGTCCGTCGGAACCGGATCCGGTCCCGGCAGTCGGCCACGCGCCAGGACAAGATAACCCAGCAGCCCGCCAACGACACCCCCGGCATGACAGGCCACAATCGGCTGACCAATCTCCCCCAGATGCAACCAGCCAAGAAAGGCGCGACCGCTCTGCAACTCCCAGAGCACCTTGGTCAGCAGGCCACAGAACAAGACCGCCCCGCAGCCGCGCTGGCGGCGGTCGGGCAACATTTCCAGCAGGCTGACCGCGGCTAGGCCATGGGCAACTCCGGACAGTCCGCACAGTCCGAACTGCTCCAGCTGTGCGGACCCGACCAACGGCAGGGCCAGGCTTCCGGCAGCACTCGCCAGCACCAGCAGCAAACGCCGCCCGGGCCGCGTTTCATTCAGGCCGGAATAAAGCAGGAGAAAGGCAGTCCCATCAATAAACAGATGATAACGGCTGACATGTACCCACGGCCAGCTCAGCAGCCGCCACCACTGGCCTGCAGCAACCTCGGCCGGATCAAAAATCAGCCCGCTCGCGGGAACCCCGGTCACCAGCAAGCCGAGGTTGGGCAGAATCAGCAGGGCGCACCAGCCAACCATCATCCACCGGGCCGCTGACAGCTCGATTCGCAACAGTTTCCGGTCGGGCCGGACTTTGGGCTCAATAAACATCGACATCACTATCTCCTTATCCGAGCGGAGCAGGCAGAGCAGCAACCGCTCTGCCTGCCGGACTCACCACGGTCACTGTTGTTTACGCCGCTTTAACCAGGCCACCAGAGGCACCACCAGCAAACCGACCGGGCCACTACCGATTCCCGGGGCGGGGCGATTGCCAAAAGCCCCTTGTGAATTTCCCTCGGTCGAGGCGGCCGTGGTATCGACCCGGTAACTGGTGACCGGCTGTGCAGCACGCTGCTGCTGGGCAGCCCGTTCCCGCTGGACCCGTTCGGCGTTGTGCTGTTGCAGACCTTCCCGTTCCAGCACGCCATCATTGACCACCAGCATCGAGGTGTAATCGGTGACCAGGGAATAACGCAGCCCCAACTCGGTGATCTGCTGGCGCAGCGCTTCGTTTTCCCCCTCGTCGCGCACCTGGGTCATCAACTCATCGATTTTGGCCAGCGCCCAGATCCGTTCCAACTCAGGATTGTCTCGATCGATTTCAGGCAGAACCGCCCGGGTCTGCCACTGCTGTTGTTGGTCGGAAATCTTCCCGCGCAGGCGAATAGTGACCTCTCCCGAACCCTGATAGCGGCCGAGCTGCACCAGCTGCTGACCAAGATAAAGGTTGCCCGGTTGTTGCGGCGTCAGATCGGTCACCCGCTCGCCGTCGATAACGATTTCGACATCATGCAGGTTCTGGTGCAGCACTTTCGACTTTGCCTGTAGCAGCCGGCCGCTGATATCGTCGGCTGTGGAGATGTTCATGGCAAAGCCGCCGGACTCCTTGGCCAACCGTTCCAGGAGCGGCTGGTTGGCGCTGTTGCCGATGACCATGGTAAACAGGCGTATGTCATATTTTCTCAACAGCTCCAGAAAATCCCGCTGTTCGGTCTGGCCGACATTGGCAACCCCGTCGGTCACCAGGATCACCCCGGTGGTCCGATCATTATCAAGCTTGCGATAAGCCTGCTCGAGCCCGGCGAACAGGTTGGTCCCGCCGCCGGACGGAAGAGCCTTGACCCGGTCGCTCCACTGGCGGACCTGCTCGGGGTCAGCAGCAACATAACCGCTGGTCAGCTCCTGGGCGCTGTTGTTGAAGGTGATGATGCGGAACCGGTCAGCCGGGCGCATGGCCGCAAGTACGCGACTGACGCCAGCGGTCAGGGTCGCGATCTTGTGCCCGCCCATGCTGCCGGAAGTATCGAGGACAAAGGTCCAGTCCACCCCCTCCGCAATCGGCTGCAGATCAGCCGCCGGCGTGACCACCAGCATGAAAGTGCCGGGTTCTTCCCGTTGCGCCTTGTAAGGGATCAGTTCGATCCGGGCCGGAACCTGATCGTCAAGGCGGTAGTAGAAAACGATATCCCGCCCCAGGTCGCTCCCTTCGGGACGGTCGATAGTCACGTCGATGAGCGTGCCGCCCCCCTCGTCAGCGGCTACGGTGCTGACCACGGCCTCCTTGTCGAGACCGGGCAGACGCACATCCTTGATGGGAAAAGCGGACTTGAGCTGCAGATGAAAACTGAACGGCCCGCTCACCCGGTCGTCAACCGACCAGAAAGCGATCCGCTGATCATCGACATTCCCTTCCGCCAGGGGGTACAGGTAACGGCCGACATTCTGATCGATGTCCAGCGGCTGATAATAGACCAGCCGTACCCGGATCTCGCTCTGCGCCGGGATATTGCCGACCCGGACATCGAAGGCCTTATAATCATGCTGTTCCGCCAGGGCGACCTGCTGCCCCTGGGCCTGCTGTTCCGCATAAATCTTTCGAGCCTGGACCTTCTCTACCACCTCGCCGAGAATTTCCCGGCCCGCGACCCAGAGTGACAGCTCCGACAGGCTCGCCTGCTTCGGCAGCGGAAAGGAGTAGATCCCTTCAATCGGGCTGGTGCCGCTATTGGCAAAGACCTGGTCGACCTCGGTACGGACAAAGCCGTTGTTGATGGTGACCTCGACCCGGTGGGAGCGGATCCCCAGTGCGGCATCAGCGCCCGCCCCGATCGGTTTCAGCAAGCCGGCCGCCCACCCCGGGTTGCCACATAGCGCGACCATGATGAGGGTTAACAACGGGATGCGGATTCGCTTCATAGTGTGTTTGATGATGCTGAACATCAGCTGGCCTCCTGTTCATGAATGGGTTTCCCATTCCAATCGCAGGAGCTGTGCCAGTTTGGATGATAGAGGATAACACCCTTATTTCACAATAATTTGTCCTGAAAAACGGAGGTACTGGCCAGGCGGTGAAAAACTAATTCTGGCATTTTGTGTCGAAGCGCAGTACATTTTATGCATGAGCGTGATAGAAAAACTCACTTCCGAAGAGCGCCGTTTTTTCGAACTGGTCAGCGCCGCTGCATTCAGCAATCCCTTCGGCGCAGAACGCGATCGACTGGACGAGCAACTGGCCGGACTGACCGGCGGGTCGCGCCCGCAGTTGCAGGCCGCCATCGCGTCGGTGCGAGAACGCATCCGGACCCTACAAAGCGTCGGCAAGGCCAACCTGCCCCTGTACGCTCCCGAGGATCGCAAAGCTCTCGCCCTGGGCCTGCTGTTCGAGCAGTTTCACCTGTATATTGACCAGTTTGACCGTTTGATCCAAGAGCAGATCAAGGCAGGGGACGAACCTTGTGCGGTGCCGTTTTCGGGGGAGTTGCTGACGCGCCTGCGGGAGTTCGGCTTCAAGGCCGACGAAGCACGCCACTACTTTGCCTTTTTCTACCAGCTGCGGAGAGCCTTTTTCTTCATCAGCCAACTGGCCGGGACCAGTCCATCCATGTGCCAGCTGCGCTGCAATCTCTGGAATAATATCTTTACCCACCAGGCGCAGCGCTATGAATCGGCCCTGTGGGACCGGATGGAGGATTTTTCCACCCTGCTGCTAGGTGAGACCGGAACCGGCAAAGGGGCAGCAGCGGCGGCGATCGGTCGCTCGGGCTATATCCCCTTTGATCCAAAAACCGCCCGCTTTGCCGAGAGCTTTACCCGTAACTTCATCGCTATCAACCTGTCCCAGTTTCCGGAGAATCTCATCGAGTCGGAATTGTTCGGGCATAAAAAAGGCGCCTTTACCGGCGCGGTGGACAATCATCAGGGAATCCTCGCCCGCTGTGTCCCCCATGGAGCGATTTTTCTCGACGAAATCGGCGACGTGACCGTGCCGGTCCAGATCAAACTGCTCAAGGTGCTGCAGGAACGCAGCTTCAGCCCGGTCGGCAGTCATGTCAACAAACCGTTTCGCGGCCGGATCATCGCCGCGACCAACCGCCCCTTGGCTGAATTGCGCCGCCAGGGCAGTTTTCGGGACGACTTCTACTACCGACTCTGTTCCGATGTTATCGAGGTTCCACCCCTGCGCCAACAGCTCGCCGAAGATCCCGCCTCCCTGGAGCCCCTGTTGAAAAGCGTGCTGCAGCGGATTCTCGGCCAGGCCGAGCCCGATCAGGTGCGGGACATTCGCAGCGCTCTGCAGCAACATTTACCCAGCAACTACCCGTGGCCCGGCAATGTCCGCGAACTGGAACAGGCGATCCGCCGCACTCTGCTCTCCGGCCGCTACACGGGCGATCCCTTCGCCACCCCCACCGCCCAGGAGAGCCTGCCGACCCTGGTCGCAGCAGGAGAGCTGAGCGCCCGGCAACTATTGTCCCACTATTGCCGCCAGCTGCACCAACGCTACGGCAGCTATGAAGAAGTGGCCCGCAGAACCGGCCTCGACCGCCGCACCGTCAAGAAACATATCCAGGATCAGGACTGATCGGCGCCCCTCCCCCAAAATAACTTTACGGTGCTTCGCTCAGGAGCGCCTGACCGCCAGTGCCACATTGGCAACAAAGATCAGCAAAGCCCCGCACCAGCCGGCCAGGGTCAGGGCGGGTTCGGCGATCAGCAGCGGTCCGAGGATAGCGGCCAGCAGAATTCTGGTCGAGGAGATGATCGAACCTTCCACCGCCGTGACATACAAAAACCCGTAGGTGATCAGATACTGGCCGAGAATCCCGGCCAGGGCGCAGCTGCCCAGAAAGAACAACTCCGTGGCATCGGGCAGAAAAATCGCCTGATGGAACAGACTGAAGATCAGCACCGAGCCCAGCCCGAACATGAAGAACAGAATGGTCTGCGAATCATGATGGCGGCGGCTGACATTCAGGTAAATCATCGCCACCGCCGCGGAGATCCCGGAACCCAGCCCCCACAGATTGGCCACCCCGAAGTGAAAATCATCCGGGGCAAGGACCATCCAGATCCCGACAAAGGCCATCACGACAATGCCCATGGTCACGGGATCGCGCTGCCCGCGCAGAAAAAACCACGAGAACACGGCAACGAATAGCGGATAGGTCATATTGAGGATATTGGCCTCGGCGAGCGACCCCATATCCACGGCTTTGAAGAAGCAGAACACCGCGATACTGTTGGCCACGGCTCGGCCGATCAGCAGCTGATACTTGCGTGGCTTAATACGTTGTTGCTGCAGCGCCATGGTCGCCGCGACAATGACAAACCCGAGCAGAAAACGGGCAAAGACGAAATAAGCCGAATCGATGACCACATAGCTTTTTGCCAGGCGGATGATCAGGGTGGCCAGATAGAAAAAAAATGCGGAACAGAAAATAGCGAACCAGCCAACCAGCTGACGGGACAGCTGGGGCCGGGCAAAACGAACCCGAGCATTCATGTGAGATATCTTTCAGAAGAAAAGAGGATATGATTTTTATAACGAAATCGGTCCGGAAAAGAAAGCCCGATCAGTCCCGGTGCTCGGACCAGCCGGCCTGGTATACTGAAAACAAGCCAGGCTGCCAAACAGAGCGAGGGCTCGTGGCAGGTGCCCGCCTCACCGCCATCGAACAGCCCGGCCGCAGGGCAGCATGGCTACAAATTCATGCGAAAGGAGCATCAGCAATGAAACATGTCGTCCTGACCGGAGCCAATCGGGGAATTGGCCTGGCCCTGGCCAAACATTATCAGCAGGAAGGCTGGCGGGTCACCGGGGTGTGCCGGGAATCCTCCCCCCAACTTGACAAAGTTGCCAGCCAGGTGATCTCCCCCATTGATGTGACCGACCCGGCCAGCGTCGCCCGCCTGGTCAGCGCCCTGCACGGGCAGACCATCGATCTGCTCATCAACAATGCCGGCGTCATGCAGAATGAAGTTCTGGGCAGCATCGACTTCGATTCCCTGCGCCTGCAGATGGAAGTCAATGCCTTTGCCCCGCTGCGGGTCAGCGAGGCGCTGCTGCCGAACCTGCGCAACGGCAGCAAGATTGCCAACATCACCAGCCGTATGGGGTCGATTGCCGACAACGATTCCGGCGGCCGCTACGGTTACCGGGCTTCAAAAGCCGCCTTCAACGCCTTAGGCCGCTCCCTGGCCATGGACCTGAAACAGCGCGGCATCGCCGTCGCCCAACTGCATCCGGGGTTTGTCAAAACCCGCATGGTCAACTATGGCGGCATGATTGAACCGGAGGAGTCCGCAGCAGGGTTGGTGGCAAGAATCGCCTCCCTCAACCTGGATAACAGTGGCTCTTTCTGGCACAGCAATGGGGAAGAACTCCCATGGTGAAATGAACAAAGAATGACCGCTCGGGGATTCCCGGTGGGAGGGAACGACAAACACTTCCGCATGGTCTATCCGGTTGCTGAAGAAGTCCATCCCTGGCCATTTCCAAACCCGGCGGAGAAAAGCGCGCTGTCCTGAATGTCGCTTGTTTAAGCAACTTTGCAGTAAACTCGGGACTGTCCCCAGGGTCATCGGGGGCTGTCCCAAGAGTTTGCGGGCCATGAAAGCCGTAGCGGTTAGCACCGCAAAGACCTGGGACAGCCCCCGTGCGGGGACAGTCCCGGTTTTGCTGCCAGCGACTCTTAAACCAGTGTCCCGTACGGTTAGTTCTCTATTCCAATTTCGGTCCTTTTTGCCGCTGTCTACGTTCTGCCTTCTCGGCTTAACCTAGTTTTCATCCGGAAACGGCCCTTTTCCGCTGTGGCGGTGTCAATCTGCGGGTTTTCTTGTGCGGCGTAAAGGACTACGCCTCCGCGCATCCCCTTGATGTCCTTGCCACAACGAAAAATTGCTCGTTTCCAATCTGAAAACTTAGCCGTTGCCCTTCGGAGTTTCCGGATGGCAACTAGCCTAAGCTAGGCTTGCTGCGGCCCGCCTTGACAGCAACAAAAATGACTCAAAATTAATACAAATAATTAACCGAACGGGACACTAGCGCCATTCAGCGCTGTCCTCCACCTTACAAAATCAATGATTCTGAAAGGCGTGATTGATTTTGATCGCCCAGCCATGGGCTCGGCAGGCTGCTAACAGCCTGCTATAATGGAAGTACAGCCATAACCAGCCTTGATTGGAGGTAAGTTATGATTACTATTTCCTTGAACAGCAAAGAAAAAGAGATCCTGGAGCAGACCCTGTCCGCCAGCCTGGATCGGTTGCATGACGAAATCTATCATACCGATTCCACTGAATACCGTGATCGCCTGAAAGAGCGCAAAGAGGTGCTGCAAAAAATCCAGGGGCAGCTCCAATAGCAGAGGGAACGGCCCACCCACCCTTGCCCGGCAATTGCCGCTTTCGAATCACCGGCTTGGCTGCAAAGCGGTTTTGCCGTGGCAAGGAAGAACCACCTTTGAAAAGCCGCTGCACAGAACCGCCGGCGAAACGCTCAGTCATTGATTTTGTGCGGGGTGGGAAAGCGCAATTTCCCGCGCCATACCTGAAAAATTCCCTGGAGTTCCCCCTGATAGAGCCACGCCGCGATCATCGCGGTCAACGGTGCCACCATGACCAGGCCGATACTGCCGACCAGGGTCCGAAAGATTTCCGCCGCCACCATTTTGAAATTAAGAATCCGCACCAACGAAGTATCCTTGGAAACAAACAGCATCAACATGGTCAGATAACCACCGGAATAAGCCAACAGCAGGGTTGTCGTCATGGTGCCGACCACCGCCCGGCCGACATTGAAGCCGGACCGAAGCAGGGCGGTCAGGCTGATGTCCGGCTTGGCCTGTTTAACCTCATACATGGCTGCCGCCACATCCATGGCAATATCCATGGCCGCACCGGACGCCCCGATCACCACCGCGGCATAAAAGATCTCCCGCATATCCAGATTATAATGACCGGAAAGAACCAGCGTTGGGGCGAATGGAGCCGTCATGCCATTGACCTGGAGCAGGTCGCCAAACAGCAGAGTCAGCAGCAAAGTCACCGCCAACCCGGCCAAGGTTCCAAAGGTTGCTGCAACTGCTTTGCGGGACCAGCCCCCAACCAGGAAAATAATCACCGCCGTCAGCAAGGTCAGCGTCACCCCGGTCAGGATCAGGGGGTTCTGTCCGGCCAGCAGACCGGGCAGCAGATACTTCCAGAGAATCGCCACACTGGCGATGAAACTGAGCAGCGCCTTGAACCCGACCGTTCCGGCATAAAGCAAGAGCAGCAGCACAAACAGCCCGAACAGCCGGGCTTCGCCCCCCTGCCGGTACTGGCTGATGGTTTTCGCATAGCTGATGTGCCCCTGGGCGACACGTGCAGCGATCACTGCGGTGTCGCCCGGGCTGTACATTTCGTCGATTTCCAGAGACCCGATCAGGGAATTGTCCGCCTCGACAACCTCCCCTTTATGACTGCCGCCAGTTACCAGCAGGGTCACTTGCTGGCTGCCGAGATGACCGACGCTGGAGCGAATGACCTCGGCGTTGTCGACGGCGGTCACGACCCCGCACAATTCAAGGGCCTGATCGTCCTGAGCAGGGGCTTCTCCCCTGCTGAACCAGGCCGCCCCCATGGCCATCAGCAGAAGCACCATCAGCCCCAAGCTTGCTTTGTGCAGTTTTGTTCTTTTTCTTTTTGTCATTGCTTTTACCAACAGGGCGCAGCGGATCGTTCCGCTGCGCCCTGCCCTTTTCTGATCAGCAAAATGTCGCGCTTTTTTTCATTACTGCGCCATGGCCACCTGCACATCGCTGAGCTGGAAATGCAGTAGATCAGCCAAGGTCCTGGCGATTTCGGTGTTGTCTTTAAAGCCCATGAACTGCATGGCCCCGACCCCGACGGCGCCCATGGGAATCTGTGTGCCGGTATGGGCAAAGGTCGTCCACTCAACATTGGCGCGTTCGCTGAGGATATGCGCGACAGCCACCTGGGTCGGCGAATAGGACCCATAGAGAGCAGCATCTTTGGCACCGGTGTCCTGCTGTTTGGCGGCAGCGATCAGCCGTTGTTTCTCGACCGGGGTCATATCGGCCAGGCCGAAGCGCTCGGCAACGATGCGCAGATAGGCATCGACATCGCCGGTGTAAACCTTATCCATGACATCTTCGATGGAGGCTTTGGTTGCCTGCACCGCAGTCATTTTCAGGAAATAGTTTTTGGCAAACCCCAGCCCCAGGCCACCGGTTTCATGGTCGCCGACCAGAACAATCAGGGTCTCTTCCGGGTATTGCTGATAAAATTTCAGCGCGACCTTGACGGCATCATCCAGAGCCAGGGTGTCATAGATCGAACCGGCGATATCGTTGGCGTGACAGGCGTGGTCGATACGCCCCGCCTCGACCATGAAGAAGAACGGCTGGTGATGACTCTGCAGCACCTCGATCCCCTTCTCCACCATCGCGGACAATGCCGGAGACTGACTGTCTTGAGCGTTGATCCGGTCGAGTTCATAAGGCATGTGCGAATAGTTTAACGCCGCAAAAACCTTGGCGTTGGCCTGCGGCTTATACGCCAGGAAAGACCCCGCAGCCTGTTCCCCGACAAAGGTCTGATAACCGCTGTCGGCCATTTCCATGACCAGGTCTCGCGAATCTTTGCGTTTTGATTTGAACGCGCCCCCCTGTTTGACGAAATGACGGAAACCGCCGCCGACCAGGTAATCGACGCCGCTGTCCGCCATATCGGCAGCAATCTCATTTTCCGCATCGCGGGAGATGTTGTGCGCGGCAAAAACCGCCGGGGTGGCATGAGTCAGCCGGGTGGTGGTCGCGATTCCGGTGGCCCAACCCTGTTCCCGGGCGGCTTCCATCAGGCTTTTGACGACCCGGCCGTCAGGGAGTTCGCTGATGATGCCGTTATTGGTTTTATATCCGGTCGCCAAAGCGGTTCCGGCCGCGGCAGAATCGGTGACCAGAGTGTCGCTGGAATAGGTGGTATTGATCCCGACCACCGGCATCTGGTTCATGGCCAGCTTCAGGCGGGGATTGGCGGCAACCTGCTGGGCATAATATTCAGCGACCTGCCGCTGCGAGGCCCCAAGTCCGTCACCGATGAAATAAAAGACATACTTCGGTGTCGCGGCTAACAGCTGACCGGCTCCGAGCAACAACAACAGCGATGCTAACAATAGAATTTTTAACCGTTTCATCAACCTAACCTCCCTGAAAATACCTGGATGCAATGAGAGAACCTTCCGAACTGACCGTGCTTTATACGCAGTGAATACCCCACAGGTTAGGCTGGGGTTAGCATATCAATAAAAAACGGTGTAAAGATGTCCCGGCCCCTCGCTCGGCGCAAAGAAGAACCCATTCCTTGTTTCTGGGCTTGACAGAAAAATCTCAACCGGTATAATCGCGACCAATTTTGTAATATTTTACCCTATGAAGGAGTTGCTCCAATGAAGAGATTTGTCTGTACGATTTGTGGTTATGTTCATGAAGGGGACTGTGCACCGGCGGAATGTCCGCAATGCAAGGCTCCAGCGGCTAAATTCACCGCACAGGATGCCGGCGCTGCCCTGCAGTGGGCCGACGAACACCGCATTGGCGTTGCCAAAGATGTTGATCCGGAAATCATCGAAGGCCTGAAAATGAACTTCACCGGCGAGTGCACCGAAGTCGGCATGTACCTGGCCATGAGTCGCCAGGCTGACCGTGAAGGCTACCCGGAAGTCGCCGAAGCCTACAAGCGGATCGCCTGGGAAGAAGCCGAGCACGCTGCCAAGTTCGCCGAACTGCTGGGCGATGTCCTGGTTGCCGACACTCAGGCTAACCTGCAGGCCCGGGTCGATGCCGAGCATGGCGCCTGTACCGGAAAAAAACAACTAGCCACCCGCGCCAAGGAACTCAACCTTGACGCTATTCATGACACCGTGCATGAAATGTGCAAAGACGAAGCCCGCCACGGCGCCGCTTTTGCCGGCCTGCTCAAGCGTTACTTCGGCAAATAAAGTTATTTCCCGCCCCTATCCGGGCCGGATCATTTGCGCTGAAAACACTTCAGCCCCTGCAGTTTTGCAGGGGCTGAAGTGTTTTAATCCCCCCGTAGGTCCAGGAAAAGCCTTCTTTCAACTGCTCAATGGGCCGGGCCGATCATCTTTTCCGGCAGCCAGGTGATGATCTGCGGGAAGAGCGTACACAAGAACAGCACAACCATGATAATCAGGACAAAGGGAATCACCCCGCGAATGATGTCGGCCATGGTCAAACCGAGTTCCGGCGCAGCGGTCCCCTTGAGGACGAAGATCGACATGGCCATGGGCGGGGTCTGAAACGCCATCTGCAGATTGATGCAGATCATCATCCCGGCCCAAAGGGGATTAAACCCCAGTTCGGATAGAATCGGCGAAAAAATCGGCACGATGATGAAGACGATGCCGATCCATTCGATAAACAGCCCAAGCAGAAACACGATGGCCATGATCATGGCGAAGGAAGCCCATTTGCCGCCGGGAACCGCAAGAATCAGGCTGGACACCACATCCCCGGAGCCGGCGCTCATGAAGACCCCGACAAAGGCATAACAGAGCGCCGCGATCATCACCACAAAGGCGCTCACCCGCAGGGTTTCGATGGAGGCGTGCTTAAGCAGGCCGATGCTGAACTTCCCGTAACCGACGGCCAGCAGCACCGCAGCCAGGCAACCGACGGCAGCAGCTTCGGTGGGCGGCGCAATCCCCGAAAAAATCGTCCCGAGCACCGCCAGGATCAGGAAAATCGGCGGCACCAGCGATTTCAACAGCCGCCACACTTTCTGCATGGAAAAAGGCGTCAGCTGGTCAGCCGGCAGCGCCGGTCCAAGGGCGGGATTCAACCAGCAACGGACAATGACATAGGTGACATAGGCAAAAGCCAGCAGCAGCCCGGGGAAAACCGCGCCCATGAACATCTGGCCGATGGAGATTCCGGCCTGCGGTCCGTAGACCACCAGCATGATGCTGGGCGGAATCAGGATCCCCAGGGTACCCGAAGCGACAATGGTGCCAGCCGCCAGGGGTTTGTCGTAACCGCGGGTCACCATCGGCCCCAGGGCAATCAGGGTCAGAATGGTGACCGAAGCGGCAATCACTCCCAGGCAGGTGGCTAGAATCGTCCCGAACACCACGGTGACAATCGCCAACCCACCGCGCAACCGCCCCAGCACCTCGTAGAGACTTTCATAAAGATCCTTGGTAATCCCCGAGTGCTGGAGAATAACCCCCATGAAGGTGAATAACGGCACCGCCAGATAGGGGTAGTTCAGCGACAGGTCGTAAAACCGCGAATAAAGAATATGGTAAGTGGTGGTCGGTCCGAACACCAGGTTGCCGACAATGAACGCCACACTGCCGATCACGAAAGCAATCGGGAAGCCGGTCAGGACCAGGATGAACACGCCCCCCAACATCAGAAAAGCAACTATTTCAGCGCTGAGTTCAATCAATGTCTTCACCTCTCACGACCAGGTAGAAATCGCGGATAAATTTGGCGAGAGCCTGCAGAATCAACAGCAGCAGACCAAGGGCAAAAACCGTGCGATAGGGGGCGGCCGGCGGATACCAGAAACTGTTGAACATGACCTCATGAATCCGCCACGCCTTGACCGCCCACACCACCGCCAGCTTGAACATAATGATCATCAACGGGAAAAACAGGATCAGGGCGCAGATCATATCGATCAGGGCCTTGGTCCGCCGCGAGCCGCGCATATAGAACAGATCGACCCTGGTATGGGCATCATGCAGATAGTTATAAGAGGCTCCCAGCAGGTAAATGACACCCCCGGCCATGCACATGGAGTCGTAGGCCCAGATGGTCGGAGCATCGAAAAAGTGTCGGGAAATGGTTTCAAAGGAGCCGACCAGAACCAGGAGCAGCGCGAACCATTTACCTACCTGCCCCGATTTTTCACTCAGCCAATCGATGCCATGCAGAATTTTGATCAAAACAGTCATACGCAACTCCCGGTTCGAGGAATTCAGACTCACTTGATGGCGTTATAGGCCTCGCCGAAGGATTTCATGGAGTTATAGATTTCCGCAAAAATCGGGGCCTCGGATTTCGATTTTTCGGCATAGAACTTATCGGCCTCAGCCTGCAGGGCGTCTTCAATCTCCTTGGGAACCTTGTAAACCTGGTTCCCGGCGCCGCGGAATTTGTCCACGGCCTTGATCGATTCACTGACCAGATACTGATGCTGATCCTGGGTGAACTTGGCGACGACCGCCTGGACGATGGTCTGCAGATCCTCCGGCAGCTGGTTCCAGGCGTCCTTGTTGACGAAAATCACCTGGGGGTCGCTGGGTGCCCGGCTGGGGGAGAGATAGACATAAGGGGCAACCTCGTTGAAGTGCATGTTCCAGTTGGAAGCCAGGGTGGAATATTCGAAGGCGTCGATGGTGCCCCGC
Source organism: Pelobacter seleniigenes DSM 18267 (assembly GCF_000711225.1). Lineage (NCBI taxonomy): Bacteria > Pseudomonadati > Thermodesulfobacteriota > Desulfuromonadia > Desulfuromonadales > Desulfuromonadaceae > Pelobacter > Pelobacter seleniigenes. The sequence continues at coordinate 270,944 of NZ_JOMG01000002.1, forward strand.
TGCATGGCTTCATAGAGCTGGCCGCCCGGGATAATGACCGTTGCCGCGCCCATGCGCTTGAGGATTTCACCGCCGTCCCCCATGCAACGGGCTTTGAGACCTTTGATGTCGGCCAACGATTCGATCTTGACCTTGGAGTGGAAGAAAACTTCTTCGGGCAACGGAGCCAGCGCGCCGGGGAAAGTCATCACATTGTAGCCGTCCATCATTTTATTCATCAGTTCGGCACCACCGCCATAGTCGAACCAGGTCCGCAGAGCCTCGCCGGGCAGGCCGCCCGGACGCGAACTGATCAGCCCCGCGGCAGGCCACTTGTCAAGATTGTACATGGGGCAGGTGTAACCCATCTGCAGCACGCCCTGATCGATGGCGTCCACCTCTTTGTAGGCCGGGACAATCGAGCCGCCGACAAAGGGTTTGACCGTCAACCGACCGCCCGTGGCCTTGGTAATGGCCTGGCAGAGCTTGTCGTGGAAAATCTGCGACGGATCCGAGGCGGGACCATGGCCGGACGATTTCCAGATAATCTTCCCGTCCTTGGCCGCAAAGCCCGGCACCGCCAACAGGATCAGGGCCAAGGCGACCGCAGCCAGAACAACCGCCGTTACTCCGGAGTGACAGATACGGATTCTCATGGTATTTACCTCCTCGTTCGTTAGGTGCGTCGGCAAATCCGCCACACAGGTTAAACCCTCAGGCAACAATCAAAGAACGGCCGGTACTGTTCTGAAAAAAACACTCACTGGACTCGGCCAGCCGTGAAATAGCGATTTGCCCCGAACAATGGGAGACCCCGAGCGCGCCCCGGACATGTCGATTCAGGTAATTGACGGAAATATCCAGCGCATGCCTGTCAGCCTCGATCAAATGTGTGCCGCCCAGTACCGCATAGATGGGCCGCCGGAGTCTGGCGACTACGCTATCCAGCATGTTTTTCATACCGGGATGGGAGCAGCCGAGAATCACAATCAGCCCCTTGGGCGAGTCGAGGGCCAAGAGAAGTTCATCGGTGAACGGATCGGGGTAAAAAACGCCGTCGCGCAATACCTTGAAACGCGGATTGATCACTTCATCGGCATGCCGGCGCGAGAAATCGGTCAGCAGGAAAATGCCAGGTTTCAATTCATAGAGAGGCTGATCAAGAAATTGGTAGGAGATCAGATGTTTATTGAGGAAGAGTTCGTCGAAACTATTCCCGAGGTATTCATAAGAGCCGTCCCGGTAGCCGTATTTCTCATCGAAAAAGCCTTGTCCCAGAACGAGTTTGAATTGCCTTGCCACGTCGAGCAGCGGAATCAGCCCGCCGGAATGGTCATAATGGCCATGACTCAGGACCACATAGTCGAGGGTTGTCAGGTCTTTGCATAAATAGTGGGCATTTTCAATGAAAGCTCCGCTCTGCCCGGTATCAAACAGAATGCGGCACTCCTCGGTCTCGATAAAAAACGCCAAGCCGTGTTCCGCCTTGAGGCCATGGTGCTCACCTGTACTGTTCTCAATCAGGGTGGTAATTTTGACCGCCATATCGACTCCTTAAGCTATCCGTACAAATGGATTTGAACGTCCTCCCATGCTTTGGTCAAATGGTTGCTCATCGCCTGTTCCGCACCCGGCCCGTCACCCGCATTGACGGCGGTGTAAATCTGCTCGTGTTCGGTTATTGTGCTGTTGACCCGCCCGGCGATATAGAGGCTGGAAATCCAGCCGTAGGGCAGGTTGGTGGTCATCGATTTCATCAGGACATAGAGGGTTTTGTTGTGGGACGCGAAGGCCAGCAGGCGGTGAAATTCCCGATCGCAGCGGATCAGCGGATTGATCTCCTGCTGCACTGCGTATTCGGCAAAGGAACGAATACATGCGCGAATTTTCTGCACATCATCAGTGCCGGCATGGCGGGCAGCCAGCGCGGCAATTTTCGGTTCGATGATCAGGCGAACTTCAAAATTATCTCTTATGGACTGCTCATTGTTCTTTAACCAGGCGGCAAAGGATTTGAACTGCTGATCGTTGACGTCTTCAACAAAGATCCCTTTTCCCTGGCGAATGGTCACCTGACCGGTCACTTCAAGTATTTTCAGCGCTTCCCGAAGAGAAGAACGACTGACACCAAGTTTTTTGGCGAGAACGAGCTCAGAGTAAAACTTGTCCCCCGGCTTAAAACCTTCCCGGACGATCATTTTTTTTACGACATCGGTGATACTTTCGGAAAGGCGTATTTTTCTGATTTCGCTCATCAGCGCTCCCTGGACACAGGACCTTGCGGTGATTCAGCCACCAACGTCAGCAAGCAATCCTGACTTGTCCGGCGGTCTGACAAGTTAAAAACTAGCAGCGGAAGAATAAAAATCAAAAAAGTAAAGTATCTATTTAATGTTATTATTTTTTTAATCAATAATAAGAAATTTTATGACTAAGTTTTCATAGAGTTTCAGGGTTAGTTTCACAGCAGACATGAGATAGGAAAATATAGATAGAAGGCTAATAACATAATAACAACTTCTGCGAAGACGAGTTATTCTGCCAGGACAGAAAGATATATGACTTCCGTTCCTGTTTTTTTGACATAACAAGCAAAGCAAACTCTTCATATCATCGCGGCAAGATCATTTCCCCAGGCCTGATGACTGCCCGCTGCAGGGGGCCTGGTCAGCAAGCCCTTTGCAACACCAGCGTCCCTGTGCTAACACATAGCTATGCATGCCAAAGCCGCCCCAGGGACCGGAGTCCGCTACCACTTGCCCGCCGCGATCAAAGGTCTGGAGCTGCTGTCCTGTTCCGATGTGGACTTCCGCTTTGCTCCCCATTTTCACGAAGCCTATTGTATCTGGCTGAATACGGCGAGCGCTGAAACCTATACCCACAAAGGTTGTTCCGGCATATTACCGCCGGGAAGCTTCGGGATTTTTGCTCCCGGCGAAGTCCATTCCAACCAGGCTTTCGACAGCAGCTCCCGCCAGTTGCTGTCCTTTTATCTCGATGCGGCAACCGTTCAGCAGATTGCCGCGGAACTGACCGATCATTCCTCGCTTTCGTCCGAGCTGGCGACCGGCCTGCACGCCGACCGGGACGCCTACCGGACCCTGATCGATCTATGGCTGACCCTGACAACCTCTCCGTCCGCCCTGCACCGCCAGTCCCTGTTCCGCACCACCCTGGCCCTGCTGCTGTCCCGCTATGCCACGGCCGCACTGCCAACCGGAAAAATCGGCGACGAGCCGCAGCGGGTGGCAAAAATCATTGAACTGTTCCATGATCGGCTTGAGGATGACCTGCAGCTCGACGAGCTGGCCACCTGGGTCGATTGTACCCCATCCTATCTGATCCGCTGCTTCAAGAAAGCCAGCGGTCTCACCCCGCATGCGTATCTGCTGCAGCTGCGGCTGGAACAATCGCGCCGCCTGCTGCAACAGGGTCAGAGCATCGTCCAAGCTTCGCTGCTGAGCGGATTCAGCGACCAAAGTCACCTCACCCGCCACTTCAAACGTAAATTCGGTCTCACCCCCGGCGCTTATCGGCAACAGGTCACAAAAACCTGAATTCGCCCCGAATGGCGCTCGTTTAAGCAACTTTGGAGTAAACTCGGGACTGCCCCCAGGGTCATCGGGGGCTGTCCCAAGAGTTTGCGAGCCATGAAAGCTGTAGCGGTTAGCACCGCAAAGACCTGGGACAGCCCCCGTGCGGGGACAGTCCCGGTTTTGCTGCCATCGACTCTTAAACGAGCGCCATTCGAATTCGTCCCACCAGGTCAATTTTGTACAAGATGGCCCGTCCCCGACTCTGCTAAGACTGCAACCTGGCAGCCCGTTTTATTTGCTCCCGATCCGGAGCCCGAGTCGGGCGCCTCCGCTTTGTTCCTGTTCCTCTCAACCAGAAAAGGTGACCGCCCCATGTCCAAACAACATTCCGCTCTCGGCATCTGGTATATCCTGGCTGCCACGCTGCTCTGGGGCACCACCGGTACCGCCCAGGCTTTCTCCCCCCTGGGTTACGACCCGCTGGTGATCGGGACCCTGCGCCTGGTGATTGGTGGTGCGGCCTTGCTCGGTCTGGCCCTGTTCCGCCACGAACTGGGCCGCTGGCGGGACTGGAACTGGTTCCTGGTCTTGGCCGCAGCCCTCTTTACCGCTGGCTATCAGGTCTGTTTTTTTGCCGCCGTCGCCAAGACTGGCGTGGCGGTCGGAACCATGGTCAGCATCGGCAGCGCCCCGATCATCGGCGGGCTGCTCGGCAAAATCTGCCGTGGCGAATTGCTCAGCCGGCGCTGGTGGTTCGCCACCGTCCTGGCGGTCAGCGGCGGCGGGCTGCTCGGCCTGGGCAGCGGTTCCCTGACCGTCAACCTGTTCGGCATCGCTCTGGCCTTGGGGGCCGGTGCCTCCTATGCCACCTATACGTTGCTGATCAAAGGCCTGCTGGAAAAACATTCGCCCAATGCGGTCATGGCCCTGGTCGTCTGCGGCGGCGCCATCCTGCTGGCACCACTGCTCCTGAACAGAGACCTGACCTGGCTGGCGCAGCCTCGTGCCATCGCCGTTGTCCTGCACCTCGGCCTGGCCACCATGGCACTGTCCTACTGGTTCTTTTCCCGCGGCTTGCAGATGGTCCAGGTCTCCACCGCTGTGACCCTGTCCCTGGCCGAGCCCATGGTTGCCGCAACCCTTGGCATTGTGGTACTTGGCGAGCACCTCACCGTGCCGGCTTTGGGGGGGATCTGTCTTATTTTTGCCGGTTTGATCGTGCTTATCGTCAGCCCTTCCCTGGCGGGCAGAAGAAAAGCCGCCCGGGTACCCGACTTGCCGTAAGCAATATCCCGGCATCACCTGACGGTTCGCTGTTTATGCTGACTGACAAAAAGACTTGACTTGTCACCGATCGGTGACTAATGATGCATTTGTATTGTGAACCCAACACAGCTTAAGGTCATTTCCGATGGGCAACAAAGAACAGACCCGGCAAAAGATCCTTCTGGCGGTCGGCGAACTGCTCGCCAAAGACGGCTTCAAAAAGTTCGGCGTCAACACCCTGGCTCGCCAGGCCGGGGTCGACAAGGTCCTGATCTATCGTTATTTCGGGGGGTTGCCCGGGCTGCTGCGCAGTTTCGGCGAGTCCGCCGACTTCTGGCCAACCCTGGATGAGATTGCCAATGGCAATCTGCAGGAATTCCGTAACAAACCCCTCGGTGAAGCGGTTGGTGAGTTACTGGTGAATTTTGCCCGGGCGTTGCGCAAACGACCGCTGACCCGAGAAATCATGGCCTGGGAAATGCTCGAACCGAATGAGCTGACCACTATCCTGGCCGAGACCCGGGAAGAGTGGGCGCAGCGGCTGTTCGCCACTTTCAGTACGCGACTGACCGAAACCGATCTCGACCTGACCGCGATCACTGCCCTGCTCGGCGCAGCCATCAATTATCTGGTCATCCGTAGCCGCAACACCCAGATCTTTAACCTGTTGGAGATCAATTCCGCTGCCGGCTGGCAGCGCCTGGAAGAAAGCTTACTGCAGCTGTGCCGCAACTGTTTTGCCGAGCCAGCGGTCAGCTGATTTTTTTAACCCCAATGTCACCAATCGGTGACATGAGACAATCACCATGCTCCCGTTTGCCAAAATCATGACTGGTATCCTGCTCTGCCTGCTGCTGCCGGGTTGTGCCGGACAGGTTCCCACCCGCAGCGGTTTTCTGGACAATTACAGCACCCTGCAGCAGCCCTTCGGCCGCCGCGACTGTGCAGCCTTGCCCCCGGCCCGGCCGATCCGTTACCAAGCCGTCGCCATTGCGCCGATCCGGTTTGCCGATTCCGTTGCCACCCGGCTGAGCCATGCAGAGCAAAAGAGGTTGGCCGGGATCCTCACCCAGGCCCTGCGCCAGAAGCTGACACCCCCAATGTCCCAACCGACCGGAGCAAGCGCAACCCTGCGCATCCGTGCAGCCATCACCGCCATCAATGAGTCCCGGCCAGCTCTGAACCTGTTGACCACCCTGGCCCTGTTTCTGCCCCTGGATACGGGCGGCGTCAGTGTGGAACTTGAAGCCCTTGACCCGGTCACCGGCCGACGGATTGCAGCAATGAGCGCAGGACAATCGGGCTCGCCGTTCTGGTTCCGGTCCTCGTTTCAGCGCTTCGGCCATGCCGAAAAAGGGTTACCTCTGCTCGCCGCCGAATTTCACCACCTGCTCACCGCGGCTGGGTCAGATGCTGCCCCGGCCGACCAGTAACCCGAGCCCTGAGGATGAGTCCATGAACCCTTCCCGCCGCCACTTTCTCAAAACTTGCAGTCTCTGCAGCCTGCTCTCCATCACCCCCGGATTGCTGACCAGCTGTTTCTCCGGCCCCTCCGGGGCATTGCGCGGCCCGGTCGGCCCGGTCGCCAATGCCCGGCTGTCCGCAGCAGCGGCAGGGATTCTGAACCATGCCGCCCTGGCACCGAGCGGACACAACAGCCAGCCATGGCAGGTCAGCTTACATTCTCCCCGTCACTGGAGCATCGGAATCCCGCCTCGGCGGCGGCTGCCGGCGGTCGATCCCCATGCGCGGGAATCCTTGATTTCCCTGGGAGCCTTTGTTGAAAACCTGGTTCAGGCCGCCCTGGCCTACGGTTATCAGGTCGCTGCTTCGGTGACCGCAAGCGACCCTCAGGAGACAAAAATACTGGAGATCAAGCTGTCCCCGCAATCGCCCGCGACAACCGTCGACCTGTCCCTGCTGGGCCAACGGAGAACGGTGAAGCAGGGGCAGCAGCAGCGTTTGCTGCAGAGCAGCGATGTCCGTCTGCTCCAGCTTAGCAGCCAGCACCGGCTCGACTACCTGCCGCGCGATCAGGCCACGGCCGCAAGTATCAGGGCAGGAACAGTCCTGGCCATGGCCAGCCAGTGCCAAAGGGATGCGGCCATGGCGGAACTGGCCCGGTGGATCCGCTTCAGGCGAAGTGCGGTCAACCGCCAACGGGACGGATTGACCGTCGCCGGTATGGAGCTTAATGGGCTGGCCGGCTGGTGGGTAGGGAATTTTTATCAGGCGGACGATGTCATGACCGAAACGTTCCGGCGCAAGACCGTCACAATAACCGAGGAGCTCAGCAGGCAGGGCGCGGGTTGGCTGGTTCTGCACAGCGCAGGTGATTCGCCGACCGAGCTGATTGCGGTCGGCCGGAGTCTGCAGCGGATTCTGCTGCAAGCACGGCGGCTCAATATCGCCTGCCACCCGATGAGCCAGCTGCTGGAAGAACAGATTGGGCAACGCGAGTTGGCGCTGCAGTTCGGTGCCGACCACAGCATCCAGATGCTGCTGCGAGTTGGCTATCTGGAGCGCTATCCCGCGCCGGTCACGCCGCGGCGACCGGCGCAGTGGTTTGTGACCGGCTAAGTGCGGCGACGGTTAAGCCGACCCACCCTGCCGACGCCGTGCGATCCTCAGGCCAGCCGCTGTGGCCAGGTCAGCACCCCGGGGCGCGGACAGGCGGAGCGGCAGGTCGAACACTTGATGCAATCCGCCTCAGCCAGGACGCCTTTGCTCCGATAACTGGCGATTGGTAGTTGCATGGGACAACTGTTTGCGCACGCCGCGCACCCCCGGCAGGACGGATCGATCTGTAATTGATATTGACCGCGGTCGATGGCGGCAGCCATGGTCCCGACCGGGCAGATCGCGCACCAGGCTCTGGCACGGTAGACCAGGCCCAGGCCGAGCGCGGCCAGGGTGGTCACCAGACACATCTGCCAGAAGACCCGCCCCCAGTGCAACGGATCAGTCGGCTGCAGGGACAATCGATAGCCCATGAAACCCATCAGGGCCACCAGCACACTCCAGCGGAACAAGGGGCTTTTCAACCACCGCGGGAGCCTCCGGTTGGCGGCCAGCGGTTTGAACCAGGTATCCAGAAAACTGCCTCGGGGGCAGGCGTTGCCGCACATCCAGCGGCCACGGAAAAAAGCGCCGAGAATCCCGCTCCCCATGGCGACCGGCACGACAAATCCGAGCAGCGGAAATTTCCAGCCCAGTGCAATGACCGTCACCATAATCAGGGCCAACAGCCATTTATAGCTGCGTTTTTTCTCTGTGTCGATGTTGCAGATGGGCATTGTTTCATGAGTATTCATTTACATTTCTCCATAAAATCTAAAGAGATCTATATGAATATTTAAATATTGTCAATATTTAATTTTACGATTTCACCAAGTCAAACTGGTCAATATCCGGTTCAGGATGCCGGTATTACGGCCGCTGCTGCGCTGGATAAAACCAGTTCGGAAGACTCAGAGCCGTCGCTAAACCACAGACCGCCCCACAGAGCAGCGCAAAGTGCGCAGAATCTATGATCCGGCGGAAGGCTGGCCAAGGGAACCGCAAACTTGTTATCCTATAACCCAAGTCGGCATTTGTCCGGCACCGACGCCCAGCCACTGGGCCTGACATTTTTCCTCCAGGATCACCGAGACATGTACTATTTTGATTACGACGAACCCCTGTTCCGCCCACCCTCTGAAGCCCACTCACTGATCATCCAGGTCACTATCGGCTGTTCCCAGAACAGCTGCGGCTTCTGCGGTATGTATAAAATGAAAAACTTTCGGATCCGCCCGCTGGCGGATATCTTTGCCGAAATCGACAGTATTCCACTGCCGCACCGCCCCTATATCCAGCGGGTATTCCTGGGCGACGGCGACGGCTTGGTCTATCCCCAGGAGCAGCTGCTCGCGGTGCTGGACAAGCTCGCCAGCACTTTGCCGCGGCTCAACCGGGTCGGGGCCTACGCATCGCCGAACAGCCTGACCACCAAAACCGTCGCCGAACTCGCCCAATTGCGCCAGCGTAAGCTGCGGATTCTCTATTTCGGCCTGGAAAGCGGCGATGCCGAGACCATCGAACTGGTCAACAAAAGATTCTCCCCGGAGGTCATGCTGACGCTGTGCAGAAAGGCCCAGCAGGCGGAGCTGAAGCTGTCCGTGACCGCGATTCTCGGCCTGGCGGGACGGGCGCGGACCCAGCAGCATGCCGAGGCCACCGCAGCCTGGATCAACGCGCTGGCCCCGGAATACTTTTCTCTGCTGACCATGTTCCGCCGCCATAACGATGCGTACTTCAAGTGCATCGCCCCGCTCAGCAACGGAGAAGTCCTGCAGGAGGCCCTGCGCGTCGTCAGCCATCTCAATCCCAGCCACACCATCCTGCGCTCCAATCATGTCTCGAACATTCTGCACCTGGCCGGCAGCTATCCGAAGGATCGGCAGAAAATCATTGCCCAGGCCGAGGCGGCGCTACAGGAAGGTCGCCGGCATCCGGACTGGTTCAATCTGGTCCCGGATTACGAAGAAGAATTCTTCTGATTTTGGAAAACTTTAAGCAGGATGCTGCCGCTGAGCCGGAACGCGCCGGCTCCGGCAATTTGTTCTGTCGCTGCTGGCTTTCCCAATGACTTATGGTAAATTTGAGGATCAAAAAAGGAGACTCAATCATGAAACGGATTCATTTCACCATCATTCTGACCGCGGCCTTATTATTGGCCGGTCTGCTCGGCAGCGCCGTCGCTGACGACTACGACGTGACGGTCTATACCTTTAAACAATCACCGACGGTCCAACCGTTCTTTGCCTCGGCCTACGGTTATGCGGTCTTCCCCACTATCGGCAAAGGCGGCTTTGTCATTGGCGCGGCTTATGGCAAGGGGCTGGTGTTCCGCAACGAACAGGTCACCGGCGAGGCGACCATGGCCAAGGCCAGCATCGGTGCTCAATTGGGCGGCCAGGCCTTCAGTGAAATCATCTTCTTCGAGAACAAGGACGCTTACGATCGCTTCACCAGCGGCCAGTTTGAATTCGAGGCCTCGGCCTCGGCTGTGGCCATTACCGCAGGGGCACAGGCCAAGGCCGGCACCGACGGCGCCACCGCCAGCGCCAGCACCAGTTCTTCCGATGCAGAGCAGCGCAATGTTGGTTATCGGCGCGGCATGGCAGTTTTCGTCCATATCAAAGGCGGGCTGATGTACGAAGCCAGCATCGGCGGCCAAGCTTTCCAGTTCACACCGCTGAACAAATAACCGACCGCGAAAATGACAGCGGCAAACGCCGCAGCTCATGAAGAGACCACAAAATCGCCCCGCTTCAATCGAATGAAGCGGGGCGATTTTTGTAAACGCTGCACGACAGGAGTCGAGGCAATGCAGCCTAGTTAGTGATGAGTCGCCTTGTCGCCCCAGATTTCCTTGAGACGCTGGTCGCGACCGCAGTTCCAGCGGTAGAAGTTATAGCGTATCGGGTTGTTCTTGGCAAAATCCTGGTGATAACTTTCGTCACCTTTGATCGGCCAGAAAGTTGTGGCCGGTAAAATCTCCGTCACGACTTTCTGCTTCGGGAACATCTTCTGCACCTCGGCTTTGCTGGCTTCGGCGAGTTTCTTTTCCTCGTCATTGGCGTAGAAAATCGCCGCCAGGTAACTGTGCCCGCGATCGCAGAATTGACCGCCGTCGTCAAAGGGATCGATCTGCAACCAGTAATAGTCGAGCAGTTGCTGGTAGCTTAACTGCTGCGGATCATAGGTGACTTCAACGGATTCGTAGTGCCCTTCATGGTTGCCGTTATAGGTCGGGTTGGGCAGCGTTCCACCGGTAAAACCGGAGACAACGTCCGTGACCCCGGATAATTTTTCAAAATCCGACTCCATACACCAGAAACAGCCTCCGGCCAGGATTGCGGTTGCGGCAAAGGCGTGAGTCGCCAGGAGGAACGATATCGCACTCAGGATAAAGATTCGTTTCATTTCTGGACCTCACCTTTCATATTCGGCCAACAACAGGGGCAGCAGTCCCGGCCCTTTTGCGGCAGGAGCCTGCTGCGGAGCTGTCATTTGAACAGGGAGACGTATTCGCCGTAGCCTTCCTTCTCCAGATCGGCCAGGGGAATAAAGCGCAGGGAGGCCGAATTCATGCAGTAGCGCAGCCCGGTCGGGGCCGGACCGTCGTCAAAGACATGCCCCAGATGGGCATCGGCGAGGGCACTGCGCACTTCGTTGCGAACCATGAAAAAGCTGCGGTCTTCCTTCAGGACAACGCTGTCCGGGTCGATGGGTTTGGTAAAGCTGGGCCAGCCGGTCCCTGAATCGTACTTGTCTTTGGAACTGAACAGTGGCACCCCGGAGATCACATCGACATAAAGACCGGGTTCATGGTTGTCCCAGTAGGCGTTATCAAAAGCCGGCTCAGTCCCTTCTTCACGGGTGACCCGATACTGCAGCGGGGTCAGGCGTTTGCGCAGCTCGGCATCGTTCGGCACTTGGTAATCATGTTGCTGATTCATCATCTGCTCCGTCATCTTGTCGCTGGACATCATTTTATGTTCGGCGGGCGCTGCCGCCATCGCATCAGCCTTTTTCTCCATCCCCTGCCCCTGTCCTTGAGTCACGGCGAACAGCACCAGCGGCAGACTGAGGAGGGTCATCATGAGAATTTTCATTTACGCCTCCGTAGGTTGAATGTCGCGGCCGGGCATTTGTGCCGGCCGGTTTTATCTTTATCGCTATAATAGCAACATCCTGTAACAACAGCTTAACGTCCAGATAAAGATCCGGTAAAGATTCGGAATAGAAAAATCCCGACCAGGCTGCAAAATCGTCCACTGATTTTGTCAGCTGGCCGCAGGCGGACCTGCTTGCTCCTGACAGGAAAATTCCGGGATAGGCGTTGCCGACAACCGGTTCTCCTTTTAGTGCCTGGTCAGCCCTTCCAAAGTGATCTCATATTCTTGCCGGGCATCGTTATAAACAACTCCGTAGCGGATGGGATAATAGCCCGGTCCGGGATATTGCTCAGGAACCGCGATCGGGGTGTGAAGCGCCGGTTTGGTCTCCAGAAATGCGGTGGTGATCATGGGCTCGATAAAAATCATTCTGCCGTCGTAAAAACCGTAGAGAAAAGTTTTGGTAAACCCCTGCCCGGAGAATTCGGCGCCCTGGGGATCGATCGCATGGGCTCCCATGCGCGGCACCTCGGTCCCTGGCGGGAGGATGTAGCCGGCCGGCATCAACTCCGCGGCCGGCAGCCGATGGGCTCGTTCGAGGTCTGCACCGACTGCGGAAATCCGCTCGCGAGCCGCGGTGTCGATAAAATAGAAATGAAAATCGAAGTGAGGTTTATCGTAGATTCCTTGCGGGAGATGCCCGTGCGGGTTCCAGTCGATGCCGATGTGATCATAGCCCAAGCCTGCCGCTTGCGGCGGTAGTCGCAACAGATATTCCCTCTCAATGGCGTCTTTGGGCTCCTCTGCCGGCAGGCCGCGCAAAGCGGCCGCGGACAGCCTGATACCGATGGTCTCCGGTTTTCCGGCGGCATCCAGGGTCACAAAGGAGCGGGCATTCCCGGCCCCGATTGCGGTGGCCGGACCTTCGTAAGTTGCAGCAGCCATTTTTGGCTGATGAGCCGCGCAGCCGGACCACAGCGCGGCTGTCGCCAGGGCCAATAACCAGCCCGATACCTGAGGATGAAACCTTTTGTTCCCGACCATGACCCAGCCTCCCTGATGCTTCGGCACCGGTTAATTGGAGAAGGCCTGACCTGGCAAGGTGGAAAAAGTCCGCCCGGAAACTTTTTCACCCAGCAGCGGACAGAGGAGGATTCACGCCGAGCCCGTATCAGCACAGAGACTCTCCAAAATTGTTCAGCTGATTGTAATGGTCCGAAATATGACCAATCAAGTCATCAATTGATTATTTTCCTTCAATCCACTGTTCCTGCAGTTTTCGAAGGAAAACCCTCAGCAAGGTTTCCAACCGACATAGACCGCAATCGGTACGGTATAGACAATCTGCCCCTGTTCACGCCGCAGCTTGATTCCCAGTTGGTCCTTGCCAATATCCTCGGTTACCATCCGGCGAATGACAGACTCATCCCCGGGGTTGGGGAAAGAGGCCTTGAGCTGGCTTTCAAACTCAATATCGACCCCATAACCGCTCTGCCGACAGCCGGTCAGGCCTGAATTCTGAAACAGGTCCGTGAACTCCGCCTGGCTCAGCGCATGGGTATGAGAGGGGTCGCGAAGGATTTCCAGACGATCGTAGGCTGCCGATTTTTCTGCGGCAACAGCGACATCAGCGACCAGCACCCGGCCGCCGGGCCGGCAGACTCTGATCATTTCCCCTAAAGCCTGCTCAGGCGCCAGCAGATGATGAAAGCTGTAGCGTGTTATCACCAGCGAAAAACTGTTGTCCGCATAGGGCAAGGACACTGCTTCGCCGACGTCCCAGTCAAGATTGGTCTGGCCTTGCTCCTGTTGCCGCTTCATGGCCTGCTCGATCATTGCCGGGGTAAGGTCGATCCCGGTGACATGTTTGGCGTGCCGGGCGAATTCACAGGCGACCAACCCTGGCCCGCAGGCCACATCAAGAACCTCATCAGCAGCATCAACCGCGGCCATGTCCAGCAACAGCTGCAGGGCATCGAAGTGTCCTGGAACCTGGGTAAAGGGAATGGCCTGCCTGGAAAATTGACTGACGATATCGGCCTGATGCTGCCGGTTGTCCTTGGTCATCATGCGTATGCTCCTTTCTCGCGGAAATGGAAAAAGTATAGGTTGGCAACCCATGGCTGTCTTGCTATCTTTTGCCAATGAACATCGACAAACTGCCAAAACTTGCACCGGTCGTCGTCGGCTACCGGAAAGACCCGCAGCTACCGGTGATCCCCCTGGCCATGCAGATCAATAACGCCGGCTGTGCGGCAGCCCATGCCCACCCCCGCGGGCAACTCATCTACGCCAGCAGCGGGGTGATGCGGGTCATCTGTGGCGGGGACATCTGGATTGTGCCGCCGGCGCAGGCCGTCTGGGTACCGCCGGAAGTCGAACACGAAGTCTATTTCCCCGGCGCTGTTGCGCCCCGCAACCTGTTTATCGACCCCACCGCGACCGCCGGACTCCCCGAACAGTGTACGGTGATCAAAGTTTCTCCCCTGCTCCGCGAGCTGATTCTGAAGGCGGTTCAGATTGGCGACAATTATACTTCGGACAGTGCGGATTTCAGACTGATGATGGTTATTCTCGATGAACTGCAACAGGCGGAACCAACCCCGCTGCACCTGCCGATGGGTCACGACCAACGCCTGCTCCGCGTTATCGACGGGTTACTGCACTATCCGGGAAACCGTAGCGATCTGCAGAGTTGGGCCAGACTTGCCGGGGCCAGCGAACGCACGCTGGCCCGGCTCTTTGTGCGGGAAACCGGGCTGACGTTCGGGTCCTGGCGAAAACGGCTGTTGTTACAGGAGGCGGTCGACCGGCTGGGACGGGGGGATAATGTCACCCGGGTGGCGTTTGATCTTGGTTATCACAGTCTGAGTGCCTTTATCGAGATGTTCCGCCAGGCTCTCGGCAGTTCCCCCGGTCAGTTTCTGCGCCAGCGGCAGGAGACCGGCGAAACTCGTACTGACGATGGCAACGACAGCAGGATGAAGTTCTGAATGTAACCTGCAACTCCCGGCATTGGCACAAAAAGCCGTGGTTTATGGCTGACGGGTTGCAGGAGCAATCAAACAGCAGTAACGCTCCAATCCAGAAAAAAGAAAGCCCCGCAGCACGGCTGTGCAGCGGGGCTTGAAACAGGTGCAGCCCTTGATCAGTCCTGTTTCCAGGTGATCTGGTATTTAAAGGTCTGCGGATCAAGCCAGTCGAGGGTTTCTCCGCCGACCTGGGCGAAGGGGTACATCAGGTAATTGACCGGTTCACCGGACTGCGGCGGATTCAGCTGCAGATCGCGCCCTTCACTGAGGCGAATCCGGTATGGATCAACCCGCCCCCAGTAGTAGTCACGCAGTTCGGCCACCCTGGGATCGCTCAGGTCCAATTTCTGCACCAGCATCGCTTTGCGGACATCGGCCGGATCGACCGGCACCCAGCCGTAACCGGGCAGGTAAAATTCGGCCCAGCAGTGCTGCCAGGTGGAGACGTCCTGGTCCTTGTTTTTACCGGTACGGATGCCCAGAACTTCACGGGTCGGCACTCCGGCGGCCCGGGCCAGGGCAATGTAGATCGAACTGATGTCGGCACACTTGCCGCCAGGACGACGCAACAGGGCCGTCACATCACCCAACCCGCAGCCTCTGGTGTCCGGATCGCGAAAAGTATTGTCGACGGTCCAGTCGTAGATCGCCCGGGCTTTCTCAAGAATCCCCGTTTTTCCGGCGGTGATCTGGTCGGACAGCTCTTTGACCTGACCGTTGATGGGTCCCAGACTGGTCGGAGCCAGATAGAGGGCAAAGTCACGCGGATCGTAAGCAGCGGCGGTTTTGGGGAAATCCCGTTTGATCTGTTCGCTGCGCTCGGCATGAAAAGTCAGCGTCAGTTTGCGGTCCAGGGTGCCCTTTTTCCAAGCCACGTAGAGCAGCGGTGAACTAAAAGTGCGCTCGGTATAAACAGCCGCTTCGGCGTAGTTCCCTTCCCAGTGAATCGCATTGATCAGCTGTTCCGAGTTGGAGACGGGATAGGGAATCCAGAGCCTGGTCTCCTGGCTGCTGTCCTGGTTGGATAGATCAAAAGTCCAGGTATAGGTTCCGGACTGGGTGGTTGCGAAAGCCGGCACTGCGAACAGCAGAGTGATCAAGATGAGAAGCAGATGTTTCATAGATGACCTTTCCATAGTTGTTGATTATTTTCATAAAGTAAAACAGCAGGCAATTCCCAGTCCAACGGTTAATTTCAATAACCAGCGCTCTAATTATTCAAAATTACAATAGCCTCACCGTTTTACCCCATGAAACTGCTTATCCAACCTGTTGGCGGGTAAATTTGCCCCGCCGAGTTGCCAAATCACCGCCATGGCCGCAGAATAGTAGAGAAGGAAAAACAACCGGCGTGCCCAGGACGTATTTCCTCCGGTACCCACATCTCCAAAGGACAGTCCATGAATGCTGCTCATCTGTTTGTCAAAGCCCTGGAAAATGAAGGCGTCGAAGTCGTCTACGGCGTCCCCGGCGAAGAGAACCTTGACCTGCTCGAAGCACTGCGCGAGTCCTCCATCCAATTGATCCTGACCCGCCATGAGCAGGGCGCTGCCTTCATGGCGGCAACCTACGGGCGGCTGACTGGGCGCCCCGGGGTCTGCTTATCCACCCTGGGGCCGGGAGCAACCAACCTGGTCACCGGCGCCGCCTATGCCCAGCTCGGAGCTTTTCCCATGTTGATGATTACCGCTCAGAAGCCGATCAAACTCAGCAAGCAGGGGCATTTCCAGATCATCGATGTGGTCCACATGATGGAGCCGTTGACCAAATTCAACCGCCAGATCGTCAGCATCAATCTGATTCCGGCCATGGTCCGCGAAGCCTTCCGCCAGGCACAGGAGGAACGACCGGGCGCCGTCCACCTGGAATTACCGGAGGATATCGCTGCCGAAACCAGCGCTGCAGCTGCCACTCCCATCTTTCCCGTCAGTCAGCCCTACCGCCCCCGCGCCACCGGTAAAGTGATCAGTTCCGCGGCCGAGATGATTCGTCAGGCCAAGTTGCCGTTGCTGATGATCGGCGCCGGCGCTAACCGCAAACGGGTCCATAGCGCTCTGGATCAATTCGTGCAGACCACCGGCATCCACTTTTTCACCACTCAGATGGGTAAAGGGGTCATCGATGAGAACGATCCCCACTGCCTGGGGACCGCAGCTTTGTCCGACGGCGACTATATCCATTGCGCCATCGACCGGGCCGATCTGGTCATCAATGTCGGCCACGACGTCGTGGAAAAGCCGCCATTTTTCATGGAGCATGGCGGCAAGCGGGTCATCCATGTCAATTTCAACTCGGCCGTAGTCGACAACGTCTACTTCCCCCAGCATGAAGTGGTCGGAGATATTGCCGAAAGTATCCGCAGACTGACCGAAAAAGTCGGCAAACTGGAGCAGGACTGCAGTTATTTCAAGCAGATCAGGGACAGTCTCAGTAGCCACCTGCGGGAGAAATCCACGGACGGCAGTTTTCCCATCAAACCGCAACGGCTGGTGGCCGATGTCCGCCAAGTTATGCCCGCGGACGGTATCATCGCCCTGGACAACGGGGTCTACAAAATCTGGTTTGCCCGCAACTTTCTGGCCTCTCAACCCAACACGGTACTGCTTGATAACGCTCTGGCCAGCATGGGTGCCGGGCTGCCCTCGGCCATGGAAGTCGCCCGCCTTTACCCGGGGCGCCGGGTCCTCTCCATCAACGGTGACGGTGGTTTTCTGATGAACTGTCAAGAACTGGAAACAGCGGTGAGGATGAATCTCGATCTGGTCATTCTGGTGCTGAACGACGGTGCCTACGGCATGATCAAATGGAAACAGGCCGCCATGGGCTACGCCCATTACGGCCTGGATTTCGGTAACCCCGATTTCGTCAAATTTGCCGACAGTTTCGGTGCCCGCGGCCATCGGGTGAGCGCCACCGAACAATTTGTCCCGCTGCTGGAGAGCTGCTTCTCCAGCGGCGGAGTGCATCTCATCGATGTACCGGTGGACTATTCCGAAAACTACAGCGTCCTGCTCGACGAACTGCAAGCCAAAGCCTGTCAGCTCTGAATCCTGCTCCCGGCTGCGGCCAACCCCTCTTCAGCCAGTTGGCGCAGCCCCTTCAGGTCAAGTTTGCCGCTGCCCAGCAGGGGCAGCTCGGCTACTGGGAGAAAAGAGTCGCTCGCCGGTCGCCACAGATTGGGCAGGTCACAGCCAGCCAGGGCGCGCTGCAGGTCCTCCCGACTGCCGGCTTCCTCGGTATGCAGCACCACCAGTTTTTCCCCCTTGCGCGAATCGGCGACCGCGGTCACGGCCAGGCAGTTTCCGCTCAGCTGAAGGGCCTGACATAGGGCTTCTTCAATCCTGATATGGGGAACCATCTCCCCGCCGATTTTGCTGAAACGGGCCAGTCGGTCGGTAATAAACAGAAAGCCGTCCCGGTCGACCCGGCCGATATCACCACTGACGTACCAGCCGTCGATAATCGCCGCGGCGGTCCTGGCCGAGTCGTTCAGGTAACCGTTCATCAGGTTCGGCCCTTTCACCAGGATCAACCCTTCCTCCCCCTGCGCCACCGGTTCATGGCTGGCAGGATCGACCACCTGCAGCAGCACTCCGGGGATCGGCCGCCCGACACTGCCGATCTTGTTGCCGGGCTGGTGGATGTCGTCCCGCTTGATATCGGGCAGACTCAGAGTAATCAGCGGTGCCAGCTCCGTGGCGCCATAGCCTTCCAGGGGGCGCAGAGCGTATTTTTCGGCAAAGGCATCAGCCAGCTGGGCTTTCAACTTTTCGGCTCCGGTCACCACCAGGCGCAGGCTACTGAAATCTTCGCTGCTCGCCCGCCGCATATAGGTGGCGAGAAAGGTCGGCGTCGTCAACAGCAAGGTCGAGCGGTGCTGCCGCACCAGCTTGGTGATCGCGGGCGCCTCCATGGGATTGACATGGTAACTGGCGGAAAAGCCGCTGATCAGGGGTAGCCACAGGGTCGCGGTAAAACCGAGGGCATGGAAAAAGGGGAGCGCGCCACAAACATTGTCCTGCGGCGAGGTCGCGGCGACCATGCGAATTGCCTCCAGGTTGGAGAGAATATTATGCTGGCTGAGCATCACCCCCTTCGGCATGCCGGTACTCCCGGAAGAGAAAATCACCGTGGCCAGCTCGTCGCCGCCCTGCCCCATCCCCTGCCCGCTTCCCCGCAGTAACAGCCGACGCGGCCAGCAGCGTGCCTGCACCAGCAGCCTGGCCAATTCAGGCTTAGTCGCCGGCAGCAGCAGGTCCTCCAGATAAAGAACCTGTTCGGGCAGCGGCAGTTCGCTAAACCGGTCCAGAAACCGCTTACTGGTCAGCAGGGTGCGGATGCCGCATTGCTGGTAAGCCGAGGACACGGCCTGGGTAGAGGCGGTGTAATTGATATTGACCGGCACTTTGCCCAGCAACGGCACCGCCAGGTTGGCCAGCGCGCCGCCGACTGACGGCGGCAGCAGCAGCCCCACCATCTGCTCTGCACCCAGCCGGGCTTCCAGCCGCCGGGCCAGCAACAGGGTCGCGGTCAGGCTGCGACCGTACGTCAGCTGTTGGCCGCTGCTGTCACTCAGGGCGGGGCGCCACCAATTGGACCGGGCGGTGTCGATAAACTGCTCGATCAGGGGTTTGCGTTGTCCTTTCTGCCCCTGGAAGTACTGATAAGCCAGTTCGGCAACCGCCTGTTGCACCTCTGCAGCCGAACTGGTTGTCGGCAGCGGGGTACCGAAAAGAATCCTGACCGGATAGGGCAGACTGGTGGGAAGCTTACTGAGCAGCTTGCCGTGGGCATAGCTGAAAATACTCCCCCAGGCGCCACCGATGTAAACCGGAACGATGGGATGATCGGTCCCTCTGACGATGGCTTCCAGTCCGCTTTTGAATTGCAGCAGCATGCCGCTGCGGGTGATCATCCCTTCGGCGAAGATACAGACCAGATACCCGTCGTCCAGGGCCTGGCGGGCGGTTTTTATAAATTCAACTTTTTGCCGCCGCGAATCGTCGGCGGCCACCGGGA
The DNA here is from genome assembly GCF_000711225.1 of Pelobacter seleniigenes DSM 18267. Taxonomy (NCBI): domain Bacteria; kingdom Pseudomonadati; phylum Thermodesulfobacteriota; class Desulfuromonadia; order Desulfuromonadales; family Desulfuromonadaceae; genus Pelobacter; species Pelobacter seleniigenes. Next base: position 290,441 of record NZ_JOMG01000002.1, read on the forward strand.
TCACCTGCATCAACCGAAACAGCGGCTGCAGCAGCTTCAGGTTATAGATATCACGGTGCATAATGAAACGGATGCGGCGCTGCTGGGTCGCCAGGAGCAGCAGGGCGTCGATCCAGGAAACATGATTGGAAACCAACAGAGCCGGCCCCTCTCCGGGCAGGTTGTGATCGCCGCTGATTTTCAGCCGATAACCCAGCTTCATCACCAGCAGAACAATAAAGCGGAGCAGGAAGTCGGGCAAAATCCACAGGCTGAGCAAGGTCAATCCCAGGGTCAGCAGCCCCAACACCAGAAAAGACTGGGCCGCGGAGAGTCCGCAGAGTCCACTCAGGATCACCGACAAGAGGGACGCCAGCAACACTCCGCACCAGCTTAAAAAGCTGGCAGCCGCCAGAATCCGGCCGAGTTTTTCACGCGGAGCCCGCAGTTGGATAAAAGCCTGCAGCGGAACCAGGAACAGGCCGGCACTGAGCCCCAGCAACAGGATCAACAGGAGATGGACGGGCAGACTGGCCGGTAGCAGGGCCAGGCCGCCGGTACTCAGGGCCAACCCCAACGCCCCGAGGGGCACAATCCCGAACTCGACGTTGCGTCCTGATAACCGCCCGGCCAAGAGCGAACCAGCGCCGATGCCCAGAGCCGCAACCAGAAACAGATACCCGCTCTGCTCCTGAGTCAGGCCGTGCACCTGCATACCGAAGGGGATCAGGTTAATCTGGGCAAAAGCGCCGAGAAACAGGAAATAGGCCGAGCCGAGCACCGCCAGCAGCAGATACCCGTCTTGTTTGAGTTCAAGCAACGATCCTTTGATCTCGCTCAGGATCCGCGGCGAGACCAGCCGTCCGGCATCCGCCGCCGGGGTCGCCTCGATCCGCCAACTGCAGATCAGGCCGAGGATCGCAAAGAGGATGCAGGCCAGCGCCGCGGTCCGATAGCTGGCACTGCTTAACTGCACCAGCAGCGGCGCGAGGGCCGTGCCAAGAATAATCGCCAGGTAGGTCAAGGTTTCCAGCAGACTGTTGGCCCTGGAAAGCTGCTCCCGGTCGATCAGCTCCGGCACGATCCCGTACTTGGACGGTCCGAACAGAGCGCTCTGGGTCGCCATCAGAAACAGCACCGCGTAAAGAGCTGTCGCGCTGCCCACCGCAAAGGCCAGGACGGCGAGCAGAGCGATCAGGCATTCAGCGCCTTTCATGGCCACCACAATTGTCCTCTTGCTGAGCCGATCAGCCAGCGCACCGGCCGGTGCCGAAAAGAGCAGGAACGGCACGACAAACAGCCCCCCGGCCGTGGCCGCGACCATGGCCGCGGAGTCTGGGCCCTTAACCGCGATCAGATAAAAAACAATCAGCAGTTTGAGTAAGTTATCGTTCAGCGCCCCGAAAAATTGGGTCGCGTTCAACCAGTTGAAAGACGTTGTTAGCTTACGGGTCATGATTCCCTCCTTATTTGAGTAACAATGCAGCGGCATTGGAAAACACCTCAGCCGGCAGGCCATAGGCCAGTTTGAGCCTGACATCCTGATCCCAGGCACTGCGCACCTTCAATAACGGCAAGGTCCGTTGCCAACCAAGCTGTGGCAGAGAAAACAGCGGTGAGGTCAAACCGGTGCGAATCAGCGGAAAGTCGGTGCCGTATAACAACCGCTCCGCAGCAACTCCGGAATCCTGCAAACGCCTCATGAAACGCACTTTGTTAAGCTGAGTCAGGGAAGAGATATCGGCATAGAGGTTCGGATACTCCTCAAACAATGGCAACAGGCGCGCCATGTTATCCTGCCCATCCTGCTGGCCGCTGGTGGCCACATGAGCAGCGATCACCGTGACGCCCAGGTCGAGGGGCAGGCGCAATTTGAGGGGATCCCCCAACGAGTTGTCCGCCCGGGTGAAGGAATGTTCATCACCGGCATGGGTCAACAGCGGCAGGTCCAACTCGACCAGTTTTTCATAAAACGGAATCAACCGTTCATCCGCCGGGTCGATCTGCTGGATGGCGGGCAACCATTTGATCAGCACCGCGCCATCCGCCCGGGCTTGCTCAAGCCGCTCCAGGGCATCGGGGCGATAGGGATTGACGCTGGCGCCGAAATAGAGATTAGCGTATTTGGCGGTTTCCCGGGCGACAAAATCATTGGGGACATAGCTCTCGGTCCGCGCCCTGTCCAGGTTCCCCTGTTCATCGACAACCCCATCCAGAGCCAGGACCACAGCGGCGCCCACCAGTTGGGATTCTGCCAGTTGTTCGGACAGCCGCCTGATCACCAGACCGTCCCCGTGCTGGCGGAGTTCGTCCTCACTGATGCCGAAGGATTTGAGATAAATCCGGTACTTCCAACTGTGCCGCAGTTGTTCGGAGATAAAGGCTCCGCTACCACCGGCACCGATTCCAGCGACATGACAATGCATATCCAGAAGCTCTGGCCCGGCTGCTGAAAAGGGGGCAGGCTGTGCTTTCCCGTCCCGGGGGAGCAGCGCCCAGCCCCCAACCATGGCAATACAAGCCAACCCAAAGAATACGCCAATTTTGATCATTTTATCGAGCCTCCTTAATATTAATTACGCAAGTACCCGATAAAAAGCAGCGATCATGCCAAGCACAAAGATGATGGACAAACTACTGATTTAAAATAGTATTTAAGAAAATATAACCAATTAGAAAAAATTCCAGAAAACAATTGATATACATTTTTTGCTCATATACCAGCCATAAAACGAACGATAGCCGTATTTCATGACCGCTTTTCCCCGTGGCTGTGTCGAGATTTTTTTCACCTTGGGCTAGCCTCAACCGCCCAGCTCAGCGTATGCTGCTCATTTACTACAAAAATGGTCATATTTGGCGATACTCAAAGGCTGCTGCCACGCCAGACCATGACCCGCAACAGTTTTGGAGGCAACTGCAATGAGTGCGCTTTTTTATCTCGGCTCCATCATCCTGGCCAACCTGCTGGTCCATTGGTTTGGAATCGTCACCATCTACGGCCTCAGCTTTCCAGCTGGGGCTGCGCTTATCGGGCTGACCTTTTCGGCGCGCGATTTTGTCCAGCAGCGTTTTGGCAAGTACGGCTGCTGGTGGTGGATGTTTTTAGCCTCGGGCATCACCTTTGCTTTTAACCGGCACCTCGCCCTGGCGTCCCTGAGTGCCTTTTTTGTGGCCGAGTTCTGCGATTGGCTGATTTTTACGCGGGCTCGCGGCAGTTTTGAAAAACGCCTGCTGCTCAGCAACCTGATTTCCACCCCCCTTGATTCGCTGACCTTTGTCCTGCTCGCCTTCGGCCCGGTCTGGCCAGCCATTTGGGGGCAGACTCTCATCAAACTGATCAGCAGCCTGCTGGTGCTGCCGCTGCTCAAAGATGGCCGGATCAGCCTGGCCAGAATCACCGTGCAGCGAACCTGAACCACGTCACAGTGCGCAGCGGACCCAGGGGACGCTTCTACCCGCGTCCAGTTTTTAACTTTTCCTGAACCGTAACAGGTGTATAGTGTTGCCAGCAGTTTTTCGGGACAGTTCGCTCCAATCCGCCCGTCTTTGCCAAACAAATTTGCCGGTTCCGACAGTTCAGCACGACTCCCTTTCATTCGCGCGGCTAGCAGACTGTTGAAAACAGCCTGTCAAACCCATGGTTGGATTAACAAAATCAATGACGACTTTTAAGTTATTGTTTTTGTGGGATGGGGGGGGAAATCGCACTTTTTTCCACAACCTGGTATTTGCCGCTTAACGAGCCGACCAGCAAGAACTGCTGCGCCCACGTGGATGCTCAACAGCATAATGGCTTGCGGCTTAATGCATTGAAACAGGGCGAAACAGATGACCAAAGAGAACTGTCTCAACAACCCGGTTAAGGAACAGAGAGTGGAACATTATCTAGAAAACAACAAAGCCCTGTACGTAATCTTCCTGGCCACTTTGGCCATGACGGCGCCACTGGCAACCGACATGTATCTGTCCGCCATTCCCCAGATTGCCGAGGGATGGGGCGTCGGGAAAGACATTGCCAATTTAACCCTGGTGCTGTGGTTTATCTCTTTCAGCGTTTCGATCCTGATTGCCGGTTCGCTGTCCGACAAATACGGGCGCAAACCGATCCTGATCGGCGGACTGGCGATCTTTGTCGGCTCATCTTTTCTTTGCGCCCTGGCCGGCAGTATTGAACAGCTGATCATTTTTCGGATTTTCCAGGGGATGGGAGCCGCGGCCCCGGCGGCCATTGTCATGGCGATTATCCGCGACCGCTTCAAGGGGGTTGAACGGCAGAAGGCTCTGGCCTATGTCATGACCATTGTTGCGGTTGCCCCCATGGTCGCGCCACTGCTGGGCGCCTTTCTGCTCAAGGTCGCCAACTGGCGGTTTATCTTTCTGCTTCAGGGAACACTGGTCTCCATCACCTTCCTGGTCTCATTGACCATCCGTGAGACCCTGGACACAAAACTCGACACCAGCGTTTTCAAACTGGTGACCCGCTACGGAGTGCATCTGCGCAACCGCCCCTACCTCTTCGCCAGCATGAGCATGGGGCTCTTGGTATTACCCTTTTACGGTTATATCGCCTTTTCGCCGATTTTCTACATCTCCATTCACGGCCTGTCGGAAAGCACCTTCAGCCTGCTGTTTGGGCTCAATGCCCTGGTCTCCATGGCTGGAGCGTTCACGTCCTCCCGGCTGACCAAACGCCTGGACGACAAGCAGATCATCACCATTGCGATTCTCGGGGCGATTGTCGCCGGTGCCGGATTGACTCTGTTTGCCGGCCGTCACTACCTCTATTTTCTCTTTTTCATCGCTATTTTCTCGTTTTTTACCGGGCTCAGCCGGCCGAGCAGCGGGTCCCTGATCCTCGGCCTGGTCAAAACCGATGTCGGCTCGGCCTCATCCCTGCTGGTGTTTTATCAGTTCATTGCCGGCGCAGCCTGCATGGCCTTTGTCACCCAGCCCTGGTCCCGGCCGGTCCTGGTGTTCAGCCTGCTGACCCTCGGCGTCTCGGTTCTGGTGCTGCTGCTCTGGAGCAAAATAAGCAAGACCCTCAATCCAGAGAATTGAGGGCCACGCAGCCTTGCTTCACAATTCAATCAATAACAAATAATCGCCTAGTGTCCCGAATGGCGCTCGTTTAAGCAACTTCGCAGTAAACTCGGGACTGTCCCCAGGGTCATCGGGGGGCTGTCCCAAGAGTTTACGAGCCATGAAACTGTAGGGGTTAGCACCGCAAAGACCTGGGACAGCCCCCGTGCGGGGACAGTCCCGGTTTTGCTGCCATCTGCTCTTAAACCAGCGCCATTCCCTAGTGTCCTGCCGTGACCATGTTTTCACCCTGAAGGCAGATCGACAAGGCGTTCCAAGCTATGGTGCATTGACGTATTGTTTTTTCTCAAATGAAGCAGCCCCACCCTAACCCTCCCCCACCGCGGGGGGAGGGAAGGCCTTACAAACCGGAAACATGGGTAACACATCATCCTCCTCCCTTGCCAAGGACGCAGCCAGGAAAATCCCGGAGCAGGTCACTCTCTTTCCCCATTGATGGGGGAAGGTCGGGATGGGGGGAGGGGAAACAGTCGAGCAGTCAATGCCCACGCTTCAACCAGCTCAGCCCGTGCATATTTTTCGTCACCCATGTTAAAAAATCAAAAGGCCTCCTGCGCAGGAGGCCTTTTGATGATCAGAAACCAGGGAGCCAGCTTCTACAGCCGACCACCGCCGAGCACTTTGTACAGGTTCACCAAGTTGACCATGAACGCCTTCTTGACATTCACCGCCCCTTGCTGGGCGGCGAACAACGAACGTTGCGAATCAAGCACCGTCAGGAAGTTATCGATCCCGCTGTCGTAACGGGCCGTTGACAGCTTATAGGCCTGTCCGGTTGCTTCAACCAGAGCATTCTGGGCATCCAGCTGGGACTGATAGGTGCCCCGTGCCGCCAGCTGATCGGCCACTTCCCGAAACGCGACCTGAACCGCCTGCTCGTATTGGGTCGCGGCAATCTGTTCATTCACTTGTGCCACGTCCAGGCTGGCCTTGAGGCGGCCGCGGTTGAAAATGGGAATGGTCAGTGAAGGCGTAAAGTTCCAGGCATAGCGGGCCCCGGACTGAAACAGGCCATCCAGGCTGTCGCTGGCCAGACCGAAAGAACCGGTCAGGCTGATGGTCGGATAGAGTGCTGCCCGCGCGGCACCGATATCGGCATTGGCAGCCTTAAGCACATGTTCAGCACGCTGGATATCAGGACGTGCCAGCAGCACCTGCGAGGGCAGTCCGGCCGGCAGTTCAGCCATGAACAGCACATTGTCGATGGTCTCGTCACAGTTCAGGACCTCGTCGACGGAACCGCCCACCAATAATGCCAGGGCGTTTTTATCCTGGGCCACCAAACGGGTATATTGAGCGATTGATACCCGCGCACTTTCCACCGCGGTGGATGCTTGGGCGACATCGAGCTGATTGGCCGAGCCGACATCGAATTGCCGTTTGACCACCTCGTAGGTTTCCTGCTGGGTCGAGGCGGTATCCCGAGCCAGTTGCAGCAGCTTGCGATCCGCCAAGTAGCTCAAATAGGCATTGGCCGTTTCCGCAATCAGACTGATGCGGGTGCCGGTCATAGCCTCTTCCGTCGCCAGGTAGGTTTCCAAGGCCTGCTGATTGAGGCTTTTGACCCGACCGAAGAAATCGAGTTCATAGGCAGTCATGGCCAGATTGGCCTTGAATGTGTTGGCGGTATAGGACTTCCCGGTGGCACTGACATCATCAGGAACACCGGCACGGCTGGCAGAACCATTCGCGGTGATGGTCGGCAAGCTGTCACTGCGCTGAATCCGATAAGCCGCCTGAGCCTTTTCGATATTGAGCACCGCCACCCTGAGGTCACGATTGTTTTCCAACGCCTGACTGATCAGGGTTTTCAACGTGCTCGACTGGAAATAATCCTGCCAGGCAATATCGGCCGCCATCCCCTTTTCGGTCTCCGGGTAGGCTTCCCCCATTGGCCAGCTATCAGCCACCGGCAATTTCGGCTGTTGGTATTGGGGAATCATGGAGCAACCCGTGACCAACAGCAACAAGACCAGGGCCGGAAACAGTTTATTGAGCATTTTCTACCTCGCTTTCAGCCGCAGCTTTTCTTTTTCTGGTCATCGACCATTTTTCTATGACGATAAAGAACATCGGCACAAAGACCATGGCCAGCGTTGTCGCCCCGATCATCCCGCCGATAACGCCGATACCGATGGCGTTCTGGCTCGCAGAGCCGGCGCCGTTGGCGATCGCCAGCGGAGTCACCCCGAGAATAAATGCCATTGAGGTCATCAGGATCGGCCGTAACCGCTGTTCAGCTGCCAGCATCGCCGAAACGATAACACTGCGCCCGCTTTCATACAAAGTCTTGGCAAACTCGACGATGAGGATCGCGTTCTTGGCCACCAGACCGACCGTGGTCAGCAACGCGATCTGGAAGTAAACATCGTTAGCCAGTCCGGCAAACCTGGTCGCAGCCACCGTACCAATGATCCCCAGCGGGACAATCAGCATGACCGCAAAGGGAATGGTCCAGCTCTCGTAGAGGGCGGCCAGGCTGAGAAACACGATCAACAGGGAAACTCCATAGAGCAGAGTGGTCTGAGCTCCAGCCATCCGTTCCTCATAGGAGATCCCGGTCCATTCCAGGCCGATCCCTTCCGGCAGTTTTTTCGCCATTTGTTCAATGGCTGCCATGGCCACACCGGAACTGACCCCGGGAGCCGGAGCTCCGAGGATTTCCATGGAAGAACGACCGTTGTAACGTTCCAGGCGCGGCGAACCGTACTCCCAGGTCCCCTTGACAAAAGAGGAGAACGGCACCATATCGCCGACATTATTGCGGACATACCAGCGATCGACGTCTTCGGGCAACATCCGATAGGGAGCATCCCCCTGCATGTAGACCTTCTTGATCCGGCCGTTGTCGACAAAGTCGTTGACATAGGTCGAGCCCCAGGCCGTACCGATGGTATCGGTAATGGAACTGATGGAAACGCCAAGGGCCGAAGCCTTCTCCTTATCGATTTCCAGCTGGTACTGGGGCACATCGGACATACCGTTGGGGCGAACCCCAATCATCTGCTGATCCTGGGACGCCATCCCCAGCATCATATTACGCGCCTGGAGCAAGGTATCGTGGCCCAGTCCGGCCTGATCGACCAGTTTGAAATCGAAACCGCTGGCGTTCCCCAAAGCCGGGATCGGCGGCGGGATAAAAGCATAAACCGACGCATCCTTGATCCCGTACAGATTGCGCAGTGCGCGCTGGGCAATGGCCTGGGCTTTCTGGTCGGGCCGCTGGCGCAGGCTCCAGTCTTTCAGGCGGACAAAGCCGAGACCGACATTTTGCCCCTGCCCTGCAAAGCTGAACCCGGTTGCGGTAAAGATACTTTCGACATTCTCTTTTTCTTTATTCAAAAAATAGTCTTCAACTTTTTTGGCGCTCTCCCGGGTCCGTTCCAGAGTCGCTCCCGGCGGTGCTTGGATCATCAGCAACATGATCCCCTGGTCTTCGTCAGGCAAAAAAGCCGTCGGCAGCTGCTTGAACAGGAACATCAGGGCACCGATAATCACCAGGTAAACCAGGAAAAATTTGATTGAGCGGGCCGCGACAAAACCGACGCTTTTTCGATAAGTCGTTTTACCGCGTTCAAAAGTACGATTATACCAGCCGAAAAAGCCTTTTCGCTTCAGGCCGTGCCCTTTTTCCACCGGCTTGAGCATGGTCGCACAGAGGGCCGGAGTGAGCACCAAGGCCACCAGCACCGATAGGGCCATGGCCGAAACGATGGTGATGGAGAACTGCCGATAGATGGCCCCGGTGGACCCGCTGAAAAATGCCATCGGCACAAACACCGCGGAGAGCACCATGGCGATACCGACCAGGGCGCCGGTGATCTGGCTCATGGACTTTTTGGTCGCCTCCTTAGGCGGCAATCCTTCTTCGCTCATCACCCGCTCGACGTTTTCGACCACGACGATGGCATCGTCGACCAGCAGCCCGATGGCCAGGACCATGGCGAACATGGTCAGCACGTTGATGGAGTAGCCAAAAGCGGCCAGAATGCCGAAGGTGCCGAGTAGAACCACCGGCACGGCAATGGTCGGAATCAAGGTCGCGCGGAAGTTCTGCAGAAACAGGAACATCACCAGGAAGACCAGGATAATGGCCTCGACCAGGGTCTTGAACACCTCGTGGATCGATAACTGGACGAACGGCGTGGTGTCATAAGGAAAGACGATCCGGTAGCTGGAGGGCATGAATTGCTGCAGCTCTTTGGCCTTGGCCTTGACCAGGGCGGCGGTTTCCAGGGCGTTGGCCCTGGTCCCCAGGTAGATCCCCATCCCGGCGGCCGGTTTTCCCATGTAACGGGCAATCCGGCTGTAATCCTGGGAACCGAGTTCGACCCGGGCGACATCACCCAGTCGGACCTGCGAGCCATCCTGGTTCACCTTGATGAGGATATTTCTGAAATCCTCGGCGGTTTCCAGTTTTGACATGGCTCGAATCGAAGCATTGAGCTGCTGCCCTTCGACCGCCGGGGAGCCACCCAACTGGCCGGCGGTGACCTCGACGTTCTGGGCCTGCACCGCGGCCTGGACATCAGACGGCATCAGGTTATAGCTGTGCAGTTTTTCCGGATTCAACCAGATCCGCATGGAGTGCTGGGCCCCGAACACCGTGACGTCACCGACTCCGGTAACCCGGCTGATCGGCTCGGACATTTTCGACACCATGTAGTCGCTGATCTCATGCTCGGTCACCGCCGGATCCGTTGAATAGATCCCGATGACCATCAGGAAACTGGACGAGGACTTTTTGACATTGACCCCGAGCTGCTGCACGATCTGTGGCAGCAGGCTGGTGACGCCGGAGACTTTGTTCTGCACCTGGACCTGAGCGATATCCGGATTGGCCTCCGGCTCAAAAGTCAGGGTGATGGACAGGTTACCGTTCGAATCGCTCGAAGAAGAGAAATAGCGTAAGTAATCGATTCCGGTCAGACTCTGCTCGATGATCTGGGTGACACTGTTCTCCAGAACCTTAGCTGATGCTCCCGGATACGACGCATTGATCGTTACACTTGGCGGAGCAATTTCCGGATATTGCTCGATCGGGAGGGTTTCAATGGCAAAGATCCCTCCCAGCATGATGACGATGGCGATGACCCATGCAAAGATGGGCCGTTCAATAAAAAATCTGGGCATTGCTTTATCCTGTCGTTATTGCGCTGGAGTTGTCATCTCAACCGGCGAAACCTTGGCGCCGGGAGCAATTTTCTGCAACCCCGCAACCACGACTTTATCGCCGGCGGCAAGCCCCGAATCGATCAACCATTTATCTCCGAAGGCCTTGGACACCTTGATCGGGCGCGGGTTGACGGTGTTATCCGCAGCCACCGCCCAGACCGTGGTATCGCCGCCGGCACTGCGGACCACAGCCTGCTGCGGCACCATGATCGCATTTTCAAGCTTACTTTGCGCAACCCTGGCCTTGACAAACAAGCCGGGCAACAGATACCCGTCGGGGTTGGGGAAGAGGATGCGCAATTGCACCATGCCGGTTCCTTCATCAACTGTGACATCAGAAAACTGGATTTCACCTTTCAGGCCGTAAGGCTCTTTTTCACCTTCCAGCAGTAGTTCCGCCAGCAGTGGACCCTGCTTCAGGCCAGCGGTCATCTGTTTGCGCAGCCGCATAATCTCGCCACTCGACTGGCTGACATCGACATAGATCTTGCTCAGGTTCTGGATGGTTGCCAGGGCGGTTCCCTGATTAGCCGTCACCAGTGCCCCTTTGGTCACGGATGACTTGCCGATCTGGCCGGAAATCGGGGCAAAAACTTTGGTGTAATCCAGGTTGATCTTGGCCCTGGCCACCGCTGCCTGGGCCACCGCGATGTCGGCTTTGGCCTGCTCCATGGAGGCCAGGGCATCATCGTACTGCTGCCGACTGACGCCGCCGACATTCACCAACTCGCGGTAGCGATCCAGTTTCGGTTCCACCGACTTCAAGTTGGCTTCGGCTTTGCGCAGGTCGGCCACGGCGCTGTCATAGGTTGCCTGGTAAGGTGCCGGGTCTATTTGATAGAGCTGCTGGCCTTCCTTGACGAAACTGCCTTCGGTAAACAACCGGTCGATAATGATGCCGGTCACCTGCGGACGAATTTCCGCAACTTGGAAGGAAGAGGTCCGGCCCGGCAGGTCCTGGGTCAGCACAACCGTCTGCGGGGCAACCGTGTAGACCGTCACTTCCACGGGTGGACGCTGCATGCCCTGCTGCTGGGCTTGAGCCGGTGTCACCTGGGACCGTCCGGTCAGATAATAGTAACCGATTCCAATCAACGCCAGGGCAAGAACCCCGGCCAGTACTTTCGCTTTCATGTGCTCTCCTGCTGATTTAAAGGACTATTTGATCAATAAGCTTTTTAACATCCTGCTGCATTTTTGTTTTATCCGGATGAGAACCGCCATCACGATACGGTAGGGTGGTAAATGGTCCAATCACCGTTCCGTAGATCATCTCCGCCATGATATAGGGGTCAACCTTGACAAATCCGCTGCGCTCTATCCCTTCCTGACAGATCGCCGCCAGCGGATGCAGCAACAGTTCGACCCGTTCAAGAAACATCATCTCTGCAGTCTTGTTCTGCCAAACGAAACGAAAATAGGTGGACAGGGTTTCGGACGTTCCATAGACCGCATCGATGAACTGATGTATTTTGACCAGGGGTTCATTGGCGCTGGTAAAGATCTTCTGATGGGATTCTACCAAAGGCCCAAGTACCGCCTGATGAACATGACTCAGCAGCTCTTCCTTATTCTGGAAATAATTATAGAGGGTTCCTTTGGCAACGCCACAGCGCCGGGCAACTTCTTCCATGGTCAGGGATTCGCCTTCGCGAATCAGGGCCAGTACAGTATCGACGATTTCCTGCTTGAGAAGCCGCTCGAGCATCTCCTTGTTTCTACGCATTGCCCCCATAAAGGTCCTTTGGCTAACGCTATGTGATTACCTATTGCAACATAAACAGGGTCGCCAGAACAACTGGTGACCCTGTGATTTTCATCTTCGAACCATCACAAAATTGACTATGCGGTCAATTTATGACCGATCGGTCAATTTTGTCAATAGCCTTACGTCTTTTTTTTTACCGCCTTAACCGGACATTAACCCCGCCATTGCTATACCTCGTTCAACAACAGGAAGAAAACTACTAATAACCATAACTTTTGAGACTCGCTGATGAAGATGATACAATTTTTGCAAATACCGATGCTTCTAAGTGTACTATTGTTGCTGAGCTCCTGTCTGCCCTCGTCACAAAACAACTGGCCAGAACAGGCAAAAACAGCTGAGCAGCAGGTCCACCACTGGTCCCAGCTTAATGGCAATATTAACACCGACATCCTCAACACTCTCATTGTTTCTCCTCAGCTTGCCAACCTCGTCACAGAGGCCCTGGTAGCGAACCCCGAATTACAACAAACCCTGTTGACCCTGAAAATCCGCCAGACGGAGTACAACCAGACCCGCGGAGCTGAGAAACCGACCCTTGAAGTCAACGCAACAACAGAGAAGGAAGAGCATAGCGAAACCAGTTACACGGGTTCTTTAAGTGTCTCATGGGAACTTGACCTCTGGCAAAAACTCAACGATGAGAGTAAGGCCGCAGCTAAAGATGTCGCCGAACAACAAGCCATCTACCAGTCAGCTAGAGACACCTTGGCCAGTGAAATCATGAAATCCTGGCTGGAACTGATTGCAGCCGGTAAAAATATCTCCGTACAAAAACAACGAATCATTACGCTTAAGCAGAATGCAACCTTTATCCGCCAACGTTACCGCAACGGTCTTAAAGACCTGACCGATCTCGACAGTGCCCGCACCTCTCTGGCCTCTGCTAATGCTACCCTCGAAGAATACCAGGAAGATTATGCACAGCAGCTGCGCTCATTAGCGAGCATGCTCGGTCGGCTCTCCCCTATGGCAATCCAGATCCCGGAAGACTTTCCGGTCGTACTGATTCCTCTCGCCGACGTTCCTGAGCAAACCCTGAGCCGCCGACCGGATCTCAAAGCGGCTTATCTGGCGATTGAGGCAGCGAGCCTGCGCACTATCGTCGCCTATAAAGAATTATTACCCAGCATCAGCCTTCAGGCCGCCATTGAAGACATCGGCAAGTCCCCCAAAGCAGCCCTTTTAAACGATCCGGTCTGGTCGCTGTTGGCCGGGCTCACAGCCCCCCTCTATCAGGGTGGGCAACTAAAAAGCGCCGCACGTATTGCCGAGTTGGAAACCGAACAGGCCTATCAGGCTTATCGTGAAACCCTGGTTTCTGCAATTGAAGATGTAGAAAAGGCCATCAGTCTCGAGAAATCCCTCCTGCATCAGCAAGGTCATATCGAGGAAGCTCTTGCTGCCGCGCGCAATACACTGACCCAATATCAACAGAGTTATCGATCTGGCCTGATTGACATTCTCGACCTGCTTGATGTTGAAGAACAAACCTACGACCTTGAAGAGCAGCTCAATAATCTTATATATAATCGCCTGGCCAACCGCATTGATCTCGGTCTGGCTCTTGGCCTGGGAGTTTCAGCATGAATCGAAGACGCAGTTTCCAATGGCTGGTATTGTTTGCCGCCATTATTGTTCTGTCCCTGATTATCGTCTTTGTCCGCCAACGGATAATCGCCCAACAAAATCACCCGGCGCCAACAAAAATTGCCAATCCGCAATATCCGGATGTCAGCGTTATGACAGTAACAAGTGGAAAATATGCGGCAAACGTCGTCGGCTACGGTACGGCAACACCGCACTACGAGCTGACCCTGACCGCACAGGTAAGTGGGCAGGTAAAATCTTTGGCTCCTCAGTTGGAAAGCGGCCACAGGGTTAAAAAAGGCGATCTTTTGGTGCATCTTGAGGATAGTGAATATAAGGCGGCTCTCGCTTCGGCAGAACAGGACCTAAGCGAAGCCCGGTTAAGTTTTCTTGAAGAAGAGCGCCAGGCAGAACAGGCCCTTAAGGAGTGGCAGGCATCAGGCATGCCTGGTTCTCCGGACTCAGAGCTTGTCCTGCGCCAGCCCCAGTTGGCTGCGGCCAAAGCCGCCGTGGCTAACGCTGAAGCAGCAGTTGCCAGTGCGCTGCACAATTTACATCAGACCCGCATCACGGCACCATTTGCCGCACTGATCGTTGAGCGTAGCATTGCTCCGGGGAGTTACCTGCAGGAGGGCGGAGAGATCGCTGTTCTCTACAGTACGGAACGGGTTGAAATTCCGGTTTCACTGTCAGCCAAAGACTGGCGTAAACTGCCGGATCAGAAGGTTCTTGACAGTGGAACCTTGAGCGTTGTGCTAAACAATGTTGAAAGTGGCAAAACGTGGACCGGCCAGATTTTGAGAAGCGAACAACATCTCGATACGACGACCCGTAAACGGACCCTGATCATCAGTGTTGAGCACCCCCTTGACCAGACCCCAGCATTATTGCCTGCCACTTTTATTCAGGCAACTATTCCCGGTCGGCAACTGGACCAACTCTGGAAACTGCCCAGCTCGGCACTCAGTCAGAAAGGCCAAATTTGGTACATCAAGGAGGATAACACTCTGGCGTCATTCAGTGCCACACCAGTGTTCAGCGACAGTGAAGCTATCTATATTGCCACTCCTGAAAAACTGACGGACCGACCTCGGCAGGTTTTAGTTCATCCGTTAAGCAGCTACCTGGCGGGCATGATCGTCAATCCGATCGAGGAGAGTTCCCATGAATAATGTCAAACGCGGAATCATCCCCTGGTTCGCCACCAACCCCGTCGCAGCAAATTTATTGCTCATGCTGGTTATCGTCCTCGGTGTTATGGCTACGGGAAATATCCGCAAAGAGGCATTCCCGAGCATGGAGCCAGACAGGTTGACCATCTCTATCACGTACGACAGTGGTTCCGCGAAACAATCGGAAGAAGGGTTGGCCATCAAAATTGAGGACCAGTTGGAAGAGGTCAACGGGATCAAGTCGATCACCAGTTCATCTACCGGCAGCGGGACTACGGTCACGGTTGAAAAAAAGACCGATTACGATCTGGATATTCTGCTCCGCGATGTCCGCGCAAAAGTCGATGCCATCTCCACCTTTCCCTCTGACGCTAAAAACCCGGTTATCGAAAAAGATCAACGTGAAGAGCATGCCCTCTGGCTGCAGCTCTATGGGGATGCTAATCGTGCCACCTTGCAACAACTGGCCAACGAACTGAAAACCGACCTGCTCGCTAACGCCAAGATTAGTCGAGTCGACATCACGGGCTGGCTCGATCCGCTCATCGCGGTGGAAATAGATGAAGGACGCCTGCAAGCTTATGGCTTGTCATTGACAGATATTGAGGATGCCATCAACGAAGGATCATCAAGTACGATGACGGCTGTTCTCAACAATCAGCAGCTCTACTTACAGCTGAAGGCTTCGCAGCAAGCCTATCAAAAAGATGAGTTTGCAACCATTCCGGTGCTGACCTTGACGGACGGAAGCCAGCTTTTGCTCGGCGATATCGCCACCATCAAAGATACTTTTGCCGACGCGAACCTGGTGTTGTCCCGCTTCAACGGTCACAACAGCATTGCTTTGCAAATTATTACTACCGGCCAGGATGATATTTCAGATTCCGTGGCCGGTGCCCGGCAGGTCGTTGCAGACTGGATTGCTGCCGGCCAACTGCCGCAGGGCATCAAGCTAGCCAACTGGTATGATCGCAGCACCATTATTACGGAACGCCTGCAACTGCTGGTCAAAAATGCCATTACCGGGATCCTCATGGTATTTGTTCTGCTGGCGCTCTTTTTGAACCTGACCGTTGCCTTCTGGGTGGCCATGGGTCTGCCCTTTATTTTTTTCGGGACCATTTATCTGATGGGGGATGCCTTTGCCGGCCTGTCTCTCAATGAGTTTACAACCTTCGGCTTCATTATGGCGCTTGGCATTGTTGTCGATGATGCCGTAGTTATTGGGGAAAGTGTATACACGTTCCGTTCCAGTCAGGGGGATACCGTCGAAAACACCATTGCCGGGACCATGCGAGTTGCCCTGCCGACCATGTTCGGAGTTTTCACAACGGTAGCAGCTTTCTTTGCTATTTCCCAGATCAGTGGCGGACTTGGGCAACTTTATTCCCAGTTTGCCACCGTGGTCGCCATCTGCCTGGTCTTGTCGCTGATCGAATCCAAACTGATCCTTCCATCCCACCTTGCACATCTGAATACCCAACGACAAACCAGCCGAAACAACTTGCTGCGAACCTGGCAGAAAATTCAGCATGGAGCCGATAACGGCCTGAGCTGGTTCAACGAACACTGTTATCGGCCCCTGATTGACCTGGCCCTGCAGTACCGCTATGCCGTGGTCACTCTATTTATCAGCATCCTGATTCTGGTCATCTCCATGCCTTTCACCGGTTTAGTACGGATGAGCTTTTTTCCGACAATTACTGGTGATACCGTGGAGGCATCCCTGACCATGCGCAACGACGCCAGCTACGGCCAGACCCATGCGGCTATGACTCTGCTTGAACAGCAAGCAAACCAGATTGATCAGGAGTTGCGTGGAACCAGTGATTCAGGAATCTCCAGCTTACAAGTGGTTGCCGAAGATGCCCAATCCGGCTCTATCAAGCTTGAGCTTAGAAACGATGCTCCTTACGATATCGTCACCTTTACCAAACGCTGGCAAAAGATAGCCGGCTTGCCGGAAGGAACCAAATCTCTCAGTATCCAGAGTTCCCATCACTCCGTCGATGATCTGCGCGTTGAGTTGCGCGCCAGCGATGATGAAATTCTTTTAGCGGCAGGCCAGAAATTGAAGCAGCAGCTGGAAAAGATCGCCGCAATCAGCGGAATCGAGGATAATCTGGAACCGAGCCAGCCCCAGCTCCATCTCAAACTGACCCAACAAGGCCGCGCGCTCGGACTTACTACCGATATGCTGGCCACCCAGCTGCTCCAGGCTTTCAGCGGGCAAGTCGTTCAGCGTTTTCAGCGTAACAGCGACGAAGTCGAGGTTAAGGTCCGCTATCCAGAAGCCGACCGACAGACCACAACCGATGTGCTTAATGCAGACATCCGCACCAGTGACGGTACTGTCCTCCCTCTATCCAGTGTCGCTACAGCGAGTTTCGGCTTTACCCGTGATACTATCACTCGTATCGACGGCAAACGCGCCATTTATCTCTCTGCCGACGTTGACAAGGATATTCTCTCTTCAACAGAGCTGGTCATACAGTTGAAAAAAAATCTGATTCCCGAACTGACTAAACAGTATCCGGGTCTCAGTGTTCATTTTGCCGGTGAAGCCGAGCAACAGGCTGAAACCACCACATCAATGGAACAGATGTTTCTGCTCGCCCTGTTGATGATTTACTTTCTGCTGGCGATTCCGTTGAAATCATATATCCAGCCCATCGTTATCATGACTGCGATTCCTTTCGGCATTGTCGGTGCCATCCTCGGCCACTGGCTACATGACCTGTCATTGGGAATCCTGTCTCTTAATGGAATTATAGCCCTGGCGGGAGTTGTGGTGAACGACAGCCTTCTTCTGGTTTCAACATTCAACGATATCGTTGAAAGCGAAGACAACCTGCACGATGCCATCAGTAACGCCTGTCGTAGCCGTTTGCGGGCGGTCCTGCTGACCTCATTAACGACCTTCGCCGGACTGATGCCCCTGCTCTGGGAAACCTCCATGCAGGCCCAGTTCCTGATTCCCGCGGCAGTGTCCCTGGCCTATGGCATCCTCTTCGCCACGGCGATCACCCTGATACTGATTCCGGCCTTGCTGCGGATTCAACATGACATCAGTGCCCGATTACGCCATATTAAACAGACACTGTTCCCCCCGGCTCTGAAAGAGGAATCGACATGCTGAATGTTCTCTTGGTCGAAGACGATTTTGACCTGGCTGAAACAGTTATCGCCTATCTGGAACTCGAAGAAATCAATTGTGATTACGCAAGTAATGGAATTGCCGGTTTACAGCTGAGTCAGCAAAACACCTACGCTGTTATTCTGCTCGATCTCAACATGCCCGGCCTCGACGGTTTGTCACTCTGCCAGCAGGTCCGTTCTCATGGTGATGCCACTCCAATCCTAATGCTCACAGCTCGCGACCAATTAACTGACAAACTGGATGGCTTTGCTGCCGGAACCGACGATTATCTGATCAAACCTTTCGAATTGGAGGAACTGGCCGTGCGGATTCAGGCCTTGGCCAAACGCCGCAGCGGACAATCTCAAAGATTGTGCTACCGCGACCTGGAAATGAACCTCGGGCAACACAGAGTGACCCGAGCAGCAAAGGAAATCAAGCTGTCACCAACCGCCTGGCGTATTCTGGAAACCCTGCTGCGAGCGGCGCCCGACATGGTTTCCAGGCAAGAACTGATCACCACGGTCTGGGGCGAAGATGGTCCTGACAGCGACAGTCTCAAAGTTCATCTGCATCATCTACGCAAGGCGGTTGATGGCCCCTTTGCCAATCCTTTGGTACAGACCATAACCGGTTACGGCTTTGCCATCAAAGCGGAGGACAATTCAGGATGAAACGACAGATCAGCCTGAAACTTTATGTTGCCCTGGCTTTTTTGTTTTTGATCATCCTGCTGGTAATCGGCTATTCCATCCTGAGTATCCATTTTTTCATTCGCGGCATGGATAATGCAACTTTCGGCACCATGGATCAGACAATGACAAGCTATATCAAAACGGTTCCTGCCGCCCAGCGGCTGCGCCTGAATAATTTCAGTGGCTATCAGATCGCCCCCACCTGGCAGCAGATGCCGCACAACATCCGCAGCAAGTTCAGCAAACCGGACCGCGATAATTACATGTTCAAATATGATGATTCAGGCTGGTTTCAACACCCGGAGCAGCTCATCTTCCTGATGCGATTTGCTTATGATCATGGACATTATTACGTCAGCCGAACCATCCAGCGCGAGCAGAGCTTTTTTCTGCGCCAGGATGGGGAGCCCCATGGCGACCACTTCCTGCGTTCCCTGATCACCCTCAGCATCTCCGTCGCTTTGATCATGTCATTTCTGGTTTGGCTGCTTTTTAAACAGGTCTCGCGTCCAATCAGCGCTTTGGGCAGCTGGGCACGCCAACTTGATGAACACAACCTGCAGCAGTCCCCGCCCGACTTTTCGTACCCGGAGCTGAATGAACTTGCCGTCCTGATCCGAAGCAGTCTGTCTTCCGTGCAGCAGAGCCTGCAACGCGAGCAACGCTTCCTGCGCCACAGCAGTCATGAACTGCGCACTCCCATTGCCATCATTCGTAACAATCTGGAACTGCTTTACAAAATCCAGCGCAAACTGGCGGCCCCGCCCGACCCGCGCCAGGCCCAGATTGTCGCAAGAATCGATCGGGCCAGCCTGACCATGAAACACCTGACCGAAACCCTGCTCTGGTTGAGCCGTCAGTCGACAGACAAACTGCCCGGTCAGGAATTCGACCTCCAGCAGTTGCTTGACGAACTGGTGGCCGAACAGCGCTATCTGCTCAAGAACAAAAAAGTCGCGCTGCGCATCCAGACCGCGGCATATCAGCTCAATGCACCGTTGACCCCGGCCCGCATCGTGCTTGGCAATCTGATCCGCAACGCCTTCCAACACAGCTGGCAGGGCGAGATCAGCATCAGCCAACAGCACAATCGCATTGAAATCAGCAATTCCCTTGCCGCTGATGCGGAGAACAGTCATGACCTGGGTTTTGGACTGGGCCTGGAATTGACCGAGCAATTGACCGCCAGAATGGGTTGGACTTGCCAGAAGCGTACGACCGCGAATCAGCATGTGGTTGTCGTTGAACTCTGTTGAGTGGTCTTGAATACTGCAGCAGGCCACAAATAATGATTGACTTCTGCAATCCTTGCTATAGCATACTAGTACATGAATACAGGCACCTATAGCAAAGAACTGATCGACTATCTGCTCGCCGTCAACACCCCCGCAGAGATGGAAAAGGCCCTGCGAGCCCTGTTGACCCCGGCCGAGTTCACCGAAATCGCCAACCGCCTGCAGATTATCAATCTGCTCAAGGCCGGCGAGCCCCAGCGCAAAATCGCCGACCGGCTCGGTGTCGGCATCGCCACAGTGTCACGCGGCGCCCGCGCGCTCAAAGACCTTCAGGACAAATCATCATGACCAGCTCAGTCCAGCCCCAACCCATAACCTTGCCGCGCAAACCCCATTACGTCACCATCACCGAAGATTGCGATTATTTCGAATTGTTCAAAAAAATCGAAAAACGCTTCGACAACTGCTTCATCCTCGAATCCCTCGGCGAAGAGAGCTACGTGTCCCGGCACACCCTGATCGGCTTCGACCCGGAACAACAGCTGATCGGCAACGGCAACTGCCTGACTATTGTCGACCGCTTCGGCCAGCGCCAGGACTATCAGAGCGATAACCCCTACAACCTGTTGCGCGACATTGTTCCACAGAATATCATCTCGCGGAAATATGCCGGCGGCCTGACCGGCTATCTCGGCTATGACGCCATGGGCTATTTCGAACCGTCCCTCAACCTGCAGAAACACGACGATTTCGACACCTTCCGCTTCGGATTGTTCAAGGACGGGTTGATTTACGACAAGATGACCGGCGAACTGATTTATTTTTATTATGATGACAGCCGCATTGAGCTGATCAGTGCCCTGCTCAAGGAGCCCTATCCGGGGAACGGTCCGCTACGCGTTGTTCCCGGTGCCACCGGCATGACCCAGCAAGAGCATGCCGCCGCGGTGATGAAGGTGAAGCAGGACATCATTGACGGCAAGATTTTCCAGTGTGAAGTCGGCTTCAAAAAACATTTTCAACTGCACGGCGATTGCGTGAACATTTATGAACAGATGCGTGACGTCAATCCGTCGCCACAGATGTTCTACCTCAAGTTCGGCGTTCAGAAGCTGATCAGCGCCAGCCCGGAGCTGCTGTTTCGCGTCCGTCAGGGCGAAATGGAGACCTTCCCCCTGGCCGGAACCACCAA
This sequence comes from Pelobacter seleniigenes DSM 18267, assembly GCF_000711225.1. Taxonomy (NCBI): domain Bacteria; kingdom Pseudomonadati; phylum Thermodesulfobacteriota; class Desulfuromonadia; order Desulfuromonadales; family Desulfuromonadaceae; genus Pelobacter; species Pelobacter seleniigenes. Next base: position 311,489 of record NZ_JOMG01000002.1, read on the forward strand.
ACGCGGAGCCACCCCACAGGAGGATGTCATCCTGGCGCGTAAGCTGCTCAACGATCCGAAAGAAATCGCCGAACATAATATGCTGGTCGACCTGCATCGCAACGATATCGGTCGGGTTGCGCGTTTCGGCACGGTCAAGGTTCGCAATCTGATGGACATCAAACGGTTCAGCCATGTCCAGCATATCAGCAGTGAAATCGTCGGCATCATGGCTGAACACCAAGACATGTTTTCGGCCCTGGCCGCCAATTTTCCAGCTGGAACCCTGACCGGCGCCCCCAAGATAGAGGCCATGAAGATCATCGACCAGCTGGAACCGGATGGCCGCGGCCCCTATGGCGGCGCGGTCGGCCACTTTTCTTTTAATGGCGACTGCACCTTTGCCATCCCCATCCGCACAGTCTTTGCAAATGGGGAGCGGGCTTATGTCCAGACCTGTGGCGGCAATGTCTACGATTCGAATCCGGCGGACGAATATCGCGAAATCATCCGTAAATTCGCCGGGACCAGAAGCGCCCTGGAACCCTTCGTGGCAGCGCAAGACAAGGAGAAACTGGCGTGAATATCCTGATCATCGACAACTACGATTCCTTTACCTACAATCTTTACCAGTATATCGGCGAGATCCTTTCCAGCGACAAACTGGCCGGACGGCTGCAGGATTTCCAGATCAGGGTCAAGCGTAACAATGAAATCACCCTGGCACAGATCATGGTCGACCGACCAGACCGGATCATCATCTCCCCCGGCCCCGGCTCCCCGGACGACACGGCCTATTTTGGCGTCTGCGCCGAAGTGATCAGGGAGCTCGGACCGAAAATTCCCCTGCTCGGGGTCTGCCTGGGCATGCAGGGGATTGTCCATGTTTTCGGCGGCAAGGTCGTCAAAGCCAGCGTTCCCATGCATGGCAAAACCAGCCCGCTGCAGCACAACGCAAACGGTCTGTTTGCCGACATGCCCGATCACCTGGACGTTATGCGCTATCATTCACTGGTCGCAGAAGCCGAGTCTTTTCCAGAGAGCCTGCTGGTCACCGCCGCAGTGGGTGATTTATCCTCTTTGGATTTTGGCAACCTGACCAAAATTCACGATGGCGGAAACTTTGAAATCATGGGGGTTCGGCATAAAACCTGGCCGATTCAGGGCATCCAATTTCACCCGGAATCCTTTGCGACCGAAGGAGGCCGGGATATGCTCCGCAATTTCCTCTACCAAACCAGCTGAGCCCCACCCCAGGCGGCCCGCCAGTGCCCCGCAAGGGGCACCCCAAAAGCATCCCCGTCCACCCAACCATCCGCATCCGGTTCTTTCCGGCCGATCCTGCTGCCCGTGGGGCACAGCCCCAGCCAGGGCAACGCGGACAAAATACCATATCGCTGAGAATCTCTTTTATTCCCCTTTCCAAACAGCATCTTATTTTCCTCCCTGTTTTCATCAATCCCAGACAGAATTCCAGAAAAATAACAAAATAAGTAAACATTTTTTGAAAGCAAATAAAACACTATTTGATATTTTATAACTTTTTTATTAAACAACAAGTTAGCAAAACATTAAGTATCGACAACCTCCTACCCAAAAGCGCTTTTTTTACATCATAAGGGGTGAAATAGAGTTAAATAAAAACATAAATTAATCATTTTATAAACATTGTTATACCAAACAATAAAACTGACAATATTTATATTTCACTTTTATTATCATATATTTATAAAATATTCACTTAACTGAATTAAGCACTTCATGACGACTTTTTTCAGCGAAATTAAAAAAGCAAGTTGACAACAATATAACAGCGTATTACTGTTTCACAGAGTCAGCATCAAAGTCGTATAAAAAGTTTCCGCAACGAAGAGTCGGTTTAAAACCGTTCACTGCGACGAGAGACACTATGCCGGGCAGAGACAAGGACTCATACAATATCCGTTCAGTAGAAAACGCCCTGCTGCTTCTGGAAGCCCTGGCCGAGGAGGATTGCAAATGCAGCCTGGCCCAACTGAGTGAAAGACTGGATATGACCAAAGCAAGCCTGTTCAGATTAATGGCCACCTTTGAAAACCACGGTTACGTCGAACGTGGCCAGAGAACGGGGGAATACCAGCTCGGAATGGCAGCGTTTGAAATCAGCCAGAAGCTGCTCTCCAAAATGACCCTGCTCAGCAAAGCCCGCCCCATCATGTCCCAACTGGTTCGCCAATGCGACGAAACCGCGTATCTGGTAGTTCAACGCGACCAGGACGTGCTCTTTCTGGAAATGGCCGACAATGACCAAAAGGTCAAAGTCGTGCCGCTGGCCGGACAAAGATTCCCACTGGCCAGCTGTGCCTCCGGAAAAATCTGCCTGGCCTTCAGCAAGGAGAATGCTGGGAGCGTACCCGGTTCCCCTGAATTGCAGGAGGAACTCGAGCAATGTCGCACCCGGCGTTTCTGTGTCGATCACAACGGCGTCGGTGAAGGCAGCTCCTGCATCGCGGTTCCCATATTTGCAGCGGGGGAAGCATTGGCCGGCTGCCTGGCCCTGGTTGCTCCCAGTTTTCGTGTTACCGAGGAACGCATCAGAAAGGAGCTTTTGCCGGCATTGAAGGCCGCCGGCGAAACTATTTCAGCACGCCTCGGCCACAATCCCTATGCAGTCAGGACCAGGGGCTAGCCAAGCAGTCCCGGTCCTGCCGAAGTTGCACGATCAAAATCAGTCCGCACGAAATTGCCATCAAGGAAAGGAGGCCGACAACAAACGATGAACAGATGACAGAGTTTCAGTTCAAGGGCTTTCAACAGACTGGAAAGCAAGGAAATTTATCAAAAGAGGAGGTCATTTATGGATGACAAAGGTGCTGCATATTGGAAAGAAGTTTTGGCATTGATCAGAAACGTCCTGATCGTATGGTTCGTTGTGTCCTACGGTTTTGGAATCCTCCTGGCCCCGCTCCTGAATAACATCTCCCTCGGCGGCTATCCCCTCGGATTCTGGTTTGCTCAACAGGGATCCATTTATATTTTCGTCGCGCTGATTTTCATCTACGCCAAACTGATGGGAAAAATCGACGAAAAATATGACGTCCACGAAGACTAAGGAGGAGCGCGATTATGGGACTTCAAGCTATGACATACCTCGTGGTCGGCCTGACCTTTGCGATCTATATCGGTATCGCTATCTGGGCCCGCGCGGGAAGTACAAGTGATTTTTATGTGGCCGGTGGCGGTGTTCACCCGGTTCTGAACGGAATGGCGACCGGCGCTGACTGGATGTCGGCGGCCTCCTTCATCTCCATGGCCGGCCTGATCGCCAACATGGGCTGGGGTGGTGGTCTGTTCCTGATGGGCTGGACCGGCGGTTACGTTCTCCTCGCCATGCTGCTGGCTCCGTACCTGCGGAAGTTCGGCAAGTACACGGTGCCTCAGTTTGTCGGCGACCGCTTCTATTCCAAAGGCGCGAGTACCGTGGCCGTGGTCTGTCTGCTGGCCGCCTCCCTGACCTATATCATCGGCCAGATGACCGGGGTCGGCGTGGCCTTCTCCCGCTTCCTCGGCGTCTCCAACCATATGGGCGTCTTCATCGGCATGGCCATCGTCTTCATGTATGCGGTGTTCGGCGGCATGAAGGGGATTACCTACACCCAGGTCGCCCAGTACTGCGTGCTGATTCTGGCCTACACCATTCCGGCGATCTTCATCTCGATGCAGCTCACCGGCAATCCTTTGCCGCAACTCGGCCTCGGCTCCGGTTTCTCCGGAACCGACATGACCCTGCTGGGCAAACTTGATCATGTCGTCACCGATCTCGGCTTCGGCAAGTACACCACCCAGCTGCCCGGCAGCATGCTCAACTATTTCGTGTATACGGTCTCGTTGATGATCGGCACCGCCGGCCTGCCCCACGTCATCATCCGCTTCTTCACCGTTCCCAAGGTTAAGGATGCCCGTTCGTCGGCCGGCTGGGCTCTGGTCTTTATCGCTATTCTGTACACCACCGCACCGGCCGTGGCCGCCATGGCCCGCCTCAACCTGCATGCGACCGTCAACAAAGCGGTCAAAGGCGGCGGCGATCTGTTCGCACCTGAAAACAGTATTCAGTTCAGCGAGCGCCCCGACTGGATGAAGCGTTGGGAAGTGACCGGACTGTTGAAATTCCAGGACAAAAACGGCGACGGCCGCATCCAGTATTACAACGATAAATCGAAGAATCCGGAATTCCTGGCCAAAGCCGAGGCAGCGGGCTGGAAAGGCAGCGAACTGAGCGTCAACAATGATATAATGGTGCTTGCCAACCCGGAAATCGCCATGCTGCCGAACTGGGTCATCGCCCTGGTTGCCGCCGGTGGTCTGGCGGCCGCACTGTCAACCGCAGCCGGTCTGCTCCTGGCCATCTCCTCGGCCATCTCTCACGACCTGCTCAAGGACATGTGGATGCCGGACCTGACCGAGAAGGGTGAACTGCTGGCCGGCAAGATCGCCATGGCCTGCTCGATCCTGGTTGCCGGTTATCTCGGCCTCAATCCGCCGGGCTTCGCGGCCGGAACCGTGGCCATCGCCTTCGGTCTGGCTGCCAGTTCGATCTTCCCGGCCCTGATGATGGGCATCTTCAGCAAGACCATGAACAAACAGGGCGCCATTGCCGGGATGCTGGCCGGCCTCGGCGTGACCATGCTCTATGTGTTTGCCCACAAAGGCCTGTTCTTTATCAAAGGGACCGAGTTCCTGTGGATGTTCGGCGGAAAACCCGACTTCTTCTTCGGGATCTCCCCCAATGCCTTTGGCGCTATCGGTGCAGTGGTCAACTTTGCCGTTGCTTTCGCGGTCAAGAACATGACGCCGGCTGTGCCCGAACATATTGCCGCCATGGTTGAAAATGTCCGTATCCCGCGCGGTTCCAAAGCGGTCAGCGGTGGACACGATTAAAGACTGAACAACGGAAAAACTTAAGTAACAAGCCCTGAACTTGCCGCCCCACCGGCTTTGTCGACCGGTGGGGCACTTAACAGCACAGCGAAGGAGTCACAGATGGTTTTTGATGTCAGCGTCGCGATGACCTGGATTTTGTTTCTGGCCCTGTTTCCCATGGCGTTTTTCTGGCTGCGGCGCAGCTGGCGAATATTTGTGCGCAAAAACTATGCGGAAGTCGCTCTCAAGCGCGGCCTGCCACCAGCCAACCCGAAGAAATGGGCCCCCCTGGTCGGCCTGCTTAATCTGTGCTGCGGGGGCATGGCTCTCTGGACGATCTTCAGTGTGGTCATGGGTTTTTACCCTTACGATACCTGGAGCGCCATGGCCGGCCTGACCATCTGGGGCAAGATCATCGCCGACTTTATTATTCGCTCTCAGGCCCACCCCTTCACCTTCGGCAAGAAGAAAAAACTGGCGACCGGGGAAAATTGAACGGCGGCGGGGAAACGGAATTGAGCTTGACTCCGCCTCCCCCGCGTTACCGGCAAGCCAGGACAATCGCTTCCTCTCGGCCAGCCCCTTGTGCTATCCTGCGGCAAATTGATGAAGGCTTCCCCGGAGGCCTTTTTCGTTGCTGCGGATGAAATGCATTCACGGACAGGGAGCACGGTATGGGACTTGTCAAAACGTTGGCCGAAACAGATCCGTTCTCGCAGCTGCCCACAGAAGTCTGCGCCGAAATCAACCGGGCCGCCAGCGTTCGTAAATTCCCTGCTCAGACCCATATCTTCAATCAGCACGATCCGCCTTCCGGTTATCTCTATGTCATCAAATCGGGCATCGTCGAAATCGTCGTTTTGACCCCCGGTGGCGTGGAGATGATCGTCGATTACCGGAAGGAAGGCTCTTTCTTCGGCGGGACCCCGATCTTCACCGATCAGGGCTATACGGCCGGCGCCCGCACCGCCAAAGAGACGGAATGCTACCTGATCCCCCAGCAGGTGCTGGTCGAAACGGCCCGTTCCTACCCGCACATCACCGAGTATTTCACCAAAGCGGTCTATTCGCGGATTCGCAATCTTTATGCCGACATGGTCAGCGAGCATGCCCAGAGTACCCTCGCCCAGGTGGAAGCCTATCCGTTCAAAAAAAGACTCTCCGAAATCATGACCACGCCGGTGGATACCTGCAGCCCGGAAACCCCTGTCAAAGACCTTGCCGTACAGATGACCAGGCGAGGCATCGGCGCCATCCTGGTCTGCACCAAAAATAACCGGTTGAGCGGGATCGTCACCGAACACGACCTGGTCGCCAAAGTCCTCGCCCGTGACAATATCGACTGCTCTACCGCCACCGCCGCAGAAGTGATGACCACGAAACCACACAGCATGTCACCGGATACGTTTATGTACGAAGCGGCTGCTTTCATGATGGGACAGCGGATCAAGCACCTGCCGGTGCTGGACCGTGGTGAAATCGTGGGGATCGTCACCCTGCAGGACCTGATGAAGTACCGTAGCCAGAAATCGATGCTGCTGGTCGGCAACATCAGCAAAGCCCGAACCATCGAAGACCTGATCGCAGCCCGGTCCGAAATCGTCAAGGTTGCTAAAGCCCTGCTCAGCGAATCGCGATCCCATGTCGAGACCATGGAGATCATCTCCTACATTCACCATCGGATCATTCGTCGCGCTTACGAGATTGTTCTCAACGATCTGCAGCGGCAGGGAAAACAGCTGCCCAATATCAAGCACTGTTTCATCATCATGGGGAGCGGCGGCCGGAAGGAGATGCTGCTTGGCCCGGACCAGGACAACGGTTTTATTTATGAGGACTTTGCCGATGAGCGCAGGGGTGAAGTCGACGCTTTTTTCGTCCCCTTTGCCGAAAAGCTGGTGTCAGCCCTGGCGCGCATCGGCTACCCACGTTGCAAGGGCAAGGTGATGGCCGACAATCCACTCTGGCGCGGCCGGCTGGCCGAATGGCAGGCCCGCATCGGCGACTGGATCAGCGTGCCGGAGCCCCAGAAGGTCAGGTATTCCTCGATCTTTTTCGATTTCATGCCGATCGCCGGGGACGCGACCCTGTGTCAGGACCTGGGCGATATCGTCCACCTCCACATCAAGAACCATCCGATCTTCCTCTATCACATGATGGAACTCGACTTTAAGCACAAGGTCCCGTTAAGCCTGATCGGACGATTCACCCTGGAGCGCGGCAAAGAACATAAGGGGATGCTTTCACTGAAACAGGCCGGGAGCATCTTCATCGTCGACTGCGTACGGATGTTTTTGCTCGAACAGCAGATCGATGCCACCACCACCAGCGAGCGTATCGACCAATTGGTCAAGCTAAGAATTTTCACCGCCGAAACCGCGGAACATATCAAGGCGGCCTTTGAAGCCTTCACCTTTCTGCGCCTGCGCAACGAGATCGCTCTGAGCGAGCAGGGAAAATTCCCCACCCACTACCTTGATCCCTACAGCCTGAGTAAAAACGAACAGGATCTGCTCAAAGAAGCGTATCGGGTCGCCAGCAAACTGCAGGATTCAACGAAAAGACATTTTTCCAAGGTGATCAGTTAAAACCAGCTGCGCCGTCAGCGTTCGACCGGGTACCCCTGGCGCAGCCATCCCGAGATGCCATCGCGCAGGTTATAGATCTTTTTGAAACCGTTCTCGATCAGGATCCGCGCGGCGACGGTGCTGCGGTTTCCGGTCGCGCAATAGACAAAGATGTCGCGCTCCTTATAGGGTTCCAGCTGAGCCAGTTCCTGCTGCAGAACCTGTACCGGGATCAGCTGTGCTCCGGCAATATGCTCCTGCCGGTACTCTCCCGGCGTCCTGACATCCAGGATAAAAGGATTGGTATTGGCCAGAATCAGCTCCGCCTCTTTGCTGGAGACCTCAGTATAGGAAGGTGCCGCATAATCGATGACTTTAAAAATACCCCGGACATCTCCGGCACTAAAAGGAAACTCCCCGGTTTTGGTCATCTTGACATAGGCTTTATCCCCGTCCTTGGCCGGAAACTCCTTCACCTGCCGCAACCCGGGGATATCGATCTCGAACTGACCACCCCCGGCCAGCTGCGGCTGCACATAGTCGCCCCGATAAACGACGAAGCGATTCTCCTGCCCGGGAACGAGCAGAACGATACGCAGACCATTCACCAGTTCCCCGGAGATTGTTTCATTTTCAGCCAGCGCGGACCGCCCACCGGGCCATGAACCCAACAGGCCGACAACCATCAACATAAGCGATATTTTTTTGAACGCCACCAGAAGACTCCCTACGGATAAAGAATGAATATGTGTTTTTGAATTATACGTCCCTGGCTCCCCAAAAGACAACCAACCCCGCCGCAACCATATTTCAGCCCTTCCGACCGCATTATAAAAACAATCAGTAAAATACTGTTATTTTTTTATGAACCCAAGAACGATGAACAGGTAGTCGACAAAACCTTAAAAAGACGACGCAACAGCTTCAATTTCCGATAATAATTCACAGATATCCCAAAACCTTCTTTACAACTTTATAACAGCGGATTATCGTAAACCATCGATCATCATCTCAGCCGATCAGCAGTTGCACCGGAGACAGCCATGGACCGAGAGCAGGAACTCAAAATCTACTGGCAGCAGAACGTCAAATATATCGTTATCCTGCTGTGCATCTGGTTTACCGTCTCCTATCTCTGCGGGATCATCTTCGTTGACGCACTCGATGCCTTCCACCTGTTCGGCTTTCCGCTAGGGTTCTGGTTTGCCAACCAGGGATCGGAAATCATCTTCTGCCTGCTGATTGTTGTCTATGTCCGCTTGATGAACAATCTGGATCGCAAATTCAATGTGTTTGAGGACTGAAACCGAACGCGCTCGGGAGAAGAGTCAAGCATGAGCATCACAACCTGGACCTGGCTACTGATCGGCATTACCTTCATCATTTATATTATTGTCGCGATCCGCGCCCGAGCCGTCTCCACGGGCGATTTCTATGCTGCCGAAAGATCCATTCATCCGGTTCTTAACGGCATGGCCACGGGCGCGGACTGGATGTCCGCCGCATCCTTCATCTCCATGGCCGGGCTGATCTCCTTTATGGGGCGCGACGGCTCCATGTATCTGATGGGCTGGACCGGCGGCTACGTGCTGCTGGCCATGCTGCTCGCTCCCTATTTACGCAAATATGGCAAATTCACGGTTCCCGAGTTTATCGGCGATCGCTACTATTCCCAGGGCGCCCGGATCATCTCCCTGCTCTGTGCCATTTTTGTTTCCTTTACCTACGTGGCTGGACAGATGCGCGGCGTCGGCGTGGTGTTTTCCCGCTTTCTCAATGTCCCCATCAACACCGGCGTGGTCATCGGCATGTGCATTGTCTTTTTCTATGCGGTGCTTGGCGGCATGAAAGGCATCACCTACACCCAGGTCGCGCAGTATTGTGTCCTGATTGTCGCATATATGATCCCCGCCATCTATATTTCCATCATGTTGACCAACAACCCGATCCCGGCCTTCGGTTTCGGCAGCACCATCAGTGCTCATGGGGCGCAACTACTCGGCGATCCCGGCCTGCAGGGGCATAACTTGTTGCAGGTCCTCGACAGCATCCAGCAGGATCTCGGTTTTTCCGCCTACACCGCCGGAACCCGGCCCAAAATCGACCTGTTTGCCATCGTCATCGCTTTGATGGTCGGCACCGCCGGGCTGCCCCATGTCATCATTCGTTTCTTTACCGTCCCCAAAATCAAGGACGCCCGCGCTTCGGCGGGTTGGGCCTTGATTTTCATTGTCCTGCTCTATACTGCGGCTCCGGCCGTGGCTGCCTTTGCCCGCACCAACTTCATTAAGACGGTCAATAATGTGCGATACAGTTCCGCCCCGCAGTGGTTTAAAAACTGGGAAGCCACCGGGCTGATCGCCTGGGTCGACAAAAATGGCGACGGGGTCATGCAATACGCACCGGGGGAAGCCTTTGCCGGCAAACCCAAATACACCGGCCAGACCGGGATCTACGGTCAGGCCCTGGTCGCCAACCTGATGAGTGACAGCGCCAACGAACTCTATATCGACCGTGACATCATGGTCCTGGCTAACCCGGAAATAGCCCGCCTGCCCAACTGGGTGGTGGCCCTGGTCGCTGCAGGCGGCCTGGCGGCCGCCCTGTCAACGGCGGCCGGACTGTTACTGGTCATTTCCGCCTCCATCTCCCATGACCTGATGAAAGGGGTCTTGATGCCGAGCATGTCGGAAAAGGGTGAACTGCTCTGGGCACGCTGCGGTGCTGCGGGAGCGGTGGTGGTGGCCGGACTGCTGGGGATTTTTCCGCCCGGCTTTGTCGCTCAGGTGGTGGCCTTTGCTTTCGGCCTGGCCGCCGCATCCTTTTTCCCGGCCATCATCATGGGCATTTTCAACAAAAAGACCAATGTTTACGGCGCCATGACCGGCATGATCGCCGGTATCCTCTTCACCGCTTGCTACATCATTTATTTCAAATTCATTAACCCCGGTGCCAACACCCCGGCGCACTGGCTGTTCGGCATTTCACCGGAGGGAATCGGCACGCTGGGAATGATCATCAACTTCAGCCTGATGATTGGTGTCTCCAGGCTGACCCCAGAACCCCCTGTGGAGATTCAGGAGCTGGTCGGTAAACTGCGCTACCCGGTCGAGCGCAGCCTGGGAGAAACCAAGATTTCCACTAATGCCCGCCGCCCCTATTGAGGGCTGGGGCTCCATACCCCAGTCCCGAAATACAAACGCCCCTGCCGGGCTAAACCGGCAGGGGCGTATTGCGAACTGCTGCTGTTTTTTTCAGAGCAGTTTTTTAACGGCCTCCAAAGCAGCCGTGTAATCAGGCTCGTGAGTGACTTCCGGAACCAGTTCGACATAACTCACCTTATCCTGCTGATCAATCACGATGACCGCCCGCGCCAGCAGTTTGAGTTCCTTAAGCAACAGCCCGTAATTCAGGCCAAAGGAGCGTTCCTGGTAATCGGACAGGGTCTTGACTTTCTCGATGCCGGCATTGCCACACCAGCGCTTCTGGGCAAAGGGCAGATCGACACTGATGGTGTAAACCACCACTGAATCGGGGAGAGCTGCCGCGTCCTGGTTGAACTGCCGGGTCATGGCGTCGCAGACCGGCGTATCCAGGGACGGGACCACGGCCACGAGGCGAACTTTCCCGGCGTCCGTCGCCAGGGTCACCGGTTGCAGCCCGTTGTCAACCACTTGAAAGTCAGGGGCCCGCTCACCGACCTTAAGTTCCGGGCCGAGCAGGGCAGCCGGGTTTCCTTTAAACTTTACAGCGCCTTCGCGCACTTGATATTCACTCATGGGAGCCTCCTGGTTGGTAGAATTTAAAGATGACACAAACAGTCATAATTCTAACGTCTGCGTCGAAACTGTCAACTCAATAATAACAGAATCCTGAGGAATGTTTGTTCGACGCAGAATCGCCCTGCAGTGAGCCCATCCCGAACAGATCCTAACAAGTTAATTCTGCAGGATTTTCTGACATCCCCCAAAAAATTATGCCTTTCCAAAGCCAGGTGAAAAGGCCCGCAATCGGGTTAAAGTGTGGATCGGCCATTGCACCACGCTCCATCTTTTTCAGATAAACCGCAAAAAAAAGAGCACCTGAAAAATTCAAGTGCTCTGAAAAAAACATTGCTCCCGCACCGGCCCACCCGGGCGGTGAAATCAACTCTCGCCGGTCTGGTCAGGAGCCGACATTGGGGGGAACAATGACCACGGTCCGGTGGGTTTTGCGCAGGACTTTCTCTGCGACACTCCCCAGGAAGGCATAGTGCAGCCGCCCCTTGCTATGACTGCCCAAAACGATCATATCGACTTCAAGCCGATCAGCCACGCTCAAAATCATCGATACCGGTTCACCATGGTGCACTTCGATCTGCGGAGGATGGACCACTTCCTCTGCCATCAGCTCAGTCTCCTGCTGGATGATCTGCTGCAGCTGCTCCCTGGTCTGACCGGCAAGCTCAGCCTCATTCTCCTTATTGAGTTTGGCCAGCTTGTCCGCGCCCATGGAAAGCGCGACATAATTCAGCACCGCGGCATCGACAGTCGGCATGACATGCAGCACATACACCTGAGCATGGAATTTACAAGCTAGCTCCAGTGCATAACGGATCACCCGTGAAGATTCCTTGCTCAAATCCTTCGCAACCAGAATTTTTTTGATTTGAATACTCATGACGGCCTCCTTGGTTCTCATCTGATTCCTGGAACCACCTGTTTCTCTCTAGAATATCAGCTGAACGAAACAGGTGGTCTGCTGCCCGTAAATAATTCAGGCAGAAACAGGGACGGACTGTTGTTTTTTTCTTCTCCGGGACTGAATAAACCAGAGCAGGCCGTAGAGCATTGCGGTCGGAATATAGACCATCTCTTTCGGCGGACGGTGTGTTGCGACCTGGATGTTCAAAACCTCCTGGTCGAAATCGACCCCGGCTTTTTCAGCGGGACTGGAAAACACCACATTATCGATAAAGACCCGGCCATCTTCTTCGCGGGTTTCAAAACCGATCTCTGCCAGGCGTTCCGCACCGGTGGGCTCGTCTCCGACAGTCAACATGATGACCTTGGTGAATTCCTTGCCGTTCATCTTTTCGCCCTTAAGGGTCAGACGCAGCGGCGAGCCGGGATCTTCATCAGCCACCCAGCTCTCAAGCTGGGCCGGGGGCTCTTCAACCAAAGGCGGATAAATTTCATCCCAGACAATGCCGGGCCGGAACAGCAACAGGGCGATCAGCAGCAAAGCAGCGGTCTCCCAGAGCCGACACTTGACCAGGAAATACCCCTGGGTTCCTGCGGCAAAGGCGAGCATGGCGAAAATTGCCGCGACAATGGTCACCAGCAGGTGGTACCAGTGATCGATGCCGATCATCAGCAACTGGGTGTTGAAGATAAACATGAAGGGCAAAATCGCCGTCCGGATGTCGTACATAAACCCCTGGATGCCGGTCTTGATCGGATCGCCGCCGGAGATTCCGGCTGCCGCAAACGCCGCCAGGCCGACCGGCGGGGTATCGTCGGCCAGAATCCCGAAGTAGAACACGAACAGGTGCACGGCAATCAGCGGTACGATCAACCCGTTCTGAGCACCGAGATCGACAATGACCGGAGCCATCAGGGTTGAGACCACGATGTAGTTGGCGGTGGTCGGCAACCCCATCCCGAGCAGCAGGCTGATCACCGCAGTAAAGAGCAGGATCAGCATCAGGTTACCGCCGGAAATGAATTCGACAAACTCGGTCATGACCAGGCCGATGCCGGTCAAGGTGACGGTTCCAACCACGATGCCGGCGGCGGCCGTAGCGACCCCGATACCGATCATATTGCGCGCGCCGGCAACCATCCCTTGGATCAAATCGACACAACCCGTCTTGAAGGAGAATTCTTCGCCGCTCATTTTGCGCAACACCCCTTTTAAAGGGCGCTGAGTGAGAAGTATAAAAATCATCAGCACCGTCGCCCAGTAAGCGGACAGCGCCGGCGACAGCCGTTCAACGGTCAGACACCACATCAGCACCACCACCGGCAACAGGAAATAATAACCGGCCTGCGCCGTGGGTCCCAGCGGCGGCAATTCGTTGATTTCGGTGGTCAGCTCCAGTTCCGGAACCCGGCAGGCCACCCAGAGCAGGAAGAGGTAAGCCACCACCAGCAACACCGAGACAATATAGATAGTCGCCGAACCGGCCACCCCTTTGATCCAGCCCAGTCCGAAGTAAGTCACGCCGCCGATGATGATCAGGGTCAGGATGGTCAGGACAAAAGAAAGAATCCGCTGGGAGATAGTCTTGGTAATGACCTTCTCCATTCCCTCCAGACCCATTTTACAGGCTTCGAGGTGAACGATGTAAACCAGAGCAATGTAGGAGATAATAGCCGGCAGGAAGGCATGCTTGATGACGTCGATATAACTGATCCCAACATACTCGACCATCAGGAAGGCGGCGGCTCCCATAACCGGCGGCATCAGCTGCCCGTTGGTGGAACAGGCAACCTCGATGGCACCGGCCTTTTCGGCCTTAAACCCGACCTTCTTCATCAATGGGATGGTAAAGGTGCCGGTGGTCACCACGTTGGCAATGGACGAACCGGACACCAATCCGGTCAAACCGGAAGAAACGACGGCAGCCTTGGCCGGGCCGCCTCTCAGGTGACCGAGCGCTGCAAAGGCGGTGCGGATAAAATAATTGCCGGCGCCGGCGGCTTCAAGGAGCGCACCAAACAGGACGAACATGAACACCATGCCGGAGGACACCCCCAGCGCAACCCCGAAAACCCCTTCGGTGCCGAGCCAGTAATGGGACATTCCCTTAGCCAGGCTGGCCCCTTTGTGGGAAATGACATCGGGCATGTACTGGCCGCCGAAGGTATAGAGGATAAAGATCGTGGCGACCACCATAAGTGGCGGCCCCAAGGCTCGGCGGGTCGACTCCAGCAACAGGATCAGACCGCAGACCGCCACCACCAGGTCCAAGGTGGTCGGGTTACCGGGGCGATCCGCCAGCGCAGAATAAAAGATGAACAGGTAGGCCGAACAAAAAGCGCCGATCAACCCGAGCACCCAATCCTGCACCGGAATATATTTGGTCGGAGACCGCTTGAAGGTAGGAAAAGCGGTGAAAGAAAGAAAAATCGCAAAAGCCAGGTGAATCGCCCGCGCCTCGGTATCATTGAGGACAAACACATTGAGCAAAAACGGTAAGGGTGAAGCATACCAGAGCTGGAACAGTGTCCAGGCCAGAGGCACGTAAAAGAGCACTTTCTTGGGAATGGCTCCGCTTGGATTACGTGCACCAGACTCCGCTTCCACAATCGCCTCGGGGTTTTCTACAGTGATTTTGGTTTCTTTCTCTTTGGCCATAACAATGAATCCTTCACGAATATGAATGCAGGGGTTCCAGTCCGATTGGTCAGTTCACCTCGTCAGCCAACATATTCAGGTGCGTATATTCTCACGACATTCCAGCAGAAAAAAAATGCACCGCGCCCGCGGTGCATTTTTTAATCAGACAAACATGATGTTACATCAATCCGGCTTCTTTATAGTACTTGACGGCACCGGCATGCAGCGGAGCGGACAGGCCGTCCTTGATCATCTCTTCTTTTTTCAGATTCTCAAAAGCCGGATGCAGTTTTTTGAAATCATCAAAGTTTTCAAAGACCGCTTTGACGACATTGTAGATGACATCTTCCGGGACCTTGGCAGAGGTCACGAAGGTGGCGCCGACACCGAAGGTTTTGGTGTCTTCATCAGTTCCACGGTACATCCCGCCGGGGATGGTGGCATAGCGGTAGTAGGCATTTTCTTTGACCAGCTTGTCGATCGCCGGACCGGTCACATTGACCAGAACCGAGTCACAAGAGGTGGTGGCTTCCTTGATGGAACCGCTCGGGTGGCCAACAGTGAAGATCATGGCGTCGATTTTATTGTCGCACAGCGCAGCGGACTGCTCGGCGGATTTCAGCTCGGAAGCCAGCTTGAAGTCATCATTGGTCCAGCCCAGGGCTTTCATGACCACTTCCATGGTGCCGCGCTGGCCGGAACCGGGGTTACCGATGTTGACGCGCTTGCCTTTGAGATCCTGGAAATTCTTGATGCCGGAATCGGCACGAGCGACCACGGTAAAGGGCTCGGGGTGAATCGAAAAAACGGCGCGGAGGTCTTTATTGGCGCCGGCATCGGCAAATTTACTGGTGCCATGATAGGCATGATACTGCCAGTCGGATTGGGCCACGCCCATATCCAGCTCACCGTTGGCGATGGCGTTCAGGTTATAAACCGAGCCGCCGGTACTTTCAACAGAGCAGCGAATACCATGTTCTTTTCTGGTCTTGTTGACCAGCCGACAGATGGCACCACCGGTCGGGTAGTAAACGCCCGTCACACCACCGGTACCAATCGTTACGAACTGGTTCTCTGCTTCAGCCTGACTCACGGGAACGAAACTGGCCGCAACAGCAAACGCCAACAAAAGCATGAAAAACTTTTTCATCAATACTCCTCCTCTGAAGTCATTGTGTTTTGTCTCCCCTTTGGCAAGGCAGACCCGATCATAAACTCATCAATTTTAACGTAGTTATTACCTAAAGCAAGTTCGATACCAGAACTCATTAAATTGGCAACTATCTGAAATAGAGAGGAAAAGTTAAAAACAGTCGGGGAAGGCACCACGGCAAACCGTATAACCAAATTCAGTCCGGCGCCATGAAAGTCAATTTTTCCAATAGAAAACAAAAGGTTACGCACCCATAACCAAAGAAATAATTATAACCCTGGTTATAGGTGTTTGACGGGCTGGCGAATAAGCTGACTTCGCCCCTGCTGTCTTTTTCAACGTCCTGCTAATGGCGATCCTGGCGCAGGCGCTTACTGAGAGCGGGCTGGGAAATGCCGAGTAGTCGGGCGGCAATGGTCTGGTTACCGGCGGAACGCTGCATGGCTTCGTCAACCAGCAATTGCCCGGCCTGTTGCAGGGAGGGCAGTTCATCCAGAGTAACAAACGGATTCCTCGGGTCTGAGTCTTTGGTCAGGGCCGGTAGCTCATGATGCTGGCCGATACGGTCCAGAAAACTCTTCATGGAGAGGGTTTTGGCATTGTGAATGCTGACGGCGTCGTAAACCATAGCCTCCAACTCGCGGACATTGCCCGGAAAGTTGTAGGTCGACAGCAATACAGCCAACTCTTTGGGCGGGGTCGGTTTCTTTTTACCGAGCTTCGCGGCCGCCCGGCCCAGAAAATGGTCGAGCAGCAACGGCAGATCATCCTTGCGCTCACGCAGCGGCGGTAGATGTACATGATGGGAAATCAGCCGGTAATAGAGATCCCGCCGAAACTCACCGGCAGCCATTTTGGCTTCGAGATCGGCATGGGTGGCGACAATCACCCGGGCCGTCATCTGCTTGGGCAAGTCGCTGCCGAGGGGATAATATTCACCGTCCTGCAGCAGCCGCAACAGCTTGACCTGGGAGGCAAAGCTGAGATCGCCGATTTCATCGAGAAACAGGGTCCCTTCCGCGGCCTGTTCGATCATCCCCTTGCGCGCCCCTTCCGCGCCGGTAAAGGCTCCGCGTACATGGCCGAACAGGGTATCGGCAAAAACGTTGTCATCCAGGCCGGCCACATTGACCGACACCAGCGTACCGCCATTGCAGCCCAGATCATGCACGGCCCGGGCAATCAGTTCTTTGCCGACACCGCTCTCACCGGTAATCAGAATCGGCTGGGAACTGGGTGCCACCGCTTCCAGGTATTGAAAGCAGGCGCGCATGGCCGGATTATCGGTCACAATCGGGGAAAAAGCTTCCGGCGAGTCGAGCTGATTGGCAAAAAAGCGCCGCCGCATGGCCTGGTTTTCCTGTTCCAGTTCAACCATGCGAATCGCCCGCCTGACCCCGTCCACCAGGCGTTCTTCATCAACGGTTTTGACAAAATAATCGAAGGCTCCCAGGCGCATGCAGTTCACCGCGGTCTCGAGCTGATTCATGCCGCTGAGAATGATCACCCGAACCTGCGGATGTTCAGTCACGATCTGTTCCAGCAGTTCTTCCCCGGAGCGATACGGCATGGTCAGATCAAGCAACACCAGGCCGATATCATGGTCTTCCAGCATACTCATGACCTGCCGGCTGTCATGGCACTGTTGCAGGTTGGTGATGCCGCCGGGGCCCTCAAGGGTCATGCTCAGGCTGCGCAGCCAGGGCAGTTCGTCATCGACCAGCAGAACACCGAAGGCCGGGTAGAGTTTTTTATCCATCATTCTCCTCTTCCCTGTAAATCGGCAGCAGAACCCTCACCCGTAACCCCTCTCCGGGTTGGGAAACAAATTCCATCCGCCCCTGGTGATCCTTGATTATCCCATCCGAGACCGACAGACCCAGGCCGGTTCCGCCGCTTTCCCGCTTGGTGGTAAAGAACGGATCGGTCATCCGTTCCAGGGTGTCCGCATCGATCCCGCACCCCTCGTCACGAACTTCCAGAGCAACCATACCAGCCTGTTTGAGAGCATAGGTTCGCAGCACGATCGCCTGTTCCTTGGAGGTTAACGCCTGACAGGCGTTGAGCACCAGGTTGACAATCACCTGTTCGATACGATGACCGTTACCCCGGAAATGGGGTAAGGAGACGCCGTAATCCACCTTGAAATGATTGGTAGCCTTGCGCAGAGCGTTGTCCATCAGGCGCAGGGCGGAACGGGTGACATCGTTCAGATCGACTTTATCATCCAGGCCGGAATCATTGCGCCGGGCAAAATCCTTGAGATCCTCGACAATCCGCTTGATCCGGTTGGAACTGTCGAGCATTTCATGGAGCATATTGGGGATCTCTTCCTTCATCCGCGAGTAGGGAAACCAGCCGAGCTTGAACTCGCCGTGCTGCTCCTGATAGGAATCCAGAATCGGTTCCATATCCCGATAGGCTTTGTTCAACTGGGGCAGGCTCAACTGAATCAACCCGTTCGGATTGTTGATCTCATGGGCGACCCCGGCGACCAGAATCCCCAGCGAAGTCATCTTATCGGCATGGAGCAGCTGTTTCTGCCGCACCTGCAGTTCCTCGGCGGCGCGCTTGCGTTCGGCAACCTCGCGTTCCAGCTCCTCGGTGCGCAAAGCCACCTGCTTCTGGAGCGTGCGGGACCAGAGCACAAACACCGTCAACACCAGCAACAACGGGCCGAAGATGACCGCACCGTAACGAATGATACTGCTCCAGGGGATCTGCTCCGGCTGGAGCACGCCGAGCCATTTTTCCCGGATGCGCCGATACTCCCCCGACTTTTTCAGTAACGCCAGCCCCTCATTGAAGCGGGCCAGCTTTTCCTGATTACCTTTTTTAACGGCAAAGCCGTAATCCTGGGCCACCAAGGGGCGGGCAATGGGAAAGATGTTATCCAGCTTCAGCTCGCTGATGATATATTCTCCGGGCAATTTTGCCACCAGGGCACAATCATGATGCCCGGTTGCCAGCAGTTTCAGGGCATCGGCCAGAGTCTGGACCATGAACAGGTTGGCCGGAATCTCATTATCGATCATGAAGTCGTGCATCACGCTCCCTTTCATGACGATCACTTCCTTGCCGGTCAGGTCCTTGACATTGCGGATGGTGACATTGCCTTTTCTGACCCAGATCGACTGGTGAACCCGGGCATGAGGGATGGAAAAATCGACTTCGTCCTGACGGCCGGCGGTATGCGCCATCCCCATCAGCAGATCAACCTCTCCGTTCTCCAGCGCCTTGCGCATCTCCGACCAGGAGCCGAGCTGGATATTGATCTCCATCCCCATGACCCGGGCGATGGCCTGGCTTAATTCAACGTTATAGCCGGTCGGCAAACCATCCGCATCCAGATATTCATAAGGGGGATAATTGTAGTCGCCACCAAGCCGGACCGGTCGGTCCGCGTTCCCCGGTTCTTCTTCTGCCAGGGCCGCCGCGCACCAGCATCCCAGCAACAGAATCAACAGCAGGCAGGCGGCCGGAAACCTTGCCCTAAAACCTTGCATGCCCGGGTGTCCGCGGGAAAGGAATGACGTCACGAATATTTTCCATCCCGGTCAGATACATCAACAACCGCTCAAAGCCGAGGCCGAAGCCGGCATGAGGGCAGGTCCCCCAGCGCCGGATATCCAGATACCAGTCCAGATCCCGGGGGTCGATTCCCGACTCGATCATCCGTCTTTCCAGCACTTCGTAACGCTCTTCCCGCTGGCTGCCGCCGATAATTTCACCGACTCGCGGCACCAGCAGGTCCATGGCGGCGACGGTCCGGTCATCATCATTCAGGCGCATGTAAAACGCCTTGATCTGTTTGGGATAATCGGTCACAAACACGGGACCGGAGAAAATCTTTTCGGTCAGGAACCGTTCGTGCTCCGACTGCAGGTCGTTCCCCCAGGCGACCGGGAATTCAAAGTCCTGCCCGGACTTTAGCAGCAGTTCCACGGCTTCGGTGTAGGGCAGGGTTTTAAATTCAGCCTTGGCCAGGGATTCAAGCTTGTCAAGCAGCCCTTTTTCAACGCGCTGATCAAAGAAATCCAGGTCTTCAGCACAGTTTTCCAAGGCAAAGGTCACCAGGTAGCGGAGGAAATCTTCCCCCAGGCGGCAGTTGTCCTCCAGATCAGCAAAGGCAATCTCCGGCTCAATCATCCAGAACTCGGCTGCATGCCGGCTGGTATTGGAGTTTTCGGCACGGAAGGTCGGACCAAAGGTATAGATATCGGAAAAAGCCGTGGCGAACAGCTCCCCCTGCAGTTGTCCGCTGACTGTCAAACCGGTCCGTTCCCCGAAGAAGTCTTTGTTCCAGTCGACTTTGCCAGCCGTCTGCGGCGGGTTTTGCGGATCAAGGGTGGTGACCCGGAACATCTCCCCGGCCCCCTCGCAGTCGTTGGCGGTAATGATCGGGGTTTGCACATAGATAAAGCCGCGTTGCTGAAAAAACTGGTGAACGGCAAAAGCCAGCCGGCTGCGCACGCGAAACACCGCGCCAAAGGTGTTGGAACGAGGGCGCAGGTGGGCGATGGAACGCAGATATTCAAAAGTGTGGCGTTTTTTCTGCAGCGGATAACTGTCATCGGCAACACCGATCACCTCGACCTCGTGGGCATGGAGTTCCCAGCTCTGTCCGGCAGCCGGCGAGGCGACCAGGGCTCCGCGGGCGGTCAGGCAGGCGCCGGTCCCGACCCGCGAAACCGTTTCAAAATCAGTGGTCTCGGGCGACAGGACCAATTGCAGCGAAGCAAAACAACTGCCGTCATTCAAGGTGATAAAAGCGACCCCTTTGCCGCGGCGGGTCGAGCGAACCCAGCCTTTGACGCAGACGTCATCCAACGCCCGGTCGGTCGCCAATAATTTATTGATTGCAGTCCTGGTTTGTTTTTTCATCGGCATCCTCTTTTGGTCAAAGGTAAGACAGGAAGGGGTGATTATCGCCAAAAATCCCGCGATTCTGCAAGAATTAACAAAAAAGCGGTTGTCATCGCAACAACCGCCACCTGTCCAGCTCTCCCCCGGCGACCCGCCAGGACGGCCCGGTTGTCGCTCCATCGATCATCCTGGCTCCGGCAGCATTCCGCCGCTCCTGGGCCGCCCCGGAACCCTACTCGATAAACCGCCCGCCGCGCGATTCCAGATAAGGTCCGTAGCGTTTATCGACGCCAAGGATATGCTCGAGCAGCCAGGTCCGCAGAAAATGGAACAGCTCCTGCGCCATACCTTCCTTCTCCTGGGTCGCCCGTTGTTTCAGCTCTTGCACGGCACTGATCAATTTGGCATGGAGCTGTTGATGCTCGGCAAGTCCAGGATAGTGATATTCTGCCATGAGCGCTTCCTCGTGCTGAAAATGCTCCCGGGTATAGGTTTCCAGCATAAGCAGAACATCGTCGAGGATCTCATCCCCCTGCTTATCACGCAGAGCCAGGTAGAGGCGATTGATTTCCCGGATCAGTCTCCGATGTTCATTATCCAGCACGAGGATGCCCGTTGCATAAATCTCTTTCCATTCAATGACGCTCATGGAAACCTCCCTGCCGACCGTACCGGCAAACCAGCAACTCGGCTCGGTCATCGTGAACAAAGAAAAATCACAAGCAATCAACGGAATCTGACCTGGCCAAATCTTTTAACCTGTCGCTATATTAACAGGTTACAGCTTTCAGAACCAGATCAAAACAGGTCCCCTTGCCAGGCTCGGAGGCAACGGTCAATTGCCCCTGATGGTTCTGGCTGATGATAAAATAGGCTATCGAAAGCCCCAGCCCGGTTCCCGACCCGACCTCGCGGGTGGAGTAAAAGGGATCGAAAACCTTACCGACGGTCTCACTGTCCATCCCCGGGCCGTTGTCCTCAACCTGAAGACAGACCTGCTCTTTTCCTGTAGCAAATAGCCGCAGGCTGATGCAGGGGGAATCGCTATGACCACTGACCGCCTGGGCGGCATTCTTCAGCAAACTCAAAATGACCTGTTGGATCTGGCTCGGCTCACAATAGACATTGGGAACGGCCTGGTATTCCCTGACGATGCGGATCTTGTGAAAGGCGAAATGGTAACGCATGTCATAGTCGCTGCTGGCCAGTTCCAGGGTCCGCTCGAGCAGATCCGCCAAGCTGCAGGAGACAAAGCTTGAATCGCCGCGCCGGCTGAAACTCTGCATATTTTCGACGATCTTTGCAGCGCGCTGCCCGGCGCTGGCAATGGCCTGCAGCATTTTGTTGCAGCCGCGCAAGTCACAGTACTCGGCAATCAGCTCGATAGAGGAGCCCAACTCTTCGGCGACCTTGCGATTCTTATCCAGTTCAGGCGACAGTCGATGGGTCAGCACCTGCACATTCTGCAGAATTGCCGCCAGTGGATTGTTGATTTCGTGAGCCAGCCCCGAGGCCAGACTGCCGACCGACTGCATTTTTTCGGAACGGACCATCATTTCTTCCAGGCGGACCCGTTCGCTGATGTCATCCAGATGGATCATGCCGCCGTTCCCTTCCTTGTGCGACACCGGATAAATCAGCATGTCAAAATAACGTGGCGGGCCCTTTTCAGACGTCCGGCGACCTGCCAATTTCAGCAGCCGGGCCGGTTGTTTGGTCGTCAGGGTGTCCCGCAATTTGGCGAGATAGCAACCCGGGTCCAGCAGCTGAAAGGCCTCGGCCAACGGCATTCCAATCGCGGTTCGCGCTGCGAGAGCGCTTTCCTGTTCGACCCTGCGATTCCACAGGGTCACCTTCAGATCATCATCAATGCCGATCAACAACGAAGGCATGGAATCGATAATATTCTGCAGATATGCCTGCAGCTTACTTAAGGATTCCTGCGCCGCCTTGCGCAGAGAGATATCTTGCAACGATCCCTCAATGTAGAGAATTTCCCCTTTTTCATTGCGCACCAGGTGAGTGCTGACCGAGGCCCAGAAGGGCTCTTTATTTTTGCGGAGCAGCCGACACTCAAAATTATGGTGCTGCTGATCCCGGTACAATTGTCGAATCATGGCTTTGCGATCAGCCGGGTCGGCATAGTGCTGAGTTGCCATATCGGAAATGCTGAGCAATGCTTCTTCGCGCGACGTATAGCCGAAAACCTTCACCGCGGCAGGGTTGACTTCAAGCATCTGTCCTGACAATGAAATGCGAAAGATCGCTTCGAGAGAGTTGGTAAAAATCTCGCGATAGCGCTGTTCCGAATCGCGCAAAGCCGACACACTGTTGCGGAGGTCCGACAGCATCCGGTTGAAGATGCTTTCTATCTCACTCCACTCATCCGACCGTCCCAGCCGCATGGGGCTGCTGTGATCCCCCTGCTGAAACGCCTTGAGCCGGTCACTGACCAATTCCATAGGCGCTTGGATATGCCGCGTAAACAGACGCCGGTGGCTGAGCCAGAAGGAGACCGCCAACAGGGTCAGCAGACTCAGGGCCAAGGTCAGCAGCGAATAAATGTTGGAGCGAATGTCCCGCCGCGCGCTGATGGCTGCTGCGGCGGCCTGCTTATCCGATTCATCCATTGCACTAAGAATCTGCCCGGCCAGGTTATCGAGAAGTCGCCCCTGCTCACCGAGTTGAATCATTTCCAGCTGATAAAGACGCATCAGGTATTGGTAATATTGCACCCTGCTGAGCAGATGATGACCCAGCTTGTCGATAGGGGGTTCGGAGGCGGTCAAGGTCTGCATCCGCAGGCTTAATTGTTCCAGTTCCCGAGCTAACAGCGGCGGATCATCGACCTTGCCTGCTAGCAATTTGGTCTTGTTTTCTTCCGCGTTATGTTTGGCGATCCCCAGTAAAGTCTCGCGATATCCGGAAATCAGCAGGATCAGTTGTTCGAGATAGTCAACATCGCCGCCCTGTAAAGCCACATCAATGGTTTTCTCGGCGATCACCTCCTGGATCAGAACGAGCAGATCGTTGATATCGTCATCCTGGTCAGCACGCCAATTCAGCAGCGTATTGGCCCAGCGGCAATGACTCAGATAGTCATCAAACGATCTTTCCAACTGCAATAGCAAGCTGGCGGTTTGAACATCGTCGATCCGGCTCTGCAAGGTTCTAAAGCTATTTTGCAGTGCCCGGCCTTCCATCTCCAGGAAGGCATCATCTCCATAAAAAGTTTTCGAAAAAACCTTCAACCGGGAATTCAGCAAGCCGAAATCGCGGCTGTCATGCGAATTCTTCACCACCTGCTGCAGACGCTCTTCGACGATCCGGTCAATATTTGAGCGAACCCCTGAGAGAGTGTAAAAAAGCCCCAGCGCAATCAGTACGAACGATACCACCAAGGTCAGGAAAAATCGCTTTAATCTCGATTTTATTGAAAGAGTCTCACTCAACGAAGACCCCAATCACAGTAAAGTACAGTAGAAAATTCATTCATTGAGTTCGCACCAGTTGGGCCCCGCGCAACACCAGAGGGTCGGGCTGAATTCCAAGTTTCTTCAGGGTTGAAACATTGATCATTCTGGAACCACGATAGTTCTGAGTGACGGGAAGCTGGTCCAGGGGTACTCCACGCATGGCCTTCAATAGCATGTCACCGGCCTGTCTGACTTCTTCTTCAATATTGCTGACCACACCGCTGAGGGCTCCCGCCTCGATGATAAATGAAAAGACAGAAAAAGTCGGTTTGTCAAAAGCATCCACCGCAGCAGCGATGGCATCGCTGCCCTTGACCTGATGACCATTTTCATCGTTCAGCCCACTCAATGAAATCAGGAACAGAACATCCGCCCGGTTATGTAGATCCTTAGCGGTCGAGACCGCCTCGGACAATGTCAGTGGCGTCTCAAAGGCGACCATATGTTTGGCCACTTCCGGATGTTCGCGGACAATCTGCGCATAAAACAGGTCGGCCAGTGGGTTATCGGCGGTCATTACTGCAAAAGAATTCAGCGATCCAGCCAATTGACGACTTAAGGCAAGGCTTTCCTCAAGGAAAAGCTGGCTATGGACACCAGAGACATTGGTCGCGGGATAACCGTAGAAATCCGGCGCCTCATTGACGCCGCAGAACATAACCGGAGTCGCAACACGATTTTTCAGATAAGGAACCACAAAATTAGCTTGAGCTGAATCATCAACGGCAATCACACCGTCCGGTTGCAGTCGGCGATACAGCGCAAAGGCTTCAGCAGCCTCGGTTTGCAACAGTTCCGGAGCGGTAATTGTGTGGAGATAAAAATAATGGAGATCGCAAGAGGAGCCCAGGGTTTGCTCAAGTTCGGAGAGGATCTTGTGGGTCCATGGAAATTCAGCACCATAGCTTAAAACAACCAGAACCTTAAACTTGTCCGGGGGTGATTGACAGCTGGCGGCTCCCGTCCACAGCAAACAGTTCAAAAGGAGAAAGAAACCGACACGTCTTAAAATCGCCATTCAATAATACCTTGCAAGGCTTAACCCATACGGGAAGTTTATTAATATTTGCTAAATATAACACAACACCGTAAAGGCTTTGAAGACCTTATCGCTTGCGGAGCGCACAATTAATAAGCGGGCGCCCCGACTACACAACAGGCTGTGCCGAATAGCAGATACAATATCCCGAAAGTTTGGCAAAGGCAGGCAAGCATAACGCTATTGTATTGTGTGTCGGGTCCCCATTTCTCTCAACGCTTTCAGCTCAACTGTGCTCGCGTGATTTGAGGAAGCGAACTCCCTCCCACTGCTCCATGGTGTGCCCGAGACGCCACTCACTGGCGGCCAGATAGGCCAGATGCCCTTCGGCATCATGGGCCAGTTGACCCTGATTTTTCTTTTGAAATTCTTCGAACAGCTTGCGGTCGTCACACTCCACCCAGCGCGCGGTGGTATAATCGACTCCTTCGTAAACAGCCGCAACATTGTATTCCGCCTTGAGCCGTTCCATGGTGACGTCGAACTGCAGCACCCCCACGGCACCAAGAATGAATTCCGCTCCGGTCACCGGCTTGAAAACCTGCACCGCCCCTTCTTCGGCCAATTGCACCAGCCCTTTCTGCAGCTGTTTCGACTTCAACGGATCCTTCAACCGGACCCGGCGGAAATGCTCTGGAGCAAAGTTGGGAATCCCGGTGAACTTGAGCGGCTCCTTGTCGCTGAAGGTATCACCGATCTTGATGGTGCCGTGATTGTGCAGGCCGATGATATCTCCCGGGAAGGCTTCTTCGACATGAGCCCGATCCTGGGCCATGAAGATGGTGGCGTTGGCCAGGGTCACATCCTTGCCGATTCGATGATGTCTGACTTTCATCCCGCGGGTGAACTTGCCGGAACAGATCCGCAGAAAAGCGATCCGGTCACGGTGGGCCGGGTCCATATTGGCCTGAATTTTAAAGACGAATCCGGAAAATTGCTCTTCTTCAGGGCTGACCAGTCGCTCCTGGGTTTGCCGGGCGCCCGGTGCAGGAGCCAGTTCGACAAAAGCGTCGAGCATCTCCTGAACCCCGAAATTATTGATGGCGCTGCCGAAGAACACCGGGGTTTGGCTGGCACACAGGTAATCATCCAGATTGAAGGGATTGGCGGCACCTTCCAGCAGGTCGATATCCTCGCGCAGTTCAGCGGCCTGGCTGCCGAGTATTTCATCCAGTTTAGGGTCATTCAAATCGGCTATTTTGACGGTTTCGGTGGCCCGAGCGTCAGCCCCCGGCCGGAACAGATTCAGTTCCTTGCGATAGAGGTTGTAAACTCCCCTGAAGCGTTTCCCCATGCCGATGGGCCAGGACAACGGGGCGCATTCAATCTGCAGTTTCTCCTCGATATCGGCCAGGATATCCAGGGGGGAAAGACCTTCCCGGTCGAGCTTGTTGATGAAAGTGAGCACCGGGGTGTTGCGCATCCGGCAGACTTCCATCAATTTCTCGGTCTGCGGCTCAACCCCTTTGGCGCTGTCAATCACCATCAGGGCGCTGTCCACGGCGGTCAGCACCCGGTAAGTATCTTCGGAAAAATCCTGGTGGCCCGGGGTGTCGAGAAGATTGACTTCAAAATTACGGTAATCGAACTTCATCACTGAAGACGATACCGAGATCCCCCGCTCTTTCTCGATGCTCATCCAGTCGCTGGTCGCGTGTCGGTTGGACTTGCGTGCTTTGACGGTTCCTGCCATCTGAATCGCCCCGCCGAACAGCAGCAGTTTTTCGGTCAAGGTGGTTTTACCGGCATCTGGGTGACTGATGATACCGAAAGTTCGCCGCTTGGCGATCTGTTTCTGCAGCTCTTTACTCACGTTTTTTTCCTTCATTGCTTAGTCATATTTTTTGCGCCGGTCGGAAAACCCAAAGACCGTTTCCCCCACCAAGCCAGCCGCGTACTATAGCGTAATTCAGTCTCTTTAGGAAAGAGCGTTTTCAGAATCTGGCAACCGGAACACGAACTTCTTGACCCGCGCTGGCGATACTTTTATTCTGCGCTGTTGAATTGTTTGTTGCTTTCTATTTAAAAGGAGACCCCATGGCTGTTTATGAAGTGAACCACCCCCTGGTTAAACATAAACTGGGGCTGATGCGTCAACAGGACATCAGCACCAAAGACTTCCGCGAACTGGCTTCAGAGGTGGCACGCCTGCTGACCTATGAGGCGACCAAAGACCTGGAAACCGAACCGGAAACCATTATCGGCTGGAATGGCCCGGTCGAAGTGGAACGGATTAAAGGCAAAAAGATCACCGTGGTGCCAATCCTGCGCGCCGGTTTAGGGATGATGGACGGGGTTCTCGACCTGATCCCCAGTGCCAGGGTCAGTGTGGTCGGGCTGTACCGTAACGAAGAGACCCTCGAACCGGTCGCTTATTTCCAGAAATTGACCAGCAGCATGGATGACCGGACCGCCCTCATCCTCGACCCGATGCTGGCCACCGGCGGATCACTGCTGGCCTGCATCGAGATGCTCAAAAAAGCCGGCTGCACCAGTATCCGCGGACTGTTCCTGGTCGCGGTTCCGGAGGGGCTTGCAAAGATCGAGAAGGCCCATCCCGATGTCGATATTTACGTTGCATCCATTGACGAACGTCTGAACGAAAACGGCTATATCCTCCCGGGTCTCGGCGATGCCGGAGACAAAATTTTCGGGACCAAATAGGCAACCCATCGACCCTAGCGAAAAGGACTCGCCAATGAATCAATCCCCAGCCCCGACCGATTATATTTTTCGGTTGAAAGACTGCCTGCTCGGCGCCCAGATGCTGTTTGTCGCTTTTGGTGCCCTGGTGCTGGTCCCCTTGTTGACCGGACTCAACGCCAATGTTGCATTGTTCACCGCCGGCGCGGGCACCCTGCTGTTCCAAGTCATCACCCGCGGCAAAGTGCCGGTTTTTCTGGCCTCCAGCTTCGCCTTCATCGCCCCGATCATCTATGGAGTCGGCCAATGGGGGGTCGCCGGAACCATGTGCGGTCTGGTCGCCGCCGGGCTGCTCTACGCGATCCTGAGTCTGATCGTCCGTATTTTCGGCTCGGGGATTCTGCATCGCCTGCTGCCGCCCATCGTCACCGGCCCGGTCATCATGGTCATCGGCCTGGTGCTGGCCCCGGTTGCCATCCATATGGCTTCCGGCCGAACCGGCGACGGTTCCGCCTGGCTGGTTCCCCAGACAACCGCTTACATCATTGCCGGAGCTGCCCTGCTGGTGACCATCCTGGTCTCCTTGCTGGGGCGCGGCATGTTCAAACTGATTCCGATTCTGTGTGGCATTGCGGCCGGATACGGGACCTCTCTGATTCTTGATTTCAGCGGATTTACCGCCTCAACCCAGGTGGCCTTCGATCCCGGCACCCTGCAGAACTGGACGGCCCCGGCGCTGATCTCCATGCAGAAAGTCGCCCAGGCGCCCTGGTTCGCCATGCCGGACTTCACCTTCCCAACCTGGAATCTTGAAGCCATCCTGTTCATTGTCCCGGTCGCCATTGCCCCGGCTATCGAACACTTCGGCGACGTCATCGCCATCGGCGGAATTACCGGCAAGGACTATGTCGATGATCCAGGTATTCAAAACACCCTGCTTGGCGACGGTCTGGCCACCAGTCTGGCCGGCCTCCTCGGCGGACCGCCCAACACCACCTACTCGGAAGTCTCCGGGGCGGTCGCGCTGACCCGTTCCTTTAACCCGGCGATCATGACCTGGGCTGCTATTTCCGCAATTTTGCTGGCCTTTATCGGCAAACTCGGCGGTTTTCTCAATACCATCCCGGTCCCGGTCATGGGCGGCATCATGGTGCTCCTGTTCGGCGCCATCGCGGTTATCGGCATCAACACCCTGGTCCAGGCCGGCACCGATCTGATGCAGCCGCGCAACTTGGCCGTCGTCGCCATTATTCTGGTCTTCGGCATCGGCGGAATGAGTTTTGATCTGGCCGTGGTCAAACTGGGCGGCATCGGTCTCGCCGGCGTGGTCGGGGTCATCCTTAACCTGGTCCTGCCCCAGCAGGTCCAATCCTGAACAACTTGCCTCGGAACCTGCTTCCGATTCAGTTTAAAAAAGAAAAGCGCCCGTGTCTTGGTAACGACACGGGCGCTTTTTTTCATTGCGTCCAAGGCTGTTTCAGAACTGCGCCTAGTTCAGCCATTGCGCAAATAACGGCGTTCAGGGCGCCCCACTACACCGTAAATAAGATCGGCCTTAAGGGACCCTTCGGTGACCAGGTATTCCAGGTAACGGCGGGCGGTGGAGCGGCTGATGCCGACCTCCTTGCCGACCTCTTCGGCATTCAGATCAGCGACACCCGGAACCTCAAAAACCTTGCGCACCTTGCTCAGGGTCAACGGATCAATCCCCTTCGGAATGTCGCCGCGCACCGTCTCCGGCGGCAGCTGTGCCCGTAACAGGCGGTCGACATCTTTCTGTTCCAGGGTCCCGCCCGACAGCAATTGGAGAAAGTATTTGCGGAAGTTCTCCATTGCCTCCTGAAATCGCGGCAGATGCACGGGTTTGACAATATAGTCAAACACCCCGCCGCGCAAAGCTTCTTGCAGGGAACCGATTTCCCGGGCCGCAGTGATCAGGATGACATCACAGGGCTGCTCCCCGGCACGCACCTGGCGCAACAGGTCCATGCCGTTGCCTTCAGGGAAGAACAGGTCCAACAGGATCAGGTCGGGCTGCAGGATTTCAATCATGTCCCGGGCATCGGCAATCCGATTGGCGATGCCGATCACTTCAAAAGCGGGCAGTTTCTGAACAAAGCGCTGATGGAGTTCGGAAATCCGTTCGTCATCCTCGACAATCAATACACGAATCGCGTTCTCAGTCATGCTTCACACCCTGTTGTTTGGGGATAATGACCGTAAACAAAGCCCCGCCGAGTTCCCCTTCGGCAAAAGTCACCTGCCCGGCCAGGTCACTGACCGCGCGCTTCACCAGGGCCAGACCGGTCCCCCGCCCCCGCCCCTGCTTGGTGGTGACACCCTTGTCAAAAATGGACCCGGCCAAGTCCTCATCGACTCCGGGCCCGGAATCTTCAACCTCGATGACCAGATCCGGTCCCAGATCAGTCAGGTACAGCCGCACCAGCCGCTTGCCAGGCTGCTCCCGCACGGCTTCAAAGGCATTATCGAGCAGGTTGCCGATGACCGTCACCAGCCGTTCCCGATCCAGTTCGGCAGGCAGGTCGGCCAGGGAATTCTGCGGATCGAATTCGAGTTCGACCTTCAATTCACAGGCCCGATTGTACTTGCCCAGAATCACTCCGGCAACCACCGGATCCGGCACTGACTCGGCCAGATTGCGCACCAGTTCCTGGTAACCGCTCGCTTCGTTGATCACCAGGTCAAGGGCTTCCGGATAAGCCTCCAGCTGCAGCAGCCCGGCAATGGTGTGCATCTTGTTGGAATATTCATGGGTCTGCGCGCGTAGCAGTTCAGAATACTCCTGCATGTGGGAGAGTTCCCTGGCCAGCCGGTCCAATTCGTCTTTGGGACGGAAGCTGACCACCACCCCGGCCGCCGGGTAATCCAGGGGCAGGACATTGACCAGCATGATCCGCTCGGCCATCACCAATTCCCGGTCGAGCACCCGTTCCCCGGTGCTCAGCACCTTGACCAGGTCGGAGCCGGGGCAGACCTCGGCGAGCAGCTTGCCGCGCATCGGCGCCTTGAACTGTTCACCGAGATACTTGTGCGCGGCGGCATTGACGTAGGTCAGCACTCCCTTGCCATCCAGGGCGATGATCCCTTCCCGAATCGCCCCGATAATGGCATTACGTTCATGGAACAGGGCGCCGATTTCATGGATCTCTAGCCCCATGATAGCGGCCTTGAGCCCGCCAGCGATGAGTGTTGCGCCGATAATCCCGAAGGCCAGGACAATCGCCACATAGCCGAGAATTTGATGCTGCTTGGTGTGGATCTGGGCATCGATACGGCTGAACAGATAGCCGACCGCGACAAAACCGATAATCTTGTGCTCCCCGTCGAAGACCGGGGCGATCCCACGCAGGGAGGGACCAAGGGTGCCGACCGCGGCCGAACTGTAGGACTTCCCCTCGGTCAGGGCCGGCCCCAGATCGCCACCGACAAAGTGTCTGCCGATTTTATCAGGATCGGGGTGGGAAAAACGGATCCCGTTGCGGTCGCCGATGACGATATATTCGGCGGCTGTTTCCTGGCGCAGGGTTTCGGCGAAATGCTGCAGTTCAGCGGAATTTCGCGCCAGGATGCCGTAACGGACCAAGGGATTCAAAGCCACGGAGTGGGCGACCTCAAGGGCTTTTTGGCCGATCTGCTCACGCAGCAGGTTTTCGGAAAAATCGGAAAATATTGCCCCGATCAAGCTCACCAGAACGATCAGCAAGGTGGTGACCAGCAGACTCAGCTTCACCTGCAGCCGCCGGGGCAGGAACCGATCAATTAACAGATAAAAAGAATTCATAGGCAATGCTGCACCTGTTCACCTGGGTTTGCCGCGGTTCATGGCAGCCGCAGCCGGGTTAACGTGCCAACGGCAGCGAGTTCTGCTGCCGCGGCCCGGAGTCCGGCTCGGGCCGGGCAGTAGAGCAGATGGCTGACACAGGCGCAATCACTGGCACCGAAACCGGGACAGGGGAGTGAAAAACCGGGCAACTGTTCCAGCAAGTTGCTCCACAGGTGTTCCCTGGCCGCATGTTTCTCCAGCCAGATCAACCGCAGGGACGCTTTTACTTTGAAATAATCGATATGCCAGTGCGGCCGGTCGGCAACCCGCAGATGATGTCCGAGGCGCGCTTTCAGTCCGCCGGGACCGTAGGCACTCCCACAGTAACCGTACCAGCCCCGTTTAAACTCGAGGACGCCGAGCCGCCCTATCGCAATTGTCTGGCGCCGGGCGAGAAAGAACCACAACAGATAACTGCCGGCAACCGGCGGCAGGCGCTCTTCAAGCATGTCCGGCAAGCAGATCTTCGATACGCTGGCGGGATTGTTGCGGCGTCTCATGGCGAAAGCCCTGCCAGCCACAGGCCAGTGCTCCGGCGACATTCACCTCTTTGTCGTCCACGAACAGAGTGTTGGCCGGGTTCAGACCGAACCGGGTCTCCGCGGTGCGGTATATTTCGGCCGCCGGCTTCATCAGCCCGACCTGGTAAGAGGCGAACAGATCGTGGCAGATTTCATCGAGCCGGTAAACCCGGCGCAGGTGCTGCCAATGCAGGCCACTGGTATTGGAGAGCAGGAATACCCCGCACCTGTTTTTCAACTCCCTGGCCAGGTCAAGCATCGGGGTAATCGGAGTAAACAGATCGTTCCAGGCCGCGGTCACTGCTGTGGCCGGAAGCGGCCGGAGCAAAAGGCCGTTAAGCCGGGAAATAAAATCAGCGTCGCTGAATTTGCCCTGCTCATAGCCGATCAGATCGACCCGCCGGGCAAAATCTTCTTCATTTTCGATTCCAGCGCCGTGTTGGTTCAGCAACCGGAACAACCGCTCATAATCATAATCGATCAACACCTTGCCGACATCGAAAACAATATCCAGATCGCTCACGAACATATCCTTTGTCTTGCGGCCGTTTCCAAGCGGTCAAGCAGGTTCAGCGGAAATCCCCTCCAACTCCCCTTTAGCAAAGGGGAGGGTACAATTTTTTCAGGTGAGAAGAGGCCTCCCCCTTTGCCAAAGGGGGACCGAGGGGGATTTCAGTCCTCTTGCGGTCCTCCTGCAGAGCCGGTTATCTGATGCGCCGGCATTCCAGGTAAAAACGCTTTTCATCTGCTTCGCCCATGGAAAAGGTTTTCCGCGGCAGAGCTCCATCGTGCACGATGGTCTTGAACAAGTCGCTTTTGGCAAGCGCTGGCAGGTAGAAGCCGACACAACCGATTTTGTTGCCCAGATCGGTCACGCTCTTTTCGCCGTGAATATAGTCGATACGCGTGCCCGGGTGGTTATCAAGGTAATGGTCGAGGAACGCCTGCAGCGTGGCGACGGCCAGAGTGAATTCCGGCTTTTCCACCGTGCAGACACCAAACCTTCCGCCCAGAATCACCGCAAATGAATGCGTGAGAGTACTGTTCTCTGCCGCGATCTCTTGTGCTTCGGCAAGATCCGTGCACACTTCGAAGCTGAACGGTGTGTTGCGGGCCGCGAAAAACGCCTCCATCTGCTGCTTGATGTGAACACAGTTGACATTAAACAGGACCCGGTGGATCGCTTCAAATTCGAGCCCCGGATCATGGACATTGACCAGTTCCACCAGGGCGTAACGGGCCGGGTGATCCATGACCTGACGGGGGTCGTCGGCTTCTTCTTTCAATTTTTCCCAGATCGCCTTCGCCGTGGCGAAGGAATGATTACCGTCGCCCATGGCGTAAAGCATGACCTCGCCATCAGTTGCGTATTTTTCACGGTACGCGGCCGGGTCGGCCAGTTGCTCCAGCGCCTCGGCCACCTGCCGGATCAACTCCGGCTGATCCACCCGGTAGCCCCTGAGGTGGCCGCCGTTCTCCAGCAGATCGAAATCGTAAAGGGTGTCGAGATTCTCGTCAGCCAACGGCTCGATCACCATGCGCTGCGGATCGTCGATCAAGACCATGATGTGCGGCAACTCGATTGGAGCGTTCTCGCGCACCCGGATCCGCGGCGGCAGACGGTCAAGAATGGTGCCTTCCGTGGCCCGGATCAGGCTGTCGGCACCTTTGCGATAATCGTAGCATTCCAGGTCCAGGGCCACGATCAGTCCCTTGCGTGAGGGGACTTCAGCGGTTTTGCGATCGACCAGGACAAATCCGGGCGGCTGCTCTTCCAGGCTGCCGTCGGCCAGGTATTGCTCCATGGTTCGGTTGATTGCGGCAATCCGCTGTTCAGCGTCCTGATCTTCCAGATAGACTTCGGGAAAGATCAGCTTGAGGGTCGAGGGCCGCTCCGCGACCTGTTCCGCCAGGCGCAGCCAGTAGCTCCGGTCCGAGGTATATTGATCACAGGCGATCACCGCCCAGCTCTGCATGTCGATCCCCTTGCCGGGCAGCAGGATTTTCGGCACCTGCAGGCCGATATCAGCAAAACTCATTTTGGTGTCCTTGCACGTTATCTCGTTATCATCCGGAAACGGCCCTTTTCCGCCGTGGCGGTGTTAATCTGTGGGCTTATTTGTGCGGCGTAAAGAACGACGCCTCCGCATAAGCCCTTGATTTCCTTGCCACAACGAAAAATTTCTCGTTCCCAATCTAAAAACTTATGCGTTGGCATCCGGAAACTCCGGATGCCAACTATCTATAAAACAGAATTGAAGTCGCTTGATGCGGGCTATCATTGGTATCATGTTTTGCCCCGCTTGAGAACCGTATCTCTGCTTCTTAAGTTTAAAAAGCCCCTATTTTAATAGACTTGACATCACTCCGGCGATTTTCTATAAGCAGGATCACAATTGAATTGTTTCATGGTGCCGCAAGGCCTGTTCGTATTGAAGCGAACAGATGGGAAGAGGGGTGAAATTCCCCCACGGACCCGCCGCTGTAATTGAGCCTCGTCAGACGATATGCCACTGGTCAACCACTGGGAAGGCCGCCTGACTCTTCGCCGGCTGTTTGCCGTCGAAACCTCGTAAGCCAGAAGACCTGCCGTGAAACAGGGTGACCTGCAAACTGCCAGATGACGTTGCAGGAAACCATTGACTTTCATCTCCCCGGGTATGGGAGCTCGAACTCGCGCGGTTACAAATACGGAATCTCCCGCACCTGTTCAAGGTAGCGGGTTTTTTTGTGCCCGTTCCAAGCTTCCGGGGGACAACAGGAGGAACCAAACGATGCGTAACACCTTACTGGCCTTATTCTCCCTGCTCCTGGTCGCCGGGCCGCTGCAGGCCGCTCCTCTGCTGCTCGACCCGGTGGTGGTGACCGCCACCCGCACCGCCACCCCCTTAAGCCAGCTGGGCAGCTCCGTGACCGTGATCACCGCTGACGAGATCGAGGCGAAGCAGCAGACCCAAGTGCTGGATGTCCTGCGCGATATTCCCGGCGTCAATATCGTCCAGACCGGCAACAAGGGGGGTACGGTCTCCATCTATCTACGCGGCACTGATACCAAGCACACCCTGGTCATGATCGATGGGGTCGAATTTCGGGATATCGCCGGATTCGGCGGCGCCGACATCGCCAATCTGAGTACCAACGATATCGAACGGATTGAAGTCGTGCGCGGCGCGCAGAGCGTCCTCTACGGCTCCGATGCCATCGGCGGGGTGATCAATATCATCACCAAACAAGGAACCAAACCGCCGAGCGGCTACGCCTCTGTTGAAGGCGGCTCCTATCGAACCTTCACCGAGAAGGCCGGCTTTTCCGTCGGCAGCGACACCACCTCGGCCGCCCTGTACCTGTCCAGGACCGATACCGACGGCTTTTCCACGGCCAATGAAAAAGACGGCAATTCCGAAGCGGACGGCTATGACAACACCTCGGCGTCCTTTCGCCTCGGCATCACCCCCAGCCAAGCGGTGCAATGGAATATCATCCTGCGCTCCACCGAAGCCAGCTACGACTACGATTCTTCGGCCTATGACCTGGCCACGGGCGGCTATATCCCGGTTGATGGCGACAACGTGCAGGACGTCGATGAAAAAATGGCTCGCGTCGAAGGCACCTTCTCGTTCCTGAATGAGCGCTGGAAAACCACGGTCGGCAGCGCTATTTCCAGTACCAAGCGCAACTACGACGAAGAATATGTCGATTCGGAATACAACGGCACCCTGACCAAATTCGACCTGCAGAACACCTTTCGGGTCAATGCCATGCATACGCTGATCTTTGGCGCCGAGACCGAAAACGAGCGCTTCGATTACTATTACGATGCCTCTGCAGATCCCGCTTACCCCTACACCGACGCCGCGGACGGCCATTCTCGGACCAACGCCGTCTATGTGCAGGAGCAATTGACCGCCGGGGCATTTTCGACCGCCCTCGGGGTGCGTTATGACCATCACGCCGAGTTCGGCGGCCAGACCACCTGGCGGGTGGCGCCGACTTACCGCATTGCCGCCACCAAGACCCGCCTGAAGGGCTCAGTGGGAACCGGCTTCAAAGCCCCAACCCTGTTCCAGCTCTATTCAACTTACGGCAACAAAGACCTGGACGCAGAAAAAAGTTTCGGTTGGGATGCCGGGCTGGAACAGAGCTTTTTCGACAGCAGCCTGATCATCGACATCGCCTATTTTTATAACGATATTGACGATTACATTGATTACAACGATCTCACCTTCACCTACGGAAACATTGCTAAACTCAAGGCCCGCGGCATCGAGTCGAGCCTGGAGTGGCTGCCTTGTGAGTACTTCGACATGAAAATCGGCTATACCTATACCGATACACAGGATGCCGACGGCAAACGGATCGACCGCCGCCCTCTGCACAAAGCCAGCATCGACATCAATCTCCACCCCGTCGACAAAGTCATGGTGAATCTCAACACCATTTATACCAGCACGCGCGAGGACGGCGCCGAAACCCTGGCAGCCTACACCCTGGTCAATCTGGCCGCATCCTATCAATACCGGCCCGACCTGAAACTGTTTGCCCGAGTTGACAACCTGTTCGATGAAGATTATGAAGAGGTTGCCGGTTACGGTACGGCAGGACTTTCCGCTTACGCGGGGGTCAAACTCGACTTCTGATCCGTTAATCAGCACAGCCCGGAGGACAACAGTCCTCCGGGCCTTGGGACATCAGCTATGCATCAAATCTTGTTGACCTTCTGCCTGTTGCTCATCGTGACCGCCAGCCCCTTGAGGGCAGCAACCGTTGTCGATGCCGTCGGTCGCCAGGTCAAGGTCCCGGACTCGCCCGCGCGCATCGTCTCCCTGGTTCCCAGCGTCACGGAAATCCTCTTTGCCATTCAGGCGGACCGGCAAATTGTCGCGGTCACCGATTACTGCACCTACCCGCCGCAAGCAGCCTTGCTGCCCAGTGTCGGCAGCTACGCCGATCCCAGCCTGGAAAACATTCTCAGTTATCAGCCGGACCTGGTCATCGCCAGCGCGGCCATGAACAGCCCGGCCCTGATTGCCCAGCTGGACAACCTGGGGATTGCAACCTTTGTGATCGAGACCCATTCCGTCGCCCAGACCCTGATCACCATCCGCAGCATCGGCCGCCTGACCGGTCACCAAACCCAGGCTGACACCCTGGCCGCGGATATCGATCAGCGCATCCAGGCGATCAGGCAGCAGGTTCCGCGGGACCATTCGCCGACCATCCTGCCCTGCATCGTGTTGCAACCGTTGACCGTGGCGGGACCGGATACCTTCATCAACGATCTAATCGAAATCGCCGGTGCTCGCAATGTCGTTCCTGCAGGCCCGGCCCGTTATCCGACCTGGAATTTTGAAGCCCTGCTGCTGGCCAACCCGGATTTCATCCTGCTCTCCCCCCACCCGGGGCAGCCGGACAGCAGCCGCTTCTTTGCCCCCTGGACCCAACTCAAGGCGGTCACCGAACAGCATATCGTCAAGATCAATGCCGACTGGCTCTATCGCCCGGGCCCGCGCATGATCCTGGGGATCGAAGCCCTGGCGAAAACCCTTCACCCGGAGATGAAGATCGATGCGCCGACCGACTGATCGCACCGGCTTGCTCTGGATTATCGGCCTGCTGCTGGTGCCGCTGGGCGCTATCGCCATGTCACTGAGCGCCGGCAGTATGGATATGTCCTGGGCGCAGCTGTTCCACCTGCTCCAGCAGGGGCCGGGGTCCTCGGTCGGTCAGGCTGTGCTTTGGAAAATCCGCATCCCGCGCACCTTACTGGCCGGGCTGGTCGGTGCCGCGTTGAGCCTGTCCGGGGTCACCTTTCAGGCGGTGCTGCGCAATCCGCTGGCCGACCCTTACCTGCTCGGGGTGTCGGGTGGTGCGGCACTGGGCGCGGTCGCCGCCCTGACCATCGGCATCAACTCCGCTCTGCTGGTCTCTCTGGCCGCTTTCGGCGGTGCCTTAACGGCGCTGGCCATCGTTTACCTGGTGGCCAGGGCCCATACCTGCTCGTCCCACACCCTGATTCTGTCCGGGGTCATGGTCGGCAGTGTGGCCGCAGCCCTGCTGCTGTTCCTGCTCTGGCGGGCACCAACCGAAGCGACCCGCCAAGCCATCTTCTGGCTGGCCGGCAACCTGTCCCTGGCCGATCCCGGTTGGCTGGGCTGGGGCTGGCTCTGGGTGCTGATCTGTTTCATCCTGCTCTGGAGTCAGGCGGTCAATCTGGACCTGCTCACCCAGGGGGAAGAAACCGCCGCTGATCTGGGCCTGGCGGTCGGACGGACCCGCCTGATTCTGTTCGCCCTGGCCGGGGCACTGACCGCCTGCGCCGTGGCCCTGGCCGGGCTGGTCGGTTTTGTCGGCCTGGTGGTCCCCCACATCTGCCGCCTGCTCTGGGGGCCGGCCCACCGCCTGCTGCTCCCACTTGCCGCCCTGTTCGGCGCCTGCTTCCTGATGGTCGCCGACGCCATTGCCCGCAGCCTCTATGCGCCCGCGGAAATGCCGGTCGGGGTCGTGACCGCCCTGCTCGGGGCACCGTTCTTCCTGCTTCTGCTTCGGCGGCGAGGCGGCCTATGATCACCGTCAAAAACCTGAGCTTCAGTTTCGGTCACCGGCAGCTGTTCAGCGGGCTCGATTTTACTGTCCAACGCGGCGAACTGATCTCCATTCTCGGCCCCAACGGCTGCGGTAAATCGACCCTGCTCCGGTTGCTGCGCGGCAGCCTGCCGCCCGTTTCCGGCGAGATCTGCTGGCACGGTGTGTCCTGCCGCCAGATCGGCCCCAGGGAGATGTCGCGGCGCGTCGCGGTGGTCCCGCAATCGACGCGAATCGATTTCCCCTACCGGGTGCGGGACATGGTGGCGATGGGTCGCTATCCTCATCGTCGGTCGCTGCTGAGTTTCAGCAGTACCGCCGACCGCGAAGCAATCCGCCATGCCCTGGTGGTCACCGACATTCTCGCCCTGGCCGACCGTCCGGTCACCGAACTCAGCGGCGGTGAGTTGCAACGCGTCCTGTTTGCCCGAGCCCTGGCCCAGCAGGCCGAGGTGCTGTTCCTGGACGAAGCGACCAGTCACCTCGATATCGATCACCGCCTGGAGCTGAGCGAATTACTGATCCGCCTTAACCGCGAACAAGGGGTCACAATTGTCCAGATCAGTCACGACCTCGACCTGGCCGCAGCCGTCTCCGGGCGCATCCTGCTCCTCAGCGAACACGGGGAGATCTTCGGCTTCGACACTCCGGCGCGAATCATCACCCCGGAAAACCTGCAGCGGGCGTTCCGGGTGGAAGTTCGGATCGCCGAAAACCCTCTGACAGGTGCCCCCCAGGTGCTCCCTTTACTCAACACGGCGGCAGTCCAGCTTGGCGGCCTGAAAGCCCATTTATTCTGCGGCGGAGGCAGCGGCAAAAGTCTGCTGCGCAAACTCCATCTGGCCAAAGCCACGGTATCGACCGGCCCCTTGAATCAGGGCGACTCCGATGAAGAAGTCGCTACCGCACTGGACAGTGCCGTTGTTTACGAAGTGCCTTTCCAACCCTTTTCCAACCAAGCCGTCACCGCCACCCGGCAATCCCTTGCCCAGGTGGATGTCATTATTATCGCCACAATCTGGTGGGGAAACGGCAACCTCCCCTGCCTCGACCTCGCCGCCGAAGCCCTGCAGCAAGGCACCCCGGTTTATTTATTGAATCCGACGAGAAAGCAGGATTTTACAGCAGGCAAAGCCTGGGAAAAGCTACAGGCGTTGCAACAGGCGGGAGCCGTGGTTGTGCCCAACGAGGAACAGTTGATGAGCAGGTTGGCGGGATGGATGAAAGCTTCTTCTCAATCATAAATTGACGTTTATAAAGTCTGACTCTAATAAAAGCTTACTTACTGCAAACTGGTTTTTGATGAGCACGATAAGTTAGCAATTTTTTGGTTCGGTTAAGCCCTTCCTCAATGGAAAATTTATCTGAATCCTGACAATAAATTGGGAGATAATTTATCGTATGTCAGTTCCATCCATTTAGAATCCAGGATAGAACGGCAAACACTGGAAGTGAGGATTGGATATGATCCTTAACCGAATCGCCCATCAATTAGAAACGGAGCAATACAAAAATTTCCTTATTGATTGTCGCTTGTCAAATTGCTGAAAAAAATTTTAATCTCATCCGCCAACAAATGAGGTTGTTCCATTGCAGCAAAATGTCCGCCTGTCTCCAGCTCTGTCCAACGTTGTATATTGAAACCCTTTTCAATATACGACCGCGGTGGGGTAGGTAATTCTTTCGGGAATTTTGCAAACGCGACTGGTACCTCAACAAAATCGTTTGCACCAAAGACTAGTGGCATCTGACTGTTTTCGTTATAAATACGAATGGACGAATGAATCGTCTGTGTAATCCAATAAAGTGTCACATTTGCAAGCAATTCATCTTTTGAGAACGTATTCTCGATATGACCGTTACTGTCGCTCCAACTATTAAACTTTTCTATTATCCATGCACACAATCCAATGGGTGAGTCATTAAGACCATAGGATAATGTCATTGGTTTTGAGCTATGCTGTTGCGCATAAGCGCCCTCTGTAGAGGACCAGTGACTTGCATATTGCTGATATTGCAGCACTTCTTCTGGCAACTTTTCATCTTGCCCAAGGAACGGCCTATACGAATCAGAAATGTAGTTGAGGTGCAGCCCGACTACGTTTTCCGGGTGCTTTAGCGAAAGCCAGGTACTGATACCCGCACCGATGTCTCCGCCCTGTGCCCCATATTTTGCATAACCCAATTTATTCATCAGTTTATGCCATAGCTCTGCAACAAAGGCACTGTTACAGCCGCGCTGGGTACCTTTATCGGAAAAACCAAATCCGATTACAGAGGGAATGACTAAATCAAAAGAAATACTATCATCGCTGGCAAGTAAAGGGATGAGCTTCATCATTTCCAAGAAAGAGCCTGGCCAACCATGGGTAATTATTAACGGTAGAGAGTTATCTCTTTTACTTTTGATGTGCAGGAAATGAACCTTATAGCCATCAATATCCATAATAAAGTTTGGATATGAATTGACTTCCTCCTCCACTTTCCGCCAGTCGAAAGTATGGCACCAATAATCAGCGATCTCTTTCATATATAAAAGATTAGCCCCATACGTCCATCCTGAATCTGTTATTTCATCAGGCCAACGAGTATTTTTGACGCGATCTATTAAGTCGTCGAGTATTCGCTGTGGTGTATTGAGAAAAAAAGGCTGGACCATGGCATGCGCTCCTCTCTGTGTGTGGAAATATTTCTACCTCCTTTCTACACCTGACATAGAGGTTCCTCACACAGTTGACTATACTCTCTAACAGTTCTTGTGCATCATGCCCTTTCGGATGCCCCTTGTTCGCGCCGCATAAGATCCAGTGCATTTTTCAATCGGTCGGCCAAATCCTGATCGTGGCGTGACAGCGCCCCCTCGATTCCCAAACGGGCTTTTTCAATAAAATTGATGCGCGTCGTGTCGGTAGCCATCTCTGCTGGCTGCGGCCCTGCCGCTACCGCGACCTTCATTGTCATCCCCAAGAAGGGTGAACTTTCATCTAAGGACATTTTGCCGCTGCGAATTTGGTTGTTCATCCAATCGAACAGGCCCTGGCGTGTCATGCTGGTGAAATCTACCTGTTTGCCGGTGGCGTTTTCGGCACTGACAGCAGCCAGTTTGGCCGCAAACGACGTTGCCTTGGCACTTGCCGCGGTGGGGGGTTGTGCGCGCTGGCTGGCATAAGGATGCGTGGTCTCTGTACTGATC
This sequence comes from Pelobacter seleniigenes DSM 18267, assembly GCF_000711225.1. Classification (NCBI taxonomy): domain Bacteria; kingdom Pseudomonadati; phylum Thermodesulfobacteriota; class Desulfuromonadia; order Desulfuromonadales; family Desulfuromonadaceae; genus Pelobacter; species Pelobacter seleniigenes. The sequence continues at coordinate 353,574 of NZ_JOMG01000002.1, forward strand.
TTCATAGAATTCGTCTCCCGGCTCCTAAGCCCATACAGAAATCACCTGATACTCATCGGCAATAACTTCACATAAATAAAAGAAAATTTCACAATATCTCTCAAAGGCCGCGCTCAGCGTGATGTTTTTTCCACCAGAAAGCCAATATAGGAAAAAAAACGCCTGCTGCTTGCCCTTCAGTATTCCCACTTTTGATACTCTTCATGTTCATATTTCATTGTTTCATACAACCAAACCATGCGGTCCAAGTACCAACTTTTTCCAAGGTAGGCCAACGCAGTGCCAAGGATTGCACCCCAAACGGAATAGTAGACAATGGCCCAAATCGCCAGCGCCATACCGATGGAAGAAATTGTATTGAGAATGCCAATCAAGGGGGTTTTATGAATCTCTGGAATGTCAACCTGATCTCTATTGAGATAAACTCTCTCGCCCAATACAGATTTTGAGGCCCAATTCTTAGTGGATTTAGGCTTATTGAAAAACACAGGATTAAAAAACATCCAGAGAATGGACACGATTCCTGGGACTAAACACCACCAGCCGATCCAAACGCGACTCCAAAATCCGATCACAATCAAGGGAAGGACGGAATATCTTGTCCAGACACTCCACGGATTGGAATGTTTCATCCAATTCTCGTCGGTCAAACGGAAGGCCTTTGCTACTGTTCGTTCTAGAGTCATACGGTCTCTCTCTCGCTGGATGTGTGAAAACAGCTGACCGTGCGAAGAAACATTTCCGGGTCATCATGAAAGGCAACATGTTCTGCAAAGGGAATATTCACAAGACGCACTTTCTTCCCCAAGCCACGAAGCCTCTCCATACTTTCGAGTGAAGTCAGGGGATCCTTTTCACCACGGATGGCCAGTATTTCATTGTCTATTTGCTTCATCAGTGCTCCTGGGTGGCCAGCACTGCTCAAATCCGTCCACATCGCTACAACAGCCTTGGAAAATTCGTCGAAGTCAGGCTCTGGATTAAGACGCATATAACTTTCATAGCTCAAAGGAAACGCTTGCTTCCAGATATCTCCGCGCATGCCGGAAAGCATGGCCCATGCCGGGTCATTTTTACTCATCTCCCACCTTGCCCCGACGGTGATTATGTTACCAAGCCTTGGATCCTTTCTAGTGGCATAGCGGTAGGAGGTGATGCCACCATCACTGAATCCGAAGAGATTGAATGCCGAAAGTTCAAGGGAATCGATGATCTGTGCGAGATCATCCGCCAGCAGCTGATAGGAAAGTTTTGCCGCCCCCAGGCTCGATTTTCCGTGTCCGCGACTGTCTATACCGATAAGTTTGAATTTGTGCGTCAAAGCCGGAGCAATTGTATTGAAGTCTTCAATAGTTCCAAAGCCGCCATGCAGCATGATCAATAATGGCAGCTCCGGATTTCCTTTTTCCTCAACGTATATTTGGGCAGCGCCGCAAGACACGTAGCGACCGGATGTATGGTCAAACATATTTTCAGTGGTCATCTGACGATAGTCCTCTCCTGAGACAGTCATGCTGGAATCAGCGCAGAAAATCATCTTTGCTGTATTCAGGATCCGGATAGGTATAAAAACCCTGCCCGGACTTAACGCCCAGTTTCCCCTGTTTTACATAGTGCTGGAAAAAACCGATCCCTGGCAACCGGAGCGGGTTTTTCCTGGCGCGAACTTTTGTCACCTCAAGGGCCGTGTCGAGGCCGATAGCGTCAAGCATACCGAACGGACCAATCGGCATGCCGGTATTTCCCATCCACGCCCGGTCAACATCTTCAGCGTCTACCACCCCCCTGATAACCAGCTCAACGGACTTGTCCATGATCGCATTGAGAATATTGTTATACACATAGGCGCTATGTTCCTTGTGAAGGACCAGAGGGATCAGCCCGATGGCCTTGGTAAAATCGGACAGCAGAAGAGGAATATCATGGTCGGTCTGATTGTGCGGCATGATATCCACAATATTGGCGCCACGCATGGGCGCATGAAAATGGTAGGCGCAGAACCGGTGTCGCAACCGCATCTTTTTGCTGAACTTTGACGGCAGCAGATCTGACGTATTGGAGCAGATGACCATGCGTTCGTTGTCGAAATAATCTTCAATCCAGGCCAGCACGGTCCGCTTAATGTTCATGTTCTCCGTGACCGATTCGATGATTAAATCAGGATTTTTCGAAAGCGCCCGTCTGTCAGAACGATAAAAAACCGCATTGTTGCCGCTATACGGCTCAATGACGTTTTGTGCGCCCCTCAGTTGTTCTTGTGAGTTGTCGTACAACTCGACATAAAATCCATGCATTGCTATCTGCGCGGCGATCTGTCTCCCCATGGTTCCAGCGCCAACGATGAGTATTTTGTGGAAAGTCATTTTCTTCTTTGCCTATTGAAAGATCCCATATAGAAACTGGTGCACGGTGCGGTCAATCAGGCTTTGGTTTAATTCAGCGTAGCCATTGAGGGCTATGCCGATATAGGTATTGGTCATGCCCAGAAAAGTTGCGGCATAGGCCTGATGTTGCCCTTCCATCTTTTTGTTTTGCCCTGTGGCAGCGACAAAAACCTTTTCCAAAAATTCCTGCTGCCTGAGGCTAAAACCCAGGGCGGCATCAAATGCCTCGCTGTGTGCCGGGGCAAACCACAGGGACAGCTGCAAGCGGTAAAACTCCGGATTTTTCCCGGCAAAATCAAAATATGCCGAAACAACCCGGCTAAGTCGTTCCTGCAAGTTCCCGTCTATTGCGGTCGCTTCTTCAAGAAGCTGAAACAGATCGCTGAATCGGGATTCCAGCAAAGCCAACAATAAGCCTTTTTTACTGCCGAAATAATGATACAGGGTGGGCTTGGTGACTTCCGCCGCGGCCACAATACGCTGCACCCCGACCGCGTCATATCCGTGCTGGGCAAATAGTTCAAGAGCGACTGATAGTATTTTGGTTTGATTATTCATAGTTCCCGTATTTCAGTGAGCAGATGATTTCTTTGTACTATACCGACCGGTAAGTATAGTGTCAAGAACGATCTGTCCGTCGTCAAAATCCAAAAAGGGGGCGGATATCTGGAATGGGCACTCGTTTAAGAGTCGATAGCAGCAAAACCGGGACTGTCCCCGCACGGGGGCTGTCCCAGGTCTTTGCGGTGCGAACCGCGACAGTTTCATGGCTCGCAAACTCTTGGGACAGCCCCCGATGACCCTGGGGACAGTCCCGAGTTTACTGCGAAGTTGCTTAACCTAGCGTCATTTCAGTGTATTCCTAATATTCCCGGCCAGATCAGTCCTTGCGTGGGCCGCAACCTCAGCAGCGGCCCACAGCGACCGTGCTTGTTCAGTAGCTGCTTACTCTGTCACTGATTTGAGACAATATTCACTCAGATCAAGCGCAGGCAGGATGTTATCCGGCAGACTTTCGAAATAATCCAGCAGTGGGACATAGTAAAGGATGGAAGTATCCTCATACACGGTTGAGTCAGCTTCTCTCACGGTGGCAAAGGTCAGGTAGTTATCCTTGCCCTGCGCGGTGAACGAGTTGGTTGCCACGGTGTAAACGGTATCGGCGGCAATATCTGACCAGACCCCGCTGGTTCTGTCCTGAACTTCGACATTGGTGATGACATGGGTCTCGTCGCCGCTGAGATTGACATCGTAGCGCAGCCCCGAAGCGTAGGGGAAGGCGCCGGTCGAACCGGAATTGAGCGAGTAGTAGGCACCTTCGTTCAACACCTTGACGATATCCGAGCCTTTCATCTTGATCATGACAACCGTATTGGAAAACGGTAGAACCTCGATCAGCTGCCCCAGGGTGATATCCCCTTCAAGCAGATTGGCCCTGACCCCACCAGCGTTCTGAATCGCCACATCGATGGCAATGTTGGTTCTTTTGAAGGCATCGGCAACAACCTGCCCGGCATAACTTCCCGTCGGGGTTTCCCCGGCGGCAAACGCGGTGGGAATCCTGGTATTGCTCATCGTTTCAGAGACTGATCCCACCACCTCGGTCTGGGTGGCGATCATCTCATCCCGGTAAGGTTCAAGGATGGCTTCGATGGTCGGATTGACATCCGCTACCCGCAAGATCGGCGACGCATCCACCGCGGTGAGAATTTCGCTTTTCACCGTATCAGACACCTCGACATAGGCGTTGTTGGCATCTTTTTGCTGAAAAGTATCGCCGATCGGAATAACGATATTACCGTTGATGTTTTCAACGATACCCTCTGCAGAAAAGGCGACATCGAGGATTCCGACGGCACGGGCATAGCTCCAGGCAGTCACAACATAGACCGGGTCCCCTTCAGGTCCGGTCACCAGCGTCGGATACGAACCTATCGTATCGAGTTCAGCAATGCCGTCATGGGTGTATCCTGCAAAGGGCCCGGTCTGGTCGTTGGCATAGACTCTGCTGAGACCGATCTGTTCAAGTTCGCTTTCATTGCCGATGAGGGAGTGAGTATCGCCGCCGACGATAATATCCAGACCGGGAACATTTTGAGCAAAAACGATATCGTTGTAATAGCCGACATGGCTGACCAGAACAATCTTATTGACGCCCTGCGCTTCAAGCTCGGCGACAGCCTGGTTGGCAGCGGTGATCTCTTCGGTAAAGGTGACATCATCAGAGACCAGTGAAGAATTCTTGGTCTTCTCGACCTTCAGAACCCCGATGATACCGATCTTCTCGCCATCGATATTTTTGATGACATAAGGTTTTATGTCGTCTTTGACCGCATAGAGCGGGCTAGCCGGTTCAGGGGTCATATTTGAGGAAAGGATCGGAAAATTGGCCATGCCAATGAGCTCGGCAAGCCTGCCGTCGCCTTCATCGAATTCATGGTTGCCAAGCGTGTAACCATCCAGATGAAGCTCGTTGAAGATTTTGAAATCCGGCTCACCTTTAAACAAAGAGAAGTACAGTGTGCCGCTCAGTTCGCCGCTGTTGACAACGATACTGTGATCGTTGCGTTCTTCCTCAATAACGGTGGAGAGCCGCGAAAAGCCGCCCATATCCACCCGAGTCGCCACATTATTGATAGTCAGATCGTAGCTTGAGCTGTCCAGGTATGAGTGATGGTCATTGGTGTGAATAACCCGCAGGTCAACGGCGTGGTGTGACTCATCATTATTATCATCATTGTTGTCACCACATCCGGCCAGGCCGGTCAACCCAACCAAAAGCAGTAAAGACAGAAGAAAACCTTTCCACTTTGAAAAATACATGTTCATTTTACCTCCGAATATTTCCAGTGACAAATAGCAACAGGTGATCAGTTAATTTTGGTCAATTTTTTTACCGTTCTTCAGGCCTTAAAATCACTGCCGTAAACGACCCCAAGGACACGGGTTATCCAGGGGATAGGCTCAGCTATAAATTCATACGTGCCTCCTCTTCCAGCAAGTTGTCACAAAAGTCCACTCAGGAACTTTGACGCGCCCTGCCAGCTTTCCATTAGCGTGGAGCAGTCATTCTTTACTGTTCCATATTGAGCAAGCAGAACTCAGCAGAGGTTTCCGCATGGAGCAAAAAACGGGGAAAGAGAATCAACATTGAGGATGCATTTCTGTAACATTCAGGTTAGTGACAGATTAGATAATGACTTTAATATGATGAAGAAGAGGGCGTGAAGCAGGCATGATTGCCAGCGGATAGGGAAGGAAGAAGTCACGGGATCACAGCTGCGGGGTTCTCAAAACCCAGCACGACCGCATCCCCGGCAGAAAGCTTGCGAGACCATAAGCCGGCCTTTTATCGAACAATCGTTATGTCGCTTTTACAAATTTCCGACTTGACAAGAGAGCCCCTCTTGGGGCGTGATTAGCACGTTTGAATCGAACCGGAACCAACGAAATGAGAAGCGAACAATCATGAATGCCATCTGGAAACCGACCCTGGAACAACAACGAAAAAAACGCCGCAACCGCCAGCTTTTGTTCGCTGGAATTCTGGTCAGCCTGGCGTTGACGGTTTATGCCTATATCCCCTCTTATCCCGAACCGGAAACCATTCCCACAGAACAGCCAGAAGTAGCGCAACAATTTGCGGCACAGCCGACGGAACCTGAACCGGACACTGCGGCACCGGCCCAGCCCGATAATATTCTGACCAAGGATATTACCGACGGGGACACCCTGAGTTCGATTTTCGACGGGTTCGGCATCAATCAGACCACCATGTACCAGATCCTGGCCACGGACGAACCTTACCTGGCCCTCGACGTGCTGCGTCCGGGCAATAAGCTGACTTTTACCCTGGACCAAACCACCCGCCAGCTGCTGACTATGGAGTTGTATATCCATCCCGGCAAGCAGGTCATTTATCAGCGGGTCGATGACGAGAATTTCGAATATCAAGAGATCAACCTGCCCGGGGTCTGGGAACAGGAATTGCTCAGCGGTGAAATCCAGGGCAGTTTTTATCTCTCCGCAATGGCGACCGGGCTGACCGAGAACGAAGCCGCCAACATTGCCGACATGTTTGAAAGCCGCCTGGATTTCTGTCGCGAAATCAGAGCCGGCGATCACTTTGAAGTCGTCCGCAGCCGCCAGTTCGTCAACGGTGAGTTCAGCGGCCAGAGCCAGATCCTGGGGGCACGAATCAGCGGTCGCAACTATCGTCACGATGCCTTCCTGTTTGATGACGGCAACTACTACGACCATGACGGGAAAAGTCTGGCGCGGGCTTTTCGACGCTACCCCTTTGCCGGTCATTATCCGGTCAGCTCATCGTTTAACCCCAGACGCCTGCATCCGGTCACGAACCGGATATCACCGCATAACGGCACCGACTTTGCCATGCCCATCGGCACCGCTGTCCTTGCCGCCGGTGACGGCGTGGTTACCCGGGTCAAGAATCACCCCTTTGCCGGGAAATATATTGAAATCCAGCATGGAGGGAATTATCAGACCCGCTATCTGCATTTAAGCCGGATCATGGTCAAACGAGGCCAGCATGTAAAAAGAGGGCAACAGATCGCCCAGTCGGGCAACACCGGGCGATCGACCGGGCCCCACCTCCACTACGAGTTGCATGTCAAAGACCGGGTGGTTAATCCGCTCAGGGCCAAGATCCCCATGACCGCAGCGATCCCCAAAGCCAAACTGCCGCAATTCAGCGCCCGGGTTTCCGAGCTGACCGCGCTGATGAACAGTCGGGATACTGAACATCAACAAATTGCCACCAGCCATTCCGAGTCCAACCACGAATCCATCTGAGCAGGGAAGCAGTCCGCCCCACCACCGGCCGTTCAGTCTCTGCCTGCTGACCGGTGCAACAATCTTCTTGTCGCCGGCAAAAAAAGTGCTATGATACAGGGGTCTTGTAATAGCAGGCCGCTACCTGAGAGCAATGAATCTCCACGTTTCAGCCGTATGCGTTACTTGAGAACTTCAGTCCCATGGGCGGCTATGACAGCCGCCTTGCCAGATCCTGCCTTACTGCCGTAACGATTCGTCGTAGCGACGGGACAGCTGGTGGCCGATGACGTCCTCCACGGAATTCTCTTCTTTTGTGCTGTTGTTGTTTCAACAAAGAAAGGAGGATGTCAACCATGGCCCCAATCAAAAAACTCACCGCACCCCTCTGCCAGGAAATAGAAAGTCGCATCGCGGCCAGTCTCCAACCATTAGCCCAGGAATACGGCCTGACCTTCGAAATGCTGAAAGGCAATCTCTACCCTGACGGAACCACCTTCGGAGCCCGCTGTCAATTTGCGGTTCCGGAGCGGCAAGCCACCGCCGCCAGCCAGAAGGAGGAAGAGGACTTTCTCTGTTATGCCGAGAGCTTCGGCATGCGCGCCGAATGGCTTGGCAAGAGCTTTGAACGGGGTAATTTCAGCTACAAAGTGGTCGGCCTGAGAGTTGGCGCTCCGAAGGAATGCGCCATCCTGGAAAGAACGGACGGAGCCCGTAGTTATGAGAACGGCGCCCTGGTCGCAAAATACCTGGCTTGAGTCGTCAGCAGGGTCCAGGCTGCCGGTCTCAGATCTTTATAACGCAGAAACAACCGCTTATATTCACTAATTAAAATCCTTCTTGGACAAATTTCTATTTGCAACCGGGCTCACGCCAAAGGTAAAATAGAACAAGGTTATTCTCAGTTATTCAAAGAATCAATATCAGTTACACTTGTTACACACGGATGACTTTGCCCAGCAAAGAGTTCATCAAGCAACATGGTCTCGGTTTGTCCACCTGCTTTCAAGTGCGTTGCTCATGACGGGTTACGTACCGCGACAACAACTACAAGGAGGTCATATGGCAAGTAAAAAAAGTTTTCTTCTGGTAATGGTTCTCAGCCTGTTCCTGGTCAGCACTGCCTATGCTGGAGCAGATCTTGATGCGGTCAAAAAGAAAGGCTTTATCCAGGCTGGTGTCAACGGCGGCGTGTTCGGCTTCGGCATGCCAGATTCAAAAGGTGTCTGGAGAGGACTGGATGTCGATACGGCACGCGCCATTGCTGCAGCAATTTTCGGTGACGCAGACAAGGTGAAATTCACCCCCCTGACCGCGCAGCAACGTTTCACCGCTCTGCAGTCCGGTGAAATCGATGTCCTCACCCGGAACGCCACCCGGACCCTGACCCGCGAAACACAGCTCGGCTTGAACTTTGTTGCCGTCAACTACTATGACGGCCAGGGCTTCATGGTCCCGAAAAATCTTGGTGTCAAAAGCGCCAAGGAACTTGACGGCGCAACGGTCTGTGTCCTGCCCGGGACCACCACGGAACAGAACGCTGCCGATTACTTCCGCTCCAACAAAATGGCTTGGAAACCGGTCGTTATCGAATCAACCACCGAGCTGGCAAAAACCTTCTTCGCCGGCCGCTGCGACGTATTGACCTCGGATGCCTCCCAGCTGGCCGGGACCCGGGCCATCGCTCCGAACCCCAAAGATTACATCATCCTGCCGGAGATCATCTCCAAAGAGCCCCTGGCACCGGCGGTACGCCACGGTGATGACCAGTTCAGAGACGTGGTCGATTTCTCGGTACTGGCCATGATCAATGCCGAGGAACTGGGGATTACGTCACAAAACGTGGACGAAATGCTTAACAGCAAGGATCCGGCCGTTCAGCGCTTCCTCGGGGTGACCCCGGGTAACGGCGCCGCTCTGGGCCTGGATGAGAAGTGGGCCTACAATATCGTCAAGCAGGTCGGTAACTATGGCGAAGTTTTTGAACGGAATGTCGGGGTCAATACCACTCTCGGTCTGGAGCGCGGACTGAACGCCCTGTGGACCAACGGCGGCCTGATGTATTCACCCCCGTTTAAGTAACCTGACTGTTTTTTAATTGTCAACGCCGCTGAAACCTCGGGTTTCAGCGGCACCCCCTCTATTTACATTTGTTTATTGTTATCTGTCATGCGGGGTATGCCACTTGAAAAAAAAGCTCACAGCTGAACAATCGGGCAACGGCAAGGTTGCGTTCTGGCGCGACCCGGACAAACGTGCTCTGTTTTTCCAGTTCATGGCGTTGTTGATCGTCGGCGGCGTCAGCTATTACCTGTTTGCGAATACCCAGGCCAACCTGGCTCGACAATCGATCGCCACCGGCTTCGGTTTTTTGGAAAAAGAGGCTTCCTTTGAAATTGCTGAGTCGATTATCCCCTACTCGGCTGCCGACACCTATGCCAGGGCGCTGCTGGTTGGTGCGCTCAACACCATCAAGGTCGCATTTGTCGGAATTGTTCTGACCACTATCCTCGGCACCATCATCGGGATTGCCCGGCTGTCCACCAATTGGCTGATTTCCAAACTGGCCGCCGGGTTCATCGAAGTCATGCAGAACATTCCAGTCCTGCTCCAGCTGTTTTTCTGGTATGCCCTGTTTTATGAAGCCTTTCCATCACCGCGCCAGGCGCTCCATCCTTTTGCCGGACTCTTCATCTGCAACCGTGGCTTGATTTTTGCGATTCCGCAAGCCCATGCCGCCTACCCGGCCATGGGCGTGGCCTTGCTCGCGGTGGTCATCGGTGGCTGGTTTCTTAACAAATGGAGTCATAAACGCCTCGACCGGACCGGAGAAATGTTCCCTGCGTTCAGAGTGACCCTGGCCGCAGTCATCCTGCTCCCGCTGCTGGTTTGGCTCGCCTTCGGCGCGCCCACGGCCATGGACATGCCCCAGTTGCGCGGTTTCAATTTTACCGGCGGGTTGACCGTAAGCCCGGAGTTTACCGCCCTGCTGATGGGCCTGGTCCTGTATACCTCGGCCTTCGTGGCGGAAATCGTTCGCGCCGGCATCCAATCCATCGGTCGCGGCCAGATTGAAGCGGCCATGGCCATTGGCCTGCGCCCCGGCCGGGTTCTGCAGCTGGTGGTGCTGCCCCAGGCATTGCGCGTCATCGTCCCGCCGTTGACCAGTCAGATGCTGAACCTGACCAAAAACAGCACCCTGGCCGTAGCCATCGGCTACGCTGACTTCGTGGCTGTCACCAACACCACCATCAATCAGACCGGTCAGGCCATTGAGGGCGTTGCCCTGATCATGGTTGTTTATCTGTTCTTCAGCCTGTCCACATCCCTGTTCATGAACTGGTACAACAAACGCACAGCGCTGGTGGAGAGATAATCATGGCAACCCAAGCCCCAAGTAAAAGAGCCTATCTGAAACCGCCGGTCACCGAGGTCGGCGTCATCGGCTGGCTGCGCAGCAACCTTTTCAACACCTGGTACAACTCGCTGTTGACCATTCTGGTGATTGCCCTGCTGGCCTGGCTGCTGCCGCCGTTGATCCGCTGGGGGTTTATCGACAGCCTCTGGAACAGCTCGGCGGAAGCCTGCCGGGAGACGGACGGAGCCTGCTGGTCGGTCATTCCCAACAACATCCGCTTTATCATCTTCGGATTTTTCCCCTCAGGTCAGGAATGGCGACCGACACTGGCCATGGTTCTGCTCCTTGGCATGGTGATCTATTCCCGTGACCGCTCCCGCTGGAAACGCTCGCTGTTATTGCTGTGGGGGATCAACCTGGTCGTGATGGGCGTGCTCATGCATGGCGGGATTTTCGGTATGCCGAGTGTGGATACGGCCCAATGGAGCGGCTTGCCCCTGACCCTGATGCTGTCCTTCTTCGGCATGGTTGCGGCCTACCCCTTCGGTGTCCTGCTCGCTCTCGGTCGCCGTTCGGATCTGCCGGCCATCAAGACCCTCTGTGTCATTTATATCGAAATGATTCGCGGCGTGCCGCTGATCAGCCTGCTCTTCATGTCCTCGGTGATGTTTCCACTGTTCCTCCCCGAAGGGGTCACCATCGACAAAGTCCTGCGCGCGCAGATCGCCATTATCCTGTTTACCGCGGCCTACATTGCCGAGGTCGTGCGCGGCGGCCTGCAGGCCATTCCCAAAGGGCAATACGAAGCCGCCGATTCCCTCGGCCTGAATTACCGCCAGAGCATGCGGCTGATCATTCTGCCGCAGGCGCTGAAAATCGTAATCCCGCCGACGGTGGGAATTCTGCTCTCTGCCTTTAAGGACACGTCCCTGGTGGTCATCATCGCCCTCTACGATGTTCTGAAGACAACCAAGGTGGCCTTGTCCAATCCGCTATGGACGGGTTATTCGACCGAAGCCTATATTTTTCTGGCCCTGCTGTATTTTGCTTTCTGCTATGCCATGTCAAGCTACAGCCGCAAACTGGAGAAAGAACTGCACACTGAACACTGAGCTGCTGATTTTGGAATCTTACCTTCGAGCGAGACTGATATGACGACTTCACCTGCAGACCAAACACCCCTGGAGCAAGCCGGCCCGATTGTGGAAATCCGGGAAATGCATAAATGGTATGGGGATTTCCACGTCCTCAGCAATATCAATCTGACGGTTCAGTCGGGGGAACGGATCGTGATCTGCGGCCCGTCAGGCTCCGGCAAGTCGACCCTGATCCGCTGTATCAACAGGCTGGAAGAGCATCAGCGCGGGGAGATCATTGTCAACGGCATAGAGTTGACCAAGGACATCAAAAATATCGAAAAAATCCGCACGGAAGTGGGAATGGTGTTCCAGCACTTCAACCTCTTCCCACACCTGACCATCCTGGAAAATCTCACCCTGGGCCCGATCTGGGTGCGCAAGACCCCGAAGAAGGAAGCGGAGGAAATCGCGCTGCAATACCTGGACAAAGTGCATATCGCCGAGCAGGCTCTGAAATACCCGGGCCAGCTGTCAGGGGGGCAGCAGCAACGGGTCGCCATTGCCCGCAGCCTGTGCATGAATCCGAAGCTCATGCTGTTTGACGAGCCGACCTCGGCATTGGACCCGGAAATGATCAAGGAAGTGCTGGATGTCATGATCGATCTGGCCAAGGAAGGGATGACCATGATCGTGGTCACCCATGAAATGGGCTTTGCCAAGAGTGTTGCCGACCGGGTCATGTTCATGGATTACGGGGAGATTGTCGAACAGAACAAACCACAGGAATTCTTCGACAACCCGCAACATGAGCGCACCAAACTGTTCCTGAGCCAGATCCTTTAGCAGGCGAACAGCCCTCAACACGACGGGCACAGCGACAAAACCAGAGGAACGGCTCTCTGCCGTGGTGACTTGGCAGGGCGGAAAAAACCAGCCGGCTATTTGCGGTCGAAAAATGCCAACAGTTTCCGGTTGGTCCATTTCAGATGGGCATCCATGCTGGCCTTGGCTCCTTCACCGTCACAAGCCCGGATCGCCTCGAAGATCTCCCGATGCTGCTGATGGATCAGTTGCAGATTCTCCTTGCGCCCGAAGGTGGTTTCGACCACCGGCTGGATGAATTCCGCGGAAAACTCAAAAATATTGGTCACCACATGAACCCGCAAAAAGTTTTGCGATGCGTGGGCCACGGCCAGGTGAAAAGCCTGGTCGGACTCCCAGGAGAAGGACAGCCGCCCGGAACGGGTGTGGAAATCATCAAGGCAGTGGGCAATTTTCTGCAGATCATCCTCGCTCCGCTTAAGAGCCGCGTGATAGGCGCTGAATTGTTCGATATCCCGACGCAGTTCATAGAGCTGGACGATCTTGCTGACATCCCCTTGAATCAAATTTTTCAGTGGTTCCTTGCGGAAGGTGGTATCCACCGACTTGACAAAATTCCCCTGCCGCTTGCGGATTTCGATATAACCAAGGGTTTCCAGGCGGTTTAACGCTTCCCGCAGAGAAGAGCGGGCAACGCCGAGCAGGTCGATCAGTTTGCGCTCGCCAGGCAGCTTATCCCCGGGTTGCAGCTGGCCGGCGACAATCAGCTCGATAATCTGTTCGCAGATCTGCTCGGAGACCTTTTCGACCCGGATCTGGGCAAAGGGTTCGGTCATGACCTGGCTGTCCCCTTCCCGAGAAACGGTTGCTGCGGACATATGGCTTCAAATCGATTCAAAACGGTTCTGTTCCCTGTTTTTGCGAGCTTTGGCCGGGTCAAAGATCTGCCCGTTCATAGCGACCCAGATCCCCTCGGGCAACAGTTGTACAGCGGTCAGAGCACTGGCAACGTTGTAAATGGCGTCGGTATAACGGAATCTGGCCGGCTGCATGGCCCCGGTCAGGACCACGGTTTTCCCGACGACCCCGGCCAGGGACAATGCCGTATCGATCATCGTGTCGGTGCCGTGGGTAATGACAATGCGACTGGCCGGACTGTTCTCAACCGCCGCCCTGATCAACAGGCGATCCTCCGCCGTCATGTCCAGGCTGTCTTTGCGCAGCAGCGATCTGACTTGGTAATCAATGGTCAGATTGGCTTCCGCGAGGACGGTCCCGATCTGCGGTTCACCGATTTCATAGCTGCTTTTGGCATCGAAATAGATTTTATCAATGGTTCCACCGGTGGTGATGATTTCGATCTTCATCGTTGTCCCCCGAACAAAGGCTATTCATGCGGTTTCAGGAGCAGGGCGTAACCGGCAACCAGGGCTTCGACCATTTTCTTCCGCCCACTGGTCACCAGGCGCTGTACGGTGCCACGCGAAACGCCCATCTGCTCACCCGCTTCAGCCTGAGTCAGTCCTTCCCGGTCGCACAGACTCAACGCCTCAAGTTCATCGGCTTCCAACTCCAGAGTCTGCAATTGCGACATCGGGGTTCCGGCCGGCTTGAACAGATGATCATTGGGCCGTCGCGAAGGGCAGCAATTCCTCGGTTTTCTTGGTCGTGGGGTCATATCTTGGCATTCATCCTGGCAAAAATCTTCATGTCCGCAAATCGTTCGGCAGCACGAACCGTTTATTGAGCAAATGCACAATACTGGTTGTTGAGTAATTATGTCAACTCTTGAGGAAAATGTCAGCAACTCTCTTGTTCCGGTTCGTTCAGATGAAACCGACAAACGCCCGTCCTGCGGCTGGTCAAAAAGTGCGGAGAATCGGATAAAACCTTAAAGATACTTCATTATTTTAAACACTTACTGAATAAAGTTGTTGATTTTTTTCTCATTTTGAAAAAAAATACAGTTTGCTGAAAAAATCGAAAAGCCCGTTGTTTTCAAAGATGAAAGCAGCATAGTATTAAAATTGGTCGCGCAATGATGCCGCCAATGTCCGGATCTTCAAGAGGCAATACCGGCAGGCGGTTTTTATTTTCCCCCCTGACACCGATAGAACCGCATTCTAAAAACACTCAAGAGGAGGAACCATGAAACGACTGATCACCACCCTGTTCTCTTTTTGCCTTGCCCTGCTCATGGCAAGCCCATTGCTGGCAGCCGACACCATCAAGATCGGCTTCAACCTGCCGCTGACCGGGGATATTCCGGAAGTCGGTGAAGGCTCCAAGAATGCCGCTGAAATGTACCTGGCCGACATTAACGGCGCCGGTGGCCTGGAAGTCGGCGGCAAAAAATACAAGCTCGAATTCATCTACATGGATAATGAATCGAAAGCCGAATCGGCTGTTAACGCCGCGCTCAAGCTCATCGAGCAGGAGCAGGTTGTGGCGATCATCGGTCCGAACTCCTCCAAGCAGGCGGTTCCGGCCGGTGGAACCTGTAATGACAACCGCGTCCCCATGATCAGCCCCTGGTCGACCAACCCCGATACCACCAAAGATCGTCCCTGGGTCTTCCGGGCCGCTTTCCTCGACCCCTTCCAGGGCCCCGTGGTGGCTGATTTTGCCGCCAAGAAATTCGGCGCCAAAAACGCCGCCGTGCTGTTTGACATCTCCAACGACTATTCCAAAGGGCTGGCCGAAATTTTCAAATCCTCCTGGGAAGCCAAAAAACTCGGTCCGGTGGTCGCCTTCGAATCCCATGGCACCAAGGACCAGGATTTCTCGGCTCAGCTGACCACGATCATTGCCGCCAAACCCGACTTCATCTTTGTCCCGGATAACTACAACCAGGTCGCCCTGATCATCCAGCAGGCCCGTGACCTCGGCTACAAAGGCCCGTTCATGGGTTCCGATGCCTGGGGCACCCCGGACCTGATCAAACTCTGCGGCGAAGACTGCTATGGCCAGTACTTTTCCACTCACTATGCTGCGGCCGGCGCCAAAGGCGCAACCAAGGTCTTTATCGACCGCTACATGGAAAAATACGGTTCCGAACCGGCTGACTACGCCGCTTTGACCTGGGACTCCATAGGCCTGCTGATGGAAGGCATCAAGAACGCCGGCAAAGTCGACAGCAACCCGCGGAAAATGCGCGCCATGATTCGTGACGGCCTGGCCGCCATCAAATCCTTTGACGGAATTACCGGTTCCTCCAAGTTTGACGCCCAGGGCGACCCGATCAAGTGTGCCGTGGTGGTCAAGATCTCCAACGAAGGCAAATTCGTTTTTGAAGAATCAGTCTGTCCCTGATATTTTAATTTGCTAGTTCGCACCGGGCGGGGGTCGACAGACCCCCGCTTTGCTGTGCTGTCGCCGGCTGCTCCCGCGCGCCGCTGCGTTGCCAACGTTATGCCCAAGGAAGGACCTCCGTGGATTTTATTTTTCAGAATGTGTTGAATGCCCTGCAATGGGGTAGCTTTTATGCCCTGATCGCCTTGGGGTATACCTTGGTTTACGGGGTATTGCGCCTGATCAACTTCGCCCACGGCGATATCTTCATGGTTGGGGCCTATATTTCCTTTTTTGTCGCCGGATTCCTGCTCAAACCGGTCTTCGGCCTGTCACCGGTCTTCGTTTTCGCCCTGACCGTTCCGATCACCATGTTCCTGACCTCCTGTGTCGGGGTGACCCTTGAGCGCATCGCCTATCGCCCGCTACGCCGCAAAGGGGCCCACCGGCTCTATGTGGTCATCACCGCCCTGATGTGCGGGCTGATCCTGGAATATTCCAACCTGGCCGTGCTCGGCGCCAGTCGGCTGAAGTTTCCGGAGCTGATCGAGAAATCGATCTGGAACATCGGCGGCATTACCGTCACCAATCTGAAGGTGCTGGTCATCGTGACCGCGGTGGTGGTCTTCCTGTTCCTGCAATGGGTGGTGACCAAGACCCGCATCGGCATGGCCATGCGCGGGATTTCCTACGATAAATTCGCCATCCCGCTGATGGGAATCCCGATGGACAACATCATCGTTTTCACCTTTATCCTCGGCTCGGGGTTTGCCGGTCTGGCCGGACTGCTATTCGCCATGAGTTACCCGGTGCTGGAGCCGTTCATGGGGATGCTGATCGGCTGGAAAGCTTTTATTGCCGCGGTGGTCGGCGGCATCGGTGATATCAAAGGAGCCTTTGTCGGCGGCTTTCTGCTCGGCTTCATCGAGGTCGGGGTGGTCACGGTGTTTCCGTCCACCTACCGGGATCTGTTCGCCTTTACCATCCTGCTGTTGATTCTGTGGATCAAGCCGACCGGACTGTTCGGCATGCCGCAGTCAACCAAGATATAGTTGGGGGAAGCGATGATGAAATATTCTCTCAACATTCTGCTGGCCCTGTTTGCTGCCGGGTTGCTGATGCTGGCCTACTTCGGCCTGATTGACAACTATATCCAGATTGTCGCCATGACCATCGGCATCAACATCATCATGTCCACCAGCCTCAATCTGGTCAACGGCAACATGGGTGAATTCACCTGCGGTCATGCCGCTTTCATGTGCGTCGGCGCCTATATTTCATCGGTTCTGTCGGTGGTCTGCTTCGGCTCCAAATTCGGCGCGCCGCTGCTGCCGGCATCCACGGTGCTGTTTGCTTTTCCCATTATCCTCCTGATTGGCGGATTCGTCGCCGCCCTGTCCTCGCTGCTGGTCTCGGTCCCCTCCTTTAAGACCCGCGACGACTACCTGGCGATCATTTCCATCGCCGTCAACTACATGATCATCTCGGCCTTGGAAAACATGGACTTTATCGGTGGCTCGCGCGGCTTTCAGGGGATGAAGGATACGGTCTGGGCGATGATCGACATTTTCGACGGCCCCTGGATGCTGTTCTGGGTGGTGGTCTTCACTTTCCTGACGGTCTGGGTCATCCGCCGCTTCATCACCTCCACCTACGGCAAAGGCGTCAACGCCATCTGCCAGGACGAGGTCGCTGCCGAGATCATGAGCGTCAACACCAACAAGATCAAAATCGTCAATTTCATGGTCGCGGCCGGACTGGCGGGCTGTGCCGGCGGGCTTTACGCCCACATCATCGGCTATGTCAATCCGCAGTCCTTCAATATTCTCAAATCGACGGAAGCGATGGTGATGGTTTATCTTGGCGGGATGGGGTCGCTGTCCGGCGCGATTATTTCCGCAATCCTCTTCACCGGGCTGCTGGAAGTGCTGCGTTCCCAGGCCATTATCGACGGGTTGATGTCACCCTTCACCATGGTGTTTCCCGATTGGGAACCCTCGGCAGGCGTTATCAAGTGGGTGATGATCCCGTTGTTGCTGGTCATCGTTATGCAGTTCCGCCCGGAAGGGATTATGGGGAACCGCGAACTGGCCGACATCTTCCCTTGGCTCAAAAAATTCTACAGGTTTAAATGATGGCACAGACACAAGTACAGACGAGCGCGAGCGCGGTCCCGGTCCTGGAGGTCCGCAACATGACCCAGCAGTTTGGCGGACTGCGCGCCGTGTCCGATTTCAATGTCAGCTTGAAGCTTGGCGAAATGACCGGACTGATCGGCCCTAACGGCGCCGGAAAAACCACGGTCTTCAACCTGGTCAGCGGCTTTTACCAGCCCACCCAGGGGCAAATTTTCGTCAACGGCAAACCGACCGCCGGCCTCAAACCCCACAAGGTCACGGCCCTGGGGGTGGCCCGGACCTTTCAGAACATCCGCCTCTGGAACGATATGACGGTGCTCGACAATATCCGGGTCGCCCAGCACTATCAGCTCGGCTACGGTTTTTTTCACAGCGTGCTCCGCAATAAACGTTACAAACAGCGCGAAGCTGAGGTCCTCAAAGAAGCCGAAGAACTGCTGGAGATCTTCGATCTGAAACGCTTTGCCGATGAACTGCCGAAGAACCTTCCCTACGGGACCCAGCGCAAACTGGAAATTGCCCGGGCGCTGTCCAGTCATCCGCAGCTGTTACTCCTCGACGAACCGGCTGCCGGCCTCAACTCCTCCGACGTCAAGGAACTGATCCGGCTGGTGCGCTGGATTCATGAAACCTTTGAGGTCAGTATCTGGATGATTGAACACCACATGGATGTGGTCATGGAGTTGTGCGACCAGATCAAGGTCATCGATTTTGGTGAAACCATTGCCGAAGGCACGCCTGACCAGATCCGCAACCATCCCGCGGTCATAACCGCCTACCTGGGAGATGATAATATCTGATGCTTTTGGAAGTCGAAAACCTCGAAGTCAAGTACGGTAACATTCAGGCCCTGCACGGAATCAGCTTCCACGTCAACGAAGGTGAAATCGTCACCCTGATCGGCGCCAACGGTGCGGGGAAGACCACCAGTCTCTACACCATTGCCCGCCTGCCGCCGCCGGAAGCTCCGCGGGTAGTCGGTGGTGATATCAGGTTCCAGGGTGAATCGATCCTCAAGACCCGGCCGAGTGATGTGGTCAAAAATCTGCATTTGGCGCTTTCCCCGGAAGGCCGGCGGATCTTTGGCAACCTGACGGTGATGGAGAACCTGCAACTGGCCACCTATTCCCGGGAAAAGGGAGCTGACCTGAAAAAGGAATACGACTACGTCTTTGAACTGTTCCCCCGCCTCAAAGAGCGCCACAACCAGCGCAGCGAATCGTTAAGCGGTGGCGAACAGCAGATGCTGGCGGTCGGCCGGGCGCTGATGACCGGCTGTAAAATCCTCCTCCTCGACGAACCGAGTATGGGCCTGGCGCCGGTTTTGAAATATGAACTGTTCCGCAAACTCAAACAGCTGAACGAAGAGGGCATGACCATCCTGCTGGTGGAACAGAACGCCAATCTGGCATTAAATCTTGCCCACCGCGGTTACGTTCTGGATACCGGCCATATCGCTGCCGCCGGCACCAGCAAGGAACTGCTCGGCAATCCGGAGGTCAAGAAAGCCTACCTCGGCGGTTGAGTATCCACAACGCTGCAAACCCGCGATAATTAGTTGGCATCAGGAAACTCCGGATGCTAACGCATAAGTTTTCAGATTGGAAACGAGAAATTTTTCGTTGTGGCAAGGAAATCAAGGGCTTATGCGGAGGCGTAGTTCTGTACGCCGCACCAATAAGCCCGCAGATTGACACCGCCACGGCGGAAAAGGGCCGTTTCCGGATGAAAACTAATTAAGCCATGCTTTTCTGTATGGCTTTTTGTTTTCCGGTTCGTTGATGACAAACCCCACCGCCGCACACGACTTTTTCTGATCATTTGCAGCGAAAAAAACTACCCTATTCAGTAAAAGAAGCTTATTATAACAATCTAACAACAATATTTTCTTATCTCACTCTTTTTCCAGGGATTCAACAGGAGCTTCAACATGCGTTCTTTTTCACTCAGAACCAAACTCATTGCGGGTGGCGTTCTTTTCCCGGCAGCCTTGCTGCTGGGACTATTTATTACCTTCTACCACCATGAAAAGACCTCGACTGTCGATGCAGTGGTGGCCAAATCGAGAATCCTGGCCAGAACCCTTGAATCGACTCGGATGGAAATGGAAGACAAATGGAACATGGGACTGTTTAATGTCGGCCAACTCAAAGAATGGGCCGACCAGGGGCACACCGACAAAGTGCTGGCCAGTGTCCCGGTGGTGACCGCCTGGCAAGCGGCCATGCGCAAGGCCACCGAAAGCGACTATACCTTCAAGGTCCCCAAATTCCAGCCGCGCAACCCCAAGAACACCCCGAATGCAATTGAAAGCAGAGCGCTGCAGACCATGAAACAGCAGGGTCTGGACGAGTATTACGAGATCAATCCACAGACCAACGCCGTCCATTATTTCCGGGCGGTCTATTTGGCCGATTCGTGCCTTTATTGCCATGGTGAGCCGGCTAAGTCCGCTGAGTACTGGGGGAACAATCAGGGGCTTGATCCCACCGGCGTCAAAATGGAAGGGTGGAAAAGCGGCGAGATGCACGGGGCCTTTGAAATCATCCATTCCCTGAACGAAGCGGATACCGCGCTGGCCTCGACAATGAGCTGGTCCGGCGGTCTGTTTGTCGTATTGCTCGCTGTCGCCGGCGGCCTGATTGCGCTTTTCACCACTAAAGCGGTGGTAAATCCGGTTCGTCAGACCATGGAAATGATTGAAGGGCTCGAACATGGCCAACTGGATAACCGAATCGACACCAGGCGCAAGGATGAGTTGGGTCGGCTGGCCCGGGCCATGAACGGCTTTGCCGACAACCTCCGCGACGAAGTGCTGGGCGCATTCAATCACCTGGCCAACGGCGATTTCAGTTTCGAGGCCAAAGGATTGATTGCGGCCCCGCTAGCCAAAGCCTGCCAGGGCCTGACCACAGCCATGCAGACGGTCAAAGAAGCCAGCGAGCAGATAGCCTCAGGTGCCATCCAGGTCGCAGAGACCAGTTCTTCCCTGGCCAACGGCGCAACCCAGCAGGCGGCGGCCATTGAAGAGATCTCGGCGTCCATGACCCAGATGAACGAGCAGACCACCAACAACGCCGACAATGCCACAACCGCGAATAAGCTCTCGGTTGAAGCCCGTGAAAATGCCGCAAAAGGGAATGAGCAGATGCAGGCCATGGTCGACGCAATGGAAGAAATCAAAACCTCTTCCCAGGATATCAGCAAGATCATCAAGGTCATTGACGAGATTGCCTTCCAGACCAATCTGCTGGCGCTCAATGCCGCGGTCGAAGCCGCCCGGGCCGGTCAGCACGGCAAAGGCTTTGCGGTTGTTGCCGAGGAGGTTCGCAACCTCGCCGCCCGCAGTGCCAAGGCCGCCAGCGAAACCACCGCTCTGATCCAGGGCTCGGTCGACAAAACCAATAATGGGGCCGCGATCGCCGAACAAACCGCCGAATCCCTGGCCCAGATCGTCCAGGACGTCACCAAGGTCTCTGACCTGGTTGCCGAAATTGCCGCGGCCAGCCACGAACAATCACAGGGGATTTCCCAGGTCAACGAAGGGCTGGCCCAGTTGAATGATGTCAACCTGCGCACGACCTCGACCTCGGAAGAAAGCGCAGCCATCGCTGAACAGCTGTCCGGCCAGACCTGCGACTTACAACAAATGCTCGGCCGCTTCACTCTGCAAGGGGAAAGAAAAGCGTCTCCCCCGCTCCAGGCCAAGCCGGTCATGACAACCCCGAAACCAGCGCAGCCGACTCAGCCGCAATCGCGCAAGGCCTTGCCTCAACAGGCACGGGCTGCCAAGCAGTCTGCCGCACCGAAAAAAGCCGAAGAATGGGGCGGTATTCCGGCCAAGCCCGTCATCAAGCTTGACGATGACGATTTCGGCAAATATTAAGGTTCCTCAGCAGCTAAACGGGGAGCATCCCCCATCCGTGACCAAATGTCTGCAACAGCAGCGCCTCGGCGATCACTTCGCCGGGGCGCTGCTGTTTTCGAGACGGCCGCAACGTTATGAAAACTGGTAACCTGTCCCAAAATTCGGCATAATCATAAGAATCTCGGAAACACCCCACGGAAAGAATATAACCATGCAGGACATCCAAATCACCGGCGAGGTCAGCATCCCCTACCAGGAGATCGAACTGGCGGCCATCCGCTCCCAAGGCGCGGGCGGACAACATGTCAACAAAGTCGCCAGCGGCATTCACCTGCGCTTCGACATTCGCAATTCGTCACTGCCCGACGAGGTCAAAAGCCGGCTACTCGCCATCCAGGATCACCGGCTGACCAAAAACGGGCTAATCGTCATCAAATCCCAGCAGGCCCGCAGCCAGGAGCAGAACCGGATCAACGCCCTGACCAGTCTGCAAAACCTGATCCGCACGGCCCTGGTCAGACAAAAGCCGCGGCGCAAAACCAGGCCGACCAAAAGCTCCCAGGAAAAGCGAGTCACGGTCAAGAAACTGCGCGGCAAGGCCAAACAAATGAGACAAAAAGTGACCGAATAGCCGTTCCCAGCGGAGCCGCCAGGCCTCAGGCGGAGATAATCCCAATAGAAAAAACCGGGTTGACAGTGTTTCACTGCCAACCCGGTTTTTTATTGCAACCTCAGCGACCCCACCTCGGGCGTCACAACGCCATAGACTGAGGGATAAACAGGACAATTTGCGGAAAGAAAATAAATAACAACATCAAAACCATCAATGCGAACAGGTAAGGCAGAACGGTCACCGATAATTTCTCGATTTTGACGTCCGATATATTACAAGCAACAAACAGGCACAGCCCGACCGGCGGGGTGATCTGCCCAATCGACAGGGTAAACACCAAGAGAACACCGAAAAAAATCGGATCGATGCCAACGCTCTCGATCACCGGAAAAAAGATCGGCGTCATCAGCACAACCGCCACCGCATTATCCAGAAAGGTGCCGACGATTAACAAGGAGATACAGATCAGGATCAGCAGAATGGTCGGCTCCCGGGTAAAGCTCAACATCAGATCGGTCAATGCCTGGGGAATCTGCTCACTGGCCAGCAAATAGCTGAAACAGTGGGCGGTTGCGACAAGGAACATGATAATTGCGGAACTTTTGGCCGTATTCAAAACAACCTGATAAACCTTTGCCCCATCCAATTCCCGGTAGATGAACACTCCGACAATCAACCCATAGGCAACCGCCACAACCGCCGCTTCGGTCGGGGTAAAGATCCCGCCATAAATGCCGCCAAGGATAATGAGCGGCATGATCAATGCCAAAGAGGCACGGTTAAAGGCTTTCCAGGTGTCTGCCAGGTCGACCGGCTGTTCTTTTCCATAACCGTTTTTCTTAGCCAGTCGATAATTGATGATCATCAACGTGACGCTCATCAGCAAACCGGGAATAATTCCGCCAAGAAACAGCTTACCGACGGATGACCCGGTGACCACACCATAGAGAACCATGGTGATGCTGGGTGGAATCAGCAGGCCGATGGTCCCGGATGCCGCGGCACAGGCGGCCGAGAAATCCTTTGAATAGCCTTTTTCCTTCATCGAAGGGATCAAAACAGAACCGATCGCCGCCGTCGTTGCCGGCGCAGAACCGGAAATGGCCCCAAAAAAGGTACAGGCCGCGGTCGTAACATGGGCCAGTCCACCACTGAAGCGGCCGAAAAAACAACTGGCCAGGGCCACCAAGCGTGCGGACACCCCGCCAAAGGACATGATATTGCCGGCCAGGATAAAAAACGGAATCGCCATCAGGGTAAAAGAATCGACCCCGCCATAGGTCTTTTGCACCAGGACCATGATCGGCACGTGGCTGTGGAACAACAACGCAATCATGGAAGAGAGACCAAGGGCAACGGCAATGGGAACACCGAGCAAGACGCAGGCGAAAAAGCTCATAAACAACGTTGGTCCCATGGATTTATTCTCCTTCTTCCGCAGGTTTCAAGAGCTCCCTGACATGACTTCCGGCATGCATGATGATATTCAAGGTCATGAAGAGACAGCCCAGGGGCACAGCCAGATAGATGAGCCCGATCGGCAAAAAATCCATCGATGCCGAGACCTGATCGAGTTTAAAAACCCTGATCGCGACCGAGATCCCTTCAACCACCAGCATCATCAAAAAAGAGAGGCTTAAAAGATCCCCGAAAAGAAAGAGGGCGGCTCTTACCCGGGAACTTTTTATATAGTTGATAAAAAGGTCGACGTTGATATGAGTCCGTTCATGAAAAGCCACGCTGGCACCCAAAAAAGTCACCCAGATGAAAAAATAACGGGCCAGCTCTTCCGACCAGGAAAGGGATTCATGCAGGGCATAACGAAAAATAATTTGAAAGAAAATAATCACGGTCATGAGCATAAAGCCAATGGTGATCACCTTTGACAAAATCGAATTCACAATCGTATTGAAAGATCTGAGTAATTCCATAAATGACTCACTTGGTGTGCGAAAAAGGGGGAGCGCTCAGCGCAGCAAGCTCTCCCCCTTTATTTTGCACAGGCCCGAAAGACTGTTATTTGACGTTTTTGATTTTGGTGACCAGATCACCAAATTTATCCGCATGCATCTTGTAGACAGCCTCGGAGGCCTGTTCAAAAGAAGCGCGCTCAGCAGTATTGACTTGGATCAGATCTTTGAGTTGCTTGAGCTGGGAGGCCTCCAGATTCTCGACCTCCTGCCGCATCCAGACCGCAACCTCTTGAGCTGCATCCAACAGTATTTTTTGCTGTTCCGGCTTGAGCCCAGAGTAGATAATCTGACTCATGACCAAGGGCTCTGACACATGGATATGCCTGGTCAGGGACAGATACTTCTGGACTTCGTAAAACTTTTGGGTCAGAACGTGAGCCACCGGGTTTTCCTGGCCGTCAACAGTTCCCAGTTGCAGGGCGGTGTACAGTTCGCCAAAGGACATCGGCGTTGCGGAAGCCCCGAAAGTATTAAAGGTATCGACAAAGACATAGCCGCCCGGGGTGCGGATTTTCAGACCTTTCAGGTCGGCAGGTGTATTGATCGGCCCTTTGGAATTGGTGATATGCCGAAAGCCGTTTTCCCAGTAGCCCAGCACCACCAGCCCTTTCTGGGACAGTTTATCGGACAGGAACCGACCGATGTCGCCATCCAGAACCTTGCTGACATGGTCAATATCGCGGAAGAGATAGGGGAGGTTTAAAACTCCCATGGTTTTTTCAAAGCTGGACAGCAACACGTCCGAAGTCAGAACCAAATCAACGGTTCCAAGCTGGGCACCCTCAACCATCTGCCGCTGTTTTCCCAATTGGTCGGCTGGGAAAACCAGGATTTCCATGTCGCCGTTCGATCTCTCCTCAACCAGTTTTTTGAATAACAGCGAGCCTTCATGATAATGATGATTCAGCGCTCCGGTATGGGCCAATTTAAGCTTTGTTTTGGCAAAGGACACTCCTGGCAAAGCCGCAAAGAAAACGAAAAAGGCAACAAAAGAGCAGACCAACAATCGTTGAACACGCATAATCATTCCTCCATTGGAAAAAAAATGTTTTAGTTTTCGTTCTTCTTCAGATCTGGCAATCATCTTGGAATGGATTTTGGTAGCTATTGAGCAAGGATGAGGCCAATTTTTCAGGCCAATCGGCAACGGCCCGAATATAAAATGGTTTTTTGTTTTTTAAAGGCAGGGGGATAGAAAACCGGCAGGCTATGCAAAATGTCATAGCCACTTTGAACAACTCATTTTTACTCTTAAATATCAAGACGTTAAAACGGTATACAGTTTGTCCGGATTATTACAAAGGATATAGCTGCAGAAGAAGAGCTGCCAAACGGATATAAAAACCGGCCGAGGCCCTCTTATCGCCGCTTTTGAACAGGTAAAAAAGTTGTCATGACAAGGAAACGCCGAATGAAGAAACCTGTCTTTACCGTCGCGCTGCTACTGCTGACATTAATTTCCGTCGGCTTCTGGGTCGCGCAGATCCTCGGCAAACAGAATCAACGGGAGCTGCATACCCTGGGTATTGAGTCCCTGGCAAACCAGCTGAATCATACCATCAAGCAGCGAATGGAGATGGCGCAGCGGCTGGCTCTTGATTCCGTCGCCGTCAACTCTCTGAAGGCTCCGCCAAAATATCAGGATCTGAATTCCGTCTTCGACACAGCAAATCTGGTGGCCAATACCGACCTGATCTATGTCATCAACGATGCAGGGACCGTTGTCGCCAGTTCCGACTCGCCCGATTCCCCTCTGGTCGGTCGAAACTACACGTTCCGCCCCTATTTTCAGGAATCCATCCAGGGTAAGCCCTCAATCTTTCCGGCGGTCGGGGCGTTCACCGGGCAGCGCGGACTGCACCTGAGCGTTCCGGTTTTTGTTGAGAGCAAAACCCACCCGGCCGGCGTCCTGGTCCTTAAAATCGGCATCTCCGAAGTGGAAGATATTCTCGATCAGCGAGAAGAGAAAATTGCCTTTGTTTCCCCGGACGGGATTGTCCTCTCCAGCAACCAACCGGAGTGGTTATTTCATTCCACCCGCAGCATCCCCCTGGCAACCAGAGAACGGTTATTGCGGACAAGGCAGTTCGGCTTCAAAAAAATTGTACCTCTGCCCTTTGACAGCTCCCGGAATTGGGCGTGGATTGATAATAAAAAATACGCGATCGCCCATACGCCTATCATCATTCCGGGCTGGGAGCTGGTGTCCTTCAGCGATGTCAGTATCGTCAGACCCTTGCCAAACCTTTACAAGGTCCTGATCATCTCTTCGCTGAGCGTGACCGGAGCGCTGGCCTTACTGACAATCTCTCTGCTTTACAGCGTTCAGCGCCGGAAAAAGACCGAAGTCATGCTGATAAACGCAGAAAAAAAATATCGGAGCATCTTTGAAAATGCGGTCATGGGGATCTACCAGAGTTCCATTGAAGGAAGATTCGTCGAAGCAAGCCCCTCCATGGCAACGATTCTCGGCTATGACAGCCCGACGGATCTTATTCACGGCATCAATGACATCAAGCACAACCTGTATGCCAATCCGGAAGATCGCACGGTCTGGGTCAACCTGTTACGGGAAAAAGGCTGGGTCAACGATTTCATCACCCGCTTTCGGCGCAAGGACAATCAACTCATCTGGGTCTCGCTCTCCTGTCGCCTGACCCAGGGGATTGATAACAATGAGGATATGATTGAGGGATTCTGCCTTGATATTACCGAGAAAATCAAAGCCCAGAAGGAAGTTGAGAGCCAACACGCACAGCTGATTCAAGCCGATAAAATGATTACCATGGGCATTCTTACCGCAGGCGTTGCCCATGAGATCAATAACCCGAACACCTACATTATCTCCAGTGCCGAAATTCTGTCTGACGCCTGGTCGAGCGCCGCCCATATCCTGGAAGAATATTACCGGGAGCAGGCGGAGGACTTTCTGATCGGCGGCATGCCCTATACAACGTTCAGAGAAAACCTGCCGGCGCTGAGCGGACGGATCATTAACGGTTCACGCAGAATCAACAGAATCATCAAGGAGCTGCTGAATTATTCCCGGAAAGACACAATCGGCACAAACGAGCTCGTTGATGTCAACCGGGTGATGACGTCGGTTGAAACCTTGCTCAACAGCACCATCAGAAAAAGCACCAACCACTTCAGTATGCAGCTGGCCCCGGAATGCCCCCTGATTAGAGCCAATTTCCTGAGGCTTGAGCAGGTTGTCATCAACATCATCCAGAACGCCTGCCAGGCGCTTCCCGACCCCAATCGGGCCATCGTTCTCAGCACCGGGTATCTGCCTGAGACTCATGAGGTGGTCATCGCCTGCAAAGATGAAGGGGTTGGTATTTCCCAAGAGAATCTCAATATGATCACCGAACCGTTTTTTACCACCAAACGGGAATTGGCAGGAACGGGGCTCGGCCTGGCCGTCTCCTCTTCGATCATGCGTGATCTTGGCGGAACCATGACTTTCGAATCGCAAGTAGGACAAGGAACAACCGTCTTTTTAAAATTTCCCGAAGAACAGAAAAACAGCTAGGAGGCTCTGATGAGAAAACTTTCGCACAAACCCCTCCCCATTCTGGTCGTTGATGATGAGCAGGATGTGCTCGAATCCTTTCGACTGGCCTTGCTGTCTGGCGGGTTGCCTGCTGTCACCACCTGTGCGGACGGGCTGAAAGTCATGGATATCCTGGAACAGAACAGGGAAATATCCGTGATCCTGCTTGACCTGATGATGCCGAAAATTAACGGCCAGGACCTTCTGGAACAGATCATCGGCGCTCATCCGGGAATC
Organism: Pelobacter seleniigenes DSM 18267; assembly: GCF_000711225.1. Lineage (NCBI taxonomy): Bacteria > Pseudomonadati > Thermodesulfobacteriota > Desulfuromonadia > Desulfuromonadales > Desulfuromonadaceae > Pelobacter > Pelobacter seleniigenes. The sequence goes on from NZ_JOMG01000002.1 coordinate 381,687, forward strand.
CCGGTCATTGTGATCACCGCCATCGATGACCTCCAGACGGCGGTCAACTGCATGCGCCTGGGAGCCTTCGACTATCTGGTCAAACCGGTAGAAAAACATCGGCTGGTTTCCAGCGTCTTCAGAGCACTGGAAATTCTTGAGCTGGGACGCGAAAACCGGGCGCTGAAGGAGAGTTTCCTGAATGACAGCCTGAACCATCCCGAGCTTTTTGCACCGATTGTCGGTCGCTCGACCGCGATCCTGAAACTCTTCAAGTACATTGAAGCCATTGCCAAATCAACCGAGCCCGTCCTGATCAGCGGAGAGACCGGGGTCGGCAAGGAATTGTTTGCCCGGGCCGTTCATAACGCCTCCAATCCGGCAGGACCCTTCATCGCAATCAATGTTGCGGGCCTGGATGACCAGACTTTTTCAGACACCCTCTTCGGGCACCGCAAGGGAGCATTTACCGGCGCCGAAAGTCAACGCGACGGGCTGATCAAAACAGCGGAAGGGGGCACCCTGTTTCTTGATGAGATAGGAGATCTCAGCCTGATTTCCCAGGTTAAGCTGTTACGCCTGCTACAGGAGCAGGAATATTTTCCCCTCGGTTCCGATCTGCCCAAAAAATCAACCGCCCGCATCCTGGTGGCAACCCATTGCGATCTGGGCAAGACGGTTCAGGACGGAAGCTTTCGGAAAGATCTCTTCTACCGGCTGCAGACTCACCAGATCTGTATTCCTCCGCTGCGCAAACGCAAGGAAGACCTCCCCCTGCTGGTGGATGAACTGCTTGAGCGGGCGGCTAAAAAACTGCAGATCAACAAGCCTTCTTACAGCAATGACCTGTTGGCGATTCTGCTGAACTATGATTTCCCCGGCAATATTCGCGAGCTGGAAACCCTTCTTTTTGACTGTGTCAGTCGCAGCCAGGGAGGGCGCTTATCAATAACGACAATTCATGACCGCCTCACCAATACGGCAAGCAGCCTGTCCAGTGCTCGTCATGACAGCCAGAAAGACGGCCTGTTTGACCAATTTTCCGTTCTGCCGACATTAAAAGAGGCCACCCAGCAACTGATCAAGACCGCTCTGGAACGCGCCAATGGCAACCAATCCCTTGCCGCGCGCTTTCTCGGCCTGTCCCAACCCGCTCTCAGCCGCCGCCTGAATCGCGAAAAGGACAGATCAGCAACCTGTCACGATGACCTGTGACTCATTCATCAGCGTCGCCAATGCCCACTGGAGAAGGCATTGGCGACGCTAAAAAGGCTTATTACATAGGTAATGATCATGACCTCCCGAATAATCGGGATAACAAGCTAATATTCCTAGTTTTTCTTCTTGCCAGCCAATATCCCCATAACAATCTGCATTTTCCCCGCCCCCAAAAGACCCATTGAAACATCCGTTTTATCAGCAGGTTATAGATTTCTTACCGTTTGGTACAGCTGCTGCAATCCCCTAAGACAATGCATCGAACTTTCATCTACCGGAATGGATTGAAAGACGGTCAAGAGATAACGCCACAAGCGTTTATCAACTTACGAATCGTTGCGTTGGAGGATGAGCTATGCAACCAGCAACACACCAAGAAGGGCTTCCTCTGCAGGGGATTACCGTACTTGAATTGGGCCAGGTCATTGCCGGTCCGTTCTGTACCCGACTCCTTGCCGACATGGGAGCAAGCGTCATCAAAGTCGAACCCCCCGGCAAGGGCGATCCGATTCGCTCATGGGGAAAATCGCATAACGGCAGCACGGCCTGGTGGTCGGTCCATGCGCGGAATAAACAAAGTCTGACGCTAAATCTGAAACATGAAAAAAGCCGGGAGCTGGTTCTCAAACTAGCAGCCCAGGCGGACATCATTGTTGAAAACAATAAACCCGGACAGCTTGAAAAATGGGGCGTTGGTCCTGACGCTCTCGAACAGGTCAATCCACAGGGAATTCTGGTGCGGATTTCCGGCTATGGCCAAGCCGGCCCCAAAAAGGATCGGCCTGCATTCGGCGTCATCGGCGAATCCATGGGCGGGCTGCGCTATTTGACCAACCATGCCGCCGGGGTCGCAGATCACCTGCCGCCAGTACGAGTGGGTATCAGCATCGGCGACAGTCTCGCGGCCATGTACGGGGCCATGGGTGCCTTAGCCGCCTTGAACAAGCGGAACCAGGCAGAGGAGAAAAGCTTCCAGGTCATTGACGTTGCCCTGTCGGAATCGGTCCTGAGCGTTATGGAAGGCTGTCTCCCCGAGTTTGGCCTGTTTGGAGCAATACGCCAGCCCACCGGTTCATCCCTGCCCAGCTGCGCTCCGACCAATGCCTACCCGACGGCAGACGGCCGCTTTATTCTGATTGCGGCCAACTCCGACCCGCTCTTTGCCAATCTCAGTAAAGCCATGGGCAAACCGGAGCTGGCCCAGGATCCGCGTTATTCGACAAATCCGGAGCGGGTGAAACGCATGCCCGAACTCGACGCGATGATTGCCGCCTGGACTCGTCAATATACCCTGGATGAGCTGGAAAAACTGATGGATGAGGCTCCGGTGCCCGCCAGCAGAATATTTACAATGGAAGATATTGCCCAGGATGAACAGTACCACTACCGCAAAATGGTGGATGAGGTCGAAGACCCGATTCACGGAAAGGTGCTCCACTACGGGGTCATGCCGATGTTCCAGGGAATCGATCGCCGGCAGATGATCCGCTGGGCCGGACCAAGCCTTGGCCAGCACACCGATCAGGTGCTGAGCGAACTCGGCTATAGCGTTGAAGATATTGCCGAACTCCGTGCCGAGGGGGTGATATGAGAGGAGCTATCGATATTACCTGCAAAGACGCTGTTCAGATTATCGAAGTGGCACCCCGCGACGGTTTTCAGGCGGTCAAGCAAATCATTCCGACGGAAACCAAGATCAAAACCATCACGGATCTTTACGCCACCGGCTTTAAGCGCATGGAAATCGGTGCTTTTGTCAGCCCCAAGGCCATTCCGCAGATGGCTGACATCCGCGATATCATCCCGGCAATTCCGCCGGAGACCTTAGCCGGGGCAGCGGTTCTGATACCCAACACCAAAGGTGCGGAGTTGGCTTTGCAGGCCGGGATAACCAATCTGGTCTACGTTATCTCGGTTTCCGAAAGCCATAATCAGCACAATGTGCGCCGCAGCACCGATGAATCCTTTGCGGATTTTGCCAACCTGCTGACCAGTATTGATCGCACCAAGGTCCGGCTGCGGCTCGACCTTGCCACCAGTTTCGATTGCCCCTTTGAAGGGAGAACCGAGCAGTACAAAGTTATCGCCGCAGCCAAAAGAGCCAAGAAGCTCGCTGCTGATATCGAAATAGGTATTTGCGATACAACGGGCAGGGCCACCCCCGATCACGTTTTTCAACTCTTTTCAGCATTGCGTGAGCAGGTCGACCAGGACCCGGCCAGTTGGGCTTTTCACGGCCACGACACCTTCGGGATGGGGGTGGCAAATGCCGTCCACGCCTACTATGCCGGGATCAGAACCATTGAAACCGCGGCCGCCGGACTCGGCGGGTGCCCTTTTGCTCCAGGTGCCAAGGGGAATACCGCAACCGAAGATCTTGTTTATACTTTTCACAAGATGGGCATCGCTACCGGAATTGACCTTGCTGCTCTGCTTGCCACCAGCGACGAGATTTACGCCATCGATCCCCCTTCCGCAGGCGGAAGAATCAGAACGCTTCCCAGAGAGCATGTTTTCGCCTGACCGCAACGCCAGCCCGCCTGCCGCCGAGAAGTTCAATCAGCGGCAGGCGATTTCTTCTGCGCTGAATCGAGCATCAGAGCGGGCCGAAGAAACCGAACGCAACCAGCACCTGCAGAACCAAGACAGAGGCATGCCATCAACTGCCTTGAACAGGGGCGGTCACAGCTTCCTTCGCAGCAAATATTATTTTTCAATCGGCTGTAAAAATGCGCTAACATGACTTTGAAACTTCGTCATTTTATGCTTTCCAAATGTGAGGTTCCCATGCCAGAAATCCCCCCCCACCACCTCGATGAGGATGAGCTGCAGGATTGGCTTGATGCCTTCGACGCTCTGCATCGGGAAAAAGGTGACGCCGCCATCCACGACATCATGCGCACCTTGCAGGGGCACGCTCTCAACAAAGGGGTCCAGCTGAACGAAGCCACCCTGAACACCTCGTACGTCAACAGCATCCACTGGAGCCGCCAGCCTCCCTACCCCGGCGACCTTGAAATCGAAAAAAAGATCGAGAATATCAACCGCTGGAATGCCATGGCCATGGTGCTGCAGGCCAACGATTCCGGCGCCGGGGTCGGTGGGCATATTGCCACCTACGCCTCGGCCGCGACACAGATGGAAGTCGGTTTCAATCACTTTTTTCGCGCTCCCGCTGAAAACTACGGTGGCGATCTGGTGATTGTCCAGCCCCATGCCGCTCCCGGCGTTTATGCCCGGGCGTTTCTGGAAGGGACGCTGTCGGAGCAGCAACTCAAAAATTTCCGCCGCGAGTTACAACCGGAAGGTGGTCTGTCTTCCTATCCGCATCCGCGCAATATGCCTGAGTTCTGGCAGGCACCGTGCAGTTCCATGGGGCTTGGTACGCCGACCGCCATTTATCAGGCGCGCTTTATGAAATACCTGGAAAACCGTGGTCTCAAACCAGCCAATGGCGGACGGGTCTGGTGTTTTGTCGGAGATGGTGAAACCGATGAGCCCGAGGTCAGGGGAACCATTAACATGGCAGCCCGGGAAGGCCTCGACAACCTGGTCCTGATCGTCAACTGCAACCTGCAGCGGCTCGACGGCCCGGTGCGGGGCAACGGCAAGATCATCCAGGAACTGGAACGCAGCTTCCGCGGCGCCGACTGGAATGTCATCAAGGTGATCTGGGGCGGGGGATGGGACACCCTGCTGGACCAGGATGTCACCGGCGCATTGCATCGGCGCATGGAAGAGGCTCTTGACGGCGATTACCAGATGTACAGCGTCTCAAGCGGGGACCTGCAACGCGAACATTGGGTCGAAAACAATCCGGTGTTGCGGCAAATGATGTCATCACTGACCGATGATGAACTGCGGGCCATCAAGCGTGGCGGCCAGGATCCCAAAAAGATTTTCGCTGCCTATGAGCTGGCCTGCCGGAGTGAACAGAAGCCCACGGTCATCCTGATTAAAACCGTCAAGGGCGACGGTCTTGGCGAAGCGGCTCAGGGACGCAATACCAGTCATCAGAAAAAACAATTCAGCTCCGCCGAACGGCGTGATTGCGGCATGCGCTGGGGGATCCCCTTAAGCATGGAACAGATGGATCGGGCCGAGTTTTATCGACCGGACGACAACAGTCCGGAAATGCGCTATCTACAAAGCAAACGTGCCGCCCTCGGCGGGAATCTGCCGCGCCGGCGGGTCAACTATCCGCCGTTTACCACGCCGGACCTGGACATCTTCAAAGAATTCCTGGCTGGCAGTGGCCAGCGTGAAGTCAGTTCAACGATGGCTTTTGTCCGCATGTTGTCCCGGCTCCTCAAAGAAAAAACCATAGGCCGTTACATCGTCCCCATTGTTCCCGACGAAGCCAGAACCTTCGGCATGGATGCGCTGTTTCGCGAGGTTGGTATCTATTCCTCGGTCGGACAACGCTACCAGCCGGTCGATGCCGGCAGTCTGGTCCCCTATCGCGAAGCCAGGGATGGCCAGATCTTTCAAGAGGGCATCTGCGAAACCGGAGCCATGGCCTCTTTCCTGGCGGCCGGGACCGCATATGCGGTTCATGGCATTCCGACGATTCCTTTTTACGTGTTTTATTCCATGTTCGGCTTTCAGCGGGTCGGGGATATGATCTGGGCCTGCGGCGATATGCTCTGCCGTGGCTTCCTCTGTGGAGGCACCGCCGGCAGGACAACCTTAAATGGGGAAGGATTGCAGCATCAGGACGGACAGAGTCATATCCTGGCCAGTACCATGACCAACCTGAAATGCTATGATCCGGCCTTTGCCTATGAACTGGCCATCATCATCCGCGACGGCATCGAGCGAATGTATGAACGGCAGGAAAACATCTTCTATTATCTGACCCTGTATAACGAGACCTATCCCATGCCGGCACGACCTGCGCAGGAGCAGCTGGAAGAAGGCGTTATCCGGGGAATCTACTGTTTCCAGCCGGCCAGTCCCGACACACCCCGGCAACGCAGCATCCATCTACTCGCCGCCGGGGTGATGATGAAACAGGCCTTACAGGCGGCGACCCTGCTGGAGGAACTCGGTTATCAGGCCGCTATCTGGAGCGTCACCAGCTTTACCGAGCTTTATCGGGATGCCGTCGCCTGCGAAAGAGCCAATCGCTTCCATCCTGAAGCCCCCTTGCGCCAACCCTACCTTGAGCAGCTGTTTCAGGATAAAAATGCTGTTTTCGTTGCGGTCAGCGACTATCTCAAGGCCTTGCCCAACAGCATCAGACCTTGGCTGCCCGGCCCCCTGACCAGCCTCGGCACCGATGGCTACGGGCTCAGCGAAACCCGCGCGGCGCTGCGCGATTTTTTTGAAGTCAGCGCGGAGCATATCGCTTACGCAGCCCTGGAGGCTCTCCACCGCCAGGGTGATATCAGCAGGGATAAACTGCTCCAGTTCCGTCAAGCCCTCAATATCGAAGCGGATCGTCCCGATCCTGCGGCCCGTTGAAGGAGGTCTCCGTGTCAGCGTCTTCTCCCACACCTCCGCAACCGCAAGGAACCCGCCGCGCTGGCGAGGTGTACGCCGGGCCTTCCGCATTCCGGCTGGCCAGGGAACTCGGCGTGGCCATCGAGCGGGTCCCGGCCTCAGCCCCTTCCGGACGGGTTTCCTGCAGTGATATCAAACTTTTTGTCAAACAGGGCCGCCAGCTCACAACCACCTTTCAAGCCCCGCCGCCAAGCCGCCTGGAAGGAATGGGAAGCGTGGTCCGCCGGGAACCGCTCAGCGGCATTGCCGCGACCACGGCCGCCAATATGGCGCGCATCTGGGAACGGATTCCCCATGCTTGGTTGCAAGTGAAGGTCGACATCAGCGATCTGGAAAAGCTGCGGAAAAGCTGGAATGACAGTGCTCAAGAAAAACTCAGCCTGAGCGCGTTCCTGATCGGCGCCTTGGCGGAAACCCTGAAAAAATTCCCCAAGTTCAACGCCTGTTACGATGAAGCCGCGGGCGAGCTGATCTATCAGGGCGAGATCAACATTGGTCTGGCCGTCGATACCCCGCGCGGGTTGCTGGTCCCGGTGATCCGCCGGGCCGACCGCCTCTCCATCGGCAAAATTGCCGCACAGATCAACGAATTTGCCCATGCCGGCAAAAGCAACCGGCTGCGCCCGGAACACTTGCGCGGCGGGGGAATGACCTTGAGCAGCCTGGGCAGCATGAACATCGACAGTCTGTTTCCACTGGTCAACTGGCCGGAAGTGGCGATTCTCGGCGCCGGGGCCGCACGGATCGAACCGGTTTGGGATGGCCAGGAGTTCGCCCCCCGCAGCACTCTCAACCTGGTGCTGGGGTTCGATCACCGGGTCATTAACGGCGCCGACGGGGCTCGCTTCCTGAATCAGCTGCAACAGGTCCTGGTCAATCCCATCCTGTTGATCCGCTAGCCGACTTGACGATGACAGCCTGTGGTTGGTTAAAGAGAAAGACGCAGGAGGGACGAATTACTGGTTCTGCTGGGAGAGTTTTTCAAACTCTTTAAAATCCCGGCCCGCATAGGAAATCATTTCCTGCATCTCGATCATAGCCTGCTCGCTGTTGCGGTCGGCAATCGCTCTGAACAACTTGCCATGAACCGCAAGGGATTTTTTGGCGGCATCGAACTCCATGTAGCGTCTAAACACCGAACCGAGAATGCTTTCGATGACCGGCCGGAGCGAACTGACCACCAATTCGTTGCCGCAGGCTTCCAGGATGGACAAGTGAAAACGGATATCCGCCTCAATCTGTTCATCCAGATTGGTGGCTTTTTCCATGTCCTTGAATGCGGCTTCCACCGCTTTGATCTCTTCATCGGAAGCCCGCTCCGCCGCAAAACTCGCCGCCATCGGTTCGATCATGCTGCGCAGTTCAACCAAATCCTTGATCAAACCCATTTCCAGCTCCGACTCAATGCGCCATTTCAGCAAAACCGAATCGGTCAGAACCCATCGGGAAGGATCGCAAATCCGGGTGCCGATTCTGGGCCGCACCTCGACCAGTCCCTTGGCATCCATAAAGCGGATGGCCTCGCGAATCACCGTACGGCTGACATCGAATTGCCGACATAGTTCGTCTTCGTTGGGGAGCAGCGAAAGAGGTTCCAGCTCGCGGCGAAGAATTTGCAAACTGAGGGAACGCGCCACTTGCTCATGGAGGCGGGTTCGGGTAACCGGGCTTGAGCTGTTCGCCATAAGAGAGACTCCTGTCTTCTGGTTATAACTGCTTCGCGAGGGGAGAAGGCGAGTCCTCCCTCACAGTATCGATTTAATCATTTCATAATATGATTATTTCTAATAAAAGATCAATAAAGACTTGCCCCGGTTACCGACGGCGAACACCACCGTTCCCCTGCCCTGCGCAAGGTTCTGCAAAAACCTTGATTCTTGCCGGTTTTTTCCACAATCCTTCCATATTTCGGTTCTATTCTGTCCTCAATCCGGGTAATACCACCACTCAATTCATACGATAGGAGATAACAGCATGAAAAACAGCCTATTGCTCAGCACCCTCATATTTTTACTGATCGCTGCCAATGTCAGCGCATTTCAGGGGCCGCCCCCGGCAATGTTTTCCGGCTGCGGCTGCCAGATCAACGGCATGACAACCGATCAACCGGCGCCGCCGCTACCGCAGGACGATTCTTTCATCAAGCTGAATCTGTCCACCGAGCAGCAGCAACAGATCCTCCAGATCAAGGCCGCAGCGGAAGAGAGCAGCCGGCAATTGATTGCAAACCTGGACCAGCAGCATAAAAAACTGCAGGCAATGGAACAAACCCGGTCATTCAATGAAGAGGACTTTCGGGTTGCCGCTGCCGCAGCGGCAAAAACCGAAACAGAGCTCCTGGTCCTGAAAGCCAAAACCCGCTTTCAGCTCCAGGCTGTGCTGACCAGCGAACAGCAGGCGACCCTGGTTTTGCTGCTTAATAGCCGACCGCAGCAACCGTTGCCCATGCCCGGTCAACCCGGCTGCCGGAACGTCAACTGGCCTGCCGGTCCAAGGCCCATGCCGGTTTTTTAAATATTGTTGAATTGAACTCTACAACACCCGGCGGAAGGAGAAGAGGCCAAGCCGTGACGGAGCATTGTCCAGATCGCTCAGTCAGAGAGCGCTGCTCCCCCACCCACCGGACAGGAAAGATAAATACTCAACTCTTTGCGGGTTCGCTCCGGATCCGGGTCCGGCACCGCAGCCACTGCCTCAATCGAGGCAACATAGTCAGCTGGCAGACCGGCCTCCCGGGCACCGCAAAGAACGTGTTTTTTATACCAGTCGTAGGGGCTCAGTTCCGGCTGCTGTTCCGTGGCAACATAGAGATAAGCCCGGATCTCATCCCCATCCGGAGTGTGAAGCGCCACACTCCGTTCAAGATAGTCAATCCCCAGCCCTTCGTAACGATCCAGAATCGGTTTATCCAGCGCAGAGATGCGATAGACCACCCCGAACACAGCATCGTCCTCCCGCCCGGTCTGGATGACGTCACACTTGCCGGAATGATCGCAGCCCGGCTTGGAAAAGGTCAGGCGAAACCCGTGCAGACGGGCGGTGGTGACAAATTCAGCAGCCGGGATGCGCGCCTTGATTCTTGGCACGGACATATTTGATCCATAAGCAAAATAAAGCATACAAAGATCCTGTTCAGGTAAAAACTCTCCAAAAACCGCTGTTCACTGCGATTCCCCGCACCACCACCGGGTCAACCATCGACCGGATGTTCGGGGGTCGCCAGGAGCAACTGGTAAAAGGCGAGGTCACACCAGCGCTCAAACTTGAAACCGGCGTGACGGATGGTTCCGGCATGAAAAAAGCCGAGTTTTTCGTGCAGCGCAATGCTCCCCTGGTTGGTCACATCGACAGCCGCGATCATCACATGATACTGCTGCCGGACCGCCCGGGCAATCAACTCATCCATCAGCATCCGGCCGATCCGTCGTCCACGATGGTCCTTGTGGACATAGACCGAATGCTCAACGGTGTATTTATAGGCCGCCCAGGGGCGGAAAGGACCATAGCTGGCGAAACCGAGCAGTTCTCCATGCTCATCGACAGCGCCGATCACCGGGAAATTCCCCGCCTGCTTATCCCTGAACCAGTTGTCCATAAATTCCATGGTCCGCGGTTGATAAGCATAAAGAGCGGTCGAATTGGCAATGGCTTCGTTAAAGATCGCCAGAATCGCCGCAGCCTCAGTCTGATATTGACAGTCGATCAGTTCCATAAACAAATCCTTCTTCTATTGCCCAGTTGAAAGTCGAGTTGGCTGAGGATTATAGCCCAGCCTTGTCCAGAAATAAAAATTTAACTCTTGTTTCATTTCGTTAACTCTTGTAAATTTATAAAAACTCCTAATAAAAATAAATCAGCTATGAATGAAGCCGCCGCCCTGCTCCTTGTCGAGCAGCAGACCAAACCAGATGAGCGCCTGTCGGAACTCATTCGCGAGTTGGCCGGAACGTTTCAGCTGGACGCCTATCTGTGTCGGCAACGTTTGGTCGGCCAGGGGCTGGCCCACCTGACCAGCGGTAAACCCGAATTCCTGGCCAAAATTTCTCCACTGCTCAATTCCGTACAGGTGCCACACTGGATTGTCAACCCCGCAACCCCGCGCTTTTCGCCGCAGCGGCTGCGCAGCCTGACCGTCAGCCAGGACCAGGTGGTCTTTCATTGCGACAAAACGACCGTGACCATTCCCAATGGCAGTGAGCTGCTGGCGGTGTTCGCAGACCTGTCAGGCCAGCTTGCCAAGCAGAGCATCAAGCAGTTGCTCTCCAGTCATGCGTATCGGGGGCTCGACAACATTGCTCATCTCAGTGAGCAAAAACGCTTCAAGACCATCCTTCAGGGGCAACCGGTGCTCGATCTCTACCTGCTTGACCGGCAACGATCCATCAGCGCCGGGATCAGGATCTTGCCCGGCAAGTTTGACCCCAAAGGGCTTGGCGAGCTGGCCACCTTGAGCAGCCGGCAGAACCTGCAGCGCATTCTGCAACTGATGCGGGAACGCGCAGGGGAGTTCCATCTGTTCAGCGAATTCGGCCTGGCCAACCTGCCCGGCTGCCGCCTGGTCACGGAGAATCCGGAACACCCGGACAACCTGCGCAAAAACCTGCTCAGCCTGACCCGTTATGGCTGGCTGATGGGGGATCTGTTGCACAGCCAAACCGCACCACCCCAGCCTGCCGACGAGGCCAGCGCAGCCATGGCCGCAACCGCGACGGTGCTGTCTCCTCCATTGGCTGCAGCACTCGGGGAGTTGGGCCAGGCCACCCCGCTGGACCAGGTGTTGCGTGAGCAGCAGGCTGAAGCGCAGCAGACCGCGCACCCGGCGGCGGCAGCCGAACCGGACGGAGCGCTGCTCCCGCCCCCCCCGGCAACCCGGTCGACCGGTTTTTTACAGCACCCGGTCGCCTGGCTGGCGCCCCTTGCTCCGGTCATATTCGTCACCGTGCTGGGATTCGGCACCAAGCTCTTCGGCCCCTTTCAGGGGCTGTTCCAACAGGCCGTCCAGTCCGGGGCCCTGGCCCTGGTCGGAGCAGGCCTGGCCGGCTGGTACGGTTTTCTCTGTCTGCGGCTGAAACGACGGGTGGAAAACACCCCGACCAGCCGGATTCGCTCTTTGGCCATGGGCATGGTCGAAGTCAAGGGCAAGGCCATCCGCAGCTATGCCCTGGTCTCACCGATGACCCAGCTGCCCTGCGTTTTTTATCGGCTGACCAAGTACAAGCGGAGCAGCAACAATGAATGGCGGCTCAGTCATGTCACCAGCAGCGGTGGAGTCCCGTTTCTGCTTGATGACGGCACCGGCCGGGTGGAGATCGATCCCGCCGGCTGTCGGGTCAACGCCAGGACCCGCACCGAAGGCAGCGATGGCGTGGGCGGTCTGATCGGCTTCAGCAGTGACAGCGATGAAAAATGGGTTGAAGACGTTATTGTTGAAGGCTCCCTGCTCTATGTGCTCGGCTTTGCCGCCCTGAAACCTCGCCAGGGACCGACCCTGGCGGAAAAGAAAGTGGCGGCCCTGCGCAAATTGAAACAGGACCCGGCCAGCCTGAGCAAATATGACCGGAACGGGGACGGGCGCATCGACCAGGACGAATGGGACGCGGCCCGCAGCGCCGTTGAGGAGGATGTCCTGCGCACCGAACTGGACCTTAACCGCAAACGCAGAAAACAGGAGGAACAGATCATGATCAAAAAAAGACCCGGCTATCCCCTGATTATCAGCGAGACCCACTCGGAACAACAATTGACCGGCCGCTACCTGCTCTACAGCATCCCGCTCTTTATCCTCGCAGGACTGGCGGCCGGATTGGCATTTTACCAATTATTTAATTATCTGCACGGATAACCACACAACTCGGCGCGAAGGAGAACACCTATGGCGGGCTGGATAACTCTGGGAATTTTACTCTTGCTACTGCTATGCTGCGGAATCTACACTGTCATCATCTATAACGGCTTTGTCGCCCTGAAAAACAATATCAATCAGGACTGGAGCAATATCGATGTGCTGCTGAAGCAGCGCTTTGACGAGTTGCCAAAGCTGATCAAGGTCTGCGAAGGCTACATGCAGCACGAACAGAAAACCCTCGAGGCGGTGATCAAAGCACGCTCGCAGGTCAACGCGGCACGAACCGACAACCAGAAAATGCAGGCCCAGGGGATGCTGACCGAAACCCTCAAGTCGCTGTTCATGGTGGTCGAACGCTACCCCGACCTGAAGGCCGATGCCGGTTTTCGGCAGTTGAGCAACCGCATCTCGGAGATCGAAGATCAGATTGCGGACCGGCGCGAACTCTTCAATGCGTCGGTGACCATTTACAACACCAGGCTCGAGCAGTTTCCGGACCTGATCATTGCCCGGCTGTTCAATTTTTCCGGCCGCTCATTGTGGACTATCGATCCCGCTCATCGCCAGGATGTCGAAGTCAGTTTTCAGCATGCCTGAAAAAATCATTAAAAAGAGACTCGCGGATAGCCGATAAGCAATTAATCCATTCGATTCTTCAACACCGGAACCACAACGACACCAAACGAGGACCCGGGGCTCATGGCGCTGAACTATTACCGACTGCTCGGCATCCCGCCGGACGCTGATCAGAACCGTATCAAGTCTGTTTACCGCAGTCTGGCCAAACGTTTTCATCCCGATGCAAATCACGGTTCGGAAGCGGCGGCAGAGCTGTTTCGCCAGGTCAACCAGGCTTATAAAATCCTCTCCAACAGCGAGACCCGGGCCGCCTATGACCGTAAACTCGCCCAAGAGGAAGCCGCCCAGGAAAAACAGCGCCCCGGCAGTACCAGGAACGCCAAGCTCGACCCGCAGCAGAAGTTTAATCGGTTCCTGAATTCCCTGCTCGACGCCTTGATCGGCCCGGACGAGCCGCCGCCGCGACCGGTGCAGTCCCAACCGCGCACCCCGCCGCAAAAAAGTCACCAACCCGGCAAGCCTGCCTTTAATTTTTATTACCATCAGGCCATGGAGCAGAATGCCTCCCCCTATATCCGCGGCAGCGACGGAGTCTATCGCAAGGCGGAACCAAAGCGCCCGACAGCTCCCCCGGATCCGGTCAAAAGAAGAACAATTTAGCTGCTCGGCGCATTGCCCGACCGAAGCACCCAACCCGTCCCTCTTCAGTCGCCCGATCCGTTCCCCCCCAGGTCACTCCTGTTGTGCCATTGTCCGCCCGCCTAAATTACCGGTTTGCTCTTTACAGGGGAAAACGGCTATGATTTCCTATCGATAAATTCAGCGCCGGGGAGACCACCATGAGCGAGGACATTACGCAACTCAAGATGTGCGAACTGCGAGCCAAAGGTTTTATGGAAGAGATCGACCGCCGCTCGGCCAAGCCGACTGTCGTCTGCGGCAAATGCGGAGCCAAGGCCGACCGCCCGGAGCACCTGCACAATCCCCGGCCGTTGAGCAACAAAAAACTGGACAGTTACTGGGGTTGAGCATGGAAAAAGTCCTCGATTTCTTCTCCGCCAACGACCACTTTGCCAGCCATTGCGGTATCGAACTGTTGGAAGCACAGCCCGGTCGCGCCAAGGCCCGCATGGCGATTCAACCGTTTCATCTCAACGGAGCGGGTACGGTGCACGGCGGCGCGATTTTTACCCTGGCCGATTTTGTCTTTGCCGTTGCGTCCAACAGCAGCGGCCAACTGGCCCTGGCCATCGACACCCATATATCCTTCATCAAGGCGGCCCGGGGCGGAACCCTCTATGGAGAGGCCAGCGAGCTCTCGGTCAATCGCCGCCTGGGGCAGTATCAGGTTCGCATCACCGACCAGGACCAACAATTGGTGGCCCAGTTTCAGGGGACGGCCTATCGCAAACAGGAAACGCTGCCGGCCTGGCCGGACGACTGAAAATTTTGCTTCTACCAAGGCCTGCCCCCTTGACGGCACATCCTGAATGTGTGTAAAAATCCGTTCTTTAACACTCGGTTAAGGCGGTCGTTTCCGCCACCATCAACTTTCACAAAGGACAATCAGCATATGATCAATGCAAGCGATCTGCGCCGCGGTATCATTTTTCAGCAGGATGCTGCTCCCTGCCTCGTTCTGGATGTCAGCTTTCAGTCACCGACGGCGCGCGGTGGCAATACGCTGGTCAAAACAAAATTCCGCAACCTGCTCACCGGTCAGGTCCTCAACAGCTCTTTCAAATCCAGCGACCGCCTGGATGAAGCCGATTATGCCCGGCGGAAAGGGCAATTTTTGTATGCCGATGGTGAGCATGGCGTGTTCATGGATCAGGAAAGCTATGAACAGTATGAAATCGGCGGTGATTTGTACGAAGACATCAAGGGTTATCTGCTCGACGGCTGCGATGTCTCGCTGGGGGTCTTCAATGAGCAGGTCGTCACCCTGGAAATGCCCCAGGTGGTTGAGCTGACCGTGACGGAAACCGCGCCGGCCATCAAAAACGCCACGGCCACCGCCCAAACCAAGGAAGCCATCCTGGAAACCGGCATTGCGGTTCAGGTGCCCGGCTACCTGGAAGCAGGAGAAAAAATCAAGGTCGACACCCGTGAGTGCCGCTTTGTTTCACGCGCCTGAATTTGACGGCTTCGCTTAAACCGGGTAACAGTTGCTTCAGGTAGGCGTTTTCAGCGCTGCCCGACAGTCCGCCACAGGCTTGGCTTGAACAAAGCAGAACGTCGGCAGCGCTCAAAATCAATGATAAAATTGATCAATACGAATCTTCCGCAAAGTCGGCTCCCCCTTTCTTAAAGGGGGAGCTTCTGTAGCGGGAGATCGGTGCTCATCTGGATGATAAATGCCTGACTCGTTGATATTGCGAAGTCGGGAAAATCGTACTTATCCCGGAATGGTGGTCGTTTAAGCACCCTTGCAGTAAACTCAGGACTGTCCCCATGGTCATCGGGGGCTGTCCCAAGAGTTTGCGAGCCATGAAACTGGAGGGGTCCGCACCGCAAAGACCTGGGATAGCGCCCGTACGGGGACAGTCCCGGTTTTGCTGCCATCTACTCTTAAACGAGCGCCATTCTATTTATCCCGACCTTACTTTAAAATATTTCAGGATGGACTTTTTCAACAATCTGTTAAGCTTTGTTTTAAATACCGACCGAATCATTTCCTTTTTCACTGGTAGCCGTGGTTTAACTGGAAAAAAAGGAGGTTTCATGCTGAGAATGGCCGTATTCGGAGTGTTGCAGACCCTTTTTTTCGCCTTTATCCTGAAGAACTATCTCCATCTATCGTGGCCAGGAACATTTATGACCCTGCTAACGATATTTCTCCTGCTGTTCTCCCGTGTCTGGTACCTTGTCAAAGGCCAAAAAAAGCAGCATCAGCCCCAAGAACATTAACTGCCAGACACTGCATCGCCAATTTTCATAACGGGAGCCTGGCGGATCGCTGGCAATACTCTCTGTACCTTCAGAAGCGGGCCACAGTCAGCTGTACAGAGCACAGCCGCTGTCGGCACAATTTTCCCCACCCAGGGGCACTTTGGTTCCTTTTCAATCGACCTCAAAACCAACTCATCTCTATTCGCAATATTTGACGGTATACAAGAAATTTTCATAACAAATCGCCATGAACGACGAATTAAAATAATATTTATATTTTTACTTATCGCACTCTATGTCGAATTAAGATAAAATAACCGCATATATCAACAAAGGTGACGAAAAATGACAATCGATAAACTCACGACTGACAAGGCCGTTTTATCGACCCTGGGAAAGCGCCTGGCTCGGCACCGCATTGCACAAAACTTCACCCAGGAAAGCCTGGCGAACGAGGCCGGCATATCGAAGCGCACGCTGGAACGCCTGGAGGCCGGGCAATCCAGCCAACTTCTGACCGTCGTTCGCGTGCTGCGCGCCCTGGATATGCTAAACCTGCTTGAGGCGGCAATTCCTGAAGCGATGCCCCGCCCGGCCGAACTGCTGAAGATCGGCAAAGAGCGGCAGCGGGCTTCGTCAAAAAGAAAAGAGAGTGCCGAAGAGCCTTGGCAGTGGGGGGATGAATAATGGCGACAGTTGCCGAGGTGAAACTGTGGGGCAGGACCATCGGGGCGGTTGCCATTGAGGACAATACATCCACAGCCCTGTTCGAGTATGACGAAAAATTCGCCCGGAGTGGCATCGAGGTCGCTCCCCTGACCATGCCGCTTGCGCAACGCGTCTATTCTTTCCCCGAGTTGCGCCAAGAGACCTTTCACGGATTGCCGGGGCTTCTGGCTGATTCATTGCCGGATCGGTTCGGCAACGCCCTGATCAATGCCTGGCTGGCCACACAGGGGCGTAAGCCCGACTCTTTCAATGCCGTCGAGCGCCTCTGTTATACCGGCAGCAGAGGCATGGGAGCGCTGGAATATGCCCCGGCCATAGGATTTCGCCAACGCAAGTCAAACCCCATCGAAATAAGCCAGCTCGTGGAACTGGCTTCCGAGATTTTGACGCACCGCAATAACTTTGCAGCGGTTTTCGGTGACGACAGCGCCAAGGAAGAAGCCTTGCGCGATATCCTGCGCGTTGGCACCTCGGCCGGTGGCGCTCGCGCCAAGGCCGTCATCGCCTGGAACCCGCAAAGCGGAGAGGTCCGTTCCGGCCAGGTCAAAACCGCTCCGGGCTTCGAACCCTGGCTCCTGAAATTCGACGGCGTCTCCGGCAATAAGGATAAAGAGAGGGAGGATCCAAAAGGATACGGCGCTATCGAGTATGCCTATCACAAAATGGCCACGGCTGCCGGGATTGAAATGAGCGAATGCCGCCTTCTGGAAGAAAACGGCCGCCGCCACTTCATGACCCGCCGCTTCGATCGCCAGGCAGACGGCAGCAAACTGCACATGCAGTCACTGGGAGCAATGGCCCACTTCGATTACAATCTGGCAGGAGCCTATTCATACGAGCAGGCGCTGATGACGTTACGACAGCTCGGCCTGCCCATGAGTGCCATCGAACAGCAATTCCGCCGCATGGCCTTCAACATCATCGCCCGCAACCAGGACGACCACGTTAAGAATATTGCCTTCCTGATGGACAAGAAAGGCCAATGGTCCCTCTCCCCGGCTTTCGATGTCACCTACAGCTATCACCCGGACGGCAACTGGACCAGCTCACATCAGATGACGCTCAACCAAAAACGCGACAGCTTCAATATGGACGACTTCAAGACCTGCGCCGCAACAGTGTCTATGAAAAAAGGCCGCGCAGAGGCGATCTGCCAGGAAGTGACCAATGTTGTCCGGCGCTGGAACGACTACGCCGAAGAGGCCCACGTCGCCCCGCACTGGCGCGATGAGATTTCACGTAATCTGCGGATTTCGTTGGTGTAGGTGTGCGTTTTAAAACTTACGAGATTTTAGACGGATTTTATGGTCCAGACTGCCCGATTTACCCTAAGGTGAAGTAAGATCCCGATGCAGCATAATTTACGAGAACTCTCCGCGCCACAATTGGTAGCCGAAGCGTTCAATGTGCTGGAAATGGTGACGGTGAGAATTGAGAGCTGAAAAAACAATCAATAGCTTACGAAATTCAATGGTTAAGATATAATAGTTCGGCTTGCTATAGAGGGATACGAATTTGCTTACGTGAAAATTCTGACGTTCCATCCTTTATAACTTCTCAGCGTTAACTTGTTTTGGACAAAAACAGTGCCTGTGAATTTCCGCCTATTTAATGAATGGCGGTAGAGCCATAAGGCTAGCAAGGTGGAATAAAGCTGTGGAGCGAAAATCGCCAGGCGGATTTTTAGTCGATAAACCAAGGAGGAAACCTATCCTGATCTGGAAGGGATTTGGTGATTTGCCCGTTGTGTTTTTCATATTGACTGGTCTGTCTTTCACGCCCGGGTAAAATGGCGGCATGTAGAATGAAACCCTGGCTTATATTCTCATGGTGACAAGTTTTGCTAGGCGCTCTTAGGTTGGTGCCTATACGTCCGACAAGCACCGTGATTGATAAAGAAACGGGCGAAGAATTTATCCTGCGCAACTTCCATTCGCTTTTCTTCACCCTACTCCACTACTGTGGGCCAATGCTTCTGATTCTGGGAACCGTATTACGTTTCAAGGGGGGGGGTGACATGCGCGTACAACGGTGATAATGGCTCTGAAGTAACATTTCGTGTTGGGCAATTAGCTCCACGCTGGTGTTTCTTCCAATAGCAACAATATCGAAAAAAATTTACTGGGGAGAAAGAATTTGTGGCAAGTCACGTGAACCGCGAATGTCCTTATTGCCGGCATCTGATTGAACACCATATCCCCCTATTTGACTACGCTCTGTTCATCGGCCCGGAACGTTTGATCTGTCCGCAATGTGGCAAAGCGTCACTGACTGGCCGACGCTATTGGGCCGATCTGTCCGCAGTGTGGAAGTTCCTGGTGGTGAGAGGACTACTGATATCAATTCTGATGTACGGCGTGATGTTTTTCTTGCTTCTTGCGGCTGGTGTCGTTTTTGTGGTCGACAAACTGCTGGATCTGCCTGTGACGAATGAGTTCGCATCCTTGGTGCTCCTGCCGATCTCCTTGATACTGTCCGCTGGTTATCATGGGCTTCGGTTGAAAAAACTGGCAACTCCACAGCCAGAACACCGTAATGTAGCCGCGCAAAAATAAGGGGGGTTAAAGGTGCCTTTTCTTACGTGTCCTTTACTGAAAGCCGCTTCCGCCGGGGATGTCGAAACTCTCATCACCTTGATTGAGCAAGGATCTGATGTCAACGTGCAGGACGAAAACGGCTGGAGCCCGCTCCATGCCACTATGCTGGGAATGCATTTCGGCAGCGGTCGCAATTATCCTGATCAGGTAACCTGTGCCCGGTTGTTGCTGGAAGCCGGAGCCGACCCGGCACTGAAGGTGTTTGGCAAATGTGATGTCATGAATCTTGCCGTGACCAACCGAGTTGCGGCGCTGGTAGCGATGCTCAAAGAACGCGGTATGAAGATTCTGCCCAGTTGCTCTTTGTTGGAGTTTATTGAAGGCTGGCCAAGAGAATGGGATCGACGTATCGTCGAGGAATGCAGAGAAGTTTTGCAGATGATGCTGCAGGAAAGTCCCGATATCAACGAGAAAACCGAGGATGACCGCTCGCTGACAGCGTTGCATATTGCCTGTAGTCGGGGGCACCATGCGGCCATTAATGATTTGCTGGCTGCTGGTGCCGATCCCAATATCTGCGATAATGATGGTGATTCACCACTGGCCTATCTGGCGAACTTCGCCTGGCGTTCACGGACCGATTGCCTGGAGTCCATCAGGGCTTTGATTCGTTGTGGTGCTGATCTGAATCTCTGTGGAAACGGGGGGCATTCTGAAACAGCTTTGAGTTGGTTGGTCAAATACGGTGGCAATCGCTTATATGTAATCACTTTATTGCTGGAGTCCGGCGCAGACCCCAATCGTGCCAACAGTAAAGGCGAAACCCCCTTGATGTTCGCGGCCCAAAGTGACCGGGCGGACGTGCTCCAGACGTTAATGATGTTTGGGGCGGATTCTGAACTGCGCGATGAGCAAGGGATGACTGCGTTGGCTCACGCCCGCAATAATAACCGTCAGCAGGCAGTTGAGGTTCTGGAGAAAAATATTGGGGCATCCCGGAGCGTAATAAAGGTTGAGGTGTTTTCTTTGCGTTGATTTTAGACCGGGCAGCATTCTTAACAAGAAAAACCATTGCTTCCTTTTACGCCCCCTGCGCGACGTATTCTTAATACATAACCCACCAGTGACAATAAGAGTATCAGCCAGACAATACTGAGACGCCTGGCCGCCACCGTCCATTGCCAGTCGCCGCGCTCCTTTTCAAGAAAATACCAAGTGTTGATTTTGATACCTTCAACGGCGAGTGGATGACCGGAAATCAGGTTCTTTTCGAACCCATCTGTGTCGACAACACAGTCCACCCCAGTTGAAGTTTTGCCCCATAGATGAAAATTTCGTCGCCATTCTGGGTGGGTATTGTTGCTGCCCCAACGACTGCCGCCTGTGGTTGTGACGCTGACTGGAATCTCTTCTAGAAGTTCAAAGTTGTGGGTAATTGTGACGAGCCCGTATTCGCGAATGGACGTCATAAAATATTGCTGGCAATTTATCCCTTGTCAAAGAACAGTGGGCGGCCTTACCATAAAAGGGTTGTTCCCGATGGGTCTGTTTTCAACAAACGAACCGGGGTTACCTGAAATAATGTGAAGCCGGTGAGCAAATTATCTTTGTCGATTGCGCCTGCCGCTTTAAATCACAATCCGGAAAACGTAAGTGTCCTTTCTGCACCAGGATAAAAATGCTTGAGATTGAAGACATCAAAACTCGCCTGGCCAGTTATCAGCCTCGTTTATCCAATATGGACGCGGAGCGTCAGGCAGCGGTGGCAATGATTCTCCGCCATGGCGAAAAGGGAACAGAAGTTCTGTTTATTCAGCGGGCGGAGCACGAGAAAGACCCGTGGTCTGGAGATCTCGGTTTTCCCGGTGGCCGCATTGAAGCAGATGACCCGTCTCCGCGCGCGGCTGCGGAGCGGGAAACCTGGGAAGAGATCGGTTATACGCTGACCGACGCCAATTACCTTGGTCGTTGCGATGACATGGCCGGGGCCTTTCTTTCGGTCCGGATTTCCTGTTTCGTGTACACGATTTCGGAAGAAGCGGTTTTTCGCATCAACGGAGAGGTGGTCAAATATTTCTGGATTCCCCTGGCCACGCTGCTCGACCCGCAACGCAACAGGCATATGCACTTTTTTCATCGCGGATCTGACCGCCAGCATCCCGTGGTTCATCTCAACGAATGGAGTTCCCGCCCATTGTGGGGGATCACCTACCGGCTGGTGGACAATTTTTTCAACCTCTTTGATCTCTCCTTTACCTATCCGGAAAAGCTCTAAAGCACGCCCGGCGTGCCGCCCTTGACTTCGGTCAGCTCCTCCCCGCACAATTTTGAGTATACTTAAGTTGATGAAAAAGTCCGTCCTGGGACTTTTTCATGCCCGGCGGGGAAAATGCGATTTCCCCCACCTTACAAAATCAATGACCTCAAAACCTGCATTGATTTTGGTCGCCCATCCATGGGCTCAAAACAAGAAGTTGATGAAAAAGTCCGTCCTGCAGCAAAACCGGGACTGTCCCCGCATGGGGGCTGTCCCAGGTCTTTGCGGTGCTAACCGCCACAGTTTCGAGGCTCGCAAACTCTTGGGACAGCCCCCGATACCCTGGGGACAGTCCCGAGTTTACTGCTAAGTTGCTTAAACGAGCGCCATTCGGGACTGTCCCCGCATGGGGCTGTCCCAGGTCTTTGCGGTGCTAACCGTGTCAGTTTCATGGCTCGCAAACTCTTGGGACAGCCCCCGATACCCCTGGGGACAGTCCCGAGTTTACTGCAAGCGCCTCCGGAATCCCCCCATATTCCGGTTTGCTCTGCAGAGAGAGGAAAGAGATGAGGCCTTGTCATATCCTGCTCACCGCTCTATTCATCCCCCTGTTGTTGTCCCCCACGACGGCCGCTGCCCATCCGCACCTGCTGGCTACAGCCAGCGGTACTGAGATCAGCTATCAGCAGTTGCTGACCGAGCTGAGCGCGGTCCAGGTGGTCTTTATCGGCGAGCTGCATGATCATGCCGGGCATCACCGCATGCAGTACGAAATCATCCGCAGCCTTGAGCAGCAGCAACAGCCGCTGGCCATCGGTTTGGAGATGATCCAGATTGATGACCAGCCAACCCTTGACGCCTGGGTCGCCGGCAATCTTGAGGAAACCGATCTGGTTGCGATGTTCAATCGCAATTGGAGCATGTGGCCGCTGTACCGGGATATTTTTGTCCTCGCCCGGGAACGGCGGATTCCCCTGCTCGCTTTGAACATCTCCCGTGACATCATCCGCCAGGTGGCCAAAAACGGCTTTGCCTCCCTCCCCCCGACCAGGCTGGAAGGGTTGGAAGGGGTGACCTGCACGGTCGACCCCGCCTACGAACAGTTCATCCGCCGGGCCTTGGGCGAGCATGGCCACAATCCGACCAGCTTCCGTTATTTCTGTGAAGCGCAGCTGCTCTGGGATACGGCCATGGCCAAGCATCTCAACGATTTCCTCACGCGCCAGCCGGACTACCGGGTCGTTGTGCTGGCCGGCAGCGGGCATTCCTGGAAATACGGTATCCCGCACCAGCTGACCAAGCTCGCCCCGCGAACGTTCCGGGTTCTGTTACCGGAAGTTCCCGGGCGGATCGACCGCACCCGGGCCAGTGTGGCAGACACCGATTTTCTCTGGCTGGATGTCGGCCCGCAGTCCTGGACGCTCAGTCCTTCACAACGCCCTCAGGCCGGGGAGCAAAAAAGCAGCGCAGCCGCGGCTGAATAAACCACTATGCTCTGAATATGCATAGGTTTTGACGGGACTGAAAGTCCTTAAAATAGCCCCCTCTTCCCTCGTGGGAGAGGGTTGGGGTGAGGGGGAAACAGGCCAGATTGGTGCTAGTTTAAGCAACGTTGCAGTAAACTCGGGACTGTCCCAAGAGTTTGCGAGCCATGAAACTGTCGCGGTTAACACCGCAAGGACCTGGGACAGTCCCGGTTTTGCTGCCAGCGACTCTTAAACGAGCGCCGTTCGGAACAGGGGAGTATTTCCACCCCCATCCTGACCTTCCCCCATCAAGGAGGAAGGAATCAATTCATAGTTCATAGTTTTGAGCTAGCACGTTGGAACAATAAACCGCTTACCCACGGAGTGAACCATCATGGATTTATTACGGATTTTGATTGCCATTCTTCTGCCGCCGCTGGGCGTTTTCCTGCAGGTCGGCTTTGCCGGCGCCTTCTGGCTGAACATCCTGTTGACCCTGCTCGGCTATATCCCCGGAATCGTTCACGCCGTCTGGGTGATTGCCAAGCGCTAGTTGATTTCATTCTCCTATCCCTGTATGGTTGGCCGCTGGCTGCGACATAAGGGGACGCTCGTTTATGCAACGTTGCAGTAAACTCGGGACTGTCCCAAGAGTTTGCGAGCCATGAAACTGTAGCGCTTAGCACCGCAAAGACCTGGGACAGCCCCCATTCGGGGACAGTCCCGGTTTTGCTGCCATCGACTCTTAAACGAGCGCCATTCGGGGTTGTCACCGTCCCAACTCTATGGACGTATCGGTACGGGCGGGCATTGTGTCAGCAACAGCACACCACAAAGTTTTAACCGGGGAGAAACATGATGAGAATATGGGTCGATGCCGATGCATGCCCGGCAGTGATCAAGGAGATTTTATTTCGGGCCGCGCAAAGAACCGGCCTGCGGCTGACCCTGGTCGCCAATCACCGGCTCCGGGTACCACCGGCCGGCAATATCGATTTTCTTCTGGTTCCCGCCGGCTTTGATGTTGCGGACAATGAAATCATCCGCCAGCTGAGCCAGGGAGACCTGGTGATTACCGCCGATATCCCGTTGGCCGCTGAAGTGATCGACAACGGCGGCCAGGCGCTGAACCCACGCGGCGAACTCTATAACGAGGACACGATTCGGGAGCGCCTGAACATGCGGGATTTCCTGGACACTTTACGTGGGGTGGGCATTGAAACCGGTGGCCCGTCCGCCCTCACCAACAGCGACCGCAAAGCTTTCGCCGGACAACTGGACAAACTGCTCAGCCGCTACCAGCAGCACCAGAACTCCTGACAGATGCCGAGGGCATCAGGCTCAGCGCAAAAGCCGGGCAACAGCGGCGGAGAGGTCAACCAGGGTATAGGGTTTCTGAATGAAAGAGGCCGCCCCGCCGGCCAGAATCTCTTCCACCCGCGTATCATGACGAAACCCGGAAGACAGCAGAACCTTGACCGCCGGGTCGATCTGTTTGAGGGCGGCAAAGGCTTCCTTACCAGACATCACCGGCATCATCAGGTCGAGAAGAATCAGGTCGATCTCGCGCTGCCGGTGCTGAAAGAGTGCAACGCCGGCAGCGCCGTTCTCGGCCAGCAGGACCTGATAGCCGCATTCCAGAAGGAAGTCCCGGGCGGTGCTGCGCACCAGTTCTTCGTCGTCAATCACCAGGATGGTGCCTTCGCCCCGGGCAATAAGCTCTTCAGCCGGAGTCTCGCTGGCACCGATAAGACCCTCATGAACCGGCAGGAACACCGCCACTTCGGTCCCCACCCACGGTTGCGAGGAGACTTCGATAAACCCCTTATGCTGGCTGACAATATTGTAAACCATGGCCAGTCCAAGACCGGAGCCACTCCCCTTGGCCTTGGTGGTAAAAAAGGGCACGAAAATCCGTTCCAGGTCGGCGGGCTTGATTCCGACACCGCTGTCGCTGACCGTAATGCACCAGTAGTCACCGGCCTTCACCTCCGGTTTCCCCACGACTGCCGAGCGGGTTAACCCAATGCGCAGAACGCCGCCCCAGCGCTCCTCCTGCGGCCGCATCAGCGTCATGGCATGGGCGGCATTGATGCTCAGGTTCAAAAAGACCTGCTCCAGGCTGCCGGCATCGGCAAAAACCGGAACACTCCGGTCCAGCAATGCCTCGATCCGGATCGATTTATCGAAGGAATTTCTGGCAATCAGCACAACCTGCTCAAGCACAGTGCGCAGATCCAGAGGAACAAACTCAAAATCGTATTTGCGCGACAAGGTCAACAGCTGATCCACTACATCCTTGGCCCGCAAGGTGGCTTTTGAAATCATGTCCAGATGTTTGAAAACGACCTCCTCCGACAGCTCCTCCCCTTTCTTCCGTTTCATCTCCAACAGGGTTAAACTGCCCAGAATTCCAGCCAGAGCATTATTAAAATCATGGGCGATCCCGCCGGCCAGAGTCCCGATGGATTCCATCTTCTGGGCCTGCTGCAGATCCAGCTCGGCACGCCGCCGCTCGCTGACATTACGCCCTTCGGCAATCAGGTAAATCGTCTCCCCGTTTTCGTCCAGCACCGGCTTTACGGAAACATCCAGCCAAAACTCGCGGGGTCCCGGAATATGCAATTCCAGGTGGGAAACCTGGCCGCTTTGCGCCGCACGACAGAGCGCCTCAATTTTGCCCGGTAGCCCTAGTTCACCGGGCCACCAGTCGATCTCCCAAACCGTCTTTCCGAGCACTTCCGTGGGGCTGAAATTATGGAAAGACAGGGCGGTCCGGTTGATTTTCAGGATTCGCCCGGCCGGATCGAGCAGCAAAATAAACTGAAAGGAGTTGTCAAAAAGAGTATGAAAAATCTGCTCGCTGGCCCGCAACGCCTGTTCGCTGTTCTTGCGCTCGGCGATCTCCGAACTCAGCGCCAGATGGTGTTCGTTCAATTTATCAATAAACTGATTCAGATATCCGGCCAGGGCGCCGACCTCATCATCACCGAATCGCCCGGCAATGGCCGCCACCTCGGTCGGCTGCTGGGTCTTGAAATGGGCCATCAGCAGTTGCAGTGGCCTGGTAATCAGGGTGCTCAAGCCATAACTGGCCACCAGGTTGAACAAAACATACAGGCCGAACAGCACCGCAAAAGAGCTACGAATCCCGGCCAGGGGCTGATAGATCTCATCCAGGTAAGCGGTACTACCGACAAACCATTGGTAATCCTCTATCGGGGTAATGATGGCCAGTTTGTCACGCGCTTTGTCCTCCCCCGGATTTTTCCACTGGTAATAGATGGAGCCGCTGCTCTGGTCAATAATCTGTTTGATCGCATAGATAAACTCCGGATCCAGCTCTGCGTCATACAGGTTTCCCTGCAGTTTGGGATGAAAAATAATCGTGCCGTCTTTGGCGATGATAAACGGGTAGCCGTCCGCTCCGAAATGGATTCCGGCCAGGGCCCTGTTGATGTTGTCAAGATCGATCAGATGATCGAATTCATCCTTGTAAGCCGAGACCGAGATGATCCAGTCCCAAGCCGGAAAATAGGCCATATAGAGGGCTTTTTCCCGTGCTTTAGGCTCCCCCGGATTGTTCCAGAGGTACTCCAGGTAGCCGGATTTCAGCCGTATCTGTTCTTGGATAAAAGGGTAAGAGGAGACATCGGCCCCTTGCACGGTTTTGTCCCGATGCTCGGTCACAATCCCCTGACTGTTGATGCAGTAAATATAGCCGGTGCTGCCGATATCCTGCCGCAGCAGTAACTCTGCCGCCAGGTCCTTGGCCTGCTGTTCGCTGTAGCGCCCCTGCTGGTAGTCCGCATAAACCGCGCTGACCATGGACAGTTGGGTCTCGGCAATGGAATGAAGATGGTTTTCAATGGAAGAACGGGCCACAGTCTGCACCAGGGTGTTGATCAGGTCGGTGCTGTTACGAAGTTCCCTCTTGATGGTTTCCTGGATTTCCTTTTCCGCTGTTGAATAAATGACCCAGAAGCTGGTGGACAGGGCAAGCAGCGCCAGCAGGGAAAAAGAAACGAAAAACTTATTGCGGATAGAAAAATATGCCATCACCAATATTCAACCGGAAAAGTCCAGATAACCCAACGCCGCCTCCGCTGAACAGACATGTCACGCTCAGCCGGACGGAAGAAATAAGCCAGAGCAACCCTGAATGGGCCACCGGAATCGGCAACAGGAATGTCGGCTGTTGATCTTGCAAAGCAGTAAAAAAACTTCACGTTCGAGGCAGGTAACGGCTGCTCAGCCTGCGCAGGGTGCCTCCGCCGTGCCCAATACACCGTCCGCCATGGCGATATGGTCGATACTGCGCCAGTCGAAGCCAAGCAGGGCAGCGCCTTCGGCGTCCACTGCCACCGGATCGAAGCCGGCGACGAGCTTTCCGACCGGCGGATTGCAGGTTGCGCCACCCAGATGGTAATCAGCCAGACCGACCCGGGCATCGATAATATTGAGATCAGGGCGGCGATAGCGATTCAACTCGAAAATCGACTCGTGCATATGGGCATGGAAGACGGACTTTTTCCAGTGTCCGCCCTGCTGATAATAGGCCGGTGGTGCGCAGCCGAGCATATTCTTCATGGCCAGGGTCACCTCGGCCAGGGAGTGAGCTTTGAGCATGGCCAGGGAGATGACGAAACTATCAAAAAGGATTTCCGGCAGTTGCATGCTGGGGAACACCCGGCAATCCGAGCGCACCAGCTTTTTGACCGGGGCATGATTCAGGTCGAGGAGTTGCACCCCCTTGGCCTGGGCCATTTGTTCATAGCCAAGCTTACGAAACGCCTGCGGGGTCTCCAGTCCTGGCGCGCCGACCCCCTCGGCGACAACGATCGTGGCGTCCGACCAGGTTCGGATCACATCGATCAGCGCGGCGACCAGTTCCACCGGGACCGTCACCGGCGGCGGAGAATCATTGATCAGATTCGGCTTGATCAGTATCTGCCGTTGCCGGGCCAGAACCTCCGGCGCTTCGATAGCTTCAAGGAGATCTTTCAAACGATTGGTTTCAGGGTAGCGGGCAGAAACGGAGTGCTTTGCTTTCATCCAGTCGACCTTTGCTGGTAAAATTTTAGGGCATCCTAACTTAATTCTCGAAAAATGGAAAGATTCCCATTGGCAAAAACAACAACAGCGAACCCTGTTCAGGGTTCGCTGTGTCGGCTTGCTTCGTGGTGGAAAAATTCCGTTATTTTTTCATGAAAACTATTTCTGGAGCAGGGTTATGTTGATCTGATAGACCGCTACCGTACCGCTGACCTCATTGGCCACCAGCACCAGCGGTTTGCCGTTGGGGCTATCTGCCGCCGACACAAAAGTCAGCCCTTCCGGACCGAGGTCGCCGGCTTCGGCCACAGCAGCGGCAACCGTCGAGGCATCGGTCAGATCACCAATCCCTTTGATGTCATAACTCAGGTCGCGGTTGTTGGTGTACATGACATATTCCGGAGCATAAGGGTTGGACACGTCATAAACCATGACTCCCCCCATCCGTTCCAGGCCGATGAAGGCATAGGTATGGCCGTTAATCGTTCCGACGGTTACGCCTTCCGGTTCCGGTCCCTTGTTGTCACTGCGGTCGTCGCCGGTGTTTTCAGCATTATCGTTATTGAAGTCGGCACCATACAGCTGCGCGGTCAGCCGCTCAAAAGCGCTGCCCGAATCAAACACCTGCAGGCCGGTTTCCGGGTCCCAGATGGAGAAGGAACGGGCCCCGTAGGCGTAGAGCTTTTCAAAGTCGGTACCGCCGTTCATTGCCCTGGTGGTGAAGTAGGAGAATTTCAAACGCCGCAATTGATTGTCTTCGCCAAAGCCGCCATTGGTCGTCAGTCCGCTGTCCAGGGTGACATTGTCCGCATCATAGTAATCTTTGGCCGAAAACTCATCGACGCAGATCCCATCATCCGCAAAAAAGAAATACCCGGCCGCTTCGCAGCTGGCCTGATCGCTGATTCCGTTCAGCCAGTCCTCGCGGGAATCCCCCTCGTTGGCGGTGATCAGGTAAGTCTTGCCGTCATGGCTGAAGCTGCTAATGGAATCGGGCATGTACATACCCATGACCGGCCAATTGCGGATATTGACGCCGTCTTTCTGGCTGACATCCAGTTCATTGCCCGGGATGGAATGGTCCTTGAAACCGAGGCCGATGATTTTATCGATGCTGCCGCTGGCAAGATTAATCACGGCAATGGCATTGTTTTCCTGCAAGGTGACATAGGCTGTGCGGCTGTCGGCGCTGACGGTAATATATTCAGGCTCCAGACTCTGCGCTACCGTGGCTTTATTGTCCACGGTGGTCGCGCTGTAGCCGTCGAGAACCATTTTGGTCGTGGGCAGTTCAGCATAACGCGCTGCACCGACGTTGAAATCGCTGAAGCCGACTGTGACCAGGGAATAATCAGCCACACTGATCACGGCCACGCTCCCTTCCGGGTCAACGCTGTAGCCTTCGTTCGGTTCCCCTTCGCAAGCCGCAACCACCTTGGCGCCGTCCGGGGTGAAGGTCACCATATCGGGCAAAGCTCCGACCTGGACGGAATGAACATAAGCCAGGGTTGAGACATTCACAAAAACCACCCAGCCCGGATCGGTTTTGGGAGCTGCTTCAACCGCGACCGCAGCAAGATTCCCGCTGACACTGACGCTGTTGACGGCCCCGACCAGATCGGTACTCGCCACCACCCCGTCAGCCACCAGCATCGCGCGAAGATCGATGGTCTGGTCAAGCACCGGTGCGGTCAGATCGGCCGCATTAAAGACATCCAGGTTGCCGCTCTCGGCATTGACGGAAAAAATCCGTTGCGACCCGGCATCAAAGGCCACAATTTCTGCGGCGCTGGCATCAAATCCCTGCGATTCGGTACTGGCCAGGCGTTGCAGCGTTATCACCTGCCCGGCACCATCGGCGCCATCGGCCCCCTTGGCACCGTCATCCCCATCATCTGCGCAACCGGCCGCAAGCAGCAGCAGGCCGCTGAGCAACACCCCCAGATATAAACGTAGCTGTTTCTTTTGCATTGAACTCCTCCATAAAAAGTTAGGCAAGAAGTGAGGATTCAATAAATTCAATGTTTGAACAGGATGAGCTTTATGTGAAATTGCCGTTAAACAGCATTGCTGCAGAAAATAGTGGGCAGGGGTAAAAAAAAGCCGCCGGCAGTAACAGCCGGCGACTTTAGCAGATTATTGAAAAGCCCACCTCGGGACTTTTTCAAGCACAGCAGGGGAAATGCGGTCTTCCCTGCCTTACAAAATCAATAAGTTAGAGAGTCTCTTATTGATTTTAATCGCTCCTCCATGAGCGCAGCAGGCTGTTTTTAACAGCCTGCCAGGACCGGGTCAGGATGCCTGTTGCTGCTCGGCACCGGCCAGATAGCTGTGGATGGCGTTCGCTGCGTTCTTGCCGTCACCCATGGCCAGAATGACGGTGGCGCCACCGCGGACAATATCCCCACCGGCAAACACCCCCGGCAGCGAAGTCATCTGGTTGTCGTCAACCTCGATGTTCCCCCACTTGTTCAGTTTGAGATCCGGACAGGTCGAGGTCAGCAACGGGTTGGCCATGGTGCCGATGGACATGATGACGATATCGGCTTCGATTTCGCTCTCCCCGCCTTCCACCGGAACCGGCCGACGCCGTCCCGAAGCATCCGGCTCACCCAGCTGCATCTGCTGCATTTTAACGCTCTTGACCCAGCCGTCTTCACCGCCGCCGATGGCCAACGGCGCAACCAGGAACATGAACTCGATCCCTTCCTCTTCGGCATGGGCGATCTCTTCCACCCGGGCCGGCATCTCTTCTTTGGTCCGCCGGTAGGCCAGGATCACCCGCCCCTCGCCCATCCGCTTGGCGGTCCGGGCCGCATCCATGGCCGTATTGCCGCCGCCGAAGACGACAGTGGTCGGCCCCTTGGCGATCTGGGTGGTGCTGCCGCGTTTATAGGCGCTCATCAGGTTGACCCGGGTCAGGTATTCGTTGGACGAATACACGCCTTTCAGGTTTTCCCCGGGGATGTTGAGGAAGATCGGCAGACCGGCACCGTTGGCAATGAAGCAGGCATCGAACTCGGCCATGATCTCCGGGATGGTGATGGTCTGACCGACGATGACATTGTATTCAAACTTGACGCCGAGGGCGCTCAGGTTGGCGACTTCCTGATCGACGATCGCCTTGGGCAGCCGGAACTCGGGAATCCCGTAACGGAGCACCCCGCCACTGGTGTGGAGGGCTTCGAAAACCGTCACCTCGTGCCCTTTGCGAGCCAGCTCACCGGCGGCGGTCAGCCCGCCGGGGCCGCAACCGATCACCGCAACCTTTTTGCCGCTCGGTTTGACATCCGGCAGTTTCATCTCCAGGTTTTCGCTAGCCCAATCCGCGACAAAGCGCTCCAACCAGCCGATGGCCACGGGCTCGCCGTTTTTCCCACGGACGCAGACCCCTTCGCACTGGACTTCCTGCGGGCAAACCCGTCCGGTCGTGGCCGGCAGGGCATTATCCTCACGCAGGATGGCCGCCGCTTCGGCAAAGCGCCCTTCCGCAACCCGGGCGATGAAATCGGGAATCCGCACCGCTACCGGGCAACCGCCGACACAGGGGCGGGTTTTGCAGAGCAGGCAGCGTTTGGCCTCCTGAATCGCGGCCTGCTCGGACAGCCCCAGGTTGACCTCGGAAAAGTTGGTGGCGCGAACCGTGGCATCCTGCTCGGGCATGCTGGTGCGCGCAATGGCCATCCGCTCTTTCGGCGTCAGGGCATTTTCCTTGCTGCTGTCATTGGTCATGCGGCAATGATAACGGTCGTGCTGATCGTTGGCATAGTGCTGCTGGCGGGCGGACAGCTCTTTGAAATCGACCAGATGTCCGTCGAACTCGGGGCCGTCGACACAGGCGAACTTGACTTCATTGTTGACCGTGACCCGGCAACCGCCGCACATCCCGGTGCCGTCAACCATAATCGGGTTGAGGCTGACAATGGTTTTGACCCCGTAGGGTTCGGTCTGTTTGCAGATCGCGGCCATCATCGGCACCGGGCCGATGGCAAAGATGGCGTCCGGCTTGCGGGCGGGATCGTCAAGAATTTCGGCCAGCGGTGCGGTGACAAACCCTTTGGTGCCCAGGGAGCCGTCTTCGGTGGTCACCAGCAGCTCTTTGGAAAAGGAAGCCAGCTCTTCACGCAGGATCACCAGCGCCTCGGAACGGCCGCCGATAATGGTGGTCACCTCATTGCCGGCCGCGGCCAGGGCCTTGGCCAGGGGAAACAGCACCGCGGTTCCAACCCCGCCGCCGACGCAGACCACCTTGCCGAAGTTTTCGATTTCGGTGGCTTTGCCCAACGGGCCGGCCACGTCGCGGATGAACTCGCCGACCTGGCGACCGACGATCTTCTTGGTCGCATCGCCGATGGCCTGGACGATAATGGTAATGGTTCCGGCATCCTTGTTTTCATCGGCAATGGTCAATGGAATCCGCTCGTCCCCTTCATCACAACGAATGATCACGAACTGGCCCGGTTTGCGGGCCTTGGCAATGCGCGGTGCTTCAATCACGAGACGATGAACCTGCGGAGCCAATACTTCATTCTCTAATACGCGATACATAGTTCCTTCCTCTTGTTTGCCGTTGAGGGCAAATCTGCGGTTGAAATAAGGTGGCAGCCACGGACCTGTGTTGTTCAGAGACGCCGACCTGACGAATAAATTCCCCAGTAGATTGAATAAAAAAGAAACTGCACAAGGTGTGAAAAAAGGAATCCGCTCTTGGGAAAACTTGCCCGAATCGCTATCATCTCAAACATGGAAAGAGCTGTTTTCCCGGAGCGCCAGATCTGCCCGGGGCAGTGCCCGAGCCATGGCGCATCCATACCAGAATGCTGCTCTCACCAGCGCGGGTTCTCACCTCCCACCCTGGCAAGCCCGCGCAGGTGCGGGACAGGCCGGTAGCAACTCTTCTCTCTCAATGGAACACAACCCGTCCGGTCCGGCAGGGCCGGTCCAAACGGGTATCATAGCCGCAATCAATAAGCTTCGCGGGCCTTGCGGCAAGGCCCGCGGATTCAAGACAAGATCTCTTTTACCCCAGTTTGAAACTGCTGTCAGCAAAAGAATATTTGAAGTTCATATGATCGGTGTAAGTTCCTTCCAGAATCGCCACCACGTCTTCAATGAACACCAGCTCTTCGTTGGTCGGAATGACAAACACTTTGACCTTCGACTCCGGCGTGCTGATCAGGGTTTCCCGTTTGCGGGTTCTGGTGCTGCGGTTGAGCTCTTTGTCGATGATGATGCCCATGGGCTCCAGACCTTCAAGAGCCCCTTCGCGGGTTTCCGCACCCATTTCGCCAACCCCGGCGGTAAAGACAATGGCATCAAGACGACCGACTGCGGCCCAGTAGCTGCCGATGTATTTTTTCAGCCGGTAGCACTCGACGTTGTGCGCCAGTTCACAGCGTTTGTCACCAGCCTTGACACCATCGCTGACATCGCGACGATCGGTGTATTTGCCGGTGATACCGAGGATCCCCGATTTCTTGTTGAGAACGTTATCGATCTCCTTGGCGCTCAGTCCTTCACGCTGCTGGATAAAGGACGGAATGGCCGGATCGATATCCCCGCAACGGGTCCCCATCACTGCACCTTCCAGCGGGGTCAGGCCCATGGAGGTATCGATGCAGACACCGCCTTTGATCGCGGCATGGGAGGCACCGTTGCCGATGTGCATGGTGATCAGGTTGCAATCCTTGGGCTCTTTGCCGAGGAGCACGGCAGCGCGCTTGGAGACATACAGATGGCTGGTGCCGTGGAAGCCGTAGCGACGGACCCCGTGTTTTTCGTACCATTCATGCGGAACCGGATAGGTGTAGGACTGTTCCGGCATGGTCTGATGGAAAGCGGTGTCGAAAATAGCGATATGGGGGACATCGGGCAGCACTGTTTTGGCGGCTTCGACCCCGGAGATATTCGGCGGATTGTGCAGCGGAGCCAGGTGCGAGAACTCCTTGATGGCGGCCAGCACTTCATCGTCGATCTTGACCGAGCGGGTGAATTTCTCCCCGCCGTGGACGATCCGGTGGCCAACGGCGGAAATCTGCGCCATATCCTTGACCACGCCCTGATCTGCGCTGGTCAGGGTTTTGATGATCAGCTGTACCGCAACCGTGTGGTCCGGGCATTCGTATTCTTCCCGATAGGTTTCCCGGCCCGGAACCTCATGAATAATGTAGGAATCGCCGATGGTGACCCGTTCCACCATCCCCTGGGCGATCACTGCTTTCCGGTCCCAGCTGTAGAGCTGGTACTTGACAGACGAGCTGCCGCAATTCAATGCAAGAATGTCCATGAAAAACTCTCCTTTGGTGATGTAAATACTGTTTCATTCAAGGGTTGATAAAGTCTATAAGCCGTTCCACCCAGTCACAGGGGACGACCAAAAGTCACGTTCAGGCCGCAAAACCGTTCCAAAAATAAGCAGTATAGCCCCGGATCGTCGCCAGGCCATAGAAAAAACAACCAAGCCGGCGCGTTTCTTGGTGAAGAAAGCGGCCCACCTGTTGACTTATCCGGAAATCCTGACAAGCGTCATTGCATGAAGAGTGTCCTGTTCGGTTAGTTGTTTGGATAAATTCTGAGTCATTTTTTCCGCTGTCAAGGCGTGCCGCCGCAGGCCTGGCCGAAGCCAAGCCGAGAAGGCAGAACGTAGACAGCGGTAAAAAGGGCCAGAATTGGACTATAAAACTAACCGCACAGGACACTAGGTCTTAACATCGCAATTGAGGTTAATGTGACCGCAGGATAACAGGTTGGAGCAACGGAATCCAATGGCGGGACCGGCTTGAATTGGCCAGCCGGTTCTAATTGGTTTTCATCCGGAAACGGTTTTTTTCCGCTGTAGCAGCGTCAATCTGCAGGCTTACTTGTGCGGCGTAACGGTGTACGCCTCCGCGCAATTCCTTGATTTCCTTGCTACAACCGAAAACTTCTCGTTTCCAATCTGAAAACCTAATTTTTGCCATTCAGAGTTTCCGGATGACAACTAATTGAGGAACAACTGGTCGCTTTCCAACATTCACTGTCCAGCCAGGTAACAGGCCGAAACGGATGATAGCCAGAACACTCAGCTGTTGGCAAATAATATTTTCTTTTTATTTGTTCGGCAGAAACCGGAAAAACTCGGCCACGCCCCACATAAAAGGACGTGGCCGGCAATTGACCACCCGACCGGCCGAAAAACGGCAGCCGGGCTTTGCAGGAGACCGAAGACCTGGTCCGGTCCGCGGCCGGAGGGGGAAGGTCCGCAGCCGCAGGCGTTTCGGCCTCCTGCAAAATAGTTAGTTGGCATCCGGAAACTCCGGTGGGGCACTGTAACGTTTCTGATCTGGAAACCAGAATTTTTTCGCAAGGTCAAGGAAATCAAGCATTTGTGCGGAGGTGTAGTGCTTTACGCCGCACAATCAAATGCGTAGATTGACGCCGAGATTGCGGAAAAGGGCGGTTTCCGGACAGAAACGAGTTAGAGTTTCTCGAAAACCGCAGCCACAGCCTCGCCGCCGCCGATACAGAGAGTGGCCAGACCGTAGCGTTTGTTCTGCACGGCCAGTTCCCGCAGCAAGGTATTGACCAGGCGACCGCCGCTGCTGCCAACCGGGTGACCGATGGCCACCGCACCGCCGTTGACGTTCACCTTGTCCGGGTTGATGCCGAGTTGCTTGATGGCCATCAGCGGCACGCAGGAGAACGCTTCGTTGATCTCGAACAGATCGATATCCTCCTGGTTCAGTCCGGCCTTGGCAATCGCCTTGCTGATCGCCTCGACCGGCGCTTCGCCGAAATCATCGGGGTGGATGCTGTTGCTGGCATAGGCCACCAGCCGCGCCTTGACCTTCAGGTTGTATTTGTCCACCGCTTCCTTGCTGGCGAGCAAGGTCACCGAGGCACCGTCATTGATGGACGAGGCGTTTCCGGCGGTAATGGTGCCATCCTTTTTGAAAGCGGTCCGCAGGGTCGGCAACTTGTCGATGTTGCCGTTGAAAGGATCTTCATCGGTATCGACAACGATATCGCCTTTGCGGGTTTTCACGGTCACCGGTACTATTTCTGCGGCAAAAATACCTTCACTCACCGCTTTTTGACTCAACTGATAGGAACGAGCCGCAAAAGTGTCCTGATCTTCCCGGGAGATGCCGTACTTCTCCGCGCTGCCTTCGGTCAATTCGCCCATATGCCGGCCGGAGTAGGGATCGGTCAAGCCATCATGGACCATCAGGTCGATCATTTTGGCATCCCCCATTCGGCAGCCGCTGCGGGCCTTCGGCATGGCATAGGGCGCCATGGACATGTTCTCCATCCCGCCGGTCAGGACCAGTTCGGAATCCCCGAGCATTATCGACTGGGCGCCGAGCATCAGGGATTTAAGCCCGCTGCCGCAGACCTTGTTGATGGTCATGGCATGGACCGCATCGGCGATGCCGCCCAGTCGCATGGCCTGCCGGGCCGGAGCCTGACCGGCTCCGCCCTGCAGCACCTGGCCAAGAATCACTTCATCGATCTCGGTCCCGTCCAGGCCGGTCTTTTTGAGGATTTCCCGGATCACGGTCGCGGCCAGTTCCGGTGCCGGCACCGTGCTGAGGCTGCCGCTGAAGGCCCCGAACGGAGTTCTTAAACTTTCGACAATATAGACATCACGCATGGTTGATCTCTCCTGTTTCTGAAAGGGTGATCCGCTGCCGCACGGGCACCGGATCAGTTCCCGCTTCTGTCGTTATTGTGAGCTGCGCTGACTTCATCGACCAGCAGCGGTACTATTTTGTGCAGGTCTCCGACGATTCCCAGGTCGGCGACATCGAAGACCGGCGCACCCGGATCTTTGTTGATGGCGATAATGAACTCGGATTCCTCCATGCCGGCCACATGCTGAATGGCCCCGGAGATCCCGCAGGCGAAATAGACATCCGGACGGACCGTCTTGCCGGTCTGGCCGACCTGGCGGTCATGGGTCATCCAACCGGCATCAACCGCCGCCCGTGATGAGGAGACCGTACCGTGCAGCTGTTTGGCCAGCGCTTCCAGACCGCCGTAGTTGTCCTTGCCGCCAACCCCGCGACCGCCGGACACCAGGATATCGGCGTCCTCGATATTGATTTTCTGCTTCTCCTCGCGGACCGCTTCGAGCACCTCGACATTCAGCTCGTTGGGGACCAGCTGATAGTCCAGCGCGATCACTTCGCCGCTGCGGGAAGTATTGCGCGGCAGCACCTTCATGACGCCCGGCCGCACCGTCGACATCTGCGGGCGATGTTCGGTACAGATGATGGTGGCCATGATGTTGCCGCCGAAGGCCGGCCGGGTCATCCAGAGATGATTCCCTTCGCCGATTTCCAGCTTGGTGCAGTCGGCGGTCAGGCCGGTTTCCAGGCGGGCGGAAACCCGCGGCCCCAGATCCCGGCCGATGGCGGTTGCGCCGACCAGCACGATCTCCGGCTTGTAAACCTGAATGGCCGCGGTCATGGCCTGGGCATAGGGTTCAGTGGTATAGATTTTCAGCGCTTCGTCTTCCAGGTAGACGACCTTGTCCGCGCCGCAGTGGATCATCTCCTGGCAATGCTGGCTGATGTTCTGCCCCAGCAGCAATGCGGTCACCTCGACCCCCAGCTCGTCGGCCAGTTCGCGACCCTTGCCGAGCAACTCCAGGGAGACTTTCTGGATCACGCTTTCACGCTGT
This sequence comes from Pelobacter seleniigenes DSM 18267, assembly GCF_000711225.1. Classification (NCBI taxonomy): domain Bacteria; kingdom Pseudomonadati; phylum Thermodesulfobacteriota; class Desulfuromonadia; order Desulfuromonadales; family Desulfuromonadaceae; genus Pelobacter; species Pelobacter seleniigenes. Next base: position 419,413 of record NZ_JOMG01000002.1, read on the forward strand.
TCGATAAAAACCAGGATTCCTTTATAATCAGATAGGTTCATGCCCTGCTTCTCCTGCTATAAGATAAATTTTTCTTTCAGTTTATCCACGATCAGCTGTACCGCCTCTTTGGGAGTGACGTTGTCGTAGTACAGACCCTTTTCCTTGGCGCTCTTGGTGAACGACTTCTTGACTTTGGTCGGGGAGCCATCCAGGCCAAGCCGGGCCGGATCGATCTCGATATGCTCCAGGTTCCAGACTTCGACCTCCTTTTCCCGGTAGGCATCGAAAATCTTTCCAACCGACATGTAGCGCGGGATGTTCATTTCTGACAGGGTCGTAATCAGGCAGGGCATTTTGATCCGCAGCCGATGGTAACCGTCTTCAAAGGACCGCTTGACGAGCAGGTGCTGATCGTCCTCTTTCTCCAGCTCATAGACATAGGAGACCTGGGGCAGATGCAGGTGTTCGGCGATCTGCGGACCAACCTGGGCGGTATCGCCGTCGATGGCCTGGCGTCCGGCGATGATCAGATCGGCATCGAGCTTGCGCAAAGCGGCCGCCAGGGTGTGAGAGGTGGCCAGAGTATCGGAGCCGGCGAATTTCCGGTCAGTCAGCAGGATCGCCCGGTCGACCCCCATGGCAAAGGATTCCCGCAGGGCGACATCCGCCTGCGGCGGGCCCATGGTCAGCACCGTCACCTCGGCGCCGACCTGCTCTTTCAGCACCAGGGCGGCTTCCAGGCCGCGTTTGTCGTCCGGATTGATGATACTGGGGATCCCGGTTCTGATCAGGGTCCCTTTTTCCGGATCCAGTTTGACTTCGGTGGTATCCGGAACCTGCTTTATACAAACAACGATTTTCATAACAATAACCTCGTCTTAAACTGATAAATAGGCGTCACAGAACAGTCGCGGAGATGACCATTTTCTGCACTTCGCTGGTCCCTTCGTAGATCTCGGTGATCTTGGCATCCCGCATCATTCTTTCGACCGGATACTCCCGGATATAACCGTAACCGCCATGCAGTTGGACTGCTTTGGTGGTGATCTCCATAGCGACCTCGGCTGCAAACAGCTTGGCACGGGCGGCGTCGGCGCTGTAGGGCAGCTTGAGATCTTTGCGGTTGGCAGCCTTGTAAATCAGCAGCCGGGCAGCTTCCAGTTTGGTGTTCATGTCCGCCAGCTCGAACTGGGTGTTCTGAAATTTGCTCAACGGCCGGCCGAACTGCTTGCGTTCCTTGACATAGGCCACGGTTTCATCAAAAGCGCCCTGGGCGATTCCCAGCGCCTGGGAGGCGATACCGACCCGGCCGCCGTCGAGGGTTTTCATGGCCAGGCCAAACCCTTTACCGAGCTTACCGAGCAGGTTCTCTTTGGGCACCCGGCAATCCTCGAAAATCAGTTCGCAGGTTGACGAGGCGCGGATCCCCAGTTTTTTCTCTTTTTTGCCGACGGAGAACCCGGGGAAACCCTTCTCCACAATAAAGGCGGAGATGCCGCGGGTGCCCTGACTTTTGTCGGTCATGGCCATGACCACGTAGATATCGGCATAACCGGCATTGGTGATAAAAATCTTGTTGCCGTTAAGGACATAGCTGTCGCCGTCGAGCACTGCGGTGGTCTGCTGGGCACCGGCATCGGTCCCGGCGTTCGGCTCGGTCAGCCCGAAAGCACCCAGTTTTTCCCCTTTCGCCAGGGGGATCAGGTACTTCTGCTTCTGCTCTTCGGTACCGAACTCGTAGATCGGCGCCGCACAGAGGGAGGTATGGGCCGAGACGATGACCGAGGTCGAACCGCAGACCCGGCCGAGTTCCTCCACGGCCATGGCATAGGCCAGGTTATCGCCCCCCTGACCGCCGTACTCTTTGGGGATGGGAATCCCCAGAAAGCCGTAGCGGGCCAGCTTGGACACGGTTTCGACGGGAAACCGCTCCTCTTCGTCGATTTCCGCCGCCAGCGGTTTGACCTCTTTTTCGGAGAAATCGCGATACATGGTTCTGAGCATTTCGTATTCGTTTTCCAGATTGAAATCCATACTGAGCATCTCCAGTGTTCTGCAAAAAACTCGTTGCAAGCGGGTTGCAACGCGATTGTTACGGTCCGGCACGAGCGGTTAGCGGCAACCCTTATCCGGCCGGGGTATAGTCGAAAAAGCCGCGTCCGGTTTTCCGGCCCAGCAGTCCGCCGCGCACCATCTTGCGCAACAACGGGTGGGGACGGTATTTGGAATCGGCGTACTCTTCGTACAGCACTTCCATAATTGCCAGGTTGACATCGTTGCCGATCAGGTCGGCCAGGGCCAAAGGCCCGATGGGATGGTTGGCGCCCAGGGTCATGGCCAGATCAATATCCTCTGCGCTGGCCACTCCGTCGGCCAGAATCCCGACCGCTTCGTTGATCATCGGGATAAGAATCCGGTTGACCACAAAGCCGGGGGCTTCCTTGACTTCCACCGCGGTTTTGCCGAGCAGCTCGGACAGGGCCAGGATCTTGGCACAGGTCTCTTCGGACGTGGCGATACCGGTGATCACTTCAACCAGCTTCATCACCGGCACAGGATTGAAAAAGTGCATGCCGATCACTTTGTCGGCCCGCTCGGTGTTGATGGCGACCTCGGTGATCGACAGGGACGAGGTATTGGTAGCGAGGATCGCGGACGGTTTGCAAACCTTGTCGAGTTCGGCAAAGATGGTCTTCTTGATGGCCATGTTCTCCACCGCGGCTTCGACAACCAGGTCACAGTCAGCCAGATCCGTGACCTCTGTGGTGCCGCTCAGGCGGGCCACGATCGCGACTTTGTCCTGTTCGCTGATTTTCTCCTTCTTGACGCTCCGGGCCAGATTCTTGTCGATGTTGGCCAGGCCGCGTTGATAAAGCTCTTCCTTGACTTCCTTGATCAGCACGGTAAACCCGTTCTCGGCAAAAACCTGGGCGATTCCTGCGCCCATGGTCCCGGCGCCGATCACGGCGATTTTCATATTTTTAATTGCATCCTTAGAAACTTCAGCGCTCATGATGCTCCTCCTTAATGATTATGATTTGCCTGCAACCGTGGCAGTAAAAACCGCCGGCCGTTTTTCCCGGAACGCCGTCATCCCTTCCCGTTGGTCGGGACCGGCAAAACAGAGCGCGAACAGGTCGTTTTCCAGCTCTATTCCGGCTTCGATAGCCAGGTCGGCACCGCGCCCGATGGCGGTCTTGGCCAGCGCAACCGCGGCCGGGCTCTGGGCGGCGATCTGTGCAGCCAGTTCAAGAGCCGCCGGAAGCAGCTCCTCCGGTTCATAAAGCTGATTGACCAGGCCGATGGCGGCGGCCTCGGCGGCCGGGATGATTTTTCCGGAATAGATCAGTTCCTTGGCTTTGGCGATCCCCACCAACCGTGCCAGCCGCTGGGTCCCGCTAAAACCGGGGATGATGCCGAGGCCGACTTCGGGCTGGCCGAATTTGGCTTTCTGGGAAGCCAACCGGATATCCGCGGCCATGGCCAGCTCGCACCCCCCGCCCAGGGCGAAACCGTTAACCGCGGCGATGACCGGTTTATCCAGCAGCTCCAGGGCCCGGAACACGCGCGCTCCAAAAGCGGAGAAAGCACGGGCCTGGATGGGGTCAAGAGTTGCCATTTCCGCGATATCGGCACCGGCGACGAACGCCTTGCCCGCGCCGGTCAAGACCAGCACGCGAACCGCTGCATCGTCAGCCACCCTGGCCACGGCCTCGTCCAACTGCCGAAGAACGGCAGTGTTCAGGGCATTCAACGCCTGCGGCCGGTTGATGGTCAAAACCGCGGTGGTCCCTTCGCGGCGCTCTTCGATCAATTGCGTCTCCATAGCGCACCCGCTACTTCGGCGGCATGACCGTGGCCATGCCTTCAATCACCACGGTCCCGTCCTGGTTGGTGCAGGTGGTTTTCAGCTTGAGGATATTTTTCTCATCGCGCTTCTCAACCACTTCGACCTCAGCCTTGATCGTGTCACCGAATTTCACCGGGGCGGTAAACTTCAGCTCCTGCCCCAGGTAAATGGTGCCAGGACCGGGCAGCTGGACACCCAGCACCGCCGAAATCAGTCCGGACACCAGCATGCCGTGGGCAATCCGCCCTTTGAAACGGCTTTCAGCGGCCACGACCTCGTTGATGTGGGCGGGATTGTTGTCGCCGGTAATGCCGGCATACAGGTAAACATCGGTCTCGGTGATGGTTTTCTGGAAACTTGCCTGATCGCCAAGGCTGATCTCGGCAATGGTCAATCCTTTCATGCTATCCTCCTCAAGTGCCCGGCCGCAGCACGTGCGTCGACCGGGCGGTTCATAAAAAAACGGTTAAGCTTTTGCCAGCCCCATTGGCTCTGGGCGGAAAATCCGTGCGTCCATCAACTTCAGGTCAGCGGAGATGATCGGCGTGAACTCCATCTGCTGCAGAACGTCCCTTTCCAGATCAACACCCGGAGCAATTTCGATCAGCTCCAGGCCGGCGCGAGTCAGCTTAAAAACCGCCCGCTCGGTGATGTACATGACATCCTGGGCAATATCGTTGGCGTAATCGCCGCTGAAGGTGATCTGCTCGACATTGTCGATGAACTTTTTCACCGACCCCTCTTCGAGAATGCGCAGCGTGCCGTCGGCGGCCTCGATCTTGAGCCCCCGGGCGGTAAAGGCGCCGCAGTAAATGACCTGCTTCGAGGTCTGGGTGATGTTGATGAAACCACCGCAGCCGGCCACCTTGGGGCCAAACTTGGAGACGTTGATATTCCCCTTGCGGTCACACTGCGCCAGCCCCAAAAAGGCCAGGTCCAGGCCGCCGCCGTCGTAGAAATCGAACTGATAGGGCTGGTCCAGCACCATGGCCGGGTTGGCCGAAGCGCCGAAACTCAGACCGTTGGCGGGCACCCCGCCGACCGGGCCGGCCTCGACGGTCAGGACCATCTCGCTACCGATCCCTTCTTCATTGGCGACCACGGCGATGACTTCCGGCACGCCGATGCCAAGGTTGACCGCGACGTTCGGACGCAGCTCCAAGGCCGCCCGACGACCGATGATCTTTCTTTCGGTCAGGGCCTCCTCAGAGGCACCTTTGAGCACCGCCCGTTTGCTGCCGCAGTAGGACGCGTTGTAATCGACGCCAAAGGATTGCATGTGATATTTGAGGGAGCTCACCACCACCACGGCATCGACATAGATCCCCGGGATCTTCACAAAGCGCGGGTCCAGGGAGCCATTCTGAACAATCCCTTTGACCTGGACGATGACCTTGCCGCCGGAGTTTCTGGTCGCCTGGGCGATGGACAGGGATTCCAGGGTGACCGCCTCATCTTCAAAGGAGATATTGCCGCTTTCATCGGCATAGGAGCCGCGTAACAGGGCGATGTCCGGCTTGAAGTGCCGGTAGCGGAGATATTCGGCTCCGTCAAACTCGACCAGTTCAACCATATCTTCAGTGGTCCGCTGGTTGATCTTTCCACCTTCCAGGCGCGGGTCGATAAAGGTCTTCAGGCCGATATGGGTGATAGTCCCCGGCTTTTTCGCGGCGATATCCCGGAACATGTGGGAGATCACCCCCTGCGGCAGGTTATAGGCCTCGATCTCATTGGCGATGGCCAGCTTGCCCAGTTTCGGGGCCAGCCCCCAGTGGCCGCCGATGACCCGCTTGACCAGGCCGCTGTGGGCAAAATGGTTCAGCCCTTTGTCTTGACCATCCCCCTGCCCGGCGGCATAAACCAGGGTCAGGTCGCGGGGGCTCTGCTCCGCCAGGAACTTTTCCTCCAGGACCATTTCAATCTCTTCGGGAACCCCGAGGCCGACAAATCCGCCGGTTGCCACGACCGCGCCATCTTCGATGTAATCGACGGCTTCTCTTGCTGTTAAAATCTTGACTGCCATATCTCTTCTCCAAGCCTCAGACCACGCCCATGGTTGCCAGGACAATTGCCACGGCTGTGGCGATCAACGGAATTGCCATGGTGCAAACCGCGATATCCATATAGGATTCTTTATGAGTCAGCCGGGTCACGGCCAACAGGGTGATGACTGCACCACAGTGCGGGAAGGTATCCAGACCGCCGGCGGCCATAATCATGATGCGGTGGATAACGCCTGGGTCGATACCGTTAGCGACCGCCATTTTCAAGAAGTCGGAGCCCAGTGCTTCCACAGCCAGAGCGGTACCACCGGAGGCCGAACCGATAATCCCGGCCAGGGCGGTGGTGGAAACGGCCACTGAGATCAGCGGTGGACCGGGGATGCTGATGATGGCCGCCTTGATGCCGCCGAATACGGCCAGGGATTTGATAACGCCACCGTAACCGACCTCAGACGCGGTGTTGAAAATCGGCAGCAGGCCGCCGACCGCACCGTCGAAGACTTCCTTGTTGGGCTGGGCGATGGCTTTCTGAAAAATCACCAGCAGCAGGATAATGGCAGCGGACAGGGCAACCACCACGGACCAGATCCCGCTGACCCCGCCGTAAGGAGCGTAGTACTTGATGGCGGCCTCGGTTTTAAAGATCCCGTTGGTCAAAACAAAGTTGATGATAAACACCAGCACGATGGGGGCCATGGACAGCCAGACATTCGGCATGTAACCTTCGGTGGAAAGCCCTTCATCGGGATGATCGCCGTAGCCTTCGCCGCCGGCCATAGCTTTGGCCGAGCGATAGTTCAGCCACATGATCGAGCCAACACACATTATCAGGGCGCCAACAATACCGAGGATTGGGGCGGCATAGATATCAGTATGGAAAGCCGGAATCGGGATGGTGTTGATATATTGCGGAGTACCGGGAATCGCGGTCATGGCGAAAGTAAAAGCACCGGCAGCGATGGCACCGGGGAGGAATCTTTTCGGGATATCCGCTTCCCGGAACAGGGTTGCGCCGATGGGGTAGACGGCAAACACCACGACAAACAGGGAGACCCCGCCGTACACCAGCAGCCCGGTGGAGATGATCACCGCGGCGATCGCCCGTTTCTTCCCGAACTTGGAGGAAATGTAATGGGCGACAGAGCGGGCGCAACCGCTGGCACCCATCAGCTTTCCAAAAATCGCGCCGGTCAGGAAGACCGGAAAGTACGCCTTGATATAGCTCGCTGCAGCGGGCATGAACTTATTGGTCCAGGCCACCAGCATCGGGAAATCCCCGGTCACCAACACTGTGCACATGGCCAGCAGCGGTGCCAGCACCAGGACCGTAACCCCCCGGTACGCAAAGTACATCAACAAAATCAACGACAAAACTACGGCAACAGCATCCATAAATTAAAACCTCCAGTTTGATTTCAGAGTCCCAACAGGACCCGGGTGGCAGCGAAAACAAGGGCGAATTCAATACAGATCAAAAAGGCCGGCATAAACCTTGTTTTCTTCTCTATTAACCTCGAGTTTCTGGTGTTAATAAAAAAACCAGGTTCTTCATTTTTAAAAAGAAAAAACATCTTAAGAACCAATTGAAAACAAAATGCAATGACTGCTAAAAGCTCGATACTGGCTATCGTAAAATAGGTACTGTTATTTTGATTCAAGAAGATTAGCGATAAGGAAAAACTTGAGAATATCAGTAATGAAATTAATTCTTTTTTATAACTCCTTATTTCAGCTTTAAAGATATCAATAATAATGGCATACAGAACAAACAGAGGAAGGACTGTCCAACCGAATTTCAAATTGTAGAAATATATATTTTGAATAAGCAATATTACTCCCACCCCATGAAAAGCAAACTTCATTGTTCCTTCATTTAAAGTCATCATCATTGAGAACTCCTTTCTTCTCCTTTTTCCACATAGAGCAATTCATGTGCCATATGGGATTTTTTCTTGAAATTAGCAGTCAAATGCTGTTATGACGGTATTCGTCGCGCGCATTTCCCGCGCTGGAGAAACCTGACGGCCTTGCAGCAATTGTCTTTTTTGTGGACACTATAAAGATCCGTCTTGCCCCCTTTGCCGTTAGAACCTGAGCTTGACGGCTACTGTACTCAAAATAGACATGTCTACTTTTCAGACACTACTTTTCCCCAAGGCGTGCCAGCAGAGATATAAGGTCTCGTTTATGCTCATAAAATCCTTACAATTGAGGATAAAGAATCAGCCTGCGGACAAACGCATAGAATGTTGTTTTCCGGTGAAGCAACCCGTTGCCACGCCGGAGAACATGCAGAAGAGGTGAGCCCGAGAGCTTGCCGAGGGACAGCATATGACTTCGAAAAGAAATGAAGACAGCCTGCTGAATCATTCGGAAATTTTGGAGACCCTGCTCGATTCACTTGACGAAATGGTCGTCATCATCGACCACAACGGCCGGGTTGTCATGATGAGCGAGTCCTACCGGGAATTCCTGCAGGTCAAGGACTATGCCGGCAAACATGTCACCGAGGTGATCCAAAACACCCGCATGCACCATGTTCTGGATACCCGGACCAGTGAAATAGGCGATATTCAGGAGATCAACGGCAACCATATGGTGGCGAGCAGGATTCCGATTCTGGACCGGGACAACAAGTTGCTGGGGGTGGTCGGCAAGGTTATTTTCAAGGACGCCAAGGAGCTCTACTCACTGGCACAGAAGGTTTCCCGGCTGGAAAGCGAAGTCGACTACTACAAAAACGTGCTCAGCAAAGAACTGAGCAACAACTATTTTTTCAACCAGATCAGCGGCAATTCGGACCTTAGCCGCAACGTCAAGCAGCTGGCCATGCATGCCTCACGCACCGACTCCAATGTCCTGATCGTTGGCGAAAGCGGCACCGGCAAGGAGCTTTATGCCCATGCCATCCACAAGGCCAGCAAACGTGGGAACAATCCCTTTATCAGGGTCAACTGCGCGGCCATTCCCGGCGAGCTGCTGGAATCCGAGCTGTTCGGTTATGAAGCCGGCGCTTTTTCCGGCGCGCGCAAAGAGGGGAAGAAAGGCAAGTTCGAACTGGCCAACGGCGGCTCCCTGCTCCTCGACGAGATCGGCGAGATGCCGTTGAATATGCAGGCGAAGCTGCTCCGGGTGCTGCAGGAACAGGAACTGAACCGGCTGGGCGGGGAAAAGACCATCAAGCTCGATGTCAGGATCATCACCTCGACCAACATCAATCTGCTTGAGGCGATGGAAGCGAAGACCTTCCGCGAAGACCTCTACTACCGCCTCGATGTCGTCAAGATCAGCCTGCCGCCGCTGCGTGACCGGCTCTGTGAAATCCGCACCATTGCCAACGACCTGCTGATGAAACTCTCCAGCAAGATGGGGTTGTATGTCGAAAAAATCGACAACGAGGTCTTTGACGCCTTCATGCATTACAGCTGGCCCGGCAATGTGCGCGAACTGGAAAACGTCATTGAGCGGGCGATCAACCTGCTTGACAGCGAAACTGTCATCCAGAAAAAACATCTCCCGCCCCGGCTGCACAGTCAGGGGAGCACCCCGGCCCTGATCGGCACGGATAAAAAGCTGCCGGCGCTGATCAAGGACATCGAGAAACAGGCGATTCAGGAAAAGCTTGCCGAAACCAAGTTCAACAAAAATCTGACCGCCAGACTGCTCGGGATCAGCCGTGCCAACCTTTACAAAAAGATGAAGGAGTACCAGCTCTGACTGATTGGTGCAAAGGTCCGTCCCGGGACTTTTACCAACCCGGCGATCATTTGAGCCGGGCCAGGAACGCGTTCAGGGCGGCGAAATAGGCCGGGGCGTTGACCGCCATGATATCGTTGTGCCCGCCATGGGGGAAGATCTCGATCTCTTTCTGCCCACCGGCCCAGGCATAGAGGCGCTGGCCATGGCTGACCTCGACCAGTTCGTCGTGCCGGGTGTGTAAAACCAGCACCGGCCCCAGGTATTGCGCCAACTTCCGCTGGTGATCCAGCCGCTCGGCAACGACCTGGCGCAGCTGCGCTTCACTCACCCCGAGTTCCTCCGGGCGCAGACGCAGCAGCAGCCGTTCCAGGACATCGGCGATGCCGCTTTCCAGAATCAGCCCCGCGGCGCCGGGGAAGGTCGCAGCCGCCTCGATGGCAAAGATCGAGCCGACACTGCGGCCGAAAAAGACCAACTGCTCCGCCGGCTGCCCAAGGGCCCGACCGATCACCCCGACATCGGCCAGCATCCGCCCGAGCTGGGGACGCCCGGTCGACGCTCCGTAGCCACGGTATTCCGCCAGCAGCACATTCATCCCCACCTGCCCGACCCGGTGCACAAAGCTGCCGCGCCAGTCCGCAACGATCTCACCGTTACCATGAAAATGCACCAGGGTCTTTGCCGCCGGATCGACCTCATGATAGCTGCAGGCCAGCCGGGCGTCGCCGCAATCGATCCAGAACGGGTCGGGAAAATCTCCGTCAAGAGGGTAAAAATACCGCCCGCTGATGACCGGATGATCCAGTAAATCCGTCATGCTCTTTCTCCTTGGCAGGCTGTTTTATAAAGCTGACAGTTCGCGCCTGCTCATCAGTATAGCAGGCCGCATTGCTCAATCCCCGGCGTTACCGGCATTGAAGATCATCGCCGTGGTTTCCTTGCCTGGCGGCACCATGGGGAAAGCAAAGGTATCCGGATGGATGGCAACATCCAGCACCACCGGCCCCGGATAATCCACGGCCCAGCGCAACGCTTCCCGGAATTCGCCGAGACTGCCGACCTTTTTCCCGGCCACGCCGAAGCCCTTGGCAACCATACAGAAATCAACCTTGGCCTCAAGGTCGGTGGACGCATAGCGCGAGCCAAGGAACAGGTTCTGGAATTGCCGCACCATGCCAAGCTTGCCGTTATTGATGATGATGCACTTGACCGGGATGCCGTACTGGGCGCAGGTGGCCAGTTCCTGACAGTTCATCTGAAACGCCCCGTCCCCGTTGATGGCGAAGACCGGCCGTTCGACATTGCCGATAGCCGCACCCAGCGCCGCGGGCAACGCATAGCCCATGGTACCGAGTCCGCCGCTGGTAATATACTGACGCGGCTGGGAAAAAGGGAAGTAGTTGGCCGTCCACATCTGCGACAGGCCGACATCCGAAGCCACCACCGGGTTGTCACCGGCCACTTCATGCAAGGCCTCCATCACTTCGTGAGGCATGATGTGCTCGCGTTGGTCGCGCGGCAGCGGGCCCTGTTCCTTGAACACGGCGATTTCGGTCAGCCAGGCCGAGCGATCGCGCGGCTCAACCAGCTCCAGCAGTTGCTGCAACGCCTCCCCCGCATCGCAGACGATGGGCAGCCCCTCCTGCACCACCTTGTGGATACTGGCCGGATCGATATCAAAATGAATGATCTTGGCATTGGGCGCAAAAGCCTCCACCTTGCCCGTCACCCGGTCGTCAAACCGGGCACCGATGGCGATCAGGCAATCGCACTGATTGACCGCCATATTGGCGTACCAGGCGCCGTACATCCCGAGCATGCCGACGGCCAGGGGTGACTGCGGGTCCATCAGACCGACCCCCATCAGCGTATGGGTCACCGGGATCTGCCCCTTTTCCGCCACCGCCCGCAACAACGCCGAGGAGTTCGACTGAACCACCCCGCCACCGGCATAGATCAGCGGCCGCTTGGCTTTGTTGATCATTGCCGCAGCCCGCCCCAGCTGCTTGAAATTGAGCTGGGGACTGTCCTGATAACCACGCCGGGTCACCTGCTCCGGGATGCCGTCATTGCTCACCGCCGCAATCACATCGCTGGGCAGGTCGACCACCACCGGGCCGGGTCGCCGGGTCCGGGCGATATAGAAGGCTTCGCGGATGATTCTGGCCAGATCCTTGATATCGGTGACCACATAGTTATGCTTGCTGATCGGCCGGGTGATCCCGGCAATATCCGCTTCCTGGAAAGCATCGTTGCCGATATCCAGCGTGGTCACCTGGCCGGTCAGCGCGACCATGGGGACCGAATCCATGTAGGCGGTGGCGATCCCGGTCACCAGGTTGGTTGCCCCGGGTCCGGAGGTGCTCAGGCAGACCCCGACCTTGCCGGTGGTGCGGGCATAGCCATCCGCCGCGTGCGCCGCGGCCTGCTCATGACGAACCAGGATATGGCGGATATCCGGATCATCCAGCAGTGCGTCATGCAACAGCAGGGTGCGCGCACCGGGATAGCCGAAAATCGTATCAACCCCCTCACGTTTCAAACATTCCACCAGGATCTGAGCCCCATTCTGCATCCGTGTTCTCCTTCAGAAAAAATAAAAAAAGACCGCATGGGCGATTGCGCCCAGCGGTCTTTGCTAAAACTGCAAAGGGAGCGCGGGGCGAATGACCCGTGCTCCCTCGATTCTGTGATAACCGAAGATAGCTCCGAGCCGTCAATTCATGACGACTACGACCAGTACTAGAACAACATTCACTAAGCTGCGCAACATATCTTCTCTCCTTGCCGAAGAACTGTATAGGAAATAGCGAATAAATGTCAACACTGTTTTATCCGTCGCCCACAGAGCAGCGAAGGCTTAGAATCCGAAAAACCTGGACGATAAACTCAATGGGAAAGCACAAGGACATAGCTCCCTTAGACCAATTCAACTACGAACCAGCAAAGAAAAAGCGGTCAGTCGATTTTGCAGGTCAACAGATATCCACGTTGCGCATGCCATCCGATAAATACGCAGACAGGCACTGCGGCCACAAGACACTGCCACTCTATGGAAACGAATTGCAGCCCCCAGGAAAAACAGAGATAAGTGGCCAATAAAACGATCATGGTGACAACAAAACTGCGGTTATGCGGAGCAGGAATCAAAGGTGCACAAACAGCAAGCAATGGGACCAATATGGCTATCATTCCTCCACTCAGTAACAAGGCGGTATCTGCGGTCGAGGTTTCCTGCTTAATGCACAACGCCATTCCCGCAGCGACAAAGGCCAGCCCCGCGTAGATAATGGCATGCCCGTAAATAGCCAGCTGTGCCGCTTTCAATTTTGCATTAACGACTAAGGTTTCCAGGGTCTCAAAGTACAACCACCAGATGCCGGCCATGAGGATGAAAGCTCCCGTCAGGGACATCAGAGAAGGCCATTGCCAGGGTCCTTTTCCCAGCCCGCTGACAAGTCCGGTGACCGACTCTCCCAAGAGGATAATCGTCAACAGGCCCAGCCGTTCGGGAAGGTGATGCCGATGGACCGATATCTCGCTGAGGATTTTACGTGCCAACGGTGGAGTCAGAAAATCAACCAGCAGCGCAGCACCCCAAAGCATATATTGGAGTGCGCCGCTAAAGGCCAGGGATAGCAGCCACAGAACCACTCCTGCTGAAAACCCAAACAGAAATGGTATGGTCACCGGATGCAGGTGAGGGGCATGGCTGTGGACTCTCCAGTACATGAGCACCAGCAAGCTCCGAACCAGGGCATAATAGAGGGCAAAATAAAAAGCGCCGCCGCTGAAGACCCCTTCAATCGAGCCGGCCAGAAGAATCAGGAAAAATATCTGTGCCAGGGTCAGCAAGCGCTGTGGCGTATCGTCAGGATCAAAGCGGTTGGCAAAGAGAGTGTGGCCGGTCCAAGCCCACCAGACCGGGATGAAAAGAAAGATAAATTCAAACACTGCCCAAACCGTCAAATGGTTTGCGGCATGATCGGCCAGGGAGTGGACAAGACGGGCTATGACAACGACGTAGATCAGGTCGTAGAAGAGTTCCAGCCAGGTCGCTTTGCGTCCCGATTCGTCTGTCCTGAGAGCCATTTGAGCAGGCATGGTTCCTCCCTGAAAGCCCGGGATATCCCAACAGGTGGTTGCAGAACTCTGCTTGGAGCCCAAAGGAACGACAGCCGGCAGACCTGCTGATATGCTCAGCTGCCGTTCCTTGGGAACAGCTATTTGACGTGGTGCGGATTCTTGGCCGCCTGTGGGGCTTTATGGACCATGGTATAGGCATAATCGATGCCATCACCGTAAGCGCCGCCATGCTTGCGGAAGATATTCAGGACCGCATCGTAGTGCTCCTTGTTGGCCCAGTCGCGTTGGAACTCAAGCACCGTCGCGACGCTGGTCATCGGCACCGCCCCGGCTTGCACCGTCCGCCGCATTGCTGCGTCGTGGGCAATGGCGGAAGTCGCTCCGCAGGCGTCCTCGACGATATAAACATTATAGCCTTCCGCCAGCATATTCAGAGTCGGCCAGGCAACACAGACTTCGGTCCAGAGGCCGGCAATAACGATATTTTTTTTCCCAGTCGCCTTGACCGCGGCACGAAACTTCTCATCGTCCCAGGAATTCATGCTGCTGCGTTCCACCGGCTGCTGGCCGGGGAAAACGTCCATCAGCTCCGGCCAGACGTACCCACTGAAAGATTCGGTTTCAACTGCGGTGAGAATGACCGGGACCTTATATTCCTTGGCCCCCTTGGCCAGCATCACCACATTATTGAGCAGCAACTGCCGGTCGATATTCGCCACTCCGAAAGTCATTTGTGGCTGATGATCGATAAAGACGACCGCGCAGTTATCCGCTGTCAATAGTCCGCCATCAGTATGTGCAAGAATATTTGCCATGATGTATCTCTCCTCTTCTTGCGGGTTCCCGCTTCAAGGACGCAACCGTTGCGTCCAGTCCTGCAATGCTGCCAGCTGCTGCACGATCAGTTCCTGGGCTTTCTCATCGATCAGATTGCCATCAGGATCAAAGCTGTTACCGAAGGCGCTGCAGAAGATCTCCGGTCTGTTCAACGGATGCAGATTAAGAAACACACACACCTGCCGCAAATGATACTGAGCCCGCCCAGATTTCATGCCGCCGCCGGAGCCCATGATCGCCGCCGGCTTGCCGCTCAGCAGGTGATTGTCCGGCTCGCGCGAGGCCCAGTCCAGGGCGTTCTTCAGCGCCGGGGCCAGGGAATAATTGTATTCCGGGCAGGCGAACAGCAGGGCGTCGGCCTGTTCGAAATCGGCCAGCAGCGTCTGGACCGCCTGGGGCTTTTCCTGATAATCGGCATTGTAAAACGGCACCTCGGCCAGCTCGGCGATTTTGATCTCCACCCCGGCCGGGGCATGCTGTTGAGCGTAGCGCAACAATCCCATATTGGTTGACTGACGTCGCAGACTGCCGCAGATACCGAGAATTTTCAGGCTTTTCATGGTTGACTCCTTTTGCTTGCTGGGTAGCATCCGGAAACTCCGGATGCCAATGCATAAGTTTTCAGATTGGAAACGAGCAATTTTCCGTTGTGGCTAGGCCATCAAGGGCTTCTGCGGAGGCGTAGTTCTTTACGCCGCACAAATAAGCCCGCAGATTGCCACCGCCACGGCGAAAAAGGCCGTTCCCGGATGACAACTTGCTAAGCGTTATTTCATGGCCACTTCAATGCACAGCACTTCGGCTGCGCCGGCGGCATGGATTGGGACATCCCCGTCAGCAACCAGGCCGAACCCGTCCCGTGGTTCAAGGGCTTGTCCGGCGATGGTCAGCTGACCGCTGATCACAAAAAAGTACTGCCCCGTCCCCTGCTGATGGGGAGAATAGTGCAGCGAAGCACCGGCTTCCAGACTGGCCATGGATAACCAGGCGTCCTGATTGATCCAGATGGCAGCCGCTTCTTTCTCCGGGGACACCAGGGTCTGAAAGCGGTTGCGGCGCTCGCTCCGCTCAAAACGCTGCTGTCCATAGCGGGGGGGGATATCTTGCTCTTTGGGCTTGATCCAGATCTGCAGAAAGTTGACCTCCTCGCTGGAGGACGCGTTATATTCCGAGTGAACCAGGCCCGCTCCCGCCGACATCACCTGGACGTCGCCGGCCATGATGACATGCTTGTTGCCCATGCTGTCCTGATGGCGCAAGGCCCCGACCAGGGGGATGGAAATGATCTCCATGTTCTGATGGGGGTGGGCATCGAACCCCACGCCCGGTTGTACGATGTCGTCGTTGATGACCCGTAACAGGCCGAAGCCCATCCGCTCCGGGTCGTGGTAATTGGCAAAACTGAAGGTATGTCTGCTGAGCAACCAGCCGTGGTCGGCCAGACCGCGCGAAGCGGCTTTATGTAATATCTGAGTCATGATCTTTTCCTCTGCTCCGGGAGCTACCGCTGCCGCCCTGCGGTGAACAGGGTTCGGCACGCACCGGGCACCCGCAAAAAATTATTTATTTCGACATCGAAAGATCTAGTCAAAAGCTTACTCTCCGCGACCGAGTTTCTTCAACAAGCTGGCCAGTTCCGACTGTTCTTTATCCGACAACACCGCAAACTGACGCTCCACGGCTTCGGCATGCCGGGGAAACACCCTGGCGATCAGCTCCTCCCCCGCAGCGGTCAGGCTGACCGTGACCAGGCGCCGGTCATGGGGGGAACGATCGCGCTTGACCAGGGCCTTTTTTTCCAGACCATCGACCACCGTGGTGAGGTTGGCATTGCTCTTGAGAATCCTCTGACAAAGCTCCCCCTGGGACAACGGGCCGAGGTGGAACAGGGCCTCCAACACGGCAAACTGGCTGTGGGTCAGATTGTCCTCCTGCAGATGGCGATGGATCTCCCGGGTCGCCCGGTTGGTGGCCCGCATCAATTTCACGTAAACATTCAGAGCACTGCGTTGCGCTTCGGTGAGGAACTGGTATTTCATCCGGCCTCCATTTATTTCGACATCGAAATATTGACTTTAAAATATCACCGATTAGGTAATATTTCAAGCCATGCCTGAATTATTTTCTCCAGAGCTGAATATCAACGCGGCTCCGGCCCACTTTGCACAAAGCGGCCCAGGTCGGGATAGTCATGATAGACCCGCGCCGCCACCTCCGGCAGATCCTTGAGGAGCCGAAAATCGGCGAAATCGAACCCTGGCGCCACCGTGCAGCCGACCAGGCTGTAATCCCCTGCCGATTCGGCGGCCTGCCAGTTGCCGGCGCTGATCAGCTGCTTGTAATGGCCGCCCTCGGGATCGAGCCGATAGTCATGCAACCGGGAAAAATCGCCGGCCAGTTGGAGCAGGCGCAAGGGTGCACCTTCATAAAAATTCCACAGTTCATCATGCATGACCCGGTGCCAAAGGCTGACCTGACCTGCGATGAGGAGAAAATAGATATCGGTGAATGCCGAGCGGACCGCGTTGACCCCGCTGGAATGGACCTGGTGTTGCGAACGATAGACCTCTTTGAAAAAGCCCCCTTCCGGGTGCGGCTGGAGATCGAGTTTGGCGATAAGTTGGGCAGCACGTGGATGCATGGGCGAAAGCTCCTTCCCTTTCTGAGCGCTGGCAAGCTAAGATGCCCCATGGCGTCAGGAGTTTTTCAGTGAGCATAACAGACCCGCAGTTGATCTGCACCCACCCTTTCAGCTGGTTTGAAATCCACCGGCACGGCGATGTCTTCCTTTGTTGTCCGGCCTGGCTGAAACGCCCCATCGGCAACCTGTTGCAAACGCCCGTGGCCGACATCTGGAACAGCCCGGTGGCACAGGAGATCCGCAAAACCATCCATAACCGCAGCTTTCACAACTGCAGCAAGGTCCGCTGCCCGTTCCTGGCAGACTCCTTAAGTCCGGTCCAGCCCCTTGTCGCGGTCACCGAGCAAAGGATCAAACGCGCACTGGAAACGCGGGCCGCACACCTCGATTTTCCGCCGACCCGGCTCAATCTCTGTTTCGATCACAGCTGCAACCTGGCCTGCCCGAGCTGCCGCCCCGCCAGACAGGTCGCCACCGGGAGCGCCCGCGACAAAGCGCGGCGGATCAGTGAAATCATTTGCGCCGAGCTGCTTCCCCGGGCCGAGGAAGTGACCATGAGCGGTTATGGCGACCCCTTTGCCAGCCCGGCCTACCTGGCGATCCTCCGCCAGCTCAATGCCAGCAGCGGGGAGATCCCCCAGCTCCGCCTGCACAGCAACGGCCAGCTTTGGACCCGCCAGCGCTGGGAGCAGCTGCCCCGTTTGCATGATCGGGTCAAGGAAGCGGAGATCTCCGTCGACGCCGCCAGCGCTGCGACCTATGCCGTCAACCGGCCGGGCGGTTCCTTTGAGATTTTGCTCAACAACCTCGCCTACCTGGCCGAGCAGCCCTTCCCCCTGACCTTGAGCATGGTGCTGCAGCAGAACAATTTCCAGGAGATCCCCCTGCTGATCGAACTGGCCACCCGCCTCAAAGCCCGCGTCTACCTGAGCCGCCTGGTCAACTGGGGGACCTTTGCCAAAGCAGAGTTCACCCGTCGGGCCGTTCACCTGCCGACCCATCCCGAACATCAGCAACTCGTCACCCTGCTGCGGGAGTACCGGCACCGGCCGCAAATCAATCTTGGCAACCTGCTCCCGCTGCTCTAACCATCCACCCTATTCCGGCCGGCCCCTTGAATCGCCACCGCCCGGGCATGGTATGATGACAGTCTCCGCTCCAGCGCCACGAACAATCACTTGCCACAAGGCAACAGGAGGCTATGTCATGAGGTTCAGAACCGCATGCTCCCTGCTCGGCTGCCTGTTGGGTGCCGCGCTCATTATCAGCCTGCTCGGCGGGTTCAGTGCCAGCCCCGGCCCGGAACCTGGCCTGATCCACACGGAAAAACATGATCTGCGCAGCGTGCCCCTGGCCCGCGGCCTGGAACATCCCTGGGGCATGGCCTTTCTGCCGGAAGGCGGCATCCTGATCAGCGAACGCCCCGGCCGCTTGCGCATCTTCCAAAACAATCAGCTGTCCCAGCCCATTGCGGGCCTGCCGGAAATCGCCCGCCAGGGGCAAGGCGGGCTCCTTGATGTCGCCCTGCATCCTCAGTTCAGCAGCAATCGGCTGGTCTATTTTTCCTTTGCCGAACCCGGTTCCGGCGGGTTCGGTACAGCGGTCGGCCGCGCCCGGCTGGACGGCCAGCAACTGAACGATCTTGAAATTATTTTCCGCATGGAACCCAAATCAACAACCGGCCGCCATTTCGGCTCGCGGCTGGTCTTTGACCAGCAGGGTTATCTCTATATCACCCTTGGCGATCGCGGTGACCAACAGCGGGCTCAGCAACCGGACGACCATGCCGGTTCGGTCATCCGCCTGCACGCGGACGGACGAATCCCGGCGGACAATCCTTTTGTCGACCGGCCGGGCTGGAAAGGGGAAAAGTACGACCTGGGCCATCGCAACATGCAGGGCGCGGCCCTCCATCCGCAAACCGGCGAGCTGTGGACCCATGAGCATGGCCCGCAGGGTGGGGATGAAATCAACATCATCCGACCCGGCAGCAACTACGGCTGGCCGGTGATCACCTATGGCGTCAATTACGGGATCGGCACCAAAATCGGCGAAGGCACCCACAAACCCGGGCTGGTCCAGCCGATCCACTACTGGGTGCCGTCCATTGCCCCGTCCGGAATGACTTTTTATCAAGGCGACAAATTCCCCCACTGGCAGGGCAATCTGCTGGTCGGCGCGCTCAAGGATCAGCTGCTGGTCCGGCTGGAGCTGGACGGGGACAAGGTGGTTGCCGAAGAACGGTTCCTGCAGAATAAGCTGGGGCGGATTCGCGATGTCAGGGAAGGTCCGGACGGCTACATCTACCTGCTGACCGATGAAGCAGACGGCGGCCTCTACCGGCTCGAACCCGCGTCCTGAGTAACAGGTGGACAGTGCGGCCTCAAGACCTCTTCAGGGAATGAAAAGCGGCCAGGGCTTTTTCGCGGGAGGTTTGCAGATTGACCACCGGTTGCGGATAATCCCGCCCAAGGCGGACTCCGGCTTCGGCCAGCACCTCGGTCGAGGCTTCCCAGGGGGCGTGCAGATAACGATCCGGCAACCGCCTGAGTTCGGGGATATAGCGCCTGACGTAGCGACCGTCGGGATCGAACTTTTTACCCTGGGTGACCGGGTTGAAGATGCGGAAATAAGGCACGGCATCCGCCCCGCTGCCCGCCACCCATTGCCAGCCGAAACTGTTGCTGGCCAGATCCGCATCGACCAAGCAGTCCCAGAACCATTCCTGCCCCATCCGCCAGTCGACCAGCTGGTTCTTCACCAAAAACGAGGCGGTGATCATCCGCGCCCGGTTATGCATGGTGCCGGTCTCCCACAACTCACGCATGCCGGCATCAACCAGGGGATAACCGGTCTCCCCCCATTTCCAGGCATCAAAGGCCATCGCATCCCGCTGCCAGGGAAAATCTTCGAACTTTGCGTTGAAACAGTGCTCGGGCAGCTGCGGAAAATAATAGAGCAGGTAATGGGAAAATTCGCGCCAGGCGAGTTCACTGAGGAAATGATCCAGATCCGCCTCGCAACCCGCCTCAAGACCGGCCCGCAAGGCTCCCTGCCAGACCTGGCGCGGGGAGATTTCGCCAAAATGCAGGTGCGGCGATAACCGCGAGACATGGTCATCCGCCAGATAGTCCCGCCCTTCCTTATAGCCCTGCAAACGATCGCGAAGAAAATCCTCCAAAGCCAGCCCGGCTTGCTGCTCGCCAACCGCCCAGCGCGCCGCCAGTTTATCATGCCAGGGCCGGACCGGCAGCGGCTCCAGGCGGGGACACAGCAACGCATCCAGGTTGCCACTGATAAATTCGGCCTGCGCCGGAGGAGGCAGCGGCTTGGGCGGGGGGACGGACAGACAGCCTTTGCGAAAATAAGGGGTGAACACCTGGTACGGGGTGCCGTCTTTTTTCAGGATCTCCCAGGGTTCCCAGAGTAACGAGGCGTTATAACTGTGAACCTTGATCCCCTGCTCGGTCAGTCGCTGTTTGAGCTTCTTGTCGCGGGAAATCCGCCAAGGTTCGTAACAGCGATTCCAGAACACCTCTCCAGCTCCACTCTGCCTGACCAACTCGGGCAGCAGCTGATCCGCAGCTCCAACAAAGCAGCTCAGTGTGCCCCCCAAGCTGTCGTTCAGCCGCGCCAAAGCCTGCTCCAACCACCAACGGCTGGCAGCCCCCATCCGCCACTTGCCGGCATTCTCGTCATCCAGAATATAAACCGGCAGCACAGCCCCAGCCCGCACCGCCGCCGTCAGGCCAGGGTTATCGGCCAGCCGCAGATCCTGTCTGAACCAGAAGATCACCGGAGCTTTGGGCATCACTTCTTTCCAGGCGGTAAGAGGTTAATTGAGAGTCGTGCTCTGTAATGGCAGCAGGTTAGTGGTGCATGTAAGCGCTGCAAACATGCTTTAATAATAACACTTTCAGATGAGACCTATGCATGCTGCGGTTATTTTTGAACACTATAAATCCGACATAGATGTGTCCAGTGATGCGCGGGGTCACTCTGCCCTATTTATAGAGAAAACAAGAAATGACTTAAACGGGCATCATCTTTTGTGTTTGTTGGGAATCTCATTTTTCTGTCACTATGCTGCTCTTGACAAAAATTAGTTTTTGTACTATTCCATACAATATATTGCACTTATCAATACAAGGATTTGTATTTAATGGCACAAAATGGATACAGACTTGACAAAAATGAACTCCTTGACAATTTAAAAGCGTGGAATCGTTTTCTGCGTCAAAAAGTTCACTTAATCGCTTGTGGCGGCACGGCCATGACCTTACTGGGCGTCAAAGCATCGACAAAAGATGTCGACTTCATGGTCCCCGAAATCAAAGAATACAACTACTTGACAAAACAATTACCTGCAATGGGGTACACGGAAACCAGCGGACATGGCTGGCAGCGAAAAGGTGAAGTCTTTCATTTTGACATATTCCGTGGAAACAACATCCACACAACCGGATTACTGGAATCACCCCTGAAATCCGGCCGGAACAAACTTCTGCATGAATTCTCACACCTTTATATCGGCATCCTCAATGACTATGACCTCATCTCCAGCAAACTAATGCGTGGAACCAGAGTTGATTTTGATGACTGCATAATGTTGGCAAAATCCCATGAAGCAGAATTAGATCTGGAACGGCTTAGGAGACACTTCTGCGAAATGATCAGCTATGATGTCGCAGAGGAACGCTTAAGGCCAAACATAGACGACTTCCTAGAACGACTACGGGAGGATGAACCACATGACTGACGATAAATTTTTCAAAAGTCTATCCAGGCTCGGATTCCCAATGTTCGAACCGAATGAAGAACTTGAGGTCAATGAAACCTTGGCTGAAGCAGTCAAAAGCAACGATACCCGGATATGGGAGGGATTTCCTGTCCTCTTGGCCAATGCAGGAGAAAGCTATCAATTTGCCTCGGACCAAGTTGAACAACGCCTTCCTAACAAGGAACTTAAACAACGGTACCACCAGCTGATATTGTTATCGGCAGCCGTCTACACCCATTATCACTTGTCTTTTTCATGGCTGAACAAGTTAAAAAAGTCGTTTTCCGACCAAGACAAAACCCTCGTCAAATCCTTGCGGAAAGGTTTAGCCCACCGCCAGACAAATAGCTGGCCCGCTGACGTCGACCCTGAACGAGTCAGAGGCCTGTTCGAACTGTATTATGAGCAAAAAATCGAGAAAGATCGCAGGCGAAAAGACCGCTACGAAGAATTTTCTTTGGAATATGCTTTATCGCAGCTTTTCTCACCAAAACAAAAAGAACTGTTTAAAAAGAAATTGGAAGGAGATGCCCTAACCAAAACCGAACAGGAATACTACTCACGAACGGTCAAGAAGAAAGTGGTTGCACTTGCCAACTCGGAGTTGCATAGCTTAGCCAGAAAATTACTTGAGCAGTAAACAGTAGCTTGTCACCTCTAAACAAACGAAAACACCCACACCCACTGTATTCTCGTCATCAAGAAAAGAACGACAGCACGGTCTCAGCCGCCGTCAAGCCGGGGTTATCGGCCAGCCGCAGATCCTGTCTGAACCAGAAGATCACCGGGGCTTTAGGCATGACTTCTTTCCGGGTGGTAAGAGGTTAATTGAGAGTCGTGCTCTGCAACGGTGGCAGGTCAGTAGCGCATGTGAGCGCTGCAAACATGCTGTAATAATAACACTTTCAGATAAGGCCTATGCATGCTGCGGTTATTTTTGAACACGATAGACAAGGCCAAAGAAACGTGGGTGCAGTTAGACTTCAACCGGTAACAAATTCTGATTGGATCCTGGCAGGTCCGTTGTGCTGAACCTGCCAGGAATGTATTTGCCCATCAAACTGATGGGATCGCTCTATCAGCCGTGCCCGTCGTCATAAACGGAGTCGCCTTCGCCCTCATCTTCAGCGGTACTCCCCGGCTTATCTTCCTGCGATGCTGAGTTTTTTCTCTGTGGTTCCTTTTTTTTCAACGTCGCGGTGGCCGCAGGGTCAGCTGGAGTGAGAGACTCCTCTCCAGGCTGCCCCTTGGCCCGACACGTAACCGTATTTGCCAGCAGAATAAAAATGAGAACGCAGCACAGTTTTCTGATCATTTTAGCTAAACCCGGATCAATTTCACCTTGGTGTCGTAAAAACTGGCGCTGCCACCAATGGGATCACTCATACAGACATTCTGCAAAACCGGGTCAACCATGCAGGCTGCGTTCGCGCATAAACCTGCCTGACGCCTCTTGTCCCCAGAGGTCATCTTACCGTCAACATCGACATCGGCCGCACCATAGGCCCAGTGACCGTAACTCCAGCAGACGGAAACAACCCCCGGACGAATCCCTTCAATGGTTTTCAGACGGCCTTCCATAGGCACCGGTTTGTTATTCGGCACCGGCCAAACACCGTCAGGGTTGGTTGGAGACGCTACACGGACCCGATCACCATTTTTGAAGCCAAGCTTGGCGGCCGTATCCGCGTTAATCATAATGTAATTCTCAGGGAGAATCGAAGAAAGCCAATAGTTCCCAGGCAGGGTTCTCGATTGCCCGCCAAGAATCTCTTTGTAGGTACTCAGGTCCAGTTCATAGCCGTTTGAACTTATCGGATTGCCAGCGGCATCCGTGACAGGTTCGTAAATCCCCAGCCCACTGAAGCGTTTTCCGGTCAGGGAATGACGCTGTGTCCCGACATTCTCGACGTACAGATTGAAACGCTGCTTGGTCTGATGTTCGACAAAACCGTCATGCCCCATCTGCTTGGCCTCGTCAAAATCTTCGAAACGACCGCCACGATTCAAGAAATACACAACCTTTTTCCAGCTCTCAGTGCCCGCCGCTTTCTCCCAGCGCTCAGGTGAAAAAACAGTTTTTTCAAGATGCTTGCGGGCGTTCAGGAACAACTGCATCTCTTCTTTGGAGGCATCGGGGAGATCATCATCCTTTTTGTCCCCCCATGAGAGGTTAGCGGCAAGTTTCAGGAAGAAATCTTCAGGACGAGTAAAGTCCAAGCCAGGCCCGAAAGCATCTTTGCCACATCCCGGCAAGCTAAGTTTTTCACCAATGGCCAGCATGACCGCTTCCATGGAGCAGTGCATCTTTTCACCATAGACTTCCACCAGTTCCGTCTGTGGCGTCACTGTAGGCTGACGGAATTTGGATGCTTTGGTCGGAGAATCAGGAGTTGTATGTGGTGACCCGAAGCGTTCCCAGATAGCCGTGTCCGGGAAAAGATAATCCGCATACATGGACGACTCACCGATCACGATGTCATCAGCGATAATCAACGGCAGCTTCTTGGTGTCGGCCAGGATCTTCAGCGCCGTATGACCTGCTGGTGTGGCAAATCCGGGCGTCCCTTTGTGCAGCCACAGGGCCTTGATCCCGTAGGGATACTGGTCGTCCGCTGAAGCGATGATTTCCTGATAAACGCTGCCGGTAAAGGGGAACCAGGGACGTTTTGCCGGGTATCGTTTGAACAAGGTCGATTTTTCGTAGCTGGAACCTTCCCGGGTAATTTTGTGGCCGAATGGGCTCAATTTGCCCGGATGAAGTTTCGTCAGGTCAAATGGGAAATGCAGCTTATCACCAAGTTCGTGCCAGTGGCCTCCACCAGCGTGCAGTCCGCCCTTGTGATCGATATTGCCGACCAGCATATTCAAGGTGATGATAGCCTGTCCATTGTAATAGCCGTTGGTGTGTTGAACCGGGCCGCGATAAAAG
This sequence comes from Pelobacter seleniigenes DSM 18267, assembly GCF_000711225.1. Taxonomy (NCBI): domain Bacteria; kingdom Pseudomonadati; phylum Thermodesulfobacteriota; class Desulfuromonadia; order Desulfuromonadales; family Desulfuromonadaceae; genus Pelobacter; species Pelobacter seleniigenes. Next base: position 444,223 of record NZ_JOMG01000002.1, read on the forward strand.
TCGATCGCCGCACGTTTGCCGTGGGCGGTAAACTCCTTGGCCAGTTCGGCAACCTCTCTAACAGAGCTTCCCGCCAGTTCCGACCAACTTTCGAGAGTTTGCGAAAACGCCAATTCTTTCAGCAGAGTAAAGCTGCTCTTGACCTTGTTTCCAGCAACGATCCCGTCAAACTCAAGATCACCGTAAATTGCTTGTTTTTCATCAACCTTTGTTGGTACTCCGTTGACGGCGACAACAAAGGCATCCTCGTCACCAAGGCCCACCTCGGAGGCGCGCAGGTAAGTTTCCGGCCCTTCCGCATCGATTTTCACCAGAAAACTTGCCGTCGTCCAGGAGACCTCCTTCGACTCATGTGCGGCAGTTTCCGTTGCATTGACCAAAAACTGCTTGTCATAGCGTTTATTTTCAATAATCCAGCGGGTCATTCCAAGTGCCAGAGCCGCGTCACCACCCGGTTTGACTGGAACCCATTTCCAGGCTTTGGCTGCGGTTTTGTTGAGCATGGGATCGACAACAGCAATTTTCAGGCGACCATCAGCAATGCCATCGGTAATTTTACCGGTCATGATCGGCGGACCAACGTTGGCCTCAAAGGGGCTGGTGCCGAAATAAATATTGAACTCGGAATTCAGAGTGTCCGGTTTCATATGGGTTTTACCTCCACCCCATTTACCGTCTTTATATTTGTTTGACACTCCCCAGAACGCGATGTGATGGGACTGCTCACAAATAGTGGTGTGCTCGTAAAAGTTGACAGAACCAAAGCTGTTGCCTATGAACCGCTTGCCCAACTCTTTGCGCCCGTGCTCAATCCGTCCGGCTTGGAAAACAAACTGGTTATTTTTCATGCCCAGGTCCGGGTGATCCGGGTCAATCAGGGAGTCAAGGTGTGCGGCATGCTTGGTTTTGAATTCCTGCACCGACATCTCGCCACCGGCCACCGACTTCCAGTCTTTGGCCATGGCGGACGAGGCAGCGGAATCCCGTTGGACGTAAATGTCTTTCAATCCCTCGACATGCCGATCTTCGCCGATGGAGGAGAACAGTTTTCCCCCTTCAACAATCTCTTTGATGGCCTGATCAAAGGGAATCACCTTCCATTTGTTTGCTCCACGGGGCCCGTTACGCTTCAGGACTTTGACGATCCGATAGGGGTCATAAAGGCTCTGGATGCCGGCTTGCCCCTTGGGACAGATTTTTCCATCGACCTTGGCGGCTTCAAACGGCGATGTTTTGTGGGGCAAGTGAGGCAGCATATTCTGGGGGGTATAGGGATTGCCATCGATCTTGACCAACAAACCTTCCTGAATTTTACACTTCAACGGGCAAGCTGTATGACATTGCAGGCAGACTGAGTAAATAATGGATTCCGCGCTGCCCAAGGGGTAGGTGTTGGTGTCAGCAACTGCAGCCAGAACCTTGTTGCACCAACCCAGTTTGTCTCCCAAAAAAGCGCCACCGCCGGCAATAACCGCTCCTTTCATGATCGAGCGCCTGGATATTTTTTTATCGAATAGTTCTTTCATTCGTTTCTCCTCTGCAGATTTTATATGGCAATCGTGAATGAAGTTAGTTTTCTTGGGCTTGTTTCTTCGATTGCACAGTCCAGATCAACACCAACAATCCAGCAGCCACAAATCCGATCGTTACACCGATTTCCAGCAAGGATGGCACATAGTGGGTTGTCAGGCCGGGTCCACTGAATGCGGCTGGAAGCTCAGCAAACTGCGCCAAAGCGAAGGCGCTGGTCACAAATTCATATTTCGCAGCAAACAAACCAACTATTGTTGACAACGCGGCAAACTTGATAAGGGAGGAGGAAAGTTTCTTTTGTGAGAGCATAAAAAGTGGCAACAAAACAGCCAACACAATGAATATCCAGAACATGGGAGAGGCTAAAGCTCCACTGGCCGATGCACTCATTGCCGGGGTTGAGGAATACCATTCCACAGTAAACTTGCCGAGTTCCATAATATCAACGATCAAAAGGTGCGCCAGCAGCATTGTGCGCACATACTCACGCTCACCTGCTCCCAGAAGAGCCAGTACGCAATAACCGAGTGCGACCGCAGTCGCAAAAAACAACGGGATCGTCATTGCCGAGTTCCAGACCGGATGGGCAATGACGGTGCCAAAGTGGAGGGCTTCAAAAATCGTGAAAAGCCCGGCAAAAAGAAGAGAAAGTCTGCCGAGCATGCGGGTATCGGTTCCTGCTTTATCTTTTTTGAGCAGCAAAAATGAAACGATCAGGAACAGGACATAGCTCCAGACTGCCCATGGCAGGAAGGCCTTAAAATTGGGAGTAAAAAGAACCATGATCCCGCGAAACGGATGTCCCAGGTCCATCCCGATAATCGGGAGCGCCGTAATCAGGCTGATAATTGCCAGCCACAGTGCTGGCCTTGCAGAGGCCTTGTAACCTTCACGACCGAAAGCATAGTACATGTTAGCCACCAGGGCCGACCCTGCCGACAAGGTAATCAGAAATCCATAGGAGGCAACCCAGAGTCCCCATGGCACATAACTTCCGTAACCGACTGAATTATCCCCCCAGATAACTATTTTGCCGATGGCGAGAGCGCCGCCTCCCAGAGCCAATAATGCTAAAACTATCTTCATAACTACCCCCTTTATCAGGCCAGATAATAGACTTTAGGATGAGTCCCCAGCTCACTCTTCAGGATCTCGACGCTTCTCCCCCGGAGCACACGGCTGACCAGCGCATCAGGGTTATTCAGATCTCCAAAGTAGGTAGCGCGTCCCAGGCAAGTGCTAACGCACAACGGCAGCAGGCCTTCCTCTATACGATTCGTGCAGAAATGGCATTTATGGGCGTTCCCCATCGGTGAAGCCCCTTTTTCTTTACGGTTCCAGCTTTTGTTGTATTCGTATGTCTCTGCTGCTTCATACTCTTGCCGCTGAGGCGTGTTGTCTGTGTAATATTTTCCGAGGTCGGTCGTTCGCGCGCCATAAGGACAATTGACAATGCAGGAACGACAGCCGATGCATTTGTGGTAATCAATGGCAACAATCCCGTCTTGGCGTTTGAAGGTTGCATTTACCGGACATGGTTTGATGCAAGGAGGATTGTCGCATTGCATGCAGGGACGGGGGGTAAATTCACGGGTCACGTTAGGGAACTTGCCGATTTCCTCTTCCATGACAGGGCGGTAGACAACCCCAGGTGGGAGTTTGTATTCCGCAACACAAGCAACTGTGCAGGCAAAGCATCCCGAACATTTTTTCTTGTCGATGACCATGCCCCATCTCCGCGCACTTCGTGGGCGCTTCAATGCTTTGGCCAAGTCATCCGACATTGTGACAACCGGGTCTTCCATCTTTGGATTCATCAAGTCCTCCTTTACGTAGGTTGGCGCATATTGCTCTAGAGCGTCTAAGAGCAATAAGTTTGCCAAGCAGAAAAGACTTGAATCAGCGGAGGTTCGATATAGAAAAGCAGGGAGACTGTATAGTTGCTATACAATAACCTGTATGCTCGCTATACAGATCGTTTGAGAGAAGGTGTGTGGGTGAGGCTGTGTTCTAACAGGAGTATAATTCCATTTTTTTTCTTAAGGTCACCCTGTTGATGCCAAGAAGTTTAGCTGCCTTGACCTGGTTTCCTCCGGAAAGGGCTAGAGCCTTTTTTATCAAGACACACTCAACCTTGGAAATGACTTGATGAAATGGAGAATCGTCGCCTTCCAGGAACGATTCATCGATCAGGGCGCTGATAGAGTATCTTTCACTTTTTTCAACGGAAACCGAAATATCCAACTGGCAATTGTCTGCTGTGACAGTGGCGGAACGGGCCAAAACAATTGCCCGGCGAAGAACATTCTGCAACTCACGAACATTGCCCGGCCAATAGTAGTCGTGAAGTTTGTTGAGTGCCTCAGGGGTAATGTCGGTGACTGGGGGAGTGATTGCCTGACCAAAGCGGGAGAGAAAATATTTTGCCAGCAAAGGGATATCTTCCCGCCGGTCACGCAACGCAGGGATGTGGATAGGAAAGACGTTCAGGCGGTGGTAAAGGTCTCGTCGAAATTCACCGTTATCCACCATTTCCAGTAAGTCGCGGTTCGTTGCAGCAATGACTCTGGCATTTGTATAGAGCGTAGCTTTTCCGCCCAAGCGCTCGAATGAGCCATCTTGAAGGACTCTCAATACTTTGGCCTGCATAGGTGCCGGCAAATCGCCTATTTCATCAAGAAAAATGGTTCCATCCTGACACTGCTCAAAGCGGCCGACACGCTGTTTGACTGCGCCGGTAAATGCTCCTGATTCGTAACCAAACAGTTCACTTTCAATAAGCGTGTCCGGAAGCGAAGCGCAATTGACCACCATGAAGGGTCCTGCCGTTCGAGGACTGTGCTGAACAATTGCTCGTGCAACCAGCTCTTTGCCGACACCGGTCTCGCCAAGAATGAGCGCTGGAAATTCTGTCGGGGCAACTTGCCCAATAAGCTTACTAACGGCGATTATCGCCCTGCTGCAACCAACAATGTAATCCGTTTTCGCCGAAGACGGCGTCTTATCATCGGCTTCGCGCACCTGTCCCTGAAGGCGAGACAAGTGACAAGCTTTTTGGAGGACCTGCCGGATCTCTGCATTTTCGAATGGCTTGATAACATAATCAAAAGCCCCTTCTTTCATTGCCTGCATGGCTGTCCCGGTATCGGTATAAGCGGTCATAAGCACCACTTGAATATCCGATGACCGTTGCTTGATAGTCCTCAAAGCGGTCAGGCCATCCATGACCGGCATGCGGATGTCCATCAGAATGACATCAGGAATATCTCTTTCCAGAATCGAGAGTGCTTCTTCGCCGTTTTCAGCTTCAAGAATTTCATACTCATCTTCAAAAGTACGCTTGAACGCATAGCGGACGGTTTTTTCATCATCAACAATCAGAACTTTATCCATAGGGTAGACTCACGATAACGGTGGTTCCCATCTGCGGTTCAGATGAAAATTCGATATTCCCATTTAATGTTTCGATAATATTCCAAACGACGGCCAGACCCAAGCCGGTTCCATTTTGCTTTGTCGTATAAAATGGGTCGTAAATCTTTTCCAACTGATCTTCAGTCATACCAACACCGGAATCGCTGATTGCTATTTTTACATAGTTGTCATCGCGCTTAACGGACAGTGTCAATACTCCTCCGTTCGGCATGGCCTGTAAACCATTGAGCACCAGATTGATGACAACCTGTTGCAAGCCGTCGGCGCTGGTTTCACAGTTCAGAGGAGTGTCATCTATGTTGATCGCCAAATCAACGCCGGATTTCTCTATTTTTCGTTTGGTCAGAGCGATAACGTCTTTAACGAGTCTATTAATATCAACAGTTTGAATTTGTGGGGCGTTCATTCGGGCATATCCAAGGAACTGGCTTACAATCTTATCAATGCGCCTCAATTCGTCGTTAATAGTAATAAGGTCGGTCCCTTCCAACGGTTCGTTCTGTTCATATGCTCTTTGTATCAGCATTTTTATCGGGGTTAGAGGATTTTTGATCTCATGCGCCAGCCCGGCGGAAAACTCGCCCAGGACATAAAGCTTTTCCTTTCGCACCAGTGCGTCCTGAGTTTTTTTTATTTCCATCATTGATTCTTTCAACTTTTTCGACATGGCATTAAAAGACAATGTCAATTCCCTGATCTCGCCAATACCGAGGACTTCAATATCTTCCCCAAGATTCTCTCCTTCAAGCTGAAGAACCGCTCGATTTAAAGTTAAAATCGGCTTCAATATGCGCCGAGCCATCCACAGTCCGGCCAAGATCCCTAAAAAAACAATCGCCACTGTTAACGTCAGCACCTTATTTTTGATATCCCGTATGGTTTCAATGAGATGCTCTGGCGTAATGCCTAATCTAAGATAGCCGATGAGGCCTAAACTCGGAGTTGTTATCGGAAAAATAAGATCAAAAGCTTTCCTGTTTTGTATCGCTTTCGCACGATGGATAAACCCTGCCTTGGACTGATAGGTAGACAACTCAACTGGAAGCGGTTTTATATTTAATTGCTGAGAAGAGGTGAGAAGGAATTTGGCTTGTTGGTCATAAGCTTCGGCATAGATGATGATGCTGTCAGCAGAATTAATGTAGGATTGAAAAAGAGTAAAAATTGAATATCGTTCTTCGTAGAGAAGCGGCTCCACCATCTGCCGGCTCATGATTTCTCCCAGCTGTAACGCCCTAATCTCGAGAAGATTTTCCAGCGTTTTTTGCTCTTCTTTCAGGATAACACTGGCAATTGTTAAAGCCGTTGCAATAAACACCACAGCAATTGACGCCGATAATCGAAATGCAATACTGTTAGGCCACCTCAAAACGATACCTTTCTTCTGAAAACTGAAGTGATTAGCCCCAAAAGATATCAGCACTATTCCGAAACATGTTTAATCAGTCTCAAAGCCGAATGGTACATTGCCGGGTCCGGAATTGTGAACCGATTGTAGTCCAAAGCCTCCAAGACGTGCCGACCTTCCGGATCGGAGGCCATTCCCAACAGAATTTTCAGCAAAGAGAGTTTTTCATCTTTTGGCATTGAAGGGGAAACGACAAATGGAGGCATGCCAAAATATTCAGAAACCTCAATCACCTTTACCTTGTGGGCAGCTGACTGTGGGTCTTTTAACAAGGCCTTATATATCAAACTGTCAACGGCAGCGGCATCAGCAATACCATTCGCGACAGCAGCAATAGATTTGTCATGGCTGGCAGTATAAAAAGTTTTTTTGAAAAACTGATTCGTTTTGTAGCCCAGTTCATTGATTTTAGCTGTCGGGTAAACGCGTCCGGTTAAAGACAACGGGTCAGTAAATGCAAAAACACGACCTTGTAAATCCGCTAAACTTTGCGCTGTTTCATCCTTTGCGACAATAATAAACGACTGGTAACGGGTTTCCCCATTTATCATCGGAGCAACCAATGCTTCCAACCCGAATGCTTGGTGGCCATCAAGAAATCCCCCGGTGCAGGTAAGCGCCATCGATATCTTGTTGTTTTCCAGCAGCTGGTTTATTTCTGCATAGGTTCGCCTTTGCTTCAGAATGACAGGCCGTTGAAGTTTTTCAGCAAGATAATCTTTAAGTTCTGAAAAATGCTTGAATGTCGTTGCCGGTGAAGTCATGGCGGAAACAGCGAAAATAAAAGGCGCCTGGTTTTCCTCTGCCATAGCGGAGTTGCTTATGCTAGCCACTAAAAAAAACAAAAGTGTGAAAACACGCGCGACAGATCTCTGAACAACCCTCTTAAACATTTTAAAGCTCCATCTGTGAGTCATTATGTTGTGGTCAACTCATTTCAGACACAGATTAAAGTTTTGCTTCGGCAGCCACACACAACAAGCCCCCATTCCATCCATGTAGCCGAATGCGATTATTGTATCCCATCAGGTATCCCCCGAGATCTCTTCGGACCTCTGACAATAGCTTTCATTTGGGATCTATGCACTTTTCAGGCCTAGGAACATGACAAAGAAGAGTGCGGTCAGAATATAAACCAGTAGCACGGTCCCAGTCCACACCGCCACCGTCAGGCCGAGTTACCGAGTAGCCGCAGATCCGGGTTGAACCAGAAGAGGCGTTGTGTGAAACTCAGGGCCTCACTGACAAAGACGGAGCACCCTCATCCTTAAGAACCGTCAAAACCCTCTCACAAAGAAAATACGGACAGATTTATTTTTCCAGATGAAATTCCGGGGTCTCATTTTCATCCTGCAGCAGATACTTTTCGGGTCGAGAACCGCAGTTGGCTCGAACGCCATTGATAGGTGGAGTGCGTAGCGTGGAATCTAGCAATGGCGTGAGGTACGACAGCCCGTCCCATCCTATCGGGAAAGTTACCTGACAGTGAGTCGTGCCAGTGAATCACCGGGCCGATGGGCCTTTTGGTTATGCATCATTTTAGTATTCCTTTTGCTTTTAGCGCCGCCATCGTAATCTCTTTTCGGAAAGTAGCATCGCCTTTTTTTCTAATCTCAAGGTTAGTTGCAAAAAACCAGATATTTCCTTTTGTTTCCACATATCCTACATACCAGCCTTGTTGGGAATCAGTTCCCATAGCCCAACCTGTTTTTGCCCTTATAGTAAATTGCGGATTTTCCTCGACGATCATCATTTTCTTCAACAGTTTTATATGATTACTGTCGTAAGGAAGTGACTCTGCATAGAGTTTCTTCAGCAAAACTATCTGCTCCTTGGCGGATATTTTCAGGTCGCCTTCTAGCCAGAAAGTGGAGACATCAGGGCCGGTCTTCTCGTTGCCATACTCCAGCTTTTTAAGATGAGCCAAATACTTCTGGTTGCCGACACGCCTGGCAAGTTCCTGATAAAACCACACGCAAGACACAGGAAAGGCTGTTTTAAGGGTCTGGTCTCTGTTCCATGCATTAAATCCCTTGTCTTTTCCGTCCCACGCGATAACTTCATTTTCGTTTTTGACAGCACCTTCTTCAAGGGCAATGAGCGTGTTGGGAATCTTGAAGGTTGATGCTGGTATAAATCTGGTTTCGGACCGACGACTGTTGTGGATATAGTTCATTTTTCCGTCAAGTGACGAGATGACAATAGTGCCCTCCACCCCACGATCTTGGAACAAGTTAGCCAAGCCAGCATCATCGGCATAAGCATAAGAAGGTGCGACAATAAAAATAGTCAGTGTCAATACAACAAGACATCCAAATATCGTCTGAAAATGCTTCATATACTTTCTTCTTTAATAACGTTTGGGCTCAGGGCGTTTGCGGAACGCGTAGCGTGTAACAAATCCGCTGGAGCCCTTGGTTGTTGAACAAAGCCGCTAGCTTCATTCCGGCAGCGTCACATGGGTAAGCGCAGCTGTAAGCTTATTGCATCCCCCTCTGTTTCCACCGGAGTGGAGGCTTGATTTCCGGAGTTTTGCCGTGAGGTTAAGCGTAGCGCATGGGAACGGCCTGGAAATCATGCTGGAACGCAGGTTGCCCCATCGGTTTGTTGATGGGGCTGGAAACGGTGGGACGAGACCCATCAATTATAAGTTTGTTTTCCGGTCATCAAGATTGTCATCACGAAAAGGTATTTAACATCCTGCCAGGGAATCTGCGGGAGCTTTACTCCCTGTTCAGGCACAACTCCCCTGTTTTGGTTAAACTTGTTTTCGGTGCTTCCAGTCGGGTGCCATGCATATCAATTACAACTGATTCTGTATATTCACGATATGCACTGCAGTGCCCTTTTGTATGAATAGAGATAGTCGCTTCAGCGCGATCCTGATCAAGTGCGCTGATCGCGTAATACTCGGCAGGAACAGTCACTTTTCCCGTTGACATGCTCAGCAGCCCCACCTTGCGGCCTTTCTTACTTTCACTTTGGAAACGGACATAGCCATCTGAAAAAAGCTCGAGTTCGCTGAAATCGAAACCGGTCAATACATGTCCCTGATGATCTGCCAAAGCACATTTTTCATCCGCGTTTCTCAATGTGATATGGGAGTCTCCGAGGGGTTTGATATCATAGAATTTAAAGGGAAAAATCTGCTTGAGATTGCTGTCGAGCACACCGTAATAATATCTGCCATTGCGGACAGCGAAGAGTCCCGGTCCGACAATCTTCGTGTATTTATAATCAAAAGGAACAACGGTTTTCCCCTGTTCGTCAATGATGCCGCAACGGTTATTTTCGGGGTGATAGGAGTTGTAAGCGGTGCAGACCGCGGCATATTGACCGCCAAATTCTTCGGCACCATATTTATATGTCGAAAAAGTATCGTAATCATAACCGGTCAAAAAGGTTCCGCTGCGATCGACCAAAGCAAAATTGGCATAGTCACTGCCCAGTTCGCGTACGGCGACATGGTCGCCCCCGAATGCTTCAATGCGACTGTAGCGAAAAGGGAGGATCTCATTTAAATTGCGGTCAAACAGCCCCTCTTTACCTCTTTCAAGGACAAACAGATCCGGCCCGACAACCTTGCTATCGTCATAATCCATCGGGATGATGACGGTTCCTTTTTTATCGATGATTCCGCATTTATGCTCACCAGTGCAGGCAGAGGCGTAGTCACCATAAAAAGACGCAGCGCTATAATATTGGGCTGAAATGACAATATTTCCTTTGCTGTCTTTGTAACCGTAACCCTCGTTTCTGTCCTGGAAAACAAGCAACTTCCCGGTCGGCAAGGTCCGCCTTGCCACCTCGCTACGTCTGGCCTGGAGCTTGAGGGCGTCCCTCTTTTGCTGTCGGTCCAGCTCGTCCAGATACTCCTGAGAGCTTCTTTCCAGATCCGCGATTTGCTGGCGTTGTTGTGCTGCCAGTCGTTCTGTAGCGCGTTGCCGCTCTTTATCCAGATCAATTTGGGAGAGCTGGTCATCGAGTTCGGCCAGAAAATCATCCTGTCCCGCGTCTTGCCGTGATTGCGCTTCTTTGTTGCGGCGTTCTTGTAATTGATAACTGGCCGCTAGCTGTTTACTCTCTTGCTGCTGCTTCCGCTTGAGCTTTTTGAGCTCTTGTTCCTCAAGCCTGGAGTTATACCAGGCTTTAACGGAAGAGAGGCTGGCTTCGAGTCTGGAAACGCGCGAAAGCATCTCGACCGCTTCAAAACCGTGCTTGACGATTTGTTTGGCCTGTTCGGGCGGCAAATACTTCCGCTCATCTCCGGAATAGGTGTAGAAGACGCGGTCCCAGTTCGGGCTGCCGGGAACATTGAAGTTTTCGGTTCCGGGCAGTGTTTCACGGGCTTTAAAATGCTGGACCGTGGGTTTTCCCGGCACCCCTGAGCCTATTTGGAAATAGACCTTTTCCCTGGCCGACAGCCCCGCACTGCGGACAGCCTCTTGGTCGACTCTGCCGTCGAAATCGAGGTCAACGATGAAGATCTCCTGCAAGACCTCCAGCGGTATCCCGGATGGGGACAGGGTCACGCTCTTGCCATTCCTGTCCTTGAAATGGAAGGAGCCGATAAGATCATTTATCCCCCAGACAATTTTGGTATTGAAAACCGGTTCCCCAATCAGCGTCCACTGCTTCCAGTGAATATCGAAGTAACAGGGCATGCCTTCTTCGTCGAGGAGAGAGGGGCGACTTTCAATATGCAATTGGCCCTGAGAACTGTTTTTCCCCTTGGCGGAATCGGCCATTGTTACGGAAGCAGAGCAAACGGACATGGCCAGGATGACGGTGAAAAGAACGATCAGTTTATTCATGGGAATTCCCTATTTGGCAGACAGTACCCGTATCATTGATTGAGATCGGCAAGATATTGGCCGGCCTGCCGGGCATAGCGCCCCTGTTCGCCTGCCTGCTTGAGATAGGCCTGAAATTTTTGTTTCGCCATCTCCTTGTCGCCGACTTCGAGCAGGGTTTTGCCATAGTGATATTGAAAGCTGGTGGGCAGATCCATGGCGAGCCGTTCAAAGCGTTGAAAATTCTTCAGGGCCAGGGGATAGTCTTCGTTTTTCAGGGCGCTGATCAGTTCCTGTTGGTACAGCTGACGTTGCTCTTGTTTGGGCAGGGCCTGAAGGGCTCTCTCTTTGGCCTTTTCCTGCCACAGTGAACTTGTCAGCTTGAATTCGTCGAGCTCTTGCGCCGTGATGGACGTGGCGTAAGAAGAGTGCCTTCCGGAATCGCTGGCCGCCAGTTTGACAGAGAGCTTGTAGTCGACGCTCTGCGGCTGCTCTTCAAGTTTTTCCAGATATGTTGCCAGGGGGATTGAAAAGGTGGAATTGCTATTTGTGATGACTTTTTCCCATTGAAATTCTTTTGTCAGGGGCTTTCCGTTGTGGAGATTGACTGAGTTTATGAGCAGGTTGGCCCACATGGTTTTACCAGGAAAGGGCTTGTATTCCTGTTTGGAGCGGCCGGTCGATTTTTTATCCCGGTAATGGATGGATTCGTATTTATGATGCTCACCGACAAACCCCTGCAGGATCTCTTTCGGTCCATCGACAAGAACTGCAATCGGAGCTGCAAGGGTCGTAGCCACCGGATTCGGCCTTTTGCCGCTGTGGCGAATTTGTTTGTATTTTTCGGCGTTCACCTCAGGGGTGCAATAGATTCTGCTGACGGTCACATCAAAGTTTCGACCGTTGACCTCCACACTGTTGATTTTTATGCCACAGGCTGAGGTATTGTCCGCGTCGTAAAAAGTTTCCCGACCTAAGGGGACTTCCTGGAGCTTTGAGTAACTGCCTCCACACCCCGGCAGGATCAACAACAGGCAAAGGGCAACAAAAAATATGATTTTCATCAGTTATTCTCCGATCAGGAAGTGAAGCCTCATCGATTATGCGGGGGAAATTGAATCTGAGAAAAATATCATATTTTCTGCGGCAATCGTAATAAAACCTGCAATTTTAATCCGTTATAACTTATCTTCCCAATCTAAGGGGGGGCAGGTCTCAACTCGTCACAGTTATTTCATCGGGATCGTCATCTACCTTAAGGAAAAACCAGGGGCGCTCCCGAACGACGCTCGTTTAAGAGGAGATGGCAGCAAAACCGGGACTGTCCCACACGGGGGCTGTCCCAGGTCTTTGCGGTGCTAACCGCTACAGTTTCATGGCTCACAAACTCTTGGGACAGCCTCCGATAGGAGAAAAGGAGGCAGATTTATTTTTCCACAATATGATCCGACATAGACGAAAGCCCCAACGTCCTTGTGCAAGTTGGGGCTCGTTTTGCTTTGGAAATGGTGATTTATCGAAGATTGGACAGTGGCTCTATGCTCACATGAGGTACTGCCAAAAAATAAATCTGCCCCCTTGCCACTCGGTATCTCTATAAAGACCGGGATTGTCCAACCACAGGATAAGATCGCAGCTCGTCCCTCGCGCTATCTATCCTTATTCGTTAGGCCTTTTTTATTTTAGCTGTCGATCCAATGTGTCAATTACTGGACCGCTTAGGTCTGTAAAACTATAAGAACACTTTTCAACGTCTTCTGGCATTGTTGAAAGTTCATATCCAACCTGATAGCCTTCTTCCCGTGCTATTTTTAAAAAGATCTTTTTTGCTTTGTTTTTGATTTTGTTGAAGTTGCGATCCGCTAGATTTTTGTGAGCTGTTGATTGAGTTATATTTTCATTTGATTCAATGATTGATTTGAATGTTGATGAACTTAACAACTTTTGATCTTCATTTTTTGCATATAATGAAAGGTTGTAAACTGCACTCTGATCAAAAAAAGCAACTTCTAAATTTTCAAGGGCTTCGCAATGTTTACTTGTGCGTGGGTATATGATGCTAACAATGCCTTTTGGGGGAGTAGGTGGATTATATCCAAAATTTGACAGTCTAAGCTCTGGATTCTCTATAATTCTTGGGCTGAGGCTTGAGGAGCAGCCTTGAAGTGCAAGAGAAATAAGTACGGCTATTAGTATTTTCTTCAAAATTTCACCTTTTTTCTTTTAAGCCTAAACAGGTAATGATAACCGGCAGCGACGAAATGTCCGAACACCACCGCAATTTGGTTTTGCTTTTCAAGTTTGCGCAGACGTATTTTCCGTCCAAAAAAACTGGGACGTCCCAGTTTTCTTTGGCCTTCCCGGTTTGCGGGGTCTCATTTTAGAAGAAAAGGGGCAGATTTATTTTTCCAGATGAAATTCCGGAGCTTCTTTTTCATCTCACCTAAATATTGAACTTAACAACAGCCTCAAGCAACGGGAGTTTCTTCACCCTGAATTGTCGCGGCCAAGATCGCTCAGTTGATATCGGCTCCACTTTAGCCAACCCCAAAAATCCGAAAAATCCTTCCACGTTGCGGAAACTATATGTAGAACGGACCATTGCCTCCGGAGTCATATAGTCTGTGCCCGCCTCCTCTTCCAGAATCATGGGGAAAGCCTGTAGGAAACGGTCTTCATAGAAGGTCTGAGGGTGCCAGTCTCCACCATACCGATTCAAGAGAAAGAGAGAAAAAAGAAAACTCTTCTGGATCAATCCGAACTCTGGATAACCGTCCCGATACCCCCAATTGAATGACTCAACATAGGTGCGAAAAAGTCGCGGATACAAGCACCTCATCCCGGAGTCCCCCAACAGCTTGCGACATTCCCGACTGAGAATGAATTTTCCTTTGTATTTGCGGATCAACCCGGCGAGTTCGGCAACAACACGCGTCAGGTGCAGATCAAAAAAATCCTCTTCTTTGTTGATATTGCCAATCTGAGTGTTCTTACGGTAAAGCTCCTCACCCCAATAGCTGAGGGCTGCCTGGCGACAAAAATTTCTGGGCAGATTGCCGGTCGCGGTCGGTTTCAGGCCATTATCGCCAATCGCTTCGACCAGCATACTGAACAGGGTCACAATCGGCGCAGCGGGTTCGGTTGCAAGTTGTTCCGGAAAGGCAACGAGCAGATTCGATTCAAAGGGAAAATAAAGGAAACGATGCATCTGCTCCGGAGATAATCCTGCGAAATCATTCTCCGGGGCCTGATTGCGTTCAGGGATATGCGTGGCAAGAAAGCTGTTGACCTCTTCAAGCGAAGCAAACTCTTCCCCTTGCAGCAATTGCTGGATCTCAGCGAAGGTTTCGGCAACAGCTTCAGGCTGGCCAGCAGGTTGCTGCTTTCCGAGACAGCATTTTTTGTATTTTTTGCCACTGCCGCATGGGCAGGGATCATTTCTGTTTATTTTCATCAGAACTTAACCTTTGCTGCTCTTTCAAGCCGTCCGAACAATTCCCGCTCTCTTCCTTCATCATTTGCTGCAGCCTGAACTGCATATTCAAAATCCCGATTGTCGAGTAATTGCGAAATCTGCTCAGCGACACATTCTCTCAATTTCAAATCAGCCTGCTCTAATTCCTTTACCAGTGACGCTCTCCCGCTGAATAGATTAAGAATATCTTCAATATCATGACTGCCCATGGGGTCATTCTTCCCTCGTCCCTGATAGGCCTGCAGTTTTGTTGCTACAAAGTATTCAGGCCTCACCAAACGGATATTAATCCCATCTGCAAGGCTATAGTATTTCGCTGTTTTAAGGGCTTCAGGATACCAAGGATTCGAAAATCCAAGCACACCCGAATCCGGCATAAAATCAACTTTAAGCTCTCCGAGAACCATTCGACAAATAACTGCCGACTCACTTGCATCTTCTGCAAAGCCTTTTTCACGCAGGGTCTCTTGTAACTTGGCCCATTCGACATGACTGACAACATGTACGATCAAGTCGACATCATCAGTATAACGCACCTGTTCCCGCGTATAATCGTCTGTGAGCAGGAGGCCTGTGGTGCATCCCCCGACAAATGCCACTTGATCAAGCAATTCTTCACCAAGAGCAACAGCGACTCGCGTTATCATTTCTCTAAATAAATTGAATCTTGACATATGCTTTCTTTGAGAAGTTTATTCAAGATTTCAGCTGCCATTGTTCTCTCTCTAGGCTGTCCCATCCGAATGGCGTCAGTCAAAGCCAAAAAAGCATATAACCTCTGATCTCTCCTGACTGCCTGAGGTACTGTCTTGAAAAGCGGTTCAATTAAAGATCCCTTGGTGTTTCCCTTAGCGTCCGACCACACCGGAGGAATGTCTCCAGCCGACATCAACTTGCCCTGAAGGACCGGCGCAGCCAAGCCCGTAGCAATGCCTCGTGTTAGTTCTGCAGGCCTGGCAGGAAAAACATAGCGCAATCCATAAACGATAAATTCAAACAAAGAGGAAATATTCACCCGAGGGAGTCCCGTTTTTCTGTCGGGCTTAAGCAGCCCTACGGCGTAGCACCTCTGCAGGGCAAGATTGACTTGGGATTTACTTATCCCTGTTTCGAGAGCCAGGGAACGCATCGTATAGTCATTCCCCCTTAGTTCCGACTTGGTTGGAACTTCTTTTAATGGAGAGACATTCCAATCTTCCCAATCCCACCAATCTCTCTCGCACGATGGCAGTTTCCAACCTTCTTGCCTTTGCTCTATCGAGACCAGTTTTAGCAGCAGAAAGATATCTTGACTTTTCATAGCACCTCCACGAAATGTCCCTAATCCCAGGACATGGGACATCTTCCAGAGCAAACAAGGTTATTGTCAAGAGAAATATTTTATCATCTCAAGGGGTGTTCTCCTTCATTTTCCAATCAACAAGAACAGACCATCTGTAACCAAGGGCGGGATAATTCCCCACACCATTATCTTTGGCAAGCTTGTCAGCGTTTCAGATATTACAGAACAGGCCGCAGTTCCTGGATATGATCGATGAAATGGCGCACCCGTTGGGGAAGCTGGCCGGGGCCGGTCACCAGGTAGACGTCATGTTTGAAACCTCCGCTCCATTCCGGGAGCACCCTGACCAGCCTCCCCTCCTTTTCCTCTTGAGCGACAAAGACATCCCGCACCAGGGCGATCCCGTGCCCGGCGATGGCAAAGTCGCGGCACAGTTCGGCGGAACTGAACCGGTAGGCAGGCTGGATGTCGAGAGTCTCCTGGCGGCTGCCGTTGGTCATTGTCCAGCGATTGCCGAAACGCTCAAGAACGATGCAGGGCAGCTTGTACAGGTCCTTCGGCTCGCCGGGTCGTGGGTAGTGCTCAAACAGTTCCGGCGCTGCGTAGAGATAAGGTTCGATTCTGAGCAGCTTTCGCACGATGAGCGGTGCAGCGATCGCCGGACCGATGAGAAAGGCGATGTCATAAGGATCGGTCCGCAGGTCAACCGCGTGTTCGGCGAAGGTCAGGTCGATCTGGATGTCAGGCCACTTGGCGGCAAAGCTGAGCAGAACCTCTTTCATGTGCGGAGTGAAGAGATCCCTGAACATGCTGATGCGGATCAGCCCGGCGGGCCTTTGCATATTCGTGACCACAGCGTCGTAAGCTTTTTGCGACTCAGCGAGGATGAATTCGCAGCTTTCGAGCAGTTCTACTCCGTTCGGGGTCAGATCGACATTGCGGGTATCCCGGTAGAAGAGCAGCACCCCCATGCGTTGCTCCAGTAACTTGATGCGCCGCGACAGGGTCGATGCTCCCAGCCCGAGAATCTCTGCGGCTTTGGCAAAGCTCTTCTGGCGGGCCACTTCGACCAGGAGGGGAACGTCATTAAGAAAGTCCTGCATGATTATGCCCATTTTTGGATGAGAGTTTTTATTTTATCCGCTTTATTCTGTATTTGGATACAATATAGAATGATGTCTGTTCAATGCAAGACGCCAAGTCGCTAAAGACTCTTTCGATGGGAGAGATCCTGGCGGAGTCAACAACACCAGCAAGGAGGAACGATCATGACTGTTCAGCATGTTCTTGAAGACACGCAGCGCTTTCTGGAGCATCTCGGCCTGGGCGAAGAACCATTCGGCGTCTATTATGCAGACCGCCTGCCGGACAATGCCGTCGGCCCCAAAACCGGGGTGCCCATTTCACGAGAGCTGGAAGACGCGGGACAACTCGATCTGCAGGAAGCCATGAAGACCTTTTCCTGTGTTATGGCCAACATCCGGCTTGCGCGCAAAAAGGGCTGCGCCGCCTTCATTTCCAAGGAAGAGTATGGCTGCTTTGGCGGGGTCTACTACTGCTCGCTGATGAAGCCGCACCTGCGTTTCATCGAGCACTATGTGACCACCGGCTTCAGCGGGACGCCCGTGCATGGCGAACGGTACCTACCGACTCCGGAGGCCATGCGTAAATTTCTTGCTGAGGTCGATCCGCGCAAAGCCCCGGGCAGATACTGCATCTTCAAACCACTCTCCAGCTTTGCCGACGGAGAAGAGCCGGAGTTGGTGATTTTTTTCGCCCGGCCCGAAGTGTTGAGCGGCCTCTTCACCCATACGATTTTTACGACCGGGGAGATGGACTGCGTCGCATCACCCTTCGGTGCGGGCTGCACGAATATGGTCGCCTGGCCCCTGTATTATCAGGAACAGGGTGTCGAGAAAGCCGTACTCGGCGGCTTTGATCCGTCGGTCAGAAAGTATATGAAAGGGGACGAACTGACCTTCACGGTGTCCTGGTCCCTCTATCAAAAAATGTTGCAAACCTTGCCGGAATCGATGTTCAACGTCGATGGTGCCTGGAAGGAGGTACGCAAGAAGGTGGCGCGCAGCGCCAAAGCCTGGGGGGAAGATACCGCAACCGCGTAATTTGGGACACATTCTGTTGCGACGATAAGAGTCAATGAAAACGGCCGGCCCTGCTTTGGGGCTGGCCGTTTTCATTGATAAATGATGAGGCCTTTGGGGGCAGCCGGCTCAGCAGGTCAGAGCATCCAGCAGCAGTTGGGTATAGGGTGGCAAAGCGGCGAAGTCCCGTGCGCAGAACATGAGCCTTCGCCGCGCCCAGCCCTCGGTAACAGGGATATGCTGCAGCGCCATCTCCCGACTCTGCTGCAGAGCTGCAGTTTCCGAGACAACGGCAATGCCAACATTCGCCGCCACCAGGTTGCAGACGGCCGCACTGTCGTGAAGCCGGACCCGGTACTCGATGCGACGGCCTAACCGTTCCGCCTGGTGATCCAGGTGCTCCTGCAGTGCACTGGTCTTGCTCAACCCGACAAACGGATATTCGAGCAGATCCCTGAAACTGACCGACTCCCTGCCGACCAACGGGTGATGCCGGGGCATGATGGCCACCAATTGATCAACCCGGAAAGGTCGCGTGACCAGACGGCCCGCATCGACGGAATCGGCGAAGACACCAAGATCGGCCCGCCCTGCCGTTACCAACCGGATAATCTCGGTACTGGGATTTTCCTGCAGCTCAACATTGATATGCGGATAACGGTTCAGACACGAGCCGAGGACTGCGGGCAGGAACTCGGTCAGGGCTGCAGTATTACAGAGCAGCTTCACTTGCGCCCTCACTCCCCTGGAATAATCACCGAGCGCCCAGCGCATATCCGCCGCTTGGCGAAGGATGATCCGCGCATGCTGAACAAGAGTCTGTCCGGCAGCGGTCGGCTCGATGCCGTGGCGCAACCGCTCGAGCAGGGGCGTTCCCAATTCCTCTTCCATGCCGCGAATCCGGGCGCTTGCCGCTGCCAGGGCCATATGAGCCCGTTCGGCCCCACCGGTAATGCTGCCGGCATCTATCACATGAAGAAATAATCGCAAATCGGTGAAGTCAAAGCGCATAGTCACTCCGCATGGTCTGTAAAACGTCTTCCCTTCGTATTATACGAAGTCACCCTCAAAATATCCCACATTGACCGGATTCGCAAGTTCGTCGACCATTACGCCATGGACACGTCAATACTCATATTTATTGCTGGATTATTAGCAGGATTCATGAATTCCGTGGCTGGCGGCGGATCGTTCATTACTTTTCCGACGTTGATCTTTGCAGGGGTGCCTTCGGTTTCAGCGAACGCAACCAGCACCGTCGCCCTGTTCCCGGGGAGCATCGCCGGCGCCTGGGCTTATCGCCGCGAATGTACCTCTTTCACCGCGGCGCCACTCAAGGCAATGATTTTAACCAGCCTGACCGGCGGCCTACTGGGTGCCCTGCTGCTCCAGCTCACCCCGACGCCGCTTTTCGACAAGGCGATCCCCTGGCTGCTGGCCACAGGAACCGTCATCTTTGCCGCAGGTCCGAAGCTGGGATGGCTCATGCAGCAGAAACGTCAGGGACAATCCGCGGCCCTTCTCGCCGCCCAGCTGCTGTTGGGAATCTACGGCGGCTATTTCGGCGGGGCGGTGGGGATCATGATGATGGCAGTGTGGAGCCTGTTCGGCATCCTGGATATTCGGGTCATGAATGGGATAAAGACCTTACTGGTGGGAGTAACGAATGCCGCCGCTGTTCTCTGGTTCTCGGCAATGGGCATGGTCTGGTGGCCCCAGGCCCTGATCATGCTGGCAGGCGCGGTCATCGGTGGTTACAGCGGCGCCCGTTGCGCCCGGCACCTCAACCCAATATTTTTGCGGCGCGGGATCACCCTCTTCAATATCATCATCACCGCTTACTTCTTTCTGAAAATGATGCGCTGATGACCGTAGCAAAGATGGATGAGCAAAGCCCCGGCGGACGATTGGAAGCCGTTCACTGCCCCGCCAAGGCAAGATACACCTGGGAGTACCCCATATCCACGGCCACGGCGATCAGCATCATCCCCATGATGATATTCATGACTTTCAGGCAGGTGTTGCCGCGGAGAGAGCGAAAAACAGTGGCCCCGAAGGCAGCGTACGTCAGGGGAGCGCCGAACCCGAGAACGCTGAGACCGACAGACCAGAGCGCGATCCACCCGCCATGGATCCCCGCGGCAGGGAACTGAACGGTGGTTACGGGGAGCACGACCATCATGGCTTTGGGGTTTAACAGCTGCATCAGCAACCCGTCTTTGTAGGTAAGAACAGCTGCGGGTTGGCTTGCCCCGCCGGTCTCGACCCTGCTCGACATTATTTTGTAAGCCAGGTACAGGACAAAGCAGACGCCCACCGCAGCAATAACGGGCAACAACCGGTCGTTCACGATCAGGCTGCCCGTATAGCCAACCAACAAAAACCAGCAGGCCAAAGCGCTTGCCACACCGCCGCAGAAGGGAATGTGCGCCCGAAACTGCTTCTGCGCGCCGCTGTTCAAACTGAGGATGTTGACCGGCCCTGGGGTGTACATGACCCCAATGGCAAAAAGGATGATTTCCAGCATGGGTTGACCTTTTATCTCTGCACTTGAAGCTGGTATTGCTTCGGGGTGATTCCATAGGCCCGTTTGAAGTGGCGATTCAAGTGACTGCTGTCGAAGAAACCGAATTCATGTGCGACACTGGTCGCGGACACCCCGTTTTTCAAGGCTTCGCGGACCTTGTTGATGCGATGATTCAGAATATATTGGTGCGGCGTCAGCCCGAACTGGCTGCGAAACAGACGGATCAGGTGATACTTGGACATAGTGGTGACATGGCTCAGCTCGTCAATGGAGATGTCCGCTTCAATGTTAGCGTGGATGTAGTCACGCACCCTCAGCAGGAGCGCATCTTTTTTATTGGTCCAGCCATCAGGGTGAAACCGGCCCAGCATCTTGGCGATGTGCACGGCGACAGCATAAAGCTCATGTTCTTGTTCCAGGGGGGAATTGGCCAGTTGCCCGGCATGCCGAGAGAGTCCCAGCAGCGTGGAGCGAAGCGCGGCATCTCTGAAGTGGGTTTGGGGAATCCGGCACTTTGTCATCAGCTCATTGCTGGCACACCCAACCAGTGGATAGAGTTTGCCAGGGTCAAAATACAGCATGGTGTATTTCAGGACATCGCCCCCGCCAGGGCTACCGTTATGCACATCCTCAGGGTTGAACAGGATAATATCGCCGGGCAAGCTGCTGAAATAGCGCCCCTTGCAGGAGAACTCCTGGACGCCTGCAGTGGTCACGCCAATGGCCAGTTCTTCATGCGCGTGCTTGCCGTAGGAAAAATCCGCCATGACGGCATTCAGCACGGTTATCCCCGATGAGGACCCTGGATTCTGAAAATGAAAGCTGTTTGCTGAACTCAATGACATTTTTTCACCCATACCCTGGTCGATACCATACCCTACCTATGAGCAGCTGCGCTTGTACAAAGTTGCTCAATCGATCTTCTCTCCTGTCAAACATTTTAGGGGCCGGCTGGTTGAGTCGGAGTGAGGGCGTTATCTGAACTAAAGAGGGTGAGAAACAGGGCAAAAATGCTACTCTTCACCCATCAGCTGTGCCAACCGGCGGCAAAGGTCCAGAACCTGTGCTTGATGTTCCTGCTCTTTTTGCCGGAATCGTTGTTTCGTTTCTTCAAGCTCACGTTCCATTGTTTTTACGCGCTCCCGATAACGCAGCACGAAGTCTATGGCATCCAGGGTCAACCCCATATCTTCGTGCAGGTAGCGGATGAGTTTAAGCTTCCTGACATCCGCGGCACTCAACCCCTTTGCACCATGCAACATCGTATGCGCAGTAACCAATTCTTCATGTTCACATTGGAAGATGAACTCTTCTGAGACTCTGGTCATACGGGCGACTATCCGATATTCGTAGTGAACATCCGGATCCCCGCAAAATGGTGAAATGGGATATTTCGTCATAGCCTGCTCCTCACCGGTCCGGCTAATTTCACAACCGGCACAACGTTTCGCTTAACGCAGAGTCTTCCACTGCTCAAGCAGTTCCTTTTCTTTGGTAGTCAGCTTTTGCGGCAGAACAGCTTCCACGGTGACATACAGATCTCCACGTTGCTCTGGATGTTTGATTTTAGGCATCCCTAACCCGCGCAGCCGGAAAACCCGACCATTACAGGTTTCTGGTGGAATAGTCAGGCTCACTGTGCGATCGATGCCGGGAACCGAGAGCTTGCCGCCTAACAGCATGGTGAACAAATCCACCGGAACCGTAGTTTTGAGATCATCGTTGTCGCGCAGAAACCGTTTGTCGGGCAAAACGTCAATGGTCAGATACAGATCCCCTGCCCTCCCTCCTCCAGTACCAGAACCTCCCTGCTCCTTGAGCCTGACCCTGGATCCGGTATTGACCCCGCGAGGAATTTTGACATCAATTTTACGGCCGTCCTCCCATTCCAACACCCGCTTGGTTCCGTGGTAAGCTTCGCTGAGACTCACCTGCAGTGAATGTTCGAGGTCTTCTCCGTGCCTCGGTTGCACCTGCTGATAAAATTGCGCACCACCCCTGTCTCCAGTCTTTTGCTGCCGGGCTCCGCCGCCGAACAGATTAGTGAAAAAATCCGAAAAGCCGCCGCCAGAGCCGAATAACTCTTCAAATTCTTCGGGACTGACGGTTCGATAACTGGAGTTCTGATCGGCTGCTGCCGCCCTCTCTCCCCAGTTGAAGTCTTCTGGCGTTCCTCCACTTTTCTGGTGCTGCTGCCACTGCGAGCCCAGGCGATCGTACTGCTGGCGTTTTGCGGGGTCGGAAAGAACTTCGTTGGCCTCGTTGATATCCTGAAATTTCGCTGCGGCATCACTGTTGGCCGAATTGACATCCGGGTGATATTTTCGGGCCAGCTTGCGGTAGGCCTGTTTAATCTCTTTCGCATCCGCTTGTCGATCCACACCCAGAATGCTGTAGTAATCCTTAAACTCCATGCTGGCTCCAATCAGTCGCATCCAGACAGGTTCAACGGGAGATTATTACACCCGGTCCGGAGTTTCCGCTCAACTCGATGCGATCAACACCTGCGCGGGACGTAACAGCTTGCCGTTGAGCAGATAACCCTTTTGCTCGACCCTGATGATGGTATTGGGTGCGACCCCGGGATACCGGACCACACCTATGCTTTCGTGTAGACTGGGTTCGAACGGTTGGCCCAGGGCTTCCAGTTCTTCGACATGATACTTGGCCAAAAATTTACCAAGCAGGATTCGGTTCATTTCAATCCCCTGCAAGATATTTCGGCTATCCTCCTCTTGCGAAATATGCCGCAAGGCCAGGTCAAGGCCATCAGCGACAGGCAAAATATCTTTCAGCAGCGCTTCCCTTTCAGCCTCGACTTCCTGGGCGGAGGTACGTGCCAGCCGTTTTTTAGTGTTCTCCAGGTCGGCAAGCAGGCGCAGGTATCGCTCTTTCCAGACAACTCCTTCATCCGGTGACAGATTTTCGGTTTCCGGATCTCTATCCCCGGGCTTACCGGTATTTATTTGCCTCTCATCGACCATCATCTCACCTCTGTCAACAAGTTATTTTTCAGACCCATTTCTTTCTCTTATGGGCAGCTGCGCTGATGGAGCAAAATAATGAAGATAGATGCCATTTTCGGCAATAATCAACAGCTTCGCCAAGTGGAGTCTTTTACCCCAACGTTGAGCAGCCAACCATCAGCATTCAGCATTACCATCCCGATATCAATTTCGGGGTAACCACACCACTATGGGACACTGTGCTCAACACGCGCTAACTGAAGCGTTAAAATAGCGCGCCAGCAATCATTTCGGCGAAGCAACCGAGCCGGTATAGAAGGGTTCGCACTCTCCACCAGGAAAAAGATCTCTCCCCATCTTTAAGACTTTCGTTACCGGTCCAGCGAGAGCCTTGAGGAAATTCGGCGGCTCTACCTCCGGGTTAAGGAAACTGCCACGAATTTTCTGACGCACCTTGGCGCAGCCATCGGCGTCGATCAACGCCAGGGTCAGGTCATTGAATTTTTCGTTAGCCAAATCGAGTCCCCCCTGGAGGGCGACCCGGTGCTTGCCGGTTGCCAGAGCGACATCCCGCGCATTGGCAACGCTCCGCTCGACCTGCCAATCGGAAACGAGAGTGCGGATCTCGCTGCTTCCCTCCGAGCCCTGAAGGTTGCTGGCAAAATTGTAACCCTTGGTGACCAGCAGCCCAAGCGGTCCGGCGAAGAAAAAGGCGCCCACGTCAACCAAATTGAAGTTTTGACTGGATTCAAAGTGGGAGAACTCCTCATCCAGATCCCGGCCCAAGAGCTGGATATTCTCGCCATGCAGGGTCACGTTTCCCATGATCGTCGGTCTTATCTCGTTCAAGGTCTTTCCCTGCGCCGAGAGGTCTGCGGAAAAATCCATCGTTCCCGTTGCGACGGGCTGCGGCGACAGGAGCTTGAAAAACTCTTCGATTCGGAACGCGGGCAATTCATAACGGAGGACGTAAATGGGGGTTTCGCCGGCAAAATCCGCACGGAGGCTTCCCACCCCCTGGGCACCGAAAACCTGCATCGTGACCGGACTAAGATCGATGACGCCGTCCTTCCCGCTGGCTGAAAGGTTCACCGCGGACAGCGTCAGGTCATGACTTTGCATCTCTCTACAGGCAAGTTCCGCCGTAAAGGAAAGGTTTTTCCGCAGATCCGAGACCTTCCAACCCGCAGGCCGCAACTGGTCGACTATCAGGCTGCAGTTCGATGCCTCGAACCCCGCTCCCGATTGTTGGTCCGAAAAGATCAGCGTCCCTTCTGACAGGGAGACTTTCGACCAGCCCAGAGTGGTTTCAGCATCGCCGTCCGGCTCCTTATTCTGGTAGTTGAATTTTCCGTCCAGATCCCGTTCAATGGATATCCTGGGATGTTTCAGCGCGAACGTTCCGATACGGATTTTATTTTGCAATAAAGGAAAAAGGTCAATCCCGAGCCGGACCTTTTCGGCACTGGCGATCTCAGTCCCCTGCTGAGTAAGGTGCACGTCCTCCAGAGTGATATGCAAACTCGGGAGGAGGGTCATACCTAGAGCGCCGTCGACCCTGACCTCCATTCCCAGCGCTTTCGATGCTGTGGCCTCCAGCTTGGCCCGATAGGCATCTGTGTCCACAAAAAGAAACAGGACCATGGTGGCGATGGCGAATAGCGCAATCAACCCGCCGGCGATAATAATGACTATTTTAAGCGCTCTTGCCATGGCCTTGCCCCAGATTCGCATGATCGACAGGGATCAGTCGGGTTCATGAAATGATATGATAATAGACCGCAAAATAGTGACAGATGCTCCCCGCCATGACGAAGAGATGCCAGATCGCGTGGTGAAAACGCAGCTGCTTCCAGGCGTAAAAAATAAGCCCGAAGCTGTAAAACAGCCCGCCAGCCAACAGCAGCACTAAGCCTGCCGTGGGGATCAATTCGATTGCCGGCTTGACGACGATGACGATCAACCAGCCCATCGCCAGATAGATCAGCGGCCCTAATATTTTGAAACGATCAATGTAGAAAATTTTGAAAATCACCCCCAGCAAAGCGATGCCCCACACCACGCCAAACAAGGTCCACCCCCAGTTGCCGCGCAGAAAAACCAGCGCAAATGGGGTATAGGTTCCGGCGATAAGGAGATAGATGGTCGCATGATCAAAAATTTTGAACAGTTTCCCAAGGCGCGCATGAAATTTAAAGATATGGTACAGCGTAAACACCGCATAGGAGATGACCAGGCTCAAGCCGTAGATGATAAAGGTCAGGAGATGCATGCCATTCCCATCGTTGCTTGCATGCAGAAGCAAGGCGATCAGTCCGGGAATGCTCAGAATGAAGCCCAACGCCGGGGAAGCAATGTTGGCAATCTGGGTCGATTTGTAATATCGCTGTTCCATGGTTCCTGACCTAAATGTCACAAAAAATGGTTTCCGGAGATCTATCCTCTTTATCGATTTAATTTTAACAAAGAAAAACCGGGCACGGCGCCTTGCCACGGTAAAAGCGGTCATATCTTTGCAGAGTATCCCGGCCGGGATTTTCCGATTGCTCAAATATTGCCCCGCATAAGTGTAGCGAAACCGGTTCCTTGGACACAAATTTAGATTATGGCACCTGCCGGATTCCGTCAGGCGATCTGAAACCGTTTTTCTCAACGCGCCATTTGCTGTTGTAAAGTTCGATGAAGGTCTTTACGGCGTTGCAAACATCATCGACGGTGCGGTATTTGAAAACTCGGGCACCTTCTTGCGCTAGGGCCAAAGCTATCGTCCGGACGATTCCGGCTGTACTACCAGAGACTAACGCGAGACGATTATTGAGTTGCATGTGTATATGCTGTTGGTGAGCAATCAAGGGACCTGAAGGCCCAGATCAAAACCAATCTCGCTGATAGCGAATATTCACAGCAGCGCCCGGGATGAAAGCCTTGGCATAAAAACATGGCCGCGAATGACAGGAGAATCAAGGTTGCGCCCAACAGGGTGACTCGTTCAGGTCCGCTCCGATCTGCAATTCGTCCCGCGATGGGCGCGGCCAGGAGGATTCGCTTCGAATCCCGACAGAGGCAGATAAAACAAAAACCCCACCGTTTGCACGGTGGGGTGGGGGATTCGCCCACTTCGACATCCGCATCGTGCGGATATCTGCGTCGGCTCCCCTGCGCTCGCTGCCGCGGCCATCCGGGCCGCTGTTCTGACATTGAGTCAGCGCTCGCTCCGCTTCGAATCCCGACAGAGGCAGATAAAACAAAAGCCCCACCGCTTGCACGGTGGGGCTTTTGTTTTAAGTGGCGTCCCCAGGGGGATTCGAACCCCCGTCGCCGCCGTGAAAGGGCGGTGTCCTGGGCCAGGCTAGACGATAGGGACTTAGAAAACTTCAAGTCCCTGCGGGAAATGTACCCGCAGAACGCTACTTTTTAATCTGCTTTTCTCCGCCGCTGTCGCGAGGAGATGCATTAAATACCTAAAGAACTGAAAAGTTGCAAGAAAAAAAATCAACCTGCTCGCAAAATCGCCTAGTGTCCTGTTCGGTTAGTTGTTTGTATAAATTCTAAGTCATTTTTTCTGCTGCCAAGGCGTGCCGCCGCAGGCCTGGCCAAAGCCAAGTCGAGAAGGCAGAACGTAGACAGCAGTAAAAAGGGCCAGAATTGGACTATAGAACTAACCGCACAGGACACTAGAGCTCGATCTGCATCCCCAGTTCCACCACCCGGTTCGGCGGCAGGCCGAAAAAGCTGGTGGCCGAGCGGGCGTTTCGGGACATGTGCATGAACAAATGCTCGCGCCACATGACCATGCCCGGCTTATCCGACGGGATAATCGCTTCATGACCGAGGAAAAAGGTGGTCTCCTCCATCAGGAAAGGAGCGTTCCCGATTTCAATCGCCTTGAGCAGCTCGGGCACGTCCGCTTCATCCATAAAGCCGGAATGGAGCACCAACAGATAGATCCCCTCACCAACATCTTCGACATCGTAACGATCGTTTCCGATGACATGGGGAACATCTTCGGTAACCACCGACAGGATAATCACCCGCTGGTGAAGAACCCGGTTGTGCTTCAGGTTATGCAACAGCGCCGGCGGGGCAATTTTCAGGTTGCCGGACATGAACACGGCGGTGCCGTTGACGCGCTGCGGCATAGAGGAGCGAATCACGGTCAGAAAGTCACTGATCGACATCAGCCGTTCCCGCATGCGGGTGGCAAGAATCTTCCGCCCGGTCTTCCAGGTCGACATGAAGGTAAAGACCAGGGTGGCGACCAGCAACGGGAACCAGCCGCCATGCAGAATCTTGGCAAAGTTGGCGCCGAAGAACGCCAGGTCAAAGGAGAGGAATCCGCCACACAACAGCAGGACCCAACCCAGCGGCCAGTGGAATCTTTCGCGGGCGACAAAAAAGAACAACAATGTGGTAATCACCATGTCGGTGGTCACGGAAAAGCCATAAGCCGCGGCCAGGTGGCTGGACGAGCCAAAGCCGATGACCAGGCCGATGCAGCTGAACATCAAAATCCAGTTGACCGCCGGGACATAGATCTGGCCGCGCTCCCGGGCCGAGGTATGGGTCACTTTGAGCCGCGGACAGAACCCGAGCTGTACGGCCTGCATGGTAATGGAGAACGATCCGGAAATCACTGCCTGGGAGGCGATGATGGTCGCAATCGTCGCCAGCACAACCAAGGGGATCAGCGCCCAGGAAGGCGCCAGGTGATAGAACGGATTCTCCAGCACTGCGGGATTGCTCAGCAACAGGGCACCCTGGCCAAAATAATTCAGAACCAGAGCGGGCAGCACCAGGCAAAACCAGACCAACCGGATCGGCCGGACACCGAAATGCCCCATGTCGGCATACAGTGCCTCCCCGCCGGTCACCACCAAAAAGACCGAACCGAGGACCAGAAAAGCCGACCACCCGTTGTGGAGCAAAAAACGGAAGGCGTAGTGGGGGCTGACGGCCGCCAGAATTGCCGGATATTCGATAATCTGCCTGATCCCGAGAATCGCCAGGACAATGAACCAGAGCAAGGTCAAGGGTCCGAAAACCGCCCCGACCTTGCCGGTACCGCGGTACTGCACCAGGAACAGGGCAACCAGCACCACAACGGTGATCGGGATGATATAGGCGGAGATCGCCGGGGTCGCGATGCGCAGACCTTCGATGGCGGAGAGGACCGAGATGGCCGGGGTGATCATGCCGTCACCGTAAAGCAGCGCGGCACCGAACAAACCAAGGGTGACAAGAGCCCAGCGATTCCCCTGCTGGCGGGCTTTTTGCGGCAGGATCAAGGCGGTCAGGGCCATGATGCCGCCCTCCCCCTGATTATCGGCGCGGAGGATAAAGCTGAGGTACTTGATGGAAATAACCAGGATCAGTGCCCATAAGATCAGCGACAGGATGCCGAGCACATTTTCCGGCGTCGGCGTCAAGCCATGGCTGGTATGAAAACATTCTTTCAACGCATAAAGGGGGCTGGTCCCGATGTCGCCGAAAACCACACCAAGGGCGGTCAGCGAAAGAGCTGCTAAAGAGCTCCGCTGGTGAGCGGATGGTTGGTCGTTATTCGACCCGGTATCAGTTGGCATATTCATTTTGAGAAAATCCTCAATCCAAAAGTGTGCTGCCTGGCAGCAAAACAAAAAGACACTTCTTTCCAGTTGAACAGCGCCCAGCTACCGCGCTGCTGGACACAAACAGTAATCCCACCGCCTTTTAGCCGGTGACTGTCAGTACAGAATGCAAATTTTCATTTTATTGTAGTATATGCTGGCAGACCTGCGGGATATGGCCATCCCGCCGGGGTACAGAAGGGAATAGTGGCTGTACAGCTGCAATCATCTTCACATCTCTCTGAAATCAAAAAAACACTTCAGGGGAACGAGGTTAGCACATCTCAAAAACTCTTTCGGCAAGCAAAGAGAATCCGGTCACAACCTGAGCAGTACGTCAGCAATCAAGAAACATCCTCTAATCCGGAACGCCCCGAATTAAATCGATTGTCTTCATAACACCAAATTCGTTGCGATGAAAGATTTCCCTAAATTTGGAGAAAAACCCCTTGGATGAAAAAAGAGCACGTTCCCGGCGAGCCCCGGCTCATTAGCTCCGGGCCTGGTCGTCACAAAAAAGCCTAAGCCAATTGCTCAAAAGAGGCTTTTTTCATGGTTTGAGCATTCGCGACAAGTGGACTTTACCTCCTTGCCGTTCGGCAAAAAGGCTAATGGCTCCCGGCAAAGCCAAGAAAAATAAGCTTTGTCCCGGCGCCGCCGGTCACGGCATCAATGCGGGCATTGGCGATCCCTCTGACAGCACGATGGATATAGATGGCTGTTCCGTCAATTGTCATCGTTTGGTATTCGTTGATCTCGGCGGGTTCTGGTAGGCCCCATCGCACGGATGGGATGTCTCGCGACTGAGCGCCGCCTCAGTTATAACAGATCTGCTGATTTAGACTGACCGTGATATCGCTGCCTTTTTCGGAGATGATTTTTTGCGCTTTGGGAGTCAGTTTCAGATTCATACGAATATCCCTTCCCCTGTTTAATCGAAAGGTGCCGACGGCACATGCTTCAGCTTCGAACCATCCCGGCAATGGACCGGCCGGTCTAACCGCAATTTGCAGTTGGCGAAACCCTTTTGGGGCAACAGCAATAGCAGGGTCATGCTTCTGCCGAAGTTTGAATCGACACTATTATAGATATGTGTACTATTTTAACAAATAAATAATTTTGTGATGTTCCGTGAAGATTCGCAGCTCAGCAGAATCAGGGTCATTCCTGGCGTAACACAGCGTTGCCCAACTGGTGCAAAAGACTATCCATCATTCTTGAATGCGGCCGGCTTGATCAGCTTCAGCCCCTGTTTTATATCGGCAATCTCTTCAATCTGGGTCGCCTGGATCTCCATGAGTTTCTGCCATTGCCGCAAAAGAAGATGATCCAATTTTTCGTGAATCAGTCTTATCTCCAATTCGGCCTTCAAATTGACCTGGTAGTCATGTTGCGAGCGCAACCGGTCTTTTTGTTCCTGCCGGTTCTGGCTCATCATAATAATTGGCGCCTGCACCGCTGCCAGACAGGACAAGAGGAGATTTAACAGGATAAACGGATATGGATCTGCGGGTCGCCAAAACATCACCAATGAATTTATGGTGATCCAGCAAATCAGGAACACCGAAAAAATGATCAGGAATCTCCAGCTGCCACCAAAGGTCGCTAATTTATCCGACAGTTTTTCGCCGAGCGTCCGCTCCTTATCGAACTCCTGCTCCGTGTTGGAAGATAATAACTCATGTCGTTGCAAGCTTTCCAAAACCTCTTTTTCAAGGGCTGAAAGCTCGCCCAATTCTTCTTCAATCATGATCTGCACTTCTTTAGCGCGATAGGTCGTCATATCCGCCCTGCAGATATAGCAGCCATCAGCCCAGGCGGGATAATCTTCCTTGATGATGGCAGAAATGACCGTCCTCACGGCAGAAAAGGGAACCAGCTCAGCCGTCTCAAAGTTTTTTTTGCAGACCACGCAACTGCTCTTGGCTTTTTTCATCCGCGGATCCTCTTTTTATCAAGCTGGACAATGAATCCCGCGCCGGTGGCGGGTGAGACGCCCCATGCCTGCGGCAGCAGCAGGAACCTTCCGCTTTTTAGTATAAATCATTTCCTTAAAAACTCAGCGAGGTTGCAGTCGTTTCACGAGACCGGTGCGCAAACAGCGGGCCGTTTGCAAAGATCAGAGCAACGGCATCGTTGGGGGAGCCAAGGTAATCTGGAGGAGGTAACGGAAAACATGTCAAAACTTACGCGTTATGAGGCAGTGAAGATTTCAGTACTGTGCGGACTTCTCTTGCCAGCTCATGACCGCTGACGGGTTTCATCATAAAAGACTTAATACCTATAGTTTTTGCTTTCTCCTGATCAACTATATGACTGTGCCCAGTACAGAGGATAACGGGAATATCCGGACGAAACTCCAATGCTTTTTGGGCAAGAATATCTCCAGTCATATCCGGCATAGCCTGATCTGTTATGAGCAAATCATAGGAATCGGGATTTTCACGGAAAGCGCTTATTGCCTCCTGTGACGAGGTAAATGTGCTGACTTGGTAACCCAGCACCTCAAGATATTGCTTTGTTGTCTCCGCAAGCATGACCTCATCATCAACAAGCATAATCTTCTCACGCCCACCGACAACTTCGAGTTTTTCTTCCTCCGGCAAGACATCGTCGGATTCTTCCATAATCGGAATCAGGATGTTCATGGTTGTCCCTTTCCCGACAGTGCTCTCTGCCCAGATTACACCTTCGTGTTTTTCGATAATTCCATGGACGACAGAAAGCCCCAAGCCGGTTCCTTTACCCGGCGGCTTGGTTGTATAGAACGGATCAAACATTCGGGATAAAGCCTCTGCTGATATACCCACCCCATTATCAGTCACTGCCAACTTGGCATATTGTTGTCCGAGATTTAAGTTGGGATGTTTTTTGACTGTGGCCTCATCAATGTACTCTGACTGAAGTGTTATAGTAATTGTTCCGGTTTCGTCCGGCAATGCGTGATAAGAGTTGGTCCCCAGATTCATAATCACTTGATACAGTTGTGTCGCATTCGCTAGAACTGACCCAATACTGTCATCCACATGCAGCACCAACCCAACTGATCGAGGAATAGTCTTTCTTAAAAGGTCTGCCGCCTCGTTGACAACAGAAGCAAAAGACAGAGGCTTTTTCGGTTCTTGATCTTTCCGACTGAACAGGAGGATCTGGCTCACGAGCTCTCTTGCTCTTTTGGTCGCGGTCAGAATCTGATCGAACTTCTCTCGATTTTGGAGATTGGTTTCAGGATTCAACAAAGCCAGTTCAGCATTGCCAAGTATGATTGAAAGGATGTTGTTAAAGTCATGGGCGATCCCACCAGCCAAGGTCCCAATGGCTTCCATCTTCTGGGTCTCTCGTAGCTGTTCTTCAATTTGTTTTCGCTGGTGAATATCTCGTACTGCGATGACGTAGCAGTAAGCACCTCCAAGAAGAACAAAACTGATTTTCACCTCGACCCAAAAGATATGGCCCTCTTTGTGCTGAGATGGCCATTCAAATGTTTGCGGACTATTCTCTTTCGCTTTCCTGAACCATTCGGATAGTTCATATCTGGAATAGGGTGGTTCCCCCTGGTTGCGTTCGGTGAAACTGATCTGTAAAGCTTCCTCATACGAATAGCCATACATTTCTGTGGCCCGCCGATTGACTTCTATGATTTTCTGCGTATCCGCAGCCGCGATAATAATTGCATCCCCGGTCGAATCTTGAACAACCTGCAATTTCTCTTTTTGTTCACTCAGTTCTTTTGTCCGTGCCAAGACCTGCATTTTTAAAGAACGATTGAAATA
The DNA here is from genome assembly GCF_000711225.1 of Pelobacter seleniigenes DSM 18267. Taxonomy (NCBI): domain Bacteria; kingdom Pseudomonadati; phylum Thermodesulfobacteriota; class Desulfuromonadia; order Desulfuromonadales; family Desulfuromonadaceae; genus Pelobacter; species Pelobacter seleniigenes. The sequence goes on from NZ_JOMG01000002.1 coordinate 477,123, forward strand.
GACCACGACAGATAACAGCAACAGGATAACCAAAAAAATGCCGCTGAGCAGTTTCAGGTTGCGCTCAACAAAACTTGGCTTGTGCTCAAGGTTTAACGTGACCCATTTATTGTAAATAGCTTTACGTTCCTGTTCGCTGATGGTGTCAAGGACCTTATCGAGAATTGAGCGCAAGGGGGCTTTCTTCTTGTTGATGGCAAACCGTAAGTCCCAGTGAAAATCAAGCTCCTTGGCATACTGAAGATTCGTCAGGCCATACTTATCGACCAGGTAGCTGGCCTCCATGTAATCAACAACTGCACCGTCGGCAGCTCCTGCCGAAACTTTTAACAAGGCCGTGAGGTCATCGTCACATTGTAAAACTTTGCTCCCCGGATAGTTCGCTTTTACATAATCCAGGCTGGAATAACCTTCAACTCCGGCGAGAGTCATGGAATTGAGATCATTCAATGACTGTAAGTCTGGAGTGTCGGTCCTGGTTAAAATGCCAAGTCGCGTCGTTAGAAATGGTTGGGTAAATACGAGAACTTTTGAGCGCTCTTCGGTTTTCTGAGCCGCCCCAATAAGATCAAACTCCCCTGTCATCATGCCATGGTAGAGGCTTTCCCAATCATCGTAGTAAACCCGTTTAAAAGTAATACCGAGCTTTTTTTCAAACAACTTGATGTAATCGGCAACAATTCCTTTATGTACCCCGTCCTCCATGTAGTCACCCGGCGGCCAATGTGGATTCGGGGCGTAGCTGATGTTGCCTCTATTTTCATCGAGCCAAACAGTTTCTTCTGGAGTCAGTTTGATGGCAGGATCCATCCCACGCGCCAACGCTGAAGGCAATATTGTCAGCAATAGACACTGCATGAACAGGAGGTTGACCAAAATTATGAGTGGGGCTTTTAAGTGATAATCTTGAAGAAGTCTGCTCAGCATAGCTCGGACTCTTATAATGACTGTGAAACAGTGGGCAATCTGAAACCAGAAATGGGATATATGAGCGATCTAAATAGTTGGCATGCGGGAACTCGGGATGCCAACGACTAAGTTTTCAGATTGGAAATGAGCAATTTTTCGTTGTGGCAAGAAAATCAAGGGGTTGCGCGGAGGCGTAGTCCTTTACGCCGCACAAGAGAACCCGCAGATTGACACCGCCACAGCGGAAAAGGGCCGTTTCCAGATGAAAACTAATTATATACAGTTTTCGGAATTGTGCATACGCAAACCCTAGGACAAACAATTTCTCTCTTAATTTAGGATCGTTGCGTCAAATATATGAAATTGCGAAACGCGAGAAACTTTGATGTAAACCCCAAATAGCGGATATTTGATCAGGCTTGGTGCGGAATAAAAGAGTTGTCCCTTTCTTTGGTGTAGACCCGATAAAGTTACCTGCCCCTTTCTTTGGTGTAGACCCGAAAAGAGTTGCCCCTTTCTTTGACGTAGACTCGACCCCATTAAGTCAGCGCTCGCTCCGCTTCGAATCCCGACAGAGGCAGATAAAACAAAAGCCCCACTGTTTGCACAGTGAGGCTTTTGTTTTAATTGGCGTCCCCAGGGGGATTCGAACCCCCGTCGCCGCCGTGAAAGGGCGGTGTCCTGGGCCAGGCTAGACGATAGGGACTTATGTAAAGCCCCCGCAGGAAATGACCCCGCAGAGTGTTGCGTTTAAATGGTGAGCCGGACAGGGATCGAACCTGTGACCATCTGATTAAAAGTCAGATGCTCTACCTACTGAGCTACCGGCCCTCACAACGGAGACCTTTTATACGTGAATCACTTTATGCCGTCAACCTTTTTTTCAATTTTTTTTATGCGAAAGGATTTGACCGAATCAGGGTCTGATCACGCCGTGGTCCGACCGAAACCAGAACCACCGGACAACCCGTCCAAGCTTCGATTTTATCAACATAATCCTTTACTTGCACCGGCAGATCGGCGTAAGAACCGAGGCTGCAGATATCTTTCTGCCAGCCGGCAATTTCCTCATAAACAGGTTTGCATTCCTGCAGAACATCGAGATCCTGAGGAAATTCTTCCAGCAATTGTTCGCCGTAGCGATAGGCCGTGCAGACCTTGAGGGATTCGAATTCGCTCAGCACATCCATTTTGGTCAGGGCGATGCCGGTCAGGCCATTGGTTCTGACCGCTTCACGCAAGGCGACGATATCAAGCCAGCCGGTCCGCCGCGGCCGTCCAGTGGTGGCCCCAAATTCCCCTCCTGCAGTGCGCAGGCGTTCACCCATCTCGTCATCCAGTTCGGTCGGGAACGGTCCTTCGCCAACCCTGGTGACATAAGCTTTGGAGATGCCGATCACTTCATCAATCCGATGGGGGCCGATTCCGGTCCCGGTACAGGCTCCGGCAGCGATGGTGGAAGAGGATGTGACGTAGGGATAGGTGCCGTGATCGATATCAAGCAGGCTGCCCTGAGCGCCTTCAAAGAGAATATTGTGGCCGGCCTTCATCGACTGGTCGAGATAGGGCGAGACCCGGCCCAGGTAGCAGCGCAGGCGCTCGGCATAGACCATATACTCTTCAAAAATTTCTTCTTCAGAAAGGGGTTTCTCACCGAGATACTGCTCGATATAGAAATTCTTCTCCGGCAGCAGTTCGGCCAGCTTGCGCTTGAAGGTTTCCGGCTTGAGCAGGTCGGCAAAACGAATCCCGCGCCGGGCCACCTTGTCTTCATAAGTCGGTCCGATGCCGCGCCCGGTGGTGCCGATCTTCTTGGCTCCCGATTTGCGTTCCCGGGCGATGTCGATGATTTTGTGGTAAGGCATGATCAGGTTGACCGCACCGTCGACCATCAGTTGAGCCGGATCTTTGAGAAAACCTTTTCTCTGCAGGCCATCAATCTCTTCCAGAAACACTTTCGGGTCGAGCACGACACCGTTGCCGATAATGCAGCGCTTGCCTTCATGCAGCACTCCGGACGGAATCAGGTGAAGGACCGTTTTCTGATCGCCGACCACCAGCGTGTGTCCGGCGTTGTTCCCGCCCTGGAAACGCACTACGTCCTGTGCATATTCAGTATAGATATCGACAACTTTTCCCTTGCCTTCATCGCCCCATTGGGCGCCGACAACAATTACGTTGGCCATGCTCTGTGTGCTCCTGTCTTGCCGGCAACAATGGCCGGCCGTAATAGATTTGTTGCCATCCGCAGCTGCCGGATGGCGACTCATTATAACTGCAAATCAATCCCTGGCTGACAGATCTCCTCCCAGGATAGATTTTTCTGCTGTCCGCTGCGCAGCGAGGTCAGTTCAATATCCTGATCGTCGTCTTCCACGACCGCCAGGTAACGATAATCCAACTGGCGGGCATATGCCAGGGCGTCTTCCCGGCTCCGATCAAGGATGTCCCGTGACACCGAATAGCCCAGTTTACGCAACCGGCAGGCCAGTTTCTGGGCCGAACGCAGATTGCGGCCGGTGGAAAAAATCAACAGGTCACAATGCGGCTCGATCCGCCCATCCAGAACCTTGTCCAGGGCGAACAACAGATGCAGCAGACTGAAAGTAAAACCGGTCGCCGGTGCATCGAGTCCGTAATTGGACATAAGATTATTATAGCGCCCGCCGCTACAAACGGCACGGCCAACCCCGGAAAGAAAACCCTGAAAGGTGATTCCGGTATGATAGTTCAGACCGCGCAGCTCGCCAAGGTCAATCGTGACATGTTCGAGGACACCGTAAACTTCAAGAATATCCAGAACCTGGGCCAGACCGTCGAGGGCGCGCTGGGACCGTTCGTTACTGACCGCCTTGGCGGCCCGGTCGATCACTTCCCGGCCGCCGTACAGACGGGGCAGGGCCAGAATCTCGGCGCGGGCGGATTCCGTCAGAGAGGATTCATCCAGCAGTTGCTTCAACTCGGAGCTGTCCTTGCGCAAAATGGCATCCGCCACCTGATTGGCCGCTTTCGGGGCCAGGGGCAGACCGTCCATGACCCCGCGGAAAAATTCCACCTGGCCGATATCGACGGTAAAATCCTCCGCACCGACCGCGGCCAGGGCTTCGATGGCCATGGCGATCATTTCCGCATCGGCCTCGGGACTGTCCAGCCCGATCAGTTCGACACCGGATTGAAAGATATCGCGATCCTTGCCGGCCTGCTGCTCAGTATGACGCAACACCCGGCCACTGTAACTCAAGCGCAACGGCAACGGCAGCTCCCGCATCCGGGTGGCGGCGATCCGGGCAATCTGCGGGGTCATGTCCGGCGGGAAGGTCAACAGGCGGCCGCTCTGCCGGTCATCAAACCGAAAGACCCGGTCGCGCAGTTCATCACCCATGCCGCGCTCCAGGACATCGAGGAATTCAAGTTGCGGGGTAATAACCGGACGAAACCCCCATGCGGAGTAAACCTGTTGCAACTGTTGCTGCAGATATTCCACTTTGGCGGCTTTAAGAGGCAGGAAATCCCGTACCCCTTTCGGCAGGTCCGCTTCGGGCACTGAATCGGAAAAACGCATGAACTATTCTCCATTCCACTTCCAAAAAAGTAGTTCTGAAAGTAGAAAAATATGCTGGGTTCAGGTCAAACAGGAACGGTCTCGGCGGTCCTGGTCAGGAACAGCCGAACGTGGCAATTTACCAACAGTCTCTGCGTTCTGTCAAGGAAAGGTCGGCCTAACCGGGCGCCGGCGAATCACCGGCGCCCAGCTTAATTTACGCGCATTCCCCGTGCAGAAACTCGACCAGGGCGCGCACGCCGAACCCGGTGCCGCCTTTGGGGCGACCGGCCTTGCCGCTCTCTTCCCAGGCCATGCCGGCGATATCGAGATGAGCCCAGCGATAGCTGTCGGCAAACTTCTGTAAAAAAGCCGCAGCGGTAATGGTCCCGGCCGGTCGGCCACCGGTATTCTTGACATCGGCAAAGTCGCTCTTGATCTGGGCGGCGTACTCTTCCCAGAGGGGCAGCTGCCAGAGCCGCTCACCGCTGCGCTCGCCCGCCTTGAGCAGCTGGCCGATCAGCTTGTCGTCATTGCCGAGGACCGCGGCCGCCTGATTGCCCAGGGCGATAATGCAGGCGCCGGTCAAGGTCGCCAGGTCGATCACCAGCCGCGGTTGGTATTGACCGACATAGGTCAGGGCATCGGCCAGAATCAGCCGCCCTTCAGCGTCAGTATTGAGAACTTCGATAGTCTTTCCGGACAGCGAGGTGAGAATATCGCCGGGACGGATGGCGGTTCCCGAAGGCATGTTCTCCACGGCCGGAACCACGCCGACCAGGTTGATCGGCAGCTGCAGCCGGGCCGCGGCCAGCATGGTGCCGATCACCGCGGCGGCCCCGCCCATGTCCATTTTCATCTCATCCATCTTCTCGCCGGGTTTGAGGGAGATGCCACCGCTGTCAAAGACCACACCTTTTCCGACCAGCGCCACCGGCTTTTCATCTGCCTTGGCACCGTTATATTCCATAACGATCAGATAGGGGTCGCGCTGGCTGCCCTGGGCAACGCCAAGCAAAGCGCCGAAACCTCGCTTTTCCATTTCCTGACGGTTGAGCAGCTTGGCCTTGATATTCACCTGCTCGGACATGGCCACCGCCTGCATAGCGAGATATTCGGGGGATTTGAGGTTCCCCGGCGCATTGACCAGATCACGCGCCAGACACACCCCGGCGCAGATCGCCTCAGCCTTGCCCAGAGCGGTCTCGGCCACATGCTTATCATCTCCCGGTGCCAGCAGCAACAGGGCATCACTGACCTTGACCGGCTGTCCTGGCCGATTTTTAGGCAGGTAGCGATCGTAATTGTAATCGGCGAGCAGCAGGCCTTCGGCGATGGCCTGAACCTTTTCGCCAAGCTCTGCCTTTTTCATCGCAACCTGCGCCAGAGTCAGGACAAACGATCCCAACTGCTTGCGGGTCAGGATATTGGTCGCTTCGCTGGCGACCTGGCGCAGGTCGCTCAGAGTAAAATCCTTTTCCTTACCCAGGCCAAGCAGCAGGACCCGCTCGGGGCCGCCTTTGTTCACCCCGTGCAGGAGCAGAACCTCACCTTTGCAACCGGAAAACTCTTTGCTTTTTAGCGCGCGCCCAAACAGTTCATCCAGCCCTTTGCCGATCTCGATATCGAGCCTTTTTCTGCCCTCATAAACACCTGCGACCAGGCAGGCGGTTTTCTGTTGTTCAGCCGCTCCTGTTGTTACGGAAATTTTCATGACAATCCTTTCGTTATCTGCTCAGTGATCATGCTTTGCATGACCAGTCAATTATCATACAACCTGCCGAGCCTCTGGCTGAGAAATACTCACAATTCGCTCGACAGGTAGGAATCTTCCAGCGCCTGCTGCTTCATCTTCAAAGCAATCCGTTGCCGGATGCGGGTCGGAATTTCAACATGCAGGCAGAGCGCCTGGGTGCCCAGTTTGCAGGCCTGCATGCGCTGCAGGGCATTGGCGCCGGCACTCGGTAGCCAGCGGATATTCTCGCGGGGCAGAAAACTGCGCGTTTCCCCGGGCAACATATCGATTACTTCGGTGCCCGGGTCAAAGGTCCGACCGACCAGTTGCAGATCGTCACGCAGGCGCAGATGACAGCCCCGCTGGGCATCGCAGCACAGCTGCACAAAAATCTCTGGCGACAGCTCCCGCATCATCGCCAGGCCCCGCCGAAACCTGCTGTGTGGCCGCAACTCCAGCACTTCGCCCCGCTGCTCCGTATGTCCCAGCTCCGCCAACTGCGGATAAGGGGGCAACCCGCCCATGCCCACCAGCACCCGGTTGTCTTCGGCATGGGTCCCCACGTAACCATGAACATCAACGATCAGCTCCGGCTCCGGGCCGCCCAGCTGATTGATATAACGGCACAGGCTTTCTTCATGCTTATAACAGTTTGGCTGGCCATGATCATCGACATACGGATAGATCACATCGATATTACTCGGATTAAGCGGCACCCCCCAGGTCTTGAGCTTGGCGAGGTTTTCATCGGTGAGCGGTTCGCGCCCGGAAAAACCCAGGTTGATCAGCGCCGCCCGGCCCTTGCCGTAGCGCAGAAAATAGAGCGCCACCTCCAGGGTGTGCGGGTCGTAGGGGCCGTGGCTGACGGTCAACACCGGCAATTCCGGGTTGTCCACCGGCCCTCTCAGCAACAGTGCCCCGCCCGCCTTATCGGCCAGAAACTTGGCCGCAGAGCTGTCCAGCAAACGGCGACAGGGACGCCATTCGGTATCGCCCGCCGGAATGAACCCGAAAACCTGCTCCAGGACCTTTTCGCGCCAGGTCGGCACAAAGCGCAGGCATTGCCGCGGCATTCGATAATACACATGATAAAGCGCATGATCCATATAGATGCGGATCTTTTCCCGCCGGATCAGGCTGCAATTGTAACGGTTCTGGGAGGTTTCCAGCAGCCGCTCGGTCAATTCCACGCAGCCGTCGAAAAAAGCGTCGTCCGGACAAGTTGTAAGGCGTTCAACCTGCTTCAGTTCGCCATAGTCCTCGCGGGCGATCTCCACTTCGAGCCGGTTGAGATAGCGCGTAAAGGGCGCATTCTCATCAACTTCGAAATTGCTCATGAACAGCGGTGATATCTGTGCTGGCGTACGGATCGGCTCCGGCATCGGTTATCCCATCGCTTCGCTTCCAGTTCGGAAACGGGTCGGCTGAACTCCTGCCATTCAGGCATCAACCAACAGGATAACCCTCCGGCGCGGGCCGGGCAAGCCGGGGCGGGAGAAAAGATTCAGGATGAGGTCAATTTTTCCAGCGCTTCCGCGACCCGCCGAACGCCGCTCGGGAAAGGATCAAGGTCGACTTCGATGCGCTGTTCCGGCAGCGTATGCAAATAGAGCGGATCGTAATAGCGGACCATCAGCTCACGGGTCAGTAGCTCCCACTCCCCTTGCTGCAGCAATTCGCAAAACTCGGCGACGGTCTTTTTCCCGAGCCGTTCCTTGAGCAGCAGCAGCGGCCGTTCAAACTGGGCCCGCAACTGATCACGGGCCGGGTACTCCTCCAGAATGACCTTGATCCGGGTCTCCAGCGTAGCACTCAGCCATAGACTGGTCTGGACCTGCATGGCTTGGTGAAAACGTTTCGGCACCACCACCCGGCCGATGTGCAAACTCTCCCCTTCGGTCAGCAGATATGGAGCCGCCGTCAATTGGTTGAGCCGGCTCCAGAGCAGAGCTTCGAACATCTTCTGCGACGGTTGCGGCGCCAGTCCAAGGTTGCCGAATGCGCTGCCACGGTGGTTGGCCAGCCCCTCCAGATCAACCACCGGATAATCTTCTTTGCCCAGAGCATGCAGCACCCGGGTTTTGCCGACTCCGGTCAGCCCGCGCAGCACGTAAATCGGCTGCCATTGCTCGGTAGCAAAATAATCGACCACCAGCCGCCGAAATGCTTTGTGCCCGCCAATCAGCTGGCGCGCCGGGATTCCGGCCAGGTTCAGAAAACAGCAGACCGCATGGGAGCGCATCCCGCCGCGCCAGCAGAACACGATAACTGGATCCTTGCGCCCTTCCTGAGCCGCTTCGATAGCGGAGATAATCTGGGGAATTTTTGGCGCAACCAGATCCACCCCCAACCGCCGGGCGATCTTACTCCCCTGCTGCTTGTAGACCGTCCCAACCTGCGCCCGCTCTTCGTTGGAAAAGATTGGCACATTGATCGCACCGGGGATGGTCGTTTCGGCAAACTCGGCCGGCGTCCTGACATCAACCAGCAATGCGCCTTTGCGCTGCTGCTCCAGCGCTTTATCCAATTCAATCGGTTCCTGCATTTACCTATCGATTCCTGCTGATGGATTTATTTTATTAATACCTGAATGCAGTGGTTCTACACCAATCGACCCCGAAGAACAATAGTGGAGAAGAAAAGCAGAAAAAAAGGTTGACGATCCAAATCAAATCCTATAGGGTCGTCATCCGTTGCCGCGGGATGGAGCAGTCTGGTAGCTCGTCGGGCTCATAACCCGAAGGTCGGTGGTTCAAATCCGCCTCCCGCAACCAAAAACATTCAAGGGATTTGCAGAAAACTGCAAGTCCCTTTTTTATTGCCCTTCATTGATTTAAGTATATAATTATACTTAATGATTTTCGGCACCTTTCCACATAAATCCTGCTGAAATACGGAAAATTGACCACAGGGATCACCTGTATAAACAAATTGGGGGGAGCAAATAGTTCCAACCGATTCGCTGGTTTTTTCTTCACTGGTCTAAGAAAGAGCAATTTATTCCCGTATTTATTGGAGGGGCTTATGTTCTGGAAAGGAGGTTGGATATGTCAGGAACGAATTCTGATTTGCACAACCAAAATGTCAATTCTGAGCTTAGCGCCTCCAGTAAAACATTCTTCTCTGAAAATCTGATCAGATATTTCATCAAACACTGCCCTAATGCCGCGGCAATTTATGATCGGAATATGGTCTGCCTTGCCTGCAGCGATCGTTATCTGTTGGACTATGGGGTGGCGGAAGATCAGGTCATCGGGATAAATCACTATGAAGCCTTTCCAGAAATACCAAAGAAATGGCGTGACGTTCATCAGCGGGCATTGCATGGCTTTGTTGAAAAAAAGGAGCAAGACTGGTTTACAAGGCCCGATGGATCCACCTGTTACACCAGTTGGGAATGCCGCCCGTGGTATGACAAAGAGGACAAAATCGGTGGCATAATTCTCTATTCAGAGGTGATCACCGAGCAGGTGCGGGTCTTGAAAGAAGCGAAGGAGAAGGAAGAACGGGATAAAAAACAACTTGAGGCCGTACTGTCCAACATGGATAACGGGGTTGCCGCATTTGATATGGAGGGTCATTCCATTCATGTCAACGATGCGCTGGCAAGGATTCTAGGCTACCAAAATAAATCTGAACTGCCATTGGATACCAGCAATTTCGAGAGTTGCTTCCGGCTCTTTTCCTATCCCGAAAGAAAAGAGATCCCACCTGATAAATGGCCGTGGGCACGATTATCCCGCGGGGAGGCGATAAACAATGAGAAGTGTGTCATCTTGCGGCTTGCCACAGACCGGGAGCGGATTATCGAGCAATACGGAACTCTGATCCGCAATGCCAATGGCGACCCGGAGATCGAATTGCTGATGATGACCGATATCACCGAACGCCAACAGGCAGAGGAAGAGCTCCGTAAAACCCAAGAGTTTGCCGAGCAGGAGCAGGCCAAATGGCTGGCCATACTTGACCACGTCAGCAATGGCGTTGCAGTCTTTGATGCTACCGGGAATCAGATTTATGCCAATGGTATTCATGCAGAGATCTATGGCTTTGAAAAAGAAGATAAAACGCCACGGAACTGTCTGAACATTGAATTTGTTGTCAGCCGTTTTGCTGTGCAGACCTATCCTGACTACAGGGAGCTAAAGGCCGATGAGTGGCCCGCCTCAAGGGTGCTGGCCGGCGAACACCTGGACGGAGAGATCATTGATATCAAACGGTTGGACAAGGAGTATCATCGGGTCATGATGATCTCCGGCGTTCCGATTTATAATGCGCAGGGCGAGGTGGAACTGGCTGTCATCGTCAGCAACGACATCACTGATCAGATTGAGCGAGAAAAACAGGAAAAACTGATCCAGGAACGTATGGAACAGGCACAGCGACTGGAAAGCCTGGGAGTTCTGGCTGGGGGCATAGCCCACGACTTCAACAATCTACTCATGGCCATTCTCGGGCATGCCGATATCGCGTTAATGCAGATTCCGAAACTTTCCCCGGTGACAAAGAACCTGGAAAATATCAAAAACGCTTCCTTGCGGGCTGCAGATCTATGTACCCAACTCCTGGCCTATTCCGGTCAGGGTAGAATTGAGGAAAAAGAGTTTTCTATCAGCGAGCTGGCCGGTGAAATGGCCCAGATGCTGCAAACCTCTATTGCTAAAAATTGCGCTCTGAACCTGGATCTGGAAGAGCAGCTGCCAATGACAATCGGTGACTCCTCCCAGGTGCGGCAGATCCTGATGAATTTCGTCATTAATGCCTCCGATGCCATAGGCGACCGTCACGGCACGATCAATATTTTGACCACCAGCATGATTTGCGAGCAGTCATATTTCACCGATGACTATGTGATAAAACCTTTAAAACCTGGCCTTTATGTAAAATTGGAAGTGTCCGATAACGGCCCCGGCATGAATAATGAGACGCTCGGTCGGATCTTTGAGCCCTTCTTTTCCACAAAATTTACCGGCCGGGGATTGGGCCTTTCGGCTGTCCTTGGAATTATCCGATCCCACGGCGGAGGGCTCAGGGTTCATTCTGAGCTGGGTCGGGGCACAACTTTTGAAGTGTTTCTTCCCGCGCTCCAAAGCCATGTAAAGAAAGTTCCGGAATGTCCTGATAGAGGCAATACGAAAAAGGACAATTTTGGTGGAAAAGTGCTCCTGATCGATGATGAGGAGCTTGTCTGCACGGTCTGTTCAAGTCAGCTTGAAATGCTCGGATTCAAGGTTTTAATAGCCCGAGATGGACAGGAGGGAATTCATATTTATCGGAAAAAGCAGGCAGAGATCGATCTGGTTATTCTCGACCTCACCATGCCGAAAATGGGTGGCGAAGAAACATTTCGAATCCTGCGGCAGCTGAATCCTCAGCTGAAGGTCGTCTTGGCCAGTGGCTTTACGGAGGAAGGTATGACCACCCACTTCTCCGGGGAAAAGCCTTCGGGCTATCTGCGTAAGCCCTATACCCTCAAGCAGCTCTCCAGCATGTTGTCCGACCTGCTTCCGGACAGGCATACGACACAATGACTTGATAAAAACTTTGCCGCAGGATTATTTTCACTATTCTGGTTGCGGATACCAATGATCATTTTAGGCAATCATGGCATTTTGTATGATCGCCGCCGGGCTCGCGCTTATCGCCTGTGCACGATATCAACCCGATACTTGTTGAAAGCAAGACAAAGCAAAGATATCCTTGGAAATCCTGGAGGAAAACCACATTAAGAATGCTGGCTATCAACAGAATTAAGGGACTTGAAAATTCTGCCCAGAGCAATGGAGAAGATGAGATTATGGACAGCTCACTGCAAAACTTATTGTCTGAATTGGAGCAATTTGGCGAAGAAAACGACCAAGGCACATCCGAACGTTCCCAACGGATGTTAAATATCACCCGCGACACTGGGGAGTTTTTAGCGGTCCTGATCCGTGCAACTCTTGCGCGACAGGTATTGGAAATCGGGACATCCAATGGCTATTCGACCCTTTGGCTTGCCGATGCCTGCAATGCCATCGGTGGGAAAGTCACCACGGTCGAGCTGTCCGAGCACAAATACAACCTGGCGGCCGAGAACTTCAAGCGCAGCAATTTGTCATCCACGATCAGGCAGGTTCAGGAGAACGCGGCTGACTTCCTTTCCAAAAGCGACGAAGGTGCTTACGATCTGATTTTCCTCGACTCGGAAAGGGTGGAATATCCGGGTTGGTGGCCAGACTTGAAGCGGGTTATCCGACCGGGCGGGCTGCTTGTTGCTGATAATGCCCTCTCGCACCCGGAGGAAATCAAAGCTTTTATTTTAATGGTCGAAGCAGATCCCGATTTCACCACCAGCCTGGTGCCGGTTGGCAAGGGTGAATTTCTGGCCACGCGCTCAATCGACAAAAATTCCTGACATTGTTTTATATGAAGATCACTTTCATGCCCTGTTAAATAACCAGTATTGATGTCCGAAAATGGCGGGTTCGAAATCACGGTTGATGTATACTCAACATCATGAACAGCGAACACGACATATGCTATCAGGCCCTGAAAACCCGTGATGCCCGTTTCGACGGCAGGTTTTTTACCGGGGTATCCAGTACCGGGATTTTTTGCCGGCCGATCTGCCCGGCCATCACGCCAAAGCCGGAGAACTGCACTTTTTTTCCTTCCGCTGCGGCCGCCTTACATGCGGGCTTTCGCCCCTGCCTGCGCTGTCGACCGGAAGCGGCTCCGGCCAGCCCGGCCTGGTTGGGTACGGCAGCCACGGTGCGCCGGGCGGTACGGCTGATTGAAGAAGGGGCGCTGGATCACGGCCAATCACTGAGCAATCTCTGTGAGCGCTTTGCGGTGGGGGAACGCCAGTTACGCCGGTTATTCCAGATCCACCTTGGAGCATCTCCGCAACAAATTGCCCAAACCCAACGCCTGCTGTTTGCCAAAAACCTCGTGACCCAAACCACCTTACCGGTCACGGAGATTGCCCTTGCTGCCGGATTCAACAGCCTGCGCCGCTTTAACGATGCCTATAAAAAGACCTTCGGCTTTGCCCCGTCCCGCGAACGCAACCTGACCGCTCCACATGAACCTCTGGCAGAAGGGCTGCAGCTGCACTTTTCCTATCGTCCCCCTTATGATTGGGACGGTTTGCTGGCTTTCTTTCAATCCCGCGCCATTGTACCGGTAGAACAGGTGACCCGGAACAGCTACCGGCGACACATCGAAATCGACGGCCAACCGGGTGATATTGAGGTCAGGAATGAAGCGGGTAAAAACCGCCTGCGCTGTACCCTCAGCGGTATTCTGACCCGCCACTTACATAGGGTCGCGTACAAAATCAGGCGGATGTTCGATGTCGATGCCGACCCGCAGGCGATTGCGACGGACCTTGGCCAGGACCCGGTCTTGCACCCGCTCATCGCCGCATCTCCCGGTTTACGTTTGCCCGGCGCCTGGGACAGCTTTGAAATCGCCGTACGGGCGGTGATCGGCCAGCAGATCAGCGTGAAAGGGGCGCGCACCATCTGCACCCGCCTGGTCGAGCGGGTCGGCCGGAGTCAGTTTCCTAACCCACAGGATATTTTGCGCAGCAACCTGGACGGGTTGGGCCTCACCGGCCGACGCATCGCAACCCTACAGAGTCTCGCACAGGCCTGGCCCGCTCTGGACACAACCAAGCCGGTCGAGGAGCGCATCGCTGAACTGTGCGCCCTCCCCGGCATCGGTCCCTGGACGGCTCACTATATTGTCATGCGCAGCGGAGCGGAACCGGATGTCTATCCGGTTGCCGATCTTGGGCTGCTCCGCGCCCTGGAGAAACTGGCGGTACCGGCAGGTAAAGACGATTTAACAGCACGCGCCGAGAAATGGCGACCCTGGCGGGCTTACGGGGCACTCTACCTTTGGAGAGTTTTAGGATGATCAGACTTTATGAAGACATCATTGAAACACCTTGCGGAGCTTTATCCATTGTCTTCGATGAGCAGGAAACCCTGCTGCATCTCGATTTTCCCGATCAGGGAGAGCGCCAGCACCGGCTGCTCTCCAGACGTTATAAAAAGTTCGAACTGGTCAAGCGACACTCACAGCTGATCCGCCCTTGCCTTGAAGCCTATATGGCGGGGGATTATGCGGCCCTGGAAAAAATCAGTTGTGATCCGGGGGGGAGTCCGTTTCAACGCAGCGTCTGGAAGGCCTTGAAAAACATACCGGTCGGGCAAACCATCAGCTATCGGGATCTGGCCATCAGCATCGGCAACCCCAAAGCGGTCCGCGCCGTGGCCCGGGCCAATGCCTTGAATCCGATTTCCCTGATTTATCCCTGCCACCGGGTGATCGGCGCCAACGGCCAGATGACCGGATACGCAGGCGGGCTGGAACGGAAAAGCTGGTTGCTCAATCATGAAGGAGTTAAAAATATAGAAGGCTGAACAATTTGACATGGACCGGGTCCTACCGGCAGTCGTGCTCCCTTATCCCCTTGAATCCGGATCATCCCCGCTCAAGCCCGATCAAATCCATAAACGCCTGCATGGCTTTACCAGGCACTTCATCCCGGCGCCGGACAAACCAGGTGGTCATGTTGGAAATATCCTCCGGCAGGCGGTGAAAAGAGCAATGATCTTGATACTGCGGCCGCTGCACCACCGACCGCGGGAGAAAGCTGACCCCCATTCCAGCAGCAACACAGCCCATGATCCCTTCCAGCGAACCAAACTCGACAATCCGGTAAGGAAGCTTGCCCGTTCTCCTGAGCCACTCCTCCAGTTGCTCCCGGTAGCTGCATCCATCCCTGAATACGAGAATTTTCAGGTTTTCGATCTGCTCAAGCGAGGTGATATCAGACGCTGTCACGAGAACCAGTTCTTCTGCGAATGCCTTTTCGGCAATCAGGCGGTTATGGGTGATCTCGCCCGCCACAAAGGCACCATCGATCCGGAAGTTAAGCAGTCGCTTCAGCGACTCCAACGAAGAGCCTGTCTCCAGGCTCAATTCAACCCGGGGATAAAGCTGATGATAATTGATCATGAGAGGAGTCAGGCGTACCGCTGCCGTGGTTTCCATCGTCCCGACCCGCAGCTTGCCTTTGGGCTCATCCTGATCGCTGACAAGGTCTTCAGCTTCTTTGGAGAGGCGAACGATCCGTTCGGCATAATCCATCAACAGCAGTCCGGAGTGGGTCAAAACAACCCCTTTGCTTTTCCGATGGAAAAGGGCGACACCAAGACGCTCTTCCATCTGCTTGAGACGGGTCGTAACATTGGATTGCACACAATGAAGCTCTTCCGCCGCCCGGGAAATGCTCCCGTTTCTGGCAACAGCCAGAAAAATCTTCAACTCGCTGACTTCCAAGACCATCTCCTTTGCAGATAGAAAATATCAACAACATTCACTTGAACTGATATCACCAGAACGTTAGAATGTCAAACATGGATTCAAAGATCATCGATAAGGAATTTTCCGGGCGGGACTGGACCTCCTGCAAAGTTCTGGTTGGAGGCATCCTCGGTATGGCGGTAGCCATGGGGATCGGGCGTTTCGCCTACACCCCTATCCTGCCGCTCATGCAGCGTGACCTGGGGATAACCAATACGCTGGCAGGGTGGCTGGCGGGCTGGAACTACCTCGGCTATCTGGCCGGTGCTGTTGTCTGTACGATCGCCCCCGGCCTCCTGCGCTCCCGGCTGATGGCGGGAGGCTCTTTATTGCTGAGCCTGTTGACCACCATTTTCATGGGCATGACGCTGTCGGAGTTTTTCTGGAGCCTGATGCGCCTCAGTGGCGGTTTCGCCAGCGCCGTACTATTCATCATTATTTCCGCCGAGGTTGGGGAAACCCTGACCAGACGTGGCTATGGCCATTGGTTTGGCGCGCTATATGGCGGCGTCGGTTTCGGCATCGCCCTGAGCGGCCTGCTTGTACCATTGCTGGATAAAGCGGGAGGATGGCATACCGCCTGGACAGGGATCGGAGCTATTGCCGTAATTCTGGCCATAATCGGTATTACCCTGGGTCGAAAGCATGTTCATAGCACAGCCTCCGTAAACGATCCGGCCCAACCGAAGACAGATTTGCGCAGTATCCGCATCCTGGCCGTTGCTTATTTTCTACAGGGTCTGGGCTATATCGTCACGGCGACCTTCATTGTCACCATTATTGCCGGCACCCCTGAATTAAAAGCTTTTGCACCATACAGCTGGGTCGCCGTCGGCTTGTCGGCCATCCCTTCCACGATTCTCTGGCCGCAACTGGCCCGTCGGATCGGGAACAAACAGGCACTATTGGCGGCCTATGTGTTACAGGCCGCCGGTATTTTTGTCAGTGCCAGTGCACATAACATCGTCGCGGTGCTGTTCGCTGCGATATCTTTCGGTGGGACCTTCCTCGGTATTGTGGCGTTGACCCTGGCGGAAGGCAAATTGCGCATGGGTAAGGAGGCAGGACGAGCCGCTGCGTTCCTGACTGCCAGTTTCAGCGTCGGTCAGATACTTGGGCCGATCGTGGCTGGCAGCCTGGCCGACCGGCAGGATGGGTTCACTCTTCCTCTGCTGCTGGCAGCAGCTTGTGTTGCCATGGGCGGAGTCTTGACCGCCCTGGATCGACGTTTTTCAAACCCGAGATAAGAAAAGGAGTCTTATCGTGCCTTATGTCAATATCAAAATCACCAGGGAAGGCGCCAGTCGAGAGCAGAAAGCCCGGCTGATCAAGAATGTGACCCAGTTGCTGGTTGATGAGCTTGGGAAAAATCCCGCCACAACTATCGTCGTTATCGACGAAGTTGAAACAGACAACTGGGGCATTGCCGGCGAAACAATAACCGTCAGGCGCAAGGCGGGCAAATGACATCGAGAAACACGCCTGCCAGCCTTTCGCCAGACAGTTCACGGCAGTCGTTGCGAACCTCCGTTGCAGTTGGCAAGGGAGGATTCACCACCTCAAAACACCTCAATTAACCACATTCACCGCTCGACCATCGAGAAGCGCCGCCACATTTGCCGCAATCAGCTCGATCAGCCGTTGCCGGGTTTCCAACCGTCGCCAGCCGATATGCGGGGTCATGATGACATTGTTTTTGGCGAACAGCGGGTTATCCAAGGCCGGCGGCTCCGGATCCTGGACATCGAGCCCGGCCCCGGCGATGCGACCGCTTTCCAACGCGTCGATCAGGTCGCCCTCGTTGATGATGGCGCCGCGGGCGGTATTGATGATGTACGCACCAGGCTTGCACAACCCCAGGCTGTCACGATTGATGAGGTGCCGGGTCTGGTGGTTGAGGGGGCAGTGGATACTGATAAAGTCGCTCTGGCTAAGCAGTTCCTCGAGCGAAGCCGACTGAACCTGCGGGTCGGCCCAGTCCCTTGGGGTCCGACTGGAAATCAGCACTTTCATGCCCAGCGCCAGGGCAACTTTCATCACCGCCTGGCCGATGGCCCCGCTGCCGCCGATCAGGCCGAGAGTTTTACCGGTCACTTCAAAATGGGGCACCAGCAGGTGGCGGGTAAAATTATCGAACTGGCCGGCACTCAGCATCCGCTGCTGCTGGGGTAACGATGCGCTGAAGTTGAGGATGAAAGTAATCACCAGGTGGGCCACCGCTTCGGTGCTGTAACTGGGGATATTGCACACGGCAATCTCCTTGGCACGGGCGGCCGCTATATCGATATTGTTGAACCCGGTCCCGGCTTCGCAGATCATCTCGACACTGTCCGGGAACTGAGCTATCAACTCGCCGCTGACCGGCATTTCTTTGGTGATGACGATATTCTGCCCAGCCACGCGCGCAAGGATGTCGTCTTCACTGGTCTCCGGATAACTGGAGCAGGTGACGATCCTGTCCAGCGAAGAGAAATCCAGGCATTTGTCAAAATCGATCTTATCGACATTCAAAAAAACCGCTTTTTTCATGGGTACCTCTCTTAATGATATTTTCAAGCTGAATTCAGTTTTTCGAAACCGGGAAGAGGATAACAGAGAATGCCCTTCGCTCAAGCCTGTTTTTTTTGACCGCCCCCTCCCACGACGAGCAAATCGGGCCGGTACTGCTGTTCAGCGGAATCGCTTTTGAAGGCTTGACTTTATCTCCAGACAAAGTATCTTGAGGTGAAGATATTGAGATGAGGTGACCATGCAAGATCATGTCGACAAAATCATGGCCCAATGGGCAGCAACCGGAATCGCCGCAGATGTTTCGCCGATGGCGGTGTTGACCAGGATATTCCGCTTGAATAAACAGATGCGCCAGCCGCTGGCCACAACCTTCCGGAAACACCATCTTCATGACGGTGATTTCGATCTGTTGGCGACCCTGTTCCGGAGTAACCAGCCCGCCGGCATGACCCCCAACGAGCTCAGAAGTTCCATCGTACTCAGCTCCGGGGCCATGACCAACCGGCTCGACGGGCTGGAATCGGCCGGGCTTATTGTGCGCGCAGCGAATCCGCAGGACCGGCGCAGCACCCTGATCAAACTGACTGCCAAAGGCCGACAGACGGTAGAGGATTCCCTTGCGGACTATCTGGATGTTCTGGAAAACCTGCTCAGCTGCCTGAGTACAGCAGAACGTGACACGGGCGCAGCCATACTCCGCAAACTGCTTATCCACATCGAGGGCACGGCTGATGAATAAAACCATCCTCGGCGCTCATCTGAATCTGCTGCTCTGGACCTTCATCGTCGGCCTCTCTTTTCCGGCGGTCAGTATGCTGAGCAGAGGACTACCGCCGATTTTGCTGACTTCGTTCCGGTTTGCCGTTGCCATCCTTTCCATAGCCCCGTTTTTAAAGGGGAAAGCAGACGTCAAACCGTCCCGCAAAGGGTTTGCCCTCTATACCCTGATGGCCTTCTGCCTAGCCCTGTTCTTCTGTGGCATGTTCTGGGCAGCCGAAAGGGCCACGTCCCTGTCCATGGCGACCCTGTATGTCAGCGTTCCGCTGCTGGCCTATCTCTTCGGCCGGCTACTCAGCGTGGAGAGAGCCGACCTTAAAATGCTCGTCGTTCTGCTGACCGGAGCGGTCGGAGCCTTGCTGCTTGCTTTTATCGATGCGGGCCGGGTCCACGGTGGGATGACCTTCGGGAAGGGAGAGGCGGTCTTTTTTGTCGGTTGCATCGCTTCGGCCCTGTACCCGGTGCTGACCAAAGCCGGCCTGCAAAAGGGGCTGCTGTCTTCCTCTGCGCTGGTCCGCACTTTCTGGAGCCTGTTCTTGGGCAGCCTGCTGATGGCATTGGCCGGCCTGTTGTTTGAAGCGCCTGCCGATCTGCTGCGCATGAACCTCCGGGATGTCCTGCTCATTGTCTATCTCGGCATATTCTCCAGCGGGCTGACCTTCTGGCTGATGCAATACGCCACGGCTGTCCTCACCCCCGCAGCAGTGACGGCCTACAGCTATCTGGTTCCCTTTGTATCCATGGTTTTTCTGTTTGTGGAAAATCCGGCGGAACTGAGTTTAAAATGGCTGCCGGGCAGCCTCCTGGTCGCCGTCGCCATCCTCCAGCTGCTCCGCTATGACCTGAACAAGAGACAAAAACTGAATTGAGGTTTGCCCGAGTGCTTTCTTAAAAAGGCGCTTGCTGCCGCCAACCGCTTGAAACATTTGCCAGCGGCGAATTACAGCTAAAATGCCAGGAAAGGTACACCCGGCCGAGCACCTTTCCTGGTCTTGTCGGTTGTTCAGGGATGAGTCTTCAATCGAATTGATATAGCGCGAAATTAGAACCGGAAATGACCTCCAGTCTGCCATCACCATCAATATCTCTGACCGGCAAATTATTGTAGCGGCCAAGCTGGTCCCCCAGGTTGGTCTCGCGCCACAGCAATTGCCCGGTTCCGCTTGCCAATACGCTGAGTTCGTCGCCGCTGGCCACCAGCAACTCGGGCACGCCGTCATCGTCAAGATCGGCTGGGGTCAGGGCTGCAACAGGAGACTCACTCAGGGTCCCGAAGGTCGCTTGAAGGGAAAAAGGTGCCCCAGAATAGATGCCGATGGTTCCATCCTCCTGACCGATCAGGATTTCCATCTGCCCGTCTCCATCAAGGTCGTAGACGTCGATCGTTGTAGCCGCCAGTTCTCTAAGCCAGTCGTAGTGATGAGTGACACCGTCGATGGCATAAACCCTGCTACCATTGACGACTACCAGAATTTCCAGAGTCTCATCATTGTCAACATTCGCGACGTCGATATCGCTAATGGTTCTCCAACTATTTTGCAAACTGACACTTTTCCATTTTTCGGCCAGGGTAACTCCGTTCAGTACGACCAGGTAACCTCCGGTTGCTCCGATTATTTCAGTGTCACCGTCGCCATCGACATCCGCCACTTTCAAAGCCGTAAACGGTTCATCTTCATAAATGGCACTTTGTCCCTCCAATATATGGGTCCGACCATTGTAAACCTGAACCAGTCCGTCATGGTGATCAGAAGCAGCGAGGATGAACTCCGTTTCATCATCATCATCAACGTCGGCAATCCGAACCTGATTGATCCCCTCCCAAGAACGAATACCCGGTAAATCGTTACTGCTCTGCCATTCCAAAAAATGGGTCGCTGCATCAAAAACACTGATAACACCATCGCCATACCCACTGTTGCTCGTGAAAGAGACCATGACAATCTCCTCCTCGCCATCGTCGTCCACGTCGCCAATGGCAACAGCGCTCAAGGGGCCATCCAGGTGGCTATTCTGCCATTCAATCCCTGTCGCAGGATCGGCAACGAGCAGGAAATTACCGGCTAAGTTGCGTCTTCCCGCTCCCCATAAGACTTCCATGGTCCCGTCGTCATCCACATCGCCAACCGCCAGGCCAGCGCTCCCAGAGGCCGGATTGATAATCGCCCAGCGTTCGGCAATACCATCACCTTCGTAACAGTGAATCGAGCCCCACTGATCATCGCCATAAAGAATTTCGGCGATACCATCCTCGTCCAGATCAGTCACCAAAAGAGTCCCAATATCCAGGTCGGTAGACATCTCACTCTTTGGAGTTTGCAGTTCCGCATCGAAAAGGGTAATTTTGTACCAAGAAGCGGCAGCTACAATCTCGTCGCGGCCATCGCCATCGATATCACCGGTACGGACAATGGCACCGAACCCGTTAATATAGTCCCACTCAAGTTGCCGCGTGGCGGCATCGATCACATAACCATGATTGACTCCGGCAATGACGATCTCCATTGCCGGGTCATCATCAACATTGCCAACCGCTATATCACTGCCGCCATAGCCCTCAGTCTGCCAAAGGAGGTTCCCCGCAGCAGTATAGACATAAACCTTGAGACCTTCGCTGGTGATGATTTCAGCCTGACCATCGCCATTCAGATCCGCCGCAACCAGGGCACTCACCGCCCCCGGCGTCTGCAATGAGGCCTGACGGACAAAATTGTCCCCGGAAAAGATCTCAATGGCCCCATTTTCATAACTGACCAGGATCTCTCCGGTGCCATCACCATCCAGATCGGCAACAACCATCCGAGTGACCCCAACCGCTGACAGCTCACTCAGAAAAATTTGTTCATAGCCACCATCTTCATCGGCCCGGAGGACATACCAATACTGGTCAGTATCTCCCAATGAGGAGGCCACGGTCACGATTTCCAAAGATCCATCTCCATTCAGATCTTGAACAGCCAGACCTGAGCGGCCTATAGAGGTGCCAAAGCGACCGTAAAGCCACTCTTGACTTAGGAGTTCGGGATTGGCTGGCGAAACCGGTACGACCTCCACATGAACGCTGTCCAGGTCACTGCTATTATTACCATCATTCACCACCATCTGCAGAGTGTAACTGCCACTCTCTACGGCATGAAAACTGGGAGTCGCAGTCGTACGATAATTCAAGGTTGGGCAGTTGTAAGCGGGGCAAGCAGAGAAGGACCATTGATAGCTCAACAAATCCCCTTCAGGATCACTACTGGCGCTGCCATCGAGAGTCACCAGGTTGCCTTGATAAACACTCCGGTCGCTGCCAGCGTCGGCAATCGGGTCATGATTAGTCGGCACATAGTCCGGCGGGAGGGGATTGTTGATATCCGTCTCCCAATCGCCATCGCCGTCACCATCCGTGTCTGCCTCCAAATGGGAGGACGTTTCTGTAACAAAAGACATTCGGACAAAGGTTTCAGCATCACCGTTGCACTTGAATGCCCCTCTTGTCGGCCAGATCAAATCATTATAGGTTCGCAAAGGCTGCTCGGTCTCCAGATTGACATAGCCGAAATCAGGGTGATAGTAACGGCCAGAGACCGTCTCTTCCACATACCCCGAACCATAGTTAATACCGCTGAAAAAGTTTTCATAGCGGAACACCTGACCACTGCCGTCATCGCCCAGGAGCATATTCATGGTCAGGCTTTCTGCGTATTGCGTACTGACAAAATTGATCTGCAATTCTCCGTCCGATGTATTGCTGGAGCTGTCCTGGCTCACCTTCAGTGAATGGAAGCTCATATGTACCGTACCTAGATCTCCATCGCTGTTTAGAAATGTCCCCGCGACCGAGGCCCCGCCATTGATAACCAGGCCGTTGTCACAGTAATCCTGAAATTCAAAAAAGTCTTTGAAGCTGAGCTTGTCGGTGTCCACCTCCATATTACTCACCAGTCGACCACCGCAAGACCCTGCATAATAGGCAGTGGGCAGCTTGGTTGCTGCTGTTTGAGCCGACAGGCTGGACGCTTGCGGAACCAGACGCTCAAGATGCAGCGTCTTGCGTAAGGTTGCGGAAATGCTTTGGGCGGACATCGTGCTGCTGTCAGCAGGGGTTTCAACGGACATCAAACCAACTGTCATCCCCTGTTGCTGGCCAAAGTAGGCACCGACTGCCAATGGTTCGGCATTCGTCTCATCAACTGCCGCCGCGGAGGTCAGGCCCGAATAGCTCAGGCTGGATGAGTTATCGGTAGTACCGCCCCCGCCGCCGCCCCCGCCGCAGGCATTCAATTGCAAGACAAGAGCAAAGGTTAAAACCAAGGATAATAATTGCTTCATTTCCGCCCTCCTGGCAAAGATTTCAGACTGATCCGTTTTGCAAAAAAATAGGGACAGACCACTTTGATACAAAGCAGCACGTCCCTATGACTGAACCCAATAATATTCTTGTTTTGCCGACACGTTAACCTCCCCTCCCACAACAATTAACATAAAGTTACCGATATTCACATATCTGTCAACGGAGAACACCCCAACAATAAAAAAGTTACTTGATTGAAACATTCGGCGAACTACCAGGAAGGTTCGACCAACCCTGAATGCGGCATTATCAATATCTCCTCCATGAAGGCCTTTCCCGCGCTGGCCAAGATCCGGGCCAATCAAAGCCAAGGCTGCGAGCAGTAATTTCACTCAGAGGTTGGCAGTTCACATGGCAAAGGTTAAAATCAGAAGGAAAGCCATCACGGCCAGGTTTGTTACTGGTGTGGTGGTCCCGGTTGACGACGGATTTTCCGCCTGCTCAGGCATCTAGGAGGTCATCAGGATGGCATTAGAAGAATCTTTCCGCTGGTACGGACCGAACGATACCGTTTCACTGGCATATATCAAACAAACCGGTGCGACATCGGTTATCACCAGTCTGCATCAAATTCCCTACGGCGAAGCCTGGCCCTTTGAGGCCATTATGGAGCGCAAAACCATGCTGGAAGAGGCTGGTCTGCGCTGGGCCGCGGTCGAGTCGGTGCCGGTCCATGAGGACATCAAGACCCGGACCGGGGAATATCAGAAGTATATTGAGAATTACCAGACCAGCCTGATCAATCTGGGTAAGGCCGGGGTGGATGTGGTCATCTATAACTTCATGCCGGTGCTCGATTGGGTGCGCACCGAACTGACCCACAAGCTCGCGGACGGCTCGGAATGCCTCTACTTCGACCCGGTTCAGTTCGCCGCTTTTGATATCTTCCTGCTGCAGCGCGAAGGGGCGGAACAGGACTACTCTCCAGAGCAGGTCAAGGCCGCCGAGCAGTTTATCAACGGCCTTTCCGCAACAGAAAAGAAAACCTTTGAACGCAACCTCATCGATGTCTTTCCCGGCACCAGGATGGGGCTGGATATTCAAGATGTCCGCAACATGCTGGCCAAATACAAGGATATTGACCGGGCCAAGCTGAAAGAGCATTACCGGCTGTTTCTGGAAGCGGTGGTCCCGGTTGCCGCCCAGGCCGGCGTCAGGTTGGCGGTTCACCCGGATGATCCCCCCTGGAATATCATGGGCTTGCCGCGGATTGTCAGTTGTGAAGAAGACATCCGTGACCTTCTGGGAATGGTGGACGACCCGGCCAACGGCCTCTGTTTCTGTACCGGCAGTTATAGCCCGCGTGCCGACAACAACCTGCCGGAGATGATCAGGAAGTTCGGCCGACGCATCAATGTGGCGCATTTGCGCAGCACCCAGCGCAATCCGGACGGCAGCTTCTACGAAGCCAACCACCTGGAAGGCTCGGTGGATATGTATGAGGTGGTTCTGGCTCTGCTGGAAGAGATGGCTGAGCGGAAGAGCAGCGGCCGGAAAGATTGGCGGCTGACCTATCGCCCCGACCACGGCCATACCATGATGGATGATCTGAACAAGCCCCCCATCGACAATCCTGGCTACACGGCGATCGGCCGGCTGCGCGGACTTGCTGAAATTCGCGGGCTGGAGCTTGGCATCCTCCGCTCCCTCCCGAAACTGAAAAATTTAATGGACTAGCCCAACCAGTAGAATAATCGACCGGGGCTCAATACCCCGGTCGATTATTTGCGCAAGGCAGAGGAGTCGGTGCCGCAAGCGGGTCAAATACCAACTCATCATTGCGGGTCTTCACAACCGATCGCAGCACCAACCACCCGTCCTGGGGACCCATGGACATCTATCGCAGAATTCTCCAGGACATTTTACTTTTCCCCCTCACCTCTGGAACGGAACAAGTTGACCAAAATTGCGGAAGACATGGACATGCCTGGAGAAATTCCAGGATGGCCTTTTCCAACAACCGGCTATTTCCAGCTCTTTTTTATTGCTTTGATCTTCTGAGCGACATCCTTCCAGCGCTCCTTTTCAACCCGGTCGGCACTTTTATTCTGCCGTTGAGCCAGGTAATCTTGCTCGCGTTTCATTTTTTCATAGTTTGCCAAACGTTCTGCCGCGAGTTCTCCGCGGGCGACAGCTTCCCGAACATGACAACCGGGTTCGTGAAGATGGCTGCAATCCCTGAAGCGACAATGCACAGCGAGTCTTTCGATGTCCGGAAAGGCTGCGGAAAGACCACTTTCACCATCCCAGAAGGCAATCTCCCGGATACCGGGATTGTCGATAATCATCCCCCCCTGGGGGACCATGAACAGGTCCCTGCTGGTGGTGGTATGCCGCCCTTTACCGACCTGCTCGCTGACCGCTGCGGTGAGTTGAACGGGTTCGCCACAGAGCCGATTGACCAGGGTGGATTTGCCCGCCCCGGAGGACCCGATCAGGGTTGTGGTTTGACCGCAGCCGAGATATTGGCCCAGGCCGGTCAAACCTTCATCATCCGCTGCGGAAACCAGGTGGATGGGAACACCACAGGCAATATTCTCGACCTCGTTGGCACAAAACTCGGGTTCCTGGTGCAGATCTGCTTTGGTCAGGATGATGACCGGCCGCAGACCACAGTTGTAGACCAGGGTCAGGTAACGCTCGATGCGCCGCAGGTTAAAATCCCGGTCCAGTCCGGACACGATGAAGACGTTGTCCAGGTTTGCGGCCAGAAGCTGTTCCTTCTGCGGCAAGGCTTCCGCCTTCTGGTGGGCCCCTGAAGCCCCTCTGGATAAACTATTTTTCCGTTCCAGGACCCGGCAAATCACCGAATCCGTTAAGAGAACCCAGTCCCCGGTCACCGGATAACTGCCGCCGCTTGCATAGCGCAGCCGCCCGGCCAGACTTGCCAGCCGTTCCTTTTGACCATCCCTGACCCGAAAGAGGTTTTTCCCGACTCCGACCACTCTGGCCGGAGTCCCATCAGCACTGGGCGATGAATCCAGCTGGGCCTGAAAATAGGGGCTCCAGCCCAGTTGTAAAAGCCGCTGATTGCTGTCTTTATTATCTGAAATTTGCGTATCGTTCATGATTTGCTTGCATCCTTCCTGTCTGCAACTGCGCGGCGGACACCAAGACATGGGCCACGCGCACGGAATACCGATGGTTAATCAACAATTGCCAGGTTTAAACAGGATGTGTTGCCGGCGCAGGACGCAACTGTAGCGGAAGATTCTCAATCAGAGAACTGCAGAGGAACAGGCCGAAAGAAATTGGCCCATTAGTGAAGCGGATAAAAATTTGTCAGGATTGCGCAGAACACTGATCAATCAACTGCCGCGAAGAAACTCCCCTGGCCGGCACTGATTGACACAATATCCATAACGTTCATCAACATAAAACCTCTTGGTCTGTTAAAGATGATCTTTACTATATAGCAACCGGAAAGACAGTCAAGAACAACTGCCGCCGGCCAATCCCTGTTCAGGCTGTTTCCCGCAGAGCATCCAGAAAAGTTCGCAACAGGACGGACTGGTGAACGCTTTCCTTGGCGAGGATGCTCAGGTCACGGCTCAGGTCCAGGGGAGAATCGATTTCCACCAGCCAGCCGTGATCCAGTTCACGCTGTACGGCCAGCCGGGACAGACAGGCACAGCCGGTCCCGGCTTCGACTGCCTTTTTGATCGCTTCGGTATGGCCCAGTTCGATGGTAACCGCAAACGCCAGCTGCCTTTTCAGCATGGCGCGCTCGAAGACTTCCCTGGTGCCCGATCCTTTTTCGCGCATGACCCATTCCCCATGTTGCAGTTGGTCGTCGCCGATCACGCCAGTCTCAACCCAGGGATGCTGCGGCCCGGTGACAATGATCAGTTCGTCATCCCGCCATTTCCGGGTGTGAAGGCCAGCGGTGTGCAGAAAACCTTCGATAAGCCCGATATCAAGCTTCCCACTCTCCACATCCTGCTCGATCTGCCAGGCATTGGCGACTTGCAGCAGGATCTGCGCTTTACTGTGCCGACGACAAAAACGGGCGATCAATCCCGGCATCAGATAATTGCCGATGGTGGTGCTGGCCCCGACCTGAAGGATACCAATCGGCTCGCGAAGTGACTGGTTGAGGAACATTTCGATCTCAAGCTGCTGGGTAAGCAACTGTTTGACCATGGGCAGGAATTGCCGTCCCCGGTCGTTGAGGTGCAGCCGCTTGCCATGACGGTTGAAGAGCGGCGCGTCGGAATAGCGTTCGAGTTCCCCCAGGGCCATGCTGACGGCCGACTGGGTCAGCTGCAGTTCGGCACTGGCTCGGGTCACGCTTTCCAGATCGGCAACCTTGGCAAAAATTTGTAATTGTCGCAGAGAAATGGCCATAAATTCTTATATCAATTCAAATGATATTTTTCATCATTATTATGAAATTTTATTTATGCAGAAAACTTGCTATTTAATGGCTCCTGTTCAATGATTTAACTTCATGTGGAGGCTGTTGTGCGTGATTCCCTGGTTGTAAAGATCCTTTTTCTCTGTTGCCTGCTGCTCTGCCTGTGCCCGTTCATGGATGCGGCCTATGCATTGCTGGCAGGAATCGTTCTCAGTATGGCGTTCGGCAATCCCTGGCCGCAGCAGGCGGCCACCGCCAGCAAGAAACTGCTTCAACTCTCGGTGGTCGGTCTGGGTTTCGGCCTGAGCCTTGGTGAAGTCTGGACCACGGGCCGCGCGTCCATCATTTATACCTTTGTCGGCATCTGTTTTACCCTGCTGCTGGGAACTGCGCTGGGGCGACTGTTCAAGGTCGAAAAACGCACGGCATCGCTGGTGGCGTTCGGCACGGCGATCTGCGGAGGAAGCGCCATTGCGGCCATGGCACCGGTTCTCAAAGCCGAAGATGATGAAATCGCGGTCTCCCTGGCAACCGTTTTCACTCTGAATGCAGTCGCTCTGCTGCTGTTCCCGGTCATCGGCCATCAGCTCCATTTAAGCCAGACCATTTTCGGCACCTGGGCCGGAATGGCGATCCACGATACCAGCAGCGTGGTCGGCGCGGCCTCGGTCTACGGAGCCAAAGCCCTGGCGGTGGGAACCACGGTCAAATTGTCGCGGGCGCTGTGGATCACCCCCTTTGTGCTGTTCGTTTCCTGGCGCAGCAGGGCTACCGGCAAAAAAGCCGTGCCGCTGTTTATCATCGGCTTTATCCTGGCCGCAGCCATCCGCACTGCGCTGCCACAATTTGCTTCGCAATGGCATTGGCTGGCGCTGATTGCCAAGCAACTGCTGGTGGTGACGCTGTTTCTGATTGGCGCCGGCCTGAGCCGGGAGCTGCTGCGCAAAGTCGGGGTCCGCCCACTGCTGCAAGGAGTGGTGCTGTGGTTGCTGGTCGGCAGCCTCACCCTGACCTGTCTGGAACTGTTTGGTGTCGCCTGAGCAACATAACTTTTCAACAATTTAAAAGGATTAGGAGAATTCTGATGTTACCCCTTTATAAAAAAATCCTCGTAGCGACAGATTTTTCTGCTCATTCGACCATGGCCTTTAAACATGCCGTGATGTTGGCCCGACACAACAATGCCCAGATTCAGCTGCTGCATGTCATGCAGCCCCTGGATCCTTATTTCCGCAGCCTGTTTTCGGACCAACCCGGCAGCGAAATGATTGCTGAGCTGGAAAAATCAAAATATCAGCAATTACAGCAGGAGTTGCAGCAGGAACTCGCTGACTTCGCCCGCACCGAACTGGCTGATTTTCCCGAGGACCTGCAACGCTTCAACGGGGCCGAGGTGGTCATCGGGACACCTGCGACAGAGATTGTTGCCACTGCCGATCAGAATAACGTCGATGTTATCGTGCTCGGAACCCACGGCCGCGGCTTCATTGAACACGCGCTGCTCGGCAGTGTCGCTGAAAAGGTCCTGCGTCATGCAAGTCGACCGGTTCTGGTTATCCCGCTGCCAGCTTAGCCGACGCTTGTGTGTTTTGTCAGGGGCAGCTCTGAGCATGATTCGAGAAATTTTCCCAGCCTCCCTTGCCTCGGCTCTTAAGTCCTCTTAAACTGAAATTAAAGAGTGAAATGGTCATCTTCCTATTCAACTCATTTTCCCAGTTTCAGGAGTGAACATGGCAGAGCTGTATAAGTGTGGTATTTGCGGGGCGGTCACCAAAGCGAGTGAACAAGTATGCGATGTAGTGGCCATTGAGGATAAGGATGAATATTGTGGAACGGACGATAAACCCACCGTCATGTGCAATCCCATGAAGAAACAAGCCGCCTATATGTGCAATTCTTGCGGCCGCCCGGCGGACCAACCGGATCATCTGTGTGACCCATTGAAAATCTGAAGACACTCCAGCCACCGTGCTTGAACGAGCCCCAGCAGGGACTTTTCCAAGCACGGTGGGAACAAAGCCCCTCTTCTCAAGCGGACAAAATCAACACAAGTCATTATTAACTTTGATAGCCCAGTCATGGACAAAACAGGTCGTTGAAAAACGGTTCAGCCCATTCAATCGGCAGACGACCATTCAGCCTGCGCCGGTTCCGGTTCTCATGAAAGAAAGAGAACTCTGGGAACTACCGGTCATTTCTTGCCAGGAAACCGTTTTTAACCGGCCATCCGCCACTTCTAAAAATCCACTTGCCAGGGCACGGTCAGCAGAAAAAAGGGGCTTGGAAGAATCGACATGAGGACCATAACCAGCTGATCCTAAAAGAAAAAAAAGGAAATTTATCTTTACCTCTTGAGGTTTTTCAGGTAAATCAACAGAGATCTTTTCCGGATGAATTCATGATTTTCCCTTAGCGGCAGCCCACGCCCAACGAGTGCAACCTTCCCTGCAAGGCATTTTCAGGAGGGGGGAAGAGTCTTTTGTCAGCAAGGAGGAACACGACATGTTCAGATCATTCATTCTGTTCAGCCTGCTCCTGATCATCGTGCTTGCCCCTGCGCTTGATGCCACCGCCCAGGAGCCGCTCAAAATTGCCGCAATCTATGCCAAATCCGGAGAAGCAGCGGAGGACAATCTGGAACTTTTCCAGGCGGTCCGGTTTGCTGTCGATGAGGCCAACAAGGCCGGCGGGCTGCTCGGACGAAAAATCAAACTTCTTGAATACGATAATCACAGCACCCCGATTCAAAGCCTGTTGGCAGCCAAGCAGGCCGTAAAAGACGGGGTTGTCGCAGTGATCGGAGCGTCCTGGAGTTCCCACTCCCTGGCCATCGCCCCCTACCTGCAGAAGATGAAGATCCCGATGATCAGCCCGGATTCGACACATCCCGATGTCACCACGGCCGGTGATTATATTTTCCGGGCCTGTTTCATCGACTCGTTCCAGGGCAAAGCCCTGGCCAAGTTTGCCATGCAGCAACTCAATGCAAGCACTGCCGTCATCATCCAGAACATCACCAGCGATTACAGCCTTGGGTTGAGCGCCTTTTTCAAGCAAGAATTCGAAGCCAGAGGCGGCAAGGTACAGAGGGTTCTCAACTACAAATATCCGCAGACCGATTTCACCGAGCTGCTCAATCACGCCAGACAGCTGAATCCCGACATTCTGTTCATCCCCGGCCACGCGGAAAGCGGCTATGTCATCCGCCAGGCCCAGGACATGGGCATCAATGCCATCATGCTCGGTGGCGATGGCTGGCCTTATCGGCAGTTTTATGCCAACGGCGGGCAAGACCTCAAGCTGGGCTATTACTCTGCCCACTGGAGTAAAGAGCTGGCCACGCCGGCAACCCAATCTTTTGCGGCCCGTTATGGTAAGTATTATGACGTCACGGAGTTTGCCGCCACGGCCTACGATGCGGCAACGCTCCTGTTTGATGCCATAAAACGGGCCGGATCGGTCGACCATCAGGCCATTCGCGATGCACTGGCTGCCACGGTTTTTTATGGAGTGACCGGCAAGATCTCCTTTGACAAAAACGGAGATCCCCAGAAACAGGTGGTGATGATGAAAATCACCGCCGGGCGCCCGGCCCTGTTCTCAACTGTCATGCCCAACTGACCAGCAACTTTGTGCGATCAAGGCGAGCTATGCTGAGCAACAGAAGCCTGCGCTTTAAAATCAATCTCTCCATCGCCATGATCCTGCTGATCGTCACCCTGGTGTTCGGCTCCATTCTGGCGATCTATGAAATCACCCGCCGGAACGATGCCATCCAGCAAGTCAAACAGTTCCTTGATGACCTGACCGCCCAATATTCGGAACAGCTCGGCAATGAAATTTTTGCCGGTCAGGAACTGGCACTTTCCGCCACCCTGGCTCAGCTCAAGAAGCGAAGTAACATTTTGACGATCGACACTTATGATCAGGTCGGTAACCTTGTGGTCACCACCGCAGCTAAGTCCCCGGAAGGTCTCGAACTGGATCAGTTACGACCGTTCGGTTCCCCTGTTGCCCGCCTGCAGCATTGGCATAACCAGCCGGTGCTGAGCTATATCAGCCCCATCATTGCCTACAACGAACCCGTGGGTTATTGGCAGATCCGCTATGCCATGACGACATTGAACCAGCAGACTCTGGAGATCGTCAGCATCTTTAGCGCCCTGATCATTTCCCTGTCATTGCTCCTCGGCCTGTTGCTCAATAATATTCTGCGGCGCTTTGTCCTCAAACCGGTCTATGCGCTGCAAAAAACCATGCACTCTATCGAAAACAGGGATGGTCCAGCCGATCAGGAAGAGATCGACGACGAACAGAGACTGGCCAGGATGGTCTGTGCTTTTGACGAACACTCCTGCCACTTGAAGGTTTCGAAAGAGACCCAGGATGAAATCGGCTCTTTGGGCTATGCTTTTCAGCAAATGCTGCTGGCCCTGAAGAATGCCTATATCGGCAGCCGAACCGATGTCCTGACCAAACTCAATAACCGCAGAAAGCTGGATGAAGTTCTGGCCTTCGAAATCAAGCAATCCAGCCGCTACCAAAATCCCTTTGCCTTCATCCTGATCGATATCGACTACTTTAAAACCGTCAATGACACCCATGGCCACCTGGTCGGGGACAGGGTTCTGGTGGAATTGGCCGAACTGCTGCAGAACTGTTTACGGACAACCGACATTGCCGGACGTTGGGGCGGCGAAGAATTCATCATCATCCTGCCCCAACAAAAACGGCTGCATGCGCAACAGCTGGCGGAAAAGCTCCGCAACACGATCTGCAGCCACCGGTTTACCGATGCCAACATTACCATTACCGCCAGTTTTGGCATCAGCGAATATCTGCCCGGAGATTCCGCTGCCGGCCTGGTCAAGAGAGCCGATGACGCTCTCTATGAAGCAAAGCGGTTTGGCCGCAACCGCATTGTCTGGCAATAGCCAGCCGTCGGCTCTCCGACAAAAGGTTAACCACCCGCCAGCCCGCTGGCCTGTTCCCGCTCAAAGCCCTTGCGGCTGTTGTAGCCCCGCTCAGCAAATGGTTGCAGTTGCTCCTGCCATTTTAGCTTCAATGCCAATAAGGCCCGCTTGGGATGGTCAATCTTATCAGGTTCGACCAGGGTCTCCAGCACGCTGAATTCAAAGCTGGCGGCACCAAATTCCGTCAGTTCAGCCTGCAACGCACGGTTAAAGACCACTTTTCCCATCTTCAGCTGAAACAGGCGGCTTTTCTTTTCTGCCTCCAGGTTCTCGCTGCTGCCGATATAGATTTTTCCGTTGGCTTTATTGCGAATCTGGAAAATCCCCATCTCCGGCCGACTCTCTTTGTATTCCTGCTTGAGCTGTGCCCGCTTGCTTTTTTTTCGGGCTGATTGTTCAAGATTCATCATCGCTTTCCCATTCGTTTTGTTATCCTGAGGCTCCCGCCAGTAACCGGTGCCATCCCGCTGGATCAGGCGTTCATCGACCAATAACCGGCGGATGGTACAATAATCGTCATAGAGCGGCTGCAGCAGACCAGTGACCTCGGCTTCGGAGTAGCGTTGTCCCGGCTGAAACCGCAGTGCAAATTCTTCCAGGATAATCAGTCGCTTTTTATGCTGAGCCGGCAACTTTTCCAGCACGCCCCCGTTAAAAAAGGTGGTCAGGACTTTGCGGCGATAGACCTCCATCCGCTGATCCTGCAAATTCTTGCTGGCCGGAGCGGCACAGACAATCTCACGCAGGGTTACCTGCAAAAGCTGCTCATTTGCGGCAATGATCACGTAATACTGTTCTTTTCTGCTCTGCACCAGTCCGGCTTGTTCCAACTTTTTGAGGTGGAAGGAGACCGTTGACGGTGCCAGGGCATGCCGTTTGGCGAGCTCTTCCACATATTGGGGCTGCTCAAGCAATGAGTTGAGCATGGCCAGACGTGACTCATCAGCCAGGGCCTTCATGATGGCGATACTTTGTGCGGCGTTCACCGGAACCTCCTGTTTCGATATTTATCGAATCAAATTACGGCACAAACAAGGCCTTGTCAAACTAATTCTATACATATCGAAACAAATACCTTCTCCAGGTTGAATAAGAAGGAAGTTTTTTCTATTGTCAGTTTTTTGAACAAGGCCCCGCAACAGCAGACTGACCAATCTCCTTCATGGACACCGGAGCGATGATGAACCAACAAACCTGGAACGCCCGCCAATATCAGGATAAAGCCTCTTTCGTTGCCGACCTCGGCACCCCGGTGCTGGAATTACTGAACCCGCAGCCCCATGAAGCGATTTTGGACCTGGGCTGCGGCGATGGCGCGCTGACCGAAAAAATTGCCCAGATCGCCAGCCGGGTGGTCGGCATCGACTCCAGCCCGAGCATGGTTCGGGCCGCCCTGGAAAAAGGACTGCATGCGGAGCTGATGAGCGGTGCGGATATCACTTACCGGAATGCCTTTGACGCCGCGTTCAGCAACGCCGCCCTGCACTGGATCAATGATGCCGCGGCGGTTATCAAGGGAGTTTTCAATGCACTGAAGCCACAGGGAAGATTTGTCGGAGAATTCGGTGGCCACGACAATATCGCCACCCTGGTTCAGGCCATGGGCACGGTGGTCGCACAGCATCCGGAGATGGGGCCTTTTACCAACCCCTGGTTCTTCCCCCGGGCGGAAGAATATCAACAACTCCTGGAAAGAAACGGTTTCAGAGTCGATTACTGCGAGTTGATTCCCCGCCCGACCCCGTTACGGTCCGGGGTCCGGGAGTGGCTGAAAATTTTTGCCAACCATGTGATTGCAGATTTACCGGAGGGAGGCGAAGAGCTGTTTCTTTAACAAACCGAGCAGTTGGTCAAACCGGTACTGTACTCGGAACGGGACGGCTGGCATGCCGACTATGTCCGGTTGCGCTTTGCGGCACACAAACGCTGACGTGGGAAAATCGCCTGCGGGCTCTGCAGGGAGACAAGCAGAGTCAATGCCGACCTGTCAAATCATTGGCTGAGATAAAACGAGGTGTACAGGACCTTGCCTGC
Source organism: Pelobacter seleniigenes DSM 18267 (assembly GCF_000711225.1). Classification (NCBI taxonomy): domain Bacteria; kingdom Pseudomonadati; phylum Thermodesulfobacteriota; class Desulfuromonadia; order Desulfuromonadales; family Desulfuromonadaceae; genus Pelobacter; species Pelobacter seleniigenes. The sequence continues at coordinate 511,659 of NZ_JOMG01000002.1, forward strand.
AATAATTCCCGGATGGATTTTTCAACAACCAGTCAAAGGAAGACCACCGGGTGGCACCGAGCCGCTGCAAAACAACCGCAGATCAGAAATAGATGGAGTCGATAAACTCTTTGCCGTTGTCGATATGCTCAAGCAGGGCCTCGCGGACCCGAACGATATCTTCACTGCGGAAAGCCTCGACAATGGCATCGTGCTCATTCAAAAACTCTTCATAGCGAGCACCGTAGTGACGGCTGATATGGCGGCGCATAAAAAACCGCTGAAAGGTGTCATGGAAGGTGTCCAGGATATACCGGTTTTCACTGAGTTCAAGAATCAATGAATGAAAATTCAGTTCAAGAGTGAAGCGCAAGCGATGATCATCCGACGCGGCAGTCTCCCTGATGACCTGGGCCCGGCGCTCCATCTCCCGCAGGCTTTCCGGGGTAATGTTGATAATGGCCTTTTCTGCTGCACCGAGTTCCAGAAAACGGCGAAAATCATGCAACTGATCATGCTCCTCCTTGGTGAGTTGATGGACCATGTAATAACTTTTTCGAGCCGAATAATCGAGGTACCCCTCTTTGTAAAGCATGATCACTGCAATCTTGACCGGAGTACGGCTAACCCCGAGTTGTTCGGCTAACTCGCTGATCACCAACCGTTGTCCGGGGATCAGTTCGAAGTTGAGCATCATGTTCCTGATTTTGAGATAGGTTTGAACTTCGAGCGAGTCTTCCTGCATTCACCTCTCCTTGTCTGCCGCCTCCTGTTTTTCTTCAGGCCTGAGGAATAAAAGAAAAAACGGCTGCCTGCGGTTTATATAATAATTTTCAGTAAGCCGCAAGGACAGGCCATCTTGGCGCAGATTTTCCCATCCGCCTGCCCATTTTCTGTCTCGTAAACACATTGTTTCCGTTCTGGCCTATCCCATATAGCTCGAAAATTTCTTGACTTCGAATATTTTGAATGCAACACTGAATTCATTACTGAATTCAGTGTTGCATTCGATAACATACCAGGCCAAGGACGACAAAACCAGCTGGATAACCAGCTATCACACAAAAAGGAGTGTTGTTATGTCGATCGAACGGACGTTAGATGTAAAGTTGAATGTCAAACCGGTCTTTGTAGCCATGCACCATGACTACGTTTTCGAAGGGCCCTGCCGCTTCGGTAGCGGAGTCGGGCTGACCAAGGATTTTGATCTCAAGATCAATCAGGAAATTTATGCCGCTTTTCTTGGCGATGTGGAAACCTATGTTGCCAAAGAAGTCAACCTGCTGGAACCGGTCTTCATTGACCGCAACGAGGAATTCGCTGTCACCGATGCAATGCTGGCGAAAATGGCCGGCCATGTGGAAGAGGTCGATGTCTATCTGTTCGGTCAGGCCGGACGCGGCTTCGATGTGATCATTGAGTTTGCCCAACGCTACAAAAAACCGGTGATGTTTGCGGAAAACGCCCTGCATATCACCTGCACCGCCGCACCGATCCTTGCTCGCGGCCTGGAAGCCTACCCCACCATGTGTTGGGAAGACACGGTAGAAAAACTGAAACTCCTGCGCGTCCGCAAAGCGCTGCAACAGACCAAAGTCCTGCTTGCCCCGCGCGGAAATTCCAATATATCTTTGAGCGCCCTTGATTCGTTCCTGTCCCTGGAAAAAGTGAGCGATGTTCTTGGCGTCAAATTCCGCTATGTCGATGTCCATGAACTCCTCGACCAGACCCGGCACGTTGCTGCGGACAGCAACCATACCACCCCCGGGGTAAGCGGTCTCAACCCCACCGACGCCGAAATGAAAGAGATCTACGCGCTGACCGACAAAATGATTGCCGGTGCGGTCGAATGCGATATGACCCGCGAAAACGTGCTGCGCTCGGTCATGGCCTATGCGACAGTCAAAAAGTTCCTGGCCCACAATGAGTGCAACGCCTTTTCCATGCCCTGCCCGGACGCCTGTGCGACGCGACGCCTGAACCAGGAAAAGATCACCCCCTGCTTTATCCATTCCATGCTCAATGAAGAAGGGATTCCATCGGCCTGCGAGTATGACATCCCTGCCCTGATTTCCATGGTGGTGCTGATGAACCTGGCCAACGCTGCCCCTTACATGGGCAATACTTTCCCGACCCTGCTGAAAAACGGCAAACGGGTTAATGTACGGCCAACTTTCTTCAGAGCGGACCAGTCGCAGGAACAGGATATCCCGGAACTGGGTGAGCAGGAGAATGTCATGCTGACCTTCCACTCGGTCCCCAACCGCAAGATGAAGGGTTTTGACAGTGCCGAATCCTCCTATGCCCTGCGCGCCTTTGCCCGCGATGCTGAGTTTGGAGCCACCATCCGTTACGACTTCAAAAAGGATATCGGCCAGACCATCACCATGTGCCGCTTCGACCCGACCTGCAGCAAGCTGTTCGCAGCCAAAGGGACCATCGTCGGCGGCGTGGGCTACACCGATAAGAACTGCAGCGAAGGGGTCTTCTTCACCGTGAAAAGCGACAAAGACTTCTTTAACAAGCAGGTCGCTTTCGGCAACCATGTGCCACTGGTCTATGGCGATCATCTTGACGATCTGATCGCCCTCGGCGAACTGCTGGGGATGGAGATTGTAACCGCCTGAGCCAGTGGGCTCGATGGGTGACGGTTTGGTGAAGCAAAAATCCCAACAGGAGCGAAATCATGTCGGCAACAGCGCTTAAGGAAAAACTCTTATGCTCCAAGAACCAGGCGGCCGAGCAAATCGCTGCGATTAAAGCCCTGCCGGAACTGAACCAGGAGGCGTTGTTTTTTCATCTGCGGAACTACCTCAAAAGCAGGTTTCTTCTTGAGGAAGAAGACTGCCGGAGCGAGAACCTGCAGGAACTGGCGGCGATCAGCCTGGCCAAGACTCTGGCGGTCTCGCCGGCCGAATTAAAAGGGCTCGATCTGTCGCAGACCTGTACCGGCAGCTCTTCGGTGTTCAGCAAGAAAGTGTTGCTGCTCATGGCCCTGGAACGGGAATTGAACATTTCCATCCCGGAACAGGAAAGCGTGCGCATTAAAACCATCACCGACCTGACCACAGCGGTCCTGACCAAACTGCGTTAAGCGTCACCAGGATCCGCAGCCTACTAAAAAGGCTGCGGATCCTGTCGCTCAGGCCCTCTTGCGGAGCACCTTATGTCAATGGATGTGGAACAGATACGCAGGGATTTTCCGATCCTGCAGGAAACAGTATACGGCCGACCGCTGATCTATCTGGACAACGCCGCCACCACCCAGTTGCCCATTGCGGTCCTCGATGCCCTGCAAAACCATTATTGCTATTGCAATGCCAACCCCCATCGGGGGATCTACGCCCTCGGCGCCAAGGCCACTGCCGACCGGGAGTCGGCCCGCGCAGAGATCGGAGCCTTTATCAACGCGCGCAATCCATGCGAAATTGTCCTTTGCTCGGGCACAACCGACGCCATCAACCTTGTTGCCGCGTCCTTTGGCGATGCGTTCCTGAAGCCGGGCGATGAGATCATTGTCTCCGCCATGGAGCATCACTCCAACTGGGTTCCCTGGCAGATGTTGTGTCGCAGACAAGGTGCCAGGCTCAAAGTCATTCCGCTGGATGACCAGGGTGATCTGTGCCTGGACCGCTTTACCGAACTGCTCTGCGACAAAACCCGTCTGGTCGCCGTGACCCAGGTATCCAATGTCCTCGGCACCGTCAACCCTCTTGAAACCATCATCAAGCTGGCTCATCAGCGGGACATCCCGGTGCTGGTCGACGGCGCGCAAAGCATTCGCCATGAAATCATCGATGTCCAGCAGCTGGATTGCGACTTTTTCTGTTTTTCCGGCCATAAAGTTCTGGCACCGGCCGGAATTGGGGTGTTGTATGCCAAGGAAGATGTGCTGCGGCAATTGCAGCCGACCCGCTTCGGCGGCGGTATGATGGCCAAAGTCGACCGGCAGCAGGCGGTTGCCGAAGACCTGCCCCATACCTTTGAGGCCGGAACGCCCAACTGTGCCGGAGCCGTGGCCCTGGCCGCCGCCCTGCGGTATCTGAACAGCCTGGGCCGGGACGCAGTTCAGCGTGCCGAACAGGATTTGACCGATTACTGCTGCGCCCGGCTCAGCACCATGGCGGACCTGCACATCCTTGGCCAGCCGCAGCACCGGGCCGGGGTGATCAGTTTCAATGTCAACAGCCTCCACCCTTACGACATTGCCACGCTGCTGGATAAGCTCGGCATCGCCGTACGCTCCGGCCAGCACTGCGCCCAACCGTTGTTCGGAGAACTCGGCTTAAGCGGTGCGGTTCGGGTTTCACCGGCCTTTTACAACACCAGAGCAGAGATCGATAATCTGGTTGACTCACTATCACGAGTGATCGCATTACTGCGCCACCAGGAATCCAAACCATGACCATTAACGACCTGCAGAACAAGATTATTGCCGATTTTGAGGAGTTGGAAGACAGTTTCACCAAGTTCGCCTACCTGACCGAGTTGGCAACCACCCTGCCCAGGCTGACCGAGAAACAGAAATCGACTGCCAACCTGGTCGCCGGCTGCCAGTCCCAAGCCTGGCTGGAGATGCATTGCCGCGATGGCAAAATCGAGCTGCAAGGGGACAGTGACACCTTAATCGTCCGCGGCATTCTGGCCATCATTGCCACGGTCTATTCCGGCCGCCGCCCGGAGGAAATCGTTACCGCCGACTTCTACCTGTTACAAAAGGCAGGGATCACGGATGTGTTGTCCACGGACCGGGCCAACGGTATTGCCGCCATCCTGGCAAAAATCCGTTCTTATGCAGCGGCCTGTCTCGGTTCTGTTTAAGTGATTCGGGGTTGCTCTCGGGCGACCCGTCATATTTCATACCCAGGGCGGCCCAGCCATCAAGCCGGTCTCCCGACCGGCTGAAACGCTTTTCCGGTTGCTTGCCACTGACCGTTTGGCACGGCTTTATTTTCTTCCTCAAGGGATTGAATTCCTGCGGCCTATCGTTTAAAACCTTACCATTCTGACATCAGTAGTTTCTCAATCCGAAATTTAAACCTGATAAATACCGGTCGTCCCGCCCGTGCTGCGGGACATCATCAGACAGGAATCATGTTATGACCACAATAGGAACCCCTTTCTCGTCCACAGCCACCCGCGTGCTGCTCTGCGGTGCGGGCGAACTCGGCAAGGAAGTTGCCATTGAACTGCAACGCCTCGGCTGCGAGGTGATCGCCGTCGATCGTTATGAACATGCTCCGGCCATGCAGGTTGCGGACCGTTCCCATGTCATCTCGATGCTGGATGGAGCGGCCTTGCGAGCGGTTATCGAGCAGGAACAGCCACACTATATCGTCCCGGAAATTGAAGCCATTGCCACCGACACCCTGGCCGAACTGGAGCAGGAAGGATTTAACGTGGTCCCCACCGCCCGGGCTACTCAGTTGACCATGAACCGCGAGGGAATCCGCCGTCTGGCGGCAGAAACCCTGGGCCTGCCGACCTCCAACTATCGCTTTGCCGCAAGTCGGGACGAATATCGCGCAGCAGTCGCTGCAATCGGCCTGCCCTGCCTGGTCAAACCGATCATGAGCTCTTCGGGTAAAGGGCAAAGTCTGGTCAAAACCAGGGAAGCGATTGAAGCGGCCTGGGATTATGCCCAGGAAGGCGGCCGCGCCGGAAAAGGCAAGGTTATCGTGGAAGGATTTGTCGATTTCGATTTTGAAATCACCCTGCTGACCATCCGCCACAATGATGCCACCGGGCAAATCACCACCAGTTTTTGTGCTCCCATCGGTCACCGTCAGGAAGACGGTGATTACCAGGAATCCTGGCAGCCGCAAGCCATGAGCCCCCTGGCCCTGGAGCGTGCCCAGGGCATTGCCAAAGCGGTCACGGACGAACTGGGCGGACGCGGGCTGTTTGGAGTGGAACTGTTTATCAAAGGAGATGCGGTCATCTTCAGTGAAGTCTCCCCCCGACCGCACGATACCGGGTTAGTCACCCTGATCTCCCAGGATCTGTCCGAATTCGCGTTGCATGTTCGCGCCATCCTCGGCCTGCCGATCCCTAATATCGTGCAGAACGGACCATCAGCTTCAGCGGTATTGCTGGCTTCAGGACATTCCACCCGAATGCAATACGGCAACCTGCAAGCCGCATTAAACCGACCAGACACCCAACTGCGCCTGTTCGGCAAGCCTGAAATCGCCGGGAAGCGCCGCCTTGGAGTCGCGCTGGCACGAGCGGAGAACGTCGCCAAAGCACGCCAGACCGCTAATGCCGTCATTACAGATATTCAGGTGACACTCTAGCCATCATGGCTGACAGTTAAAAAAGAGAAGACCTGCCCCTTGCAAACATGGGTTATGCTGGAGTCGTTGAAACAACCGGCACAGAGCCATAACCAAGGAGACAGGTCATGACAAAGTCTATCACTTATGTTGGTTTCGATGTTCATAAAAACTCGATCGATGTCGCGTTAGCCGATGCTGGCCGCGAGAGTGAGATCCGCTATTACGGCACCATTAACGGAGATCTTGCCTCACTGGACAAGGTGATCCGTAAACTGGTCTCACGGGGAACCAGACCCTCCTTTGTTTACGAGGCCGGACCCTGTGGCTATGAAATCTATCGGCATCTGACACAGCAAGGATACGATTGCAAGGTGGTTGCCCCATCGCTGATTCCGCGAAAAAGCGGCGACCGCATCAAGAATGATCGCCGCGACGCTGAGATGCTGGCGCGGCTGCATCGTGCTGGAGAACTGACTCCGGTCTATGTCCCTTGTCTCGAAGATGAGGCGATGCGCGACTTGTGCAGAGCCCGCATCGACAGCAAAAGTGCTGAACGCAAAGCGCGCCAACAACTGGGGGCCTTTCTCCTGCGCAGCGGGTTCCGCTACAGCGGGAAAACACCCTGGAGCAAGGCTCACTGGAACTGGATCTCTTGCATCAAGATGCCGCATCCGGCCCAGCAGATCACCTTGCAGGAATATATTGATGCCATACGTTCCTGCACAGAACGAGTTGAACGCATGACTGAACAGATTCGCCAACTTGCCGAGCCGTGGCGCATGAATCCTGTCGTCGAGGCGATTCAGGCCCTGCGAGGCGTCTCCCTGATTGTTGCGACAACAACGGTTGCCGAATTGGGAGACCTGACCCGCTTTGATCATCCTCGACAGCTCATGGCGTACCTGGGATTGGTTCCCTCGGAACACTCCAGCGGCGAGACGGTCAAGCGTGGCGGGATCACCAAAACCGGGAACGGACATGCCCGGCGCATGCTGGTCGAAGCGGCTTGGTCGTATCGACTTCCGGCTCGGGTCAGTCGTCGGCTGCTTGAACGGCAGAGGCACCTACCGCAGGCTGTTTGGGAGATCGCCTGGAAAGCACAATTGAGGCTCTGCTCCCGCTATCGACTGCTGACCGCCAAGGGGAAACGCAGTCAGGTGGTCATTGCGGCCATCGCCCGTGAGTTATCAGCATTTATCTGGGCCATCGCCCAAACGGTGCCACGCCCGGCATAGCGAAGGAGTCAAGGAACAACGGAACCAGCTTCTGTCGCGAAAAAGCGCGGCCCCGGTAACGGAGAATCCTCGGGCCTGTTATGGGATCAGGCATTTGCCGAACTCCCGGCTCTAGCGAGAGGCAGCTCCACGACGTAGCCAAGACAGGCGGTAACCAACCCGCGAATATCAGCGTGATCTACCGTCGTAAAAAGCGGCCCCGTTTTTTCGTGACAGAGATTTAACCACAGTTTTCAAGGAGCAGTGCGTTTACTCTTGTAATTGTCAGCCATATCAGCAGGTTGTCGAAAAAGTCCATCCCTGGCCTTTTTCAAGCTTGGTGGAGAGAAGTGCAATTTTCTTCGCCTTACAAATCAATGACTTGCAAGATATTAATCGCCCGTCCATGGCCGCAGCTGGCTGTTTTTCCACAGCCTGCGAGGGTTCTTAGTCCTTTTCAATTCCAGCACTATGGCAGACGCGCCCTGGCCGCCAACCGTTTCCCGGCGGCGGCCAGGAGCAGATAAATACTCAGGGCAACAACAATAAAAGCAACCAGTTGAGAATACGAAACAGTTTCATCCAGAAAAATCACTGCCAGAATCATAGTTACAGCCGGCCAGGGTGTCGTCACCGAACTGGCCAACGAAACGTCAATATGGCGAACCGCGTGAAACCAGACGATCAGTTCCAGATAATAAAACAAGCCCATCACCATACCGAACATCATGAGATCCCGCTGCCACAGCACAGCCCAATCTTCAGCTCCGCTCAGTCCATACAGAACACCCAGAAACAGAGCCGACAACAAAACTCTAAAGAAGGTCACCTGAGCTGGTGTAATAGGGGTGTTGGTCAGTTCCTCCCGAATCAGGACATGAGCAACCCCCCAGAGCAGAGGAACGCAAAGAGCGACCAGAAACCAGAGTGAGAAGCCGTCGATACGCCAGCTTCCGGCCGTTCCAAGGTAATACAGGGTCACCAGCAGAATCCCTGTACTGGCCAGTTCCCAGCGCCCCTTCATCCGCCGCAGCAAAATCATTTCCACCAACATAGCGAACAGCGGGTAAGCTTGGATAGCGATCGCAGCACTGACCGCACCGGCCTGTTCCATAGCCAGGACATAGAACCAGGTAGCCAGACCAAACATCAACCCGGTCAACAGGTTCACAATAAACATGCGAGCCAGTACGCGCCGGGGAAAATGGGCGCCAAAAAGACCTTTATGGCTGGAGGTTAGCTCGCGGACAAAGAGAGGGAGGGCAAATATCAGCTGCCACAGGGACAATATCCAGGCAAATCCCAGGGCGGAGCTGCCCTGAGGCCGACTATTGGTGATGATTGGCATCACCCCAAGGATGAGTAGGCAGAGAAAGGATAACGCAATTCCGATTCGCGGTGCCGGACGAGCCATAGAGTCACTCCTAAAAATAACAATTGATCCTATTGCTTCATAGCAATAGGATCATTGCACCTCACTTTAAATTCAGACAAGAAACGTATTGCACTCATGGCAATTTGGATACCTGATCTGGGCGGGCGCAAAGGCCCAAAATATAGCCAGCTCGTTGAAGCAATCACCGATGAGATCAAATCCGGGACATTAGCCCCTGGAACCCGCTTACCGCCACATCGACGATTAGCCTATGCTCTTGGCATATCACCAAACACCACCAACCGGGCCTATGCAGAGTGCGTATCACGAGGTTTGTTACAGGGAGAAATTGGTCGGGGAACTTTTGTTCGAATGCCACAAGACCGTTCCAACCGGGAACTGTCGGCCAACCTTCACCGGACAAACGAAGGACCGGTTGATTTTTGCCATAACCTGCCTTTTCCCGGAACGGCTGCAAAGTTCCTCTCGCAGACCCTCGCAGAACTGAGCGGGCAACCTGGATTGCAGGCCTTTCTTGACTATCAGACCAATCACGAGTATGCCCATCATCTTGCAGCTGGGGCCCAATGGCTGCGACAAATGGAAGTGAATGCGGCTCCCAACGAGATCGTCCTGACCTGTGGCGCTCAGCATGGCATTTTGGCCACATTGATGGCACTCACCGAACCGGGCAACGTCTTGCTAACAGAAGAACTCAGCTATGCGCCGGTTTTCAATATGGCCGAGCACCTGGGATTGAAACTGCACAGTGTCGCCATGGACAGGGACGGCCTTTTGCCCGAAGCTCTGGAAGAGGCTTGCGACAGGCGCGCCGCCAGGGTTCTCTACCTGATGCCAACCATCCAGACGCCGACGACCGTGACGATGAGTGAAGGGCGGCGAAACGCCCTGATTGAGGTGGCCAGGAAACACCAACTGCTGCTGATCGAGGATGACGTCTACGGCCCGTTGCGGCTTCAAAGCCCTCCCCCACTGGCCCTTTTGGCTCCGGAAAGAACCATCTATATCAGCAGTTGTTCGAAGTGCCTCTCGCCCGGTTTGCGAGTGGCATTTTTGCGTGCGCCAGCAGCTCTGGCAACCGCTATACGCCGCGCCGTAACTCTCAGCTGCTGGATGCCTCCGCCACTGATGGCAGAGATTGCAGCACGTTGGATCAGCGATGGAACGGCCGATTTATTGACCCAAGCCCAAAGATCTGAAGCCAATGTGAGGCAGGCTTTGGCGCAGAAACTCTTGGGCGGCTTCAAGCTGCAGGCAGACAGTCATGGCTTCCATGTCTGGCTGCAACTTCCTGAACACTGGCAAGCAGACCTTTTCTGTAGCGAAGCGGCCAGAACAGGGGTTCTCCTGACGCCAGGGACTGCATTTTGCGTTGCTCAACGCCTGCAACCGCAGGCTGTGCGCATCAGTCTCAGCCATGAAGCAGACCGGGAGCGGGTTGCCATGGGGTTGAAAAAGCTGGCCGAGCTTTTGATCAGGCCTGCCGCGACATCCCGTCCTCTACTGATTTAAACATAAATCGGAGCTGACTTTTCACTTTAAAATCAGCCGATGTGGAGATCGTGACAGAGTGATTTTCTGGGAAGGCATCAATATCAATCTTTTCACTCAAAAAAGCCAAACAATTAAAAAATCCCCTTCTTCTTTTTCTGAAAGAAAACAAATCCTCTCTCATCTTAATTTCATCTCAATAACAAAAATTAACTAAAATATTTTTTATATTTACCCAGTATCATCCCAATATCTTATGATGTATAAAGAAATCTAGTCATATTCTTATAGACATTGAAAATGAAGATAATTTATCAGGCATTTAGTAAACAATCATAACATTTTATTTTTTAAATTACTTCTATTTCTAAAAATAGAATTCGTTATGGAAACTATACATAGGAAAGTTAATAGATTTTTTCTAAAAGAAAAAACATAACCAATCTATAAAACCATCTCCCGGAAAATATTAATATACATAACGATTCTACCTTCTCTCTCACTAGAACGGTAACATGAAAAAAATACTCATTGTTGACGACCATAAGATCATTTGCCAAGGGATCAAATCCCTGCTCAGTGAATTTTCTGATTTTCTTATTCACTTTTCACATAATGGGCTTGATGCTGTTGAAAAAATCAAAGAGCAACTTTGGGAGATCATCATTATGGATATTAACATGCCGTTGCTGAACGGTATCGACGCAACTTCAAAAATAAAAAAAGAATGTCCTGCAGCCAAAGTAATCGCCCTGTCAGCCGCTTCAGATTTCTATCTCGTCAGCGAGATGTTTCATGCCGGTGCTGATGCATTCATCTTAAAAAGTGACTCCTTCGAAGATTTACTCGCTGCAATTCAAACTGTTCTTCAAGGAAAAGAATACATGTCACCCCAGCTCAGCTCAAACCTCACCCGCACCTATTATAAATCGGGAGAACCATCTCTTTCACAACGGGAAAATCAAGTCCTGCGGCTGCTTGCCCTTGGTTTTAATATCAAAACAATTGCTACGGACTTGTGTATCAGCCCTAAGACCGTTGAATCTCATCGTAGAAACCTGATGCTGAAGCTTAATCTTGGAAACCTGGCCGATTTGACCCGCTATGCAATTCGACGCAATTTGATTCAGCCGTAAGCAAAGTGTCCGTTCCTTCAACTGAATACCCTTTTCAGTAAGCTATCCCCCTACCCCTTATCAGGAAAACCCTGAGCCTCTTTCAGGAGATAGCGTCTTGAATTTTTTCATATTTAAAATATCCTAACGAAGCCATTAATACATTCAAATCTCTCTTTTCCAAATCGTTCCAGCAAAGGTCGCTCAAAAATGAAATTTGGGTAGAACGATCAAAGCCGTAACAGCGGCCTTCAATGCCCTATAAGCATGCATTTTAAGAATTTCGCGCTCTTGTAAAGGGCGCCGCTGAACATTTATCGCGGGTTTGACAGAAAACGCACAGCTAAGGAAGGGGGGCATCCATTAAAAATCAGAAGACGAAAAAAGGAGAGTTCACATGCAATGCTTCAAAAATCTACGAATTGGAATAAAATTGTTGATCAGCTTTTCGGTCATGATTCTGTTGCTGGCTATTGTTGCCGGAACCGGCTATCACGGCCTTAAAACATTGGACGCCTTGCTGGAGGACACTCTTCATAGACGAATCGTGGTCACCAACAATCTCGCATCTTCCGACCGCGACTTGCAACAGGCATTAGTCGCAGAAAGATCCATGCTTCTCAACAATCTGGACCAAACCACGCTGAACAAGCTCAAAGAAGACTTTTTTGAAAACAAAGACCAGGCAAGTCAACGATTCCAGACTGCAGCCAAGCTATTTTCGTCTTCTGCCGGGCGTGCTTTAGCAGAAAAATTCAATAGGGACTGGGCCGTCTGGGACCAATTTTCCCAGCAGATTATTTCTCAACGGGAGGCCGGGACAGAGGATGGCCTGACAGCGGCGATCAAACTGAGTCGAGGGAGTGCAAAAGAAGCGTTCGAAACCCTGCGCCAGAACATGGACAAACTTCAGGATTTAAACGAACAGATCATTGAGGAAACAAAGGCCGAGGCTCTCGATCTGTACCGGCATGTTGTCTTAGCTGTAGCAGTGACCCTGTTTCTGGCCTTGGTCATTGCCATAGCCATGGGATTTTTCATAACCCGCTCCCTGACCAAACCGATTCATCAGGGAGTCCGTCTTGCGAAATTTATCCTCCAGGGTGAGTTTGATCAACGCCTTAATCTGGAGCAGAAGGATGAAATCGGTGTCCTGGCCGGAACCCTGGACGCCATGACCGAACGCCTCAGTCAGTTGGCCCAAACGGCTGAAAAAATAGGCAAAGGGGACTTAACGAGTAAAATCGAACCGGCTTCGGAAAAAGATCAACTGGGAAATGCCCTTAACAACATGCTGCACTCGCTGCAACAAATGATCGAGCACATCCAGGCTGCCGGGGATCAGATCGCGGCCGGCGCTGGTCAGGTCTCTGACGCCAGCCAGGCCCTGTCTCAAGGAGCAACCGAGTCTGCCAGTTCCATGGAAGAAGTCACGGCCTCGATGAATGAGATAGCGGAGCAGATTCGGATTAATGCCGAGCACTCCGGCACGGCGAATCGTTTGTCTTCCGACGCCCAACACGCGGCACAATCGGGAAATGAAAAAATGGCTGAAATGGCCCTTTCAATGGATAAAATCAATCAATCCAGTCAGGATATCGGAAAAATTATTAAAGTCATCGACGAGATCGCATTCCAGACCAATCTTCTCGCCCTCAACGCTGCCGTTGAGGCGGCCAGAGCCGGGCAGCATGGTAAAGGATTTGCCGTTGTGGCCGAAGAAGTCCGGAACCTGGCGGCAAGAAGTGCCAAGGCAGCCGAGGAAACAACGGATCTTATTGCAGGATCGGTACAACTGGCTGAGCAGGGAGTCCTGATAGCCAGGGAAACCGAAGCCAGCTTGCAACACATTACGGAACGAACAACTGAAGTGGCGGAAATTCTCAAGGAAATATCAATCGCATCCAATGAACAGTCTCAAGGCATTGGTCAGATTACCGTGGGCCTGACCCAAATTGATCAGGTCACCCAGGCGAATACTGCCAGCGCGGAAGAAAGCGCTGCTGCCGCGGAAGAATTGGCCGAGCAGTCACAGCAGTTAAAAGGGATGCTGCACCATTTTATCCTGCATCAGCCACAACCGGAAGTCGAGCAACAACGGCCTTACACCTTGCTCACTTAGCCACTGAGCCTCAGTGCCGGGCAACCAGCAGCGGTTACCCGGCACTGAGGAATCCATTTGCCCAGAAGCTGTCCCCTTTTCATACCATTCACCGTTCCAATCGAGATAAAAATCAGCAGGAAATTGACCCTCTCCCCCAAAAAACATGACCAATATGGTAAGATATTATTCTCTTGTGCCGAGAATTCAACACAGCAGAACACTCGGCTGCCAGTGTCGAAGCAGTTTTTTACCACGAACACCGGGTTGCACGATGTGACTGGGTCGTAAAACCTCAAGCCATGACATCAAATGCAACTCATGATAACAACCCAAGGAGTTATTTTATGTCCTACACATTACCCGATCTTCCTTACAGTTACGACGCTCTCGAACCGCACATTGATGCTCGTACTATGGAAATCCACCATACCAAACACCATCAGGCTTATATCAATAAACTGAATGACGCCCTCAAAGGCTCACCGTTGGCAGAATTACCGGTCGACACCCTCATGCAACGGCTGAACGAGGTCCCGGAAGGAGTCCGCACCGCCGTGCGTAACAACGGCGGAGGCCATGCCAACCACAGCCTGTTCTGGACCCTGATGAGCCCGCAGGGTGGCGGTGAGCCCGGCGGTGCGCTGGCCGCAGCCATTGACAAAGAGCTGGGTGGGTTTGGCAAGTTCAAGGAGGATTTTTCCCAGGCCGCCCTCGGCCGCTTTGGCAGCGGCTGGGCTTGGTTAAGCCTGAATCCGGCCGGGAAACTGGTGGTCGAGAGTACACCCAATCAGGACAGCCCGTTGATGACCGGCAATAAACCGTTGCTCGGCCTCGACGTCTGGGAACACGCCTATTATCTGAAGTACCAGAACCGGCGGCCCGATTACGTCGATGCCTTTTTTAATGTCATCAATTGGGCCGCTGTCGCGCAGCGTTATGGGGCCTGAGCTCGAACTTTCAGCTGAATATGGCCCCAAGGAACCGGAACGGAAGGATTGACTTGACCAAAGCAGGCAGGTTGACCGTCATCCCCTGGCTGGAGAATCGCGATGACTCCCGGCCAGGGGACTTTTCGTCCATGAATCGATCCTTTCAGCTCAAGAAATCTCCCTGTCAATTCGGTTACGGATAGATATAAATCCACAGTGACAAAGATAAGGAAGCAAGCTGGTTGCCATCCGAAAACTCCGAAGGGCAATGGCTAAGTTTTCAGATTGGAAACGAGCAATTTCTCGTTGTGGCAAGGAAATCAAGAGGTTGCGCTGAGTCGTAGGACTTTACGCCGCACAAGAAACCCGCAGATTGACACCGCCACAGCGGAAAAGGGCCGTTTCCGGATGAAAACTAGCTGATTTTTCTCTTTCCAGGCCTTGATTTGAGAACGGAAGAAAAGAGATGCTGATCTGAACAACCCCGTTATAGGCAGAAAGGTGCTGATACATGCCGAACACAATCCGCTTGCATCGCGTATTTCGCTCGACCCCAGAAAAAATATACAAAGCCTTTCTTGATGCCGATGCCGTGGCCAGGTGGGTTCCGCCCAACGGCTTTACCGGCAAGGTCCATCACATGGACGTTAAGATTGGCGGAACCTTCAAAATGTCCTTCACCAATTTTTCCACCGGTCGGGTTCATTCATTCGGCGGACAATACCTTGAGCTGGTCCCCTATGAATTGATCCGCTACAGCGATGATTTTGACGATCCGCATCTTTCCGGACAGATGTTCGTGACCGTCTCGCTGAAAAAAGGTGCCGTCGGCACGGAACTCAACATTATCCAGGAAGGTGTTCCCGACCCTGTACCTGCCGACGCCTGCTATCTTGGCTGGCAGGAATCCCTGGCATTTCTTGCCAAACTGGTGGAGCCGGACATTCCCGATTAGCTGTTGGCCAATTACCGATCCGCCAAAGCCAGATCAATACCGAGGAGCAAGAAGATCCCGGCAAATCCTTTCTTGAGCCAGCGCTGAACCCGGTTCGATTCGACGACATGCACTCTGAACCTGTCAGCCAGCAACCCGTAGCCGACAAACACCAGCAGAGTCATAAGCATGAACAGACCGCTGAGGGCCATCATCTGCATCAGGGCCGAATAGTGACCGGGGGTTATAAACTGCGGCAGGAACGCCAGAAAGAAAATCGACAACTTCGGATTGAGAATATTGATCAACACCGCTTTGACAAAAAGGCCGCGGCCCGCAAGATGATCGGCTTTCCCCGGCAGCTGAAAGGTCCCGGTGTCGTGCCACAGCGTCCAGGCCAGATAAAACAGGTACAGCACTCCGGCAAATTTGACGGCCTGAAAGAGCACGGCACTGGCATGAAGCAGGGCGGCCAGACCCAGGCTACTGGCCAACAAATGCGGAATAATCCCAGCGGTGCAGCCGAGAGCCGCCACCAGGCTGGCCTTTCGCCCGAACAATAGCCCATTTGAAACCGTAAATATGACCCCGGTTCCCGGGATCAGCACAACAATCAGCGCGGTCATTAAGAAGTCTGTTGAAATCACTGTTACCCCCTTAAGCAATGTGGATAAGATATCAGGAAAACATTATACAGGAAGATGGCGGGCATGCTGACAATTTGCTGCCAGCAGTCACATAAGAATAACTAACCTGCTCGATTTCAAAAGGAAAAGCCGACCATTCAGTCGGCTTTTCCACACAAATCAACAACTTTATCCACAGGCTGTCTTCAATGGGCTGCGGTGATTCCGAGCATCCGATCCATCATCTCCACCAGGTAGGGGATCTGCGGTTTGGTGGCGTAGCCGTCAGCACCGACCTGGTCACACTTGCGTGCCATCTGCTCATTGATCAGCGATGAAAACATGACCACCTTGGTGCCGCGCAAGAGAGGATCGTCCTTGACCTTTTTACAAAGAGTCAGTCCGTCCATCTTGGGCATTTCAATGTCCGATATCAACAGATGCAAATGATTGTCCAGCGTATCTTCAGCTGAGACATGTTCCCGGATCTGCATGATATGGTCATAGCAGTCCTGCCCATCAACATAAATTTTGATGTTTTCATATCCTGCTTTTTTCAGAACCCTTTCAATCCCGGCTCTGATCAGCGAAGAATCTTCCGCCAACATCAGTTTTTTCTGGCGGCGCATTTCTGGCAGGGTCATGGTGCCATCGCTGGTGCCCAAGACCTCGGTTTCGTAATCAAGGCCGGAATCCGGATCGAATTCCGCCACAATATGTTCCAGATCGACAATAAGAATTTCACGTTTTTCGATATTGATACTGCCGGTAAAGCGCGGCCGATACTGATCGATAAAGGTCGCCATGGGCTGAACATTGCCCCAGGAAACCCGGTGAATCTGATTCACTCCATCGACTTTGAAGCCGTTGACCCGATCATTGAATTCACAGACCAGCACCACCGGGCGCACATCTTCATCCTCGCTGGAATGCTTTTTGGCAAGGTGGCTTTTCAGGTCGATCAGCGGAATGGTGTTGCCACGCAAAAGCAGAGTTCCCAGCATGCCGGGGGAACTGCCGGGTACCACGGTCAAGGCTTTTTCATCAAAGGGGATTATTTCTTTTAATTTATGGACATTGATCCCGAAAGATTGATGACCAAGATAGAATTCAATAATTTCCATCTCGTTGGTACCGCTTTCAAGCAGGATCTCCTGCTTCTGATATTCGCTCATGGGCGTGCCTCGCTGGTCAGAGTTATAATATTTTTATTATTTGATCACTTTAATAACAATTTGTCAATATTTGCCTCTTCAATATTTTCCTGCCCAAACAACTGAGTTCTCATGTAAGATAGATGATTAATCAAGTTAATTTTCAGTTAGTTGAGGTGTTCGATGACAGATATGGCCCAGACCCATTATCGACTGGGAATGAATTATTTCCGGGGCAAAGGTGTGGAGAAATCATTTGTTGAAGCCATGAAGTGGTTCCGCCTGGCCGCCCAGCATAAATATCCCAAAGCGATTTTCATGTTGGGACGTATGTATGATAACGGGCAGGGCACGACGGCTAATCCTGCTGAAGCAGCCAAATATTACCAGGCGGCTGCGGAGTTGGGTTATGCCCGCGCGCAGAACACGCTCGGCCAGGCCTACATCAAAGGTCGCGGCGTGCCGGCTAATTACGATCAGGCCCTCCACTGGTTCAGAAAAGCCGCTGAGCAGAATTTTTCCGATGCCCAATATAACCTCGGCCTGATGTATGCCAAAGGGCATGGGGTGCCCAAGGACTTCATTGAAGCGAAACGCTGGTGGGCCATGGCCGCCGAGCAGGGCAATCCCAAGGTTCAGTTTACCCTCGGCCACATGTACCTGGTCGGCAAAGGGGTGAAAAAAAACTATTCAAAAGCCCGCCAATGGCTGCGCCAGGCTGCGGAACAGGGGCTACCGACCGCCCAGTATCACCTGGGGATGATGTATGCCCGCGGGACCGGTGTCCTGCAGAGCTATACCGAGGCCAGCAAATGGTTGCGCAAAGCAGCCGAACAGAACTTTCTCGACGCTATCTACAATCTTGGCAAGCTGCACAGTTCAGGCAGCGAAGAGGTCCGTGACCCGCTGACTGCCGTCACCCTGCTGAAACAGGCCGCCACGCGGGGACATCAGCGCGCCAAGGTGCTGCTGGGGCAGCACTATGCCAAAGGCAACGGTATCCAGCAAGACCTGCAACTGGCCTATCATTGGTGGCTGGAAGCAGCCAACAGTGGCAACCCGGATGCCCAATACAACCTCGGGATCATGTACCTGAACGGTAAAGGGGTGCAGACCGATGCAATGGAAGGTAAAAGGTGGCTGACCCTGGCCGCCGACCAGGGTCATACCAAGGCCCAATATTGCCTGGGCATGATGTACTCAACCGGGAAAGGGGTCCCCCAGGATATCGACGAAGCCTTCCGTTGGAAGGAAGCTGCTGAATTCTGGGAGTCGCTGTGATGACCGCGCGGAATTCGCGTTACAGATAATCCAGAATCGACAATGTTGCCAACCGGGCGCTGACCGACAAAGCGGCCTGATAGGCCTGTTCTGCTTGGGTCACGCCGGTCATGACCTCGATCAGGTCGGCATCCTCATACCCTGATAATCGTCCGTTCATCTGCAACTGAACATTCTGCAGCAACGCAGTGGTATCCTCGAGGCGCTCGTTGATGTTCCCCATCTCACTACGCTTGGAACGGATCTGGTCCGCTGCTGATTCCAGGTCATCCAGGGAATTGGTGATGGCATCGGTGTCACCGCTACGTAAATTCGCCTCCAGGTCGGACATCATGGCGAAACAGTCCAGCGGTGAGCTGAACACTTCATCTCCGGTCAGATTGGTCTGCACGGTCTGCCCACGGCTTACTTCCACCATTTTATGATCGCTGGTCCCGGTATAGGTGGGCGGGGTTCCGGAAAACGCCGGTGTGGTTTCGGCATAGCCGGAAAAAATATACTTGCCGTCAACTTTGGCGTTGGCAATATCAAGCAGTGAGGACTGGAGAATCCCCATTTCGTCGGCATAGGTTTCCAGGTCCGTGTCTGACAGGGCGCCGTTCACTGCGGTGACAGCAATTTCCTTGATCCGCACCATAATATCTTCCGCGCTGTTAAGATAACCGTCGACAATATCAATACTATCCTGGGTATCGGCGATCGTTTCAAGATAACGGTCCGAGGTGGCAATCTCGGTCCGTGAACTGAAAATGGACCCGATGGCGGACGGATCATCCGAAGCATCAATCACTTTTTTTCCTGTCGAGCCTTGCAGATAAAGTTCATTCATATTCTTGCTACTTTTCTCCAGATTATATTGCACTGTTCGGTAGAGTGACATTTGCGAAACCTTCATAATAAAACCTCACATTGACATCAGCGTGTCGAGCATTTCGTCGACCGTGGTCAGATATCTCGCTGCCGCTTCGTAACCGGATTGGTACTGAATCAGCATGAGCATTTCTTCGTCGGTGGAAACCCCGGCCACAGAATCGCGCATATTTTGAATCTGATCCAGAGAGTCCCCAATACTATCGGACATGGCTTCGTTTTGACTGACAGTCAGTCCGACATCGGAAGCAATCACGGCATAGTAATCGTTTAAGGTATTGTTACCGTTGATCACAGCCTGATCCTGCAAGGCAACCATATTGAGGGTGTTCTCATTGTCGCCGGGCTGATTATCAGGGGCCGCGGTTGTCCCTGCCGCCACCTGCGCAGTATCGGTCAAAGCCATAGCGATTGAGGAGGCCGCACCGGTCCAGGGATCGCTGCCGCCAGCGGAGAAAGAGAAGAAATCAACCCCGGCATTACCATCCAGATCAACGCCACCGGTATGGACCGCATTAACGGAAGTGGCAATGTTATAAGCAAGGATATCGAGTTTCTCGATGAGATCCGGGATATATTCGTCACGCATCTCCAACATGCCACCCAGTTCCCCACCAAAATCGTCAGCATCCAGGATACTTGTTGAAACACCACCGTCCACAGAAACCTGCAGAGTGCCGTTGGTCCACTCGGCAGCGACATTGCTGACTTGGTCCGCCGTCACCAGCGGTTGTCCATTCTGCAACTGAATCGACACCATCCCGTTTGCTTCTTCATAATAGGTGACACCGGCCGTCTCAGAGATGTCCTGCAGTAACATATCGCGTTGATCACGCAGCCCGTTGGCAGAGATGCCGGTCGATTCAGAGGCCAGAATCTGAACATTCAGATCAGCAACCTTGTTCAGCTGTTGATTCAGGGAGGTGACTTTCCCGCTGATATCATCATTGATACTTTCGCTCACCGCATTCAGGTCACTCACCATCGACTGCAGACTGTCAGCAACTTCCGCTCCCTTTTGCATGACCTGCTGCCGCTCCAATGTTGCTGAAGGGTTATCACTGAGCTCCTGCCAGGAATCAAAAAACTCGTCCAGATCAGTCGAAAAATCGCTCGTGCTGATGCCGACAATCTGTTCAACTTCGGCAAGAATGATCCCTTTGGAATTTTCTTCGCCATAGCCAGATTTTTTATCCGTCAACTGCTTGGCCAGAAAATTGTTGGTGGCGCGGCTGACGGAACTGGCCACCGCACCGGTGCCAATCATCTGCCCTTGAAATTCCAGGGTCGGCGAGGAAGAAACCACCAGGCTCTGCCTTGAATAGCCTTCGGTGTTGATATTGGCGACATTATTGCCGGTAACCTCGATCCCCTTCTGGTTAACCGCCAGACCGCCGGCGCCAGTGTTTAAGGACGCGATGAGACTCATGTCATATCCTCCCGGTGTGCAGCAGCCCCATGGCCCGGGATTCAATCCGGTTGCCATGCCGACCGTAAAGCACGGTAGAGATCTCACGCCGGCAGCTGTTCATGGTCTGCCGCAGAAAGGTCAGGGTTGAAGCCAGCAGACGGGCATTCCGGCGATTCTGCCGCCGCAAGTAATCGGCAAACTCCTTAAGGTCCTCGGGGCAGGGTCCGTCCAAGGCTTTCAAATCAGCGAGGAGTTGGGCTTTTTCTTCCTGCAGCTCTTTGAGTTCCACAACCTGCAGCTTGATGGCAAAAGACCTCTCCCGCTTAATCAATTGCTCCAGAAGTGCTAATTTTTCCTGATATTCAGTGTGTGCCATAGCGATTTCCATTCAGCCCGTTTTGTCGTTACCGTTTAAGATTGATCAATTCCTGCAGCATTTCATCGGTGGTTGTAATAACTTTGGACGATGCGGAATAGCCGTTCTGGATGGTGATCAGATCGACAAACTCCTGGGCCAGGTCAACGTTGGACAATTCCAGGCTGCTGGTGTAGATGTAGCCCTGTGAAGCTCCCGAGACACCGACACTGGGGTCGCCAGAGGATGCGGTCTGGGCATACAGGCTGCCGCCTTCCTTCGCCAATCCGGAAGGGTTATTAAAGGTGGCCAGGGTCAGCTTGGAAATATTGATTTTTTCGCCGTTGGAATAGCTGGCAATGACCGTCCCTTCGTCATCGATGGATACCTCCACAACTTCACCGGGAGCATAGCCGTCCTGGGTCTGGGAAATAATTCGCGATGAATTGTTCCGTTGGGTCGTCGCAAAGGTCATTTCCACCTGTTGCCCGGAACTGGCACCGTTGGTCCAGACAATAGCCCCGGCCGTGGTCGTCCCCGTCCCTCCGGTCAGCAGGTTCCCGGAACCGTCAAAGGTCAGGGTGCCGGTGCCGATTTCGGTCAGATCCGTGGTCGCGGCAACCGATGGATCGAGTTCATCACTGTCGATGACCATATGCCACTCCCAGGTATTGTCCGCGGTTTTGGTGAAATAAGTGGTCACCGGATGGCTGTCGCCCAGGGAATCGAACAACTCAGTCTGGGTCGAATAGCTCGACGTCCCCTCCGGGTCGGTGATATCAAAAGCGGTAATAATGTCAGAGCCGGAATCCAGGTTGGTTGTCAGCGTCAGTTGAGTGGTCTGGTGAGCGGCGATCTGGCTATTGAAATCGACTTTGATATCCGTCGGATCACCCCCGCTAAGAACACCGTCTTCGTATGCTTTCCCCTGGACCCGATAGCCTTCGGCATTGACCAGATAACCGTCATCGCTGAAATCGAACGCACCGTTACGGGTGTAATAGTTCACCGGCGAATCAGACGCCCTGACCATAAAGAACCCATCGCCGTCGATAGCTAGGTCGGTATTGCTTGAAGTGCTGGAAAAGGACCCCTGGCTGAACAGATTGGCCACCTTGGAGATCTGCACCCCGCGGCCGACCTGGGAGGAGCCCCCGGCACTGGAGATACTGGCCGACAAGACGTCGGAAAACAATGTTGAGCTGGATTTAAAACCGATCGTATTACTGTTGGAAATATTGTTGCCGGTCACACTCATCGCCTCTGAGTTAGCCTTCAGACCGCTGATCCCCGTATATAATGTGCTGGAAAGCCCCATGAGTTCCTCCTTGAAATTATTTTCGCTGCTGCATCAGGCGATAACAGCACTGTCAATGTTGGTGAAGACATTCTGCTTCAGCTGTTCCTGGCCGACGACAGTGATGACCTTAGCGTTGGCGATACTGATAACCATGGCCAGTTGACCAAGCAGGACCAGCGACAACTTGCCCCCTTTTCCAGCCAGGTTTTCAACCGCCCGTTCAAGCCTGGCAATCTCCGGTGGGGAGAGAACCAGCTGCCGCTGTTCCAGGCGTTGTTTGGCATGACGTGAAAAACTTAGACATTGAGCAATCATGAGCGCCTCTTTCCTGACTATTGATTGATGACGGAAGAAATTCCGCTGAACGGGATGTTGCCGGCATCGGTCACCAGAATACTGCCTGAAGAATCGATCCCAACTTCATTGACCGCTACCTTCACCAGCGGCTGTACCGAGAGATCCTCTCCTGCGCTATCGGTGCCGTTAACTTTGATCGAGTACAGCCCTTCCGGCAGTTGCTTGCCGGAGCTATCCGTACCGTCCCAGTTGACAAAATTGTAGCCTTGTTGCAGATCATTCATGGCAAAGCTGGTCACCACATTGCCGTCCTCATCAAGGACATCCAGCGAGACATCCTGCGCATCCCCGTCAAGACTGAAACCGAGGTCAACTGAATCACCCTGCATATAGAAGTCACCTGAGGCGACGATCACTTTCTGCCCCAATAATGAAAAAGCCGACATTTGCTCTACATTGCTCTGGGCCGAAACCAGGGCGTCCAGCTTGTCGTTGGTATTGACCTGTTGTTCCAGGCTGCTGAACTGCGCCATTTGGGCAATGAATTCCGAGTTTTCCTGCGGATCAAGGGGATCCTGGTGCTGCAACTGAGCCACCAGCAGGGTTAAAAAATCATCTTGCCCGAGGGAATTCTGGGAACTGGTCAAAAAAGACGTTGTTGCCGCGGCCGTATCGGTAGCGCTGTTAACATCCATATCTTTCTCCTTGAAGACCGATCAGAAATCACCCATTGAAAGAAGCAATCTCAGGTGCTTAAGTTCGGTGAAAATCGTTCTTTAGCTAGGAGTCTTTTCGACTTTCCGGAAACCTTTCTATGTTTTGTTTCAGTTGTATTTTCGTTATGAAATTATATATTTAGTTACTATTTGTTACATTTGAACAATAATCTAGATACAATCTTCAGGCCTCATTTAAGTTGGAAGGTAAAAGACATCACCAGAGAGAAATACAAGGAATGTGACGCGTGGCAGGAATCAACGCCAATGCCCAAAGGCAGGTTGTTATTTCTTTGTCCGAGCAACAGTGATCGGGGGGGATCAGAGCGTCCCCTGGAAAGGCACACAGATAAAAAAACAGTCGGCCGGGCTGACCTTCGGGCTCGCCTTTGAGTCCCGAAACAAGTCAGCCAGGTTTTGTCTGTGAGTAATTAGCGGTGACTACAGGTGGTAAGAAAACGCGGCTCCGTCGTATAAAAAACGACCCGGTGCTTATTGGTGGCCATCCCCGGTCAGTAGATAGCCCGCCCCGCGTATTGTTTTCAGATAGCGCGGATGCAAAGGATCATCGCCGATCTTACTGCGAATCCGTGAAATGTAGATGTCGATGGAGCGATCAAAACCATTATATTCCGAATTGTACAGATATTTATGGATATCATCCCGACTGAGCACCTTGCGCGAATTTTCCGCCAGGCACCACAGAACATCGAATTCACGGGTTGTCAGTTCGACAGTGCTGCCATGGGAGCGGACTTCCCGACGCCCGGCATCGATGACCAACTGCCCCAGTTGAATGATTTTGCGGTTGTTCTGCTGCAACTCCTGGACCCGGCGTAGCGTCGCCCGGATTTTAGCCAGCAGCAGCGAAGGGCTCATCGGCTTGAGCAGAAAATCATCAGCGCCCATTTCCAGCCCGAGGATCTGCAGCATCTCATCGGCTTGTTCCGCTAAAACCAGAATCGGACCTGCATAAGAGAAGCGAAGGTTGCGACAGCGACTGATCAACTCCATAGATGGGGTCACGTAATCAATAAGCATCAGGTCCGGCTGGCCGACAGCAAAACATTCCACGGAAAGTTGCTTCTGCTGAAATTCATGAATCCTGAAGCCTTCGCTGGTCAGCATCTCGTGAAAAGGGGAATGCTCTTTGTTGTCACTGAACAGGAATAGTTTTTTACCGGCGGTTATGGACATTGGGGAGCTATCCACCAAATCGGCAGCGGCCTGGGCAGAACTTGCTTGATTGGATTGATACATTTATTCACCTCGATATTTAGGAGCTAAAAGCTAACAACCGGTTGAAAATTCTCCCGCAAACGATGTTCAAGGACGGTTGCCGGGCCGCGCTGTTTCGCCTTAGCGGCGCAAGAAACGCACAGCCCGCTTCCTGTTTTGGACTCAGATCCTCCTGGAAGTTGCTCTCCAGGCACCGTTCTTCCGAAAGTTAATTACTCTTACTCTTGTACTGCCAGGTCCGGGTTGAAACCGGAAGCGGATCTCTGGCCTCCCCCAAGGGCCAGATACAGGGTCATCCGATCTTCCAACTGTTCCATACGGTTTTTATTCAGCGCCAGATGGGCACTGCGCAACGCCTCCTGCTTGTCGAGCCATTGTTCCAGGTCGGTCGCGCCGGCACGGTAACGGCGGCGGCTCAATTGTTCCGCCTTAACAGCCAGGGCCAGGTTCTGCTCCAGCAGCCCGGCGTTTGCCAGATCCTGCTCACGGGCAACCAGAGCATCTTCGACTTCAGCCAGCGCGGCATACAGCGTCTGTCTGAAATCGATCACCGCACTTTCAAGATCAGCCTCGGCTGCTTGGACATTCAAAGTGGTCCGATTCCAGTTCACAAAGGGCAAAACCAACCCGGTTCCCAGACTCACCAACGGATTCTGCAGGACCTGGCGGAGTTCATCGCTGCTGCTGCCCAGAGATCCGGTCAAAGTCAGCTGCGGATAGTAATCGGCTTTGCTGGCCTCGAACTGCTGATGCAGCTTACGCAAACGCAATTCAGCAGCCCGCAAATCGGGGCGATTCCCCAGCAGCTCTGCCGGCAACCCGGCCGCCACCCAGGGAATCGCAGTTTCGGCCAGATCGGTAATCTCTGTGAAACCCGCCGCGGGCGGCCGATCAAACAGGATCGCCAGAGCATGCCAGGTCTCCTTGAGATCCTGCCGGGTCTCGTGCAAAGTTTGCTCTGCCTCGTGCAGCGCCTGCCTGCTGCTGAACCATGCCGCGGCAGTGGTCGCCCCAGCCTGATAACGGGCCTTGGTCAATTGCTCAATCTGCCCTGTACAAGCGAGGGACTGCCGGTTTAAAGTCACGCTCTCCTGCAAATAAGAGATCTTCCAGTACAACTTGGCAGTGGTCCCGATCAATGAAAGCACAGCGCTATGGCGATCCTCCTCCGTTGCCTGAGCCTCCAACCGGGCGGCAGCATGAGCCGCCGAATACCTGTCCCAGAAGTCGATCTCGTAACTCAGTCCGGCGCTGACACTGTAGCTACTGCTCCGGGCACCATCTTGCAAGTCACGAGAGCGGCTCAAATCGGCGGAACCCGTGGCCGTCGGCCAGAGTTCCGTGCCGGCAATGCCGGCCTGCAGTCGCGCTGCCTTGATCTTGACCGCGGCGGCCCGGACATCGTTATTGACCGCAATAACCTGCTCGATCAGCCGATTCAACCGCGGGTCATGGAAGGTTTCCCAGAACTTCTCCCCGCCAAGGCGTTGCTGGTCGGCGCTGGTCGCCTCCTGCCATTGCTCCGGAACATTCAGGGATGGGGCATGGTAAGCGTTTTTACCCAGGACCGAGCAGCCCGGCAGCAAAGCCAGCAGCAAAGCCAGCAGTAAAGCCAGCAGAACATATCTGCACACCAACGGCCCGCCCATGATCAATCCCTGGCCAGAGCGGCAACCGGATCAAGCCGCGCGGCATTACGGGCCGGCAGAAAACCGAAAACAACCCCGATCAGCGTGGAACACAGCACCGCTGCCAGAATCGCCAGCAGCGAAAATTCCATTTTGATGCTGGTCACAAAGAACGGAAACGCCAGGCCGATGGCATAGGACAGCAGAATTCCGCAACTTCCGCCAAGCAGACAGACCAGGATCGCTTCAATCAGGAACTGCTGCATGATATCGGTCTGCCTGGCACCGACCGCCATACGGATGCCTATTTCGTGGGTTCTTTCGGTCACCGAAACAAGCATGATATTCATCACTCCGATACCGCCGACCACCAAGGAAATCACCGCAATGGCGGCAACCAGCAAGGTCATGGTCGCGGTGGTTTTATTGACGGTTTTAAGGATCGTATCGCTGCTGCTGGTGTAAAAATCCTGGCTCCCGTGGCGCCGGGTCAGCAAGCGGGTGATATTATTTTCCGCCGTCTCGTTGTCAAACCCATCGGCAACCCGCACCGTGATCGAATTAAAATAATTCTGTCCGGTCAAACGCCCCATGGCCGCGCTATAGGGGAGCCAGACATTGAGGTCTTCGTTGTTTCCGAAAGGGCTCTCCTTTGCTTGAGTCACCCCGATGATCCGGCAGGGCACCGTCCCCAGCAGCACCACCCGTCCCAGCGGCGAACCACCGTTGGGAAAAAGTTTTTTCGCTGTATTCGGATCGATCACCGCCACCTGATCCAGGCGCTTAAGCTCAGTGCTCGAAAACCAGTTCCCCTGGTCGAGCAGCAGCCCGCGGACCCGATAGTAGTCTTCACTGACCCCGGTCACGGACGCCGAGGCAGTGATATTTCCGTAACGCAGCAGCAGGCTGGTTTTCAGACTGGGCGTGGCGCTGTCGACATAGGGCAGGGAACGCAATGCCTCGAGATCACTCGGCACCAGGGTATGAATCGCTGCGGAGCGAAAATCCCCCCAACCTTTACCGGGGATGATGGAAATAACATTGGTGCCCATGGAATTAATATCGTTCACGATCTTTTCCCGGGCCCCCTGGCCGAGAGCGACAACACAGACCACCGCAGTGATACCGATAATGATGCCGAGCATGGTGAGCAAGGTCCGCAACCGATGTGAGACCATGGCAAACCAGGCCATCCGAAAAGCTTCCCCGGTTCTTCCCCACATGGCATTAAAGGAATTTGCCGACCCGCGGTCCTGTTTTTCCGCCAGCGGGACCGTCGCCGGACGGCCGCTTTTGTTGGACCGATCGTTCAAAATACGCCCGTCGCGCATTTCAATGATCCGTTCGGCATAACTCGCTATCTGTTGATCATGGGTCACCAGGATGACCGTATGCCCCAGCTGATTCAGCTCCTGCAACAGGGCCATCATTTCCGCGCCGCTGTGACTGTCCAGGGCGCCCGTCGGCTCATCCGCCAGAATGACTTGGCCGCCGTTGATCAGTGCCCGCGCCACGCTGACCCGCTGCTGCTGCCCACCGGACAACTGTCCGGGCTTATGGCTGATTCGGTCACCGAGGCCGAGCCGTTCCAGCAGCTCTCGGCTGCGCAAGCGACGCTGCGTTTTACCGATCCCGGCATAGACCGCGGGGATTTCGCTGTTCTCCAGGGCATCCAAATGGGACAGCAGATGATAGCGCTGAAAAATAAAGCCAAAATGATTACGCCGCAGTTCCGCCAACTCTTCCCCGGTCAGATTCGCGGTTTCCCGCCCGCCGACCAGGTAGCTGCCCGAGCTGGGATGATCGAGACAGCCAAGAATGTTCATCAGTGTCGATTTGCCCGAACCGGATGAGCCGACAATAGCCACCATCTCGCCGGCCTCAATCCTCAGGTCCACGGCATCCAGGGCGGGAATACTGTTTTCTCCCGCTGCATAGATGCGAGAAACCTTTTGCAATTCAAGCAAGGCGCCCATCGTCACCTTCCCGGTGGCGGCCCCATCTGGCCACCCGGTGGATGGAGCCGGCTGGTTTCGCTCTTGCTCTCGCTCGGTGCGTTCTGAACCAGCAAGCGGTCTCCCTCTTTCACACCGTCGACAATTTCCACCTGGGCCTTATTGTTCATTCCGATCCTCACCCGCCGCGGTACCGGACGGCCATCCACAAGGACGTCGACCCGGGTCTCAAAATAACTGCCATCTTCGGCCAGAACGGATACCGGCGCGGTTAAAACCTGCCGGGCCCGATTAAGGATAATCGTCACTTCCGCAGTGAGGCCGACCCGCAACCGCTGGGCCCGGTTGTCGACATCAAACAGGCCGTTGTAGTACACGGCACTGCCGGTCGAACTGCTGTCATCATCGACCGGACTCGGCTCAATCGCCCTGAGCACTCCCTCATAGCGTTCTTCCGGATTGCCGAGGATCGTGAAATAAACCTCCTGCCCGGGTTCAACCTTGGCCACGTCCGCTTCGGAAATTTCCGCCTTGACCGTCATCCGCTCAAGATCAGCGAGGGTCAAAATCGTCGAAACCGACTGACTCGAGACCAGGGTCTGTCCTTCTTCGGCCGCAATACTGATCACGGTTCCGGTCATGGGCGCACTGATCATGGTGTAACCGAGGTTGGCCTGAGCCGTATCAACGGCAACCAGCGCTTTCTGCTGTTGTGCCTGCAAAGCCTCCAATTCGGCCTGGGCCACCTGATAATCCGCCACGGCCTCCTCCAGATCAGCCCGGGCGCCGGCAGCCTGATCGAACATGTCCTGTTCACGTTCAAAAGCCTGACGATACTGGGTTATCCTTACCTGCTTGGCCAGGATATCTGCCTCGATATTGGCCAGTTCGGAGCGGGCTTCTCTCAGGGAATTCTGCTGCAGGACCGGATCGATTTCGGCCAGCAACGTTCCCTTCTCCACTCGCTCACCCAATTGCACGTGGAGGGTTTTCAACTGCCCGGACACCTGAGCCCCGACCTCAACCGTTTTAATCGGATTTAAAGTCCCGGTCGCCAGCACCGTTTCTTCCATATCCGCCCTGACCACCGGAACAGATAACGGCAGCGGTTGCGGCTGTGAAAAAGCATAAAAGGCCATTCCTGCGAAAACCGCCGCAACTGCAAGCCCTATCATTATGAAAAATAAGAGTTTTTTACTTCTCATGGCCCAATCCAGGGTTTGTTCTCGAATCGCCACAGGTGTCAGTAGCGGATCGCCCTGGCAATCAGCCGGAGCTTGATCTCTGCGCTATATGGTTTATAAAAGCCGACCTTACATTCTCGTCTGCAGACCCGCCATGCCAATCAAGCCGGAGGCGGAGCCCCGCAGAAACTGACGAATGATCTTCTAAAAAACCTTTAAAATCAGCTTATTTACAAAATAAGTCGCGACTATATTTCGGCTTTATTGCGATTATTGGGTGAGTAATAACCTAGGAACATTTGTTACAAAGACTTCGCTCCATGAAATACTTGGCTAAGAAATAGCAACAAAAAGAGCAAGAAATGTGAAAGAAATGTGAAAATATAAATGGTCTACAAAAAACTGATGTACTTGACCGTTACGTTTTGCAATAACTGTCCTTGGACAGAATCGATTTACAATCGATTCCCTATGGGATCTGGCCGTTGAAAAGGATCCGGACCATTGAAACCAAGCATTACTTACCGACTTTTTGGGGCGATTCTTCTGGCCGCCGGCCTCGCTGTCGTCAGCATGGTACTGATTGCGCAGTGGAACCTGGATCGCGGCTTTCTCAAATTTGTCAGAGATACTGAAGCGATCGGTGTCGCTAGTTTGTCAGAGACACTGTTGGAATATTATGCCGAGAATCAGAGCTGGCAGCCGCTGCAACATAACGGTTATCTTTGGCGCGACCTTATTCGGGAATCGCTGCCTCGCGATATGGGACCGCCGCCGGATTTTATGCTATCGGTCAAGCCAATGGGCGCGCGTCCGTCCGAACCGTCAGCGGAGCCGAAACAAAAGCCGCAACCAAGCCCCGACATGAAAAGTCGGTCCATCGGCCAGCCCCAGCCGCCAGGGGCCAGCGGCGGCGAATTGCCGCCGCTGCCGTTCATCAAGAATTACAATCAACGTTTCTTCCTGTTCGACAGCCAGATGAATTTACTCATCGGCGCCCCAAAGGAATCAGCACAAACCGAACTCACCCCCCTGCAGGTCGAT
The DNA here is from genome assembly GCF_000711225.1 of Pelobacter seleniigenes DSM 18267. Lineage (NCBI taxonomy): Bacteria > Pseudomonadati > Thermodesulfobacteriota > Desulfuromonadia > Desulfuromonadales > Desulfuromonadaceae > Pelobacter > Pelobacter seleniigenes. Next base: position 542,159 of record NZ_JOMG01000002.1, read on the forward strand.
CAGCAGGTGGTCGGATATCTGGGCTTTACCCCAACAACCCGATTGACAGATAATCGTCATCTACTTTTTTTGCATAGCCAGAAGATGACCGTCATCACCGTGTCGATCATAATTGTCCTGCTTTCGGCCGGACTCTCGTTACTGTTGGCCTCGCGTTTGGTACGGCCGTTAAAACATCTGGCGGAAACAACTCACAAGTTGACCGGCGGGGAATTTTCCAGCCGGGTGCCGGTAACATCCAATGACGAATTGGGGCGGTTGGCCGCCGACTTCAATACCTTGGCGTTGACCCTGGAAAAAAACGAGCAGGCACGCCGCCAGTGGGTTGCCGACATTTCCCACGAATTGCGTACCCCGATCGGAATTCTGCGGGGAGAAATCGAAGCCCTGCTGGACGGGGTCAGGAAGGCCGACACCAAGGCCCTGGAATCGCTGCATGCAGAATCTTTACGGCTGGGACGGTTGGTGAGTGATCTCTATCAGCTGTCCATGTCCGATCTGGGCGCCTTGACCTACCGCAAAACCAGAATCGACGGAATCGAAGTTCTGAAAGAGGTCGTGGACAGCTATTTGGGAGAAATAGAGAATCACCAGCTGCACTTTTTCGGGGTCGCTGCGCCAAGTCGGCCGGTCGAGATTTTTGGAGACCCGGAACGTCTACACCAACTGTTCTCCAATCTGCTCGACAATTCCTTAAAATACACCGAGGCCGGCGGCTATCTGAAAATCGTTGCCAGTAAGGGAAAAGAAGTTCTGGAAATCAACTTCCAGGATTCCGCACCAAGCGTTGCCACAGAAAACCTCGACCGACTCTTCGACCGGCTGTTCCGCGTCGAATCGTCCCGTAACCGAGCCACCGGTGGCGCCGGCCTCGGCCTGACGATCTGTCGGAATATCGTTGAAGCACATCAGGGCTCAATAGCAGCCCTCAAATCACCGCTGGGCGGGCTCTGGATCAAAGTCACCCTGCCCCTACCGGGAGTCACCGATGCCGGATAAGATCCTTATCATTGAAGATGAACAAAAACTGGCCCAGATCCTCTCTGACTATCTGAAACAAGCCGGCTATGAAACAGATTGTCTCTACACCGGCCAGGACGCCGTTTCCGTGATTCGGGAACAACACCCGGCTCTGATCTTGCTGGACCTGATGTTGCCGGGACGTGATGGGCTTGATATCTGTCGCGATGTCAGAACTTTTTCCAATCTTCCGATTATCATGATTACCGCCCGGGTAGAGGAGATTGATCGGATTCTTGGGCTGGAACTCGGTGCCGACGATTATATCTGTAAACCGTTCAGCCCGCGGGAAGTCGTAGCCCGGGTCAAAACCGTCCTGCGCAGGTCCGCGGGGAACAACATTATCGCAACGGCAGATCTTTCCCTGGATGCCGGTCGCTACCTGGCGGCGCTGGAAGGAAAGGATCTGAATCTGACCGCCATTGAGTTCAAGCTGCTTCAGTTTCTCGCCAACCACCCCGGGCAGATCTTCGGCCGGCAGGTGTTGATGGACCGAATCTACCAGGACGAACGGATTGTTTCCGATCGCACCATTGATAGTCATATCAAGAAACTGCGGAAAAAAATTTCCGGTCTTTGCCCGCACCTGCAGTTGATCCACTCCGTCTACGGGGTCGGTTATAAATTTGAGTATGAAAAAATCGAAGAGCTCTAAGGCCCGCCCTTTTTAAGGAGTGCAAACCGACAATTCAAGGTTAAGCGCATCCTGCCCATCGCCCTGACCACCTTCCCTGCTGGTGCGCGGCCAGGTTCTCTTGTAGATGCTTTTTGGGCGCCTTTTCATCCTCACCACCGACCTGATTTTCGGGGCCATTGCCCTGTTGACCGGGACCGTGGGACTGCGACTGTTTCACTCCGGCAGAGCGCAACGGGTCATGAACCGAATCAGTGCATTGATATTTCCAGCCTCACCTGACACCTGGTAACGATTGCAAAATAGGTCTTCGGTCAATTTTGCCAAACCAGCCCACCTATTCTCTATTGCATAAAAAATGCATTCGTGCATAATATTCCTATGCAAACTCTCGCCCTCAACCCGCAGGTCCAAACTCTGTTGGATGCAACCGGACGGATCATTCTGACCATCGACAATGACGGTATTGTTGCCTTGGTCAGCCAGCTGGCCCGCGAACACCTGCGCATCATGCCCGGGATTCCCCTCGAATCCGAATATCCGGGTTTCTGGATCCAGGTCAACAAAGTGCTGGATGGAACCCTTGCCAATAGCGAAATTCCGTTGCAACTCGGTAACCGCGAGTACCTGGTCGGGGTCAACCCCCTGGTCGAGGAGGGCAAAATCAAGGGTGCCGTCTGCATTCTGGTCGACAGTACCCAGCTCGACACCATGACCCGCAGACTCCCCTCATTCAACACCCTCTCCCGAGAACTCGACACCATCATCGACTCATCGTCGGACGGGCTGTTCGTTTGCGATGCCAACGCCAACGTGATCCGCATGAATCCGGCGTCGGAAAAAATTCACCAGTTGCCGGCCAGTGAACTGATCGGTCGCAATATGCGCGAACTGATCGCCAGCGGTTTTATCGATCGCTCTGCCGCCCTGGAGGCCAGCATCAAGAAAGTCCGGGTGAGCCAACTGCAGAACAAAAACGGCCACAAACTGATCTCCATCGGGACTCCGGTCTTTGATGACAATAATGAACTGATCAGGGTCGTGGTCAGTGAACGGGACATCACCGAAATCGACAATCTGCAGAAAGAGCTCGAAAAACAGGAAGGAATGCGCGACGGCTTCCGCGATCAGATGCTGGCCATGCAGCAGGCCGAACTGGAAGGGCAGGAGATTATTGCGCGCAGCCCGTCGATGATTCGCGCTCTCCAGCAGGCACTGAAAGTCGCCAAAGCCGATTCATCTGTCCTGATTCTTGGCGAATCCGGGGCCGGCAAAGGGCTGATTGCCGATATGATCCACAAGCATTCGCAACGGCAAAAAGAACCCCTGATCAAAATCAATTGCGGCGCCATCCCGGAATCGCTCATTGAAGCGGAATTGTTCGGCTATGAAAAAGGAGCTTTCACCGGAGCCCTGACCAGCGGCAAACCCGGCCACTTTGAATTGGCCGACGACGGCACTCTTTTTCTGGACGAAATTGCTGAGCTCCCGCCTTCTTCACAGGTCAAACTGCTGCGTTTTCTGGAAGACGGCCGCATCACCAGGCTGGGCAGCACCAGAAGCAAAACCCTGAATGTCCGCGTCCTGGCAGCAACTCACCAGGATATGGAGAAACTGGTCGGAGAGGGACGATTCCGCCTCGATCTCTATTACCGTCTGAATGTTATTCCCATCCAGGTCCCCCCGGTCCGTGAGCGCACGGACTGTATCGTCCCGCTGATCAGGCATTATATCGAAAAATTCAACAACCAGACCGGCACCCGCAAACGCCTGACCCGGGCCGCCCTTGATGCCCTGACCGCTTATCCCTATCCGGGAAACGTCCGCGAACTCATGAACATTTGCGAACGGTTGGTGGTCATGTCCGATACGGAACTGATCGGCCTGGCCGACCTGCCGGCCCATATCGGCCAGGCCGTGGCCAGCCAAACCCATCTCAACAAACTCCCCAGTGGCCTCTCCCTGACCGAAACCCTGGAACGCATCGAAAAAGAACTGCTCGAAAAAGCCCGCGCCCAGTATCGGAATCAAAGTGAAATCGCCGCAGCCCTCGGCGTCAATCAATCGACCATTGCCCGCAAACTTAAGAAATACCATCTCACCTGACCCACCATTATGCAATTCTGCATTTTCTCTTACCCCTCCAGACCTTCCAAACAAAGAACAATGGATCAGCAGAAAACAGAGTAAGTTTATTTTTCAATTTTAACATATTGATTTTATTGAATTATCACAGAAGAATCAGCAACCAGGAAGGATCCTCCCCTTAACCTGGCACCTTATTTGCTCATATACTGACGTATATTCATTGAGGAATAAAAACCATAAACTGAAGAGGAGAATCATGAATCTTCTGAATAATGCTTCAATCAACGTTCCTGTTCCGCAAAATGAGCCGAACCTGACTTACGCCCCCGGCACACCTGAGCGCGCCAAGCTCAAGACTGCGTTGGAGGAGCTGAAATCCAAACAGGTGGAAGTGCCTTTGATTATTGGTGGCAAAGAAGTCCGCACCGGCAATACCGCCAAGATTGCCTGCCCTCATGATCACTCTATTACCTTGGGCACGTATCACAAGGCCGGCCCCAAAGAAGTCCAGATGGCCATTGATGCCGCCATGGCCGCCAAGCCGGTCTGGGAAAGCCTGCGCTGGGAAGAGCGCGCCGCCATCTTCCTGAAGGCTGCCGACTTGCTTGCCGGCCCCTATCGTTTCCTGATCAACGCAGCCACCATGCTCAATATCAGCAAAAACCCCTTCCAGGCCGAGATCGATTCCGCCTGTGAGCTGATCGACTTCCTGCGCTTCAATGTCTATTTTGCCCAGCAGGTCTATGAAGACCAGCCGATGCTCTCCTCCCGCCAGGTCTGGAACTATGTTCAGCACCGCCCGCTGGAAGGTTTTGTCTTTGCCGTCGCGCCGTTCAACTTCACGGCCATCTCCGGCAACCTGCCGACCTCGCCGGCCATCATGGGCAACACCGTGGTCTGGAAACCGGCTTCATCGGCGGTTTATGCCCCCTACTACTTCATGAAGCTGCTCCAGGAAGCCGGACTGCCGGACGGTGTCATCAACTTCGTCCCCGGCTCGGGGAGCAATGTCGGCGACACCATTCTTGCCAGCCCCGACTTTGCCGGCATCCACTTCACCGGCAGTACCGCGGTCTTCCAGAGCATGTGGAAAACCATCGGCACCAACCTGGCTGACAACAAATATAAAACTTATCCGCGCATCGTTGGCGAAACCGGCGGCAAGGACTTTATCTTTGCCCACAAATCCGCTGATGTGAAAGCCCTCGCCACTGCAGTCGTCCGCGGCGCCTTCGAATACCAGGGGCAGAAGTGCTCGGCCGCATCGCGTGCCTATATCCCGGCCAGTATCTGGCAGCCCGTACTTGACGAAATCAAAGCCCAGACCGATCGCATCAAAATGGGCGACGTCTGTGACTTCGGCAATTTCGTCAACGCCGTTATCGACAAGGGCGCCTTTAAGAGCATCACCGCCTACATCGACTACGCCAAGGACGCCAAAGATGCTGAGATCGCCATCGGCGGCGGTTATGACGACAGTAAGGGCTGGTTCATCGAGCCGACCGTCATCACCACCACCAACCCGAACTTCAAAACCATGGAAGAAGAGATCTTCGGCCCAGTGATGACCATGTACTGCTATCAGGACGACGCTTTTGAGGCGACCCTGGAACTGTGCGACCAGACGTCACCCTACAGCCTGACCGGCGCCATTTTCTCCCAGGATCGGGTCGCCACGAGCTTTGCCATGGCCAAACTGGTCAATGCGTCCGGGAACTTCTATATCAACGACAAGCCGACCGGCGCGGTTGTCGGCCAGCAACCTTTCGGCGGAGCCCGCGCTTCGGGAACCAACGACAAGGCCGGCAGCAAGCAGAACCTGATGCGCTGGGCTTCGGTGCGGGCGGTCAAAGAAAACTTCGTCCCGCCGACAACTTTCGAATACCCCTTCATGGATCCGGAATAACGGCTGCCAAGCGCCCAAGGGGCTCGGGTTAAACGGTCATCTGCACTCGGCGCAGGCCGAGTGCAGAGATTTCCCCATCAACCTTTTTTATTGACCAGCAGGAAGCTGAACATGTCTCTCTTTAATTTTCTTGTTTCCAAAACCATCATGCATGTGCCGAAGCCGATCGTCAGCTACTTTGCCAAAGGCTACATCGCCGGCTCCACCCTGGATGACGCGATCCGCGTAACCAAAGAGCTGAATCAGCAAGGCATGATGACCACCATCGACATCCTTGGGGAATTCATCACCAGAATCGACCAGGCGGTCGCTTTCAAAAACAACGGACTGGAGATCCTCCAGGCCATCGACCAGCACAAGCTGAACGCCAACCTGTCCATCAAGCCGACCCAGATGGGACTCACGCTGGACAAGGAACGCTGCTTCGAATTGATTCATGAGCTGGTTGCCGAAGCCAAGCGGATCAACAATTTCATTCGCATCGACATGGAAGATATCCCGACCACGGACGACACCCTGGAATTTTTCCGCAAGCTGCGGGAAGAATTCCCCGGCCATGTCGGGACGGTGCTGCAGGCCTACCTGCGACGGACGCCACAGGACATTATCGACCTGGCTGACGGTTATCAGAATTATCGCCTGTGCAAGGGGATCTACATCGAACCCAGACTCCATGCCTGGAAGCACCCGCAGGCCATCAACCGCAACTATGTCACCTGCCTGGAGCGGATGTTCAAGCAGGGTGCCTACGTCGGGATCGCAACCCACGATGAATCTCTGGTTTTTGAAGCCATGAATCTAGTGCGCGAACTGGGCCTGAAACCCGATCAGTACGAATTCCAGATGCTCCTCGGAGTCGATGAAGAGTTACGGAAAATCATCGTTGACAACGGCCACCGCCTGCGGATCTATGTTCCCTACGGGCAGGACTGGCTCCCCTACTCGAAACGTCGCCTCAAAGAAAATCCCTTCATCGCCCAGCATGCCCTGAGGCAGATGTTTGGATTGAAAAAACATTAACAATTTCAGGGGCCTCTTGCGGCCCGACCAACAGAAGTGCTAGAGTTGCTGCTGCGCTTCGGAGGGCCTCAGATGGATCTCGGCTGTTTCCGAACCACCTGAGGCCTGAATAGCAAAACAAGCATCACCCGCAACACAGCTTGACCGAATCAGGCTCCTTATTGGCCTGACTGAAACTTCGGACAATGCCTGGTCTCAAAGGCGAGACCTCTGATCGCCACTATTAATTCATTGATCAATCGAGAACGAACTCGAACACAGCATTAACAGTTTGCCCGTCCAAGCGTCACCCGATGCGCCAGAAAAAGGCCTGGACGGCAGACAGAAGCCTTTAAAAAACGGTTGCCAGCCGTTTTCGACAGCCGAACTGCCGATTGCGTTAAAAACCGTGACTCAGATAGAAAAGGGCAAAAAATAGAATGCTTTTTCCCAGGGTTTCGCCGATGATAGATAGGTTGGCCGGATCCCTGAAAGATTCTTAAAAGAAGCATTCATTAAACCGAGAAGGTCGTCATTTTATTGGAAAATCAGGTTATTGAGAAATTTTCCGAGGTTACTCTCTCAAGGGGGAGGAAGATGAACTTTTCACGGGTGACATTTTCGTTGACCGATGAAAATCGGAAAGGTAACCTTCATCAAAACAGTGTTTAAAACCATCAAACAAGGAGGAAACACAATGAAGAAGCAATTCCGTAATATCTTGTTAGCGCTCTTTGCTGTCGCACTGACGGCAGGCTTGTCCTGGGCCGACACCCTCAAGGTCGGTGTTCAGGCTCCGATTACCGGCAGCTATGCCAACGAAGGTCAGGGAATCGACAACGGCGTACGCCTGCTCGCCTCTCAGATCAACGCCGCCGGCGGGGTTATGGGCAAACAGGTTGAAGTCATCACCTGCGACGATCAGGGGACTGCCATGGCCGCCGCAATCTGCGCCAAGGACCTGGTCAACAAAGGCGTCTCCATGGTCATCGGTTCCTACACCTCAACCTGCGCTGAAGCTGCTCAAAAAACCTATTTCAAAGCCGGTGTCCTGCAGACCTCCGACGGGACCGCGGATTCTTTGACCGAAAACGGCTACTGGACTTTCCTGCGTAACTCCTTCCCGAACAGCGCCGAAGCCGAATTCGTCGCCAATTACCTGGTTAACGTCAAAAAGTATCAGCGGATCGTGGTTCTTTCCGACTTCTCAACCTATGCCGACGGCCTGGCCAATGCCGCTGAAGCTGCCATCAAAAAACTTGGCGGCAATGTGGTTTCCCGCGACAAGATCAAAGCTGATTCACAAAACTTCACTCCGGTCCTGACCAACATCAAGTCGAAAAACCCGGATGCAATTTTCTTTGCCGGCTACTACTCCGATGGCGGCCAACTGCGCTCACAGCAGATCGCCCTCGGCATCAAAGCCGACTTCTACGGCGGTGACGCCAACGATAATCCGGACTTTGTAAAACTGGCAGGCTCGGCTGCAGAAGGCGCTTTCATCGTGAACGTTCCGTCACCGGACGTGCTCCCCTACGAAATCGCCAAAACCTTTATTGCCGACTATCAGAAAACCTACGGTGAAATGCCGCCTTCCATCTGGGGTCTGATGAATATTGACGGTATGCGTGCGATCATCCACGCCATGGAACAGAATAAGAGCTTCGACACCAAGAAGGCAGCTGACTACCTGCACAACATGCCTGAGCCGATGCCGGGGATCACTGGTCCAATCGCTTTCTCCGCCGACGGTAACCGCAAAGGTGGTGCTTATGTGGTGAAAAGAATCCAGGCTGACGGCACCTACGCCAACGAATATGTTCAGTAAACCGTTCTGAACAATCTGACAGGGCGGGGAGATGTTTTCCCCGCCCTGTGACCTTATCCAGGCCCATTCACACAAAGCCGGCCCTTGCCCAGCAGACGCGAGAAGAGGACACCACACCCCTCTTCTGGCGTCTGACAGGCAGTTAAGTTGAGCACAGAATCACCAACCTCGGAGAAGTTTTATGGACATTTTTCTGCAGCAACTTGCCAACGGCCTGACCATCGGCAGCATGTTTGCCCTGGTCGCGCTCGGCTACACCATGGTTTATGGTGTCATGAAATTAATTAACTTTGCCCATGGTGACATGGTCGCCGCATCAGCTTTTGTCGGACTGACCATCTACACCCAGGTCATGGGGAAAGCCACTTCACTGGGGGCCGTAATTGTTATTTTTCTCCTGTCCGCGGCAATCATGGCCTGCGTCGGGATTATCCTCGAACGGGTCGCTTATCGGCCGTTGCGGACCGCGCCGCGCCTGTCGGCCGTGGTCTCCGCCTTGGGTGCCAGCATGGTCATCCAGAACGGCATCATGCTGATTTGGGGCCCACGGATGAAAATCTTCCCGGAGCTGGTACCCCAAGTCTACTGGAATTTCGGCAACGTCGTGATCAGCCTGATTCAGGTGCTGATCCTGGCCCTGTCGCTGGTACTGATGGTATCCCTCTACCTGTTCGTTGAAAAAACCCGCATGGGTGCTGCGATCCGCGCCAGTTCCATCGACCAGGACGCCGCCCGGCTGATGGGCATTAATGTCAACAGCGTCATCGCCCTGATTTTTATCATCGGCTCTTCTCTAGGTGCGGTCGGCGGTCTGTTTATTGGTCTCTATTATCGGGGTATTACTTTCAATATGGGGTGGCAATACGGGCTCTATGCCTTTATTGCGGCAATCCTCGGCGGCATCGGCAACATCCCCGGGGCAATGCTCGGCGGCATGCTGCTCGGCCTGTTCAATGCCTTCATCGCCGGATATGTTTCCAGTACCTGGGCCGACGCTTTCACCTTTGTCCTGTTGATTTTAATCTTGATTGTTCGCCCCACCGGGATCCTCGGTGAGCGGGTTGCGGAGAAAGTCTGATGAAAAACCTCGAACGCTTTGGTCTTCCGATCTTTATTGTGGTTATGGCAATTCTGCCGCACCTGCTTAATGAACGTTGGCAGGCGGTCGCCATCACCTTTCTGATTTTTGCCGTGGTAGCCTTGTCACAGGACATTATCCTTGGCAAAAGCGGTATGTTCAATATGGGCCAAGCCTTGTTTTTCGGCATGGGTGCCTACACGACCGCAATTCTCAACCATCAGTTCGACTGGCCGATCATTGCCACCGTCCCGCTGGCAATTCTGATTCCGGCACTGTTCGGTATCCTGCTGGCCGGGCCGATCGTCCACCTGCGCGGCGACTATCTGCTGGTCACCACAATTGGCTTCAATATTGTATTTGTTCAGGTCCTGCAAAATAATCTTGGCGGAGTGACCGGCGGCCCGAACGGTATCTTCGGCCTCGACTCACTCAACATCTTCGGCACCAACCTGGTCAGCCAGGTGGCAGTTTACTACTTCGCCTTTCTGGTTCTGCTCCTCACCCTCTGGGTGATGCGCAACCTTGCAAAGAGTAAACCCGGGCGGGCGCTACACTACCTGCGGGAAGATCAACTGGCAGCAGAGAGCATCGGCATCAATACCCGCGTTTACAAGATTTTTGCCTTCGGCCTCGGCGCCGGCATCGCCGGATTGGCTGGCACCGTCTATGCCACTCAATACTCGGCGGTCAGCCCGGAAGCCTTCGAATTCATCCAGTCGGTTCTCTTCTTCAGCATCGTTTTGGTCGGGGGCTCGTCAATCCCCGGGGTGCTGCTCGGGGTATTCGTAATGTTCGTGCTGCCGGAGATCTTCCGCGAATTCGCGACCTGGCGTTACTTTATCTTCGGCTTCGCGATGATCCTGGCCATGATCCTCCGCCCCCGCGGTATCTGGCCGGCAACTTTCGGCAAAATCCCCAAGTTTCTGATTAAGGAATCGAACCATGGCGCATAACAATCTGATCCTGAACAACGTCACCAAACGTTTCGGTGGACTGACTGCCGTCGACGACCTGAGCATGAAAGTTGAACAAGGTCAAATCTACGGCATCATTGGCCCCAACGGCGCCGGCAAGACCACCGTTTTCAACTGTATTACCGGTATCTACAAATCGGAGGAAGGTTCTGTCAACTGGCGCGGTGAAGAGATCCGCGGACTGACCCCGTACCAGATTGTCGATCGCGGCATCGTACGAACCTTTCAAACCATCCGCCTGTTCAGCCAGATGTCGGTGGCCGAAAACATCATGAGCGGCCGGCATATCAAGAGTATGCAACGCTGGTGGCACGGGATTGTTCCAACCCCCGCTGCCCGCCGCGACGAACTGGACAACTGGCACAAGGTAGAAGAGCAGCTTGAATTTTTCAATCTCTCCGAATTTGCAGCCACACCGACCGGATCCCTCCCGTATGGAATCCAGCGCCGGGTCGAAATGGCCCGCGCCATGGCCGTTGACCCGACCCTGCTGATTCTTGACGAACCCGCGGCCGGGCTCAACGATAAAGAGACCATGGGGTTGCTGAATACGATCTTTAAAATCCGCGACAAGGGGATCACGGTGCTGCTCATCGAACATGACATGGATATGGTCATGGAAGTCACCGACTATCTGACCGTAATTAACTTCGGCAAAAAAATTGCCGAAGGGACTCCCGCCGAAATTCAAAAAAATCCGGCAGTTATCGAAGCATATCTGGGAAGTGAGGATGACGATGAGTAACGACGTCCTGTTTCAAATAAAAGATCTTGAGGTCTCCTACGGCAGCATTGCCGCCATCAAGGGGATTTCACTGGAAGTTCGCAAAGGTGAAATTGTCACCATTCTCGGTGCCAACGGCGCCGGCAAAACCACCACCATGCGGACCATCAGTCAGCTGCTCAAAGCCAAATCCGGCTCGATTCTCTTCAAGGGGCAGGAACTGACTCAGCAGCCAGCCCATAAGATCGTCAAACTCGGCATCAGCCATTCTCCCGAGGGGCGGCGGGTCTTCGGTATCCTGACCGTTGAGGAAAACCTGCTGTTGGGTGCCTTTTCGCAAAGCAAAGTCGACCGCGAAACCTTGAAGTGGGTCTACCAACTGTTTCCGCGCCTTGAAGAACGACGCAAGCAGCTGGCCGGCACCCTATCGGGCGGAGAACAGCAGATGCTCGCCATCGGCCGGGCCTTGATGAGCAAGCCGGAAATGCTGTTGCTTGACGAACCCTCACTGGGAATCGCGCCGATCCTGGTCAAAGCCATTTTCGAGCAGATCAAAAAGATCTCCCAAGAGGGCGTGACCGTTCTGCTGGTCGAACAGAATGCCAAGGCGGCGTTGAAACTCGCTGATCGCGGCTACGTTCTTGATGTAGGCAAGATCGCCCTGGCAGGAACCTCTGCTGAACTGCTCGCGTCCGAAAAAGTTCAGGAAGCGTACCTGGGCAAGAAAAACTGATGCCGCCTGGCCGGGTGGCCCCAAAGGAGTTGAGCTATGAGCTTAAAAGATATCCTCGTCCATATTGACAATCGCCCGACCTGTACGTCACGACTGGAAGTCGCTATAAAACTTGCCAAACAGCACGGTTCACTGCTGGCCGGAATCTATGTTGTCCCACGCCCCCATTATCTTGCCGATATGCGTGATCTGCACCGCCAAGAAGACGAGGCCCGAGTGCTGTTTGAGGAGATGACCAGCGCAGCCGGGATCGAGACGGAATGGATCATTGTCGACAGTTATCAAAGCGGCCTGAATGTCTCCCAAGCGATCAACCTGTACAGTCACTATCGAGATATGCTGATCATCAGCCAGACCGACAGCTCCGCTCCCGATCCTGCCATTCCGGACAACCTGCCGGAAAAAGCGGTGCTGGGTTCAGGCCGCCCGGTGCTGATCGTCCCTTACGCCGGCACCTTTCCACAGGACTTCAAGATTATCCTCCAGGCCTGGCGCGGCGGTCCGGAATCAGCCCGGGCTCTGAACGATGCCATGCCGCTATTGGCCATGGCGGAGGAGGTCAAGGTCATTACTGTTCAGGGCAAAGACGGCGACGAGATCTACCAATCCCATGAAGCAGACATCTGTCATCATATGAGCCGCTACGAACTGCCGGGACTGAGCTGCGAAAAACGGGTCAGCGGACCGTTAAGTGTCGGCGACCTGCTCCTCAACCGCTGTGCGGATGTCGGTGCCGATCTCCTGGTCATGGGCGCGACCATGCAATCGCGGCGCGGGTTTCAGACCCTTGGCGATACCGGCCGGCACCTGCTTCAGCATATGACCGTCCCGGTGCTGATGTCCCATTAATTGGCTGTTCTAAAGGCTTCGGATTGCAGCCTGAGCTGCAACGAAGCTCGACCGGCGGTTCGACCGCAGAAAAAAGATCGTGCTGGATTCTCAACAGTTTTCTGAAATCATTGCTTCCGTCGGTACCGGTGGCGCGATCATCGGTCCGACCGGCAGCGTTATATGGGCCTGGGGATCGCTGGCAGCGCATTACCTTCCCGAGCAGGAATTACCGCTGACCTGCCCTCGTCTCAACGCTGCTGTGCGGCTGGTCCTCAACCGCGGTGAAAGCCAGTTTGTCACCGCCCTGGAAAAGGATCTGGCCGATCAAATGGCCTGGCTCGGACCGCAGGAGATGCCGGACGGCCGCGGCGTGCTGATCGTCCTGATGGAGAACCGGCCGTTGCAGCAGCTGACCCGGGAAAATGACGCCATTATCGACTGCTCCTCCGACGGCCTCTTTGTCTGTGACGGAAAAGGTTTTATCTTACGGGTCAACCCTGCTTCCGCCCGCATCAACAACGCTCCTCCCGATCGACTGATCGGACGACATTATCTCGATGTTGCCGCCGATGGGCTGGTCATCCTCCCGTCAGCTGCCCTGGAAGCCATTAAAAACCGTGCCCAGGTCAGCCTGCTGCAGGAAAACCGCTACGGTCGCAAACTGATTTCCACGGGCACCCCGGTTTTCGACGATAACAACGAACTGATCCGCGTGGTGGTCAGTGAAAAGGACATCACCGAAATCGACCGCCTGCAACACGAGTTGGAAGAACAGCAGGCTCTCGGCAACCAGTTCCGCCATCAGGTGCGGGAACTCCAGCAGCAGCAGCTGGCCGACCTGGCGATCATTGCCGAAAGTCCGAGCATGATCAAAACCCTCCAGCAAGCGCTCAAGCTCAGTGAAGTCGACTCAACGGTCCTGCTGCTGGGGGAATCCGGTGTCGGCAAGGGACTGATCGCGGACCTTATTCATAAGAACTCCACCCGCGCCGGGCAACCGATCATCAAGCTGAACTGCGGCGCCATCCCGGAGTCGCTCATCGAAGCCGAGCTGTTCGGCTATGAAAAAGGGGCCTTCACCGGTGCGGTGGGCAACAAGCCGGGCTATCTGGAACTGGCCGACGGCGGCACCATCTTCCTTGACGAAATCGCCGAGCTGCCGCAGGGCTCGCAGGTTAAACTGTTACGGTTCATGGAGGACGGCCAGGTTACCCGCCTCGGCAGCACCAAAAGCAGGCGGGTCAATGTGCGGATTCTCGCCGCGACCAATCGCGACCTCGAACTGATGATCCGCCAGGGACAGTTTCGAACCGATCTCTACTACCGGCTCAGTGTCATCCCTATCAACATTCCTCCCTTGCGCGAACGGCGCGACTGCCTGGTTCCATTGATCAACAGTTTCATTACCCGTTTCGCCGAGCGGATCGGTAAACCGAAACGGCTGACCCCGGCAGCCATCGACGTCCTCTGTCAATACAATTACCCGGGCAACGTTCGTGAGCTGATGAATATCTGTGAGCGGCTGGTGGTCATGGCCGAGGGCGAGCTGATTGACGTCGATGAACTGCCCCAGACCGTCATCGCCCAGAACGAAAACAGCGTCGGCATCTTCCTCACCGAATGGCCCCGCGAAATGACCATGGAACAGATCGTCGAAAGCGTGGAACGGCATGTTATTCTGAAGACCGCTCAACGCTTTCACAAACAGCTCGATATCGCGGCCGAACTGGGCATGAGCCAGCCGACCGTCGCCCGCAAGCTGCATAAATATGGAATTGATCTGCACACCCTCCTGTACCAGAGATAATCCTTTGCTATGATAAATGAACTCCATCCACCCTCTACCCATGGGAGACAAGCATGAAAGAGATCAGCTGGCAGGATTTTGACCAAGTGGAATTACGCGTCGGGACGATTGTCGAGGTTGAGGACTTTCCTGAAGCACGCACGCCGGCCTATAAGATCAAGGTTGATTTCGGGCCGACCATCGGCATCAAAAAATCGAGTGCCCAGATCACCGATCTCTACAGCAAGGAAGACTTAAAAGGACGGCAGATCGTTGGGGTGGTCAACTTCCCCCCCAAACAGATCGGCCCGTTTCGTTCAGAATGCCTGATCACCGGTTTCTATCAGGAAGATCGCTCGGTCGTACTGGCCGTTCCGGAAAGAAAAGTCACCAACGGCGCCAAACTCGGCTGAACAGCGCAGCCCTATAAGCCGTCATCCTCACGTACCCGCAAAAATGACGGGAAGCGGGGGATGCCGGAAGCAAAACGGCCATAATACTTAAAGGTGATCAGGGTTCCCAGCGGTGGTGGCCGGTCGCGTTCAGCATCCGAAAACCCGCTGCCGATTCTGAACTCGGTGCCATCAGCCATTCTGACCAGCAGGGCTCCGAGTCGGCCAAGGTTTCTCCCTTTGCCGGGCAGCTGGGCGATAACGGTCGCTTCGGCATCGAGATAACTTTTGACTTTCAGGATCGTCGGGCTGCGCCCCGGCGTATAGGGAGTATCCGCCCGGCGTACGATCAGCCCTTCCCCGCCCAGAGCTTCGACGCGCTGTAACTCCTGCTGTAGATGTTGTTCACTCTGAACCGGGATCTGTTCAATCACAAAAGCATGCCCCCCGGGGTGGGCGGCAAACCATTCCCTGGCCTGGTTGATCCGCGCGGCAAAAGATCCGCCGGCTGCGGGGGCATCAAAGATCGCAAAACGCAGCTGCAACCAGCGCTCTTTCCGGCTTTCACTGCGCACGATCGAAGCCACGGTTGCAAATTGACCGCGGCCGGCCCAGAGCTCCCCTTCCAGCGCAAAAGGGGGCCAGTCACGCACAAACTCGGGCGGCGGTACAAACGGATGACCGTTTTTTGACCAGAGTTGGCGGCCGTCCCAATACCCGCGGACTCCGTCCAGCTTCTCGCTCATCAGCCAACCGGTCACATCCACCTGGTCGCGATAAACCTCTGGCAACATGGGTTCCCCGGCGGCAACGGTCGCAACCAACAGAAACCCCAGAACCAGCCACCCGCCAATGGTTTTGCGCATCATCTCCCCCTCCTCGCTTAAATCCTGTACGGACCAATATTAGTGGCGAGTTCTGGCTTTTTTCTGATTCCCAGACAGGCGCAAAATAAAATTGAGTCAAGGGTTTACCCGATGCTATTTTGAAAGCTGTTTGGCCGTGTCAACAAGTCAACCATCGCGGAAAGGCGCCCTCATGACTGTTCCCCAACAAGGGTCTCTCTATCAACGTATTTACAGCCTGGTCAGGGGAATTCCGCCCGGTTCGGTCAGCACCTACGGGCGCATCGCCAAACTGGTGGGGACCACTCCGCGGGCCGTGGGTTTTGCCATGGCCGCATTACCTCCAGGCCATGACGTCCCTTGGCAACGGGTGATCAACAGCCAAGGAGGAATCAGCCCGCGCCGGGACGGAGAAGGGAATATTCTCCAGCGTGCGTTGCTGGAGGCGGAAGGAGTGCAATTTTCAGCCGCAGGAAAGATAGATCTGCAGACATATCTCTGGCCTTTTCCGGACCAGCCCTGCTGAGTGTCATGGCCCCGGCGCAAGACAATACGGTCGATGGCATTTCGGCCGGATCGTCCCCTCCTCGGTGGCGGGTGGCCGAAGGGGGATCTGTACCCGGGACTGCTAGCGACTGTTACCGGGCAGAGCTTTGGGCAGGGTCGCCGCACCCGCTGTGGGCAGCACACTGACCAGCCGCAGGCCGCTCAGCAACGCCACCCCGATCAGCCCCGCGATCAGCGTCACCACTCCGTGCCAGCCCCAGCTCGAATAAAAATAGCCCCCGCCAGTCCCCGAGATGCTCGAGCCCAAGTAGTAGAAAAACAGATAGAGGGAAGAGGCCTGGGCACGTGCTTCTCCGGCAAGCACCCCCACCCAGGCCGAACAGATCGCATGCGCGCCGAAAAAGCCTATGGTGAAAACGACAATTCCGAGAATGACCAAGACCAGCCCCTGATCCAGAGTCAGCAACAGACCGCTCAACATGATCGCCAGAGACATGAACAGAATCGAAGGCCGTCCAAAACGATCCACTAGCCGGCCCATCACACTGGAGCCGCAGCCCCCGAAGGCATAAGCAAGAAAAATCAGCGCAACCTGGGACTGCTGCAAATTGAATTCGCTGCCCAGCAGGCGGAAAGTGACATAGTTGTAAAGAGTGACGAATCCGCCCATACAGCAGAAGGCAAGCAGGAACAGGCAGATCAGGCCTGGATGGCGCAGATGCCTGAGCAGGGAAGAGGTCAGGCTGCGCAGTTGCAATGGTCGTTGGCTCTGAAAATTGCGGGAAGGGGGAAGCAGCCAGGCGAACAACAGCGCCAGCAGCAGCCCCAGCCCGCCGATGGCGGCAACCGCCATGCGCCAGGACCAGAGGTCCGCCAGAATCACGGTCAGAATCCTGCCAGTCATGCCGCCAAAGGCGTTGCCGGCAATATACAGCCCCATGGCGCTACCGATGGCACGCGGCTCGATCTCTTCATTGAGATAAGCCATGGCCACCGCGGGAACCCCGGCCAGGACCAGCCCCTGGATCAGCCGCACCCCGAGCAACAGAGACAACGGAAGGGGGCAGGCACTGACCAGGGCCAGCAGTGAGGCCGCCACCACCGCGACGATCATGATCCCTCTGCGGCCCCAGGCATCCGACAGGACACCGGATAGCGGCAGGGTCAATGCCAGGGCAAAGGTGGCAAAGGACAGCGAGAGGCTGGCCGTGGCTGGCGTAATGCCGAATTCCGCGACTAGGTCGGGAAATAACGGCTGGAACATGTAGATGGTGGAAAAGGTCACAAACCCGGCAAAAAACAAGGCCAGATTGGCCTGCCAGTAAGCTTTTGTTCCCGGTTCAAGGGCGGAATATTCGGTCACGATAGCACCTGTTCATGGCATGGTTGAAGAGGACTGGGAACAGCTTACTGCATGGCTGGATATAATAAAAATATATTGTTATTATGATTACCATAACAATCTTTGATAGAGGATGCGTCGATGGATATCCGTCAATTACGGGTTTTTACTGAAATCGTTCGTCAGGGGAATTTTACCCGGGCCGCCGAGCAACTGCATATTGCTCAACCGGCGGTGAGCATGACCCTGCGCAAACTGGAAGAGGAACTGGATCTGACCCTTCTTAATCGACAGGACAAACGCATTACCCTCACCGCAGAGGGGGAAACGTTGCTCAAACACGCGGAGCGGATTCTTGACAATCTGGCCGTTGCCGCAACGGAAATGGCTGAATTAAAAGAGCTGTCCCGCGGGGAGGTACGGATCGGGATTCCACCGATGATGAGTTCCTTTTATTTTCCCAAGATTATCCAACTGTTTCGCCAGCAGTATCCGCACCTGCAGGTCGCAGTCAGCGGCGAGGGGGCGGGGCAGATCCAGCGCCTGCTGCGCAAAGGGGAGATCGATATGGGGGTCATCACTGCTCCGGTCCACCATGGCGAACTGAGCTACCAGCACTTTCTGCGCGAAGAGATTGTCGCCTGCGTTCCGGTCGACCACCCCCTTGCCGAGTGCAGTGAAATCACTCCGGCAGAGTTTTTCGGTGAACCGCAGATTGTCTTCAAGGAAGGCTATTACATGCGGGAATTGCTGGATGAGATGATTGCCAGGGAAAAGCAGCGCCCCCAGGTCATTTTCGAAACCAATCTGTATACCCTGGCCAGTTCTCTGATCAAACAGGGACTGGGAACCTCAACATTTTTACGGATGGCGGTTCAGGGTGATCCTCAACTTGCAGCAATCTCCTTTTCACCGCGCCTGCACTTGGATTTGTATATTGCCTGGAAATCCGAACGCTATCTGTCCAGAGCCAACCGGGCCTTTATCGACTTTCTGCTGCGGCAGAACCGGCTCAGTGCTCCTACCGACTCAGACAAAGATCCCCACCAGTCCGGCTGATACCAGAGCCAGCCGGGCCAGCACCCCGCGCGGAGCGATAATCCCGTAGGAGATTGCCGTCAGGCTGGCCCCCAACTTGAAAAACGCCAGCAAGGCGGCAACCGGGGTATCGAACAGCCTGATCAGGGCCGGATTAGCCACCATGCCCAGTGGAATCAGGTAAAGGCCGATTCCTAGCGTCATGGCACAGACCGCGATCTTGAGCCAGTTTTCGCCAACCATTCCGGAAGCGATAAAGACCGCCCCGCACACCGGCGGGGTAATGGTCGACAGCAGGGCAAACCAGAAAACGAAGAGATGGGCAACCAGGGGCGGCACCCCCAACTCCTGCAGAGCGGGTCCGGCCACCGAGACACAGATGACGTAAGCGGCCGTGGTCGGGACTTCCATCCCCAGCACCAGACAGGCCAGTCCGGTCAACAGTAACGCCGGCCAGAGGCTGTGGCCGGAGCCGGACAGGATCAGCGAGGTGATTTTAACTCCCAACCCGGTCTGCCCCAGCACCCCGATGACAATGCTGGCGCAGAGGATAATCGAGGCGATAGTGGAAATCTGTTTGCCGCAGTTCAAACAAACATCCTGTAACCGGTGCAGAGTGCGGGACAGGGAAAAGCTGAAGCGGATATCGACAAAAAGCAGGAGAAAAGCCACCAGGATCGCAACACAGGCTGCATATTGCGGGGTATAACCACCATTGAACATACGCTCCAGCAACACCGCAAAAGGCACCACGAAAAAAAGTGCCGTGGTGATCACCGCAGCTCTTTCCGGCAGATCCCCCTGCTCAACAGCTTTGAGGGAATAGCGCTGGGCATAGGCATTGATCCCGCTCCAGACGGTCAGGAAATAGAGGATAGCCGGCAGCAATGCCGCACCCATGATGCTGTTGTATGGCACCCCGGTCAGTTCAACCATGACAAAAGCGCCCGCCCCCATCAACGGTGGCATGATCTGACCGCCGGACGAGGCCACCGCCTCAACGGCACCGGCCAGGGCCCGCGGATATCCCAGTTTGGTCATGGCCGGCAGAGTGATCGCCCCGGTCGAGGCCACATTAGCGGAAGCCGACCCGGAAATGGAACCGAACAGCGCTGAGGACAAAACCGAAACCTTGGCAGCTCCCCCTTTCAACCGTCCGGCCACCGCGGTTGCGAGATTCATAAAGCCCTGCCCGGCTTCTCCGGCATTCAGTACCGCCCCCATAATGACGAAAATCGCGACGATCTGCACCGAGACGCCGGTCAACTGACCCCAGAGACCTCCTTCAGCAATCGTCAGCGTGCCGAGAAAACTTCTTAGCGGCAACCCCGGATAGCCGAACTCCCCCGGGATATAATGACCGAACAGGCCATAGAGCAAAGCCAGCAGGGCGACACTGGGCAACGGCCAGCTGATGCTGCGGCGGGCCATCTCCAGAGTACTCAACAGCAGAATGACGGCCATGGCGAGTTGTAACGATCCGTGCAATGCGCCGTACTGATCAGAGAGCGTTTCTTCATGCAGTGCGACATAACAACAGCTGGCCACGGCAACCAGAGTCAAAAGCAACCCGCTCCAGCGTCTGGCCGGGGTTTGGGCGGTAAAGACCAGCGCCCAGGGCGCAGCCAGGGCCATATGCAGCGGCCGGCTGATCAGATTGGGGACCATCCCGCTAAAAACCAGATAAAGATGAAAAAATATAGATAGCGCGCCCAGACAGTACCAGGGCCAGCGCAACGATGAGGTCGGGGATGAGTCAGTCATATCTGTTGAATCTTCAAAACAGTGAGAAAAGCACCCGGACCAGCCGGGTGCTCAGTCGGTTAACGCTATGCGGACGTTCAATCAACGGATTGCTTCCGGAACTGTAATCCCCTGTTCCTGATAATAACGCAGAGCACCGGGATGCAGTTTCCCGTAGATATTACTCAGCATTTCCGGAGAAACCCCGCCCCACCAGGCATTCGATTTGGCCATTTTCTGTTTCTGCTCCCAAAACGCCTTGGTCAGTTGATAAGCGATCTCATCCGCCATATCGGTGGTGGCGTAGGCGATCACCGGCAGAGAGGTGGTGGTGACAGGGTAATCGACTCCCGGATAGGTTCCGGCAGGAATCAGCAATTTGGTTCGTTTGGTCAGGACGACCTGTTCGTCGGACAATGACAGTAACTGCACACCGATTCCGGCGGCCGCTTCCACAACATTGGGAGCCGGGAACGACCCGGAGGTCGCGAACCCGTCAATCTGCCGATTTTTCAACGCCTGAACCGCGCTTCCCAACTCAACATTGGCCAATTTGACTTTGCCTTCAAGACCGAACAGCTGAAAATATTTTTCCGCCTCGCGGGCGCCGAAGGAGCCTTTGCCGATGAGGATGCTCTTGCCTGCCAGATCGGCAAAATCTTTGATTCCGCTATCGGCCCGGACCACAAAATGCATGGTTAAAGAAGGAATGGGGAAAAGAGAACGGACGTTATTATACTTTGCCGGGTCATCGCCTGCGAATTTCCCCTGCCCGGTCTGGGCCTGCTTGATCAGAGCCGGCGGGGTGGTGAAGACATAATTTCCGCTCCGCACCATGACTTCCTTAACATTCTGCACCGACCCCTGGCTTTCTTCAACCGTCACAATCACCTCACCGCCGGTTCCCGCTTTGATCGCTTCGGCAATCTGCACCGCCATCTGGTAATAGGATGAGCTGGTTTTGGCGGACTTATAGGTCACTCGGGTCTCGGCATGGACCACGGACGCACAGAGAAACATGGCGAGCAGGCCGGCACTACTGATCAGTCTGGTCAAGGTCATAAAAAGCCTCCGCTTCTGGTTAAGACGGTCGTCGCTGCAGTTGGTCGGTCTCGCCGGCAAGCCTGCAGCAGGATAAAAAAATCGAGAACATAGATTAAAAAGAAGACTTCAAGATATCCGGAATCTATTGAATTATCAAATAAAAACGGAAATATGAGGCAACGCAAAGCAAAGGTTAAAAAAGAACAAAAGGAAATCTATCCTGACGGAACATCACTCCACTCTAGGGCCAGGCCCGCCCCTTCCGTGAAAGCTGGGAAGAACCACCTGGCAGTCTTCCGAAGTCAGAAAAACTGTCAGCATAGGTCGTTGCCATCCGGACACTCCGGCTGGTAACGGTGCAGTTTTCAGATTGGGAACGAGCAGTTTTTCGCTTTCCGCCAGCGGCTAAGGCCGAATTCCGAAGCCAACCGCCGACAGATCACTCAGGTCATCGCAGAAGCAGGTCGGTTCGCGCTCCCCATGCCGCTGGTCTTCGGCGACATCGACATCGAAATCGACCACCAGCGGCAGATGATCGGAGAAGGTGACCTGCGGAACCTGAAAATTCCTGATTTTGATATCCTTGCTATGCAACACAAAATCAAGATGCTGGTTGGGGTTTCGGCTCGGATAGGTGGGTAAGCCGGCACGGTTGGCATCCTCCAACCCGGTTGCGGCCAGAAACAAATCGATCTCCTGTTCACCCCAGAGCATGTTGAAATCTCCTGTCACCAGGAACGGTCGATCGGTCTTGCGCACCAGATCATACAGGGCGGAAAGCTGCTGATGACGGGTTCGTCCGCCAAGGGACAGGTGGACCAGATAGACCACCATATGTTCCAGTTCCAACTCCATGACCAGGCGCTTCATCCCCTGGTCGAAAAAATGGAAAGTCTCATTACGAATCCGGTCACGGGCCAGAAAGGCGTTCCCCTGCCGATTAAGAACCGGAATACGATGCCAGAATGAACCCTGCCCGTACTTGGTGGAGTAGGAATGGTAATGCCCCAGGGATTCGGCCAGTTGCTCGACCTGGTTTTTACGGCCGGTCCGGTAGGACCCGTAATCGACTTCGACCAGGCCGACCAGGTCCGGCTGCAGATCACGCAGAAAACCCGCTATCCGGTTGAGATTGCGGCCGGTGGGACGCACAAAATTACGCGCTTTGGGCCCGGTCGCATAACGAATATTGTAGAGGACAAATCGCATGCTTCGGTCTTTTAAAACTCCTGAACAGGGCGGCCGTCAGCGGGCCATCGCAACAGCCAGCCTGGTACAAATAGGTTACAGAGATCTTTTAAAATTAAAGCATTGTCGGAAGCGAAAACAAGGGGCCAGGGGCAGAAAGATTGACGTCAAGAGCCCCCTGCTGCCAAGAATCCCGCCCGTTCCTGCCGGACGGGTTAAACCCCGACCGGCAGGACATCGTTCCTTATTTTGCAGGAGTAGAGCGAAACCGCACGGTTACCTCACCGGATGTGGCAGCAAACAAAAAGCCCCGTGGTTAAACACCACGGGGCTTCGGGATTACAGTTCAGCAGTTAATGTTCGCGGTAAGGTTAACCGACCGGTTCTTCGACCACTGCTTCAACTTTGCGGAACTTGAACAGGAACAGAATCAGGCTCAACACGGCAACCGCGATACCGATTCCGGTAGAAGTGGAAAGGGTCAGCCCGAAACCGATCTTAGCATAGGCCAGATAGGTGGTAGCCACAGCGGTCATGAACACAGCCGGCACCGTGGCAATCCAGTGCAGCTTGGCTTCTTTGATCAGATACGCGGCGGAGGCCCAGAGGACGATGGTGGCCAGGGTCTGGTTAGCCCAACCGAAGTAACGCCAGATGACACCGAAATCGCCGCGGGAGACCAGGAAACCGATGACGAACAAGGGAATCGCCAGGGCCAGACGCTTGCTGGTCTGTTTTTGCGGCAGTTTACAGAAATCGGCAATAATCAGCCGGGCGCTGCGGAAGGCGGTATCGCCTGAGGAGATCGGCAGTACGACCACGCCGATGATGGCCAGCAGACCACCCAGGGGACCGAGCAGGGTGGTGGAAATTTCATTGACCACATAAGCCGGACCACCTTGTGCCAGTGCGGCATTGAGGGCTGCGGAGTTGTTGTAGAAAGACATGCCCAGGGTCGCCCAGATCAGGCCGATCACCCCTTCACCGATCATAGCGCCGTAAAACAGCGGCCGACCGTGTTTTTCGTTTTTGACGCAGCGGGCCATCAGCGGCGACTGGGTTGCATGGAACCCACTGATTGCGCCACAGGCGATGGTAATGAACATCAACGGCCAGAGCGGCAGGCCTTTGGGATGGATGTTGGACAGGGTCAGTTCAGGGAAAAAGTGGTAGCCCTTGAAAATCAGTGCTGCGGTCAGCCCGACAGCCATAAAAATCAGCACGGCGCCGAACAAGGGATAGAGTCGACCGATGATCTTGTCAACCGGCAGGATCGTGGCCAGAAAGTAATAAACAAAGATAATGGCAACCCAGGCCGGAACGGCGAGCCCGGTCAGATTACCAAGCAGTTTGGCCGGACCGAGAACAAACACGACCCCGACCAGCAGCAGCAGGACAATGGAGAAAACCCGCATGAACTGCTTGAATCCGACACCCAATTCGTTCCCGACCACATCCGGAATCGACTGGCCACCGGAGCGCATCGACAGCATCCCGGAAAAATAATCATGGACTGCGCCGCCGAAGATACTCCCGACAACAATCCAGATCAGCGCCGAGGGTCCGTACAGGGCCCCAAGGATCGGTCCGAAAATCGGCCCCAGCCCGGCAATGTTCAACAGCTGGATGAGGAAGATTTTCTTTCCGGACATTTCCACATAATCGACCCCGTCGTTCATGGTGGTGGCAGGGGTGAGGCGGGTGGGATCAGGACCGAACACCCGATCAACAAAGGATCCGTAAATAAAATACCCGATGATCAGCAGTGCAACACAGCCAAAGAAATAGAGCATGACATTCCTCCTATATTGGGGGGGGGGGATTAATTACGCCTTGATCTTAGGAATCCAATACGTCAGAAGCCAGCGCGTACTCACCAATGGTTCTATATCTTTGTCAGTGGTCGAAAACGGCGGCCGGATGGTTGAAAGCAGGACAGAAATACATATTGATAGAAGATGGGAGGTGACAAAAAAGCGGAAAACAAAAAAGTTGTTGTTAGAGGAAAAATCTTCCTCTCAATCGGCCGCAGCCTGTAGTTTAAACCACTCAATCAGGAGATCGGCGGTGATTGAAACAGGCGTTGACAAAGTCTCTCCGGGTTGCAATGAAGCCGCCTGAATTCCGAGGCAATAGCACTGGACGTTGTTTTCCTGTTCGATCCAGGTGATCAGTGCCGCTAATGGTAGACGATGAGTACTCAGACCTGAATTGATCAATTCGCCGGGACCAATTTGTCGTAAATCACCCGGAGCGCCACCGAAATCAGCAACATCCAGAAAGACAACAGTCCGCGGCCGATAACGTTCGACCCAATGAACAGAGCGCTCCGGTCGGTCGCCGGCATTTTCTATCTGCAACCCGGCAATTCCCCTCAGCTGTTCTGCCAGGTAAGGACCAACCCCATCATCCGATCTGAGGGTGTTGCCAAGGGCAATCAGCAGGCAGTGCCGCACTCCCGATGGAAACAGTTGTCTCAGGAACTCAGCGACCAATGAAGTGCACATCAAGAAAATGGGTTGAGCAACTGATACAGGGATCATAGGCACGCACCAGCATTTCCAGTATCCGGGTGATTTCATCCTCTGACTTTTCAAGAATTTCCGGCACCAGTTTACGCATGTCATCCTCAATGTTCTGCAAGTTCTGTCCAGTTGGAATGACACAATTGGCCTGCCTTATGATACCTCGGTCGTCAACTTGATAATGGTGAAAAAGCAGCCCCCTAGGCGCCTCCACGGCGCCGACACCGCTTCCGGCCCGAACCGGAATCGAGCAATTTTCATTGACGCCGACAATGACTCGTTCACTCTGATCAACGCCATTGTCAATCAGTTCTTCGACAATTCGCAGAGCCTCGGCTGCACAGTGGGCACACTCGACCAGTTGAGCTGCGGTATTGAGAAATGGGTTGTAACAGGGGGCGGTCAGGCCGATCTTGTCTGCGACCGTACGGGCCAGCGGATGCAACTTGTCAAAATTAAGATTGAAACGTGCCAGGGCGCCAACAGAATAAGATCCGCGACTGAGTCTGGCATGCTTAGCCGACGAGTGGGACACCAGGAATTCGTTGGTGATGGTGCGGTAATCTTCCTTGGCCCGGCGGACACCATCGGTTGATCCGGCATCCCCCGTCAGCAGCGGATATTCGCCATCGTCACTGCAAAGTGCTACATATTCTGTTTCACGGATGAAATCAGGAAAAGTCAGCGCAGCAATCAGGTCGACGGTTGGATCAAGCTCATCAATCAACTCCTGCAGGATCGCACGGATATTCTCCAGTTCCCTTTTTTGCGGCAGTTTGGTGAATCCTCCGACCACCGCCGATATCGGATGAACATGGCGGCCGACCAGGGTATCGCAAATATCGTTGCAGGCCTTCTTCATCCGCAGAGCCCTGCGCACCACACCCGAATGATCGGTCATCAACCCCATAAGACTCTGCACACCAAGCAAATCAGGAGCGGCCAGAAAATAAATGTGCAGCAGGTGACTGTCGAGGTTTTCAACATGCAGCAGCAGTTTGCGCAACTTCACCGTCTGGGTGCTGGGGACATAGCCGATGGCCTCCTCCGCCGCTTGTATCGAAGCCAGACTGTGGCTACAGGCACAGATGCCGCAAATCCGGGAAGTAATATGCTGAGCCTCGAAAATCGACCGCCCTTGCAACATCGCTTCAAAAAAACGCGGTGCTTCGACAATCTTAAGCTCCGCCTTGCGTAAAACTCCGTCAACGACATCGACGACAATATGGCCATGCCCCTCGATCCGGGTGAGGAATTCAACATTGAGGGCAACGTTTCTACTCATCATCGGTCTCCAACGCGGCATTGTACATCATCATTTTATTGGCGATCAGCTCACCGCTTAGACCGTACGTGCTCAGCACCTCTTCGGCACCAGCCCGGTTCGGATTGGAAACCAGCCCCCGGCAGCCGTAACAGACATTGCCGTTGTTGACACACCAGGAATTGCAACCCGCCCTGGTCACCGGGCCAAGACAGGTGACTCCCTTGTCGTATAAGCAGACATTCTCATTGAACTTACACTCAACACAGACTGCATAATCCGGCACATGGTAGGACACACCGGTCAATGCTGCCTTGAGCACTCTGAGAAATTCATCTGGATAAATCGGGCAACCGTTGATGAAATAATCCACCTTGACCAGCTGATGCAGAGCCCGGGTCCGAATTGTCGGATACCACTGTGCCTTGTCGCCATAGACTTCGGATTGGCTTTCAGACAATAGCCGCCGGTTCTTTATCCCATTCACTCCACCGATGGTTGCACAGCTTCCATAGGCAATCAGCTTGTCTGAACGTTCCCGAATCTTGCGTAGCCGTTCTTCAGCCTCATGATTCACCACACTCCCTTCCACGAAGGCCAGGTCGTATGTCCCATTCCAACTATTCGACATGACTTCGCGGAACTCGACCAGATCAATCGCGCCGAGAACATCCAGGAGAGCCTCACCAAGGTTTGCAATCTGAAGTTGACAACCCTCACAGCTGGCCAGATCAAAAAATGCCACTTTGGGCCGTCCCATCATATCGCTCCTCTGATTTTCTTCACCCTGCTGTAATTGAATACTGGGCCATCCTGACAGCAATAGACCTCATGGATCTGGCAATGGCCGCATTTACCGAGACCGCATTTCATATGCCGTTCCAGCGACAGGTAAATTTGGTCTTCAGGAATCCCCTTTTTGAGCAGCTCGTCAATCACAAAACGGTACATCACCGGTGGCCCGCAAGTCACAACCCAGGTTTTTAAAGGATCAAGGCTGACGCCGGGAATCAGCTGGGTAATCAATCCGACATTACCTTCCCAATCGGGAGCCGCTTTGTCGATCGAACAGAGAAAGTTAAGGTCAATGCGCTTGGCCCAAGACTCAAGCTCATTGTGAAACAGCATGCTTTGCGGGTCCCGGCAGCCGAGCAGGATATCGACCTTCCCGAATTCACGGCGATTATCGATGATGTAATTGATCAACGACCGCAAAGGGGCGATCCCGAGGCCGCCGGCAATCAACAGAATATCGTTGCCTTCCAGTGGCACCACCGGGAAACCGACACCGAAAGGACCGCGGATACCGACCTCGTCCCCGACCTCGAGTTGATGCAGGACCTCCGTCAAGCGACCGGCATTGCGCACGCAAAGTTCAAAGCTGTCAAACCGGGTCGGCGAAGAACAGACCGATATCGGCGCTTCGCCGACACCGAAGAGAGAGACTTCGACAAACTGGCCCGGATCGTGATCGAGAGTTTCGGCCTCGGGCAGTTCAACCCTGAAGAGCTTCTCGGTACGGGTCAGACTGGAGATTTCCACCAGCTTTCCGCGTTTGATCTCGTATCCGGAATGGTGGATAGCGATAAGCGCCATATCAGCCTCGCTCCTCAATTAAGGCGTTGATCGTCTCCTTCAAATCAATCTTTGCCATGCATGCTCGGCTGCAGCGACCACAACCGGTACAGAACATCCGTTTGTATCGGACCATGGGGTATCGGAATTTGCGATTGAAACGATGCCGCTTGCGATCAAGCCGCGTCTCACGAAAACTTTCGCCCCCGGCAACTTTGGCAAAGTTTTCATGCTGGCATGAATCCCAGACCCTTATTCGACGCCCTCTGGTCAGATCAAGCTCAGCTTCATCCCTGACATCGAAACAGTAACAGGTCGGACAAACGTTGGTACAGTTACCGCAGGACAGACAGCGCTCTCCGACCTGTTTCCAGACATCACTGTCGAAGGTTTCATCAAACAGGCGGGGGATATCCTGGTAGCGGATCGCAACCTCGTTTTTAAAAATCTCCTTTTTGTTTGCGCGCATCTCCTGCAGCTGCTTTTCCGCATCGGGAGTCACCGGCTCAAACAATCCCGACTGATGAACAATCGCCTCACCTTTCTCGGTCCCGATATCGACATAAAAGCAATCATCAAGCCTGCTGAGAAACAGGTCATAACCTCCTTTCGGCAGATGATTGCGCAACATGGCGCAATTGGCGTGTCCGTCACAATAATCATTGCACTCCAGTCCGATCAGAGTGAAGTGGCCCTTACGAATGAGATAGTGAATATCGCGGGGGTGATCGGAAAAAACCACGTTAAGGCACTGAATTCCGGCAAGATCACAGGTATGTAATCCGAACAGAACCAGGTCCTCGACCTCAACAACGGCCTCCATCTTCTGACCGTTGGCGATATCGTATTTCAGCAATGTCTCGTGCTGGGGCATGAAATATTTTTTGGGTGGGAGAACTGTCGGGATATAGTCCAATGACATCTCGGTCAGCCGCGAGACTTCAGCGAACCTGAACTGCCCTTTCTCAAGCGGTACCGGGCCAACAACTTTTTGTCCGGCAGACAAAAATTCCACCAGTTCCGCCATCTTTGCTTTTACAAGCAGCGCCTGAGCCACAAGTTGACTCCTTCTTGCCAGAGGTCGACAGGTATCAACGTCTGACCTCGAATTGATTCCCTCTTCCTGGAATAGGTGGGGTGGTAGCAGCAAAAGACGCTAGTACTTCTTCAAGTTCAATTGAAAGTAATGATTAAATTGATAACCGACAACGATCAGGTGTCAAGACAATCTACGTATTTTGGGTGGGAAAGGTCTTTCAATCTTGAGATCCCCAAGAGTCGGAGACAAAAAAGCGCGCAAAGTTTGAACCAGGTCCAACGCTATGTTGCGGGGATCAGATTCCGACCAGCCGCTTGAGGTCTTTGAGGTGACGGCGACTGACCGGCACCATATGACCACTGGTAGTCTTGATGTCAGCAGTCCCGCTCTCCCCGGGAATGATCTGATCCACCTGATGGATATTCACCAGACATTTGCGATGACAGCGGATCAGATCGCTTCGCTCTTCAAGGGCTTTCAATGTCATATCGGTGTTAAACACATCGCCATCCACCAGCAGGTGCACGCCGCTCTGGTCAGTATAGGCATATTCAACCGCTTCCGGGGCGATCAACTTGATGTTCCCGCCTTTGATGCAGGGGATCCGCGTCAACGGTTCGGTTTCGTAATCCGGCACGATATGGGTGCGCAAATGCTCGTGCAGCTTTTCCACGGTTTTCTCCAGCCGCTCCAGCCGCACCGGCTTGAGCAGATAATCGAGAGTCTTCTCCTCAAAAGCACGCACCGCAAACTCGTCGTAGGCGGTGACGAAGACGACATGGGGCATGATATCGCGGTCGATCATACTGAGCATTTCAAACCCGCCGATCACCGGCATCTGGATATCGAGGAAGATAACTTCGGGCCGCTGCCGGTTGATCATCTTGACGCCTTCCACGGCATTACCACACTCGCCGATCAGTTCGAACTGACCGGTTTTAACCAACAGCTTCTCCAGTTCCCGCCTGGCATTCGGTTCATCATCAATAATCAACGCTCGAATCATGAGGCCGCTCCTGCAGGTATGGTTATTCTGATTTGCGTCTGGATATCGGGCTGACAGTTAACCGCGATCCCGAACTGCTCGCCATAGAGGTTCTTGATCCGTTTATCGACCAGGTTCATCCCGAGACCACCATGCTCTATTTTCTGGCAATAGCTGCCGGCATTGTCTTCGATATCGATATGGATGGTCGCGCCGGCCCGTCTGGCCAGCACCTTGATCACACCGGTCCCGAAAATATTGGCGATCCCGTGCTTGATAGCGTTCTCAATAATCGGCTGCAGGGTAAAAGTCGGCAGCTGCGTACCGAACAATGCCGGGTCGATATCGATATCGACGACCAGCCGATCCTCAAAACGGGCCCGTTCGATGGTCAGATAGGAATTGACATGATCCATCTCTTCTTCCAGGGTCGACAGATCATTGGAGCGCTTGAGGTTCTTACGAAAGAAGTTGGACAGGTGAAAGAGTAGGTCCTTGGCCCGAAGCGCATCCTGCTCGATGATGGATATCACCGTGTTGAGGGTGTTGAACAGGAAATGCGGATTGACCTGGGCCTGGACCAGTTTCAGTTCCGATTTGGTCAGCAGGCTCTTCTGATCTTCATAACGGGAGCGCAGCAGCTGCTCCGACAACAGACTGGCCAACCCTTCGCCAAGGGAGCGGTTATTCCTGAGAAACAGCTTGGTCTTGGGTTCAAACAGAATGATGGTGCCCAGCACTTCCTTATCGACCATCAGCGGAACCACCAGGGCGGACCCCAGCGGACAGTTGGCGCTGTGCGGGCATTCAAAAGGTTCGTGGACTCCGTCGGCATAAAAGACCTTCCGCTGCTGGATCGCCTGAGTGGCATAATTGGACAACAACGGCTTACCGGAATGATGATCCGCCCCGATCCCCGAAAAGGCCAGAACCTTTTCGCGATCGGTAATGGAGACGGCGCCGACACCGGTCTCCGCGTGGATAATCCGCACCAGTTCAGCCGCGGTTTCCGCATTGAAGCCGCGGCTGAAAATCCCCAGGGTTTTTTCCGCGACCTTGAGCGCCTTGGCGGAAAAGATCGCCCCCACCTTGTCGACCATCCGTTTCTGGTCACGCATGATGCTGATAAACAGGGCCGCGCCAATGGAATTGGCCAGAATCATCGGTGCGGCGATCACCTCCACCAGGTCCAGGGCATCGTGGTAAGGCTTGGCCAGGGTCAGAATAATCAGCATCTGCAATGATTCGGCCAGCAAGGTCGCAACCAGGGCGATGCGCGGATTAAAGACATCGCGGACCCCGTTCTGACGCATCAGATAGAGATGAAACAGCCCGCCGACCAGGCCTTCCACGGTGGTCGACACCCCACAGGAAAAGGCCGTAAAGCCACCAAGAAAATAGCGGTGCAAGCCTGCCGTAAAGCCGACCGCCAGGCCCAGCCCCGGCCCGCCGATCAACCCGGCCAGCACCGCGCCGATAGCCCGGGTATTGGCGATAGCATCACTGATGGGCAAACCAAAATAGGTCCCCATGATGGAAAATCCGGAAAAGACAAAATAGAGAATCAGTTTCTGGCGCCGACGGATACTCTCCCCGGTCAGCGGTCGAAACGCCGGGGATTTGGTGAACAGGTAGGCGACCACCATAAAAACTGACATCTGTTGTAACAGAGAAAAAATCAATTGCATCGCTCGGGCTCCTTGCTTTGCAGTTGCACAACCATAATGCTGTAAGTCATTGAACGCAAGCCGGTTGATGACCTGCCCGGAATTCCGCCGTTCAGCAGCCTTGAACCATTCCAGCAGTTCCACGCGCGCGGTGCGAAGCTTGCGGATTGCAATGAAAATACATATCTTAACGAGAACGCGGTATACTTATCGCCAAATTAAAAAGTGACTGTCAACAGATCTGGCCAGCGGGCAAACGGCTTCTGCCCTGCTGCTTCAGATCGAGGAAAGGAACGAGCAATGCAGCACATCAAACGATGGTCGTGTCTTCTGCTGGTTATCTTGAGCCTGCTGGCGGGCTGTGCCGGCCCGACTCTGGAAGTCCCCCCGGTGGCGATTTCGGACAACCCCAGCAGCAAGATCTTTGAACTGGAAGAAACCCTTGCCGCCGGCCGGGTCGATCAGGTCAATGTGCTTTCCCCGACCTGGTATGCCAAAGCGGAGAACGCTCTGGACAAAGCCCGTTACGGACTGGCCTATGATGACTCGGTCGCCGACATTCTCACCAATGTCGCCTACGGTCATGCCTATCTGGAAAAAGCCAGGGAATATGCCCAGATCGCCCGCTCCACCATCCCTAACGCCATCAAGGCCCGGACCCTGGCCAGCGCCGCCGGAGCCGCAAGTTATGCCAGTGATTTCAAGGATATGGAAGATCAGTTCATGAGTCTGACCATGGACATTGAAAACAACAACATTGCCCGGGCGGAAAAATACGAGGACAAGGTCGCCCAGGGCTACGCCGACCTGGAATTACGCGCCATCAAAGAAAAAACCCTCGGCGAAGTGCGCAGCCTGCTGGCCACTGCCGAAACCAACGGTGCGGATCGGTTGGCTCCGAAAACCTTGATCGTGGCGCGCAACACCCTGCAGGAGGCCGATCAATTCATCACCGAGCAGCGCTATGAAAGCGAAAAAATGCAGGAGAAAGCCAAACAGGCGCTGTTCCAGGCCCAGCGGCTTGGCCAGATCATGGACTTGAGCCAGAAAGTCGGGCTGATGGACAGTGAGGATATCGCCCTGTGGAGTGAAGGACGGCTGCAGCAGATTACCATGCGCCTGGGCGCACGCGATCTGCGCAATGAAACACCGGGCCTGCAGTTGCAGAATGTCATCGAATCGATTGCCTCTTTGAAGGACGACAACACCTACCTGCAGGAAGCCAGACAACAGGACGCGGCGGAATATGCCGCCAAACTCGCCGATCTGCAGGCGCAGCTGGAGACACAGCGCAAACAGATTGCCACTCTGGAAGGCAAGAGCAAGGAAGTTCAGAAAGAGCGGGAACAGATCGCCCTGCAGGAACAACAGGCCAAGGCCCGCCTGGAAGCGGAGCGGCGCTTTCAGCAGCTGTTCGATGAAGTCCAGGGCCTGTTCAGCAAAGACCAGGCCGAGGTTTATAAACAGGGCGACAACCTGGTCATTCGGCTGAAAGCCATGCAATTTCCGGTCGGCAAGGACCTGATCATGCCCAACAACTATGCCCTGCTCAGCCAGGTTCGCAAGGCGATCCGCACCTTCGGCGAACCGGCGGTGGTCATTGAAGGCCACACCGACAGTACCGGTTCGGCGGCAATCAACGCCCAGCTGTCAAAAAACCGCGCTGAAGCCGTGCGCCAGTACTTCATTGCCAACGGAACCCTCTCCGCTGACAAGATCACGGCCATCGGCTACGGTTCGGAACGGCCCTTGGCACCCAACGACACTCCGGAACGCCGCGCTATCAACCGGCGCATCGACGTGGTCATCAAGACCGAAAAACTGGCGGATCAATAATGTCCCGCAACATCTGAAGCAACTGCCCGAGTCCGCCACTAGCGTCGGCAGGGTCTGGGCGAAACAAGTTCTGCATCTTGCAAAAAAGACCGGGAAGGGCATGACCCCTTCCCGGTTCAACAGCTCAGGACAACTCTCCGTGAAACCAAAGATTCTTTAAGGCCTACCCTTTCCAGAACAATTCGTGAAACAGCTCAAGAGGAAGAACATTTCCGCCAGACGTAAGGAATTTTGGACAGGATGAATAAGATATTGCTGAAAAGCTTAAAAAAAGGTAGCCTACTGGTTAGCTCGACTTTTGAAATTTTGAAATTATATTGAATACCTTGACGTTATCAACCAGTAGAGCTCTCGCCTATGTTTGCTGTACATAAAACAAGAACCATCAATCCTGAAGCCAAAGCCGAGCGAGTCCTTGCCTGTGCCCGGCAACTCTTTGTTGAAAAAGGTTACCACCGGGTTTCCATTCCTGATATCGTCAAAAGCTCGGGGGTCAGCACCGGCGCTATTTACAACCTCTTTGGCAGCAAAGAGCAGTTGGCCAGAACCCTTCACAACAAAACCCTTGATCAATTTCAAACCGACTTCCTCGAACGACTCGGTCATTGCACCTCGACTTTTGAAAAACTGAGCGCTTTTGCCCACCTGGTTTTTGACCTGACCGAAGCAGATCCGGCAACCATGCAGTACATGCTGTTCATGCGCCATACAGAATTTATGGACGGCATGGGGCCGGTCTGTCTGACCGAACCGTTTCGTCTGATCAGGGAGATCGTTAAAGAGGGAATGGCGACCGGGGAAGTGAAGCAGGGGGACTATTTCGCGGCAGCTGTTTCTTATACCGGGGCCATCCTCCGCCCCGCCCAGCTGCATCTGGAATGTGTCCTGCCCCAGCCCTTGAAAGAAATGGCTGAAGAATTCATCAATAACGCCTGGGCGGCCATCAAGGCCTGAAAACCTCTCCGACCGCCCGGCCACTGTTAATAATTAATATCTGTCTCCCGCCATGATGCTACAACGGCGTCTCCGTTCCCGATTATAACACCAGAAGCATACCGACAAAGCACCGACTCCGGTCAGCGGCGCCCAGATCAGCACGGCGGTGCCCAGCTGGAAATCTGGCGAAAGCAGGGCCATCATGATCAACCCGGCAGGTATGATAAACAGCAGGCCAAATAGCACACAGCACAACCCAAATTTCATCTTCATAGAATCCTCCCAGTCTTGTTTCTTGTCCCCGAATTAAAAAACAACCGCCCAGCAGAAGAATAGAACGAGGTTATACTATCAAAGAAAAAACTCAATTCCTACTATTTTTATATTAAAAATTAAAATAATTCCCTACTTATATAATCAATATTTTAAAAAATACTTGAACTGATTTACCAGTTGCCCCTATGGTTAACCCGGCAAGCATCATTTGGCCAAATACCTGTTTGCCCTCTATCCCGCAGAGCTGCTAAACTCTGCTCAATTTCACAATTTCCTTTTGCGCTGGTTCCCATGAAAAAGCTGCTGATCATTTTCGGACTTTTGGCCACCTTGTTGTCCCTGGCTGCCTGCGGTGGAGACCTTGGCTACTACCTGCAGTGTGCCCGAGGCCATATCGATGTCATGCAACGCTCGGTGCCAATCAGCAACCTGGTCGCCGACCCGCAGACTCCTGAACAGCTGAAGCTTCGGCTGGAAAATGTTCAACAAATGCGTGACTTCGCCATTTTCGAACTGGGCCTGCCGGACAATGACAGTTATCGCAGCTATGCCGACCTCGACCGCCCCTATGTGGTTTGGAACCTGGTCGCGGCCAAGGAATTTTCCCTGCAGCCGAGAAAATGGTGTTTCCCGGTTGCGGGTTGTGTCTCCTACAAAGGCTATTTCCATAAAGACGCGGCAACCGAACAAGCACAGGAGTTGCGAAAAGACGGTTACGAGGTCGATCTTTACGGGGTCCAGGCTTATTCGACTCTGAACTGGTTTGCCGATCCGGTCCTCAACACCTTCATCAACGCGTCGGAAACCCGCCTTGCTGGGCTGCTGTTTCACGAACTGGCCCACCAGGTGGTTTACATCAAAGGGGACAGCGCCTTTAACGAAGCCTTTGCCATGACCGTGCAGATGGAAGGCGTCAGACGCTGGCTGCAAAGCCGGGCTAGCACAGAGGAATGGCAGCGTTACCTCGACCATGAGCGGCAAGCAACGCTTTTTCAGCACTTTTTGCGGGAAACCCGACAAAAACTGGCAAACCTTTATGCCCGGGACCTCCCTGTCGAAGAGATGCGCCGCCAGAAACAGGAGATCATTGCCAATGCACTGCAGCACTACCAAGGTCTGGAAAAAACCGGTGCAATTGACGGACGTTTTGATCGCTGGATGGCGCAGGGACTCAACAATGCCCGGCTAGCTTCCGTTGCCACATATCGTGACCTGCAACCCGGGTTTCAAAACCTGCTCAGCAGCTGCAACGGCGACCTGAAGCTGTTCTATCAAAAAGTCGAAGAACTCAGCCGGCTGCCGCGCCAACAGCGGCTGGCAACGCTGCAGCAAGGGACACCTCCAAAGGCCTGAGCCGCCCCGCCTTGAGCCCGATAATCGGCCCGCAACCCAGGGGTTGCAGACTGGTTATAATATCTCTTCACTGGCTATTTTGCCGGGAGATGAGAGCATCTCAACATTTTCAAACGCCTGGCCATTTACAGCAACGGGCCGCAAAAAAGTTTGTTTTTATGACAAATCCTGGTCAAAATAGGCTGAATGTTCATTTTTATTGTACAATAAGGCAATAGTTTTAATGCTACGGAGTCAGTGATGGCCGCGGAAGAATCCTCAAAACCGAAACTGGTCGGCATCAACCATGTTGCCCTGGAAGTCGGCGATATTGATGCCGCTCTGGGCTTTTACGGCTACTTCTTCTCCTTCACTCTGCGCAGCCGCAGCGAAGACATGGCTTTCATCGACTTAGGCGACCAGTTTCTGGCATTGTCCAGAAAGGAGAACCGACAGCCGGACCGCGAGCGTCATTTCGGCCTGGTGGTCAATGACCGCAGTGGTCTCAGGGAAAGGCTGGAAGAACACGATGTTGAGCTGGTTGAAGGAAAAGGCCTGAACTTTAGAGACCCTTGGGGAAATTTTGTCCAGGTGGTCGAATATGCAGATATTCAATTCAGTAAAACAGCCGGGGTCTTGCATGGCATGGGGCTCAAACTCCATAAAAATTCCGTCGCCCAGCAGCAGTTGCGGGAAAAAGACATGCTGGACCCTTGAAACCCGCACCCAGTCCAGGGATGAAACAGGCGCGGCACCAAGGCTACTGACCTCCACGCGAGCCACAGAAGATGCCTTTCTTCCCACTTGGCAACCCCGCAGAGTTGCAGCCGTTGCTGCAGAATTCTCAAGACAGGAGCGCTTATGAGATTATCCCTGTTGGCCGGTATGTTGTGTTGCGTTCTTGCATTCAGCGGTGATATCCGGTCGCCAGCGGAGCTCTGGGCCGCGACCCCAATCGGGGTTGGTGAAGCGTTCCCCGCGGTTGCCCTGCCAACCCCCCGGCAGACGGCTCAACGGAGCTACCTGGGGCTGCCGGATACGCCAACGTTTACCCTTGATCAGGTTGCAGGACGCGTTGTTGTCGTGGAAATCCTCAACGTACTTTGTCCCCATTGCCAGCGCCAGACTCAGCCTTACAACGAGCTGTTTCAAAAAATCGAAGCCGACCCGGCAACCAGAGGGAAAATCAAGATGTTGGGTGTGGCCGTCGCCAACAGCGATGCGGCCATTGCCGATTTCGTGTCCATCTACAGTGTCGCCTATCCCGTCGTTTCTGATCGCAATTTCAAGTTGCATAAAGCGCTGAGAGCTGGGCCGACCCCGTTTACTCTGTATGTGTTACGTGACCAGCCGGGCGACTTCGGCGTTATCGCGGACACCCACCTGGGTGAGGATCATGATATGCCTCAGCTTTTTGATTATTTGAAATATCTGCTGACCATTAACAGCAGCGAATTCACGACCCGGAACCAGGCTGAAACCAAACAGGCAAAAGAACTGCGTCCACCCCAGAGCGATGCGGAAATCATCGCCCTGATTCAAAAATCCTTTGCCGGGCAAGGGCAAGACCTGAAGGATTTCCGCAGACTCCAATTGCCCAGTCAGCGATGGGTCTACAGTGCTCTTCTTAAGCGTCACGGCCAGGTACAAAGGGTGTTCGCCGAAGTGGCCAACCGTTCCTCAATCTGTGATGTCTGCCATAGCGTGCACTTTTTCTATACGTTTGATCAAACCGGGCGGATCCTCGACTTTGTGCCGCTGCATCTGACCAAGTATGGCAATGTGGAATGGAGCCGTGCCGAAAGCGAGCGCTTTGCCAAACGGGTGATCGGTAAAAATCTTGCCGGCAACTGGACCTTTAACGCCCAGGCCGATGCGGTGACCAGTGCGACGATGACCTCGGCCATCATCTTTGATGATCTTTCCCAAGGACCGGCACTGCTGAAGGAATTACAGCAAGAACACCTCCTGACACCCTGACCCGCGGCCTGCATTTTGCCTGTGGATCAACAGAGTTTGCCTTAATGTCCGCCTTTTCAGTGGGAGAGGAACAGAGCATGGCGATATTCGAACAGACCATCATGGTTCGCTGGGCCGATCTCGACCCCAACGGTCACGTCCGCCACTCGGTCTACTACGACTACGGTGCGCAGGTCCGTATCAACTATTTGCATCAGCAAGGCTGCAGCCTCGGCTGGATGTTTCGCAACCGGATCGGTCCGGTGCTGTTTCGTGAAGAGGCGAAATTTTATCGCGAAGTCAACAGCGGCGACGAGCTGGTGGTGGATATGCGCCTGACCGGGCTTTCCACGGATTACCGCAAATGGAGTATCCGCCATCAGATCTGCCGGGAGGGAAAACTCTGTGCCTCCCTCGACCTGGACGGAGCCTGGCTGGACTTGCGGGCGCGCAAGATCATGGTGCCACCGCAAGAGATTATAGTTCAGTTCAACAATCTGGAGCGAACCGATGACTTCAAGGTCATCGCCTCAGGGAACCACCACTGATTCTCAATCCGAAAAAGCAGATTAAGCTAAAATCAGGAGGGAGATGTTCATCTTTTAAAACTGTTCTAAAAAAACAGTAGGAACCATTTTTGAACAAGCGCCTTCAGGGCAATCGTCTGAACCGTTTGAGCAATGGAATCACCCCCGCAGCGGAATCACTCCTTGTCCCCTGATCGATCCGGGTTCAGCCCCTCCCGATAGCGTTCATAGGGGATGCCCGCTTCTTCCAGACAACGACTGCGCTCCAGGGCATCGCTCAATTGATAGCACCGCTGGCGTTGCCATTCCTGGCCGATTAGAAAGGTCTGCCGCCCGGAACAGGCGGCAAGCAGCAGCAACAACCCTACGACACCGAACAGCGACTGAACCGACATAAATAACCTCCTGCAGTCTATTTCCCGGGAATCCAGCCCGGAGTGTTTTTTCAAGGATAACCGGTTCGACCAATGAACTTATTTTCATATTAAAAAAGCGCAGAAAAGAGTTAGTATCGCCTTTCGCCGGCTGCGGCCGGCCTGAACCCTCTCCAGCCAAGGGACCACAACCAGTGATCATCATCGACCCTTATTTCTATCTGCTCGCTGTTCCCGCTGTGCTCCTCTATGGCATGGCCAAAGGCGGGTTGGGCCCCGGCGTCGGCGCCCTGGTGGTGCCGCTGCTGGCACTGGTCATCAGTCCCGTGCAGGCGGCCGCCATCATGCTACCGATCCTCTGCGTCATGGATATCTTCGCGGTATTGAAATTTCGAGGCCGCTTCTCGCTGCAGCACCTGAAGATCATGGTGCCGGCCGGAATTGTCGGCATCATCATCGCGTCACTGCTGATGGGGCACCTCCCTCCCGACGCAATCCGTTTGATCATTGGGGTTATTGCCGTTTCCTTCTGCCTGAACTACTGGCTGCGGGGCAACCAGGACGAGAGGACACCGGGTGGCCGCGCCAGCGGATATTTTTGGAGCGCTCTTTCCGGTTTTACCAGTACCCAGATCCATGCCGGCGGACCGCCGATCAGTATTTACCTGCTGCCGCAACGGCTTGACAAGGTCACCTTCATCGGAACCATGGCGATCTTTTTTGCCATTATCAACTATGCGAAATTGATCCCCTATACCATGCTCGGCTTGTTCGCAACGCAAAATCTGCTCACTTCGTTGCTGCTGATGCCGCTGGCCCCGATCGGGGTTAAGCTAGGTTACCTGGTGTTGCAGAAAGCCCGTCAGGAAGCGATCTACCGCTTTTTTTACCTGGCTCTGTTCGCCTCCGGGGTGAAGCTCTGCGTCGACGTTTTCCTATAAAGCCAATATTCCCAATCAGGGTTCAGCGGTCTTTTCTTCCGCGGGAAGAATCACCAGACGATCTCCCGGATAAAGGGGTTTGTTCATATCGATACGATTCCAGATCAGCAGCGCTGCCAAGGGCACATTGAACTTCTCAGCAATCGTTGACAGGTTATCGCCGGTTTGAACAACGTAAATCCGTTCGTTGCGTTGCTGCCGCCACTGCTGGTGGACATTTTCAAACCGGGCCAGAAAACCGGGCGGGGTATCGGCCGGGAGCGCCAGGGTATGGGTTCCGGCGGCCAGATAGTGCCCGCGCAGTTCCGGGTTCAAATCCTTGATCCGCTTGAAATCGGTCTTGGCTGCTTTGGCCACAACCGTCAGGCTGGTTTCTTCGAAGGTCGTCAACTGGACCGTTGTAAAACGCAGCGGCGGGTAATAATCCTCATCCCGCAGATAAAAACCGAACTTTTCCGGTTGGGTGAGAATAAGCTTGGCGGAAAGAATCCGAAACAGGTAACGCTGGCTCTCCAGGGGAAGATAGAGCCGATAAAAGTCATCAACCTGCTGCGCCAGGATCTCGGCCTGCAGGCCTTCTTCCCCCATATTGAAGGCGGTCGCGGCCAGACTCCAGGAACCGAACTTCTCATGCAGTTCGGTAAAATACCGGGCCGCCGCCCGGGTCGAAGCAGACAGATTCCGCCGCTCATCCACCTGATCATCAACGGTCAGGCCATAGCGCCTGCCGGTGGCGGGCAAAAACTGCCAGAAACCAACCGCTCCTTTGGGCGACCCGACATGCGGCCGCAAGGCACTTTCCGCCAGGGCGATATATTTGAGATCATCCGGCAGCCCTGCCTCGCTGAGAATTTTTTCAATACTCGGCAGATAGCGTCTGGAACGTTTCAACCACAATATGGCCTGGTCCCGATCCCAAAGGGACAACAGCAGCTCTTTCTCCATGCGCTCACGAACTTCACCGTCGGCCAAGGGGACGGGTTCACCGCAAAAAGACAGCTTCGCATCAAGTCGGATACTCTCCACCAAGGTCGGAACAGGGGGTTCAGGCCCGCTGGCAAAAACTGGGTTAATCAACAACAAGCTCGTCAGTACATAGAATAAAACGATTCGATATAAAGCCATACATTCCCCCGAAACCGATTCTTTTCAATTTGTTAAACATCCGCACCTGCCCTGGAACAGGCCACAGAGCGATTTTCAGACAGATCTGCCAAGCAGCTATCAACATAATTTTCAGTAGCCCTCTTG
This sequence comes from Pelobacter seleniigenes DSM 18267, assembly GCF_000711225.1. Classification (NCBI taxonomy): domain Bacteria; kingdom Pseudomonadati; phylum Thermodesulfobacteriota; class Desulfuromonadia; order Desulfuromonadales; family Desulfuromonadaceae; genus Pelobacter; species Pelobacter seleniigenes. The sequence goes on from NZ_JOMG01000002.1 coordinate 583,349, forward strand.
CCTTCACCCGGGGCGACTGTGCTAGTATAAATCATAGCCAAGCAAAAGTTGATGACCACTGCTTGGAATAAAAGATTTTCAGCCTTAGTTAAGTATCTTTTTTAACTTTTAACGTCAAAAACATGTCCAACCCTTAGGCAAGATAAAGGAGTAGAACAGGTCGTCGGCTGAAAATCGATTGGCACCTTTTTTCGAACTGGATAAAAAAGGAGGAAGACGTTATGACAGTCTCTGAGCCACCCTACTATTTTGGTTACACCTACTGAAATTATTGTTTGTATAAGTCTAACGGATGATGCCACGGGCACCATCCGCTAACGGTTTCCTCCATGGAGACCTTCATGGAAAGGTTTAGATCAGCAAAGCGCCCCGCGAAAAGTCGGGGCGCTTTGTTTTATATTGTTTTTCATCCCCGCCGTAAAATGCTTCAGCCGGTTTTGTAAAGTTGCCAGCCACACTGTGGATTATTCTGTAGTCAGCTGTGGAATAATCCACAAAAAGACCTCCTTCAGCGCCCCCCTTCCTTTCAGTTTCGCCCGATAACAGCCGATTTATCAAGTTGGCACGTATCCTGATAAAGAATCCCCTGATTTTTATTCTTTTTGATGGAAGGGACGGTTCAGACGATGCGTAAACGCTCATACCTGCTGGTCGGGCTGGTTGTCGTGACTGCCATAACGGCAATCATTGGCTTTCTTTTCACCTCCGGGCCGGCGAACGCAAGCTTGGCCATGACTGAACTGCAAGTGCAAAAACTGACCTGCGGTTCCTGTGTGGAAAACATCACCACAGCGCTGTCCAAGCTCGACGGCGTGGATACGGTAGACGTCAACCTGACCACCGGCCGCAGTAGAATAACTTTTGCGCCGGATCGGGTTTCTCCCGCCACCATAGCGGCAACGGTCAGCGCCGCCGGGTATCCTGCTGAGATCGAACAGGAATTGACTGCGGAGCAATACCGGGCGCTGCAGCAGGAGACCGCCCGTCTCAGCGAGCTTTATGTCGCAAAAATCGGCGATCGGTTGTTTTCACGAAAAGAATTCAATGCCGCAATCGACCAGCAGCTGACCTTGGCCGGAAACGCGGACCAGCCGGAACTCCGGACTCAGCTCACTGCCCAGATCTGGCCGATGCTGCAACAGCGGCTCATGCTGCTGGAGGCTGCGACTCGCAACGAAGTGGTTGTTCAGGATGGCGAAGTCGACTTGCAGGTTCGTGCCATGCGCAAGCAGCAGCCCGACCTCGACAGCGTTATCCAAAGTCGCTACGGATCTGCAGAAAACTTCACCCGGCAGCTTAAGGAACAGATGATTATCCAACGCAATATTACTGACCATGTCCTGGCCGGAGAGACCGATCCGCAAAAACGCCGGGCGCTCTTTGAAGGTTGGTTAGAGGATCTGCCCAGCACTATCGACGTTATCATTTACGATCAACAACTCAAACAGCTGACTCGTTCCGCAGCCGGCGGCTGCAGTGGCGGTAACGGCAGCTGCTGCAGTTGAAAAATTTAAGATAAACAGCATCGTTTTATCAAAATCTGAAGGGAGTTTTGCTCATGGACAAGCAACGCAATGATAAGAAAAAACAATTTGTCGAAGAAAAGCGTGGAGGAGTCGGAAAAAAGGTCGCCGTTCTGGCCGTGCTGGTGGCGGTTGTCGCAGGAGCAGCATTCATGCTGCTGGGGCCAGGCGCCTCCAACGGCTACACCAGTGTTAAAAGTGTCGGTGGAGAAATCCGCATCGACCTGGATAAAGTCAGCGATGGCCAGGCCCACTTTTTTACCTACAATTCCAATCAGGGGCAAATCGGCTTCTTTGTCGTGAAAAGCGTGGACGGGGTTGTCAGGGCAGCTTTTGACGCCTGCGACGTCTGCTATAAATCGAAAAAGGGGTATCACCAGGAAGGTGAATTCATGGTCTGCAACAACTGCGGCCAGCAATTCCGTACCGACCTGGTCAACGAGATCAAAGGCGGTTGCAACCCGGCACCTCTGCAACGTCGGATCGATGGCAGGCAATTGGTTATCAATGAACGGGATATGACCCAGGGTGCCTGGTATTTCGGCAGTTGATTCAACCAGGCAGGCCGGCTGAAAGCAGTCTGCCACCCAAGAATGGGCGAGCAAAATCAATGACTGGATTATGCCTCATTGATTTTGTACGGTCAGAAAAGTCACATTTTCCCCAGACCGTACCTGAAAAAGTCCTGGGATGGATTTTTTCAACAACCTGCTAGAGAGGGCTCCATGAAACTGGAAACCATTGCTTTTAATAATCTGCGGCGGCGAAAGAGCAGGATGGCTTTTCTGGTCATCGGCCTGTTGATCGGAGTGGCGACCGTGGTGACGCTGATCTCCCTGTCCAATGCGCTCACTGCTGACGCACAGCACAAGATGGAAAACTACGGCGCCAATATCGTCATCACCCCGCATAGCGACAGCCTGTCCCTGACCTATGGCGGCATGACCCTGGGTGGGGTCGCGGTGGATAGCACGGAGATCCGGCAAAACGATCTGGAAAAAATCACTACCATTCCCAACCACAGGAATATCGCAGCTATTGCGCCGAAGGTTTTGGGGGTTATCACCACCGATTCGGCCAGGGTTCTGTTGATGGGTGTCGATATCGAGAAAGAATTTCACCTGAAACGTTGGTGGACCATTCGCGGCAACCCGGTTATGAACGACCAACAGCTGGTGGCAGGCCATGAAGTTGCCCAAAAGCTGGACCTGGTGCCGGGCTCGACCCTGACCATCCAGAACAGTAAGTTCATGGTCAGCGGGGTCCTTGAGAAAACCGGTTCGCAAGATGATCAGCTGCTGATCGGTTCGCTGCCGGCAGCGCAACGCCTGCTGCATAAGGAAGGGACTGTTTCGCTGGTTGAAGTTGCAGCGTTATGCTCCGACTGCCCGGTCACCGACATGGTCCAACAGATTGCCACGGTTCTTCCCAACGTTGATGTCAGCGCTATTCAGCAAGTGGTGAAAACACGGATGCATGCCCTCAGCCAGTTTCGGACCTTTTCCCTCGCCATTGCCGCAATTGTCCTGTTGATCGGCGCCCTGGTGGTGTTTGTCACCATGATGGGAGCAGTCAATGAGCGGACCCGGGAAATCGGCATCTTCAGAGCCCTCGGCTTTCGGCGGGCGCACATCATGCGGCTGATTCTGCTTGAATCGGCGGTTGTCAGCCTGCTCGCCGGAATCCTCGGTTATCTGATCGGCATGGGCATCACCCGGCTGATCCTGCCCTTCATGACCGAACAGCATCTCCACCTGCAATGGAACCCGCTGCTTGGCGCGGCCGCCGTTACCCTGGCTCTGGTGGTCGGCTGTATGGCATCTTTCTACCCCGCAGTGCAGGCCAGTCGTCTCGACCCGACTGAAGCCCTGCGCGCATTATGATGAGGAAAATGAGGATTTCATGGCCTTTATCGAAATAGACGAGTTGCGCAAGACATATAGTGGCGATGCGGATTGTGTGGTTGCCCTGAACCGGCTCGACCTGACCGTTGTGGAAGGAACCTTTCTCGGGGTCATGGGCCATTCCGGTTCCGGCAAAAGCACGTTCCTTTCCATTCTCGGCGGCCTTTGTCATCCCACGGCCGGGCAGGTCCTGGTCGATGGCATCGATCTTTACCAGCTGTCAGGGGAAAAACTGGCCGACTTTCGCCGCGAATATCTCGGTTTTGTCTTTCAGTCCTTTAACCTGATCCCCTACCTGACGGCCTGTGAGAATGTCATGCTTCCGTTAGCGGTCAAGAAAATGCCGAGTGCGGAAAAGCGGCGCGCGGCAGAGCAGGTCCTGGAGAGGGTCGGCCTGGCGGCACGGCTTCATCACCTGCCCAACCAGCTCTCCGGCGGAGAACAGGAGCGGGTCGCGATCGCCCGCGCCTTGGTGAACGCACCACCATTGATCCTGGCTGACGAACCGACCGGAAGCCTGGATACCGCGACCAGTCAGGAAATTATGGAGCTGTTCAAAACCCTCAATCAAGAGGGGCAGACCATTGTCATGGTGACTCATAACAGTGAAAACCGCCCTTATTTTGACAGAACGGTGACCCTGCGCGACGGGAAGCTTGCGGAAGACAGCCAAACCTCTTTTCAGGTCATTGCCCGGGCAGGATAAAATATGGTGCTGTTGTTGCTGATCATGTTAGCTCTGCTGCTCTGGCTGATCCAAAAAGAGCTTGAGCAACAGGGGCAAAAAACAGAAGCGGTCGGAACCAGTTGTCCCGCTTGCCAGGCGATCGTAGCGACCGATTGGCTGGTCTGCCCCCATTGCCGACAACGGCTGAAAGAAAGCTGCCCGGTTTGTCATGAAAAAAAACTGGTTAAACAGAAGATTTGCCCGTTTTGCGGAGCCAGCCCGCGAACCGCCACAGCCAAGTTGCCGCCGACACAATGTGAAGCATCCCGGGAACAGCCGCTGCAAAACAGTTGACCCTGTCCCTGGCAATACAACGACCCGTCTCTTGTTTTCACTGCAAGGGGTAGATAATTCCAACAGGCCTGGGAATAGAGTGAAAAAATGAAGACATTTGAAAAATATTTTCTCTTTCTCTTTGCCATCGTTGTGCTCCTGGGCATTTTTTTCTACAACACCTGGTCGTACCGTTGCGGTCATTGCACCGCTTCATCACTGCTCTCTATCAGTGCTCCGGCATTGGTTTTGTTCATCTGTAATCTGCTGGCTGGAATTGCCCTGCTGTTGTTTCGGCGGCGCAACAATCACCATCAGAAAAAGCGCAGTTGCCGCTGTGGTGCAGTGCTGTCTGAAGCCTGGAGTTACTGCCCCTCCTGCGGACAGAGCGTCGAACAGAGATAACCCCCCCTTGCCCTCCAAACTGTTTTCTGTGCTATAATTATATTACCTCAAAGCAATAAGGAGGAAGACAGATGACAGTCTCTGAGCCACCATGCTGGTTAAAGTCGTACTTAGCTTAAGAATGAACAGGTTACATTCGGATTGCCGGTAAAAGGCAATTCGCAAAAGGTTCCCTTCGTGGGGATCTTCTCAGAAGCAAAAAGAACAAAAAAAACGTCCCGGACCCTTCCGGGGCGTTTTTTCTTTTTGAAAGATTGCCACCACCACCGAAATATTTAACCACAGGTTGTCCGGACAAAAGCCAAGTCGCTTTATTTATTGACATTTATTAAATTCTACCTATACTGGAACATATTCACCCACCCCGCAAGGGGAGTCATTCTGATTTCGATGCATTTTTGCCTGCAGCGATGCTGCAAGGGACTTCTCCGTTCCAGCAGTGAGCCAATGGCTTAAGCCGATTTATCCGGTATCAACCCGGACCGCAAGCTCAGAGTTCAGGCGTTAGGTTCCCTCTGTTCAGGGCTTGTTGTTCTGTTGTTTCACCCCGGCGACGCGGAGACTCGGAATGACTCCATCGGCACTGCTCAAAATCGCTCTATTCCTGCCTCTGTTATTAGCGTCTCTGTTGACTCATTCCGCTGTTGCTACGGAACACCTGACCCTGCAATTATCCTGGCATCACCAATTTCAATTCGCTGGCTACTACATGGCCGAAGCCAAGGGATTTTTCCGTCATCAGGGGCTGGAGGTCGAAATCCGTACCGTTGATCAGGCAGAAGATACCGTCGCAGAAGTTCTGAGCGGCCGCGCTGATTTCGGGGTTTCCAGCAGCGGCCTGCTGGTCGAACGCAGCCTCGGCCGGCCGGTGATCGCGGTGGCGGCAATATTTCAGGATGCGCCAACCATCTTCCTGACCCTGCAAAGTTCCGGGCTGGCTTCGCCTGCCGACTTTAAGGGGAAACGGGTCATGCTCTCCCCCGGTTATCAGAGCCTGCCACTGATCGCTTTGCTGTATAAAGAGCATCTGTTGCAGGATATTGACCGCATTGAAACAAGCTTTGACGTCCATTCCCTGCTCAAGGGAGATACCGATGTCTTCAATGCCTACCGCAGCAACGAACCGTATCAGCTACAATCCGAAGGCTATCCCGTCAACATCATTGATCCTCGCGACTACGGCATCCACTTTTACAGCGACATTTTGTTCACCAGTGAAAGTTACCTTACACAACACCCGGAAACGGTCGAACGCTTCCGTACTGCGGCCATCAAGGGTTGGCAATATGCGTTGGAACATATTGATGAAACCATCGCTCTGCTCAAACAGCGCTACCAGGTCACCAAAAGCGAAGCCGGACTGCGTTATGAAGCAATGGTCATCAAAGGACTGGTCCAGCCAGATGGGGCGGATATCGGCCATATGGACCTGGCCCGCTGGGCGCAAATCGCCCATCAGTTAATCGTCTCCGGGCAAATTTCGACTGATTTCCATCTGACTGATGATTTTCTCTATGCACCACCACCAGGAATAGATTGGCGTGCGTTGCGCTCTTGGGTCATTGGCGCGGCAAGCACAATCGTCGGCCTGCTGTTCTTTCTGACCCTGCTATCACGGGCGAATTACCGCGCCCAAAGGGCGCTGGCTCAACTGGAAAACAGTAAAACCCGCTATCGCGAACTGGCCGGCCGGGTTCCCGGACTGATTTACAGCGCCGCCCTTGCTTCCTGCCAGGTCGACTTTCCGCCCTCGGCTGAAACGGTGCTCGGTTACCCAACCGACTATCTGCATGAGCATCCGAACCTCTGGACGGAGTCCATTCATCCGCAGGATCAACCTCGGGTTGCCGCCGTTCTGGCTGGCTTGCCGTTGGACAAGACCCATGAACTTGAATACCGCATCCGCAATCGACAGGGCGCATGGCTCTGGATCAACGATCGCTTCATCAAACGCCTCGATGCGGAACGTGGCGAGGTTATCGATGGGGTCGCCATCGATATCACCGAAAAGAAATCCGCTCAGGAAAAGCAGCAGCAGGCGGATCAGCTATTGCGCCAGGCTCTTGATGCCGTCTCCGACGGAATCTGGGAGTGGGATATCCCTAACGGAACTTTAATCCTTGATGCCCATAGTAAAGAGCTGTTCGGGCTGACTCCCGCAACAACCATCAGTTATGACGATATCCTCAGCCGGATCGGAAAAAAGGATGTCGCCAGGGTTATTGCAGAGTTGGAAGCACATGTTAACGGCCATAGCGTAAAATTTGATCACATCTTCAGTGTCAATCGTCCCGATGGTTCACAGGTCTGGATCCGTGGTCGCGGCCGGGTCATTGAGCGTGATCCTGGCGGCCAGGGTCTGCGCATGATCGGAACCAATGTCGACGTCACCGAGCGGATACGGGCAGAAGAAAAACGTCTGGAAAGTGAAAAACGCTTTCGCAACCTTATCGAGCAGGTTGCTAACCTGGCAATTCAAGGTTATGACGAACAGCGGCGGGTCATTTTCTGGAACAAAGCCAGTGAGCTGCTATACGGATATTCCGAAGCGGAAGCATTGGGGCAAAAACTGGAGGATCTGATTATTCCCGAAGCGTTGCGCGATCAAGTGACAAAGGATATTCAGCGCTGGCTCACAGAAGGGATTTCGATTCCTGCCGGGGAACTGTCGTTGATCGATAAAGACGGACATGAAGTGACGGTCTTTTCTTCTCATGTCCTGCATCAGATGTCCACCGGCCAAGAACTGTTCTGCATCGACATCGATATGCGCCCGATCAAAGAGGCCGAACAAAAACGCCTGGAATTGGAGGAACAACTGCGACAAGCTTATAAGATGGAAGCAATCGGCACCATGGCAGGCGGCATTGCCCATGATTTTAACAATACCCTGGCCATTATTCTCGGTAATGTTGAAATGTCGTTGCGGAAACTCCCCGATGACAGCCGACCAGCTAAACACCTGCGCCAAGCCAAAACTGCAATTATGCGGGCCAAAGACCTGGTCAAGCAGATTCTTATCTACAGCAGGCAGGGAACGCACAACAAGGGCGCGTTGCGTATTGCTGCCGTGATCAGGGATGTGATCAAGATGCTGCGCTCCACCATACCGGCGACGGTCCGCATAGAGCTTGTCGTTGCAAATTCCGCCGATAGCGCCATCGTTTCCGCTGACGCCACACAGTTGCAGCAAATTGTCGTCAATCTCTGCAATAATGCAGTGCAGGCCATGCAGGAAAAGGGAACTCTGAAAATCAATCTGAGCCAGATCAATATGACCACGCCGGACCTGCCTCCGGATAAAGACCTACCAGCAGGGGATTACCTGCTGTTGAGCGTTGCCGATGACGGTTGCGGGATTCCTGCCGCAAACATAGCCAGGATATTCGACCCGTTTTTTACCACCAAAGGGGTTGGCGAAGGCACTGGCATGGGGCTGGCGGTCGTCGAAGGGATTGTCGAAAGTCATGGAGGTTTCATACGGGTCGATAGCAGCCCAGGCCAGGGCACGTTATTCCAGGTTTATTTGCCGACCCTGGCCGATGAGTCTATCAGAGAGCAAGGCCCTTCACCAAGGGCGGCAACTCCCCCCAGAGGGAAAGAAAATATTCTGCTGGTGGATGATGAAGAGCTGCTGCTGGATATCGGCCGACAGATTTTGGAAGAATACGGTTACCGAGTGCAAACTGCGGCTAACGGCAGCACCGCCCTGGAGTTGATCCGCAGCCAACCCGGCGCATTCGACCTGGTTATCACTGATCAAACCATGCCCGATCTGACCGGAAAAGAACTGGCGCGGGAGCTGGGACAACTGTACCCCGAGCTACCGATTATCTTGTGCAGTGGTTACAATACCGTCCAGGAAAGAAACTCTACGGAAGACCTCGGAATTCGGGAATATTGTCAGAAGCCATTGGATATGGACCTCCTGGTCAAAACAATCCGGAGGGTCCTGGACAACAACCCCTGATGGGGATTTGGACTCTCCAAGCGGTGGCATTTCAGGAGAATGGACAACGCGCCTGCAGTGATTATGGCGCTCGCTGACGACGCTTTTGCATATAGTAATCAAGCAGTCCGCGCAGCAGCCCGACCCCTGCTTCACCAATAATCAGGCCTTCTCGAACCGTCAGCAATCTCAGGCGAAGATCATAGCGCAGCAGTTCGCCACGCAGAACCAGCTCCTTTTTTCTGTTTTCCAGCTTGCCGCCTCCCATCAGGATACCCCGCAGTCTTTTTTCAATTCGCTTCGGGTTGTTTCAAAAGGTGCCGGGCCGCGACAAAGTCCGCTCCGCACCCGCAGCCAGCCCAGCAACCCGCTCAGGAGACAACCCAGCCCGCAGCCTAGACAGAGCCAGGGACGATATTCCGGCGGGGCCAAGAGCAGCACTGTCACCACGACAAGGGTCACGCCCAAAGCCAGCAGCAGCAGGCTGAGCAGGGCAACAACCAACAGGCGAATGAAGCGCTCCTGTTCTTCTCGCAGTTCGACGGCAAACAGTTCAAAGCGGTTGACCAACAGCGCGAAGAAGCTGTCCCAGGCCCCATGCAGGGTTTGTTTCAGCAGCGTCATCAACGGCCGCGCCGCAACAGCAACCCCACCAGCAGGCCGACGCCGAGGGAAATCCCGGCAGACTGATAGGGATAGTCCCGAATCAGCTGATCGGTACGCTTCACCTGCTCCTGTACTTTCTCTTCAACACTCTCATAACGGTCTTTCACCGCGTCGAGAGTGTCCTGCAATCTGGCTCTGGCTTCCTTGGTCTTTTCGTCGACTTCCCCGGGCAGACTGGAGATCAGATCTTCAGCGTCTTTCAGCAGCTTCTGGTAATCTTTTGCCAGTTTCTCTTTGCTTTTTTCAAATTTGGTAGGACTCAAAACAACCTCCACGAAAGGGAAAGAGAAGAGGAACCATTTGCCCCGTAACAGGGACAATGGCTCTTTACCATTTTGAAAATTAAGTCTAGCATAGATTTCCAGCTGAGCCAGAAGAACCCAAGTTTTTCAATGTTCGGCTGGCAATTTCGGAAACGGACAACCTCAAACTTCAAGCGAATCGATGTCATCCCCGGACCCACGATTATTCAGCGCCCGCAACCGCCGGCTGATTCTGCTTCTGATTACCGGGCACCTGCTTTGGAGCGGACTGGTGGTCAGCCTGCATTACGCTGGAATGCTCGTCACCAAAAGCGGTCCCTGGTGGGATTTCGGTTTCATTGCCGTACAGCTTTTTGCGGCGGCACAATTGCTGCTGCCCGCACTGCTGCTCGAGCCGGCAGAGCGCCAACGGGGGTTCTACCTGTTCTGGGGCACGGCGCTGGCGGTACTGACCTGGTCTTTCAGTCAACTGCCGGCCGTCGACGACTGGCAACCGCTGCTCAACGCAGGTAAAGCAGGTTTTTTACTGCTCACGGCAACCCTTATCGGTACGGTTCTGGCGCAGTACGTCAAACGCCTGTGGGAAATCATTCCCATCTGCCTGGCTATGACCATTGCCGATTTTTCCAGTTGGCTGCTCGGCCCAACGGCAGAATTCAGCCGCCAGATTCAAACCTACTATACGGCGCCGACCGGGCCGAAACCGCTGATTGACATGGTGCTGGTCAAGTTTGCCTTTCCCGACTCCGCTCGCCTGCTGCCGGTCTTCGGCATATCCGATTGGATCATGGTGGTTTTCTTTATCAGCGTTGCCAACCGCTATCGGAAAAATGACAATCTGCTCGGCGTTGCCGGCAGCACGATTGCCCGGCAAAAACGACTCCGGTGCTATGTACCGATCCCTGTTGTGGCCCTCTGCGGAGCACTGGTCTGGGCGCAAAGCGGGCACCTGTTTATCCCGGCACTCCCGCTAATTGCTGGCGTTACTTTGCTCTGGCATACTCTTGGGGCTTTGCTCAGCTGGCGGCAGGCGGCTAGGTGAGGACAATTATTTAACAAGGCATGTGAGATTCATTGTGGAAAAAGAAAAATTTATCCGGGCTTTTCAGAACGCCCACCCGTTGCCCGTAGAAGATATCGAAGCGGCCAGAGCCCTGGAACACAGTCGCTCTTCCCGCACCAGCAAGGTTGCCTACGCCGGCACCATCGATAATGTCATTACCGACACCCGCAACGAAACCAGGGTGCGGATCTATTCCCCGGCCGGCCGCGGCCCGTTCCCGGCGATCCTGTACATGCATGGCGGAGGGTTCAGCCTGGGCAGCCCGGAGACTTCGGACAATGTCTGCCGGATCATTTCAGCCACGGCAAAAGCAGTGCTGGTGAGCGTCGATTACGGTCTGGCGCCGGAACACAAGTTTCCATTCGCCCTGGAAGAGTGTTACCGGGTCGCCCGCTGGATGCTGGATAACGACATCCCCCTCAATATCAGGTCCGATCAACTGGCGGTAGCCGGGGACAGTGCAGGGGGCAACCTGGCGGTCGGAGTCTGTCTCTTAGCCCGTCAACGCAAAGATTTCCAGCCCGCTTATCAGCTGCTGCTCTGCCCACTGCTGGATTATCGGACCGAGCATGCCGACAAAATCAGCAAAATAGCAGAAATCATGCTGACGACCAAAAACAGTCGCACTTTCCGCGACTACTATCTCAATGAGCTCAGTGAGGTCAATCATCCGCTGGTGTCACCACTGCTGGCAGACGATTTTTCCGCGCTCCCCCCGGCGACGATTGTCACTGCTGAATTGGATCCGCTGGCGGCTGAAGCAATCGCCTATGGTGAAAAACTCAGCGCCGCCGGAGTTGCGGTTAAACATCGCCACTACGCCGGGTTGATCCACGATTTTGTGCTCTTTGTCGGCCCCCTGAAGGAAGCGGCGGAAGCCGCAAAAACCGTCGGCGAGGACCTTGCGGAGAGATTTCGGAGTATGGATTGAGAATCCGCCAGAGGGTTGCCAAACAACCAGCTCTGCCCGTAAAAAGACCGCCCCAGATTGGGACTTTTTTGGCAGCAGGCAACTTGGCTTGCAACAGTCCTGCTATGCAACAATCGCTCAGCGCCGGCGGGCCAGGCTTTTAACCAGATCGGTTTCACTCTGGCGGCCGAGAGCGTCCAAAGCTTCCAGCGCGGTGGAGACGTTTTCTTTGGCATCTCCGGTCAGGTAGGCCAGCAGAAAAGCGGCCAGATCGGCCCTTGCTGAGGCATGTTTTTCTGCCAAAGTTCGTTTGCGGCCGGCGGCAAGCCAGAGGTCGGCCGAGCGTTTCTGATGATGACTGATGGCCCGCCCGGTGAGTGCCAACTTGGCGTCCAAAGAGACTTGCTCTTCAGTTCGGAACAGGGCCATAATATCTTCCGGATAATCCTCCTGAATCAATTCAACAAGACGGATGAGCTTATTTTTCACACAGACCTCTACTTCTGTTTTGGTTGGCGGTCTTCGCAGGGAACCAGATTGGCGGTCTGCGAACTGAAATCAAAAACAATCTGTACTTTGTTCCGTTCCAACTGGCGATAGACCTGGGCAACTTTGTCGGCCAGGGTACACCCGGCCTGATCCCAGTCCACACCATCACGGCTGACGAATTCCTCGATCATGGCCCGCAGGGTTTCAGGAGCCAGTTGTTGATAAGGAACGATGATGCCTTCATCCGCAGACAGGTTTCCGTGGTTCTCTTCAGTCATGGGAATCCTCGCTGTCGGCCACGCTCAGAGCGGCACAAGGCCAACTTGCAAACTCTGCGACCAGTCTTCTCTTCGCCAGGGGGGACAATTTTTTAAGGGCGGCTTCGCGCCGACTGGCGCTGCTGCGATTGTGCCCGGGCTCCAGAAAAACCACCTGCTGCGGCTGCCGGCCGCGAAAATACCTGGCCCCGCGACCGCTGGCATGCTGTCGAAAACGGCGCGCCATATCCGTTGTTATTCCGGTATAAAGCGAGCTATCCGAGCACAGGAGGATGTAAACCATCCAGTTTTCATCGTAACTGTCCACAACCACCCTTCTGCAACCTGCGGTTCATGTTATGATGCACAAACTACCACGCAACAGGCGGACTGGACAGTCCCAAAATAGCCATTGACCGGCAGCTGCGTTATAGTACCCCGGCCAGGCAATAATTCGCGCAGGTTAGAGCATTTCAGCAGGTGAGCCTAAAGAGCAGGGCCGTCCCGAATGGCACTCGTTTAAGAGTCGCTGGCAGCAAAACCGGGACTGTCCCCGCACGGGGGCTGTCCCAGGCCTTTGCGGTGCTAACCGCTTCAGTTTCATGGCTCGCAAACTCTTGGGACAGCCCCCGATGACCCTGGGGACAGTCCCGAGTTTACTGCGAAGTTGCTTAAACGAGCGCCATTCAGGGCAGTCCCAGGAAAAAGGAAACAAAGCGTGCGTCATTTTTTAAACACCTGTCATACCATCGAAAAAAACATCGCTGCCATCTATCGTCAATTCAGTCACAACGTCCGTTGCGAGCAGGAATTGCAGGATATTTGGACCAAAATGGCCCAGGAGGAGGACCGTCATGCCCTCGACATTGCCTTTGCGGCCAGGTTAGCCGCTGACATCAACCTGCAAAAAAAAGATGTCACCCTGCAACGAGCTTTGCAGATGAAGGCATTCAGCCAACAGACCCTGGAGAATATCACCACCCAGCCACCTTCCCGGCAAGCCGCCGTTGAGCTGAGCCTTAAATTGGAAGAAGATTTCCTGGCAATCCATGTCACTGCCGCCGTCGAATTTACCGATGAAAGCCTGAGCAGAATGTTTCACTCCATTGCCCAGGATGAAAAAGAACACTGCCAGACCATCAAGGCCTATCACTCTAGGTATTTTTCCTGATCGACAGCCCATGTCAGCCAGGGCAACAGTTTTTTCTCCATCCTGTCTTGATAATTATTTTCAAATTCACATTGAATCAATTGTCTGTCTGTTGCATAATTCGGAAACAATAATCTGGCGAGTGTGCCCTGCCGAGCCCATGGATGGGTGATCAAAATCAATGGAAACTTTCCAAGTTATCGATTTTGCAAGGTTGCAAAAATCGCACTTTTCTTCACCGGGCTTGAAAAAAGGCAGAGATGGACTTTTTCAACAACCCGAGAGGACAGCAACGTTCCATCTGGCGGCTGCCGGTGGACCGAACAAAAACAGAGGAGTTTTACATCATGACACAGGAACCCAGGCTGGGAGTCTCCATTAAATATGAAAGCCGAACCATTTTTCGCAATGTCAGACCGGTCACCGAGATCATCGCCGAGTTTGAAGAAAAACAGATCCCCCATGTCCCCATCGATCCGAGCGAGATGAAGTACGGCAACTGGGATATCGTGGTCGCCTTCGAACAGGACGAACTTTGCCAGCAATTCAAGTCCGGGCAGATTACCATGACCGCAGACTGGCTGGCGTCAAGCCAGGGGCAAAAGCTGAAGATCAACCCCCTCAAAGCCTCCAAACGCGCTCACGCCAAAAAGTAACGTTGTACATCCACTAAAAAAAGCCATTGGGAACCGGACAACCAGGCTCTGCCCATCAACAATCGGCAGAGCCTGGTTCGTTTTGGCACTCCCAGGGGTCTCAAAAAAATAACCGGTTCTTTTCCAGGCCTTTTTTCCCTAGTACTTCTCTCACTTAATTCCAGCTTAAAATCCCGCCGCTACCTCTGTGGCGTTCCCGAAATACTTTTTTTCGTCCTTCACAGAGTCTTGTCGAACCTTACAAAACCAATCCTATCCTACTAATTTTATTACCTTATATAAACGCAAAACGAACCTTTCTATATTCTACATATTTTAAATGTATTTTATTATCTAAAAATTACATCTTGACACTAAAGAAATAACCAAAGTATATACCTATCAAAACAATAAACAAAGGAGATCTGTCATGCAAAAAATTGTTCTGAGTCTTTCGCTGCTACTCTTAACCAGCATTCCCGGGCTTGCTTTTGCCGGTCTTGACGACTATTTCGTCAGCACGGATTGGCTGGCCGCCCACCGGGATCAGGTAGTCGTGGTCGATGTTCGGCAAACGCCCCTTTTTCTGCTCGGCCATATCAGCGGCGCCCAGCATGTTCCCAGAGACGAATTTCTGGAGACGCGCAACGGCGTCAAAAGTCTGGTCCCCGGGGTCGCTAAAACCCATGCTCTATTGAGTCGGTTGGGAGCCTCGCCGACCACCCCCGTGGTTGTTTATGCAGAGGATGACAATCCCTATGCCGCGCGCCTGGTCTGGTCACTCCAGTACAACGGTCACAAGAACGCTTACGTCCTGGATGGCGGCTACGACAAATGGAGCGCGGAAAACCGTTCGACCAGCCTGCTGCCGACCCCCGCAGCCACCCCTGTTCCATACCCGGGCAGTGTTGATCCGGGCTACCTGAGTTCACGTGCCGGGGCGGATTATGTCTATACCCGGCTGGAAAATCCCGGGGTGGTGGTCTGGGATACCCGGCGCACCGAAGAATATGTCGGCTCTGAAGTCCGCGCCAACCGGGGTGGACATATTCCCGGGGCGACTCACCTGAACTGGACAAACCTGCAGACCGAGGTCAACGGAATAAAAGTTTTGAAAAAACCGGCAGAGATCATTGCGCTTTTAAACAGCAAAGGGATAACATCTGATAAAGAGATCATCGCCCATTGCCAGACCGGAATCCGTTCATCCTATGCAACCCTGGTTCTGCTTGGATTAGGCTACCAGCGGGTCAGCAACTATGACGGGTCCTGGATCGAATGGGCCAATAACCCGACCCTGCCGATCATCAATGCGCAGGGGAAACTGGAAACCGAGATCCACATCAGCCTTGACCAGACGCGTGAAGCCCAGGTCAATAAAGATCAAGAGGTGACTCAATGAGCTTTGCTTCCCGGCTGAAAAACCGCACCCTGGCTTTTCTGGCAACCCGGTTTCCAGCGGTCGCACAAAAATTTGTCAGCGGTTACTCCCCGCGCGAAAGCGCGGGGGATATCCCCTGGAGCGAGCCGGGGAAACCGTTGAATAGAGCCAAACTGGCCCTGGTCACGACAGCGGGGATTCACCATCGTTACCAGACTCCATTCAACATGCAGGACAGTACAGGCGACCCGAGCTACCGAGTCCTGAACGGAGAGGAGCTATTCCATGACTTCCAGATCACCCATGACTATTACGATCACTCTGACGCACGCAAAGACCCGAACATCATCTTCCCGCTTGAACGGCTCCGCGAACTGGTTAAAGAGGGGGTACTCGGAAGTCTGGCCAGAACACATTATGCCTTCATGGGGCACATCGACGGTGACCATATCGCTACGCTCACCAACCAGACCGCCCGCGAAGTCGCTCGTCAGCTCAAAGAAGACCAGGTCGACCTGGTCCTGCTGACCCCGGCCTGAGGGATCTGCAATCAATCCGTGGGATTGATCCAGAGAGAGATAGAAAAAGTCGGGATTTCGACCATCGGCATCTCGATCGTCCGTGAATATTCTGAAAAGGTCAAACCGCCGCGAACCCTGTTTCTACGCTGGCCCTTCGGGCATCCGCTGGGCGAACCGGGTCACCGGTTACAGCAGAAAACCATTGTCAGGGAGGCCCTTGAGGCCCTGTACCGGATCAAGGAACCCGGCACGATCATTGATCTTCCATACCGTTGGCGACGAGACAAATATAACGAAGAACAGCCGCTGTATGTAGCTGAGCAGAAATAAGCAAGCCCCCGGACATGGAACATGACCCGGGGGCTTGCATTATTGAGCCTGCTAAAGGCCGACATGGTTTTGCAGAAGAATTCTGTTAAACTTAGCAGGCGATTGAAAACCCACCGTCTTCAACAACTTGCCATAGCCCCCTTGAGCAAAGAGGCCCTTATGAAGAGCAACAACAAGGTGCTGCGTTACGGTTTCGCCCTGTTCAGTCTGGCGTCCTCTTTTCTCCTGATCTTTTATGCGGTCAGCATCTATTTTGGCGGAACCGCCTCAGCCTGGCTGCAAATTTTCGCCTATGTCGTCGGCGGCTACGGTCTGCTGAATGTGTACACGCTCAGTTGGGCGTGGCGCAGTAAAAGCAAGGCGGCCAGTCAGGCCAACCTGCTCATAGCAGCCTGCTTCCTGGGGATTTTCATCATGGACACCCTGCGCAGCAATGCCACCAATCCAGTTGGTCTGGTGGTGATCTGCGGCCTGGCCGCGGTACTGGCCAGCAACTGGCTGGCCGTCAACCTGGCCGCTCGACAATAGCTGATTGTTGAAAAAGTCCATCCCTGGCCTTTTTCAAGCTCGCCCGTCCATGGGCTCTCAACGGGCCGTTTTTCAACAGCCTTGATAGAGAGCCAGTCCAAATTCAGACCGCTTTGCTGCGTTTCTCATGGACCTGCCGGTATTGAACAATATCCTCGATAGTGACCAGCGGCATATAGTGCGCATCGGAAAACTTAACCAGTTCGGGCAAGCGGGCCATTTCCCCGTTGGGAAGAGTCACTTCACAGAGGACGCCACAGGGCTGCAAACCGGCCAGGCGCATCAGATCGATGGTCGCTTCAGTATGACCACGCCGCTCCAGAACGCCTCCGGAGCGAGCCCGTAAAGGAAAAACATGGCCGGGACTGTGCAGATCCTGCGGTCTGGCATCGGCGGCGATGGCGGCCTTGACAGTGGTCACCCGATCAGCAGCGGAGACCCCGGTGGTCACCCCCCGGGCAGCTTCGATACTGACGGTAAAGGCCGTGCCGTATTGACTGTTATTTTCCTGGACCATCATCGGCAGTTGCAGCTGTTTGACTTTTTCCTCCGGCAGGCACAGGCAGACGATCCCGCTGCCTTCGCGGATCAGTAAAGCCATCTGCTCTTTGGTGAGGAATTCCGCCGAATAAATGATGTCGCCTTCGTTCTCACGGTCTTCATCATCCGTGACAAGCACGCCGTGACCGTTGCGCAGAGCCGTTAAAGCGCGTTCGACCCGTTGTTCTGAGGTTCCGAAAAGGTAGTGAATGGGCTGATTCATGGCACAATACTCCTGAAAAAAAGAATCATGAATCAGGGCGTTGCGATAGGCAGGAACAATCCGCGGCGAAACCGCATGGCAAGATTGAATTCTGTCGTATCCTCTTTCATCCGGACTCTAACCGTCGGCTCTGGAATCACACCAGATCTGCTGACCCCTTATCCCTTTGATAAAGGCGCTCGCGGGCTTCTCAAGATGAGTCACCGCCGGTGGGGAATTTCACCCCGCCCTGAGAATAGATACGATTACGATATCAACAGCGGCAACATTTTACCAGTCTTTTTATTTTTTAACCCAAGGCGAAGGCGGGCACGCAGAGGCCATCAGAATGAAGAAACGAGTCATCACTCTCTTTCGCTCACATTTACCAATGAATAAAAATATTCAAAATTGAATATTCACCAAAGAAAACGCGCTCGCCCTTCCCCTCCTACTATCCATTAACCATGGATTGTTGAGCGGTTAGCAACCGGAGCGAAAAAATCACGGCTGGCACCTTTATTGCTACTATTGCTATACTAAGCAATCTAAGACAGGCCGCCGCAAGGTTGCCTCGATTTTCGGCAGGGTGCTGGCGAGCATCGCAAAAAAGACCACCACGGCAGCCCCTTTCAAAGCAGCGCAGAAAAGGATACCCCATGAGCGATATCAACCAAACAACGCCTCCGGAACGAAAACCCTCAAGTGAAGGAAACTTTTACCCCGCTGCTGCAGCCGACTGCATCGGACCGGGCATGAACCCGAGGATACAGCGGTTGCGGAAGCTGAGCGTGGAAACGGAGCCGAGCCTCTCCATTGAGCGTGCCCTGCATGAGACCGCCTTTTATAAGGAAAATTACGGCAAGTACTCCATTCCAGTGCTGCGGGCAATGAACTTCCTCGATCACTGTGAAAAGAAAACCCTCTATATCGGTGCCGATGAACTGATCGTCGGCGAACGCGGGCCGGCCCCCAAGGCGGTACCGACTTTCCCGGAACTGACGTGCCATAGTGTTGAAGACTTCCAGGTGCTCAATACCCGCGACCAGCAGCGCTACCATATCAGTCAGGAGGATATCGACTGTTACGCGCGCGAAGTCATCCCCTACTGGCAGGGGCGGACGGTCCGCGAACGGATTTTCGGCCATGTCCCGCAACCCTGGCAGGCCGCCTATGAAGCAGGCCTGTTTACCGAATTCATGGAACAACGGGCACCGGGGCACACGGCCCTGGACGGCAAAATATACCGCTTCGGCATGCTTGACTTTAAAGAGCAGATCGCCACCCGGATTGCCGCCCTCGACTATCTCAACGATCCGGAGGCCACCGACCGTTTCGAAGAGCTCAAAGCCATGGACATCTCCTGCACGGCTTTGATCCGTTTTGCCGAGCGTCACGCCGAACTGGCCGAACAGCTGGCAGCGGCCGAAACGGACCCGCAGCGCGTCGAGGAACTGCGGGAGATTGCGGCGGTCTGTCGCCGGGTTCCGGCCCATGCCCCACAGACCTTTCGTGAGGCCATCCAGATGTACTGGTTCGTCCATCTGGGCACCATTACCGAGCTGAACGGCTGGGACGCCATGAACCCTGGTCACTTCGACCAGCACCTGGCCCCGTTCTATGCCGCAGACCTGGCTGCCGGCCGGCTGACCAGGGATGAAGCCAAAGAACTGCTCTGCTGCTTCTGGATCAAGGTCAATAATCATCCGGCCCCGCCCAAGGTCGGGATCACTGCCCGGGAAAGTGGAACCTACAACGACTTCACCAACATCAACATCGGCGGCATCACCGGCGACGGTAAAGATGGCGTCAGTGAAGTCTCCTATATCATGCTGGAAATCGTTGAAGAACTGCATATCCTGCAGCCGGGCAATGCGGTCCATATCAGCACCAAAACCCCCGACCGATTCCTGCACGCGGCCTGCAAAGTCATTCGTCAGGGGCACGGCTACCCGTCCATTTTCAACCCCGACGTCTATGTCATGGAATTGATGCGTCAGGGCAAATCCCTGCGCGATGCCCGGGAAGGCGGTTGCAGCGGCTGTATCGAGGTCGGTGCCTTCGGCAAAGAAGCCTTTATCCTGACCGGCTACCTCAATGTGCCAAAAATCCTGGAAGTCACCCTCAATAACGGAGTCGACCCTGTCACCGGCAAGCAGGTCGGCATCGCCACCGGCGATCCACGGGAGTTTCAAACCTACCAGGAACTCTATGACGCCTTTGTCAAACAGCTGAACTATATCGTTGACCTCAAGGTCCGGGTGAGCAACTACATCGACCGGATGTTCGGCAAATATGCCCCGGCCCCGCTGCTTTCGGTGGTCATTGACGATTGCATCAGCAAGGGTAAGGATTATTACGACGGCGGCCCGCGCTACAACACCAATTACATCCAGTGCACCGGGCTGGGAACGGTCACTGACAGCTTGGCGACCCTTAAAAAGCATGTTTTCGAAGACGCAACCTTCAGCATGGAGCGAATTCTTGCCGCGGTGGCCAAAAACTTCAGCGGCGAGGAGTTCCTGCGCCAGACCATTGTCAACCGCACCCCCTTCTTCGGTAATGATGACGACTATGCCGACAGCATCGCCCTGCAAGTCTACGCCGATCTGCTGCAGGCCATTGACGGCAAACCGAATGTCAAAGGGGAGACTTTCCATCTCAACATGCTGTCGACCACCTGCCACATCTATTTCGGCAAGGTTATGGGCGCCACCCCCAACGGTCGACTGGCCGGAAAATCCATCAGCGACGGCACGTCTCCCTCCCATGGCGCTGACACCCACGGTCCCTCAGCGGTTATCCGTTCGTTGACCAAACTTGATCAGACCATGTCGGGTGGAACCTTGCTCAATCAGCGCTTTTTACCCAGCCTGCTCAAACGGGATGAGGATATCGTCAAATTGGGTCAGCTGGTCCGCAGTTACTTCAATCTGGGCGGCCACCATATCCAATTCAATATCGTGGATACGGCAACCCTCCATGCGGCCCAGAAGAATCCTGAGGAATACAAGGATCTGTTGGTGCGCATGGCCGGCTACAGTGACTATTTCAACGACATGAACGCCGATCTGCAGCAGGAGATCATCGAGCGGACCGAGAACGAGGCTTTTTAGCTGCTGCCGACAAGTCTTTTGTCGTCGCCCCGGTTGAGCAGGCTCAACCGGGGCGACTCCGCTCTCTCCGTAAAAACACAACAGCACTTACCCCGGAAATAACAGGACATGAACCAGCCTTTGCTTTTTGATATCAAGCGCTACTCCATCAACGATGGACCCGGCATCCGCATCACCATATTTTTCAAAGGCTGCCCGCTGCGCTGTGCCTGGTGCCATAACCCGGAAAGCATCTCCCCCCGAGCGCAGAAATTATTCACCGCCGGCAAATGCATCGGTTGCGGCGAATGCATCAAGGTCTGCCCGCAGCAGGCCTGTGCCCTGACCGCGGCAGGGGTTGTCACCGATCCACAACGCTGCACCCTTTGCGGAGCCTGCGCCGAGATCTGCCCGACCCGGGCGGTTGAACTGTCCGGCTTTTACAAGAGTCTCCCTGAATTACTTGAAATTATTGAAAAAGAACGCCCCTTGTTTGACCAGTCACAAGGCGGGGTCACCTGCTCCGGCGGCGAACCCTTGCTCTACCCCGACTACCTGATCCCGCTCCTTGACAGCTGCGGTGAACGGGCCATTCACCGGGCTGTCGACACCTGCGGCCATGTGCCGACAGAAACCCTGCTGACCGTGGCCGAACGGACCGACCTGTTTCTCTATGACCTGAAACTGATCGACTCGGACCGTCATCGGCAGTTTACCGGGGTCGGCAACGAAAGAATCCTCGGCAACCTGACCGTCCTGGCGGCAACCGGTGCCCGGATCGATATCCGAATCCCGCTCATTAAAGGGGTCAATGCGGATCAGGCCAATCTGTCCCAAACCGCCAAGTTCATCTCCACCCTGGAGGGAAAACCCAAAACCGTCAGCCTGCTCCCCTACCACGCGATAGCTGCTCATAAATACAAAAAACTTGGCGGGGTTTATCAGGATGAAGGGCTGGCAGAGCCGAATCAGGACGACATCTCCAGGGCCATCGCCTGTTTCGATGCGTGCGGCGTGACCGCCCGGGTTGGCGGCTGAGGAGCAGTCTTACAAAGGAGGGAAAAGGTGCAAAAATGCGCCCTGCCACCTGCTCAGCTTTGAGCAGTGACCTCTTCCGGAGCCCAGGAAAAATATTTCACTTCCTGGGCTGTCATGGCAAGGAGGATTTCATCGACCGTTTCCTGCAACTCGCCCCCCATCCTCCTGAAATCATCCTCACGTTCCGGACCGGCTTTGGACAGCAAGGCAAAGTAGATGGGTTTGAAACGATCTTGCAGGCAGAGAGGCTTATACCAGCTGTCTTCAAACAGCCGCAAAGCTGGCCCGACCTGGCCGGCGGCGGCCAAACACAACAGGACTCCGCTGAATAATCCCGCATCACGCTCTAGATCAAGCAGCGGAACAACCCGGTCAAGCGCATTCAAAGCCTCTTCATGCCGCCCGCCCCAGAGCAGGACTCGCACCAGGTGCAGTTGGGTCAGAGAATCCTGCTGCAGCTCCTTCAGCTCGGCAACCCGACAACTGAGGTCAAGGCACCTGGAATATTTTTCGGCCTGCTCAAAATAGAGCAGGGATAAATTCAGCATCGCTCCGGTGTGCCCTTTTTCAATAGCCAGCAGGTAATAGCGTTCAGCATTTTCAAAACGCTTGAGCCGTTCCTCATAAAGCAGCGCCAAGTTGAACATGGCATCGGAATGGTCATGTTTGATCGCCATCAAATAATATTTTTCAGCCTCTTCATAACGCCCATAGTATTCTTCATAAAGCAGGGCGAGATTGAACATGGCATCAAGACAACCGTATTTTATGGCTTGCAGATAATATTTTTCAGCCTCCTCATGACGCCCCAGGCATTGTTGATACAAGACCGCCAGGTTGAACATTGCTCCGACATGATGATGTTGGATGGCCAGCAAATAATACTTTTCGGCATCCTCATAACGGTCAAAGTGGCGGCGATATAACAGCCCCAAATTGTTCATGGCGCTGGCCTGTCCCAAAGCAATAGCCTGCAGATAATAGCGTTCGGCCTCTTCATAGCGTTCGAAATGCTGTTGATAAAGCAAAGCGAGATTGTTCATGGCTCCCGAGTCATTCACCGCGACGGCCTGCAAATAGAACTTCTCTGCTTTTTCGAAGGCTTCATAGTGACGCTGGTAGAGCAACGCCAAGTTGGCCATGGCCGCGCCGTGCCCTTGCCCGGCAGCCAGAAGATAATAGGTTTCAGCGTCATCGAAACGCTGCAGGTGCTCCTCGTACAGCAGAGCGAGATTGAACATGGCCGCGATATGCCCTTTTTCAACAGCCTGCAGGTAAAAATGTTCAGCATCCTGATAACGCTGAAAGTGCTCTTCATAGAGCAGGGCAAGGTTGAACATGGCATCCATATGCCCCCGTTCAATGGCCAGCAAATAGTAGCTTTCCGAATCCTCGCAGCGCTGAAAATGACGTCGATACAATAATGCCAAGTTATTCATGGCGCCGACATGACCATGCTCCACCGCCATCAGGAAGTAGCGTTCGGCATCGGCATATCGCTCTAACTTTTTGCGATAAAGCAGTGCCAGGTTGTTCATGGCACCGACGTGGCCTTTGTCAACAGCCAGCAGATAATAACGTTCGGCATCCTGATACCGTTCAAACTGTTCTTCATAATGCAGAGCAAGATCAAACAGGGCCGCGGGTTTGCCTTTTGCGGCCTTCTTCAGCAGACTCTTTTCCTTTTTCAGGGCGGCTTCCTGCAGGGGGGAATCACTGACAACATCTTCGAAACGTCTCTCTGAAGAGGAACTTTCGTGACCTTCAATCTGCCGGGTTGCCTTGATCAGCCGATCTTCTTGTTCGCCGGATAATCCAGCCGATATCAATGCGTCAGTCAACAGCCGAGCATGCTGAGGTTTCAGGCTTCCTTCCTGAATGGCTTGCAGATGGCGTTCGGCTTGATGGAACAGCTCATCACGGCTACACCAGGTCTGTAAAAAACGAACCAACCAAAGCGTCCGGCGCCGATCACTGGGGCGGCCGTTATGCATCATGTACCAGATATTGAAAAACCGCTCTTCAAGACGATACAGGTTATTCGTCCCGGAGGTCTGTTCCTGGTGAATGATCCGGCCCTTTATCAATTGTTTGAGATGAATCAAGACCTGATTACGCGGCATGCGACAAGCGCGGCCAATTTCATCGGCATCGACAGCGTCCCAGGCCAGAGCAACGGTGTCAACGATCTCCTGCTGCTGAACGGAAAGATCATCCATCTGATGTTTATAGAGGGGAGTCACCCGGTCGAGGAGGTTTTCCAGATCGTGCAACGCATCACCGCTTTTACCCAGCAGGATCTCGAACAGCAGCAGGATGGTTCGCGGAACCCCGGAGGTCAACCTGCGCAGGGCCTCAATCCTGCCGGGATTTTCCTCAAGAATTTTCCTCATTTTCTCTTGCTGCTGATCATCTCCCAAATGTCCCAGCAAAGTACGGGTTTCTTCAGCATCCAGACCGGTCAGTTGGATGACCTTGAAAAACCGGTGGAAGGGTGTTCCCTGATCAAAATGTTTTTCCATCAGGGCTGAAGATGCACCAATAATACGAATTCGGCTGGTGGAGACAAGAATGTCCCGGAGCCGCAGCTGCTCATGAGTTCTCAACTTGGAAATCAACTCCCCAATGTTGTCGATAAGCAGCAGCAAACAGACATTCTTTTTTTGCAGTTCCTTTTCGATAATCAGGTGGCAGTCATTTTCGTAATAAGGATTCTCGGATTCTTCGGCGAATCTTGCTGGCAATTTTTCGAAGCCGAGGAACGAGCTCAACAGTTCCGCAGTGTATTCCCAAAACTTATAGAGCCGGCCGATCCGGTACAACTCTTCATTGAACAACAGCGGGAGGAGCCAGTCCTGTGTTTGCTGATTATCGCGAATTTTGAGATAGGCCATCCGCAGCAAGCTGGACTTTCCCTGCCCGCGTTGCCCTTGGATGATGACATGTCGAGGAGTCTGACGATGACCGGTCGCAACCGCTTCTGAAACCAGGCTCTCGAGAAGCTCATTGCGGACTGAAAATCTGGCGCAGAATTCCTCTTCAGACATTTCCTGCGGGGTGTAAAGCGCACTGATGGGTCGGGACATGATTCATTTCTCAACGCAGTATTTGCCAGAACGTCTGCCAACCGGAATGCCCCCTGGCGAGAATCAAACATTCCGGCGATATCACGATAGCAACGATATGTGTCATTCGTATGACTGCCAGGACCAAAAAAATTCCTTCTTTTCCAGACAGTCATTCGCTAAATAGTTTTCATCCGGAAACGGCCCTTTTCCGCTGTGGCGGTGTCAATCTGCGGGTTTTCTTGTGCGGCGTAAAGGACTACGCCTCCGCGCATCCCCTTGATGTCCTTGCCACAACGAAAAATTGCTCGTTTCCAATCTGACAACTAAATACGCAATATCAATTGCTATCAGAATTCTAACCCCAGAAAATCTTAGAACAAACTAACCGAATGCATCGTCATCGTCAATCCTAAATCAGCCAACTCGACAAAGAATAAAGAACCGTGGAAGCAATGGAAAAGTGCTGTCAATCGACACTCCGTTTATGGTATAGGCAGAACCTCTACCAAGGTCTGAGCTGGACGCGGTGAGCGCCTTTCTGCGGCGGCTGATCCCAGCCAAGAGCCCCTTCTTCAAATAAACGTGAACCATGAAAAATTTATCGCCTCGACTTTCGTATGTGCAGATTCTGCGCTTCTGGTTTCCCCTTGCCACAACCTGGCTGATGATGTCGGTCGAGGGACCTTTCATTGCCGCAATTATCGCCCGTTTGGGTGCGGAACAGCAGAACCTGGCGGCCTACGGGGTAGCCTATGCCTTTGCCATGGTCGCCGAATCACCAGTGATCATGCTGATGAGTGCTAGTACCGCCCTCTGTCGCAGCCGGGACAGCTATCTGCGCCTGCGCACGTTTTCCTTCTGGCTGAGCCTGAGCGTGACCCTGCTGTTTGGGCTGGGCCTGTTACCACCGCTGTATCATCCGGTTATCGAGGGTCTGTTCGGCATGCCGGCCGATATTTCCAAATTAATTCACAGCGCTCTGCTCTGCCTGCTGCCCTGGCCCGGCGCCATCGGCTTGCGCCGTTTTTACCAGGGCGTGCTGATTGCAGCCCATAAAACCCGCCGGGTTGCCGCGGCGACCGTGTTTCGCCTGCTCTTCATGTCCGGCAGTGCGCTGTGCTGCTTTTTCTTCAGTTCTCTGCCCGGTGCCACCATCGGAGCCCTGTCCCTGGCGGCGGGGGTCACTGCAGAAGCGCTGCTGACCAGGTTTCTGGCTCGCCATGCCGTCGCCGAGTTGCTGAATAAAGCTCCCGGCCCGGCAGAACAACCGCTCAGCTATCGAGCTATCGGCCACTACTATCTGCCCCTGGCGATGACCCCTTTTATCGGGCTGTCGATTCATCCGATGGTCACCTTCTTTCTGGGGAAAAGCCCAGCGGCGGTCGAGTCCCTTGCGGTCATGCCGGTGATTTACGGGCTGACTTTCATTTTTCGCGCCTTTGGCCTTTCCTACCAGGAAGTTGCCATCGCTTTGCTCGGCGAAAATCGAGCCAACTATCAACGGGTTCGCAACTTTGCCGTCGGCCTAGGCCTGTTCACCTCCGGCGGCCTGAGCCTCATCGCCTTTACCCCGCTGCACTATACCTGGTTCCACGCGGTTTCCGGGCTCAGTGATGCGCTCAGTGCTTTTGCGGTTCTGCCCCTTCAGCTGACGGCAATTTTCCCGGCCCTGACCGTACTCATCTCGTTTCAACGCTCAATCCTGATCGTCGCTCAGCATACCCGACCGATTTCTCTGGCAACGACCCTGGAAGCCGCTGGAATTTTCGCCCTCCTGCTGATCTCGGTGGTATACTTTGCGCTACCGGGTGCAGTCGCCGCGGCGGCGGCCTATGTCTGCGGTCGTCTGGCGGCTATTTTCATGCTGCAACGGCCGTTTGCCGGGCACCTCAAGCAGCTTCTCCAGCAAGGGAGTTCCCCGTTTTGAAACTGCTTCAAGCCACTCCTTCCAAATCGACCGGCGCCTGGTTCGTACTCGGTGCAGCTTTACTCTGGGGGACAACCGGAACCGCCCAGGCGTTCGCCCCGCCAGGTTTCGACTCCAGAGTGATCGGCGCGTTACGGCTGCTGATCGGCGGACTGGCGTTGCTGTTTCTGGCGGTCAGGCATAAGGAATTGGGCAGAATCCGTGACTGGCCGTTCTGGCCAACCCTGCTGGCCTCGGTACTCACCGCCAGCTACCAGCTGTGTTTTTTTTCCGCTGTGGCCAGAACCGGGGTTGCCGTCGGCACCATCGTCGGTATCGGCAGCGCACCGGTGGCCGGCGGTTTGCTCGGTTTGATTTTTCGCGGCGAACGCCCCAGCAGGCGCTGGTTCAGCGCCACCGTCCTGGCCATCGGCGGCTGTGTATTGTTAAGTCTCAGCGGCGGAGATATCTCCGTCGACCTGTTCGGAATCACCCTGGCCTTCGGCGCCGGAGCATCCTACGCCGCGTACACTCTGATCATTAAGGGCATCCTTGAGCAGCATTCTCCCAACGCCGTCGTTGCGGTGGTGACCTGTGGTGGGGCTATTTTCCTGCTCCCCGCGCTGTTGCATATGGATCTGGACTGGCTCCTTCAACCCCGGGCAATGGCGGTCGCACTGCACCTGGGGTTGGCCTCCATGGCGCTGTCTTATTGGCTGTTCGCCCGCGGCCTGCAGACGGTCCAGGTCGCCACAGCGACCACCTTGACCTTGGCCGAACCGATGACCGCAGGAATCCTGGGCATTCTGGTTCTCAAGGAACAGGTGGACACCGTGGCAATCTGCGGGATTGTCCTGATCTTTACCGGCTTGGTCTCCCTGGTTGTCAAACGACGCCGGGAGATTATCTCCGAGGAGCGTCCATGAATCAGCAGCGCAAAGCCATTCTTTATGCTCTTACCGCAGTCTTGCTCTGGTCCACGGTAGCAACGGCCTTCAAATTGGCATTGCGGTTTCTGACTCCCATTGAACTGCTGCTTTATTCGGGATCTTTTTCCACCCTTCTGCTCGGAGCGATTCTGCTCAAACAGGGAAAGTTCATGGAGGCCTTTCACTGCAGCGCCAGAGAGTACTTGCTGTCCATTTTCCTGGGGATTCTCAGTCCTTTTCTTTACTACCTGGTCCTGTTCAAAGCATACGCGCTGCTCCCCGCCCAACAAGCGCAACCCCTCAACTACACCTGGGCGATCACCCTTTCGTTACTGGCGGTTCCCCTGCTTAAACAGAAAATCCGCTGGCCCCAGTGGCTGGCGCTGGTGATCAGCTATTGCGGAGTGGTGGTCATTTCCACCGAAGGCCACCCTCTCAGTCTGCACTTTACCGACCCGTTCGGAGTCGCCCTCGCCCTGTTCAGCACCATCATCTGGGCCCTGTACTGGATCTTCAGCACCCGTGATCGACGCGATCCGATCGTCGGCCTGTTCGTCAATTTTCTGGCCAGCTTCCCGTTTGTGCTCGGCTGTTACCTGCTCACCACCGAGTTGCGGATCCCTGATTATCATGGTCTGCTGGGAGCTGCCTATGTCGGCACCTTTGAAATGGGAGCCTGTTTTGTGTTCTGGCTTATGGCCATGAAACTGACCGACAATACGGCCAAAATCAGCAATCTGATTTTCCTGTCACCGTTTCTCTCTTTGCTGTTCATTCATTTTCTGGTCGGCGAAGAAATCCTTGCCTCAACCTTCATCGGCCTGATCCTGATTGTTGTCGGGCTGCTCTGCCAACGGATCCGTTCCTGACCCTTTGTCGCTTCCCTGCCCAAAAAGATTAGGTTGGTTTTTCAGCTGATAAATGTTAAATAGCACCTTTAAAAACAATAAGTTATTAAGGGACAGGGAATGTCTGAAATGAAAAGTACCGTCACGGACCCCTTACGGGAAATTGTCGAGCTGAAGAAAAAAAATCAGCAACTTGAAGAATCTCTACGTATCCTCAGCAGCACCAGCTCCCGTTATCAGGTACTGGTTGAAAATGCCGCAGACGCAATTTTTCTGGGCAATCCGCAAGGGAATATTATCGAGGCCAACCGGAGTGCTTTTAAACTTTGCGGATACAGCAAGGACGAGCTGATCGGGATGAACATCGGAGAACTTTTCTCCGTCACAGAAAAGGAGCGCGTCCCTCTTCGCTTTGACCTGCTCAGGGCAGGACAGACGGTCCTTGCCGAACGCCTGCTGACCCGGAAGAACAGAACCACGGTGGCCATTCAGATGAACAGCAGCATCCTCCCGGATGGCACGTTCCACTCTGTCATGCGGGATATTAGCGAGCGCAAAAAGATAGAAGATGCCCTCCGGCTATCAGAGGAAAAATTTTCCCGCGCATTCAAACTAAGCCCTGACGCTATCAACATCAACCGCCTTGATGATGGGGTCTATCTTGAGATCAACCAAGGCTTTACCAACATTACAGGATGGACCGAAGAGGAAGTCATCGGCAAAAGCTCCCTCTCTCCAGAGCTGAATATCTGGTATCACAAAAAAGATCGCGACGCCCTGGTTGAACTGTTGCGACGCGATGGCGAGGTCAGTGGCTTTATCGCCAAGTTCCAGACCAGGCATGGACGTATTATTTACGGGATGATGTCCGCTCGGGTTATTGACCTCAATGGTGAACTCTGCCTGCTGAACATAACCCGGGATATCACCGAACAGATTGAAGCTCAAAACAAGCAAAGAAAACTTGAAGAACAAATGCTGCAGGCCCAAAAGCTGGAAAGTCTGGGCGTTTTGGCAGGGGGAATTGCCCACGACTTCAATAATATCCTGATGGCTGTCATTGGTCACTGTGAACTAGCCCAAAGGCGGATTGCCAATGAATCTCCGGCTAGACCGAATCTGGAACAGATCAAATCAGCCGCGGCCAAGGCCGCAGATCTTGCCAACCAGATGCTCGCCTATTCGGGCAAAGGGAAATTCATCGTCGAGCCCCTCAATCTCAATGTATTGATTATTGAGATGAAGCAGATTCTGGGAGTCTCCATCAGTAAAAAAGCCGCCATTAGTTTTGACTTGTTTGATGCGCTGCCAACCATTGAAGCCGATGCCACTCAGATGCGGCAAATTATCATGAACCTGGTCATCAACGCTTCTGAAGCTCTAGGTCAAAAAAACGGCGTCATCTCAATCACCACAGGAACCCAATTCTGTAATAAAAATTACCTGAGTGAAACCTGGCTGGATGAGGATCTACCCACCGGACATTACGTCTTCATGGAAATTGCAGATAACGGCTGCGGCATTCCCAAAAACAATATAAGCCGGATTTTCGAACCATTTTACAGCACCAAATTTTCAGGCCGAGGCCTCGGCATGGCAGCAGTTCTCGGGATTGTTCGCGGCCATAACGGGGCGATAAAAGTTTATAGCGAACCACAGATGGGCAGCACTTTCAAAGTCCTGTTTCCAGCTTCGACACTGGTGGCTGAGCGGATTGAAGCAGTTGATCAACCGGTCGAGTTTAAAGCCACCGGTCAGGTTCTGCTGGTTGATGATGAGGAAAGCTTGCGCAGTATCGGCAAAGCTATGCTTGAAGAACTGGGGTTCAAAGTTTTAACTGCCGCTGACGGATTTGAAGCGCTCGCTTTTTACCAGCAGCACCGGCAGGAAATCAGTTTTGTCCTGATGGATCTGACCATGCCCCACATGGACGGAGAAGAGGCCTTCCGCGAATTGAGGCGCATCGATCCAGAGGTTCAGGTCATTATCTGCAGTGGCTACAATGAAATTGATGTCACGCAACGTTTTGCCGGCAAAGGCTTAGCCGGGTTTCTTAAAAAACCCTATCAACTCCAGGAATTGCAGAAAGCCATCGGCAAGATAACCAACTCTCTGCCCTTACGCCAGGCCGAAGCTCCACAGCAGCCCGACAACCACCAGAACTGACGGCAACAAATTACCGACCGGCAGTCTCTTGAAACCGAGCAGATCACAGGCAATGGCAACAATCAGCAACCCCCCGACCGCATTCATTTCAGAGATAACCGGTTCCGTCAACACCGCACTGGCCAGATCAGCCACCAGCGTGATCCCCCCCTGATAGAGCAGCAGAGGGATCACCGAAAATATCACCCCGATGCCCAGGGTTGAGGTCAGAGCGATGGCCGCAACCCCGTCAAGGGCGGCCTTGGCATAAAGAATGGTCGGACGATCGCCCAGTCCGTCCTGCAGCGCACCCATGATCGCCATGGCGCCAACACAGAACAGCAGGCTGGCGGTGACAAAGCCTTCCGCGATTCCGCCCGATCCGGAAAATTTCGCTTGCAGTTTCTGGCCAAACCGTTCCAGGCGAGCTTCTATCCCGATCAGTTCTCCCAGCAAACCACCAAAAATCAGGCTGCCGATAACCACCATCAGTTGCTGACTTTGCAAGGCCAGTTGTAAACCAATCAGTAAAACAGCCAGCCCAAGCCCGGCCATCATCGTTTGGCGCAAGCGCGGAGACAGAAACCGGCCGGCCCAGCGACCAAGCAGGCTGCCGACCACAACGGCCCCGACATTGACCAAAGTTCCCTGTAAAATCATGAGAGTGTACCTGTAAAAGAGGAAGAAACCGCTGCACTGTAGCGCCACAGGAGCACAGATTTCAAGCCCGATCGACAGGGGGCAGGACTTTTCAGCATGGTCGCTTCCAGCAGCAAGGCATGTAAGCTAAGATGTAAAGTGAGCCCGGGACGGCCTTTAACCGGCAGAGATGAACAAGAAGCAATGTCGCCGCTCAGTTCCAGCGGAGCATTCAGCCGGCAATCGAGCTGACCGCTAAGCGGCGGTCCGGCACATATATGCACTAATGTCAGATATTCAGAGGATGGAGTAAAGACCGGGGGAAGGGCCCTGAGCTAAAAAGCCCGCGGCAAGTCGCGAGCTTTTCAATGAAGAATCGTCCTCGTGTCCCGTACGGTTAGTTCTCTATCCCAATTCCGGTCCTTTTTGCCGCTGTCTACGTTCTGCCTTCTCGGCTTAGCCCAAGCTAGGCCTGCGGCGGCAAGCCTTGACAGCAACAAAAATGACTCAAGATTAATACAAATAACTCACCGAACGGGACACTAGCAGTGTAGAAAGGTTACTTTTTATGACAGCGGGTGCAGTTCTTTTTGGCCTCAAACGCACGAGTCCCATTATGGCACTTGCCACAGAGCTCGCCTGCATAAATTTTCGCCATAGTGATTTCGACAGTGCCTTGTTTCATTTTCGGAAACATCTCCGGGTTGTGACATTCTTTACAACTGACTCCGGCATCTTTATGGACGGTTCCCGAAAAAACCACCGGTCCCATCGGACTTTTGTCAAAGGTGAGAGTTTTCCCGGGGGGAACGGCAAGCGCAGCAGTCACGGCACCGAGAACCAGAACAACCAGCAACAACGTCAACTTTTTCATAAGCCCATCCTTTTCAAAAGAGAGATTCTTGTTATTTATAACAAGAATCCGTGACAAAAACCTGATAAGATTAGCCGATAGTTCAGACAGCGTCAATAGTTGCTCTGAACAGGAAAAGTTATTTGGCAATGAGGCTGGGGGGAGAATGTTGAAATTTTCTTGCTTCAATTAATTCAGTAACATTTGGTTACAAAATACCTATTCTCTCAAGGACCGCACGTTGGAACACTTCATCGCTCGGCAACCGATTTTTGACACCAGAGGTCGCGTCCAAGCTTACGAGCTGCTTTTTCGATCCGGCCTGCACAACTATTTCGACTGCGACGATCAGGATCATGCAGCGGCCAGCGTCATCGCCAACAGCAACCTGCTCTTCGACCTGGAAGAAATGACCGGCGGAACTCGGGCTTTCATCAACTGCACCCGCCGGGTGCTGATTGAAGAGTTGATGACAACCCTACCCCGCCACCAGGTAGCTGTCGAAATTCTCGAAGATGTCGAAATCGATGCCACCCTGATTGACGCCTGCCGGCGCTTGAAAGAACAAGGCTATATGCTGGCCCTGGACGATTTCGTCTATCATAAGAGTTATGAACCTCTTTTGGAGATTGCAGACATCGTCAAGGTCGACTTTTTGCTCAGTGATGTTCAACAGCAGGAAGAGCTGGCCCGAACCATGATCCCGCGGGGGATCAAAATGCTCGCCGAAAAAGTCGAAACCCCGGATGTCTACGAACAGGCCAAGAGAATGGGTTACCAGCTGTTCCAGGGCTACTTTTTCGCCAAACCGGTGATTATCTCCAGAAAAGACATTCCGACCAACAAGATGCAGTTCCTGCGCATTTTGCGCGATGTTCACGCTGAAGAGGTCGACTTTAAAAGATTGGCCAAGACCATCCAAAGTGAAGTATCGCTGTCTTATAAGCTCCTCAAACTGGTCAACTCTGCGGCGTTCGCCCTGCGCAATCGGGTGACCTCCATTATTCAGGCATTGTCCCTGCTTGGCCTGCGGGAAATCCGCTCCTGGATCTCCCTGCTCTCCATCTCATTCATGGCCGATGACAAGCCAGCCGAGCTGATTTCGAGCTCACTGATCCGCGCCCGGCTCTGCGAACAATTGGCTCTGCCCTGCGGGTTGGGTAGTCGCCAGGCCGACCTGTTCCTGATGGGACTGTTTTCGTTACTCGACGTCATCATGTCCCGGCCAATTGATGAAATCCTCAATGAGATCCATGTCGAAAGCGACATTGTTGATGCCCTGACCGGGATTCCCGGACCATTAAAAACAACCCTTGAGCTGGTCATCGCCATGGAAAAGGGAGAATGGAATCAGGTTTCGACCCTGGCCGCGGCGCTCCAGATCGATGAGCAACTCCTTCCTTCGGCCTATCTCGATGCTGTCAGATGGGCACAGGACATTCACTCAATATAACCAGCCGAGAGCATCAAAAAAATGTTTGGCCTGACGGAAAAATATATCTTAAAAATCAATAGAATGGCACCTTCTGGCAACATTCCGGGTCCGCTAAAAGGATCATCCGGGGCCTCGTCGGGCGCAAATAATTTTGGTAGGATTACGGTAAAGATCATTGACAGTTGCAGGATAGGCAATGTACAACGGCTCCCTTTAGCAAGGAGTTTGTATGTCTGAAAAAATGTTGTCCGCCGGTGATTACATCGCATCCCGGTGCAGTAAGTGCAAAGACGTCACCAACCACACGATCGTGGCAATGGTCGAAAACAAAGTCGTTCGGGTTGAATGCAACACCTGTGGCAGCGTCCATAATTACCGCAGTGTCGCCCCGACAGTAAAACCCACCCCCAGAGCCAAGACCGCGGCAACCAAAACCCCCAGGGTCGGAAAAACAGAAACGGAATGGGCCGCCCAGCTGAATGAGTGCAAGGCCTCCGATGCTATCAGTTACAGTATCAAGGCAGCGTTCAAACCCGGGGATGTTGTTCAACATCCGATCTTCGGAATGGGCCGCGTCATCAACACCATCCGCCCCAACAAAATGGAAGTCTACTTTCGCGACGGCATCAAGATGCTGCGCTGCACGTTGTAGCACGGTTTGCCGCGATAGCACCGGCAGCCACAGAGTAAACGCAATAGCGCCTGCCGAAAAGATTGACAAGCGCCCGTTCATAAGCTTTATTTGTCCCTGATACAGTTTTTCAGGTACTTTTCCTGACGACAATTGAGGCTTATGACACCCCCTGCAAGCGAAACCACCAGCAGCAGACTGCTGCTCACATTGGCATCTCTGGTCATTGTTTTTGCCGGCCTGAAAACTGCTCAGGCCCTGATCGTGCCTTTTCTGTTGGCGTTTTTCATTTCCATCGTTTGCGCCGGTCCGTTTTACTGGCTGCAACAGAAAAAGGTTCCAGCCCCGCTGGCGCTGCTGCTGGTCATCGCTATCGTTATGCTGGGCGGGCTGGGGGTTTTGACTGTTGTCGGCACTTCCGTCACCAGTTTCACCCAGCAGTTGCCGACCTACCAGGAACAATTGAGAGCGCAAACCCTGAGCCTGTTCGGCTGGCTGGAACACATGGGGATCAAAATCTCCCGGCAGGTTCTACTGCAACATTTTGATCCGGGCGCCATCATGCAGTCGGCCGCCAGCATGCTCGCCACTGCGGGCGGGGTCCTCACCAATTCATTCCTGATTCTGCTGACCGTCATCTTCATCCTGCTTGAGGCTGCGGGGATGCCGAATAAACTGCGCGCCGCTCTGACCGATGCCGAAAGTTCACTGGCAACCTTTGGAAAATTTGTCGACGGGGTGCGTCAATACCTGGCCATCAAAACCCTGGTCAGTTTTCTGACCGGCATGGTCATTGCTCTGGGTCTGCTGCTGCTCGGCCTGGACTATGCACTGCTTTGGGGCATGATCGCCTTTCTACTGAATTATGTCCCGAATATCGGTTCGATCATCGCGTCGGTCCCGGCTTTATTGCTGGCGTCTGTGCAACTGGGCTGGCTGCCGACCCTGCTGGTCGCCATCCTCTACCTGATTACCAATATGATTATGGGGAATATTGTCGAACCCCGCCTGATGGGCCGCAAACTTGGCCTGTCTGCATTGGTTGTTTTTCTTTCTTTGGTTTTCTGGGGCTGGATTCTGGGGCCTGTCGGCATGCTGCTCTCGGTCCCGTTGACGATGATTGTCAAAATTGCCTTGCAGGTTAATGAATCGACCCGTTGGCTGGCAATCCTTCTCGGCTCGGACACGCAGGCCTCCCCCCCGGTCAAAAACAGCTGATCGACCCGGCACTTCAGAAACCGCGCCATCTATCAAATCGTGTTTTTCCGGCCATGGCTGCCGGACAGGGAGATCTACCATGCTTTACTGCCCGTTCGGCAAGACCGGCACCCAGATTTCCGCGGTCAGCTTCGGTGGGATGCGTTTCGCCGATCCTGCCGATATCAACGCCAGTGCCGCCCTCATCCATTACGCTCACAGCAAAGGGATCAACTATTTTGATACCGCCCCCGCCTACTGTGGAGACCGCAGTGAGGACATTTTCGGAACCGCCTTGCGGGGACTGCCCCGGAACAGTTTTCTGGTCTCGACCAAGTGTGGTCGCGCCAGCGGGGATGAGCTACGGCGCAGCCTGGAAAGGAGTTTGCAACGACTGGGGGTCGACAGCATCGACTTTTTTTACATCTGGCACCTGATGAACCCGGCCGACTGGGACAGCCGGCGGCGCGGCGGTGCGGTCGAGGCGGCCCTGCGCGCCCGGGAAGAAGGTTTGATCGGCCACCTGCTCTGTTCCTCCCATATGGAAGGGACTGCCCTGGGGCAAGTGCTGGCGGAGGATGTTTTTGCCGGCGTGCTGCTCGGCTACAATGTCCTGAACTTTCCCTATCGCCGCGCAGCCGTTGAGTTAGCCGGCCAGTACGGTATCGGTGTGGTCACCATGAACCCTCTCAGGGGAGGGCTGATCCCACAGAATCCGCAACGCTTCCGTTTTCTGAAAACCATCACCGGGGACGATCTGGTTCCTGCCGCCCTGCGTTTCAACCTCTCCCACCCAGCTATCAGTTCTGCGCTGGTCGGTATCGCAACCCGCCAGGATATCGATATGGCCGTCGCGGCGATGGAGGAATTTTCCCCCTATAACAGCGCCCAGCTGCAACAGCTGCAGGACAACACTCGGGAAGCTTTCAGCGGGCTTTGCACCGGCTGCGGTTATTGTTTGCCCTGCCCGGCCGATATTCCGGTCCCCAAATTCATGGACAGCTATAATCAGCTGATTCTGTCCGGCGGCAAACACCAGGCGGTACAGGACCGCTTTAACATGCATTGGCGCATCAGTCCGGAGCTGGCCCACCGATGTATCGCCTGCGGAGCCTGTGAACAGCGCTGTACCCAGCACCTGCCGATCATTGAGCGGTTGGCGGAATTGCCCGATAAAACGGCATCAGCCTGAACAAACCTTCCCCCTGCTCGCAGAATGGACACAGCCGGCTAGACCAGATCATGTTTCTTGGCCTGGTAGCGCATGGCATCGTAGCTGAGTTTGAGCAGGCCGGCGGCTTTGGTCATATTGTTGCCGGTCCGTTCCAGAGCCAGGCGTAGCAGTTCTTTTTCGACCTCTTCCAGGGAGACCCCTTCTTCCGGCAACAGAATCTGAAAAGTCTTGCGTCGTTCCGGAGACTGGGACTGCCGCCCGCCGATATCAAGAGGCAGGCAGTCAGCGGTCAGGCTGTCAAGTTTTTCCATGACCACGCAACGCTCAATCACATTGCGCAGTTCCCGGACATTGCCCGGCCAGGGATAGTCCAGCAGCAGCTTCTCCGCATCCGGCTTGATTTTGTCGACCACCGGCTTGGAATATTTCCTGGTAAAAGTGTCCAGAAAAAACCGCGTCAGCAGCAAAACATCCTGGTCGCGTTCCTTGAGCGGGGGCAAGTGAATGGAAAAAGAACTGAGCCGGTAATAAAGATCCTCTCGAAACAGCCCCTCCAGCACCTGCTTTTTGAGATCCCGGTTGGTACAGGCGATAAGATTGACATCAATGGGCAAATCGACCTTCCCCCCGATCCGGCGCACGGTCCGCTCCTCAATGACTCTGAGCAGCTTGCTCTGCAGCTCCGGCCGCATGTCGCCGATCTCATCCAGCAGCAAGGTCCCACCGTCCGCCAGTTCAAAGACCCCCTTTTTGTCACTCTTGGCATCGGTGAAGGCCCCTTTGACATGCCCGAACAGCTCCCCTTCGATCAGGTTTTCGGGCAAAGCGGTACAGTTGATGGCGATATAGGGGACATTCTCAAAATCCTTGCGCTGCGCAAACCGCCAGGAATGGATCTTCCGGGCTAGGACTTCCTTGCCGGTCCCCGACTTACCGGTAATCAGCACCGAAGGGACGCCGGCTTCGGCGATTTTTCGCGCATCGGCCAGAACTTTCCGGACGATGCCTGCTTCACCGATGAACTCCTTGCCAAACGCCGCGGCTTCCGAACGTTTCAGATAAGCGACCTCGTCCTTCAGGCGTGAATTTTTCAACAACTGATCGACGACGATCTTGACCTCTTCGACATTAAAGGGTTTGTGCAGGTAATCCGACGCACCGAAGCGCATCGCTTTGATGGCCGACTCACTGGAATCGTCTCCGGTCAGCATAATCACCGGGAAATTGACCGCTTCTTCCTGCAGCATCTGCAGAATATCGAGCCCGTTCAGCTCTTCCCCCAGATCGATATCGAGGAGCATCAGATCCGGCTGCCAGTCAAGAATCTTTTCCACGGCCCGGGCAGAACTGTACAGCAATTGGGTATCGTACCCCTCTTTACGCAGCGACCGGGCCAGCATCGAGATGATCAGCTCATCATCGTCAAGCAGCAGAATCCGACCTTTTTTTATCATCGTAAACATCCTGTAGCTGATGGGTTAAGGGGAGAATGATAGTGAATGTTGCGCCGCCGAAACGATTGCCTGCGGCGCCAATACTCCCGCCATGTTCCTCAATGATCCGCTTGCAGATCGCCAGGCCCAAGCCCGTCCCTTTGCTTTTGGTGGTATAAAAGGGTTGAAAGATATCACTGGCTTCAGGAGCGGAAATCCCTTTACCGGTATCCGCTATGCTGATTTTGACCGTATTATCCTGATGATAACGGGTGGAGACGAAAATACGCCCGCCGGTATCCATCACTTCGATGGCGTTCAGGAAGATATTTAGCAACACCTGCTGCAACTGGGCCGAATCAGCTTCGATCGGCGGCAGATTTTCTGCGTAACTACGCTCAATATCCACCCCCAGACGGGAGGAACTGCGGCCGGTGATAAAGATGTTCTTGATCGAATTGTCGAGCAACTTGTTCAGATCAAACGTTTCCAACTGCAATTTGGGCGGCCGGGCATAGCTGAGCAGCCCTTTGAGCAGTTTCTCAACCCGGTTGGTTTCGTTGATGACCCGGCTGAACAGTTCCTGATCTTCCTCGCTCAAGGTCAGTTCATCTGCCAGCACTTCCAGGGAAACCTTGATCCCGGCGAGGGGATTTTTGATCTCATGAGCCAGCCCGGCCGCCATTTCTCCGACCAGAGCCATCTGGTTGGCCCGCTGCAGCTCGGTTTCTTCCTTTTTTCTTTGGGTGATGTCCCGGGTAAAGGCCAGGGCGTATTTTTCGTTACCCAAATCGAGCAGTCCGACACTGACTTCCGCCAGGAAACGGCTGCCATCCTTTTTGCGGCGTTCGACTTCATACTCGGTCCAGACCCCATTCAGGGCATACTGCAGGCGTTCATCACAACCGCCACCGCTGTTGAGATCGGCAATATTCAGTTCCTGCATCTCTGCCACGGTATAACCATGCATCGTGGCAGCCGCCTGATTCACGGAAACAATCCGGCCGATCCGACTGAAGCTCAGATCCAAAATCAGGATTCCTTCCCCGGCACTTTCAAACAAGGTCTGGTACAGCTGACGAACAGACTGCAGTTCATCACGCTCTTTCTTCAGTTTTGAACTCATGCTGTTAAACGAGTCGGCCAGTTCCTTGAATTCATGTTTGAGCCCGCCATCAATACGATAATCGAGCTGACCGCCTTTGAGGACTTTGGCGGCCTCCACCAGAACATGAACGGAACCGGTGAAACGCTGGAGAAAAAAAGCCGTCAACAACCAGATGGACAGGGGGCCGATAACAACCATGAAAACGATAAAATTGTTGATCCGGGAAAGCCCCTGCAGAAGATGTTCAGCATGTCCGGTCAGCCGCTTGTTACCGGTCATGGTCACGGCTTCGATGGCATGAACCAGCATGTCGCCATGCGTGAGGATATCCGCTTTGGCGCGCTCAAAACCATCCGGGCCATACTCTGTCTGGAGGAGGGCAGCAATATTTTCAATATAAACGGTGATGGACTTATGCAGCGCATTCTGCTGCTGGAGCATGGACTCAGAATACCGTTGTCCATCGCTTAAGTTCAGGGATTCCAACAAGGTGTCGGCGTGCAGAGAGACGGTTGCCGAACTGACCCCCTGCGGTCGTCCCAGCAGTTGCAGATCGGACTGGAGTCTGCGGATATTGTTCAGAATTTCATTATTGAAATCGGCAACGCTGTGCATCACCACGGCGTTTTCCAGTTGCTGGGTGGCCCCGCCGATGGAAAATACAATATAGAGGCCGCCAATGAAGAAAAACACCAGCATAATTGTCAGGCCGAACAATACCTGTCGTTTCATAGCACGAAAACCATCCTATAATTCAATGCAGGGTGTTGTACTGAAAAGAAACTTTACACTGGGTGTCGACCTCATGAAGGATTGTCAACTACAACGATCAAGAATAGCACAGCTCATTATGCCAGATAAAACAAATTTTTATTTTAACTAAATCATTACCATTAAAGAGCTCGAACTCCTTTGTCAAATAAGTTAAACAAAACTGATCCCGGCCCGATGGCCCAGGTCTTCTTCCCTGCTCCAGACCACCATACCGGATTGATGCATGAATTTTTCATCAAAGTGAATCAGTTGCTTTTCATACAGCTTTTTTCTGGTTTCCAGGCCGATTCCGCCAACGGACAGATCCGTCAAGGTGGCGAGAAAAGGAAGGCAACGGCTGTCCGGCTCTTGCTCATCGGCAAGATAGACATTGATCTGTTCCAGGCGGGAGAAACGCCGGCAACGGCGTTTCTCTGCCGCACCGGCAGTCGCACAGAGTTGGGAACTCCTGCTTGACTGCAAGCTTTCCTCAAGCCCCCGATCGATAAAACTGAGCAGTTTCTGATAATCGAACGGCTTTTCAAGCAGATGCCAGCACCCCCGGGTCCTGACTTCGGCAATCCTGTCCAGCAACCCCGGGGCAGTGGTATCCTGAGTGGTCATCAGAATGACCGGGATTTCCGGTGAGCGCTCGGTCATGATTTCAAGCAGGTGAAAACTGCTGCGATCCTTCATATCGAGGTCGAGCAGGAAAAGATTGACATTGAATACCGCCATCTGCGCCAAGGCTTTATCAGCATTGTCCGCCGAAATAATATCAATGGGCTTATTGCGATATGCTCTGGAAACAGCGAGCAGGATGACGATCTCCTCGTCAATGATCTGGACTTGCCAGGGCCCCTTACGCATTTTACCTCCGCTAACCATACTTAATAGCTTCATCAACATGACATCATGTTGGGCAACAGCAGCAAAAGCCATTCCATATCTGGAAGATGATGAAGAATGAAGACAGCAAGGGTCTTCAGCTCATCGGATCCGGTTCTTCAGCAACCCGATTTGGGCAATTGACCAGAATAGGTCTGGGGAAATGCCCGACAAGATTGCTCTGGCTTCGCCCAGTCACAGCCTTCCCTCGAAAACACTGGCAGACAAAGCCCGATTCAACAGGCTTCCCGGTCTGCCAGGGAAACCGCCCGGCGGTGGCATGGTGATTGCGTAGCATGGACCCTGCTGCGCGGCATTGTTTCTGCGTTGTTCAGCCCGCTGCTTCAGACGGCAAAAACCGTAGAGAAACTTCAGGATCTGGTGAGGGGTTCCAAAGGGACGATCCCTGGCGACCGTTCCGGCGGTCTCTACAACTGTCCACAAACACCCGTTGGAAGGTTGGATTGGCAAAAATGGTCGCTAAACTCTGCAACCTGTTACTCGGACTGCTGTTGACAGGGCTTGTCGCCCCTTCGTTACTGCAGGCAGCCACCGAACTGCAAACAACGGATTGTGGCAAATGCCACACGTCCCAGTTCCAGGTCGTCAGCGACTTCGGTGGCCGGCATGCGACAGAGGTCGGCTGTCTCGATTGTCACCCCCGGCATCCGCCGGCCACGGGCCAATTCACCCTCGACTGCAACGCATGTCACAACGATCAGCCCCATGACCGGATCGACCATTGCACGCACTGCCACGTTGACCCGCACCAACCTCTGCAATCCTTGCGTGATCCGCTGAAACCAGCCCGCAAGGAATGTCTCTCCTGCCATGCCGACATCGGCAGGCAGATGGCGGACGAGCCGAGTCGACATGCAAAACTGTTCTGCAATCGTTGCCATACCAAGCATAAAGAGATCCCGGCCTGCCTGGAGTGCCATCAGCCCCATGGCAGCAACCAGAACTCGGCAGACTGTCTGCTCTGTCACCCCGCCCACCAGCCCCTGGCCATTGCACCACATGGCTATATTGCCGAGAAACTCTGCCGGATCTGCCACTTACAACAGGGACGCGACCTGGCCGCGACCAACACCAATCATGGCGGAATCAACTGTGTCTCCTGTCATAAAGGCCGGCATCCGTCCGTCCCTCGCTGCCAGGATTGCCACGGTCTGCCCCATGCCCCCTCGTTGCACAGCCAGTTTCGCAGCTGCCTGGAGTGCCATGAAGATGCTCACCGGCTGGTCAGCGGCCGTTGATCGGTACAAACCAGCATCTCCGCATTTGGGGAAACCACAAATCCAGACTGGTCAAATCCCCAGATTCAGCTGTTCAGATTTGGCGCCTTCTCATCCGGGCAACAGTTCTTCTTCAATATCATTCAGGTTTTTTATTTTACCCTGGTTTGGCACAGGACTTGCCATTGACTGGAAGCCATGATGAAAAAATGCCTGAACATAACCTGGTTGCTGACCCTGACGGTTTTATTCAGCCTGAGCCCGCTTACGGCACCGGCCCAAACCTCGGCCAGCTACCTCTATCATCTCGCCGACTTCAACGGTCCGGTGGCGTCGCAGTGGGCACGCATCGCCGTGGATCGGCAGCAGGGGGAAGTCTATACCCTCAACCGAACCGATTCCGCCATTCAGATTTTCAGCGATACGGCCATGCAGACCTTCGGCTTCGGCGAAAACCTGGCCCTGACCTCTGCTGTCGATATCACCTCTGGAGATAATGGCGAGATCTTCGTGCTCTATCGGTTTCCGGTGGCCACGGTCAAACGGCTCAATTATCGCGGCGAACCCATTGGGGAGATAAAGGCCAATGAGTTGGCAAAAGAGCTGGCATCGTTCACCCCGGACTTTCTTGACTATCAGCAAGGCCACCTGTTTCTGGCTGATGCTGAAACGATGCAGGTGATCGCCATAACCCCGGCCGGCGAGTTGCTGCAGCGCTACGACTTCCGCAGGGAAATCGCTGAAATGATCAAAGCAAACGAGTCCGGCAAACCGCGCAACCAGGCGCAGCTGAAAAAAGTTCAGGACGATCTTGCCACCCTGAAGGGTGCCAATCTGAGCGGGTTCAGCGTGGATGGGGAGGGTACGATTTACTTTACCATCGCGCCGCTTTTTTCCGCTTTCCGGGCAACTCCGCAAACAAAGCTTGAAGGATTCGGTGTTCCCGGTGGGGCCCCGGGAAAATTCGGGGTTGTCGCCAGTATTGAAGCAGATCGCCAGGGAAATATCTTCGTGTCCGACCGGTTACGTTGTGTCGTACTGATGTTTGATCACAATCTGGACTTTCAGATGGAGTTCGGTTATCGGGGCACGGAACCGCAAAATCTCGTGGTTCCCGACGACCTGGCCATCGATACCCGCAACCATAAAATCTATGTTGCTCAAGCTGCCAACCGGGGCGTCAGTGTTTTCACCATTGAAACCGATTGAGCCCCGGGACTTGAGCAACAATGCCAACACAGGGCTGACTGCTGGCAGCCCGCAGCACTGCAAAGGAGGTCATAAACATTAATTAAACCAGCACCAAGCAGACGTCCTCCGTAAAGAGTAAACCTGTCGCAAGGCAGGGACACAAAGCCACAGGCCCCATATGGGGTGGCTGGGTTGCCGGAGAACCAAAACCATCTTTTGGGAGGATTTCTTAAAATGAAAAAACTGCTTATTGTTTCGACTGCCATACTTTTCAGCTTTTGCCTGAGCGGAATCGCCTTTGCCTTCCATGACGGCGGTGTCGCCCATTGTGACGGTTGCCACTCCATGCACAACGGTAGCGGTAACGGCAACTTTGGAGCAGCTGGCCCGGCCCTGACCAACGGTTCCGATGCCAGCTCCACCTGTCTGAACTGCCATGACGGTTCCGGGCGTTATCATGTTGCCAGCGCCGACGGCAGCAACACCAACGAAGGCGGCGACTTCAGCTGGGTCAAGGACAATGGTTATACCTATGTTGTCCGTGGCAGCACGAAAACTGATGACTATTCAAACCATGGTCACAGCATTGTTGCTGCTGATTACGG
The DNA here is from genome assembly GCF_000711225.1 of Pelobacter seleniigenes DSM 18267. Lineage (NCBI taxonomy): Bacteria > Pseudomonadati > Thermodesulfobacteriota > Desulfuromonadia > Desulfuromonadales > Desulfuromonadaceae > Pelobacter > Pelobacter seleniigenes. The sequence continues at coordinate 627,239 of NZ_JOMG01000002.1, forward strand.
CTTTGCGGCTGACGCCAACCTGACCGCAGCTCCGGGAGGTTCCTTCCTGGCTGCCGATCTCGGCTGCACCAGCTGCCACGATCCCCACGGCCAAGCTCAAGGTGGCGTAACCGCCGGCGCTGCGCCGATCTCCGTATCCGGCTCCTACGGTGCCGTTCCGGTGGCTGGGACGATCGCCGGTAACTACCGGATTCTCTACGATTCCAACAAAGTCGGCTTCTCTGAAGACGCACCGATCGCCCGCGCCAACAGCTATGACGGCGCTTCGACCCAGTACGGTTCAGGCATGAGCGGCTGGTGTGCCAACTGCCATGGCAGTTTCTATTCCCAGAGCGCCAGCAGCCATATGCACCCGACTGACGTTGCCATCCCCGCGACCTACAACCAGTACGTTGCCACCGGCAATTACAACGGCGATGTTTCCACCGCTTACGACCCGTTGGTTCCGTTTGAGCGCGGTGTGACCACGGCCTCCAGCGACCTGCCGGATCCGACCGATGCAGCAACCGCCGGTGTTGGCGTCGATGGTAACTCCAAAGTGATGTGCCTGAGCTGCCACCGTGCCCATGCTTCGGCCTTTGGCAACGCCCTGCGCTGGGACCAGACCGAAGCCTTCATCGCTGAAACCTGGATCTCCCTCGGCTCCAATGTTCCGGCTACTGCCATTGCCTACTATAAGCACGGCGCCAGCGTTGACGTGGCCGATCCCGGCACCGGCAGCCCGTTCACCGATGGTTACGGTGAATACCAGCGCTCCCTGTGTAACAAGTGTCACGTACAGGACTAAGACCACAGTCACCATCAACAATGTCTCTATGACAGGTTAGTCAACTAACCTTTTGGGCCGGCGGAAATGTTGCCGCCGGCCCTTTTTTCCAGGAAACAACGTCTTCAGCCGGCAGAATGATCGGTCAAGTGGTGACCATCGAGGTTGTTCATGACAGCAGGATCACGTTTCATAGTCATAGGAATGATATTCAACCTGTCATTCTGTTTTGTACCGGCCGCATTTTCAGCCTTTCATTCCGGCGGTGTCGGCTCCTGTCAGGGTTGCCATAGCGGCGGACACGGCAGCGAGAACGGCATGCAAAGCTCAACAGCCTCAGCCTCGCCGTTGCTCAAAGCTTCAGATCCCAGCTCCATTTGTCTGAATTGCCATGCCGGTCCTGGCGGAGCGACCTCCCCTTCAGTTTTCAGCTTTGACGGTTCGGCCCTGACCCCGGGAGGCGATTTCTACTGGTTGACCAAAACTTTTACCTGGAACGGCGGGGAAAGCCCGGCCGCAAGCCATGGTCACAATGTCGTTGCCCGGGATTTCGGTTTAGAAGCCGATCCACTGCGAACCCTGGCGCCTGGCGGCACATACCCCTCCAGCGCACTTGGTTGTACCAGCTGCCACGATCCTCACGGTCGCAGCAGCAAAGGAACGGCGCAAGGAGGGCTGCCGCTGGCAGGTTCCGGTTCCTATGGCGAAACCCCGGCACCAGGGACCGAACAGGGGAGCTATCGCATGCTCGGGGGAGCAGGCTATGTCAGTAACGGTTTCAGCTTCACCAATCCGGCACCGGTGGCCCGCCAGAATCCGGCGTTGCCCTTTGCAGAAAGCGATACCTCGCATGTCGATTATGGCAGTGGCATGAGCGCATGGTGCGGCAATTGTCATAACGGAATTCTCAACAGTTCACATAAAGCGGGGGGAGGATTCGAGCATCCGGTTGACGAACCCTTGGGAACAGAGCTGTCCGGCAGCTACAACAGCTATCTCAGCAGCGGGAACCTGAACGGTATCAACCCTACTGCTTTTCTTCAATTTGTTCCCTTTGAACGCGGTGCCAACGATCCCCAGCTGCTCGATCCAACCAGCACCAATGGACCAGAAGCAACCGCGGTTGTGACCTGTCTGACCTGCCATCGAGCTCACGCAACGGCTTTTCCAGCTGCGGGTCGCTGGGATTTCGACGCACCGCTGCTGGTTGATTCCCACCCGGCAGTGGGAGACAGCGGCGTCTCCGGAAATGATGTCAATAACAGTTACTACGGACGCGACATCACGACTGAATTTGGGGCAGCGCAAGGACAGTTCTGTGAGAAGTGCCATAGCAGCGGAACTCCTTAGCTCAAGGGCATCAAGGCAGGTAGAGTTCGGCAAAGATGCAAACAAAAAGGATCGGCCATTGAAAAGACATCTCCCCATACTGCTGCTGGCGGTACTGCTGACAGTTGCCTCCTGCACCATGGCACCAACTCCCCAAATACCAGACGCTCTTCCCGGGGCCACTTTGCATCTGTATCTGCAACCTATGCCGCAAGAAGCTCAACGCCTCTCCTTGACCATTTCAGCCCTGGATGCCGTTTCCGTCGAGGGTCACGCTCTGCCGTTGCTGCACAAACCGTTACAGCTGAATCCGGGCCAGCATCTGACCCGGCAAACCAAACTGCTTACGGCGAAACTTCCCCCTGGCGAGTATCAGGGGCTGAAAATAACCATCAGCTCGGCAACCAGCTTGGGGGAGGACGGGAAAACCGCCCTGCTGACCGAAATCACCCCACAGCTCATCACGGAAAAATTCCTGATTCGGCAGCAGAGTGACCAAACCCTCTTCCTGTCCCTGCAGCCGGAGCGGCTGATCAGCGCCGGGTACCATTTAAATGCCCATTTTTCCCTGCATAAACCACAGCCGCCGCTGGTCAAATTAAAAGGCCTGGTCAGCCATCCGACCACCGGCACCCTGACGCTGTTCGAGAAAAAAACCCCGGCAGTGATTGCGATCCTTGCCGCCGGTCGCCGGCCAACCGGCCTGGTCCTTGATCAGCGGATGCGCAAAGCTTATCTCGCCTTGGCGGGCGAAGACAGTATAGCGGCTATCGATCTGAGCCAGGGGCAGATTCAAAGAAAAGTCCGGCTGCACTCCGCGGACCGTCCGGAAGAGCTGGTCCTCTCTGCCGACGGGCAAACTCTTATCGCGGCCAATCCCGGCAGCAACAGCATCAGCATCTTGGACACGCCTTCACTTATTGAACGGGAGCGGATTCAGTTTTCGACCCGCCCTGGCCCAGTTTTTCTGGACGCAACCGGCCGGCTGGCATTTGTCATTTTACCTGAGGCGAATGGTTTGGCGGCAATTGATCTTGATCGCGCGACCCTGCGGACAACGGCCACCCTGGCCGAATCCCCCATCCAAGGAATCGCCGACAACGCGGGAAAACAGCTTTATCTGCTGGCTGCGGACTCTCCCAACCTGCTGGTCGTCGATGCCGACAACCTCACCATTGATAGAAGCATATTTGTCGGCTTTGGTGCCAAATGCCTGGCGCTGAATAAAAATACCGGTCTGATCTATATCGGCCTGAAAAACGGAGAGATTGCCATTGTTGACCCCCAACTGGGACTCCCCCTCGACAGCTTTCGGACCGGGGGCGAGGTCGTTGCCATGGTCCCCGACCTGGAAGAAAACAGCCTGTTTGTCTTATTGGGAAAAAGTGCCCGGCTTGAGAAATACGACCTTGTCAGCAAAAAACGCATTGCGGTTGTCGAGCTTGATGCAGTCGGCTACGCAGCCGTTGTCATGGGTGAAAGATAACCCATGCTGCGGAGCTTTCGGCTGGTCATGGCACTGTGCCCTTTGCTTGGTGCAATCCTGTTGACGCCCGGCGATCTGCATGCAGATGACATCAGGCTGCTGGGTGACTGGAGCTACATCCTGTCCAGAATCGATATAAAGGAACGGGATAGCGGCAACAAAACCGAAAACGATAGCGACCTCTTTAAGCAGAACTATCGCCTGGACATCAGCAAGGAAATTTTCCCGACCCTGACCCTTGACGGAGGCGGACAGGTGGAAAACAGCAAGCAAAGCGTATCAACAGATCAGTTCGATACAGATACCCGCACGACGACTGTCATGCCGTACCTGGATGGCGAATTACAGACCCCGCTCTATTCGCTCATTGGCGGTTATCGGGAACGGAATGTCCGGCGCTCGGGAAGCGAATTCAGCGGTGCGGAATACGACTATTTAACCTCCTACAACCTGCGCGCCGAGTGGCGGCCCGTAGATTTTCCGCGCCTCGAACTGAATTATATCAATACGCACCGTTTCGACGAACCACGAACCAAGGATCGGGAAAGCGACATTTTTCAATTGATCAGCCGCTACGACTATCAGGATTACGAATTCCAGTATAACTATCTGCGCACCAATGAGCAGGACAACGAGGAGAACACCAGCACACTGATCAACACCCATAATGGCCGGGTCAGATATTACCACAGCTATCTGGATGGCCGCGTCACCCTGAGTTCAAGAGTGCGCGGGGAATACACCGACCAGACCTTTTCCGGAGATGGCGACCGTGATTTTCCCGTGTTCCCCTCGGGAAACAGTTTTTATTTCATTGATGACGACTCGCTGCCGGGCAATAACAATCCGGCGGTCGATTATACCGATTCCGCTGACTTCGGCAGCAATCTGAATCTGAACGCCAACGATATCCTCGACATCGGCCTGGGTTTCGGGGAGGCCGTCACGGTGGACATGCTGCAGCTGGCCCTCACCGCTGAGTTGGACAGCCATTCGAATATCAGCAATCTCGGCAACTGGGCGGTCTATGTCAGTGACGATCAGGAGTCCTGGCAAACCAGAACAGTGACGGCGGTTGACTACCAGCAGGACGAAAACCTCCTGGAGATCAGGTTCACCCCGAGCGCCGCCCATGAATTCGTGATGCTGGTTTACACCCCGCCGCTGAATCCCAACCAGATCGGTCCGGTCGAGGTCACTTCGATACGAGCCTTCGTCACCCGCAATCTGCGCGATGGTTCGGTCCTGACCAGCCGGGTTCATAACGGGCAACTGGGAGTCAGCTGGAAAATGTCGGAAAAAACCAGTCTCATTTATGACCTGAATTTCCAGGAACGAAAGTCAAGCCTGGACGATGATCAACGCATCCGCCTGAATAACGGAATAAACATCATCCACCTGTTCAATGAAATTTTTACCGGAACGGGCCGGTTCTCTATCGCAGAGACCTGGGAGCAGGGGGATCATAAGACCAGGAATTACAGCTACAGTGCAAAAATGACCGCACGTTACCTGGAAACCCTCAATCAGTCCCTTATCTACAGCGGGACCTATGATCAGGAAAAACAGAAGGGCGACAGCATCACCAATTCGGTCGTTTTACGGACCAATGCAGAACTCTATCCAGGTTGGGATACCTCTTTCGACCAGGGGTTCAGCTGGCAAAACCCGTCTTCCGGCCCGGAAAACTCCAACATTTTCATAAGGCTGCAGAACAGCCTGGTGCCTCACCGCCGCTTTAACCTGCTGGCCGACTATTCCATTCAGTGGAGTAAAAATCAGGGCGAAGACTACTCACGCAGCGAAACCGGGCGGCTCCGGGCGCTCTGGATCCCGAGTGACACCCTGAGCCTGAGTGGCGAAATCAAGCTGCGGGGCAGCGGCGCGGACAAGGATATTTTTTGGGAATACGGGGTCAGTTGGCTGCCGTTAAGAGACGGCACCCTGCAATGCAACATCAGTTTCGGCGAGGAAGAAGACCGGGATGGCAATCGGACCCGGACCTTATCCCCCAACCTGAGCTGGGATATCACCGATTCCGCCACCCTGATCGTGCGCTATTCCCAAGGATATGAAGAATCCAACAATGCTACGGAAAATTTCCAGACGGCACAGATAAACCTGAGAATTAACTATGACTGAGACGTTTTTGCCTGCCGAGGTAAAGCACCAGGAAAGATCTCAAGGGGAACCGATATGAAAAGAATCGAGAAGCAGTTGCAGTGGCTGGCGCTGGCGATTTGTCTGCTGAGCAGCGGGGGGTGCGCGGTCAACAGTGCGAACACTTATAAAAACAGCCTGATGAATTTCGGCGCGGTGCAAAGCGTGGCCGTCCTGCCGTTCCAGAACCTGACCGCTGACGACGATGCAGCTGAACGGGTCAGGGATACATTCATGGGGATGCTGCTGGCCACCGAAGCCATGTATGTCCTTCCGCCTGGTGAAGTCGAGCGGGGCATTGAACGCTCCGGGGTCCGCACCCCTTCGACACCGGCGGCGGACAAGGTCAAATCCATTGGTGAAATCCTGAAAGTGGATGCGGTCATCACCGGCGTGTTGCGCGAATATGGCCAGGTTCGGTCCGGGCAGACCCAGGCCAACCTGATTTCCCTCAGCCTGCAGATGATGGAGGTCGAAACCGGCACGATTGTCTGGTCGGCCGCCTCGACCAAAGGCGGAATCGACATGGCTGATCGCATGCTCGGCGGGGGTGGGGAGCCCATGAACGATGTGACCAAAGAAGCGATCAATGATCTCCTTGACCAGCTTTTCCAATAAATTGCTCTGCTTTGCACTGGCCCTGTGGGGCTGCACCTTGGCCGGCTGCAGCGGCCTGCGGGGGAACCCTTTGCAGATGCCGCAGCTGGTTGCCACCAAGGCCTCTCCGCAACCGGCACTGGCCGGGCAAATTTTATGGCAGGCCGCGGTAACCGGGGGCGCGCAGCCACTCAGCTATGAGTTTCGCCTGCTGACTGAACACCGGCTGACCGTTGTCAAACGCGGGCCAGAAAACCAGTGGGCCTGGCTGCCGCGCAATCCCGGGGATTATCAAATCAGTGTCAAGGTTGAAGACGCTCATGGCACCAGCACGGTCAGCCCCTGGCAACCCTATCTGATCAAACCGGGCATCGAGCGCGGCAGCCGAATCGCTGTTCTGCCGATTGAAAATCTCAGTGGAGCCAAGGCGCCATTACAGCAGATCAGCGTTGCCTATACGGACATGTTGAAAGAAACGGGGTTGCAGCTGATGGGAACAGAGCAACTGGAAAACTTCATGTATCGCCACCGGATGCGCTATACCGGCGGCATCGGCGCCGAGATCTCTGCAGCCTTGCGCGATGAGGACCAGGTCGCGGCCGTCATGATCACCTCCCTGGAATCCTACGAGGATAGCATTCCCCCCAAAATCGCGCTGATCTCCAGATTGGTTTTGTGTCAAGACACCCCCCGGATAGCCTGGATTGACGGCGTTGGGCTCTCCGGCGCAGATCACCCGGGACTACTCAGTCTGGGGCGGATCGACCGGATTGAAGAGTTGCAGAAGAAAGCCCTCGCCACCTTGCGTGCGTCCTTTGAAAACTATCTCGCCGGGGGCAGGAGCAGAGGGAAAAATACTGAAGAACAGCCGCCCCGTGATTACTATCGGGCCACGGACTTCTCTCCGGACAACAGCTATCGCCTTGCGATTGTGCCGTTTCTTAACCGTTACGCCCGCAAGAATGCAGGATTTGTCGTCCCGCTCCACCTGATCAACAGCCTTGCGAATCATGAGAACCTGGATCTTATCGAACCCGGCTTGGTCCGCGAGCAGTTGCTGAAATACCGCTTGATCATGCAGGCAGGTCCGTCGCTGGCCATTGCCGATGCCCTGGCCCATAAGAGCACCCTCAATGCCGATCTGATCCTGTCCGGCTATGTCTTTGACTATCAGGATCAGTCGGGAACGCCGAAAATCGATTTTTCAACCCGGCTCTTCTCCGGCCCGGAACGAAAAATCATCTGGTGGTCAAGAAGTTATGCAGCAGGTGACGACGATGTTTATTTTTTCGACCTCGGCCGCTATCGCTCAGCCCATGTTCTGACGGAAGACATGACTCGAGCCATCGGCCAGCTTTTATTTCCCCGTAAATATGACCGGGAACCTGACCCGACGGAACTTAACCCAACCGGGTATAACCAGCACTGACGCTAAAGGAATCGGAACCATGAAATTTTCAAAGCGCCTCACAGTATTATCCTTGTTCCTGCTCATCACTTCGGCGGCATCGGCAATGGCCTTTGCCGGAGCGGATCAGCACAGTGGCGGAATGTCCGTGGACGAACTTGGCCGCGACCTGGCCGTCGAGCTGCAAATCCCACTGTTTGACCCCTCTTTTGCGGAAACACCTGTGGCCAGCGTGCAGCAGCAGCCCGTTTTTCTGAAAGACCTGACCCCGGCGCTGGAACAATCCCAAAAAATCCTGTTCTGGAACCGGGACACCAGCCCCGCCGAACTGAGCAGGCAGTTCAAACAAGCGTTGGACGACCGGGTTAAAAGCAGCCAGACTCAGCCGGAGCAGCTGACCCTCTATGCCGCAACCGCTATTGAAAACGGCCAACTGCTACGAGTGAGCGTACCGCTGTTCTCGCCACTGTTTGCCGAAACCCCGGTTGCGCTGGTGAATGAAGTCCCGGTGACCGTGGCGGAGTTTTCCCAGGATCTGCAGTCCGTTCACAGTGAATTCTCCACGAACGAAACGGCAAGCAATGCAGACCAAAACATCCAGCAGCTCATGGAGCGCATGATTGCCGTCAGACTGGTCGAACAGGAAGCCCGCAATATCGGTTTTGACCAGACCAGTCAGTTCCGCTCTCAGGCCACCGAGTTTGCACAAAAAAGCCTGCTTTATTCCCTGCTCAACAAGCAGGTGGAAGACCTCACCCTTGATGAGGCGCAGGTGAACGAGCTTTATGAAAAAATTTCCCTGCAGGGGAAATTCGCCAGCTTCCGCTTCCAGCAGGAAGCTGATGTCACTGCGCTTCAGAACGCCTATAAAGCAGGGGGTGATTTCGACACCCTGATCGCAGCAGCTGTGGCCAAAGGTCAGGCCGTCCCTGAACAGCAACAGGATTATATTCCGTTCAAAAATCTGCTCACCAATATCGCCGCGGAAGCGAGCAACATGGAGATCGGTGCGGTCAGCCAGATTTTCAGAAAAGCGGATGGCTTCCTGATCTTCAAACTGCTCGACAAAAAATTTATCGAAGACCCCAAAGCTCTTGAGTTCGCCAGAAACAATGTCTGGAAAAAGCAGACAGCGACCGCCGGTTCCGCATATATCGACAGCATCATCGCTGCCCATACCGAGTATGACACCGCGGCCATGGACAGCCTCGACTTCAGCAAAATCAAGACAGCCAATCCGGATATCAGCCTGGGGGATGCGTTGCAACCGCTCCTGACCGATCAACGCACTCTGGTCACGATCGACGAAGGAACGCCGGCCACCCTGACCGTCGCCGAGTTGGCTGAAAAGATCAAGGAGACCTATTTTCACGGCGTCGACACCGCCCTTGACGCCAAGGAAGCCAATCTCAAGAAAGAGGAGCTGCTTGAGGACATCCTGTTTCGTATCGTCGGAACGGCCGAAGCAGAGAAACTGGGGCTGCATGAAACCGCCGAGTACCGGCGCAAGATTGCCGAGTTCGAGCGCAAGACCCTGTTCGATATCTTCATGCAGAAAGTCATCACCCCTGAGGTTCGCCTGACCGAAGATGAGATCAAAGGCTACTATGACAGCCATCTGCAGGATTACATGACCCCGGCCATGTTCAGGATCAAGAGTCTGCCTTTTTATTCCGAGCAGGACGCGCAAAGCGCCGCCGAAAAATTGCGCAGCGGCAGCGATTTCAAATGGGTGTCCGCCAATGCCGATGGCCTGGTCGCCGTACAGAACAAAGATCTGCTGCAATTTGACCGCAATATCCTCAGCCTGTCGTCACTCCCGCAAAATCTGCAGCAACAGGCCGCGGCAACCAAACGCGGCGATACCCTGTTGTACGCCGATCCGAATAACTTTTTTTACGTCCTGTATTTTGAAGACGTCTTCGCTGCCGAACCGCGTCCTTACCAGCAGGTGCGCAAGGAGCTTTTGAATATCGTTTATCAGAATAAAGTGAAAAAGACCCTTGACGAATGGGTTGCCAAGTTGAAAGACGCTTATGAAACCAGGATATTTCTTGCCGCGAAAAGCCACTGATCTGCAACTGCGAAGAGAACCGATTTTGCGAACCTGATCACTGTGAGGAATGTTTATGTTTTATGGGTCTGGAAATAAAACAATGCGACCGGTCATCCTGTTGTTAGCGGGGATTGTCCTGCTAAGCCTGTTTGCCCCGGCAAGCGGCGAAGCGGCAAAACGCTCCTTCGGCAAAAAAGGCTGTATTGATTGTCACGGAGATTTTGCCAAACAATACCTGGCAAAGAAAAACGTTCATCCGGTGGTCAAAGAGCAGAAATGTGAAGAGTGCCACCTTCCTCATGGGATTGTTCCTAAACTGCTGCTGAAGGAATCGGGCAATAAAATCTGCCTGCTTTGTCATAGTAAAGAGTCGATCGGCCTGGATCAGCCGGTTATCCATTCGGCGCTGAAAAATGGCAAATGCGAAACCTGCCACGACCCGCACGCTTCGGATAATCCCTTCCTGCTCAGCAGCGCCGGCAACGATATCTGCTTCAGTTGTCATCAGCAGGAACCGTTCAGCAAAAAAGTGGTCCATGGCATCATCAAGGAAGAGGGCTGCCTGGCCTGCCACAAAGCCCATGCTTCGGCTGAAGAAAATCTCCTGGTTGAAAAACCGCTTGAGCTGTGCCTCTCCTGTCACAGCAGCACGGAGAAAAGCTTTGCCAAAGCTCATGGCGGATACCCGGTCGAACAAAAAAGCTGTACCACCTGCCATGACCCGCATTCGTCCGACCAGGCCAATCTGCTTAAAAGCAGTGTCCACACACCGGTTGCAGAAATCGGTTGCGACGGCTGCCATGAATCGGCGACAGCCAAAGAGCCCTTTGCCCTGCTGGCCCAAGGCGCTGAACTGTGCCTGAACTGCCACGACAACGACAATCTGACCGGCGGGAAAAAGGTCGAACACGCGCCGTTCATGGCCGGAGACTGCCTGTCCTGTCATAACCCGCATACCTCCCCTTACCCGCAACTGCTGGTGGCGCAGGGCAACAAGCTGTGCTTTGAATGCCATGCCGAAAAGAACACCAAGCTGCAGTTTCCCCACGCCCCGGTCGATTCCGAGCGCGGCTGTCTCTCTTGTCATCAGCCGCACGCCGCGGAATATGCCGGGCTGGTTTCGGCCCCGCCGGAAGGGGAGCTGTGCCTGACCTGCCATACGGAGACCAAAAAGAATCTGGCAAAAATGCCTCAGCAGCACCAGCCGGTCGCGGACAACATGTGCACCAGCTGCCATAACCCGCATGGCTCCAACGGGGAACATATCCTGTCTCGGCGTGCCGATCAGATCTGCTACGAATGTCATGTCGAAGCACAGGAAAACTTTACCCAGGCGGTGATTCATCAACCGGTGAAAAATGGCAGCTGCCTGAGCTGTCACAACGGTCATGGCGGCGACAATCAGGCCTTTGTCAAAGTCCGAGGTGCCGACCTGTGCGCCGAATGTCACGACACCCTGCTGCAGCCGGGCGAAAAGGAAAACGAACACACGCCGTTTGCCGACCGGGAGTGCCAGACCTGCCACAACCCGCATGCCAGTCCGTTTGCCGGCATGTTGACAGATAGTCAGACCACACTCTGCGGAACCTGTCACAGCGATCTGACCGATGCCCTCGCAAAAGCAGTCAGTCAGCACCAGCCGGTTGGACAGGGGCAGTGCAGCAGCTGTCACAACCCGCACAAATCGGCGCTGCCGAATCTGCTACTGGCCAGTGATAAAGACCTCTGCCTGGCCTGCCATAAAGAGATCAAAACCAAGATGGAAGATGGACGCACCCATGCGCCGGCCGGACAGGATTGCATGACCTGCCACCGACCTCATTTTGCAGAGCTGACGCCGCTTTTGACCAAACCGCAAAAGGATCTCTGCGCCGAGTGTCATGAACTCACCGACCAGACTTTCCTCAGTAGCCATGCCGGGATTGCCGCTGAGGCCATCAACTGCGTGAATTGCCATAATCCACATGCGTCCAAAGATCCGAAATACTTCAAGGATGTGATGCATGCGCCGTTTGCGGCCAGATCCTGTGAGCCATGTCACGTGGCCGGACAGTAAGGGGGTATGATAAAGATGAAATCATTGCTGCTGATATTTTCCTGTGTTGCCATCCTCCTGACCTTGCCCGGTGGCGCCCTGGCCGAAGCGAAGAACCCCTTCAACCTGGCTCCCGGAGCCAGGGGAAAGCTCTGTCTGAGTTGCCATGAGGGGTTCAAGAAGACGATGAACAAAAAGTTCATCCATACCCCCCTGGCGGAGGGTGATTGCACCGGCTGCCATAATCCCCACGCCGCCGACCATGGCAAGCTGCTGGCTGAAGATGCTACGCAGATCTGCTTCAGCTGTCATGACGGGCTGGTCCCGGTCAATGCCCGCAGTTCTCATCAGATCGTCAGTGAAGGCAAATGCGTGTCCTGCCATGACCCGCATGCCTCCGACAATAAAATGAATCTACTCCAGTCGGAAAACCAGCTCTGCTTCAGCTGCCACAAGGAGCTCGCTCAGAAAATCGCCCAAAACAAGGTGCCGCACTCTCCGGTCAGCGATGATTGTCTGACCTGTCACAGCCCCCATGCTTCGGCCGACAACCCCAGCCTGCTGCAGGCCAAAGCCCCGGAACTCTGCCTGCAGTGCCACGATGCAAGCAAAAAGACCTTCAAAATCCAGCATGTCAATTATCCGGTGGAACAGGCCGATTGTACCTCCTGTCATAACCCGCACGGTTCCAATACCCAGGCCATGCTGTATGACAATGTTCATGAACCGCTCAGTCAGCGCATGTGCAAGCAGTGTCATGAGGAACCGACCTCGGCAACGCCGTTTGCAACGCTCAAGAACAGCTTCGAACTCTGCCAGGGCTGCCATTACGACATGATGAACGATACCTTCAACAAGGATCGGATTCATTGGCCGGTGGTCGACCAGGTCGGTTGCCTGAACTGCCACACGCCCCATGCCTCGAGCGAAGCGAAACTGATGAAAGCTCCATTGAAACAGGTTTGCAACACCTGCCACAGCGATACCGTGGCCCGGCAGGAGCGCTCCCTGACCAAGCACCAGCCCATCGAGGATGGCGAATGCAGTACCTGTCATGCTCCGCACAGTTCAAACAATCCTTTTATTCTGAACGAAGGATCGGTGATCAACATCTGCGGACAGTGCCATGACTGGCAGACCCACTCGACGCACCCGATCGGTGCCGAAGTGACCGATCCGCGCAATCCGAACCTGACCCTGGACTGCCTGAGCTGTCACCGTACCCACGGTACGGAATACCAGCACTTCATCTACAACGAGACGGTGAACGATCTGTGTGTGCAGTGCCATACCAAGTACCGGAGGTAAGAGCGATGAAAAGAATCCTGATCCTGATCCTGGTCCTGAGTGTCCTGACGCCAGCCTTACAGGCCGGCGCGGCTGGCCAGATCAAATTGAAATATGTCGGCAGCATTTACACCGATGCCGCCGGAGCAGCCCTGAACCATCCGGCCGGCGTCACCGTCACCAAGGACCTGCTGCTGGTCGCCGACAGCGGGGGGAAACGCGTGCTCAGCTATCGCTATCAGCAAGGAGAGGTCAAACCGGACCAGGTCTATCCCCTGCCCGAGATGTTTCCCCTGATGGTCGAACCGGCGGGCAATGGTCAATTGTACGTGCTTGATGGTCGGGCCAAGGCAATTTTCGTGCTCGACGCCAATGGCAAGGTCAAGGGCAAGTATCCGGCCAAGGGGCTGCCGGACACCAGCCGCATCATCCCGCGCAGCATCAGGTCCGGGAGTGACGGGACCCTGCTGGTGCTCGATATCTTTTCCGCTCGGGTGCTGATCTTCGCCGGGGACGGACAGTTCCTGCGCCAGTTGCCTTTTCCGGCCCTGGCCGGCGCGATTGCCGACCTGTGCATGGACCGCCAGGGGAACATTTACCTGCTCGACAGTGTCCAGGCTGCGCTCTGGGTCGCCCGCAGCGGTACCGACCAGTTTGCCCCCCTGACCGTGGGGATGAAAGAGAATATGAACTTTCCCACCAGCCTGGCGACGGACAATCTGGGCAACCTGCTGCTGGTCGACAAACATGGCAGCGGGCTGGCTATTGTCGGGACCGACGGAGCTTTCGCCGGCCGCCGGCTGAGCATGGGCTGGAGTGACAGCAACCTCTATTACCCGAGCCAGATCAGTATCAGTGACTCCGGGGATCTGTTCATCGCCGATACGGCCAACAACCGTATCCAGCATTTCAATATCTCCGAATAAGGACCTGGTGACGTGAAGAAAGCTGCACCCACTCCAGCCGAAATAAGGCTTTCAACACCCTATAAAGTCATTGTTCCCGGTTTTATACTGGTGGCGCTGCTGCTCGCAGTGATCGCGTTGACAGCCCCGGGCGGCGATCAGGCCACCGACGAACAATGCATCATGTGCCATGTCGACATTTATGACCGGGCGTTACGGGATCAATATATCCACGCCCCGGTCTTTGAACGCCAATGCGCCATCTGCCACCTGGCCGAGGGGGCGGACCTCACGGTTTCCTCCGGTCAGCATGACGCATTGTTTTCCGGGACGGTCGTAAGCCAGGAGATTCTCTGGCGCAAAGCGCGGATTCTTCCGGCTGCGACCGTCCCGGTTAGCGATCACCTGGTCAGCCTGCCGCAGCTCCCACAGCAGACCAGCTACCGGTTTCGAATCTTGGTCAGTCCCGCGGCCAGATCCGCCAATGACTCCGTCTCCGCCAGCCTCTGGCTGGGCCTGAAAGCAGCGGATACCAGCACGCTCGTCCTGCCCCAAAAAATCGATCTGGCCGCCGGTCTGGACAGCGAGATCGCCGCAGCAGTGACCTCGGCAGAGCTGTTTCGGGATGGGACAACCCTTTATGTCTCCTGGCAGACAACGCTGCCGATGCATGGCTGGATCGAACTCCAGGAACTTAACGGAGTCGAGCTGGGCGCCCCCCTGGCCCAGACCACGGACCAGCTGCAAAGCAGCGCCCATCCGGCCCTGCAGGATCCCGCCGAGCTGGCCATCAGCGTCTGTTACCGATGCCATGCCGAGGCCACTCTGGGAACCTCGCACCCGGTCCGCCTCTACGGTGGCCGCGATGTCCGCATCCCGGACGATTTACCGACCGTCAACGGCATGCTCACCTGTGTCACCTGTCACAATCCGCACAGTGCACCGGGGGAGATGCTGGTCCGTGAAACGATCAAGACCAAACTCTGTGTCGCCTGTCACACCAAATACAAAAACAGCTCACCCGCCACCATGTTTCAATGAGTTCAAGGAGCAATGATGACCAAGCACAGCTATAAAAGGAAACTACTCAATTTTTCCATCAAACGGGATATGCAGTTCAAAATGATCGGCAAAATTTTTCTGTTGCTGTTTATCTGCCTGCTGCTAAGCGGAATGATCTTCTACCAATTTGCCAATCAACAAGTGACCTCGTCATTCCAGATGTTCCATATCAAAGCCCGCAATTTTCTCGATTTCCTGCTGCCGGTCGTGCTCAGTTCCTTTGCCATCAGCCTGATCGCCGGAACCATCGCCAGTCTGTTCTTCCCCAAACCGCTGGCCGGCGGCCTCTACCGGATCGAAAAAGACCTTGCGCAAATTCTGGAAGAGAAAGACTTAGCCATCCGCATCAAACTCCGCGGCGGGGACCAACTGATCCCGCTGGCAGAACAGATCAATACTCTGCTCGATGAAATGCAGATCGAGACCCGGGCCATCCGCACCGTGCAGAATCAGCTGCAACAATGGGTACTATTACAGCAGGACCTGGGAGCGGATAATTTTAATCAGCTCAATGCCTGGATCAGCAAAAACAGCGGCACGTTCATCAGCTGAAAAGCCGCCTGGTCAGCAATGACCGGGGTTGGAACGGTGGAAATTCATTTGCGAAGGGGGGCTTTTCGGTTGCCGGCTGCGCGCCTGGTCAAGACTTCGCCGGCGGAGCCCATTGAACCGTGTTGCGGCCGATTTTTTTGGCTTTGTAGAGCAGTTCATCAGCGCGGCGCAAGCCGGCCGTCAGGTCTTCTTCCGCCGCGCCCAGTTGAGTCACCCCGAAGCTGCCGGTCACATTAAACTCCCCATGCGGACCGTAATGGACAGACTGCTGCAGAGCCTTGCGGATACTGCCGGCCATGGTCATCGCTCCGGTCAATTCCGTCGCGGGCAACACCAGCAAAAATTCTTCTCCGCCGAAACGACAGATGATATCGCTCTCCCGAGAGTTGTCTTTCAACAATCCGGCAACGGATTTCAGAACCTTGTCGCCACTCTCGTGGCCGAAGTTATCGTTGATTTCTTTAAAATGATCAAGGTCGAGCAGAATCAGGGAGAGGGGCGCACCGCTGCGCCGGGATTTTTTAATCTCCAGGCGGGATTGCTCGAACACATAGCGCCGGTTGAACAACCCGGTCAGGGGGTCAGTGACCGCCTGCTGACGCAGCTCATTCTGAATCTCATGCTGGCGGCGCTGATACTGGGTAATTCGAAAGGTCAAGAGCAGCAACACCACACTGACAAAAACGCCGAGCAGGGCAAAAGTCCAGGCACTCTCGCGCCAGCCACGAAGAATGGCATCTTCGGTTTTCGACACCCTGACCAGCAGGGGGTAACCTGCCAGTTTGCGCCCTGTGACCAGTTGTTTTCCATCGTTAGTGGCATGAAAACAGAAATCTTCGTCGGTTAACAAATGGGGGTCGCAGCCGGCGATCAGCTCCGCCATGGCCGGAGCTGGAACGACGTTGCCGCCAGCTGGAATTTGCACATAGACATCCCCCTCCAACGAGGAGATGGTCAGTTGACTGTCCGCCCGGACAAAGAGCTTTTCGTATTGCTGATAAAAATATTTGACATCCAGGATCGCGGCAAGGACCTGCTGCAGCCGTCCGTCACTGCCGCGGATCGCGCGGCTGATCCCGAAAATGGTCTGGTTCCTGTTGACGACCGATGGCTGCGGTTTGCCGATGTAGAGCCCGTTCAGAATCTGCTTCTGGTGGACAGTAAAGTAATCGCGACCACTGAGGTCCGGTTTTTTCCTGGAATTGTTCCAGTGCAGAATCTGTCCGTTACGATCCAGATCGATCAAAGCCGTAAGGTAGGAATTCTTTTTCAGCAGGTCATTGATAACCCCTTTGACCTGCGGGGCGTCAAGCGAATTAGCCGGGGAAGTTACGGCAAGGTAATTTTCCAGACCGAGAAAGACCTGGTCCAGACCAAAAAAAGACCTTTCCAGATCCATTTCGACAAAGCTGAGCAGGTTGCCCATGGTGACCTGGGCTTCTTTCAGGATCACCTGTTTTTGCAAATGGAAATTGTAACCGATCAGAGACAGCGTCAGCACAATACCGAAAATCCCGAAAGTCCAGGTTTTTTTCATTGATCAGCTACCCCTTGTGTCTTCGTTGACAAGCCTGCAGATCAGTTTATCAAGAAATTCGAACCTGTGAAACCACTCTAATATTCAATTGAATACATCTCCTCTTTATTCATTTTTTATCCGTTCCGCCACGCCCGGAGCCAGCACACTGGCAGAAAACCCAGATCAGCAAAACAAAACAGCCCGGACCTGTGACAAGCCCGGGCTGTGATCAAAAAAAGTGAAGAATCAGGCGGACAAAAACCTAAGCCGCATTGACACCATGACTTGAAACGCCGGCCCGACCGCTGCTGACGCGTTGGAAGTCAGGGTAGGCTTCCATACCGATTTCAACCGAGTCGCAGCCAAGCATCTCTTCCTCTTCACTGACCCGGAGCCCGACCGTATACTTCAGCACCAGCCAGACGATAGAGGTGGTTACGATCACGAAGGCACCGATGGAGACCACACCGATGAACTGGGTCACGAAGCTCGCTTCGGAGTTGGTGATCGGCACCGCCAGGGTGCCCCAGACCCCGCACACCAGGTGAACCGACAAGGCGCCGACCACGTCATCGATCTTGAGCTTATCGAAGAACGGTACGGCCAACACCACCAGGATCCCGCCGACCGCGCCGATCAGGGTCGCGGCGCCCAGCGACGGGGTCGCCGGCCCGGCGGTGATCGACACCAGCCCGGCCAACGCGCCGTTCAGGGCCATGGTCACGTCGACCTTTTTGTACATGATCTGCACCAGGATCATCGCGGCGATCATCCCGCCGCAGGCGGCCAGGTTGGTGTTGACCATGACGTTGGACATTTCGATGGCGCTGGCGGCGTTGCCCAGGGCCAGCACCGAGCCGCCGTTAAACCCGTACCAGCCCATCCACAGGATGAAGGTGCCCAGGGTGGCCAGGGGGATGTTGGAACCGGGGAAGGGGTTGACCCGCCCGTCCTTGCCGTACTTGCCTTTGCGCGCACCGAGGATGATCGCCCCGGTCAGCGCGGCCCAGCCGCCCACCGAGTGGACCAGGGTCGACCCGGCGTAGTCGGTGAACCCCATCTCGGACAGCCAGCCGCCGCCCCACACCCAAGATCCCTGGATCGGATAGATGACCCCGGTCAGCACCACGCAGAAGGCCAGGAACGACCACAGCTTGATCCGCTCGGCCACGCAGCCGGAGACCACCGAACAGGCCGCGCCGCAGAACACCATCTGGAAGAACCAGTCGGATGAGGCGGCGTAACCGGCGGCATAGTCGCCGGACAGGGCCGCGGCGTCATCCGGCCCCCAGAGCCCGAAACTACCGATGAACCCGCCGTCCACCCCGGCGTACATCAGATTGTAGCCGATCAGGTAGAAGAGGATCCCGGCGATCCCGAACAGGGAAATATTCTTCAGACAGATGGTGGCGACGTTCTTCGAGCGCACCAGACCGGATTCGAGCATGCCGAACCCAGCGGCCATCCACATCACCAGCACCCCCATGACCAGAAAGGAAAAGGTATTCAAAACATAGGACAGCTCGGCATCGGCTGCCAGGGCCAGGCTCGGGACGAGCAGAAGCGTCGCCAGGGTCAGGACCGTTTTTTTCATGGTGTGTATCTCCTTGTCTATATGAATAAAGTGTCTTTTGATGGTGAAGGGCGGATCAGAGGGAATCTTCCCCGGATTCGCCGGTCCGGATCCTGATCGACTGTTCGATGGCGCTGACGAAGATTTTGCCGTCGCCGATGCGGCCGGTGCAGGCTTCGCGCTGAATGGCGCTGACCAGCCCGTCGACCTGGTCGTCGGAGACCACCAGTTCAATCTTGATCTTGGGAATGAAGTCGATCTGGTATTCGGCACCGCGGTAGAGTTCGGTGTGCCCTTTCTGGCGGCCGAAACCGCGTACTTCGCTGACCGTCATGCCACTGATCCCGAGATCGGTGATCGCCGCTTTGACATCGTCCAGCTTGAACGGCTTGATGATACATTCTACTTTTTTCATCCTGAGGGGCTCCTTTGGTATAGAGGGTGACTAAATGACCAGCGTAGCTGTTATGTTGTACATATCAACGTTCTAAAGCAGGCAGTATGCCAACTGATTCAAACCCCTATTTTTCAGCACCCAGAGCATCAATCCCTCCTCACCTGCCTATTTTTTAACCATAAACCCCACTCCCTGCTCAGAGATTACACAACCCCTTTAACCGATCAGAATGTTATATATCCGCTATCTGCAGCGTCTCTCTCTATAAAAAATATATCAATATATCGATATATTGACCTTCTATAGCAAGAAGCGCTCCATTCTTGACATATGTTTTAAACAAATGTTTAATTGTTGGACATGTAACATTTTCGACAAGAAGATGTTCCCAGTTTTCAAACAGAAGTTTTATTTTAAGTCTGGAAAAAGCACTATGCCACGTATCAGTACCAAAAACCGTATTCTGAACTGTGCCGAACAATTATTCGCCCGGGAAGGCTTTCACAGCACTTCGCTCAGGATTCTTACCCACAAGGCCGGAGTTAACCTGGCAGCGGTCAATTATCATTTCGGCTCCAAGGAAGCGCTGCTGCGGGCAGTTATCGAACGGCGCCTGGTTCCGTTGAATAAACTGCGCCACGCCCGGCTGGAAGAGGTGCTTCAGGCGGCCGCAGGAAACCAGCAGCCCCCGCGTGCGCAAGATTTGCTGCGGGCATTCATTGAACCAACTCTGGAATTCCGTGATTTGAGTCCAGGTGCCGAGGATTTTCTGACCCTGATCAGCCGCTCCTGGAACGACCCCGATCAAACGGTCCGTAACTGTTTTATGGAATTGGTCCTGCCGATGTTTAAGTTCTTCTTCGCCAGCCTGCAGCAAGCCCTGCCGGATCTCCCCGTGGAGATCCTGCGGATCCGCATGCAGTTCCTGGTCGGAACCATGAGTATCATCATGTGCCGAGACAATAACTTCCAGGAGCAGCCAGAGGCTAGCGCCCCGCCCCTCAGCAGAGGACAACAGCTCGACCAATTGCTGAAATTCGTGTTAGCCGGATTGGAAGCTCCGCAATGAGCTGATAAACGGGTGCCTATGCCCCTTGTCACGAATTAGTGCTCGTTTAAGCAACGCTGTAGTAAATAGTAAACTCGGGACTGTCCCCAGGGTCATCGGGGGCTGTCCCAAGAGTTTGCGAGCCATGAAACTGCAGTGGTTAGCACCGCAAAGACCTGGGACAGCCCCCGTGCGGGGACAGTCCCGGTTTTGCTGCCATTGACTCTTAAACGAGCGCTAATCCCCCTGTTACCTAAACCTTTGAGATAACAGCAACTGTTGATGAACATTCAAATTTATCCTTATTCAACTGACCGTGCTGCTGAAATAGCTGATCTCTTCCATAGTGCCGTCCATGCCATCAATCCGGCGCTGTACTCTCCAGCAGAGCAGGAAGCCTGGGCTCCAACCCCGGTCGATTACGCTTTTTGGGAAGCGCGTCTGGCAATGAAAAAACCGCTTGTGGCCATCCACGACCAATGTGTTGCCGGATTCATCGAACTCGAACATTCCGGCCATATCGATTGTTTTTACGTTCACCCGGACTTTCAGCGCCAAGGGGTCGGCGGGCTTCTCTACAAGGCATTGGAACAGCAAGCTCAACAGCGCGCAATCAAGCTGCTGTTCGTCGAGGCCTCCCTGCTGGTAAAAGATTTTTTCCTGCAAAGGGGGTTTCAGGTGATCAGTCAGAACCGCCTGGAGAGGAATGGAGAGGTGCTGATTAATTTCAGTATGGAAAAGAGATTGTGCTGAATTTCTTGGCTGTGTATCTGGGATCGAATCGTCGCGGCATGAGCCCCGCAAAAAGCAGACTTTTAGACGGGGAGACTTGTTGAGGTGGTTATTGGTGGTTCGTTTTTCTATAGGAAAAATTAGCAGCTTGATTGTTTCACCCCCATCCCGACCTTCGCAACGAATTCCATCAAATCATAAGACCAGCAGACCAGCCAATTTCGCAGCCCCTCGGTCCGCCAGTACGAGAAGCCCTGCTTCTCGTCGGGCGCATTCGACGACGGTTTGGCCAGTAACGGCCATGCTCCGTGATTAAATGCTCAGGTGACCAACCCTGCCGTACCAGCAGCGCCCAGCGAGACCTTGAATTTCCTCCGGAACGAACGCAAATCCCGAGCAATCAAAAGGCCGTTTTTTGCTTCCTTTTTATCGGCCTGGACAAAAAGGAAGGCGGCGGCGAGGCCGCGACCCCGCGGTCTTGATTTTGATTTTTAGGTGTTGGGATTTCTCTGCTGAACTGAAAAATCTCGTTGATCAACAAGCGAAACCGTCGGGTCTCGGCCCGACAGCCGACATACTTTTTTTTGATCGCAAAATAAAAGTATGCAAAAAAAACTCTTTTGATTTCTCGGGATGAGCAGCTTTGTCGGGTTTTATCCCTGAGAGGTGTAAAACCCTGCTTCGTGGCCAGGGATTGAAACGGTAATTTTTTCGCCCTTCGAAGCATTGCTATGTGGGGCATGAAGCGCCGCAGCATGAGCCCCGCAAAAAGCAGGCTTTTTGACGGGGCAACAAACAAAAGTGGTAATTGGGGCGTGTTTCGCTGTAGGTAAAATTGGCAGGTCAATTGTTTCACCCCCATCCCGACCTTCCCCCATCAGAGGGGGAAGGAGCAACGAATTCCATCAAACCATAAGACCAGCAGATCAACCAATTTCGCAGCCCCTCGGTCCGCCAGTACGAGAAGCCCAGCTTCTCGTCGGGCGCATTCGACGACGGTTTGGCCAGTAACGGCCATGCTCCGTGATTAAATGCTCAGGTGACCAACCCTGCCTTACCAGCAGCGCCCAGCGCAACCCTGAATTTCCTCCGGAACGAACGCCAATCCCGAGCAATCAAAAGGCCGTTTTTTGCTTCCTTTTTGTCGGCCTGGACAAAAAGAAAGGCGGCGGCGGGGCCGCGACCCCGCGGTCTTGATTTTGATTTTTAGGTATTGGGATTTTTCTGCTGAACTGAAAGGGCTCGTTGATCAACAAGCGACACTGTCGGGTCTCGGCCCGACAGTCGACATACTTTTTTTTGATCGCAAAATAAAAGTATGCAAAAAAAACTCTTTTGATTTCTCGAGATGAGCAGCCCTGTTGGCTGTTATCGGCGGGCTGTGTGGGATTCAGCTCCGTGGCCAGGGCTTGAGACGGTGACTTTTTTCGGCCTTCTAAGCATGGCTATGTGGGTCATGAAGCGTCGTAGCATGAGCCCCGCAAAAAGTAGACTTTTTGACGGGCCAACAAACAAAAGTGGTGATCAAGGCATGTTTCGCTGTAGGTAAAATTGGCAGCTCAATTGTTTCACCCCCATCCCGACCTTCCCCCATCAGAGGGGGAAGGAGCGAAGTATTTTCTAACAGAACAGTTCACTTTTAAGAAATGTTCAGTTTAAAAACATAGCACTTTACTTGAACATCCGCCGGAATCGTCCAACTCCCCTGCATCAGTAACCATGATTAATCACGCAATAAGGACAGTCCGCCTCATGCTCCATACAGTCGTTAAAAAGCAGCAACTCATCATTGTCATGCTTCATCTGTTGGGCATAGGCACGACAATAGGCTTCATGATCATGATGACTCCATTCCCGGGACTCCTGCTGCATGACCGGACCGTAGCAACCGACCAGCGCCAGCATCAGGGAAAAACTTGCCAGCAACTTTTTCATCCCTCTTACTCCTGCCAGACGGACACCTGCCCCTGCCTACCAGTGCCAGTTTCTGTTCAGACCATTTTACTGCTTAGGGCTCAGTACAAACAACCCGTCCGCAACAGTTTCCTGGCAGATCTTTAGAGCTGTTGGGCCAGGCGGCGGGCCAAGTCCAACAGTTCAGCGGAACCGTCCAGGCCGTCGATGAACCGTTGGGGAATACCGGTCAGACCGCATTGTGCTCCGACCAGGGCCCCGGTGAGCATGGCCCGGGCCTGGTTTTGCCCGCCACCGTTCACAGCATGCAGCACTGCGGCCTCAAAATCGTCCGCAAAGCGTGCCGCCAGATAGTAAGCGGCCGGCAGCTGATGATAAATGGCGCAGGGCATGCCATAGACGAGGGACACCTTCCAGGCCGGTTCGATACGAATCTCCGGGTCAATGGCGGCGGTGGCCATGGCCGCCGGCGAAAGCAAAGCATCGGGCGAGGCGAATCGGCCCACCCGCGGCGGATCGGGATCGCCAGGTTTGGGCGGTTGCAGATCGTCGCTGGTGACGGCATGGAAAGGCAGTTCCCCGCTCTTGACCAAACGCATCAGTTTTCCTGAAATATCCGGAGTCAACCCTTCGCCCTGCACCAGCTGGCCCAGCACAGCCCCAAAAGCGACAGTTAACGAGACGACGGTCTCATCGGTCTGGGTCAGAACGGTATTGGCGCCGATGGCTCGCGCCAGCTGACGTGGGTCAGCAGCATAGCGAACCGCAATGGCCAGGGTTCGCTCAATCGCTTCCGTGGTATCGGCATGCCCGCCGGTCTGCGACCAGGGCAGGCCTTGTTTGACCCGGCGGCGCCAGGCTTCCCGAATCGACTGGCTGGTATAGCCGCCCGGCCCGTTGACCGGGGTGCCGTCAAGTTGCGGAAACAGGTCTTCGTCCAGGCGGCGACAAAAATCCGCTTCATCATATTCGCCACAATCGACCAGAGACTGCACCATCATCCGCAGCAGATAACCGGCCTGGGACAGCTGGCCGGCTTTACAACCGGCATGATAACGGTGCGGTTGGGGGTCGGTATAGTCGCTGATCCAGGGACCATAATCTTTGCGCAGTTGCTCCAAGTCGTAATACCAATGCGGTCCAAGCGCCAGGGCATCACCGATAAAAGCACCAAGAATTGTTCCCTGAGCTCTATTTTCGAGGTCTTTCGTGTTCATAATTTCGTCCCTTTCATTTTATTTCACCGGCCAGAATTTCCTGGCGGGTTTGCAGAAAGCTCTCTTGCAAGAGTCCACCCAGAGCGATCGCCCGGTCAATAGCGGCCAGTGCCTGCTCCCGCTGTCCCGCCGCCGCAAGAACCACGGCCAGATTGTTCCACGCCTCACCGCTCGTGGAGTGCAACCTGGAGGCCTGGCGGAAGGCCGCTGCCGCGGCAGGCAGATCGGTTTGTGCGTAGCGACTGTTCCCCAGCCCCATCCAGGCCGCAAAACTGTCCGGCCATTGTTGCACAGCGGCCTGGTAGGCATGCGCTGCGGACAGATTCCTGCCGGCCCGTTCCAAGCCGCTGGCCGCGTTTAGATAGACCTGTTCCTCCGCTGTTGCGGGCAACGTTCCGGCCGGAAGAACCAACAGCCCCCAATCCTGGCTCCGTGCCCAGGTCCGGGAGAATACCCCGGCGGAGAAAATCGCTTCGGCCTCTGTGCCGGAATGGAGAAAGATCTGATCAGCCGTCAAGTCATAGCCGATGACCACGGCATAGTGCCAATATGGCACCCAGGAGAATCCGAGGTTCAACAGCACCAGCACCGGGTGTCCGGCGGCCAGTTCCCGGAGTAAAGCATCCTGCCCCTGCAGGGGATAAGCCAGATACCCGTTTCTGCGCGCCGCAGCAACCAAGGCCGGTTGCAAAGTTCCCTTTCGCCCCGGTGAATAGACTTGCTCAGTGACTCGTGGCAGGACAACCTGTTCACCATTCCAGGCCAGCAACATGGCCAAAGCCGCCGGCCCGCACTGATATTCCTGCTGGGCAAAAAACGGGACGTCATGCAACAGAATGCGCGGTGGCAGGGATGATTGATCCGGAGATGGCAGAACCGCTGAACAGCCGTTCAGAAAAACCAGGGTGAGCACAATAACCAGGCAGGAAAGCCCGCGCATTCCTGCCTGGTCAGGTAACTGCAAACGCAGCATTTAACGGATGGGACGGGTAAACGGGAAGACCTTGGTCAACCCCAGGATATCGGTCACCAGCAGCAGCACAAATACAAACACCGCGGCACCGACAATGGTGCCGAACCCGGCCCCGGCCGGCAGGTTGTCGATATCGGCAGCAATCCGGTTAACCTCGTCATCGGTCAGGCTGGCGACGCGTCGGGCGACTTCCTCGGGGGCTACTCCTTGGGCGCTCATCGCCTGCCGCACATCGTCCCGCGCCAAAAAGTTCTGCACCCGGTCACGGGCGGCTGTTGCGGCCTGAGCAGAGAGAATCGTTTCGGTGCTGATCATTCCCGCCTGGGCCGATTGCGGGCTGAAATCAATGAACACAAATGACAGTATCAGCATTGCACAGAGCGGTTTAGCAATAAAATCGGGAAGATACTTTTTCATCACACTACTCCTCTGAATTCTCATGCAGGTTTTGGAATCTACTGAAATAACTCTGACTGCAGTCAAGTTTAGCGGAAATTATCCAGAGCACAATCGCCCGGACGGTTTAACGGTAACCCCGCTCCTGCCCTGCCCGGCATTGAAGACCCCAAAAAACGGGGCGAGCTATCGATGGAAAAGACCCGCAAGCAGGAACAAAAACCGCGCTGCGGAACATAACGAAATGAATTGTAAAATCGGAAAACCAGAGCGGACAAAGAGGGATGAACCGTAGAGATGCAGCAGGGGAAAGTTCGGCGCAAGCGGCTGGGGAAGCCCGCCCTTCAGGCCGAAGCTTTTATGCCGGCCAGGACAAATCGATGAATCCGCTCGGCCAGAGCCCGCACATCCTGATCCTTGGTCGGCGGCGGATATGCGAGACGCTCCAGGACCGGCCGGCCCACTTCCTGCTGGACACAAAGCAGGATGACCATATTGGCCAGTTCAGCAACCTGGCTGTCTTCCTGATCCTTGTGCTTCAGGGCCATGACAATTCGAACCAGTTCATGGCGGACTTTTTTGAAGACCAACTCGATCAACTCTTCCATGGCAAAGGAGGGGTTGGCAAATTCCCGGATAAACAGGCGGGATAGATAAGGATGCTCGCGACGCCTCACCAGCACCGTGCGCAAGGCAAAATTGAGCCAGTTCAACAAAGCGCCTTCCGGATCGGTCGAGCCGTCGAAGCTGGGAACCGACTCCTCCTGCAGCAGCTGGATATGGGGCTGAATCAACGCTTCTCGATACAGCTCCTGCTTACTGCCGAAATAATACTTAACCGCGCCCAGATTGACCTCGGCAGCCTTGCAGATATCGCGCAGTCCGACCCCGTCATAGCCAAACTCTGCAAAAGCATGGCCTGCTTCGCTGAGCAATCTGGTCCGGGTTTCGACGGCATCGCGCCGAAGCGGAGCAATTCTTGGAGTGCGTTTTTTCTTCACGGAGCAATCTTTCGTTAAAATCAGCCGAGACAGTTATTTTATACGATCGTTTGACTTATCTGTCAACAATAGGCTACATTGCCACGAATTGATACGGGTGTATAATATAAATTTCAACCCGGGTAATCTTTGACTCCTTTTTATTTTTCAGGACCTGAACAATGAAAAAAAAGCCGTTGCTCATAGTTATTGTGCTGCTCGTTGTCGCTGCCGGGCTGGCGACCCGCTGGTGGCTGAACCAGGAAGAGAACGCAGCGGGCCCATTGACCCTTTACGGCAATGTGGAAATTCGCGATGCCCAGCTGGTCTTTAACGAACAGGAAATTGTCTCCGCCATCTATGTTGACGAAGGGGATAAAGTCGTTGCCGGACAGGAACTGGCCCGGTTGCGCTCCAATTTATTGGCCAGCAAGCTCAGCGAGGCGCAAGCCCAGAGTAAAGCTCTGCAAGAGCTGGTCCGCAAGCTGGAAAACGGGACCAGGCCGCAAGAAATCAAACAGGCTCGCGCGGCCGTTGATGCCGCAGCAATCAAAATCGCCATCGCTGAAAAAAATCTGCAGCGGCTCAAGCAAACCGTGACGGTTGGCGGAACCAGCAAACAATCCGTGGATGACGCCCAGGCAGCCCTGGATGAATTGATTGCCCAGAAAAAGATTCAGGATCAGGCGCTGGAACTGGCCTTGCAAGGCCCCAGAACAGAGGACATAGCCCAAGCCAAAGCCCAGTTGACAGCTGGCCAGGCCCAGGTCGCCTATCTTCAGGAACGCCTGGCGGATACCGTCCTCAAAGCACCGACCCCGGGGATTATTCAAAGCCGGATTTTAGAAGTCGGCGAAATGGCCGGGCCTTCAAAACCGGCCTTCATCCTTGCCCTGACTGACCCGAAATGGATCCGCGCCTATGTTTCAGAGCCAGAACTGGGACAGGTCAAACCGGGGATGCAAGCGGAGATCAGCGCGGACAGCTGGCCGGACCGGAAATTCACCGGTCAGGTCGGATTTATCTCCCCAGCCGCCGAGTTTACTCCCCAGGCCATAGAAACCAGCGACCTGCGCACCAAGCTGGTTTACGAAACCCGGATTCTGGTGAACGATCCGGAGAACGAATTGCGCCTGGGCATGCCGGTAACGGTCACGTTCCCCCAACCCCGCACCGCGTCGACGACGCATTAATGAAAGAGCTGTTTTCCAGTGGAAGAGAACAACAAAGGGATCGATGATCATCATGCCACCGAGCGCATTGTTTTGGAGGCGACTCGACTCAGCAAGCAGTTTTCCCCAAAAAAACAGCCCGTGGTGCATGCTCTGCGAGAGATTTCCCTGCAGGTTCAGGCAGGCCGAATAACCGGGCTGGTCGGCCCGGATGGGGCCGGCAAGACCACCTTGCTGAGGATTGCCGCAGGTCTGCTCAAACCAACCGCCGGCCGGGTGACCGTCCTCGGCCTGGACAGCACTGAGCAATCGCTGCAGATTCAGAGCCGGGTCGGTTACATGCCGCAACAGTTCGGCCTCTATCAGGATCTCACCGTGCAGGAGAATCTCGACCTTTTTTCCGACCTGCAGGGTGTCCCGGGGCGAATTCGCCATGAGCGCCACGCCAGGCTGCTGGAGATGACCGACCTGGCGTCCTTCACCGCCCGCCGCGCCGGAAAACTCTCCGGCGGGATGAAGCAGAAACTTGGCTTAGCCTGCTCCCTGATCAAATCGCCGCAAATGCTCTTACTCGACGAACCGACCGTTGGCGTTGATCCCGTGTCGCGCCGGGATCTCTGGCAAATCATCGCCCAGTTGGTGAACGAGGAAGGGATCGGAGTTCTGGTTGCCACCTCCTATCTGGATGAAGCGGAGCAATGCCAACAGGTCGTGGTCCTGCAAAACGGCACCATTGTCGCCCAGGACGAACCGGAGCAGTTCCGCGCCAAAATGCGCGGCCGGGTCTATCGCTTCGCCCCCAACCAGGTTGCCGAAACCAGGGCGTTGCAGACCACACTGGCAGGGACTGCTGAGGTTATCGATGCGACCATCCGCTCCGGCCGGGTCCGTTGTGTCATCGACGCTGAGTTTACACGCCCCATCGCAGAGCTGATCCCGCGGTCCAGCTACCAGGAGGTCAGCATCAGCGAACCGTCCTTTGAAGATGCTTTCATGGCCCTGGCCCAGCGTCCGGAGGTCAGGTTTCTGCCCGAGCAGCCGGCAGTCTCCCAGACCCGCGCAGATGAAGTTGTGGTCCAGGTCCACAACCTGAAAAAGACTTTCGGCAGCTTTACGGCTGTCCAGGGAATCAGTTTCGAGGTCCAGCGGGGACAGATCTTTGGCCTGCTCGGCCCCAACGGCGCAGGCAAAACCACTACCTTTCGAATGCTCTGCGGCCTGACCAGCATCAGCGACGGTGAGATCAGCGTGGCTGGTCACAATCTGCGTAAGTCGCGCGCCCGCGCCCGCGCCAACCTGGGCTATATGGCGCAGGCCTTTTCCCTCTACCGGCAGCTGAGCGTCACCGACAATCTGAAATTTTACGGTAAGGCTTACGGACTGTACGGTAAACGGCTACAGGAACGTATGGCCTGGGCACTGGAGGAATTCGAACTGCAGGAACGCCGTGACACGCCGGCCGGAGACCTGCCCGGCGGTTTCAAACAGCGCCTGGCCATGGCCACCGCCATGCTTCACGAACCGGCGCTGTTATTTCTGGACGAACCGACCTCGGGTGCCGACCCGCTGGCCCGGCGCGAATTCTGGTTGCGCATCAACGGCTTTGCCCAACAGGGCGTCACCGTGATCGTCACCACCCACTTTATGGAAGAGGCTGAATACTGCGACCATATGCTGATCATGTCCCACGGCACCGAACTGGCCCAGGGGACACCGGCCGATATCCGTCGCCTGGCCCGCAGCCAGGACAATCCCGACCCGACCATTGAAGATGCCTTTATCGCCCTGGCCGAGGGGACGGCCTCCCCCGCGGGGCTGTCCGGAGGTCGTCATGAATGAGCTGGCCCTGGCGCTGATGCGCCTGCGCGGCTTTTTACGCAAAGAGATTCTGCAGATCAAGCGCGATCCGAGCAGCATTCTGCTGGCCCTGGTGATGCCCCTGATCCTGTTGTTTCTGTTCGGCTACGGCGTTTCCCTCAATCCAACCCAGGTTCCGGTGGCGGTTGTCGCAACCGACCCGGCCCCGCAGGCCCGCGACCTGGTCGCCCGTTTCACCCTGTCGCCATTCTTCCAGCCGCAGACTGTCAAAACCATGGCCGAGGCGGAAACCCTGCTCAGGACCGGTCAGGTCGACGGCATCATCCATATCCGCAACAATTTTACCAGCGACCTGATCAATGCCGGTCAGTCGCCGGTCCAGGTGATCGTCAATGGCGTGGATGCCAACCGGGCTCAGTTGATTCTGGGGTATACCCGGGGTACCGTGCAGAAATGGTATCAGCTCCGCCAGGCCCATGGTGAACAGCTCCAGCTCGGCGGGGTAAACGTTCAGTCCCAGGTTCGTTTCAACAGAGCCCACGAAAGCCGAAATTTCCTGGTGCCCGGCCTGATCGCCCTGATTATGACCCTGATCGGCACCCTGCTGACCGCGCTGGTCATTGCCCGCGAATGGGAGCGCGGCACCATGGAGGCGATTTTAGTGACGCCGCTGCGACTCTCCGAACTGCTGTTGGGAAAACTGATCCCCTACTACATCCTGGGCATTCTCGGTTTATTGATCTCCGTCGCCGGTGGCCTGTGGATTTTTGAGGTGCCCTTTCGCGGGTCGTTCCTCCTGCTGTTCTTTTTGAGCTCGTTATTTCTGATCGCCTCCCTCGGCTTCGGATTAGCCATTTCCGCCACGGTGCGGGTACAATTCGTGGCCGCCCAGATTTCCATTCTGGCAGGTTTTCTGCCCGCGTTTTTCCTGTCCGGCATGCTCTTCGATCTGGACAGCACACCGCTGGTTATTCAATGGGTCAGCCATATCATCCCGGCCCGCTATTTTGTGGAAATCAGCCATACCCTGTTTCTGGCCGGTAATATCGGCGCGGTCCTCTGGCCGGCCGGCACGGCCCTGGGGATCATGGCAACGGTTCTGCTGTTGTTGGCGCGGCGTAAACTCAGTAAACGCCTGGAGTAATAATCATGACCGTTCTCCGTCGCATCGCCGCTTTGATCGGCAAAGAATTCATGGTGATTCTGCGTGACCCCAAGAGCCGCTTTGTGGTAATCGGCCCGCCGATCATCCAGTTTTTCCTGTTCGGTTATGCCGCCACTTTCGATGTCACACAGGTCCGTTATGCGGTGCTGGATCAGGACCGCACTTCCCTGTCGCGGGAACTGATCGCCGATTTCTCGGGCTCGGACAATTTCCGCCTGGTCCGCTATCTGAACGGAGTGCAGGAGATCGACCCAGCCATCGATGCCCAGGAAGCGCGCATGGTGATTCATATCGAGGAGCATTTCAGCGATAAGCTGCTGCGCGGCGAACAGCCGGAGGTGCAGATCATTCTCGACGGGCGTAACTCCAATGTCGCTTCGGTGGCCCTCGGCTATGCGGAAAATATCGTCAGCCGCTTCAACCAGCAGCACGCTACCGGGGCGGTCGCTGCCAATACCAAGATGATCGATCTGAATCAGCGCGCCTGGTTCAATTCCAACCTGATCAGCCGCTGGTATATCGTCGCGCCGTTGGGGGGGATGATCAGCATGGTGGTGGTGATGATTCTGACCAGCCTCTCGGTTGCCCGGGAACGGGAGTTTGGCACCTTCGACCAGTTGCTGGTCGCGCCCTTTACCCCCGGCGAGATCCTGCTGGCCAAATCATTACCGGGGATCGTCTTCGGCATCATCGATTCAGGACTGCTCGCTGCCGGCGGGGTCTGGTGGTTCGGGGTGCCGTTCCGGGGGAGTGTGATTGCCCTGTTCCTGGTCCTGACCCTGTTCATGTTCTCCATTGTCGGGGTCGGCCTGCTGGTATCATCCCTTTCCATGACCATGCAGCAGGCCCTGCTCGGCTCCTTCTCCTTTATTATGCCGTCGGTGATCCTCTCCGGCTTTACCACCCCGGTGGAAAACATGCCCCACTGGCTGCAGATCGGCACTTTGGCCAACCCGCTGCGCTATGTGGTCACGGCTCTGCGTTGGATTTTCCTGGAAGGTGCCGGACTCAAAGAGATCTGGCCATTGCTTTGGCCGCTGCTGATCATCGCCCTGTTGACCCTGCCGCCGGCGGCCTGGCTGTTCCGCCATCGGGTCGATTGAAAGAAACCTGTGCCGCTGCTGAATCGGCGTTTACGGCTGCCGCTGATAGAGGATGGGTTCACCGATTTGCAGGCGTTTCAGGTTGGCGGAAACCCCTTGAAAAATACCGCTGAGAGAGGTGTCGGTGATACCACCGATGTGCGGAGTAGCGATAACGGGATAGTCGAAGATAGGATCGTTCGGATCAGGTGGTTCCTGCCAGAAGACATCCAGACCAGCCCCGCCCAGGGTCCCGTTCTGCAGGGCTTCCAGCAATGCTTCGCGCTCGACGACCCCGCCGCGACCGAGGTTGACCAGCATGGAGCCGGGACGCATCGCGGCAAAAGCCGCCCGGTTGAACAGACCGTGGGTGACCGGGGTATCCGGCAAACAGAGCACCACCATATCCGCCTCGGCCAGCAATTGCGGCAGGTCGGCCAGACCGCCAACCCAGTCCAGACCGTAACGTGCGGCGAATTCGGGATCAGGCCGTGACTTGATCCCGATGGTGCGGACGTCGAAGCCGGCCAGTTTTCTCAGCAAGGCCTGGCCAAGATCGCCAAGACCGACCAGACCGATGTTTTTCCCCTGCAAGGTGCCGCCCATGGGTCGACCGAGCCGGCCAGCCTGCAGTACCGCGGGGATTTCCCAGGCCTTGCGCAGCAGGCCGAGGAGCAGGTAGATCCCCAGTTCGGCAACGGAATCGGCATTTCCTGAAGCGCCAGACGGCACGTTGGCGACCATGATGCCGCGTGCCCGCGCCGCCGCAATGTCCACCCCCTCCAACCCGGTCCCCATCTGCTGGATCAGTTGCAAGCGGTCGGCGCTGGCCAGCAACGCCGCATCGACCCGGCACATGGTCGGAATCAGCACCTCGTAGCCGGCCAGGCTGTCGATGTAGTAATCGCCAGTTGCGGTAAAGTGCAGATCCGGATGAGCCGCTCTGAATTTATTGAGGATTCCGCCCCAGGCCTGTTCCGGGGCGGCAAATAAAACCTTCATCCGCTATCATCCCCCTGTTGCTGACGGAGCATTTGCTCCGTGTCCTGTTATCCGGATAGTTTACACGATATCCAGGGGAACGGGACGATTGGGTGCCGGAAATGCCTGATCGAGCCGCTGCAGCTGTTCTCTGCTCAGGACAATGTCCGCAGCAGCGGCGTTTTGGGTCACATGGTGCAGGCTGGCCGCTTTCGGAATGGCCAGAATATCGTCCTGACGAATACACCAGGCCAGCAGGATCTGGAACGGATCGGCGTTGTGCTCTGCCGCAACCTGCCGTAAGGTGGCATCGGTAACGAGATTGCGCCGCAGCTGGCCAGCCTGGGCCAACGGGCAGTAGGCCATCACCGGCATATGGTTCTGACGTTGCCAGGGGAGCAAGTCATACTCGATCCCGCGGGAGCCAAGATGATACAGAACCTGGTTGACGGCACAGCTCTCCGCGCCGGGCTCGCTCAGCAACTCGCGCATGTCGTCATCATCCAGATTGGACACGCCCCAACGCTTGATCTTGCCCGCCCGGATCAATTCTTCCATGCCGCGAACCGTTTCGGCATAAGGGACCTGCCCGCGCCAATGGAGCAGATACAAGTCCAGGCAATCAATCCCGAGCCGCTTGAGGCTCGACTCGCAACTGCTGATCAGGTGACTGCCGCCGGCATTGTGCGGCAACACTTTGGAGACCAGAAAAACCCGGTCCCTGATCCCTTTGATCGCCTTGCCGACCAAAACCTCGGAACGCCCGTTGCCATACATCTCGGCAGTATCGATCAAGGTCATGCCCAGGTCAATGCCCTGCCGCAAGGTGGAGATTTCTTCCGCTTCGGCCGCGCTATCGTCCCCCATGTACCAGGTTCCCTGCCCCAGCCGCGGCAATGCCGTTCCATCCGGCAAAATCACGGTCTTTTCAATACTCATGAGTCCTCTTCCTTTTCCCTGCCGACGGTTTCCCTGCACACACGCCGGGGTTTCCCCTGGCGTCTTGCTTTCCAATTAGTGGTAGGCAAAGCCCGGTTATTCGTCGCTGCTGAGTTCATGAACTTTCAGCAGGTTGGTCGAGCCGGCCCTGGAAACCGGGCTGCCCATGGTGATCACGGTGATATCCCCGCACTCCAGGACCCCGGCCGTTAGAGCCGCTTTCTCCACGGCAAGAATCTGCTGCTCGGTGGTGTTCTGATTGCCGACACAGATCGCCCTGACCCCCGAATAAAGGGCCATTCTTCTTTTCACCCGGGGATCCGGGGTCATGGCATAGATTGGCAGATTGGGGCGATATTTGGACACCAGCGCCGCTGTTCTGCCGGTCTGGGTAAAGGCCAGAATCGCCTTGGCACCGACATTCTCAGCGATCTGGCAAGCCCCCTGGCCAATCGCTTCGGTCATGGGCTGTTGCACCTGTCCGGCGGTCGCCAAATGGGCGCTGCTGTGGAGATACTGATGACTCTTTTCCACGTCACAGGCGACCCGATCCATGACCCGCACCGCCTCCACCGGGTACTTGCCGGCAGCGGTCTCCCCGGAGAGCATGATGGCATCGGTCCCATCAAGGATCGCGTTGGCAACATCCGAAGTTTCCGCCCGGGTCGGCCGGGGGTTGTTGATCATGCTTTCCAGCATCTGGGTCGCGGTAATAACCGGTTTACCGACCGCGTTACACTTCTGAATGATCCGCTTCTGGATCAGCGGCACCTTTTCCGGGCTGAGTTCAACCCCAAGATCACCGCGGGCAACCATAACGGCATCGGTGACTTCGAGAATCGCGTCGAAGGCTTCGACGGCTTCGGGCTTCTCGATTTTGGAGACGACTTTCGGCGCGAAGGGCTTATCTTTGAGCAGCTCTTTCAGGTATTCAACATCCGCCGCGGCACGGACAAAGGAGAGCGCAATATAGTCGACTTCCTGCTCGGTGCAGAAAGCCAGATCCTCCAGGTCCTTTTCCGTCAATGCCGGAGCGGAAACTTTTGCGCCCGGCAGGTTGATCCCTTTGCGGTCTTTCAGTTTCCCGCCGGTCACCACTCGGCAGCGCACGTCCTGCCCTTCGGTGCCCAGCACTTCGAGATCCATCAGACCGTCATCGAGCAGAATCCGATCGCCGGGTTTGACATCCTGGGGCAGATTCTCATAGATGGTCGGGATAATGTTCCCCTCCCCTTCCACCGTAGAGGTGGTGACGATAACTTCACTGCCGCTGACCAGTTCCATAGAGCCGTTTTTCATCAGCCCGGTTCTGATCTTGGGTCCCTGCAAGTCGCCAAGAATGGCGACCGCCTTGCCGGCCTGGGCGGAAATCTTGCGGATGCGGGTGATCAGCTCCAGTTTGTTCTGATGATCACCATGGGAAAAATTCAAGCGGAACACATCAACACCAGCCTCGATAAGTGCGCTGAGCTGCTCTTCCTGCTCACTGGCTGGACCGAGGGTTGCAACGATTTTTGTACGACGAAACATATTCTTTTCTCCTGTCTTTTTTGCTCTAAGCCAACGGCTTTGTATTTAATTATTGGATGATAACCGTCGCTGCCTTATTGAAACCGGCAGTTGGACACTCCGTTTCTGTTATTATTGCCTCAACCTCCCGCGGCAGTCCATCCAGGCAAGCCTGCAGTGGGCAATGTTTTCAGCGGATGTTCCATTAGATGACGGCTCGGTCAGCAAACGTTCAACCCTCTGCTAGAGCGCCTTGATTTCACTCCAGATCTTGTCATCGACAAAAATACCCTGTTCGGCATGAGCGGCCCGGAACCGCAATACCCCCTCTCCCGGAACCGCCGCCCCGTTCGATCCGGCCAGGGGCGGAGAACTCTTCAGGTGGCCGATGCTGCGCAGGAGATGTTCCTCAAAAGTCTCCGCAGAGGATAATTTGCGCGGATCGATCAGGATCATCACCTGAGAAGCCCCGCCACAACTGCCCATCCCTTTGCAATCAAGTTCGGCGGCACCGCTGCCGTCAGTCAGCGCAGCCGCCAGGATATCCAGCATGAAAGAGAACCCAGATCCCTTCCAGAAGCCGATGGGCATGACCCGGCGCGAGTCAATAATGGTTGCCGGATCGTAGGAGACCTGCCCTTCCTGATCGAACCCGCCCGGAAATGGCAGGGTTTCCCCGGCCAATTGCATAACCCCGAGTTTGCCGAAGGAATATTGCGATAGCGCCATGTCGAACAGAATCGGGAAAGTCCCGGCGGCCCGGGGCACGGCCAGGACAAAGGGGTTATTCCCCAAGCGACTGTCTTTGGCTCCCCAGGGCGGCATGACCGACTCGGTATTGGTCCACATCACGCTGACGAACCCGCGCTGGGCAGCCGCCAGGGCATAGGTTCCCCCGCGCATCCAGTGAGTGGTGTTTTTCAGGCCGATCATGGCGAGGCCATGCGCCTGCGCCAGTGCCATCCCCTGCTCCACGGCATACAGGGCATTCAGAATGCCCGGCCCCATATTGCCATCGTAAATGCGGATCGGGCCGAACTCCTTGATCAGCGTCGGCTCGGCAGCGGGATCGACCCAGCCGTTATCCAGATATTCCGCGAAGCGGGGAACCCGATTGGTCCCATGGGAATAAACGCCGTCGTTGGTGGTTTCCGTATGAATACGGGCACAGGTTGCAGCCTTGTCCGGGGACATGCCGTGGGCAATAAAAGCCCGGCTGATTTCCCCTTGAATCTCGTCAAAAGACAGTCTCATACTCAGCCTCTCTATCCCTACCACGTCGTTGGGGACACCCGAACCGGCGCATCGGCAGGATAGCGCTATCAAGATGAATAGAAAATCGGGTCAGAATTGGCAAGCCATGACAGCGGCAACATTTCTGGCCGTAGTCCGCAGGTTGGTCCGGACATTGGCCAGGGCCTCCTCCAGGCTGCAGGGGCCGGGCACAATGCTGAACAGGGCGCTGATGCCGTGCTCCAGAACCGCCTCCGCGCCTTCCCCCAGGCAGCCGGCAAAACCGAGCACCGGGATCTGCCGCTGCGCTGCAACTCTGGCCACCCCGATGGGCGCCTTGCCGTAAACGGTCTGCCCGTCGATACGCCCTTCCCCGGTAATCACCAGGTCGGCGTCGCTGACGGCCTCGGCCAACCCGATCGCTTCGATGACGATCTCCACCCCGGGGCGCAGGTCGGCCGGCAAAAAGCCGAGCAGGGCCGCGCCCATGCCGCCGGCCGCTCCGGCGCCGGGCCGCTGTTCAATATCCCGGTCCAGATCGCGACGGATCAGTGCGGCGAAGTGTCCCAGGTTGCGGTCGAGCTGTTCGACCATCTCCGGGGTCGCGCCTTTCTGCGGGCCGAACACGGCCGAAGCGCCGCGCGGGCCGGTCAGGGGATTGTCGACATCGCAGGCGACCTGGATTCGGCACTCCTTGAGCCGTTCGTCCAGTTCGCTGACATCGATCCGTGCCAGCTCGGCAAGGCTGCCGCCGCCATAACCGATCTGCTGCTCATCGGCATCGAGAAGGCGGGCTCCCAGGGCCTGCAGCATCCCGGCACCGCCGTCATTGGTGGCGCTGCCGCCGATGCCGATAATGAAATCGCGCAACCCCTGGTCAAGGGCATGGCGGATCAGTTCGCCGGTCCCGTAGCTGGTGGTCAGCAAGGGGTTGCGGCGGGCCGGCGGGACCAGGTCAAGGCCGCTGGCCGCGGCCATTTCGATGACCGCGGTACCATTGTCGCCACTGCGCCCGTAAAAGGCCTCCACCTGATCGCCCAACGGGCCGGTGACGGTCAGCTTGATCAGGTCGCCGTCGGTGGCGGCGACCAGGGCGGCCACGGTGCCTTCACCGCCGTCGGCGATGGGCAACTTGACGTACTCAGCTTCGGGATAGATGTCACGGAAGCCGGCTTCGATCTCGCTGGCGACGTCCTGGGAGGACAGGCTCTCTTTGAATGAATCAGGGGCGATGATTATTTTCATTGTCTCAAATCTCTTTTATTCCACCGGGGTTACAAGCCTGCCGGTGTGAAAAAATGAACGTAAATTCTCCAGCACAAGGTCTTCCATGGCGCGAAATGTTTCCCGGGTGCTCCCGGCGATATGCGGCAGCAGCACAACATTGTCCAGCTCAACCAGCTGCTTCGGGACCAACGGTTCTTTTTCGAACACATCCAGGGCCGCGCCGCCGATAGTGCCCTGCTGCAAAGCCTTGATCAGGGCGGATTCATCCACCACCGAGCCGCGGGCCACATTGACCAGGTAGCTGTTGGGGCCGAGCGCGGTAAGGATGGACGCGGAAATCAGTTTGTCGGTTTCGGCTCCGCCGGGAGTCGCAACAACCAGGAAATCGGCCCATTCGGCCAAGTCCGCAAGGGACGGTTCATAACGCCAGGGGAGGTCGGTTCTGGCCGAGCGGTTATGATAACGAATCGCCATGGAGAACCCGGTGGCCCGCCGCGCAATAGCCGCGCCGATGCGTCCCAAGCCGACGATCCCGAGCTTTTTACCGAAGATACTGGTGGTCAGGGGATAGGGCTGCTGTGGCCAGCACGCGTTGCGGACAAAACCATCTGCTTTAATGAGCTCTCGGGCAACGGCAATCAGCGCGCCGAAAGCCAGGTCGGCAACACACTCGGTCACCACCCCCGGCGTATTGCTGACCAGAATATTGTTGCGCCGGGCGGCGCCAATATCGATATGCTCGTAGCCAACGCCACGGGTCGCCACCAACTGCAGGCCGGGTAGAAACGACAGCAAGCTGGTATCGACCTTTTTTCTAGCCGCGGTGACCAGCGCGGAAAAGCGGGCGCCGTGCTGACGCAGGATCGTTTCAGGATCGTTCTGCTCCCACAGCCTCAAAACTTTGTATTCTTCAGCCAATTGACGATTGCCCTGCGGAGTCAGACTGGCAATTTGGAGGATCTCGACCGGTTTCGAATTCATATCATGTGTAAACCCGGAAAAAGCAAACAAGCAGATGCGCCACAGCTGCGGCGCATCTGCTCAGCTATGATAAAGCCAGATTGTTAGCGTTTGACTTCGACCTTGGCGAGTTTTTCATAATGACGGATCAGGGCGCCGTGATCGAGGCCGTCCATGCCGTCCACTTTCATGGCCTGCATCATTTCCATCACCGCCGAGGTCAGCTGCACCGGAACGCCGACTTCATGGGCGGTATCCAGGGCATTGGCCAAATCTTTGATGTGCAGGTTGATGCGGAAACCCGGATCGAACTTGCGATCCATCACCAGCGGGGCTTTGGCATCCAGCACCGTGCTGCCGGCCAGGCCGCCGCGAATGGCCTGGTAGACCAGCTCAGGTTCAACCCCGGCCTTGGTGGCCAGCACCAACGCTTCGCTCATGGCGGCGATGTTCAGCGCCACGATCATCTGGTTGGCCAGTTTGGTGACGTTGCCGGCACCGATCTTGCCGGTGTAGACCACCGACCCGGCCATGGCTTTCATGATGTCGTAGTTTTTGTCAAAAACTTCTTTGTCTCCGCCGACCATCACCGACAGGGTGCCGTCGATGGCTTTGGGTTCGCCGCCGGAGACCGGGGCGTCGAGCATGGCGACGTCTTTCTTGGCCAGGGCTGCAGCGACTTCGCGACTGGCCAGCGGGGCGATGGAGCTCATGTCAATAACGACGCTGCCCGGTTTGGCGCCTTCGATGACACCGCCTTCGCCCAGCACCACGGTTTTGACCTGCGGTGAGTTGGGCAGCATGGTGATGATGACGTCGCTTTGCTCGGCCACGGCTTTGGCGCTGGGGGCACTGGTCGCACCGGCGGCGACGACCTCTTCGACAGCGGCGCTGTTCAGGTCGCAGACCACCAGTTTGTAGCCGGCTTTAAGCAGGTTTTTGCTCATGGGTTTGCCCATGATGCCGAGTCCGATAAATCCGATTTGCATGCTATCTCTCCTTGTCTTTCCTGTTGAGTTTCGATGTGCTGCCGGTCGTTTTCAGACCAGCTTCTTGGCGCCCAGGCTGTCCAGGTGCTGCTGCAGGGCGGTCATCACCTCCGGGGTGCTGCGGGTGTTGGGCAGAATCGGTTCGCCCATGTCAAAGCCGAGCAGGCGCATGTAGTCCTTGGTCACCACCGGGAAGCTGGACAGGCCGTAGGCCATCCGCATCGGGGCCAGTTGGTACTGGGCTTCCAGGGCACCGGCCAGATCCCCGGCCATGAATTTGTCGTAGATGGAGACCACCAGTTCCGGGACGATGTTGGCCGAGGAGGCCACGGTCCCGACCCCGCCGTAGGCGAGGGTGCTCAGAATCAGGATGTCGCGCCCGGCGATGACTTTGAAGTCCTTGCCTTTGTTGCGGGTGCGGCGGATGAATTCAGCGGTCAGGGTCATGTCGCCGCTGCTCTCTTTGACGCCGACGATGTTGGGCACCTCGCTGAGCCGTTCGAGCAGCCCGGCGGAGATCCCGCAGCGCATCCGGTCGGGGTTGTTGTAGAGCAGCACCGGCAGGTCGGTGGCTTCGGCCACGGTTTTGAAGTGGCGGTACATTTCATCGTCGTTGGGACCGATGAACATGGGGTGCAGCACGCTGATGGCGTCGACCTTCATGGCTGCGGCTTTTTTGGCCCAGGCGACACATTCACGGGTGGTAATGTTGCCGATGCCGAAGTAGACCGGGACCCGCCCTGCGGCCTGATCGACGATGATGCGGGTGGCGCGTTCCTGCTGCTCGGGGTCAAGCCCGTAGAACTCACCGTTGCTGCCCATGGCCAGGATGCCGTGAATGCCGCCGGTGATGATATGCTCGACGATCTGACGTTGAACCGGCTCGTTGACCCGTTCCTGGGCGTCGGTCGGGGTCACGATCGGGGGGATCACCCCCTTGATAAAACTGGTGTCCATCTGGTTATCCTTCCAAAATAAATTAAATAAGTGGGGAAGCCTAGCCCGCAACAGGCAGGTTTCCGTTCTTCGGATTGCTGATCACCATGAAATAGAAAAAGATTCCGGTAATGACCAGAAAGAATAAACTGTCCGGGCTGGTGACAACCACATCAACTGCTTCTGAGAGAACAGCTTCTTCCTACGGAGCAACTCCGCCCGGAGAGCTGACCCGCCCGCACTCAACACCGCGTTGTTCTAAAACTGGAGCATAGCAAGATGCCCCTGGAAACAGTATCCTGAATGCCGACCTTAATCTTGCCAGGGAGCCGTCATCACACTGTCATAAGTCAATGCCCCCAGCGTATAGCCGTCGGGGCGTGCCTTCATGACCAGGGTCAGGCCGGTCGCGCTCATTCCCGCCTTCAATATTCTCAACACGAATGGGCTGCCCCAGTCCTTTTTCAGCAATCGTACTAATTTTACGACCAACACCATCAGCACCGCTGCCCGCCCATCAGGGCATAATCATACGGATGTCACGGTTTGGTCAGGAAACGGCAGAAGCAACAGAAACAGTTCACAGAAACGAGAAAAATCAAAGTGAAAAACATTATTTTCCATTATATTCTATATCGTTCCGCCTTTTCTAAAAAGGGTTACGCTGAGGGTATTTGGTATCCAGACAATACCCCTAAAAAAACAGGAACGAGACTTGGATACAGTATATTGGTATTATCAAAACTGTCAATACATAATATGAATTTACACTTTATTTTTAGGTCCTTTCCGCGTATAGTATAGCTATTGAATATTTTGCCAAGACACCCTAGAATACCCGTTTATTTTTGAGGGAGAAGCTAATGGGAACACCAAGAGTGTCCTTGACCGACAAAGTCATAAAATCGCTACAGAGTGACATTAAAGCAGGTCGCTATTCACCCGGAATGAGATTACCCACCGAACCGACCCTGACCAAACAATTCGGAGTCAGCAGAACGGTGGTACGGGAGGCGATTGCCGCTCTGAAGGCGGCCGGCATCCTGGAATCGCGGCAGGGCGCAGGTGTCTATGTGCTGACCCCGCCAGCGGATGAAAACAAGATAACTCTGTTTACTGCCGACTATGCCGACCTCTCGGACATTCTTGAAGTCCTTGAATTGCGTATGGCCGTCGAGATTGAAGCTGCCGGTCTGGCCGCCAGCCGTCGAACCACCGCTCAGCAAATGAAATTGTTTGAAACCCTGAAGACCATGCAGAATTCCATAGAGGCCGGACACTCTGCGGACAAAGCCGATTACGAATTCCACAAAGCGATTGCAGCGGCGACTAACAACGCCCGCTATGTCGAGTTCTTCAATTTTCTGGCTGACAAGATTATCCCCAGATCACGCTTGTATAAAAATGAAATGGCCCCGGAAAAGCTGCGCTCCTACCTGGAAGAAATCCTCAAGCAACATCACGCGATTTATGAAGCGATTGCCGCAAAAGATGAAGACCAGGCCCGTAACACCATGCGCAATCATCTGATGACCAGCAGAAATCTTTACCAGGCCCTGCTGATGGAAAATTCCGCCAATTGAACTCCTGATTGGTGGCACCCCTTCCTGCGCTGCCCGCTTAAAAAAACGCCCGGCTAACTCAAGCCGGGCGTTTTCGGTCTGCCGCTCAATCCCGGTATTCTTCCCTTAACTGGCGCCGTCGATACTCTCCCTGCCGCTCCAGCATCCAGCCGGGATACTCACGGGGCAGCTCGCTGATCTCCGCCAAGGCCTCAAGCTCAGAGGCTGAGAGCTGCACATCAACAGCAGCCAGGTTGTCGTCAAGCTGGTCGCGTCTTTTCGCGCCGATAATGACACTGGTCACATGCGACTGATGAAGCAGCCAGGCGAGGGCGATACGAGCGACCGAACAACCCTTCTCTTCGGCCATGGTCCGCATCAGGTCGATAATCGGGTAAGCCCGTTCCAGTTCCACCGGCGGAAAATCAAAGGTGGTCCTGCGGCTGCCCGCTTCGGTCTGCTGCTTGGGGCCGTATTTCCCGCTCAACAAGCCACCGGCCAGGGGGCTCCAGACCAGCAGCCCGACCCCTTCGCTGTTCAGCATGGGCACGATCTCCCGCTCCAGGTCGCGCCCGGCAATGGTGTAATAGGCCTGCAGCGATGCGAAGCGGGTCATTCCCAGCCGGTCGGCAATACCGAGCCCTTTCATGATTTGCCATGCGGCCCAGTTGGAGACGCCGACATAACGAACCAGGCCTTGCTGAAGCAGGGTTTCCAGAGCGCGAACCGCCTCCTCCAGCGGCGTAGCCGGATCGAAGCCATGAATCTGATAGAGATCGACATAATCCAGTTGCAGCCGTTTCAGACTGGCCTTGATCCCATCCAGGATATGCCCCCGCGAGGCTCCGCGATCATTGGGCCCGGGCCCCATCTCGCTGAATACTTTGGTGGCAACAACAACCTCCTCACGCTTGACCCGCAGGTTCTTCAAGGCCTGCCCAGTCATTTTTTCAGCCAGCCCATGCGCGTAGACATCGGCCGTATCGATAAAATTGATACCCGCCTCCAGGGAACGGCCGATCAAGGCATCGGCCTCT
This sequence comes from Pelobacter seleniigenes DSM 18267, assembly GCF_000711225.1. NCBI lineage: Bacteria > Pseudomonadati > Thermodesulfobacteriota > Desulfuromonadia > Desulfuromonadales > Desulfuromonadaceae > Pelobacter > Pelobacter seleniigenes. The sequence continues at coordinate 670,241 of NZ_JOMG01000002.1, forward strand.
TTTTGCTGCAACGACCCGATCTGCCCCCAGATCCCCTCGCTGCCACCAAAAGTCATGGTTCCCAGGCATAGTTCAGAAACAAAAAGTCCACTCTGTCCTAATCGTTTGTAACGCATAAGAGTATCTCCTTGGTTTGTTAAGTCGTTCAGGGCCATAGCAAATGGGCTCGCCTCCTGGTCACCGACTGAACCCGCAAACGAGCGGTCCGAGGCAACCGGAGTTGGCAATTGCCGAGCTGACGCAGGTTCCAGCGCCCTGAAAAAACAGTATCACCGGAACAGAAAAATGAAAGACCGGGCGGAAGATTTGTGCTGTCGCATCTGCAGGCCCGGGAAAGAAGTGATGTTTTCAGGTATACTCGTGAAACATTTTTGCGCCCAGCAACAGACCGCCAAGGCTCAACTCTTAATCAGAAGGAAGAACGGAATGCCCGAGGACCCGATTATCGTCAACCTGCCCAACGACCCGCAGCTCAAATCGGCAAAAACAATCACCACGATTGTTTACGCCCTGCAGGCGGCTTCCTTTTTCTCCGGCGGCGCGACCCTGCTTGCCGCCGTAGTCATCAATTACGTCAAGCGGGACGATGTCCGCGGGACCTGGCTTGAGTCCCATTTTCGTTGGCAGATCAGAACCTTCTGGTTCAGCCTGCTGTGGTCTGTGTTGGGTTATTTGACCTTTGTTGCCGTCATCGGCTATTTCATTCTGGTTGCTAACATGGTCTGGCTGATTTACCGAATTGCCAAGGGTTGGCTGGACCTGTCAAACGACAAAGAGATGTACCGGCGATTTTAACCTTCAACCACACCCGACCGGAGAACCACACCATGCAGAATCCTTCCGGTAGCACCGGCAAAATCCTGCTTTGGACAGGCATTTTTTTCACGGCCCTGCTCTGGTCCGCTATCAACCCCCGCGACCGCCTGACCTGGCTGTTGGAGGTTGCCCCGGCGCTGCTGGCGATTCTGGTACTGGCGCTGAGCTACTCCCGCTTCAGACTGACCCCCTTGACCTACTGGCTGATTCTGCTGCACAGCGTCATCCTGATGATCGGCGGTCATTATACCTATGCCGAGGTCCCGGTTTTCAACTGGCTGCGGGATTATTTCGACTTGGCCCGCAACAACTACGACAAGGTCGGCCATTTGGCCCAAGGATTTATCCCGGCCATAATCGCCAGGGAAATTCTGCTCCGCAAACAGGTGGTTAATGGCCGTCGCTGGCTGAATGTCCTCATCGTCTGTATCTGTCTGGCGATCAGTGCCTGCTATGAATTGATCGAATGGTGGGTGGCGCTGCTGTCGGGAGAAGCTGCGGACGCTTTTCTCGGTACCCAGGGGGACCTCTGGGATACCCAGTCAGACATGGCCCTGGCGCTGCTCGGGTCTATTCTGGCCTTGCTGCTGCTAACCGGAACCCATGACCGGCAACTGAGCAAAATCGGCGAATAAACCACCAAAGTGGCGACTTGCGTTTGTCCCCAGTGCTAATGAACCACCACCCCGGCGGACTCATTTATTGTTGTGGATGGCCCGGAACAGGCAGATCTTCCCCGGCTGGAAGGGAAAAATCCCACTAACCGATCAAACCGATTCCTTATTCAGCAAGGATTTTATCTTGGCCACATAATTGCGGGTTTCCTGCGGCATATTGTCCAACCCATGTCGATCGACATTCCCCTGCCCCCAGTTGTACGCAGCCAGGGCATGATCCAAGTCACCGGCATACTTGTCCAGGAGCTGTTTCAGATAACGACTGCCGCCGAGCAGGTTTTCATGAGCGTTGAAACTGTCACGGACCCCGAGCTCTTTGGCCGTATCCGGCATGAGCTGCATCAGCCCCTGGGCACCGACCGGAGATACGGCATCAGCCTGATAACCGCTTTCCGCCGTGACCACCGAACGGATCAAGTCAGGGGCAAGGCTGAGGCTCGCAGCGACCCGATCGATCAATTGGTCGATATCGTCCTTGCCCAGTTGCCCGGCTGAATGGGATGCCGCCTGCGGAGAAGAATAATACTTGTCAATGATTTGACTTTGCCGCGAAGCGAGCAGGCTCATATCGCCGCCGAACAGATCCCCCGGAAACAGCTCATCGGCAGTCTGCTCTTCCTCATCAGCAAAGATATTCTGCAGCATCTGCAATTGGCTCAAGCGTGCTGATGCAATCAATTGTCGCGACTTTTCCTGCAATGATTCCGGCTTGTTAGACGCATCCTCAAGGAGCTTTTCAAAAATCTCCCGGTGCAGATCATTCACCCCTGTGGTTCGTTTATGCGCTGTGGGCGCGCCGCTCAAAGCCAGGGCCTTGACAGTGTCAATACTCATTTCTCATCTCCTGCGCCGTGTCAACCAAGCCGTTCTTCGGCTCCACGGCTTTTGAAACAAGCAAAAATCGAACCAAGCCAAGTTTCTTGACTCGGCCGCTTGTTTTTTGAATGATTTTCTTTTACAACTGCGGGTTCATCATCAGCTCCTGCGATGCAATCGGGAGAACTTGAACAAGGGCAGCAAGATGAAGGAATGGGTGTTCCTACACCCTGGCAGGAGAGATCATGCAGGCAACGGAGAACAAACTTTTCCAGCGGATTCGCAAACAGGTCGGCAAAGCGATCGGTGATTTTCAGTTGATTGAAGACGGTGACCGAATTGCCGTGGCGGTTTCAGGGGGAAAGGATTCTTACACCCTGCTGCATGTCCTGGAAGCACTGCGCAAAAAAGCCCCGATCAAATATGAGCTGATTGCGGTCAATTTTGACGCCGGCTTTCCGGGTTATCGCAAGGAGGTCATTGAACAGCACCTGCGCGAAAACAACTTTACCTACCGCATGGAAAAGACCGACAGCTATCGAATCATTGAAGAAAAACTGCGCCCGGGCTCGTCCTATTGTGCCTTTTGCGCCCGTCTGCGCCGGGGTGTGCTCTATACCGTGGCCGAACAGCTCGGCTGCAATAAAATCGCTCTTGGCCATCATCTTGACGATGTCATTGAAACCCTGCTGCTTAACCAATTCTATGTTGGCACCCTGGCAGCCATGAGTGCCAAGCTCAAAGCGGATAACGGCCTGCATACCGTCATCCGCCCCATGGTCTATGTCGAAGAAAAGGATATTCGCGAGTACAGCACACTGCGCGAATTCCCGATCATTCATTGCGGCTGCCCGGCAGCGGCAACCGAGGACCAGCAACGCCAGCGGATGAAACAGCTGATCAATGACTTAAGCCGGGATATTCCGCAAATCCGCAACAGCATGCTGGCAGCGGTCGGCAACGTCCTGCCCCGTCACCTGCTTGACAGCAACCTGCTGAAGAAGGAACAACCCTGACTTCCAGACCGGGACGACCTTCCCCGGGATTTAAGTCCTGCGGCTAGTCTTTGTTGAGAAATTTCTTGAACAGGCCTTTTTGCGGCACCTGTTCCCGACGCAGATTGATCAGACGCAGTTCTCGCAACGCCTCGGTGCAATTGGGATTGGCCTGGACCGCCATCTCAAAAGATTTTTCCGCCTGGCGCTCTTTTTTCTGCGCCTGGTAGACATGTCCCAGGTACAGATGGGTCAGGTCACTCTCTGGATTCAATTCCCGGGAGGCCAGCAGAACTTCCAGGGCTTGGGTCTGGGCCTCCTCATTTTCCGGTGCTGACTTGAACAGGGCCCAGGCGAAACTGGTCATGTACTCCGGTTCTTCCGGGCTTAACTCCAAAGCCCGTTTAAGGGATTTGGCGGCAGCGCCAAAACGCCGGATTCGCAGCAGCGCGCGCCCTTCCTGGAACGCGCCTTCGGCTTCGATCACCTGGTTGATATCGAGTTTTTTCTTGGGACCGTGTTTCAGCTCTTCAAGGTATTTAGTCCGCGCCTCCGGGTCGCTCAAGACCGTGTAGGCCTGGGTGATATACTGAAACATTTCATTAATCTTGGTACTCATCTCGCGCGACAGGCCGCTCCCGAGGTAGCGGTCGGGATGGTATTCCTTGGCCAGCCGGTAATAGGCGCGGCGCGCCTCAGCGGTACTCCCCTCCCGGCTGATCCCCAGAGCCGTAAAATAATCCGAGCCCATCACCTGTTTGTAATCTTCGAGGATCTTATGGCGCAGCTCCGAGTCGATGGAGCCGGGCTTCACTTCCTGCGGGATATCCTCCATGGACAACGCTTCCGGAGTCGACTGCCGCTCAAGCATCTCCGAAATCATCAGCGCCGCCAGAATTCGCTGCACCTCACGGCGCGCCAGCGGATGCTCTTCGAGAATGGAGCCAAGGGTTCGCACCCCCAGGCACGACTTGAACAGGGCCGTCCCGCGCTTGCTCAGCTCAATATCCTGAAAGCGATACTTGGGATCGGTGGCCTGCTTGATATAGTCGCCACGATAGGGGTAGAGGAAATCATCCAGTTGCTCATTGGTCCAGTAGCGCTCGATGCCATGCATAATCAAGGCTGCCGGCGACAATTTGATCCGCGTCACATGTCTTTTGAAATCCCGGGCCGGAGTCAGCTGCCAGGTCCCGCTCCGCCAGGCGAAGGTCGAGAGCAATTTTTCGGTCACCTGGTGGGTCAAAACCGTCTGTAGCTCCTGCGGGGTCAGCACTCCCATCTCGATCAGGACCGTACCCTGCAGCCGCCCCGTCTCGCGGCTCTTTTCGACCGATTGATCGCAGTCGACCTGCGTGAGGCGGCCATCCTTAACCAGCATCCGCCCGAGGCATTCACTGAGCATATTGGAACGGACAAAAATCGGATAACCATCCTTGATATAGATGATTTTTTTTGCCTGGCCGCGTTGGAGTTCGAGCAGTCCGGTGATTTTTTCCATATAGAAACGGTGCAGTAACAGCGGCAGGGTAAAATCCCCAAGGGCTTGCTCCTGGCCGATCCCTTCATCCGGTTTCGGCGCAAAGGCCCGCTCCAGTAACTTCTGCAGGTCGATCCCGGTAAAGGGTTTAAACAGGAAATCATCGGCTCCGTAATCCGCTTTGGCAGCTTGCTGCTGGGCTTCATCCAGCGGGGTCCCGGTGATCATGGCGACCATTAAATCCCGGGTCTGGTCATGTTTACGCAACGCCCGACAAATGTTCGGCCCGGAAATTTCTGGCATATTCATTTCGATCAGGACCAGGTCGAATTCCTCAGTCAGCAGTTTGCGCAGCCCCTCCCCTCCCCGTTCAGCGGTTTCAACCTGATTTCCTGCCGCGGACAGGGCCTGCTGCAGGAAGTACCTCATATCCCGGTCGTCGTCGATAATCAGTATGTGCTTATTCATGTGTCCCGCTCTCACCAACATGTGGATTCAGATATTTTTCCAGCAGTGCCCGGATATCTTCGGTCACGGCCTGGTATTGGTCAAGAAACTCCTGTTCCGGTTTGCGGCCGGTCTCACCGTAACCGAGGCTGAGGGCAACTTTGCGAAATTCCCTGGTCTGGGTTGAAAGCTCATTGATCGATTGATCATGCAACAGCCGCAAGCGGTTTTCCAAACGGCGCAGAAACCGATAGCCGTTGATCAGCCCCTCGGCATCGGCCCGCGGCAGAAGCTGCTGATCGGCCAGCCCTTCAAGCACGCGAATGGTGTCCTGTTTTCTCAACTCGGGGTGGGCCCCGCCATACTGCAGCTGCAGGTACTGGGTAACGAATTCGACATCAACCATGCCGCCCCGCCCGGTCTTGATATTAAACAGGCCGCCCCCTTCTTTGGCAATCTCCTGCTCCATCCGGCCGCGCAGCCGATAAATCTCCTCTTGCAGGTTCTCCGGCAGCGGCCGGTCAAAGGTCAGTTCACTGATCGTCTGCTGCACCTGCTGACAGAAATCGTCCGGTCCGCAGACCGTCCGGGCCTTGGTCATAGCCTGACGTTCCCAAGGCTGGGCAGATTCCTGGTGGTAACGGCGAAAGGCCGCAAGGCTGGTCACCAACGGGCCCTGATTGCCCGATGGCCGCAGCCGGGTATCGATCTTGTAGACAAAGCCTTCCCGGGTCACCAGAGTCAGAATGGTGATAATGCGCTGCGCCAACTTGGCAAAATATTCATGATTACTGATCTGCCGAAACTTGTCCCGGTTGGTTCCGGCGACGGGGCGGGTGGTGCCCTCCCCTTCGTAAATAAAAATGATATCGAGATCCGAATGATAATTCAGTTCCAGACCGCCCAGTTTCCCCATGCCGACAATGGCAAAAGCGGACTCCCGAGTCGACTCAACGGGTTCCTGGTCAGGAAACGGCGCACCGAAGCGCCCGGCCAGTTCCTGCCTGGCCAGGACACAGGAATGTTCCAGGCAGGCCTCCGCCAGCCAGGACAGCTGCCAGGTGGCAACCCCCTGCTTCATCTGACCATGGAGATCATTGAGGGCGATACGCAGGAATTCGGCATTGCGGAACCGGCGCAACATGTCCAGCCGCTGTTCGAAATCTTCCGCCAGCGCCAGCTCATCGGCCAGCTCCGAGCTTAGCTGGGAGCGCGTCTTAATGCCCTCGGAGTGGGACTGGGAGACCATGCTGTCGAGCAGTTCAGGACGCTGGATGAAGATCCGCGACAACAGCTGACTCGACCCGAACAAGGCAATCAGCAGCTTGACCGTGGCCGGGTTTTCAATCAGCAGGGCGAAGAAGGAATCGCGGGCCCGGATGACATTGAGAAAGGTCTCCAGATTGTTCAACGCCTGATCCGGATTCGGCGATTCGAGCAGTTCGTTCATCAGCAGCGGCGCCAGTTTTTCCAGGCTGCGCCGCCCCCGCCGGGTCAAGCGTTTATGCGGATCGCCGTCACGCAGGTATTGCAGGCTGGCAAAGGCCGCGTCCGGGTTACTGAAGCCCTTTTCTTCCAGGATATCCTTGACCAAATCGGGATCGGCGGCACGATCGAAAATGACATGGACTTCCGGCCGCACTGGTTGGCCTTCTTCAACGCTGGAATGGAACAGATCCCTGAACCTGGCGCCGACCGCCTGGCGATGCCGCAGCAGTTGCGCCGCAAACTCCTCGCCGTTGGCAAAGCCGCAGCGCCGGGCCAGAACTTCCCTGTCGCGGCGGGCCGCCGGCAGCAGGTGGGTCTGCTGTTCCTGGACGATCTGAATCCGATGCTCGACCATGCGCAGAAACCGATAGGCCGCATCGAGGGCCTGGCGGTCCTCGGCCGAGACCAGGTCCTCCGCGGCGAGCAGGTTCAGCACCTGCAGGGAATTGCGGAGCTGCAACTGCGGCCGGGTGCCGGCATTGACCAGTTGATGGGCCTGAATAAAGAATTCGATTTCCCTGATCCCGCCGTTGCCGAGCTTGAGATTGCGCTCAGGTTCATTTTCCCGTCCCAGGCTGGCGTTGATCTTCTGCTTCATGAGCATGATATCCTCGATCATGCCGAAATCGAGGTAACGCCGGTAAACGAATGGCTTGAGGCGACGCAGCAGTTCCGTACCGAGCTTGATCGAACCGGCCACCGGGCGGGCCTTGATCATGGCCGCTCGCTCCCAACTCTGCCCCCAGGACTCATAGTAAACTTCCGCGCCATTCAGGGAGATGGCCAGGTCGCCGTTGTTACCGTCGGGACGCAGCCGGGTATCGACCCGGAAGACGAAACCGTCCTCAGTCACCTGATGGAGAGCCCGGGTCAGCAGCTCCGCCAATTTGACAAAGTAGCGGTGCAGACTGATCCGTTCCTCACGGCGACCGCCTTCGGTCTCGCCGTGGGTGGAGGAATAACAATAGATCAGATCGATATCCGAAGAAAAATTCAGCTCGTTGCCGCCGAATTTGCCCATCCCGAGGATGGTCATTTCCGCAATCCGGGTGGTCCCGTCTTCATCACTTTCGATGGGACAACCGTACTCCTCCTGCAACTGCCGGTCGCAGACCTCATAGGCGCGCTGCAGACTGGCGGCCGCCAACCCGGAGAGTTCGGCCATGGTCTCTTCCAGGAGGGCCAAGCCACACAAGTCCCGGGCGCCGATGCGCAGAACCTGTGCTGCTTTGTAATGGCGCAGCCCTTTCTGCAGGGTTGCAAAATCGCTATTCAGGGGGATCTGATCACGCAGATCCGCCAGCATTTGCGCTTCGCTGACGGCTTGATCGATGGCACGCTGAGAGAACAGTGAGTTGAAGTACTTCTGCTCCCGGCACAGAATTCCGGCCAGAAACGGAGAACCGCCAAGTAGCGTAAGCAGCTGGCGGCGTCCTTCGGAACAGCTCAAAACAGCAACCAGCCGGGAGCGGTCAACGACATTGAACAGCCGCTCCAGCAGGTTCAACGCATAATCCGGATCGGCCGCGACAAAAACCTGCTTGACCACCCCGGCCAGCAGATCGAGATCCTCCAGCCGTTGTTGAATCAGCTCGAGATTGGCACAGGCCCGCTCCCCCTGCAACAGGGCAAAGCTGTCCAGCCAGGCGACCAGCGCGGGTCTGTCCTCCTTCAGCAGTTGCAGCTTTTCCCTTATGGCCTGCAGTTCAGGACCCATTGCACCTCTTTTTTAATTACGGTTGACCATTTCTGCCAAGTGTTTATCGTATTGCCCTTTGGCGACGCCATGTTCGGTAATGATGGCGCTGATCAGCCGATGGGGGGTCACATCAAAGGCCGGATTGCGAACCTTGACGCCGTCCGGCGCGAGTTGGATGTCTTTCATATGAGTGACTTCCCGGCTGTGGCGTTCCTCAATGGGAATCTGCGAGCCGTCGCTCAAGCTCAGATCGATGGTTGAAACCGGCGCGGCCACATAGAAGGGGATATTGTGCTCTTTGGCCAGCACCGCAACCGTATAGGTGCCTATTTTATTGGCCACATCACCATTGGCGGCAATGCGGTCGGCACCGACGATGACGCAGTCGATTTCGCCTTTGCTCATCAGGTAGCCAGCCATATTGTCGCAAATCAGGGTCACGGGAATGTTTTCTTTCTGCAGCTCCCAGGCGGTCAGTCGGGCCCCCTGCAGAAACGGCCGAGTCTCATCGGCCAGCACGGAAATCCGCTTACCGGCAGCCACCGCCGCCCGAATCACCCCAAGGGCGGTCCCATACCCGGCTGTGGCCAGGGCACCGGCATTACAGTGGGTCAGGACCCTGGCGCCGTCAGGGAGCAGGACCTCGCCGTGTCGCCCCATCTTCCGGTTCAGCATCTCATCTTCCTGGTTAATGGCCAGGGCTTCGTACTCGAGACCGATCTTCAACTCGTTAACACTGCGATCCAGGTTGGCATGGGCGAACCGCTTCATCCGATCCAGCGCCCAGAACAAATTGACCGCCGTCGGCCGGGTGGCAGCCAGAACTTCGCATATCGCCTCGAACTGACGATAAAATTCCGCGCTGTCCTCGGTGTCGATATCGCGCGCGCCGAACCAGGCCCCGATAGCAGCAGCCACTCCGATGGCCGGCGCGCCGCGCACCACCATATCGCGAATCGCCGTGGCAACCTCCTGGTAGGTACTATAGTTCAGCCAGACTTCCTCGCTCGGCAACAGGCGCTGATCAAGCATCTGGCACTGCCCGGCCACAAAGCGCAGCGGCCTGATGACACTGGTATCAATGGGGCATGAAGACATAGGTTCCGTCCTTTTTCCTGTTCGTTAGGTCACTATTTGCAAAATACAATAACCGGGTTGCGAAAGCTTCGAAATTATATCGACTTGAGGAAGATTCCCGTTCAGCCCAGCTTTTGTTTTAACAACTGATTGGCCAGGCCCGGATTGGCCTTGCCTTTGCTGGCTTTCATCACCTGGCCGACGAAAAAGCCCATCAATTTATCTTTTCCCGCCCGATATTCGGCGACCTCGGCGGGATTGGCCGCGATCACTTCATCGATCAGCGCTTCGATGGCGCCACTGTCCGAAACCTGTTTGAGCCCCTTCTCCTCAATGATCTGATCGGCCGGGCGCCCCGATTGCCAGACTTCATCAAAGACGGTTTTGGCGATTTTCCCGGAGATGGTTTTATCGTCAATCCGCTTGAGGATGCCGGCCAGCAATTCCGGCGTCAGCGGGCATTCCGTGATGGCGATATTGTTATCCTTCAGGGCGCCAAGGACTTCGCTCATCACCCAGTTGGAGCAGAGTTTCGGATTATCATGCAACACCACCAGGGCATCAAAATATTCGGCCACCGGCCGCTCCGCGGACAACACCCCGGCGTCGTAGGCGGGCAGCCCCAGTTCCTCCTGATAACGCTTGATCTTGGCAGCGGGCATCTCCGGCAGTTCACTGTTCACCTGCGCGATCCATTCGGCGGAAACTTCCAGCGGCAGCAGATCGGGATCGGGGAAGTAGCGGTAATCGTGCGCCTCCTCTTTGCCACGCATGGAACGGGTCATCCCGCTGTCGGCGTCGAACAGGCGCGTTTCCTGGATAATCTTGCCGCCGTCCTCAATCACTTCGATCTGGCGCTCGACCTCATATTCGATGGCCTGCTTAATAAAACGGAATGAGTTGAGATTTTTCAGCTCGGCACGGGTGCCAAATTCCTGCTGACCCCAGGGGCGGATCGACACGTTGGCGTCGCAGCGGAACGAACCTTCCTCCATGTTGCCGTCACAAACGCCCAAATAGACCACGGTCTGATGGAGCTGGCGGAGATAGGCGATGGCCTCATCGGCACTGCGCATGTCCGGTTCGGAGACCACTTCCAGCAGCGGGGTACAGGCCCGGTTGAGGTCGACGGAGGAACTGCTGCTGTCGGTATGGAGCAGTTTTCCCGCATCCTCTTCCATATGGATCCGGGTGATCCCAACCCGTTTGGGACCCAGCTCTTCCGTCTCGATATCAAGCCAGCCATGCTCGCAGATCGGCAGCTCAAACTGGGAGATCTGATAGCCTTTGGGCAAATCCGGATAAAAATAATTTTTCCGGGCAAACACCGAGCGCGGGGCGATCTGGCAATTGGTTGCCAAACCCGCCCGGATGGCGTATTCAACCACCTGTCGGTTGAGGACCGGCAACGCCCCGGGCAGGCCCAGGCAAACCGGGCAGGTCTGGGAATTGGGGGACTGGCCGAACGCAGTTGAACAGCCACAGAAGATTTTGCTCTTGGTGGTGAGCTGAACATGGACTTCCAGCCCGATGACAACTTCGTATTTCGAATTCATTTCACAACCTTGTCGTGTCTCAAAAGATGGCAACAGCGCATGCGCCCGGTCCTGTTCGTCAGCCCAGTTCGGGAACCCGGCCGCCCCAATCGGTCGCTTCTTCAAAAGCGTAAGCCGCCTGCAGGATGTCCGCCTCGGCAAAGGGCTGCCCGATCAGCTGCAGGCCGATGGGCAAACCTTCACTGCTCACACCGCACGGCAGACTGAGTGCGCAGGTCCCGGCCAGGTTGACCGGAATGGTGAAAATGTCGGACAGGTACATCTGCAACGGGTCGTTGACCTTTTCGCCGATTTTGAACGCCGGGGTCGGTGCAACCGGGGTCAGCAGCAGGTCAACCTGGGCAAAAGCATTCAAAAAGTCCTGGCGCACCAGCGTCCGTACCTTCTGTGCTTTGAGGTAATAGGCATCGTAATAACCGGAGGACAGGGCATAGGTTCCGAGCATGATCCGGCGTTTGACTTCGGCGCCGAAACCAGCAGCCCGGGTCTCCTGATACATGCCGATCAGCCCCTGCCCCGAATCCTTTCTGGCTCCGAAGCGCACTCCGTCATAACGGGCCAGGTTACTGGAGGCTTCCGCAGTGGCGATCAGGTAGTAACAGGCCACCGAATAATCGGTGTGGGGCAGGCTGACCTCAACGATCTCCGCGCCCAGGCCGCGATAGACCTCAATCGCTTCGGCAACGGCCCGTTTGACATCGGGGTCGAGCCCCTCGATAAAGTATTCCCGGGGCAGACCGATCTTTTTCCCGGCCACTCCGTTCTTGAGGGTGGCGAGATAATCGGGAACCGGACAGTCGACGGACGTCGAATCCGCGGAGTCATAGCCGGCGATGGCCCCCAGCAGCAGAGCACAGTCCTCAACCGAGCCGGCCAGCGGGCCAACCTGATCGAGGGACGAAGCGTACGCGATCACCCCGTAGCGGGAGACCCGCCCATAGGTCGGTTTGAGGCCGACCACGCCACAGTGAGACGCGGGCTGGCGAATGGACCCGCCGGTATCCGTGCCCAGCGCGGCAACCACCTGCCGGGCCGCGACCGCGGCGGCACTGCCGCCCGATGACCCGCCGGGAATCCGCTCCAGGTCCCAGGGGTTTTTGACCGGTCCGGCGGCGCTGTTCTCATTGGAACTGCCCATGGCAAATTCATCCATGTTCAGCTTGCCGACAATAACCGCCCCCTGGGCAGTCAGCCGAGCCACGGCTGTAGCCGTATAGGGGGAAACGTAGTTAGCTAGGATCTTCGAGCCGCAGGTGGTCGGCAAATCGGTGACGTTGAAAATATCCTTGACCGCCAAAGGAATCCCGAGCAAGGGAGCAGTCTCGCCACCGGCGATCCGCCGATCGGCTTCAGCCGCGGCCACGAGCGCCTCTTCTGCGCAGACCGTGATAAAAGCATTCAGCTGTTCATCGGTCGCCTCAACCCGCTCCAGGCAGGCCCGGGTCAACTCGACCGCCGTCACCCGCCCGGCCTGCAGTTCCCGGCGCATCTCTGCAATAGTCATTTGTTCAAAAGCCATAACAACTCCGGAGCCGTCATCAACAACGGCTCTGCTTTGTGGTGAAATCAGTTATTCCATCAGGCCGCCAGGCCACTTATTCGATGACTTTCGGTACCTTGAAACAGTCACCGTCCGCACGGGGCGCATTCTGCAAGGCCCGCTCAATGCCAATCGACGCCTTGACCTCATCGGCGCGGAAGGCATTGGCCATGGGGACGGCATGGGCCGTCGGTTCAATTCCATCGGTATTCAGTTCATTCAACTTGTCAACATAGCCCAGGATGGCGTCCATCTGCCCGGTCATCAGCTCCAGCTCTTCCGGCTCCAGGGTCAGACGCGCCAGGCGGGCGACATATTCAACATCTTGGCGACTAATCTTCATGCGGTCCTCAACGTCCCTGCGTGGTGTTGTCAATTTCAGCTACTGCCTGTGGCAATCCCCGACTGGCTGCTCCGGCAGGAAGGCGGAGAGCAGCCGGGGAATACGGATTTCCCGTGTCTTTCCAAGGGGCCTCAGCAGCTCCCTAGAAATAGCATCTTAAACGCTTGCAAGCAAGAGTCCGGCGCGCCTCAGTCGGCCGCACAATAATCGCACACCGCCTTTGCAACCGTGCGCAATGCTTCACTGTTGGCAGAATCCGGATGGGCCAGCAGGTGAGGCTGCCCGGCATCGCCGCCGATGACCACCAACGGCTCAAAGGGGATCTCGGCGAGCAGCTTGATTCCGGTCTTCTCAGCCAGTTTCTGGGCTCCGCCGCGCTTGAAAATATCCGATTTACCGCCGCAATGAGGGCAGATAAAACCGCTCATATTCTCGACCAGGCCGACCACCGGCAATTTCAGTTCGCGGCAGAAACTGAGGGATTTTTCCACATCGGTCAGCGCCACGTCCTGCGGTGTGGTGACCACCACCGCAGCCGCGCGGGAACCGAGCAGCTGGACAGCGCTCAAGGGCTCATCACCGGTCCCGGGCGGGCAGTCGAGAAGCAGGTAGTCGAGCTCACCCCAGACAACATCGGACAGCAGCTGCTGGATAGCGCCATGTTTCATCGGTCCACGCATGATCGTCGCGTCACCGGTGGACTCGAGCAGAAAACCGATGGACATGACCTTCAGGTCGCCGGTTTCGAGCGGATAAATACCGTTCTCATCCGCGTTCGGGTGTTGCCCCTCAAGGCCGAACATCTTGGGAATGCTCGGGCCGTGCAGATCGATATCGAGCAAACCGACCTTGTTCCCCTGCTGGGCCAAAGCCAGGGCCAGGTTGACGGCAGTGGTGCTTTTCCCGACGCCGCCCTTCCCGGACATGACGACGATCTTGTGCTTGACACCGCACATTCTCCGGTCCAGGGCCTGGCGCATCTGGGATTGTTGATCGTTGGCCTGCCCTGGCTGTTTGACCGAGCAGGAGCTGTCGCTACAACTGTCACAACTACTCATGGTTCTCCACTCTCCTTTAATTCAGATATCATCTTCGGCGGGCACCCATTGCCCTTCCAAAGATTCGATCAGCTCAGCAATCTCCTCGGGATCATAATCCTCCTCCTGGAGTGCTTTGCTATATAACGCCAAAAGATTTGTGGCTGCCCGGTGATCGTGCTGCCGCCGATAAAGCTGCAAAAGGCGGCGCACGATGGAATCCCGGGTCGGATCAATGACCAGCCCCTGTTGCAGGATCGCGATCGCTTCGTCGTACTTGCGGCGCTCCTGCAGCAGCCGAGCGAGGCTGCTGATCTGTTCCAGCCGCAGCTGGGTCAGGTGATCACGCAGTAATGCCAGGTTACCGCCCAGGTCATGCCCGGACAGGAATTCCCCGGTCCAGAGCTGGGCCATTTTCCAGAAGGCGTGCTCGGCCTGCAAAAAATGTTCGCGTTGCAAATGGTAACGCGCCTGCTCCATGAACTCGGCAAACCGTACCGTGTCGATGCGGGCGTTCCTGAGCGAAAGCAGTCCTTTTTCCAAAATCAGGTAGTCCCGCCGGATTCGTTGTCCAAAAGCCCCTTCCAGCGCCTTGCGCAGCCGTGAATGGGCGGTATCAAAACTGTTGCGGGCCTTGGAAGGGGGGCTGTCCGGCCACAGCATCGCCATAATCGATTCGATGCTGAGAGTCTGCCCCGGGGCCGCAACCAAGAGGGCGAAAATCTGCCGGGAGGCCTGGCCGATCTCACCCAGATCGAAGCTTTGCTGTTGCAATTGGATGCGAAACTGACCCAGGCACTTCACTTCCAGCAACGGGCACAGCAGGATTGCCGGGTCCGGACTGAATGCCTGGCCGGCAAACTCCGCCAGCAGGGGCTCGAGCAGATCCCGCTCAGCCCGACTTTCCAGTAACCCCGCCAAGGCTTCCAACAGCTCCGGGATCAGCCCCCAGAAAAAGGCGCAGTCCTGACGCCGCTGAAACTCCAGGAAAAACCGCAGCTGCTCCCGCGCCTGTTCCCGCCGCCCAAGTTTGCACTGGATTGCGGCCTGCCAGGCATGCAGCCCGGGGCGAATCCGCTCTTCCCCACAGCGTTGCGACTCTGCCAGGCCTTCGTTCAATAATTTTTCCGCGGTGGGAAACCGCTCCCCGGCAGCGCAGGTCAGCGCCGCAAACAGCAGGTTTTCAATCCGGTACAGCGGGCCTCCGGCCTGTTCACGCAGGCACAGGGCCGTAGCCGAGTCTCTCTCCGCCGCATCGTGCTGCCCGGCCAGGGCATGAAGCCAGCCGCGCAGTTGCAGCAAACGACTTAACTGATGACTGTGGCTGGAACCCTTGCTGTTCAGCAGCGCAGTGTCCACCAGCTCTGCGGCATGCTCTTTTTCACCACAGGCCAGCAACAGCATGGCCTGATAATAATTGAGCAACGGCCCGATGGCAGAGCGCTGCATCTGCCCCGGACTGAGCTGCGAACGAAGGATCTCCCGCTGTCTGGAAAATCCGCCGGCATCGCCATGCCCATGGAGCAGCGAACAACCGATCAAACCCAGCAGTTGGCAGGCTGAAAACCGTTCCAGATTCTCCCGGTGCCCGGCCTGGTGCTCCAAGGCAGTGGCAACGACCCGGTAACGCCCCTGCCAGAGGGCCTGCATGCCCCGCAACACGGCAAATTCGATTTGCTGCTCACTCAAACACAATTGCTGGGCTTCGGCCAGACCGATGCTGGCCAGGCTGTCAACGGTGTCCAGCCGCCCGGCAAAAAATAATTCCGCCAGACCCAGTGCGTAGGTGATTTTCAGACGTTCAACCGCGGCACAGCTGTCACTATAGGCGGCATACAACTTTCTGAAATCCTCCAGTCGCCCCTGCCAGCGTTCAAAACAACCATCCACAGCCAGGGAAAGCATCACCTGGACGGTCGCCGTCAGCAGCATGCCACGAGAATCCTCAGCCGATGCAAAACGCTGATAGGCCAACTCCAGCCAGTCCACCGCCTCATTTGAAAAAGCATGCAGCTCCGTGATTCCGCGGAACAGCGCCAGCCAACTGTCGGCGGCGGTCAGGTCGGCAGGGATCGCGCTGATTAAGGGGCCGATCTCGCGCTGATAGCGGCTGTCCACCAGGGCCAGACCGAACTGGCTGAGCATCTGTGCCATGGCGGAAAAGTCGCGCGCCTCCAGCAGACAGTTCAGGGCTGCATCAAAACGGCCTTCGAGCCGGTACCATTCGGCCGCCGCCTGGTAAACCAGCTGGCGTTCCGCGGCCGTCAGATCCAACTCGGCCTTTTCACGCAAGAAAGCCCTGGTCCCGGGCTTGATGAGCAAAACCGTTTCTTTTTCGACAGTGGCAGTCAGCACCAGCCCGTGCCGCTGCAGATAATCGATAACCGCCCGAATATCAGTAATTTCACTCAGACTCTGGGCCAACCGAACCGGCACCGATTCCAGCAACGCCAGCTTCAGCACCGTCCGCCGCCAGGGCAAAGGGAATTCGGTCGTCAAGGTTTCGAAGAACCGGCGATCATCCAGTTCATGGGGATCGGCCAGATCTTCAGCCAGGCGCAGCAACATGCTCCGGTCCTGTTCCCTGAGCTGACCATCACCGGTAATCATCAGGCCGCTGAGCCAGCGCAGGCGCGCCGAGTGATCCTGCAGTTGCTGTTCCAGCTGCTGCTGATTGCTGCGACTGCGGCGTTCGTCAGCACACATCCGCAGCATCACTTTAACCCTGGCCAGCATTTCCACATTGCTGATCGGCTGAGAAATAAAGTCGTAGGCGCCGACATCAAGCCCTTCGGCGCGCATCGTCGGCGAGGCAAGATGAGCGGTGATCAGAACCAGCGGGATCTCGGCGGTCTGCGGTTGCTGACGCAACCTGCGACACATCTCCAATCCACTCATCTCCGGCATCTGCACATCGATGAAGGCCCCGTCGACCGCTTCCCGCGCACAGATGGCCAGCCCCTCCCGGGCACTGCGGGCGGTCAGGACCCGCACCCGGGGCAGGTCGATTTCAATGATTTTAGCCAACAGCAACAGGTTGGTCTGGTTATCATCGACCAGCAACAGGGTAAATTGTTCCAGGGGCTCCGTCTGCATCATGATAACCGTTTACACCGGGATCAGCCCGGCAAACTTGAGCAACAGCTTCTTGGATCCGACTGAATTGAAATAAACGATAACCTTCTGTTTGTCGCCATCACCTTCCAGCCGGCGCACCGTCCCGATCCCGAACTTGATATGCCGCACCCGGGTTCCCAACCGCAATCCGGCCGGGCCTTCATCAGTGGCAGACTCGGTCGCGCCCCGGTGCGGTGGTTGAGGAGCGGCGATCGACACGGCAAGGTCCTGGTTTTCATCCCAGACCTCCGTTTCCTCCTGGCCGCTCATCAGATCCGCCAAGGAGGACAGATTATGAGCAGCCGCTGTTTTTGTCGCCGGGGCGGCTTCCTCCCCTCGTCCCTTGATCAGCTGGCCCGGAATTTCGGTCAGGAAGCGGCTGGGGGGATTGAACTGCCAGGTGCCATAAACCCGCCGACGCCGGGCATGGGACAGGTACAGACGCTGCATGGCACGGGTCATACCGACATAGCAGAGGCGCCGTTCCTCGGCCAGTTCTTCCCCCATGGCACCGGAGCGGGAGTGGGGGAACAGCCCCTCTTCCATCCCGGTCATGAAAACGATGGGGAACTCCAGACCTTTGGCGGAATGCAGGGTCATCAGGGTCACCCGCTGCTGGGAGTCGTCATGCTGTTCCAGGTCAGTGATCAACGCGATCTGCTCCAGGTAATCTTGTACGCTGCCGCCAGCGGTGGCATGTTCTTCCATCCCCGCCAGCAGCTGCTCCAGATTTTCCAGCCGACCTTTGGCCTCCTGGCGACCTTCCGCGGTCAGGGCATTCTGGGCTTCCTCCTGCAGGGCCGGTCCGTAACCGGAATCATGGATCAACTCCGCCATCAGTTGCGGATACGGCAGCCGTTGCAGACGCTCCGTGAAACTGTCGAGCAAGGCCAGGAATTCTCCCACCCGCTTTGCCGCTGCACCTTTCAGGATCTGCTCCTGGAGAGCCAGCCGACAGGCGGCCAGAAAGTTGCCGGCTTGTTCTTCATAGGCGGCAATGCGCTCGATGGTGGTGTTGCCGATACCGCGGGCCGGGACATTGATGATCCGCCGCACGGCCAGGGAATCCTGGGGATTGATCAGCACCCGCAGGTAGGAGAGGACGTCCTTGACTTCGAGCCGGGCATAGAACTTGACCCCGCCGAACATGACATAAGGAATCCGCCCGGCCCGCAAGGCTTCTTCCAAAGCCCGGGACTGGGCATTGGTGCGATAGAACACGGCCATCTCCCGTAACCCATGGCCGGCCCGCTGCAATTCAGCGATTTCAGCGGCAACAAACCGGGCCTCTTCGAAGTCATCGGGAGCGGTCTCGACATGCAGCAGTTCACCTGGCGGATTTTCCGTCCAGAGCTGCTTCTCCCGGCGGTCCGGGTTACACCCGACCACCGCTCCGGCGGCCTCCAGAATGGTGCGGGTCGAGCGGTAATTCTGCTCCAGTCGAATCACGCTCGCGGTCGGAAAATCGATATCAAACCCGAGGATATTGCCGACTTCGGCGCCGCGCCACCGATAAATGGACTGGTCATCATCGCCGACCACGCAGAGCGCCGTCTCCGGCCGGGTCAGCAACTGCATGAGTCGATACTGAACCCGGTTGGTGTCCTGGAACTCATCGATCAGGACATGGCGGAAACGTTGCTGCCAGCGCTCTCTGACCTCCGGGAATTCCTCGAGCAGCCGCACGGTCAACAGCAGCAGATCACCGAAATCGACAGCATTAGCGGCTTTCAGTTTATGCTGATATTGCGCATAGAGCTCGGCGACCAGCCGTTCGTCTGGATGCAGGTTGCCGTATTCGGTCGGCCCGATCCCGCTGTTTTTGGCACTGTCGATGGCGGCTGCAGCGGCGCGTGGTTTGAGGACCTTTTCAGAAATCTGCTGATCCTTAAGCAGTTCGCGCAGCAGGCGCAGCTGATCCTGATCGTCATAAATCAAAAAATCCCGTCCAAAGCCGAGATGATGAATTTCCTGACGTAAAATCCGCACGCAACTGGCGTGGAAGGTGGCCACCCAGGGCAGCTCTGAAGAACCGAGCAGCGCTTCCAGCCGTTCCCGCATTTCATTGGCCGCCTTGTTGGTAAAGGTCACGGCCATGATCTGCCAGGGGGCGACTCCTCGCTCGCGGATCAGGTAGGCAACCCGGTGGGTCAGAGCCCTGGTCTTCCCGGAACCGGCTCCGGCCAGCAGCAACAGCGGACCATCCTGATGCAGGACCGCCTGTCGTTGAGGCTCATTCAAGCCGGCCAGTAAATCAGTCATCCTCTTCCCCCAGCGTCCGGCTCATCAGGGCTCGGTTATAAGCTGAAATCATGTCGCGACGGGAGATAATCCCGTAGAGCTTGCGGTGAGTCTCCCGGTCCACCACGGGCAGCTGCTCGATATTGCGATAACCGATTCTGCGCATGGCGGTATCGAGGTCCTCCTCCGCATGCACCGTCACCACTTCCGTGGTCGCCAGCTCCTTGACGACAACCAGATCCATCAGTTCTTTTTCGAAAACCACCCCGAGGAAATCCTGCACCGAGATAATCCCGGTCAGTTCTCCCTTTTCGTTGACCAGGGGAAAATTGGTATGATGGGTCTTCTGAATGAAGCGCGCAAATTCTCCCAGGGTCATACTTTCCGGGATACTTTCGACCCGGGTCAGCATAACATCACCGACCGCCAGGCTCTTCATGATATTACGCTCTTTCCCGGCTTCCAGATCAATGCCGATCTGGCTTAGCTCAGCAGTTTCCAGGCTGTCTTTTTTCAGTTTGCGGGCAAAGGTCGTGCCGATAACGCAGGTCAGCATAATTGGGATAATGACTTCGTAGCTGTCGGTGGTTTCAAAAAGCAGAAAAATGGCGGTCATCGGCGAATGGGTCGCCGCCGCCAGGAACGCCCCCATACCGACCAGCGCATAGGCGCCACCGGACAGCCCGGCCCCAGGGAAGACCAACTCCAGAATATGACCGAAGGCTCCCCCGGCCACCGCACCGAGAAACAGGCAGGGTGCGAACATGCCGCCGGGCAGCCCGGAGCCGAGGGTGATGGATGTGGCCACCATTTTGGCAGCGACCAACACCAGCAGCAGATACCAGGAATGGCCCCCATGGAGCACCGCGCTGATGAATTCGTACCCGTTACCGAACACCTGGGGCAGAAAAATGCCGATCACCCCGACGCTCAGCCCGCCCAGGACCGGTTTGCTCAACTGCGGCACTTTAAGTGCGGTGATCATGTTCTTGATGCGACTGTTCACATCGATAAAACCGGCGGCAAGACCGCCGATAACAAAACCCAGCAGCACATAGAGGGCAAGTTCCCAGAAGCTGTGCAGAAAAAAGGTCGGGGTCACCACTTCCGAGACGTTACCGAGCAAGGCCCGGGATACGACCGTGGCCATGCCGCTGGAAATAACGATGGACGTGAAGCTGGCCAGTTCAAAGGACGACAACAGGACGATTTCGGTGGCGAAAAACACCCCGGCGATCGGGGCGTTAAAGGTCGCTGCGACCCCGGCCGCAGCACCGCAGGCGACCAGCACTTTCAGCCGATTCCCGCTCATTTTGAACAGTTTCCCGAACTGGCTGCCGATGGTGCCACCGATCACGGCGATCGGTCCTTCCTGCCCGGCGCTGCCACCGGTACCCAGGGTAATCGCGGAGCCAAGACCCTTGGTAAACAACGGTCTGAGCGGTAGCTTGGCACCTTTCAGGTTGACCTTGACCAGAAAGGCTGAGAAGCCACCCCGCAGGTCTTTTTTGAACAACACCCAGAGCGGAATCACCAACAGGCCGCCGATAGCGGGCAGAAACATCACCAGAATCCGCTGCAAGGACCAGTGATCCAACGAAATGTCAAAGAGTTCAAAGGTCTGCTCGAAGATCAGCCAATGAATCAGTTCGATGGTTTTCCGGAAAAAATAGTTGCCCAAACCGCCCAGGATACCGATCAAAACCGCAAGAATGATCAGAAAGGTATTTTCACTGATTTTGAGATGACCCAGAATTTTCAGAAAGAGTTTTTGCACGCGGCGAGCGGGAAGATAATTTTTCAATACCTGAGATGACACAACTTTGGCCTAACGTTTAATTGACTGCCTCGGCAGGCAGCGGTGTTTCGGATAAAAACAAACCGCCCCGGCAACCGGCGGGGACAGGTCTGGATAAGAATTTTGAATTCAAACGAATTATACTAAACCCAAATATCCCACGAGGCAACACCACAAAAAACAATATGATTATTTTTTAGCGGGCTGCGGCAACGCAACATGAACAGCCGGGAAGGCTGCCCCGGCAAAGGAGAAGGGATTTGCAGTCGTCAGGCGCTGTGCTGCAGGTAGGCCGCATAGCCCAGCCCGACCCCGAGCAGGTCAGCCACCCCGCCCATGGTCAGGTTGCGCTGTCGGAACGCGGCATCCATCTGGCGCAGCAGGGGAACCGGATCGTGCCCCGCCACCAGACAGCGGCGCAGTTGCAGCCCACTCTGTTGTAAATAAGCGATGCCGGAATCCCCGCAACGGTGGCGGGCGGTCGAATCGTCGACCCGCAGCATCAGCTCCGCCAGCGCCAGATAAAAGCCGCGACCGTTGTCCAGCCCACCCTGGTCTAAAGCCGGCAGCACAATATCAAACACCCCCGGCAACCCGCCAAGTGCCTCAGCGACGATTCCGGCCTGAGGATGCTGCTTTCGCACCGTTTCCCCATGACTGCAAGGCGGCTGCGGCCGGCGGGCAAAGAATTCGCCGGCGGTCACTTTTACGGCGGCCTGCAACGCCACAGGGTTACGCAGGTCGCAGCGCGCAGCGGCCATCAGCAGCAGACCGGTCAAGAAGATCCCGCCGCGATGGCAATTGGTGCCAAGTTCCTGCAACATGCGCCGTTCGGCCCGCTGCCCGATCAGGACCGGGTCGCCAGAACCGCTTGGAGCCGCCAGCGCGGCACAGAGTTCACGCAGATATTGACGCAGCAAGACGATGGAACGCGCCATCAGGAGTAAGGACAAATCCGGGTGGGAACCGTTATTGCGCAGATCGACCAGGCCGGGTTTCGGGGTCAGATACAGCTCAGCCTTGAGCCCGTCGATAAGCGACTCGGCCAACGCCTGCAGTTGTAAAGGGTTCGAGCAATTCTTCAAAGCGCTCTTTCACCTGCATGGGAGTATGGCGACGGGTGCGGATGCATTCCCGCGCCGGGGCGGCGCAGACCAGACAGGAACGTTGCGGCAGGCCGAGGCGCTGCCGATCGTACACCGTGCCGTCCGCGGCATAGACATCAAAATCGAGCAACCGCGCAAAATCGCGATAGTCCTCGATCCGGCAGCATTGCATTTTGACATCGACCGGGTCCCCTGCTGAAGCATATAAGACCCATGGGCCAAGAGCATCAACATCAAACAGTTCCAGGCTCGGCGCAAGCGCATTGCAGAGCTGTTCCTGTCCCCAGCCGAACAGCGCTTCGCTGCCCGCCGGCCGCTTGTCGCAACCGGGCACATTCAGCGCCAACTGAATGATGCTGCCGCCCGCAAGCGTCGCCAGCAGCTTCTGCAGCTCCTCATCGCGACGCTCACGGGCAGTCAGGATATCATTCTTTAACTTTGCGTACTGCATCGATTATTGTGCCATCACGATATTCGATCAGGGCAACGACATCATCCGTGAATTCGACCGGTTTCGGCTCGCCGGTGATGCGGGTCGCCAATTTTCTCAAATCGTGGATATCCATCACCGGAACCTTGCGTTTCTCCAGTTCCTTTCTCAGGTCGGCCTGATGCTCGTTCACCGCAATGCCGCGTTCGGTGACTATCACATCAATGGTTTCGCCCGGGGTGGTAACGGTCGTGACCGCGTCGCGGATAATCGGCAGCCGCCCGCGAATCAGTGGAGCGGTGATAATCGACAACTTGGCGCCAGCAGCGGCATCACTGTGCCCACCGGTATTGTGCAGCAGGTAGCCGTTTGACTCGGTATTGACATTAACGTTGAAGTCTACGTCAACCTCAGTGGCTCCCAGGATAACGCAGTCGAGCATATTGACGACCGCGCCGGCATTATAGGGATTGGCATACAGGTCCGCGCTCATCTCCAGGTGATTTGGATTACGCCCGATGGAAGCGACCGCTTTCAGATCGAAACACTGGACATCGAACAACGCACGGAACAGCCCCTGTTCGAGCATATCGACGAAATAACCGGTAATCCCGCCGCAGCCGAAGCTGCCCTTGATCTGCCCGGCACTCATCAGTTGTTTGACCCGATCCGCCACCGCCAGGGAGATCCCCCCGGAGCCGGTCTGGAAGGCAAAACCGTCTTTCAGCAGCCCGGAGGCCTCAATCACCTGGGACGCATATTTAGCAATCTGCAGGCCGACCGGATCACGGGTGATTCGGGTGGTGGTTGAAACGATCTTATTGGGATCGCCCAGGGAATCGACGACCACGACATGATCGACCAGGGACATGGGAATCGATACCGGCACCACCGGATAAGGCTGGAGGTTGTCGGTGACGGCAACCACATGCTTGGCGTACTGGGCATCGGTATGGGCATAGCCCAGACTGCCGCAGGCCGAGGGCCCGAAGTACCCGTTCATATTGCCGAACTCGTCACAGGTCGGAGCCGCGATAAAGGCGACATCGACGGTCACATCCCCGGAGATCACCGAGCGGGCCCGGCCGCCATGGGTACGTACGGTAATCGGGCAATGCAACTCCCCTTTGGAAGCCATTTCGCCGATGAGACCGTTAACACCGGTTTCAATGGCGGTAATGACACCTTTTTGGATGTAAGGAATCAGCTCCGCATGCACCGGGTGAACCGAGCTTGAAGCGATGGTGATATCCCGAATGCCCATAGCGTCGATCTCTTTGACCACCATATTCAGCAATGCGTCACCGTTGCGCAAGTGATGGTGGGTCGCAATGCATTGGCCGCTTTTCAGACCGGAGGCCTCAATGGCTTCACGCAGACTCCCGAGCAGCTTCTTGTCCCCCGGGTTGACCCGCCGCAGCGGTCGACTGGCATGGTCGGAGGTTTTCTTATAACTGAAGGGGTCCTGATACGGGACAACTGTTTTCCCGGCAAAGGACTCCGGGAGCTGACGTCCCAAACTATTTACGGCCATAGATCACCTCTTCATCCAATTCAATATCAACCAGACCGTGCGCCTGGGCAGTTTTCAAAGTCTTGACGGCACGAATAACCACCGGCGCGTCGATCATCTTGCCGGCCAGCGAGATAACCCCGGTCCCCATTTCCCGGGCGCGCTGAATGGCATCGATCACCTGCAGTGCGTAGTCGATCTGCTCCTGCTTGGGAACAAAGACTTCGTGGACAACTTCGATCTGGCGGGGATTGACCAGCGATTTCCCGCTGAAGCCGAGGACCTTGATCAACTCGGTCTCCTTGCGCAGCGCATCCATATCCGTGGCATCCGGAAAGATGGTGTCAATGGCCTGAATACCGGCGGCCTTGCAGGCCCAGACGATCCGGGTCCGCGCGGCGAACAGTTCCTCGCCGCCTTTGGTTCTTTCAATCTCCAGGCTGGCGGTATAATCCTCGGCACCGAAAGCCAGCCCGAGGAGCCGCGATGAACTCTTGGCGGTCTTGATACAGTTGATGACCCCTTCGGCCGTTTCGATGGAGGGCAGGATTTTGAAGTGCCCGATGGGTAGCCCCAGTTCCTCCTCATACTCGGTCAAAATGGTGTCAAGCTGCTCGACATATTCCGGCTTGTCAGCTTCGGGCAGGCGAATACCGTCGGTCATGGCCGGCAGGATGGCATCGAGATCCTGCTTCCACCACTTGGTTTTGAGACTGTTGATCCGCACCAGGATCTTCCGGTTGTGGTTCTGGTAGGTCTCCAGGAAGTTTTTGACCAGGACCCTCGCGGCGTCCTTCTCACTATAAGGCACCGAATCTTCCAAATCGATCATGACACAGTCGCTCTGGAACATCGGCACGTTCTGCAGCATGGAAGGCATGTTGCCTGGCACATACAACAGCGATCTCATTAATTCAAAATCAGCCATGGCAATCATTCCTCCTCAATGTAAATGGTCGGGGTTCCGGATGTCTTCGAAATATGCCGCTCGATCCCATCGATGATCATCTCGGTAAACAGAATTTCGCAACTGGCAAAGACTTCCGCATCAAACAGATGTCCGCCGATCACCTCCCCGGAGCTTTTGCCGAGCATAATATGGGCATGACAGTCCACCTTGCCATTGTCGCTGGAAATCAGGTTGCCTTCCAGATCCAGCAGTTCCAGCGGCCCTTCGATATGATGCTGGCGCATGCGCGGCTCGGTAATCGGCCGTTTGGCGCCGGACTTGATCCCGCGGAAATGGGCGTTGACCACCGACCCGACCGCAGACACGATCACTCCGTTTTTCACCTCTTCCTGCTCGGCAAACAGAATCAGCCGCTCGACGATCTTCTGTCCCGGCTCGATCTTGATAATAAAGCGGCGACCCTGCTCCCAGGTTTTACACCAGACTCCGTTCATGTTCAGGCCCCTTCCTGGCTGCTGGCTCTTCTGATCGCCGTTTCCAGGCGGGCGGCAATCGCGTAATCGAGGGCGCCCCGGTCACTGATCTTGATATGCCCACCGGTCACTGACAAGTCGGCCAGAACTTTTTCGACCTGACGTTTGATCAGGTGCTCAAACTGTTTTTTTACCGTTGAATCTATTTCTATGCGCAGGTCATCAGCAGGCTCTAAAAAAACCATCAGGTCACTCGACTGCATTGTCCCTGCCTGAGCTTTTCGTGCGATCTCCATCAATGTCTCCTCTGGTAATTCTTCAATGTTTGCAATAGCTCCCGCGCCTGGACCGAACGGAGAAAATTCAGCGTCGTTGCAGGCACAAGCTCTTTCAACGTCTCAAAAGCTTCACTTTTCAGGGCCTCGCGCACCCGGAACGCGCTGATCGGCTGGTCACCCCGCGCAACCCGGTCCAACTGCACTGTCTCAACATTATACAGGGCTAAAACCTTATGCATAGTCTCACTGTAAATACGCGTCGTCCGACAGTAGGGTTCGGTCCCGATGAAGCGTTTTTCGATGTTGAAAAAAGGCGCAATATGCCTCCCGAACAGCTCCAAGTCAACTTCCATCTGAATCAGCTGCTGGTCATCGTCCCGCTTGAGGAAGTAGCCGGGAAAGGTCACCTGACTGATCGCATAGTCGGAGGTATCCAGAACTGTCACGTTGGGGATATGGGCCGTCCCTTCCCTGGTCAGCCGGTAACGCACCTCGAAAGGGAAAATGGACCGGTCCTCCCGAACCACGAACACATACAGCTGATCGACCCGGGCGGCGGCCTGTTCGATCAGGTACTGATGGCCACGGGTAAACGGATTGCAGTTGACCACAACAGCACCGTTGCGGCCCGGCTTGACCAGCGCCTGACAGTCGGCCAAGTATTTCTGCAAGCCATGGCCATATTCCAGCAGACACAGTTTGGGATGTTTAACCAGCGGTGTGAAGTTCAGATGCTGAAAGGACAGGCAGCGATCCGGCTTGGTAAAAACAAAAAAGTTTTCGATGTTTGAATAGGCACAACTGTTGATCAGTTCCGTGATCAGCTCACCAAGAAGGCCGCCCCCCTGATGGCTGTCACGGATACAGATCATTTTAAAAACATTGTGATCCCTGGCCGCTGTGGCGACCAGTTCACCATTTTCGAAAACTCCGAACAGCGCGTCGAATGTCTCTTCGTATTTGAAACCATTCGATTCAATAAGCTCTTGCGCTTTGCGTTGATCAAATTTATTAATCAACCTGACGACCATATGCGTAAACCCTGCAACTTAATTCAGTTAATGTCCAAGTACTGAGAGGAGGACACCGGCCGCGATAGCCGAACCGACCACTCCGGCGACATTGGGAGCCATCGCATGCATCAGCAGGTAGTTGGTCGGATCAGCTTCCAACCCGACCTTGTTGACCACGCGGGCCGAGTTCGGCACGGCGGAAACGCCGGCGGCACCGACCAGCGGATTGATCTTTTTCTTGCTAAACAGGTTGAGAAACTTCGCAAACAATACCCCGGAAGCGGTGGCCAGAGCAAAGGCGGTCGCCCCCATCACAAAAATACCGATGGATTGCGGGGTCAGGAAATTGACCGCCAGCGTATTGGCCCCGATGGAAAAGCCCAGCAGGATCGTCAGGATATCGATCATGGCGTTGCGGGCGGTATTGGCCAGACGTTCGGTCACCATGCTTTCTTTGAGAATATTACCGAAGAACAGGCAGCCTATCAACACCATTGAGCCGGGGGCGATCAGGGTACAGACCAGAAAACCGACGATGGGGAAAATGATCTTTTCCCTTTTGCTGACCTGCCGGGAGACCTCCATGCGGATCAGCCGTTCCTCCTTGCTGGTCAGCAGCCGCATGATCGGCGGCTGGATCACCGGCACCAATGACATATAGGAATAGGCGGCAATAGCGATGGAGCCAAGCAACTCAGGTGCCAGCATCGACGACAGGAAGATCGCCGTCGGACCGTCAGCCCCGCCGATAATGCCGATAGCGCCGGCCTGCTGCGGGGTAAAGCCGATGAACAAAGCACCGATCAGGGTGGTAAAGATGCCGAACTGCGCCGCAGCGCCGAGCAGCACCAGCTTGGGGTTACTGAGCATGGGGGTAAAATCGGTCATTGCCCCGACACCGAGGAAAATCAGCGGCGGATAGATGCCCTGCTTGACCCCCTGGTAAATGTTGACAAAGAACATCCCCTCTTCCCCGCCCGACATACTTTCCGGGATGGGAATATTGCCGACGATCAGGCCGAAACCGATCGGCAGCAGCAGCAACGGCTCAAAACCCTTGTTAATAGCCAGGTAAATGAAAAGACAACCAAAAAGTATCATCACCACGTTTTGCCAGGCGACCCCGACAAAACCGGTACTCATCAAAAAATCAGTTAGCATGCCCATTTTTAACGCTCTCTGGTGGAAATCATGAAAATTATGACCTCTTCCGCAAACCGGAACAGGCCGCTCATTCGATGGTCATCAACTCATCGCCCTGATTGACACTGTCACCAACCTTGATATTCACGGCGGTGATTTTGCCTTCAGCGCGAGCGTTGATTTCATTTTCCATCTTCATGGCTTCCATTTTGAACAGGGCCTGACCGACCTTGACCGTATCGCCGACCTTGACATAGACCTGCATGATGGACCCCGGAATCGGGGCCAGCACCGAACCGTCGCTGGCGGCGACCGGTCCTTTGGGTCTACCTGAGGCCAGCGGCGCAGCGCTCACCACCGGGGCCAGAATGGCATCCGCTCCTTCCGGCAACACCTCGGCAATCGAGTCGATGGAAACGGTATATTCCTTGCCGTTGATTTCCAACAAGGCTTCTTCAGCACTCAGGCTGTTCAATTGCACTTCAAAATCTTTATCATTCAACTTCAATTTATATTTACGCATGAGAGCCTCCCTCAGACAGCGAGCGCATTTTCCCTGCAGAAGCCCAGATCGATCCGACCCGGTTCTGTCGCGGTATAGTTAATTGGGTCCATTCCCCCAGGCTGCGTTCCGATTCAAGATGCACAACCAGCCCAGCGACAGCAATCAGCTCTTCCCTGGTCGGTTCCCGATCGGCCGCAGTGACAGCTGCAACAGCCTTCGGTTTGGCACTCTTGCCGTTCAAAGCCCCCAGAACGACAATGATGCCGCTGATCAGCAACAATCCACAAAAAACAATCAACATCCCGGTGATCATGAGACCGACCCCATGACCTGCAACCACATTATGCCAGCCAAAGTTCATATCTAATATCCGTTCGTCTCAGCAATCATATCGGTTAAAGGGGAATATTGCCGTGCTTCTTGCGCGGGTTACTATCCTGCTTGCCCTCCAGCATGACCAGGGCGTTACAGATCCGGAAACGGGTACGCTGCGGCAGAATGACCGCATCCACATAACCACGCTTGGCCGCTTCATAGGGATTGGCAAACTTGTCTGAGTACTCGGCAATGCGTTTTTCGAGAATTTCCTTCGCTTTGTCTGGATTCTCTTTGACCTCCCGGGCAAACAGAATCTCTGCTGCGCCCTTGGCCCCCATCACCGCGATCTCAGCAGTCGGCCAGGCGTAGTTGATGTCACCCCGCAGGTGCTTGGAACTCATGACGCAATAAGCGCCGCCGTAAGCTTTACGCACAGTGACCGTGACTTTCGGTACGGTCGCTTCGGCAAAAGCGTACAACAGCTTGGCGCCGTTACGGATGATCCCGCCGTACTCCTGGGTCGTTCCGGGCAGGAACCCGGGCACGTCGACAAAGGTGACCAGCGGAATATTGAAGGCGTCGCAGAAACGGACGAAGCGGGCAGCCTTGACCGAAGCATCGTTATCCAGCACCCCGGCGAGATGAAGGGGCTGATTGGCGACAATGCCGACCGACTGACCGCCGTAGCGGGCAAAGCCGATCACGATATTGGGTGCATAGTCGGGCTGGATCTCGAGGAATTTCCCGTCGTCAACGGTAGCGGCAATCAGCTGCTTGATGTCGTAGGGATGATTCGGGTTCTCCGGCAGCAGGTTGCACAGGCCCATCTCCTCGCGATTGACAGAATCGTTGGTATCCAGACGCGGCGGGGCTTCCATGTTGTTTTGCGGAATATAGGAGAACAGTTCCCGCAACTGGCTGATTGCCTGTTCTTCGTTGTCGGCGGCCAGGTGGGCGACGCCGCTTTTGGTGGTATGCACACTGGCACCACCAAGGGTTTCGACATCGACATCTTCATGGGTCACCGCTTTGACCACCTTGGGACCGGTCAGGAACATGTAACTGTTGTTCCGCACCATCACGGTGAAGTCGGTCAACGCCGGAGAATAGACGGAACCGCCGGCACAGGGACCGAAGATCCCGGACAGCTGGGGAACCACCCCGGAGCTGGTGACATTACGCAGGAAAATATCCGAATAGCCGGCCAGACTTTCGATCCCCTCCTGAATCCGCGCACCACCCGAGTCATTGAGGCCGATCACCGGCGCACCGTTTTTGACCGCCATGTCCATGATTTTGCAGATCTTCTCGGCAAAGGTTTCCGACAGTGATCCGCCCAGCACGGTGAAATCCATGGAAAACAGGTAAACCAGACGGCCGGCGATGGTTCCGTAGCCGGTGACGACACCGTCGCCGAGGGTTTCCATCTTCTCCATCCCGAAATGGTGACAACGGTGCCCCTTGAACATATCGAATTCTTCGAAACTGCCTTCGTCAACCAGCAGTTCGATACGCTCACGGGCAGTCAGTAGCCCTTGGTCATGGCGTTTCTTAATTTTCTCGATCCCGCCCCCGGAGAGAGCTTTCTGCCGTTTCTCCAACAGCGCATTCATTTTCGCTTCCATCATCAGCGACATCCCTTAATCATCAAAGTTAATAGCAAAAATTTAAATAACGTTATCAGCCGTTGTAATAGACTGAATAGAGCGTTTCCGAACCGGTAATCTTATCAACCTCAGTCTGGAGTTTTTGGCGCCGCTCATCGGCCAGCCAGACATTCCAGTCCTTCAGGGTCTGCCAGGTACTCAGCACCAGGTATTCGCTCGGGTCATCATAATTAACCAGCGTTTCCCCCGATACATAGCCGGGCTGGGCATTGGCCAGGGCCCTCATCTCCAACAATAACGGCCTCAATTCCGCAGCTTTATCCTGCGGCACATGACGTACTATTACGATTCTTACCGACATAGCATCTCTCCCTCGATCATTTAAAAAATTATTCGCCAGATACGACAAAGGCCCAACGCTCAAGATCTGGTCGGGCCCAAGTCAACAACCGGCACTGGTCATACCGAGCTACCGGATCAGTCAGATCCGTATTTCCAGTCGTCGTCAGTTTCGCCGGCAAGCAAAGCGGTGTAATCAAGATCGGAGTCGGCCGGTTGCGGGGACGGGTTGACAAACTCTTCCAACCAGTAAGACAGTGCTGCTTCACCCATTTCTCAATCTCCTTTTTTGTGTCTTGGGTTAATCAACTTTGAATGTTTCGCCGTCAGAATAGGAGAAATAGAGAGAGGTAAAAAGTACCTTAGCAACAAACGGCAGGATTCATCAGGTAAGCGGTCGGAAAGGATGGATAAGCGGGAACACGAAAAACCGGTTTAAATCCGCATCAACAATAGCCCTTCGACATTCGAAGAGCCATTGCCAAACGTCTTCGATCAGCCTTGCCCCGTCGGCCGGACCGCCCTGGGGAGCAGTCCGCAACTAGTGAAAATACAGGTCTTTTTTTGGCGGGTCGCAGCACTGCCAAAAACCCACTAAAGGCTGAAAGCGTCTTTCAATTTGCGCAGGTAGCGACGACTGACCGGCAGCGCGTAACCACTGTGGGTCCGGACTTCGGCGAGGCCGTTTTCCTGGGTCACGATCTCGTCAACAAAACAGGGGTTGACCAGATACTGTTTGTGACAGCGCAGATATCCGGCGCGGCCTTCCAGAACTTTCAAGGTCAATTCGGTAAAGAAGCCTCCTTCCGCGGTGTAGACATGAACGCCGCTGATATCGGAGTGTACGTACTCGACCGCCTGCGGATCGATCAACTTGATCTTATGGCCGCTGGTACAGGGAATCCGGTTGAGCTGGGCCATTTGGTAATTGGGAGCTTCCTTGGCCGCGACGGCAGCACGGATTTTCTGCATGGCGCGGGACAGATGCTCAGGATCGACCGGCTTCAACAGATAATCAAGGGTCTTTTCTTCAAAGGATTTCAGAGCATATTCATCAAAGGCGGTGACAAACACCACATAGGGCATGATCTCCTCTTCAATCATCCCGAGCAGATCGAACCCGTCCAGAACCGGCATCTTGATATCCAGAAACAGCACATCAGGATGTTCATGGTTCACCATCCTGATCGCTTCCATCGCATTTTCACAACTTCCGACTATTTCAACACCGCCGATGTCCTCAAGGAGAACAGACAATTCTTCCCGCGCATGAAACTCATCATCGACAATCAGTACCCTGATCATTTCACTACTCCGTTTTTGTCGGGCAGAATCAAGGAAACCTTGGTCATTTCGTCAGGGACGCAAGCGATTTCCGTCCCGAACTGACTCCCGTAAAGATTCTTGATCCGCTTGTCCACAATATTCATCCCCAGACCGTCGGTCCGGATTTTTTCACAGTAAGCGCCGGCGTCATCAATCACCTCGATGAAGATGCGCCCTTCCTCGCGGCGGGCGGTGATCCTGACTTTACCGGCATTCAGCATATTGGAAATTCCATGTTTGATAGCATTTTCGACGATCGGCTGCAATGTAAAGGTCGGCACTTTTGTCTTCAGCAATTTGGCATCAATATCCTGCTCGATGATGAGCTTCTCGCCAAAGCGCGCCTTCTGGATGACCAGGTACGAGTTGACATGATCCAGCTCTTCTTCCAGGGTCGCCAGATCGCTCGAACGTTTGAGGTTTTTACGAAAATAATTGGACAGATGGAGCAACAGGCTGCGGGCCTGGTCCGGGTCCTTGCGCACCACCGCCACAATGGTATTCAGTGCATTGAACAGAAAGTGAGGGTTGACCTGGGCCTGAATCAGCTTCAACTCCGATTTGACCAGCAGGTTTTTCTGATTTTCATAGCGATCCCGCAGCAGTTGCTCGGAAAGCAGGCGGGCGATCCCTTCACCGAGGGTCTTGTTCAGGTTCAGGAACAACTTGTGCTTGGGTTCGTAGAGTTTGATGGTGCCGACAACCTCGTTATCCGCCCGTAACGGCACGATCAACGCCGACCCCAGCGGACAGTCTTCGCGCAGCGCGCAGGAAAATTTTTCCTTCACTCCATCGGAGTAAATAACCTTATTGTCGCGGATCGCTTCCCGGGTCTGCGGCGACGCGATGGTCAGTCCAGGACGATGATGATCCGCCCCTTCGCCGACAAAGGCCAAGGTGGTCTCGCGGTCGCTGATGCCGACCGCCCCGACGCCGGTTTCATCGTAGATGATTTCCGCCAGTTTTCCGGCGGTTTCCTGATTAAACCCCTTACTGAGAATCCCCAGACTACGCTCGGCAATGTTCAACGCTTTGGCGGAAAACATCGCCCCAACCTTGTCGAGCATGGTCTTCTGGTCGCGCATCATGGTCATGAACAGGGCCGCGCCCAAGGCATTGGCCACGATCATCGGAAACGCATAGCTGTGGATCATCGGCCAGGCTGCTGCGGTCGGGCTGACCAGGATCCTCAACACCGCAAGCTGCAGAATCGCTCCGCCCAAAGCGGTCAGGAGAGCCACACTCGGGTAAAACAGTTGCTCGGACTGATTTTTCCGCTGCAGGTACAGATGAACCATGCCGCCGAGCAGGCCTTGTGCGGCCGCGGATAGTCCCTGAGCGACCGCAACCAGGGTCAACTGCCCGAAGAATACGGAAAACAGTCCGCTGACCGCACCGACTGCAAAGCCGATCAGCGGTCCGCCGATGAGTCCGGCAATCACGTTACCGATGGCGCCGGCATTGAAAACGGCATCATGAATGGGCAGCCCGACGTAACTGCCCAGCGTTGCGAACCCGGAAAAGATAATGAACAGAAAGAGTTTATGTTTGACCAACAGGGTATCGCTGGCCAGCGGTTTGAATGCCGGGGACTTACTGAACAGGTAGGCAATAAGCAGGAAAATCGCCATCTGTTGCAGCAGGTCAAAGAGATAGATCATGACGTCAATCGCAATAATGCAAAGGTTACCAGGGGCGTTGGTGAACTGACAAAAACGTCCTCCACCGGGTTATTTTGTCAAGAATCCCTGTGATACGCCAAGTCATTCTACAGGTCAAGGGCTATCGCTTCAAGGCTTTCCGGCAGCGCCGGGCCGATCCGACAGGAGAGTCAACCGCAAAGAATCAGGAAATTCGCTCGTCGGCAACAACCAAACCGTCTGGATCGGCATACAACCAGGCGCCGGGCCGAAACATGACTCCGGAGAAACTGACTGGGATACCGCTTTCACCGATCCCTTTTTTAATGCTTTTGCGGGGTATCGTAGCCAGGGCCAGCACGCCGAGGGGCATTTGCCCGATTTCCGCGGAATCCCGGATACAGCCATACATGACAACCCCGGCCCAGCCGTTATCGACCGCCTTTTGCGCCAGCCGGTCACCGAGCATGGCACAGCGCCTGGAGCCGCCAGCATCGACCACCAGGATCTGCCCATTGCCAGGGGTACCCAGCAATTCACTGACCGTGGAATTGTCTTCAAAGCATTTGATGGTCGCGATTGGACCACAAAAATAATTCTGTCCGCCATAGTGGGTGAACAACGGCTCACCGACCTGGAGGCGGTCTTCATACTCATCATAAAGGTCAGCAGTTGCCCAACTTTGTTGTTGCTCGGTCATAAGACATCTCCATAATGAGAAGAGGGGGAGTAAAACGGTCGGCCAGTTGCCAAACCGGGGAAAAGCTATTTTCAGCTGCATAGGAGCGAGAGGGAACGGACAGGAAAAAGCTGAATTCATCGTCTGATCCCGACGCGGAATCACCCGCGCCGGGATCGAAAACAACCGGTAAAAATCAGGCCGTTTTTTTGTTCATGATCCGCCCCAGCAGCATGGGGGCAAAAACGATCAGAATAGCCAGGAAGTACAAAAAGAGACTGCTTCCCGATTCAAACAGAATCGACCAGTCTCCACCCGAAATAGACAGGGCCCGGCGCAGGTTGTCCTCGAAAATGTTACCGAGCACCACGCCTAAAATAACCGGGGCAAGGGAGAACTGCAGTTTGCGCAGCAACCAGCCGAAGACTCCCAGACCGATGATCATGTACAGGTCAAAGGGATTGCTGACCACGGAATAGATGCCGACAAAAGCCAGCACAGCGATCAGCGGGGTCAGAAATTTCTGCGGGATAGTCAACAGCCTGGCGAAAATTCCGACCAGCGGCAGGTTGATCACCAGCAGGGCGATATTGCCAATATACATGGAGGCGATCAATCCCCAGGCGATTTCCGGCCGGTTCTGGAACATCAGCGGACCCGGAGTGACATTGAACAGCAACAATGCGCCCAGCAGAATTGCGGTGGTTCCTGAGCCGGGAATCCCCATGGTCAACATCGGCACCATCGCACCGCCGGCCGAAGCGTTGTTGGCCGCTTCCGGAGCCGCCAGGCCGCGAACATCGCCGCTGCCGAAATTCTTGCCGCTTTCACCGGCCAGACGCTTTTCCGTCCCATAGGTCACAGCCGAAGCGACCGAGGCCCCGGTTCCCGGCAACACGCCGATGAAGAAGCCGATCAACGAACTGCGCAAAATCGTCCACTTGACTTTCATCAAATCCTGCCAGGACACGAAGCTCTTGCCGATGGGCAGCACTTCCAATTTGCCAGTCACCTGCTGCTCGACCAGACTGATCAGTTCCGCCATCCCGAACAGACCGATGACGATGATCAGGAAATCGATCCCGGAAAGCAGGTCCGGAATATCAAAGGTGAAACGTGGCACCCCGGTATTGGCATCAATCCCGATGGTGGTGATCATAAAGCCCATGATCGCCCCGAGCAGGGTTTTAACCGGGTTTTTCCCGACCAGGGAGGAGAGGCAGGTAAAAGCGAAGACCATCAGCGCCACATAATCGGACGGGTTGAACTTGATCGCGACCGAAGCCAGCAAGGGACCGAACAGTGACATCAGAATGACAGCAATAGTACCGCCGATAAACGACGCCACCGCGGATAACGACAAGGCCCGTCCGGCTTCGCCCTTTTTGGCCATGGGGTTACCGTCGAGAGTGGTGAACACCGCCCCGGCATCGCCCGGCACATTGAGCAGAATAGAGGAAATCCGGCCGCCGTATTCGGCTCCGTAGTAGATCCCCGCCAGCAGTATCAACGCGGACTCGGGCGGCAAACCGGCACTGAAAGCGATCGGCAGCAAAATTGCGACCCCGTTGATCGGCCCGATTCCGGGCAAGGCCCCGATCAGCGTTCCCGACAGACAACCGATGACCACATACAGAAAGTTTGCCGGTTGCAGGGCAACGGCAAAGCCCTGCGACAGATTCGAGAAAACATCAAACATAGAAACCTCACAAAATCGCTGCCAGAAGGCCTTTTGGCAGATTCAAATCAAGCAGCAGCGCGCAAACGATATAGCCCAGCACACCGGTAGCGATCCCGAACAGGATCGATTCTTTGTAGGTGGCGCTGAACAGCCGCGAAAAGATCCCGCAAAAAATAGCTGTCGCAATAATGAACCCGGCGGGCTCATAAAAGTGGGCATAGGCGATCAGCAGGACAACAACAATCCCGATCCGGGTCAGAACCCGGCCAGCCACACCAAACTTCAACTCGTCCGGCCGGATCAAGACATAAAGACTGCACAGTACGGCGCAGACCGCCAGAATCCGCGGCCAGCTTTCCGGGCCAAGGGGATCGTACTGAAAAGGTGCTTTGATCACTGTAAAGGCGACTACTCCGTAGACAACGGCAACCAGCAAAACAATGGTTCCAAAAATTCTATCAGCCATGAATTTCATTCTCCAAAAATGGCACCGGCTGAGCTAAACCGGTGCCATATGATGGTGGGTGGTTATTTGATCAGACCAGCTTCCCTGGCAACACCGCGCATTTTTTCGACCCGGCGTTTCACTTCTTTGTCAAACTCTTCGCCAGCCATGTTGAAAGGCAGCAGGCCTTTATCTTTCTGAATCTTGGCAAATTCTTCAGTTTTGTAAGCGGCCTTGAAAATATCGGCCCAAGCGTTATAAGCTTCGTCGGAGACATTTTTGCCCATGTAGTAACCGCGCATGATGGTCCATTCCGCATCGTAGCCCAGCTCTTTTGTGGTCGGGATCTGATCGAAAGGAGCGGGCAGCCGCTCGCTGGACATGACAGCAAGAATTCTCATGTCACCGGTTCCCAGGTGGGAAACCATTTCGCCGACATCACCGGTATACAGCTGAATGCTGCCGCCAAGCAGTCCGGCAATGGCATCGCCGCCGCCATCATAGGCGACATAACGCATTTTCCGCGGATCCTTGCCGATCGATTTCAGCAGCAAGGCGGCCTTCATCCAGTCCTGGCTGCCGACCGAGCCACCGGCACCGATGGTCATTGCGGATTCGGTCTTTTTGAACTCTGCCATAACGTCGTCAAGAGTCTGGTATTTGCTGTCCCCTTTCACCACGATCGCACCGAAATCGGCACCAGCAGCGGCGAGGAAGCGCACATCGTCAGCAGTCCATTTGCCGAATTTGCCGGTCGCGATATTGAGCAGGGAGCCAGAGGAGAAGGCGACGATGGCATTGGGATCGTCAGTCCGGGTGGTGTTGAACAGATTGAAGGCAACCGCACCGATACCACCGGGCATGAAGGTGACCTGCATCAAATTCGGCAGTTGATCTTTCAGACCGATCTGGGCCACACGACAGGTTAAATCGAAACCACCGCCAGGTTTGGCCGGTGCAATACACTCCGGTTTTTCGATGCTCGCTGCCGACACCGGCAACGCCAGACCAAGAGCGAGAAACAAACATGCCACAACCTTAACCAACTTCATAAACTTACCTCCTCGTAACGAAAATGAGTTTTGCCCGCAGGCGTGGTAAACGACAACATCAGCATTGTTGATGCCGCTGGTAAACGAATCGACAAAAGGATCTGCCCCGGCTACAACGACCCTTCCGTGGGCCTGATTTCCTCTCATTCAAGGGCGGATTTTCAATTGTTGTTTTATAAATACTCAGGTGCTAGTATTCTGTAAACGTTATGGAACTAAAGGTTTTTTCTGTTTTTAATGTTATTTTTGTTCTTTTTGAAAGCAGTCGGGATAAACATGAAAAAACTGTTGCTTTTCATCGTATTTCTGCTGGCCGGACAGCCACTGGATCAGCGGCTTTGGGCCTTTGAAGCAGACCATCCTGAATGCCTGGTCGCGGCCAAGGCCGGCGGTGGGATGGACATTAGCTGTCAGCTGGTCGCCAATTCGCTGCTTGCGGCCCGACTCATTGATACCCCGATGCAGATTAAATACAAAACCGGTGGCATTGGCGCCGTGGCGTACAACCATGTTATTGGCGTACGCAACAATGATCCGCAGCTGATTGTCGCCACCAGTTCAGGATCTGCCCTGAATATCGCCACCCAAAAATTCGGTCATTACGATGTCAACTCCGTGCGCTGGCTGGGCGCCGTTGCCGCAGATTTCGGGGTCATTGCCGTACGGCGGGATGCCCCTTGGAATTCTCTCAACGACTTGGTCAATGCTCTTCGCCAACCTTCTTGCAGTATCAACATTGGCGGCAGTGGCTCCATCGGCAGCCAGGACTGGATGAAAACCGCACTCCTCGCTCAGGAAGCCGGTATCAAACCGACCCAGATACGCTACGTCGGCTTTGAAGGACCCAAGGATGCCATTGAAGCGCTGCTGAACGGCTATATCGACGTCTTTCCGGGCGACGCTGCGGAGTTGAAAAGCACTTTGCAGAACGGGAAAATCAAGGTCCTCGCGGTGTTGTCCGAGCACCGCCTGCCGGAAGGGTTCGCGGATGTCCCGACCGCCAGAGAGCAGGGTTATCTGGTTGAATGGACCATCTGGCGCGGATTTTACATGGGGCCGCAGGTCAGTGAAGAAAGCTACCAATGGTGGATCAACACCTTCAGGCGAATGGTCAAAAGCCCCGAATTTGAGCAGGAACGGATCAAGCTTGGCCTGTACCCCTTTGTGGTGCTCGGTCAGGAATTCACCACCTTTGTGGAAAAATCTGTGAACAAGCAAAAAGAACTGGCCACGGGTATTGGTCTGATCAAATGAGTGATCGGCTTTTTTCCCTCGTGCTGCTCCTGCTCGGTCTGGTCTACGGGGCTTCGGCCCGCGTGCTTAAGGTTCCATTCAGCTATGACCCCCTGGGGCCGGCTCCGGTTCCGCTGTTTCTGGCGATCCTGCTGATCATCCTTGCGATCCTGTTGATCATTCATCCGCAGCCCATCGACCTGCCCCGGGCAACCACCTGGAAGCGCTTCCTGTGGCTGGCCGCAACCCTGGTCTTTTATCAATTAACCTGGCTCCCCCTGGGCTTTCTGCTCTCGACAACCATCAGCCTTTATCTGGCCTCACGCCTGTTTTACTGTTCCTGGATGCAGGGGCTCATGACCGCCCTGATACTCTCCGTCATCTGTTACGGAGTCTTCAACTTCCTGCTCGATGCCCCGCTGCCGCTGGGGTCAATTTTCAATTACGGCGGCAACTGAGATGGAGTTCTGGACCGAACTCGGCCACGGCTGGCAATTGGCTTTTTCCGCCTTGAACCTGGCTATGATTTGCCTGGGTGTATTGCTAGGGGCCTTGCTCGGTTCAATGCGCGGCCTTCATGCCATTCATGGGGTCGCGCTGTTGCTGCCGCTGACTTACGCTTTTTCCCTGCCGATTGAATCAACCCTGATCCTACTCCTGACCGTTTACTATGCCGCCGAATTCGGCTGGCAGGGAGAAACTGCGTCCGCTACGGAAACACCTGCCGAGCAGAAACATCTGGCCACAGCCCA
The DNA here is from genome assembly GCF_000711225.1 of Pelobacter seleniigenes DSM 18267. Lineage (NCBI taxonomy): Bacteria > Pseudomonadati > Thermodesulfobacteriota > Desulfuromonadia > Desulfuromonadales > Desulfuromonadaceae > Pelobacter > Pelobacter seleniigenes. The sequence continues at coordinate 709,811 of NZ_JOMG01000002.1, forward strand.
GACCCTCTCCGGGATTGGCTCTTTTTTCGGCGGGATGACCGCCAATATCGGCATGATCCTGTCGATCATCTTGATCAAACAGGTGGCCCTGCGCTTCGGTCCCGCCGAATATTTCGTGTTGGTGATATTCGCCTTCGCCTCGTTGTCGATCAGAGCGGGAAGCTATCCTTTTCGCACCATCATCAGTACCGTGCTGGGAATCATGATGGCAACCATCGGCATCGATTCGACGACTGGCATCCTGCGCTTTACCATGAACATTCCACAAATTTTTGATGGCATTGAATTCACCACGGTGGTCGTCGGCCTGTTTGTCATCAGCAAGCTGTTCGAACTGCTTGAAGCCAGCCAGCAACCACCAAAACCGCAAGCCAAGACGGAACATCTGCGCCTGAACCGGGTCTCCCTGCTCGCCTGTCGTTGGGCCATGCTGCGGTCCGCGGTATTCGGATTTATTATTGGGGTATTGCCGGGCGGTGGTGCGATTCTGGCCAGTAAACTGAGCCTGAAGATCGAAACAACCTTGTTCGCCAGTGACCGTGATCGCCTGCGGGGCAGGCTCAAAGCGGTCGTTGCCAAAGAAACCGCCAACAGCGCCGCCGTGGGTGGCGCCATGGTTCCGCTGCTGGCGCTGGGGATCCCGGGCAGCGGGACCGCCGCCATCTTGCTCGGCGCCCTGCTGCTGCATAATATTACCCCCGGTCCCGGCCTGTTTACCCAACACGCCGACCTGATCTGGGCCCTGGTCATGTCCATGGGGTTGGGCAACCTGCTGCTGCTCGGACTCTACTGGCCGCTGGCGCGCCTGCTGCAGCGAGTCAGGGAAATCCCGGACTGGTTGTTCAGCCCGGTGCTTATGGTCCTGGCCTTCATCGGCGTATTTTCCATCAATGAAAGCTCGCTCTCCCTGCTGATCATGCTGCTGCTGGGTGGCTGCGCCTATCTGCTGGAGCGCTGGCATTACCCCTTGCCTCCCCTGCTGCTCGGGTTCGTGCTGGGCGAAGTGATGGAAAACGCCTTACGGCGAGCTCTGGCCATCAGCGGCGGCAGCCTCGACATCCTCTACCGTGGACCGATCTGTCAGACGCTCTGGCTGCTGACCTTCCTGGTAATCCTGGTCCCGCTGCTGCTCAGCTGGTTCTTTGGCGGACGGACCGGAGCAGCCAAATGACCGCGCTGCGACAATTTTTCAGACGCCGCCTGGTCCCCCGCAAGTTGCTTGATTCGGTGGCGCTGGTGATCATGATCCTGGTGGTCTTCCAGATGATCTCCCTCGGCGTTCTGTTTTCGCGGATGATTTATGAGATTGTCGAGCAGCAGACTGAAAAGCGCGCCCTGCAGGCCGCCAAGCATGTTGCCCTGATTCCGGAATTGCGGCGCATTGTCAACCACCAGGATCAACTCGACACATTAGCCTCGCTGGCCAATGCCATTCGGCTGGAGGCCGAGGCGACCGGGTTGATCATTACCGACAGCCATGCGCTGCAGATCTATAACAGCGACAGCCGGCAAATCGGTCACCTTTATGAGATTCCCAACCTGAATCGTGTTTTGCGCTACGGCCATCCCTACGTTTCCAAAAGCAGCCTCCAGCATGGTGCGCTGATCAGCGGCAACGCCCCGATTTTCAACGACGACCTGGATATCGTCGGCATGGTCTCGGTCAACTACCAGATTGAAAGCGTCCGTCTGCTGACCAAAGGGTATCTGGAAAAAGAGCTGTTCTACATCTGGGTTTTCATTACCCTCGGCCTGGTCGCGGCCATTTTGATCGCCCGGGGGGTCAAGCGCGCCACATTGGGCCTGGAACCCCAGGAGATCGCTTCCCTGTTCCAGGAACGTGAAGCCATCATTGCCTCCATCCGCGAAGGGCTGGTGGCCACGGATGCCCGGGGAACGATCACCCTGTTCAACCAGACCGCGCGCAATCAGTTCGGCGAAGACCTGCTCGGCCAATCCATTGTCAGTAAGTTCGCCGATATCGATTTTTCTCCGGTGTTTACCGCCGGGGAGCAGCTGGTCAACCAGGAGCTTCCGGTCAAGGGGGTCACCATGATTTTCAATATCGTGCCGATCCGCTTCGAAGGGCTCATCCAGGGCATTGTCATGACTCTGCGCCCCCGTGATGAAGTCGACCTGATGGCGCGCGAATTATCCCAGGTACAGGCCTACTCCGATATGCTGCGGGCCCAGACCCACGAATATACCAACCGCCTGCATGCCATTGTCGGCATGATTCAGATGGAAACCTATGAGGATGTCCTTGACTTCATCGCCACGGAGACCAGCGGACACCGCATTCTGATCCGCCAGCTGACCGAATCCATCCCTGATCCGGCCTTGTCAGCTTTTCTGATCGGCAAATACATGCATGCCCTCGAATTGAAAGTTGATTTTACAATTGATCCGGAAAGTCATATGGTTGATATCCCCGACAGTATCAACCGGCACCAGCTGGTCACAATTCTTGGCAACCTGCTCAACAACGCGTTTGAGGCGGCCCAGGGCAACGCCAGGCACCCGGTGGTCAAGATTTTCATGAGTGATTACGGCAATGACCTGATTTTCGAAATTGAAGACAACGGCCCGGGGGTTGCCGAGCAGCTGAAAAGCACCATCTTTCATAAGGGGGTTTCAACAAAATCCGGCGAAAAAAGGGGGTATGGCTTACATCTGGTCAAGAATGCGCTCAAAGTACTGAACGGGGGGATCAGCGTACAGCATAGCGAACTGGGCGGAGCATTGTTCATTATCGAAATTCCCAAAAGGAATCATGCACAATGAAAACGATTGAAGTTCTGATCATTGAAGACAACCTCAAGGTTGCCAAGGCGCATCAGCTGTTTGTCGAAAAGGTTGAGGGTTTCACAGTCACCGGCGTGGTCAACTGCCTGGCTGATGCCGCGGATATGGTGAAGGTTCTGGAGCCTGATCTGATCCTGCTGGATGTCTATTTTCCCGACGGCAACGGCATGGATTTTTTGGCCCGGCTACGCCGCAACCACGCCGATTGCGATGTCATCCTGATCACCGCCGCCAAAGAGGTCAAACTGCTCCATAGCGCCCTGCGCAGCGGCGTATTCGACTACATGATCAAACCGGTCTTCTTTCAACGTTTTGAAGAGGCCCTCGGCAACTACCGTCAACACTGGACGCGGCTGAACGCCCTTGACGACATGGATCAGGAAGCCGTCGATCACTTTTTTCGTACTGCCCAGGGCAACACGCAACAACAACCTTGCCAGGATGTCCCCAAGGGCATCGACCCATTAACCCTGGAAAAAGTCATCGAAAGTTTCAGCGCCACCCCGGATCAGGGGCAAAGCGCCGAAGAAGTCGGCCACAGCATCGGCGCCAGCCGGACCACCGCACGAAAATACCTGGAGTACCTGATTTCCACCGGTTTTCTGCGCATTAATCTCGAATACGGCACCATCGGCCGACCGGAACGCAAATACTTCAAGACCTGACCTGCCACAGCAAGGGCGAAGAGCCTTACCGGTTACCCAAGACCTCCGGATTGGCAATATTTTGCGGATTCCCGGCGGCAAAACTGACCAGGTTGGCAAACGCCGCCTGAAAGTAGAGTTCGTAACTGCCCTGCTCCACATAGCCCAGGTGAGGGGAGCAGAGGACATTGGGCAAAGTCAGGAGCGGTTCCTGGTCCGGCCGGGCTGGTTCCTGGTCGTAAACATCCAGCGCCGCCGCACCGGGACGCCCGCTTTGCAGGGCTCGATACAACGCCCCGTCACTGATAAGCGCCGCCCGGCTGGTATTGACCAGCAAGGCATCCGGTTTCATCTGCGCCAGGTCGGCCAGGGTCACACAGCCACGGGTCTGGTCATTGAGGCGCAACTGCAGGGAAAGGATATCGGCCGTGGCAAAAAATTCAGCCTTGCTCGCGGCAATGGAAAACCCATCCGCCAGCGCCCGCTGGCGGGACGGCTCCCGCCCCCAGATCAGGACATTCATTCCGAAGGCTTGGCCATAGCGGGCGATCCGCTGGCCAATCTTACCGTAGCCCCAGATTCCCAGGGTCAAGCCTTGCAAGGTCCGGCCCAGCCCCAGGCTGCCGGAATCCTGCCAGCGCCCCTGTTTGCAATTCTGCACATAGGGAACGATATGCCGGCTGGCCGCCATGATCAGGCTCCAGCACAATTCCGCCGGCGCCACCGGCGAGCCAACCCCTTCAGCCACGGCGACCCCATGGGCGGTGCAGGCCTGCAGGTCGAGATGGTTACTGAGCTTACCGGTCTGGCTGATCAGCTTCAGGTTGGGTAATTGCGCCAGCAGGGCCGCGTCAATGGTCGTGCGCTCCCGGATCAGCACAAGAGCGTCCTGGTCACGCAAGCGCTGCACCAATTCAGCCTGCGAAGCTGGGGCAGAACAATAGACCGTCGGCGTATGCCCCTGGAGCAAGGAGTAGCAGGCAAGATCTTTGACTACATTCTGATAATCATCAAGAATCGCAATTTTCATGACCACCCCGATTTATCGCGGGAACATTGCAGTCCCGGTTGGCAATAAAATGATCTTCAGCAAAACAGCTGTTCACAATGGGGCTATCATTCACAATTGTTGTCATTTCAGCAAGAACAATGATGATTATCCGGTCAAAAGGGCACGTGTCCGCCGACAGCTCACTGTGTTGTGGACGGTGCTTGCTGCAAGGTTGGCCGAAGCCCCTTCTTTTCCAGGGCAGTCACAACCTGGCGGGCGGCCTGTTGCCCGCTGAAGGGTCCAACCGTCACCAGGGTGGTCGGCAATTTGACCCGGGTTTCTTCAAGGCTCAAGGTCAGCCCTTTTGCTGCCAGCCGCTGTTGTTCCCGCTCGGCTCCAGCCCGATCAAAGAATGACCCGGCATAGGCCCGGTAGCCGTCCACGCCATGGGGCAGAACAAAGCCGTCCGCTCCGCTGCCAGCCAGTTGCTCCAACGCGCTCTTGGCCGGACCGAGACTGGAAAAATCTCCCAGCACCAGGCGGATCACGAACTGGGAATGAGGCTCCCCTTCGGCCTGCTGGGGTTGCAGCCCGGCCGCTCTGATCAGCCGCCGCACCCGCGGCAGTTCCGCAGCAATGAACTCGCCAATGCGGAGTCGATACGCAACCGCTGCGGCTGGTGCTTGGGCAGCCACAGCCTTTACAGCCGGCTCCGCTTTTGCAACGGATTGGCCGGTCGCCGCCGGTTTGATCTCCTGTTCGAGAGAAGGTTTATTATGCTCTTCCTTTTGCTCTTCGGCAGCATTTTTGAGAATCGCCTGGGTCACCTGCTGGGCGACCCGGGCAGAGGCGGCGGACTGTTCCGGGGTGGCTTCTGGAGTCGCCGCGGAGACCGTAGCGACCGCCTGCTCAGCACTGGGAAAACCGCGGGGTTCGGCGGTCAGATCCTCGGGGTCGGCCGTCTCAATATGGATATCTTCCCGTTCCAGCAAAACTCCGGCATCCTTCCACAGCAAGGCCACAGCATTGGCGAAATCCTCGAGGGCTGCCACCTGGCTGTTGCGGGCATAAAGCAGGTCGCTTTCCGCATCGAGCAGGTTCTGGACCGTCGACGTTTTACGGGCCAGACTGGCACGGTAACGATCGAGCCGCTGTTGTGCGCTCTGCACCGCCTTATCAGTCACCTGAATCTGCACCCGGGCAGAAATCAACGCGCGCATATCCGCTTCGATATAATCGCGAATTTTCCATTCCGTAGCGGTCAAACGGCTCTGCAGCTGCCGGGTGCGTAACTTTTTCATCCGGTAATCGCTTTCGGCGGCGGTATTGCCCAGCGGCATACTGAACTGCAGCCCGGCTGACCACCAGCGCCCCTTACCCTGGCCCATCTGGTCGACGCTATCACTGAAACGATCATCCAAACCACGTACCCCGCCGCTGGCGGTGATCCCCAGGTTCGGCAGCAGCTTGCGTTTGCTGACTCGCTCGCGCAGTTCGTTCGCTTTCAGGTCCAGCCGCAATTGCTTGAGCTCTGCATGCTGCTCCTGGGCCAGCTCAATTGCCTGATCCAGGGTTTCCATCGGCTCTTCCCGGGAAGGGGGGTCCACCGGGATAAGGGTGGTTTTATCCGCCACGCCGATCAGGTAGCGCAGTTTTGCTTCCTGATCCTTGATTGCCCGTTCCGCATCAACCAGCTCTTTTAAGCGCTGACTGATGGCGTATTCGGTATTGGCAATTTCCACATCCTGTTGTTCACCCGGGGCATCCTGACGTTGAATGTTTTCCTTCAGCTGCCGGGCCGAGTTCAGGGCATCTTCCTTTGAGTCCAGCACCTGCCGTAAAGTAAACAACCGGTTATAGGCTTTTATCACCGAGTAAACGGTTTCACTGACCGAATCCCGGAAATCTTCCAGGGAGGCTTTATGGTCGTACTCTGCCAGGGAGATGTTCAGTTCCATGGTTTCCCGACCAAAATTTTTCAGCAACGGCTGATAGATGGAGATGCCCACAGAGGTATACCAATCGGTCCAGTCATCATCCGGGAAATCAGAAACCGGCTTGGTATAGCCGGCCCGGGCCGAGGCCGTGACACTACCGCCGGTGGACAGGTATTGGGTCAGCCCCAGTGACGAGGAGGTATCTTTGGTGCCATAGGTTTCTCCGGTGTAAAAGGTCTGCCCGTGATTGGCCGAGAAACTCAACACCGGATCATAAATACTCTGGCTACCTTCCATGTCCGCCGCCGCTAAAGATGAATCAAGGGCATCGACACGCAAATCGAGATTGTTACTGATGGCCATGCCCAGGGCCACCTTGAGTGGCAGGTTGACACTCTCGGCAGCACGGGCCGCTCCACCTGGCGCGACCGATAAGAGCAGCACCAGAGCGCACAGCAGACGAAGACAAGTCTTGGAAACAGATCGTATTTTCATATTTTTATAAAGAAGCCCTCCCCGAAGGGAGGGCTAAAGTGACTATTAAAAGAGTCATTAAAGAGCGTTTATCGCATCAATCTCTTCTTGAGTCAGATTGACCCGTCCGCCAAGGTGGCTGGCCGGAACATTGGCGCCGTAGTTACTCTGGCCGTGACAACCGGCACAGTTTTGGTTGTACAGCGCAGCACCGTCCAGGGCCGGGGTCGGATCAGGCACCGGAGTCGGGTCAGGCACCGGGGTAGGATCGGGAGTCGGAACCGGGACCGGAGTCGGATCGGGGGTCGGAACCGGAGTAGGATCAGGAGTCGGAACCGGGACCGGAGTCGGGTCGGGAGTCGGAACCGGGGTTGGATCGGGAGTCGGCACCGGTACCGGAATGGGATCAGGAGTTGGAACCGGAGTCACCCCGTCATCATCATCACGATCAGAATTCCGATCATGATCGTCATCCCGGTCACGGTCATGCCGCCAGTTGCGATGATCATAACTGCGACCCTGCTCATATCGATCGTATCTTCTGCTCTTTTCATAGCGGCTATCCCGATCATCATCGGCGAAACCGGTGGCAATAAAGGTTGTCAGCAGTAAAAGAGCAATTCCAAGAATAGAAACTATTTTTTTCAAATCACTTTGCATTTCACTTCTCCATTTAGTTGATTCTTTTGCGATATCCTTCTTCTTCAATCCAAACGATAATGTGACATTCCCAGTTCTATCGACACGACCTCCTTTCGTGAAATACCCCGCTTTTTCAGCGTCCGGACACAAAAAAACCGGGGCCGATAATCTGGTCGATATTTCGGCAACCCGGCTGTCTCAAGGAGACCCTGTGGGCTTTCCGCCCCACCCTTGCGAGTGGTTTAGTATTGTCGTCTATCGTTGGCAGTGAACGGTGATGACCAATAAAAAACCGGGTCACCGCATATCAAAGTCGATATTTCGGCAACCCGGCTATCTCAAGGAGACCCTATGGGCTTTCCGCCCCACCCTTGCGAGTGGTTTAGTATTGTCGTCTATCTCCTGCAATTTTTCGGAGACCTTAAACGAACTAAAAAAAAACAGTCAACACATTTTTTTACAATTAAACAACAGACAAGAACTAAGCGTTTAAAATAACAAGAACAATAGCTTATATTTTTTTTAAAGAAGATTAATTCCCGTATGTATTGGTGGGATTATCTATAGAAATGTTTCAGCGCATTAAAAAAGTTAATTTTCTATACCAAATCAAATTCAGTGAAGAACACATATGGAAGGTAATAAATGACGCTATTTTCATAAAAAACCATTGTAAAAGGGAGTTACCATCGTAAACCACAATTCTTATGTGACTTTTATTTATATTTTACCGTAGACTTATATGCGTATAAATATTTTTCATATAAAGATATTCTTCAAAAATACCACTCATGTGAATTATAGTCATATTTATCATTTTACATCGAAATCGGAGCTGACATGAAGCTGTTCCTGGTCATTTTCCTTCTCACCTATGCCGCCGTTCACACCCTGGTGTTCTGGGGATTCTACCCTCTGTTCCAGAATCATTATGCTCTGCCCGGCCTGCTGGGAATCTGGATGGCAGCCATGATTGCCGCCCCCATCGCTGTTCGCTTGTGCGAACGGCAGGGTTTTGAGTCCCTCGCCCGCGGCCTGGCATGGGTGGGATACAGTTGGATGGGCGGGGTTTTTATCGCTTTCAGCCTGTTTGCGGTTATCGCCTGCGGGGATCTACTTATGAAGCTGGTCAGTTGGCCGGTTCCCGCCCTGACCCGTTACTCTGTCCACAGTGCTACAAGCGCAGGAATAGTGCTCTTTCTGGTGGTCGTCGGGAGCTGCTACGGCCTTTACGAAGCCCGCAACCTGCGCACTGAAAGGGTCACCCTGACGTCCTCAAAGCTGCCACCAGGCACCAAGCCCCTGCGCATAGCCCAGATTTCCGACCTGCACCTCGGCTTGATCCACCGGGACGAAACCCTCGCCCCGATCATCGCCCGGCTGCAGCAACTCGAACCCGACCTGCTGGTCGCAACCGGAGATATCGTCGACGCCCAGATCAACCACCTGGAAGGCTTGGCAGAACTCTGGCAGAAGTTGACAACACCACTGGGAAAGTTTGCGGTCACCGGTAACCACGAGTACTATGCCGGCCTTGATCAGGCCCTCGATTTCCTCGGCAAGAGCGGCTTTCGAGTCCTTCACAACGAGAGTATCGAAGTCGGCGATTATATAAAACTGGCCGGGGTCGATGACCCGGCCCGAGGCAACCAACCTGCTGAAGAAAAGGCCCTTGGCAGTCCCTCAGAACGTTTCACTCTGCTGCTGAAACATCGCCCAGCGATAGAAGACAACTCTGTAAATGGCTTTGACCTGCAACTGTCAGGGCATACCCATCGCGGGCAAATCTTCCCGTTCAACCTGCTCACCGGATTGCAATACCCCCGCCAGAACGGCCTTTACGCTCTAGCCGGCGGCGCCCACCTCTACACCAGCCGCGGCACCGGCACCTGGGGCCCACCCATGCGGATATTCTCTCCTCCGGAGATCACTCTGTTTGAGATCGTGGCTCAGGAGTAGGAAAATTGATAAAAATTACTGACCTTAACCAAATAAAGAGAAGAGAGTGGAACCGCGAAAGAAAGTTAATAAACAGGGAGCGTTCCTCGTTTTCCCTGAATATTTCCACAGATTCTGCTGACCAGCCATCGCGAGAAAACCCTTCTCGCACTCCGGACGGGGTTTTCTCGCGATTCAGGCAAAAGCAGCAGATCGTTAAAGTGGCTCGGGATTACAAAGGTTAGCGGCAGAGTGTGTTTGAGAGCCACAATTTCCGCAGACAAATTGTGGGTTGTTGAAAAGCTTATCGATCTCAGGATTGGGACCTTCATTTTTCAACTGACAAGCCGTCATTTCGCTATAATCTTTGTCGCTCGCTTTTTTATTTTCTGTCATGTGCTTTCTCCTTCCCGCTCTCGCAGACATTTCCTTCATTTTAGCGTGAAGCTGTCTTGACGCACAAGTTTGAGGAGGTTTATTCCCATTCAGCAGTTCTTCTGTTTCATGCGCGGCCGATCAGTATTCGATGGGTCTTTCATTGAACGAGCTTGATGAATAAACAGCGTAGCAGGGTGAAAAAATTGGCAGACCTGGCATGAAATTAAAATTTTAATAGAAACTGCCGTTTTCAAGAAATATCCTACCAATTTGGTTATAATAAAATATAATTGTTTTCCGTCTTTCTCATAAGGCGCTTCCCTTCTTGTGGCAGCATCTCTGCCAACACTCCTTTGAACTGCTGCTCGTCAGGTTGGTAAAGGAGTGACAATATGGCACAAAACATAACTCAAAAAATCATCTCGGCTCACCTCGTTGAAGGGCAACTTGTCCCCGGCGAAGAAATTGCTATCCGTATCGACCATACCCTTCTTCAAGACGCGACCGGAACCATGGCTATGCTTGAATTCGAGGCATTGGGACTTGATCGTGTCGGAGTCGACCTGGCCACGCAATATGTCGATCACAACCTATTGCAAACCGATTTCAAGAATGCGGATGATCACAAGTATCTACGCACCGCCTGTGCTCATTACGGGGTACATTACTCGGAACCGGGTAATGGTATTTCGCATATCGTGCACATGGAACGTTTCGGTCGGCCAGGGCTGACCATGCTGGGTGCCGATAGCCATACTCCGGGAGCGGCAGGGGTTTCGATGCTGGCGATTGGCGCGGGCGGGATGGATGTCTCCTTAGCAATGGCCGGATATCCTTATTATTTCCCCTGCCCAATAGTTCTTGGGGTCAAATTGACGAATCGTTTGTCCGACTGGGTCAGCGCGAAAGACGTGATCCTGGAAATGCTCAGGCGCTATGACGTCAAAGGATGCGTCGGCAAAGTGATTGAATATTTCGGCCCAGGAGTTGAAACACTCTCAGCCACTGACCGCATGACGATCGGCAACATGGGGACTGAACTGGGTGCAACCTCAACAGTTTTTCCTGCAGATGGACGAACCCGGCAATGGCTTGAATCTCAAGGTCGGGGAAAAGACTGGAGCGAACTTACCGCCGACCAAGGCTGTTCCTATGACGAGTACGATGAAATCGATCTGTCAAGTGTTGAACCACTGATCGCCTGTCCGACATCGCCGGGCAACATCAAGCGGATTGAGGAGGTTGCGGGAACTAAGGTCGATCAGGTCATCGTCGGATCCAGTGTCAATGGCAGCTATCGGGACCTGATGGTTACAGCCAAAATCCTGGAAGGAAAACATTCCGCAGGAGGTCTATCATTACATGTTAATCCAGGGAGTCGGCAGGTACTCGAAAATGTCGCAGAGAGCGGCGGTATCATGCCGCTGTTACTGGCAGGAACGCGCATTCATCAATCCGGCTGTTTGGGGTGTATCGGCATGGGCCAGGCGCCAGGCACTGATGAAGTAAGCCTACGGACTTTCCCGCGCAACTTCCCCGGCCGTTCCGGGACCAAGAGTGACAAGGTTTATCTCTGTTCCCCGGAAACTGCTGCCGCCTCGGCTCTCAAAGGGGTCATTGCCGACCCGCGTGAGTTGGCCGAACAGATGGATTATCCGCGCATCAGCGACCCGAACAATTACCTTGTCGATACAAGTTCCATTGTTTTCCCGAGTCCGGAATCGATGCAAACCGAAATTCTTATGGGTCCGAACATCATGCCGTTTCCGGAGTTGGACGCCTTACCCGAAACCCTGGACGCTAAAATTGTGCTGATTGTCGAAGACAACATCTCAACGGATACGATAATGCCCGCAGGAAGCAAGGTTTTGCCATTACGCTCCAACATTAAGGCCATCAGCGAGTATGTCTACTACCAGATTGATCCAGATTTCCACAAGCGCTGTCGGGAATACCGGAATGCAATTATCATTGGCGGAGAGAACTACGGACAGGGGTCCAGTCGAGAACATGCTGCGCTGGCCCCGCGCTATCTTGGAGTACGGGCCAAAATTGTCAAAAGCTTCGCCCGTATTCACAAAGCCAACCTATGTAATTTCGGGATCCTCCCCCTGACCTTCAAAAACCCCGGGGATTTTGAACGAGCATCACAAGGAGCCCGGGTCGAATTGCCGGATTTGCGGAAAATCATCGAACGCGGTGGAGTTGAAATCCCAGTTTTGATCGATCAGCAGGAAATTATCACACGACTTGAGGTTTCGGATCGACAGCGTCAGCATCTATTGGCCGGTGGAGTCTTGAATTTCGTTAGAAACCAGATAAAAGAAGCCTGAATGGAGGGGCACATTTCCCCCAATTGAACAGCACTGTTTCGGACCTGAGCCCGAAACAGTGCTTATTTGACTTCTGCAGACGGTCAGGCTGTCGTCTCCCAGTTGATGACATCGACGGGACAGACGCTGTCACAGCTTCCGCAATCGGTGCATGTTTCTTTATCGATAACATGCACATCCCCCTGTTCACTGATCGCATCAACCGGACAAACTTCAGCACAAGCACCACAGTTGATACAGCCTTCGTCGATCCAATGAGTTCCCATGTAGTCCTCCTTGAATAAATAGTTTTATTTTTTAGAAACCTACCCCATTTCAACAAGATTCCAATTGAAGAAACAAGATAATGACGATCACAACATCGTGTACCTTGGCTTTGTCACCACGCTACCCGGGTGAACCGGGTAGCGCTTTTTAATATATTGATCATCCAAGAATCTGTTTGAGGTCCTCTTCTGCCGTGGTAATCGGTCCGATATTGTAATTTTCGACCAGGAAGTTAAGGACGTTCGGAGTCACAAAAGCAGGCAATGTCGGACCCAGTTTAATATTCTTGATACCCAGGTGGAGCAGCGTCAGCAGGATAGCAACCGCTTTTTGCTCGTACCAGGACAGGACCAGCGACAATGGCAGTTCATTGACGCCGCATTCAAAGGCTTCGGATAATGCCAAAGCGACCTGAATAGCACTGTAGGCGTCGTTGCACTGGCCGACGTCGAGTAGACGCGGGATTCCACCGATATCACCCAGGTCCATTTTGTTAAAGCGGAATTTGCCACAGGCCAGGGTCAGGATCACGGTATCCTTTGGAGCTTTTTCAGCAAACTCAGTGTAGTAGTTCCGGCCGCTCTTGGCGCCATCGCAGCCGCCGACCAGGAAAAAGTGCTTGATGGCACCGGCCTTGACTCCTTCGATAACTTTATCGGCCACACCGAGGATAGCGTTATGGCCAAAGCCAGTGAGGATTTCCTGCCCCGGATTCTCTTCAAAACCATCGCACTCCTGGGCTTTCTTGATGACTTCCGAGAAATCAAAGCCGTCGATATGTTTGACGTCAGGCCACTGCACCAGGCCCCAGGTGAACAGCCGACCCTTGTAATTGTCGGCAGGCTTCTGGATGCAGTTGGTGTTGAAGATAATCGCGCCCGGAAAATCCTGGAATTCCTTGTACTGATCCTGCCAGGCCCCGCCGAAGTTGCCGGCCAGGTGTGCATATTTCTTCAGTCCCGGATAGCCATGGGCAGGCAACATCTCACCATGAGTGTAGATATTGATACCGGTCCCCTCGGTCTGTTTGAGCAGTTCTTCGAGGAACTTGAGGTCGTGACCGGATACCAGAATGGCTTTGCCAGCCTTGGTGCCGAGTTGGACCGGTGTAGGAACCGGATGACCATAGGCAGCAACGTGAGCCTGGTTGAGCAGTTCCATGGTCAGATAGTTGATTTTTCCTGCTTCCAGGGCCAGGTTGACATTGGCCATCAGATCAAGGCTGTCGTCAAGTTGCGCGGCCAGAGCCTTATGGGTGAAGGCGTAGATTTCATCCGCTTCCTTCCCCAGAATACGGGCGTGATCCGCATAGGCTGCGTAGCCTTTGATGCCGTAGGTGATCAGTTCGCGAACTGAATGAATATCGTCATCAACGGTATAATCCTTGACCCCGTGCAGTTCACCAAGCTTGACTTGTTCGGCAATACTCTCCGGAAGATTCCAGCCCTGAGCCGCTGCGGGGATTGTTCCTGTGACAGGGCCGGCCATTGTTTTGGCCTTATCGCGCAAACGAACTCCTTCAACAATAAAGCTGGAAACCGCCTCGGCAGAAAAATCAACATTGGTGACAGTCGTAAACAGACCGTCGATCATAAAACGATCAATTTCGTTATCTTTAGTGCCCATTTCCCTGGCTTTGTTGGCCCAGAAAGCAATGCCTTTCAACGTATAAACCAGTAAATCCTGCAGGGCGGCAACATCAGGCTGCTTGCCGCATACACCGATCACAGTGCATCCAGTACCTTTTGAGGCTTGCTCACATTGGTAACAGAACATCGACATGCTGGTATCCTCCTTTGGTTTTGGTGTTTTTTCCGGCTCTTTCTTGCCAAATAAGATCTAACAATCTATTCCGCGAAGGGGCTAAAGAACACTGCTCTCTGCTTCGATATGACTCCGAAATCATGACATGGGGCTAAAGACGATTGCTGAAATCTGTTCAGTTTCATCTGTGGTGACCTTTTGGGCTGCGGCTTCCATGTTGCCAACGAAGTGACAGTCCCGATCATGCTCGATAAGCATGGCTTTTATGGGAGGATGTTTCTCTGGCATGCCATTTTTGCCTAAATCAACGAACAAAACGCCCTCTTTCTTGGCATGGTGGAAGTGGTCCGCGAAGTTTTGCGAATAAAAGTCTACCGTATCAAGGGAAAAGGTCCAGTTCCTGAACGTTCCTTTTTCCACCAGAGCTGTAGTTTGTCAACCAAGGCAATCATTGCTGCCAGCTTATCGACACAAGGGCTGCTGTCACCCAATTTCGGGCAGACGTTGACCAGAACCCGGCCTTTGATGTAATCACGATGGAATTCAGTGTAGAAAAATGAAGTGTTTTCTTATGACTGGAATTCGTTTAAACGTCAAATCTCATCAAGAGACTTGAGTAGAAGGAATTCCACTTTCACCCTTTGGAATACAGTCCCAAAAGGGGAAAGTGGAATTGGATTTTTTAATTACTTCATTCATCCTGATCAGTTGCCGGCTTTATTTATTTCCAACATCCTCAAAGAACAGATCTGGAAAGCTATTCCACGGTCACGCTCTTGGCCAGATTCCGCGGCTGATCAACGTCCGTCCCTTTGAGCACGGCGACGTGATAGGCCAGCAGCTGGATCGGGATAGAGGTTAAAATCGGCATCAGGTCGTCGTCGAGTTCAGGCACCTGAATCAGGGCCGAGACCTGCTGTCGCAAGCGTTCGTCGGTGCCGCTGGTAATGGCGATGACAATCCCACCGCGAGCGCAGACCTCCTGCATATTGGAGACGACTTTGTCGTAGGTTGCGTTCTGCGGCACCAGCACCACAACCGGCAAATTTTCGTCGATCAGCGCGATGGGGCCGTGTTTCATTTCGCCAGCCGGATAGCCTTCGGCGTGGATATAGGAAATTTCCTTGAGTTTGAGGGCTCCTTCCAAGGCAATGGGATACTGGTTGCCACGCCCCAGATATAAGAAGTCCCGAGCATTCATGTAATTTTTGGCGATATTCTCGATCGAGCCATCCAATTCCAGAACCTCTTCCACCTTGCGCGGCAGGGTGAGCAGATCGGTTATTTTCTGCTGACAGCCCGCTGCGCTCAGCTGGCCGCGCACCCGCCCCAGTTTGAGGGCCAATAGATACAGCGCCACCAATTGCGTGGTAAAGGCCTTGGTGGAGGCAACACCGATCTCCGGCCCGGCATGGGTGTAAATCACGGCATCGCTTTCCCGGGCTATGGATGAATCGACCACATTACAGATACAGAGCGTCTTCCCCCCCTTGCTTTTGGCTTCGCGCAGGGCGGCCAGGGTATCGGCGGTTTCGCCGCTCTGACTGATCAGCACGGTCAGGCTGTTGGCAGCGACGATGGGGTCGCGGTAACGGAATTCGCTGGCGATGTCGATCTCCACCGGAATCCGCGCCAGTTTTTCCAGATAAAATTTACCGACCAGCCCGGCATGCCAGGAGGTGCCGCAGGCGATCACGAAGATTTTATCCAAACCGGCCAGATCCTCCGCGGTCAGATTCAGATCTTCCAGGAAAACGTCCCCTTCGTCCAGCTGCAGCCGGCCGGCCATGGTATCAGCGAGAGCACGCGGCTGCTCGTAAATTTCCTTGAGCATGAAGTGCTTGAAGCCGCCTTTTTCAGCCATCAGCGGGCTCCAGGTAATGGTCTTGCTCTGTTTTTCCAGTAGCGTGCCCTGCAGATCGGTCACCCACATTTTTTCCGGGGTAAAGACCGCCACTTCACCGTCTTCGAGAAAAATCATTTCCCGGGTGTGCGACAGCATGGCCGGGATATCGGAAGCAACTAGATATTCCCCCTGCCCCTGGCCGACCACCAGTGGCGAGCCAAACTTGGCGGCGATGAGTTTATCCGGCTCCTGCTGGCAGACGATGGCCACGGCATAGGCGCCTTTCACCTGGCGCAGGGCGGAACGGACCGCTTCCTCGAAATCGCCACAGCGGCGATAATGCTCATCAATGAGATGGGCGATAATCTCGGTATCGGTTTCCGAGCTGAACTGGTGTCCAGCCTCGACCAATTGCTCTTTGAGCTTCAGATAATTTTCAATGATTCCGTTGTGAACCACAACGATACCATCAGCTTTGTGAGGATGAGCATTGATCTCCGACGGCCGGCCGTGAGTCGCCCAGCGGGTATGGCCGATGCCTCTGGTGCCCAGGGCCGGCGTCGTGGTCAGGATCTTTTCCAGATTGATCAGTTTTCCTTCCGCCCGGCGAATTTGCGGGGCACCGCCGTTCAGCGTGCAGATCCCCGCTGAGTCATAGCCCCGGTATTCCAGTTTTCGCAGTCCTTCAATAATGATCGGTGATGCTTCTTGCCCACCGATATAACCAACGATTCCACACATGGGAGTACCTTTCGGATGATCAGGATTTTTTTTGTTTACGGGTCCGCCAGCCGGGAACAATTTTCTGCGGTGTTCTGGCCAAAGCCAGGGAATCGGCAGGGACATCCTTGGTAATGGTTGAACCGGCGGCGATCAGGCTGTTGCGACCGATCTTGACCGGGGCGACAAACTGGGTATCGCTGCCGATAAAGACATCATCTTCGATAATCGTCTTGTGCTTGTGGACACCGTCATAGTTGCAGGTAATGGTGCCGCAGCCGAAATTGACATTTTTCCCAACTTCGGCATCTCCGATATAGGTCAGGTGACTGGCTTTGGTCCCCTCGCCGAAAATCGATTTTTTTGCCTCGACATAGTTGCCAATTTTATTTTTCCCAAGTAACACATTGCCCGGCCGTAAATGTGCCATTGGCCCAATTTCACAGAGCTCACCAATGCGGGATTCTTCGATGACCGAACCAGCCTTCAGATGAACCCCGTCAGCAATCACCGAATCAACCACCACGACGCCGGTTTCTACGATACAGTTGCGGCCGATGCTGGTCTTGCCGCGCAGATGCACATTGGGATGCAGGACCGTATCCATACCGATCTCGACCCCGTTATCGATATAGACCGTGGTCGGGTCGGTCATTGAGACGCCGCCCTGCATCAGTCCGGCATTGATCTTCCAGCGCATCAGGACTTCGGCCTCGGCCAGCTGGCAGCGATCGTTGATTCCCATGGCTTCGGTCGGATCCTCAACACACAGGGCACGCGTTTTTTTGCCGGCCGCAACAGCGGCTGCGACCACATCGGTCAGGTAATATTCCTTCTGGGCGTTGTTCTTGTTCAACCCTTTCAAGGCGCCAAGGACAAAGGCCGCATCGAACAGATAGGTCCCGGTGTTAATTTCCGTGACCTGGCGTTGCTGCTCGTCGGCATCTTTTTCTTCGACAATCTGCAGCACCTGTTCGCCAGCGCGGATCACCCGGCCATAGCCGGTCGGATTCGGCATCTGCGCGGTCAGCACGGTCACTGCCGCATCCTCGTGGGTATGGTAGTTGTAGAGCTGGCGGACCGTATCCGCAGTCAACAGCGGGACATCCCCGCACAACAGCAGCAACGGGCCACTGTAACCACGCAGCGCATTGGCCGCACACATCAGCGCATGTCCGGTTCCGAGCTGATCGGTCTGCTCAACCCATTCGATATCAGCGGCGGGAAAAGCCTCGCAGACCTGCTCGGCACCATGGCCGATAACAACTTTCATCTGCTGAAAACCGGCCTGTCGGGCCGCTTCCAGCGGATACCCCAGCATCGGGCTTCCACAGAGCGGATGCAGCACCTTGGGCAGCGCCGATTTCATCCGGGTCCCTTTTCCTGCAGCCAAAATAATTGCGACTAATCCTTTATTCATTCACATCCCCTGGGCAGAAAAACTATTCAGGTTATTAAAAATGGCCATTATGGAATGGCGCTAATTTAAGCAACTCTGCAGTAAACTCGGAACTGTCCCCAGGGTTATCAGGGGCTGTCCCAAGAGTTTGCGAGCATTGAAACTGTCGCGGTTCGCACCGCAAAGACCTGGGACAGCCCCCGTGCGGGGACAGTCCCGGTTTTGCTGCCAGCGACTCTTAAACAAGCTCCATTTTGCACACCATGAGCTTTTTTCAAATCCGGTCAAAAAAATGTGCTTTTCAGCAGTCTGCGCTAAACAGACTAAATATTTGAACATAATATGCGGCTAGTCAAGCACCACGACCGCATCTGCGGATATTTTGTCCGGATATTTACATGAAGTTGACAGTAGCGTATAGTTTTGCAGCCTAGGGGGTTCTTTTTTATGAATGATCGTCGTTCGATAGCGCAGGAGCTGGATGACATCCAGCAGGAAATCAAAGAGCTGGAAATACTCTATGAGCAGTATTTTGCCGGTCTGGAGCGGCGTGAGCCATACCAGAAACGCAAAGATGTCGCCCGCCGCCTGCGCCACTTTACCAACCGGCATATTGTCTGGACCGATCTCAAGTTCCGTTACCAGGGCCTGGCGTCTCGCTTCATGTCCTACGGCCAACATTGGGACCGGATCTTGCGGCTGATTGACGAAGGGAAATACCACCGTCATCTCGCCAAAATAAAGAAACCCTCCGTGGCCCAGAATTCCACTCATTCCTCGGGCGAACAGGACGAAGCGAGCCAACTGCAGCAGCAACTCAAGCAGGCCCGGCAGGCCTGCGGAATCGGCGGGGAAACACCCAGTGCCGAGAAAGTAGCCGCATTTCTCGCCTCGCAGCGTGAAAAAATCCGCGAACGCTACGGCGACAAGCCGATTCAGTTCAGTATCGATACCAGCGACGGCCGCCCCCGCATCAAAGTCAGCCTGAAGAAGTAAGCCCAACCATGAACATTCTCATTGTTACCCTCCATGTCGCCCCTTCGGCACAGGCCGTGGCACTTGCGGCGGGCTGTCTGAAAGCGGCATTGCCGCACCATCTGCAAAAACAGACCACCCTGCTCGATATCTTTCCCGGCCAGCCCCACGAGGAGCTTTGCGCCACCCTGCTGGCGCACAATCCCGAGGTCATCGCTTTTCCCCTTTATGTCTGGAACCGGGCACAGATCCTTGAGCTGAGCCGCCGGCTGAAACAGGAACGGCCACAGGTTTTTCTGTTCGCCGGGGGGCCGGAGGCCGGTGCCGACAGTTTCGGGGTCCTTCGGGAAGGAGCTCTTGACGGGGTGATCCGGGGCGAGGGGGAACACCCCTTTGCCGAGCTGCTGAGCAACCTGGAGGCCAACAAGCCATTGACCTGCAGCGCTTTCGTCAGCCGGGCGGTCAGCTCCGCGGGCCCCCTGCCGCCGGCGGCCTGCAGTGATCCGGCGCAGCTGGTTTCACCCTGGCTAAGCGGCCAGCTCGAATTACAGGAGGGCTGCGGGGTGCTCTGGGAAGTTGCCAGAGGCTGCCATTTCAACTGCGCCTTCTGCTATGACACCAAAGGACGCAGCGGCGTCTGTCCGCTGCCGTTTCCCCGCCTGCGGCAGGAGCTGGAACTGTTTCGCCGCAAACGGGTCAGTCAGATCTGGGTGCTCGATTCAACCTTCAACGCTCCGCCGGAACGCGGCAAGAAACTGCTCAGGCTGCTGGCCGAGGTCGCTCCCGAGATCCATTATCATATTGAGGCCAAGGCTGATTTTCTCGATGCCGAAACCGCCGAGCTGCTGACTCGGCTGCCCTGCTCGGTGCAGATCGGCCTGCAATCGGCCCAGCCCGAAGTGCTCAAGCCGCTCCGGCGCAAACTGGATCAGGAACAGATGAGCCGACAGCTGCAGCTGCTAACAGACGCCGGTGTGACCTTTGGCCTTGATCTGATTTACGGTCTGCCCGGTGACAATCACCAGGGCTTCTGCAACAGCCTTGATTTCGCTCTGAACCGGCAACCGAACCAGGTCGATATCTTTCCACTGGCGGTACTGCCCGGCACCGAACTCTTTGCCAGCCAACAGGCGTTCGGCATTGCCGGGGAAATGGATCCGCCCTACCAGCTGACCGCTAACCGCAGTTACCCGCCGGCAGACCTGGCCGCAAGTCGCCTGCTGGCTGCGGCAACGGATATCTTTTACAACCGCGGCCGCGCCGTCGGCTTTTTCCTGCAACTCTGCCAGGCTGTACAGCAAAGCCCGGCAGCGTTGCTGCAAAGCTTTGCCGACTGGCTCATCCGCGACCGGCAACTCCCCCTGGAGCAGATCCTGGCCGCAGAAACCTGGTGGCCGACCGCTATCCTGCCGCTGCAACTCCAGTTCGCAGCAGACCGGCTCAAGCACCAGCAGCGCGGCAACTGCATCAGCATCGCGATCGATCTGATCCATTATCATTACCTCTGTGCCGAAACCGTCCTGGCCGACGAATGCTGCCCGATTGAGTTATCCGGCAAGCGCGGGAACCGTGGCAAGCTCCGCTGGCGTCGTAACCCGCAGCTGCACATCCATCAGTTCAATCATGCCCTGGCTGATATTGAAAGACATGGTGCGCTGCCGCTGACCAAGCTGGCCGGAAAATTGAAACCTGCCCGAGAATATGGAATTTTTCTACGTCAGGGGGGGGATTTTATTATCGAAGCGCTGAGTGACGAATTTGCGGAGTTCCTGCTCGCGGCAGACGGTCGCCAGGACATGATCAGCTTCAGCAGGAACTTCCCGGCGGTCAGCCGGGATGAAGTGGATTTTGCCATCGCCCAGGGACTGCTGATCCCGGCCAACGCATAAGTTTTCAGATTGGCAACGAGCAATTTTTCGTTGTGGCTAGGAAATCAAGGGCTTAGGCGGAGGCGTAGTTCTTTACGCCGCACAAATAAGCCCGCAGATTGACACCGCCACGGCGGGAAAGGACCGTTTCCGGATGAAAACCGGGTAACAAACTACTTCAACAGCAGGTCGACAACCCCCTGATAGGTCTGCCGCTTGCGCTCAGAACGACCATACAGCGTCGAAGAAAACAACGCTGTTGCGGCATGCTCACCGAGCATGGAAAACAGCTGATAGTCGATGGATTCCAACTGCTCTTTCTGAATGAACAACCGATAGATCGCCAATAAGCCGATCATCTGCCCGTGAATAACCAACGGGATGGCAACAATCGGCGAAAGGATATCGTCCGAACCACCACTGACCGAGCCGGGGAGAAAATAGTTCTCTTCCTGGGCCGCGGTTTTTCCCAGCACCCCTTCGCCGAGGGGGACTTCGGGGAAATTCTCATTGGTATCAAACCCCTCCCCCGTTTCAAAGTGCAGCTTATTGGTATTTTTGTCATAGAGGAAAACCGCGAACTTCTCCGCCCCGACAAAATTGATCACCACTTCCTTGATAATCTCCAGGGTCTCTTCACGATCCAGGGTGGAATGCAGCCGGGACGAGGCAATATACAGATTGGTCAGGTTATTATTGACCTCTTCGACCTGCACCAGCTGATTGGCAAAATCGAGATTTTCCTGTTCCAACTCGCCGATCCTGCGCAAAGCATCGTCCTGAGCATTGCGCAGGTGGGTGCATTCCTGTTCGAGCAGCTGCATTCGCCGGCTGAGATTATCGTCGCCCCCCTCTTGCTGAAGCTGGGCAGCCTTCTGGTCGAGCACCAGCTGGGCCAGCATCCGTTTGCTCTTTTGATCCGGATAAATAAAGTAAACCCCGCAGCCCTTCTGATCGTCATCAGCGGTTCGCTTGATCTTGCCGAACAGGGTGATGGGCTGGCCATCCGCCCCTTCCAGGCGGATCTCCACGGTGGCGTTTTCCTGCAACGGAGTTGACGATTTCAGATACATCCCGCTGGCGGAAAGGTCCTCCGCTCTGGCGACATTGATCTTTTCACCTTCATATATCTGGATCGGGATTTTGACTTTGACCCGTTCATTGAGCCGGCGGCGAATATCACCGAGCAGCCGCTTGACTTTCTCCTGCAGCTCCTCCTTATTCACCGGCTTGGTGATATAGTCGTCACAGCCGGCGTCGAGGCAATTTTGGACTTCTTCCGGTTTGCCGGCCGCAGTGACCATGAGAATCGGCAGTTTATGCCAGCGGGAATTTTTACGAATGGCGCGACAGACCTCGTCACCATTGATGCCCGGCATATAATAATCAAGCAGCAGGATATCAGGGGAAATCCTGTCCAGCCGTTTCAGGGTCTCTTCACCCGAGGATGCAGTGACCAGTTCATAGCCGCAGCCTTCAAGGTACGAGCGTTCCAGCTCCAGAAAAAGGTCGACATCGTCAACCAGCAGGATTTTTGCCATAGTCAATCTCCCGAGCAAAAGAAGATTAAATATACTTCATATATAGATAAAAGTAAACAGACGGTTCACCGCCTGCGATCTGACCGCCCGGTGACGTCACCTGGTAAGCACAGGCTAAGACAACTCGATCATCCACTACATATGGAAAAGGCTCCCGGGAGTTTCCCGGGAGCCTTGCAGAAAAGAAGCTTGATTCTGTCTTGTCTCAGGCGACAATGGCGACATCTTTCAGATAGCGCGGCCGTTCGGCTATGAAATTGACGATTTCATCAACCGCAGGGACACGCCCGGCAATGCGGACCTGATCATCTATCATCAGAGCCGGAACCACATAAATCCGGTTATCGATCATCTTTTTTGAATCATTGTACTGATGGACTTCTGCCTCAACTCCAAGTTTACTCAGAGCTTCACGAACGTTTTCAACAGTATTCTGACAAGTCTCAGGATGCCCCGGTTTACAGAGAATATCGATTCGCATAAGTGAGCCCTCCATGCTTGAGGTTTACAAATCAAAAAGCGGCTCTTCTTCGGCAAGTAATCAAAGCCTTGAAGATTTCTGGTAACCTGAATTATTACCATTTTGGTTAATTATAGCCGTTCCTGCCCGCTTGGCAAGAAAATTCTACGCCAAGCAGAAAAAAACCATCAGCGTTCAGCAGTTACCACGAGCTCACCATCTTTCAGATCGACCAGCAACCGACTCCCTTCCGGAAAATCGCCGGCGATAAGGGAGCGGCCGACCTTGGTTTCCAGCTGCCGCTGGATAAACCGTTTCAGCGGCCGCGCGCCAAAGATCGGATCGTAGGCGGTCTCGGCAATGAAGTCGCAGGCGGCATCCGTCAGGGTCAGAGTCAAGCGCCGTTCAGCAACCCGTGCCTGCAGTTCGGCGACCAGCAGCTGGACAATTTGCCGGATTTCCTGTTTGGACAGCGGCTTGAAGATAACCGTGTCATCGATCCGGTTAAGGAATTCCGGTCGAAAATTTCGCCGCAACTCCTGTTCGACCTGGTGCAAAACGGTTTCGGGGATCTCCCCGTCGCGGATGCCTTCCAGCAGGTACTGCGAGGCGATATTCGAGGTCATGATGACCACGGCGTTTTTGAAACTGACGGTCCGTCCTTTGGAATCTGTCACCCGGCCGTCATCGAGCACCTGCAGCAGGACATTGAAGACATCCGGATGGGCTTTCTCGATTTCGTCAAAGAGCACCACCGCATACGGCTGCCTCCGCACCGCCTCGGTCAGCTGGCCGCCCTCTTCATAGCCGACATAGCCGGGAGGGGCTCCCAGCAACCGGCTGACGGCATGCTTTTCCATATATTCCGACATATCGATGCGAATCAGATTGTCCTCGCTGTCAAACAGGGCTTCGGCCAAGGCCCGGGCCAACTCGGTTTTACCGACCCCGGTCGGGCCGAGGAAGATAAAGGAACCGATGGGCCGACGCGGATCCTTGATGCCGGCCCGCGCTCTGATCACCGCATCGGCTACCCGCTGCACCGCCTCATCCTGACCGATGACCCGCTGATGCAGGATCTCGTCGAGCTTCAGCAGTTTATCCCGCTCGCTCTCAACCAACCGCGTGACCGGGATTCCGGTCCAGCGAGAAACAATTTCGGCAATCTCATCATCGGTCACTTCTTCCCGCAACAGTTTGGCTTGCGCATCGGCACTTTGCAGCTTTTCCTCTTCCTGCCGCAGTTGTCTTTCCAGTTCCGGCAACCGGCCATGTTTGAGTTCCGCAGCCCGGTTCAGATCATAGCTGCGTTCCGCCTCGCCGATGGCCAGGCGCACCTTTTCAATCTCTTCACGCAACTGCTGAACCGAACGGATGCCGCCCTTTTCAAGCTGCCACTGGGCAGCCAGGGTCTGTTCGTTCCCCTTCAATTCGGCCAGTTCTTTCTGCAGCACCGCCAGCCGTTCCTTGCTGGCCGGATCCTTTTCCTTTTTCAGGGCCGCTTCTTCGATTTCCAGCTGCATCAGCCGGCGGGTAATCGCGTCCAGCTCGGCAGGCATGGAATCGATCTCAGTCCGAATCGTCGCACAGGCCTCATCAACCAGGTCGATGGCTTTATCCGGCAGAAAACGGTCGGCGATATAGCGATGACTCAATTCTGCGGCTGCAACCAGGGCATTGTCCTGAATTTTGACCCCGTGATAAACCTCAAAGCGCTCTTTGAGTCCGCGCAGGATACTGATCGTGGCCTCAACGTTTGGCTGTTGAACCATGACCGGCTGAAAGCGCCGTTCCAGGGCCGGATCTTTTTCCAGATATTGGCGATATTCGTCCAGGGTCGTGGCACCGATACAGTGCAGTTCCCCCCGGGCCAGCATCGGCTTGAGCATGTTGCCGGCATCGATAGCGCCGTCGCTTTTGCCGGTCCCGACAATGGTATGCAGTTCATCGATAAAGAGCAGGATCCGCCCCTGGCTGTCATGAATTTCCTTGAGCACGGCTTTCAGCCGTTCCTCAAATTCTCCCCGGTATTTTGCACCGGCGACCAGCGCTCCCATATCGAGGGAATACACGGTTTTCCCTTTGAGCCCTTCGGGAACGTCGCCGCGGACAATCCGGTGGGCCAGGCCTTCGACAATGGCGGTTTTACCAACCCCCGGTTCACCGATGAGCACCGGGTTATTCTTGGTCTTGCGCGACAGGATCCGGATCACCCGGCGAATTTCTTCGTCACGACCGATCACCGGATCGAGTTTACCTTTTTTGACCTCTTCAACCAGGTCGCGACCATATTTGGCCAGGGCTTCATAAGTCGACTCCGGATCCTGGCTGGTCACCCGCTGATTGCCGCGAACCTGGGTCAAGGCCTGTAGCAGCTTGTCGCGATCAACATGCAGTTTTTTGAACAGCCGCCCGGATGCGCTCCGCTCCCCTTCGGCCACTGCGGCCAGCATAATATGTTCAACGCTGACATAGTCATCCTTCAGCTGTTTGGCCTCGTTTTCGGCCTGCAGCAAAAGGTTGCTGAGCCGGCGACTGGCGTACAGTTTGGAGCTGTCGGCCCCGGGACCACCCATCCGCGGTCGGTTTTCGAGTTCTTTGCGCAGCCCGTCGACAACTTCAGGAACAGCGATATTCATCTTCTGTAACAGGCGCGGAGCAAGACCTTCCTGCTGTTCAAAAAGCGCCAGCAGCAGATGTTCACCATCAATTTCGACATGGCCTAGGCGCAGGGCGTGAGCCTGAGCGGCCTGTAAGGCATCCTGAACTTTCTGGGTGGTTTTATTCATGTCCATTTTTCATCACTCCTGTTTCGCCTGATTATTTTATTATAAACGGCCAGCCCGGCCGGTCGTCCCGAGCGGTTGAGAGAGCCGCCGGTGATGCATTTATAGTATAACGCCTGTCTGGCGCTTCGCGGTAAAAAGCCAGGGTCTGGCGACCCTGGCTTGAGTTGCTAATAATGTTCATTCCGGATCGTTTGCACCGACTACCTCAATGCAGGGTTTTGACGGCAATCCGCTTCGGCTTGGCTGCCGCGCTTTTCGGTAACCGCAGGGTGAGGACCCCATCTTTCAAGGCAGCCTCGCCGGCATCAGCATCAATCCGCTCGGAGAGCTGAAACTGCCGGTAATAGCCATATTGTCTCTGGTCTTCAGCGGCTTCCACCGCTGCCTCCAGGGTCAACACCCCGCGGGAAACTTCCAGTTGCAACGCGCTTTCCTGCACTCCCGGCAGGTCGGCCAGCACCACCAGTTCATCAGCAGTCTCATAGATATCCACTGCCGGGGTGGCCCAATGCAACGGCTTTGCCTGGTTTATTTTTTCAACGGAATCGAGTTCCTGTTTCATCATCTCTTTGTCACTCATGGTTTTATCTCCTCGAAAAATACGTTATTGAATCGATCTGTCCACTCTTGGTTCAGCCGACATTGACGGCGATTTTCTTCGGTAAAGCCGCCGCGGCTTTGGGTAAATCAATTCTGAGGATCCCGTGCTTATATTCAGCCTCGACCTTTTCGGTATCCAGTTCCGCAGCCAAAACCAGCGACTGTTCGAAGGCTCCGCTGCGCCGTTCTTTGCGATACCAGCGGACATCGTCACCGGCAGGCGGATTATCCTGGAAACGACCGGAGATAGTCAGCTTACGGCCCAGGACATCAATGCTCAGTTGCTCTGGGTCGAGTCCGGGCAGCGTCGCTTCAACGACAAAGGCAGCTCCTTTATCTTCGGCTCTAAGCAGGCCGACCGCGGGACCGGGACGGTTGCTGCCCATCAGGCCGGTGTGGCGAAAAAGCCGATTCATTTCCCGTTGCATGCTGTCCATTTCGTTGACAAATTGTAATGCGAACATATGTTTTCCTCCTCTGTGGGTTATTTTCGTCTTGGTTGCCTTTCTGGTATGGCTTCATTACAAATGCAATGCCAACTTCGTCAAACATATATAACATATTGTTTTTATTAATTTTTACAGAGAAAAAGCAATCAGGAGAAGAAAGCCGGCGACGTCGCAGCTGTTGCATGGGCAAGCGGCATGCGACAGCTGCGACGTCGCAGAACCGGACAGGCTCCGTTTAGGGCTGGATAGACAGGGGACAACGGGGAATGGCGCTAGTTTAAGAGGAGATGGCATCAAAACCGGGACTGTCCCCGCACGGGGGCTGTCCCAGGTCTTTGCGGTGCTAACCGCTACAGCTTTCATGGCTCGCAAACTCTTGGGACAGCCCCCGATGGCCCTGGGACAGTCCCGAGTTTACTGCAAAGTTGCTCAAACTGCCATTCGGGACAACGGGCCAAGCTTGGGCCTGAACGTTGCCAGGCCCCTGTCCCAGCGCGCTCTGAGCACAACAGCAAGGAGAGCCCCTGATGGTTTGACACACGGCCAGGCTCGGGGAAAAAGAACGGGAGATTACTCGGTCAGTTCCTCACGGCTCAGATTAAGCCGCTCAAGATGCCGGTACAGGGTGGCTCGATGCACCCCCAGAATCCTGGCCGCCTCGGACAGGTTACCGGCCGCGGCCTGAAAAGCCTGGCGAATATTCTCCTCGGTCAGCAGCGGGCGCTGCCCTCCCCCGACCGGGACATCATGACCGTTGTTCTGGGTATAGATCGGAACCGCCTCGTGGTGGGTATAGGGGACAACCATGGGTAGATGACGCTGGGATGCCGGAGTCACCGACTCGGCCACGGCGCGGGAAAACTGCTGCCGCTCACGAATCCATTCGGTGAAAGCGCGGGCGCTGATCGCTTCAGTTTCAGTTTCGATCACCACCCGTTCAATGACATTGCGCAATTCACGCACATTACCGGGCCACAGGTACGACTGCAGCAGCCTGACCGCTTCGCTGGTCAGCCGCTTGGCGCCCTTGCCGTAATGGGCATTGAAACGGGCCAGAAACATCTCCGCCAGCAGCGGGATATCCTCGGGGCGTTCCCGCAACGGCGGCAGATGAATCCGCAATACCGCCAGCCGGTGATAGAGATCAGCCCGAAAACGTTTTTCGGCAACAGCCTGTTCCAGCGGCACATTGGTCGCACCGATAAAGCGCACATCGACCTGCCGACTGCTCTCGCTACCGACGCGCTGGACCTTGCCGTCCTCCAGCACCCGCAACAATTTGCTCTGGGTCGCCATGGGCATATCGCCGATCTCATCGAGAAACAGGGTGCCCCCGTCGGCCCGTTCAAAATAGCCGCGATGATCGCGCAGCGCCCCGGTAAAAGCGCCCCGTTCATGGCCGAACAGCTCGGACTCGAGCAGCTGCTCGCTGATAGCCGTGCAGTTCAGCGCCGCAAAGGGTTTGTGATGGCGGGGACTCTCCTGGTGCAAAGCCTCGGCAACCAGTTCTTTGCCAGCGCCGGTCTCCCCGGTAATGATGACCGCCGCGTCCGAAGCCGCATACAGGCGGATTTTACGAAACACTTCCCGCATCGCCGGGCTGACCCCGACCAGGTTACGAAACCCGGTTTCCTGCCTGCTTGCCAGGGTTTCCGTACGCAGGCTGATGCGAACCAAGCGGCCCAGGTAATCTTCGGTCAAACCGGCAAACTGGATATCGGCCAGGAATTCCGGCTGGTCCGGCCGAATCCGCAGCTTAATCCCGTCGAGATCCCGGCCATGGGTCAGGACATCATCCACCAGTTCGGTTAATGCAGGGACCGCGTCAGGGAACATGGCATCCACTGCGCGGCCGCGAACTTCGAGCAGATCGACCCCCAGCCAGCCGGCAAGGCGTTCGGACAGGCGATGAACCTGCCAGCCCCCGTGGCCCCAATACACCAGGATAATATCCGGGGCAACAGCGGGCAGATGTTTGGAATTGTGATCTTTAGAAATCGCCATAGCAGATGGAATAAAATCGAATCAATTTTCGGTTAGTTTTCTCAATAAAAGAGAAACTGTTTTCCGGTTTCTCTGGGAATCATAACAAAAATTCACTGAAAGCGTTGAGAAACTATCAGCCGGCCCCAAAACAGCGTTAACAACTCTGCAAATCCTCGCACCAGCGGCCTATAATCCTGGTATTCCTGACGCAATCCCATTATGATAGGCAACGGAAACCAGCCGATCCGCTGGCCTGTTCAAGCGGTCGGCCGGACTCGGGGGCACAGCTCAATTTTGGTGAGATCCCGTGCAGTTAGCTCTTAGATCATTCTGAAGTATTTGGCTTGTGGGCAAAACAAGCTGCCGTCAGCGCGCAAAAGCTCCAGAATGAATCAATGTGGCTCCCCGCACAGGGCAAGAGGGACAAGGAGCGGACATGAGCATTTTCCAACGCATCGCCAGCGGTTGCACTTTGTTTATTCTTCTGTTGAGTGGTTGTTCGGCTGTGCAGATCGCCGGAACCACCAGAGTCGACTGGCGGCAGGTTTCGCTGGTCAGCCTCGAAGCACCAGAGGCGGACCCTTGGCAGCTGACCCCGCTCATCAAAGCTGAATTGATCGGTCTCGGCTTCAAGCCGGTGGACCCGGGGGACAAAGCCGACCTGCTGGCCCGGTTCACCGCCGTGGCAGGCCCTGACCTGACTGCAGACAGCAAGATTGTCACCCGCCTGCACAGCCTGCATATCGAATTTCTCAATCCGCAGAACCGGACGATCGTCACCGCCGTCGATTATTTTTACCCCAATGGTGTCGATCTGCCCGTTCCCGCCAGCGGGGTGAAAGAGGCCTTTGCCGAACTCCGCCAGAATATCGCCGCCCAACAGGGGGAAACCCCGGCACCGGCCAGCGCCGTAGTGCCTGCCCCACCGGCGACACCGGCCACCCGTCCGCAAGCTCAACCGCCAGCGACCGCAACCATGCCCACGCCGCCAGCAAGTTCCGTCCCAACCAACCAGAGTGTTGCAAGCGATGCGGTCCAATCGGCAGCGAAGCTTAATCCTCCGGCTGCGGAAAAAGCCGCCCCTCAAACCATTTCAACCAGCGAAACACAAGAACCGTTGCCCCGAAAAAATCGTTCACCCTGGCTACCGAAATTTCAATCCTGGGGGGTTGAACATTGGGGAGACGCCGCTGACAGCGGTTATTGAGCAGCTGCCCCGGGCTAGTTGTCATCCGGAAACGGCCCTTTTCCGCCGTGGCGGTGTCAATCTGCGGGCTTATTTGTGCGGCGTAAAGAACTACGCCTCCGCATAAGCCCTTGATTTTCTTACCACAACGAAAAATTGCTCGTTTCCAATCTAAAAACGTATGCGTTGGCATCCGGAGTTTCCGGATGCCAACGAGCTATTCCGGCGGTATATGCTGCAACTCCGCACAGATCCGTTCGAACTCGTCCTGCTTCAATTCCAAGGGTGGCATTTGTGCAAACGGCCTGACCTTGCGGGGATTTTTCAACCACTTTTCCAGGTTCTCGACAGTCCAACGCTGCTGTTCGTCGCCAAAACTCTGCGGATAAAACTCAGAAAAAATCCCCGACAGGTTCGGGCCGATGAGGCCATGCCCCAAACCGCCGAACCGGGCGGTCAAAGCCCGATGGCACCCCCCGCAATGTTTTTCGAACTGGAACTCGCGGGTCACCTCTGCCCCTTCAAAGTGCACCACGGTCGGCTGTTCCTGCTCCGGCGGGGGCACAGTCTGGCCCCCCTCTAGAATGGCATTGACCAGGGCGATACGTTGGCTTTCGTAAAAATGAAATTCAGGCATGAAGAGGACCGGATTGCGGATACTTTCTTCCAATTCCTCCGGGCGTCTGGTCTGCTGGGCCAGATCCAGATCGGCGGCCAGCAGGTTGCCCTGATTGCCGCTGCGATGACAACGCCTACAGGCATAGTCCTTGAGCAGTTGGCGACCACTGACCGCAAGCGGGTGTTCCGGTAGGGTAAAGGCGACATAGCGCGCCGCTAGCAACCCCTGATGAGCGATATTGAGCCGTTTGGTCCCGGCAAAGCCACGATGACAGTCGGTACAGGAGCCGCGCTCCGGGTAATGAAGCGGATGACAATCAAGACAATGATTGACGGTTCCAGCCGTTTTGGGCAGGTCTGCCGCAGCCACGCCGACGCCAACGACAACCATGAGCAACGGGATCAGAAGACGAAGGACCAATTTTCACCCCGAAAAAACATGGCAATGATTGTCAACAGGACAATCCCCACAAAACTCAACACAGTGAGTAGATTGATGAGGCGCTGATCTCGGGCAAACCAGCGGGCCCGCTCAGCCGGCCTGCTGCAGGGCAACCAGGGCAGCACCAGAAAGAACAGCCCCAGGGACAGGATCAGGTAGACCAGCAGGCTGGAATAGCTGACCAGCTCCTGGGTCCACATCAGAAACCAGGCCGATTTGGACGGATTGGGCACCCGGCTGATATCCGCCGGACCCTGCAGCGGAGCCGGGATAAAAATCGCCAGCACCAGCAGCACCAACGCCAGCACGACAAAGGCGATCTTGATGATGCGGAAAAAGTGGGGAGAGGATTTGACATAATCACTCATAAGTACGGCAACACCCCCTTGTCCTTGCGAATGCGATAAAAATGCAGGCTGCAGAGAATCAACATACACAGCGGAAGCACCGCGATATGCAGAACATAAAAGCGCACCAGTGACAGCGGCTGACCAATATCGTCCGGCACCAGAAAATTACGCAGAAACTCACCGAAGGGCAAGGTTGCGAGCAGGTTCATCCCGGTCTGGGTGGCCCAGAGCGCCAACTGGTCCAGCGGCAGCAGATAACCGGTATAGCCTTCGAACAGGGCCAGGCAAAGCAGGCCGAAGCCGATTACCCAGTTGAGCTCGCGGGGCTTGCGAAAGGCCCCCGTCAGCAACACCCGCAGCGTATGCAGAAAGATCAGGACCAGGAAAAAGTTGGCGGCCAGCCGGTGCAGATTGCGGATGTACCAGCCGCCCGGAACCTGGTTCTCGATATAGAGGATCGACTCAAAAGCCCCTTCGGCAGAGGGCTGATAATGAAAGATCAGCAGCGCCCCGGTCAGAATCAGCAGCAAAAAAGCGGTAAAGGCCAGCCCACCCAGGCAGAAGGTATAGGTCAGCTTCAGGTTCCGGCGCAGCACCACGCGCGGAAACAGGTGTTTGATGAACTCTTTGACGAAATCGTCATCCTTTTTCATATCAGAACCACCAGTTTGTTGCCGCGCTCTTCAACAGTCAGTCGGGGCAGCGGGCGCTCCGCCGGCCCTTTGAGGACGTTTCCGGCACGATCGAACACACTGCCGTGGCAGGGACAGATCAGATTTTCAGCGGTCACATTGACGGTACAGCCCAGATGGGTGCAGACCAAGCTCAGCGCGTAGACATCATCTTCGCCACGGATCACCGCCACCCGTGACCGTTTGAAGACCAGCGCCCCGCGCAGCGGAATCGCATTTTTCTGCACTTCCAGCAGTGTTTGCCGGCGCACTTTCCGACCCGGCACCAGAAAACGCCACAGCGCTCCCAGCCCCCCGAGCAGAGCTATTCCGGTGAGGAATCTGCGCCGCGACCGAGCAATTTTTGCCATCGTTCCACATAGGCCCTGGTATAGGGGCCATCCTTTTTATTGAGCTCTGAAAACTGTTGCGGGCTGATAAAAGACCCGTTACTGACCTGCTGCCCCTGCTGATTCCAAAACGAGGGCAAAGTCATTCCGTCAAGATCGATACGATAAACCCGGTCATCTTCAGATTCCAGCAGATAACGCCGCCGGTCGTCATGACAGCTGTCGCACATGACGCTGCCACGACGAACAGTATGGGGGAAAAACGCTTTCCATTGCGCACTCAGCAGGCGGTTCTCCACCCCGCTGGAATCCTCGCGCAGATCGGAATAATAGGCGATAAACTCCGGTCGGATCGGGCTGACCCGGCCACGCGCATTGAGGCCGAGCGGCGGAGCATCCTGCTTGCGTAAATAGACCCGGGTCAGGTAATCGCCCACCGGCGGCTCAGCCACATGAAACTGTTCAATCTTGTCCTCGTTATCCTTGCCGATGCGCAGATAAAAGGTCCCGTATTCCTGCGCCGCCCAGGCGGAATGACAGGCATAGCATTCCAGCTTTTCCAGATGGGCGGCGATGCCGTGCTCAATCACCTGCGGATCCGGCTGATGACAGTCCCGGCAGCTTTGCGCGCTCTTGTGTCCGGCAATCAGGCTGGCCATGGTATGGCAGTCCTGACATTGCAGGCCGGCTTCGGCATGCAGGTCGGGGCGCATTTTGAGATAGTGTTCCCCCAGCAACTCCGGACCACGCTGATAGCGGGGATGGTCTTCACGGGGTGCTTTGCCGAGATATTCCGGGCCCACAAAATAGCCTTTATGGCAGGACAGGCACTGTTGCTGGGTCGCGGCACCGATTTTGTGGCCATCCCCGCCATGGCAATCCAGACAGTCGGAAACATGACAACTGGTGCAGTTATTGGCAAAAAAGTTGTCATCCAGTCCGTGAAAGGCGGTGTTGGCAAAGTGCTTTTCAGCCCCCCGCACGGTCATGGCCTGGTCAAAAATCTGCCCATAGCCCTGATGGCAACCGGTACAGCCCGCGGCTCTGGTGGCCAGAGAGGATGGCTGCGCCAAGCGCTCCGAGCCGGAACTGTGGCAGGCAGCACAGGCCAGTTCGGCATGCACGCCGGCCAACTTGACCTGGGCTGCGAAAACCGGCACGCCCCCACTCAGCTCAAGGCTGAACAGCAGCACGCTTAAGACAACTGTCCAACGCATCGTAATCCAGTTCCTTCTGATAAATTGGATCTTTGGAGTCATTGTGGCAGACCAGGCACAGGTTGACCGCGAGAATTTTGTTCACTTCCCGGGTATTAAACGGCCGCGAACCCTCCCGGGTAATGGCGGAAAAAGCCTTGACCTGACCTGCGTTCATGGTGACATAGCCATCGAGCGGTTTTTCAGCCGATTTTTCACAGAGCATAGTCGCTTCGATACTATCGGCGCTGACCACGTGCTGACCAAAGCCGAGGAACGCCGGATTGGCATGACATTCGGCGCAACCGATGGCCCGGGTTCCGGTATTGTGGCCGAAAAATGGGGCAAAGCGCAATTGCTGGCGGCCGTTGTAAAGGGCGACGTATTCATCCAGCGGCTTGTTCCCCTGCTGGTCGATCACCGTCACAAAGGTCTGACAGCCGGGGGTGACCGTGGACACCTTGCCACGTTGATTGAGGGCCAGGGGAAAAGGATAGAGCATCCGATAATCTTCGGTTTCACTGAACTGGCCCGGGGTTTTCACCCCCTTGATAAAATCGGTCCCGAGTTCGCGCTGATCATATTGGGTGTGGCAGCCGTAGCATTGCGCGACGCTCCGGGAATGACAGGCATAGCACTCCATCCGTTCGTGACCGACGATGGTGTGTTCCGGGGTCCCGGTGATCACCTTGCTTTCCCGCAGCTTGCCATCCCGCTTGCCCTGCAGCCAGACCTTACCGTCGGCCACAAAAACATTGGAATATTTGCGCCCTTTGCCGGTCAGGACCATCTCATCCCCCTGCTTCATGGGGTGCTGATAATGGGCCGATTCGCGCAGGACCTCGTCGTTTTCACGGCTGATCGGTTCGCTCCGCGGCCGCTGCCGGGCTGACCCGTGGCAATCTTCGCAGGCGATCTCGGTCTGCAGGTACATATTTTCGTAGGCATAGCCGTCCCCCATGACATCGCGCGAGGTGTGGCAATCGATGCACTCAAGCCCCTTTTCATGGTGAATATCGGCTTGAATCCTGGTCACATTTCGAGCCCCGCCGATAATCTTCGGCCCCGGATCGCCCGCGGCGGTCGGAACCAGGCCGTTGTTTCCGTCGTTCCACCCCTGGTAGGACAGGGCGATCCGGCCGCTGCGATTATGGCAGCGCACACAGACCTGGTTGTCCGGCAGCACGGC
Organism: Pelobacter seleniigenes DSM 18267; assembly: GCF_000711225.1. Classification (NCBI taxonomy): domain Bacteria; kingdom Pseudomonadati; phylum Thermodesulfobacteriota; class Desulfuromonadia; order Desulfuromonadales; family Desulfuromonadaceae; genus Pelobacter; species Pelobacter seleniigenes. The sequence goes on from NZ_JOMG01000002.1 coordinate 744,619, forward strand.
CATTTCGTGACTGGCCGAATGGGGCCACTTCCCCTTGACCGTGGCATCGTTCCCCTGGTAGGTGGCATTGTCGTTATAGGGGAAATGGCAGGCCGCACAGCCGGAGGCGTGACTGCCGCTCCATACCCGGTTCATATCGATGCCAACATGGCAGACCGCGCAAAATTTCCGGTACAGTTCGCCGGACAGGTTATCCAGTTCGGCAACATTCGCCAAGTCCCGCGGCAGCCCGGCCGCGTCATGCACCGCTTCACCGCGGGTTGCATAGAGTGTTCCGTCCTCACCTTCCCAGGTTTTCTGGATATTTTTGATCATGCCGGTGTTGGTGTACATCAGGTTGCCCCGAACCCGCTCCAACTGGTAGGGATGACAGCTGCCGCAGGTTTTCTCCCAGTGGGCGGGATCAGCAGGATTTTTCGGCCCGAACATGGTCCGATGGGAGGCTTTTTCTTCTCGGGCCGCGGGGTCGCCGCCATGACAGGAAACACATTCCAGATGCGACGCGGAGGCCAGTTCCAGCCCCTGATGACATTGGGCACAGGTCGAACCGTCGCCGGCGGGGCCGCGACAACCGGCAAAAAGCAGGCCGAGGACAGCCCACAACAGATATATCAGTCCCGCTGGTCTCATGACTACGATCGGTATCTCACATGCTGCTGGCAAGCGATAAAATCCGGGATGAAGTTCAATACAAGGGGCAGGATCCAGCGCAGTCTAGCACGGATCGACTCCACGAAAAACACTCCACCACAGTGATCGGACTTTTTTCTGGCTGGAACAGGACAAAGAAAAACCGCTCACCGTGACCAGCGAGCGGTTCATGGCCGGAAAGCCCATCCGGACTATTCAGTCCGATCAGAATCCTGCTCTTTTGACTTCATCCATAACGCGGCCATCCCCAACAGCCCCATGCCCTGCAGATGCCGGGAGGTCTTTTTGGACAGATGGGCCATGAGCAGGCGGCGCTGATTGATCTGGGCCAGTTCCTGCGGGGTCGAGGTTTTATCCAGCAGGTAGAGGTCGCGCTCCTTGCCAAAATAGCGCACATTGGGGCCAAGTTTGACCGCTGCTGATTCCAAACGAACCGCGCCTTTTTTGATATAGGCCGACACCGCGGAATCCGGATCACTCACATCGCCGAAGATCCGGGCTCCGGCCAGACAAGTTTGCACACAGGCCGGCTCCCCGCCCAGGGCAATCCGCTCGACACAGAACGTGCACTTGTCCGCTTTCGGCTCATCACCATCTTCATTCATATACCGGGCCGTATAGGGGCAGGCTTCGGCGCAAGCACCGCAGCCAATACAACGCTCCTTGTCGATCTGGACGCTGCCGTCAAAGGGATCTTTCCAGGTCGCAGCCACGTCCATGGTCTTGGTCGTACCGTCTTTACCGGTAAAAGTCTTGCTGACCGTGTCAGCCGGGCAAACCTCGACGCAGGACGGCTTGTCGCAGTGATTACACAGGCCCGGGTAATAAGTGTAGGCCAGCCCCTTCGGGGTTTTTGTCGGCCCGAGGCGCTCAACCCAGCTGCGCCGGCGGACCCGGTTTTCCGAATCTTTGCCGACCGGGACATTCCATTCCGCCCGACAGGCAACCGAACAGGCATGACAACCGACGCATCTGTTCAGATCTATGATCATTCCATATTGGCTCACGAGTTTCCTCCATCTGGTCTGAAAAACGAATCCAACCTATCCTCCCTGCGAAAATAATCGGCTCAGGCGGGGATGGACAGTTCCTTGCCGTCTTTGATAAAGCGGACAAAGTTGTTCCGCATGCCGTGGGTGCCGGTCTCGGGATCGATGGACGGATTGCTGATCAGGCTCTGATCATCCACCCCGGCTCCAACCCCGACCGTCAGCGCCGGATTCATGGAGCCATAGCCATGGGCCATGTAGACCGTATCGGAGCGGATCCCCGGAGTGACCTTGACCACGGTCGCAGTCCGCGATTTCACCCCTTGGTCATTGACCAGTTCCACCATGTCCCCGTCTTTCAGTCCCATTTTTTTGGCGCTCTGCTCGTTCAGCCAAACCGGGTTGAGAGTCGATTCCTGGTGCAGCCAGACATTGTTCTGGGTCCGATTGAAGGTGTGCACCGGCAGCCGCCCGTAAACCAGACGAGCATAACCGGCAGGCGGTTGCGGAACTTCGGTATAGGTCGGCACCGGAGGATAGCCGGCCTCTTCAAGGGCTTCGCTGTAAAAGACCACGTCCAGTTCGACATCATAGGGATCTTCCCCTTCCTGGAGATGGATGCCGTCTTCGGCGCGCAGCTGCTTGAGGGACAACGTCGGCTTGGCTCCGGCCAGCATGATATCGACCATCTCCTCGGCGGATTTGGCCTTGATGTGTTCACCGTAACCCATCCGTTTGGCCAGCTCGTTGGTGATCCAGACCGAATCCTTGCGCTCGTGATCCTTGGTTTCAGGAGCGACCAGCGGCATGCGGGCGGCGATATACTGCTGATGTTCTTCGGCAAAATCCCACTGGGTGCCACGCTTGATGTAATCGTAGCGCTCCAGATAGGAGACCTCGGGCAACAGGATATCCGCATACATGGTGATATCGGTCGGCATCACGTCACAGACCAGGACAAAATCCATCTGCTCCAGCATGGCAATGGTCTGGGCCTGATTCGGCACCGTCTGGATCGGATTCTGGCCCCAGGTCACCATGGCTTTGATCGGATAAGGTTGGCCGGTCAAGGCCGCGTTACGGATCAGATCGGTCGGGGTTCCGGGTGGTGAAAACTTGTGGACTTTTGCCAACCGCCGCAAGGAATATTCTTCGGCATGTTCTTTCATCGGTGTGGGCCAGCTGAACCGGCCGAGCTTAGGCCCGATGGGGCGGACAAAACCGCCGACTGAACCGATGGCGCCAAGCATTCCGGTCAAGCAGGCCATGGCCCGCTCACGCTGGAAGTCGTTACCATACCAGCTGGTATGCCGGCCCGGGTGAATGGCGACATGCGGCATATCGGCGGACAGCATATCGGCAACCTGCTTGATCTGTGCCTCGGGCACATCACAAATTTTGGCCGCCCAGCTCAGGCTGGCGTGGGCGATCCCTTCACAGAAATCATCGAACCCGTCGCCATTGTCATCCACATACTCGACATTGTATTTTTCGTTTTCGGCCAGGTAATTCATGATCGCGAGCAGGAAAGCGGTGTCGGTGCCCGGTTTGATCTTGACCCAGACATCAGCTTTGGCAGCGGCGGCCGAGAAACGGGGATCAACCACGATCAGCTTGGCACCGTTTTCCAACCCTTTCAGATAACGCTTCAAATGAGAGACATGGACATTTTCCCCCAGGTGGCTGCCGAGCAGGAAAATCACCTTGGCGTTGGGCATGTCCACCTCTTCCCCGGCCGGTACGCCCAGGGTGGCCAGGTAAGCCAGGTCGCGCGCGCCACGGCATTGGAAGAAGGAGGCTTCGGAATTGTTCGGTGTACCGACGACATGCTCAAAAAAGTGCATCGGATAAACAGCCGAAGAACCATGGGGAAAAATGGTTATCCCCTGCGGGCCGTATTTATCAATGGTGGCTTTGAGCCGGGTCGCACACTCATCGAGGGCTTCGTCCCAGGAAATCCGTTTCCACTTCGGAGCACCCCGCTTGCCGATGTTCTTCAGTGGATACTTGAGGCGATCGGGATCGTAGAGCAGCTTGATCCCGGCATTGCCGCGGGCACACAGGCTCTTGCCGTTATCGATGCTTTTGGGATTCCCCTCCAGTTTGACCAGCTTGCCGTCCCGGACCTTGCCGATCACCTGACAGCGCCAGAAACACATCTCGCAAATACCGCCGGTCACGGTCTGCGTTCCCGCCATGCTGCCGGGAGAAACATACGGGTATTTCACAAAAGAATCGTCCGCTTGGACCAGATTGGCAAACGGAAGTACGGCTGCGGCGCAGCCGGTCGATTGCAAAAATCTGCGGCGGGTCATCTTAACTGCCATGATCCTCTTCCTCCTCGGTAAAAAAGTCGATCAACGAAACCAGGACCACATAGTAGGGGTGCCTGCTTTCACGACTGACACGCTGATAAAAACTGCCAAACCACGGCCGAAAACACTGCCGGAGAAAAAGCTCCGCCGCCGCTTCCCTCCCCTGCTCCAACAGCAGGGCAACAAAACGCAATTCATTCCCCAGATAATCGGGAATATCATGACTGCCCCGCAGCTCGAAATTCTCCTGCCGGTAAAACGCCTTGGCCCGCTCGGCACTGGCACCGTAGAGCATCCCGTCTCCGTCGAGATAAACCGAGCCGTACGGCGGAGCGATCACATGAGGAACGGCGTTGATAAACAGCCGGGTATACTCAACCTGGAGACCTTCAAACTGTTCCGGGGACGCCGGGTAAGAAGGGAACATTGCCTCAGCAGAAATGCTGCCGATCTCGTGCAGGAGTCCTTCCAGAGCGGCCCAATATGCGGGCGTCAGCCAGGACCGCTGCGGATATTCCATGGCCGCGGCCAAAAAACACAAAATCTCCGCAAGCCTGGTGCAAGCGTTACCAACCGGTTTTTCCATCGCCATTGCCATTATCCGACCACATTTTTCAACAGGGGTTCATTCCGGCGGTCAAGTTCCGTTCCACCTGAGCCCCTCCTGACAGGTTATCGAAGAAGTCCGGCCGGGGACTTGTTCGAGCATGAGCAGAAAAAATCAACCGCTGCCGGCCTCACCACCTCACCCCCACGAACAGCCATCGGTTTTACTTCCCGGCTTTAGACCACCAAGCAATCGGCCATCAACTGACAGCCTTGCCTGGACCAATGGCAGCCAACTGCGCCGGCCCGGTCGCCTGGATAGCTGCAGCGACCGGGTATCCGTTCCGGCAGGTCGAAAATCAGCAGCCTTGCAGTTTGGCACCGCCACCTTTTTTCGGAGCGCCGTCTTTGGTTTCGATTTTGATTTTATCGCCGACAGCAAAATCCTCGGCCTTGCCTTTGGTGATCTTGATGGTAACCATTTTGCCGTCAACAGCGGTCACTTTCCCTTTGTACTCCGCTGCAAAAATAAGCCCTGAAAAGCTCAACGTCAGCAGACATGCCAGCACCAGAACCAACAGTTTTTTCATGAACAATCTCCTTTCGGTTGTTTCACTGGGGTCACCGGCGCGGTTAACCGCACCGGCGACCCCAGCCAGCAAATGATGCAGGTTAGAAGATGACCTGAACCTGGCCGACAATGGTTTCGAAATCCTCGACGGAGTCTTCCTTGTCGTAGTCGAGAGTCGAATACTCAACCGTCACTTTCAGATTCTGGCCGCGCAGGTAATAGTTGAAACCGAGCCCCATGATATCGACTTCCTGGTCATAGACATCATTCAGCTTGGCGAATGACCAACCTTCAGCACGGGCAAACAGTTGCAAGGGCAGGTTCGGCAGCATGTAGCCGACCTTAACGTAGCCGCCGTTCTTCTCGCCGTTGAGCCCGGTCACGTCAGTATCCGGAGTGCCATTTTTATAAGCATCGTCCATGTCATATTTGACATAGGCACCCGACAGGGTAAATGTCCCCACGTCTTCAATCGGGTATTCGGCAAACAGGTCAACGGTCCAGGCGCTGTAATCGACTTCTTTATTGCCGGCGTAGGCAACGGCGGCTTCGGTCTGATAAGCGGCCCCAATGGTCAGGACTTTCTTTTCACCCAGGTAGGTCCCGCGATAGCCGTAACCATTTTCCGGATCCAGCAGGGTCACGTGAACACGGCCGGTGAAACGGGGATTGGACTCTGGAGAGGACGCCGAATCATTGCGGCCGTTCATGACATCGAAGCGGTACTGGAATTTATCCTCAAACAGGTTGCCCCAGACGGCCACGCCCTTGTCCCGGGTGGAGACAAAAGGAGCGCGGATCATGATGGAGCGGTCCAGGGTCAGCGGCATTTCGCAGGCTTCCAGGTTTTCCCGGGTCAGGTTGTACTTGAATTTCCCCATCCACAGATTGAAGCTGTTGCTGAATTTGAAGCGCAGGACTGCGTCGAGCATTTCAAAATCGCCGTCGCTGCCATCCGACACACCGAGGGGCAGGATGTTGCGATCTTCCGAATATTCGGTCTGCACATAGAGACCGAAGTTATCACCCCAGGCACCCATCAGGGCGAGCCGGTTGCGGCGAAAGTTGAATTCGGTGGCATCGCCGTCGCCGTCAGGGCTGGCGCCGGTATCGCGATGCAGCACCTGGAATTGACCTTTGTAGTCGAGTTTCAAAAGCCCCTCGTCATCAGGGCCGAAAGTCCAGATCGGGCCGGCCAAGGCACTACCGGCGATCATGCAGAATGCCGTTGCAACTGCACAAAGCAAACCTGCTTTCTTGAGCATAGTCATACTTAAAGTCTCCTTTTTCAAAAGAGCTCCAGTGGTGCAGAAACACCACTGGAGACAGTCATTGAATCAGAACTAGCAGCCGCCACCCAGATCACCGGAACCGGAGGTCGGAGCACCACTGTCTGAACCGGAATCGGACACCGGAGTGGTCTGGTATTCATAGTCAGCATCTTCCACCTGGTTGGCCGTGGCCGGAGTCAGTGACAGGGCTGAACTATCGGCGTTCAACGGTTCGATCTGCTTCATCCGATCGGCATTGTAGTTGATGACGCTCATATAGGTTGTGGAGTCGGTTGCCCAAGCGGAGTAATCCACGGTCCCTGCAGCCAATTCCCCGCCTTTACTGGCGTCAGCAGACATTTTGCCCCACTGGCTCCAGGAACCGTCATAGGTCATGGCATCGACCCCGAGGATTCCATCCAGGACAAAGAAACCGACCGAAGCGATATAACCGGTCCGGCAATAGGAATAGATCGGATTGCTGTAGGATCCGTCCATAGAAGGCGTCGTTCCGCCCAAGGCCTGCAGCGCTGCTTCAATCTCGGCAGCAGATTTGAAACGGAAATCACCATTGGCGTAATCGACATTGAAGTTCGTATAATTGAACGATGTTCCGCCTTGCAAGGTTCCTTCAAAGACCACGTAATCCCCGGCCACATCACTGAACACGCCGGGCGTTGAGCCGATGGCGCTCTTGTCACCACGGAAATCAATGGCCATGCCGCGTCCATCGCGCACGGCATCCATCAGTTCAGCCAGCGACACGCGGGTATCGAGTTGGGCGCCGCTGCTCAGGTCGGCCACGCTCAGGGTCGATGCGGTGATGGTCGGAACCTCGGTGGTCAGTTCGGGTTGCGGCCAGGCAGCGTTATAGCCGTTCAGCACCTTGATACGCTCTTTGGGGAAACCCCAGTAACGGAACAGGAAATAAGCGCGACTGGGGTAATAGGTGGCAGTCGCCGAAGAGGTGATGACCACGGTGGTATTGGCGTCGATCCCGGCGGCCTGGATTCTGGCATCCATGCTGGCACCGTCCAGGACCATATTGACGGCCGGAGCCGGACCTTCGGTACGGGTAATGGCCTGGCCGGTGATATTCCAGAGCTGGGCTCCAGGAATGTGGGCGGCGGCGTAGGCATCGGCAGTCGTGACATCCAGGATGACAACCTTTTCACCGCTGGCAGCATTGACCAGGTCGCTGTTCATCCAGCCTTGCAGGGTCGCATAGTCGATCAGCACCTCACTGGTTGCCGTCGCGGAGGGAGCGGCGATGGTGGTGGTCCCGCTACCGTCGGCGTAAGCACCGTCAGCAGCTTCGACCTGGCTCTGGACGACATCACTGTCATCGGTGGGGACATCCCCGGTAAACGGACTGGGCTGAGGTTCAACCGCCGCAGCGATATTAAGGGTTTCGATGGTCAGTGGGCCGGGGTAGACATTTTTGTTGTAGGTGTAGGTATCGCCATTCAGGTACATGTCGATGGCCCAGGGTGAGTTGACGGGCAATTCGCCACCGGCAGCTGAATTATTGGAATATTTGCCGAGCTGGCTCCAGGAACCGTCATACAGCTGCACATCGGCATCCAGAATGGCATCAAGGGCAAAGAACAACGGGGTGGCCGAGTAACCGCTGGTGCAGTACACGGTTGCTTTTTTCGAGGCATCCCAGCCTTTGGCAGCGAACAGAGCTTCGATCTCGGCAGCGGTCTTGAATTTACCGGAGCTGAACATCTCACCCTGGCTCAGATACTGGCCGCCTTCCGGATGGCCGTCGACCACGACGACGTCGCCGCCCAACAAGCCTGAGGTTGCGTTGTTGCCGAGATAATAAGTGGAGCCGCGGGCGTCAAAGACGATATTCGTAGTTGAGTTAGGTAAGGTTTTGATAATTTCAATAATTTCGCCGACCGAGGCACGGAGGTCATCATTGAGCCCGGCCAGGTTCCGTACACTATAGGTCGAAGGAGTGGGACTCGGAACATTTTCGTTCATCAGGTTGGGGTATGCGGCGGCAAAAGCGTTGTTCCCGCCGTTCAGAAGCTTCAGGCGGGATTTCGGGAAGCCCCAGTAACGGAAAGTCCAGTAAGCCCGGGTCGCCATGTACGGGCTGCCATCTGTGGTAAACACGATGGTGGTGTTTTCATCGATCCCCAGGCGCTGAATGACGGCATCCATCATCGCCCCGGTGGCTACCAGCGGAGCAGCGTCAGCCACGCCTTCAAAGCGGGTCAGAGTCAGGTCGGCACCTTCTACCCGGCAGGCACCGTCGATACGCTCGGCACCAGTGGAGCGGAAGTCGAGGACGACAACTTTTTCACCATACCCGGTCTCATTTCCGACCAGCCCGGCATCCATCCAGGACTTGAGTGTGGCAGGTTCAATCAGCACATTGGTTGCAGCTCCACCGACAGCGGCATTGTCGGTTTCTGTGGGGGTGTCATAGCTGCTTCCTCCCCCGCCGCCACAGCCCCAGACAAGCAACGTGGCAGAGATTACGAGCAGAAACAACGCGCCCATTCTCAGAGAGCTTCGTTTGATCCTTCCTGACATATGACCTCCTTTGGTTTGACAGGTTGAATAACCCGCATGTTGAATAGAATCGACGAATGAATACCTCTCTCAGCACAACTGATTAAAATAAGATAGAAAGAATAACCTTTCGTAAGAACGAACATTCTTTTCTCACAGATAGTGCGAAAAATACCCTGATATTTTCCGTAGATCAAGGGCTATTTTGATGGATTTCAAACAAAAGTTGATAGAATCAAAAAACGTCTGGCTAACTGCTGGAGATGACTATTTATTCATCGATAGATATGTATAAATATTCATATTTTTAGATTTCTAGAATTCTTTTCCCGATTTTATTTACGGGCTTTTTTTTCAGCATAGACAAATGTATGCTTAACAATCCGTAACTATCATCGAACTCTTATTTATTTTGTTCCTGTAACCAATTGGAACTTAAGGGGATCAATGTACGCCGAATATTTCGGACTCACTGAAAAACCGTTTTCCATCGCCCCGGACCCCGGCTATCTGTTCATGAGCGCCAGCCATCGGGAAGCTTTGGCCCACCTGCTCTACGGTCTGCAAACTGAAGGGGGGTTTGTCCTGTTAACCGGTGAAGTCGGAACCGGCAAAACCACTATTTGCAAAAGCCTGCTCAACAAAATCCCCCCGTCAATTGACCTGGCCTTTATCCTGAACCCGCGCATCACCGAAACCGAGCTGCTCGAAACCATCTGTGACGAGTTGCATATTCCCAGACCGCTCGGAACATCCAAAAAAAATCTGGTTGATCGCCTCAACCAGCATCTGCTGGAGACGAACGCCAAAGGGCGCAAAACCGTCCTGATTATCGACGAAGCGCAAAACCTTGCCGTGGAGGTTCTGGAACAGCTGCGCCTGCTCACCAACCTGGAGACAGACAAGCGCAAACTGCTGCAAATCATTTTACTGGGCCAACCGGAACTGCGCGAGATGATCAACCGCCCCCAGCTCAGACAGTTGGCCCAACGCATCACCGCCCGCTATCATCTCGGCCCCTTGGCCAAAACCGATATCGCCGGCTATATCTTTCATCGCCTGCAGACCGCTGGTGGCAAAGAGATGCTGTTCAACAAACAGGCCGTCAAAGAGATTCATAAACAGAGTCTGGGCATTCCCCGCCTGATCAATCTGCTTTGCGACCGTTCGCTTTTAGGTGCGTATACCCAACAAAAAAAGCTGGTCACAGCGGCTACAGTAAAACAGTCCAGCCGGGAAGTTTTTGACCGTCAGTCAGACAACCGTCGCCAGATCTTTTCAGTAACTGTGCTAATTACGCTTTTTCTAGCGGCCGGGATCGCCTATAGTCTGTTTGCTCCGAAAAACCACCTGCAGGTTGTTGAACCGTCACCTCCAAGCGCAGCTGCCCCCGAACCAGATCTTCAAGTTTCAACCGAGCCTCCTCCCGTGGCAGCGCTTGAACCGGCAGTACCCGAACCAACGCTCAGCAAAACCTGGCCACCGGGGTTCGGTTTTACCAACAGCGCAGCAGAGGCGTTTGCCGACCTGGCAGCACTCTGGGGCCTGTCGTATCCAACCGATGACACATCCCCGTGCGACTTCGCCCTGGCTGCCGGCCTCAGGTGTTATGATCGCCAGGAGAGCATTGTCAGCTTGCGGGAGCTGAATCGCCCGGCCATCCTGACTCTTTATGATGACCAGGGGACCGCTTTCTACGCCCTGCTGGTTCAACTGGATGAGGACCGGGGCAAATTCATGGCTGCCAAGCAGCAACGGGAATTGGATATCGCGGCGTTGGAAACCCGCTGGTTCGGCGAATACCGTATCCTCTGGCAGCCCCCGGAAAAATATTCCGGAATTGTTTATCCGGGCGCTCAAGACGCGGTGGTTCCGTGGCTGGCGCAGTCCCTGGTCACCCTCGGGCTGTATCCGGCAAACGCTCAGGGTGAAACCCTGGAAGGACAATTGTTGGGCACATTGAAACGCTTTCAGTTTTCGGTCGGACTGACTCCGGATGGTGTGTTGGGACCGAAAACCATTATTCACCTCAATCGCGCCATCGAATCACCCGGCCCGCGGCTGTTTCAGAGTGAGGCGAACTGATGTCTTTTATCCTTGACGCGCTTAAAAAATCTGAGGAGAGCCGTACGGACGAAACGGTTGCGGGTATCGGCAAACACCTGCTGGCCCCACAGCGCAAAGCACGCAGGAAATCGGCATTCTGGCCATTGCTGGTGCTGATGGCATTGGTTTTTATGGGCCTGGGCTGGTGGCTCGGACAGCCGGCCGAACAATCCCCAGTGATTCGGGCCCTGGAGACCCAAAGCCGGTTGAACAATCCCTTGCCGGCACCGCTGGCGTCCAGCCGGAGGCCCGTTGAGCAAGCAGTCCGGGAAAAGCCAAATTCCGCAGATGCTAACAACGCTCGGGCCGAAAGCGCTATGCCCCAACGGCAAACCGAAGTCCAGCCACCGGTTCACAACGTGCCTCCTGCGCCCAGGGCGCCGATTCCAAAACGCCTGTTAAGCCAGGAAGCCCCAGCTCCCGCCGTAGCGACGCCTGAGAACAGCCTGCCCCCCGGCAATCAAACTCAGGCCGAACCTCCGGCAGCCAACCGGAGCATTCCTCTGCTGGAGAACCTGCCGCCCTCGCTCCGCGGCCAGATTCCTTCTTTGAACATGTCGCTGCACTTTTATAGTTCGGACGCATCCCGGCGGATGATTCGTGTTAACGGATTGATTCTGCGCGAGGGAGAAGCCCTGGCAGACCATCTTCTGGTGCAGGAGATCAGAGAGAAATCGGTCATTTTTCGCTTCCGCGATACGTTGTTCAAACTCAAGGCACCTGGAGACTGATACGCATGGAAAATGGCCGGCAGCATGCCGGACCGAGCAGGGGCAGCAAGCCAAGCCGGCAGAAAATAAAAAATCGGTTTGCTTGATCGAAGCAGGGTAAGCGATTATGATGACGAACCGAAAACGATGGCAGGGGCAGAACATCAAACGAATTTCGGAAACCGATAATTGTAAAGAATTTGCCGCACTGCGCTGAAGGTATGGACCGGGCATGCTTACGCTTTATCAAAAATATCACACCTATCTCAACCTGCTGTTACTGACCCTGCTGGGCCTGGCCTGCGGCATTTTCAGCGGTTCTCTGCTGGAAGCTTATATGGACCCGCTGCCGGTCATTGAGACCGCAACCGTAAAAGCCGACCGGGAAGAAGCCCAGCAGATGAGCGTTGCGGATCTTAACAGTATCCTGCGCCACAATATCTTCGACCCGGCCAGTCGGACCACCTCAGCGACCCTGGACCTGAGTCAGGAGACAGAGAGTGGACAAGAGGACGCGGCCACCGCACGCCAGCAAGTTGCAAGCAAAAATATGACCCTGTTCGGTACGGTTGTCGCCGGTGCGGATTCCCTGGCGCTGATTGGTATCGATAAGGATCTGGATGTGTACCACCTGCAGGACCTCCTGCCGGGTGGCGGCACCATTGAAGAGATCGCCCGCAATATCGTTAAAATCCGCAACGCGGACCAGTCACTGACGATTCTCCAGAGCATTGAGGACAAGAAGGCCGACCGCCCCGGCGCAGCAGGCAATGCCGAGAACGCGAGTGCTGCCAGCGATGCAAATTCGGGCATCCATCAGATCGACGAGGGGCACTGGGTGGTACCCCGCGAAACCGCGGAAAACACCCGGGCCAATCTGGGCACGGAATTGCGCCTGGCACAGATGCAGCCACGCATGACCGACGGGAAAACGGACGGTTTCATGATCCGTCGACTCCGCCGCAACTCGATCCTCAATAAGCTCGGACTGCAACGCGGGGACGTGGTCCTCAATGTCAACGGCATGTCGCTGAACAGCCCAGAAGCGGCACTACAGATCTTTCAGCAGTTGCGTGAGGCACGGCAAATTACCGTCGGCGTCGAACGCAAGGGCGAAGCAATGACTTTTTCGTATGAACTTGATTAGGAGGCCTCTCAAGTGAATTTCATAAAATTGAGCCACACCCTGACTTTGCTTGCCTTGCTGACGCTGCTGGCGTACCCGCCGTTGCTCAGACCGGCCTATTCGGCCCCGGCCGATAAGGAACGGATCACTCTTGATTTTAAAGACGTCGAACTGACCGACCTGATCAACACCGTCAGTGAACTGACCGGCAAAAATTTTCTCTATGATGAGAGCGTCAGAGGAAAAGTCACCATCGTCTCCCCGGAAACCATGACCCTTGATGAAACCTATCAACTGTTTCTGACCGTGTTGAATGTCAAGGGCTACACCATTGTTCCTTCGGGCAAAGTGAATAAAATTGTCTCCACCAAAACGGCCCGCCAGGAAGGGTTGCCGGTCTACAGCAACGGCCGCAGCAATTCCAGTGATCAGTTCATCACCCGCATGGTCCGGCTGGAATACCTGGATGTCGATACCGTCGCCACCGCGGTTTTGGCGCCGCTCATGCCGGCAACCGGTAACATCATCACCTATGCGCCGACCAACACCCTGATCCTGACCGAAACCGCAGCGACCATTGATCGCATGGTCACAATCCTGCAAAAGCTTGACAAACCGGATTCCTCCGGTGACTTGGAAGTCATCCCGCTGAAATACGCCAATGCCGAAGAAGTGGCAAAAATCGCCCAGGATATCCTGGAAGAACAGGCCACGGCCACGCGTCGGCGCAGCAACCAGAAGATCTCCACCACCCAGGAAAATGGCAGCAAGATCCTCCCTTACCCTCGCACCAATTCGTTAATCGTGGTCTCTAATGCTGAGGACCTGGCGAAAATCAAAAATCTGGTCGCCCTGCTCGACAAGGAGGTCGGCGAAGAGGAAGCGGATATCAACGTTTATTACCTGGAGAACGCCGATGCCGAAACCCTGGCGGCAACCCTTAACGAAATCCTGACCGGGGTCAAGGCTGCCCAGACTCAAAAGGATACCACCAAAACGCCGGCGACCAGCAACAGTTCATCGGCCATTTCATCCCAGCCGGTCACGATTACGGCGGACAAACCGACCAATTCCCTGATCATCAATGCCCAGCAAAAGGATTATGCGGCCATCAAAAACATCATCCGCAAGCTCGACATCAAGCGCAAACAGGTCTATGTCGAAGCGCTGATTCTGGAACTGTCCATGGATGCGACCAAGGCACTGGGCACCTCGCTGACCGGGGCGATCGATGTCGGCAGTGACAGCGCCATTTTTGCCGGCACCGGGAGTAACACCACCCTGGGGAATTTGACCTCTTCGGAAGGCCTGCTCAGTCAAAGCGTAAACGGCATTCTGCTCGGTGGTTTGTTCAACACCATCACCGTGACCGGCCCGGACGGAACAGCGATGACAGTACCTGCCATTTCAGCCCTGATCAATCTGTCCAAAACGACTGACGACGTGAATATTCTCTCTGCACCACGCCTGCTGACCTCCGACAACGAGGAGGCGGAAATCATCGTCGGAGACAACGTTCCCATTGTTACTGAAAAACTGACCGATACCACCTCGACCAACGTGACGGTCTCTGTCGAACGGCAGGATGCAGCTCTGACCCTGAGATTTACTCCTCAGGTTATCGAAGATAATCTGGTGCGCCTGAACATTTATCAGGAAGTGACCGGCGTCAAGGAGGATTCACAATCGGATACCAACGGCCCGACCCTGACCAAACGGGTGATCCGCAATACGGTCCTGGCCCAGAGCAGAAAAACGATTATTCTTGGCGGATTGATCAATAACCAGGTCACCAAGAACGAAACCAAGGTTCCGTTGCTCGGCGATATTCCGGTCATCGGCTGGCTGTTCAAAAGCAAATCGACCACGTCACAAAAGAAGAATCTGCTGGTCTTCATTACCCCGACCATTGTTAAAGATGCCGATGATGTCGCGGAAATCACCGAGCAGAACAGAGCCAAAGCCGCAGAGTTGTTGACCGAAGAGCAGCGCAAAACGTTGCCGAATGACTTCAATCAGGAGGCGATCCAAAATAACACCCCCAAAGCACCCCAAGCCGATGGGGATGCGAAATAAAGCTATGACGAAATGGCGCCTATTAGGAGAGATCCTCCACGCAGATTTTGCCGTTGCCCAGACTGACATCGACGCCGCGCTGCAGGAACAACGCCAGGAAGGGTTGCGGCTGGGGGAAATGCTGCTCAAGAAAAAATCCATCTCAGTGGAAACCCTGGCCCGGGCTCTGGCCGCCCAGCAGAATCTTGAGTTTTTCCAGACCCTCCCCGAGCAGACCGCCCTGGAGGATCTGGTCGCACAGATTCCCATCGGCTTTGCCAAGGAGAAAAAATTCTATCCGATCAAACGGGTTGAAGATTGCCTGCTGGTGGCCATGGCCGACCCCCTCGACTCCTCCTTGTTGAACGACCTGGCCACCTTAACCGGAACGATTGCCGAGCCCTGCGTGGCGACGGCCGAGGAAATTCTCCGTGCCATCAATCGCAGTTACGAAAAAACCGCTGGCGGGACCTCCGATGTCATTGAAGAAATCGAAGGGGATCGCGGCTCGGATCTGATCCATAACCTCGAGCCCGAGGATCTGCTCGATACCTCGGATGAGGCTCCAATCATCCGCTTTGTCAACAGCCTGATCACCCAGGGTTATAAAGAACGTGCCAGCGATATTCACATCGAACCCTTTGAAAAAGAATTACAGGTTCGTTACCGCATCGACGGCATCCTTTACGATGTCCATCAGCCGCCGCTCAAAGCTCACGCCGGGATCGTGTCGCGGATCAAGATCATGTCCCAGCTGAACATCGCGGAAAAACGCCTGCCCCAGGACGGACGATTCAGGGTCAGGGTCGCCGGCAGCGATATTGACGTGCGGGTCTCGACCTTGCCGACCGCCTTTGGTGAACGGGTGGTGTTACGTTTGCTCGATAAAACTTCCAATGTGCTGAGTCTGGAAGAAGTTGGTCTGAAAGATGACCTGCTGCAGCAGGTTATTGGCATGATCGGCAAATCCCACGGCGTCTTTCTGGTCACCGGCCCCACCGGCTCGGGCAAGACGACCACACTGTACTCCGCCCTGACCCGGCTCAATCAACGCGAAAAAAATATTATCACCGTTGAAGACCCCATCGAGTATCAGCTGGCGGGAGTCGGCCAGATTCAGGTTAATGCCAAGATCAACCTGACCTTTGCCAACGGACTCAGATCCATCCTGCGCCAAGATCCGGATATCATCATGGTCGGCGAGATTCGTGACCAGGAAACCGCTGAAATCGTTATCCAGTCGGCCCTCACCGGCCACATGGTTTTTTCCACCCTGCATACCAACGACGCCGCCGGGGCGCTGACCCGGCTGGTCGAAATGGGCATCGAGCCATTTTTGGCAGCGTCCAGTGTCGTCGGCATCATGGCCCAGCGGCTGGTACGGCGAATCTGCCCGCACTGCCGTGAAGAATACCAACCACCGCGGGAACTTCTCAGGGAGCTTGGTGCCGAAGGGCTGCCAGCCAATTCGGTCTTTTTCAAGGGCCGCGGTTGTGACAGGTGCATGAATATCGGATATTGGGGACGAACCGGAATTTATGAGCTGCTTCCCATCGACGACCAGGTCAGAGATCTGTTGCTGAAGAACAAGGACGCGGCCACGATTCGTAAAGCAGCCATGCAAAACGGCATGCAGCCATTGCGTGCGGCCGGCCTGGCCAAGGCCCTGCAAGGCGAAACATCCCTTGAAGAAGTCCTGCGCGTTACCCAAGAGGAGGTCTGATTTTGCCTCTGTTTGAGTATTCCGGCCTCGACGCTCAGGGACGCAAGGTCAGTGGGAAAATTGACGGCACCGGCCGCAAAGCGGTCATGCAGAAACTCAGCCAGCAGGGCGTTTTCCTGACCGATCTGAAAGAGATGGCGGCAGCCTCGTCAAGCGGCGGAATAAGGCGCCTGAGTCTGCGACGGAAAATTTCTCCCGTTGAGTTGGCGGCGGCAACCCGGCAACTCGGAACCCTGCTCGGGGCAGGCATCCCCCTCGACGAGGTCCTGGCCACGGTTGCCGATCAGACCGATCAGTCAGCCCTGAGCAGCACATTCATGAGCATTCGGGAAAAGGTTCTCCAGGGCTCTCCTTTTTTCGAAGCCATCGGCGAACATAGCGGGGTCTTTCCGGACCTGTTTATCAACATGATTCAGGTCGGAGAAAACAGCGGCACTTTGGATCAGGTTCTGAACCGCCTGGCCGATTTTCTGGATGAACAGGCGCGCATCAGATCGCGTATTCAGGCCGCCATGGCTTACCCCATCCTGATGACCGTGGTGGGAACCGGCGTGTTGATTTTCCTGTTTATTTTCGTCGTTCCCAAAATCACCGGCATGTTAACCGAAATGGGCCAGGCGCTCCCCTGGCCGACCCAGATGCTGATCACCCTCAGTTCGACCCTGGCCAATTGGTGGTGGTTGCTGCTCATCGGCGTCGCGCTGGCTCTGGCCGGGCTGCGCCGCTATCGGAACACTGCGGCAGGACGGCTGAAAATGGACCGCTTAAGCCTGAAAATTCCGCTCTACGGACGCCTCAACCTGTTTATAGCCACCGCCCGTTTTTCCAGAACCCTGGGAACGCTGCTGCAAAGTGGCGTCCCCTTGCTCAAAGCCCTGGATATCACCCGGACCCTGTTGAACAATAGGGTCCTGCGCGAAGCGGTGGAAACCGCCCGCAAAGAGGTCCAGGAAGGCGGATCACTGGCGCGAAGTTTGAAAAATTCAGCGGCTTTCCCCCCCATGCTCGCCCAGATTTCCGCAGCCGGGGAAAAGAGCGGCCAACTGGAGCCGATGCTCTTTCGCCTGGCCGATACCTATGAGCATCAAACCGATTTATCCATCACCGGCCTGCTGTCTCTGCTTGAACCGATCATGATCCTGGTGATGGGGACGGTGGTCGGATTTGTCGTTCTGGCAATTCTGCTACCGATTTTCGAAGCCAGCCAAGGCTTCTGAGCATTATTTTCAATGAGAAGAACATCAAGGAGTCAGTCAACATGAAAAAAGCGTATACCAACAACCGGGGATTTACCCTGATAGAGATTATGGTTGTCGTCGTCATTCTGGGCATTCTGGCCGCCATCGTCGTCCCCAAGCTCCTGGATCGGCCGGATCAGGCCAAAGTGACCAAGGCCAAGGTCGATATGAAGGGGCTCGAAGAGGCGCTTGGCATGTTCAAACTGGATAACGGCTTTTATCCGTCGACCGACCAGGGTCTTCAAGCGCTGGTGACTATTCCGGATACCGGTCGTATCCCGCAGAAATATGCCGATGGGGGCTACCTCAAAAAGGTTCCTCTTGACCCCTGGAACAACAGTTACGTCTATCTGTCGCCCGGCCTGCACAGTAAGAATTTCGACCTGATTTCCTACGGTGCTGACGGTGAGCCGGGAGGAGAAGGCTATGATGCCGACATCAACAGCTGGGAGCTGGACTGATCCATCTCACTCCAGCGGGCGGCGAGCCACAGGGTCCGCCGGTTTCACCCTGATCGAACTGGCGATTGTCGTGCTGCTGATCAGCCTGTTTACGGTGATCAGCGTCCCGCTGTTTTCACAAATCGGCAAAGGCGACTTGCGCGGTTCGGCCCGCAGGTTGGCTGGGGCCATGAAGTATCTTTACAACGAAGCGGCATTGTCCGGACAGGAACATCGCCTGGTTTTCAACTTCGCAGAGCACAGCTACCGCGCGGAAATTCTGGAAACGGACGGAACCCTCGGCGAGTTGGACGATTCGACCGGCAACGCAACACTGAAAGACGGAGTCAGCTTTAGCGATATTTCCTTGCCCGGCCGGGGAACCTTTAGCTCCGGAGAGGTGACGGTGCGCATTCACCCGACGGGCTGGTTGGAAGAGACCATCATTCATCTGCAGGATTCAAACAAGAACGCATTGACCCTGCGCGTGAACCCGTTGACCGGCAGCAGTGAAATATTCGCCGGCTACCGGGACTTCCAGGTGAATTGAGACTTGCCCAGCCGGAGTTTCACGACAGGAGATTGCACAACAACTTGGAAACGCATTCGGACACAGGGATTTTCATGACGAAAATCACTCGCGCACAAACCGCAACACCCACAGGCTCGGCCGGCTTCACCCTGCTCGAGATCATGATCGCCCTGGCCATCATCAGTATCGCGCTGACGGCCCTGCTCAGCCTGGGGAACCGCAGCATCGCCGTTCATGAGCGTTTGCAGCGCATGACCCAGGCCACGCTGCTGGCCCAATACAAGATCAGTGAAATTGAAGTTTCTGCCGGGAATGCCTTCCAGCAGGATAAGGAAACCGGCGTATTTGACAAACCCAACGAAGCCTACAAGTGGCGGGTGGATTATTCAGATACCCCCTTGCCATCCATCAAAATGGTCAGCGTCACGGTCAGTTGGGGTGAAGAAGACAGCAATGAAGCGGTCACCATTGACTCTTTCATCTTTTAAATATCGCCCGGGGCGCCAGTCACAGCAGGGCTTCACCTTGATCGAAGTCCTGGTTGCGGTCACCATTATCGCGATAACGATTGCCACGGTTTACGGCGTCTTTTCATCGGTCAGTACGGCCAAGAACAAACTCGACGCTGCCAGTGAAATTTATCAGAGCGCCCGGGTTGTTTTCGACCGCTTCGGTCGTGAACTGCATGGTGCCTATTTAAGCAGCTCCAACCGGGACAGTATTTTCCAAGGGGGCAAGACTGCGGACGGCGAACTCTACCTGGAGCTGAGCACAACCACAGCGTCACCGTTGAGCAGCCAGGGCAAAGGGTTTGCCCTGATAAGATATACCCTGGTTGAGGACACGGAAGCCGAAGACGGCAGCAAAGTCATTTTGCGCACCGAGCAGCCCCTGTTTCAGAGAGAATCCGACAGCACACCCACGGCAATGCGCCTGGTGAAGGGGATTCGCCTGATGACCTTGCGTTATTATGCGGATGCCGGCTGGCATGACAGTTGGGACTCGAAGACCAGCGGAATGCCCGAAATTGTCGAAATGGAAATCCGCTTTCAGGACGGAGAGAACGCCGACATCCCGTTTCTATCGGCGTTCACGATTCCGGAAAAGAGTCAGTAATGGCAGTGCTGCGTAACAATCAAAACGGCATGGCTCTGCTGCTGGTCCTGGTGATTATTACCCTGCTGACCTCGTTATTGATGGAATTGTCCTATTCAACCCTGGTCGATCAGCGGCTGACTGAGACCTTTCGCGACAGTACCAAGGCCTATTACCTAGCAAAGGGGGGGATTGCTGCCGGCCGGATGTTGCTGAAGGCGGATAAAAACGATTATGATTCCACCGACGAACTCTGGCACACGGGGATCATCAGTTACCCGGTTGGACAAGGAGCGGTCTCGGTGGCCATCACCGATCTTGACGGAAAGCTGGCCATCAACGAACTGGTTAATGGGAACAACCCGCAAACCGTGGTCGTTGACCGCTTCTATCGCCTCTTCTCGTCACTTGAAATCGAGCATTTGGCTAATCCGGCAGAATTGGTCGCAGCCCTGATCGACTGGCTTGACAGTGGTAGCCAAAATTACCAGTTGATCCAGACTGACAACCTCGATATTCCGGTGTCAGGGGCCGAGAACGATTATTATCAGGGTCTTGCAAACGGCTATTCGTGTAAAAACGGACCGCTGGAATCCATGGATGAACTGCTGCTGATCAAAGGATTTTCCCAGGAAGTGGTGAATATCGTCGCCCCTTACCTGACGGTGAACGGCAGTAATAAGATCAATATCAATACCGCCAGCGACAAAGTCTTGCTGTCGTTAAGTTCACAGCTTGATGAACAGACGATCGAGGTCATTCTGGAGCGTCGCCAGGACGGCCCCATTGAAAAAATGACCGAGTTGGAAAGTCTGCTGACCGATGAGGCCTACAGCATATTGAAGAGCCTGGCCAACCAGGACCTGTTGGGAACCGAGAGCCGCTATTATCGAATTGACTCGGAAGCCATGGTCAACGACGGCCGGCAACGGCTGGTTGCAGAAGTCGACAAGAAAAACAACCAACTTCTTTTTATCAGAGTGGAATAGACACTATGGCAAAACGTTTTTTCGGCCTTGACATCAGTCCCCGCTGCACCTACCTGGCGGTACTCGACTACGACCGGGGAGAGTTGAGCAAAATCCAGCTGCTGGAGAGCCATCGTCAGGACCTGTCGGCGCAGCTGGCCGAGTTGACCGAAAATCTTGACGGCGACTTCAAAATAGGCGATCGCCTGGCCGCCGCGCTGCCGGCAAAATCCGCCTATGTGAGGGAATTGAAATTCCCGTTCAGCGAAACCAAAAAGATCCTCGCGGCCCTGCCCTTTACCCTCAGTGCCCAGATTCCCGTCGCCATTGAAGACTGTGCGACAGCCGCGCTTCCCAACATGGTGAAAGCCGAGGAACAGACCCTGGTCACTGCGGCGGCGGTGCCGAAGCGGATCGTCCAGGAGATCCTCACCCAGACCGAAGATTTTGGGATGCCCCTGCATACCCTTGATCTGCAACCCTATGCGCTGCTCTATGGGCTGGAAGAACAAATCACCGACGGCATTCTGGTCGCTGCAACCAGTCAGGAAACAACCATCTCCCGGCTCAGCCAGGGGTCACTGGCCGAGTACCGCCTGCTGCCGGAAAAACTGAGCAAAAAAAATGCCCCCCGCGCCGTGCGGGAAGTCCAGGCGCTGGTCTCCAAGGCGACTGACCAGAGCAAGCACATTTATTTGATCGGCGATTCGCTTGCCGAAGAATTCACCGACCTGTTGCTGGAGCAGGAGCTCATCGTCAAGGAGCTGACCATGACTCTGGCCGGCCAGACGATTCCTGCGGCCTATCTCCCGGCAACGGCATTGGCTTTCCGGGCAGGGGCCGGCAAAAGTAAAAAATCCTTTAACTTCCGCCAGGGAGCATTCGCCCTGAAAGGGGAGTGGCAGAAGCTGAAAAGGGCCCTCTGGGCCACCGCGGCGCTGGCCCTCCTGACAGTCGCAGTCATTGGCGCCGCCGCCGGCTTGAAATATCGGATCAAGCTGAACGAAGCCGACCAGTTGCAACGGGAAATCGTCAATATCTATCGGCAGACTTTCCCCAACGCCAATACCATTGTCGATGTCCCCCTGCAGATGCAGAGCGCCATCAACGACCTGCGCGAAAAAAGCAGTCTGGTCGGCGGAACTCAACCCCAGGCCCTGGAGGTCCTGAAAACGGTTTCGGACATGGTGGAAAACGTGGCTCTTGAAGTCCAGGAATTCAACTATACGCCCACAGAAGCCAGAGTTTCCGGTAGCACCACCTCCTTTGAAGCCGTCAACCAGATCACTGAACAACTGACCGCTTCCCCGCTCTTCACCCAGGTACAGGTTGCAGATGCCCAAATGGCCCTCAAAGGGAATAAAATCAACTTTCGCCTGATATTGACACTTGCCAAGGAAGGTGCAGGATCATGATCAACCGGATTGCGCAACTGGAGCGGCGGGAAAAAATCCTGTTGCTGGTCGGAGCTGTTTTTATCGTTGTGGTTGTGCTCATCTACGGTGTCTACGACCCCTACCGCAACGCTCTGAGCCGGGCTCAACGCTCTATTGCCACCAAATATCAACAAATCGATCAGGTCAGGGCGTTGCAGGCAGAGTATCTGGCCCTGCAAGGGCAGATGAACCGTGCCGAAAGCAAGCTGGTCAAGCGCAGCGGTGTTTCCGCACTGGCCATGGTTGAAGATATCGCCTCACGCATCGGCAGTCGCGAAAACTTGAGCTACATTCGCCCGCAGCCGGCCCAAACCCAGGGTGAAATCCATATTGAAAACCTGGATGTCAAACTGGAGCGTTTGTCCTTGCAGCAGGTGCTGCAGTTGCTCTGGGGAGTCGAGTCTGCCCAGACCCAGATGCAGATCAAAAATCTGCGGCTCAAGCAAAGATTCGACAACCCGGCTCAAACAGATCTCACCATGACCGTATCCGTATTCAGGAAGAATCGATGAAGAAACTGGGCTCTCCCATCAAATTCCATTGGCTGAAATTATTTTCCATTGGCCTGATTCTGTTTATTTTCGGTCTGCTGATCGGTCTTGCCGTCTCATTTCCAAGCGGAATCCTCGAAAAACGCCTGGCCAGGGAAATCGAAAAACAGGGGCAGGTTGCCATTGACGACGGGAGCATCAGCCTTGGCTTGCTGAAAGTCAAAGGCACCGGCGTGGTGGTGCGGTCGCAGAAGGATCTCTGGCCTCCGGTCGAAATCAGCTCGTTTGACCTGACTCCGTTATGGCTGTCGCTGTTTTCCGGCAATCCCGGCCTGCATCTGGACAGCCGGCTGCTGGACGGCCAACTGCAGGCCGATCTGTATCGGAACGGCAGCCTGCAGGCCAGTGCTGATGGACTGAAGCTGGACTTTCCACTCCAAAACGGCTGGAACATGAAAGTGTCGGGAGTGCTCTCCGCGGCTCATGTCGAAGGGACGGTTCCGTTGGATCAGACCTCCCCCAGCCGCATTGATCTGACCCTGGCCAATGTCAATGTTGCCGAAACCGGTAAAACCACCGCGATGCTCAAACTGGGCACAATCACCCTGAAAGCGAGCGGCCGCGGGCAGAATTTCAGAATTGAGACATTGAGTGCCGCAGGGGGGGATTTTGCGGTCAGCGGCCGTGGCAACCTGCGCGTCGGTTCCAGTCCAGCCAAAAGCATGCTCAGTCTGCGCCTCGAAATAGACCCACAACCGGGAGTTGATCCGGCGCTGGTCGAACTTTTAAAACTGGCCGCTCACGAACGGTCCGGTGGCGGGTATGAACTGCGGGTCAGTGGGAATATGGCAAGACCGACCGTCAACTGACCCCGCATCCACAGTGTGACTGCCGCTCAGCGCAGCCCGGAAATATAGTCCAGATAATCCTGGCGACCTTGTTCAAAGCGCAGAAACCTGACCCCCATACCGGCTTTATTGGCCAGACGAACCAGATTAGGGGGAACTTTCTTGGCCCAGCGCACCTGCCCCTCGGCCAGGACCCGGGTCTGATCAGGCAGGTGAATTTCCAACCGCACCCTGCACCCGGGAGCCTCCGGTTGCCCGGTGATCAGGAATAACCCATCTAAAGAGGTGTCTCCGGTAAAGGCCATCCGTTTAACTTCATCGATGCCGAATCGGACTTTCAAGCGCTTCCGCTTGCGTTCCTGGCCACGCTGTTCAGCCATCAGGGTGGTCTCCTTTCTGACACCGGCTTGTCAAAGTCTTCCCCTGCCCTGCAAATCGTTATTCGCCCCGATGGGAAAGACCACAATTTATTGAAAGAACGATAACCTCTGTCCCGGTCGTCATCCCGGAAGCGTCGTTTACCAATTTGTTACAAATCATAACATTTCTTTGCTGCGGAAGATGCCTTTTTAGCAGCTCCTCACCCATCTCGACAGAATTCAAGCTGGACGCGTTTGTAAAATCAGCCCTGCCGATCCTATCATAGCGAAGGCGATCCAGCCCTGAGGTCTCTCGGTGGATTGGCACGATTCTGCTTGAGAGCAGCGTTGCCGCACAAGGAGAATATCCCGAACGGCTTGGTTTGCAGCTCGTTGCAATTACCTACCTATTTGGTATTATTTACACTTATCAATTTCTCTCTCAAGTGAAAATCAAATAACTTTCCATCATTCTGAATGGTATTGCGATATGGCTAAAACCATTGCCCTTTTTTTCAAAAAAGAATCCTCCGTTGGCATCCTGTTGATGATCGCCACACTCCTTGCTATTGTTCTTGCCAACTCACCTTTTGCCAGGGTGTATGATTACTTTCTTGACACCCCCTTTGAAGTCAGGCTCGGCAACCAATTGCATATCGCCAAACCCCTGCTGCTATGGATAAACGACGGGCTCATGGCGGTTTTCTTTGTTCTCATCGGCCTGGAGGTGAAACGGGAAGTTCTCATCGGACAACTCTCCAGCAAAGAGCAAATCATCCTGCCCGGTGCTGCAGCGTTGGGGGGCATGCTGATCCCGGCCTGTATTTACGCCTTGCTCAACCATGGCGACTCTATTGCCTTGGACGGCTGGGCAATCCCTGCAGCAACAGACATTGCTTTTGCCCTTGGCGTTCTGGCCTTATTGGCTAAGCGAGTGCCGTCATCATTGAGAATCTTCCTGCTGGCTTTGGCCATCATGGACGATCTGGGGGCCATCATTATTATCGCCCTCTTTTATTCCAGCGATCTATCCATGATCATGCTGGTTCTCGCTGCCATCTGTGTCGCCATCCTCTTTGTTCTCAATCGCTTGCAGGTGACCTACCTTGCCAGCTACCTCTGGGTCGGTGCCTTGCTCTGGGTCCTGGTCCTAAAATCCGGAGTTCATGCGACCCTGGCAGGGGTAGTGCTGGCGTTTGCCATTCCGTTGCACGGAAAAGACAATTCCGGGCATTCACCGCTGGAGACGCTCGAACATAGCTTGCAACCCTGGGTCAGTTTCTTTATTTTGCCTGTTTTTGCCTTTGCTAACGCCGGAATCCCCTTGACCGGCATCGGCTTCGACACTCTTTTTCAATCGGTTCCTCTGGGCATTATGCTGGGATTGCTGGTCGGTAAGCTGGTGGGCGTTTTCGGGTTTTCCTATATGGCAATAAAACTGGGAATGGCCAGGTTACCAATCGCTGCGACCTGGCAGCATATGGCTGGAGTCGCGGCTTTATGTGGGATAGGGTTTACCATGAGTCTGTTTATCGGCGGGCTGGCCTTTCAGCATACCGGTGGAGACGCCAGAACCTACCTGACCACCCACCGAATCGGCATTTTGGCAGGCTCCCTGCTGTCCGGCCTGTTCGGCTACCTGATTTTGCAACAGGCTGACAGACGCAACCGAAAAACCCAGACACAACTCTGAACCGGTTATTTTGAACATAATCCTGCGCCGGAAAAGAAATCCGCACGGTCAGAGTCAATTTTTCAAAATTCAAGAATAACGACTGCAGCTGTTGCGGCTTATTTAACTGCTTGTTCGCAGCAGTTTGACCGGAATTTCATCGACATGGAGTGCTGTTTCGCAGATGTTGTCAGGAAGATAGGAAAAGGCATATAAACAACAAGGGCTTACAGCTATTAACCGTAAGCCCTTGTTTTATAATGGCTCCCCATTCTGTCTGAATCTGGGCACTGGATTGAGTCAGTTTCTATTCGTTGAAAGCATAGTCTTATGTTGCCTATTTTGGGTAGGTATGCAGCCAGGTCGAAACAACGGTTAAAGCGATACTTGTACTCACAAAGGTAGCGGTAAGCATATTTTTCATACAATAACACTCTTAATTGGCTTGACTACGTATCCCATGTCTCGGTAGCCACGCTGACGTTTGTTCCACATTCGAGCAAGTTGTGGCTGATCGATCTCGGCGTAGTCGTAAATACGAACATTCTGTTTATCTGTGTGTTCTCGGTGTAGACGGCCGGCATACTGCTGCAAGGTCCCCCTCCAAGAAATAGGCATGGCCAGTACCAACGTATCGAGCGGTGGATGGTCAAAACCTTCACCGATCAAGCGCCCGGTGGCAAGCAGAACTCTCGGGGCGGACTCATCCAATGCCTCCAGTTCTTCAAACACCGATCTTCGCTGTTTTTTCGTCAAGCGTCCATGCAGGATAAAACAGTACTCGACCTCATTTCCCAGCATCTCTCGCAAGAGCGGCAGATGATC
Organism: Pelobacter seleniigenes DSM 18267; assembly: GCF_000711225.1. NCBI lineage: Bacteria > Pseudomonadati > Thermodesulfobacteriota > Desulfuromonadia > Desulfuromonadales > Desulfuromonadaceae > Pelobacter > Pelobacter seleniigenes. Next base: position 771,115 of record NZ_JOMG01000002.1, read on the forward strand.
GGTCCTCTCGGTGAGCACCAACACCTTTCTTCCTTCCTGATAGGCGCTTAACACATCACCAGCGATACGTCGATTGCGGGTCACATCATTGGCGAGGATGCGGAACACATCCTGAATCTGTGAATCCTGCGGCATCTCGGGCGCAGGTAGAACTATTGGCCTGACCTCCAGTTGCGCGGGGGCTGTTTCTGGCGTTGATGCACTGTGCCGTATCGGCCCGCATTGCATGAAAATAATCGGCTGATGGCCATCGCGACGTATCGGGGTAGCGGTCAGACCCACCACATATCTCGCCTTAGCCTGCTTTAGGATCGCCTCGAAGGAAAAGGCTGACAGATGATGACATTCATCGATGATGATCTGCCCGTACTGATCAAGCAACTCCCCCAGGTCTTCCCGCCGCGACAATGACTGCATGACGGCAATGTCGATCTTGCCGGAGGGCTTCTTTTTGCCGGCGCCGATGACACCCAAACTTCCTTTGGGGATTTCCAAAAATCCTGCCAGTCGCTCCTGCCACTGGCGCAGCAATTCAGTCCGGTGGACAAGGACCAGTGTGCTGGCTTTACGCCAAGCAATCAGAGCAGCAGCGGCAACTGTTTTGCCGAAGGCCGTCGGGGCGCAAAGCACGCCGACCTCGTGTTTGAGCATCTCCCGCAGCGCTGTCTTCTGATCCTTGCGCAAGGTACCAATGAACTTAGCCGTCATTCTCCGTCCGTCCAAGCGCTTATCCTGCAGTCCGGGACAGATGTCGTTCTCCTGTAACAACTCTAGAACCGCATCAAGGCAGCCCCGGGGCAGGCCAATATGCTGGGGGAAATTCTCGGCACAGCCAATGATGCGTGGTTTGTTCCACACCGGCAGTCGCATGCTCTGGGCCTTGTAAAACTCCGGATTCTGAAAAGCAGCAAGCCGAATAAGGCGGTTAGACAGCGGCAGTGGTAGGTCGGCTTTTGCAATGAAAATCTGGTTAGCCAGCACCAGTGGCAGCAATTTCGGTAGCGGACCGGCAATTCTCGCGGGCATGAGTGAAGGACGTTGCCAGGGTTTACTGCCTTCTTCTTCAGTGGCAAATGACACATCCAGAGGATGCCGGCCGCTGCTAGCCCTCAGCATAGCACCTTCTAGGTCTCGTCGCGATATTGGACAAATGGACGCCAGAAATGCCCACTGATCAGGATAAGGCTCGAGTTGTTCATCAACGAAAACACTGTGCCCCAACTCTCTCGGTAGCTTCTGCAATGGCAATGCGATCAGGTTACCGAAGCCGCCCTTGGGCATTGAGTCCTGATTAGGAAACAGGCGGTCGTAGCTCGCAAGCGATAATTGCCGGGTACGGTCGCAGGTATGGCTGATCAATGCGGACCCGAGCTGCCGAGCCTCGCAGGCCGGAACCGGCTCGGAAAAAAAGATCCAGGCATGAGCACCATTCCCTGAACGGGAAATCTCCAGCGCCGCCGAAATACTGAGCTCCCGGCAGGATTGCAGGAAGGCCTTGCCATCCTCCTTCCAGTCGGCTTCATCAAAATCAGCCGCCAAAAAGTAACAGCGGTCATCAGTCAAAAGAGGATAGACACCGATGGTCTGATTCCCCGCCAGATGGTCATAGATCACCCTATCAGTTACCGGCAGCAACTTGCGCTGTTTGCAGTCGCTGCATTTCACCCGAGGCTTGTGGCAAACCCCGGGCTTCCATTCATTGCCGCAGGCGGGTGAATAGCCGGACGTGCCCTTAGTCGACTCCCAACGCTGGGGGTAGACATCTTCCCGTCCTCGGAACAGGCGACGGAACAGGGCGATCTTGTCATCGGTGGTAAAATGGGGCTGGGCTGGTGGGGATTCCGTTGTGGAGGGAACAGGTTCAGATATGGCTGGCTCTCCCCAAGCAATACCATGACTAGTCAGCAGTTCCTTGAGGCGGGCATTCTCCTCGCGTAGCCGCCGTAACTCATGCTGTTCATTTATCCGCGGATCATTCTTCAGCAAATCCCATACTCCGCCATCAGATCGCCCATATCATCGCCAACACCCCATCCCCAGTTCTGGCCTTTTTTCCAAACACGTTCGAGCCGCTCAATAAAAATTACCTGCTGACCTTGCTCAAGCGCCACAATCGCTTTCAGCGCCTGCTCGAACATGCTCACCAATGCATTAAAATATTCTTCGTAATCCACGCAGCAGAAACCGAGAAAAGTTGCACAGGATTCGCAATAAAAGACGCTCAACTCCGCTATACCCTCCAGACGACCTATCGCCTTCTTGTAATCGGAGATCGCTTTCTTAGCCTTGGAGGTCGATATGTCCTGATTATTCATCACGTCCGGACAAACCCAGCGATCAATGGTGGCCTTGTACGGTCCGAGCACATCTTCACCTATGGAGAAGCGCGCATGGAGAAAAGCTTGGTTATTCTTGTTAGCAGAGTAGAGGTCCTGAATCAGTCCGAGCAACGCCGGTCGATCAAGATTTGCAAGATAGCGTTTAAGATCGCTCCAGACAGGTTTCTTCTTTCTCTGTTTCGTCATGAGTTCCGCAACCTTCGTTTTTAGGCCCCCAAAAGTTAAGGAGGAGTCATTTGGGCGAGTTGTGGACTGGCTCTGCTTTTAAACGAACACCAAGGGCAGAGCAGACCTTATTGATGGTATCGAAACGTGGTTTAGCATTCGGGCGCAATGCTTTGTAAAGTGCTTCCCGAGTCAACCCTGCCTCTTTCGCCACCTCAGCCATACCTCTGGCCTTTGCAGCGACACCAAGAGCATGGGCCAATTCAGCTGCGTCACCATCTTCAATGACAAGGCTTATATAAGCGGCAATATCCTCTTCGCTCTTGAGTTGTTGTGCCATGTCGAATTCTGGGAGATCTGAAATCTTTATTTTTTTTGCACTCATTGTCAATCCTCCAGCAATGCCGATCTTTGTTTAGCCTTGGTGATATCAGCTTGCTGCGAACTCTTGCTACCACCACCAAGCATCACGATCAAAACGTCCCCCCGCGGTACATAGTACATTCTCCAGCCCGGACCGAAAAATTCCCGCATTTCATAGATACCATCACCGACAGGCTTGATATCTCCAAGATTACCATTGGCCGCCCTATCCAACCTACGCGCGAGCCTCAATCTGGTCATGCGGTCTTTGATACCGCCTAACCAATCATCAAATTCAGGGAGAGTTTTTATCGTATACATAGTGGCATTGTAATCGAACGATTACAGACAGTCAAGTTTCAGAATGCTGACAAATGCCATATCCAAAACAAATCAAACGTCCTTACTCTTGGACCATAGCCAAAAAAGGCCATGCAGGGCTCGAACTCATTAACTGCCCGATTTTACATATTTTATTCAATTTTAGAAAATTTCCAACGGGATGTTGCTTTGGGACAAGAAATGAAAACGGCCGATTTCACGTAGGAAATCGGCCGCCTCTATAATGGCTCCCTCTGCTGGGCTCGAACCAGCGACAATCTGATTAACAGTCAGATGCTCTGCCAACTGAGCTAAGAGGGAATAAAGCTCGTTGCGGAGTGGGAATATATGGGATTGCCACTCTGCTGTCAAGAGTTTTTTCCAGAAGTTTCTCAGGCCCCTTTTTTGAGATCGTTGAGGACCAGTTTGGCGATGGCCTTCAGGGTTTCAAAAACCCCCTCACCACTCATGGCGCAGGCTTCCAGTTCGGGAACCCGACGTGGATTCAATAAGCTGCTCAGTTCTTCAACGGATGTGACATTGGGCAGATCCCGTTTGTTGTACTGAATCACGAAAGGAATTTTTTCGATATCGAAGCCCTGCTCCTCCAGGTTATCCTTCAGATTTTCCAGACTCTCGATATTAGCGTCAAGCCGTTCTTCCTGTGAATCAGCAACGAACACAACCCCATCGACCCCTTTCAGGATCAATTTACGCGACGCATCATAAAAAACCTGGCCGGGCACGGTGTAAAGATGAAAACGGGTCTTGAAACCACGGATTTCGCCCAAAGCCAAAGGCAGAAAATCGAAAAACAGGGTCCTCTCGGTCTCTGTCGCCAGTGAGATCATCTTCCCTTTGGACTCTTCAGCGGTCTTGTTGTAGACATATTGAAGATTGGTTGTTTTTCCGCACAAACCAGGGCCGTAATAAACGATCTTACAGTTGATTTCGCGCGATGCATAATTAATGAAGGACATCTTGCAACCCTGGTCAATTGAAGAGGTTATCTATATCATCGTCGGTGATTTCGGCAAACGGACTGGCCGTCGCCATGCTCGAAACCTTGGTTGCTTTATCCGCCAGTTCTTCGAAAACCGTTCCCAGTTCCAGTCCGGCTTTTTTTACTCTTAACCGCACCAGGCCAAGAGAGCTGCGCTGGTCAAAAATAACCACCAGAATAACGCGCCCACCGACTATAGAGATGTGAATATTGTCTTTTTCGCCTTCGTGAAACAAAATCGAAAATTCTTTTTCGCCAATCAGCTTTGCCAGGCCGCCGGTCGCTGCAATATTTCCAGCCGTCAGCGAGGCCAGACTGGTTGTATCGAGATTAGCAGTTTCTCCCGTCGAAGCAATCAGCTGCCCATTTTTATCGACCAGAAAAATAACTTTGGAATTTGATTCACGCAGCAGCTTTTCCAGTAATAGCAGAATCCTCTGGTACTCTTCATCATACATGACCAGGGATGACTGGTGACCAAGCATGTAATACTCCTTTTGGAAGGTTAAACCCGCTTGCATTTATAACATTTAATATTCTTCATATCAAGGGCTTAATCATAGAATTTTAAAGTTAGCTCATCGTGAGCCACTCCCGAAAACGAGCACTGCGCAGGTTGACTTATGCCCCAAAATCTTCTACTTATTCATTGTGATCATATCTGCTGCAGGGCTCGCGTAATTCGCGATCAAAGCGGAGTTCGTCTGGCATTGCGAACCAGGGCAACTGTGCAGGACAATGAAAAGGGATCTTGCTTGAAAAAATCGACTTTATTACCGATTGGCCTGCGCCGCTGGAAAAATGATGGCCCACGGCTCGTGCAGCGCGAAGGCTTCGAATACGCATTATTAGAAGACTGCCAGAACGCCTACCGGTTCACCGCTGTCGCCGCCGCTGACCGAGTGGAGAGTATCTTTACCCAGTTTTCCCGTTTTCTCGGCGAAGAAGCCTTTTTCATCCTGGAATATTATCCGGATGATTCCCTCCTGTTAAGACCAAGCGGCGCCACGGAACGACCGGTTCCGGCGGTCTATTATTCTCCCTACTTGCCGACTGAGGTCATCATCAACGCGGTCTTGCCCTATCTTGAGCGCCTGGTTCATGACGGTTTTGTCGGTTTTGGCCTGGCCAACAATCGTAAAGGGCTGGAGTTCTTCTATTCCGAGGAAAAGGTCCTGACTTTTTTTACCGACAATCATCTGCGCATCAGCACCTTTTTCCAACAACTGGGCATTCCGCATCGGGAGCGGCTGATCCTGCCCCAGGACTTCGGCCATGATCATTTGTCACTGCTCAGCCTGCCCCGTGAACAGCTGCCTCCGTCATTGGCGCAATTCAGCACAGACGACCTGGATGCCGTTATTTTCTGTGAAGAACTGACTGACATCCTCAACATGTATGAAGTTGAGGAAGGGCTGTCATTTTTCCTGACCCGCAAAGAACAGGAAGAAATAGCCCAGCTGGTCCAACAGAAGCTGGCCGACCATGAATTTGCTGATGCCGAATTCGGCGGCCTGCTGCTGGATTGGAGTGACTTTGTCACCGAATGCGAACACAGCTTTGATGGCGATCTCTGGGAATACAAGCAGGGGCTGAAAATCCGGGATACCATCCAACTGGTGATTGAACTGGCCCCCCCGGCCCTGGCGGAAAAAATCAGCCAGATCGTCTACGAACCGGACCTGACCTTCAAGAACATCCTGATCGACAACCGCAAACGCCTCGATGCGCCCTGCGAAACCAGATTGAAAAACGAACGATTCTGGTACCAGGGGGTTGTCCGCAATCAGGGCTGCGATCTACGGCGTGACCTGATCCGCTACGGCTGGTTTAAGCGCTGAGCAATGACCATGATCCTGCTGATCGCCGCTGTCCCCCTTGAAACAACTCTCTTGCGACAGGAAATCTCCGCCGCCCGAACCCTGTCTTGCGGGTCGACCGAGATTATCAGCGGGCAACTGTCAGGCCACCAGATTCTGCTGGCACATGGCGGCATCGGCCAGACCAACATGGCGATGCAGTTAACCCGGCTGCTGCTCGAACATACCCCGCAGGCGGTCATGCTTTGCGGATGCGGTGGCGCCTATCCGGGCAGCGGCCTCAAGGTCGGTGACCTCGCCTTGGCGACTGCTGAAATTTTTGGCGACACCGGGGTTGAGACCAGCAGCGGCTTTATTCCATTTGAACAGCTCAACATCCCGCAGGATGCCCGTCTGACCCCACCCCTGCAACAGACGCTGCCACTCGACCCGAAGCTGCTCCAATTGGCTCAGAACTGTCTTCCCAGCACTCGTTCCGGCTCTTTTGTGACGGTCAATTGCTGCAGCGGCCAGGAACAACTGAGCCGCAACCTGCACCAACGGACCGGCGGCATCTGCGAAAACATGGAGGGAGCGGCGGCGGCCCGCGTCTGTGCCGAGTTCGGCTGCCCGCTCCTGGAAGTCCGCGGAATCTCCAACCCCACCGGAACCCACGACAAGGCACATTGGGACTTGCCACTGGGAGCGAGAATCGCCCAGGAAGCAATCCTGAACCTTTTCCACCAAACAGCAACAGGACAATGGCCATGAACCAAAAACTGACCCTGGGCTACTCCCCTTGTCCCAATGACACCTTTATTTTTTACGGGCTGATTCATCAAAAAACTCCTTGCGCCGGCATTTCATTTCAGGAACGCCTCGAAGATGTGGAGACCTTGAATCAACTCGCCTTACAAGGGCAGCTCCAACTGACCAAGATTTCCTATCATGCCCTGGGCCATCTGCGTGACAATTATGCCCTGCTGCGCAGCGGCGGCGCTTTGGGCCGAGGCTGTGGCCCGCTGGTCATTGCCGCGCAGCCGACCAGCATGGCTCAGCTGCGCGGTCAACGGATAGCCATCCCCGGCCGACTGACCACCGCCAATCTGCTCCTGCAACTCTATTCGGAAGGGTATGAAGACCTGTTGATTGTACCTTTTGACCAGATCATGACCACAGTGAAAGAAGGACGGGCCGCTGCCGGCGTGATCATTCATGAATCCCGCTTTACCTATCAACAGCACGGTTTCCACCAGGTTCTGGACCTGGGGCAATGGTGGGAAGAAGACAGCGGTCATCCGATTCCACTGGGTGGCATCCTGGCCCAACGCAGTCTGGGTGAAGAGGTGATTCGCAAAGTGGATGCCGCACTGCGCCGCAGTATTGAATATGGCTTCGCCCACCCCGAAGATCCCCGCTCCTACATCAAGCAGCATGCCCAGGAACTTGACGACACGGTGATCAGCAGTCACATCGACCTTTATGTCAATGACTTTTCCATCGATCTTGGCGAGCAGGGGATCGCGGCAGTGACTCATCTGTTTGAACGCGCCGAACAGCGCGGGATTATCCCCCCGAGTTCCTGCCCTTTGCTGGTTTCATGAATTGAGTTGATCGCGAAAGTTCTTTACCAAGACCTGCAACAAGAAAGGCGGCCATGACAGCCGCCTTTCTTTGTTAATGCATTGAAAACAGTCCCCTCGGAAAGAGGACCCTTCTTTCAGACATCCAGATGCACCGCTTTAATAAAGCGAGCGTCGACCGCTTCGGCAACCTTCTGCAGGGTTTCATCATCAACCGGCGAATCGACCGAGAACACCACCATGGCTTCCCCGGCTTTTTCCCGGCGACCAAGGTTCATGTTCCCGATATTGACATTGGCCTCACCCAGGATCGTCCCGATTTTACCGATCAGACCGGGGCGGTCCAGATAGTTGATCACCAGCATATTTTTTTCCGGTTGGAAGTCGGTCGCAAAGTTACGCATTTTTACGATTTTCGGCGTCCCTTCAAACAGGGTCCCGGCGATAGTCCGCCGCCCTTCGGGGCTTTCCAGAGCCAGAGTAATCAAACTGGAAAAGGATTCCGTCTCAGTAGAGCGGACCGACTCAACCTCGATCCCCATTTCCCGTGCCACCAGCCCGGCATTGACCATATTGACTTCCTGGTCCGAGCACCGATTCAACAGCGCCGCGAGGCCACTGACACTTAACGGCGTACAGTCGAAGCGGGCCAGTTTTCCGTTATAGGTAAAGGTCACTTTATTGGGATTCGGCGGCGCCAATTGGGAAATGAAAGTGCCGAGAATCGAAACCAGCGACATATACGGCTTCATGTGTTCCATCAGGTCCGGATCAAAGCGTGGGATATTGACAGCGCTTGCCATCGGTTTGCCGTCGACATAATTGACAATTTCCATGCTGACGTCGACTGCGACATTTTTCTGCGCTTCAAAAGTATTTGCACCAAGATGAGGCGTGACCAGCATATTGGGATGGGCAATCAGTTTGCGCAGAACTTCGCTCCGCGGCGGTTCTTCGCTCCACACATCAAAGGCGGCACCGACGCACTTGCCGCTCTCAAGCGCCGCGAGCATCGCTTCTTCGTTGATAATACCGCCTCGCGCACAGTTAACGAGGATCACTCCGTCCTGCATCCCCTCAAAATGTTCGGCGGTGATCATATTGCGGGTTTCAGCAGTCAACGGGGTATGGACAGTGATAATATCGGCGAAGCGAATGACATCTTCCAGCGAGACCAGTTTAACCCCGAAATCTTCCGCCCGTTTCTCGGAGATATATGGGTCATAAGTAATAACGTTGGCCTCAAATGCACGGCAACGTCTTGCCACCCGGCCGCCGACTTTCCCGAGGCCGATAATCCCGACCGTCTTCCCCTTCAGCTCGCGGCCGGTAAAGGGCGCACGTTGCCAGTCCCCTGCTTTGAGGCTGGCGTTGGCAACCGGGATGTTGCGGCACAAGGACAACAGCAGGGCCAGGGTATGCTCCGCTGCGGAGTTCACATTGCCATAAGGGGCATTGACAACGATAATCCCCCGGCTGCTGGCAGCATCGACGTCGACATTGTCAATACCGACACCGGCCCGGGCGACAATCTTGAGATTGTGAGCATGACTCAGCAAAGCTTCATCGACCCGGGTTCCGCTGCGGGTAATGACGGCTTCGTAACCACCGATAACCTCATGCAGTTCGGCAACCGACAGACCCAATTTTTTATCAACCTGAATCCGGGGGTCTTCCAGCAAAGGAAGCAGACCACTTTCGGATATTTCATCCGTAATCAGAACTTTCATGCTCAACCTTTCTTATTTCTTATTAAATAAATGATTCGACTGCCCCTGCGTAGCGGCAGAAATAATGCCTGCCGGGGGTCTGGATTTTATGCCCATAGAGGCGGCTTGTCAATTCGTAAGCGGCTATTTTCCTGCGGGAATCAGGGCGACATTGTCAATATACACAGTCCGGGGAGCGGAAAGTTTTCCGACAAACAACACCATCTCCGCCACCCGGGACAAATCAAGCTGCCGTGTGCGTGGAGCCCGCCTGACATCTTGGAGGGAAACATCCACCTCATTCCAGCCCGGCATGAGGGTCACGGTCCTGTTGTAGCGATCCGTGTATTGGTTATCATGGAGTTGGTCATGTATTCTCAAGTAAATCTTAAAGCTGTCTCGATAGGGACTGAAGATTTCCAGTCCCAGCCTGGCAAAACCTGACCAGTCGCGAGGAAACTCGCGGAACGCCACTCCTGAATAACGCTGCGTACCGAACCTGACCTGCAGGGACGCCTTGCCTGAGAAAGCCACACCCGTTGAAACCGTTTTGAAAGCACTCCCCCCCCACCGTGATACCTCCAAAGGAGTTTCAAACCCGGACAGCAGCGGAAACTGTTGCCGGGCAATCACATCATCCAACGCCATCTTGGCAATGGGAAAGATAATCCAACCGACAACCAGCAGGACCAAGAGCCGATAACTCCATAACCACCGCCGCACCGAGCCGGTCAAACCGGAGGGGAGAAAAGCCAGACCCAGCAACCCCCCGACCAGATCGTTACCAAGGTCCTGAATGGTTGCCTCGCGTCCGATCTGCGCCTGCAGCAGCTCAGTTACAGCCCCAAAGAGCAAACAGAGCAAAAGAACTTCCAGGCTCAATCGCAGGAAAGATCTGCGTCCTCGCCAGAGCAGATACAAATAGGACCATAGCCCGAAGCAGACCAGGTGACCCAGATCCCAACCGTAACGGAGCGAACGCAGTGTCGACTTATCCGGACCGCCAACAAAAAGAAGCATCCCGCAAATAAAGGCCAGCAGAAGCAAAAAATATAGTCGAAGTTTTTTCAACTCTGCCAACCGCCTGACTGTAAAAGAAATCGACACTCCGCCTAAACCAGCCACCTGCAAACCGACTTGTTTTCCGTGATAAATTTAGCAGAAACAGCCAGCAGGTCAATTCTACTAAAATTTTTCTTATTATTCAGCAAGTTCCAGACAGCAGCCAGTTTCAGAAAAAAAACCCACCAATAAAAGGCATAATTGATGCAGGTTTGAACATTTATTCACGATCTTGCTATTGAAAGCAGTTTGCGCTTCAGTTATTTTGAAAGAACAGCACATTTATCAGGGGGGGAGAGAGTTCATTCCAGGCCAAGCTTGAAGGAGCAGCCAAATGGAAAGTCGTATTCAGTACAGCCCGGTCAGAAACCATCAACGATTCAAAGCTATGGACCGTGCCCTGGTTCTTATCAACACCGGTCCTGAAGCGCTCCCCTTCCACATCATGGACATCAGCGAAGGAGGCCTTTCTTTTCGCTATCTTGGCCCCAAGCTGAAGCGTTCCGAAATCAAGAGAATCAGCCTCTATCACGATTATGAACTGATCGTGGACGATATCCCCATCAAATCGATCTCCGACTTTCGCCTGCGTGACAGCCTGGTGCCGGTTCGGCGCGGCAGTGTCCGCTTCGGAGAATTGAGCAGCACCACCCTGTCCCAGCTGGAACGTTTTATCCAGAACTACACGGAAGCGCCTCTTCCCGTAACCTGAAAACCAAACAGGGCTGGGTCACGTCACCTCAGCCCTGTTGGTCTCTTTTACCGATTTTTCACTCAGCGATTTTGCCGCTCAAATTCTTCCATGAACACAGCCAGCTTCTCAACTCCGGCATAAGGCATGGGGTTATAGATGGAGGCCCTGACTCCGCCTGCATTGCGATGACCTTTCAATGCATACAAACCTATGGCATCCGCTTCGGCGAGGAACTTTCGGTCAAGCTCCTCGGAGGCAAGCCGGAACGATACATTCATGATCGAACGGTGCTCCGGATGGGCTATCCCGCGATAGAAGTCACTGCCGTCAATGACCTCATACAGGCGGGCCGCCTTTTTCTGGTTAAGCGATTCTATCGCATCAATCCCGCCCTGCTCCTTAAGCCAGTCAAGAACCAGCTTGATCACGTAGATCGCAAAGGTATTGGTGGTATTGGTCAGCGAGTTATCCTTGTCACACTGCGCAAAGTTGAACAGGGTTGGAGTCTGTTTGGCTGCAAAGCCGAGCAGATCCTCACGGACAATGACCATGGCCATCCCGGACGGCCCCAGGTTTTTCTGCAAACCGGCATAAACCACCCCGAATTTGTTGAAATCGATACGCCGGGACAATAACTCGGAGGTCATATCCGCGACCAGCGGCACCGAAGTTTCCGGGAACTTATTCCAGCGCGTGCCGAAAATCGTATTGTTACTGGTAATATGCAGATAGGCGGCCGCCGGATCGATCATCTCAGGGGCTATTTCGGGAATCCGGTCGTATCCCGTTGCCGCACTGTTGGCAATGGTTTCCACCGGATAAAACAACTCAGCTTCCTCTGCGGCCAGACGTGCGAAATTGCCGGTTTCAACATAGAGGCACCGCTTTGACGGAACCCGTTCCGCAAGATTCAAGGGGATCGCCGAAAACATCATCCGTGCGCCGCCATGCATAAACAAAATGCGGTAATTGTCCGGCAGTCCGGTCAGTTCTCTGAACAGGGCCTGGGCTTCATTGATAAGAGCAATAAATTCTTTGGAACGATGGCTAATCTCAATAAGCGAAACACCCATTCCTTGGTAATCGAGCCACTCCTGTTGAATTTTTTTCATAACAGGTTCCGGCAACATGGCGGGACCCGCGCCAAAATTATAGACTTTTTCAGCCATTCCCTTGGTTCTCCTGCAATATAATTAAAATATTATTCCACCAACGCTACTTCACAACTTTCAGACGGCCTTTTCCAGCAGGCCCACCTGCGGGCGGATCAGGCTTGTTATCACCCTGACCCGCCGAGAGGCTATCGTTCCCCTGCGCATCTCCGATCCGGGGCAAAGTCCCGTTTTGCATCATCTGCTCCACTGAATTGGCAATGACCAGACACTGTTGCATGCACACCCGATAGGCGGGGCACATGGTACAATCGGCCAGGCCGGCAGCGGCCTTCAGACTATGAATCAGCAGCTTGACACTTTCTTCCTGCGACAACGGGACAAAATACATAAGCTCCTCTTCGTGGCTATTCCGACAGCGGGCGGCAATATTCCTAATCCGCCATGGTCCGCTCGGCAACCTTAACAAATTCACGCAATTTTTTCATCATCGCGTGGAAATCTGCCGGTCGCAACGACTGGGGACCGTCACTCGCAGCTTTTTCCGGGCAGGGGTGCACTTCAACCAGCAAGCCGTCGGCTCCTGCCGCAGCAGCCGCATAAGACATAGGTGCAATAAGGGATGCGTGCCCGGTAGCATGAGAAGGGTCGATCATCACCGGCAGATGCGTCTGTTGTTTTAACACCGGCACAGCAGAAATATCCAGCGTATTACGTGTTGCTGTTTCAAAAGTACGGATTCCGCGTTCACACAGAATCACCCGTCGATTTCCCTCGGACAAAACGTATTCGGCACTCATCAGGAACTCCTGAATCGTGGTCGCCATTCCCCGTTTGAGCAGAATCGGCTTGTCCAACTGCCCGAGCAGCTTCAGCAAAGCGAAGTTCTGGGTATTGCGGGCACCAACCTGCATAACGTCAGCATAGCGGGCAACCAACTCGACATCCCGCGGGTTGACCACCTCGGTCACAATCGGCAGCCCGGTAATCTCCCGCGCCTCGGCCAGAAGCTTCAAACCTTCCTCTTCCATCCCCTGGAATGAGTAAGGACTGGTCCTTGGCTTATAAGCTCCGCCGCGCAGTAACCGAGCCCCGGCTTCCTTGACCGCAACGGCGGTTTCGCAGATTTGTTCTCGACTCTCTACGGAACAGGGCCCGCCAACCACGACGAATTCTTTCCCACCAATAACCAGTCCCGGAACTATCTCTACGGCGCTAGGGGTCGGCTGTACTTCCAGGCTGGCCAGTTTATAGGGCTTGAGAATCGGTACAACATTTTCAACCCCGGGCATGGACTGCAGGATCTGCAGCTTTTCCTTGCCGTGCTCTTCCCCAACCGCCCCGATCACATTGCGGGTTTCGCCGTAAATGATATGGGGAGCGTAACCCAGTTCAATGATTTTCGCTTCAACTGCGGCAAGTTCGGCCTGCCCAGCGCCCTTTTTCATAACAATAATCATTTTTGCTCTCCTCTGTCGTAAAGACGTTAAAGGCAAAAAGGCCGCCTGTTCTCCCGGCGGCCTTGATTTTCAAGTGTTATGAAAAAGAAAAACCATGGGAGAAACGGCCTGCCGTTCTGCCATGGTTTAGGGCTTATCTAAGCTGTGCTAACGTCCTACGCAGCCTTCCCCGTGGCAAACGGCCTGAAAAAGCCGATAAACCAAAAGAAAAAGCTAAAATAGGAAGAGCTAAACAGCATTGAGATATGTCCCCTTTCTGTGCATGCAGATTACACAAGCCGCAAAAGACAAGCAAGAAAAAAATAGCTGATAAAATTTTCGCATTTTGCTTGACACTCCCGCCCCCTTTAGTTATAAACGGATCTCGTTTCGCCCAGATAGCTCAGTCGGTAGAGCAGAGGACTGAAAATCCTCGTGTCGGCAGTTCGATTCTGTCTCTGGGCACCATGAAAAAATCAAAGGGTTAGCTGATCTTAGCTAACCCTTTTTTGTGTTTCGACAACAGACTTGTTCATAAGTTTTCGGTTCTGCGGGCGGAAGGCCGTTCCGTTTTTCGGGTCTACACCAAAGAAAGGGGCAGGTAACTTTATCCCACCACTAAACTGATCAAACTTCTGCTATTTTTTAACCGCACAATACCTTGACGCGCAACCTGTAATTTTCAAAATTCCTAAAGCCGTATGCTCGCCGTTGAATCAACTTCATCTTGCGATGAAATCCGTTTTTCACTGCCAGATCGGCATCCAGGCTCTCAGCTTCGCCAGCTAGGAATCATTGAGCGGCTACCCGGACAAAAGCTATTGCTTCATGCCCAGCGAACAGGCCGCGTCCGACGATGATTCTATTCTCACCGGCCACAGGAACCAAAGCTGCCTGGTTGTGTGATGAAAAAGGAACTACACAATCAATCGATCATAGCCCAGGTCCATCAACTTACCGGTAGAAAGGCATCCGCAAGAAACTCGGAGAGGAGTTCGTTGTATCTCTGAGGGTCTTCAAGGTAGGCAGCATGGCCGACCCCTTCCAAACTCACATGATGCACGTTAGGAATTTGTTCCAAAAAATCAGTCGCCAGTTCATAAGGAACCACCTTGTCTTTAGAAGCAGTGATCACCAGGGTCGGACAGGTAATTTGATTCAGAATTGGCCTGTTATCAGTATGAACGACCATATCTGCTACAGCGAGGAGACCGTCTTTACGCATCCGTGACGCTATGGCTTTTATTTTTTCAAAAACCTCCGGGTTCGTTCCTTCGGGTAACATTGCCATCGCCCTCTTGCTCGCATATTCATCCCGAGAGAGACTTTCCATATCCTCCACCCGCTTTGTGTAGCGTTCTGGCAGCGGCGTATTCACAGGCATGGCTCGACCAGGAAAGCTGGAAGAAATGATAAGTTTTGCCACCAACTGCGGGGCCCGGCATGCTACTCGGGCCGCGATCACCCCTCCCATCGAATGTCCAAGCAAAATCATGCGGTTAATGCCGAGTTGATCGGCGGTTTCGATCAGAGCTTTTACATAATCGTCAACGTCACCTCCGACGACATCCGAATCGCCATATCCGGGGCAGTCCCAGGCAACGGTCCGGAAATCGGCGCAGAAGAACTGCATTTGCCTTTCCCAACTGGCAGAGCTTCCGTTCATACCGTGCATAAGAAAGAGTGTTTCCCCTGAACCTGCTTCCCGGTAGGAGAGTTGACCTCCGGATAACTGAATTTTGCCTTTTTTGATCTCTGTCATGAGAAGGTCCATTCTATGGTTTGGAATCGAAGAAATATTCTGCCGCGGCCCGGCTCATTCCTCTTGAGCTATGTGCAACCCCCGGAATAATTTTGAAGCTCCAGCGATAGTCGACCCCGAGTTGTTCCGCATGGGTTCTGGTGGTGTTGAAAAAGTTCTTCCCCCGCTCCAAGCGGTTGCTCCCCTGAGCCATCGCCTCGTCTGAACGATTCAACATCCTATGGTAGGGATTGTTGTCCCGTTCACCGACCATAATCGTAAGATCTTTAGCATAAACAGCCTGGTAGTGTTGCCTATCGAAGCCGGTATCCTGCGTCCCGTAGGGGAGCGCAATCGCTTTGGCAGGTATCGTATAAACGCCCGAATTTGCCGCCACGACTCGTTCAGCTCGTTGTGCTTGGCCAAACAACACCATCCTGTGAGCGAACTGGCCACCGCCACTGTGCCCGAACAGGTAGTAACTGTCCTTTCTGAGCTGATACTTCGCTCGGATTTTACTGAATAGTTGTTCGACCATGGTGAAGGCTGAGGAATTTATCGACTTTCTATGGCCCGTGGCAGAGTAAAGGTTGCCCATATTGTAGGACCAGGAGCCAGGAAACCGGAATTTGTCAAACATTGGAGCGACGATGATGCAGTTGTACTTATCTGCAGCATCAACCCAGACATCGCGGTAATCATCTGCGTTTCTCGAGGCACCATGCATAACCATGACGACTCGAGAGTCGGCATCTGCCGCTGCGGGGCGGTAGGTGTAGACTCGTAGCTCAAACGGCCCGTCAGCACTGTCCAGGGTGACCTCCATCGTTCCCTTGCCCACAGGGAACTCTTTAGCAAAAGCTTCATGCAAACCAGATAAATTAATTGAAATGCAGGATATGATGAGTGCAAGGAAGAGAAACCTTCTTTTCATCAATTGACCACCTCACTACAGCGGACATAGCGGCCTTCGCTTTCGATTAACTCCGGTGTGATCGATTTACAGGCAACTGTTGCCAAGGAACAGCGCGGATGAAAACTGCAGCCGGACGGTATGTCGAGCGGGTTTGGGAAATCTCCACCCAGTTTGGTCTCCGGCACGCCTGCTCCGGGAGCGATAGGTAATGCCGAACCGAGCAACCCCTTTGTATATGGATGCTGCGGATTGTTGAAGATATCCCTGGTACTGCCGATCTCGACGATTTTTCCCAAGTACATGACTGCAATGCGATTTGCCATATAGCCGACCACGGACAGGTTGTGGCTGATGAACATATATGAAAGGTTCAATTCATCTCTCAGCTCCAGCAGCAGGTTAAGGATCTGCGATTGCACTGAGACATCCAGTGCGGACGTTGGTTCGTCGCAGATTACAACTTCCGGTTTCACAATAATCGCTCTCGCGATCGCTGCTCGTTGTCGTTGCCCACCAGAGAGCTGATTAGGAAAACGGTGGTAGAAACGTTCAGGCAAGCCGACCAATCCCATCATTCTGATGGCTTCCTGACGACGCCATTCTTTCTCCCCGATCCCCAGTACCTCCAATGGCCGCCGGATGATCTCGCCGATGGTCCTGCGCGGATTCAAGGAGGAAAAGGGGTCTTGAAAAATTGGCTGGATCAGTTGTGCGCGCTTGTGATTATGAAGTTCGGCCAGAGGTTTTCCATCGAAAAGAACCTTGCCGCTGGTCGGCTCGTTCAAACCGAGAATGACTTTCGCCAGGGTGCTCTTGCCACACCCTGATTCACCAACCAGAGCGAGAACTTCGCCGCGCCTGATCTCCAGATCGACACCAGCGACCGCCCTGAGGTATTGTTTGGGCTTCATAAAGTTCGGACGGACAGTAAATATCTGTTCGACAGCCCGCACCTGAATAAAAGGCTGGTCCTTAACCTGTGCTCTCTTCTTGCCCTCTATCACACACTCTCTCGTGGAGAGCACCGGATTCGGGTTATGACAAAGATAATCGACAGTGTCATTTATAGTTGTTCGCTCCGGAATGCACTGCCAACATTTTTTGAGGACACGAGGACATCTCGGCGCAAAACTGCAGCCCTGCTGTTGACCGATCATTGCCGGTACGAAACCCGGAATGGATCCGAGTCTTTCTCCACGCTCCCCCATTTCCGGTTCCGGCACACAGCCCAACAGACCATTGGTATAGGGATGGCGCGGCCTGCTCAGCACCTCATCCACTTTGCCATTCTCTACAATTTGCCCGGCATACATAACGGCAACCTTATCCGCCATGCGGGAAACAACTCCCAGGTCGTGAGTAATAAGGATGAGGGACATGCCAAACTCGGTTTGTAATTCTTTTAGCAGCCTGAGAATCTGAGCCTGCACAGTGACGTCAAGTGCGGTGGTCGGCTCGTCAGCGATCAGCAGTTCCGGGTCATTCATCAACGCCATGGCGATCATAACGCGCTGCCGTTGGCCTCCAGAGAGCTGATGTGGATACTGCTTGAGGCGGCTGGCGGCGCCCTTGAGCCCCACTTTTTCCAACAGGTAAACGGCGCGCTCTTCGGCCTGCCTGGTCGAGACCGTTTTGCGCATCAGCATCGTTTCCGAAAGTTGTCTGCCGATGGTGTAGACCGGGTTCAACGATGTCATCGGCTCCTGAAAAATCATCCCGACCCGCTTGCCGAGGATGTTGCTGGCCAGTTCCTTTTCCGTGGAGCAAAGCAGGTCGATATCTTTAAGCCTTATCTGCTCTGCACTGCGGCGCGCTTTTTTCGGCAGCAGGTTCAGCAGTGCCAGAGCGGTCATGGATTTACCGGACCCCGACTCCCCGACGATGCCGAGGGTTTCTCCTTGCGCCAATTCAAGACTGACATCCCGAACCGCGTGGAGATCCCCGTTGACCAACGGCAGAACAACAGACAATTGCTTCAGCTGCAAAATCTTTTCTTGCCGACTCATGCACTTTCCCCGTTAACTTCTGTGTTCCGGTGCGGTGACGTCACGCGCACCATCGCCGAGCAGATTGATACTTACCACTAAAATAAAAAGCGCAATACCTGGAATGATAACCAGCCAGGGTTGATAGAACATTGCCGCTTTCCCTTCAGCGATCATCAGCCCCCATGAAGGATTGGGGGCAGGAACACCGAGCCCCAGGAAGGACAGAGCTGATTCACTCAGGATCGCAACGCCGACTTCGAGGGTGAAGACAACGATGATCTGGTTCAGCAAATTAGGAATAATCTCATGCCATATGATCTGCCACTTGTTGCAGCCGATTGCCTCAGCGGAGGCTATGTAATCAAGCTCTTTGACCCGCAAGGTTGCTGCGCGCGATACGACGAGGAAAAAAGTCCAGTGCATGGCGCCGATGATGAAAATGACCACCTTTACCGAAGGGCCGATAAGAAACACCAGTGCCATGGTGATCAACAGATTCGGTAGAGCCAGTTTGCAAGTGAGAATAAAATTGATAGCCTGATCGACTTTTCCACCGAAATATCCAGCCAGAACCCCCAAGGAAACGCCGATACAACCACCAATGGCAGCGGCGCCCAGCCCGATCAACAGTGAAATTCTGGTCCCGAACAACAGTCGACTGAGATAGTCCCGACCAAGGTGGTCAGTGCCAAGCAGGTGGTCCCAGGTACCGAACTCGGTCCATACCGGCGGTATCAGCCGTTGGCTCAGGACTTGGTCGTAGGGGTCGTACGGTGCCAGTAAGGGGGCAGCTAGAGCACAGAGCGCCATCAGCGACAGTATTCCGAAACCGATTTGAAGCCCCCGGTGGGCCTTAATGCGGTTCCAGGTTGCTTGATTGGGAGTTATATCTTGAACTTCAATATCCTCAGTAACAGGGTTGTTTTCGCTAGCCATGAAATCCCCCGCCTCCTTAGCCAAGGCGAATGCGCGGATCGACCCAGGCATTCAATACATCTGATATAAAGGTTAGGAATACAAACGTCAGGGCAAATATAAAAACAAGCATCTGCACCGTCGGAATGTCCGCACCAAAGATTGATTCGATGGCCAGACGCCCCAGCCCATTAAGGGCGAATACCGCTTCGGTGATCACCGAGCCACCCAACTTGCTTCCCAGTTGTACGGCAATGACACTGACGATCGGAAGCATCGCATTGCGTAGCGCGTGATGCATGATCAAGGGGGTACCGCGAAAACCCTTGGCCCTGGCGGTGCGAATATAATCGGAAGACATGACGTCAAGCAGCCCGGTCCTGGTCAGACGCATGACCGCGGGAACCGAACTGGTCCCGAGCACGAATGCGGGAAGGACAAAGTGGAGCCAAGTCTCGTCGCCCGATACGGGGAATATAGGTATCATTACCGCGAACAAAATAATCATCATCACCCCCAACCAGAAATTCGGAACCGCCTGCGCTGATACAGCCACGGTCAGGGCAAAGCGATCAATGATTGAATTTGGCCGGAGGGCCGCGGCTACACCCAGCGGAATAGCGATGATAAGAGTGACCATTATCGCCGAGAAGGCAAGTTTAATGGTCACTGGAGCATGTTTTGCTATGAGCTTCGCAACCGGCTGATGCCAGAAGTAGCTTTCACCGAAATCCCCGGAGAGAACTCCGCCTAACCAGTCCCCATACTGCACGATGATAGGACGGTCAAACCCGTATTCATGGCGGATTGCTTCGACAACTGCCTGATCCGCCTCTTCCCCGGCAATCGTCTGAGCCGGGTCGGTTGAAAAATTCAGCAGAATAAAGGTGGCAACGGAGACCGTGATGGCGACCAGAAGAGCAGCGACACCACGCTGAATTGCGAATCTCAACATTTCAAATTACCTCCAGGAAGCCTGATAAAGCCGCGGCAGCCCGTCTTTCGGCGGAGCAAAATTAAGGTCCTTTGACGTTAAATAGTTCTGCGAGAAGCCAAAAATCGGAACCCAGTAGGCTTGGTCTGTAATCCGTGTGAGTGCCTTCTGGTAAAGTTCGGCGCGCACTTTTTTGTCACGAACCTTCTCAGCGTCCGCGACGAGTTGGGAAACCTCTGCATCACCAGTGAAGTCACGATCAGAGTCGAGTGAAAAGTGATTGTTCAGGGTCATTGCGGCATCGGCAGTGCCACCGGCACCCCAGGCTGCGAAAATCACCTGGGTTTCACGACTCTTGCGGGCTTTACCGAGGGCGGTGCTTTTTACATAGCGCATCTTTGCAGTTACGCCGATTTTCGCCAGGTCGCCCATGATCGCCTCGGCGACCGGTTTTTCGCGGTATGCCCAAAGATCGAACTCAAAACCATTGGGATAACCAGCTTCAGCCAATAACTCTTTGGCCTTGGCCGGGTTGTACTCATACTTGGTTACATCCTGAGAGCAACCAAACTGCAGCGGGTGACAAGGGGTGTTGAGGACAACCGACGCCCCCCGGGTAATATTCTTGACGATCGCTTCGCGGTTGATGGCATAGTTGAAAGCGCGTCGCACTTCAAGCTTGGTGAAGGGGTTGTTTTTAGCTGTATAACCGGCAGCGTCAAGAATCATAAAAGCAACCGTGACATCTCCGCCGGTCAGGTAGTTTGCGCGTCCGGTTCGACCGATATTTTCGGCAATATCAATTGGCACTCCGTAGAGAAACTGGATCCCTCCGCTCATCAGTTCCGCCTGTTGAGTACCGATGTCGGGAATGACTCGGAACTTGATGTATTTGATCGCCGGTCGTCCCTTCGGACTGTCAGCGTAGTAATCTGCAAAGCGCTCCAAGATAACGTCTTTGCCGGGTTCGAATTCGACGACCCTATAGGGACCAATACCATTGACACCAAAGGAAGAAGCCTTTATTCCCTCTTCGGTATCGTAGGTGCCTTTTTTACGGAGCATGACGGTGATGGCCATGTCGCGAAAGACGAGCGGATAATCGAACTTCAGATTGAAGCGTACGGTCTTTTCGTCCAATTTCTGGACGCTCTTCAGCCAGCGCTGAATAACGGTGCCCCGTGAGGTCTTCTGATTTTCATCCAACATCCAGTTGTAGGTATAAACAACGTCATCTGCGCCGAAAGGGCTGCCGTCGTGGAATTTGATCCCATCGCGCAGGGTAATATCCAGGGTTACATCATCCTGATATTGGTAAGATTTAGCTGCCAATGGCACATAGTCCAGAGTCTCCGGATCGACCATAAACAGGCCATCGTCGGTAAGACGAGAGAGGATCAGACCTTCTCTTTTCACTGAATAGAGCCTGTCAACAGTCGCAACCCCCCTTGTCGTACCGACGACCAGAGTATCATCCGACTTTGCTGCCAGTGCATCGGGAGCAATAGATAGCGACAGCGCGCTTGTTGCCACGATCAGCGCATACACAATACTTCGAGCAAACCTCATGCTATCCTCCATTAGATAAAGGGCCTGATTGAAGCTAGCTCCCACCCTGTCCCACACATCGAGTCAGGCGGAAGATCCGACGGCAGTACATCCCCAAAGAAGAGTCAGGTGAACATAGCGCGGATTAAAGCAGTGCTGACTTTAGTTGGTCACGACAAGCAAATAAGTGACAATATTTAAAAATATGTGCTGCGCCTTATATTGAGCCGTTTTTATTTGATATTGACTTGCCAAAGCTGAACTCTTTTCTCAGTTCATTGAAAAGGTCATGACGTTTGATGAATTCTTCTTCGAGATAAGGAGCCATGCCGATCAATAACGATTCTATAACGACCATTGACGCGACCCTGCTATTAAACAGGGGGGTTCCATGCGAACTGGTTAGCAGCTGAATGTCTGCGTAAGTTGAAGCCAGCGTCACCGCTTTATCCGCCAGCAGAACAACTGGACAGTTGTAGTTTTTGAACCACTTGGCGACCTTCGCAGACATTGTGCCATAGCGGGAATGAGTTATGACCAGCAGAGTATCCTTCGGGCCGACATCAACAAGCATGTGCCGAATGGAAGTAAGACTGGCATCGAGCAGGACGACATTGTCACGGAGGTGCTTCGCCAACAGAAAAAAATAGTGGGCCAGGGATTGCGAAGTTGCTGTTCCCATAATGCACAGACGTCCTTCGCAGGAGGCCAGTAGCTTGGCTGCTTCGTCCAATTGTTCCGGGGCAATCTGAGTGCGAGTCTTATGAAGATTTTTAATCGAAGTTTCGACATGTTCGCTCAGTGGGTTCGACTTGGCTTCCCCGGCTTTGCTTTTTTGTGCCGAATATCTGCTTAAAGGCGAATCGAGTTGATTAACAACTCCAGCCTGCAGGTCAATTTTGAAATCCTGAAACGATTCATAGCCGAGACGTTTGAGAAACCTGCCGACAGTCGCTTTACCCACCCCGGCTTTCTCAGCAATTGATGAAATCGTTTCAAAAGCCGTCAAGGGGTAATTGGATTCAAAAAAATCAAAAACCCTGGCCTCGCTCTTGGTTAGGCGGTCAAGACTTTTGAGCCGACCAATAAAATCTGAATTTGTCATCGAAAACAATCTCCCATTTTTGTTTATTTTGGGAATATTTTCCCAAAATATATAACAAAGCCCTCTTTGTCAATTTGAAAAGTATAAAAAAAGTAGTCCATCCGCAGAATCTGTGAAAATATCCAGGTCCCGACAACTTGTCAACTTCACGATATAGCGTAATTTACAGCTGTTTGAGCGTGCTGAAACCGTAGGCTTTTCTCTATTGTGAGACTTGCCTTCAGGTTCAGAACCTCAAACACGCGGCTTGGAATTTCGTCCCTTCCCTCACCTCATTAGCGCCCGCCGGGAAATCAACAATAAACCTGAACAGCCCCCCCCCCACTTCATTTGTCGACAATAGAGCTTTCGACACAGGAATAGACAATACAAAAAACAACCGTATTGACAATTTAAGTGTTTCAGACTCGCAGAGGAAAGACGGGCCGGATTTCCTCAAACATTTTTTTATTGACTGGATGAATATCCCGCTATATGTTTTGGGAAATTATTACCATAAAATATTTTTATGGGATTTTTATTCCATTTTTTATATATAAAAATTCCCCTTTGCATTCCCTCTCCTCATTTGAGGCGCCGTTGCCTGCCGCAGCGAGGAACGATGAGTCACGTAGATATTGAATTTTAATCGAATAAAAAATTAAGTAATTAATATCTCCAGGAAGATTAAATAAAAATATTTTTTAAATTTAAAGAAAATACAAACAAATTTTTAATTATCATAATCATAATTTTTAGTAATTCCCTGAAAAATTATGATTATTTTTTTATAAATAACTTATAAAAAAGAAAGGAGAATTTTATACGATTTAATTTAAAAATATAAATCATAAACAGAATCTATCATTAAATATTTCTTCAGAATAACAAAAAGGATTTATTATGAATACTTTCTTTAGAAAATCTCTATTACTTGTTGTTATTTCACTCATACCAATTTCATCATATGCGATTGATCTTGGTACATATAATGATGTCAAGTTCGACTTGGGTCTGCAAATAAACCGTGCATTAATGTACGTTGACGATGGATCTGACAAAGAATTATTTAATGTTGATAATGACAATAGCAGCACACGATTTAACTTAAACGCTGAGACAGCAATAGATAATGAGTTTACCATTGGTGCGTTTTTTGAGGCTGAGTTTCAATCAAACGCATCCAATGATGTGGATTTTGAATCAAAGTCATCAGATGCTGTTCTCAATGAAAGATATATGGAAGTTTATGTTAAAAGTAAGAGATTCGGGCAATTAAGTCTGGGACAGGGTTCTGGAGCAGCAGACGGAAACATGGAACGGGATCTTTCTGGCACCAATGTAATTAACTGGGCCAACCCAGCCCTGCTTGGTGGAGCTATCAGGTTCGGTCAGACCGGTCCAAAAATCTCACAAACCATGACCAATCTCGATTTTGAAAGCCGTTACGACCGTGTTCGTTATGATACGCCAAAGTTTGGACCGGTAAGACTTGCGATTAGCTACGGGACCAAAGACGATAGTGATGTCACTGAGGCCGGTGTCCGCCTTGAGAAAAAGTTTGATGGAGGGACAAGATTACGCGGTGCATTGGGATATTCGATTGAAGACACAGAAGAAGGAAACGACACGGGAAAAGAAAAAACTGTCGGGGGCTCATTCGCAATACTTCTTTCAAATGGAATTAACGGAACTGTTGCCGTAGGTAAATCCAGTGACGATGACTCAAGCAATCCTGATTCTAAGTTCTCGTCACTAAAAGTTGGATATTTGAAGGGCAGACATGCAGTTTCAGTGATGTATGCAATGACAAAGGACAGGAGTAAAAAAGGCGACGAAAGTTCTTCAATTGGTCTTGGTTATGTTTTCTCCGCAAAAGAGTGGCTGGATTTTTATGCCGGATATAAAGTCCATAGCCTCGACCGAAAGGGTTCGAATTATGACGACATTAAAATTCTGACCACTGGATTAAGGGCTAGATTTTAATTCTCAGAAATAACGGCTTACACTTAAAAGCTTATAACCAATTCCTGACTGTTTTTTGTCAGTTTTTTGAAAAATTTGTCTTTCATTTCTCATTGGAGCCTGCACTTAGCAGGCTCCAATGACTTAAAGATAAGTACGACAGACATAAGGAGAAAATTTAATGATCATGAGAAATTTCTGTTTGGCTTTTGTCTCTGTTTTTATTTTAGGTTCAGTCAATTTATTACATGCGCAATCATTAATTATTTCAGAATATTGTGAATATAATCACAATGCAAGTGAGCCACCGACATTCAATCATTATATCGAGCTTTACAACCCATCTAACAAAACCGTCGATATGACGCATTATCAATTGTGGAGAGCCAGAGACGGGGGCGGCTGGAACATCAACAACGGAGATGCTGTTAAGCCCCTTGATTTAACCGGGACACTGGCTCCGCAAGGAACTTATGTCATTACCCGTCCGCATAGCGATGAAAAACCGGTGATCATCAAAGGACAGATTTCCTGGAACTTCCTGAACATCAGCGGTAACGACGCCATCGGTCTTGCCCAAAAAAACGATTCGGGCGAATTCCTCCTGATTGATGTTATCGGCACTCCCGGCAAAGCTCCGAAAACGGCCTGGGCAGTAGCCGGGATCGCTAAAGCAACCAAAGACCATACACTGCTGCGTAAACCTTCCGTCTGTGAGCCGACCACCGATTGGGCCAAGTCAGCCGGGACGGATGCTGAAAACTCCCAGTGGATTGTAAAAGATGAGAACGACATCAGCGATGTATCGCAACATCACGCTGTTTGCGGCAAATAATTTATGAGGTGTGATCCATGACCGATAGTAACAACCAAAACGATCCATCGGCCGAGTCGCAGGGAACAGGTCACGATGGCAAGGGTTTCAGCCGGAAGCAGATGAAATTCCTGTTCACCTGTCTTTCGATCATTGTCCTTTCAAGTATCATGGCGTCTCTGATTCAAACCTCCTTCGGCAAAGTCAATGTCATGTCGATAAAAGTACCGACCCAAAACGGGCAATGGGTTGTCGCGGACCTCTTCAAGCCAAAGAGCGCGACAGCTGAGAACCCGGCGCCGCTCGTTGTGGTCGTGCCCGGATTCCAGCGTTCCAAAGAGGCGTTGTCCAATATTGCGATCGAACTCTCACGGCGTGGAATCGTCGTCATGTCGATCGATCCGTACGCGCAGGGAAGTTCCAGTTCCTCTCTCAGCCGTACATCGGCAACGACAGAAGGGTACGGCATGTTTGCGCTGGTCGATTATGCCTACGACACCCCGAACCTGAACTACATCGATAAAAACCGCATCGCCGCGACCGGACACTCAGCTGGCGGAAATGCCGCGATTCGCGGAGCAGCCTATTTCGGGAAGGAAGCCACGCAGACGGGGAAACTGAGCAAGCTGCAATCAGTTTTTGTATCCGGTTACGTGTTGACGCTTAAGGATTCCGTTCTCAAGCATGTCAGGGCCAATGTCGGCATCAGCTATGCCTACTATGATGAAGGTGCTTACCGGAATGAACAGGGAAACGGCGATATGCGCATTGCACCTGAATCGCTGCGCGCCGTGAACTCAGGGCTTAAACTGGCCGGCGAAGCTCCGGTCAAAGAAGTGGAACTGGGGCACTTTTACGGAAGGGCCGCTGATCGCAACCTGCGGGTGGTGTTCAACGAGAAAATCCTTCATCCGTTTCAACCCTATATCAATGAGGCGACAGCAAACCAGCTCGATTATTTCGAAAAAGTTTTCGATTGGAAAAGCCCGATCAAAAGCACCAATCAAGTGTGGGTATGGAAAGAGCTGCTGAGCATGGTATCCATGGTTGCGGCCATGGTGATGCTGATTCCACTGGCAGGCTTTATCCTTGCCAATGTCCCTTATTTTTCAAGCCTGATAAAAACGACTCCAGTGGCTCGCCCCTGGCCTCGTGGAAAAGGTCTCGTGATTTTCTGGGCCATACTCATTGTCAGTGCTTTAATCGCCTGCTTCTCCTACATTCCCATGGCGGAGCTCTCCAAAGTGCTGTTTCCAGATGCATCAAAACGCATCATGACCTGGTTCTTTCCGCAACGCATGAATAATGGTGTGATGCTGTGGGCCGTGCTTAACGGCACCATTGGATTTATCTTCTTCTTTCTTTCTTACTGGTTTATTGGAAGAAGGAACGAGGTCAAACCGGAAATGTGGGGTGTTGAGATCACATTGAGAGAACTTTGGAGAACATTCCTGTTAGCAATATGCGTGTTCCTCGGGTACTACATGGTTCTCTTTGCGATCTACTACTTCTTCCATGTGGATTACCGCTTCCTTTTCATGGGCGTCAGGCCGTTTCAGAAGGAACAAGTCATTCTACTTATGATGTATGCACCGTTTTTCTTCATATTCTTTCTCTCAAACTCATTAAGAGCAAACGGGTCGTTAAGGCTGGAAGGACAGAAGGAATGGTGGAGTATGCTGCTGGCAGGTATCGCCAACTCGCTTGGGCTCATGCTGATTGTCTTGGTTCAGTATGTGACTTTTGCCTTCACCGGGACGGTATATTGGACTGATGGTTGGCTCTATGTCAATTTGCTCTTCGGAGTGGTTCCAATGATGTTTGTTTTACCCTATTTTAACCGCTATTTCTTTAAGCTGACTGGCCGGATTTATCTTGGGCCGATGATCACTTGCCTCGTATTTATCATGGTGTTGCTGTCAAATACAGTGTGCTACCTCCCTCTTTAGTAGCAACAGCTTTTGGCATAGATTAATAAAAAAGCTTCCCCATGATGATCCAGAAGGGCCTGCTCGTAATTCGGAAGGAATAGGCTTGGTTGCCAACCGTCGTCATTAGATCAAGATTTTTCCTCTAATCGCGCTGCAAGGAATCCTCCTTGCAGCGCGAAATAAGCTTACGTAAAAGATTCCGGTCGATTGCCAGCCGTAACGACAGCCTGCCAACGGCAAACGGCCCTCCTCTTCCTCCCGAACAAGCTCCTATTGCTCATAGCGACAAAGCCGCCCGGATTTCCTCCTTGTTGAACAGATAACCGATCCGTTTGGCGAATTCCCTGGAAACGACCGACGAGTTCTTGGACCCGCCCATTTGCGCGCCGCCAATCTCTTCCTCAAATTTCATTGAGCTTTCGGCTAGCTCTGCGCCAGCCGGATTGAGAATTTTCAGGACCAGGGCACAGTGCACCGTTATGCTCATGAAAATATCTGATTTCCACTCGTTCACGTTAAGCAAAACGATCCTGCTTGCTGCTGAGCCTTGCGCCTTGGCAGACAAATCTTGCAGGGGCAAGGTTCCCGGCACCGTTTGCACCCGATAACCCACCTCACTCAAGGCCCTGGCAATCGCTATCGCCATGTCTTCCGCCAGGGGCTTTCCTGAGGAGGTCGTCACAGTGAAGGGATTTCCAAATCCACCTCGTTGAAGTCCCACGAAATTGGCTGGTTTGCTGCCATTTTGCACATAGGGTCTGAAATCCTGAACGGACAGAATAAGACCGGCATTCCGGGTGGCCTTGAGCGGCAAGGAGATGGAACTGGACCGGTAATCGTATTGATTGCCAACAGCGCAACCGGACAGCAATACGACGAACATGAGTCTTGAGAATAATCTCATGGCTATTGTCTCCTTGCTGAAGGTTATTGTGGCAGAGCTATTTTGTCCGCAAGCAAGTCCCTGAGGACTTCGTCGATCATCTCTTCCGGAGGTTTCCTGGCCAGCGACGTGCGATATGATTTTCCGGACGCAAACACGAAGTGCGACTTGGGATCGACGAATTCAATGTTGATTTCAAGCATGTAATTGGTCATATCCCACATCCACCGGTCATGGTAAGTCACAATGGCATCAACCGAATAGGGTGGAGTTTCCTCGCTCCCGGTTGAGGCCTGGAAACCGAAATCGTTCAATTTGTCCGCGATGATTTTCTCCAACCCCCTCTTGTCTGGCTCAAACTTCTGCACGTATATCGTTTTAATAGCTGAGAAATTTACATTTGGGTCGGTATCCGACTTCACGACGACCTTAGCACATCCCATCATGACAAAAATCGCCAGAACAAACAAAATACTTTTCCTGAAAGTCTTCATTTTTGCCTCCTCTCACCCGTTTTTTCCACCTGTCCCCAAATGAAAACAACATTGCCCGTTGAGACTTGAGCCACAACCAGCGGAGAAACCAAAATGACTTTACATTGAAAAAATGCCAGGAGTGGCAACTCGATTTTTTCCAAAAGGGAAAAACCTTTCCTAACGGAACCGTTTTCATGTCCTGCAATTTCAGATAACGGCTCCTGGAAAGATTCAAAAGCTTCAGGAGATGAGAGCGAGGAATGGGTCCTTAGATTTTATCACTGCCAGAGCGGTTTTCAATGAAGGGAAGCTGGCACAGCCCTATTGGTATTGCGTCAACAGGGTGCCGGCAGGAGATCTGGTGGAATAAGAAAGCGGCCCTTACCAAAATTCATAAGGGCCGCGCCGAAGAAAGTCACTCAAACTGCTGAGCTCAGAAAGATCCCACAAAACCGATTCGGATGGAATCGTCAGCCGTGGTGTGGCCACTGCGGTCTTCAACATCAAAGCGGGTATTCTGGTAACCGAGATAGACCTTGACCTTGGGCAGCACCATATAGGTCAACCGGGCCTCAGCTTCCAGAAGGCGTTCGGAATCTCGGAAGGAGAACACCTTCGGAGCATAAAAGAATCGGCCGGCCACTCCCAGGCCCTGGAGTTGGGGCAATAAGTAATCAGCCCGCACCCCGATCGCAAGGTTGGCAAAATCAACGTTGGAATGGGTGCTGCCCGCATAGGCTTTGGCACCGGCCCCCAGACTTAAACCGGGAACATTGCCCGGTTCACCGATGAAATCCAGACCAAAACTGCCCAGCCGGGTATCTTTGTCGTCGTTATACAGGAAACGGCCATTCATCAAAGAGGTTCCATATTCATCGGCGCTAATAGCCCGTTCGTAAATGAACTGAAAGCTTTGGTCATTAAAACCGATATCAGCCGTATCCGCGGCGGCGGTCATTGCTGAAAAGCAGAAAATCAGAATCAGGGAAAGACGTAAAAACATGTTGTAACCTCCGAAAATAAGTTGCCCATCTCCCGGTTTGAGAGATGTTATCCGTGCTGCGCTTCAGGCTTCGTCACAATTCTTTGGGCGGTGGTTGCTGAAGAAGAAGATCATGTGACACAAGATACCTGAGAAAATATGCCATACCCCATCTGCTGGCACAACGGCTATCGTCTGTAAACTCTGTTAAAGCTCTACCATATCTTTTCCAGATTGTGAACAGAGGATTTCTATGAACAGCAATCCCCCTAAAAATCAAAATATCCCCAGGTCATCAAGGCTTCGCCCGGTTTTTCGCCCGATCAATAAAAAAAGGGCGACTTCCCAGCCGCCCTTTTTTTATTGATCTCGGGTTTATATCATTTGAACATTTTTTTGACCGTCTCAATCATGGATTCAGCGGTAAAACCAAAGTGCTTCATCAACTCGCCGGCCGGTGCGCTGGCGCCGAAGCCACTCATCCCGATCACCTGCCCCTGACAGCCGACATAACGCTCCCAACCGAAACAGCTGCCGGCTTCCATGGCGACCCGCAGCCGACATGCTTGCGGCAGGACCTCCTCCCGGTAAGCGGCATCCTGTTGTTCAAACAGCTCCCAGCTCGGGAAGGAAACAACACGGACACCGAACCCATCTGCATCAAGAGTTTCCTTGGCAGCGAGGGCATGTTGCACCTCGGAACCGCTGGCCAGCAGAATGACCTGGAGTTCGCTCTGCTCTTTGGCCAAAATGTAGCCCCCTTTGTGCAACCCCTCTGCGGCCGCAAATTGTTCCCGGTCCACAGTCGGCAAGCCCTGCCGGGACAGTACCAGGACAGTGGGACCCTGGCGATTGCTGATGGCGCTGATCCAGGCTTCGCGCGTTTCATTAGCATCAGCCGGGCGGATCACCGTCACATTCGGCATGGCACGCAACGAAGCAAGGTGCTCAACCGGCTGGTGGGTAGGACCATCTTCACCGAGACCAATGGAGTCATGAGTCATGACATAGATCGGCGCCAATCCCATCAATGCCGCCAGGCGAATGGCCGGCCGCATGTAATCGGCAAAGACAAAGAAGGTGCCACCAAATGGGATCAGCCCCGGAGTATGGCACAGGCCGTTGAGGATCGACCCCATGGCATGCTCCCGAATCCCGAAATGGATGTTGCGGTCGCTCTGTCCGGGCAACCATGATCCTGCGGCCTTGATGTTGGTATTATTTGAAGGGGCCAAATCCGCCGAGCCGCCAATGAGCAAGGGCAGCTTCTCCGCCAGACCATTAATAACCGCACCACTGGCCTGACGGGTGGCTTTAGCGCCATCTGCGGCGGTAAAAACCGGCAGGGAACTCATCCAATCGGCCGGCAGGCGGCCCTTGCTGACTTCAGCCCAGGACGCCACCGCTGGCTGGGATTTTTTTTCAGCGAACAGTTCGTTCCAACGTTTTTCCAGTTCAGCACCCCGAGTCAGGCAGGTCTGCATATGCTTGGCGACATCAGCCGGCACCACAAAGGATTCCTGCGCATCGCGGCCATAGGCCTGCCTGGTCAGGGCAAGTTCCTCGGCTCCCAGCGGCGCACCGTGGGCTGCAGCGGTATCCTGTTTGTTGGGTGCGCCGATACCGATATGGGTCCGGGCGATAATCAGGGATGGCCGCGGGTCGTTTTTGGCCCGGGTCATGGCAGCATCAATCTCGGCCAGATTTTCACCTTCGACCCTCTCGACATGCCAGCCGTAGGCAAGATAGCGTGCTCCGACATCTTCGCTGAAGGCCAGCGCAGTCTCCCCTTCGATAGTGATCTTGTTATCCAGATAAAGATAATTGAGTCGACCGAGCTTAAGATGCCCGGCCAGAGATGCCGCCTCTGCCGAGACCCCTTCCATCAGATCGCCGTCAGAACAAATCACCCAGGTCCGGTAATCGAACAGCTCGGCATCGACATGCTCGGCCAGGAACTGCTGTCCCATAGCCATGCCGGCAGCAACGGCGACGCCCTGACCGAGAGGGCCGGTGGTGGTTTCGACTCCCGGAGTGTGGCCGAATTCAGGGTGGCCTGCGGTTTTACTGCCGAACTGACGGAATTGTTTGATATCGTCCAAGGACAGATCATAACCGGTCAGATGGAGCATGCTGTAAATCAGCGCCGAGGCATGCCCGCAGGACAATACGAACCGGTCCCTTCCGGCCCAATCCGGGTTGGCCGGATTATGACGCATATGACGCATATACAATAGATAAGCAATTGGGGCAGCCTCCATCGGCGTCCCGGGATGTCCTGACTTCGCCTTTTCCACCGCGTCGGCGGCTAGTAAACGAATGGTATCAATCGATTGACGAATAACAGGATCGGAAAAATTTTGTGGCGACATTGACAGCTCCTTAGGCATATTTTTGACGGCACATTGAAACAGGAATCCCGCTGATAAATCAAGGAAAAGTCGCAACACAAAAGATTAAAAGCGCTTGTGGGGAAAGATCCCGGCAGGCGGATAAAAAAAGAGCCGATTCCGGAGGGAGGTATTTCCGGCAATCGGCTCAAAACTGGAAAGGAGGTATGATGTTTCTGCTCAACATTTCGACTGCCACACCGATCTGTTGATGGTTGTGACTGTACCTCTCTCAGCCTAGGAAAAACACGTGTGAATTCGCATTTTCCAGTTGCCGGAGACACACTTATCGACTGTGCATTTGCACAGTGCGAGACTCACAACGAGTTCTCTGCGTAGCCGCAATGTTCAATCAAGGCTTTCAGCTTGTCCTGCCGATCGCCGTGCCAACGCTTCAGCAGCCGCTCCGCGAGGGTTTCCCCGCTGCTTACGATCGGCTCCAGCACGTCCAGAAACACAGCTTCGTCGGCCCCGCTTTCCCCGGCGGCAAACTGCTGCTGCAAACTGACGGCGGCGGCGGCCAACAATTCTTCTGCAACCTCCCCCAGGTTGCCATCCTTCACCCTGGTCTGCAGCCCTTCCTTCCAGGAGTGGCGATAAAGCCGGCTGAAGTCCTCCCCGGACAAATCGCCAAGCAGATGCTCAACCGTTGTCAGACCCTGTTCTGAATACAGCAGCCCTTTGTAAAATGCGGCCACCGCTGCGGTAAACGGCGGCGGCAGACTGTCTGCACTGCGAATTTCAACCTGAGGCCGCAATCTGACTTCCGGAAACAGGGTCGACAGGTGCAGTTCCCAGTCCGCCAGAGTCGCTTTTTCCCCGGCCCAACCGCTTTCCAGATATTGCCTGAAGGTCAGCCGATGACGGGTGAAATCGATATAACGCTGCTCGCGCTGGATAAAATACATCGGCACATCAAGAGCATATTCGACATAATCCGCAAACCCGGCTGACGAACTGAACAGAGCATCGATCAACCCGCAGCGATCAGGGTCGGTGCGGGACCAGATCTCACCGCGCAACGAAAGAAAACCGGTGGGCTCGCCGTCCAAAATAGGTGAGTTGGCAAACAGGGCATAACTGACCGGACTCAGCAGCTGCACCGCCCGCAGTTTGCGCATACAGTCGCGCTCGTCGGAAAAATCCAGGTTAACCTGGGTCCCGGCGGACTGTTTCATCATGCGCTGCCCCATATCCCCGGTTTGAAGCATATAGGGACCCATGATCCCGTAGCGCTGTTTGGGCAACCAGGGGATGTCTTCCAGACGCGTAAATGGCTGCACCCCACAGCCGAGAAATACCAGACCAAGTTCATGCCCCATGGTCAGGATATGCTGCCGGTAACGGTTAATATCCCGCCAGCTGCAGTGAATGTCGCAACAAAACTTCCCTGACAGCTCCAGTTGGCCGCCGGGCTCAAGGGTCACCGAAGAACGCTTGCCTTGCAGCCCCAGCAGGTATTCGCCTTCGTAGATCCCTTCCCAGCCGCCGATACCGTCCAGACGGGCCAGCAACTCCCGGATGCGCTGATAACCGGCAGCCTCGCCGCTGGTGCGGTCCAGAACCAGTTTTTCAGTCTCGATTCCGACCCCCCAGTCGGCTCTGGGGCGTGCCCCGCGCACCAGGTAGGCTGACAGCTGCTGATGATTTTCAATCGGCTGTGTTTTGTCGGACAACGTGAGGACGTGTGGATGTGGTGCTGTCATCGAATCTGACCCTTTCTAGCCATCATGGCTGACAGTTAAAAAAGAGAAGACCTGCCCCTTGCAAACATGGGTTATGCTGGAGTCGTTGAAACAACCGGCACAGAGCCATAACCAAGGAGACAGGTCATGACAAAGTCTATCACTTATGTTGGTTTCGATGTTCATAAAAACTCGATCGATGTCGCGTTAGCCGATGCTGGCCGCGAGAGTGAGATCCGCTATTACGGCACCATTAACGGAGATCTTGCCTCACTGGACAAGGTGATCCGTAAACTGGTCTCACGGGGAACCAGACCCTCCTTTGTTTACGAGGCCGGACCCTGTGGCTATGAAATCTATCGGCATCTGACACAGCAAGGATACGATTGCAAGGTGGTTGCCCCATCGCTGATTCCGCGAAAAAGCGGCGACCGCATCAAGAATGATCGCCGCGACGCTGAGATGCTGGCGCGGCTGCATCGTGCTGGAGAACTGACTCCGGTCTATGTCCCTTGTCTCGAAGATGAGGCGATGCGCGACTTGTGCAGAGCCCGCATCGACAGCAAAAGTGCTGAACGCAAAGCGCGCCAACAACTGGGGGCCTTTCTCCTGCGCAGCGGGTTCCGCTACAGCGGGAAAACACCCTGGAGCAAGGCTCACTGGAACTGGATCTCTTGCATCAAGATGCCGCATCCGGCCCAGCAGATCACCTTGCAGGAATATATTGATGCCGTACGTTCCTGCACAGAACGAGTTGAACGCATGACTGAACAGATTCGCCAACTTGCCGAGCCGTGGCGCATGAATCCTGTCGTCGAGGCGATTCAGGCCCTGCGAGGCGTCTCCCTGATTGTTGCGACAACAACGGTTGCCGAATTGGGAGACCTGACCCGCTTTGATCATCCTCGACAGCTCATGGCGTACCTGGGGTTGGTTCCCTCGGAACACTCCAGCGGCGAGACGGTCAAGCGTGGCGGGATCACCAAAACCGGGAACGGACATGCCCGGCGCATGCTGGTCGAAGCGGCTTGGTCGTATCGACTTCCGGCTCGGGTCAGTCGTCGGCTGCTTGAACGGCAGAGGCACCTACCGCAGGCTGTTTGGGAGATCGCCTGGAAAGCACAATTGAGGCTCTGCTCCCGCTATCGACTGCTGACCGCCAAGGGGAAACGCAGTCAGGTGGTCATTGCGGCCATCGCCCGTGAGTTATCAGCATTTATCTGGGCCATCGCCCAAACGGTGCCACGCCCGGCATAGCGAAGGAGTCAAGGAACAACGGAACCAGCTTCTGTCGCGAAAAAGCGCGGCCCCGGTAACGGAGAATCCTCGGGCCTGTTATGGGATCAGGCATTTGCCGAACTCCCGGCTCTAGCGAGAGGCAGCTCCACGACGTAGCCAAGACAGGCGGTAACCAACCCGCGAATATCAGCGTGATCTACCGTCGTAAAAAGCGGCCCCGTTTTTTCGTGACAGAGATTTAACCACAGTTTTCAAGGAGCAGTGCGTTTACTCTTGTAATTGTCAGCCATATCAGCAGGTTGTTGAAAAAGTCCGCCCGGGAACTTTTCAAACAGGGCTGGGTAAATTGCGCTTTTCCCAAACTCACCTTAGCAGTGATTTTGCTATTCTGTCAGCGGTTTTATGAACCCAGCCCGGGCTCAGCCGGCTGTTATCAAACAGCCGGCCGGAGCAAACCGGAACCCACTCTGAGGTTCAGGATTCCAGGTAAGCAGTGATCGTTTGGGCGATCGTTTTAAAAATTTGCGTAAAGACTTCTTCATCAGGCTCCAGCAAGGTAATTCTAAAGCCCCGTTCATCAGTACAGAAAGAGGACATCGGCACGACGCAAATACCGGTTGATGCCAGCAGGTAATACACGAAACGCTTATCCGTCTGTGTGCCCGGCTTATCAACCAGGCGCTCGACCAATTGCCGCACCTGCTCGTTTTCAATCGGCAAAGTCTGGTGATTGTTCAGCCGGTCAGGCTCAAAAACCACGCTCATGTAAAAAGAGCCGTTGGTTCGGTTCACCTTCAGTCCCGGAACTTCATGCAACAGATTATAAGCGATATTGGAACAGCGCTCATAGCGGTTCCGGCGCTGCTCAAGGTATTTTTCATATTCAGGATGAGCAAGAATAAGCGGAATTGCTTTTTGCGGCAAGGTGGTCGAACAGACCTCGACCATTTTCGAGTTGAGGATACTTTCGATATAGCGCTTAAAGACCTCATCCTTATCGGAATTGTAAACCTCGATCCAGCCGCAGCGGGCACCCGGCCAGGGAACTTCCTTGCTGATTCCTTTCATGGCGATGGCGGGCAGGTCGCCGACCAGATCGGAGATCGGCCTGGTCACTGTGCCGTTATAACAAAGGTTGTGATAGATTTCGTCACAGATCAAAAACAGATCATACTCTTTGCAGATGCTGATGATTTCTTTCAGAATCCGTTCCGGATAGACCGCCCCGGTCGGGTTATCCGGATTGATGATCAGCACCCCGGATATGGCCGGGTTGTATTTGACCGACTGTCGTAAATCATCCATGTCAGGGTACCACAGATTGCTGGGATCAAGTCGGTAGGTCACCGGTCGCTGTCCGGCATGGGCGCCTTCTGCGGAAGAATGGGTGGAATAGGTCGGTGACGGACCGATCACCCTGGCCTCTCGCTTGAGCAGTCCGTAAACCTTTTGAATGGCATCACCGAGGCCGTTAAAGAAAATGATGTCCTCAGCGGTAATTTGCGCATGGCCGCGCTTATTGGTCATATCGGCAAGGAACTGACGTGTTTCCAGCAACCCCTTGGTTGCACAATATCCGTAAGAACAGTCTTGCATCGCCAGTCCGGCAACGATTTCCTTGATCCAATCCGGAATATGTTCCCCTTTGGTGACCGGGTCACCAATATTTTCCATGTTGACCTGAATACCCAAGCGCTTGAGTTCTTCAGCAATACCGACAATGGCACGGATCTCGTAGGTCAACTCCCCGGCACCGATGTGAACAATATTATTACGCATACAATTTCTCCCCTGACAGCTCTTGGTCAATAGAAAAAGGCCATGGACTGATCTGTCCATGGCCTTTTTCAAGATTATGATAAACTTACGGCGTTACCCCAGCGGGCAATGGACAGTCTGTCGGCTTAATATTGCCGCCAGGATCGCTCGTGCTGCCGCTGCTGCTGTACGTGTCATCTGCCACTCTCCAAAAAAATGATTTTTGCCTGAGTATCACAGTGTGCTGGCCGTGTCAATGATTCTGTTTCACACGGCCCCGGAATTATTTTGGACCGGGTGACGGAGCCACCAACACCACCCCGCCCGCATGACTTTCCTGCCCCCCTGACAAGGAGACGATTTTGCCGCGGCCTTCCCGCTCCACCTCATCGATCCGATTAACCTGATGATAGGGGACCATAAATCGGTCCACCCCCTCAAATTCCTTTTTCAGACTCTCTTCGGCAGGATTATGCAGCAAACTGGAAGATTCCCCGAACAGCAACCCCTCGATCATCACAAAACCGTGCAGGTCGGCCTGTTCAACCTTGCGCGCGTAAAGTTCGTAGGCTTTCCCTTGACTGGTAAAAAAAATCCGGTAAATCGTTTTGTTACTCATTGCAGTATCTCTTTATCCACTGAACCGAGTACTTGTCTAACCGGTTCTTTTATAGCACTCCACAACGCCACTGTAAAACATCAAAGCAACAGCATCAGCAGGGTCAGGGTGACCAGACTGGCCAGGGTCGAGACAATCACGACCGAGGTGGCAAAATCGGGCACAATATTATTTTCCTTGGCAATAATAGCGACCAGAATGGCGCCGGGCATGGCCGCCTGCAGCACCCCGGCAGAGATCTCAAGCCGGCCAAGAGCAAACCAGGGGGCCAGCAAAAGTGCCAATGCCGGAACCAGCCCGAGGCGAAGCGTCGAACCGATCAACACATCCTTGCTCAGGTGAACCTTGCCCTGTTCCTGCAATTGCAGGCCGAGGGCAAACAACATAACCGGAATCATCCCCCCGGCCAGCAGACTGACCATTCGGCTTAGCATCAACGGAACCGGCCATTCACTTCCAGAGACAATCATCGCCGGCACCGTTGCCCAGACAGCAGGGGTTTTCAGAACCTTCCAGAGAGCACCCCAGCGCCCGCCATGGGCCCATCCGGCAGCTCCCACACAGAAGGCAAACCCCGCCGTTGAAATGGTCACGTAATAAATCGTCGCAAAGGGGAGTGCGGCATCCCCAAGATGAAACTGAATCGCCGCAAGACCGAAATTACCGACGTTGCCAAAGGCGGCAATCATGATAAAAGCAGCAATCATTTCCCTTGATCGGCCCAGATAGCGGCCCAGTCCTGCCGCAATAAGCACAGCCGCAAGATGAACCAGGAGGATGAAGGAGATCATCTTCAGGGCACTGGCCAAAGGAACCTCGGCGGTGCTGATGGCCTGAAATACATACGCCGGGACAAAGATGTAATAGGCAACCCGGGTCAGGGTGCGTGCTTCCAGCTGCAGCTTTTTTCCCAACAGTGCTCCCAGCAGGACAATGGCGAACACTGGCATGACCACATTGAGAAAAATCAGGAAAAATTCGAACATAACAGGCCTTTTCAGATAGCAGCAGGGTGCTGTTGCAGAGCTGACGGGCGAAGATATTGAAAAAGGCGAGTCCACAGTGTAGTTAAAAACAAAGAAGTTCTCCAGCCCCAATTCAACCGGCCGCAAAAGCAAAGAGCTCCCGGCACATGCAGCACCGGGAGCTCTTACTTGCTTCAGCTATCTAAAAAACAGTTTATTTATCTTCGCCAACTTTCATCTCTGCCAGATACTTGTACATATTGAAGTTATCGACAGTCAGTTTATTGGCTTTAGCCATCATGGAGTCCGACCTTTCCGGATTGATCTTCTTGAGAACCCGGTAACGGTTCTGTTTGGAAGCATAATCCTGGAAGGACATCGACGGATCCTTACTGTCAAACTGCAGCGGGTTTTTGCCCTCGGCAGCAAGACGCGGGTCAAAGCGGTACAGCTGCCAGTGACCAGATGCGACAGCTTCTTTACAGGTATCGACACCAGAGGTCATGTTGATACCGTGGGCAATACAGTGGGTGTAGGCAATGATCAAGGACGGGCCATCGTAAGCGTCAGCTTCGAGGAACGCCTTGACTGCTTGCGCCGGGTTAGCCAGCGAGACTTTAGCAACATAGATATTACCGTAAGTCATAGCGATCATGCCGAGATCTTTCTTCGGCATTGCTTTACCGCCAGCGGCAAACTGAGCCACTGCGCCGAGCGGGGTCGACTTGGATGCCTGTCCGCCGGTGTTGGAGTAAACTTCGGTATCCAGAACCAGAACATTGACGTTTTCGCCGGAAGCGAGAACATGGTCAAGGCCACCGTAACCGATGTCGTATGCCCAACCGTCACCACCATGAATCCAGACCGATTTGACCACCAGGTAGTCAAGATCAACCAACAACGGCTTAGCAGTTTCGTGGGTACATTTTTCCAGAATCTTGCGCAGTTTCTTGACTCGGGCGCGTTGTTCTTCGATAGCGTCCTGGGAATCCTGAGCAGCGTCCAGAATTTCGCGTTTCAGCTCTGCAGTCCCTTCACAGGCAGCACAACCGCATTCGATGTTGCGCTCCAGCATTTCGCGTGCGTACTCGGAAGTTTTGTCAACGGCCAGACGCATTCCGTAGCCGAACTCGGCATTGTCTTCGAACAGGGAGTTACTCCATGCCGGCCCAAGACCGTCTTTACGAGTGGTCCAGGGAGTGGTCGGCAGGTTACCGCCATAGATGGAAGAACACCCGGTTGCATTGGCGACCAGCATGCGGTCACCGAACAGCTGGGAACAAAGCTTGACAAACGGAGTCTCGCCACAGCCAGCACAAGCACCGGAGAACTCAAACATCGGCGGCAACAATTGGCTGCCTTTGAGCGTTGCACGATTGATCAGTGCCGGATCAGTATCAGGCAGACCAAGGAAGAATTTGAAGTTGGCGGCTTCGGCATCACGCAGCGGAGCCTGGAAGGTCATGTTGATGGCCTTCTTGGTTTCATCATCTTTACTCTTCACCGGACAGTTGTGAACACAGGCGCCACAACCGGTACAATCTTCCGGAGCGACCTGCAGGGTGAACAGTCTGCCGTCCATGTCCTTGCCTTTAGCAGCACAGGACTTGAAGGTTTCCGGTGCCCCGGCAAGTTCTTTTTCGTCATAGATCTTCATGCGGATCGAGGCATGCGGACATACCAGCGAACAAATCCCGCACTGGATACACAGATCTTTTTCCCAGACCGGGATATTGACGGCAATATTACGCTTCTCGATGCAGGAGGTCCCGGTCGGAAAGGTACCGTCAGCCGGTAGAGCGGACAGCGGCAGTTCATGACCGACACCGTCAATAATCGGGCCGAGAGACTTCTGAACAGTCTCAGAGAATGCACCCCATTTTCCGGTCTGCATTTCAATGGTGCTGTCGGCGGTTGCAGGAACGGCGACTTCGAAAACATTTTCAAGAGCCATATCAACGGCTTGCTTGTTCATGTTGACGACTTTCTCACCGGCCTTACTGTAGGATTTAACAATGGCGTCTTTGATTTTAGTGATCGCCACTTCCTCGGGAATGATACCCGAGATTTTGAAGAAGGCGGTCTGCATAACAACGTTGATGCGAGCGCCAAGGCCGATTTTTTCGCCAAGGTGAATACCGTCGATGACAAAAAACTTAAGCTTTTTGTCAATGATGGTCTGCTGAACCTGCTTCGGCAGATGTGTCCAAATTTCGTCTTTGCCGTACGGAGCATTGAGCAGGAAAGTTGCCCCTTCTTTGGCGTTTTTGAGCATGTCGTACTTCTCAAGGAAGGAGAAGTTATGGCAGGCGACAAAGTTAGCCTGGTCAATCAGGTAGGTGCTCTTGATCTCCTTCTGACCGAAACGCAGGTGAGAAGTGGTCATGCTGCCAGCTTTTTTAGAGTCGTAGACGAAGTACGCCTGGACCTTGTTGTCGGTGGCCGAACCGATAATTTTGATCGAGTTCTTGTTGGCGCCGACGGTACCGTCAGACCCCAGGCCGAAAAACATGGCGGAATAACCGTCAAAGGGGACTTTGAAGCTGGGATCGAAGGCAAGACTACTGCCCAATACATCATCATTGAAACCGACGATGAAATGATTTTTAGGTTTGTCTTTGGACAGGTTGTCGAGCACAGCCTTACACATACCGGCGTTGAACTCGAAAGAGCCGAGGCCGTAACGACCACCGACCACAGTCGGGTAACCGCCGAGATCGACATAGCCTTC
The DNA here is from genome assembly GCF_000711225.1 of Pelobacter seleniigenes DSM 18267. Taxonomy (NCBI): domain Bacteria; kingdom Pseudomonadati; phylum Thermodesulfobacteriota; class Desulfuromonadia; order Desulfuromonadales; family Desulfuromonadaceae; genus Pelobacter; species Pelobacter seleniigenes. Next base: position 812,268 of record NZ_JOMG01000002.1, read on the forward strand.
GGCCATACCTTCGCCGAGAGCGGTACGAATAGCCTGATAGAGCGGCTCGCCGATGGAACCCGGCTCTTTGGTCCGGTCAAGAACACTGATTTTTTTGACACTCTTCGGCAGTGCTTTACAAAACTGCTCAGTCGGAAACGGCAGGAACAGGCGAATCTTGATCATGCCGACCTTTTCACCCTGGCTGACCAGATACTCGACGGTTTCTTCCATAGCTTCACAGCCGGAGCCCATCATCACGACAACACGCTCAGCATCGGGAGCACCGACATAATCGACCAGATTGTACTGACGGCCGACCAGCTTGGCGAATTTGTCCATCTGAGCTTGCATGGTTTCAGGAACAGTCGTGTAGTATTTGTTGACCGACTCGCGGGTATGGAAATAGACGTCCGGGTTCTGTGCGGTACCGCGCAGCTTCGGAGCATCCGGAGACAGGGCACGGCGGCGATGAGCGGCAACCAGCTCATCATTGATCATGTGGCGCATGTCGTCTTGAGTCAGTTCTTCGATTTTCTGAATTTCGTGAGAGGTACGGAAACCGTCGAAGAAATGCAGCACCGGAACCCGGGACTCAAGCGTTGCAGCCTGGGCAATCAGCGCAAAGTCCATGACTTCCTGCGGGTTGTTCGAGCAAAGCATGGTCCAACCGGTTGAACGGCAGGCCATGACGTCGGAATGATCGCCGAAAATCGACAGCGCTGAAGTGGCCAGCGCACGAGCGGAGACATGGAAAACCGTCGGAGTCAATTCCCCGGCAATTTTGAACATGTTCGGGATCATCAGCAACAGGCCCTGAGATGCGGTGAACGTAGTGGTCATGGCACCTGCTTGGAGAGCACCGTGAACGGCACCTGCCGCACCACCTTCAGACTGCAGCTCAACAACCTTGGGAACGGTTCCCCAGATGTTTTTTTGACCGACAGCACTCTTGGCGTCGGAAATCTCTCCCATAACCGATGACGGGGTAATGGGATAGATGGCAATAACCTCATTGGTCGCATGTGCTACATGCGCTGCTGCGGCATTACCGTCAATGTTGACCATCTTTCGAGACATGTACACCTCCTTATACGGTGAGTAAATAACGCTCTTGATCTTTAGTGAAGAAAGAACGCGTTTCGAAGACCTCGTTGATAAACAGGCGTCCGCAAAGCGATATCGCTTTCCGGACACCGGGTTATTGTTTTATGAACTATACGAATAAGCCTCAAAGTTCACGACGACCATCCACAGCCTGCTGAACAGTCCCTGAATCGATATATTCAAGATCGCTTCCGGTTGGAATTCCATGGGCCAGGCGCGAAACGCGCAGCCCTTTCTCTTTGAGAATTTTTGCCAGGTATAACGCTGTCGCCTCACCTTCTACGGTGAAATTGGTCGCCAAGATGACTTCATCCACCTGGCCCTGCTCCAGTCGTTGCAGCAATTGAGGTATTTTCAAATCGTCCGGCCCTATTCCATCCAGCGGAGAGAGCGCACCGTGCAGGACATGATATAAACCTAGGAAAGAGCGACTTCGCTCTATCGCAAGCAGATCTTGCGGTTCTTCAACAATACAAAGCTTCTGTGCTTCACGCCCGTCATTGGAACAGATCTCACACAGTTCCTGTTCAGAGATATGAAAACACTGCTGACAGAAACGTACTTTGCTTTTCATTTCCAGCAATGCCGAAGCCAATGCCTCGACATCCTGCCGGGGCGCCCGCAGCAAATGAAACGCCAAGCGGGCTGCTGTCTTGTTGCCAACCCCTGGAAGCTTGCTTAATTCAGCCTCCAAGCGGGCAAAAGACGGAAGCGAGCCTAACATGAAATCTCTCCTAAATCCAATAGTTTGAGCAGTCGGAAAGTTTTTTTCAGGGACGCTAAAACTTATGCAAATTTACCGTAGGCAGGGTGGACCATTGGTCTGACCAAAAAAAACCCTACCACTGCCTGCCATAGATTTCAATCTTTTTTTCAATCGCTTCCCGGCATCATCTCACTGTTCCCGAAACTGCGGGATCCTCGCAGAACACAAAAATGTCAGCGAGGATCCCGAATTCCAGACCAGAAGCAAAGGAACGGTCTCCCAGGCTATTTGCCGACAGACGGCTAAAACAGCCCTGGTAGATTCATTCCCCCGGTGACCTTGCCCATTTCTTCCTGAATCATCTCCTGGCTTTTCTTGATCGCTTCATTAACCGCCGCCAGCACCAGATCTTGCAGCATTTCGACATCCTCGGGGTCGACAACATCCTTTTCGATCTTCAATTCAAGCAATTGCTGCTTGCCGTTGACGCGGGCAGTGACCATCCCCCCGCCTGCGGTCGCCTCGACCTCTTTGGTTTCGAGTTCCTGCTGAACCCGAGCGATACGCGCCTGCATCTGCTGCGCCTGCTTCATGATATTGCCAAGACCTTTTGCCATCCTGCTATCCTCCGTGTCGGTTATATTTGTTCAATTTAAAGGTAACGAATCCTTCAACCCCGCCTGTACCGACGAAGCGAAAACCACCTCGCACAGTATCGCCTGTATTCACTAAAACCCAGCTGCCGCAGGGTCACGTCCCGCAACCCAATCCCCTGCGCAAAACACTTTTTGCAATGCTCTCAGACATAGCCTTTATCAATTGGTTTAACCGTCTCTATCTGCCCCTCAAAGATGTCCAGTGCCGCCTTGATCAGGGGGTGCTCAACGGCATTTTCACGCAATTTTTTCTGCCGATCACTCTCCTGCCGAGCCCGCTCCTGATGCAATGACAGTGGTGCTTTTTCGCCGTTGGCGACCTTTTCCACATCGACCGTAACGGCAGCGCCAAAATACTCACTGGCCATCTTGTCGAGCTGCTGGCGCATCTCACTATCGGCAAGGACATAGAACCGCTCCGGCATACCGATTTTAAGGTGTGGCACCGCCAGGTTCAAAACACTGGACTGTTCCAGCAACGCAGAAATCCTCGGTCGTCGCTGTTGCTTCACAAATTCGACCAGCCCTGCCCAGCTTTTTTCATGTCCGGTTTCTTCCGCAGGCAGGGCCTCAGGCTTTTTTCCTGCAGACTCCTGTGGGGGTGGAGTATCCGGTTCCGGTGGAGCCGGCCGCTGCGGCGGGGACGCAGCCCTGGCGCCACCGGACTCGTGAGCAAGACGCTTTTCCAGGCTTTCCAGGCGCCCGATCAAAGTCGCGACATCAATACCGGCCGGCAAGGTGGCCAACCGCACCAGCACCATCTCCATGGTCAGGCGAGGATAATTGGAGGTGGCCAAATCGGCTTCCGCCCGAATCAAAATGGCCAGAATCCGTTGGAGATCCTCCAGGCCGATATCCGCCACCAGAGAACGCAGCTCCTGCAATTCGGAAGCACTGTAATCAACCAGATCTTCGGGCGCGGGGACAACCTTGATAATGACCAGCGTACGTACCAGTTCAACCAGCTGCTGATTGAACTGCCGAAATGAATGGCCATGCTCATCGATCTTCTGGATCAGCGCCAATGCCTGGCGGGGATCACGATCAAAAATCGCCTCAACCGCAGCCAGGAGCAGCCGACGACTGACCAGTCCGAGCAGCCCCTGCAATTCATCATCCTCGACCTTGTCTCCACAGAAAGCGATCACCTGATCCAGGGTCGACAGTGCATCACGCATACTGCCACCGCCATTCCTGGCGATAATCGCCAACCCGGCATCGGACACCTCAAGGCCTTCCTCGGTCACGATAAAACGCAACCGCTCAACCAGAGGTTCCATGGCGATTTTTTTAAAGTCAAAGCGTTGACAACGAGACAGGATCGTAATCGGGATTTTGTGCGGCTCAGTCGTGGCAAAAATGAATTTGGCGTGTTCCGGAGGCTCTTCAAGAGTCTTCAACAGGGCATTGAAGGCGTTAATTGAGAGCATATGAACTTCATCAATGATGAAAATCTTATAGCGCGACTGGGAGGGCAGATAGCGGATATTTTCACGCAAATCCCGGATATCATCGACACCGGTATTGGAGGCACCGTCAATCTCCAGAACGTCAATACCCTGGCTTCCGGTAATATCGACACAGGACGGGCAGACCCCGCAGGGCTCGGTCGTCGGTCCCTGCTGACAGTTCAGGGCCTTGGCAAAGATTCGCGCGGCCGAGGTTTTGCCAACTCCGCGGGCACCGGTGAAAAGAAAGGCATGGTGAACCCGATCCGCGGTAATAGCGTTCTTCAGGGTTTGACTGACATGTTCCTGGCCGACAAGGTCATCAAATTGTTGTGGCCGCCACTTACGTGCCAGAACCAGATAGGACATGACTCTCCTTAAACCCTTGCAGATACAGTAACAATGAATCCAAATGAAATCATTCGGCGAATTTGCAGCTCATTGACTGCACAGCACAAATTTAATGTGCAGATCGAACTTCGCCAGAGACCGCCAGCCGCCCGAAGGTGGAACTCTTACCCGGCCTGCAGTGAAAGTGATAATAAAAGCATGAATCGGAGATTGGGACAAGCAGGATTCAACGGAACGCGGCCACACGCTTGACAAAAAAATTGCCGGCACAAGTGACAGCCAGGCACCCCCGCGGCACACGTCCAAAACCGCTACCGCTGCTCCCTTCCGGGCCTGACGGGGTTTACGGTCGTCCGTTGCGCGGGACCCGGCTGTCACTTCTACCGGCAACTTTCAATCCCACAAGCAATCCACGCATAAAGCATGATTGCTTTTGCCTTTTCACCAGCAACCTGTAATGACTGGCCCAGAGTTGCTCGGGAAAAGGGATGGTCGTTACGAAGGAGTGGAAAATCGAGGGCAGATTTGCGAAAGATTGAGGTGCCTAGCCGGAGGCTAAGTGCCGAAAAGCTATCGGAAATATGAACCGATTTGCCACTTCTGCAGTAGACCAGCACTTTTTCTGATCAACTCAATTAAATTCTGGCGGAGAGGGGGGATTCGTCCACTTCGTCATCGGCATCACGCCGTTGACTGCGTCGACTCCCCTGCACTCGCTGACGCGGACATCCTGTCCGCTATTCTGACATTCAGTCAGCGCTCGCTCCGCTTCGAATCCCCCACAGGGAATCCGGTTTTAATAAATTCTGGCGGAGAGGGGGGGATTCGAACCCCCGGTAGCGTTAACTACACCCGCTTTCCAGGCGAGCACCATCGGCCTCTCGGTCACCTCTCCGCGAGTTGCAGACATTACACTAACCGGATTGGGGCTGTAAAGATTTTTTTACTCTCCCTGCCCGGTTTCATAACGCCCGTTCAAACGATATAGGAAAGCCAGAATTTCGGCAATAACCTGAAATAGTTCAGGGGGGATACTTTGTCCCACCGGAATCCGGCCCAGAATTTCCATCATATCCGGATCTTCGACAATATCGACGCCGGCGGCCCTGGCCGCAGCCAGAATCTGTTCCGCCAAGTCTCCCCGCCCGGCAGCTGTCACCTGCGGAACCTTGCCGGAGTCCCGATCATAATGCAAGGCCACCGCCTGCAGACGGCTCTTATCTTTACGATTCATCAGATCCTCGCATCCAGCAGGCTCTTGTATCCGGGCAAGACCCGCTGTTGCAACTGCGCTGCCGGATGTCTGGCGTCTGCACTGAAACTGAGCGCGCGCAAAGGAGTAAAGGCTAAGGCCTGTTCCAGATCCCCGCTGAATTTCTGTAAAAAGTTCATCTTTTCCTGATTCTCACCAGCCAGGCGTAACCGCAAGCCCTGCCGGTCATAAAGCAGATCAACGCGTAAATTCCCCAAAGCGGACAACCGCAGCGACAGCGAGACCTGCAGGGACGTTTCATTATCGGTCCGTCCCTCTTCGTGGTGATCCTGATTTTTTGCCAGCAGATAGCCCTCTTCAAGCTCGTGAAACGGCAACGGCAAAAACATCAACTGCTGCTCTGCCAAACGGCCACGACAGAGTTGCAAAACTTCAATGCGGTGCAACGGCTCCTCTACATTCCGATCCGGAAGACTGCGGATTTTCAGCAGAGTCTCGTGCAAATGCTTCAGGATATCAGGATCCTGCAAACGAAAAGAATTTTTCTCAAAAGCCAGGCCGAACAGCAAAGAGAAGACTCCTAGCTGCTCAATAATCGGCGCGACAGCCCGCGACGAAGAAGCCTGCGCTAAGGTTTGCACCAGACTGTCAAGAACCGGCAAACTCGCAAACATATCCGGCTGCAGGTGTTTCAAGCGAGCAACCGCCCCTTCCAATCGTCCCAAAAGGTCGGGAGGAACAGCCGTCCCCGGCTCAAGCCGCTTTAGCTGTCCCAGCAAGGCTTCAATTTCGGGAGGACCGGCCGCCGGAACAACGCTGCCGGAACTGGTGCTGAGTGGAGCGGCCTGGACCGCTACGGGCGGAGAGGGCGCAGGAAGCTCGCCCCGGATTGAGGTAAATCCACTCGGCAGCAACGGTGCGGCCGGAATAGACCCTGTCGGCCTGAGCGGAATCTGCAATTCTGGTAAGGGGCGCTGCTCAGGAAGGTGAGGCCTGACCTCGGTTGCGGGCTGCTGAACGGCTGCAGAGCGGTAAGCGCGTGGCAGGCCTTGGGCCAATCTGGCGGGCATAGAGCCGGATTTTGCAGCAACCTGAACCGCGTCGTCCCGATTTGCTGGAGGAGTCTGCAAAAAATCCTGGGAAAAAACTTTCGGCTCGACCGCCTTGCTCAATGTCGTCGCGAAACGCTGTAAATCTGTTGCCAGCTGAGGGGTGATGGAGGGGCTCTCCTGCAGCCTGAGGACCACCGCAAGCAACTGCCGGGAGAAAGCCGGGGGAATCTCAAGGGATTGAAATTCCTGTCGCAACTGGGTTAAAAGAGTTCGAGTCCGGGTGTGCCAGCCGGCCCCGGCCGGCTCCGACTTGTCCAATGCCCCGAGCTGATCCCGGAAGGCGTTGAGCAATTGCAGAATATGCCGGAAAGCGCCGGGATCTTCGTCCTGGCGAAAGGCCTCCGGCAGGCCAGCTTGTGCCAGTTCCGGCAGCTCTGCCGGCTGAGAGAAAGCGGGAGATTCCCCCCTCACTCCGAAGCTGCGCAAAAAAACCGCCACCTTGTCCCACAAGGCAGAAGGCAATTCATTTTCCAGGCTGGTGACGTTTTGCAAATGAGCAAAAAGCGTAACCAACGCTTTGACCTGCGGAGTTTGCTCCGGGGACTCGTCAAGAACGTTCGCCAGCTGAGTCCAGTCATACGACCGCGTCAACAGCGGCAGCAATCGCTCCAGGCTGCTGTCAGCGGCACCATCGACAACCTTAAACTCCAGCTGCGGCTGTGTCTGGAGAACCTGCAAGAGTAACTTCTGGCCGGGCTGCAGTTCCTGTTCACCCCGGGCAAGATAACGCTGATCAAGAATTTCCAGAACGGCATCCTGCCCCTTTTCAACGACGACAGCCTGAACAAACTGGGCAATCTGAAAGGTCTGCGGGCGAATTTCAGCAACCCTGCCGGAAACCTCGGTTCCGCGCACAAAAAGATTCGCCGGTAATTTTTTACTGTCTACAACTGTCATCTGTCCCTATCGGTCGTTGCCAAGCAAGACTTTATCCTTAACAAGATAGGGGAAAGGCCCTATCAGGGCTGCTCCAACGAACAGCAACTAAATAGTTTTCATCCGGAAACGGCCTTTTTCCGCCGTGGCGGTGTCAATCTGCGGGCTTATTTGTGTGGCGTAAAGAACTACGCCTCCGCATAAGCCCTTGATTTCCTTGCCACAACGAAAAATTGCTCGTTTCCAATCTGAAAACTTATGCGTTGGCATCCGGCGTTTCCGGATGCCAACTAAATGCACTTTCTTCAACGAACTCGGCGTCTTCCATCCTTTCCTGTCAATATTTCGACACTACAAAATCAAACTTCTCCTAAAACTTACAAGTCTGTCAAAAAAACTTTCCCACCCCGACCCCATTGCCGCTGGCACAAGCCCCGAACAAATAGGTCCCAGCCCGAGCCGAGCCACCTTGGGGAAGATTCTCAAAAAATTCATCATTCCCATTAAAATCAACAGGATAAGAAACAACCTCAAGTCACTTCCGCTTCCTCGCCCTGGCAGAGACAGGGGCAAAGCGATCTGCCAGGCAGACAATTCCCCACTTGGCACGGATTTAGCTAATACCTAAAAAAACTAAAGATTTTTTCACCGTCTGCCGAAAAACTGGAGAAGAGGGACTTTTCTTCGAAGTATATCGGGGAATGAAAGGAAATGAAAACCATGAATAATACAGCTCTGGTCATCGCGGCTGACGACGCCAGAAAGGGGCGCATAGTCGACAACCTTTCTGCAACCGGGCTATTTGAACATATCAAACCCTTGAGTTCTCCGGCCGCCTTATTCCGCCATCTCAAATCGGACCAGGTCGACATGGTTTGCTGGGCCGTTGAGGAGGATATTCCATCGACAACCTGGCTCGACAAGTTACAGGCCAACGAATACTGGCATGACCTGCCGGTCATCGCCTTTGCCGAAGATCAGCAGAGCCTGCTCAAAGGATTTCTGCTCGGGGCCAGCGACTCCGTCCACGTGGAAATCAACCAGCATGAGTTGAATGCCAGAATAAATCGTCATCTGCAGCATTGGCAAAAACTGCTTGACCTGCGCAAAAGCCAGGAACAGCTGCAGAAGATGGCCTTGACCGACCCACTGACCAACCTCGCCAACCGGGCGGCCTTTGACCTGAACATCAAACAGGTCGCGGCAAGATCCCAACGCAGCGGGGTTCCCTACAGCCTGCTGTTGATTGACCTTGATCATTTCAAAAGTATCAATGATACCTTTGGTCACCCCACCGGCGACCAGGTGCTACGCCAGGCTGCTGAAGCGATCAGGCAATCTTCCCGCGACTCCGATATCTGCTGTCGTTACGGCGGCGAAGAATTCGTTGTCATTCTGCCGGATACCAACGCCCGAAATGCTGAAGTCCTGGCAACGCGCATCCACCGCAAGCTGGCTAAACAGATGTTGCCGGAACAGATTCAGGTCAGTGTCAGCATCGGCATCAGCAGCTCAAACCACCACAACGGCGGACATCCTGCAGCTTTGGTTGAAGAAGCCGACCAGGCGATGTATAGAGCCAAGGAAAAGGGGCGTAATCGGACCGAAATCTGGAGAATTGATATCCTGAACCCGAAAGTCCAGATGGCCTTTTCCTCTTCGCCGCGCCTGGCATTCGGAGCCTGACCGAACCCAGCAATTAGGCTGCAGGAATCCCCGCGGAAGAGTCTGATTTATAGAGGAAGTAAATTTTTCGGGTGGTGGGCCAGACGCTACACTACAGTTCTGGCCTGCAAAAAGATCAGCAAAAGGGAACCATCGAGAAGCGATCAACAGAATCGCCCAGAACCCTGTCGTCACCGACTTGTCCTGAGTCAAAAAAGCGCATCCGGCAATCACTCTTCACTGTTGCCGAGAACCTTGACCTTCAAGCGCAGTTGTTTACGTTGTTCGGCCAGGCAATAAGCCACGATGGCGTCCTGGGCCTCTTCTTCAATATCCGTAAATTTCAGAGCAATCTGGTGTTCACCGCCTACATCGTAATTTCCGACCACCTGGCCGACACATTCAATGACGACAGCCTGCGGTTCATCGATAATAATTTCCAGGCCCAATTCACTGCCATTGGCAATTTTCTCCGCAACCGGCAGGCGCATGCCTCCTCCGCTGATATTGACCGGCTTTTGTACCGACTTGGCGCTGGGATTTTCTTCATCAACCTTCCAGTAACTGACCGACAGTTCAGCATCAATCCGGAAATAATTGCGCTTTTGCTGATGGGTAAAGGAATCAATCATTTCCAGCAGCAGCTTGGCGGGCTCAGGGGAGGAATCGATGCGCGCCTTGATGATCTTATTTTCTCCGGCGACATCGAAACTGATTTGGCTGAATTCTTCCTTGTTAATCAATGAAGGATCAAGCTGATTGGGCAGGAAAGTTATTTCAAACAGAGGTGGCCGGGTCGCTTTGGCAACCCCGTCCAGGACCTGTTGGCGGTCATCCTGGAGGGTCAGAACAGCTTTAACGACACGATACTCTTTCAAATGATCAAGAACAGACATGGCGGCCCCAAGGATTGGTTCGAAATTTCATCGCAAGCAAATGTCGCTTAACCGACACCCCTGACTAACGACCTTTTATTCTTGTGCAGGGTCTGATTGTAGCCGTTCATCGCTGTCCGTCCGGCTTTGATCTGCGCTATTTCATGAGCAGCAACAGCCATCATGCCACGGATTTTCGGTAATAGCAAATGGTTCATTTTCACTATTTCTTCAATCAACTCGGAACGTTCAATAAACAGTGGATGGTTTCGCCAGGCCTCTGAATTCCGTGAAAAAAGCTCATAGAAAACCCGATCGTTCAGACTCGCCTCATCCTGCAGTTCCTGCAGTTGAGCGGTATATGACCCCAACTCACTGGGATCGGACTTGCGCAGCAACCGCTCCAGCTGCTGAGCATGGTCAACGATCCTGCGATATTGCTCGATCGATTTTTTCAGACAAGCTTCCATGACATTGTCCTGAGTTAAAAGGTTGCAGCGAGCCTGTTTTCCCCGGAGAGGCCAACGGACGAAGGCTGCTGTTGCCGATTAACCTCAATCGCTCCGGCAAATCCTTCCCGCAGGTCGAGCAGGATCTGTTCCACCGGATCAAGTTTTGCAGCGTCTCGCTGAACATTGGCGGCGGACAGCTCACGCAGCATGAAATCATAAAGATTACTCAGGTTTTCAGCGACGGCGCCGCCCATTTCACGATCCAAAGTGTTGGAGAACTCAGCGACAATGGCAACCGCCTTCCCGATCGCTTTGGATTTTTCAAGCTCATGCTTGTCGAGCATCGCCTGTCTTGCCTGGCGGACAAAGCGGATCGCCCCATCGTAAAGCATGATCAGAATCTGCTCGGGTGAAGCATTCAGGATCTGGTTGTTTTTATATTGATTGACATAAGCATTCATCAGTTATTTCCCGTCATCATATTGGTCAACATGTCCATCTGCTGGGTCAGAAAATCGCTCTGGGAGTTCATACTGCTGACCAGCTGTTCCATGGCACTGAATTGAGAGCGTAAGGTTTCTTCTTTTTTGTCGATCAGCGGTTCCAGACGCAGGATATTGGCATCAATACGGTCAACCGCAGTTTCATAGCGATCCTGTTTGTTCGCATACATACCACTGCTGTAACTGGTCAGATCCAGCAAGGCATAGTTGAACTTTTTCATGACCCCATCGGTGCTGCCTTCACCGGCCAGCAATTTGGCGACATCGTCAAAATTCTCTTCAAGAGCAGTATCCATGTCGTCTTCGTTGATATTCAGAGAACCGTCGCGCTGGGTGGAAATGCCTAAAGACGACAGAGTCTTGAGAGAGCCACTGGTGCCGATGACCGAAGTCAGCAGCCCCTGTAACTGGCGTTTCACTCCATTGACCGTGCTGTCGCCGCGGAGAATACTGCTCAAAGATTCTTCTGCCCCGGCGGCAATTTCTTCCTCGGTCGGTGCGGAAGCGCCAAACTCGTCATAACCGGACGAAATCCAGTCCATGATCTCATTGTAACTATCGACAAAGCTGGTCAGCTTTTCTTTCAAAGTGTCGGTGTCAGGAGTAACAGTCATTGACGTGGTTTCATAAACCGGCGGATCAGCCCAGTCCAACGGGTCGACCCCGGCTTCTTCGGTACCGGCGTAGCTCATGGCACTGGTCGAACTGAGATTGATGGTAACCCCGGTGAGCACACCTTTGAGGGTATTGCTGCCACTGACCACTTTGACGCCGTCGACATACGCGACAGCCTGTTGTGCCTCGCGGGTCTTGGTGATGCCCGGGTCGATGGCGTTGCCGCTGCCGTCGGTCAAAGCGAAGATCGGGTCGAAGGAGGTGGACGCATCCTTACCGGTCAATACCAGGCGGTAAGGGGTATCATCACTGCCGTCGTTAATGATGCTGGCCTGAACGCCGCTCTTCTCGGAAACCGCGTTAATGGCGTCGCGCAACCCGGATAGGGAATTGTTATCAGCATTGATATGAATCGACTGGCTTCCCAGAGTCAAAGTGCCGGTACCGAAAACCGAATCCGTCTGTGAAGCATAACCGTTGCTCACCGACTTTTGAACCTGGGCCAACTGCACAACCGAGATATCATAGCTGCCGGTGCCGGCCCCGTTACTTACCGCGGTGAAGGGAGCATCGGCACTTACAGAGATTTGACTGCTTTGCACCTGACTGGTCAGGGTCATATCGCTGACCGTTGCTTTTAACGCCTCCAGCTTGTCATTCAACTGACTGAAGGCCTTCAAACGATTTTCTTCCGTCGTTTTCTGCGCTTCCAGGCGATCCAGCGGCTGCCGCTCCAATTCCATCAATTGAGTAATGATGTCGTCTGTCGCCAACCCTGATGCCAAGCCGTCAAATGTGATCCCTGCCATAGCTTTCTCCCTCAAACTGCCCGAACGGCACCCTGATGATCCGTGCTAAATTTTGTTTTCGTCCTGACCGACCCGCAGTTTTTACTACCCTTCGGTATCAACAATATTGCCGCGCAAATCTTTGAGCCGTTGGGTCAGGTTAAGCAGTTCCTCGGCAGGAATCTGCCGAATCACTTCATCTGTTTTGGGGTCAACGACCTTGACGACCATTTCACCCGCTTCTTTGTTGTTTTCAAACCGCACACTGTAAAGACCATCCTCGGTCAAAGCCTTGATCTGTTGCAACAGCTCTTCCGGTTGGACATCTTTTTGTTCGCTGCTATCAACCAGAGTCAGGTCTTGCGATTTTTTGCGCGCCACACTGATGTCATCCGCCCCTTTACTCAGTTGCGTCTGCGTCGTACTTGGCATGCTGACTGCTTCAACGTTCATCATCGGAACCTCCGTTAGCGATGATCAAACTTGCCATCAAGGGGAAATGGGGGCCGGGAAACCCGGCCCCCATTCCATTTTCAGGGCAGTAAGTTCATCGCCCTGTTTCGTCAGACGATTAACCGAGCAGGCTCAGAGCCAGCTGCGGAGCCTGGTTGGCCTGGGCCAGAATCGACACACCAGCCTGTTGCAGAATATTCTGCTTGGTCATGTTCGAAGTCTCTTGAGCGATGTCCGCATCGAGGATCCGGCTACGGGCGGAACTCAGGTTTTCGGAGACGTTCGACAGGTTGGCGATGGTGCTTTCAAAACGGTTCTGAACAGCACCCAGGTTACCACGCATGCTATCGATCTGGGCCAAAGCGCCGTCGATGGAGTCAATAGCATTAGCTGCGCCATCAACCGTGGTGATATCGACATTGTTGATGGAATTCAGTTCACTGACGTTGGCGCCGTCAGCGGAGGTTGCGAACAATGACTGGTCACCTGCGGCAATGGAACTGGTCACGTTGAAGCCGGTCGAGCTGTTGAATTTCACTTCACCACCGACGATGGTGGAATCAGCTTGAAGCTCTTCGGCAACCGTCCCGCCATCAGACAGAACCGTACCGCCACCCTGGTTACCGGAGACGGTCATAGTTTCGACGACCTCGGTCCCACCGCTGCCTGTATCGGTCACGGCATTACTATGGGAAAACTCCGAGATCTTGATGTCGTAACCAGCAGACTGCTCCAGAGAAACACTGGCTTTATCCGCACTCAGAGTGGCAAAGATGCCAGTATTACCGGCTTGGTCGTTGATGGCCGTCACCAGGTTGGTCAGGTCATCAGACAGAACCGTGGCATTGATGGTCACGGCATCAGTATTGGTTCCCTGCAGGTTGAAGGAGATACTTCCGTCATTCGTAAGACCACTGATGGTCGCTTCGGTACTCGCCGAAGCGGTCACACCGGTATCTGCGGAAACGGCATTGACTTTACCGGCAATCTTGGCTGCGGTGTCGCCATCCGCAACTTCAACTTCTGCCGAACCGTTACCACCGACCACGGTCAGGGTCTGAGCAGCAACATTATTATTACCGGTTGCATCGGTCAGACCGATGCCGCCGAGGCCTTCTTCACCGGCAGCAACACCCAGAGAAGTGCCGTTAGAAGTGATAGATGCGATATCGGCATCACTACTGAACTGATAGGTTGCAGTGGCACGTTGATCCAAAGTAGCAGAGGTTACCGCAACGCCGTCGCCGCCATTAACAATTGCAGTAGCGGAAGATTCCGAAGACCCTTGATAGGTAATATTTCCCGAAACAGCACCGGTCCCATCATTCCAGGTCACACCGCTGGTGCCATCAATAGCAAGATTGGTCCCAACGGTAGATTTTTGAGTATAGGTTAAGGTTGTTCCATCATCCCCAAAAGCCCAATCGCCGCTCGTCCCTGCTGCACCAGCGGAAATCGCCATGCTATCCGTATCGGCGACATCAGTAACCGTAACGGTTACGGTATCTCCATTAGCAAGAGCGATATCAATCGATCCGTTAGTACCTGTTGCAGCATCCAACGCACTCAGATCAAAACTGACTGAGTTTGCATATGTCCCTGTGACCGAAGTAGCTCCGGTCGCATCTTTAAGATTGGTTGCCATCGTAGCGGCATCAGCACCTGCAGCAACCGTTTTTTCCGAGCCATCAGCCAGAGTCACAGTAAAGCTATCAGCACCTGCGGTAGCGTCAGTTGAGACTGCCCGCGCAGAAAAAGTTGCAGCTTCGATCCCGCTGGCGTTATTGGTGGTTAGACTGTTGTTACCGAGATCGGTCGATTTGGCCGAGGAGATCCCGAAGGAGATGGTCTGGTTAGCATTGGCACCAACTTGGAACTGGGCGCTGGTCATGCTGCCGTCGAGCAGGTTTTTGCCGTTGAAGGTGGTGGTTTCAGCGATCCGGCTCAGTTCCTGCTTGAGCTGGTTGACCTCAGACTGGAGGGACTGACGGTCGGAAGAGCTGTTGGTGTCGTTGGCCGACTGTACGGCCAGCTCACGCATCCGCTGGAGAATGTTGGTACTTTCCTGCAGAGCGCCCTCAGCGGTCTGGGCCAGGGAGATACCGTCGTTCGAGTTACGGACGGCCTGGTTCAGGCCGGTAATTTGCGAAGTCATCCGGTCGGAGATACCGAGACCGGCGGCGTCGTCTTTAGCGCTGTTGATACGCAGACCTGAGGACAGGCGCTGCATTGACTCATTAAGAGCGGATTGAGAAGTACCCAGGTTACGTTGGGCGTTCAAAGAAGCGACGTTGGTATTAATTGTTAAAGCCATGAGTTTCCTCCGTGAAAGTTTGTTTGCGGGCGTCCGTGCCCTGTTGAATTAAGTGGGTTTCATGTCTTTTTCATTTTTGGGGAGCGCTGATCTGTTTCTTGACACCTCCTGTGCGATAAATTTTCCCCGCTTGTCATCTCTTCGGCAGCAGCCTTGAGAAACTTTAAGAGTTTTTTTGTTTTTTTTTATTTTTTTTTGCCGCACCGTTTCCCTTCCTCATCCAAGGAAGGGAAACGGTCGGAATCAATTCATTTTTATTTATTAACCTTGCAGCAGGCTCAAGGCCAGCTGCGGGGCCTGGTTGGCCTGGGCCAGGATCGAGACACCCGCCTGCTGCAGAATGTTCTGCTTGGTCATGTTCGAGGTTTCCATCGCGATGTCCGCATCAAGAATCCGGCTGCGGGCCGAGCTCAGGTTTTCGGAGACATTCGACAGGTTGGCGATGGTGCTTTCAAAACGGTTCTGTACCGCCCCCAGGTTCCCCCGGATGGTGTCGATCTGGGCCAGGGCGCCGTCCACGGCTTCGATAGCCAACCCTGCTCCTTCAACCGTCGTGATGTCAACGTTATTGATGGAATTCAGCGTACTGACATTGGCGCCATCCGCTGCAGCCGCAAACAGGGACTGAGCATTGGCAGCGACGGAGCTGGTCACGTTGAAACCGGAAGAGCTGCTGAATTTCACTTCGCCACCAACCACCGCCGAGTCAAGTTGAGCATCTTCAGTCAGAGATCCGCCATCGGTCAGGATTGTCCCACCACCCTGATTCCCGGTCAATTTCATGGTTTCAGTACCGGTGGCCACCCCGGTGACCGCAGCGCTATGTTCAAAATTGGACACCTTGATGTCATAACCGGCTGACTGCTCCAGAACCACACTCGCCTTATCAGCACTCAGAGTCGCGAAGATTCCGGTATTGCCGGCCTGATCGTTAATCGCGCTGACCAGGTTGGTCAAATCATTGGCCAAGACCGTTGCGTTAATGGTGACAGGCGACGTATTGGTCCCCTGCAAGTCAAAAGAAAGGCTGCCGTTCGCTGACAGGTCACTGATAGTCGCGACCGTGTTGGCAGAAGCGGTCACTCCGGTATCGGCAGCAGTCGCATTGACTCCAGCGGCGATCTTGGCTGCACTATCACCTGCACTGACCTCAACTTGTGCAAAACCATTTCCACCGGCAACCGTCAGGGTCTGCGCACCAACATTGTTATAGCCGTTGGTTCCTTCCAAGTTGGCCAGGCCGGTCCCGCCAAGGCCTTCTTGTCCGGCCGCAACGCCAAGAGAATCGCCAGTCGATGTGATGGAAGCGATATCTGCCGCCGCATCAAAGGTGTAAAAAGCTGAAGAGCGCTGATCATAACCCACATCGGCAACATTACCTGCGGACTGTGCAAAGGTCTGAACATCGCCATCAGCCTCGGTCATGGAAATACTTCCCGTGAGGCTGCCACCGGCGGTCGTATAATCAATTCCATTGACCGCGATATTTGATCCATCCGTAACAGCATAAGTGACTGTCTGAGTGGCTGTATCCACAGTAAATCCGGCAGCGACTCCGCCAAGAGTTCCATCGGCCGCTTTGGTGAGCGCCAGGGTTGTGGTTCCAACCGTAATGGAAACGGTATTCCCTGATCCCGCGCCAGTCAGTCCGGAGACATCAAAAGTAACGCTATTCGAATAAGTCGGCGTCACTGTGCCGCCTGTCGCAGCCGCAAGGTTGGCGGCAAAAGCAACAGCGTCAGCTCCAGCGGCAACGGGCTGGGTTGTTCCATCGGCCAGGGCAATAGTAAAAGACTCTACTGCAGAGGCATCGGTCGCAGCAACGGTCACCGCCCGTTGCGAATTTGTCGCCGCTTCAATACCGCCAGCATTATTGGTAGACAGGCTGTTATTACCGAGATCGGTCGATTTGGCCGAGGCAATCCCGAAAGAGATAGTCTGGTTGGCATTGGCACCCACCTGGAACTGGGCATTGGACATGGTGCCGTCCAGCAACTGTCTGCCGTTGAAGGTGGTGGTTTCAGCGATCCGGCTCAACTCCTGCTTGAGCTGGTTGACCTCGGCCTGCAGGGACTGGCGGTCGGAAGCGCTGTTAGTGTCGTTGGCGGACTGGATAGCCAGCTCACGCATCCGCTGAAGAATATTGGTTCCTTCCTGCAGAGCACCTTCAGCGGTCTGAGCCAGGGAGATTCCGTCGTTGGAGTTCCGCACCGCCTGGTTCAGGCCGGTAATCTGTGAGGTCATCCGGTCAGAAATGGCCAAGCCCGCGGCGTCGTCTTTGGCGCTGTTGATCCGCAACCCGGAAGAGAGCCGCTGCATCGACTCATTCAGGTCAATCTGCGACCGACCAAGATTACGCTGTGCGTTCAAAGAAGCAACGTTTGTATTAATAGTTAAAGCCATGTCATTCCTCCGTGAATTTTCTTTTAAGCTCTATTGTGTTATATGTTCCCAAAACCCCGGACCTGGATCCAACGATGAGATTCAATATTTTTTTTCTAGTTACTCTTCGTTCGTAATTTTTTTTTCTTTAGTATTTTTTTCTTAAAAATTGATATTTTACAGGTAGATGACTTTTTAATATAAGAAAAGAAAGGATAAATCAGGATTTATCATCGATGATATTATTCAAACTCAATTTTTAAAAAATATATTAAGCAAGAATAACTATTGGCGAGAGAATATTTTAAAAGAATCAGCCATACGAAACATCATCATGTTCCGTATGGCTGATCAGCATGATCTTATTCAGCAGAACTGGAAGCTGCTTTTACATCTTCTACTTTTGGGAGGGGCGTTTGCGGGCTGAACTGAGTCCCCTCTAGAACCACCTGTAAGGCCTTGTTGCTTTTGGGGGCGAACAGAATCGGCGCAGCCAGGTTCAGAGTGATGTTCCGATCCGGCGGAACCGTCACCACGACAACCACGAAACATTCATCCTTTTCGTCAATGCCCAGCTTCTGCCGTTCGCGGCCATCCGGCACGACCTTGTAGTCGAAATAGAAATTGGTCGGATCGGTTACAATGAAAGCCACATGCGGATCCTCAATGCTCTGAATCCAGAACAGCGGACCTTCTTTTTCATTGGGCATAACCACAAAATTCTGCAGGTCTTCAAACCCGACCAGACCTTCCGGAAAAAGCAGGGTTTGCTCAGGATCATATTCAATTTCTCCAAACCGGGACTGAATCTTTTTTTTCATTTTTTCCTCCCCGCATTCAGCACGGAACTCAACTCGTTCAGATCGGCAAGATCCCATTGTGTGGCCTCCCTATTTTCCTTCTTGATCTGGTCAAAAACTTCCTGGCGGTGAACTTTCAGTTCCCTTGGGGCATCAATGCCGATGCGCACTCCGCCACCTTTAAGTTCGACGATGGTAATTTTGATATCATCACCAATGATGATGCCTTCACCCTGTTTTCGCGTCAGTACCAACATATGACATGCCTCCTGGCTGTGTTGTCCGTATCGCCTCCGGATACGGTTCTCCTGCTTGACTCACTGTTATCTCTTCGGCTATCAGGCCGGAAAACTTTAACGGGTTTTACAAGGCAACCTATTTAAATACCTGATTAGCACTGATCTTCCGCTACAGAAGAATCCCCCCCCCCTTTGCAAAGGGGGAAGGGGGGATTTGTCAGCCAATACAAAAGTCAAATCCCCCTGGCTCCCCCTTTAAAAAAGGGGGAGCCGACTTTGCGGAAGATTCGTATTAATCAGTTTTAAATATAGTCGAGAATAGACAGTTCCGAGACCTTCCCGGTCACACTCAAAGCCGCCTGAAAACTTTGCTGCTGTTGTTGCATGCCGGTGATGGTTTCCAGGATATCGGCATCTTCGAAGCGACTGCGGAATGCCTCCATGTCGACTTTGATCTGCGACATATGATCGCGGGCGGTTTCCAGACGCCGGCCGATATTCCCTTTCATACTGCGTTGCGAACGAATCTGGTCGGCAGCGCTCTCAAGATCATCGGTGGAGGTTTGCAAGCCAGCAATGTCTCCGGCCCGCAGGTTCTCTTCCAGGGTCGTCATAACACGGAACAGATCAACCGCGCCGGCATCCGGCAGGCCATCGTTATCCTGATCCCCCTGCATCAGGCTGTTGCCGCTGACGTTGACATTGATCAGCTCATTGGGAGCGATTTCAAAATCCAGCTGGCCGGTATCCCCTTGGTACAAAACCGGGTAAGTGGTCGGATCTGCCGGATCATAAGTGGCCGGGTCATAAGCCGTATTCATGATGAACGGCTGGCTGTCCTCGGCAAACCCGGCAAACAGAAATTTTCCGTCAACCTGGGCATTGGCGTCGGAGAGCAGGCTTTCCCGCAGCTGATGGACTTCGTCGGCGTAGGTCGCCATGTCCGCCTGACTCAGGGAGCCGTTGACGGCCGCAATGCTGATCTCCTTGGCGCGTACCAGGGTGTTCTCGATACTGTCCAGATAGCCGTCCATATTGTCGATGCGGTCAAGACCGCTCTCGATAGTTTCAATATAACGATCCGAGCTCTGAATCTGGGTTTTAGCACTGAGCACCGGGCTGATTGCGGTCGGATCGTCGGACGCGCGATTAATGCGTTTCCCCGTGGCCGCCTGCAATTGCAGCTGCTGTAATTTATCGCTGGTCCGATCCAAAAAAGACTGAAGACTGCGGTATGTCGTTGTCTGCGTCGCTCTCATGGTTCACCTACCTCTTCAAGGTCAACAAGGTTCCCATCATCTCATCGACACTGGACAGGAACTTGGCTGAGGCTTCGAAACTGCGCTGATACTGCAACAGATTGATCATCTCATCTTCGAGCGAGACGCCGTCAATGCCGTCGCGCAGATTCTGCAGCTGAATCAGGCTGTCTTCATAACCCTGCTGGGCCTGGCGATTGCGGGCAGCTTCAACCCCAAGGGTCGAGACGATTTTGCCGTAATAGGAAACAAAGGTGTCATTACCGCCCAGATCAGTCGAAGTCTGCTTTTCAAGATCAAGGATCGCCAGGGCATTGGTATTGTCGCCGGCAGCACCGCTGGTGCCAGCCGCCAACTGAGCTGTAGAAGTCAGATGCATCGACATCGAGGAAGCCATACCGCTGGACGTGAACCGCGGGGCATCATAAACCCCTGCGGCCAACCCCGAAGCGTCGATGGTGACATTCTGACCGGTCACGTTGGGCGTCAAAATAAGAGAATTGTTATCCGGATCGACCGTCGCGGTCACAGCCGCGCCGGAAGCATTGATGGCAGCCGCTACCCCGTTGACGGAATTGGCCCCGGCGCCAATGGCGACCGTGGTCAGCGTGCCGTTCACATTCAGGTCAATGCTGCCGGTCCCAAAATTCAAGGCAGCAGGGTCGGCATAGGCCTGGCTCTGATGCGTTCCCGGAGCGGTGAAGAAATTTTCTCCGGCGGCCCCGGTCAAATCCGTTCCAGCCTGATGCATGGCGTTGACCTGGGTCGTAAACGAATAGGCCAGTTGATCAAGCCGATTGACCAGATCGGGGATGGTGACATCACGGACTTCGTAGAGGCCACGGAATTCGCCGCCCATCGCCGTCCGGTCAAGGGGGATGGTTCCGGTCCCGAACTCCAGAGAAAGGTTGACATCGGTATCGTTATAGGTTCCGACAATGTGCGTCGACTTATCCCCTTCAACCAGCGGCATCCCGTTGCCAAGCTGGACCGAAACGGTCCCGTTGGAGGTCTCAAAACTGGTTGCCCCGATCGATTGGGACAATTCCTTCAGCAACAGGTCACGGCGGTCTCGGTCAGAGTTGGCATCCTGTCCGGAAGTTTCCAGAGCCGAGATTCGGTTGTTCAACTGGGCGATTTCATCCACCCGCAGATTGACGCCATCAATCTTGGAGACGATGGTCGTATTGATGTTCTTGACCACCCCTTGAGTTTCATTATAGGCCCCGACAAAAGCGTTGCTGATCAATTCCCCGCGCTGCAGAACCATCTGCCGTTCAACCTCGCCACCGGGGTTGGTGGACAGCTGCCGCCAGGAATCGAAGTACTGATCAAATTGGTCGGAAAGGCTGTTGTCGCCGATCCCCAGGACCCGCTCCAATTCGGCCAGCGGGTTGGACATACCGCTTTCCAGGCCGACATCGGCGGATTTCGTTTTGATCTGCCCATCAAGGAAAACATCATGGGAGCGTTCTATGGAGCCGACCGTAACTCCGGTGCCAACAAAAAAGTCACCGAAGCTCAAAGCCGGATAGGGGGTCAGGTTAGGGGTCTGCCGAGAGTATCCTTCGGTATTCACATTGGCGATATTCAGACCGGTGATCTCGATCGCCTTCTGATTCGTCTGTAATGACGTTCGCCCGGAATTAAGCGCTGCATTCAGTCCCATCGTCTAAACCCTTCCTGACAGCAGGCGCCCGCCCTCTGTCAGGGTCCGAGACCGCCCTCCTCCGCCATAAACCTGAGGCATTGCCGCCTTACCGAAAAATCCCATCATATCGCGGACCCAATTGAGCCCGGTCCAGAGCAGAAACGCATTCCGTCGGTTTTCATGATCGATCTGCCTGAGCAGGTCTTCCATCCCCTCGACATCCTCTTGCTGCAGTTGCAGGCCGGCCAGCAGTTCCTCTTTGGCGGCTACGACCTCCTGCAGTCCCGGAGCATCGAGAGCCAGAGCCTTTTCCCGCTCCTGCCGGAGTAAGTCAAGCAGGGCTTCGAGTTGAGATCTGATCTGTTCCCGGGTCATGGTCTCAGCTGTCCTTCAGCATGAACGGCAGCAGACTGGAAGCAACTTTTTCCAGGTCAGGCTGATAGCAACCGCTGTCGATCTGCGCTTTTAAGGCCTGCAGCTTTTCAGCCCGGGCCGTATCCTGAGCAGCACTCGTTTCACGGGTCTGGGAAGCGTTTTGCAAAACGCTGGAGAAATCAACCCGATCGGACTTGCTGGAAGCACCCTTTTTGGTTGCTGCGTTTTTTCCGGTCTGGCTGACATTCCCGAGCGGCCCGAAGCCTCTGTTGCCCATAATTTTATCGACCATAACGGACTCCTTTATTGTCCTGATTCTTCAAACTGGGCGGCAAAATCGTCCAGTTTTTGCATAATTGCGTCATAAGTTTGTTGCGATATCTCCGGCAGTGAGCCACCGAAAGCGTCCTGAGCCGCCATAAACCCCTTATCGATGGCATCCTTCATTTCCTGCAATCGGGCAGGATCGCCGGAAAAAGCGTTAATAGCAAAATTAACGATCCGGTCGGAAGTTTTATCGACTCCGAAATAGCCGTCTTCGGCCACCAGAGCCTGCGCCTCTTCCGGGGTCAGGGTGGTCAGATCGATGGTGCTGTCACCAGTACTGATCTGCAGGGTGACACCCTGCTCTTCAAGGTTTTTGACCACCAGCTTCCGCAACAGTTCATAAGCGGAGGAGACTTTCAGCCCCGGCCCGTAGGTGGCACCGACTTTGTCCTGATCCCCCAGCGAAACCCGATCACCGCCGGACAGACTATTTTTTTCGGCCTCTTTACGCGGTTGCGACTCATCGAGTCCGGCCACCGGAAGCACGCTTTTTCGATAGTTTGAATCAATTCGATCAGACATTTTCTTCTCCGCTGGAAATCTCTTTGGAGATCCTATCGACCGAATTAGAGTGAATCTTTAGGGATTTCAGGAAAAAATCGGCAGGAAGGAGTTACGGGCAGGGGGAGCGTGTTCAAGTGGATGAAAACCAACGGGTCCGGGTGATCAGGCCGCCTCCTCCCGCAGGGGCCGGCAGCACAATCGAGCAACGCAGCAACCAGCGCTCATTCGCCCAACAACTGTTTCATCATCATATCCGCCAGCCCGATCCCCCCCTGTTTGGCGGTTACCCGGGCCGCTTCCAGATCCTGCAACTGAATATACATATCGTCGGCGTTGCCGCGTTCAATCAGACCGTCATTCGGGATGGTCTTGCGCATTTCCTTATACATCTGCTGAATGAAGATAGCCTCAAATTCCTGGGCCTGTTCTTTAACCTTTTCCGGGTCGCGCCCCCTTGCGGCCTTACCGGTCTTGGCCGTCTGACTGGTCACCTGACTGAGTAATTGCGCTGTATCAATTCGCGGATCCATCTTTCACAACCTCTTTGGACAAAAATCTCACGTTCTGCGAGCAGTGCTTAGGCGACAGCTAGAGCACCACCAGATCGGCATAAAGTGCTCCGGCCGCCTTGATGGCCTGAAAAATAGCGATCAGGTCGCGCGGCGTCGCGCCGATGGCATTCAGTGCCGAAGCGACCTCGCCAATACTGACACCCTGCTTCATCACCACCAGGTTGCCTTCTTCTTCCGTCACATTCACCTGGGTCTGCGGGGTTACCGTGGTCTGCCCTCCGGACAACGGTGCCGGCTGCGACACATTGCTCTGTTCGTTGATCACCAGACTGAGGTTACCGTGGGAGACGGCCACTGTCGATATTCTGACTTGTTCGCCCATGACAATGGTGCCGGTTTTTTCATTCACCACAATCCGGGCCAGGGTATCAGGGGTCACATCCAGCTTTTCGAGCTCAGCGACAAAATCGACGACCTTGTTACGATAGGCGCTTGGAACCTGGACTTTCATCTCGCCGGCGTCCACCGCAGTGGCAACGTTGCCGCCGAAGTGCTGATTCACGGCGTCACTCATCCGTGAAATGGTCGTAAAATCCGAGTCCTTGAGGCGATAACTCAGGACGCTCTGGACTCCGAAGTCAAAAGGAACCTCACGTTCGACAAAAGCACCATCCGGGATTCTCCCCACGGTCGGATGATTTTTCTGCACTTTGGCCGCTTTGCCGCCAAAAGCCAGCGAACCGACCACCAAGGCGCCCTGGGCAACGGCATAGACTTTGCCGTCCGCCCCGTTCAGGGGGGTCATCAGCAGGGTCCCGCCAGCCAGGTTTGAAGCATCGCCGATGGAAGAGACCGACACATCGATTTTGTTGCCGGCGCGGGCAAAGGCCGGCAATTCCGCCGTGACCATAACCGCCGCGACATTGTCGACCTTGACGTCGGCCGGGTTTACAGTGACCCCGAGCCGTTCCATCATATTGACCAGGGATTGAATGGTGAACTGGGTTTTGGTACTGTCACCGGTTGCGTTAAGCCCGACCACCAGACCGTAACCGACCAACTGATTACCGCGAACCCCTTCGATCTGGGCCAGATCCTTGATGCGTGAGGCCTCGGCGGTCCCCAGCAGCAACAGGCCCCAGACCACCAGCAGCACGATAATAATTTTTTGTGAAGACTCTCTCATAACAAGGCTCCTGCCTTAAAACGGCCAGACCTGATCCAGGGCTCTGACCAACCAGCCCTGCTGTTGTTTGTCGCTGATCACCCCTTTGCCGACATAAGCGATCCGAGCGTTGAGAATACTGGCCGAATCAACCAGGTTGCCGGGGGTGATATCGTTGGTACGGACAATGCCACTGAGTTTGACGATCTGCATTTCGTTATTGACCGTCACGGTTTTATTACCAGCAATCCGCAGATTGCCATTGGGCAACACTTCGACCACCTGGGTGGTCAGGGTCGCGACCAGGTTTTCCTTGCGCGCGGTTTTACCGCTGCCGGCAAATTTATTGGTCGTGGTCGCATCCACCAAAGCGGACGGATCGCCATCCGTAGCCCGGCCGATACTGCGTTCAAGACCGAACAGTGTTGAGATCCCGGCAGACATGTTGCTGGAACGATCCGTCGAGGTTGTGGCCTCTTTGCTGGCGCTGGCACTCTCGGAAATCACCACGGTAATGATATCGCCGACGGTACGCCCCTTGTTGTCACCGAACATTCCACCACGGCTCTGCGTCCACAACGACCCTTCGGTCTGCGGCGGCGCCGGTTCCATAACAATCGGCTCGAGCTCGTCGACGGCATCGGGATCAACCCGGCTGGCTGGCCCGATACAGCCGGCAAGAAGTAAAATCAAGGGAATCAACAGAAGCGTATTTTTGAACATATCAGAACTCCACTTTCACCAGTCCCGGCGCAACCACCTGACACAGGACTTCCTTGTGTGAATTGCTGTTCATCACTTTGATCATTTCGCCCGGCCGCCCGTCCTGTTTGGCTTCCCCGGCGGCAGAGAGGATCAGCCCCGGACCTTGCGCCTTAATCACCACATGTTCGCCGCGTTTGACAACCGGAGGGAATTCAATCTGTTGCTGCTCCAACGGTTCGCCAAGGCGAATCGAACGCTTGAGCTCCCGGCCGACCACATCGGCGACGGAAAAGATCGGCTCATCAAGCTGCGAAATATCCTGCAGCCGCAGTTCAACATCCTTGGCTTCGAGAATTGAACCGCGGCGCAAAGCGGACGCTGCAACCGCAACCTTTGCCATCGCCTCCAGATCGACCCGCAACGATTTATTGCTGTAAATCTCGCCATCGACCCGGGTCAACAGGGTGATGCGACGGCTGCCGATCACGCCGGGATTGGACGGGATCAGCTGATGCTCGATCCGTCCCTGCGGTACTTCATAGGGATCGGGATAATCGATCGACTTGAAACGCAACTGAACTTGCGGCAGCTGTTTGGACTGCCGGGCCAGAAAGGCATTGAGAACCTGCTCCATTTCATGGCGGTCGATCACCACCTGTCCTGCCGTTGCAGGTTGCTGTGCCGCAACCGAGGTCACAGCGGGAACCAGAACGAGAAGCAATAACGGAAGCAGATATTTCATGTGTCTATCCTTTTAGCGGACCAGGCCGCTGGTCATTTGCAGCATCTCATCGGCGGTCTTGATCGCCTTGGAGTTCACTTCGTAAGCGCGTTGGCCGGCAATCATGTTGACCATTTCTTCCATGATATTGACGTTGGAGCCTTCCAGAAACCCCTGCGACAGGGTGCCGAACCCTTCTTCCCCCGGGGTGCCGGTCACCGGCGCGCCGGTGGTCGAAGTTTCGGCATACAGATTCCGCCCCAGGCTGTTCAAACCGCCCGGGTTACCAAAGCGGACCAGTTGAACATTACCGACTTCGGTGGCTTCATTCTCGCCGTCCAGCATGACTTCAACCAAGCCGCTTTCGGAAATGGTGATCGACGTGGCATTCTCGGGAATCACCACCTCCGGGACCAGCGGATAGCCGTCAGAGGTGACCAGCCGGCCGGTACTATCTTTTTTCAAGGCTCCGGAACGGGTATAGGCATCGCTGCCGTCAGGCAGGGTGACCTGGAAAAAACCGGGCCCTTCAATCGCCAGATCCAGTTCATTCTCGGTCTGCTGAAAATCGCCGGTGGTGAACACCTTCTGCACCGCAGCAACCCGTGAACCGAGCCCGATCTGGACTCCGGTGGGGATTTCGCTACCGTTGGTGCTGGTCCCGGCAACCCGGTTGGTCTGATACAGAATATCCTGAAAATCGGCTCGGCTTTTCTTGAAACCGGAGCTGTTGACGTTGGCCAGGTTGTTGGCAATGACATCCATATTGACCTGTTGTGACTGCATGCCGGAGGATGCGGTCCAGAGTGCTCTGATCATGTTTGACTCCTTTAAGCGCTGCGCACGCGCTTCACTGTGACTTACTGGATCTGGCCGATATCAGACGCCTTTGAATCCATGTCGCTGTAAATTTTCAGGGCCTTTTGAGTGGCCTCAAATGCTCTGAGGTTTGAGGTCATGTCCGCCATGGTCTTCATCATGTTGACATTGGCCCCTTCCAGATTTTTCTGCAGCAGCACCGGATTCGGTTCGAGCACCGGCTGACTGTCATCCTGCGGCACAAACATTTCCCCGCCCCGTTTCCGTAGCACCGAGGTGTCGGCAAATTTGAAAATCCCCACCTTGCCGACCTGCTGCTCGCCGTTCCAGATGGTGCCGTCAGTCATGATTTCGACATCCGGCTCGGGCAGCACAATTTCTT
The DNA here is from genome assembly GCF_000711225.1 of Pelobacter seleniigenes DSM 18267. Taxonomy (NCBI): domain Bacteria; kingdom Pseudomonadati; phylum Thermodesulfobacteriota; class Desulfuromonadia; order Desulfuromonadales; family Desulfuromonadaceae; genus Pelobacter; species Pelobacter seleniigenes. The sequence goes on from NZ_JOMG01000002.1 coordinate 839,222, forward strand.
TCCCGTCCTGACCGAGCACCGGGTAGCCATTGGTATCGATCAGCTGGCCGTCGCCGTTCAGTTGAAAATTCCCTTTGCGGGCATAACCGACGCTGCCATCCGGAAGTTTGATTTTAAAAAAGCCGTCCCCGTTGATCGCCACATCAAGAGGATCACCACTGTATTCGATGGATCCCATGGAAAAATCGATTTCAGGGCTGGTCAGGCGGGTGTAGTTGGTCGCCTGGGTGGCCATGCCGGAATTGGCTTCTCCCAGGCGCGCGGCAAAGGTGGTGACACCTTTTTTGTAGCCTGGGGTTTTGAGTGCGGCAAGCTGTTCACTGATACTGTTCAGCTTCTCCATCCGCCCCATGGCACCTGAAATTGCGCTGTACTTTCCACTCGACATCCTGCTGCTCCAATCTGCTGCTGTCTGCTTGTCGACCTCTTGCCGAAAAAAGTTTAACCGCTCTGTACTTGCGCCGGCCGCGCTGTCAAAATAATTCAGTGCTGCCCGGCGATGTTCTGCTTCAACCTGGCCAGTTGCAGCAGCTGCTCGATCTCCGCCGGAGCCATCTGCAGAGCCGCGGCAATTTTCCCGGCGTCCAGCCCCTGCGCCGCGAGCGCTTCGACATAGCGATATCGATCCGCCTGGGGGATGGTCCGGGGCACTGCCGGAACGGTTGCCCGTTCAGTCCGCTCAGCCTGGTTGAGGCTGGCCGAAAAACTGGCTTTGGGCTCCGGCTCCCGTTGCGCGGTGGTGGTGTTCTGCAACTGGCGCAGCTCCCGCTTGAGCTGGCGGACGGTTTTCAACAGCCACAGGCTCAGCAGTAATGCCAAAACCGCCGTACTGCCAACGGCTACCAGTCCAAAGAGAACGCCCACGGGCATGATTAGCCCGCTGTGCGCAGCGCATTGATGCTGCGTTTCATCCGGGTTCTCAATTTACTGAGAGCCTGGCTGTGAAGCTGGGAAATACGCCCCTCGGACAGCTCAAGGACCTCGGAGACCTCCTTCTGCGACAGCTCTTCGTAGTAGAGAAGGGCAATCACCAGCCGCTCTTTTTCCGAGAGTTGTTCCAGGTACCCGGCCAGCTCATGGGTGAGTTCATTGGCCTCCATGCGCTCTTGAACGCTTTCCTGGCTGGTATCCTCGATATTGTCGATAAAGGATTTGCCGTTCTCCTCGTTTTCGTCCAGGTTTTCATTGAGGCTGACGTAACCGAGTTGGCTGACCTGAAACTGCAGCTCATGAAATTCGTCCAGAGACAGTTCCAGTGCCACGGCCAGTTCTTCATCGTCTGGCGCACGGCCCAGTTTTTTGCCCAGAGCTTCGGTGGTTTTCGTCAGCCGCGATTGTTTTTCCCGCAGGGAACGCGAAAACCAGTCCATCCGCCGCACTTCGTCGAAAACCGATCCCCGGATCCGCCGCTCGGCAAAGGTCTTGAACAGCACCCCGCGCCTTGGATCAAAGCGGTTTGCGGCATCCATCAGGCCCATGAGCGCGGCACTGCGGATATCGTCGCGACTGACAAAGGAGGGAACCTGGGTCATCATCCTGTCGACCAGAAAATCAACCAATGACAAATGGTTCTCAATCATCTTTTCCCTTTCCGCCGGCCCCGGCGGACCGTAGCTGTTACTGTAGGTCATCAGCTTGCCTCCGAACCGACTCCGAGAAACTGTTTCCAGAAAAACTGCAGCGTGCCCTGAGCCTGGTTGTCGGCCGGGATCTCCAGCAGCGTTTCCGCCAATTCAACAAAAGACTTTGCCACTTTATGCTCGGGATAAAGATCAACCATGACCTGTTGCTGGCGCACAGAATCATGCATTTTTTTGTCGTAGGGGATGCAGCCGAGGTAATCGAGGAAAATATCCAGGTAGCGTCCCGACACCATGGTCAGTTTTTCAAAGACGTCCAGCCCTTCGTCAGGGTTGCGCACCGAATTGACCGCCAGCAGAAAGCGTTTCTGATGGTATTGGGTGGAGAGCAGCTTCATCAGCGCATAGGCATCGGTAATCGCCGTCGGCTCCGGCGTGGTCACGACCAGGATATCCTGGGCAGCGACATTGAAATAGGTCACGTTGTCGGAAATACCGGCCTCGGTATCGATCAGCACGACATCGAACTGTTCGTCCAGAGCATCCAGGGATTCGATCAGGCGCATCTTCAACTGCGAATCGAGGCGGGTATATTGTTGCACCCCCGATCCCGCCGGCAGGATCTTCAGTCCATGCGGACCTTCGACCATGACTTCGCGCAGGGTCCGTTCGCCGCTGAAGAAATGATTCAAGTTGTAGGTTGGCGACAGACCGAGAACGACATCGATATTCGCCAGGCCAAGGTCGGCATCGATAATCAGGACCTTTTTCCCCTGTTTGGCCAAGGCAACGGCCACATTGGAGACCACCGCCGTTTTGCCAACACCGCCCTTGCCGCTGGTAATGGACAGGACGCGGGTCTGCGGCATCCGCAACTCCGCGACTGTTTTGTCTAGTTGCCCGTGCATCGTGCGCAGGGTTCCAGCCTGATCCATGGCTCCGCTCGTCATACTGCCATCCTCCGTGATTCAGTTTCATGTCCCATGACCAGTTCGGCCACTTTCTGCGCTTCAGCCAGCATGATATCTTCTGGCACTTTCTGACCGTTGGTCAGGTAGGCCAGCGGCAGGTTGCTGCTGGTCGGCAGGTTGATCAATGCCCCGCAGCGATCCGTTTCATCCAGCTTGGTAAAGATAAGACGACTCAGCGGCAATTTGCTGAACGCTTGCAAGGTCCGCTGCTGCAACCGCTCGTCAGTGGTCGCGGCCAGGACCAGGCAGTTTTCAACCCCTGCCCCCTGGCCGAGAAATTCATTCAGCTCTTCAATCCGCAGCTGATCCTGGGGACTGCGTCCGGCGGTATCGACCAGAATCAGGTCCTTGTCGCGATGACGCCGGAAAGCCTCCTGCAATTGCTCCGGAGAGAGCACCACCTCGACCGGCAGGCCCATGATGTCGCCATAGACCTTCAACTGCTCGACAGCAGCGATCCGGTAGGTGTCGATGGTCACCAGAGCCACCCGGGCACCGCACTGGATGGCTTCGGCAGCCAGTTTGGCGATGGTAGTGGTCTTGCCGACCCCGGTCGCGCCAATCAGGGAAACTCTTTTTTGCGGTTGTCCCGGCTGCCACAACGGACCGGTGGTTTGGACCAGTCCGGCCACGGTTGCGGTGAGAAATTCCCGGCAGGCGCCAGCATCCTGGCGTTGCCGGGTGTTCAACTGGGGTGCGGCGAAACGAGCGATGGTGGCGGCAGCCTCGGAATCGATCCCCCGCTCGGTCAGCATCCGGATCAGCTCCTCCAGGGTTTGCTCGCCGGCGGTCTTAAATCTGGCAACCGGAGCGGCTGGCGAAGCATGACGCAGCGGTACCTCCACCCGTTCCTCGACAGCGGGTTGAGCGGGCTGGGGCACGGGTTCAACCGGCACCGGTCGCGCGGCCTGGGCAAATTGCTGCATCAGCTGCTTCAGTTCATTAATCTCCTGCTGCAGCTGGCCGACATCCTGAGCTTCCAACTGCGCCCGCAGCTGGCGAACTTCGGCTTCCAGCGGATTTTCGGTAACCTCGACTTTTTGACTGCGACTGATGGCCTGACGGGATAATGACACCGCTTCGTCCTCCAGTGTTTCCACCCGTTGGCTGTAAGCGGCGGGAAGCCGGCCGAAGCTGGAAACCGGAGCCCCGCTGTCGGGGACGGCCTGACGCAGGTTCGACTTCATGGACGGAGACTCGATCGCCGCGGTCACTTCGATCATCTGCCGCCCGAGGACGCCAAGGCCTTTTCTGCCGATGGTCCGAGTGGACAGGATCAGCGCTTCAGCGCCGAGGGTTTCCTTCACCTGCTTGAGGGCCGCTGCCATATTTTCCGCTTCAAATTTTTTAACCAACATCGACAGTCACCGTTCCTATCGACCGCACTTTCAGATGAGGCGCGATCTCGTTGTGAGAGATAATTGCCAGTCCCGGCAGGTAGCGTTCAGTCAACCTTTTGACATGGAGTCGGATTGTTGGCGTACAGAGCAGCACCGGGGTTGCCCCGGCAACCTTCTGGATCGCCTTGTTCAAGCTGGCGATCAAGCCTTGGGCAAAGCCGGGATCAAGGGCCAGGTAAGTCCCTTGATCAGTGCTGTGCAGCGCTTCCTGGATCCTGGTTTCCACTTTTCGGTCAAAGGTCATCACTTCAAGTACCTGTCCGTCATCGCTGTAACTGTTGCTGATCGAACGGGCCATCACGGCACGCACATGTTCGGTCAGTTGATCTGGGTCATGCACAACTGGTGCCCAATCTGCCAAAGTTTCTAAAATAGTTCTAAGATCGCGGATAGAAACATTCTCCCGCAGCAGATTTTGCAGTACCCGCATGATCACCCCGAGGCTGAGCAGGTTCGGCACCAGCTCTTCCACCAGCTTGGGATAGTCCTTGGCGATATTGTCGAGCAGGTTCTGGGTTTCCTGGCGGCCGAGCAGCTCGTGACCGTGCCGTTTGATCAACTCGCTCAAATGGGTGGCCACCACAGTGGTATTGTCGACCACGGTATAGCCGGAAATTTGGGCGCGCTCTTTCTTATCCTCCGAAATCCACACCGCCGGCAGGTTGAAGGCGGGTTCGACGGTCTCCACCCCTTTGATGGTCTCGGTGGCGGTGCCCGGATTCATGGCCAGATAATGGCCGGGTAGCAATTCGCCGCCACCGATCCGCACCCCTTTGAGAACAATGGCGTATTCGTTGGGTTTGAGCTGCAGGTTATCCTTGATATGCACCGGCGGCACGATGAAGCCAAAATCGAGGGCGAACTGTTTGCGGATCGATTTAATGCGCGGCAGCAGTTCGCCATTCTGGGCGGTATCGACCAACGGAATCAGCCCGTAACCGACCTCCATCTCCAGCAGATCGACGCTGAGCATCTTTTCGTAGTTTTCCTCTTCGATCTGCTTGGGCGGCGGTGCCGTATCAACCTCCAGCTGCTTTTGCTCAACCTGTTGCCGCGACTTCTGCACCTGCCAGGCAATCCCGCCAAGGATCAGAGAGAGCATGAAGAACGGCAGCTGCGGCAGGCCGGGGATCAGCGCAAAGCCGAGGAGAATGCCCGCCACCACCCAGATAGCACGCGGATGGACCGTAAACTGGCGCTTCATTTCCGTACCGAAATCCTCGTCCCCGGCGGTCCTGGTGACCATGATGCCGGCACCGGTGGAAATGATCAGCGCGGGAATCTGCCCGACCAGACCGTCACCGACAGTCAGGATGGTGTAGTTGGCGGCGGCCTCGGCCATGGGCATGCCTTTCTGCATGACCCCGATGACAAAACCCGCGCCGATATTGATCAGGGTGATAATGATGCCGGCGATGGCATCCCCCTTGACGAACTTGCTGGCCCCGTCCATGGCACCGAAGAAATCGGATTCCGAGGACACCTCCTTGCGCCGGGCGCGAGCCTCCTCATCGTTGATCAGACCGGCGTTGAGGTCGGCGTCGATAGCCATCTGCTTGCCGGGCATGGCGTCCAGGGTAAAGCGCGCCGCCACCTCGGCAACCCGGCCGGCACCCTTGGTGATAACCATGAAGTTGATGACCACCAGGATAACGAAAATAACAATCCCGACCACGTAATTGCCGCCGACCACGAACTGACCGAAGGCCTGGATGACATTCCCCGCGGCCGAGGGCCCCTCATCGCCATGGAGCAGGATCAGGCGGGTGGACGCCACGTTGAGAGACAGCCGAAACAGAGTGGTAATCAGCAGGATACTGGGAAAGATCGCAAAATCGAGCGCGCGCGTGGTATAGAGGGCGATGATCAGGATCAGCAACCCGATGGTGATGTTCATGGACAGGAAAAGGTCCAGCAGCATCGGCGGAACCGGCAGAATCATCAGCATCAGGATCAAGACCAGTCCCAGCGCCACCAGAATATCACTGCGCAGCAGCGCTTCCTTCCACCGGTTGTTGATTACGCCATCAAGTGTCGCCATAAATTTTATCCTCAAGTCTGAATTCTGACGGGCTTGTCAAGTTTTTGGCACGGCGTTGAGCTGCAAAAAACACCTAAACAATCCCTATATTTTCAATAAGTTATTATTTCTTCAAGCTGTACACATAGGCCAAAATCTCGGCCACGGCGGTAAACATGCCCTCAGGAATTTCCTCGCCCACTTCCTGCTGGTACAAAGCTCGTGCCACCGGCTTGTTTTCGACGATGGGAACCTTGTTTTCGCGGGCGATTTCGCGGATGCGAAACGCCAGATGATCAGCTCCCTTGGCGACAATCGTCGGTGCGTTCATCTCCTCACGCCGATAAGACAGGGCGATGGAGAGGTGGGTCGGGTTGGTGACGATGACATCGGCCTTGGGGACCTCGGCCATCATCCGCCGCCGCGCCATCTGCGCCTGCAAAGAGCGAATCCGCGATTTGATCTGCGGGTTCCCCTCGGTATCTTTGTATTCTTCCTTGATCTCCTGCTTGGTCATCTTCATCTTCTCTTCCATCTCAAACTTGGTAAAACCGTAATCGATGACCGCCAGCACAATGATGATGCCGCAGGTCTTGCCCATCACCAGAAAGGCGACCTGGGCCAGAAACAACAGCGTCTGCTCAAGGTCGACCAAGGGCAGATTCAAGGACTTGTCGAATTCGGCGGCAACGGTCTTGTAAGCAACAAGACCGATCAGGGAGACTTTGGCCAGGGATTTGACCAGTTCAATCGCGGACCGCTTGGAGATGAACTTGGACATCCCGGCGATCGGATTGAACTTGTTCAGATCGGGCATGAAGACTTTGGTGGAAAAGAGCGGCCCGACCTGCAAAAAGGACGCAAAGAAGCCGATCACCAGGGTCATCAGAAAGACCGGCCAGAGCACCTTGGCCATGACCAGCCCCATGTCCCAGCCCAGGTGCATCACAGCTGCCGCGGTCAGCTCCATGCTGCCGAAAGAGCCGAGCAGCTGCAGATAGAGCTGCTCGAGATCACGCCAGAAAAAACGCGCATAGAACACCCAGAGCAGCAGCGAAGAAGTGAGCAGGGCGGCTGTGGCGACTTCCTTACTCTGGGCAACCTGGCCTTTTTCGCGAAAATCCTGGCGACGCTTCTCCGTCGCCTGTTCGGTACGTTCCTGTCCTGATTCTTCCGCCATCCTGCGCTCCCGGCACCTGTTCCGCTCTGATCCGTGCGTCCCTGGGGAAACAACGGCCGGTGGTGACAGTTTTTTGTCACGGCACCGTTAAAAAAATCACATCAGGCTGAACAGACGCAAGAACCGTTCCGAAAGCGTAAAAAATTCGTGTTGCAGGAGATTGGCCACGATCCCGAGGGTCAACCCCATGACAATAAAGGAGATACCGATGTTGAGGGGATAAGAGAGCAGGAAGACGTTGAGCTGGGGAAAGACCCGCGCCATGACGCCGAGGGTCAGGTTGGACAGAATCAGCAGGACCAGGATCGGTGCCACCAGACGAATGCTGAGGATCAGGGAATGATTGGCCACTTCGACAATCATCGGGATGGCGCCGCCGGACAGGGTCAGGCTGCCTGGTGGGAGCATTTCGAAGGAGGAGACGATCGCTTCCAGAAAGAGGTGGTGAATGTCCAGGGAAAGAAACAGCAGTATGGCAAAGATGCCTTGAAAGCGGGAGATCAGCGCCACCTGGGACTGGGTCGTCGGATCAAAGAGATTGGCGGCGGCAAAGCCCATCTGATAGCCGATCACCGAACCGGCGAACTCGGCGGCCATGAACACCAGTTGCGCCAAAAACCCGACCAGCAGGCCGAGGATGACCTCACCGCCCAGCCACATGGCCAGTTCGAACGGCGCCAGGCTTGCGGCCGGAATGAACCCCTTCACCACCGGGTAGGTCAATAACGAAAACAGAAAGGCAAAGCTGACCCGGACCTGAGCCGGCAGCTGCGAACCGTTGAACACCGGGATGGCCGCAAACATTGCGGCAATACGGGAGAAACAGATCAGGAATCCCTGAATCAGCGGCACGGAGAGTTGTGGCAACTCCATAAATCAACGTTCCGTCAACGGCCGACGTTGGGCAGCTGGTTGAAGATTTCGATGATGAATAAGGACGCTTTCTGCAGAATCCAGGGGGCAAAAATCAGCAGGGTGACGAAAACGCCGACGATTTTAGGGATAAAGGTCATGGTCTGTTCGTTGATCTGGGTTGCGGCCTGAAAAATACTGATGATCAGGCCGACCACCAAGGCCACGATCAGCATCGGGGCCGCACACATCAAGGTGGTTTCAATCGCCTGCCTGGCGATACCGACAACATATTCCGGGGTCATAAGCTCTCTCACTGTTAAAATTTTGACAGCCGCTGGCGCCGGCTGCCCGTCACCCGTCCGCGCTCCCTGCAGGGGCGGACGCTCAGCCGAAGCTCTTCACCAGGGAGCCGATGACCAGTGACCAGCCGTCCACCAACACAAACAGCAGGATCTTAAACGGCAAGGAAATAATGATCGGCGGCAGCATCATCATCCCCATGGCCATGAGGATCGAGGCAACGATCATATCGATCATCAAAAACGGGACAAACAGCAGAAATCCCATCTGGAAAGCCCGCTTCAGCTCCGACAGGACAAAAGCCGGGATCAGGGTCAACAGGGAAATGTCATCCTGATTTTCCGGTTGCGGCGCTTTGGAGATATCGACCAGCAGCTGCAGGTCCTTTTCGCCGACTTGGGAGAACATGAACTGGCGCATCGGCTTCAATGCCTCGGTCAGCGCCTGATCCTGGGTGATCTGCTGGTTCAGGTAAGGCTGCAGGGCCTGCTCGTTAATCTGATTGAACACCGGCGCCATGATGAAAAAAGTCAGGAACAGGGACAGACCGACCACAATCTGATTGGATGGCGCCTGTTGGGTCCCCAAGGCTTGGCGAACAAACGAAAGGACGATGACGATGCGGGTAAAGCCGGTGGTCATTAACAGAATGGCCGGAGCCACCGAAAGGATGGTCAGCACCATCAGGATCTGCAGCGCCGTTGACACCTCGCCCGGTTCCGTGGCTTCACCGACGCCCAAAGTAATGGTCGGCAAGCCCTGCGCGTAGGCCGTCAGCGGCAGCAGCAACAGAACCAGCAGGCAAAGGGTTTTGACCTTCATGACTGCTCCTCACTGGCTTGCTGCAGGCTGTCTGCAAAGCTATCGGCGGCAGGAGTCAGTTTGCTCAGGCATTCGATCCGATCGTTGCTGAGCCCCAACAGCAATTCCTCATTACGCACCCTGACGATACAGAGGAATTTGCGCCCGCCCAGCGGACGGGTTTCAATCACCTTGATCAAGCCACCCTTTTTCTGCGGCAAAAACGCATAGCCTTTTTTAGTGGCCGCATAGAAGAGCAGCAGAATCCCGATGATCACCGCCAGCGCCGCAACCATTTTCAGCGCCGACCCGAGCAGACTCGGTTCGGCGATCGGATCCGCCGCCCAGGCCGGCGTGGCAATCAAAAGCAGGGGGAGAATGGCAAAACGCATGATCAGCCCAGCTTTTCAATCCGTTCGGACGGGCTGACAACATCGGTCAGCCGCAAGCCGAACTTGTCGTTGACAACAACCGCCTCGCCTCTGGCGATCAGCCGCCCGTTGACATACAGGTCGAGGGGCTCTCCGGCCAGCTTGTCGAGCTCGACCAGCGATCCTTCCTGCAACTGCAGCAGATCGCGAACCAGAATCCGCGAACGGCCGACTTCGACGGCCACTTCCAGGGGGATATCCAGCAGCAGATCGATTCCCCGCCCTTCCAGCCCTTTGTCAGCCGGTTCGGGTTGCCTACTGTTTTGTTTCACGTCACTCATCACCTATCCTCCGTGGGAAATCCGCTCCAATACGCGGACCGCTTTTTTGCCATCCTGGACCCCGGCCACGCCGAAAAATTTCGGCCGCTGCTCAACCATGATTTTCAGCGGGGTTTCCGGTTTGCAGCCGAGTTCGATCACATCACCGACCTCAAAATTGAGAATATCCCTGACCCGCAACGACACCGTCGCCAGCAACGCCTGGACCTCGACCTCCATCTGTTCAAGCTCGGTACAAACCAGCGCCTGCCATTTGCTATTCTGCAATGCACTGGTCGGGACGGCTTTGAGCTGTTGCAGCTTCTGCAGCGGCTCCAGGGCTGAATGGGGCACCACCAGGGTGACCGAGCCTTCCAGATTATCGATGGCCACCTTGAACCGGGCCGCAACCACACCAACCTCGGCCGCCACGAAGTTCAGCAGACGCAGGTTGCTGACCACTTCGACCAGAGAGGATTCGACATCCATGACCTGCTTGAAACCTTTATTGATTTCCGGGCAGGCCGCGTTAATGACGTCGCGGATGACATTGAGTTCGATGGGACTCATGCCGCGATTCGGGATAACCATATGGACATCGGCGCTGCCGCCCAGCACCATTTCCACCATCGAAAACGAAATCTGTTCGTCGAACACCAACAGCGCGCCGCCGGTCAGAGGCTCCAGTTGCATGATCCCGATCGCTCCCCGCCCGGACAGGCGCTGTAGCAAGGTATCGAAGACCATCGATTCCATGGCCTCAAGCTTGACATGGGCAGCCCGCTGAAAACGGGTTGACAGAGACAGGGCATAGTTACGCGCAAAGCTGTCCAGAATCAGATCGTAATTCTTCAGCTTCCAGCTTTCCGGGCCATCGGCTTTGAACAGGTTGCAGCTCCTCGCCTTGCGAATCCTGTTCTCTTGCGCCGGTTGGGCGGACTCCGCGCCGGTCTCCTCGATGTCGATCTCACCATGTCTGACCGCGGAGAGGAGGTCGGCAATTTCTTCTTTACTGAGGATCTTTTCCACAGCCAGCCCCTATTGGACGACAAAGTCCGTAAAATAGATACGCTTGACCTTCCCTTTGACCAGAATGCTGTTCAATTTGTTGATCAATTCAGCCCGCAGCTGAATTTTTCCCTGCAGGTCGCTGAGTTCACTGAATGTTTTGTTGCCGACCAGCAGCAAAATCGCGTCCTTGATCTGCGGCATACGCTGATTCAGCTCCTGTGCGGCGGCATCACTGTCAACCTCGATGGTGATGGCGGCTTTCAGGTAGCGGCTCTCCTCATCATCCAGAATATTGACGATAAAGCTGTCGATATTGACCATCGGGCCGACCTGTTTTCCCTGGGTCGCTGCGGCGGCCTGCTCCGCTTCTGGGGTTTTGCTATCATCCCCTTTCAAAAACAGAAAGCCACCAATGCCTGCACCGATCAGCAGGACCAGGACCACGGCGATGATGATGATCAGCTTGGTCTTTGATCCGCCACTGCCTTCTGGTTGTTTTGTCGGTTCCTTTGCCATCGATTGTTCCTTCCTTTACTCCGCTGCTGACAGCGCAGAATTACAGATTTGAAATTTCAGCGTTGCAATACCCTGCCGACAGTCACCTGTCAGAATGGGGCCTGATCATTGGCATCGATCAGGTAGGGCAGCTCCTGGTTCGGATCGCCCTGGTTTTCCAGGACAAATTCCACCCGCCGGTTTAGCGCTCTTTCCCGGTCGCTGTTATTGGGAAACAGAGGCTTTTGCGAGCCATAGCCGGTTGCCGAGAGCCGGTTTAACGGCAGCAACTGCTGGGTCGCAAAAAACCGCAGCACCGCAACCGCCCGGTTGACCGACAGTTCCCAGTTGGCCATCTCCGAACCGCGGTTATCGGTATGCCCTTCGATTTTCATATTCAGCGGTAACGGCCTGACCAGCTCTGCCACTTTCCGCAGGATCGGATCCGCCGCAGGGTCCAGCCGACTCGATCCGGACGCGAACAGGACGGCTTCATCGACGCGCAGAACCACGGCGCCACGATCCTTGACCAGTTCGATCTTCTTGTTCAGCTTCAACTCATTGATCTTGGTCTTGATGCGTCGATAGACCCGCGAAGTGAAATCATCGTCGATGGGCGCATAGGAGACCACCCGCGGCGGCGCTGCTTCGGTCTTTCTGCTACTGGCCAACACCCCGAAAGCACCCGCCAGGGAATCGCTGGCCTTGTCGAACTTGACCTGATCCATATTCGCCATCGACAGCATCAGCACAAAGAAAGTCAGCAGCAGGGTCACCATATCACTGAAGGTGACCATCCACATAGGTGCTCCTGGCGCTTCCTTTTTCTGTTTCCTCGCCATGCTCGCGACTCCCTAGCCGAAGTTGCTCTGGCGCTCTTTAGGCGCGACAAAGGCATGCAGGCGCTGTTCCATCAGGCGCGGATTTTCCCCCTCGAGAATCGCTTTCATCCCTTCGGTGACCAGCGTCTTGTTCAAGACTTCGCTGGCGGAACGGATCTTCAGTTTTCCGGAAATCGGGCTGGCAATAACATTAGCGATGACCGCGCCGTAAAAGGTCGTCAACAGCGCCACCGCCATAGCCGGACCGATGGACGAAGGGTCACTCATATTTTGCAGCATCTGCACCAGCCCGATCAGAGTACCGATCATCCCCATCGCCGGGGAATAGGTGGCAATGGTCGCAAAGATCTCCGCCCCCTTGTCATGCCGATCCATGACGTACTCGATCTCCTTTTCCAGCATCTCTTTCAGCGCGTCCGGCTCCTGACCGTCCACGGCCATCTGCAGCCCTTTGAGAAAAAATTCATCGTCGATATCATTCATCACCGACTGCAGCGAGAGAATCCCCTCTTTGCGCGCCTTACCGGCGTAGGTGATCAATTTTTCAATGGTTTCGACGGGCGACTGCGATTTATGAAAGAACGCTTTGCGAGCGACATTGAAAGCCCCCATCAGGTCGCCGAAAGGAAAATGCACCAGTACGGTACCGATGGTTCCACCGACGACGATGGTGACGGAAGGTATATCGATGAAAATCATCAGGGAGCTGCCCTGCATGATGGCGGAAACCATCAAACCAAAGGCGGCAAGTAGACCGATTACTGTTGCGATATCCATAAACGTCCTCTATCCCATGAAATCCTTGTTCCGGTGAAGGGAGACAATAACAAAATCTTGACGGCAATTCATAGAATTAACACCGCTAAATGTGATAAGCAGATTACATGCCAGTTCAATAAAAAGCTCCAATAAAATGAGCCGTCCGCTATTTTAAAGGTCGATGGCAGCCAAACCGGGACTGTCCCCGCACGGGGGCTGTCCCAGGTCTTTGCGGTGCTAACCGCGACAGTTTCATGGCTCGCAAACTCTTGGGACAGCCCCCGATGGCCCTCCCGAGTTTACTGCAAAGTCGCTTTAACCAGCTCCATTCGGGACAATCCGCGGTCGGTCATTTTTTCGACACACGAATAGAGCATACTTCCCGGCGCAAAAAGAAAGCCGTTCGGAATCAACCGAGCGGCTTTCTTAAAAGTCATGATTTTGACTCTCCCGGATTACCGTTTGAGATTGATAACCTCGGAGAGCATTTCATCCGTTGTCGTGATGGTTTTGGAGTTGGCGGAAAAACCGCGCTGGGTGGTAATCATTTTGACAAACTCCTGAGCCAGGTCGACGTTGGACAGTTCCAGCGCGTTAGTGAAGATGTTACCGACCCCGGAACCAACCGTACCGATAACCGGAACCCCGGACCCGGTACTCTGGGCATACATATTATTCCCCGCCTTGTCCAGGGCATTCGGGTTGGTGAACTTGGCCAGGGCGATCCGCATCAGTTTGCGCGGAGTGCCGTTGGAAAAGTTACCGATGACATTGCCGGCTTCGTCAACACTCAGCTTGACCAGGGTGCCGGTCCCGAAGCCATCCTGCTCCTGAGACACAACCACTGAAGGGCTGGAGTACTGGCTGGTCTGCATGTCGATGGAAATCTGTTGGTTCTGGACGGCGCCGTTGTTCCAGGTGAAGGACCCGGCAGTGGTCAACGCAGTCGGCCGGGGAATTACGGCATCGCTGCTGGTATCGCCCGGGATGGTATAGAGGTCTTGGCCGTCAACCCGGATCAGGTCGCCGCTGGCATCGAATTCAAGGCTCCCGCTGCCGACGATGGACAGTTCTCCGGCCGTACCGCCGGTCAGATCACCGCCATCGACCACGGAGTGCCATTCCCAGTTCTGATCCGAGGTCTTGGTAAAATAGGTGGTCATCAGGTGGGTACTGCCGAGGCTGTCGTACACCTGGATAGAGGTCGCGTAGTTCGAGGTCCCGGAAGGGTTGAGGGGATCAAATGCTTCGGTCGCCGGAGCCACGATGGGGATGGCGTTGGAGTCCGAATCGAGGTTGGTGTTCAGATCCAGACTGGAGGTCGGTCCGGCCTGGGTAAAGGACTGGGTGTTGGCCCAGATCGGCGTCAAATCCCCCACCGTGTTCCCGTTTTCATCCAGCTGATACCCCATGACATTGTAACCTTCGGGATTAATCATGTAGCCGTCGGCATTAAAACGGAACGCTCCGGCCCGGGTATAGTTGTTGACGGCGTTGCCGGTGGTGGGATCACTGACAATGAAAAAGCCCGCGCCTTCAACGGCGAGATCGGTATTGGTCTCGGTATTGTCAAAGGTGCCCTGGCTAAAAATATTATCGACGATGGACATGCCGACCCCGCGGCCGACCTGGGAAATACCGCCTGACCCCGAAATCTGACTGGAAAGCAGATCGCCGAAGATCGCCCGGCTCGATTTGAAGCCGATGGTATTGGCATTGGCAATGTTATTACCGATAACGCTCATCGCATTACCGTTGGCATTGAGGCCACTGACGCCACTGTACAGAGAACTGGAAACTCCCATGGTAAAACTCCTTTCGTAAGCCGCGTCAATCGGTCGGCGGCTTGCGAACCTCCTCAAAGAGGACCGGTTCGGTTAAGCAATCACTGCGCTGTCAATATTGGTAAAAACGTTATTCTTCAACTGGCTTTTATCGACCACTGTCACCACTGTTTCGTTTTTGACGCTCACCACCAACGCGGTATCGTCGAGCATGACCAACGATTCACGCCCCCCTTTGTTATTGACCTGGGAGACCGCTGACTCGAGCCGTTGCAGCTGATCCGGCGAAAACTGGATCCCGCGGCTTTGCATCCGTTCGCTGGCATGACGGGAAAACTTGACGCTCCCCTGATCGATGCGGTTCTGCAGCAGCTGGTCAAAACTGCCGGATGTGCCACTATTGTGTTGTCTGCCGCGTGCTGTCGGAGTCCGGGGCGTCCCGATCGGCTGCGGGAAAATGGTGATGTGCTCACTCATAGGCTGGCTCCGGCTTTTTCCACCTTTGCCATGGCAAAGATTCCGGCGCTGGTTTCCAGCTGCGTACTGCTGCTGCCCAGGTCAACCGCGGTCACCGTCCCTTTCACAAGCGGTGCTGAGTCAACCAGGGCCTCATCCTTATCGACCGCCCGCACAACCAGGGTGTAGTTGCCAGGTTCAAGGGGCAAGCCCAGGTCGCTGGTCCCATCCCATTCGAGGAAATGATCTCCGGCGTCGGTCTCGGTTGTGTTGATGGTGGCCAGGGTCGAACCATTTTCATTGAGGACATAAAGCTTGATGTCCTCAGCCGGCAGTTCGGTCCGATAACCGAGTTGCAGGGGCTCACCCTCAAACCGGAATTGATCAGTCTGGGCGATGACCTCCTGACCGACCAGACCCAGCGCCGACATGCGCTGCATTTCGGTACTCATGGTGTTGAGCCCTTCCAGGCTCTTATTGGCATTGCTCAGTTGTTCAAGCTGACTGAACTGGGCCAGTTGCGAAGTAAATTCGGTCGGATCGGACGGGTTCATCGGATCCTGATTTTGCAGCTGGGCAACCAGAAGCTTGAGAAAATCATCCTTGCCCATGGCTACATCATCGGTCGATGCCGAAGATAGTGCGCTGGAGTAGCCGCTATTGATTCCGCTGATCGCTGACATTCGTTACGCCACCTCCTTTCTCGAAGTTTTCAAACGTGCAGGCTGATGCCACCGCCGCCGTTCTGCAGCAGATGAACCAGAGGAATGCTGTCCTCTTCAGGGGCCTCCTGGTAAAATCTGCCGTGCTGCTGATGGGACTGCCCAAACTGCTGCTGTTGCCTTGACAGGTTATCGTACTGCCCCTGCTGACCGCCTTGCTCGACACTCACCTGGAACTGCTCGACCTTCAGCCCCTGTTCGGCCAGGGCATTGCGCAGTTGCGGCAGGTGCCGCTCCAACACTTCCCGGACCTGTTGGCTCTGGGCATGGATATTGGCGCTGATTTTGTCCCCCTCGATCGCCAGATCCAGTTTAAGTGAACCGAGTTCCGCCGGTTGTAACCTCAGCACCATACGGCCGGATTCGCCGTTGACGCTGCCTGACAGATGGCTGACCACCTGGTCAAAAATCTGACTTTCCGCGACCTGCTGCCCGCTGGGCAACTGGAGGACCGGATTTTGCGGCATGGCTTTGGCCGTATCCGGGCCGGCAACGGGTCCCTGCCCCGGTTGAGCATGATGGGCCTGGGGGGAAAGCCCGTCCAGAACATGTTTTTCACCCTGTTCCGTCATCTGGCTCAAATGACTGGCAGGGGCTTTTTGCTGGCCATGTTCCACCACCAGACCTTCCGTTGCGGTCGCAGCGCGTTGTTCTCCATGAGTCTCTTGAGCCTGCTGCAACTGTGTGCTGGCAGCCTGATTGGCCGGTGCCGACGCGGCTGTCCGATGAGTCGGTTTGCCCTGGGAAACACGCTGTTCGGCGCGCGGATTGAGCAGCCCGGCGAACCGCGGGTCAAGCTCCTCGGCTGTTTTGGCATTATTCCCTGCGCCATCCTCGGCAGCATTGGCCGTGGCGACGCCTTCAGTGGCAACCGGTTCGGTCTGGTTCTGTGCTTTGACCGCATCAATAACCTGCTGGAGAATCTGCCGGGCCTGTGCCAGAGTTTCAGCTTTCCCGCCCGGTTGTTCCTGGGCTGCGGTCGCTTCCGGCGCGGTCGCTACCTGAACCGACGTCGCGGTCACTTCAGCCGGCACAGCAACCAGCTGGTTTTCGATCCCGCTGAGCAGTTGTGTCAACAAGTGATCCTTGTCTTCACTCTTCTTCAGTTCTTCAAGCTGATCGGCCAGGGCGGACAAATCGATTCCGGCCAGGACCTCCTCACCATGAAGATCGGTGGAATCGAGTTGCTGCACCAGATCGGTCAGCAGGCTGTCGAGTTGCTCCCGGGTATCGGCATCGGTAGCGTCCCCCTGCTTGGACATCACCTTCATCAGCTTGACCAGGGTCTGCTGGATCTGCTGCATGGCTTCTTCTGCCGAAGCGGCCTCCGCCGGCTGGTCAGCTATCGCTGCGGCGGTTTGCTCGTCGTTCTTTCCAGTGACCTCGTCCTGCTTGGCAGCGGCATCTTTTCCGGCAGTTTTTTCCCGGCAGTGGTCCGGTGCGGCGGATTTCTGTTCTGCCCTTGCCGACTGCCCCTCTGTATCCCGGCTCTTCGTCCGGTCGGGCTTGTCCGCTGTGCCTGCGCCGTCTTTGCTGCGCGTCTGACGCGCTACGGCCGGGTCTTGCTCCGGCTGCTGTTTTTCATTGAAAATCCGATCGAAAGCCTCGTCATTTTTGCTGGAGCTGCGTTTGGCTGCCGGCAAATCGGGCGTTGCGGTCATCCGTTCGATTCTTGCTGTGTCCTGCATCTCTCTCACCCCCTTTCGACATTTGGCAGACCGTTCTCACTGACCGGTCGTGTCCCCCACCGGTATTTCGGTGAAAGCCTTGCTCAGCTGGGTGGCGGTTTGCGAATCAAGATTGTCGAGAATCTTCCCGGCGGTCTTTTTCTTGATCCCGAGGAGAATATCGACGGCCAGTTGCTGGTCCAGACCCTTGATCAGGACGGCTGCTTTCTGGGGAGCCATCTTTTCGTAAATCAGGCTCAATTCGCCGATTCGTTCGCCTTCCGCCTCTTGCTTACGATCCAAAAGTTTCGTCAGTTCATCCCGTAACTTCTGCATCGCTGCGAGCTTCTTATCGACCTCGCTGGCAAGAGTCTTTAGCTGCATTTCCCGGCTGTCGATTTCGGCCTTTTTTTCTGCCAGCTTGGTATATTCATCTTCGATAGAGACCAGAATCCGCCGCTCTTCAACCGACGAAATCGGCTTGTTGCCGACCAGATCAGCCGGGGCTGTCGAGGTTGCCGGAGCAGCATGAAGCAGCGGTGCTGGCAACAACAGGGCCAGCAATAACAGACCAGCGCTGGTTTTCATGAGCCTTCTCCTTTAAGCCGGAGGCTGATTTCATCGAGCATCTCCCGTTCCTTGCGGTCCAGTTCATGCCGGTATTCGGCCTCCTGTTTTTCTTTCAGTTTTTCCATCACCTGCCGCTCGCGAGCTGTTTTGAGCAAAGTGTTGCGCTCCTCCGTTATACGCCGATCAAGGACCAGCAGCTTTTGCTGCAACTGCTGAATCTGCTGGCGACAGTGCTGAATGCCGGCTTCGAACAGCTCCATTTCGGCCACGGTCATCCCCTCCTGCTGGCGAACCCGCAATTGGGCATCGTGGTTCTGCAGCCGCTGACGAAATTCTTCGATCTTCTTCAGCATCCCGGCCTGTTCCTGCAGGCTCAGGCTGAGCACTTGTTGGGCCTGGTTTTCCAATAACTGGCGATAATTCAGGACCGCCTGCAATTTAAATTTCCCGGCCATGGGTTACCTCGCCGCCTTGCGTCGGTCGAGCAGCAGAGTATTCAGCTCGGCCAGGGTCGTCTCCAGATCAACCGAATCGTTCATCCCCTGGCAGAGGAAATCGTTGACCGCTTCAATCCGCGAGATGGCGTAGTCGATCTTGCCGTTACTCCCTTCCACATAGGCGCCGATATTGATCAGATCCTCCGCTTCCTTGTGGGTGGCCATGATTTCCCGGGTCTGACCGTTCATCTGCAGATGCTCCGGGGTCACGATATCGCGCATGACCCGGCTTGCGGAGCGGAGGATATCAATGGCCGGGAAATGATTGCGGGCGGCCAGATCGCGAGACAGAACAATGTGGCCGTCAAGGATCGAACGCACCGAGTCGGCCACCGGTTCGTTCATGTCGTCCCCTTCGACGAGCACGGTATAAAGGCCGGTAATACTCCCCTTGTTCTTAAAATTCCCGGCCCGTTCCAATAGCTTGGGCAAGGTGGCAAAAACCGACGGGGTATAGCCTTTGGTCGTCGGCGGCTCACCGATGGCCAGGCCGACTTCGCGCATGGCCATGGCAAACCGGGTGACCGAGTCCATCAGCAGCAACACGTTTTTGCCCTGGTTGCAGAAGTACTCGGCGATGGTGGTCGCCACAAAAGCGCCGCGCATCCGCAACAGCGGCGATTGGTCCGAGGTCGCCGTGACCACCACCGAACGGGCCAGGCCCTCCGGTCCCAGATCGCGTTCGATGAATTCCCGCACCTCCCGCCCCCGTTCGCCGATCAGGGCGATGACATTGATATCGGCCTGGGTATGTTTGGCCATCATCCCCAGCAGCACGCTCTTACCCACCCCCGAGCCGGCCATGATCCCCATCCGTTGACCGATGCCGCAGGTCAGCAGGCTGTTGATCGCCTTGATGCCGAGGTCAAGGGGCTGGACAATGGGCTTGCGGGCCATGGGACTGGAAGGCAGGGCATAAAGGGGACATTCGTCTTCACAGGGGAGCAGTGGCTTCTCGTCCAGAGGTTGCCCCAGAGCGTCGATGACCCGGCCCAGCAGCTGTTCGCCCACCGGCAGGGTAGCGCTGCTGCGCATGACCTGAATCAGGCTGCCGGGACCGAGCCCGCGCAGTTCCCCCAAGGGCATGAGCAGAGCGCGCGAATCACGGAAACCGACCACCTCGGCCGGCACCGCTGCGCCGCCGTCAAGGGGCAGCAGTCGGCACAATGTGCCAACGGTGGCAGTCGGACAGTAGCCTTCGACGACCAGGCCGACGATCTGGATCACTTTGCCGCTGACCTTGATCGGGTTCACCGCTTTGACACAAGCCACCAGATCAGTCATCACTGCTCCGTCATCGCTGCGGTTAAGGCCTGGCGAATACTGTCCAGTTGGGTTTCCAGGGTGGCGTCGACCTCTCCCAGTTCCGAATCAACCCGGCAGCCGCCGGCCGAAATGGTCGCATCAGCTTCGATATGGAGGTTTTTCAGACCGCTGACACTGGCGATAAAGAGTGGTTTCTGCTCGTTCACCGCAGCCAGATCGGCCGGATTGATCCGCACCCGGTAACGGTCGGAACGCACCGCAGATTGCAGGGCGTGGTCGATAATGTTCATGACCACGCTCGAATCGACGGCCGCCTGCTGGCGAATGACCTGCTCTGCCACCGCCATCACCAGGCGCAGCATATCCTGACGGCTGTTCTGGGCCAGTTTTTCGCGCAGGCGACTGACCTCGTCCAGGGCATCGGCCAAAGCCTTGGTGGCCGACTCCAGTCTCTGCCCGGCTTTCTCCAGCCCTTCGCGAAGGCCGCGGGCATAGGCGTCTTCAACCTCCTTGGCGCTGTGCCCGGCAACGGCCGCCGTCGGCGGTGGCGGCGCCACCGGGGCCGCCTTCTTTTCTGCCGGAGCCGCGCTCGGCGCGGGGCCACCAAAAGACTGGAATTCAAAAGACTTCAGTTCGCTCGCGTCACTGCCGCGGTAAATCTTAGACAAGCTCATCGCCACCACCACCTCGGCCCGGTATCACGACCGACCCTTCTTCTTCAAGCTTCATGGCGATTTTGACCACCTCGGTCTGCATCGCTTCAACTTCAGACAGTTTGCGCGGCCCCATCGCCTCGAGGTCTTCCATGATCATATCGGCGGCCCGCTGAGAGATATTGGCAAAAACCTTCTGCTTGAGGGTATCGCTGGCGGTCTTTAGCGCCAGGGTCAGCATGTCGGTGCTGACCTCGCGCAGGATCGCCTGCATGCCGCGATTATCGATGGAGGCCATATCTTCGAAGGTAAACATGCGCCGCCGGATCTCTTCGGCCATATCCGGATCAACCGCTTCGATGCTGGTCAGAATCATCTGATCAGCACCCTTTTCCATCTTGCCGAGAATTTCCACCACTTTTTCGATCCCGCCGACTTGTTTGCGGTCTTTGCCGACGATCACGCCGACTTCACGCTGCAGCGCTTCTTCGATCTGGCTGATCACTTCCGGCGAGACATTTTCGATCTTGGCAATCCGGTACATCACCTCGCCGCGCAGTTCGTCCGGCAGTTCGGAGAGGATTTTGCTGGTGTGATCCTCCTTCTGAGTCGACAGAATCAGCGCCACGGTCTGCGGATGCTCGTTTTCCAGCAACCCGGCGACCATCCGCGGATGCATCTTGGAGATGGTCTCCAGCGGCCGCCCTTCGATGCCGGCTGAGACCTGATCAAGCAGGTACTGGGCGCGTGCGGCATTGCCGCCGCCCAGAATCGCGTGTTTGGCAAATTCATCGCCGCGCACATAAACGCCGATGTCGCCGCCGCGGGCCTCCTTGAACTCTTCAAGGATCTCCCGGGCCAGAAGCGGGTCGACATGGTCGATGTTGATCATGCAACGGCTGATTTCCCGAACCTCGGAATCATCGAGGGCCTCGAAAATCTTGGCCGTAGCATCTTCACCGAGGCAGAGCAGCAGAATCGCCGCTTTTTTGGCACCGGTTAAATGTTTTGCTTTTTTCACAGGTTGCTCCAGGTCATACGGTTATAAACGCACTAGCTTCAGGGGCCAGATCAGGATTCAGCCGGTTCCTGGCGCAGCCAGTTCTTGACCACCTGCACCGGCAACATGTCGCCGCCAAGCACTTCCTGGCGGATCTGTGCCAGCGGATCGCTCGGGCCACCCAGCAACGGGGTCTGCTCTATCCCGCGCAATTCCGCTTCCAGCTCTTCCACTGTTTTCATCGGTTGAGTCTCCTCATTGGCTCCCCGCAGAGTCCGGATGATGGGCCGCAGGAAGATCATGTAAACCATCAGCGCGGCCAGGGCCAGCAGGCCATATTTGATGACCGGCAACCAAGGGTAGACCTTGTCCACCACTGAAGGCGATGGCAGGGGCTCATCCAGGAAATCGGTTTCAAACGGCATCGACACCACCGAGATCAGATCGCCGCGGGTGTCGCTGATGCCCAGCGCGGTCCGCACCATCTGCTCGATATCTTTCAGCTCCGTGGCGCTGCGCGGCACTGACTTCGGCTCGCTGCCTTCGGCGCCCGGCTCCATGCGGTCGGCCACCAGGACCGAAACGGAAAGATTCTTCAGGTTGCCGACCGAGCTGACAGTCTTGCTGGTCACCTTGCTCAATTCATAATTGACAGTTTCCGACGAGCGCGACGATGGTGTCGTGGCCACGGTCATCCCTTTGGTCTGGTCCAGGTTGCTGACCACACCGGGAACACCGCTCGAACTCTCCCCGCTGCCCTGTTCGGTGCTGTTCTGCTCACTGACGACGACCGCCCCTTTGGGATCAAGGGCTTCCTCGACCCGTTCACGCTGGTCGAAATCGATATCCGCATTGACCTTGACCAGCGAGTTGCCCGCCCCCAAGGCCCGATCCAGCAACGCCTGGGCCCGACTTTCCAGCCGTCGTTCCATGGTCTGTTGATAGGTCAGCATCCCCGGCGTCATCGGTCCGTTCATTTCGTCGCCGCGGGTCCGCGACAACGCCTTGCCGCTGGAATCGACCACCGTGACATTCTCGGCTTCCAGCCCTTCGACACTCCCTGCCACCAGGTGGATAATCCCCTGCAGCTGGGCTTCATTCAGGGTTCGGCCCGGGGTCAGCTTGACGATGACCGAAGCCGTTGCCGGCTGCTGCTGCTCACGAAACAGCCGCTTTTCCGGCAGCGCCAGGTGAATCCGCGCCGACTCCACCGGGGCCAGCGAGGAGATCGTCCGCATCAATTCCCCCTGCAGCGCGCGACGATAGTTGACCTTCTGGGCAAAATCGGTCATCCCGAAGCTTTGCTTGTCAAAAATTTCGAAACCGACCCCGCCTTCGGAAAGGCCGGAGCCGGCCAGTTCGATCCTGGCCTCATAGACCTGATCGGCCGGAATCATGATCTTTTTGCCGCCATCTTCCAACCGGTAAGGGATCTTGCGCTCCTTCAGCCATTCAACGATGGATGCGGCATCCCGGCTCGGCAGGTTGGCGAACAGCAGACTGTAGTCGGCCACCCGGGACTGCATGATGATCAGGGAGAACAGGACGACGCAGACCAGCGCCACAGCCACCAGGCTCAATTTACGCGCCAGTGACCACTCCATGATGACATTTAACAGGTTCTTTTTTACGGGTTCGCTCTGAACGATGTCTTTTGACTCTGCGGCCATGATTCTGCTCCGGTTAGGTTTGGTTCTGGATCTTCTTAACGCCGGTTGTTACTGAACGGACAAACTGCGGTTATTCTCGACCAAGGGCCGCGATCCCCCTGCAGCACAGCGCTGAGCGGGACGGCCCGGGCATCAGACCTGCATCCGCATCACTTCCTGATAGGCATCGAGCGCCTTGTTGCGGATCTGCACCATCAGGCGCATGGAGATGTCAGCCTCTTCCAGCTTGATCATCGCTTCGTGCAGGTTCTTGGTTTCGCCGGCGGCAATCTGTTCGGCCGCCTTGTCGGCACTGACCTGGGCCGAGTTCACCTGGGAGATGGAGTTTTTCAGAGCTTCGCTGAATTTGTTGCCGATATCACTGACCGAAGGGGCATGCTGCGGTTTAGCCAGGCCCTTCAGATGACTGCTTAAGGTAATGTCCGATACACTTTTCATTGTCGACCTCTGATATTTTAGATTGGGTTAAAACTATTTAGTTGGCATCCGGAAACTCCGGCTGCCAGCGCATAAGTTTTCAGATTGGAAACGAGCAATTTTTCGTTGTGGCTAGAAAATCAAGGGCTTCTGCGGAGGCGTAGTTCTTTACGCCGCACAAATAAGCCGGCAGATTGACACCGCCACGGCGGAAAAAGGCCGTTTCCGGCTGCCAACTATTTACCGATGTCCAGCGCTTTCAACGCCATCCGCTTGGCTGATTTGACCACCGTGACGTTGGCTTCATAAGCGCGGGACGCCGACATCATGTCTGCGGTCTCTTCCACCAGGCTGATGTTCGGCATGGCCACTTCTCCGTTCTCATTGGCATCGGGATGGGACGGATCGTAGACCATCCGCGGCGGCAGCGGGCTGGCCTGCACATAACTGACCTTGACCCCCTGGACCGCATCACGCATTTGGCTGTCGAGGGTTTCTGCAAAGCCCTGTTGGGTGCTCTGGAACACCACTTCCCGCTTGCGATAGGGACCGCCGTCCGGCGTCCTGGTGGTTTCGATATTAGCCAGGTTGGAGCTGATGGCGTTCATCCGCACCCGCTGGGCCTTGAGTGCCGAAGCACTGATTTTCATCGTTGTGAACATGTCCATAAGCAATTCTCCTAACGGGGTTTCTTCCAGAAACGACCCTTTTCAACAAGCTCTGCAGCCAGCGCCAGCTTCCAAACGGGCACTAGCCGCCACTGCCGTTATTGGCGGCGTATTTCAGCAGGGACAGCTTCTTGCGAATAATCTGACTGCCGGCTTCATAGAGCAGCTGGTTTTCGGCCAGGTCAAACATTTCGTCTTCCATCGAAACCGTATTGCCGTCGCCCAAAGGGCTGTGGTCGATATCCTTGTCCAGGGTTCCCTGCACCGCTTCGATCGATCCCGAGCCGATGGGGAAATGCCGGCTGTTGGTCTGGCGGGCGGCAATTCCGGGATTATTGATGGCATCGCGCAGATTCTCCTCAAAACTGAACTTGCGCGCGGCATAGCCGGGGGTCTCGGCATTGGCGATATTGCCTGCGATCACCTGCTGTTTCTCAGACCGCAGATCAAGACTTTTCTGCAGCACCGCAATCGTCTGCCCGGTAATTTTAAAATCTGCCATGATGCACTCCTGACTAATCTTTGACACTTTTAACTGACAGAATCAGCGTTTCTTCTGAATGAGCAAATCCCGCGCCAACTTCCCCCAGGGGCTGGCACCATCCTGCTCGACCAGCTGCTGCAGCATGGCCAGAGCCGGTTTACTTTCCTCCCGCCGCAGCAGCAGTTGTGCGGTTCGATAGCGGGCCTGCGGGCCGAATTCTTTGTCATCCAACAAGCTCCGATAATTTTTTTCCGCCTGTTGATTACGCCCCACCTGATAGCAGGCTTCCGCCAGCAGTGCCATTTCTTTGACTTGCAGTTGAGCGCCGGCCTGGCGCGCCCGCTCCAGACTGTCGATAGCGTCCGCGGGACGCCCCAACCGCCAATAATCCCAGGCGGCCCGGATATCCAGCTCGGGGCTGGACGGACGATCAGGCTTATGCAACCAGGCCAACAACTGATCATTGTCGCCCTGGTGTTGATAGGCATCCAGCAGCAGCCCGTAAATGGCACCCGCATCCTCGCCTTGGGGGTATTTATCCAGGTAACGGCCGGCAAAGTCCGTCACCTCCGCATATTCGCCCCGCTTGAAATAGGATTGAATCAGCGGCAGATAAAGATACTTCTGATCCGCTTGCCCGTCCAAGCGGTCGAGCATATACAGCAGCACCCGCGCGGCCCGCTGATAGAGGCCCAGGTTGTCGAATGCGGTGGCCAGATCCTGCAGGAATTCACGGTCAAGATGGCCGCTGAGCAGCAATTTACGGTTCTGCTCCACCAGCACCACCGCATCCAGGTCATTGTGGTCTGCCAGCAGCTGATGGACCACGCCGGGCAGTTGCCGGGCCAACAGCAGATCAGCCTCACGACGTAAGGTGGAACTGTGGAAATCGCGCCGAAACTTCATCAATTCATTTACGCTGAGTGTGTTCTCCGCCAGCAGATAATGGGCCAGGGCCTGTTTGAAAAAGCTTTCCTCGCGCACAACCCGATACTTTGAGGCTTGCGCCAGCTGGCCGAACTTGATGGCAGCCTCGGCCAGTTCCAGTTCGCCACCTTTCAAAATCTGATGATCAAGCAGCCGCAGCCGGGCACGGTCGGAGCCTTCGCTCCCCGGTTCGTCCAGGGACGCCCGCTCCAGGCCGATCATGCCCCAGGTCTCGTCACCCGCTTCATAAGCGGATAACCCGCTCGCAAACAGCACCAGGTCATGCCCGGGCAGATCTTCGGTCGGCGGGATCAGCCGCCGGTACAGGTCACCGGCAAAGGTGTAGGACTTGGACCGGAATGCACTGAAAGCTGCGCGGTTGCAGGAAAACAGCTGCTGTTCGAAAAGCCCCGGCACTTCGGCCAGGTCACGATAAGCATCCAGCGCCGGGCCCGTGTGGCCCAAGCCGGCCTGGGCGTCAGCCCGCCGCAGCGCCACCATCCGTTCCAATGCTGCGGGCCAGGTCACCTTGGTTGCGGTCAGTTGGTCGAGGGCGACCTGGTTCTGCTGCGAAGCCAGAGCTGCTTCGCCATAAAGCAGGTGCAGTAACGGCAGCAACGGGCTCCCCTGGCTCAGCCGGGGCAGGAGGGACTGCAGTGTCAATTGTGCGACAACCGGCTGCCCGCCAACAGCTTGACCATAGGCTGTCAAATATTCGACACGGGCTTTGAGGGCCTGGGGCAGGTTGGGGTCGTTCCGTAACTGGTCAAGCAGAATCACAGCGCTTTCCAGCGCATCGCTGCGCAGGCGGGCTTCCGCAACCAGCAGCGTCCTGCGCAGGGTTTGCTCGTCATTCAGCCCGGACAGATTTTCAGCAGCATGCTGCAAACTCAGGTACTTGCCCTGCACGGTATACTGTTGCAACGGCCACAGCGGGCTGTGCTCATCCGTCACCAGCGGGGGGAGCTCGGGCAGGGTAAAACGCAACGGCAGCTGCAACTTCCAGTATTGCCGGTATTCGGCAAAAAATTCCCGCCAGCGCCCATCCCAGGGAGACTGTTGCGCATAGGCCGAGGCTCCGCTGCCGGCCTTGCGCGGGGGCATGTCGGCGATTCGAAAGGCCACGGCAGGGCGGGCCGCAGAGGAATCCTCCCAGTACAGGTCCAGAACCACCCGCCCCGGATTGTCCTTACTTTCAGCGACAACCTGCTTGGGTGGCCGCCGCAGCAAAATAGAAACCATCAGGTCATGATGCTTCTTGGCCAACAGGATTTTGACCACGGCCTCATCTTCTGGCAGTTTGCGCAATTGACCGGAAATATCCGCATCGTTTAACAGCAAGTCGACCCGCTGCCCCGATTCTTCCATCTGGAATTGCGGCACCGCCGACATCTCCAGGGTGATGCGGGTATGATACGGCGTCTCTTCTTTGCTCATCCCGATCAGGCTCACCGCCTGGGCGGCCCTGACCGGCAAAATCGTGCTCAGCAGAAACAGCACAAAAAAGAGAATCATTCCAAGAATTTTAAGAATCGACAAAGGTTGATTCATCCACTCCTCCGGGCTTGCGAAAAGAATCCATCAACCCGATAGGCCAGAATCGTGCCAAAAAATTAAACAATATTTATTTTCTATAGATTTCAAGATATTAGGCCATAGCAATCGTGCCATAGGTCTCTTTGGTGGCCCTTATCGATAACTGAGTCGTGATTTTGACGGACTGTCAGCGCCCCGCTCTTTCAATTATGACAATTTATGTAATAATTTGACGAGAGACTGTTGGAACTCTGGTTCTCAGCATGGACAATTCGCCCCCATCACCATTGATTCACACAGGAGTCGCTATGAAAACCCAAGCTGCCGTCGCCTTTGCTGCAGGCGCACCGCTGGAGATAGTCGAGGTCGATCTGCAAGGACCGCAGGCCGGAGAAGTTCTCGTGGAGCTGAAAGCCACCGGCATCTGCCACACCGATGCGTTTACGTTATCGGGGGATGACCCGGAAGGCGCCTTTCCGGTCATCCTCGGTCATGAGGGAGCCGGTATTGTCAGAGAGGTCGGACCGGGCGTCTCCTCGGTCAAACCGGGCGATCATGTCATCCCCCTCTACACCCCCGAATGCCGGGAATGTCAGTTCTGCCTGCATCCCAAGACCAACCTCTGCCAGGCGATCCGCACCACTCAGGGGCAGGGGCTGATGCCGGACGGAACCAGCCGCTTTTCTCTCGACGGGCGCCCCATTCTTCATTACATGGGGTGCTCGACCTTCGCCAATTTCACGGTCCTGCCTGAAATCGCCGTTGCCAAAATCCGCTCCGATGCGCCGTTTGACAAGGTCTGCTATATCGGCTGCGGGGTCACCACCGGGATTGGCGCAGTCGTCTTCGACGCCAAGGTTGAGCCGGGCTCCAATGTCGTGGTGTTCGGCCTCGGCGGCATCGGCCTGAACGTCATCCAGGGTGCGCGGATGGTGGGTGCCGACCGGATTATCGGAGTCGACATCAATCCATCCAAAGTTCCCTTAGCGGAGAAATTCGGCATGACCGACTTCATCAACCCCAAAGACACCGATGACGTGGTTGCCGCCATCATTGATCTGACCGACGGCGGTGCAGATTACAGTTTCGAGTGCATCGGCAATGTCCATACCATGCGCCAGGCGCTGGAATGCTGTCACAAAGGCTGGGGCGAATCGGTTATCATTGGCGTTGCCGGCGCTGGCCAGGAGATCAGCACCCGTCCCTTCCAACTGGTCACCGGCCGGGTCTGGCGGGGCAGCGCCTTCGGCGGGGCTCGTGGCCGTACCGATGTCCCGAAGATCGTCGAGTGGTACATGAACGGCAAGATCAATATCGATGACCTGATCACCCACACCATGCCGTTGATGGAGATCAACCACGCTTTCGAGCTTATGCACGAAGGCAAAAGTATTCGTTCCGTCGTGCTTTACTGACCGCCCCGGCTGCATAAGGAGAGGACGCTATGCCGTTTAACCAACTCGCTGCCAACAAATGCTTTGCAGGACAACAACTCCGCTTCCGCCACCTGTCCCAGGTTCTCGGCTGCGACATGACCTTTTCGCTCTACATGCCGCCACAAGCACAGCAAAGACAGGTTCCGCTGCTGCTGTGGCTGTCCGGGTTGACCTGCACAGATGAAAATTTTGTCCAGAAAGCCGGAGCACAGCGTTACGCTGCGCACCACGGGATCGCCATCCTCTGCCCGGACACCAGTCCGCGCGGCGAGAATGTTCCCGATGATCCGGACGGCGCCTGGGATTTTGGTCAGGGGGCCGGATTCTATCTCAACGCCACTCAAACGCCCTGGGATCAGCACTATCATATGGAGCAATATCTGATCGATGAGCTGCTTCCCCAAGTGATTCATAACTTCCCCATCAGCCCCGAACGGGTCGGTATTTCCGGACACTCCATGGGCGGGCATGGGGCGCTGACTCTGGGGCTCAATTACCCGGCCAGGTTCCGTTCAATTTCCGCTTTTGCGCCGATCTGCGCCCCCTCTCAGGTGCCGTGGGGAAAAAAAGCCTTCAGCCGCTATCTGGGAGAGGATTCCAGCACCTGGTTACGTTACGACGCTTGTGAGTTGATTCGTCAGCACACCTCCCCGCCTCCGCTGTTGGTGGACCAGGGCACCACCGATCAGTTCCTGGTCGAACAGCTCAAACCAGACCTGCTGCAGCAGGCCTGCAGTGATCACGATGTCCCCCTGCAGCTGCGCATGCACCCCGGCTATGATCACAGTTACTTTTTCATTGCGACCTTTATCGAAGACCATATCCTGTTTCATTGCGAACGACTTCTGGAAAGTTAAGCTTCATCAAAAGGAATGCTTTGCTGATTTTATTGCAACCCTGCCGGGGCATTGCTAGAATCCGCCTCAATGACAAACCGATTTGACCCGGGAGGATGGTGATGAACTTTTTTTGCAGCAAGGATTGCCCCGACCTTTGTGCCGCCAGAATCACGGCCGTTGCCCCGGAGTTCAAAGTGGAGGGGATTGCCGAACCCTGGTCCGATCCCGGATTTGTCTGCGCCAAGTTCAAAACTTTTGCCCGGCGCGAAATCAACAATGGCCTCAAATCATGGCAAAGCATGGCTGGCGGATCATGTGAATACGCCACCGATCAGGACGCGCTGACCGCCCTGGCCACTTTTCTGGAACCGTTCCGCAAGAAAAAAATTCTTTTCCAGCGCGGCTCGGGCAGCCTGGCCTATAACATGTACTGCTGGGACCAGCTCTTTGCCAGCTTCGGCAACTGCTGGAACGTCTCCGGCGGACCCTGCGACGATACCGGCACGGCTGCGCACATCGCTGATTTCGGAGTCCTGGCCAACCCGGACATCACCGGACTGGAAAACGCCGCCACCATCATCATTTACGGCAGGAACGCCGCGGCAACCAGCCCGCATCTTTATGCCTACCTGAAGAAGCTGCGCCGGGCCGGAAAAAAAATCATCTATATCGACCCGGTCAAAACCCGCACCGCCGACCTGGCTGATCGGTTCATCCTCATCAATCCGGGCTGTGACGGCCTGCTCGCCTGCGCCCTGCTGGTCGAACTGGGCCACCAGCGCGGCTACAACGCCGCCGCGCTGTGCGCAACCGCCGGAGTCTCAACGGAGGACTTTGCTGACCTGCTAGCCTGTATCCGCGGTGGCCGGACCGCCCACATCCAGGGCTCCGGGCTGCAGCGCCAGCGCAACGGCATGAACGCCTTTCGCTGGATCAACCGGCTGGCGGTGAAAACCGGCATGCAGGATCTGCTGTTCTGGGGCCACGGCTCCAAGCGGCTGTGGGAAAAACCGCACGCCAACTTTGCCGGCCAGATCCATGTCGACCAACTCGCCACAGTTCTAGCCGCCGGCGAATTCGACCTGTTTGTCAATGTTGCCGCCAATCCGCTCATGACCATGCCGGACATCCACCTCTGGCGCTCCGGGATGAGCGCAACCCCCAGTTTGGTGATCGGCACCAATCACGATGAGACTGCGCAGCAGGCGACCTTTTTCCTGAAAGTCGGCGGCATGTTCGCGCAAAGCGATTTCATGGCCAGCAACTTTTTCTCCCACAATTACAGCCGCACCAACCTGACCAGCGAACTGAGCGATGTCGACGCCGCCACCCTGCTGGCCGGCAAACTGCACCTGCCCCTGAAGATCAAGGAACGCGCCCAGATCAAAAAAACTGAAATGCCCCAACGCACCTACCGGACCCAAGAACTTGATCTGACCATGCCCGAATCGCGGGACAAGTTCCAACTGCTGACCGCCTCCCACGCCAGCTACCTCAACTCACAAACCCTGCCGGGGATGGAGCAGGGGCTGCAGGTGGTTCACCTCAACAGCGCCGACGCCAGCACCCGCGCCATAAAAACCGGCGACGATCTGCGCATTTGCGGTCCTTGCGGCGAGTTTGTCGCCAGCGCCCTGGTCACGGACGACATTGCCCGGGGCACCCTGATGTGCTGGAAGAATATTCCGATGAAACAAGGCTATACCAACAACGCCATCCCGAACCGACTGACGGATTCAGGGGACGGGCTGGCCTTGTATGCGGTGTATGTGGAGATTGAGAAGATTTGAGGCGCGACAGAAGAGCTGCACAAAGAACCGGATCGTAAAAAGAGGATACCATGGCAGAGCTTGCTACCACTCCGCAACCGCCTTATTACGCAGTCATTTTCAGCAGTCAGCGAACCGCTGATGATAACGGTTATGCCGACATGGCCACCCGAATGCTGGAGCTGGCGGCCAAGCAGCCCGGCTTTCTGGGGGTTGAATCGGCCCGGGACGGTTTGGGCATCACCGTTTCCTACTGGGAAAGCTTGGACGCGATTAGCGCCTGGAAACAGAACGCCAAGCACCAACTGGCGCAAAGGCGGGGACGGGACAAATGGTACTCCGCCTTTCGGGTTCGGGTCGCCAAGGTCGAGCGCGACTACGGTGTTTAATTCCCCCCGCCGGAAAAGTCAGATCTGGAGCTAAGCCACGGATAACAGATCAGCCGAAACCGCCCCAGAACATCCGTCCGCAATACCACTAAACATCACTGGTCATGATGAACAGCGGCTGCCGGGAAAAGGACTCGTAGCGGGGGCGCAGACGCTCGGCGTTGTAGTACTTGTGGACATCGACAATTTTCTTCCGCCCGGTGACCACGTCAATGGGCACATTGTCGTAGCAACCGTTGCGCAGGCTGACCAGACGGCCGGAGATCCCCTGCAGCACCAAATCCAGAGCCAGGTTGCCAAACGCCATGGGCACGATGGAATCGATGGCATCGGGGTCACCGCCACGAACCAGGTAGCCGAGGCGCTGATTCACGACATTGACCCGTCGGCCGTCATTGAATTGCGGTGACAACTCTTTCAGCTCACGGGCCACCTGATCACCGATCCCGCCAAGCTTCTTATGCCCGTACTGATCCTGCTCATCCCCTTCAAAGGACATATTGTTCTGATGCAACATGGTTGCGCCCTCGGAAATCAGCACGACCGAGTAGTTGCTCGGATGTTTATGTCGATCCTGGCTGAGGAGCTCCACCAGCTTCTCGATGGCAAAAGGATACTCGGGGATAATACAACGATCCGACGCCCCGGCCATAGCCGGCAACAACGCTGAGAAGCCGGCATACCGACCGAACACCTCCAGCACCAGGAACCGTTCGTGGGAACCGGCGCAGGTGCGCAGGCTGTGGGTCATTTCGATGGTACGGGTGACGCAGGTGGAAAAACCGATGCAGTAGTCGGTGCCGGGAACATCGTTGTCCATGGTTTTCGGAATAGCCACCACCTTGACCCCTTCCTGATGCAGCCGGAGCCCATAGCTGAGAGTATCGTCGCCACCGATTGGGATCAGCGTATCAATGCCGAGAAATTCAATATTCTTCAGCACATCCGCGGTCACATCATTGATGTCGTCCTGATATTTATCACGCAGATGGGAAGGCAGGTTGCTCAGCGGCAGATGGCTCGGCCGAGTCCGCGAGGTATGCAGAAAGGTCCCGCCGGTCCGCCCTGCACGGTTGACCAGATCTTCGCTCAGTACGCGATAATTATTGCTGTTGTCCGCCTGCGGATCGGGAATCATATCCACCAGCCCGGCCCAGCCGCGCCGAATACCGATGACCTTGAACCCCTCGCGCAACGCCCGCACGGTAATCGCCCTGATCGCCGGATTCAGCCCGGGGACATCGCCGCCGCCAGTCAGAATTCCAATCGTCCCTTTATATGCCGTCATAGTCGTCTCCTGTCCTGGGAAAAAGCATCTTACTCATTAAAGAGTAGTGCCTTCCTGGGTTCTGGCAAGGGACATTTTTTGCCGAAATATAACTACAACAATGACGATCCGATTCCTTTCATAGTCATATCAAGGCCTTCTCTTTCATGCGCTGGTCCATTTCTCATACCCGCAATCACATGTACTCCTCTCACATCAAACTCAAGTAACTGGAACATGCTTTTCGTATAATCAAAATACACCTTGAACATGTCAGTATCAGGATTACCCTGAGTAAATACAAGAATCAGCTTCATTTTTATAACTTTTTCTTTGTAATACGGTGAGAATCGCGGAGAAATTAGAGAAAACAACCTATCGACAAATATTTTCGCCTGTGCACTCATTTGCCCCATATAAACCGGCGAGCCGAGGACAAGAGCATCCGCACTCTCAATCGCACCATACAATTCCTGCATGTCGTCATGAATGATACAACTTCGATCTTCCCCATTGTGACAGCAAAGACAACCCTGACAGGGCTTTATGTCGAGATCGCTGAAATGCCAGGATTGGGTTTCGGCGCCTTGCTCTTTTGCACCTTCAAGTATCTTGTCCATTACCCAGGCGGTATTTCCTTTTTTCCGTGGGCTTGCGGTAAATCCGATGATTTTCATTTCTTCTTCCTTGTGCCCTAAAAACATAACGAAGGTGTAGGGAAATCCTACGCCCGAATATTTTTAAAAAATCAGCTTCGAAATTTGTCCTCAGATCAACTTTTTTGACTCGCTGAATCCTTGAAATTCAATAATTTTGCAACCTCTGAGATTTTTCTACAGCCTCACAGTTTGAGCTCAAGCCGAAGCCCGTCAGGGCCGTTGCGCCTGCAACGAATGGTTAGCCGCCAAGGTTGTTGCGGCCTTCCTATTTTGCACCTAACGCCCTCAACAGCGACCATGCGAGAGACTGTAAGGTTGGTGCGACCGCGGCCAGCGCCAGAACGTATATAAGGGGCAAACCCGCGATAAGTACCGAGTCTGCAAACGAGAGTTGTGGCCTTACCAGCCGGCCGACCGCCCAATGAGCACCGAACCAGATCAGCGGTGCAACAGAGAAGAGCAGTATATAAAAAACCGCAAGACCTTCCATGCCCGATGTGCTTCCGGCTGGGATCACAACGATTCCTGCAGCTATCAATGCTGCAGGAATCGACGAGAGGCGAACCTTTAGCCAGGAACTCGCCAAACCCCGTGAGAAAAACTTTTGACGTTCCCACCGAATTACATACACAAAGCCGAGTAGTGCTACCATAGCAAACAGGATCAGCATCATATAAAAAGGGGACATACGTTACTCCTGATTTTGGCACCGTTCATGGTGGTTGGCACACCGTCGCACATGGCGGCTAACGTCTGAATTCACAGGCTTTCGCGCAGGTCCGGTGGAATGATGAGTTGGCCAGCAAATGGGTAATGT
Source organism: Pelobacter seleniigenes DSM 18267 (assembly GCF_000711225.1). Lineage (NCBI taxonomy): Bacteria > Pseudomonadati > Thermodesulfobacteriota > Desulfuromonadia > Desulfuromonadales > Desulfuromonadaceae > Pelobacter > Pelobacter seleniigenes. The sequence goes on from NZ_JOMG01000002.1 coordinate 873,620, forward strand.
CAATTTACCCACTCCTGATGTTCCGGGACCATTACCCGTTCGCCCCAATCTTGCAGGCCGCTATAGATGTCTGTTCTCGGCCAAGGCAAACGTTCCTGACTCTTGGACCAAGTGAGATGGACATTTGCAACGCGACCACTTCCGTCCAAGATTTCAAAGAGTGCGTCGTCTCCGTTGCCGCGAGCTAAGAGCTTTACGGGTTTGCCAAATAAGGAGTGACCGGGCAAAACCTCGATTTGCAGTTGCCGTTGCCAACTCTGAGCAATCTGTTCCCCCATTTGCATGACGGAGCACCACGGTTCTAGCCATTCCATGACGGTTCCTTTGACGCCCAACGAGTCTGTAGAAAAACCGAAAAATCAACCGTCCTACAGTTCAGATTCTAATTTTGGTTAAGGCCGTTTACCGGCCGGGGCCTGATAAGGGTTAGACATCGGTACACACCCTCAGCGCTTCAACGTCTGCGGACACGATAACGGCCAAGTGCTTTGTGATTTCTTCAATTGGCCAGTCCCACCAAGCGATTTTCTCAAGCGCCAAGACAATTTCTTGCGAAAAGCGTTCCTTGATTACCTTTGCCGGGTTGCCTCCGACTACGGCATAGGCAGGCACATCGCTAACGACTACGGAACGCGAGGAAATGATTGCACCATTGCCGATTTTTACGCCGGGCATAATGAGACAGTCATACCCTATCCAGACATCGTTGCCAATGATGGTATCGCCTTTGTAAGGAAGGTCACCGGGCTGGGGCATGACCTTTTCCCACCCGTTTCCGAAAATCTGGAATGGATAAGTGGAGATGCCGGAAATCTTGTGGTTTGCGCCATTCATGATGAACTTGACGCCACGGGCTATCGCACAAAACTTCCCGATGACCAGACGGTCCCCAATGAACGGAAAGTGGTAAAGAACGTTACGCTCAAAGTCCTCTGAATCTTCAGGATCGTCGTAGTAGGTGTAGTCACCAATGACGATATTCGGATTGGTAACAGTATTCTTGATGAAGCATACCTGCGGGAAACCCGCCATCGGGTGCTTGTCTAGTGGATTCGGGCCGTTCAAATGGACTCCTGTTGAGATGTCTAACATAGAGCTCGGCGGCAACGCGACCTTGCGAGCACCACTGAACCTTTTCAGATTTAGCAGCTTGGGCATTCTGTCCGCTTGATTATCTGGTTGCACAGCCTTTTGAATTTATTGGTAAATTTCGCTTATTACGTCAAGTGCAAATCGAGCTGAGACAGTTCCTGGGCCACCGCTCATTTCAATTCCAACCTCGATTGCTTCGAGAACCTCTTCTTGTGACGCACCGGCTTGAGCTGATTGTTCAATATGCCATTGCATACAGGATTCACAATTGATAACGACGGAGATTCCGACTGCGATTAATTCTTTATGCTTTTTCTGAAGTGCGCCATCGGAAAAGGCAGCTTCTTCCATCTTGAGAAATGCTTTGTAAACTTTTGAATTGAGGGAAAGTAGTTTTGAATGGGCTTCTTTTCGTTTCTTGGTGAGTTCTTTCAACTTCTCCATGTTGACCCCTTTCTTCAATTCCAATTTTCATCGGTCGATAAAATTGCTTTCTTGCTATTTTATTGAGCTATACAACGAAGGTGTAGGGAAATCCTACGCCCGAATATTTTTAAAAAATCAGCTTCGGAATTTACCCTCAGATCAACTTTCTTGACTCACCGAATGGTTTTATGACCCTTAAAATTCAATGACTTTGCAATCTCTAGGGTTTTCCTACAGCCTCAACGGTTGGTGATAACCGGCGGCGACGAAACGCTCGAACATCACCGCAATTTTAGATTTTGCTTTTCAACTTTGCACAGACGTATTTGATATTATCTGCTTAAAAAATCCAATTGCTCTTTATTTTTTAGGCCTAACGCCGCCTTAACCCGCCCAAGAAGTGGCGTGGGCTCGTGTTATAAGCGCAGCAAAGCATAACGCCGCGACGTTTTTGGGATCGGAGTTGAAGGTCTTGTTAGCTGGCATTATTGACTGCCTGCTGACTTAAACTACTAAGAACATCGGCCCAAGCCTTACAGCAGAAAGCAAAGTATTTAGAAGAGGCTGGCCAGCCACAGTGTTCGAATTTGATGACCGTTTGAATCGGCACATTACTAGCCCATTTGTCCATTGCGACCTCAGAACTATCTCTGCCGCCAATTCTAAAAATAATTTCCGTCCCCGTCCATTCCGACGCCGGGGTGTTATTGGGATGTTTGGAGATACAACGCCACTTCACTAAAGTACTTGGTTCATTAGCCAACACTAGAAACTTAACCACTCCATGCTCGGGACCCGGTGAATGTTCCAAAACTGTACCTTCGGAAGTTTCCTTTATGGTTTGCTTGTCCCACCATGTGCTTATAGCTTCTGCACTTGATAGGAGCTTGTACACTTTTTCTTGAGGCGCATCTATCCAGACTTCATGTTTAATTGAACTCATGATTTCTCCTATAAGAAGACTAACGAGTCTGTAGTAAAAAGAAGAGGTCAAAGAGAAGGGGGCAAGTCTACGGTTGACTGATTTTCATCTTCCGACACACCTGCACATACATTTCCCGGACAGTAACATTCCCCTTCATCATAGACTCAAATCTTGAAATAGCCTTGCTGACAGTGCTGTAGCGGTTGCACTCCAGGACAGCGCCTATCTCTTTCAGCGTTTTTTGACTCTGCGCTCTTAATACGTACATTGCCATGTCTTTTGGGACATTGGCAACACCACGCTGAACCGCGAACAGTTGCTCTTTGTTAATATCGCAAACAGCTCAGATGGCTTGAAAGACCGCCTGTCCGTCAACGGACAGGACTTCAATTTCATCTGTCGCCATATCAAAAGGCTTACTCAACTAAACTTTTGAATTTACAGTGAAGGTAGTGGGCCGATTTTGTGTTCCATAAAAAATCCTGAGATTAAGTCACGATTTTGAGACTCAGAAATCATTTGATCGGCTGAAAGACATTCAGTAGCCAAGCTGACGACTTACAATATTCAATGGTTCTTTTCCCTGACGCAGACGATCATAGTTCGAAATGATTTGCTTCGCTGCGGAAGCAGGATTGGTGATGCTGGCGATATGCGGAGTTATTTGGATATTATCATGTTGCCAGAAGGGATGTTCTGTCGGTAGCGGTTCTTGCCGAAAGACATCCAGCAGGGCGCCGGACAGCTGACCTGAGGTAAGAGCCTTCAGCAGGTCTGCCTCGACCAAATGAGCGCCGCGGCCTACATTTATAAGATAGGCTCCCGGCGGGAGCTGATCGAAAAGTTTGCTATTGAGAATATTCTCCGTCGCCGCAGTCAGCGGCAGAAGACAGACAAGAATGTTACTGTATCCGAGAAACTTTGCCAGCTCTTTCTCGCCGCTATAGGTCACAATATGATCGAGTTGCTGCGGCGTTCGACTCCAGCCGTGAACCCTGAAGCCAATTGAAGCTAATTTGCCACCAACAAACCGACCGATGTCACCACACCCCATGATGCCGACATTCACCTCTGAAATGCTTGGAATCGACAGAGGTTGCCAGGTTTTCATTTCTTGCTGGCTGCTATAATCTTTAAAGCGTCGGAAATGCCCCAGGGCGGCGAGTTGTACATATTCCGCCATGGACTGCCGCAGATTCGGATCGACCAGACGCACAATTGGGACGCCCGCGGGGACATGCGGGTCGTTGAGCAAATGGTCGACCCCTGCCCCGAAGGAAGAAATCAATTTCAGGTTGGGAAGATGATTCAAACTGCCGGGAGGCTGATTCCAGCAGAGTGCAAGCTCGACCCGCTCCGGAACGCCTATCTGAGGCCAGATTTCGACTTCCAGGTCAGGTTGATGTGTCTGCAGCGCATGGATCCATGCACTACGGTCATGGCCGGGAGAGATAATGGCGATAGACATTTTTTTTACCTCCTCACACTCCACAAGCTCAATCAGACGCAGGCTGGTTGTGGCCGTTGCCACGCAACTTGCCGGAATACGGGTCGAAACAATGAAATTTTCAGATGGAATCCGACTCTCTGGACTTGCAGATGACCAAGAAGGGTCAGAAGGGGTCAAATCTACGGTTGACTTATTTTCATCTCCCGGCATAGCCGCACATCCATTTCCCGGACAGTAACATCCCCTCCCACCATAAACTCAAATCTTGAAATAGCCGTGCTGACAGTGCTGTAGCGGTTGCACTCCAGGACAGCACCTATCTCTCTCAGCGTTTTCTGACTATGCTCTCTGAATGCGGACATTGCCATTTTTTTTTGGGACATTGGCAACACCACGCTGAAACGTGAACAGTTGCTCTTTGTCAATATCGCAAACAGCGCAGACGGCTTGAATAACCGCCTGTCCGTCAACGGACAGGACTTCACGATTTGAAAGCTCCAGATCTTTATGTAGGTCACCGAACGTCTCTTTGATCATGTCAATAAAGTGTTCAGAGCCAAGTATCGAAGGAAGATTCTTCAGGGAAAAGAAATGCTGAATGTCCTCAGATTCTTCCTGGCAAACAAAATCGCGATATTCAGCAAAAGCCTTGCCCCCTTTTTGGCGCAATTGAGAAAAAACATTATCCACAGCTTCCAACACGACACGACGCTTGGCAGCGTTTTTTGTTTTTGGGCTTGTCTCAAATCATAAAAAAAGAAATGAGCACATTCATTCTTCCTGGAATATAACGGCCTTGAATAACCGGCGGCGACGCGAACTTGCGTGTATCACCGATGTATTCGAGAAATTGCGCGGCAATTTTCCGTCCGCGTTGATTCTGGAGTTACGCGTGCTATGCCATGGCTTACCGATAGATTTGCGCAAGCAATTCACCGTGAAGTAGACAAAACCAAGCATCAGGTTCTTCGCCCCATTTGCGCCACGCATCGACAATGCCCGCAATATCTGTGTCACTCAGTCCTTGTTCTTTGGCTTGTTGGGCAAAAATTTCACCCGCACAACGGTCAGCCTGCCCATGACCCCACCACTGACAAATTTCCGTATTGGCGTAATTCCATACGGAAGCCGTGACTTGTGGGGCGGAGATACCAGCCGCATGCGCCCATGCTCGGAGTCGCCTCCCGGCATCAGGTTCAGCTCCATTGGCGCGGGCTGCAGCACGATAGGTTTGTCGCCATTGCTCGAGTTCCGGAAGTTCTGGATACCAACACATGGCGGCATAGTCCGCATCGCGGGCGGCAACCCAACCGCCTGATTTGCACACCCGTACCATTTCCCGCAAAGCGGTTACAGGGTCGGTCAAATGCTGAAGAACCTGATGAGCGTGTACAGCATCAAAAGATTCGTTCTCGAAGGGCAGTTTCAGAGCATCCCCGAGTTGGAATGTTGTGGTGACATCTGAACGAGCGGCAGCCTCAGCGCGGGCGGCAAGTAGTGGCGCCTCGACGTTTTCTATACCAACGACCTTTCCTGGTGAGACAAGCGCAGCCAAATCCAAGGTAATCGTTCCGGGCCCGCAACCAATGTCTAGGACGTGCATTCCTGACTTTAGATGGGGCAAAAGATAGGCCGCTGAGTTTGTAGCTGTTCGTGCGCTATGAGAAGCGAGGGTGCTGCTCTCATGTCCGTGCGTATAACGACCGGGTTGGCTTTGGTCCATATGCTTGAGGTCCTGGATGGTGAGAGGTTATTTCTGGCTTTGCCTAACGAATGGGCTCAGCGCGTTTGCGAAACGCGCCGCGGAGCAAAGCCCAAGTCAGAACCCGGATGGTTGCTAGTAGATCAGTCGCTTGTCAAAGAACGAAAAGATGAATCTTTTACGTTAACGCTATTCTTTACTCTTGACGGCCGGGGGCCTGATAAGTGTTCGGTATTCTTCAATACGTAGCGAAAAGGGATTTTAAGCTTTTCTCTATTACTAGAATTGATGTATTTCCGATGCTCCCCTTTGACTACGTCTGCATCCAGCAGGATTTTCCAGCGATCATTGTCTCCTAAATCGGTATCGTCTAAATCTTCGATTGATGGCCCCTGGAGGACTGCTCCGCTATAAATTTTACCAATCACATCGCCCGTCTCTGGATTGGATATGTCAACATCCTGTTTAATTTCCATATAAACTACGCCATCGCGATAAAAGTACCAACGTAATAAATTGGGTGTATTCGTAATAAAAAGTGCTATGCCGAGGGCAACTATCACAGTTAAGTAAATAATATGGAGTTTAATATTTTTCATTATAGCCTGTGCACCGAACGGCTTGAACAAGCCGCGGCAGAGTAACCTCTCAAATTGGCAGAAAGCTTTACGAAAACCGCAGAGCTATTAACCGTCGGCTTTATTATCTGGCTGGGCATTTTCACTGTTTGTCTTCTGCACGTAATGGCGAGTAAGACCATTCACAAAAAGCAAGAAGGCTTTTAGCGTCCTCATCCATTTCATGCTGATAGTGATGCTGATGTGGAAAGGGTATATTCAACTCACCCTTGCTGAAACCCATTGAACTTAGCTCTGTTGAGAATTTCTCAAGAGGACCATATGCATATATGAGGTTATGTCTCTCCCAAACTACCGTGGCATTTTCAGACGGAGAATGTGCCCAAATATCAAACCGAGCATCCGCGGAAAGAAATGATTTAAATCGTGCGATGAATTCGCATAACTGTACTGCTGATAAGCCGGGACTTTGGTAGCGCCCAGGATCGCCCTCGCCTCGTGGAGTGTGAAGTACATATAGCAAATAATATGGTGGCTTAAGGCACAATGCTAAGCGCTTAAAAACCGCAGGATCACCATTTGGTACGCCCGCGACGATTCGGCATGTTCCTTCCGACAATTCACTGCACTCATATATTTTCGAAAATGAGTGTTCCTTCCATTCTGTGTCAGATTGATAGTCTAATTTATTCATTTGATGCCCAACAGTAAGATAACCGGCTGCGACGGGTCGGTACAATTTAGTAGAAATGTTTTCGAGAATCGCACCTATATCACCAGTCCGGTTTATTATTTTTTAGGCATCTATGGTGTTCTAGCCGGTACATACAGGCCCTCGGCATTCAGGAAATTGTCTAACTCTTCAGGTGTAATTGTTACTTTGCCATTATGATGCGCTATAAAATTTAAACTGTTAAGCGTGATTATTGGTCGTGAATATTTCCCATCGTTTATTTGCGATATCATCCCGAGAGTATAAAGTGAAACATCGGTGTATGATTCACCTTTTGATGCGTAATATGATTTTATTATTATCGGAATTTTATTGGTAAGCATTTTTATGGTCCCATCTTCAGGCTTTACCCTTTTCAAAATATGGTTTTCCAGTTCATATAATACGGAACCCATATCCCAAAATTTTCCAGAAGAGTCTATAGGCGTCGGATCTGCATATATCGACGGAGGGAAATATACCTCCCCTTCAAGAAAATGAGACTCACTGGTTGCCGAAGTAACTTGTATTTCATCACCTTTTTCGCCAAAGCTTCCTTTTAGTATTAAATACCGTTCTTGCTTATATTGCAGAACGCTCAATTCGTGGGCTTGATAAGCAAATGTCAAACCCACTAAAGAGATTATGGCAGCAATTAAAGATATTATCAGTGGTGCTAGTGGGTTCTCTGCTAGTGCTTTTAGCTTTCTCATAATGTTTATTGTCTAACGGTAGTGATAACCGGGCGGCGACGCGGGAACCGCATCCCACCGAACTCCTCAATTTAGAACAGACGTATTTTCCGTCCGGTTGATTGGTTTGTTGAACAAAGCCGCTAGCGCGGCGGGAAAAATCAGCTCACAATCTTACCAACTCCAGCTTCAGGGTAAACTTCTTGGCATGGCCCAATTCAGGGCCCTCTGAGCAAAGGAGTTTATCATGGAATCATCGGAACAATCCCGCTTTAACGATCTCTACCAACGTCACCTGCGCATGCTGAAGTTGCAGGGCAAAAGTGACAAGACCATCGATGTGTATGCCCGTGCGGTCCGCCGGGTGGCCCAGCATTTCGATTGCTGTCCCGACCGACTCTCGCCAGATCAACTGGAAGTCTACTTCGGCCAGTTGGTCGACTCCCACTCCTGGAGTACGGTCAAGGTCGACCGGAACGGCCTGCAATTCTTCTGGAAACATGTGCTCAAACAAAACTGGCAGTGGATCAACATCATCAAACCGCCAAAAATCCAATCCCTTCCGGACATTCTCACCACAGCAGAGGTGGAAATATTGCTGGCGACGGCGCGCAAGCTGCGTTTCCGGGTGTTTTTCCTGACCACTTATTCCATGGGGCTCCGCCTGGAGGAGGCTCTGGCCCTCCAGGTTGGCGACATTGATGCGTTACAAAAACGGGTTCATATCCGTTGCGGAAAAGGCCGGAAGGATCGTTTTGTTCCCTTGCCCGACCTCACCTATCAGGCCTTGAGGGCCTTGTGGTCTGTGCATCGTCACCCGCATCTCCTCTTTCCAAATGCCAACGGGTCACCGCAGACGATCCGGCGGGCGACAACGCATATGGACCGGGGCGGCGTGCAGAAAACGATCAAGGTCCTTGCCGCGCAGTGCGGGTTTAAAAAAAAATCACCACGCACTCTCTGCGCCACAGCTTTGCCACCCATCTGCTTGAACGCGGTCTGAGTCTGCGCCATATTCAGAATCTACTCGGTCATGCCAGTCCCACCACCACTGCCCGCTATGCTCACCTAACCAATGTCACTGAAAAAGAGTCTCTGCTCACCATTAATCGCCTGATCAATTCCCTGCCTCTTTCTCTGGGAGGCGATGATGGATCTGAGCTCTATCGTTGAACGATTTTACGATTCTTTCATGACCCAGTATGCCGGCCGGTTGCGCCCTGGTCAGCGCCGTGCTCTTCGGGCCATCAGACGCTGCCGGACTCCCGCCGCAGGGGAGCTGTATCTCCGCTGTCCGGAATGCGAGCAAGCCCATTGGCGACCTCTTTCGTGTGGCCATCGGAGCTGCCCGAAGTGCCAGAACTATGAAGCGAGTCGGTGGCTGGATCGGCAACAGAGCAAGTTGTTACCAGTATCCTACTTTATGGTGACCTTGACGTTGCCCGCTGAGTTTCGCTCTTTGGCCAGGCGCTTTCAAGCCGAGATCTACACCTGCCTCTTTGCTTGCGCCATCAGCACCCTGAAGGATTTCGGGCTGAACCCCAAACATCTGGGGGCCGATCTGGGCATGACAGCGGTGCTTCACACTCAAACTCGGCGGCTTGATTATCACCCGCATCTCCATGTGATCGTCCCCGGCGGGGGGATTGACAGGCGCAGGCGACAATGGAAAAAGGTCAAGGGCCGGTACCTGTTTAACGAATTCAATCTGGCCCGGGTTTTTCGGGCCCGTTTTCTGGCGGCGCTCAGCAATACGCCGTTGAAAATTCCGCCCAACACCCCGCCGCAATGGGTTGTCAACTGTCAACATGTGGGCACGGGCTTACCGGCGCTGAAATATTTGTCTCGCTACCTCTATCGCGGTGTGATTGCCGAAACCAACATCATCTCCTGCCAAAATGGCGAGGTGACTTTCCGTTACCGGAGTAGCGCTGGACAAACATGCACCCGCACCCTGAAGGGGGAAGATTTTCTCTGGCTGATTCTCCAGCATGTGCTTCCCAAAGGGTTCCGCCGGGTTCGGGATTACGGTTTCCTGCACGGCAATGCCAAGCGGCTCTTGCGGTTGGTGCAGCTTGTTCTGCGCGTCATGGTCGAACCGATTCCCATGCGATCACGACCGGTGTTCCGTTGTCCGCACTGCAAAGCGGCGATGGAAGTCGTTGCCTTTCGGCGACCGATCTATCTGACCGGCTAACTTGAATCCCCCGGCATCGCTTTGTTCTCACTCCGGCAGAGGAGGGACCACAGATTTATGACGTCAATCGTGAGCTGATTTTTTAGCCTCGCAGCAGGTGAAAGGCTCCCGCTCACCCTGAAAAAAGAGAAAGAAATTCAAGACCTTCACACCCCTCAAAATCAATTCGATATATTTGCTTTGTCTCTATAAAGACCGGGCTTGTCCAACCACAGGATAAGATCGCGGCTCGTCCCTCGCGCTATCTATCCTTATTCGTTAGCTGCTTTGTATTGAAATACTCTGATGACGATTCAGTTGAAGAGAGTCAATGGATTTAACCATTTTAATTGCTAAAATTGCAGCAACAATTGACAAACAATCTGCGACCATATTCACGCTTGTTGCAGTTGATATTTCTTGAATACTTTCTGCACGCATATAGTGTCTTCCAGCGAAGTTTCCGGCAAAGCTCATGACTATAAAAGAACCCCACCAGTTTTTAATTATGTTTTCCGATGGTGTTTTATAGTCAGAATTTAAAAAAATGAAACTATCTTCGGGGGGGATACTTTTTTGAAAAATTTCTTTTGCTACTTGGTAGGGACGAACCAAGTTGAGAAATGGGATAAAAAAGCCACCAACAGCCCATTTCGGTGAATATTGTAAATTACTAGAACCAAGTGGGACTAAATTCTTGTGGGCCCTATAGAACCACATTAGGAAAAAAACTGCGGTTAATACAAATGCAGTAACTTGTAAAATTCCGGCTATCCCATAAAACGCATCATTCGCTTCAGCCGCTGATTGAGTAATGTCCGCACCAGCCAAGGCCGAATTTAACAAATTATATTGTGTGATCCCTGAGATTACGGCGATAAGGTCTGCTGCAATTGAGATGAAAAACATCACTATCAGGATTTTTGATTTTTTTCCACTTTGGATAAAATCACCATTTTTCGTAGTTGTTTCCACAGTGTTCCCTCCATTTTTTGCAGCTAACGATTGGGCTCAGCGCGTTTGCGGAACGCGCAGCGTGTAGCAAATCCGCTGGAGCCCTTGGTTGGGCGTTACCTTGGCGGCCACATAGGCTCGTCATCGTCCCCGTAAAGAACGCCGAAATTAATTGTTCTAAGCTCCCCGAGTTCGTATTGCAGCTCTACCCAATTTTCGTTGAAGCAATAAGACTCAAAGCTACCGTAATCAGTAAACTCGAAGGCTTCACCCAGAGCATGGGATAACTGTTCGAGAAGGCACTCTCGACTTTGTAGCCAAGGATTGTTGCCCATAAGAGTGGCGTTTTTGTTGCGCACCTCAATCCATCCTAACCGCCAGTCATTTTCACGCTCAATTTTTAAAACCAATTTGATCGCATAAAAATATAAATCCCGATTCTCTTCGTCAGTAATGACAGTTTTATTCGGCTTCCCAAGGGCGTTAATTACCTCTTCCTCGGTCATCCCAAAGACAATATTGTCGACGCCTTTATTAAAATTAATTTCCATCAAAATGCCCAACGGTTTGAGATAAGCGGCGGCGACGAACTGTTTCGGTCTATTACCGCAATTTGGTTTTGTTTGTCGGGGAGCACCCAGCTATTTTCCGTCCGCCTTCATTGACTGGTTAGGGCGTTTTTATATAAATGATAGAGCAAGGGGGAAAACTCCCAATACAACAAAAAGTGAATAAGCAATTACGCTTTTCAAAAAGCTTCCTTTAAAAACCTGCTGCCTCAAATACGTTGATAAAAACAAAAATGCAGTGGCAATTATTTGTAAGAAATGAAGAGTGCCATCGCTCCCGTGCGTAGATACCCTGGCTTGAAAAATATCGTAGCCATTTAGGTTGCTACTAGATTCTATTGTGATGTTGTAATTTCCACTTTTGGGTATTTCAAACAGCCCATAATTCAAATGGCTATATGAGGTGGTCCCACGTCTTGTCCCCGCGCCTTCGGAAAAGCGAGGCATAAGTGTTTTACTGAGTATGACTTTTTGCCCCTCTTTCAGGGTTAGATGTAATGCGGGTTTTTCGAGCGTAGCCCCAACATCCTCTGCGTGATAAGCAGTAACTCTGAAATTATTCTCTACTTTTTGTAGAAATTCATTTTTGGAAATAGATCGACCGTCATTGACTAGGTCAAAATGTGCCGAAATAGGCTTGCCTACTAGTTCATTGTTGAAAGCAGCAAGATAGGCAACCATGACCAGCAAAAACGCAAAGAAGCAGAGTGCACCGATATTTGGTTTAATTTTCTGCTTAATAATTGTTTTCATCGTGCCTTTGAGCCCTAACATGTAATATACGTGATATTAGCCGCGTTATAACACGGCTGCCTTTTAAGAAAATTCTTATTTTCCAAACAATATCAAGTGGTTCTGACAAATTTCTGAAAATTTTCTCTGCGTGATATATAGCAAATTTCCCACAAATCAGCTCAAGGTCAAACATACAAAAAAAGCCGCAATCTGCAGATTCCCCCAAAATCTCACAAACTACGGCTCTCTTCTCATTTTTTGAAACAATGCTCTACAAAACTACACTCAAACGCAGAACATTACAAGATCTCTATCTTCCCCGGATTCACTCCAGATAAAACTTCAACCCAACCAGCAAAAAATCAACACCGACAAAAAACATCCGCCCAACATTGATGGAGATCCCGTAGATGACGATGCCGGTGGAGCCGATGCCGGAAAAACGGGAACACTCATCGTATTTCCTAATAAGGACCGTTTCAAAAACCAAAGCCGCCAACCTGTGCAGAAATGAGCATTCATATATAATTATCCAATGAAACTGCCTGCTATCGAAGGATGGCGCGCACTGTGAGAAAGCCGAACCGATCAAAACTCAGCCATTCACGCTGATTCGTTCTCATGGAGGGTTTCTACAACAACTTGAGAATCCACCCCAAAGTTCAGACATCTGTAAGGGAGATGGCGCCATGAAGACACAATTTTATACAGCAACAAGTCTCGACGGTTTCATCGCCACAGAGGATGATTCGCTCGAGTGGCTTTTCTCACTGGGTGAACTGGGGGATTCCAGTTACCCGGAATTCATTGCCGAGGTTGGTGCATTGGCGATGGGCTCAGCGACCTATGAGTGGATGCTGCGCAATGCGGAAAAAGTGGCGGAAGAAGCCGGAGAGCCGTGGCCGTATACCCAACCCACGTGGATTTTTTCCAGCCGTAAATTGCCATCTATTGACGGTGCTAATATCCGCTTTGTCAGCGGCGATGTAAAAGAGGTTCATCAGGAAATGCGGCAAGCTGCGGACAATAAGAACATTTGGATAGTGGGAGGCGGCGACCTGGCCGGTCAATTTTACGATGCTGGATTATTGGATGAGTTGATTGTTCAAATTGGGTCAGTCACTCTGGGTAAAGGCAAACCGTTATTTCCGCGGGCTGCATTAAGTCCTGTTTTACAGCTGATATCCGTTCGTCAGATGGGGTCGAGCATGGTTGAATTGCGTTATGACATCACAAGAAAAATATGAGCTAATTAAGTTTTCATCCGGAAACGGCCCTTTTCCACTGTGGCGGTGTCAATCTGCGGGTTTTCTTGTGCGGCGTAAAGGACTACGCCTCCGCGCAACCCCTTGATTTCCTTGCCACAACGTAAAATTGCTCGTTTCCAATCTGAAAATTTATGCGTTGCTATCCCGAGTTTCCGGATGCCAACTAATTACCTCGATCGAGAGATCTGAATAAATCTCCAATGATTTTTAACGGTGCCCGAAGGAGCGATAAGCCCAGCGGATTTCTTCCCCCTCTGCCTTTTGAAGGCAAAGTCACGGTATTGTTATCGGGATTGGCTTCCACAATAGCCTTGCGTTGAATTTCTGGCCTTTTGACCGTTCAACTGTCGGACATGGTGCCTTGCTGCGTGACCGGAATATCGCTTATACCCGCTTCCCGTCGGCCGCCTCGAAATGTGCGATCTGATCGGCGTAAGCCTTTTTAAATGCGGGACGATCGGTTATGCGCGCTACATAGGCTTCGGTCGCCGGGCGGTTGCCGAACGCGCGGACCTTCGATACACGTAATACATCTGCCATCAGCAGGTCCGCGACAGTGAAGCGATCTGCCGCAAGCCAATCTCGCTCGCGTAGAACATTCTCCAGTTGCTGGAGGCGCATGTCCATCCAGCCGGCAAGACTATTGTCCTCGTTACCGGATACCTTCAGAAACCACCAAGGTATGGTGACCACCTCAATCGAGTTGAGTGCGGCAATAACCCATTGCAGGGTATGCGCTTCACCAACGGGATCGCGCGGCATCAGCTGGTCGGATTTTCGGGCCAGGTGCAGCAAGCCTGCACCACTTTCGAATATCTGTAAGTCTCCGTCGGTCAGGAAGGGAACCTGTCCAAAAGGCTGCTGCGCGAGATGATTGGTTTCGCGGCCATCGAACGGAACCGTCTGGACCTGGTATGGGAGTTCAGCTTCCTCGCAGGCCCATCGTAGCCTCAAATCGCGCACAAAACCTCGTGGGCCTTCGGGTACCCAGTCAAGAGTCCAGATAATCAACTCGGTCATGCTCTCTCCTTTCCCCTCGGTATCGGGTTGACTGTCCACCTGCGATGACCAATGATGGGTTCAACTCGCCAACAACGTCATGAATTCAGGGGAAAATTCCATCATCGATAATTTTATTCATGATCAGGAATATTCGGACCCACCAACCGGGCAAGCTGTTCCAGTGATTCCTGCCAGCCCAGGTAACAGGCCTCGACAGGAATCAGCGCTGGAATACCTGCCTGGACAATGTTTATTTCCGTGCCACAGGACACCGCTTTAAAGTCAATGGTGACTTGCATTTCACCAGACAGGTTGGCATCGTCAAAACGATCTGTATGGTGGATGCGTTTGTTGGGCACCATTTCGACATACTCAACGGTAAACGAATGACTGCTGCCAGTGCCGAAATTGGTGAAAGACATGCGATAACCGCCACCCTCGCGGATATCCGCTTCATGGATGGTGCCGGTAAAACCGTAGGGCGGCAGCCAGTATTCCAGCGCCTGCTTGTCGGTGAACGCTTTGTAGACCCGCTCCACCGGGGCGGGCAGTACACGGTGTAGCCGAACTGTACCGGTTTCATTAGACATAATTATCTCCTATCTATTCAGTGAGTTGTGTGTCGATTTGTCAGTGATCAACGGCTGTTGCCCTGCTCCATCAATTCCCGCACCGGGCGGATTTCCACGCAGCCATAGCGCGCCGGCGGAATTTTCTCTGCCAGACGAATCGCCTCATTCATATCCCGCGCTTCCAGCATATAAAACCCCGCCAGTTGCTCTTTTGTCTCTGCGAAGGGACCATCGGTCACCAGCGCTTTGTTATCGCGCATGCGCAGGGTGGTTGCGGTATCCGTGGATAACAGTGGCGCACCATCGAGAAAATGACCGCCTTTGTTTAAACCGGCCACGCATTCCATGCACTCCCGGTTAAGGCTGTCCCACTCTTGTTGGGAAAGTTGCTGCATTTTCTTTTCGTCGTAATAAACGAGGCATAGGTATTTCATAGTTTTATTCCCCACGTCATAGTCGATTTTTTAAGCCGGCTGTTTTTTTGGGCCAACCAGGGCGAACAGCGCTCCCTGCGGATCGAAGCCCTTGACGATAAAGTCCCCGCCGGGGATTTCATCGGGGCCATGCAGGATTTGTCCGCCGTTGGCGGTCATGGCCTTGCAGGCATCGTCGATGTCAGCGCAACGGAAATAGTAGTGCCACAGCGGTATCGGCAGCGCTTCCGGTTTGGGCATGAGGGCACCGATGATCCCGTTATGGCGGATAAATTCGTAACGCCCCAGCGGCCCCATATCCATTTCGCCCTCTTTGCTCCAGCCAAATTCAGTGAAATAAAATGCTTTGGCTGCTTCAGGATCGGGGGTGACGAGTTCATTCCAGGCACAGTGCCCGACGCGGGGTTTGTCCGAGGCAAAAGCCAGGCTGGTTTTGTTGCTGATACCCCGCATGACGTAAAACGGAGCGCCGTGAGGATCGGTTATCATGGCGATGCGGCCGACGTTGGGAATATCCGTTGCAGGCATTTGCACGCCGCCACCGGCAGCAATGATATTGCCAACCGTCTGATCGACATCGTCCACGCCGATATAACCCAGCCATACCGGCTTGGCGCCACCCTGACGCATTTCTTCGGTGAGTTGCATCAGGCCACCGACAGCGTGGGATTCTCCGCTGTCCTCATCCCGGGCGTGGAAAATCCGGTAATCTATTCCGGGCTGGCCGCTGTCGGTCGCCTGCCAGCCAAGAATTGCGTTGTAAAACCGCACCGCACTGTCGCTATGGTCGGTTAATAATTCGTACCAGATAAATTCGCCGTGTTGATTGGGCATGTTTTTTCCTCACTTTTGTCAGTGGATGGCAGGCGATCATTTTTCGAGCTTCACTACCGGCACAAAGCCCCCGAAGATTATGCGCATGCCGTCAAAGGGCATGGGGTTTTTCTCCGGGCTGATGCGAGAGTCGGTTTTCATAGCTGCCACCATTTTCTCCATACCGGCATCGCGGGTCGCTTTGTCGGGCCATTCTATCCAGGAGAATACCACGGCTTCTCCTTCCTCTGCCTGTACCGCCCGGCGAAAGTCGGTGATTTTGCCATCCGGGACATCGTCTTCCCAGCATTCGAGAATACGGGTGGCGCCCCACTCCATAAAGGCGGCGTCGGCAATACCCGCGTGCTCGATAAAGGCGTCTTTCTTGATTTTGGGTACGGCTAGGACAAATCCATCGATATAACTCATGTTCAGCTCCTCAAATCGTTCGTGAGTGGTTTCACCTTTTCGGCGTTGATTCCCGCTGAAGATCGACAGGACAGAGAATTTTTTACCGGTTCTTCTCTTCCGCGGGCATCGCCGTTGGATCCATCCACGTTGCTTCCCATATGTGGCCGTCGGGATCCGCCAAGGCCCGGCCGTACATAAATCCCAAGTCCTGGACAGGATTGATATCGGCGGTTCCGCCCTTGTCAGCAGCGCTCTGCAGCATGGTATCGACGGCCTCACGGCTACTCATCAACAAAGCGAGCATCACCTCACTGGTGTTGGCAGGTGGAATTGGGCGATCGGTAAAATGGCGCCATTTATCATGGGTGAGCAACATGACATGAATTGCTTCACTCCACACCATGCAGGCGGCGGTCTGGTCAGTGAATTGGGGGTTGTTCTCGAAACCAAGAGCCTGGTAAAAGGCCATTGATGTGTTGAGATTGGTGACGGGTAAGTTGACAAAAATCATGGCTGTCATCGCTGAATACTCCTTGGTATCGGGTCAGTGATAAGGTGTTGTCACCCAATAGTCGTCGGCCAGACAGCAGTTTCGACAGTCTCTAAAATTTATTTTTGAAGTGATGCCAATCGCTGCTGCAGAAACCGCCTTTCGGGCTCCTGCTGTGCCAGATCCAGGGCCTGTTGATAACAGTGAATGGCGTCCTGTGATTGACCGAGACGGCGGAACAGGTCGGCGCGCGCGGCGTATAAAAGATGGTAACGCTGTAACTCCTTGTGATTCATGAGTTTATCAATGGCCTGCAGGCCGGCTTCCGGCCCGTCACGCATGGCCAGGGCAACGGCGCGGTTGAGTTCCACGATTGGGGAGGGATTGACTCGCCGCAGAACATCATAAAGGCCAGTGATTTCCGCCCAGTCGGTCTCTTCCGCCGTCCGCGCTTCGGCATGGACGGCGGCAATGGCCGCTTGCAGGGTATACACGCCAGGCGGGCCAGACCGCAGGGCCTTTACCACCAGATCACAGCCTTCGCGGATCTGGGCCCTATTCCACCGGGTGCGATCTTGTGCTTCCAGGGGAATCAGATCGCCGCTGGTGCTGGTGCGTCCGTCACGTCTGGCATCGTGTAACAGCATCAGAGCCAACAGGCCGGTAACCTCGGCATTGGGCAATAACTCTTGCAAGAGCTTTACTAAACGAATGGCCTCTGCCGAGAGGTCTCTCTGGGTAAGCTGTGCACCACTGGAGGCCGTGTAACCTTCGTTAAAAACCAGGTAAATAACCGATAACACGGCGTCCAGGCGTTCTGGCAGCGCTTCGGGCTCGGGCACTTCATAAGGAATGCCCGCATCGCGGATTTTGTTTTTCGCCCTGACAATGCGTTGCGCCAGCGTCGGCACCGGCACCAGAAACGCCGCGGCAATAGCCTCGGTGGTCAAGCCGCACACTTCCCGCAGGGTCAGTGCGACGCGCGCCTCCATGGCGAGACTGGGGTGACAGCAGGTAAAAATCAGCCGCAGCCGGTCGTCTTCTATCTCTTCGTCATCTTCCGACTGTTGAGCGTGTGATTCTATTTCCAGAGTTTGGGCAAGCTCTTTAAGAAAGTTATCAAGGCGTGTGCTTTTACGTATCCGGTCAATAGCTTTAAATCGACCGGTAGACACCAGCCAAGCCCCTGGATTGTCTGGGATACCCTCGTGCTGCCACTGTGACAATGCCGCTATAAAGGCCTCCTGCAGGGCATCCTCGGCGAGATCGAAGTTACCATGCAACAGGCGAATCAAAGTGGCCAGTACCCGCCGCGATTCATGGCGAAAGATCGCTGTAATGCGTTGTTCAACGAAAAGAGAGGTCATATTGCAGTGTATAAATTGGTGGTCACCAGCGTCAAGAAGGGGGCGTTTTCCGTATGAGAGGAAAGACGGGGAACGATGGACAGACTTGACGATCATTTGATTTGTGCCGAAACACCAGCTTATGATGGCAAAGTGATTTCACCCATGGGCCATCAGCAGACCTACGACCTGCTCAATAGCGAATGAAAGTTTCATGCTAAAAACAGCGGCAGTGACAACCCTCTTTCTTTTCCTCATGGCGGGCACATCCGAACCTGCGATCTATTCCTGCACAGTCAACGGCAAAACCATTTACTCCGACAGGCCCTGCAGCTCAAACAGCGAAGAGATGTCGGTGATTGAATTTGCTGAAAAACCGACCCATCAAACCGGAACGGATGATGGACCGAACGCTGCGCAAAAACGCGACTTGATAAGACTCAGATTCAATGCTGAAATCCTCGACAGTGAAATCTCCATGAAGGAAAAAGAAATCAATGAAACCACGGCATCGATGGCTGCGATTCAACAGGACTATGAACAGAAAGTGGATCTTTTGAACAAGCAATTGAGCAGGTACAACAGAAACACGTCCTATGGGAAACTCCAGGAGCAGAGGATTTTGACGGAAATCAAAGCTCTGCAAATGGAGCTGCGCAATAAAAACTTCATAGCCAGGGATAAAATCAAGGCGATCCGGGCCGAACTGACCCTGCTTAAACAAAACCAGAATGATTTGGAAAAACAGATTCAAGAGCTGAACCGAACCAGCAGGTAAAGACATCGTGCCGACCCGGCCCCGCCGTCCGAGCAAAATGTCTTTCCCCCGTTTACCTTTAAAACCGAATACGGCTATGATTCTCTAAACGACAGAATAATCCCTACAACTTGCAGCGAGTAAACGATGAACAAAACCCGTATCCTCATTTCCGATTCGACCGATCCCTGGTTCAACCTGACCGTTGAAGATATTATTTTCCGTTCCATGCCGGCCGACCAGCGCGTCCTGTTCTTGTGGCAAAACGCCGACACCGTGGTGATCGGCCGGGCGCAGAACCCCTGGCGAGAATGCAATACCGAACGCATGGAGCAGGACGGGGTGAAACTTGCCCGCCGCCAGACCGGTGGCGGGGCGGTCTTTCATGATCTGGGCAACAGCTGCTTTACCTTCATGGCCGGCAAGCCCGAATATGATAAAAGCGTATCGACCCAAATCGTCCTGAACGCTTTGGAAAAGCTGGGGATCGCGGGGCAGGCCAACGGCCGTAACGACCTGGTGATCGAAGATGAAACCGGCCTGCGCAAGTTTTCCGGTTCGGCCTATCGGGAAACTCCTGACCGAGGATTCCACCACGGCACCCTGCTGCTGAACGCCGACCTGAACCGTTTGGCCGACTATCTCAACCCCGACCCGAAGAAGTTACAGGCCAAGGGAATTGCCTCCATCAGATCACGAGTTGTCAATCTGAACACGCTGGTTCCTGATCTTAGCCATCAAACAGTGAGCGCAGCAATCAGCCAGGCCTATCAGGATTACTATCAGGTCGCGGTCACAACCGAATTCATCACTCCAGAGCACTTCGCGAACCTGCCGGACTTCAAGGAAAAATTTGCCCGCCAATGCAGTTGGGAATGGAATTTCGGCAGCACTCCTCCGTTTACGCACTCTTTGGACGAGCGTTTTGATTGGGGCGGGGTTGAAATGTTACTCAACGTGGAGCGAGGCACGATTCAGCAGGCCACCATTTACACCGACATGCTCGATCCCTTGCCGATGGAACGTTTTGCGGAAGCGCTGCACGGCCTGCAATACCAGTCCGCAAGCGTGTCATCCTGTATAGAAAAACTGCTGCACAGCTACCCGCAGTACCAGGCTCAGCTTGCGACCACTCAGCAATGGTTAACAAAGCAATTTGCCTGAAACAAAGCGCCGCAAGGCAATTGCCAGGGCAGGTCATGTCCTGAGCGGTACCGACTCAGCAACAATATGAGGAATCTTCAGCCGGGAAACTCCGGGGGAGTCTCCTGGCCCTGTTCCAGGGTCACCAGCCAGGCCAGCGGGATAGTCCCAAGGCAGAAGAACGCTGCAATGATATAAGTCGTCTGCAGCCCGAGCTTGTCCCCGAGCAGACCGACAGCAAAAACCGCCACCGAGCTGACACCGAAATTAATGAACATGTACATGCTGTTCATAAAAGTCGGCATATTCGTTGCGATATCCTGGGTCTTGGCCAGCAGAACCGGTCCTGAAGCAAGCAGGAACAGTCCCAGCACAGCCAATGGGATAATATTGTTACTCCAGACAAACAGCCCCATAAAAAGGACCGTTGCAACGCTGGAGAGCAGCAGGGTTTTGCGCCGGCCGATGCGATCGGAGAGATTCCCGGCGCAGAACGTCCCGACCACGCCGAAAAACTGCAAGACAGATAAGGAAATACCCGCATACCACAAGGAACTGCCCTGCCCGGTCAGGTAAACCGGCAAATACAGGGTCAGGGCGCTCTTTGCCACCGCCTGAAACAGGATGAAGCCAGCCAGGGCAATAAAAAAAAACCGGTGTTGTTTCAGAATCTTGCGGGTATCCCCTTTTTCTTTAGGTTTGCTCAGGTGCTGCGGGCTCTGATAATTGCGCAGTTTGAGATACAGGACCAGAGAAGCCAGTAGCCCCAAGGGGATCAGTCGATAAATCCCTTCCAGTCCCCAAGCGGAGACTGCGGCAATAACCAACATCGGGCCGAGAGTTCTCGCCAGTTCCCCACCGACCATGAAAAAACTCATTCCGGTACCGACTCGATTGCCCGCCACATTCTTAACCATCACCGGGGAAGGGACATGAAACAGCGCCGCCGAGACCCCGGCGACAAACAGCAGGATAAACAAGATCACCGTCGAGTTGGCCAGGCCGACGAAGCCCATGCTGAGTGCCGTGATCGCCGGTGTGAAGATGACAATGTACTTGCTGCCGGTACGCTCGACCAGGACACCCAAAAACGGATTGAAGAGTGCCGGAATGCGCCGGGTAATATCGAGAAAAGCCGTCACCGAAAGCGACATGCCGAGCTTCGCAATCAAAAGCGGCAGGAGCGGCGCCAGGATCGCGGAAAACGTATCATGAGCAAGGTGGGCGATTGACAGGACGAACACTTCATTTCTTTTAAATGTCTGTGGGGGCACAATATCTGACTTTCTGCAGGAAACAAAGGAGGAACGGTTAACCAACGCACATCACCCGAGCAGGGCAGATGAATTTCAAGTTTTTGACATTACCCCACTAATCCACGTAAAAAAAAGAGAAAAAGACTCTTTCTATTCACCTGTTTTTTGTGCAGCTGGCCTGTCAGCATTGAGTCTCTCGCCATTGCACCGGGAAAAATGCCGAGTCTGTTCCTTCATAGCAAAAAATATCGCGGGCGCAAAAAAGTGCGCCCTGAAACTGTGGCGCCTGCGGACCATTGCGCTGGATTTCCCAGGTAAAGCGCTTTGCCCCACAGAATGATCACTGAAGAAAGAATTTTCCCAGAAATTTTTCCTGCTGCTCAACTTTTTCTTGGATCCGTTGGGAGATTTTTGTTTTTGAGAACGGCGCAAGGGTAATGCCATATCGACCCGCACTTTTTTGATACTGCCAGGTGGCCACTGCGACCCCTTTCTGTAAAATGACCCCCGAGACATGCCCGCCGGCCGTCCAGACCTTGCCATAGTGTTGGGCCGGAACGATCCAGTCTTTGCCCTTGTGGGCCAGCAGGAGAGGATCGAAGCGATACAGCATGACAATTGGCCAACCCTGCGTGGAGCGTGGCGGAGCAAGCGAGGTCAGCTCATTTTTGTCCTCACGGAGGGCGACAAGTGGAGTCTTTTCGCACACGACTTCTATCAGGTCCAAGCTGGCCAGCCATTGCTTGACCACGGCCACTTTTTCCCCAAACCAGAAGGCGGCATCCGCAGGCCGTGCTGGCCCATAGTTACGCAGGTAACGACGCATCAAAGCGATGCTGGCGGTTTTTGGGTCCGGTTGCTCCATGCGCCTGGGCAGCCAGTGCATGCCATGAGCAAACCGCCGCGCTCCGGCATCGCAAAGCAGGCCCCGATAAGCAGCGTCAATAAGAAGTCCGCCCCAGCCCGATGCCTCCATTCCGGTCTGCCCGGCAATCGCCTCCCGCGTGAGCGGCGGTCTCCCTTGCAGGGTTTTGCCGATAGCTGCAATCAACCGCTCGCAATCAACCGCAGAGCCGCCGTTTTCAAGAAACTTTCCGTGCGCCCAGGAGCGCCGGGAACCAAGCGCCGCAACCAGATTGGGCCAATCTGCTGAGCGAAAGGTATGCAGGGTGTTCCGCTGTCCCCATGTGCGGACAAGAGAACGTTGCCGGTACAGCAACTCTTCGAATTTCCGGAAAGAAAAATCACCGGCGATCCTGGCTGCAATGGCAAGAGCAGCAGCGCGTGACATTTGCGCCTGCACTCCAATGAGTGCTTCTGCGCAGTCCTCTGCTGAGGCGAACGGAGTTATCAGACCTGACCTCATGAGCCGGTGCCATCTGAGCTGAGCAAGAGTGATATGCATATTTTTTCCTGACATGGTTTTTGTCATCGGGCCCATTGCTTACTCCAACGGCGCTCGTGGCCGGGAGGAAACCCTGCGATGGACTTGACCCGCTTACCGCGCATCCGGATGGCCAATGAAAATTGCCTCTCCCCGGCTGGGGCTCGTCTCCTTCTGTCTACCAGATATCTCTTTAAATCTCACCACAAACATGTAGAATGCATGGATAATTTTTTAATTCGATCAAAGGAGGACGACATGGCTACAGTCTGGACAACGATGGAGAAAACGGCTGAAGGACGGTTTGTGGAATCCGGCTATCACACCACTGAACCAGAAAAATGGTACCGCTGCTTTACGGTTGAGGACCCGCAAGAATTTATTGCGCATATGCGCCGCTTCAACAGTATTCCCAAAAAGCCTTTGTCTCGAACGGAATATGAGACAGTCTGTCAGGATTTCGGCGTTTCCCCGGCTGAGGATAAAGACTTGAAGATCTACGGGACAACCCTGACCACGTTAGGAACCAGCAACTATCATTATCATACCGACCCGGCCAACCGGCAATCCGGGATTGAGAATACCATCCATGGCTTGCGCTACCGGGAACTGCAGAAAGAAGCGGAGTAACAAGCGGCCGCTCCCTGAAACGGCAGAAGATCAAAAGCAATCTTAATTCCCTGACTCATGAAGTTTGCCAGGCAGGAAAAAAACTTTTCCTGCCTGGCTTGATAAACTTGGTAAGCAGCTCTTT
This sequence comes from Pelobacter seleniigenes DSM 18267, assembly GCF_000711225.1. Taxonomy (NCBI): domain Bacteria; kingdom Pseudomonadati; phylum Thermodesulfobacteriota; class Desulfuromonadia; order Desulfuromonadales; family Desulfuromonadaceae; genus Pelobacter; species Pelobacter seleniigenes. Next base: position 897,261 of record NZ_JOMG01000002.1, read on the forward strand.
CAAAAACCGGCTCACCCAATTAAAAATGATAACTGACTCCTAGCCGCATGGTGAGTAGACCAAGCGTTCTGTCGTCATCTCCGGCAATATCAACCTCTTCGCCGGTGGTCGTTATTTCCAGATTGGTGGAAATCTTCTCATTGAACTGATAGCCGGCACCACCGCCAAATAGTGCCTGGAAGCTCCCGTCATCTTTATGCTCTCCATTTTGAGTCACATCGTAGCCCAGGTGGGCAGCGCCCAAAATCCCGTACACGGACCAGCTGTCCCACTCATAGCCCAGGTGGAACTTAAGCCCATATTGCGGGTCAAGCTCCATTTTGTCGCCATCGGAAAATTTCTTGTCCGCTGCGGTATCGTGATAAAAAACTTCTCCAGCAGCAAACATCCCTTTGATAATCCTGTGTTTATAACCGGCATAGACCCCGCCAGATACTTTGGAATCGCCATCCAATTTATCGGTATTGTCCCCACTGTCGAGCACGAACCCGGAACCGACAACCGCGGCTCCGGCATAGAACCCGTTTCCAGTCCCATCCGCTTGGGCGGTACTAACGGCGATTGTCAGTACCAGCCCCACCATAACCAGGTATTTCACACTTTTCATCATTGTCTCCTTTTGCTTGCGTCAATATTGAGTGCGTTCCGTTTTGGAAGCCCGTTATTGATGCAGAACATTACGGTAGGCTATTTTTTCAAGCTGTGGATTTTATGTATTCAATTGTAAGATTTTGTAAAACTCCCCGTGCCCCTGGGAGCGTCCTCGTTCCTACAAAAACCTACAATCGGATACAAAAATTCCACGGATTTTATCAGGCTCATTCATGCTATACAGATTGACATCCACAAACATGGCAAAGGCAATCATCCTGTGACTTCCGGACCCAGGGCGTGAAGCTGACTTGCTGAAGATAGCCGACTCCATTATCATTGATGGCCAATCCACCGTCCTGTTACCAGGCGCTGACATTCTTTTGTTGTGAGCGCTGTCAAGTCATCGCGCGCGGCTTTGACTGTGACAGAACTCGTGACTCGAACTCACAGAGATCCGGATCAGAAAACCATGACACAACGAAAACAAATCCTGCTGGTTGAGGATGACGACCGGCTTGGGAATTTGATCAGTTCCTATCTGACAGAACAGGGCTTTGACCTGTCCGTCGAAAGAAGAGGCGATACCGCGGCAACGCGTATTCTTCAAGAACGACCGGATCTGGTCATCCTCGACCTACTATTGCCAGGCATGGACGGCTTGACGATCTGTCAGCAGGTCCGCACCGATTACCAGGGACCGATTCTCATGCTGACGGCTCTTGAAGATGATATGGATCAAGTCGCAGGCTTGGAAATGGGTGCCGATGATTATGTCAAAAAGCCGGTTCTGCCACGGGTTTTGCTGGCCCGCATTCGGGCCTTGCTGCGGCGTCGGGAAAAAGCCAACGGAGAAAATGATGTTGCTCCGGAAACAATCGATGAACTGGTTTTTGGCCGGTTGAGTATTAACCGAGCCGCGCAAAGCGTTCAGCTTAATCGTCAACCAGTCATTTTGACCACCAATGAGTTCAACCTGCTCTGGCTTCTGGCCAGTCACGCCGGGCAGATTCTGGATCGCGCGACCATTTACCGCAAGTTGAGGGGAATCGACTACGACGGGCTGGACCGATCGGTGGATTTGACCATCTCGCACTTGCGCAAAAAACTTGAGGAAGACGCCGACCACCCCAAGCGGATCAAAACGATCTGGGGGCAGGGGTATCTGTTTGCTCTGAACGCCTGAGGCAACCCTGATGAAGCGGATCTTCTTTTCATTTTTCCTATTTATCATGATCGGCATGATCGGTCTGCAGTACGCCCAGCCGTTGCTGATCAGCAAACCGCTGCAGGAATATTATCGGCAGGCCTACCTCGACTATTGGCGGGATCTGACCCGCGGGACTTTCCACCTGCTGTTGAATGAATTGGCAGCGCTGCCTCCCGCTGAACAGCAACAACGCCTGCAGCAGCTGCAAAGCCGCTTTGGCTACCCGATTACTCTGACCGACAGGGATCAGCTGACTTTATCGCCGGCGGAACAAGAACAGTTAAACAGCCTGCTCATTGTCGTCAAAAACAACGGTTCCCTGTTCTATCGCCTCATCCCCGCCAGCAATAAGGTCATCACCATGGGCCCGATCAATGACTTGGACTTGTCTTTGCAGATTGATCTCCTGGCCTGGGCAATGATTACCTTATTATTCGGTTTGCTGGCCATTCTTTGGGCGCGACCGCTCTGGTTAAAACTCAAGGAAATAAGCCGGGCCGCCCAGGCCTTCGGCCAGGGGGACTTTTCTGCTCGCGCCAATCTGCCGCAGCGATCGACATTGGCCCCGTTGGCGGAGACGTTTAACAACATGGCCGGGCGAATCCAGCAGTTGATCGCCTCGCACAAAGAGCTCACCAGAGCTATTTCCCATGAACTGCGCACGCCGATCTCCCGCATCCGTTTCAGCCTGGAGATGGCCCAAAGCTCCCTGGAAGAAGCAAAACGCCAGAATTACCTTGTCGAAATCAGTCGTGATGTCGATGAATTGGAAGATTTGGTTTCCGAATTGCTGAGCTACGCACGCTTCGACCGGGAGACCCCTGCCCTGCATAAGGAAGAACAGCTCATGGCACCCTGGCTGCTTCTGGTCGTCAAAGAGATCAAACCCGTCCTGGCAAGAGCAACGGTTTCCTGCCTGATTAGTGAGGAGGCTGAAGCGATCACCGCCAACATCGCCCCGCGTTACATGGCCAGAGCGGTGAGCAATTTGATGATCAACGCCGGAAAATATTCTGAAAGCAGAATCATCGTTCGTCTGGAGAAAGGGGAGAAATGCTGCCTGATCCATATCGATGATGACGGACCGGGTATCCCCATGGCTGATCGCGAGCGTATTTTTGAACCCTTTGTCAGGCTGGATGCCAGCCGGACCAAAGATACCGGCGGCCATGGCCTCGGTTTGGCCATTGTCAAACAGATTATCACCCTGCACGGCGGAACCGTATCGGTCGAATCTTCGCCGTTAGGAGGCGCCCGTTTTACCCTCAGCTGGTAACGGTGTGTCCCAGCGTCAGTTATCCCCCCCTCTTGCGCCAAATTTTCAAAACCCTCTATAGTAAAAAAGAACCACCTAACCAATAACAACTCCGTCGGCCAACACCGGCATATCATCCTGAGCTGCGGTGCTTACCATGCGTCACCTCTCGACATCTGATTCACCCATCATTAACCGTTTTCATCGGCTGCATGAAGAAAAGGGCTTTATTTCCGAGCAGGACCTGCAGGATCTGGCGCAGCAGACCGATCGGCCACTGGCGGACCTGCATGGCCTGTTGAGTTTTTTTCATTCACTGCGCACCAGGCCCCCCGGCAAAAACCGGCTTGCCATCTGTTACGGCACCCCCTGCTACGCCCGCGGCGCAGAGCAGATTTACCAGCGTCTGGCTGCAGAACTGGAACTTGATGAAGACGGGACCTCCATGGATGGCTTCATCAGTATTGAAAAGGTCCAGTGCGTCGGGGCCTGCAGCCTGGCGCCGGTGATCGTCGTCAACGACCGCTTGGAAGGCAGGGTTAAAGCGCATCAGCTGCCGACGGTGTTGAAGCGCCTGCGGGATGAGACGCCCCAAAAGCAGGAAGACAAATAACTCTGGCACCACGGACGCCCCCGAATGGCGCTAGTTTAAGAGTCGCTGGCAGCAAAACCGGGACTGTCCCCGCACGGGGCTGTCCCAGGTCTTTGCGGTGCTAACCCCTACAGTTTCATGGCTCGCAAACTCTTGGGACAGCCCCCCGCGATGCCCCTGGGGACAGTCCCGAGTTTACTGCGAAGTTGCTTAAACGAGCGCCATTCCGGACGCCCCCCGGATTACAGGCTGCAGAAAAGCGCACTTTTCTCTACCGGGTTTGCAAAAAGCCAGGGATGGATTTTTGCAACAAGCTGATTGCGGAAGGGTTTATGACTGGACAAGTTCAACGTGATATTCCCCTGGTTCCCAGCGCAGCGGCGGCAACGCCGCCGATTGAGCTCCTGCTTGCCCGCCGCCATGGTCTCCTCTGTGTGATCCCGCCCATTCTGACAAAATTGGCCAGGCAGGGGCAAGACCTGCTGTGCCCGCGGGACGTTTCCCGGATCAACGTCGGTACAGCGTCCTGTGGGCAGGCAGCCGGAGCAGGCCAACGTTTGGATTTGCTGACCACCCGGGCCGACTTTGCCGGAGCCGTCAAGGTCCACAACGTCGGCTGTATCGGCGCCTGTTACGCGGAACCCCTGATCGACGTGCGCACCACCGAGGGGCGCCACTATCTGTTTGGTAAAGCCGGCAGCATCAATCATTCAGCGATTATCCGCACGGCCCTGAAGCAAAGAGTCCATGATTCGGCCTGGCTGGTCTTACAGGAACGCCATCCGGGGATCCTGACCGGGTTTGAAGATCTGGACGTTCTCCGTGCCGCCAACAACGATTTCGCAGCCTTTTTTGCCGGCCAGCAACGGCGCATCAGCGGTCATTGCGGCTTGATCGACCCCCACAGCCTGGCTGAATATGTGGCGACCGGGGGATATTTTGCCCTGGCCAAAGCCCTCTTTGAACAAACCCCGTCGGATCTCATTGCGGAAATTACCGCGGCGGGCCTACGTGGCCGCGGCGGCAGCGGCTTTCCCACCGGGCAAAAATGGCTGCTCGCTGCAGAGAGTTCCGATCCGCTCCGCATGGTGGTGGCTAATGCCGATGAAGGTGACCCCGGTGCGTATATGAACCGTACCCTGTTGGAAAGCGATCCGCACCGGTGTTTGGAGGGGCTGCTGCTGGCCGCCTATGCCGTTGGTGCGCAACGCGCTTACGTTTTTGTCCGCCATGAATATCAGCTGTCCATTGCCAACCTGCGCAAGGCCATCGCCGATCTCTATGCCGCCGGTCTGCTCGGCAGTCATATTCTGGGGACCGGGTTCAGTCTTGAGGTCGAAATCATTCAAAGCGGCGGGGCTTTTGTCTGCGGCGAAGAAACCGCTTTGCTGCAGGTCATGCAGGGCCGGCGGGGCGAACCGGTTCCAAGGCCGCCGTACCCGGCCGAGCAGGGTCTGGGCGGGCATCCGACCGTGATCAACAATGTCGAGACCCTGGCCAATGTCCCCTGGATTCTGACCCGGGGAGCGGAAGAATTCCGCGCAACGGGGAGCGCCCAAAGCCCGGGGACAAAAATCTTCTGCCTGACCGGTGATTTGCCCCGCCCCGGCTTCATTGAAGTGCCCCTGGGAACCCGCACAGCGACAGTCGTTGAAGAGATCGGCGGAGCAGCGCCACAGTCCATCAAGGCGCTCCAGATCGGCGGACCTTCCGGCGGGCTGCTCCCGTACCGGGATACCCCGCTGGATTATTCCACTCTTCAACAAGCCGGGGCAATGATCGGCTCCGGCGGGTTGGTGGTCTTGAATAAATCCCACTGCATGGTGGATCTATGTAAACAGCTGACCGCCTTCATGGCCGCGGAATCCTGCGGCCAATGCCTGTTCTGTCGGGACGGCCTGGCGCAGCTGCATAAGTTGCTCGATCGGCTGACCCGGAACCGGGCTGACGAGTCCCTGCTGCGGGACCTGGCGGAACTGAGCCGGACGGTCAGCGAACTGTCCCGCTGCGGACTTGGCCGCTCCGCGGTTAATCCGTTGCTGAGCGGACTGACATATTTTGCCGAGGAATTCGCCTCCCACACTCAGGGAATCTGCCCGGCCGGAGCCTGCCATGCGCTGATCCGTTTCGAAATCGATCAAACGGCCTGCACCGATTGCCTGGTCTGCTATAAAGTCTGTCCGGTCGGGGCGATCACCCTGCTGCCCGGCCGGGGTCCGGCACGCTACCGGTTTGACGATGAGCGCTGTGTACGCTGCCACAGTTGTACGGAACTCTGCCCGCATGCCTGCATTATGACCAAACCGAGGAAGACGCCATAATGAGTTCAATAACCATCCATGTCGACCAGCGGGAACTCCCCGCTACCGAGGGAGAATCATTGCTCGCGGTCCTGATCTCCCACGCCATAGCGATTCCGGCCTTGTGTTACTTTCCGCGCCTGCCAGTGCAGGGACGCTGCGGTTTATGCCTGGTCGAACAGCAGGAAAACGGCCGCTGGGTCCTGCAGCACGCCTGTTTGCTTAACTGTCGGCCAGGGATGCAAATCAGGACCGATTCGCGAAAAATTCGTCGGACCCGCGCGTTGGCGGCCGCATTGCTGCTGCAACGCGGCCCGTTTAACCATGCTGCCGTGACCGAAATGCTGCAGGAATTAGCGGCCCTGGGGCAAGCCCCGGCCAACGCTCAGGACCAACCGGCCGGGCAGGGCAACGCAGCCAACAAACCACCGCAACCCGGCTGCATTCTCTGCGGGCTGTGTGTCTCCCTGTGTCGATCAATATCCAGGAACAAACTGACTTTTCTGGGGCGAGGCCAGGACCTCAAAGTGGCCTATGTGACGACCACGACTGCGGCGGGCTGCGGAACCTGCCAGGCCTGTCTTCGGGTCTGCCCGACCGGACATATCCTGATCAACGGAGCCACCACCTTTCAATCAGGACTCTTTCGAACGAAAACACCTGACCGCGCTGAACAGTGAAAGATACGGCCATTGCCTGTGACTGGCATTCCTCTGTTTGGACAGGAGCTTTGCCCTGAAAGACCGATTTTCGTTCTTGATTTTCTTTTGCCAAAAGGCAATTCTTGGGACAGTAGTGGAATGGCGCTCGTTTAAGAGCAGCTGTAAGCAAAACCGGGACTGTCCCAGGTCTTTGCGGTGCTAACCGCTCCAGTTTCATGGCTGTCAAGACGCATCGCTGCTTCCCGGCCCGGCCGCAAACTGACCAGCCGCTACCCTGTTGGCAGCCGAAAGAACCGGCATAAATGGATTGAATTAACCAGCCCCGGACACGAACCGCAGAGGACCCCGTGCGCATCGCCATCTTATCCGATATCCACAGTAACCTGTTCGCACTTGAAGCCGTCATTTCGGACATCAAACAGCGCAATGCCGATATAACCGTCAATCTTGGCGATATTCTTTATGGGCCGATTGCTCCGCGGGCAACCTATGATTTGCTGCAGGAATACGATTTTGTCACCATCGCCGGCAATCAGGACCGGCAGATCGTTGCCGCAACCCAAGCCGAGATCGAAGCCAACCCAACCCTCAAGTTTATTCTGGAGGAGTTGGGAGCAGAATCCGTGGAATGGCTGAAAAGCCTGCCCGGCGAAAGTCGCGTAACAGACGAAATTTATCTCTGTCATGGCTCTCCCAACGATGACATGACCTATCTGCTGGAGTCCGTTGAGAGCGGTTTGCCCGGTTTGCGATCCGATCCGGAGATCCTGCACCTTTTAAACGGGCACAAGGAAAAAGTCATCCTTTGCGGCCATACCCATATTGCCAGAGCGGTGTTCACCAGTAGCGGGCAATTGATTGTCAATCCGGGGAGTGTCGGTTTGCCAGCCTATACCGATGACACTCCGGTACGCCATTCCATGCAGAGTTTCAGCCCCCATACTACTTATGCCATGATCGAAAATTGCGGCCAGGGCTGGAGCGTGCAACATATCAAAGTGGCTTATGATTACCAGAAGGCGGTCGCCCTGGCGCAAAAACGCAACCGCGCGGACTGGGCTCATTTTTTAGCGACCGGCCGCGGTCTGTGAAAAACGACGGACCAACCGCATTCGGTCTTTGAATAAACCACTATGCACTGAAAGCCCCTAAAATAGCTCCCTCTTCCCTCGTGGGAGAGGGTTGGGGTGAGGGGGGAAACAGGCCGGCATTTCCACCCCCATCCTAACCTTCCCCCATCAAGGGGGAAGGACTCAATTCATAGGATCTGAAAGTCCATAGTTTTGAAGGAGCGCACTGGAGCAATAAAATCCGCCCTGGATGTTTCCGCCTGGACTTGACGGCTGATGGCGACCAGGCTCCTCTCCGTAAGCGACAGGGGATTAAATCCACAGGGATAAGAGCTTAAGAACAACAGTTTCCAATCGGTGACCGGAGAATCTTCTCAGGCAAGGAGGATCGCATGAACGCAAACAACGATCTCGCCCTGGTACTGAGTGGTGGCGGCGCTCGTGCCGCTTACCAGGTTGGTTTTCTGCTCTCCCTTGCCAAGTTCAAACCCGATCTTAATATCCCGATCCTGACCGGCGTTTCCGCCGGGGCGATCAATGCCGCCTTCCTCGCGAACCACACCGGAAGCTTTGCCGAAGCAGTGGCTGACCTGGCCGAGCTGTGGTGCGGCCTCACCCTTGATCAGGTATTCCGTGCGGACAGCTGGAGTCTGAGCAAAAACGTGCTGGGCTGGGGCACAAATCTGCTCTTCGGCGGGCTCGGAATTACCCCTGGAGTCCGTGGGCTGGTTGATACCACCCCTCTCCATCAGCTGTTGCGACAGAGCCTCGCTCCCGCCGGGAGTATGTCAGGCATTGGCGAAAACTTGCGCCAGGGAAAACTGAAGGCCCTGGCCATTACCGGGACCAACTACGGCACCGGACAGTCGGTCACCTGGGTGCAGGGAAAAGACATCACCCTGTGGGAACGGCCGCATCGCCGGAGCGTCCGCACCGAAATATCCGTTGCCCACATCATGGCCTCGGCCGCGTTGCCACTGTTTTTCCCGGCGGTTCAGATCGGCAATGCGTGGTTCGGCGATGGTGGCATCCGCCAGGCTGCACCCTTTGCACCGTCCTTACATCTGGGCGGGAAAAGGATTCTGGCCATCTCGACCCGCTATCAGCGCTCACTGTCTGAGGCCGACACACCGGTTATCCAGGGCTACCCGCCACCGGCCCAGATTATCGGCGTCTTAATGAATGCGATATTCCTGGATGTGCTCGATCAGGATGCCCATTCTCTCGAAATGGTCAACCGCCTGCTCAGTAAAATCCCTCCGGGTTCGGACCCTGGACCAAGCCGAGTAGAACTCTTCCTGTCCCGCCCATCCTGCGACATCGGCAGGCTCTCCGGGCAATTCGAGCAGGATCTGCCAAGGCTGTTTCGTTACCTGGTCCGCGGCATCGGGACCCATAAAACAGGCAGCCCGGACTGGTTGAGCATGGTGATGTTCGACCCGCGCTATATCCGGCAAATGCTGAAAGTCGGGGAAGCTGATGCAACAGCCCGCAGGCAGGAGATCTCTGCGCTGTTGGAAGGGACCTGAGTTGATCAAGGTCGCGGGGTCGCGGCCCCGCTGCCGCCCTTCTTTTTGTCCAGGCCCACAAAAAGAAGGCAAAAAATGGCCTTTGATTGCTCGGGAGTTTCGTTTGTTCCGGGAATGAAATAGCTGCGCATTGTTTAATGCTGATTCGGCAGGGTTGGTTACCGTTACATTTATGCACGGATCGTGGTCGCTACTGACCGCACCGTCGTCAAATGCGCCCGACGAGAAGCGAGGCTTCTCGTACTGGCGGAGGTAGGGGCTGCGGGATTGGTACGGTAGCCGAATTGATGCACCTTTTGTCTTTTCTCATTTGGAAGGCCGCTATTCACATTGAAACGCAGCGCAATCTCCCCAGAGACTTCGTTGCCCCGCCAAAAGGCTTGCCTTTTTCGGGGCTCATGCTGCGCCGCTTCGGTTCCCACATAGCAATATTTCTAAGGCGAGTGAGGTCTCCGTCTCAATCCCAGGCCACGAAGCCGCTCTCAGCGCGACCCACGATAAATCACAACAGAGCCGCTCATCCCGAGAAATCAAAAGAGTTTTTTTTGCCTCCTTTTTATTTGCGATCAAAAAAAGGAGGTCGGCTGTCGGGCCGAGACCCGACGGTTTTGCTCGGTTACTTAGCCTGCCTACTGGCGAAAGAAGATATCTCCTTCCCCCTTTGATGGGGGAAGGCCGGGATGGGGGTGAAACAACCTCCCCCACCACTGCAGACAAGTTGTGTATAATGTCCTCTCATCCGCAGAACAACAAGGAGTCCCCATGAAGACCCTGTCCCAACACAATGATGCTGTCCTCGAAAAACGCAAGCAGGAACGGAAAAGAACCGGGCTGGCCTGCGATCAGTGCGGCCATGAGTTGCTCATCGACAATGCCCCGGCCAAACCGGTCCCCTATGACCCAGGCCTGATTCAGGTTCCGGTCAAATGCGATGGCTGTGAAAAGGTGAAGTACATGTATATCCCGCGCACCGAGTGGGCCAGCATCCGCATTGCCGACTGAATGGGTCCATTTTGAGGACTTTCGTCCCCCTGGGAATCCGCTTTTTATTGCCAACCTTTCATCAGAGCAGCGACAACTGTTCAGCCGCGGGCTGCTGCTTCCGTTTGCTCTCCTGGTGGGTTTGGGCCAACAACTCCAACTCAATCCGGTCCAGAAACGGGCTGCGCGGCAGCTGGTACTCTTTTCCAAGAAGAAAACGGCTGTCCGCGTGGGAGAGAAACAGGCGTTTTTTAGCGCGGGTCATTCCGACATAAAGCAGCCGTTGCTCCTCAGCCACATCAGCCCGCTGCGTTTCAAACAGCGCATAGGGGAGCAATCCCTGTTCGCAACCGGGAATAAACACGGCATCGAATTCCAATCCCTTTGAAGCATGCAGGGTCATCAACGCCACGGCCTCGCTCCTGGAACTGTAATCATCGGCCGCCATCCCCAGCGCCAGGTAGTCAAGCAACCGTTGTGGTTGCGGATATTCGCCGCACAATTCCAGCAGCCGACGGATGGCGGGGTCTTCCAACAGGCTGGAGCCGTCCGCCCGGGCCGCGACCACAGCGGTGACCAGGTCACGCGAGTCGTTCAATTGCCCCCATTGCTGCAGTTGTTGTTCGCTGAGAGCGAAACGCTCCACAACCTGCCGGTGCAGAAATGGGTGGTCGGGCTGACGAACCGCCTGACATTGCTGCAGAATCGATTTGACCGGCTCACGGCGGAAAAACGGCGCTTCGCCGACCACGCGGTATGGAATATGGTGATCCTGCAGCGCTTTCTCCAGCACCTCCATTTGTCGGCCCAGCCGGCAGAGGATGGCAATCTCCGCCAGGCCGCCGATTTCTCCCTGCGCATGGCCACTGGTCACGGCGGAATCAATGGAAAAAAAGCTCATGCCGCCCAGCAATTGCTCAATGGTGCGGGCTACGAATTCCGCCTCGCTCTTGTCACTGCGATGATGATCGATATTGATCTTGACCTGCGACGGCACTCCTGACAAAAAGCCCACCTCCGCAGATTCTCCCGGTTTGCGCAGAACATGGCCGGAGGCCCTGATCACCGGATCTGGGCAGCGGTAGCTTTGACTCAGCTGATAAACCGCGGCCTGCGGATAGTCCGTGGAAAACTGCTGGATGTACTGAATATCGGCTCCGCGAAATCCGTAGATCGCCTGATTGGGATCACCAATGGCAAACAGGTTGGAATCTGCGCACGGTGCCAGCTGACGGATCAAGGCGTACTGGACGCGATTCACGTCCTGGTATTCGTCCACCAGCAGCCAGGAAAAACGTTTACGATACTGGTCAAGGAGTTCCGGCTCAGCAGCAAACAACTGTAAGGGCTGGTAAAGCAGGTCATCGAGATCGAACAGGTTCTGTTCGCGTAAGACCTCCTGCCAGTCCTTGAACCACGGCTCTTCCTGAGCGCCGGGCAGCTCAACCTGCAATTGTTTGACCTGGCTGATCAAGGCCAGCCGCTCTTTGAGCAGGTTTTTATCCCACCCCAGGTGATGGCGGGCGATGAGTTCCTTGTCCTCCTCATCAAGCAGAGAAAAATCCGCGCTGCGGCCGGTTTGAACCAGCTGGTCACGCAGAACCTGCAACCCAAAAGCATGGAAAGTGGCAACCGTGATTGCTTGGGCAACAGGTCCCAGCAGCAGGTTGAGGCGTTCGCGCATCTCCTGCGCCGCCTTATTCGTAAAGGTGATGGCCAGAAGGCTCTCTGCCGGAGCGGTTCCACTGTCAATCAGCCGCTGGATGCGGTTGACCAGCACCCGGGTTTTGCCGGTCCCGGGACCGGCCAGGATCAGGGCCGGTCCTGCTGCGTGCTCCACCGCCGCCAGCTGTTCGGCATTAAAGACAAACTCCGCCGTCGGTTTGGCAACGGAAGCTGCCGGCTGCCCGGCAGCGGTTTCATTCTGTTCGTCCCGTTGTTCAACCAGCTGCCGGTACTCATTCAGGTCAAAGGTCAGCAGGGCGCGCTTGCGTTTGGCTGAGCCGTCGGCAGCCCCCATGAACAGGCTGTTTTGGGCGGAAAACCGCTCCTTTTCCCCGGCAGCAAAAACCCGGATACTGCCATACTCGCCGTCATATCCTTCCTGAATCAGTATCTCTCCGGCCCGCATCCGCCGCAAAGCTTCAGCCAACAGCGCATCCCCTTCGCGTTCAACGACATCCACAGGCAGGTCCATAAGAATGGAAAGCTCCGTTCCCCATTTGCGGATTGCCTCTTGATAGACCTGGCTGACCTTTTTGCTGTTTACCCCGACCCCCAGCAATTCCCCAAAAATCTCTTTGAGGGGAATCAGCGAATGAAAGGGTTTCCGGTTGGGGCGCTGCAGGATATCGGCCCGGTCGGACAGTTGCACCACCCGATTGGCCACACCGACGGTGACCGGTTTGCCGCAGTGCGGGCAAATTCCGTTGTTGCGCAAGGTGGCCACCGGATCGAGGCAGACCCCGCATTTACGGTGGCCGTCAAAATGATACTTCCCTTCCTGAGGGAAAAAGGAGATGGTGCCGAGAAATTCCTCCCCGCCGCTGGCAACGGCGCTACGGATGGCCGCGTAGCTCAGTTCGGTGGCCAGCAGATTGGCGTTGCGGCCCAGCTTTTCCGGCGAATGGGCATCGGAATTGGCCAGCAGGGTGAAATCATCCAGAAAGGAACACATCCAGTTGATGGCCGGGTCGGTGGACAGACCCATTTCCACGCCGGCCAACAGCGGGGCCAGCTCGCCAAAACAGGCGCGCAAACTGTCAAATCCTGATTTTGCCCCCAACACTGAAAACCACGGCGTCCAGATATGCGCCGGGATGAACATGATCTGCTCAGAGCTGTTCAGGCACAGCTCAAACAGATCCTTTGAATCAAGGCCGAGAATGGGACGGCCATCCGCGGTGATATTGCCGATCCGCTCCAGTTTGTCCTGAATGGTCTCAACACTGGCAAAATCAGGGGCACAGACCAGGTTGTGGACCTTGCGGACCTGGCCGTCTTTTTTATAGATATTGCTGATTTCTCCACTGAGCAGAAAACGGACTTGACCTTCAGGCGCCGGGCAGTCCTGTTCCTCGGGCACACCCCGATAAGCCGGTTTGAGTCGAAACAGTCCCGCCTCGGCCGGCTCCAGTTTCTCTTTCAACTCGGCCAGCCAGCCCGGATGGGTCAGGTCGCCGGTGCCGACCACATGAATCCCCTTGATACGAGCCCAGTAGTCCAGATATTCCGGGGTCAACTGTTTGCTGGTCGCGCGTGAATAATGAGAGTGGATGTGAAAATCGGCAACGATGGGTTTCTGCTGAGTCATGGAATACGGCTTTCGGGCTGGATGTAAAAAAATCGGTTATGCCGGAAAATTATTATTCAATGTTCACAGCACCCCTGTCAAACCACCGGGAGGTCAATGAAAAGCTTGCCAGAGAAAGGTCATCGCACCGACCAGCACAATCCCCTCCATCAACCAGGCATGAACCCGGAGTGATATTTTCCCCAGACAATAGCGGGCCAGATAAGCTCCCGGAATCGTCGCGGCACCAACCAGCAGACCGATGCAGAGCATCAGCAGGTCCAGGCTGGCAAAGCGGCCGAACAAAACGACTTTGACCGCACTCATGATCACGGCCAGAATCGCATCAGTGGCAATCAGTGCAGCACCCTGCACTCCAGCGGCCAGTAACAGGGAAATCAGGAACACCCCGGTCCCGGTCATTCCACCGTTGATCACGCCGAATAATCCGCCGGCGAAAATTTCTCCAGGTGCCCGCAGCTGAAAAGCGGCCCTCCGCAATCGTCTTCGCAAAGGAAGACTGAGCAACAAAAAGCAACCCAGGGCAAAAGCAATCCAATCGGCTTTCAGGAGAGTATAGCCATAAGCCCCCAGTGCGCACCCCGGTAAACCAAACACCAGGAGACGACGCACATGATCCCACTTGATTGCCTCCCTGAAGGCCAGAGCCCGGCTTCCGTTATTTAACAGCATGGCAACCGCCATGACCGGAATAACATTCGCGACCCCGACAACCGGACTCAAGAAGACCGGCAGGATCAAGCCGGTACCGAACCCCGAGATCCCCCCCATGACCGCAGCGGCAAAAGCGATAATACAGGTAAAAAGAAACTGCAGCAGATGTGTTTGTAAAAAAGGGAAAAAGGAATCCATGGCCAACCCAACCGAAAAATCCGTTTGCAATGAACGGAACGCGCGCTAGTATAGCGCTGGCATTTATCTGCAACCAAAATAAATATGCATGGATAAATTTTTATATGTATCAGGCGCGACGAAAAGCCGGCGGTCTGCTGCACGCGGCCGGATATCTCCGTCGTTGTCACAAAATTTGTTTTTGTAATAATTTTTTGTCAGGTTTAGAGGTGTTCCATGATTCAGGCAGAGAGCCAAAATCAGGATTTTCTGACTTTCTTCACCAATGGTGAACAAGAAGGTATAGCAGACACCACCAGCGACAAAGGCGGCAGCAATCAAGGGTTTCGCCCGCACGATTTGCTGGAAGCGGCGCTGGCCAGCTGCATGAACATAACACTGCGCATGACCGCCCAGCAGATGGGAATTGCTCTTTCCCAAGTCAGGGTTTCGGTTTCCCTTGATCGCAGTTCACCGGATCGCTCGACATTTGGTTACAGCGTTGTCTTTCCCGATTCCTTATCAGAACCGGAACAGCAGACCCTGCTGGCAGCAATAGAGAATTGCCCGGTTCGCAACACCTTGTCGAAGGGTCTTTGGTTTACCCCGATAGACGATTAATTTTGACCGGAGAAGAAAATGGCAACAGTCAAACAACATTATGAAGAGGTACTGGCGGACGTTTACGTCTGGATGTTTGGCGGTTTTTCCAACGCCCTTGCTCAAAACAGCGCTTTTCTCAGCCGGCATGACATCAAGCCGGTCTCTTCCGGGATCGCGATTGATCTCGGCGCGGGCTGCGGCTTTCAGTCCATCCCCCTGGCCCGGACAGGTTTTACGGTCACGGCCATCGATCATAGTCAAAAGCTGCTCAATCTACTAGCCGATCACGCCGATGACCTGAGCATCACTATCATCAATGACGACCTGGTTCAGTTCGACCGGCACCTAACGACTTCGGCGGAACTGATCGTCTGCATGACCGATACCCTGCTGCATCTCGATTCCAAGGCAACGGTCTGCGAACTGTTCCGAAAAATTTTCACTGCATTGGAAAAAAACGGCCGCTTTATCGCTACATTTAGGGACCTGAGCTTTGAACTGTCAGCTCTTGAACGCTTTATCCCCGTCAAAAGTGACAACAGCAGCATCATGACCTGCTTTCTCGAATATGAACCGGAAACGGTCAAGGTCCACGACCTGGTTTATAAGAAGGAGAATGAGCAGTGGACATGCCACAAAAGCTTTTACCGCAAGCTCAGGCTATCCCCGGATTGGGTGCTTGAGCAGCTGTCCGGAGCCGGCTTCAAGTCCATCGAAATGAGCAACGATCAGGGTCTGATCAGTGTGATCGCAACCAAGAGATAAGATCGCGGGCAGACACCGCTACCGGAGTGGCGGTGTCTGCCCGCTGGCACAGTCCTCCCGGCTTTTGCCGGGCCCGTTTTACCACCGCGTGGTTACGGAGCGAACACCTCTATTTCTTTCATCCCGATCCAGGCCGTTTGTGCGTTGTGTCCAGTATAGCGCAGATAGCGGGCCGAAAACGGTACCGGGAAAGACAGGACAGGGTCGGTCGTCGTCAACCAAAGCCCGCTCTGCTGATGTCGCGTCGTCCAATCCGTTCCATCAACGGAGGATTCAAGAGTCATCTCTTCGGTCTGCAGAACCCCCAGGACAACCTCACCGATGCTGTACTCAGCCCCCAGATCAACGACAAACTGGCAGCTGTTGTTGACGCCCTGATAGCTATACCACCAGGTATTGACGTCGCCATCGGTCACATATTCAGGAAGTCCCTGCTGGGTATTGGTCAGGGCGCTGACCGATTTATTCAAAGCCAGATTCGCGGTCTGAACGGGAGCCGCTTCTTTATAAATCAATTTATCGAAACCCGAGGCAACGACGGTTCCCCCGTCATAATCCTCGTAATAAAAGGGGAATTCCGTCGCCGTCTCACCGGCCACCCCATAGAACCAGATTCGGACGCTCACGGCTTCGCCGCTGGACAGGGTCAGTTCGCCGGTCGCACTGTCATAGTTCAAGGTTCCGCTTTCTACCTGGGTCCCATCATTCCAGCTGTACTGATTGCCGGCGTACAGGGTCAGTTCTTCGCCAACGGTTGAGGCAACCGTATAAACCCCGCTGCCGATCGCTTCAGGAATGTCAGGCGGAAACATTTTTTCGCCCGCAACGTCAATGACGGTATCACCCTGAGAGGTCACCACGACGACGTTTCCATCATCCCCGTAAAAATACAGCTCACTGGTTTCATCCGCCGTCTCGATAACAACGGCATCATCCTCGGCAAAACGCCAGTCAGCGACGACCGGAGCGGTGTTATCGGCGTCAAACATATACAGGGTCGCCGTTCCTAAACCATTTTCGGCATCGTAAGCACCAAAGACGACCCGCCCGCCGCAAAAATCCGTCGCTCCCAGACAATCGTCGTCATCAATCAAAAAGGTCCGCCCGGCCAGATCGCTACTGTCAAACTGACGGACTTTTGCCAGCGGTAGATTCATAACCCCGCTTCGTTCGTCCCCCAAAACCGGATCGGTCGTCATAAACCGCAGATACTCGGGCCACTCGCCGACCAGGGTCAGAGTATAGGCAGCACTGTCAGTATTATCAACCAACTGTACATCGTTGCCCGTTCGGGACCAGGTTCCCTGCTGTAGATCGACGACACCATCCTCAGCGGATATTGCCCTCCAGTCACCGGTTGCGGAGAAGTGCAGCACAGCTCCACCGAAAACATAAGAGCGATCCTGGAAGGTTTCATCCGTCAGAGAAATCTCGTTGCTGACCAGGCGAACACCCTGACTGCCGTCATTGGCCAGCATCACGTAGGAATCGGCGGCCAGGGGGAGCAGCTCGGCGGCCAGAAAATCGGCCGGAGTCACGGCCGGATTGTCCAACCGGTGCAAGGCATAATTATAGGGGGCCAAAGCCAGGACAAAGCTGCCCAGTTGCTCGGCAATATCGTCAATGACCGGGAAATCATAGCGATTGTTGATCAGATCCTCATAAAATTGCCCGGTCCACCAATAGAGAATAGCGGGGATGGTCGTTGCCAGATCATCCATGGTCAGCGCCGGCATTCCGGCGGCCCGTCCGGCCAGGTCCAAATCCGCGTCTTCGAGCATGCTCTTACTGCAGAGCAGTTCGACGGTGTCAAAGAGCAGTTGGGAAAAATCTTCGCTGTCCAGGGCGGCGGCAATACGCTCCGCAGTCAGCTCCCGGGGCGAAAAACGATTCATGAATTCCATGACGGAATAGGCGACGAAATCGGTGCGCAGCAGGGCGAGGTCGTCATCGGTCAGTTGGCCGGCGGAGAGGCCGGTTATGGCCGCCAGCGGGTCGCTGGACAGATCAGCCGGCTGCAATTGGGCGGCCCAAGGCAGCCCGGCATCGCTCAACAAGGTCAGCAGTTCATCGGCACTCAATCCCGCGGCCAATAAAGTGGTCAGCGGTGAAACAACCACCTGGCCAGCGTCCTCGGCATTGATCTGGCGTTTCAGAATCAGGGTGAAGGGCAGGCCCTGATGAGTGCCGGGATCTTTCATCACCAGCGTACTGCCAATAGTGAGCGGCTCGGCAAAGCTGAAATAACCGTTTTCATCAGTGACGGTGGAGAGTTGTTCCCCCTCATCCTGAAGACCATTATTGTTCTTGTCCTCAAAAAAGAGCGCGCCGATGATGTAAGGGTCGACCGCCACCCCCGCGGTGACCGTGGAAAGGTTGGAATCCCCTTCGCCAGCACTGTCCCTGGTGTGGTTGTCATCACCGTCACACCCCAACAGTCCGGCCAACAACAACACCAGACCTAAAATAAACAACCTGTAACCCCTCTTCAGCATGTTCAGATCTCCTTTCACCTGTCGGTTTTGTATTGAGACCTAAACAAACATTAATATAGGGGAAAATAAAGTCGACTTTTTGTCAACTTTCCACTAAAAAAGACAGAAAAATACTGAATATACATCAACCACGATGCCAATTATGACTGCCAGACACTGCTCTCCAGTTTTTTCCTTTGCCGCCTTTGTCACCTGGCTTCTGGCCGTTCCCATGGATGGCCCACTGCTTTCTGCAAACGGGCTGCCGGCGCTGTCATTCTATTTTCTGCTGCCCCATGTGTTGGGCCTGTTTCTGCTCGGTTATCGCTGTTCAAAGGTGCAACTGGAGCGGCTCCTCCCCTACGGGGCTGTTCTTACGGTCCTGTTGACCAGTCTACTGCCGTTTTTCGGCACGGCGCTCCCCTGGATCGGAATGCTCTTGGGATTCAGCGGGGCCCTGGTGGCGGTTGCGGCCTGCGCTCGCCTGCGGCAGTCGGCCACCCCTGTCGGCCATGCAGCAAGTGGTCTGGTCGGGGCCAATCTGGTGCTGTTTGCCCTGCTGACTCAAGCACAGAACTCACCTTGGTTCTTCGCGCTCCTCAGCCTGCCCCTGCTCAGTCTGCTGCTGAAACCAAAAGCACTGCCTGCCCAGTCGTTGCAAAAAAGAAAATCCGCCCTGGGAGAACTCTGGCTGTTTCTGCCCTTTATTCTGCTCTTTCATCTGGTCGGCGGCCTGATGTACAGCTTTATGTACCCGGCTTATCTTGATCAGGCCGTGCTCCCGGGTCTGGAATTGTTTTTCTACATTGGGACGGTCAGCGCCAGCGCAAGGCTGGTCAAGAGCAGCCGCGAACTCTCCCTGATGGGTGGAATCCTGCTGGCCATGCTGTCCTTTATCCTGCTGCAGACCCGGCAACCGCTGGCGGTGAATTGTGCCATGTTCAGTATGCAGGCGGGTCAGGGGATCATCGACCTGTTTCTTATTGTCTATCTGCTCTCCTTTAACGAACCGATTCGCGCTTTCGGTTTCGGCCTGGCAACCCTGTGTCTCGGCGTCAGCGGTGGGCAGCTGCTCGGCGCCAGCCTGCAGCAATACGCCGGCAGCATCGCCCTAACCGGGCTGATCTGCCTGAACCTGGCCGCATTGAGCCTTTACTATTACCGCTGGCGCATTCAACAATGGTTTGCCGAGCAGAGTCCGTCCCAGCCGGTTGCCCAGCCCGAACCTGTGCAGATCACCCTTCCCGACAGCATCCGGCTGCAACTGTCCGACCGGGAATGTCTGGTTCTCCAGCACAGTTTGAACGGGACGACCTACCGGGACATCGCCAGCCAGCTGGATATTTCGGAATCATCGGTCAAAACCTACATGAAGCGGGTTTATGATAAGCTGGGGATGCGCAGTCGGAAGGACTTGGCCAGCTTGATCAACAGCCGGGGGTGAGCGGCTTCCAAACCGTCAGGACATGTTATGCTAGGCAATATTTTTGACAAGTTACCGGTTGAGCTGGCGGAAGAAGAGTTCCTGGAGCTGGTTCACTCCAAAATGGTGCGCATTGAAAGGATTGTCTCCAGGGGGCACAGTTCGCCGGCGTCCGGCTGGTACGACCAGGAAGAGCACGAATGGGTCATGGTGCTGGAGGGCTCGGCCACGATTCAGTTTGCAGACGGTCGTGAGCAGGAGCTGAAACGAGGTGATTATCTGCTGCTGCCGGCGCATGTCAAGCACCGGGTCAGCCGCACCGATCCAGCACAACTGACCCTGTGGCTGGCCGTTTTTTATCCGCCGTCCTGCAACGACGTCCCGGCCCCATAAGCGTACCCTCAGAACAGTCCGGAAAACCCGAGCCGTACGGAATTATCAACGCCGACCCGCTCATCATCAACCAGGTCGCAACGAATGTTCTGATAGCTGATAAAGGCATTCAAGCGGGGAAAAAGAGCATAACTCAAACGAACTTCAGTTTCCATCAGGTGAGCTGAATCCCCAAAGGAAAAAACTTTGGGTGCATAGTTGAAACCGACCGATATCCCCATCCGCTCGGTGTCCGGAATGACATACTCGCCGCGCAAAGCGATGGCGATGTTCAGAAAATCGACTTTTCCATTGGCTTTTCCGGTATAGAGCTTCGCTCCGATACGCATTTGCAAGGTCGGGTTATCGATAAAAGGCTGGCCGGCCAGGTCCAGTCCGCCGCTGAACATTTCGATATCCTTATCATCGTTGTGTAGGTAGCGTGCATTGGCGATAACGAGTCCGTAGTGGCCGCTGAACAGCTCGGGTAAGGCCTCTTCCGGTGCCGCAGGGGGAGCATCAGCGTTATCATTCTGATGCTGAAAAAGGTATTCGTACAGGAACTGAAAACTGCTGTCGTTAAAACTGATTTCAGCGGTCCCGGCCCAAACCGGGGTCGTCAGCAGACAGAAGATAAACCCTAAAAAATATTTACGCCACATGGGCATGCTACCCTTTCGTTATCCTCGCCGGGAAAACAGCGAGCCTTAGCTTCAGCTCCGCGAAGCGGTAGTTTACTGCGGAAGGATCTTTCCTGTCTGTTTGATCTTGACTACTTTTTGTTACAGTCGCTTCTACACCATAGCCAAGCCAGGCCCTGGTCCCGCTGGACGACTGGCGGATCGCCCATTCTTGATCTTTAGCGGCTTTTGCAGTAATTTTTGAGAATGGGGGATGCCATGAAGAGACCAGTTTTGAGAAACATTTGCCAAACCGCAGCCTGCTGAACAAAGCAGGGGCGGTTTTTTGTTTTTTTGACTGGCCGCAAGATCGCCTCGTCACCCGCTCCTATGCCCATCCCGGCCGGCGCGCTCCTGACGCTCAAACACCAGGGGTGACGGCAGGATAATGCTTCTCGGCAACTCTGCCCGGGCATGTCCTTTTACCGAGGGAGAATGCTATGAAGAGTTTTTTCGCTCCGGCCGCCAAAACGGGCTCAAAAAAACTGGCGGCGCAAATTGAAATTCTCAGCGCACACCCGGTGGTCAGTGGCCTGCTCTATTCCATCAACGGTCTGCTCGCAGTCCTGAACGAACAACGGCAGATTGTGGCGGTCAACGACTCTTTGTTGCAAATGCTCAACCTTGAGTCCGCTGACGAAGCCCTGGGCCTGCGACCGGGCGAAGCCCTGCAATGCACTTACGTGCAGGAGGAATCCGCCTGCTGCGGAACCACCAGGATGTGTTCGAGTTGTGGGGCGGCCATCGCCATCGTTTCCAGTCTGGAGCAGAATAAACCGGTGGAAAGAATCTGCGCGCTGACAACCCGAAAAGGCGATGAGGAGATCGATCTTGCGCTGCAGGTCCGCTCCCAACCGATCCTGATCGACGGGGAAAGGTTCCTTTTACTGTTCCTTCAGGATGTCACCCTGCAGCAACAGCGGGCCGCCCTGGAACGGACCTTTTTTCACGATATCAATAATATGCTGGCGGCCCTGGAAGGCGCCAGCGAACTCCTGGTCAGGCAAACGCCGATTCCCCTGGCCAAAAATCTGCACCAGGCAGCCGTTCGCCTGCATAAAGAAATCGCCATTCAGCGTTGTCTGACCCAAACCGAATCCTGCAGCTACCAGCCCCTGCACCACAGGATATCCGCAGCAGAGGTGTTTAAGGAATTAAAAAACTTTTTTTCCACCCACCCGGCGGCCCAGGGCAAGTCTCTTCAGTTTACCGAAGCAGCCGCGGACGCCGTGGTGATCACGGATAGTTCCTTATTATCACGGGTCCTGTGCAACATGGTCACCAATGCCCTGGAAGCCACGGAGTCAGCGGGATCGGTCCGCATCTGGTCACTGGCGGACCCCAAACGCCTGACCTTTCATGTCTGGAACGATCAAATGATCCCAGCAGAGGTTGCCCGGCGTATTTTTCAGCGGAATTTCTCCACCAAAGAGCAGGCCGGGCGGGGGATCGGAACCTTCTCAATGAAGTTTTTCGGTGAGAAAATCCTCGGTGGAAAAGTCAATTTTCATTCTTCGCAGGAGCAGGGGACAACCTTCAGCTTTTCATTGCCGCGATAAAACCGGGAGCAGGCATCATCACGAAGCGGTTTGCAGTGACCAGCGCAAGAACGACTATGCATTATTCATTACAACCGCACTGACTGATTGTCTTGAGACGGAAAGAGGTTCATCAATTCATGTGGGCGAAAAAATTTAATCCACAGGATCTTGAAATCATGCAGGAAAAAGCCTCCGCTCTGGGACGGGCCGGGGAAAAACTGGAAACGGCGCTTAATCGTTTTCGCCAGGCCCGGCAGGAAAATATGCCTGCCGCGCAATTAAATGATTTGTGCGTCGACGCGGCCACCCGGCTCTGGGTGCTGGCTGTCCAGCGGGAATCGCTCGGCTTCGTTCAGGATAATGAAAAATGGCTCAAGGAATGCTATCAGGTTCCGGCAGAAATCTGGCGGCAGTTTCGCCGCCTGTAATCTAGCCGGACCGCTTATAAATGCCTAACATGGCCAGGGTATAAAGATGCTCAGACGACTGCTTTCATCTGATCTTTTTTTATGATATGTATGATGAATAGTCACCCCGTGGCGATATCCAATCGACCATTTCCAAGGAGAAGTCCATGAACATTTTCTTTTGCGGCCCGGCTGTCATGTCCCCTGATGGCGGTGTTTCCTACCGGGCCAAAGTTGACGACGAAAGCATCTTCTGTCGTATGACATTGGCAGCATTGCGCGCCATCGACCCCGCCAACGGTGAGACCGATCCGATGTCTCAGTTCCAGGCCAGCAAATCAAGCCTGCTGGCCATTGCAGAGCAGAAAATCCGTGCCGGCCAGCTTGAAGAAAATCTGGTTTGGGTCACCGCTGAGGATGTTTCAAAAGACGCCATGTAACTGTTCCCCCAGGCCCCCTGAAGGAGCCCACCGTTACCCCCTGCTCCTTCAGCACAGCTGCTGTTTAAAAGTCCCAACCCAGCCGCACCGGCTCATTTCCGGTGCCTTCTTGCTGCTGGGTTCCCCTGCCCCCGATTGTTTCTGCGGTCCACCCTCCCCTTCGCATTACCCACAAAATTATGTTAAAAAGATATCGTCGCTATAATTAATTAAGTAGTTGCCATCCGGAAACTCCGAAGGGCAACGGCTAAGTTTTCAGATTGGAAACGAGAAATTTTTCGTTGTGGCAAGGAAATCAAGGGGTTGCGCGGAGGCGTAGTACTTTACGCCGCACAAGAAAACCCGCAGATCGACACCGCCACAGCGGAAAAGGGCCGTTTCCGGATGAAAACTAAGTAGCCAAGAGGGTAATGAGAACTGGTCATCTCGACGGCAAAACACATGGAGGGCTTCACCATGACACAACAGCACCTCGCCCAAAGTCTCTACGAAAAACTGGTCGGTGAAGAAGATGCCAGAGCTTGTAACTCCATCAGTGAAGAGGCCTGTCAGGTTGTCCCGGGTAATTTTCTGCTGATGGTTTTCAGCCATTTTTTCAGCCAACTCGGAGATGCGGTTGCCAATCCCAAAGTCGTTCTGCCCTGGGTCATGGAAACAATCCATGCCCCTTTATACCTGATCGGTTTCCTGGTGCCGATTCGTGAATCGGGCTCGCTGCTTCCCCAATTGGTCATCGCAGGCTTCATCCGCAAACAGGAGATCCGCAAAGGGGTCTGGATATTCGGCAGTATCCTTCAGGCAGCAGCCATGGTCAGTATCGGGATTGTGGCCTGGACCCTGCGGGGCGCGCTGGCGGGATGGTGCATCATCGCCCTGCTCACCCTGTTCAGTCTGGCCCGCGGGCTCAGCTCGGTCGCGTCCAAGGATGTCATCGGCAAAACCATCCCCAAAACCCGCCGCGGTCAGGTCACCGGCTGGTCCGCCAGCAGTTCCGGCCTGGTGACGGTCGGCCTCGGGCTGCTGTTTCTGTTCAGCTCCAACCAGGCGCTGACCCCGCTCAACTACGCCGTTATGTTGATCGCTGCCGGAGCCCTGTGGCTGCTCGCTGCGCTGGTTTATGCCCGCATCAAAGAATTCCCCGGCGCCACTGAGGGCGGCCGGAATGCCCTGGTCGAAGCCATCAAACGCCTTGATATTCTCCGCCGCGACCAACCGTTCCGGCGCTTTGTCATCACCCGTGCGCTGCTCCTCTGTTCCGCACTGACCGCTCCTTATTACGTGGTCCTGGCCCAGAAAAACCTGGGCTCTCCGGTCTCCCTGCTCGGCCTGTTCATTCTGGCCAGCGGTGCGGCCAGCCTGCTGTCCGCACCATTCTGGGGACGGTTCGCCGATCGCTCCAGCCGTAAGGTGATGATTGCCGCGGCGATCATGACAGCGATTCTGGGGATCAGCGTCTACCTGATCGACAGTGTCCACCCCGGCTGGCTGGCCCTGCCCTGGCTGCTGCCTGCGGTCTATTTCATTTTGAGTATCGCCCACCAGGGGGTCCGGGTCGGTCGCAAAACCTACGTGGTCGACCTGGCCGAAGGGAACAAACGGACCGATTATGTCTCGGTCAGTAATACCATGATCGGCATCATCCTGCTGATCATGGGGTTCAGCGGTGCGCTCAGTACTGTTTTGTCCATCAGCACCATTATTTTGCTGCTGTCACTGCTGGGAGTCGCCGGAGCGGTCCTGGCCATCTCTCTTCCCGAAGTCGAATAATTCAGGCGCTCTCCTGCTGACCTGCGACAAGGCATAGCCCCTTTGCTGCCAATCGGCAGCAGAGTTCTTTGAAAATACCCGATATAAATGGTAAGCTTTCGCCAGCTTATTTCCCCATGTCCCGTCAGGAGACCGGCTGGACCGAGGTTTGCGGACTTTCGACGGCAGGCTCGGTCTGCAAGAGGCCGGGGAAATCAGCCAACCTCCGGACCAATGAGGATCTGCATGCCTCGAATGAGTTCAAAAAACCTGCAGGGACTTATTTATCGAAGTGCGCTGACCAGTTCGCTGGTTCCCATCCTGATGATCGAGCTGGCGCTGGTGCTGCTTTACTTCGGCATCAATGCCTATATCTCAGAGCACAACAAGCAAACCCTGTTCACTGAAGTCAGCCAACACCTTCGCGACGTAACCCGCCGGGAGGTCAACACTATC
Organism: Pelobacter seleniigenes DSM 18267; assembly: GCF_000711225.1. Lineage (NCBI taxonomy): Bacteria > Pseudomonadati > Thermodesulfobacteriota > Desulfuromonadia > Desulfuromonadales > Desulfuromonadaceae > Pelobacter > Pelobacter seleniigenes. Next base: position 922,502 of record NZ_JOMG01000002.1, read on the forward strand.
AACACCCAATTGCAGGAGGTATCCCGCTATGCCGCCATCCTGCAGCGGGATCATGAAAAGTTCTTTGCCACCCCGGACAGCTGTTATCTTCCCAACGGGACCCCAAGGTTTGCCGTTCACCGCAACGGGGCCTATTACAAAACCAATAACAACGGCGGCGCCAGCCTGTATTATTCGGCCTCAACCCCCATTGGGACCGTTGAGAAAAAAAAGGCGCTGTGCAGTGAAAAGCTGGATGACATCCTGATCTCCGTGGTGCAGACCAGCCCGATCATTACCCAGGCGTATCTGAATACCTGGGACAATATGGTCCGCATCTATCCGTTTCTGGACAATGCGCCCGAGCAGTTCGGGCCGGCCCTCAACCTGACCGCCTTCAACTTTTATTATCAGGCCGATGCCCGCCACAACCCGCAACGGCTGCCGGTCTGGACCGGAGTTTATCTGGATCCGGCCGGCCAGGGCTGGATGATTTCCAATGTCGTCCCCATCTACCGGGGCGATTTCCTCGAAGGGGTCAGCGGTGTCGACGTGACCCTCGATGTCTTTGTCAAGCAGATCCTCGATCTCCAGCTGCCCTGGAACGCGCAGGCATTCATGGTTGAGGAGAATGGCTCGATCCTGGCGATCCCGGCCGAGCTGGCAGAACTGCTCGGGTTGCCGCCGCTGAAAACCCAGGGGGCACCTCTGGCGGACACGGCGGTCCTGGCTCAGCGCGGCGAATACAACCTGTTGAGCAACCAGGAGTTGCCCATTGACGCAGCTCTCAAGGAGTTGTTTCTGAACCGGGCCGACCTGGCGGAACTGACGATTGCCGGGACCCCGTACCTGGTCAGCCAGGAGATCGTCCCGGCGACCGGCTGGCGGCTGCTCACCCTGGTTGACAAGTCAGCCATCTTTACGCCGATCTATGCGCTTGATGCGCTGAGTAAACGGATCGGAATCGGCGCCATTGTTGCAATGCTGTTCTTTTATGCGGCCTTCTTCCTTTACCTGCAGCATAAATCGAGCAGGCTGGCGGCCCGGATTGCGGAACCGATCGAAAACCTGTCCAAGCTGACCGGTGGCCTCGGCGCCGCTTTTGAGAGCGCTCCGCCGGGTACGGTCGGAATCAGGGAGATTGACCGGTTAAGCAATAACTTCAGCAATATGACCCAGGAACTCGGCAAACGGACCAAAGATCTCGTCGCCCTGGAATTGCGCGAAAAGATCAAGGAGAAAGAGGCGGAAATCCTTGAAACCCTGGCCTTGACCGACCGGCTGACCGGGCTGGCCAATCGCCATAAGCTCGACGAAGTTCTGGAGGATGAACTGGCCCGCTTCCGACGCTTCGGAATGCCTTTCGGCGTGATCCTGCTGGACCTGGACCATTTCAAGGAAGTCAACGACACCCATGGCCATCAGGTCGGCGATCAATTCCTGAAAGAAACGGCTGAGCTGCTGGCGAATAAGACTCGCCAGACAGATACCACCGGACGCTGGGGCGGCGAGGAATTTCTGATTGTCTGCCCCAAAACCGACCACGACGGTCTACTCGAAATGGCCGAGAACCTGCGCCAGGCGCTCCAGGCCCATCACAGTTCCCCGGTCGGCCACAAAACCGCCAGCTTCGGTCTGGCCCTGAGTCAGCCCGACGACAAGGTGCGGGATATTATCAGCCGGGCTGACAAGGCGCTTTATCTGGCCAAAAGCCGCGGCCGCAATCGGGTGGAATTCGGCCAACCGCTGCCGCCAGGTCCCAATCCGCAACCCACAAATCAACCATGAGATAGGATTGACCGACCCTGTTGAATCAGGATCGTTTTCAAATCAGCAAAAAATGCTAAACTGATATCTTCGTTCTGGCTGTGCCAGACAAATTCCCCAACCACTGGAGGTCGCTGTGAAACTGGTTATCGGCAACAAAAACTACTCTTCATGGTCGCTACGGGCTTGGTTTATGCTCGCAGGGTTTGACCTTCCGTTTGAAGAAATCCGCATTCCACTGTCAACCCCGGACACGGCCGCAGCGATCAGACAGTATTCCGCGGCTGGGCGGGTTCCTGTATTGCTGGACGGGGAAATAACGGTCTGGGACTCGCTGGCTATCTGTGAATATATTTCCGAAACCTTTCTCTCCGGCCAGGGCTGGCCCAGCGATCACGTCGCCAGGGCCAAAGCCCGCTCCTGCTGTGCTGAGATGCATTCCGGTTTTTTCGCTCTGCGGGGGCAGATGCCCATGAACTGCAGAGCCCACCAGCGCCAGGTCGCCATGACTGAGGAATTGCAACGGGACATTGACCGGATCGACGCAATCTGGTCAGACTGTCTTCGCGAACACAGTTCCCAAGGCCCCTGGCTGTTCGGCACATTTTCCATTGCCGACTGCATGTTCGCTCCTGTTGTCATGCGTTTTGCCAGCTACAATCCACCTTTGTCCACCCTGGCCCGGCAGTATGTCCAGACCGTGCTGGATCACCCCCGAATCAAGCTGTGGCAGGAACAGGCAAGGGCGGAAACCGAAATTATCCCTGCCGAAGAGGTCGGCCTCAAAGACGAATAAGCCACCGCGAAAACCGTTTGAGAGCTGATAGCGACCGCATTATCTGATTCGTCAACCATTGACAATCTCCGGGTTGACTAAACAGAGCGCTCAGGGCATGATCATGAGCAGAGCCCGTCAGCAATTCATCCATCCGACATCTTTCGGGCTCTGTGCTTTTTGGGCCTGCAGCAGACGTATCAAAGGATGAATGGATTATGGGTTATCTTTGCGCTATCACTATTCTTTGGGCATTTTCTTTCAGCCTGATCGGCGTTTATCTGGCCGGCCAGGTCGATGCGTATTTTTCCGTGCTCACCCGGGTTGCGCTGGCAGCGCTGATTTTTCTACCGTTTTTGCGCCCGGCTCCGCTCAAACTAGCGGCCAAAATGATGGCCCTGGGCGCCATTCAGCTCGGCTGCATGTACGTGTTTTACTACCAGTCGTTCCTGCTCCTGACCGTCCCCGAAGTCCTCATTTTCACCATTCTGACCCCGGTCTATGTCACCCTGATCTTTGATCTCATGCAGGGGCGGTTCAGCGCACGCTATCTGGTCACAGCACTGCTCGCAGTGCTGGGGGCGGGAATCATCCGTTACAACGGCATCGGTGAGCAGGTTTTTGTCGGTTTCCTGGTGGTCCAGGGCGCCAACATCTGTTTTGCCCTGGGCCAGGTCGGCTACAAGGTGCTGTTGGAAAAAGAAAAAAATATCCTTTCACAGCGGGCAATCTTCGGTTATTTCTATCTGGGCGCGCTGGTTGTCACTGTGATCACCTGGCTGCTGTTCGGTAACCCGGCCAAACTGCCGACCACCCCGCTGCAATGGGAAATCCTCATCTACCTGGGCGTGATCGCCTCGGGGCTGGGTTATTTCTTCTGGAACAAAGGGGCCACCAAGGTCGATGCCGGAACCTTGGCGATCATGAACAATGCCCTGATTCCCGCCGGACTCGTGGTCAACCTGCTGATTTGGAACCGCGACGCCGACCTGCTCCGACTAAGCATCGGTGGCGCAGTGCTGCTGTTCTCGCTGATTCTGCATGAACGCTGGGGCAAGCAGCCGCAAAACCGGCCGGAATTCAACTGAAAATCGGTTCCCCGGTCAGCGGCCTGAACAGGCGGAAACACCTCCGGCACTGACATTATCCTCAAACCCGCTTGAGACTTATTGGACCATGCCTGCAGATTCAACCCTGACCACCTACCTCAAACTGCTGTTCATGGCCATATTCTGGGGGGGGACATTTATTGCCGGGCGCTTGCTGGGCAGCTATGCGGCCCCCTTTTCTTCGGCCTTTATCCGTTTCAGTATCGCTTCCGTTGCGCTGGTGTTGATCTGCCTGCGGACCTCTGGCGGACTGCCCCGAATCCGCAAAAATCAGTGGCTCCCGCTCCTGCTGCTCGGACTGAGTGGAATTTTCTCCTACAACGCTTTTTTCTTTAAAGGGTTGGAGTTGATCGAAGCGAGTCGGGCGGCGGTGATCATTGCCAACAACCCGATCATCATTGCCCTGTTCGCCGCTCTACTACTGGGCGAGAAGCTGACCCTGCCGAAGCTTGCGGGAATCCTGTTGTCGATTTTCGGAGCGCTGGTGGTCATTACCCACGGCCACCCGCAGCAAATTATTGCGCAAGGAATCGGCAAAGGAGAGCTGTATATCTTCGGCTGCGTGGTCAGCTGGGTGGTTTACTCGCTGGTCGGGCGGATTGCCATGCGCGGTTTTTCCCCACTGGAAGCCGTGACCTATTCCTCCCTGGTCGGCACCGTGCTGCTATGCCCGGTCGCTCTGCACGAAGGGCTGCTTGCGCAGTTGCCCAAATATTCTTTATCCGCCTGGATCTGCCTGTTTTACCTGGGCCTGTGTGGAACAGTGTTGGCGTTTATCTGGTATTATCAGGGGATTCAAAAAATCGGCTCGACCAGAGCCGGGCAGTTCATCAATTTTGTCCCGGTCAGCGGGGTCATGCTCTCGGTCTGGCTGCTTGGGGAACCCCTGACCCTGTCCTTGCTGACCGGTCTGATTCTGGTCAGTTGCGGGGTCTACCTGACCAATCGCAAAGCGGCATAAGCCAGGCCACCTGCTCCCGCCGAGGGCTTCAGCCACTCGTTCAGCCGCCCCAAACCAGTGAGAAAAATCCCAGAACAACGGTTGCCGGGACACATAAAAGCGACTAATCTTTAATGTAACTAGTTTTCATCCGGAAACGGCCCTTTTCCGCTGTGGCGGTGTCAATCTGCGGGTTTTCTTGTACGGCGTAAAGGACTACGCCTCCGCGCAACCCCTTGATGTCCTTGCCACAACGAAAAATTGCTCGTTTCCAATCTGAAAACTTAGCCGTTGCCCTTCGGAGTTTCCGGATGGCAACTAACTATACAACAGGTTGTTGAGCCCATGGACGGGCGATCAAAATCAATAACGTCTTGTAAGTCATTGATTTTGTAAGGTGGAGAAAATGGCACTTTTCTCTACCGGGCTTGAAAAAAACCAGGATGGACTTTTTCAACAACCTGATAAAGAGTCATTCCAGCTGACTGCAGTTCTGTTTCTATCACCCGGCAAGGAGAAAACATGCCCAACAAATCCGACCGTCACATTGTCTACCGCTATGTCGATCACCTGGTCAAAGATACCTTTGCCCTCGTTCTGGCCGGGGGCAGAGGATCACGGCTGTATGAACTGACCAACTGGCGCGCCAAGCCGGCGGTCTATATCGGTGGCAAATACCGGATCATCGATTTCCCCCTCTCCAACTGCATCAATTCAGGGATCCGCCGAATCGGCGTACTGACCCAATACAAGTCCCACTCCCTGATCCGCCACTTGGTCCGGGGCTGGAGTCATTTCAAAAAGGAATTGGGGGAGTTTGTCGAAGTCCTGCCGGCATCCCAGCGCTTTTCCGATGAATGGTACCAGGGGACGGCGGATGCGGTTTACCAGAATCTGGATATTATTCGCGCCGAACGTCCCAAGTACGTCTTGGTTCTTTCCGGCGACCATGTCTATACCATGGACTATCGTTCCATGCTGCTGGCACACGTGGAATCGGGAGCCGATATGACGGTCTCCTGCCTGGAAGTCCCCGTGGAAGAGGCGGCAGGCGCATTCGGAGTGATGGAGATCGATGAGGATCTACGGATTATCGGCTTTCAGGAAAAACCGGCCCACCCTGCGGAAATTCCTGGCAAGCCCGGCATGACCCTGGCTTCCATGGGAAATTATATTTTCAATACTGATTTTCTGTTTGAGAATCTGCGCCGGGACGGTAAGAACCCGGAGTCCGAACATGACTTCGGCAAGAATATCATCCCCTCCATTATCAAGGACCATGCCGTCTACGCCTATCCTTTCCGCGATCAGGAAACTGGCGAACGTGCCTACTGGCGTGACGTCGGGACCCTCGATGCCTTCTGGGAAGCCAACATGGAGTTGATCTCCCCGGCCCCCGAACTGAACCTCTACAATCCCAACTGGCCGATCTGGACCTATCAGATGCACCTGCCATCGGCCAAGTTTGTCTTCAACGATGATGATCGCCGCGGCATGGCCGTCGATTCGACCGTTGCCGGCGGCTGCATCATTTCCGGCTCCAGGCTTAATAAATCCCTGCTCTTTTCCAATGTCCGGGTCCACTCCTTCTCGACCGTCGACGAAGCGGTCATCCTGCCGGAAGTGGTTATCCATCGAAACTGCAAAATCAGACGGGCCATCCTTGATCGTGGTTGTGAAATCCCCGAAGGGATGGTGATCGGCTATGACCCGGAAGAGGATCGGAAAAACGGTTTCAGGATCACGGAAAAAGGGATTGTGCTGGTCACCCGCGGAATGCTCGGTCAGCCGGAAGGGTACGCGTAATCCAGCCGCACTCAGGGTCGGCGACCGGCCGGCTCCTGCTCCTCGTTCAAGACCAGCAGGTAGCCGTCGGGATCGTGCAACCATAGTTCGCGGCGCTGATGTTCCTGATCTTCGAGTTCATAGAGGATCGGCCAGTGCCGCGCCTGCAGCCTGTGCAAAAGCGCACTCATATCCGGACAGCTGAATTCCAGTTGCAGACCAACCCCCAGGGTATCGCGACTGAGATTCTGCAACAGGGCCGGATGCTGGGCTTCCAAGACGGCCAGGGGTTGCAAAACAAGGCGGGTTGCTCCGCATCTGACCAGCAGAAATGCCGGCCGGCTGTTGTGCGCCGGCTGACTGTCGACTTCCAGCTCGAGAATTTCGCTGTAAAATATTTGGCTCCGCTGCAAATCGGTCACACCCAGAGTGAGATTCAACTGCATTTATGTCATCCCCGCGATTGGCAAATTGATTTTATTTCCCGGCTTGTGCTTTAATGCCTCAGGTTATGACAGAGCGAAATCAGAGTCGAGCTTTTCTCGGCCTCGGCGGTAATATCGATCATCCCTTGACCCATTTTCGGCGAGCCCGGCAACAGCTGGCGGCACACCCACGGGTCCAGCTCAAAGCCAGTTCCCCACTGTATTCTACGCCACCCGTTGGTGGCCCCCAGGGGCAACCCGATTTCATGAATGCCGTCCTCGAAATCGCTACGGAATTAACGGCCGTTGAACTGCTCCTGTTTTGCCAGCAGCTGGAGCATGAGTCCGGCAGGGTCAGGACCGTTCACTGGGGGCCGCGCCCTCTGGACATTGATCTGTTATTTGTCGACAATCAGGTTCTGGACAGCAAACAGTTGACGTTGCCGCACCCCCGCCTGGCAGAGCGGCACTTTGTGCTGCGCCCGCTTTGCGATCTGGCCCCCCAGCTGCAGCATCCGCAGTTACAATGCTCAATGCTGGAGCTGCTTGATAAGTTGCCCCCGGAAGAGGGAATTCATTGTCTACACAAAGCATGGTAATCTTATGATCAAACTTCTGCTTCTGGCCCTGCTCGGATTCGTCGTCTACTCCTTTTTTTCCGGACTGCTGCTGCGTTCCGGCAAATCCAGGCGACCGCTCAATCGTACCAACCAGGGAGAAACCATGGTTGAAGATCCGCAGTGCGGAACCTACCTTCCGCAAAGCGATGCCATCAAAGCCAACTTTCATGGCCGCGAGTACTATTTCTGCTCCAAAGAATGCCTGAAGAAATTTAAAGACGCGCAAGGCCATTAAACCTTTTACAGGGAGTCGTTCAGATGAAGTTTTTTATTGATACCGCTGAAGTTGAGGAAATCCGCGCTGCTCACGACTTGGGACTGGTTGACGGAGTCACCACCAACCCCAGCCTGATCGCCAAAAGCGGCCGCGACTTCAAAGAGGTCCTCACCGAAATCACCGCCCTTGTCGACGGCCCTATTTCAGCCGAGGTCATTGCTCTGGATGCGCCGGGTATGCTCAGCGAAGGGCGTGAGCTGGCCAGAATCAATGACAACATCGTCATCAAAGTCCCGATGACCACCGAGGGTCTTAAGGCCACCAAACAGTTCAGCAGCGAAGGGATCAACACCAACGTCACCCTGATTTTTTCGCCCCTGCAGGCCCTGCTCGCCGCCAAAGCCGGCGCAACCTACGTCTCCCCCTTTGTCGGCCGCCTCGACGATGTCGGTCAGGAAGGGATGGAAGGGGTTGAACAGATTCGGACCATTTTCGACAATTACGGCTACTCGACCGAAATCATCGTCGCCTCGGTGCGCTCGCCCATGCATGTGCTGAATGCCGGGTTGATCGGTGCCGATATCTGCACCATCCCTTATGCGGTCATAACCCAACTGGCAAAACATCCGTTGACCGATGTCGGCATTGCCAAGTTCCTGGCCGACTGGGAGAAGACCAAATAATCAGTTCCCCATTCCCGTACAACAGTAAAAAGACAAAGCCGGAAGCCTATCTTCCGGCTTTGTCTTTTTATACGTTATCAGTTATATTTTCCTTTGCAGCAAGATAAAACATTGATTTAATTTGCTCATTTTCTACCCCCCTGACAGCTTGACTTCAATGTGGCTCTCAGGTATACGCAGGGCAGTTCCAAATTTGTAGGTCTTTGATTCATCTTGTTTGCGGCATTCGGCAACGAACCCGTATCTTTTTTCTAACCATGTGAGGACGCAATGAACATTCACGAGTATCAGGCAAAGGCGATTCTACGCAATTTCGGTGTTCCTGTTCCGGAAGGGCACGTGGTCTACAACAGCAACTCTGCCCGCGACTGGGCACGCCGCCTTGGCGACGGCCCCTGGGCGGTCAAAGCCCAGATTCATGCCGGCGGCCGCGGCAAGGGCGGCGGTGTTAAAATTGCCAAAACCGCGGACGAAGTCAAACAGTTCGCCCGCAGCATGTTCGGCATGACCCTGGTCACCCACCAGACCGGCCCGGAAGGCAAGGTTGTCAAACGGGTGCTGGTCGAAAAGGGGAGCAACATTGCCGATGAATTTTATGTGTCCTTTCTGGTCGATCGGGCCACCTCCAAGGTGACCCTGATGGCCTCTGCCGAGGGTGGTATGGACATCGAACAGGTTGCCGCGAAAACCCCGGAAAAGATCTTTTTCGAAGCCATTGATCCGGTCGTCGGACTGACCGCCTTCCAGGCGCGCAAGGTGGCGTTCAAACTGGGCTTCGCCATGCCCCAGGTCAAACAGGCCGTCCCCTTGCTGAGTAATCTCTACAAGGCCTTTATCGAAACGGACTGTTCCCTGCTGGAAATCAATCCGCTGATCCAGACCGTCGAAGGCAATCTCATCTGCCTTGACGCCAAACTGAATCTGGAAGACAACGCCCTGTTCCGGCATATCCGCATCCGCGACCTGCGTGATTATGACGAAGAGGACCCCATGGAAATCGAGGCCTCCCAGTACGACCTGTCCTACATCGCCCTGGACGGCAACATCGGCTGCATGGTCAACGGCGCCGGTCTGGCCATGGCGACCATGGACATCATCAAACATACCGGCGGCGAGCCGGCCAACTTCCTTGATGTCGGTGGTGGTGCAACCATCGAAAGGGTCACGGAAGCCTTCAAAATCATTCTCTCCGACGAAAAAGTGGAAGGGATTCTGGTCAACATCTTCGGCGGTATCATGAAGTGTGACGTTATCGCGACCGGGATTATCGAAGCCGCCAAGCAGGTCGGCGTCAAGGTGCCGCTGGTGGTCCGCCTGGAAGGGACCAATGTCGAAATCGGCAAGAAGATGTTGGCTGAATCGGGACTGAATATCGTCAGTGCCGACGGCATGGCCGACGCCGCCCAGAAAATCGTCAAAGCCGTCAACGGTTAAGGAGAGCGAATCATGAGTATCCTCATCGATAAAAACACCAAGGTCATCACTCAGGGAATCACCGGCGCCACCGGACTCTTTCACGCCCAGGGAGCACGCGATTACGGCACCCAGATGGTTGGCGGGGTAACCCCGGGTAAAGGCGGTCAATCGGTTGACGGTTTCCCCATTTTCAACACCGTGGAAGATGCCGTCAAAGAGACCGGGGCCAACGCTTCCGTCATTTACGTCCCCCCTATCGGCAGCGCCGACGCCATCATGGAAGCGGTCGATGCCGGAATCGAACTGGTCATCTGCATCACCGAAGGGGTTCCGGTGCTGGACATGGTCAAGGTCAAGAAGTTCATGGAAGGCAAGAAATCCCGCCTGGTCGGCCCCAACTGTCCGGGCGTGATCACCCCCGGCGAATGCAAGATCGGTATCATGCCCGGCTACATTCACAAGCCCGGTCCGGTCGGCGTGGTGTCCCGCTCCGGGACCCTGACCTACGAAGCGGTCTGGCAGCTGACCACCCGCGATATCGGCCAGACCACCTGCGTCGGCATCGGTGGCGACCCGGTTAACGGTACCAGCCACCTTGACGTGCTGAAGATGTTCGAAGCCGATCCGGCCACCGAAGCAGTCATCATGATCGGTGAAATCGGCGGCGACGCCGAAGAGCAGGCCGCGGCCTACGTCCGTGACCACATGACTAAACCAGTGGCCGCTTTCATCGCCGGCGCCACCGCCCCCAAAGGCAAACGCATGGGCCACGCCGGTGCGATCATCTCCGGCGGCAAAGGGGATGCCGCCAGCAAAAAAGCCTTCCTCAGAGAATGCGGCATCAGCGTCGCCGACTCCCCGGCCGAAATGGCCGAGGCTCTGCTCAAGGTCTGGCAGCCGTAGCACAAAAACAACGACCAACCGCAATGACCGGGTTGTCCGGTCATTGCGGTTGGTCGGCGAGTTGTCGTTCACAGGTTGAGCCTTTTAAAAAAGCCAGGTCATTTCCTCTGGCTTTTTTATTTCTGATCGATTAGAAAACAGTCGCAGATAACCTCACCAACAAAAGACTCAGATATTTACGATCACCTCAAAAATAAAGGAAGCTGCGATGTCACAATTTGACAATGTATCAGTCGTTCGGGAAGCCAATATCTATTTTGACGGAAAAGTCACCAGCCGGAGCGTGCTCTTTGCCGACGGAACCCGCAAAACACTGGGCATCATGCTGCCGGGGGAATATGAGTTCGGCACCGAAGACAAAGAGCTGATGGAAATTCTGGCCGGCAACCTGGAGATCCGGCTGCCTGGGTCCGACTGGCAAGCCATCAAAGCCGGCGATTCATTTGAAGTACCGGCCAACGCCAAATTTCAGTTGAAAATCAACAGCGTCACCGACTATTGCTGCAGCTACATGAAAGAGTAATTGACACTCCACCGCATTCACAAAGAGAGAATAGCGTATTGTTTGACTGGCTGACCAAGCGCCGCCGTAAGAAACTTACCGCAGCCCCTTTTTCTGAGCTTTGGGAATCCATTCTCCGCCGCAATGTTGCCCATTATGGCTTGCTGGAGGACGATGAACGTGCCCACCTGCAAGCCTTGATTCAGGTATTTATTGCGGAAAAGCATTGGGAAGCGGTTGGTGGTCTGCAACTGACTGATGAGATTCGGGTGACAATCTCCGCCCAGGCCTGCCTGCTGTTGCTTGGCCTGCAACACAACTATTATCGGAATGTCGAGTCCATCATTGTCTATCCCTCAACCGTGGTGCCCCCGCCCCGCCAGCGGGGCTTTTTTGAAACCACCACCGCCCCGGTGGATCCGACGCAGCCGATTCTCGGGCAAGCGTTCCTGCATGGCCCGGTCATCATCATCTGGGATGCCGCCCTCCACGAAGGGCGGCACCCGGAACTGGGCCACAACGTTGTCTACCATGAGTTTGCCCATAAGCTGGACATGCTCGACGGCGCTGTCGACGGAACCCCGCCGCTGCGCGACCGCACCGAATACCGCGACTGGGTAGAAATCTGCACCCGGGAATACCAGCGCCTGCAACAGGATACCCGGCAAGGTAGAAAGTCATTCCTTGACGCCTACGGCAGCACCAATACCGCCGAGTTTTTTGCCGTGGCCACAGAGCAGTTTTTTGATCAGCCAAGCTTGCTGATGGAACAGGCTCCCGAACTCTATCGGGTCCTGAAAGAGTACTACCGGCAAGACCCCGCGCTGCGCATGGCCGGAAAAAACTGAACCTGGGCCGCACTTGACTTTGCCGTTGACAACGCCTGCCTGGCGCGCCAGAATACTTTCATGAACACGAACCCAACCCATTTTTTCCGGCAGATTATGACCATCACTCCATAGGAGTGGTGGGTTCGCTGACGTGAAAACCGTTTATCAACCCGCCCAAGAGGCGGGTTTTGTGTTTTTGCTTCTTGGGCAGATCCCCAAGGAGGCAAGATCATGAACAAAGTCGCCATATTCGGCAATGCCGGCGGCGGAAAATCCCACTTGGCCGGGCAATTGGCAGAACTGACCGGGCTCCCGCTCCATTCCCTTGATCAAATTAAATACCGCCCCGGCGGCGGCGAAGTGCCGCACCAGGAGTACCTGGCCATGCATGCCGAACTGTTGCAGCAACCCCGCTGGATCATTGATGGTTTTGGTTGCGTGAGTTCTGCCTGGCAGCGTTTTGCCGCCGCTGATACCTTGATCTATATCGATCTTCCCCTGGCCAGGCATTTCTGGTGGGTCACCAAACGGCTCATCAAAGGGGTATTTGTCAATCCCGAAGGTTGGCCCAAGGACAGTCCGATTTGGCAAGGATCGTTGAACAGCTACCGGGTTTTGTGGCTCTGCCACCGCAAGCTGACGCCAAAGTATCGGCAATTGATCGCCGACGCAGCGCAGTCCAAACAGGTGCTGCATCTGACCTCGCCCAAAGCCATCAAGACATTCCTGCAACGGGTGCCAAACGAGTTGCAGATGGATCGATCAGCCTGAACAATCAGCCGGTCGGACTGTCGTCAGCAGCCAGATTGATCCGCAGACAGTTGCGGCCGGAATCCTTTGCCTGATAAAGGCAGGCATCGGCCACATCGATCAGGTCGGTCACTGATTGAAAGCGGGAGGAATACCCCACCAATCCGGCACTGACGGTAATGATTCCGTGGGGGCTGCCGCGGTGGGGGATGTCCATGTTACGGACGGCCTCGACCAGCCGCTCGCCACAAATATGGGCAGCGGCCTGGTCGGCGCTGTTGAAAATCACCGCGAATTCCTCCCCGCCATAGCGATAGGCTCGATCGACTTTGCGGATGGTGGCGGCGATAACCTGAGCCACCGCACGCAAGGTTTCGTCCCCCGCCGTATGCCCGTAGATATCGTTGAACGCCTTGAAGTGGTCAATGTCGACCAGCAGCAGGAAAAAGGATTCAACATTGTGCTGCGCCTGCCTGAATACGGCCTCGATATCCCGATCCAGAGAGCGGCGATTATGAATGCCGGTCAAACCATCGAGCAGGCTCAACTCCCTGAGCTGGGCATTGGCTGTCTCCAGCTCCCGGGTCCGGCTGTTCACCAGCCCCTGCAGATCCGTCTGGGCCTCATCGACCTGACGACACATATCCAGAAAGGTTCCGGCCAGCCCGCCGATCTCATTCTGCTGCTCCAAAGGGAGCTGCTGCGAAGAGCGGATCACGGTCTGGTAATCTCCGGCCGCCACCAGGGATATGGCCTGCTGCAGCTTGGCCAGGGGGGCTTTGACCTGTTTGCCGATCACCAGATAAACCGTGACATAATAGACCACAAAGAGCAGAAACCCGAACAGCAGAACAATGCGGGCAGTCTGGTGCGCCTCATGGGCAATAAGCTGCTTGGGCAGGACTCTGACCAGCCACCAGTCCGGTCCGGCCAGCGCTGCGGCGATCAGGTAGTTGCCTCCCTGGACATCTTCGGTCACGGAGATGCCTTGTGCATCCGGCTTTGCCAGCGCAACTTGATGAAAGATGCGGTCAAGGGCCGGATCGCCAATCTTGTCCAGCGACAGCTGCCCTTTTTGTTTCAGTTCGTCCTTGAGTTTGCCGGGATGGGCAATAAGGTAGCCATTTTTACTGAGGATCAGAGAATAGGTGCCGGACAGGGAATCATTGTTGAGCCGCTCCATAATGGCGGTCAGGTACAGATCCAGGCTGGGATTCACCAAGTGGCGACCCTGGTAGTCAACCGGCAGTTCAAAGGTAATGGTCCATTGCCCGACCGTCTCGTCATAATAAAGCCCAGTCCAGACCGGAGTCCGCGCGGGGTTTTCCGATTGCAAGGTCGCCTTGATGGTACCCAGTTCGTTCATGGGCAGGTCCGGTTTGGCCTGCAGTCCCCAGGGTGCCGCCGGGGAATAGATGGTGATGGCGTTCTCCGGATAAGAGGCATGCAGTACCCCTTGGGCAGCCCAGGCCGGCCCGTAGCGATTGACCAGCAGATAAGCGATGAGCAGCCGGCGCTTGAAATCGTGGGAAGCGACCGACTGATTGTTGCCGATAAAACTGGTCACCCCCCAGGATCGTCCCAGGTGGCGTTCGATGCTTTCGGTAAAGAATTGCTCCTTCATTCGAGTGGCCCCATCGCCATCGACAAAATACATCGCCCAGAACTCATCATCCGAAAAGTCCAACGGCGAAAGGTACAGGTGAAGGAACTCGTCCCGAAAAAAGGTTAAATTATGATAGGCCCCAGCAAAAAGCTGATCCTCAATCTGCTTGCGCTCGACCATATATTGGCGCATCGTCGCCAGTGACCGTTCCTTGCTGTGGTGGTACACCAGAAAGTAGCAGGAGATTGTGGCAATCGTCACAACAAGAACCCCGAACAGTAAAACTCTGCTGAGGATTTGGCCGCTGAGGCGTCGGGAGGTGAAGAGGGAGATTCGATTCATTATCGCGGCTCCTGACGGTTCGCGCTGCAGAGCAAACCGTCGCTATCTTTTTTCAACCTACTTGGATTCACCTGAGGTTATTGAGGCACCGGCAAAGCAAGAGAGACCCGGTTTGATACAAAGCCTGGGAAGGCAACGCAGCCGACAGCCTGAAAAATCCAGAATTAATAAAAATATTAGCAAGGTTAATAGTCAACAATAGTGGATTCAGTAGTGAAAAGCAATTGACCCCAGGCAGAATCAGTTCATGGGAAAGAGCTCCTGCACAGCCGAAAATGGCCCTGCTTGAATCAACAAGCGCTTGCCTGCGAACAATTAATTGCGCCAGAATTGGTTATCAGTACCAAGTACCCCGACCGCCAGCCAGGACACCTATTATGCTGACAATTGACATCCCCGGTTATCAAACCCTGCAACTGGACCATCTGGTCCTTGATTTCAACGGCACCCTCGCCTGCGACGGCCAGCTCATTGCCGGTGTTCGCCAACGGCTTGAACGGTTGGCTGGACAGCTGCAGATCCATATCATCACCGCCGATACGTTTGGCGGGGTTGCCGCAGCCGTGGCGGATATCCCCTGTCGGCTGTCGATTATTCCCCCCAAGGCTCAAGACCAGGCAAAACTCGATTACCTGCAGCAGCTCGGTGCATCCAGAGCAGCGGCCATCGGTAACGGACGCAATGACCGGCTCATGCTGGCCGGGGCAGGATTGGGGATTGCGGTGCTGCAGGAGGAGGGCGCGGCCAGTGCCACCATCCTGGCGGCGGATCTGGTCACCAGGGATATCCTCGCGGCGCTTGATTTGCTGCTGCATCCGGGACGGTTGGTGGCGACGTTGCGCAATTGATTATCCCGGCCTTCCACATTGAAGGGGAAAGGCCGGGATGGGGCTGAAACAACCAACACCTACGCAGAGCTGCCGCACCAATCACCATCGCCACCCGTTGCCCGTCAAATGGCTTGCCTTTTTCGGGGCCTAAAGATTGATTTTAGCTTCTGACTTTCATCCCCCTTTTGCCAGCGCTGGAGCGGAACAGGATTGGGCCGGAGTAAGCGAGGAATGTTCGCAGCCCTTTTGGGCAAGTTTTGCGAGCGCGGCCCAAACCTGTGGAGCGGAAGGGACCTGGCGCAGCCAGGCGCTGGCATTGGGGCGGGGTCTTTTGGTGCCTTTTCTGACCTAAAGTAGAAAAGTCACTCGCCTGGCGGGACGAGACCCGCCGGTTTCTCTGGTTGCTTCACGAACCGTATCCGTTCATGCCGAAAACTTTCAAAACACTGAAATCAAAATCACAGTCGCGGGGTCGCGGCCCCGCAGCCGCCCATCTTTTTGTCCAGGCCAACAAAAAGATGGAAAAAAATGGCCTTTTGATTGCTCGGGAGTTTCGTTTGTTCCGGAAATGACTCAGGGATGCTCTGGTCGCTGCTCATTCGGCAGGGTTGGTCACCGTTGCATTTAATCACGGAGCATGCCCGCTACTAGCCGTATGGTCGTTGAATGCGCCCGACGAGAAGCTGCGCTTCTCGTACTGGCGGACTGAGGGGCTGCAAATTTGGAAGGACTGATGGTTTGATGAAATTTGGTCCTTTGCTCCTTCCCCCTTGATGGGGGAAGGTCGGGATGGGGGTGAGAAAAAAACTCCCAATTTTTCCCATCCTCCACCGCCACACCGGGGAAGATCATTGATCATTCCCAAAAATAAAGGTATCTTAACAAAACTGTTACTTTCCTGTTGAGGGGACCCCATGGCAGAGCAATTCCGTAATCTTCTGGTCATTGATGATGAAGGCTCCATGCGTCATATGCTGCGGCTGGTTCTGGAGCAGCACCAGTATCGGGTCAGTGAAGCCGCCAACGGTGCCGAGGCCATCAATCTGCTCTACAAGGAAAAGTTTGACGTCATTCTCTCCGATATCCGCATGCCGGACATGGACGGCCTGACCTTTCTGGAACAACCGGAAGTCCGTGCGCTCACCAGCACGATCATCATGATGAGCGCCTATGGCAGCGTCGATACCGCGTTGGAATGCATGAAACGCGGCGCCTACGATTACATTTCCAAACCCTTCAAGCCCGATGAAGTCATCCTGACCCTGCGTAAAGCCGAAGAGCGGCAGCAGCTGAAGGTTGAAAACCGGCAATTGAAGCAAGCGCTGTCGAAGCAGGAGCAAAACTTCTCCATCGAACACATCATCCATGCCAGCCCCAAAATGCAGCAGTTGCTTAAGCTGGTCAAAGTGGCGGCCAAAGCCGACTCGCCGGTGCTGATCAGCGGTGAAACCGGAACCGGCAAGGAATTGATCGCCAAAGCCCTGCACAGTGAAAGCGCCCGCAAAGGTCAGTTTTTGGCCATCAACTGCAGCGCCATCACCGCCGGGTTGCTGGAAAGCGAACTATTCGGACATAAAAAAGGGGCTTTTACCGGCGCAGACCGGGATAAGGAAGGATTGTTTTCCATCGCCCACGGCGGCACCCTGTTTCTGGATGAGATTGCCGACCTGCCCCTGGAGCTGCAACCAAAACTGTTGCGGGTTCTGCAGGAGAGTGAAATCAGGAAGGTGGGCGCCACCCGCTCGGAAAAAATCAATACCCGGGTGATTGCCGCCGCCGGCACCGACCTGCAGGGTGCGGTCCAGCAAGGAACCTTTCGCCAGGATCTGTATTACCGCCTGGCCGTGGTTGATGTGCACCTGCCGCCATTGCGCGAACGGCCTGAAGATATCGTCAAGCTGAGCGAATATTTCCTGGCCAAGAGCTGCCAGCGGGAGAAGCGGCCCTGCCCGCAGTTGACCGAAGAGGCCAAACAGACGCTGACCCGCTATCCCTGGCCCGGCAATGTCCGCGAGCTGGAAAACTATATTGAGAAAGCCCTCATCTTCAGCCACGGTGAACAGCTGGACCTGCCCGCGCTGCGCATGAGGCAGCCCCCCCCGGGAGGTTTCGATGCGGAAGAGTACTCCCTGAAGGTCGCCACCCGGCGGCTGGAAGAAGAGTATATTCGCAAGGCCTTGAAAAAAACCGACCGCAACCGGACCCAGGCCGCCCAGCTGCTGGAAATCAGCCTGCGCTCACTGATGTACAAGATCAAGGATTACGAGATCGAATGATCCCCTGTCGCCACGCCGGAGGCTTCTTCGCCGGCCTGGCTCAGAGCAGCCCCCGGTCAGCCAGGCTGACATACTCCCCCTTGCCGATAATGACATGGTCCAGCACCCGCACTCCCATCAACTCGCCCACCTGTTTCAACCGTTCGGTAATATTGAGATCTTCGCGGCTCGGCGTCGGGTCGCCGGAAGGGTGGTTGTGGACAAAGAGGATGGCGGCTGCCGCTTCCTTGAGGGCCGGGGCAAAGACTTCCCGCGGATGGACAATACTCGCATTCAGACTCCCTTCGGAGATGCGCACCTCTTTTAACAGCCGGTTTTTGGTGTCCAACAACAGAGCGACAAACACCTCTTTGCGGTAATCGCAGAGTCGTTCATGGAAATGCAGGAAGGCATCCTGAGATGACCGGTAAGGCTGGCCCGGCTGCAGGCGCTGATCGGCAAAACGCCGGCCGATCTGGAACAGCGCCTGAATTTCCGCTGCTTTGGCCGGACCGATGCCGGGTTGCTGACAAAGTTCGCTGATACTGGCTGCAGCCAGTTGCCGAAACGAACCGAACCGGCTGAGCAGCGCCCGCGCCAGGTCGACCGCGCTGTTTTTCCCGGAGCCGTCCCCGGTACGAATGATCAATGCCAGCAATTCGGCATCGGTCAGTTTCTCGGCTCCAGACGCAAGTAATTTCTCCCGCGGACGCTCGTCCGCCGGCCAATCTTTAATCCGCCGCATATCCCCCTCCTCGGCATTCAATTGTCAGGTTAATGATTTCAGTTTATTGCGGCAAATCCGCTTTAAACGGAGTCCCCCAAAAGGTCCCCAGCACACTCTTTTCCGCCGGGCTGATAATCACCCCGCGGGCCGCCATCAGATCCAGCAATTCATTCAGAGAACGTCCGTCCCGCATGGCCCGATCCACCGGTGCCAGGCTGTGACAGCCGGTGCAGCGCCGCTCCAGAATGGCCCGGTATTCTCCTAAAGGATCAGCCTGAGGCAGAGGCGATGCGGGCGAAGCACTCTTGAGCGCCGCCTGCTTTGCAGTCCAGAAGATTCCCATGACCTCTGCTTCACGATCATCGAGCCGCGCCCCGAAGCGGATCATCTTGGTGATGATTTCATCGATATTCTCACCCCGCTGCAGCGCTTGCTCAATGCGCGCCGGCGTGTGGCACTGGCTGCAACGTTCGTTAATGATGCGCTGGTATTCGGCCTCGATCTTGTCCTGGGCGGATACCGACAGCGCAGCAGCCAAGCTGGCCGCCAGAACAAGGACCGTCACAGACAGATATTTCATAGCTGACTATTCCCTCACATAGGTATCGATATCGGTCTCATGGGGCATCCCCATGAACCGGGCGTATTCCGATTCAATCACCGCGAAATGCTTTTGGCTTTCCAGGGCCAGCTGCTCAAAAACGATCCGCACCCCGGGATCAACGATATTCTTCGCTTTGCTGCGCAGAATCCGTTCCATCTGCTGTTCTTTGCCAAGGGCGATCTCCCGCGCCTTGCGTTCTTTGACTTCCTCGCTGATAATCCCGTCGAGTTCTTTCACGACCGCGGCCTCCTCATTGCAGGGGGTCACGATAAATTCGTCAAAGCTGCCGAATTCAGTCCCTTTGTAATAGCGGAAAAAACGTTCGACATGCGCCCTTTTTTCATCGGCCAGGCGGTTGAAGACCCTCTTTCCACCTTCATCCGCAACCATCTCCGCAGCCTTTCGATAAAAGCACATGATCTGTTTGGCACTCTCAACCGCCTGTTTGATCGCTTCCTGATGAATGAATTCCTGCGGCATAGGACCCTCCTTGTGCAAAGGTTGCTCAGCACGTTCTCTCTTTTAAAAATAGCCGAGCCCAGCCGCTTGTCAATCACTTAACCCACTGAACTTGAGTCACTTTCAGCGCAACAGGATGGTCGCTGCGAAGCTATATTGCACCGCGGCTTTTCAACAGATCGGCCACAGCTTCGGCAAGCTTACGGTATCCTTGCGCATTGAGATGGACCGCATCGCTTTTATAGCTGCGATCAAAGAGCAGCTCCCCCAACCGATCTTCCAGCAGGGGAAACTTGAGCTCTTCGGCCAGCTGGCGATAGAGGTCCAGATCCTTGGCCAGCAGCCCCATTTGCGGAACCGCGATCATCACCACCTGGATATCCCGCTGATGGGCCGCTTCGTACATGCGGCGCAGATTCTCCTGCAACTGTCCGCGGTCCTGCTTGCGCAGGATATCATTACCGCCTTCGCAAATGATAACCAGATCCGGTTTTACGTCATCCAGCAATCCCGGCAGGCGGCGTGCCCCTTCGTCGCTGGTTTCCCCGGAGATGCCGGCGTTGATCACCTTGCGCGCGATCAGCCGGCTCAACTGGGCGGGATAGCTCAATTCCGGAGCCGCCCCCGCTCCTTTGGTCAAACTGTCGCCGAAGGCCAGGATGACGTCATTCGGACGCAACGGCGTGAGATATTGCTGCTTGTTGTCACAGGCCCAGAGTCCGCTCAGCAAAAGCGTCCCTACCAGCAGCCCAACCAGCTTTTTCATCATCAGCTCCCCCTTAGTCTGTTAGCTCCGGTTTGAAAAAATCCCCGATCGCCCTGAACACCTCGTGGCTGTCACCCCGGACAGTCCGAGCCGGAGGCAAAGAGCGCAGAAACATCCGTCCGTAGCCTTTTTTAACCACCCGGCTATCGAGAATCAGCACCACGCCACGATCATTGCGGTGACGGATCAACCGGCCGAACCCCTGCTTGAAACGGATCACGGCCTGGGGCACGGTATATTCCATGAATGGGTCGCCGCCGCGCTGTTCAATGGCCTGGGCACGCGCTTCCAGGACCGGCTCGGTCGGCACTTTAAAAGGCAGGCGGGCGATAATCACTTGCTCGAGAGACCGCCCCGGCACATCGACCCCTTCCCAGAAGGAATCGGTCCCGAACAGTACGCTGGTCTCGTCTTCGGCAAAACGTTTGAGCAGCCGGTGGCGGTTCTCCTGCCCCTGACGCAAACAATGCAGCCGCTGCGCCTGCAGCACCGGGGCCAGTTCGTCATGCACCTGGCGAAGTAAGGCATAGGAGGTAAACAGTACAAAGCTCCGCCCCTGGCTGCACAGTACCGCCTTTTCCACCGCATCGCGGACGGCGGCGGCAAAGTTCGGCCGCCCCGGTTCGGGCAGGTCGGTAGGTATCGCCACCAGGGCCTGACGCTGGTAATCGAAGGGAGATTCCAAGGCCAGCTCGCGCAACCGCCCCGGCTCAACCCGGTCGAGACCAACCCGGGAATGGAAATAACCGAACGCTCCGGCTACGGCCAGGGTCGCGCTGGTCATGACCAGGGTCCGAAAACGCTGATAGAGGGCCTTGTTGAGGCTATCGGCCACTTCCAGCGGCGCCTGGCAAAGACTGGTGATCAACCCCTTGCCGCGGCCAACCCGCCCTTCGCGAATCTCGATCCACACACAGCTGGTGTCGGCGGCGGCCTGAAACGAACCGAGATCGGCGGCCAGGCCTTCCAGGCGACCGGCGATCCCGCCCAGGTCGACCATGGTCGGATTGAGCTTTTCGGCAACCGCGTCCGGCAGGGGTTCACAGAGGCGCAGCAGGCCCGCCAGCTTGTCGGCAAGCTCCTGGCAGCCCCTGCGCAACCGCTCGACCCGTTCACACAACTCCACCCAGAGATGGCTTTCACGAAACTCGGGCAGGACCCGGTGCTTGAGTTCAAATTTGTCGGTGACCTTTTTGCCAAGGGCACCCGGCAACCACTCGCCGATCCCCTGCAGTTCATCGAGGGATTCTTCCAGCAGCTGCTGGCGCTTGACCAGCAAGGATTCGATCTCGGCATGCAGCGGCCGGTACAGCTCGTCCATGGTCTGCGGCAGCTCTTTGGAGAGCTGATCCAGGAAACGCGGCAGCAGCCCTTGATTGGCCTTGCGCGGATGACGCAACCGATGCAGCACCCGGGCAAAGGTAAAGCGGGTCACCTGGGACGAAAAATAACTGGTCGCAACATCTTCCAGGTGGTGGGCCTCGTCAAGGATAATCCGTTCGAAAGGGGGCAACACCGCGGTCGCCGAATAGTTGTCGGTCTGCTGGCGCAGGGCCAGATCCGACAACAACAAAGCATGATTGACCACCAGGATATCGGCCCGCGCCGCCTGGCGTCTGGCCTTGTGGAAGAAACAGCGGCTGTAGTGCGCACACTTGACTCGGGCACATTGATCGGCTTCGCAGCAGACCTCTTCCCAGACCTGATAGTTGGGGATAAAAGACAGGTCTTCCCGCGACCCGTCGGCCGTAGTCTCCGCCCACTGGGCGATCTGCTGAAATTCTTCGACCAGATCCTGATCGAACAGGCCCGGTTCCCGCCCGGCAGTTTCGCCGCGACGCAGGCAATAATAGTTGCTGCGTCCTTTGACCAGAACCGCATAAAATTCCAGATCGGTAGACCTCCCCAGAAACGGCAGATCTTTGCGGATCAGCTGCTCCTGCAGGTTGATGGTGCGGGTCGAAACCACCACCCGCTCGCGATTGGCCCGCGCCCAGAGCAGAGCTGGCACCAGATAGGCCAGGCTTTTGCCGGTCCCGGTCCCGGCTTCAATCACCGCCAGCTGCTCCCGATTAAACGCCTCGCTGACCGCAAAGGCCATACGCAGCTGCTCAGGGCGCTCTTCGTAGTCGGGCAGCTTGGAGGCGATCATCCCGGCGGGGCCGAGCAGTTGACCGACTGCCTCAGGAGTAATCAGCTCCCGGTCCTTGTCGGCAAAGGCTTCCACAACCCTGTACACCTTATCCACAGAGTTATTCACAATGTAGAAACCGACCCCCAAAGCCCCGAATTGTGCGGCTACGGAGATATCCGCAGAGGAGGGTTTGAGCACCCCGGAAGGATGGTTGTGGATAACGATATCCCCATATCCACAGGTCTGCAGAATGGCGGGAACCGCGCTTTCAGAACCACGAGCCAGAACCTCGACCTGCACGATGCGCCGCTCGGCATCGGTCTGGCCAAGCACAAAAACCTCATTGCCGTCGGCCTGGGCAATGGCATAACGGATCTGGTCGATACTGTCAGGGGAAAAATAATCAAGCATGGGTCGGGATTATAGTGGAAGCGAGACAGGAATGGGACACTTAATTACAAGACCCCGATCCGCTGTCCCTGTCGATCAGCTCGAGCATTGTGCCCCCTGTTGCAAATCTGCTACCCTACAGGCAATCTCCAGAGAGGAAATCACCATGCCCGAGCTGCTGCAGATCTACCGAATCCTGCTGAAAACCTACGGTCAGCGCCACTGGTGGCCGGCCGATTCTCCGTTTGAGGTGGTGATCGGCGCGTTTCTGACCCAGAACACCAATTGGCGCAATGTGGAAAAAGCCATTGCCAACCTGCGCCGGGCCGACGCCCTGAGCTGTGCGGCGCTGCTGCGCCTGTCTGCCGCCGAGGTACAGGAACTGATTCGCCCGGCCGGGTTCTTTCGCCAGAAAGCCGAACGCCTGCAAGGCTTCTGTCACCATCTGCAAACCCACTACCAGGATAGCCTCGAGGCCATGCTGCAGCAGGACAGCCACCACATCCGCAGCGAACTGCTCAGCCTGAAAGGGATCGGTCCGGAAACCGCGGATTCGATCCTGCTCTATGCCGGGCAGCACCTGTCCTTTGTGGTCGATGCCTATACCAGGCGGCTGTTCAGCCGCATCGGTATTCTTCAGGGCGCGGAAAAGTATGCCGAAATCAGGGATTTGTTCATGGCCCGGCTGCCTGCCGAGGTCGAACTCTACAATGAATATCACGCCCTGATCGTGCAGCACTGCAAGGAATTCTGCCGCACCAAGCCTCTCTGTCCGGCTTGTCCTCTGGCCGATTTATGCTGTTATCCCAAAGCGTTAACTTGATCTATTGAGGATTCTGCGTTAGGGTGCCGATATTCCCTTTTTACCGATTCTGACTTAAACGGACGCAGCGATGATCAACCACTACCTCTTCCTGCTGAAAAAGTTTCTCGGCAACCTGCTCTTGCCGCTTCCCCTCACCCTGTTGCTGCTGCTCGGCGCTCTGCTCTTCATGCTGCGGCGCAAGACCCGCTGGTTCGGCATTCTGCTGGTCTGCGTGGCAACCGGATTGCTCTTTATCAGCAGCTATGCTCCGTTGAGCCATCGCCTGATCAGCAATTTTGAAAATCGCGTCCCGAGTTATTCCCAGCAGGATCTCCCGGCCGACTATATCGTTGTTCTCGGCAGCTGGCACCAGTCCACTGCAAACCAGCCATTGACCAGCCAAATCAGTCCCGACGGCATTGTTCGACTGGTGGAAGGCATCCGCATTTATCGCCTCAACCCCGGTAGCAAACTGGTCTTTACCGGCTATAGCGGCACGCCGGCAGATGCGGTCTCCTATCCGGCCAAGCTGCGCGAGCTGGCCTTGGAACTCGGGGTCCCCGACCATGACATCCTGACCTTTGAGGGCCCGCGCGATACCATTGAAGAAGCCCAATTGCTTGCCCGGGTCTTCCCGGTGGCACGACTGGTGTTGGTGACCTCGGCCATGCACATGCAACGGGCGCTTGGCCTGTTCCGGGGTGCCGGCCTCGACCCCCAGCCGGCTCCGACCGAGCATTTGAGCAAACCGATCAAAAGCTGGTGGACCTTCCCTTCCAGCAAAACCCTGGCCGACACCGAGTACTGGGCCCATGAAAAGCTCGGCCTGCTCTGGGCCAGACTCATGGGGCAGATTAAGGACAGCCCAACCGACAACTGACCCGCCGGAAAGTTTCAAACCCGCAAAAAATAGATCTTAACGCCGGAGTTTCGGGCCTTTCCCCTTGAACTTCAAGGCCGCATTTGTTAGCCTGCCGGATTAGTTTTCACTCTGAATCACCCATCCCTGCGGAGAGAACGGCATGGACTATAAAGAGACTTTAAATCTTCCCGAAACCGACTTCCCAATGCGCGCCAACCTGCCCAACCGGGAACCGGAAATCCTGGCCCACTGGCAACAGATCGGCCTGAACGAGCAACTGGAAAAAGCCCACCAGGGCAAGCAGAGCTTCATCCTGCACGACGGCCCTCCCTATGCCAACGGGCATATTCACATGGGCCATGCGCTCAATAAAATCCTCAAGGACATTATTGTCAAAAGCAAACGCATGCAGGGTTATTACACCCCCTATGTGCCGGGCTGGGATTGCCATGGCCTGCCCATCGAACTGATGGTCGACAAAAAGCTCGGCAAGAAAAAACGCGAGCTGAGCAAAGCCGACTTCCGCCGGGAATGCCGCGAATATGCCAAGGTCTGGATTCAAACCCAGAGTGAGGAATTTCAGCGCCTCGGCATCTTCGGCAACTGGCAGGATCCGTACCTGACCATGACCACCCACTACGAGGCGGCCACAGCCAGGGAACTGGCCAAACTGGCAGAAAAAGGCTCGCTCTTCAAAGGGAAAAAACCGATCCACTGGTGTACCTCCTGCGTCACCGCCCTGGCCGAAGCCGAGGTGGAATACGCGGATCACAGTTCACCCTCCATCTACGTCAAGTTCCCCTATGTCGACGAACTGCCGGCGTCATTGGCGCAACTTGGCGACAAGCCGCTGAGCTTTGTGATCTGGACCACCACCCCCTGGACCATCCCCGCCAACCTGGGGATCTGTCTGAACCCGGAGCTGACTTATGTGGCGGTCGACACCGGGGCGGAACGGCTGGTGATGGCCGAAGGCCTCTATCAAAAAGTCCTGAAGACCCTCGCGATCGAGGATTACCAGGTGGCCGCCACCTTTGAGTCCGCCCTGTTCGACAACAAGAACTGCAAACATCCCTTCTATGAGCGCAACTCGCTGATCATGCTCGGCGACCATGTCACGCTGGAAGCCGGCACCGGCTGTGTGCACACGGCGCCGGGGCATGGCCACGACGATTACCTGGTCGGTCTCAAATATGGTCTGGAGATTTACAATCCGGTTGATGATTACGGTCGTTATCGGGAAGATCTGGAACTGTTCGGCGGGATGAAACTGCAGGACGCCAACCGGGCGGTCAGCGAAAAACTGACCGAAGTCGGCGCGCTGCTCTATGAAAGCTCGGTCGAGCACAGTTACCCGCACTGCTGGCGCTGCAAAAAACCGGTTATTTTCCGGGCCACCGAGCAGTGGTTCATCAGCATGGATCACAACGACCTGCGCCAAAAAGCCCTGACTGAAATCGACCGGGTCGAGTGGATCCCGTCCTGGGGTCGTGACCGGATCTACAACATGGTTGCCGGCCGGCCGGACTGGTGTATCAGTCGCCAGCGCAGCTGGGGAGTGCCGATCACCATCGCCTACTGTGAAAAGTGCGGCGAAGCACTCAATGACGGCAAAGTCATGCACTACATCGCCGATCAGTTTGAAGAAACGGGCAGCGATATCTGGTTTGAAAAAGATGCCGCCGAGCTGCTGCCACCGGGAACTGTTTGCCCGGCCTGCGGTCATGATAAGTTCACCAAGGAAACCGACATTCTCGATGTCTGGTTTGACTCCGGGGTGTCCCACGCTGCGGTCTGTGAACACCGTGAAGAATTAAGCAGCCCGGCTGACCTGTATCTGGAAGGTTCCGACCAGCATCGCGGCTGGTTCCATTCGAGCCTGCTCGAATCGGTCGGCACCAGGGACCGGGCTCCCTACAAATCGGTCCTGACCCACGGCTTTGTCCTCGACAAGGACGGCCGGCCGATGTCGAAATCCATGGGCAATGTCATCGCCCCGGAAGAAATCATCCAGAAGTACGGAGCCGAAATCCTGCGCATGTGGGTCTCGGCCACCGATTACCGGGATGATATCCGTCTTGGCCAGGAAACCCTGCAGCGGCTCTCCGACGCTTACCGGCGCATCCGCAATACCGCCCGCTATCTGCTCGGCAACCTCAATGGCTTCGAACCGAGCCAGGACATGGTTGCTGACGCCGATCTGCTCGAACTCGACCGCTGGGCCCTGGCCCGCCTGGAACGGCTCGGCCAACGGGTCGCCAAGGCCTATGATAGCTATGAGTTCCACACCTTTTATCATGCGGTGCACAACTTCTGCAGCGGCGATCTGAGTTCCTTCTATCTCGATATCCTCAAGGACCGCATTTATACCAGTCCGAAGTCGAGTATCGAATACCGCAGCGCCCGCTCGACCATGTACCGGATTCTGGATGCCTTGACCCGGATGATCGCCCCGGTGCTGACCTTTACCGCCGATGAAATCTGGCAGCGGTTGCCGGGCGAACGCGAAGCGAGCGTCCATCTGGCCGAATTCCCCGCCGCTATCAAGGGCTACATCGACGATGAGCTGGAAGAACGCTATGAGCAGCTGCGCAAGGTGCGCTCGGAAGTGTCCCGCCAGCTGGAAAAAGCCCGCGCGGAAAAACGCATCGGCCAGTCCCTGGAAGCCAAAGTCGTCCTCCAGGTCCCGGCCAACCTGCAAGCCCTGCTGGCTCAGTATCAGGACCTGCTTCCGGCCTACTTCATCGTCTCCCAGGTTGAGATGCGGGAACAGCTCGACGACGGCCACGCCGCCGAACAGATCCCGGATCTGAAAATCCTGATTCAGGCTGCGGAAGGGGAAAAATGCGAACGTTGCTGGAACTACAAAACAACGGTCGGCGAAACCGCTGAACATCCGACTGTCTGCGCCCGGTGTGCAGCAGCCCTGGCTGCGGAGTGACATGAAAAAATACCGGAGTTTTGCCCTGGCCGCAGCGTTCAGCCTGATCCTCGACCAGCTGAGCAAGGGCTATATCGATACTCATTTTGCCATCGGCGAGTCGCACCGGGTGATTGAAAACTTTTTTCATATCACCTATGTCCGCAATCCCGGTGCGGCGTTCGGTATGCTGGCAGACAGTGGCTTCCGGCTGCCGTTCTTTCTTGCCATCTCCAGTATTGCCATCATCGGCATCCTCTGGTACAGCCGGCGGCTTGCCGCCGACAAGCAATGGCAGCTGACCGCCCTGGGGCTGATTCTGAGCGGCGCGGTCGGCAACATGATCGACCGGCTGCGCTTCGGCGAGGTGATCGACTTTTTGGACGCCCACTGGTACAGCCACCACTGGCCGGCCTTCAATGTCGCGGACAGTGCCATCTGCATCGGCGTCGGCATTATGCTGCTCTGCACCTGGCACGAAGAGAAACAGCGCAAGCAGCAGCCAACTCCCTAACCTCACGCGCCCCCTCTTCCCAGCCGGGAGGAGGGGGGACTGAAGCCATCATGTCCAGGACTCGCTATCCCATCCCGGCAGCTCCCTGCCGTTGTGAAATCGAAGTCAATCGCAGTCGTTTCATCGCCAGCATCGAAATGGTCGAAACCCCGGACCAGGCCCAGGACTTTGTCGCCCGGCTCAAACAAGAGTTCCCCACCGCCAACCATAACTGCTGGGCCTACCTGTGCGGACCGCCCGGCAGCAGCGACCGGATCGGCCTGAGCGATGACGGCGAACCGCACGGCGTGGCCGGAAAGCCGCTGCTCACCGCCCTGCAACACAGCGGCCTGGGCGATCTGGCCGTGGTGGTGACGCGCTTTTTCGGCGGCATCAAACTGGGTAAAGGAGGGATGGTCAAAGCCTACACCCAAGCGGTCCAGAGCGCTCTTGAGCAGTTGGAGGTCGCTGAAAAAATCGCCTGGGAAGAACTCAGGTTCAGCTGCGCTTACCCCCTTCTGAGCAGCATCGAACGGCTGCTTCCCGACTATGAAGCAACCATTCTCGAACAGCAATTCGCAGCCCAGGTCGTGCTGCATATCCGGGTCGCCCAGGAGCAGCTGACCGCCCTGCGAACCCGCTTAACCGACCTGAGTGCCGGGCAGATCAACTTTCCGGAAAACCCCTGAGCAAGAATTATTTGATTTCGGTTAAAACGCTAACATAATCCTAACAATCCACTGTTAAAAAGGTCGAGTCGAAATTCGTACCCAAGGAGTCAACAATGGACACGACCCTGTTTAAAAACGACGTGGAAAAAAATCAGCACGAAAATGCCATTGAAGTGCTCTGTGATCAGTTTCCTGATCGGTGTGGATTGATCCGAACCCGTTATGAGAAACAGCTGAGTGAGATTCTGCCGGAAGCCACCATCCGCTCCTATCTGCCGATCTTCATCACCCGCAGAATCCGTCATCAGCTTGAAGACGAAAAAACAACCCGGCCCAACTGAATGGCCGGGAGCTATTTCGGCTGGTTACGCAAGGTTCCCAGATAGATTGCCGTCAGAATCATCAATACCCCGACATAGTCGAGCCACCCCGTCGGCCGCTTGAACAACAGGATATCCCAGATAAAAGACAGGGCAGGCTGCAGCAACATGACCAAACCGGCAATCGAGGCAGGCACTATTTTGAGGGCAGAGGAAAGAAGTGACCAACCGAGGGTACTGCCCAAAATGCCGACCCCGGCCAGAGCCAGCAGGGATGACGTTTCGGCCACGGCAAACGAGGTTCCCTTGGCCAGGCAGATCGCGCCCAGATAAGTCATACAGAACAGGCTGATCCAGAGCATGACCGAAACGCCACTGAGCTTGTTGCCGGTCACGGCTTTTTTCATGAGCATGATGAAGGTCGAATAAGCCAGCGCAGTGAACACCCCCAGCAGCAGCCCGAGCCTGATGTCACTGGATAAAACAATTGCATCGACTCCGGTGATCAGAAACAGCCCGGCCACACCCAGCACCACCGCCACGATAAACAGCCCGCTGATCTTCTCTTTCAGCACCAGCCAGGAGAAAAACGCCGTAAAAAACACCTGAAAATTTCCCAACAGGGTGGCCAGCCCCGGCCCGATCAGTTCAATACTGCGATGCCAGCACATGAAGTCAGAACCAAGAGCAATTCCGCAAGCGGCGAGCAACCAGAGAATTTTCCCCGGCACGCGCGGCAATTCCCGGCGCAGCAGTAACAGCACCAGCAGTCCGCCCACCGCAAACAGCATCCGATAAAACCCGGCCAAGTCCGGATCAACCGCCGCAAGCTTGATAAACACCGGGGAAAAACTGATACAAAGCGAGCCGAACAACAGGCGAAACAGGGGAAATGAGGAAGCTGAAGCGTTCAAAAAACTAATCTCCGGACAGCAGGCAATAAACAATGAATGGGGCAAACGCAAACTGGATCGCTTTGGCAGCCGCTGGAAAAATACGCCGTGGTTGGTTATGATCCCGAAGCGAGCCCGACAATTTGAAAAGTTTACTCCGCAGAATTCTTATCACCAGCAAAAAAGGTTACGAATCATGAAAATTATCGCCATCAACGCCAGTCCCCGTAAAAAGTGGAATACCGCAACCCTGCTCGAACAGACCCTGGCAGGAGCCGCCAGCAAAGGCGCCGAAACCGAACTGATCCACCTCTACGACCTCAACTTCAAGGGCTGCGTCAGCTGCCTGGCCTGCAAAACCGTGAACGGCAAATCAGAGGGCCGCTGCGCCATGCGCGACGATCTGACTCCGGTCCTGGATAAGATCGAGGAGCAGGCAGATGTCCTGGTGGTCGGCTCACCCATCTATCTTGCCAGTGTCACCGGCGAAGCCCGCAGCTTCATGGAGCGCCTGCTGTTTGCGCCCATGGTCTATACCAAACCACCCAGCTCCCGGTTTCCCAAAAAACTTAAAACCGCACTGATCTACACCATGAACCTCAGCGAGCAGGGGAGCATCGAGCGTCAATACCCGGTCCAGTTCCAGATTATCGAGGACTACTTTGCCCGCATCCTCGGCTCGGCCGAAACCATCTGTGCGTACGATACCTGTCAGGTTGACGACTTTTCCAAAATGGTGATGGAATATGCAGACCCGGCCTACAAGAAACAACGCAAGGCGGAAGCATTTCCCGAAGATTGTCGCAGAGCTTACCAATTGGGGATAAAACTGGCCCAAACGAGCTGATTCGCTTCTTTTCAGCGGTTATCGCCCCCCGAAACGTGCAGAGTCCTGTTGGTCGGCGCCATGGTTGAGACTAACCTGTTCTTCATTCTCAACCACGGCCCGGCCTTCAATCTTCAGCAGGGCAGTGACCAGCCCTTCGATCTCCTGGCTCGAATAGGACAATTGCAAGGGAATCCGCCCATAGGGAATTTCCGCTGAACCCAGAGCCTGATCGACAAATTCATTACGAAGCTTATGTTGGTCGCCGCCTTCGGCCAGATCGATGACGGCGACAATTGCTTTCTGGGCCTGATCGAAAATGGCAAAAGAGACGGTTTCGCGGGCCAGCATCCCGGCCGCAACGGATCTCTGTCGCGGCTCCTGCCCCGCCCTGATCACCACCAGATCGGCCAACCGGACCTTGACAAAAATACGATAAGACGGACCCAGGATCTGCTCCAGCAGACCAAGCACATCCCTTTCGGCAAAAGACAGAAAAACCTGTTGCTTGGCACAAGAAACAGGAGGCAAAGAACCTGCGGAGCCCGAGTTCATTTTAAAGGTTAGATACACAAACAGCGGGATAGCGAAAAACAGAACAATCCAGGTCAAAACAACCTCCAGACTGACAATCACTCAAAGTCGCCACCTTGCATATACCAGTTAACTCCGCAAAAATAAAGACGAACAATATTCCCAGCGGCGGGCGCAAAAAACCTTGCTTTTCCTCTGCAACGATGCTAAATATGTCCGCCGTACTTCAGAAAACACCAGGTATCGGGGCGTAGCGCAGTCTGGTAGCGCACCTGCTTCGGGAGCAGGGGGTCGGAGGTTCAAATCCTCTCGCCCCGACCATACGAAGAAAAAAGGGTTGGCGATTTAAGCCGACCCTTTTTTATTTGCATGCCGAGAGAGGATTTGAAGCGTAGCGAGCGCTGACTGAATGTCAGAAAAGCGGCCAAGGATGGCCGCGTCAGTGAGCGGAGGGGAGCCGACGCAGGAACCGGCAGGACGCTGGTGACACAGTGGGCAAATCCTCTCGCCCCGACCAGTTACAACAAAAGCACTTTCCATTTTTTTGGGAAGTGCTTTTTTGTTATTGCTTTCGAGAGAGGATCTACAGACCTTGAATGAGACCAATGCAGTTTGACCTTCCCCCTTTTACAAAGGGGGATTGAGGGGGATTTGAAGCGCCAGCGAGCACAGTGGAGCCGACGCAGGAACCGGCAGGACGCCGGTGACCCAGTGGGCAAATCCTCTCGCCCCGAACTTTTTTCTTCGTATGCAAAAAGAGGCATCCTGAAAACACGTTCCAAGAGACCCTACATTGCCGCCTATCGCAATTCTTTGTGTGTCAGCAAATCAAACACCACCCTGGCAAAACCCCTAGCGACTTCGGGGTTTGCCAGAATCTGCATCATCTGTTTCTGGTGTGCCTCATTACTATCCAAAACCGCATCATCGAGTGCTTTTGGAAAATCACCCAACATAGCCTGTTCAGGGGTATTGTTGAGAATCTGGTCCATGACGACCTTGTTCTCGCGAACCTTGTCGCGAATCGTGTAAGCATAGTTGACCAAATCCTTATCGGTCAGATTATCGGTCATAAACAGTTCGTTCAAACGCGCTAGGACCTGCGACAGGAATTCTTCCTTTTTATCTTTCGGTTTGGCGGTTCCAAGATCACTACCCGGCATTAAGCTGTAATCTCCAGCCGATTCCATCACCAAATTCTGCTCGCGTTGCTTCGAAAGCCGGTAGTGGCTCAGAGCGACATTGCTCAGATCGATATCATCTTCCTCTTCCTGTTTTTCCCGTAACAGCGGCCGTAAGTGGCGACCGTAAAGACTGAGTTTTTCCAGATCCTTGCTGTCGTAGTCAACAATCTGCGACATAAATTCATAAAAACGGGTAAAACTGCCCAGGTCCTTTTTAAAGATATCAAGCCGATCCTTTTCCTGTTTGCACTCCTTGAGGCTCCTTTCGGCATTGGCGATCAGGACCGCGTCACCGGTCTGCTTGGTGCGGTCGAACATCTCCTTGGCGGTTTTGTAGGCGTCGACCGCCAGCTTGTAGCGTCCTTGCCAGCGCTGCACCGCCGGCTTGCAGATATTACTGATCGCGGCATTGCTCTTGTTTTTGGCAAAAAAGGCCACAGCGAATTGTTCTATCTCCTGCCAGGTAAAGATTCCTTCGGCACGCAGCTTGTCGAAGAGATCAAAAACCAGGTCAGGGTCGGAGACATCCGCCAGCTCAGCAGTCTGAAAATATGGCTGAAAAGACTCAAGAATATCCTGCGGCTCGTTGAAGAAATCGAGCACAAAAGTGCCACTTTCTCCTTTTCCCGGATAGGTCCGGTTCAGGCGCGACAGGGTCTGCACGCACTCGACGCCATAGAGTTTTTTATCGACATACATAGCGCAAAGCTTCGGCTGGTCAAAGCCGGTCTGAAACTTGTTGGCAACCAGCATCACCTGGAACTCGTTGGTGTCAAAAGCTTTGCGCATGTCGCGCCCTTTAAGGCCGGGGTTCATGCTGTGCTCGGTGAACTTTTCACCGAGCAGCCCTGCGACATTTGGGTCGTTGTCATTGAACGCCACCTCACCGGAAAAGGCCACCAGGGCGCTGATACCGCTGTAACCCTTACGGATGATGTACTTGTCGAACTCCTGCTTGTATCGCACCACCTCCTTGCGTGAGCTGGTTACCACCATCGCCTTGGCCTGGCCGCCAAGCAACCCCATGATATTGTTCTTATAGTGCTCGACAATCACCTGCACCTTCTGGGCGATGTTATAATCATGCAGCCGCACCCACTGGTTAAGCTTGACTGTCGCCTTCTTGCTGTCAACCTCTTTGTCCCTGTCCTTAATCCTCTGCGCCAGCTGGTAAGCAACCTTGTAATTGGTGTAGTTCTTCAGCACATCAAGGATGAAACCTTCTTCAATGGCCTGACGCATCGAATAAACATGAAACGCTTCAGGCAGGTTACTTTTGGAAGGTTGTTGACCAGCATCGGGCAGACGGCCAAACAGCTCCAGGGTCTTCGGCTTCGGCGTAGCTGTGAACGCAAAATAACTCAGGTTATCGTTAGAACGCCGGGCGGCGACAGTGGCATCAAGGATATCTTCAGAAGTGTACTCGATATCATCAGTTGTATTCTCGGCAACCAGCACTTCTTTCAATTTCCGGGCAGTCGAGCCGGTCTGCGACGAATGCGCCTCGTCAGCGATGATGGCATAGCGTCGTTCCTTGAGGCTGACACTGTTCTCAATTGCCTGGAGCACAAAGGGAAAAGTCTGGATGGTAACGATAATAATCGGCTGGGAACTCTCCAGCGCCTTCGCCAACTTTTCAGACTTTGAGCCTTCACCGACCTCGCGATTGATCCGCCCCACTACCCCGTCAGCATGTTCAAATTGATAGATGGTATCCTGTAGTTGATCATCGAGTACGGTGCGGTCGGTGACAACAATCACCGAATGGAACTGCTTATCGCCAGCGGCAGTATAAAGGGATGAGAGCTGATGCGCGGTCCAGGCGATGGAGTTCGACTTGCCCGACCCAGCGCTGTGCTGGATCAGGTATTTCTGTCCCGGCCCTTCTTTGCGGGCGGCATCAAGTAGCCGGTTGACCACGTCCCATTGGTGGTAACGGGGGAAAATCAGTGTCTCTTTTTTGTATTTTTTGCCTTGCCAATCTTCCTTTTCTTCGATCTGCAGATGGACATAGCGGGCGAGGATTTTGAGCAGGTTATCGGGCAGCAGCACCTCGTTCCAGAGATAACCGGTGGCGTACTCATTTGGATCATCCGGCACGTCATTACCAGCCCCGCCCTCTTTGGTCCCCTGGTTGAACGGCAAAAAGAACGTATCGTCACCTTCCAGGTGGGTGGTCATGTAGACCTCATACTGGCTGACTGCAAAGTGGACCAGCGCGCCACGTTTGAAAGTCAGTAACGGCTCTGGCTTCCTAGTGACTGGATCTTTCGGCAAACGGGTACGCTTGTATTGTTTGATAGCGTTATCGACCGCCTGTTTGAACTCGGACTTCAGCTCCAAAGTGGCAACCGGCAGACCATTGACGAACAGCACCAGGTCGATACGCCAGCTTTTCGCCTGCTTGCCCGCCTGTTCCTCGCTCCCGACTAGGTCTTCGGTCGCATAGGGACTATAGACTAGCTCCGGTACGATACGCAGGCGGTTCTTTTTGTATCTCGTCAGGGTATCGGGATTGAGGTCGTGTTCCGGCTTGAACTGGCAAAATTTAAAGCGCACACCACGAACGCGCAGTTCGTGACGCAGCACACCAAGAGTACCGAAAGTGCGCAGGTCACGGTCGGCGGCGTTGGGGTCGGCTTTGTTGAGCTGGCTGGCGACTCTTTCAAGGAGGTGCTTTTCCGGGTTTTGCGGATAGAGTTTGCAGTATTTCTGCCACTGCTCGCCCTGGCTGTCCTGCACAAAGCCGATCACGTCTTCTTCGTACAGGGCCAGTTTCCGATTGTAACCAGCGGAGGTTCCAAGCTGCCAGCCGTTGGCGACCATCTGAGCAATGATGTCGTTTTGGAAGCTTTGCTCGTTCGATTTATTTGCCACCACAATTCCCTCCGGGCATTCATCTATAGCCTTCTAAAAACAATCCGTTCCGGCTATAATAGTCGTGTTTGACAAACTGGCCTGGCGCAGGCAAGCAGACTAACACTTAATCCGAGATCTGACTTTATGGGCAAAACACTCGCAAAAAGTAATATTCATTTAAGTAATAGCACCACCCGCCAACGCAATATGGCTCGCAACATCGAATCATCTTCTGCCATTGAAGGCATCCGGGTAAAAAGAGATGCTGCCACCGGACGCTTTGTAGACCGCAAGAATCCCTCCTCAAAAACAACATGCATAACTGAAACCAAGCATGATCACAAGTCAGGCCGTCTTGCCTCCGACAAAGCTTAATCCTCCGTATTTGATGCTTCCGAACTTTCTATTACGTCTAGGAACAGTTGTTTCATCGGCGCATAATTCATTTCCAAACCTACTCGCACCGCTAAAAAATATTCATCCTTCTTTTCACAAGCCATTTCACTAAAATCCAGCAATGGCAAACCGGCCTGCAATGCCATTATCGTGGCGAGCAACCGGCCTAGTCTGCCGTTCCCTTCGCGAAATGGATGGATCAACATCAGTTCGACATGCACTTCTGCCAACGCCTGGGCAATTTTATCGTAACTATCAAATCGGCAAGGTGTGTAGCGGGACAGTTGTTTGCGCTCAAACTCCAACATCAACCCAGTGATTGTGTGGGCCATGGCAAAAGTAAAACCATCCTTGCTCACATTCACCCGGCGTTCTTTGCCCGCCCATTCGTAGACAACGCCAAGCCAAGTACGGTGCATCTCGAAAATGTCATGAGCAGTAAACTGCTGATCTTCCTCGACAACATCCAGCAGGTGTTCCTGTGCTTTCCACAAGTATTCCGTTTCGGCAATCTCCATTTCTTCACGGGAGGTAATCCTAAGCCGGTTTTTTAAAACCTTTCCATCAGAACCAGGCTCATACTGATCTTCAGGATATCCCGAGGTGTCATATCGACCGGATGAAGTCATTCCGTTACTCTCAAATAGGTTGGGGTATTCCACATAGTTGCACCTAAAAACTTCACATTTATGTAAACCATCCGCCTATTAAGGCAGATCTCCTTCCAGGAATGACAATTTGTCAACAGCGTCCCGGCGTTACCCTATTACCAGCATTGCAAGAGTTGGCCCGAATCGGTCGTTCGGTGTGTGGCACCCCAGACGGAGTAACGCTGACACCGAGACAATGCGGAATTTTGGAAGCCGCTTCTCAGTGTCTATAGAGATTCACTTTAATATCATTATTGAATAATTTCTTACTCTCACTCCATGACGAGATAATGTTTCTTGAATCAAGCCATCTGACCAAAACCTGATTCTCGGGGCTGTTCTCCAATCTTGGCTTGTTATACCCAGTTTTTATTTGGGAAAAGGGTTGGGGCAGATTAGCCAAGACATGACGCACTTCGTCATCAGTCATAAGAGAATGATATTTATTAAAGAGTGATATTTGCGTCGCTATGGGCGTAGAATGCTCAACTAGGGATTGTGCAATACTCCCATTGAGATTGGGTATGTTGGCGTCGGTGTTGACAAGAACCGAGCCTATGAGTGCTGATCGATCGGGAAGGCCCACAAGCGCTTCTAGGTCCATTATTTTGACTATCCCAAGCTTGGAAGCATGATTAATTTCAGATCGAAGAAGATCTTCCAAGAAATCGTCATCCAGGCCGAAGCTAACTGGGTCCGCCAGATATTTGTGGATGTTGGCCGCGACAAATAGTAACTGCAAATTCCTGTTCTCAGCGAGCGCTTCTAAACTCTCCGTAGTAAATGTGACTTTTTCCTCACTTATTAAGACTCGAAGTTTGGCTGGCTCAAGCCCTACAGGAAATTCTTTAAAAGGCTTGGGTAAAGCATGCGCATATTCTTTATAGCTGGCATCAGATAGTAAGCCAGCATTGAAGAGGAACAGACGCAGCTTCAGTGAATCTGAGTCGCTTGGTATGGGATATTTCAGGATAGCCGACCGGACGTCATCTCGATCAAGATAGCCAATCAGGCACTCATCCTCGAACCCTTCACTTTCGATAAAATCAAGACAGTTCATCCAGGTTGGTTCGATCTTACCTAACTGGAACAGCATCGAGTGCACCCCCCCAGGCACATCCTCTAGGGATGGAAGCGGGGTCGTCTGCCGTCCAAGAAACTCCCGAAGATCACCTTGATCAAGCGTATCGTGGCGAACAACGGCAAGAATAGCGGGGGCATCCTCCTCTGAGTTCCCTTGAAGATCCAAAAGGATATCATGTAGGTAGCGATCGAAATCGTATTCGACCCACTTCATCAAGGTTGCGTTATTTGTTGAACGTATGGCCGTGTAGTTCCTCTCACGTAATGGCTTAAGATCCTTCTCTCCCAAAATCGCTTGGTAGATGAATTCCAAGTTTGCGATCGTGAGTTCGAAAAGCCCCTCCTCGAACATGAAGTGTACAATTTCAGAGTGTTCTTTGATTGCAGCAAGATCTTTGACCTCAAAGTCGAGACATGCAAGGCGTTCCGGTGCTAATTCGGGTGAATTCACCAAAATCTCAGGAAGGTTCGCCGAAACAAATTCCGGTAGTTTCTTGAAATCCCTTGCGAGCGTTTTGAGCACGCTTTCCGGTAGGCTCGCGACCAGTTGGGTAACGTGTGAGATATTGTTGGGGCTGGCAATGGCTGTTGGGACAAGACCTTTCCATGCTTTTGCTAGCTCCGAAAGCAGTCCTACAACATAGTGGCCGCTGGAGTAATAGGAATCGAAAAAACTCTCGCAGCTTTCGAATTCGGACGAGAGACACTCGATAAGCTTCTTCATTTGGTCGGGGTAACAGCTTGGGTCACTTAAGAGACTATCGACAAGCTTGACGTTCAAGACATAGCTTTGCCGGAAGTCTTCATCTCGCATCGCTGCGATGACCTCTTTTGGATTGTCAATTGGGAAACCCGGTTCAGGCGTAACAAATGCTCTTATCTGGATTAGAAACTTGTTGTCATTGGGCGACAAACGGCCTGAGTGAAAGAGTGAAGTGTATTGGTAGTAGGTATCGTCAAGATGGCCTTCCAGAATCAGATAACGGGCAAGTTCCCCGTTTTCCCCTAAGTTTCCGAGAAGCTCCTGCACGCGGTCGGCATTCAAACGCAACAGCTCATTAAGCTTAGTCGTACGAAGCGCTGCGATCTTTGATCTTAGCTCCTGTATTTTGCGCAAGCTCTTGTTCTTATTGCCAGCCGCCTTGTTTTCGATCTCCGTTTTGCGTTGCTTGTAGGATTTCTGAGAATCTACCTCGCTTTGCAATTTGGAAACATCGACCGTATCTTGTTGATTATAGTAGCCGCTACGGCAGAATAGACGCGAAGCCTCAATAAATTGCTCGAACGCATCATGGCTGACCAACTGGTGAAGCGTGATCCATGTTTGCCGATCAAGACTGACTGTGACAACATTCTCTGGAAGCTTCTCAATCAGGGCCATAGCGTAGATTTGCCGCAGCTCTTTCAGGTCCGAAGGCGTCTGTCGCTCGGCGATTTCAAGTCGCTTTTCGAGTTCCGCGATCTCCGTCCTATACGTGGCCTCACCATGCCCAATGAGTTCGTCTTGGAGGTTCAATATTTTGGCGAGAGCCCCCGCGCCGCGGTGCAGTTGCTCAAAGTCCCTTGGATAGACGTTTTTATAGATCAGGATCGCGAGGAGTTTGTTGGTGTCGAGCAGATTCTCTCCATCGGTTTCCAAATTAGCCACATAGATGGCGTACTCATTAAAAATGTTCTGAATCAACCTCAGGTCGTTCAGGTATCGTGAGACCTCTCTCAGAAACTGCGGGTCAAGGCGCTCATCAAGCTCAAGTCTCCTTCCCTGCTCCAATACCATATCGATCGAATTCGATGTGTTGATGATCGGTATAACGGGAATAATGAATTCGAAGAACTTGGTTCGATCGGTGTTGACAAACATATCGTCGCGCAGGGCGTAGAGGAATCTGATAGTGCGTTTCACGCCTGCATTCTCGTTCACGAGGCTATTAATTTCGCGCAGTGTGACGAAAATTTCAGTATCGTTAAATCGATCGAGATCCTCAATGATGACAAGATCATAAGCGGTTGATTGGAAGAAATAGATTATTTCGTCGAGGTGGCGGTTCAATATGGACGCCTGGTCATCATGTGCAGGCTTAATCTCAACATCCTTCAGCGAGATGCTCTTGAGTGACAGGCCGAAGCTCGCGACATAAAAG
This sequence comes from Pelobacter seleniigenes DSM 18267, assembly GCF_000711225.1. Lineage (NCBI taxonomy): Bacteria > Pseudomonadati > Thermodesulfobacteriota > Desulfuromonadia > Desulfuromonadales > Desulfuromonadaceae > Pelobacter > Pelobacter seleniigenes. The sequence continues at coordinate 961,953 of NZ_JOMG01000002.1, forward strand.
TGATGCAGCGTCACCCAGAGGAATGTTGCCGCAAGCACTAAAATCCCCAGATTGAGCCAATTGCTGAGCGCAAGCGGGACGAAAAAAGTGCCACTGATGATGTCTTCTCGTTTATGAAACACGTACCACAGCGCGAGAATTCCAAGCATTATGTAAAGAGATTTAAAAATCGAACAAACACCAGGAGATTGAATTCTTTTGAATCTTGATAGCGGAAGCTTGTTTGCGTCAGCACCATACAGCATCTGCTGCAGGATACTTCTCTCAATCTCTTGACGGCTTACCTTCTCGCCCCTCGAATCGGCCTCGGGAACGAATGCAGCAAGAGAAATATGAAGCGCAGGCCGCCGATACTTCTTCAAGAAGGATTGGATGATGCTGCTCTTTCCTGATCCATAGGGGCCAGTTAGAGCGATGTTAGAGACCTTCGCATTGTTCGTCGCAAACAAAATCGCTTCGGAATATACGCCAGCCTTGTCTGCCTCATCAGTTGGCGCGAGGTCCACGTACTTCGATTGCATGTCGGCGGAGCGGTCTTTGCTTTCCAGCCAAGACACGATGCTATAGAGTCTATTGGCAACCCAGAGTGTTATTGAGGTGATGGTCTTTAACATACGATAACCTAACCTTCAAGAAACGAAAAAGCACTAAAGGCTGACTTAAATCAGTCCACTTTTGCGGGGTGCCCGATTTTTCATGCTTGATCTTCGGATAAATAATTCTGAAAACTGGAATCACTCCCGGTTTTCAGACTTTTACATCATTCTTTAAACACCCAGTTCCGAATATCGATCTTGCCGGCGACGGCGGCTGAGTTAAGTGCAGTGCGCCGTTCTATAAGAAGATCAATTTGCTTCTGCGCACTCGCTGAAATTTGATCGTATTTTGAGTTTACTTTGTCTATGTGCTGTAAAATTTTCTCGATCTCACCTGCCGGTGGGATAGGTACTTTAATGCTTTTGAACTCATCCCAATATAGCCTTAGCCGGAAGTCCGTGATCCCCCGTGAAAACCGTTTCAGCTCTGTAACCGCATTTGGTGAACGTAAAACAAGTTCAAAGTATGAAGAATTCAACTCAGCCTTCGGCTTGCAAACGACATATGCCGGGCTGATCAAACCATTAACCTTTGCGGCACCAAATCCCCCCTGCCAAGCCCTCATCATATTGTAAGCAAGATCGTTTTCATGTACTACTTTGTAGAGGGAACGGTCTTCACTTCTGAAAACCTTCCTCTCCATCTCCTCTTCATCAAGTTCCTTATCCGATATGCCATGATGGATAGACACGCGAAGTATGGGGTACTCAAGCTCTGCTTCCCTTACAGCTCTTGAGCCGCTTTCCGAGAATAATGTTCCGATTCGCCGCACGTCCCAACACTCCGGAACTTCCCCCAACCACTCAACACCGGAATCTTTCATCGGCACATCGGGGTTCAGCCCTTTGGTTACGGCATGACTGATCACCGCCTGGCGCTTTTCTTTCAGCAGCTTGATTAGTTGTTGTTGCTTGTCAATCAGGGTGTCGATTTTGGCGGTTTCGTGGTCGAGAAAGTTGGCGATTTGCTCCTGCTCAGGAATTGAAGGCACCAGCAATGGCAAACGCCTCATATCTTCGAACTTCATGGATTGCCGAAGTCCGCCGCCCATCCCGTAGAACACTTTCGTCGTATCGTAGGAATGTAAAAGGCGATACAAATAGCGATCGTTAAGCTGGCCGCTTTTGGCGATCAATTTAAGATACGCGGAGGTAATTATCCCCGACTCTCCAGCATGCCCTACTCGCAAGCTGCGTTTATCGTTCTGGAGGTCAGTAAGGCGTAAAACAATGTCCCCTGCATCGACCAGTTGATACGTGTTGAACGATTCGGGCAAAAGACCGTAGTTCTCTTCAACATCCCTGCGAATAATTCGACCATAGCTCAAAGACAATATATTTGACTCTTGACCATCAACATTCTTCCGACACTCAGTATCTGTGCACGCGAATAGGGGTTTAACATCCCATGTCTTTGGGATATCACCAACCCACGCAACGCCCGAATTCTTGACAGAGAAATATGCTGAGTAACGCCCTGTCATCACTCTACCCCACGCCAAGGCTCACGCTCCCGCCAATCCTCCGGAAACCCCATCGCCCTCAAGTCACTCTCCAAAACAGTCTCAAGAAGACTCATCAACTGCGACTTCCATTGCCCCGTTGGATTGATGACACTTTTCAAGTACTCGATGATGACCAGGTAGTTGAAAATGCGGTGCCCCAGCCTATCGGGAGCACTATTCGGCATAACCCTTTCCCGCAGCCGTTTTATCTCCGGCAGAGTCATCGGAAATTGACGATTCCACAGTCTGCCATGGTGGGCAGCCGTGTTTCGCACCGGGGTTAGGGTATGCAGCACTTTTTCTAAAACCTCAATCGTAGGCAACTTCAGACTTCGCATGACTTCTTTTTTTATTTCTGTATTGCTCGTATTGGAAAACCAACAGGACAGTTGCCCAAAACTCATCATCTCGACAATTGCCCAAATGGGTGGCAAAAAGGGCCTTGAATAGTGATCCAGATAATGCTTGATAAAAACCTCACTACTCTTCTTGACTTCACGGGAAAGCATCGCCAAGTCCCGCTGATGTTGCCACGGATCTTTAAAAAGATCTGAATTCATATAAGCATGAGGACCGTGGTGCTTTGCCATAGCACCTGCCCAACGCGTTCTGATCGCAACTTCAATCCGTTCGAGGGCGTTCATCACCAACAGCCGCAGCTTTCGGTCAAAGTCGTAGAGATCCAAAACCCGGTCAAAGGTCGTACCTGCTTCGAAATGATGGTTGCGGCTGTCTGGTTCTACAGGAGCTAGTTCAAAAGGGAGCCAATAGGCGCTAAGGCGATAGTAGCCGATATGGGTGAGATAATGTTTGAGTCGCTCAGGGTTTTCGCAGACTAACCCGCGCTGAAACAAACGGGCAACCTGATCATCAATTGAAAGAGGGGGCTTGCTATATTGCATAGCTTAGCCCCCTAAAAATAAACCCTCCGGTTTGAGCATCGCGACGGCGAACCATCGGAGAGGCTTGGAGGGTGTTTTTAAAGTGAATCGCCGAAGCGATGGAAAAACTGTACATTCCCCCATTCATACCGTCAAGTACTATTTTAAACATAGAAAACATCTGGCAAGCAGCAGCTTTCACGAATGAACCTCCCGCAGCAGATCCATAATCTCCTGACTCACCAAATCAAGATCAGCATCAATCTCCTCCAGCGAACGCGGCGGTGTGTAGACATAGAAATGCCGATTGAAAGGGATCTCGTAACCAACCAGACCAAGTTCACCATCTTTGCCATCACGTTTGCTGCCGTCGATCCAGGCATCGGGCACATGGGGAGCGACTTCCTTTAAAAAATAATCTTCAACCAACTCCTTGACCGGACGTGACGGATCAAGGGGGATATTCTCATAATCGCGCAGATCGCCATCGGCCTGAAATTCGACGACCTTCTTCCCCAGCTCAAACAGCCCGTAAAGTGGATCGGCCTGTTGACTGTGAACCTTCTTGATCACCCGTTGTGCCTCGGGATTTTTCCAACTCACTGCATTAAGAAGCTGTTTTTTCTCCCCAACCTCAAGCTTCACCTCGATTGCTTTCAGAGCCTTCTTCAGCTGGCCTTCAAAATGATTGAAGTCATCACAGTGGCCAACAACGATAGCGTCAGTCCCCATCTGTTTGCCAAGCTGTTTTTGCAACGCGACTCCGACCTCCAGCAGGGCTTTCTGAAAACGCCACAGACCGTCGTCTAACACCGTCTTGATCTGCTTCTCTTTCAACCCGGAGAAGTTCTCTTTGATATAGGCGCGAATTTCACTCTCGTAAGCGGAGAGATCGCCGTAATCTTCATCCGCCCAGTTCTGTCCAAACTGTTCGTAAGCCCACTTCATCACCGAATCGAACGGTTTGGGCGCAAAACGCAACTCTTCCAGACGTTCATTGCTGAACTGTACCGAAAGCCGCAAAGGCCGCTCAACGGTAATGCGCCGGTAGCCGAAATCAGTAGTTGCGAAAACCTTGCTCGAAAAGGTCTTCGGTTCTGGTGCTTTCGGGTTGTCAGCTTGCCGACCCCGGTTGCTTTTCACATCCTCTGGTTTGTTGAGTTCAACACTGTCAATTTGCGCGAACTGTCCGAAGGCTCGGGTGATCGTGGCAATATCATCATCAAGCATCACGTTGCGCTTGGAACCGAGGGACCTGCGCATCTTGCTGCAGAGGTTGACGCCGTTGATGAGCTGCACCTTTCCTTTTCGTTCCGGGGCTTTCTTGTTGGAGAGTACCCAGACATAAGTGGCGATGCCGGTGTTGTAGAACATGTCGGTCGGCAGGGCAACGATTGCCTCCAGCAGATCGACTTCAAGGATGTAACGGCGAATTTCGCTCTCACCACTCCCCGCGCCGCCGGTAAAAAGCGGCGAGCCGTTGAGGATAATGCCAATTCGCCCGCCGCCGTCCCTGGTGTCGCGCAGCTTGCTGATAAGGTGCAGCAAAAACAGCAACGAGCCGTCGGAGACCCGTGGCAAACCGGGGCCAAAGCGTCCGTCAAAACCTTTGAAGGTGTGTTCGTCCCGGATCTCTTTTTCGACCTTCTTCCAATCGACTCCAAAGGGTGGGTTGGAAAGCATGTAATCGAATTTATCGGCATAAAGCTGATCGTTGCTCAGGGTGTTGCCCAGCTTGATACGGTCGACTTCCTGTCCTTTGATCAGCATGTCGGCTTTGCAGATGGCGTAAGATTCCGGGTTCAGCTCCTGGCCAAAAGCGCGCATGACCGCATTGGGGTTGAGCTCGTGAACATACTCCATGCCATTGGAGAGAAAGCCTCCTGTTCCGGCCGTTGGGTCATAAATGGTGCGGATGATCCCTTCCCGAGTTAGAACCTCATCATCCGCCATAAAAACCAAAGACGTTGTCAGGCGGACGATATCACGTGGGGTAAAGTGCTCACCGGCAGTTTCATTGGAACTCTCTGCAAAACGCCGAATCAGTTCTTCAAAAACCAGCCCCATTTCATAATTGGAAATACGCTGCGGGCTGAGATCGGCATTGGCGAACTTTTGCACCACCTTATAAAGTAGATTACAGTCATTCAGCTGGCCGATAAATTCACTGAACTTGAAATATTCAAAAATCTCCCGCGCATCTTTTGAGAAAGATTGCAGATAGGTTTCCAGATTATCTTTGATGCTCGCTTCCCCAAGCTTGGACAGGTCCATGGGCGAGGTGTTGACAAAATTTGCGGAGGTCGCATGCAACAGGATTTTTTCAGCGGCACTCTCCGGTAATCCCATTTTACTGACTTCAGCATTTTTCTTCAGGATGCCGGGTTTGTCCTCTTCAAGAACACACTCAAGCCGGCGCAATAGCGTAAAAGGAAGAATAATCCGGCCGTACTGGCTTTGTTTGAAATCACCGCGCAGCAGATCAGCAACCGCCCACAAAAATGCAGCGGTCTGGGTAAAATTGGGTGTCATAAAACTAAATACCTTCCTGGAATTTCATTGCAAAAAGACCGCTCCGGCCTTGCGGACACGAAGCGGTCTTAATCAATTTTGCGGGCCATCATCGCATTCCCCCGGATAGCATAAATATTCACAGATCATAACGAAATAGCTGCAATATTTCTATCGGTTTCTCTGCCGAGGAACGGGTCGATAAAACTCCTTGTAGAGATGGTCAGCAGGGCGAAACCAGACCTTGATCCGGAGAGAACAAAGAATAGCATTTTCATCCCCATCCTTCCCCTTTCACCATGCCAGCCGAACCAACTCCAGCCATCCCCATTCGGCATGACAAGGGTGAATTATCACCACTTGTCGATTCATGTTAATATGAATATAAATAAATCATCGTCTCAAGGATGATTCAGGTTCGCTTAAGTTGGAAGTGTTAATTTGTCAGTTCATCTCAAGTGAACGCTGATCGTCAACTTGAGTTTAAATAAGCCCACGACACCTGTGGGACATAACCAAAGAGAATGGAGAGAAGACTTATGACAACGATACCGATGGAGACTCTGTCTCCGACAAAAAATCGCACAGCGACAAGCAAAAAGCGTTCTTTCAAAGATGCCGTTTCTTCTGTTTTTCAATCACTTGGCTCGTCTGCAAGCTTCAGTGGCTATGGCCGCTCCAGCATGGGCCCGTTGTTCACCTGGTCGGAAGAGGATTGAAGTAGCCTCATCCGATAGGCAACTTTGACTGTACCTTGCAACAATGCCGATCCTTTAGAAGGATCGGCATTGTTCATTTTAGGAGCGGAATGACAGATTGGAGAGATTTTATGCCTCCGTAGCCTGATGATCCTGCTCAGCATGCGCAACACTTGCGGACAAACTGTCCACCAGCAGCCGGGTGGGCAGCGCAAGCTTGGCAAAATCTTTTGCACATATCATAAAAAGCCGGTGCGCCCAGGCATCCCCGACCGGAATGGTCACCAGCCCTTCATAGGAGGGCAGCACGCCCCGCGGAATGACGGTTATGCCCAACTGATCGGCAACAATCCGACAGGCATTTTCAATACTCGAAACCTGAACCCGACAATTATAGATTTTACCAAGCTTACTGGCTTCCTGCCCCAAGCGATTCGAGACCAGGCTGCCCGGGAAGATATCAACCACATCATAATCAACGATATCGCCAGCCGTGACGACATCGCGGGACGCCAGGGGGTGGGAACGCGGCACAAGAAGCTCCAAATCATCATGCCGATAGGGGCGACACTGCAGTTTATCCAAATCGGCTGCTTCCCAGCAGACGCCGATATCGGCATCCCCGGTTTCGACCGAGGTCACGATCTCGGTCGTCACTTTTTCGATAATTTCCACCTGCACATGCGGATACTGGCGCATGAAATTGCCAATGTCTTTTGACAGAAGCTCCATAACCGGCGAGAACGGTCCGCAGACCCGCACTTTCCCCCGCACATCATCGGCAAAGGTGCTCAATTCCTTGTCCATCTGTGCCATCAGCTCAAGGATTTCATTGGCATAGCGCCAGAGGACCATCCCCGCAGGCGTCGGCTTGACGCCACGGGAACCGCGCTGCAACAGCGGTGTGCCGATGGTTTGCTCCATGGCGCTGATCCGTTTGCTGACCGCAGAAGGGACCGTGGCCTGCTTGGCCGCAGCATGGGCAATATTCTCCTCTTTACAGACCGCACAAAAGTATTTGAGTGAAACGGTGTCAAATAATCGCATTAGCTACTTTCGCCTTCGGCGCCAAAGCTGAGGATAGGTGACTGCAAAAACTATAGCACTGTTTCCCCTTGAAGAATTCAGGATAAGTCGGCAAGGAACAGAACATCCATAGCACAAGACATCATCCGGTGAAAGACAATCCCCTTCTGCGTTGCTACGATTCAACGATCACGCTTAGCCATAATGGTTGACCGTTTAAAATTGAAGTGATGTGTTTCTAAAAAAAAATGCCCCAGCATCGACTGATCTGGGGCATCAAAGGCTGACCGGTAGTCAGCATCTGGTCAGGCTATCACTACTTCAATCTGCGCAGGACAGAGACACAGTTTGTGGCAGAGGACCCACCGACATTCAAGGTAACACCGATCTCGGGTTGTCCTTTCGTCGGTTTGACACCAATGGGTTCGCCGACCAGCTGCTTGTAGATGAGGGTATGCATCGACGCCCCGGTTGCTCCCACAGGGTGCCCCTTTGCCTTGAGCCCGCCTGAAATATTGACCGGGCAGACATCATCCCGGGTAAACCTTCCGTCAATGTAATCATAGCCGGCCCGGCCGTCCTCAGACAGTCCCAGCGCTTCGGTACAGAGAATCTGGTTAATGGTGAAACAGTCATGAACTTCTGCCAGGTTAACATCGGCAATGGTGATCCCGGCTTCCTTGAAAGCCTTGTCTCTGGCAATTTTTCCGGCAATCATTTCATACATGTTATCTCTGTCTTTGATGGCAAACCGTTCATTGGCGTGCCCGATACCGGCGATTTCGACGACTCTGTTTGATATCGCTCTGGCATTGTCGGTTGTGGTGATAACAAGGGCGGCAGCACCATCAGTCACGAGAGAACAATCATGAAGCCTTAAAGGCGGAGCAATCAACGGGTTTTTCTCATCTGGAAGATTCAAGATGGCTTCAGCACTGAATAGCTTCAACTTATCGGAAGGTCCACCAACGCCAAAGTGTGCCAATGGATTCTCAACACCATTGGCGTAACCGAGTGCCGAGACATAGGCCAGCATCTTTTTAAGCTGGTCGTCACTGATCCCGTAATGGGCCTGATAGCCCTTGGCATATTCGGCAAAAAGACCGGGGAAGGTCATGCCATTGGCCCCTTCCGAGTCCCAGTGTGAGCAGGTCGCAAGAGCATGCGTGACCCCTTTGGTATCGAGCAGGTTCATTTTTTCGACACCAAGAACCAGGGCCGTCTTACATCTTCCGGCCTCAACAGCGTAAATCGCATCATAAAGGGCCACAGATGATGACGCGCAGGCATTCTCACAGCGGGTACTGGGCTTATATCTCAGCCCAGGATCCGCATCTACGGCCAGTGCCCCCATATGCTCCTGATTTGCAAAAAGTCCGGGAGCGCAGGTCCCAACCCAGATCGCATCGATATCTGAACCCTCTACTCCGGCATCTTTCAGAGCCCCCCTGATCGCTTCATAGGAGAGTTCATTGATGGACTTGAGATCGGTGACTTGTCTGGTCTCTTTATCTTTTTTAACGAAAGATCCGAACTGCGTGTTATAGGCGCCGATGATACTGACCTTACTCATAACGTTGCCTCCTTACAGTCTTCAGGTACAAAGATATCTGCATCGGTATTGTTGAGAATATAAGCCACGGTATAGGGAGCGAAGTATTCCTTCAGAACGAATTTGCCCTCGGCAATTTGGAAAAAGCCCAGATCGGTGACCACATAGTCGACGACATTCGCCGCAGTAAGTGGCAGTGTGCAGGTGCGCTTGAGTTTTGCATCACCGTTCTTCTCAAAATGTGTTGTCGCCGTGATAACCGTTTTGGCTCCGACAGTAAGATCCATGGCTCCTCCCATGCCCGGAACCATCTTGCCGGGAATCTTGTAGTTCGCCAGGTTGCCGTACTGATCAACCTCAAGTACGCCAAGAACAGTATAATCGACATGACCGCCACGGATAATGCCGAAGGAGGTTGCCGAATCAAAATAGGCTCCTCCGGGCAGCAGGGTGACAGGGGTTCCCCCGGCATTCACAAGCATGGGATCTTCATGGCCTTTTTCCGGCGCAGGGCCGAGTCCGACAAACCCATTTTCCGATTGGAGAATGATGGTCACGTCATCAGGGACATAATTTCCAACCTGGGTCGGCAGACCGATTCCGAGATTGACCAGATCACCGTTTTTAAACATTTGCGCTATTCTTTTGACGATGATTTCTTTATTCGGCGTATATTCCATCACTTTGCCCCCTTTGTCTGCACAAGGTAATCAACAAAGAAACCCGGGGTCACGATACACTCAGGATCCAACTCGCCGACCTCCACGATCTCATCAACTTCCACGACAACTGTCTTGCAGGCAGTCGCCATCAGCGGCCCAAAGTTCCGTGAGGATTTGGCATAGGTCAGATTTCCGGCTTTGTCTGCGGTACCAGCCTTGATTAGAGCGATATCCCCCTTCCGGGCCTTTTCAAGAAGGAACTTTGTTCCGTCAACCTCAATAACCTGCTTGCCTTCTTCTACCTCAGTACCGACACCTGTCGGAGTCAAGATCCCACCGAGGCCAGCGCCACCGGCACGGATCTGCTCGGCGAGGGTTCCCTGTGGGACAAGTTCAACCTCGGCTTCCCCGGCATTCATCTGCCGCTGGGTCTCGGGATTGGTCCCGATATGAGAGACGATCATCTTGCTGAATTGCTTTTTCAGGACCAAAGGCGCCACACCATTCATGTAGTCGTTCTTGGGATTATAGATTGCAGTATCATTACAAACGAGGGTCATCCCCTTGGTCCCTTTTTCATAAAGAGCGTTAAGGATATCGGGGGGAGATCCACAGGCCATAAAACCACTGAGCATGACAGTATCTCCATCTTTCACTAATGCGGCTGCGTCTTCAGCGCTGATTATTTTCTTCTCAATCATGCGGTACTCCTTATGCTGTCAAAATAGTCGGGAACTGAATTTCGCTAAGAAACGATGCGCCGTCTCATAGCTGCTGTTATTTAAAAAACGAACAGCATGAACAAAGAAGTCACTATCCCGGTAAAAATAAGGACGACGGTCGTATATCCCATGATGTCGCGAATATTGAGTTTGGCAACGGCCAGCAAAGGCAAAGCCCAGAACGGCTGAACCATATTGGTCCAGGCATCACCCCAGGCAATAGCCATTGCCGTTGTTGAGTAGGGAACACCAATCGCCTTTGCCGCGGGCATCATGATCGGACCCTGAACCGCCCACTGGCCTCCGCCTGAAGGAACGAAGAAATTGACAAGGCCTGCAGAGAGGTAGGTAAAGAACGGGAAGGTTGTCGTATTGGAGATATCGACAAAACCTTCAGAAAAGGTGACCGCAAGACCTGAGCTGATCATCATGCCCATGATCCCTGCATAGAAGGGGAACTGCAGAACGATCCCGCCGCAGTTCTTGATTGCATCGTTCACCGCATTTACATAACGAATTGGCGTCTTATGCAGAATAATGCCGAGAATCAGGAAAATGAAGTTGACAACATCCAGGCCAAGCCCGCCCCCTTTGACAAAGAAGGAAATAATGAAAGCAACCCCGATGACCCCGATGATCATTGAAAGAATCCAGGAGTTCTCAAGTTTTTCAGCCGGGGTCATGTCTTGTCTGGGTTTAAGCGGAGCGTCTTCTTCCTCTTCAAAGAGAGCAGAATCAACCTCCAGAATTTCATCTTTGTGCTTAGGACTCATCAGCATATTGATGATCGGAATGGTGACCAGAAAAACGGCAACAAGCAGGAGATTCGGCCAGGAAAAGATCGTCTCCGCGGTTGGGATAATCGCCCCATCCGCAAACTGTTTCATGATGGTGTCAGCACCCGCCACTTTGAGCGGAATAGACCCTGAAAAACCGGCATGCCAGACCACAAAACCGGAATAGGCACTGGCGACAAGAAGCGGATAATGAATATGCCTGATATTTTTAGCAAGTTCTTTGGCGACCAGCGCACTGACGATAAGACCGAACCCCCAGTTAAGCCAGCAGCCGACAATCATGACGACAGTCACAAGAACAATTGCCTGAGTAGGAGTCCTGGCGATAGTCGATAAACTTTTAAGGCCCTTATGAACAGGCCTTGAGGTTGCAAGAGCGCTGCCTGTTACCAAGATAAGAACCATCTGCATTGAAAAGGCTAAGAACTTCCACATTCCGCCACCAAAATAGGTGGTCATTTCAACAAAGGAGGCCCCCTCTATAGCCATTCCCAATACAAAAACAATAATCGCAAGAATGACCGCAAAAATAAATGCATCCGGCAGATACTTCTTTGCAACCTTGGAAAAGAATGTACCGAGAGCTCGTACCATTTGTACCTCCTATTGGTGAAAGGGTAATAGATAGTTGCCATCCGGAAACACTGAGATGACAATAATTAAGTTTTCAGATTGGAAACGAGAAGTTTTCCGTTGTAGCAAGGAAATCAAGGGGTTGCGCGGAGGCGTAGTACTTTACACCGCACAAGAAAACCCGCAGATTGACACCGCCACAGCGGAAAAGGTCCGTTTCCGAATGAAAACTAGATAGGAGGGGATAGAGCAGCAATCATACCAAGTTGATATCTTGTCCTTTAGCGGAAATGATCAGTCGGCTTTATGGGCTTATTGAAGATTTTTTGTAATTTCGAGCAGAATTATTGAGATAAGAAAGAGGTTCGATGTGCCAGCTTTTTCATGCTCACATGCAATATCTTGCACATTGCAGTCAGTCTATAAGGTCATATCGGCTGAGTTTATACTGAAGATTACGGAGGGAAATTCCAAGTTCCGCGGCAGTATTGGCCCGATTTCCACCTTGAGCGGCAAGGGTCTGGATAATAAGAGTCTTTTCAAAACCACTGAGCATACTTTTCAGGTCCCCCTGCTCCCCGCTGGTCGCGTCGCCTTCGAAAACGATCTCGCCTTCTTTAATCACTTCATCTTCTGAAAAAATAAATGCCCGCTCCAGGGTATTTTTGAGCTCACGAACATTTCCCGGCCAGGAGTAAGTCTGTAACAGTTTGAAAGCGAGGGGCGAAAGCTGCTTATCTTTTCCATATTTCGTTTTGAGGATATCCATAAAATGTCGGGTCAGCAGGGCAATGTCACTGCCCCTTTCTTTCAAAGGCGGAACCTTCATATGCACGACATTCAATCGATAGAAGAGATCCTTTCGAAATCTCCCCGCCTCAACTTCCTCGCTCATATTTCTGTTTGAAAGGGCAATAATTCTTGTATTGACCAAAATATGCCGATTCCCGCCAACCCGATAGAAGCACCTCTCCTGAATGAAATTGAGCAATTTGGCCTGCAGTTCATAAGGAATTTCGGTTATCTCATCGAGAATCAACGTCCCGCCGTCAGCCTCCTCCACCCGTCCTTTCTTCAAGGTGCTGGCGCCTGTAAATGCCCCTTTCTCATGACCAAACAGTTCAGACTCGAATAAAGTTTCCGGGAGGCTTGAGCAGTTTGTATAGACAACGGGTTTATTTTCATCTGCACAGGTAAAGTGTATTTGCTTTGCGAGGATATTTTTCCCCGTTCCCGTTTCTCCGGTAATCAGGATCGGGACATCCACAAAAGCAAGCTTGTGAATCAGCTTTTTAAGCTTCTGGGTCTCGGGACACTCACCAATAAACTCTTCAAAATAGATGTGATTTTTCTGCTGACGCTTTAAAGCAGTGTTTTCGCGGCTCACCTTTGCAAACTTCACTGCCCGCTCACATGAAATGAGTATTTTTTCCGTGTCAAACGGCTTAGAAATAAAATCGTAAGCTCCAAGCCGCATTGAATCAACAGCATTATCGATTGTTCCCATTGCGGTTATGACAACGACTTCCGTGTTTTTCTTATTATTCTTTATAAACGGAATCAGCTCGTGCCCACTGCCATCGGGAAGACCGAGATCCAGGACAACGACTTCAGGACTGTTTTTAGTAATTTCGGTCTTTGCTTCATCAATGCTTCCTGCAGCAAAAACCTCGTATCCATCCTGTTCGAAAAGCTCACGCAAAAAGACCCTGACATTTCTCTCATCATCAACAATCAGTATGCTGCCCTTCATTTATTCACCTACCGTTCTGTACAGTTTGATTGACACCTCAGTAAACTTTCCCTCTTCCGAGGAAATTGCCATAGCACCACCATGTTTTTCGATAATTCTGTAGCAGATCGGCAAACCGAAACCAGTTCCACTGTCCTTGGTCGTAAAGAACGGATTAAAAATTTTGGAAAGGTTCTCTTTACTGATTCCTTTTCCGTTATCTTTGAAAAAAATTCGGATGTGTTTATCAGAAGCCGCAAGACTCACCATTAATTTTCCGTTTTCAACATGATCAAGTGCGTCCACTGAATTCTTTATGATATTCTCAAAAACCTGAATTATCTTATATTTATCAAGAGGTATAACAAAAATACCCTCCTGTAAAATTTTCTTTTCAAATGCAATCTCCGGATTAACCGTTCGATGCCCTGCCAGCAGGTCATCAAGAATACTCAAAAGATCCTCAGCCTTCACCTTTAAAGGAGCCTGTCCGCCATACAGCAGAAGATCATTAAGCAAACGGTTTACCCGATTCAACTCCTCGTCCATGATCTGCAGGTATTCGACCCGCTTATTTTCTTTCAGGGTTGGCCGCTGAAGCATTTGCGTAAATCCTTTGATCGAAGTCAGCGGGTTTTTAATTTCATGAGCGACTCCAAGACTCATCTCACCTAAGGCCACTATTTTTTCTTTCTCCCGCAGGTCACTCTGATATTGCCTGATCAGTGTAATATCCTGAAAAATAAGAATCAGCCCAAGTCTTTGCCCCTGCTCATCGATAACAAAATTGCTCAGCACTCTAATAATTTGGTTGTCCAGATTCAGCTCTTCACCTTCATAGCATTTATCTTCAAGTAAGCCTCCATCAATGACATTCCTGACTGATTCTCCAAAAATATCACGCGCCTGTTTGCCATAGACTTCACTTCCAGACTTTTTAAATAGCTGAGAAAACTTTTGATTGGCATGAGTGATGATACCATTATTAGAAACAACAAGAACACCACTGACAACAGCATCAAGAATATATCTGATATGGGATTTCATGTAGCAATTATTATCTACAAGATTATTAACTGTTTTACCAATTATATTAAGATCACCTTCTATTTCAGGGAGGCGCGATGTTGGTTTATCAATAATATTCTCTATTTCCTTTTTTAATATATTAACTCCTCTTAGAAAGTTTTTTGAAATAAAGTAAACACAAAGATAAATTACCGCAAAAATAATGATTACAAGAAGGTAAACCCTTTTCATTATTTCAGAAAGCTGAGCCTGTACCTTACTGACCGTCTCATTTGCCCAGATATATCCGATGACTCTGCCCTCACGATGGATCGGATGCATGCAGTTCATGATATTGCCGCGGACCAGTTGCCCTATCTGCACTCGATCTTCTCCAGTCGCCATAGCAATAAGGCCTTCATGGTCTTCTTCTATCGAGATCCCGACAGTATGCTGAAACTCTCTGCTCGGACCATAAGTCAAGACAGCATTCAGGTCTTTTGCATAGTAACCGACGCCCACCCCTGGATTTCCTGAAGCAACAAAATCCGTGATCCCTCGCAATTCCCGGTTCAGATAAGCTATCTGTTCGTCCCGGCTTGACGAAAGAACATTTCCCTTTGCAATAAGTTCTTCAAACGTTCCATCAAGATGATGGTCCAACTGTCTTGTCAAACCAAAGAGCTTATCCTGTTTTTCTTCGAAAATATCGTCTTGTATTTCTGTTTTTAAAAAGAATGATAGAGCGAAAAAAGGGATTAATATTGAGATAAAAATAAAAAACAACAGCTTTGAGGAAAAATTGTATTGACGTGAAAACATGATCTACCTCGGTTGGTTGAATTTATTCATTTCAGAAAATCATCCCCCTTGGTTCAGACCGATTGATGCCCCATCTTTTTTAACAGCTCCGCCGAGAAAAATCCCGGCAAATTTGCAAGAGAGCAATCCTGGAGCTATGATGCCGTTTTAGCCGTCATTTGGAGTCGTCATGAAGAAACCGTTACTGCACATCTTTCGCAATACCCCGTTCGGCCGTGAAACTTTACTGCAATCGGCTTATCTCTGCCGGCGCCTGCAGCTGCCGCTGACGATCTATCGTCCTGAATTCAAAAGTTTTCTCTTTTACTTTGCCACGGATGTGGTGCAGATCGACCTTGATGGCAGCTATCTGACCAACCCCGATTCTGCGGAAGACCATATCCGCGACATTCTCAACCTGCAGCAGCTGGACTACACGCCAATCCAGCCAATCAGCAAAAGCGCCAGCACCCTGCCGGATTTACCGACCCATTTTTCAGTAATGACCTGCCCGCGTTCCATGACCAAAGATACCCGCAAAATCGCTCTGGGCAGTATCGGCCTGAAGGTACGGCGGATCGTCAATACCGCCCCGTTCCCCATTTTTCTGCCGGCGCCGGTATTTAAACCCTGGGATAAGCTGGCCGTGCTGTACGGTGGCTCGATCCATGCCGCCGGTGCTCTGCGTTTGGCCCTGAAGATTCAGCAGCGCAGCAACGCGCCGCTGCAGCTCTTCGCCCGCGGTGATCAGCATGAACTCGAAGCGCGGCTGCGTTCCCAGGGCTTCAGCGACCAACAGATTGCTTCGTTGGACTGGCATTTCCTGACCGGTCACGATACGGCCACGCGGCTGTTCAACATTCCCCACGACAGCCTGGTGCTGCTTGGCGCCTACGGCAAAGGCAACATCAAGGAAACCCTGTTCGGCAGTACCATGGAGAAGGTGCAGCATCATCTCCCCAACAGTATGATCGTGGTCGGCCCGAAATGTCGCTGGATTGTCGATCCGCCGCAGTAATCTGCCGGCAGCATGAAAATCCGCTCCGGCTGTGCGATAATGAATGGCGATCGTTGACATTTTTTTGGCAAGGAGACACCGCGCATGGAGATCAACATCCAGCTCAACCCACAGGCCGAACGTTTTGAAACCACCGTCGAAGGGATCAGCGCCTTCTTGACGTATTCCCTGGAGGAGGGCGTATTAACCCTGCTCCATACCGAAGTACCGCCCGCCTTGGAGGGCAAAGGGATCGGCAGTCGGCTGGCCGGCAGCGCCCTGGATTACGCCCGGCAGGAGGACCTGAAAGTCGTTGCCAAGTGTTCCTTTGTGGCCAAATACATCGAACGTCATCAGGAGTATGCGGATCTACTGGCCTGAGCGGATTCCGCTGGCTCAGTCGGCCGCATTGCTTCCCACCGCCTGGTCCAGTTCCGCCAGGGCCAGCTGATAGGCAACCTGTGCCTGGAGCTGGTTGTATTCGGCTTCTTTTACGGCGGCCACCAGTTCGTCATGGGCCGCCACAGTGATGGTCTCGACGGCCAGCTGATCGTCCCCCTGGCGTAAGCGGTCCCGTTGCAGGCTGAGGGCCTCTTCGGCCACGGCCATCATCATCCGGGTCTGTTCCAGTTTTCGATAGGCCTTGCCCACTGCAACTTCCACCTGCTGTTTGACCCGCTCCAGGTTGCGCTCCGCCTGCACCAGCTGCATGTTGCGCTGTTTGACTTTGGCGGATTTCTTGCCCCAGTCGAAGATATCCCAGGTCATCTGCAGGCCGACGACACCGAAATCGTCCTGGAGAAATGAGACCCCTTCCTGATGCATGTAGCTGGCAAAAAGTCCGATATCCGGAATAGAGTCATGGCGGGAGGCAGCGACTCCGCCCTGTGCCTTGCTGACTTTTTTCCTTGCTCCCAGGATCTCCGGATTGCTGACGAGAGCGGTAGCGACGTAGCTTTGTTGCGGCAACGGCTCAGCAGGCTCGCTGGCGGCATAGACCAGCTCGTAATCGCTATCCAAAGGCAGCCCGATCAGGCGGCTGAGTTCGGCACTCAAATCGCTGCTGCGGATCTCTTCGTTCAGGAGCGCCTGTTGCGCCTGCAGCAGCTTGACCCTGGCCCCACTGACCACCATCGGCAGCACCACTCCGGAGGTTGCCGCATCGGTTGCCTCGCGCAGGCCGGCGTCAGCGGCAGCGATGGCGGCACGGGCGGTCTCTTGCTGTTTTTTTGCCAGCAATAAGCCATAGAAGAGTTTTTTCGCCGCGAACACCACTTCCGTTTGCGCCTGGCGCAATTCCGCCTCCGAGATCATCCGGTCAGCGGCCGCCACCTGCTCGGCATCGCTAATCTTGATCAGCTGGGTGAGGGGCTGCTTGACGGTCAGGGTATTGAGCAGGGTGCTCTGCGACCCCTGGGAGATATCCATTTTCTCGGCCGGGAAAGAGCCGAGCCCTTCGATATTTCCCAAAGAGCCCGCCGGAATCGAAACCAGTTGGCTAGCGGTCAGGTAGGTCCAGCGCAGATCATCGGACAGCTGGGGATAGTAATCCGCCTGCACCGCATCCTCCTGGTAGCCTTTTTCGAGAACCTTGGCCGCCGCGATCTTCAGGGCGGGATTCTGCCGTAAAGCCAGCGCAACGGTCTGCTGCAGGGTCAGCTGTTGCACCGGCGCAACGGCCCGAGCCATGGACGGCAGGCCGCAAAGAGCCAGCAGACAGACCGCGGCGATAGCACCGGCCCGGTTTTTCTTCAGCCGTGAACAGACCAGGACATAAATGACCGGCACCACCAGCAGGGTAAAGAACATGGAAAAAATCAGCCCGATAGCGATGACGCTGGCCAACGGACTCCACAGACTGGATCCGGACAGAATCATGGGTGTCACCCCCACTGCAGCGGCCATGGTGGTCAGGAAAATCGGCCGCAAGCGGCGTTCGCCGGCTTCGGTGGCCGCCTGGTCCAGGGAATGGCCTTCGGCAATCTTTTCATTGATGTAATCCACCAGGATGATGGCGTTCCGCACCACAATGCCACACAGACTGATCAGACCGACAAAGGCGGTGAAGCCGAAGGCATTACCGGTCACATACAGGCCAAACACCGCTCCGGGCAGCATTAGCGGAATGGAGCACATGATCACCAGCGGCTCAAGAAGGTTGCGGAACTGAAACAGCAACACCAGGAAGATAGCCAGCAGACTGATCCCCAGCGCCGCCACCATTGTTGGCAAGGTTTCTTCCTGGTTGAACTTTTCCCCGCCGTAGAACAGCCGGTAGCCGACCGGAAGCTTGAGATCGTCAAGTTGCGGCTGGATGGCATTGAGCAGTTCCGACGCATAGTGCCCCTGCTTGACAAAGCTGCGCACGGTGATGGTGCGCACCCCATTGCGCCTGACGATGCGACCGGTTTCCCATTCCGGGGCCAGTCTGGCCACCGAACGAACCGGCACACTTGCTCCGGTCAGTGATGAGGAGACATAGGCGTCCTGCACATCGTCGAAATTCTCCCGCTCGTCCTCGTCCAGCTTGAGCACAATGGTGACCGGGCGATCACCTTCCCAGAACACGCTCACCGGCAGACCGCTGAAGGCGCCGGACAGGGTTCTGGCCACCGTAGCATTGGTCAACCCGAGGCGCTTGGACAGTTCGCTGTCAACGTTGACATCCGCCATGAAGGCATCATTAAAATAATCCTGATGGACATAGCGAGCGTAAGGAACTGCACTGACGATCCCCTGCACTTCGGCCGCCAGCTCCTTCAGCTCATCGAGCTTGTCGCCGGAGATCCGAATCTCCACCGGCGCTTCGACAATATTCCCCTGCTGCAACTCCTTGACCACGACCATGGCTTCGGGAACCAGCCCGGCCAGTTTGCCGCTCAGCTCTTCGACAATCGTCGGGGTTGCGTCAACCGAATGGGTGTTGACAATCAGCTGGCCGTAAGCACTATCGGGCTGCTGGGGATTGACGTTGTAGTAAAAGCGGGGGGCGCTCTGCCCGATAAAACTGGCATACTGGGCGATATCGGCCCGCCCGGCCAGTTCCGCTTCGATCCGCTGGATCGCCGCATCGGTCGCTTCGATCCGGCTGCCCTGCGGCATCCACACATCGATCACGAACTGATCACGTTCTGCCGACGGGAAAAATTGCTGGGGCACCTGTTTAAAGAGTGGCCCGCAAGCCACGACGGCAAGGATTCCCAGGGCGACGGCAACCAGTTTCCTGCGCATCAGAAACGTGATGCACCGGGCATACACCGCCTGCAGCCGGTCAAGCAAGGAGACATGCTTTTTGCCCTTTTTCCTGACCGGCTGATCATGATTGTGCAGCCCCTTGCGGACAAAGGACCGACAGAGAATCGGCGTCAGCATCACCGCCACCACAAAGGAGACACTTAGCGCAGTGGCGACGGTCAGCGGCAGGGCGCGGATGAACTCTCCGGTCGACCCGCTTAGAATCAACAGCGGCAAAAACGAACAGATAATGGTGACGGTTGCGGTGAACACCGGCACCACCACCTCGGTTGCGGAGCGCCAGGCCGCTTCGGCACGGGGGACCTTGCGGTCGAGCAGTTCGACATAATTGTCGGCAATGACGATGGCATCATCGACGATAATCCCCAGCACCACGATCAGGGCGGCGATGGAGACCTGGTGAAGCTGAATGCCGAAAGCATCCATGATCCCCAGGGTGGTCGCCAGGGTGATGGGAATGGCCACGGCCGACACCAGCGCCACCCGCATGGGCAGCAGCAACAGGGTGACCAGGATCACCGAGCCGATGGCCAGGAGAAACTCGTGGCTCAGGTCGTTGATGCGGGTTTTGACCACGGTCGGCTGATCCGCGATGATGTCCAGGGACAGGTCCGGCGGCAGCACCGCGTGCAGGCGTTCAAACACCTGGGCGATCCGCTCGCCGAGGTGGACGATGTTCTTCCCTTTCTGCATCTCGATGGAGAACATCACGCTCGGTTCGCCGTTGCAACGGACCAGAAAGGTCGGATCCTGGTACCGGCGGGTGACCTCGGCGACATCGCGGATATAGACCGGTTGTCCGCCGGGGGACACATTCAGCAGCACATTGCGGATATCCTCTTCGGTATCGAAAGCCCCGGTCACCCGTAGCGGAGCATCCAGGCTCCCGGAGTCGACACTGCCGGCGCTGGTAATGACATTCTGTTGCTGCAGGGCCTGAATCACCTGGGCGGGGTTGACCGCATGTTGGGAAATCCGTTCACTGCTGCTGGTCACCCAAACTTCTTCGGTCTGCTCACCGTAGCTGGCCATCTTGCCGATCTGACGAATCTTGCGCAGTTCGTCTTCAATCCGCTCGACATAATCCTGCAGTTCCCGATAGCCGTAGCGCTTGCCGTGGACCGCGATCAGCATGGCGACGGTGTCGCCGAAATCGGATTTCACCAACGGTCCCCGAACTCCGGCCGGCAGCTCTGTCGCAGCGGTCTGGAGCATTTCATGGCGCAGCTTGCCCCAGAACACGTCCGGTTCCTTGACGTTGTCCTCCAGTTCCACATTGATCACCGCCAGTCCGTGGCGACTGGTGGAGAAAGTCTTATCCTTACGGACTTCCGGGAATTTAAAGATATGCCGTTCCAGCACCTTGCTGACCTGCTCCTCAACCTGGCTGGCGGTCGCCCCCGGATACTGGGCGAGGACCAGCCCGGTGCGGATGGTGATGGAGGGATCTTCGGTCTTCGGCATGTTGAAAAATGCATGCATACCGGCCAGGAACAGCAGGGCCGCAAAAAACAGGGCGACCACCGGATACTTTAGAGTGCTTTTAATCGGGTTCACCGCGCTGCTCCTTGTTACTGGCTTTCACCGGCTTTGACAACGGTGACAGCGGCTCCGTCCCGCAGTTTATCCTGCCCGGCAAGCACGATCTGCTCATCGCCGACCAGCCCGGAGCTGATCTCGACCTGGTCCCCGATCAGATTACCGATGGTCACCCGCTTGCTGTGGGCCCGCTGTTGTTGCGGATAATAGATGTAGACCAGCGGCGCCCCCTGCGGGTCATGCACAATCGCCGCCGTCGGCAGGGTCATGGCATCCAGCTGGTCGTTGCCGATGATGGCGGCTTTCGCCACCATGCCGAGACGCAGCTGATAATCCGGATTGGCAACCGCAATGCGGGTCATATAGGTGCGCGTCCCCGGATCGGCACTGACATTGACCACCCGGACCGTGCCATTGAACTGCTGCTGCGGCAGCGCCGGCAGGGTCACCTGCGCCTGCTGCCCCACAGCAACCAGATGGATGTCGCGTTCCGGCACACCGACCAGGATTTCCACCGGATCGAGACGGACAATCTCCAACGCCGGCGAGCCTGCGGCCACGGTCTGGCCGGGTTCCACCTGCCGTTTGGCAACAAACCCGCTCACTGGCGCACGCAGTCTGGTATCGCCAAGCCGCTTGCGCTGGATTTTTTCCGCGGCCAGGGCCTGCTCCAGTTGCTGAGTCGCCGCCTGGTAGGCGGCCCGGTATTTCTCAAAATCATTCCTGGCCAGGCTGTGATGCTGATACAGATAGTCCATCCGCTGATACTCGTCACGGCTGCGCTCCACGGCGACCCCGGCCTGTTTAACCTGAGCGCTGGCTCCGTCAAGGGCCGCCTGATAATCGAGGGGTTCCAGGCTGGCCAGCAACTGCCCCGCCTTAACAAAATCCCCTTCCCGGGGCATCACTCTCTCGACCCGCCCCGCAACCAGGAACGAAACCTTTGTGGGTTCAAAAGGGGAGACCACGCTGCCGCTGACCGGGATACTGCGCTGCACCCGGACATGTTTGACCTGCCCCACAGCGACCGGGATCGGGGGTGCGCTTGGTGCTACCGCCGGTTGTTCGTCCGAACAGCCGGCGAGCACAGCCAGCAATAACAACAGAACCAGAACCAAGCGCTGCTGTTGCCGAAGGCCGGTTCCTGACCAAATGGGATGGGGGGAAATGAATCTCATACATTTTCCTTTGCGTGCGCTACGGGACTGGCGCGGACGGGACAACCGTTCCCATTCCCGCCCGAACTTGCGGCCGGTTCAGGTTTAAATTCCGCCGCTGGCTGATTGTTTGCTTAACCCGCCGAGGACAAACGCCGTCATTCGCCGACTCAGGGTTTCAATATCGATATCGTTTTTGAGTTCAATAAAATAAAACAGGCTGCGACTGAACAGGCCGACCAGAAATGCCGCCTCGGTTTCGGCATCCTCAAATGAGAGGAACGCTGAATCCCGGTTCTGCTCCAGCTGCCGGCGAGTCATATCGATGAAATCAAGATAAAGATCCTGCCAGGTATTCCGGAATGAACAGTCATGCTGACCGCTTTCGTAAAACAGCAGCTTGGCCATTTTTTTGTTCTCCGAATAGAGCCGCACCAGATCGCGGATGAAAACCAGCAGGTTGGCTCTGATTTCATCGGCAGAAGTTCCGGCAAAGAGATTGTCCGCGCCTTCAATGACCTCGGCAAACAACCCTTTGAACTCGGCTGCGATATGCAGGAAAACATCGTCCTTGGACTTGAAATAGAGATAAAAAGTGCCCTGTGCCACCCGGGCCGCGGCCACAATGTCTGAAACCCGGGTTTTCTGAAAGCCCTTTTCATGAAACATGTCAATGGCCGCATTGATCAACTGCGCCCTGGTATCCTTCGCTCCCGCTTCGGTCTGCATGGTTTCTTCTCCGGGGTAATATGACTGACGTGTCAGTCATATTACCCCGGAGGTTCTCCCTGTCAACCCTTTTCAATCGGTTCGCTGTGCGGCATTTTTCACAGCGGAAAGGGATAATAATGATTGAAACCATTCTTAATTTAGGTTAATTTATTTTTTCTTTGTTTTCTCCCTAGCCCGTTGGGTATTTTGATGAAAAAGATTCTGCTTGTTGAAGACAGTAAAATGTTTATCAACCTGGTACAAAACCGAATTAGCAGGGATTTCCAGATTGAATGTGTTATTCGCCAGAGTTACCAGGAGGCTGCAGAACTGCTCGCGGCCGGCCAACATGAATACCTGCTGGCTATTCTCGATCTGACTTTACCCGGCTCGCCTGACGGGGAGATTGTCGACCTGGTCAAGACGCAAGGCATTCCCATCGTCGTTGTGACCGGACGTATGGACGACCTGACCCGCGACAGTATTCTTGAAAAACAGGTCCTCGACTATATCCTCAAGGGCCCTCATACCCTCGATCTGCTCTCCGGAACCATCAGCCGCTTTCTGCGCAACAAGGACATTAAAATCCTGCTGGTCGAAGACTCCCGGCTGGTCCGGGAAAGCACCAAAGCCATCCTGGAAAAACAGCAATTCACAGTCATCGAAGCGAACCACGGAAAGACCGCCTTGCAGGAACTGCGCAAACACCAGGATACCAGGGTCGTGCTGACCGACTTCAACATGCCGGAGATGAACGGTTTCGAACTCACCGCAGAAATCCGCAAGAACTTCCCTATGGACAAGCTGGCGGTCATCGGCATGTCCGCCTACGGCAACCCCCTGCTTTCCGCCCAGTTTCTCAAGCGGGGTGCCAGTGACTTCCTCAACAAGCCGTATTTTGAAGAAGAGCTGGTCTGGAGGGTCAACCAGAACGTTGAAATGCTGGTGCATGTTGAGCAACTGCGCCAGGCCGCAATCGTGGATTCGATGACCGGCCTCTACAACCGCGGCTACTTCTTTCAGGTCGGTGACAAGCTGTTCGAAAATGCCCGGCGGCAAAACCTGCAGATCAGCGTCGCCATGATTGATATCGATCATTTCAAGGCCATCAACGATACCTACGGACATTGCTGCGGGGATGTTGCAATCCGCCATGTGGCCGGAATCCTGAAAAACAGCTTCCGTTCCTCGGACATCGTGGCCAGATTCGGCGGTGAAGAGTTTATCATCCTGACCAGCAATATGGACAGCTCCAGGATCAAGCAGCATTTTGAAGAACTCCGGGAGCGGATTTCCAGCCATATTATCAAGTCAGACGGAGCCAAAATTCGCGTTTCGGTCTCCATTGGCGTCTGCACCCAGTTGGGCGAGACCTTTGACAAAACCGTATCCAAAGCAGACAACCTGCTTTATGAGGCAAAAAATGCCGGCCGCAACTGCGTTGTGATCAGCTGAACAACCAGCCAACGAGGTGTTTCTTCCGTTTATAACCGCGCTGCCAGCCCTGTTCCGCCGAGCACCTCAAGCGGGTAGGCTGAATCTCGCTTGCCAGGGGCGGGAAACCTGAAGGTTTTCCACCCTGCTCCTGCCGCAAAGGTTTGGGTTAATTCTCTACCCTGACCGGCATTTTCCCGACAGACTCCCCAAAAAACCAAAAAATTTGTGTTAGATTGGTTCATCAAATAAACCCGGAAAGCATGTGGCCCAAGCACATTGTTGCGAATCGGCACGTCATCGCGACAAAGTGATAATCGGCTTGGCTTTCAACCGAAATACTGATTTTTACCCTGTCTCAGGAAAGGACGAAAGAATGAAATCAACCCTGATCTTACTGCTGCTGAGCGCACTTCTGCTCCTGGCTGGCTGCGAAAGCGCCCAGCAGAAAGCCTATGACCTCAAAGCGGACACCATCGGCACCCATCGGGTGGTCGAGGTCTACACCGAAGCCGGTAACAAGGTTGCCTCCATCGAAGACAACCGGATGCGCTTTGAAATGGTCGGCGAGCGTTCGGTCCGCCTGTGGCTGGGCGATAAAAATCAGAAAGTGATGATCGGCAATATGGGTTTCATCATCAAAGACCTGTAGAAGCGTTTTTTCCGGAAATGCTCCTGGTGGGAATGCGCCGGTATTTTTCAGCGCCCCACCGCTCTTGATAAATGGCGGAACATGGTGTGGCAATACGCCGACCAGCAGTCCTTGCAGAGGTTGAATTCAGGCCAGCTGGCTGAGTATGCTACGATGAAAAACATCTGTTGTGGAGGAGTCATGAAACGCATGGAAGTTGTCCTTGGCGACATCACCAAACTTGAGGTCGATGCCATCGTCAATGCTGCCAATAGCAGGCTGGCCGGTGGCAGCGGCGTGGACGGCGCCATTCATCAGGCCGCCGGACCTGAATTACTGGCCGAATGCCGCACCCTCGGCGGCTGTCCGACCGGCGCAGCCAAAATCACCCGGGGCTATCGGCTACCCGCCAAACACGTCATCCATGCCGTCGGCCCGGTCTGGCACGGCGGCAATGACAACGAGCCCGAATTGCTGGCCTCCTGCTACCGCTGCAGTCTGCAGCTGGCAGTGCAGCACGGCCTCAAATCCATCGCTTTCCCGGCGATCAGCTGCGGGGTCTATCGGTTTCCCATCGGCCAGGCCGCGCAGATTGCAGTGACCGAAGTCGCTGAGTTTCTGAAAACCGACATCAGCCTGGAGCGGGTCATCTTTGTCTGTTTTGACGACATGATGCAGCAGGCGATTACCCAGGCCCTGGATAAACTGACAGACGCTGGATAAAAGTGTGCAGGCGGTCAATCATCCGACAGATGGCTGACCGCCTGGAAACGTTCGAGGATTTCCGGCTGACGCATGCCGGCCAGCATGAAATCGCGAAAGGTTTTCTCGGTCAGGGTCGGAACCTTATCCTGCAGCTGTACCAGGGAAATCATGTTGACCATGTCGGCGGCCGCGGTCCGCACCAGGACCAATTCCCCACTCTGCAACTCTTCCCACATCAGGTGCGCAGTCGCCACCCCCAGCCCCATTCCCAGTTTGATTCCCGAAATCAACGCCTCATGACTGTCGAGGGTCATGACAATATTGAGCTGGTCCGGGACCTTCCGGAAGTGATGCTTGAACCACAGGTCGAGGATCGAAGGGTCGTCCTCATCGGTAATGAATTCGCGGTCGACCAGGTTGGCATAGCTGTGATCCCCCTTGACATGCCGGTCGTAATAAGAGCGGGCACAGGCCAGGATCATCACCTCCCGAAGCAATGGATCGATGCTGAAGATGTCGGGAAATCCCGGCAGCTCCCCCTGATTGAAATAGACATCGACCAGGGCGAAATCAAGACTCCCTTCCCGGATCATGGTCAGCAGAGGGATCGATTCCTTGAATTTAAGCTGGAACACCACATCCGGATAACGCTCTCGAAAGGCATTGCAGAAGCGGGGCAGGTATTCCTTACCGAATTCCCGCGGGGCACCGATGCGCAGCAGTCCGCTCGGTCGCTCCAGGGGCTGGCGGATAAAAGGCAGCTCTTTTTCCAACCGGTTGATAAACGGTTCGGCCAGCTGAAACAGCCGCTCACCCGCCGCAGTCGGAACCAGCTTTTTGTGCAAGCGGGTGAACAGCTGTATTTTCAACTCTGCTTCCAGTTTCTGCAGTTGCTGACTGACCGCCGGTTGCGACAGATTCAGCGCTCGGGCCGCGGCAACAATACTGTTGGCCCGGTAGATATGGAAGAAGACATTGAGTCGATTCAGATCCGGTAGCATAAGCACAGCCTATCTATTACTTCATAAAGAATGATTTTACTTATATATAGTCCGGCTTTAGAATTCAAGCAAATGAAGATTTTTTAAACAGATTGTCCGGAAAACAACGGCATCCCTCTGACCACTCCGGATTTTAACAGTAAAGGCGCTGGGAGGATATGATGGGTATTTTAATTTTGTTAATTACGTTGGGCGTACTGGTTCCCGTCGTTCTGTTCAGCAATACCGGCTCCAAGAGCTGGGAAGATGAAAGCCGGATTGTCAATGCACACTGGCTGAACAGTGATGACAAATTTCATCTGATTTCACGCTGGGGTGCGCAGTACTGATTGCTTGCTCTACCCGCACCCTGCCCGATAGGAACACCTTCACAAAAGCAGCCCTTGCGGCTGCTTTTTTAATGACTGCAGCAAACGCAATTCCGCCACCCTGGCAGAGCAGAAATTTCCCTGACTGCGGCATCCCCTTCCCCGAATGGGGCGTTTTTCCCACCCTGTCCAAAATTACATTTGCTCTCACCCGGCCAGGAACGTTAAACTGGCGCGGCAAAAACAGATTGCCGCCGTGATCTCGGCGGCGGACAAAGGAACGAAACATTGTACACTGAAAAAGTCCTCGAGCATTTCAACAACCCGCGCAATATCGGGATCATCAAAGACCCTACGGTTTTGGTCCAGGTGGGGGAACCGAGTTGTGGGGATGCCTTGCTGGTAACGATGAAAATCGAACATGACCGGGTTGCTGATATCAAGTTCAAGGTCTTCGGCTGCGGCGCCGCCATTGCCACATCATCCATCGCCACCGAGATGGTGCTGGGGAAAAGCCTTGATGAAGCTCTGCAGATCAGCGACCAATCGATTGCTGATGCCCTCGGCGGTCTGCCACCGGAAAAAATGCACTGTTCCAATATGGCAGCAGGGGCGATCAGGGGAGCAATCACCGAATATCGGAAAGCCTTTCCGCCGGATCGGCAGGATGGATAGTTCGCGTTGCCCCTGTCCGGTTAACGACAATAGACCTGGAGAACCGTCATGATCCTTTTTCTTCTGATCTGTGCCGCCTATCTGATCGGCGCAATTCCCACCGGCCTCATCCTCACCCGTCTGGTCGGCGGCGAGGACATCCGTAAAGCCGGCAGTGGCAACATCGGTGCGACCAACGTCTATCGGGTTGCCGGTCGCAAACTCGGCCTCATCACCCTGCTTGGCGATTGCCTGAAGGGGGTTGTGCCGGTGCTCGTCGCCCAGCAATGGTTCGGCTTGAGCGGCAACGGGCTGGCGGCCGTGGCCATCGCCGCATTTATCGGCCATTGTTTTCCGGTTTACCTTGGCTTCAAAGGGGGTAAAGGGGTGGCGACCGCCCTGGGAATCTTTCTGGTCCTCTCGCCGCTGGCCGTCCTGGGGGCTTTGCTGGTTTTTATCGTCGTCCTCTGGAAGTGGCGCTTTATCTCCCTGGCGTCCATCTCGGCAGCAACGATTATTCCGCTGCTGGTCATCCTGGTTTCCCACTCGGTGCCACTCTTCATCGCCACCCTGGTCATCGCGGCCATCGTGATCTGGCGCCATCGTGGCAATATCGAACGATTGCGGGCCGGTACCGAAAACAGATTTAACCTCTGATTCATCATGCGTCGATTACTTTTCGCCTGTAGTTTTACCCTGGTTGTGGCCATAGCCGCCCTGGCCCTGTTTTGCTACCAATTACTGATGGTGCCGGTGATGCCGGAAAAACCGGTGTCCATCGCCATCCCCCCCGGGACCAGCCTGCATAAAATCGCCCGCCAGCTGGAAGATTCCGGAGTTATTCGCAATGCCCTGGCACTACGGCTCCTGGCCCGCTGGGAACAGCGTTCCGGTCAGGTCCAGGCCGGAACCTATCGCTTTCAATCGGCAGCCCGTCCGGCCGAGATCCTCGAACGGCTGATCAAGGGGGACGTGGAAAAAGTCAGCCTGACCATTCCCGAAGGCTTCACCCTGGAGCAGATCATTGCCCGGATTGCCGAGGCCGGTTACGGCCGGGCCGAGGTCCTCACCCAGCTGGCTCATGACCAGGACTTCATTCATTCATTGCAGATCGGTGCCAACAGCCTGGAAGGGTACCTGTTCCCGGAAACCTACCTGTTTGCTCCGGGCGTGGACGAACGAACCTTGCTGCAGATGATGACCAGCCAATTCCGTGCGCATCTGGATGACCAACTGCTGCAACAGGCCAAAGCCCAGGGCTTGAACCTGCACCAGCTGGTCACCCTGGCGTCGATTATCGAAAAGGAGACCGCGGCGATTGAAGAAATGCCGCTCATCTCTTCGGTTTTTCACAACCGGCTCAAGCGCGGCATCCCCCTGCAGACCGATCCGACAGTGATCTACGGCATCAAGGATTTCGATGGCAACATCACCCGCAAGGACCTGACCACCCCGACCCCCTACAACACCTATCTGATTCGCGGCCTGCCCCCCGGCCCCATTTGCAGTCCAGGCCTGGACGCCCTGCGGGCCGCCGCGGCACCGGCGACCACCCGCTATCTTTATTTTGTGGCGCGCGGCGATGGCAGTCATCAGTTTTCGACCACCCTGCGCGAGCATAACGCCGCAGTCCGCAGATACCAGCTGCACCGACCATAAGCAGACACTTTTCCACAGTCGGGCCATCGCCATCCTCCTGCGGCCAACCCATTTTCGTTACAAAAAAAAGCCCCGGGAAATTCCCGGGGCGGATGACATATCAGTCAATTCTCAGCAAGGCTATTCAGACTTTGGCAATCTCCACCGCAGTGCGGTTGGCGCTGTCCGGAATCAGTTGTTGAATACCGAGCGCGACAAAGTGATACGGCGCAAAGATCAGTCCCTGGGGAACATCTGTGCTGAGTTTGACTTTGCCGACCGTCGCTCCGGTACTACTGCTGACTTTGATGGTATCACCTTCGCTGATGCCGGCAGCGGCGGCATCGGCCGGGTTGAGATTGAGCAACCCTTCTGCTTCAACCTCCAGGGGCGCGGTGGCCCAAAGGGAGGTGGTACCGAAATGATTCCGCGAAGGACCGCTCAACAGCTGCAGTCCGGTGGCCTCTTCACTGACACTGATCAGCTGGTATTTAAGACCGCCCGCAGGCACGGTATAAGCCTTTTTATAACAGGTCCGCCGCTCGTCATTGACCACTTCGGCGCCACTGTACAGGTTGGTCAGTTCATTGATCTCCTTGAAAATCTCCGCTCCGCTGAGGGAAACGCGGGAACCACTCAACCGCCCGAACAGCTCGGCAAAGATATCCAGGTCTTCCCGACTTTCACCGACGGGGCGAATGGCCGGGGAGGTCCGCCGCACCGTCTGATCAAGGGACGTGAAACTGCCGGCCTTTTCGGCAAAAGAAGTACCCGGCAACACCACCGTTGCCAGCCGGGCAACCTCGGTCGGGAAGATATCCTGAACAATCAGGACTTCGACCTTTTCCAGGGCTTTGAGCCAGCGCCCGCTGTTCGGAAAGCTTTGCGGATTGGTTGCAGCCAGATAGAGCAGCCGGATCTTGCCCGCTTCGATCTCCTGCAGGATGCCATCGGCGTCAAGTCCGCCGGCCGGCAGTTCACAGCCCCAGGCTTTCCCGAAACGCTCTTTGTAGTCACTGTAGTCCAAATAGCCGGGCAGGGACTCGGGATAGACCCCCATATCGAGTACGCCCTGGGTGTTGCCCTTTTCAGCGAGGGGGTAAATCCCGCCACCGCCATGCAAGGCACCACTGAGAATAGCCAGATTGGCCATCGTTGCCGAAGTGGAGGTCCCAAAAGAGGATTTGCAGATATCCGCCCCGAAAACAACCGCGACTTTTTTGCCATTGCCAATCAGATCGGCCGCTTCAGTCAACAGCGCAAGATTGAGCCCGGTTACGGCAACCACATTCTCCAGGTCGACAGCAGCCAGATCCACCTGTAGTTCGGCCAGGTTGTTGACACTCCCTTCCAGGGCCGCCATATCGAGATGACCGCGGTCCATGAGTAAGCGTCCCAAGCCTGCAGCCAGCGCAATTTCACTCCCTGGTCGATAGGTCAACTGGGTATTGGCCAGCGGGCTGATGTGAATCTGCCGCATATTTGCGACCACCAGCTTGGCGTTGTTGTGCTCGGCCGCTTTACGAATCTGCCATTCGACCGCGGGTGCTTCCGCAGTCGGATCGGCACCGAACAACAGGATCGCATCAGCGCTGCCGATGGCGTCCAGCCGATTGCTGGCACCGCGCAAACCGAGCCCCTTATCCAGGGCGCGCAACGCCCGCATGGCGCCGAAACGGGCTTCGCTATCGATGTTGTTGCTGCCGATAGCCGCCCGGAAAAGTTTTTGGAACAGGTAATTTTCCTCATTACTCAGCCGCGGCGAAGCGAGTCCGGCAATCGCCCCGGCGCCGCTTTCCTCGGTAATCCGCCGAATCTCGCTGACCACCCGGTCAAAAGCGTTGTCCCAGCTGGTCGGCTGCTGCTCCACTTTGGGCTCGCGCAGCCGTTGCTTGCTGTTGATGTAGTCATGGCCGAAAAAGCCACCAATACAGAGGGTCCCGTTGTTGGTCGTTTCGCCGTCCGTGGAGGTCACCCGATAGACTTCATCGTGCTGCACATTGATATCGATTTCACACTGACTGGGGCAATAGGTGCAGACCGATGGAACCTTGCGCAGGGTCCAGGGGCGCGCCTTGAATTTGAAGGGTTTGGAGATCATGGTGCCGGTCGGACAGACCGCCACGCAGTTGCCGCAGAAGATACACTTGTCCAGGTTTTTATCGACATAGGCGCGGTCCCCCTTCGAATTCACAAAAAGGGCGTCGGCACCGACGATTTCGTGACAAACCTTAACGCATTTTTCACACAGAATACAGCGGGAAGGAACCTGCTGAATCAACGGCCAATGGTCAATGGGCGCGGGTTGAACATCTTCGGCGCTGAACTCCTGGCGGGTGACGTTCAACTCAAAACAGGTATTCTGCAGATCACATTCGCCGCCGGCGTCGCAGACCGGACAATCAAGGGGGTGATTGACCAGGATCAGTTCCATGATCTGCTTACGGGTTCTGGTCAGGCGCTCGGACTGGGTGGTGACCTTGATGCCTTCTTTGACCGGGGTATTGCAGGCCGTCATCGGCCGGTCGACGCCTTCGATCTCCACGGCACAGATTCGGCAGGCCCCGGTCGTCGAGATCTTTTCCAGCCAGCACAGCGTCGGGATATGAATATCCAAGCGCCGTGCCGCCTCAAGAATTGTGGTTCCCTTGGGGACGCTTATCGTCTTGCCATCTATCGTCAGGTTGACCATATTCCTCTCACCTCAAATCCTGGCTGAATCCGGTCTTAAGACCATTGCAGACAACAACTGCAGATACAACCTCTTGATATTATTTCATCCCGTTAAACAGCAATCATCGACACCCGATAGCAACGCAGGCAACGCTCAGCTTCCCGCACCGCCTCGCTGTCGCTGAAGCCGAGTTCGACTTCGCGATAATTTCCTTTACTGGCGCGCTCCTTGCCATGGACCTCTTTCTGATTGAAGCGCTGCACGGCATCCAGCCAGGAGACCGGCTCATTCTTGTCGTAAACCCCGAGGTGGCTGAGAATGTCCTCGTGAAAATCCTCGTCCGTCAGGTAGGCTTCACCCTCCTCCAGCCAGCGCTGAATAACCCGGGCGGCCCGATGGGCGTTGCCGACACAGGCCACTACCGTCAACGGGCCGATTTCGGCATCCCCGGAGGCGAAGACCCCGTCCCGATCGGTCATCAGGGTCCGTGACAGCGGATTGCCCATGACATCGTTCAGGCTGCGGTCGGCAGCGTTTTTCAACGGCACAAATTTGGTGACGACGGTATTCCAGCGGGTGATGGAAATGCCGCTCTCTTCAGTAATAAAGGAGAGATCCGGATCCTGGCCGATGGCCGGAATCAGGGTGTCGCACTCGACGATGAACTCGCTGCCGGGGATCGGCTGCGGCCGCCGCCGCCCGGAGTCGTCGGGCTCACCGAGCTCCATCCGCACGCATTCAACGCCGGTCACCTGGCGCTGTTCGTTGACAATGATCTTCTTCGGCAGGACCAAAAATTCAAACTGGACACCTTCCTCCTCGGCCCCATCGATCTCCCAGGTATCAGCGGGCATCTCCTTGCGGGTCCGGCGATAGAGCAGCACCGATTCCTCCGCCCCTTCGCGCAGGGCCACCCGGACACAGTCGATGGCGGTATTACCACCGCCGACGACGCAGACCTTCTTGCCCATCCCGGTCGGTTTACCCATGTAGGCTTCGCGGAGGAACTCGATCCCACCGGCCAAAAAGCCCTGATAGCCTTCGTCCTCCCCTTCGACCCCCATCGGCTTGGATTTGTGCGCCCCGGGAGCGACCAGCACGGCGTCATATTTTTCTTTCAATTCGAGCAGGCCGATATCCTTGCCGACCCGGGTGTCATAAACGATCTCCACCCCGAGGGAACAGATAATGTCGATATCGCGCTGCAGGATATGCCGCGGCATCCGGTAGGCCGGAATGCCAACGGCGATCATGCCGCCGCCGAAACCTTCCGGCAAGGTTTCATAGATGGTGCAGGGGTAGCCTTCCATCGCCAGGTAATAAGCCGCCGCCAGTCCCGCCGGACCGGCCCCGACAATCGCAATAGTCTTGTCTTTTTTCGGTTTCGGCTGCATGGGCGGCTGATGATGGTGCTGCCATTCGTAATCGGACGCAGTCCGTTTGAGCACCATGATATTGATCGACTCATCGACATTGGCCCGCCGACAGGCGGTCTCGCAGGGGTGGGGACAGACCCGGCCGCAAACCGCGGGCAGAGGCATGCTTTCTCGAATGATGGAAAGAGACTCATCAAAGCGGCGATTCTTGATCGCTTCCACGTAGGCGGGGATATCAATATGGGCAGGGCACTTATCCTGGCAGGGTGCGGTCATTTTAACTTTGTAATCAACCGCTTTGGCCTCTTCCGGGGTCCCGTTGATATACATCAGGTAATCGTCCCGGAAGTGCTTGACCGTATCGATGATCGGCACGGCCGAGGTCTGGCACAGGGTACACTTACAATTTTGCAGCAGTTCGGCAATATTCTCGATGATCTCCAGGTCGTGCTCGGTGCCTTCTCCGGCAACGATCCGCGCCAGGGTATCCTGCATGACGCGGGTGCCCTTTTTTCCCGGTGAACATTTTGCGCAGCAGAAATCTTCCTGGACCCGGCGGGCATATTCAGCGGCCATGGCCACAACATCGACGGACGGATCATTGAGAATAAGTCCGTCCCAACCCATGAAAGCGGCAATTTGCTTTTCGCCGTCAAAGGTCACCGGGAGTTTTTTCATGGCAACGTCGACTTCAGCCGTGCCGCCCTGACGATTATCGATAACCTGCCGTCCCCAACTGGAAAATGCAACTTGTGACAAACCGGCCTCCTCTGACCTGCTTCGACCTTCCCGGCAGGAAGGTCGAAATTTCCCCAAACGGGGAGATCAACCAGATACTCTGGCAATTTTAGTGCGTTCAGGATCGTATACAGTATGCAGGTAGATACCACAAACAAAGGTTTTAAATCAAGGCTATTTTTTCCCCGAACGGACCCCGCTAAAAACGAATAAAGATAAGAAAAAACAACTTGTTAGGAGTTCAAACCCAGGACAATATCAGCGTTTCCAAGGTAGCTCGTCAGGGGCCTCTTCGATCACCCAAGTCCCTGATTTACCCCCCTTTTCCTGAAGATGTATCCAATGTTGCCGCCAGTGCCACTCCTGCAGGCGGGGCGACGGCAGGTGATAATATTCAAGCACGTAGGTGGCCAGGGCACTCTGATCATCGTCCTGGATATTGACATTTTTATACTCGCTGCCCACCACCTGCAGATCCTTGTCATCCACAAAGTCGTTGAGAAACGCCTCCCTGGCCGATGGAGCCAGATAGCCTGCCGCCGTCTGATAATCTTTCCAGCGCATCGACTCGCTGAACCCCTTCAGCAGGTTCGGCAGATCGGCGCCGATTTTAGGTGCAGGTAGACACCCCACCACCAGCAGCAGCGGCAATAACAACAGAACATGGCGCAAAGACATCGGATCTCCTGGTCAGCCGCGGCAGGGATGTTCCTGTTCGGCGGAAGTTCGCAAGCTATGAATGGTGGCCGCGTAGTCAGCACTGTTGAACACGGCGCTGCCGGCCACGAAGACATCAGCCCCGGCGGCGGCAATGCTGCCAATGTTATCAGTCTTGACGCCGCCGTCCACCTCCAGCTCGATAGCCAGTCCGAGCTCGTCGATTCGACGCCGCAGCTGGGCGATCTTCGGCAGGCAACTGTCGATGAACGACTGTCCGCCAAAGCCCGGATTGACGGTCATCAACAGCACCAGGTCCAGATCGGGCAGGATCATATCGAGAGTACAGAGCGGCGTGGCCGGGTTCAATGACACCCCGGCTTTCTTGCCGAGGGACTTGATCAGCTGCACGGTGCGATGCAGATGCTTTTCAGCTTCAGCATGAACGACAATCAGATCCGCGCCGGCCTTGGCGAAATCAGGAATATAGCGGGACGGATTTTCGATCATCAGGTGGACATCAAGGGGCAGTTCGGTCACCGGCCGGACAGCTTCGACAATCAGCGGTCCAATGGTGATATTCGGGACGAAATGACCATCCATGACATCGATATGAACATAATCGGCGCCAGCCCGGTCAATGGCCTTGATCTCGTCCCCCAGTCGGGCGAAATCAGCGGAAAGAATAGAAGGAGCTATTTTAATCATCAGCCTATCCGATTGAAAAAGTGTCTGCGGCCCGACCGCGGCGGACCCGGGGCCCGCAATCAGGTGAAACGATCCAGGCACAACTCTATTTCTACCGCGCGCAGGGCGTTAATTGCAACGCCGAAAACGTGCCGCAAAGAAGGCGTCCATACCGTCGTGACGGTGAGGATAAGTCCGCATGGTCCCCGTTGTGGTAAACAGGTCCTGCCAGGCCGGAAACTCGGTACGAAGATCCTCAAGCGCAAAGTCCGGATGCGCGACGAGAAAATCTTCCACCACCTCATCCGTCTCACAGTGGCTGAAGGTACAGAGCGAATACAGCAGCAACCCGCCCGGTCTGACCAGGGTGGCGACATTGTTCAGCAGCAGCTGCTGCAACGCAGCCAGGTCCCTGAGGTTAGCCGAGGATTTGTTCCAGCGCCCTTCCGGATTACGCCGCAGCACCCCGAGCCCGCTGCAGGGGGCATCGAGCAGGACCCGATCAAAACTCTGCGGCTCCAGGAATTCCGGTAACCGGGTCAGATCGCATTCGGCCGCGGTCACCGTCGGACAGCCCAACCTTGCCACCCCCTGACGGATCAGTTCAACCCGCTGCGGATATTTATCCAGCGCGATGATTTCGGCCCGGTTGTCAGTCAAAGCGGCCAACGCAGTGGTTTTCCCGCCCGGTGCGGCGCAGGCATCGAGGATGCGCTGAGCGGGCCGGGCATTGAGCAGTTCGGCGGTCAGCATGCTCGCTTCATCCTGCACCTGATACCAACCCTGCTCATCCCCCGGCAGCGGCTGTTCGCCGCGCTGCTCGACAATCACCCCGGCGCCGGCATAACGGCAGGGGCGCGCCTGATGCCCGGCGGCCTGCAAGGCCTGCAGAAAAGCATCCCGGTCGATTTTCAGGGTATTCACCCGCAGGGTCAGCGGCGGCGCGACGGTCAGGCTTTCCCCCAACGCCTGCGCCTCGGCGTTCGGCAGCTGGCGCATGACCTCTTTGGTCAGCCAGACCGGCATACTGCAGACATGCTGCAGATAAGGCTTGATCTTGGCCGGCGGCGGCCAGGGGATCTCCGCCCGCCCCCGTTCCAGGGCACGCAAAACCCCATTGACCAACCCGGTCACCTGCTCAAAACCGACTTCGCGGGCCAGGTCAACCGTGGAGCTGACCGCTGCATGGGCCGGCACCCGGTCCAGCTCCAGTAATTGATAACTGCCCAGCCGCAACAGCCACAACACTTCCGGCTGCAAACGTTTGAGGGGCTGGCTGCAGAATTGAGCCAGGGCGAAATCGAGCCGCCCCTGCAAACGCAGAATCCCGTAAACCAGTTCAGTCAGCAGGCGTTTATCACGCCCGTCCAAAGTGGAACGGTTGAGAGCCGCATCCAGCACCATGTCTGCATAAGCTCCGTCGGCCACCCGGAGGAGAATTTCATACGCTGCCCGTCGCGGGCTGTCATCAGGTCGTAAAGTCAATGGTTTTTCTTCTCAATTGGTTGCTACCGAAAGGGTTGAAAATCTTCCCGGAATACTGTCCTGGCGAAAGTGTCCTGAAGTTAACCACAGCAACAGAAAAAATAAAAGAACCGATAGCTTTGCCGGCCAGGGTTCTTTTATTTTTTCCGAAACCGCTCAGCAGAGCGGCAAGTCGTCTTTTAAGCCATCATTCAAAGGCCTATTGCTCGTTCACAAAAGTAACGGAACAGGGCAATTTGCGCAGGATAGCTTCATTCTCACGCCCGAAAAAGAAGTGTTCCAGGCGCCATTCCGGATGGGAAGGAAGCACCAGCAGATCAATCTTCTCCGCTTCGACCAGCTTGAACAGCTCATCAATCAACTTACCCTCGCGGACCAGCACCTCGACCTTGATTCCCTTTTCCCGGGCCGCCTTGACCATCTGGCCGATCTTCTTCTTGGTTTCGTCAAGCATTTGCTGATAGCCATCTTCCACCATCTGCTTGGGGATCGGCAGGTTCCAGCCTTCCAGACCGAACACATTATGATAGGTATGCAGGACCGAGAGTTCCGAGCCGAATTTTTCCGCCATCATGGTGCCGAAACGGACTGCCTTACGACATTCCTGGGTTGACTGACAGACGACTAAGACTTGTTTTAATTCATTCATAATATTCCTCCATAACAGTTACGGAGCCTGCGCCGTATCAGAGCAGAGCGCAGGCTCCGGCTCATTGCTTGGTCAGGATGAAAAATGTTCCCTGGGACTCCCGACAACCCCTGTGGAACGTTGCTGTCCCGCGTCCAGCCGGTTATACAAAAAGAGTTTGGCCCGGTCCTCGACGAGGAACCAGAACAGGCAGTAAATCCACACATAACCGATTAAAGTCCAGGACACCGGCGCCACCAGGAAGCCGAAACCGACAATGGCTGCAGCCAGAATCTGGGTTCCCAAAATGGCCCCGAACAGAACTTTGGCCGGATATGGCGGAGCCCAGAAGGCTTTGCGGGAGCGCACCACAAACAGGGTCAAATGCCCTGATACTGCCAACTTCAGATAAACCAGCGATTGCAGCTGGGCCGGACTGAGGTGGACAAAGTTCTCAGCCAGAATCAGCAGCAGGAAGGTTTCAAACACACCGATGACGCCGAGGACCGTGGCCACCGTCAGCACCCGGTGCATTTTCCAACGCACTGGATTCTGGGCAAGGGGGGCGTTGTCGTAAGCGATGGTCAGAATCGGCAGATCATTGAGCAGGGCCAGCAGAATGATCATGATGGTGGAGATCGGGTAAAAATTATAAACCACCATGGCCAGCACCACAAAAATCATGATCCGGATGGTTTCGGTAATCCGGTAAACGGCATAGTTGTTCATCCGCTCGAAAATTTTCCGAGCCTCTTCAACGGCATTGATAATGACCGACAGCCCGGGCGCGGTCAGCACCAGACTGGCGGCCGCCTGAGCGGCGCTGGTGGCGCCGGAGACCGCGATCCCGACTTCCGCCTGACGCAGTGCCGGCGCGTCATTGACCCCGTCTCCGGTCATGGCCACCAGGTGGCCGCGATGCTGCAGAGCCTTGACAATGGCGTATTTATGTTCCGGGAAAACCTGGGCAAAGCCATCGCTCGCTTCGATTTTCCGTTCAATTTCAGGATCGAGCCGATCCAGGTTGGCCTGCTTCGCCAGCATCTCTTCAGCCGGCTGAATATTGTTTTTCAAACCGAGCTGTTCGGAAATCTCCCGGGCAATGGCCAGATTATCGCCGGTGACCATTTTTACATTGATGCCGTGTTCGCCAGCCTGACGAATGGTTTCCGCCGAATCCTCCCGAGGCGGGTCAAACAGCGGCAGCACTCCGCGAAAGACCCAGTTTTGGGCGTTCTGCTGATCCTGCCGCGCCACGCCCAGGGTCCGAAAGCCCTTGCGGGCATAATCGTTGACCGCCTGGTCCAGCTGCTGTTTTTGCGCTTCATCCAGCTGACAGAGCGCCATGATGACCTGCGGCGCGCCCTTGGTTACCTTGAACGCTTTGCCGTCCTGCTGGATGCTGGCCTCGGTCCGCTTGCTGACGGCATCGAAAGGCTGAAAATCAAGCTGCCGATAAGCGGTCAAAGTCCCTTTATCTTCCAGGGCATTGATCACGGCCAGGTCGATGGCATCCTGATTTTCCTCTTTTGAAGCCAGCGCAGCCTCCAGGATCAGTTCCTGGGCGGTCTGGGCGGCAACCAGATAAGGTTCCCCCAAAGTCAGCTTGTTCTGGGTCAGGGTGCCGGTCTTATCGGAACAGAGGATATCGATCCCGGCCACTTCCTCGATCGACTGCAGTTTGGTCAAAATGGCCTTTTTGTCGGATAACGCCTTGGCGCCAAGGGCCATGGTCACGGACAGCACCGCCGGCATCGCCACCGGGATCGCCGCGACCACCAGAATCAGGACAAACTGGAAAACCGTCAAAAATGAATCACCCCTGATCAACTGGGCGACGACCAGCACCGCAGCAAGCCCCAGACTGATAAAAATGAGGTAATCGCTGATCTGCATGATCGCCTTCTGGAAATGGGAAACCGCCCCGGCCTTTTCGACCAACTGGGCGGTCTTGGCAAATTTTGTCCGGTTGCCGGTTGCCGCCACCAAGGCCAACATTTCCCCCTGCTTGACGATCGTCCCGGAGTAGGCGACGTCATTTTCCGTTTTATCCACCGGCAGCGATTCGCCAGTCAGGGCCGACTGATCGATACTCAGGTAGCCGCTCTGAAACAGTTTTACGTCGGCCGGGATAATGTCCCCGCCGCGCAGGCGAATAACATCGCCCGGAACCAATTCTGCGGCCGGAACGGTCTGCCAGGCGCCGTTCCGCATGCAGCGTGACGACAAAGCCAACTGATCTTTCAGCGCTTCCACGGCATTGGCCGCCTGAAATTCCTGCCAAAACCCCACCCCGGCATTGAATATCAGCATGACCAGGATAATGACAAAATCCTGCCATTCGCCGAGAATTCCGGAAAGGATGGCTGCCACCTCGATCATCCAGGGGATCGGCCCCCAGAAATAGCTCAAAAACTTGAGCAGTAAATTTTCCTTTTTTTCCTCCAGGGTATTGGGGCCAAACTGCTCCAGCCGCCGGGTCGCCTCTTCAGCTGACAAACCTTGGCTGCCGGTTTCAAGCTGGTTGAGAAGCTCTGTTGCGGTGGTATCCCGAACCACCTCTTCTGTTAAATTTGTGACACTCATATGGTTACCTCAATGGAACTGCCTTTTGCACGTTTGCCGTACCTAAAGGGCTGACCTGCAACAATCAAAAAGCCCATAAAAATCATTTCGCTTATTCGAAAGATTTTCTTTTTGCTCATTAAAACAAATCGCAGAAAGGGGGTGCCGTCAAGTACGGGAAAGCACAGTTCTGATTCGGACATATGCTCAAATCATGGATATTGTGGGACATGCGGCCGGAGGGTTGTCATTATGGCGGGATTTCTGTACCTGTGCCGGACGAGGCAAGGGGAGGTTAGGATGGGTTAGCAAAGTTTTCGCAGACAGAGCAAGTGAGGGGGAGGAACAGGCCAGCATTTCCACCCCATCCTAACCTTCCCCCATCAAAGGGGGAAGGACTCAATTCATAGAATCTGAAAGACCATAATTTTGAACGGGCGCACTGGAACAACAAAAAAAGAGGCCGACTCTCTGTAAGCCGGCCTCCCGAGTTGGCGTTAAAGTCCTTGCTGGGCTGTGCGCTGGTTGCTTCACAAACGCGCGATTGCAACACACAAATCGGGATTGCTGTGCTCCTGGTTTAGTCTCTCCCAATCATGGACCAGAGCGGCAGTTGCGGCAACGTCTCAGAGTTGCATGCTCTCCAGCCTGCGGATCCGCTCTTCAACGGCCGGGTGAGTGGAAAACAGGTTGGCCATGTTTTTTCCGCTTAACGGGCTGACGATGAACATATGGGCCGTCGCTTCATTGACCTGCGTCATCGGTGCGCGTTTGTTCGCCAGCTCAAGTTTACGCAGCGCACTGGCCAGATAATGGGGATTTCCGGCAAACCGCGCGCCCTTTTCATCGGCCCCATATTCCCGTGACCGGGAGATCGCCATCTGCACCAGCATGGCAGCGATCGGCGCCAATATCATCATCCCGATCATCGCCAGCGGGTTACGGTCTTCATTGTCACGGCCGCCGAAAATCATCGCCCATTGCGCCATGTGGGCCAGATAGCTGATGGCTCCGGCAAAGGTTGCCGCAATGGAGCCGATCAGGATATCACGATTCTGCACATGGGCCAGTTCATGCCCCATAACCCCCTTGAGTTCTTCGCGGCTGAGAATCTGCATGATTCCCTGGGTCGCGGCGACCACGGCATGCTGCGGATTACGCCCGGTCGCAAAAGCATTGGGCGTGCTCTGCGGCAGGACATAAACTTTGGGCATGGTCAGATTGTTATGCTGGCAGAGTTCGCTGACCACCTCATAAAGCTGGCCGCTCTGCACTTCCTGGCCGCGATACATCTTGATGACGATTTTATCGGAAAACCAGTAACTGCCGAGGTTCATAACCCCGGCCATGATCAGGGCAAACAACGCCCCGCCCTGTCCACCGAGGGCACCCCCGGCACCGACCAGCACCAGGGTCAGCAAAGTCATTAACAGCACGGTACGCATCGTGTTCATGGTTGTCGTTCTTCCTTTATATCAGGTTGAAAAGGTTGCCGCCATTTGGCGACAACCGGTCCGGAGCACAGTTCCCCCGGGCTGCGGACCTGTTTCAGCCCAGCTTGCTACCGCCGAACAGCGGTCGACCACTGAGGAAATTCACCGCTGCCAGGCGTTTTTTGCCCGGCAGTTGCAGTTCACTGATCACCAGCGCCCCTTGGCCGCAGGCTACCCGTACCCCGCTCTTATCGGCCTGCAAAATGGTTCCGGGTTCACCGGTGAGGGTCTGGTCGAGACTGGTCCCGGCAATCTTCAGGACCTCGCCTTCCAGGAAAGTATAGGCACCCGGCCAGGGATCCAGCCCCCGGACCTGGTTATGAATATCCTGCGCGGACCGCGACCAGTCAATGAGACCATCCTCTTTCTTCATCATTCCCGCATAACAGCTAAGCGCATCATCCTGCTTTTCCGGTGCCAGGGTTCCAGCGCAGAGCTGGCGCAGGGTCTCTTCCATGGCTTCCCGGCCAAGCAGTGCCAAGCGGTCATGCAGTTGTCCGGCGGTCTCGTCGGGGCCGATGGCCAGGCTGCGTTTGACCAGCATATCGCCGGTGTCGAGGCCGACATCCATGAGCATGGTGGTCACCCCGGTCTCGCTTTCGCCATCGACAATCGCCTTGTTGATGGGTGCGGCGCCGCGATATTTGGGCAGCAGCGAAGCGTGTACGTTGATGCAGTGGTAGCGGGGAATCTCCAGCACTGCCTTGGGCAGAATCTGCCCGTAGGCAACCACCACGATCAGGTCCGGCTTGAGCGCCTCCAACTCGGCAACCGCCTGCGGATCACGCAGTTTGAGCGGCTGAAAAACCGGAATATCATGGGCCAGCGCCCGTTCCTTGACCGGCGAAGCGGCCAATTTTTTCCCCCGCCCTTTGGGTCGGTCCGGTTGGGTATAAACCCCGACCATTTGGCACCCGGCTGCGATCAATCCGTCCAGAGTTGCCAGGGCAAACTCCGGGGTTCCCATAAAAACCGTCCGTATTTCTTCAGGCGACATCTTCCGCTTCCCGCTCCTTCAGCATCTTGAGGTATTTTTTCTTGAACATCGACCGTTTCAAAGGTGACAGGCGGTCTACAAAGAGGATTCCTTCGAGGTGATCGATTTCATGCTGAATGCCGATGGCGAGAAGTCCGTCGGCCTGCCGCTCATGCACATTGCCGTCGGTATCCTGATAACGCATGGTCACTTCGCTGTAGCGTTTGACGCTGGCGTAGTAACCGGGCACGGACAGGCAACCCTCTTCTTCGAGGGAATCCCCCGAGCCGGAGATAACCTCCGGATTCACAGCGATAATCAGATCGTTTTCCGCGTCTTTGGGGGAACAGTCGAGCACGATGAGCCGTTGCAGTACCCCGACCTGGGGGGCGGCCAAACCGACCCCGGGAGCAGCGTACATGGTTTCTGCCATGTCGTCTGCCAGTTGCTTGAGTTCATCGTTGAACTCCGTCACCGGAGCCGACTTCTGTTTCAGCAAGGGTTCCGGATAATGTACTATTTTTCGTAATGCCATTCTCAACTCTCCGACAGTCGTCCTGTCATGGTTTATTGATATAGAAAAGGCCTTCAGGAGAAGGCTCTTTTCATATTAACCCGTGATTCATTGTACCGTCAACCAATGGCCGAAACTCGGACCGGGTTCGTGTTTCGGCAAACACCGCAAACGCTATCGGCCGCTTACGGGAACAGCAACAGCTTGAGGGCGAACACGAACACCGTGACCGTCACCATCTTCTTGATCCAGTCATGCCCCTTGGCCACCGCCAGTTTCGGTCCGAGCATGCCCCCGATGGAGTTGCCGACCGCCAGGGCGATCCCCAGCACATAATCGATCTGGCCATGGTAGATGAATACGGCCAAAGCGATGATGGTATAGGAAAAAATAACAAAGACTTTGACCGCATTGATCCGCACCAGATCCAGTCCATGAACCAGCAACGCGGTGATAACGATAAAACCGATCCCGGCCTGCACAAAACCACCGTAAATGCCGACCCCGAAAAAGGTGATCACCAGCACCACCTTGCGCCAGAAACCGAACACGACATTATCCCGGCGAAAATGCTTCATCGGATCAAGAGCGGTAAAAACCATGACTCCCAACATGATGATTGCCAGTAACCGGTTAAAGACCTGATCATCCAGGTTAACGGCCAGGCTCGCCCCCAGCCAGCTGCCCAATAATGCCGGCGGGGTACAAAGCAGCGCCAGATCCAGGGGCATCACTCCGCGTTTACGAAAGCCACGGACGGCAAACAGGTTTTGGCAGAAAATGGCAATCCGGTTGGTCCCATTGGCAACGGCACTGGGCAAGCCCATGAAGATGAGCAACGGCAGGGTCATCAGTGAGCCGCCGCCGGCAAGCACGTTAAGAATACCCGCGAGAATACCGACGGCGAAAAGAAGCGGAAGTTGCCATACATAAGCGTCCATGAAAAACCTCTCAGCGACTCTCTGGTCAATGAAAAATTAACGATTAAAGGCGCTAATATGCCTTATCCGCAACCGGCCGTCCAGACCAATAATGTTGTCGAAGAGCCCCTTGTAACGCTTTACGCCAAGAGCCGTTTTCTCCAATTGCGGCACACCGGGCTGCACTACGGAAACGACAAAGCTGGCAGCCCGTTGAGGCCATGGATGGGCGATCAAAATCTATGACGCCTTTCTAACTCATTGATTTTGCAAGGGGGGGGAGGGGAGGACATCGCTCTTTTCTCCATCGGGCGTGGAAAAGGCCGGAGATGGACTTTTTCAACAAGTTGCCTGAGCTAGGGGCAAGTGGATGGTAAAACTGGTCCCTTTGCCCGGTTCGCTGGCAACGGCAATCTGCCCTTTATGCTGGGTGATGATATCATAGGCAATGGACAATCCCAGGCCGGTCCCAGCCCCGACCTCTTTGGTGGTAAAGAACGGTTCG
The DNA here is from genome assembly GCF_000711225.1 of Pelobacter seleniigenes DSM 18267. Lineage (NCBI taxonomy): Bacteria > Pseudomonadati > Thermodesulfobacteriota > Desulfuromonadia > Desulfuromonadales > Desulfuromonadaceae > Pelobacter > Pelobacter seleniigenes. Next base: position 1,006,265 of record NZ_JOMG01000002.1, read on the forward strand.
AAGATATGGCTGAGGTCAGCCGCTGGGATGCCGCAGCCGTTATCGGAAATTTCAATCAGAATCTCCTCTCCGTCGCAACGGGTGACGATACGGATTTCCCCCTGTCCCTCAATCGCTTGCGCCGCATTGATCAGCAGGTTCATAAACACCTGATTCAGTTGCCCGGCATTGCACGAGAGCAGGGGCAATTGTCCATAATCCTTGTGAACATCAGCCTTGTATTTGATTTCGTTCCAGACAATATTGAGAGTGCTCTCCAACCCCTCATTCAGGTCCGCCTCCTGCCACTGTTCTTCGTCAATCCGGGCAAAGCCTTTCAGGTTCTGGACAATTTTCCTGACCCGCTGGCCGCCATCGATGGATTCCTGGATTAAATCCGTGAGATCCTCGTGGATATAATCGATCTTCAAACGCTTGCGCAACTCGGCGACCTCGGCGCAGGCTGTCGCAAGGTCCATGCTCCCCCGGGCAGCCTGGTCCAAGGCCAGTTGCTGGCCCTGCTGGTACTCGTTCAATTTGGCAAAATACCGCTCCAGGCTCCTCAGGTTACTGAGAATAAACCCCAACGGATTATTGATCTCGTGCGCCACGCCGGCAGCGAGTTGGCCGATGGAAGCCATCTTCTCCTGCTGGAGCAGCTGCGACTGGGTCGCTTTCAGTTCGGTATAAGCCTGCTCAAGCTTGGCGTTGCTGCGCTCCAGTTCGCTGTTCCGCTGAACAATCTCTTCTTCCAGTTTTTTGCGTGCCGTGATATCGGCAAAAACGGCTATCGTACCGATAATCTCTCCCCCGGCATTCCGTCGTGGCCCGCCATAGATACTGTAATCGATCCGTGACCCGTCGCGCCGCTGCCGCTGGACTTCAATCCCGTCCTGAACCACCCCGCTGCAAACCTGTTCGTGCAGGCCTCTGAATTCAGCCAGATTGTGTTCCGCCACGGTGGGCAGGATTTTGCCCATGACCTCTTCGGCACGCCAGCCGAACATCTGCTCGGCTCCCCGGCTCCAAACCACCTCAACTTTCCCCTCCAGATCAAGACCAACGATGGCGATCGGTGCCGAATCAATCAGTGTGCGCAGCACCTCCTCGCTCTGCCGCAGGGAGTCCTTGGTTGATGCCAGCTGGCTGCGATTCTCAAGGAACTGTTCAACAACCCGCGCCATCTCGCCAATTTCATCATTGCCCCGAACCGGGATCTGCGGTGACAGCCCCTCACTTTTCCCGGAACGCAGATAATGGCTGATCTGCAACAATCGCCTGACGACATGGTGACCGAAAAAAAACCTCGCAACCAGCCAGGCCAGCAGCAAGCTGCCGATCAGCAAAGCAAGAATGACTCTCTGCTCTTTTTTTGAGGCGGCATTAAGCTCCTCAACGGTCTGATCAAAGCTGGCGGCAAAACGGACCGACAGGTGGTGCGCGGCCCCGACCATGTTGACGGCTTGCTCCTGTAATTGCTCATGCAGGCGGTGCAACTGGCTCTGCATGACGTTCCGACTCCCCGCAGGGGGGGCGGAACGCAGCGTCTTTTCCAACAATTTGACTAATATATTCAAACTGTTGCGAAACAGTTGCCCGGACTCATGCAAGGCGAGAACCTGAACGTCGCTACTCGTTCGGCCGAGCTTTTCCACCAGCCCATCAAGCCGTTCAACCTGAGTCAGAGCTTCGGCATAGCCAGTATGCATTTCAGCAAGAGAACCTGCCTTGAGCAACCGGTAAGATTCACGCTCGATCAGCAGGGTGGTTTCAACAAGCTCCTGGGCCATCTGCAACTGGCCCAGCCGCTCACCGGCCAACCGGCTACTGAGCTCAGCGGAAACGCGCAACGAATAAACCGCGGTCAAAGCACCAGCGACAACCAGCAACGCCTGAAGCCACAAGGCAAGGGAATACTTTTGTCTGAGGGTTTTAGGCCTGGGCAGATGTTTCCAGAACAGGAACATAGTTTATCCTTGCACTCAGTGCTGCCAGATCTGCCGATAAATATCCCGGTAACCATTATCAGGGTCAAAATGGTACTGCGCTCCGCCATCGAATTCGACATTCTCGGGTGTCACCAGGTGAACTGGAAAGATGTAGCCGCTGACCGGCTGTCCTGCCAACAAGCGGTTCAATTCATCCACCAGTTGCCAACCATGCATATTAAGGGGTTCTGCCACGGTGCCAACCTGGTAAATCCCGCTGGCAATGCGCATGAAGGCAGCGCTGCTGCCATCTCCGGCCGACAGAAAACGCAGATTATCCGCAAGTTCCCCGGCGGTAATCAGTTCCGGGGTCGCGTAGTCAAAATAAATATCATTGATGGCCAGGGCATAGGTCCAGCGCGGCCCATAGGCTTTCAGCAATTGGCTGGTTGCCCTCGGCATCTGTTCGGCACAGTCGGAAATCGCCAGGTCGCGGATCTCCAGCAAGGAACAATCCGGACAGTCACGAATCACTGCCGCCATGGCATCAGCCTTGGCCGTGGCAATGGCAAAGTTCGAGTCGGTAAAGATCACCACTCCGGCTCGTCCCTGGGCAGCAACCACCGCAGCGGCTGCGGTCACCCGCGCAACCGCCAGGGGATCGGTCGAAACATTCATGGCCACCGGGGTTCCGGGGAGCGGACCGGCTTCGGCAGCAACATGCCAGCCGACCACCGGAATCTTCCGCTGCTCAAAAAGCCGCAGTTGCTTTGTCAAGGCCGCCGCATCGGTGCCGATCAGAAGCAAACCATCGGGGGTTGCCGCCAAGGCCGCGGCAACAGCTTGATTGCGGCCGGACGGGCTGCCGCCGGCATCATAAATCTTAACCTGCCAGCGCAGTTCCCTGGCCGCTTCCTCGATCCCCCTGGCGACGCCTAAAATTCCCCCATTACGCAGGTCCTCGCACAGGACGGCAATCCTTTTGTCCCGCTGCCCGGACGGACCGTTGCGGGGACCGCCCCAAGGCGGATTTATCCTGCCGGCCTCAGCGACCTCTTGTTGCAACGCAGCCAACGACCGGTCAGCTGCCGCAAACCCAGCCTCTGCGCTACACAATGACAGGATCAATCCCACAAAAATGATCCCCGTTAAACGTCGCAAGTGACTATTGCTGCGCATCACAACTCTCCATTCTTACCCTTGAAGAAGGGAATTGTCGGGTCCGGCTCAGCCCGAAGGCCCCCCAAAAAACCGAAGCGGTAACTCGTTGCACTAAAATTTATAGTTTTTAATTATTTAATTCTATATCAACTAACGGCTTTTTGTAAAGAAACATGCGTAAAATAGTCGGTCTTTCTAGCACCAAAATAAGTCAGGGTGAACAGACTAGAGGAAATGCCCATCTTGGGGCATTTATCAATGCTTGGTGGAGAGGGATGAAATTTATAAAACCTCTAAAAATCAGTAGGCCAGAAGATCAACGCCGATTTTAATCGCTCATTCCTGGATTCAGCAGGCTTTTTTTTCAACAGCCTGCGTCAGGCAGGATCTGGTTGAAGAATAGTGTGTGATTTCAGCAGCCGCTCAGCTGCCGGATGACCTCGCCGGCCATGGTCAGGCCGAAGATGGGGGGGAGATAGGAGGAGCTGCCCAGCACCGGTTTGCGCGCATCAGCGTCCGGACCGGTCAGGGGTCGAAATTCTTCGGTTGAATAAACCACCTTGACCCCTTTGCTGATGCCACGTTTGCGCAGTTCCCGGCGCATGGTCCTGGCCAGCCGGCATTTTTCGGTCTTGGCCAGGTCACTGACCAGCACCTGGGTCGGGTCAAGCTTGTTGGCTGCCCCCATGGAGGAAATAATCGGCAGGCCATGCTCATAACAATACTGGATCAGGTGGATCTTCGAGGTGATCTTGTCGATACAATCAAGCACATAGTCGAAGGGTTCGGCGAGCAGTTCCGCGGCGGTGTCTGCCTCATAGTAAGCATGCCTGGCGATCACTTCGATCTGCGGATTGATCTCGCGGCAGCGCTCGGCCATGACCTCGACCTTGACCCGACCGACGGTCTTCTCCAGGGCATGAATCTGACGGTTGATATTGGAGACGCAAACAGTGTCGAAATCGACCAGGGTCAAGCGGCCGACCCCGCCCCGGGCCAAGGCTTCGACAGCATAACTGCCGACCCCACCGACCCCGAACACCGCAACCGAGGCGTTGGCGAGTTTAGTGATTCCTGCGCTGCCAAGCAGCAGTTCCATGCGGGTCAATCTGTGTAATTCGGTCATACCTGATCCAAGGAGCTCGGCATTGGCTGCCAAGCTTTCCATATAAGTAAAAGTTATTGTCCAGCGCCCCCGGCAACGAGGACAACCCCCAACAATCGTCGGGCATTGGCGGTGGTCGCAGTCAAGACCATCTTCAATGGCTCTTCACGCAGCACGGCGATGCGTTCCGCCACTTGCAACAAAACTGCCGGATCGGCGGTCATATCCGGGTAATCCGTCTCCAGGACCAGCCCGCTCAAAGGCAACTCGGTGACAACCTGGGGCAATTTACGAGCATTCTCCCGCAGCAGAATCGGTCCGACACCGATCAAAAACCCCTCGCCAACCAGTTGCCGGGCAACCTGCAAACTGGCCGAAAAGCCGTGCCAGATGCCGCCGACCCGGGGACCCACCTGAAGTTCGCGGAGAATCTCCAGCAACCGCCCGGTGGCCTTGCGCGCGTGCAGCAGCACTGGCAAATTCATCTTCAAGGCGATGGCTAGCTGCTCCCGCAGGACCCGCTCCTGAATCTCAAAGGCAGGGCCGACAGCGCCGTCCAGGCCGATCTCACCGATGGCCACCACCCGTTCCTGTGCAGCCAATCGGGTCAACTCCATTGCCACCGTCCCATTCCACTGTTCAGCATAGGCCGGATGCAGCCCGGGCGCGGCATAAACATCGCTCTGTTGCTCGGCCAGCGCAACAATGCCAGCCCAGCCTGCGGGTTTGACGCCTGGGATGACAAAGCCCTCGACCCCGCCGGACCTGGCCGCAGCCAGTCGGTCCGCCTCAGCAGCAGCCGGAGCCGGAAAATCAAGATGGATGTGAGTATCGATCAGCGGCAGCATCGCCGCATGGTAGCAAAAGTTTCCAGGCGGGGGATAGCAAAATAGGACGGAGAGGGGCAGGGTGGGGGTTGGCTCTTTTCACCCCCATGCCGACCTTCCCCCATCGAAGGGGGAAGGAGAGCAACCTGTTAGTGAAAGTCAAGACGGAGATGATTAAGAACCGGAGTTTCTCAGCTCTCCAGCAGGTTGACCAGGGCGCGGCGTTTGAGCTGGCCCTTGAGGATCAGCTGAATCTTCTCTTCCAGCCCGGCCAGGGTGACCTCTTCAACCATTTCCGTCAGACCGGCAACTTTCCAATCTCCGGCCAGATGATCCCAGGCGCGGGTTCTACGCTCCAGGGAACACTGGGCGGAATCGATCCCGATGAGCCGGACACCGCGCAGAATAAAGGGGAAAACATTGATATTCAGATCCGCTGAAGCGACCAGCCCGCAGCAGGTGGCCACGCCGTCATATTTGGTCGATTTGAGGGCCGCGGCAAGCAGGTCACCGCCGACACAATCGACCACCCCGGCCCAGGTGGTTTTCAGCAGGGGCCGTTCATTGCCGGTCAGCAGGGTTTCCCGACTGATCACCCGCTTGGCACCGAGCTTTTCCAGGTAGGGGGTTTCCTGCTCTTTGCCGGTAACTGCTGTAACCTCAAAACCGATGGTCGCCAGAATCGCCACGGCCAGGCTGCCAACGCCACCGGTGGCGCCGGTCACCAGCACCGGTCCGTCCGCCGGTTTGACCCCGCTTTCGACCAGTTCCTGCACCGACAGAGCTGCGGTTAGCCCGGCGGTTCCGAACATCATACTCTCTTTGAGACTGAGTCCGGCCGGCAGCCGCACCGCCCACTGACTCGGCACCCGGATCAGCTGGCCAAAACCGCCGTCGGTCTCCATGCCCAGATCATAGCTGGTGACAATGACCTGATCGCCGGGCGCAAAGCTGCCGTCGCTGCAGGAGACCACCTCGCCGGCGGCATCGATCCCGGGGGTATGGGGGAAATTCCGGGTCACCCCCGGATTGCCGGTCGCGGACAGGGCATCTTTGTAATTGAGGGACGAATAATGCACCTTGACAACCAGTTCGCCAGCCGGCAGATCATCCAGGCTGCGCGTCACAATGGAACGGGTGAAGGTTTTTTTCTCGGGCTGTTCAACCAGCAGAGCCTTGAATTCTGTTGCCATTTACACCTCCGTTATTCCCGCAGCAAGCGGTCCGGGAATGGGAAAAGTTGACATTCACATGCAATGGACCTAAAACTAGCCATTACCATCGCAAAGTGCAAGTACCCACTTTTTTGTACTGTAGTATCTGAAAGGATACTATTGAAAGAAGATGATGCAAATGAATGATCGGGAAAACTATCGGTGCACGGTTTCGGTAACTCTGGAGATTATCGGCGGTAAATGGAAATCGTTGATTCTCTGGCAGCTGAGTTTCAAGACCTTGCGCTTCAGCCAGCTCCAACGCCGCCTGGCCAAAATCACCCAGAAGATGCTCACCCAGCAATTACGCGAACTGGAACGGGACGGCCTGATTCATCGCCAGGTCTATGCCGAAGTGCCGCCGCGGGTGGAGTATTCACTCACGGAGTTGGGCGAGAGCGTGGTGCCGATCCTGCAATTGATGTGTCAGTGGGGGAAGGACTTCCTGCAAACCAGCCCGGCTCCGCCAGAGGATCAACAAGCCGGATGAGATGAGGAATGCCGCTCCCCCCCTCCCTCCGAGCGGCATTTTGTATGCAATGACTTGCCGGGGTTTTCCCGTCGGGTGTTCGGGTGGCGATTGCGACAGCCTACTTCGAATACAGCTCGATAATCAGCTGCTCGTTGATTTCAGACCTGATTTCATCCCGCTCAGGCAGATGCTGCACACTGAAGCTCAAAGCCTGGGTATCGACGGCGAGCCAGCCGGCATGCTGAAAACGCGGACTTTCCGCCAGGTTCTTTTCCACCATGCTGCGTGAGCGCTCCGTCTCCTTGACACTGACCAGATCGCCACTACGCACCTGATATGACGGGATATCCACCCGTTTCCCGTTCACCCGGATATGGCCATGATTGACCAACTGGCGAGCCTGCATCCTGGAAATACTGAAGCCGGCCCGAAACACCGCGTTGTCGAGGCGCGCTTCGAGCAGGGCCATCAGGTTGTCGCCGGTGACCCCTTTTTTCTGCGCGGCTTTTTTAAAGGTGTTGCGGAACTGCTTTTCCAGCAGCCCGTAACTGTTTTTCAGCTTCTGTTTCTCGATCAGCTGCAAACCGTAATCGGATATTTTCCGGCGCTGCTGCTTTTCACCATGCTGGCCCGGAGGATTGCTGCGCCTTTCCAATAAACGGTCATATTTGGGATTCTCAAAAATATTGATTCCGAAGCGGCGTACCAATTTTCCCTTCGGTCCGGTATATTTTGCCATCTGTTGACACTCTCCTTTTTAATATTGTGAAAACGATTTTCAATACTAATCATCAGAAGATCTTGTGTCAACTGGATCCGGCTGAAAAATAAAAGTTTTCAGCCGGATCTGACAAAATTACTTTTTATCGCCGCCCAGAATTCCTTTCATCAGCTCGCCAGCCTTTTCACCGAGAGCTTTTTCGGCATCCGGCGGCAGATTGACCTTGTCCTGCAGCTGCTTAACCGCTTTTTCAACCTCGGCTTTGGCCTTGCCGACCACCTCGGTCTTCACCCCTTCCAGACCATTGAGCTGGCCGGACAGCAGCTGTGCCAACGCTGGTGAAAACTGGCCAGAACTGTTTTGCGCAGCGCTGAGCACGGCCTGCACCACCTTCTGAATCAACTCCGGCATGGGTAGGCCGCCTTCGGCACTCCCCAGGTTGCGCAACTCGATCTGCGGCAGCACCATGTTGACCTTGGAGGTTTCCCCGAGCAACTTGAGATCCGCATTGACCTGCACATCATTCAGGGAAAAATATTCAATAATGAATTTCTTGCCGCTCTCCGAACCTGCAACGGGCTGCGCCTCTTTCCCCTGGCCCTGACCGGACATGCTCTTGGCCCGGGCCAGAAGCGGCTGGATATTGTTCTTCTGACCGTTCTGCTCCAGGTTGACCTGGATATTGCTCAACCGCACCCGGGGTACAACGATGGTATCGCTCAGCAGGGAATTCAGGGATACTGCGGCATCCCCCTGGCCCAGCCCCATGAAGGTCTGGGCGGAAAATCCGGCCGGGTTGGCGATTCGCAGACCACTCAAGGAGGCCTCGCCGCCCAACAGTGAAATATGGATGTTGTCCAGCGTGGTCGGAACCCCGAGGGCCATCTCGCCACCGCGCTCGACGGCTTTTTTAGCAATCGAATCAAGATAAAAATAGGCCCCACCAACCGCGATGACAACAACGACCAGCAGGCCGATTATCAGCTTCAACAATGCTTTCATGCTCTCCTCCGCTGTCAGGTGCTGAGAAAGTTCGGAACGTGATGTCACAATCTGCTGCAACTCAACTGTCTGTGAATAAGCATATCCTGTTGTCAGCGCTCTGCAACCGCCCTTAGCGCCGGGAAAATACCAGCTGCACGCATCCGACAATTGACAAGCCGAGGGAATATCCCTAGGTTGGAGCTATAGAAAAAATACCGAAAACTCAATATCACCGGGCGGTAACGCCCCTGGCACCGCCATCTTCCGAAGAGATTTATGAGACAACTGACCAACCTGTTTCTGGCCCTGTTCCTGCTCCTGGCCCTGGCCACGATTCTGCTCGGCCTGGGCGATCTGGCCCTCCCGCTGCCCGGCCTGCTGTCGTTCTGGCCCATGCTGCACGGCATTTGCCTGATCCTCGGCGTAGTGCTGTACTGTTCCCTCGCCTTCAACCGGCATCTGCCCAAACGGGTGTTGCTGCCCCTGCTGCTCTGGCTGTTCTGGGACCTGCTCGGTTACTGGCCAGTGCCGGACCTGCTCGGGAGTTCTGCCCGGTTGCTCATCGGCCTGGTTCAGTTGCTGTTGATTCTGGCTCTGCTTCGCCACATCCGCCGGGACAACGAGGTCAGCCCCTGGCTGGTTCCGAGCCAGTTCACCGGACCGTCCTTCAGCGCCCGCAACCTGCTGATCTTCATCGCGTTGAATATCTTCATCATGCCGGTCGCCCTGCTTCTGCTCGGCTATTCCGCGGCCGACCGCTTTGTGACGCAGGCCACGGCGGGTTTTGTAGATCTGCAACCGCGGGGGATCTACATGAGTGAAAAGATTTACCGGCGGGGGGACAAAGAGATTCGGCTGGCAGCCATGGTGCATCTGGCCAGCCAGGATTACTATACGGAGTTGGTCGATTCCATCCCCCGCAGCGGGACGCTGATCCTGGCCGAGGGGGTCACCGACAAGCAGGGCTTATTGAAAAACAGATTTGACTATGGAAACCTGGCCGAGTTTCTCGGGCTCTCTTCGCAATCCGCGCTGCAGTTGCCGGGGCGGGTCATCGACCCGACCGAGTTGGCCGAGCCGGCCCCGGCGGTACAAAGCGGACCGGATATCATGCGCGCGGATATCGATCTGAGTGAATTCGATCCCCGGACCATTGAAGTCCTTGATACCCTGGCCGAGAAAGTTCTGAACGCTCCATCTCCGGTGCAGGGGTATTTCGCCTTCAACCGCTGGGCCAGTGAAAACGCCTCGGCCAATATCGATAAAATCATCATGAACGACCTCCTCGACAAGCGGAACCGGGCTCTGCTCAGTTACCTTCCACAGGCCCTTAAACGCTACGACACTTTGCTGATCCCCTGGGGTGCCCTGCATATGAAAGGTCTGGAACAGGCCCTGCTGGAGCAAGGGTTTACCCTGCGCAAAACCCGCCAGCGGCTCAGTATCGACTTCCAGCAGCTCCCCTATGAACGGATTCTGCACAGTCTGAGTTCCACGGAGTGATTCTTTTACCCCACCACTGATATGCCTTTTCCCAGGCGCTAAGGTAAAAAATCTTTTTTTTGCGGAAAGGAAAAACTTTACTTGTCGAAGGTGCTTCCTTAAGCTGAAATTCCTATTCATCAAAACTCCGTTCAACTAGACAGGACAACCTCATGACTGATTTTCTTTCCATCTTCCTCAATGTCGTGCTGCCGGTCTTTGGCATTGTCATCATCGGTTACCTGATTGGCGGACGGCTCGAACTGCAAGCGCGGACCCTGAGTCGCGCCGCTTACTATGTGTTTGTCCCGGCTTACATTTTCCAGGCGGTCGGCAGCTCAAATATTGCCCTCGACGACACCCTGAAAATGATCGGTTTTATCATTTTGGCGCAGACTCTGGCTGCTGTTACTGCAGGCCTTGTCGGTCGACTGCTGGGACGAACCAGGGAGATGATCGCCGCCTACATCATGGTCGCTGTTTTTGCCAATGTCGGGAATTACGGAATCGCCGTGATTCATTTCAGATTCGGCGATCCGGCTCTCGCTCCGGCCACCATCTATTATGTCGTCATGTCCATCGTCCAGTTTGTTATCGGCATTGGAGCTGCGGGATGGGCCCGTGGTGGCGGGCGCGGGGCACTGGGCAACCTATTCAAAACACCGGCAATTCTGGCGGTCATTCCGGCGATTCTGGTTTCGAGTAGTGGGGTGACAGTTCCCCTGGTGCTATCACGCATGATCGGGCTACTGGCCGGGGCCATGATTCCGACCATGCTCTTCACACTGGGGTTACAATTGCTTGAACAGAAGAAAATCCACTTTTCAAGTGATGTGCTGCTGGCCTCCAGCATCCGGCTGCTGGCGGCGCCGGCTTTGGCTTTTATCGTTGCGATCCCGTTCAGTCTGCCACATTACCAATATGCGGCAGGAATTCTTCAAATCGCCATGCCAACGGCTATTATGGCAACCATTGTTGCCAAGGAGAACAATATCGCGCCCGATTTCATAAATGCCTCGGTCCTCTTCTCCATCCTGACCAGTCTGGTCACGTTACCGTTCATTATGATGTTGTTTTGAGCCAACGCCATACCGAGGTTACCCAACGCAAGAAAAATCCTTGCCACCGCCGTCCACTCCCCTGAACCATGGATTCGCGTGTGACTTGTGATTTGAAACAGTCTGCCTTGCAGCAAAAAAATCGCCGCCATCCTTCCTTTTGGAACAAAAAAGACAGCGGCGACACCTTCCCGACCGGACAAACAAACAGCCGGAACTTTCAGAAATTTCTTACACCGTCAGCTCATACCCTTTCCGGTTCAGGTATTCGACAATCTGCAGCATCTGCTCCACGGTTTTGGCATCGGCATTCATCCCCGGATGGCGCACTTTGGTGGTGCTGAACACGCCCATCCGTTTGAGCAGGTGCTTGCGCAGGGAAATGCCGATCCCCGGCTGGAACTCCCAGCGGGTCAGGGGCAGGAAATCGTAGAACAACTCCTTGGCCGCCTCCCATTCCCCGGCCTGGGCATACTGATAAAGGCGCACCAGCAGTTCGGCATAGACGAACCCGGTCATGATTCCGACTGCGCCGAGCTGCAGCTCTTCCAGGGCATAGTTGCCACCCAGCGCCCCGAACACCTTGAGGGGCTCACCGACGCTCTGCTGCAGGGCCTGCATTTTGGCGCCGGTCGGCGGATCTTCCAGCTTGATGTACTGAACATATTCGGCACTGGCAAACATCTGCGTGATCAGCTCCACGGACATGGTGATGCCGGTCACCGCCGGGTAGTCGTGGATGATGCAGGGGATTTTCGCCGCATCGGAGACCTGCTGGTAGTATTCCAGCAGCGGTTTGTCCTTCTGAATACCGTGGGGGCCGAGGAGCAGGGCGTCCGCCCCCAGATCGCGGGCTTTGGCGGCCTGCAGCTTGGCCGGATCGGTGGCCGGAGCGCGGGTGCCGACCACCAGGTGCATCGCGGCGGGCATTCGTTTCCGGTAGAGTTTGATGATTTCGGTGCGTTCGTCGTCGGTCATTTTCGGCCCTTCGCCGAGGGCGCCCATGATGGCCAGGCCGTGGACCTTTTTTTCGGCCATGCAGTCGATCAAACGTTCGATACTGGCGTAATCGACCGCACCGTCATCCAGAAACGGGGTCGGGACGATCGGATAGATTCCTTTGAGTTCCATGGGGAAATTGCTCCTTGAATGATGACAGAAAAACAACGATAAGGTGACCAGGACGACCGCAAGTCACCAGCGTGATGCTGGGTAGCTTAACAGGCAGCAGCAAGGCGCCGGGTCCTGGAATGGGATACGGCCAGATATATGCGGAACAGCGGTCACAGCAAAAAGAATTGTCCGGGTGGTTAGTTTTTCACAGTTTATTTAGCAGATAGTACGTCTCTCGGGCCGGTTTGAGGTGCTCCAACATAAGATTTTTCAAGAGCTTTAGATCCCCGTTGACCAGCGCTTCAATCATGGCTAAATGCTCCGTTGCCATCTGATCGACCAACTGTGGATTGATAAATGTGTAAGAACGAATCGCGTGAGACTTCATCATATACAATTCAATAGCTTCAAACAGGGCGGGGTTATTGCAGGCCCGGTAGATTGTTTTGTGGAAGGCGATGTTTTTCCTGAAAACGACCGACAAAACCCCTTTTTTCTTGGCGTCCATGTATTCCCGATGGATCACCTTCAGCTCTTCGATCATGGCTTTTGAAACCGGCAGAGGAATCAACTCGATGGCTTTGGTTTCGAGCAACTCCCGGACAACATAGATATCTTCCACTTCCCGCGGCTCAAAATATTTGACAAAAGCCCCCTTGTTTTTGGCTCGGACCACCAGCCCTAACTTCTCCAGTTCAAACAGCACCTGGCGGACCACATTGCGTTTGGCGTCGAACCGTACCATCAGTTCATCTTCAATCAGTCGCTCCCGTGGCTTGAGCCGGCCAAGAGCGATATCCTCTTCCAACTGGCTGGTCAATTGTTCAACCCGGGTCACCTTTTCTTCTGCAACGGATGGTTCAGATTTTTGAGCCGCAAACGTCATACTGTGAACTCCCCTCATAGTTTTCATTTTCCTTCTTAATTAACATGATCCCTCCGTCAGGTAAATAAAACAGGGGCACTGATATTATTGATAATATAATTGACAATATTAAATTTAGCTGAAATATTGTCAAGCAGAAAGATCAGCACCCCGGCAGAATGTTTCACCGCAAGGAGTCACGATGCTGACAAACATCCTTCAAGTAGGCACTTTCCCAGCGCTGATGCAGCGCGAGGTCACCGAGCGGGTCATCCCCTGGACAGAACAGGACCTTGCCGCCAGGCCTGAGTTGAAACAGCAGGTACAAGGGCTGATTACCCGCAGTAACATCCGGATCAGCGAAGAATTAATCAGGTCTTTACCCAACCTGCGCATCATCGCTTCCTGCGGTGTCGGCTATGATCTCATTCCGGTCTCCTTTGCACGCGACCGGGGAATTGTGGTGAGCAATACGCCCGAGGTTCTGAATGCCGCGGTGGCAGAACTCTGTATTGGCATGCTGATCGGCTTGCTGCGGCAGCTTCACACAGCGGATCAATTTGTGCGCAAATCCCTGTGGTTAAAGCAGGCCTATCCGCTGACCAGAGGCTTGGCCGGCAAACGGGTTGGCATTATCGGCATGGGCAGGATCGGCAAAGAAATCGGGCTCAGGCTGGAGCCGTTCGGAACCACCATCGCTTATTTCTCCCGCCAGCGGAAACCGCTGCCCTGGCACTATGCCCCATCGCTGACCGAACTCGCCAATGCTTCTGACATTCTCATCGCAGTGGTTCCCGGTGGAGCAGAGACCAGGCATATGATTGATGCCAAAATTTTGAGAGCCCTTGGCCCGCAAGGTTATTTTGTCAATATCGCGCGTGGCTCAGTCGTTGACGAAGAGGCCTTGCTCACTGCACTTGAAACAGGTGAAATCGCTGGAGCGGCTCTGGATGTCTATGCCAGTGAACCAGCCATCAATCAGCGTTTTCTGAACCTCGACAATGTCCTGCTCTCCCCCCACGCCGGCAGCGCAACAACAGAAACCCGTCAAACCATGATTCAGCTGGCTATCACCAATCTGGAAGCCTTTTTCGCAACCGGGAAAATTCTCACTCCCGTTTATTGAATGTCTAAAAGACCGAGATGTTGAGGTGCACGGCGGAGAAAAATACGCCTTCCTCATCTCTGAAAATCAATAAGTTAAAGAGTCTCGATTGGTTTTTATCGCCCGTCCCAGATTTCATCAAACAGGCGGTAAAGGTCTGAGAATTCCGTCGACATTCTTATCAAGAAGATTATTGATAATTTCATTGACATGATTTCAACCCCATGTTAGTTAGGGTTCAATCATCATAGTCATGCAAGGAGTGTTCGCAGCATCAATCGAAAACCATCGCACAGATTATCCCGTTGTTCAGGAAGAGAGCGCTCGTCTTGAGCCTTTGAAAACTTTTGCAAGCAGATAAAGCCGAATTCAATTTTTCCATCCTGCCATGAAAGGAAAAGTAAAAATTCGGAGCTGCTGTTCTTTTTAAAGGATTAGTTCAGGAAAGCTTCAAATTCAATCCTCTGCCCTGCGACAAATTCTGCCTCGCCAGCGTTTCGCAGCAAAGGAATCAACCCGATCTTCATGACGAAGATCTACAAACGAGGAGGTTTTTCGATGAGTCGAGTTAAACGGATCCTGGCAACAATCTTGGTCGTCATGGTGAGTGTCGGGCTGTTGGCGACAACGGCCATGGCAGCAAGTTATCCCAAAAAACCGATTAATGTCATGCAGGGATTCAAGCCTGGTGGCGGCAGCGATGCGCTGGCCCAGTTGACCCAGCCCTTCCTGGAAAAAGCGATCGGGACGACCTTCGTCAATCAGTATATTCCCGGTGCCACCGGCGCCATTGCCTGGACCCAGTTGGCAAAAACAACCCGCAACGACGGCTATACCATCTCCATCACCAACACCCCCATGCTCATGACCAACTACATCATGAACAAGGAAATTTCCTATAACATCAACGAATTGACCCCGATCGCCAATGTTGTCACCGACCCCGGCATCGTCGTCGTCAGCAAAGACAGCCCCTACAAAACCGCCCAGGAATTTTTTGACGCTGCGCGCAAGAATCCCGGCAAGATCACCGTCGGCAACTCCGGCATCGGCGGCGACGACTTTTTTACCACCCTGATCGTTGAAAAAGCCAGCGGTCTGAAATTCCAGATGATCCCATTCCAGGGGGATGGCCCCTCCTGGCAAGCCGCCATGGGCGGAAAGATCGACGCCAGCTTCAACAACCTGGGCATCACTTTCCCGCAGATCAAAGCCGGCAACCTGCGCCCGCTAGTCCTGTTCGCCGAAGAGCGCAACCCGAATATCCCCGACGTCCCGACGCTGAAAGAGCTTGGCTACGATGTCGTATCCGGTTCCTCGCGCGGCTACAGCGCTCCCAAGGGGATTCCCGCAGAAGCCCAGGAAGCTCTCATCAAGGCCTTTAAAGCCATGGGCGACAACCCGGATTTCCACAAGACAGCAGAAGAAAGAGCGTTGACCCTGGACCTGAAATACGGCCCCGACTACGAAGCCTATTTGCAAAAGCAGGAAAAAATGTTTGGCGAAATCTGGAACGAAGTCAAAGACCAATATACGCACTAATCATGTCTTCCCGATGCGGGAATCCCGCATCGGGACTCTTTCGGGAGAAACCTGAATGAAAAAGCTGTATCCGTACGTTGCCTTTGCAGGACTGATTGATGTGATGATTGTGGCCTTTTTCATCCAAACCCTGCATATGCCCAAAGCGGCTTATCAGATGCCGCGCCTGCTGCTCCTGGCCCTGGCCATTTTATCGACGTTGATGATCCTGGAACAGCTCTGGAAATTGCGAAAAGGGGAGCCGGTAAAAGCAAAACCAGATGAACTCGAAACAATTATGGCCGAAGTCGCCAAAGCAGAACAACTTACCCCTGAAGAACAACGTAACAGCAAAATCAGAAGGGCATTTTTTGTCGGCGTCCTGACCGCCTATATCCTCACGATCAAGCCGCTGGGATATTTTATTGCCACCCCGCTGTATTTGTTCGGCACTTTGGTTTACCTCAAATCGACCAAAGCCTATTGGGCCATGGCAATTGCCGTCGGTTTCACCATTTTTGTCTATCTGCTGTTCGTGCTGTTTCTGAACCTGCCGGTCCCCATGGGACTGCTTGAGTTCGAGTAAGGAGTTCTGTCATGATTTATGATGCCGTCCTGACAGGTTTCATGGATGTCATTCACCCCCTCAATCTGCTGCTGGTGGTGGTTGGGACAATGATCGGTGTTTTTGTCGGGGCCATGCCGGGGCTCTCTGCCACCATGGCCATTGCCCTGCTGCTGCCGCTGACCTTTCCACTGCCACCCGCTTCGGGCTTGAGCATGCTGGCCTCCCTCTATATGGGCGCCATGTACGGCGGCTCCATCGCCGCGATACTGTTACGTACTCCGGGCACTCCGGCCGCTGCAGCAACCGTTCTTGACGGCTATCCGATGGCCCAGAACGGGCAGGCGGGCAAGGCACTGGGAGTGTCGCTGACCGCTTCACTGGTCGGCGGGGTCATCAGCAGTATCGCCCTGCTGACCATCGCCCCGATCCTGGGGCAGGTCGCCCTGCAATTCGGTCCGGTTGAACTCTTTGCTGTCGCCGTTTTGGGGCTGACAATTATTGCTTCGCTGTCCCGCGGCTCAACGATCCTCGGGCTGCTTTCCGGCAGTATGGGCGCTCTGCTCGCCATGGTCGGCATGGATAACATCACCGGAGTACCACGCTTTACTTTCGGCAACATCAACCTGTTCGGCGGGATATCTTTCGTTGTCGCTCTGATCGGGCTGTTCTCTATCCCGCAGGCGATCCGCCTGATCGAGAAAAAAGATGATCCGAATCGCAAGGCGGTGGTCAACAGTATCAGCGACAAGATGCTGCCGACCTGGAAAGAATTTAAAAGCATGATCGTAACAATGGTGCGCGGTGGGTTCATCGGCATCTTTACCGGGCTGATTCCCGGCACCGGTGGAGATACCGCTTGCTGGTTTTCTTATAACGAAGCCAAGCGTTTTTCCAAGCATAAGGAAAAATTCGGCACTGGCTATATGGAGGGCGTTGCGGCCGCCGAGTCCGCCAACAACGCGGTGGTCGGGGGAGCGCTGATTCCGACAATCTCGTTGGGTATTCCCGGCAGTTCCTCTGCGGCGGTGTTGATGGGTGGATTGATGGTCCATGGCATCATGCCCGGACCGACCCTGATGACCGACTATGCCGATGTCACCTATACCCTGATCTGGGCCATCATGTTGTCGAATATCGCCATGTTCGTTGTCGGCCTGCTGATGACCCGCATGAGTATTTTTGTGACCAAGGTCAAAGATACCATCATGGCGCCGATGATCATCGTCATGTGCGTTATCGGGTCGTTTTCCATCAACAATAATATTTTTGACGTCATGCTGATGTTCGCGTTCGGCCTGCTCGGGTATGCCATGGACAAACTCAAAATTCCGGCCGCCCCCATGGTTGTCGGTTTGATCCTGGGGAATCTGCTCAATGTCAGTCTGCATCAGTCGCTGCTGATCAGCGGTGGCAGTTGGATGGTTTTCATGCAGAGCCCGATTGCGGCAACCCTGTTGGCCATTGCCCTGCTTTCGATTCTGCAATGTACGCCGTTTTTTTCCTGGATCCCCAGGCTGCTGAAGTTTCGTCCCAGTAAACAAAGAATCAAGGATGTCAGTGAGTAACCCGAATTCCAGCGGGGCAAATTCCTTCCCCCCGCTGGATGAATAGCACCTGTGGTGATGCCATCAGGCATCTCTCGCCCCGCTGCGTGCGGCGGGGTACTTTTTAGCAAACAATGAATTGAAATCCCGGCCAGCCTTAACCCTGACCAGGATCCGGAATTGCATTTATTCAAAGCTTATTTGACGGTAAGGACGTGAGCTTATGTATCAAGTTCAACCTGAAGGATCGACAGATACTTATACGCTGGGCAAAGTCGTGTGCATCGGCAGAAACTATTTTGACCACATCAAAGAACTGGACAACGAGATCCCGGAGCAGCCGGTCCTGTTTATCAAACCGGCGACAAGTATCATTGGCGAAGGCGGCCGGATCGAGATACCCCCTGGGTCCGCAGACTGCCACCATGAACTCGAGCTGGCGGTCCTGATTGGCAAGACCGCAAAAAAAATTGCCGAGCAAGATGCCATGAGCTGTGTCGCAGGATACGGCATTGGGATCGATCTGACCTTGCGCGACATCCAAAGCAACCAGAAGAAAAAGGGCCTCCCCTGGGAGATCGCCAAAGGCTTCGACACCTCCTGCCCCCTGTCCCATTTTGTCGCAGCCTCCAGAATCGACGATCCCCATGACCTGCAAATGACCTTGACCGTTAACGGAGAGGTTCGTCAGGACGGCTCTTCCGCACTGATGATGCGCAAAATCCCCCAGATTATCTCTGCCGCATCTGAGTATTTCACCTTGCTGCCCGGAGATATCGTGCTGACCGGAACCCCGGCAGGGGTCAGCCAGATCAAAAGCGGTGATGTCATTAACGCAAAAATCGACCAGATCGGAGAGCTGAATGTCTCGGTTCTGTGAGCTGGTCCAGAGCTCTTCACCCGAGCTTGCAATGCAATCCAGGGCGAATCATCCATGGCTTTACGCGCAAGAGCTGGTGGTCAGTGTCATGGCTTTCAGCGCGAAACAGGCCAAGATGATTCAACCACGATAACTGTCAGCTCTCCTGCATCACTTCTGCCCGTCGGTCGACATCCCGTTGCCCCTGATGCAGAAGAGCGGCACCCAATGATGTTGTTTTTGAGGAGTTTTCATGTCCAGTAAGCGCGGCGACATTAACAATATTACCGAGGCCTATTACTCAGGCCTGATGAGTTCTTGCGGGTTCAGGCGCAAGGACATCGACAAACCCATTATCGGCATTGTCAATTCCTGGACCGATGTCAATCCGGGACACGAGCCATTGGCCAAACTGGCCGGCCACGTTCGCGAAGGAGTCTGGGCCAACGGCGGCACCCCGGTCGAGTTCAATGTTCCGGCGCCCTGTGACGGAATGGCTCAAGGTATCGGCATGCATTACATTCTGGTCCAACGTGATCTGATTGCCGCGTCCATTGAATCCATGGTCAAAGCGCACGGCTTTGATGGGCTGGTGTTCCTTTGCTCCTGCGACAAAATCGTCCCCGGCATGCTCATGGCCGCGGCCCACATCGATCTGCCTGCCCTGTTTCTGACCGCCGGCGCCATGCAGCCCTACAAAGAGCAGGGCCAAGTCTATGTGACCTGCGACCTGAAAGAAGCCATGGGCAAGCATCGCGTCGGTGATATCGACGACGCGACCATGGAACGTTGGATCACCGGGATGTGCAGCTCCTCGGGAACCTGTTCCATGTTCGGCACCGCCAACACCATGGGCTCCTTTCTGGAGAGCACCGGAATCGCCCCGCTGCGCTCATCAACCATGCTGTTCAGCTCTTCCGCCAAGGTCTGGCAGGCACGCGGGGTTGGGGAACGGATTGTCGATCTGGTCAAGGAAAAGAAAAATTTCCGCTCCTACTTTACCGATGATGCCCTGCAAAACGGCATCAAGTACATTTCCGCCACGGGCGGTTCCACCAACGCCATCCTGCACCTGATTGCGGTTGCAAAAGCGCTGGAAACCTCTTTGCCGCTGCATAAATTTGACGAGGTTCAGGCCTCGGTCCCGGTCATCGCCAAATTCAAGCCATCGTCCCAATACAATATCAATGACTATGACGAAGCCGGCGGGGTTGCCGCAGTCCTGAAGACGATTCAGGGCTTTTTAAACCTCGCTACCGACATGGCCTTTTACGGCACCACCCTGAAAGAGGTTGTCGATAGTGTCCAGGGCCCCGTCAATCGGGAGATCATCCGCGACATCAGCGATCCTCTCGCTGAAGGGGGCTGTTTTTCCATCATCTTCGGCAACCTCGCTCCGCTGGGCGCAGTGGTCAAGAAAACCGGGGTTGATCCCAAGATGTATCATCACCGGGGGCCGGCCGTGGTCTTCAATTCGGAGGAAGATGTCCGGGATTTCATGCTGACCAAACCAGTGGAGCCGGGATCGGTGCTGGTGATCAAGTATGAAGGCCCGAAAGGAGGACCCGGCATGCGGGAAATGTCGATTCCGGCCGCGATGCTGGTCGGGATGGGGCTGCATACCTCGGTGGCCATGATTACCGATGGCCGTTATTCAGGCGCATCAAAAGGCCCCTGCGTTGGACATATCGCTCCAGAGGCCTGGGACAACGGACCGATAGCTGCGGTCGAAGATGGCGATATTATTGAGATCGACCTCAACACGAACTCCATCACTCTGCATGTGCCGGAACAAGAAATTGCCGAACGGCTGAAAAAAGTCATTAAGCCGCAACGGGAGGTTAAAGGTTCGCTGCAGGCTTATCGCCAGGGAGTTGCCGGCTCGGAAGAAGGAGCCGCCTGGCTGTTCCGGTAACGGCAGGTCAAGAGTGTGAGGAATCTGTCATGAATATTTTCAATACCCTGCTCGATCCGATTCCCATTCCGAAGATGGTCAGGGCCAGACAAACCTATCCGCGACCGGTGTCCAGCGATCCCGAGGCGGAGTTTCTGGACAAGCTGCACCGTAGCGGGGTCCTCAGCCGTGTCAAAAGCGGAATGTCGATTGCCATTACGGTCGGCAGCCGGGGAGTCAGCAACCAGCCACTCTTGGTCAGAGCCCTGGTTGCCGAACTTAAAAAGCTCGGCGCCAGCCCCTTTATCATCCCCGCCATGGGCTCGCATGGCGGGGCCACCGCCCCTGGTCAGCAGGAGATGCTGGAAGGGATGGGGGTCTCCGCCGCAGCGATGGGCGCCCCGATCAGAGCAACGATGGAAACGGTTGTTCTGGGTGAAGCAGCTCCCGGATTGCCGGCGCAGATTGACAAATTCGCCCATGAAGCCGACGGCATCATCATTATCAATCGGATCAAACCGCACAGTTCATTTCGCGGTCCCTATGAAAGCGGCCTGGCCAAAATGATCACCATCGGCCTGGGCAAGCAGCGCGGAGCTGAAGCCTGCCATCGCCTGGGCTTCGGGAAAATGGCCGAAAATATCCCGCTTATCGCCAAAAAAGTCATTGCCGAAGCGAATATTCTGTTTGGCATCGGTCTGCTCGAAAATGCCTACCACGAAACCGCCCGGATCGAAGTGATCCCGACTGCGGATATACTGGACCGGGAGCCGGCCCTGCAGGAAGAATCCAAGCAGCTCTGTGCCAGATTGGCGTTCGACCAGTTGGATGTGCTGATCATGGATGAAATCGGCAAGGATATCAGCGGAACCGGCTTCGATACCAATATCGTTGGCCGTTATCACACGCCGTTCATCAGCGGTGGCCCGCGGATCACCAGGGTGGCGGTTCTCGATATCACGGCCCGGAGTCATGGCAATGGCAACGGACTGGGAATCGTCGATATGACCACCAGGCGGGCGTATAAAAAATTCAGCTTTGAGAAAACCTATCCTAACGCACTGACCTCCACCGTTCCCTTGAGCGTTATGATCCCCATGGTGCTGGAAAATGATCGTCATGCCATCCAGGCCGCAATCAGGACCAGTAATGTTTTCGATCAAAGCCAGGTCAGACTGATGAGAATCAAAAACACCAATGAAATGGACGAGGTTGAAATCTCCACAAGCCTGATGAAGGAGGCCGCAGACAGCCCCTTCATCGAAATCATATCGGAGCCATATCCTCTGTCATTCGATACAAATGGCAATCTGTTCTAGCGCCCCGCCTTTTCGAAACCATGCCAGCGGTTTTCGTTTGCAAGGGAGTCAGCGCCGGGACACGGAGCAGTTAACGAAGAACACAAGAATTGACTTATTGAGCGTTCTTGTCTTCTCCATAAAGTGAACAGGAGTATTCATCCAATGGGAAAATTACTAAGGTCCCTTGTCCTCAATCCGGAAGATTCCGTCGCCGTTCTTTTGGAAAAAGGGAGTAAGGGCGATAAAATCAGTGTGGCGGGCGAAGAGATTGAGCTTCGTGAAGATATTGATTTTGCACATAAAGTTCTGATTAAAGATACCGTAAAAAATGGTCCGGTCATGAAATACGGGGTACAGATCGGTTATATGCTGGCGGACACTGTTAAAGGCTACTGGATCCATGGCCACAATATGGGCTGCGACCGGGGAAAAGTCAGAAGGGAGCTGATCAAATGAAATTCATGGGTTATCGCCGTGCTGATGGCAGAATCGGCATCAGAAACCATATCGCCATTATCCCTTCGGTCTTTTGCGCCAATAATGTGGCGGAAAACATTGCCCGCCAGGTCGAGGGAACCGTTGCTCTGCGCCACCCGGTGGGCTGTTCTCAAGTCGGTTTTGACTTAGAGTTAACCGCCCGTACCCTGATTGCCATGGGGAATCACCCCAATGTCGCGGCGGTTGTGGTCATCGGCCTGGGCTGTGAGCGCTTCAAACCGACGGAACTTTACGAGGCCGTCAAAAAAACCGGCAAACCGGTTGAAATGCTGGTGATTCAGGAGGAAGGCGGCTCGTCCAGGACCATCGCCAAAGGGGTCGAGATCGCACGCCGTTTTGTGCAGCAGGAGACCGATCGCCCGCGCGTCGAATGCGATATCTCAGAGCTGACGATTGCCGTGAAATGCGGTGGAACAGACGCCACCAGCGGCCTGGCCGCCAATCCGGTGGTGGGCGCCATGTCCGACCTGCTGGTCGCTCAGGGCGGCAGCACCATCTTGTCCGAGCTCAATGAGCTGATCGGCACTGAAGACATGTTGGCGGGCAGGGCCATAACCCCGGAAATCTCCGCCAAAGTCTACGCCGCTATCTATGGAATCGAAGACAAGCTGCGGTCCGGTTGCGATGAACGCTATGCTGGCCGCAATGAACTGATCTCCCCGGGCAACTACGATGGTGGGGTCAGCAATATTGTCGAAAAGGCCCTTGGTGGCGTCTACAAGGGAGGCACTGCCCCGGTGACGGATGTCCTCGAATACGCCATTCCACCAGTCCCGGACCAGAAAGGCCTGTTTCTCATGAATTATGAGAGCCATGATGGCGAGGTGGTCACCGGAATGATCGGTTGCGGCGCTCAACTGGTGGCCTTTACTTCCGGCCGTGGCACCCCGGCCGGCTTTCCCCTGGCCCCGGTGATCAAACTGACCGGCAACAGTTTCATGTTTGAAAAGATGAACGAAAACTTCGATTTTAATACCGGGGATGTCATCAGCGGTGAAGCCACCATCAAAGAGAAGGGGCAACAGCTTTTTGAGATGGTCATGGCGGTCGCCAATGGCCGGCTCACCGCAGCGGAAAAGTTGTCCTCATACGAACTCTTCTGCGTGGCACGAGCCCTGGGCAATACCAATAACGCGGCATGAAGCCGACTGCCCTTCCGGTATCATAGCGTATTAGCAACAAGGAGAACCGATGAGATTAGCTACCATCAGAATCAAAGGCCTGGAGACCGCGGCCATCGTCCAGGACGAGCTGGTCACCACCCTGGCCAGCATCAATGAACAGCTCGGCTCAGACTGGCCCACCGACATCCTCGCCCTGCTCCAGCAGGACCGCCTTGCACCCCTGAACGCCTGGTATCGTGCCGGCGGCCGGGACCAGGTCGCCGCCCTGTCCGGGCACGCCATTCCCCTGGCCGAGGCCAGCTTCGCTCCGCTCTACCGTACCCCCAGAAAGATCTTCGGCATCGGCCTGAACTATGTCGACCATGCCGCCGACCTGGCGGAGAAGGCCCCGAGCACTGAGCCGGCCAGCTTCTTCAAGCCGGATACCACCATCATCGGGCCGGGCGATGCCATCAAAATCCCGCTGCAGTCCGAAGGCACCACGGCCGAGGCGGAACTGGGCGTGATCTTCGGCAAGGAATGTGTCGATGTCGAACGCGCCGACTGGCTGAGCGTGGTTGCGGGTTTCACCACCATCATCGATATGACCGCCGAGGATATCCTCCGCCGCAACCCGCGCTACCTGACTCTGTCGAAAAGCTTCGAGAGCTTCTTCAGCTTCGGGCCCCAGCTGGTCACCCCGGATGAGATCGAGGACGTCATGCAGCTCAAGGTGGCGACCATCCATAACGGCCGGGTCCATGCCGAGAATGTGGTGGCCAACATGACTTTCCCGCCGGATTTCCTGGTCTCGTTCCATTCCCAGGTCATGAAGATGTACCCCGGCGATATCATCTCCACCGGCACCCCGCGGGCGGTCCATATCAGTCATGGCGATCAGGTCGCCTGCCGCATCGACGGCTTCGCACCGCTGGAGTGCCCGGTCATCGATAAGAAAACCCTCCGGGACAGTTAGCCCCCGGACATCACTCGAATGGCGCTCGTTTAAGAGTCGCTGGCAGCAAAACCGGGACTGTCCCCGCACGGGGGCTGTCCCGAGTTTATTACTGCAAAGTTATTTAAACGAGGGCCATTCCGGACATCACTCAATAAAAGGAGAAAAACTCATGGATTTAGGATTGAAAGACAAGGGAGTCATTGTTATGGCCTCCAGTTCGGGACTGGGCAAGGCGGTCGCCTGCGAATTCGCCCGCGAACAGGCCAAGGTCATGTTGTTCAGCCCCTTTGAGGATCAGCTCAAAGAAGCCCAGGCCGAGATCAAGGCGGAAACCGGCAACGCCCCGGAATACTTTGTCGGGGATATCACCAAAGCCGAGGACATCAAACAGCTGGTCGCCACCACCGTGGCCAAATTCGGCGGGGTCTATGCCCTGGTCAACAACACCGGCGGTCCGCCGGCCGGCACCTTTGATGCCTTTGACGACGAAACCTGGCAGAAAGCCTATGAGCTGACCCTGCTCTCCTATGTCCGCGCGGTCCGCGAAGTGCTGCCGCACATGCGCGCCGCGGGCACGGGGCGGATTCTCTGCTCGACCTCGTCATCGATCAAGGCGGTGCTCGACAACCTGATCCTGTCCAACACCTTCCGCAGCGGCGTCGTCGGCCTGGCCAAGACCCTCTCCCAGGAACTGGGCAAGGACGGCATCCTGGTCAATGTCATCGCCCCGGGGCGGATCGGCACCGCGCGCATCGACCAGCTCGACCAGATCCGCGCCGACAAGGCGGGAATTTCGGTGGAGCAGCTGCAGCAAAACACCTTCAAGACCATTCCGCTGGGACGCTACGGCGAACCGGCCGAGTACGGCAAGCTCTCGGCGTTCCTCTGCTCCGAAGCCAACACTTACATCACCGGCCAGTCGGTCCTGGTCGACGGGGGGCTGGTCAAGGCCTTGTAAAATTCTGCTTTTGTCGGAACTGGATTATGGTGAGCAGATCGCAAAGAGCAATCATTTAGTCAGGATGGAAATTAAAAACCGAGCTGAATGCTGAAATTTTCCGTTTCAGCGTTCAGCTCGGTTTCTTTTGAGGGGGAAAGGACGGCCTCAGAGCCGCATGGTTTGGGACCAACCGGTCTGCAACCTGCAGTTACAGATAGTCGCTCCCCGCTTACAGGGTCAGCTCATACCCTTTCCGGTTCAGGTATTCGACAATCTGCAGCATCTGCTCCACGGTTTTGGCATCGGCATTCATCCCCGGATGGCGCACTTTGGTGGTGCTGAACACGCCCATCCGTTTGAGCAGGTGCTTGCGCAGGGAAATGCCGATCCCCGGCTGGAACTCCCAGCGGGTCAGGGGCAGGAAATCGTAGAACAACTCCTTGGCCGCCTCCCATTCCCCGGCCTGGGCATACTGATAAAGGCGCACCAGCAGTTCGGCATAGACGAACCCGGTCATGATTCCGACTGCGCCGAGTTGCAGTTCTTCCAGGGCATAGTTGCCACCCAGCGCCCCGAACACCTTGAGGGGCTCACCGACGCTCTGCTGCAGGGCCTGCATTTTGGCGCCGGTCGGCGGATCTTCCAGCTTGATGTACTGAACATATTCGGCACTGGCAAACATCTGCGTGATCAGCTCCACGGACATGGTGATGCCGGTCACCGCCGGGTAGTCGTGGATGATGCAGGGGATTTGTGCGGCTGCCGAGACCTGCTGGTAGTATTCCAGCAGCGGCTTGTCCTTCTGAATACCGTGGGGTCCGAGGAGCAGGGCGTCCGCCCCCAGATCACGGGCTTTGGCGGCCTGCAGCTTGGCCGGATCGGTGGCCGGAGCGCGGGTGCCGACCACCAGGTGCATCGCGGCGGGCATCCGTTTCCGGTAGAGTTTGATGATTTCGGTGCGTTCGTCGTCGGTCATTTTCGGCCCTTCGCCGAGGGCGCCCATGATGGCCAGGCCGTGGACCTTTTTTTCGGCCATGCAGTCGATCAAACGTTCGATACTGGCGTAATCGACCGCCCCGTCATCCAGAAACGGGGTCGGGACAATCGGATAGATTCCTTTGAGTTCCATGTTCAGCTCCTTAACAACCGGCGGTCCATGACCGCCGAAAAAATATCATCAGCAAGCCAGCGTCAGCAGCCCACCATTTCTGCCGTCATCCGGGCGACCAGTCGCTGCGGACAGATCACCGGCAGGTTGCAGACACTTTTGAACACCTCGACCGCAGCCGGTTTAAAGCCCATACAATCGAGCACCACCAGCTCGACGCCAGTGTCCTTGAACGCAGCGGCAGCGCGTTGCAACGCTTCCATATCGATGGGGGCTGCCACCTGCCCGACCACGCTGAAACCTTTTTCCCGCCAGTGTCGGCAAGCCGGTTCCAGCTGCCCGGTATTGGGCGAGACAATGCCGATATTTTTCCGGGCACTGAGCCCCGTGACCACTGCCGGGACCACTCGCCCCGGATAGATGACCGGCAGCGGAGAGTTGAGGTCCGGAAAATTCCCGGCGCACATCAACACAATCACTTCGGCTCCGGCCGCGGCCAGTTCAGCGGCTTTTTGTTCCAGCAGGGGAATCAGCCGAAGCATTGAGATTTCCCGCGTGCTGCCATCCGCCAGGATCACAAACAGCGGGTACTCCGGTGTTGTTTCAACCAGCGCATCGATCTGCGCGGTGCTCATGCCATCAAGCCCTCCCCCAGTCAGCAGCTCTGCCGCCGGGAGATGATGCCGATAGATCCCTTCAATATCCGGCCGTGGGGTCTGCCCCAGCACCAGAATTCCTAACTTTGCCATGCTCAATCCTTTGCTGTTGGTTATTCTGCCACGCCAACCCTGAACCCGACCAGCCCTTCCAGCGCCTTGATCAGGGCATGATGCCCCTCTTCACCCAACCCCTGGGCCTGCAGCGCCCGATAATACTGATACAGCTGGGCGGTGGTCGGAACCGGCACACCGTGATCGGCGGCAGCACTTAACACCGCGCTGAGGCTTTTCAGCTGCAGGTCGATGGTGAACCCCGGTGTCCAGTCGCGGCGGATCACTTGTGGCCCGCGATTGGAGAGCATCCAGCTGCCAGCCGCCCCGGCGCTGACCGCGGCCAGGGTCTTTTCCAGATCGACTCCGCCGGCCTGGGCAAACAGCAACGCTTCACTCATGATCAGGGTATGCCCGGAGGCCAGCAGCTGGTTGACCAGCTTGACGGTCTGGCCATCACCGCAACGCTCGCCAACATGAACCAGGGTCGTGCCCATGGCGGAAAAAATGGCCCGGCATTCTTCAAAGGTGGCGGGGTCGCCGCCGACCATGATCGACAGGGTTCCCTGTTCGGCTCCTTCGCGGCTGCCGCTGACCGGGGCATCGAGCATGCGCAGCCCCTGAGCGGTCAGTCGTTCGGCGTGAGCGCGACTGTCACGCGGGCTGATGGTACTCATGTCGATGACCAGCAAGCCCGGCTGCGCTCCGCTGACCACCCCTTGCTCGGCAAACAGCAGCTGAGCAACGGCTGCGGCATCGCTGACACAAAGGATGACGACATCCGAGTCCGCGGCCAACGCCGCGGGGGTTGCCGCCGGGACCGCCCCCTGGCTCAACAGGGCGGTTGTTTTTTCGGCGCTGCGGTTCCAGACCCGCACATCAAACCCACCCTTGAGCAGGTTGGCGGCCATTCCCGCCCCCATAATACCAAGGCCGATAAAGCCGATTTTCATCCGTCGCTCTCCTCGCGGCCGGAACCCTGGGCCCCGTCACTGTTCTGATAGATAAAGGTGTCGAAGCGTTTATAAAGCAGTTCAAGGCGATCGTACTTGGCTGCCAGGGCCGCCTCCTTGCGCTCGACCATGATGGTAAGCAGGGCGTTAATCAGGGAGATGCCGGCGGTATAGGAGTCAAAAGCCGACAGCCCCGTGGTGTTGACCAGGAACAGGCAATCGGCCCAGGTTCCGGTCGGCACGATGGGCGAGTCAGCGAACACCACCACCCTGGCCCCGACATCGCGGGCATACTGACAGGCCTTGAGATGATTGCGGGAATAGCGGCGGAAATCGAACACCACCAACACATCGTCAGGCTGCAGGTTGGCCAGCTGATCGACCAGATTGGACGGTTCGATGCGGCGTGTATCATGCCGGAAGCTGGCGATCTGGTAGCTGAAATAATGGGCCAGCGAAACTTCCTTGCGGGTTCCCAGCACGTACACCACCCGTCGCGGATCGTCGAACAGCTCGAAAAATCGCTCCACGGTCTCGGTTCCCACCGAACACATGGTATCCTGGATATTGGCCAGATCCTGTTCCAGGGTTTTCGAGAAGACATTGTTGTTGTCCGCCTGACTGGAATGGGCATGGACGCGGTCCATGGGCGAATTGATCAAAAAACGGATGTCTTCACGAAAATCGGCGCGCGCTTCCTTGATGTTGTCATAACCGATCTTCGGAAAGAACCGGGTCACCGTGGACGCGGTAATCTTGAGTTCCTCGGCGATCTCGGCCGCATTCTGCAGCAATCCCAACGGATAGACCCGCAGCAGATAATCGGCAATCATCCGGTCACTGGGGGTAAAACTGTCGGAATTTCTGCTGATCTTTTCGGCGAAACGATTCTTGGGATGATCCATCATCGGTGGTTTACCCTTCGGTCTGCGCCGCGGCAATCCGCAGCAGGCTGGTTAACAGCACCTGGCAGCCTTCGGTGGCCGCCGCCGGCGTAATTTCTTCAGCCGGATTATGACTGACTCCGTTACGGCAGGGGATAAAAATCATTCCGGTAGGGACAAAAGGCGCCAGCGATTGGGCATCATGCCCGGCGCCACTGGGCATCAAGGTCGCGGACAGCTGTTCCTGGTCGGCCGCGGCGGCGATCTGCTCGATCAGTTCGGGAGCCAACCGGACACTATCCTTTTCATAGATCGTTTCGATGTTCCAACCCTGTCGCTCGGCGGCATAGGCGAGCAAGCGATCACGAACCCGCTGCATATCTTCGGGCTGCTGGGAACGCAATTCAACCAGAAAACGACATTGAGCCGGAACAACATTGCTGGCGCCCGGCGCGACCGTAACCTGGCCGATGGTCCCGACCATTTCCGGGTTCTGCTCGGCAACCCACTGCGGCAACAGGGTGAACACCGGCGCGGCCTCGACCAACGCATCCTTGCGCAGCGCCATCGGCGTGGTCCCGGCGTGGGCCGCCTCACCACTGACCGTGACGATATAGCGATAAACTCCGACAATAGCGGTGACCACCCCAATATGCAGTTGTTCGCTCTCCAGCCGCCGCCCCTGCTCGATATGGAGTTCCAGGAAAGCGGCCAGTTCGGCCGGATCGCGCCGGGCTGAAGCGATCTGCTCCGGGTCCTGGCCGAGCTTGAGCAGATGCTGGATAAAGGGTTCGGCCCCTTCATTTTTGGCTTTACAGAGCTCTCCGCCCTTGAGCTGCCCCATCATCGCCCGGCTTCCCACGGTGCCGGCATTATGGGCGGCTTCTTCGTCACAGAAACTGATTACCTCGAGATCACAGGGCAGGGAGAAAC
Organism: Pelobacter seleniigenes DSM 18267; assembly: GCF_000711225.1. Lineage (NCBI taxonomy): Bacteria > Pseudomonadati > Thermodesulfobacteriota > Desulfuromonadia > Desulfuromonadales > Desulfuromonadaceae > Pelobacter > Pelobacter seleniigenes. The sequence continues at coordinate 1,036,053 of NZ_JOMG01000002.1, forward strand.
CACTCTCGCGGAGACTGCGCGCGCACTCCAGGGCCGCGATGACCCCGTAGGCGCCATCAAATCGGCCCCCTTCCGGAACGGTATCAAGGTGGGAGCCCAAGGCTATTTTTTTCCTCTCGGGATGCCCTGATTGCAGAGTGCCGATGACATTCATGATGCCGTCCACACGCACCTCGAGCCCGGCCTCGGTCATTTTATCGATGAGCCAGAGGCGGGCCTGCTGGTCCACTGCGGACAGCGCGGGGCGGGTCACCCCGCCGTTCGGCAGGCCACCGATCCGGCCCAGTTCCAGCAGATCGGCCCAGAGCCGCTCCCCATTGATTGTTATTCTTTGCATAAGCCTTTGCATCCTTGTGAACACCCCCGCTGCCAGAGCGGGAATGGCGGGTTAAACCGGTCGCCGGAAGCACCTCCCGGCGACCGCTGAAGCCATCAGACCGCCGGGACGTAGCAACCGTCGCCGCCCTTGGCCAGGACCTTGCCGTCGGCAAAAATGGTTTTGCCGCGCAATACGGTCCGCACCACTTTGCCCTGCACGCGCATGCCGTCATAGGGGGACCATTTGGCCGATGACTGGGTAGCGGCGGCATCAAAAACCCATTCCGCTGTCGGATCGAGAATCGCGAAATCAGCATCGGCACCAACGCTGATCGCCCCTTTACGCGGTGCCAGTTTGAAGCGCTCGGCCGGGCGTAGGGCCAGCAGCTGGGCCAGCCTCACCACACCCAGACCACGCTTGACCACACCTTCGCTGAAGAGCAGCGGCAGAATCGATTCCACTCCCGGCGCTCCGGAACCGTTGCTGAAAATATCCGGGTTGTTCTTTTTCTCCAGCGGCCAGGGGGCATGATCTGAAGCAACCCAGTCAATCCGGCCGTCGAGCAACGCCTGCCACATCCCGGCGACCGCTTCGGCACTGCGCATCGGTGGATTGATCTTGGCAAAAGCCTTTTTCTCTGCCATATCGTCTTCGGTCAGGATCAGGTAATGGGGGCAGGTCTCCACGCTGACATTGACGCCCTGCTGCCGATACCAGTCGATCATGTCGATGCAACGCGGGTGCGAGGCGTGATAGATATGCAGAGCCGCCCCGGTCCAATAGGCGAATTCGAGGAGCTTGCCGACCGCCAGGGTTTCGGAAATCGGCGGGCGGGTTTCGCAATGGGCTTTGGGGAAGGTCTTACCCTGCTCCCGGTAACGGCTGATCAAAGCTTCAATGATAACATCATTTTCCGCGTGAAACCCAACGGTGAGACCGGTTTTGGCCAACTCCGGCAGAACCTCAAGGAGGACATTATCGTCGATCCGCGGAAAGCGGTAGGGGTCGGTCTCAAACGCGCTCAATTTGAACCCGCAGGCACCCAATTCCGCCAGCGGCGCAATCGCCTCGACATTCCCTTCTTTCTTCAGGGTGGCCAGCAGGGCAACATCAACTTTGGCTTTCTCAGCGATCCAGCCGATCTTCTCCCGATAGATCTCCGGAGTAAACACCGGCGCCCCCTGGTCGTAGGGCATCTCGATGATCGTCGTGACCCCGCCTGCCGCAGCCGCAGCCGTGGAATTTTCAAATTGTTCGTGGAGGTTGCTGTAGGAATGGACATGGGCATCGACCATCCCCGGAAACACCAGCTTCCCGGTCGCATCGATGGTTTCCGTCGCGGCCGGAGCTTGCTCCACGGCATAGATGCCGACAATCTTTCCGGCAACCACCCCGACACAGGACTCTTTCAGGACCCGGTCGGACAGGACCAGATCCCCTTTAATCAATAAATCCACTGAGGATGAAGACATAAACAAACTCCTTCTGGTTCTTGGTACGGCTACCCTAACAGCAGGTTGGGCAGCCAGAGCGAAATACGGGGGAAAATGATCAGCAACGTCAAAACAATCAGGTCGCAGATACAAAACGGCCACACCCCTTTGAAGATATCTTCGATGGAAATCTTCATCTCTTTCGGGATGACCCCCTTCATGGCAAAAACATTCAGCCCTACCGGCGGGGTGATCGAACCGATTTCAGTCAATTTCAGGGCGATGACGCCGAACCAGATGGGATCGTAGCCCAGCGCAACCAGCATCGGGAACACAATCGGCAGGGTCAGGGCATAAATCCCCACCGGCACCATGATCATGCCGAGCAGGAACATCACCGCGAGGATGCCAAGGAGAATGACGACGCGCGGCACTTCCAGCCCCTGCAACATCATCGTCAACTCGGTGGGCAGCCGGGTCACAGCCAGAATCCGGCTGTAAAACAGCGCGCCGATATTGATCAAAAACAGCATGGCCGTGGTATTCGCCGACTCTTTCATGGCCAGGGTCACTTCACTGAACTTGCGAAAGGAGCCGAGCATCCAGCCGAACACCAGGGTGATCAGCGAGCCAGCCGCAGCCGCTTCAGTCGGCGTAAACCAGCCGGAATAGATTCCGCCCAGGACAACACCGGCAATAATCGCCACCGGCCAGATCTGCCCGGCGTCTTTCCAGCGTTCGGCAGAGCTCCGGTAGCGCTCGGCCGCCGCCGGGGCGATCTTCGGATTGCGCTTGACCAGAAACAGAATCATGGCCACATAGGTGAAAGCGGTCATCAGCCCGGGGACCACGCCGGCGGCAAACAGCTTGCCGACCGACTGCTGGGTAAACAGAGCGTAGATGATCATCATCATGCTCGGCGGAATCATCGACGCGAATGTCCCGGCCGAAGCGATGCACCCGGCGGAAAAAGACTTGTCATAATTCAACCGGTTCATTTCCGGCAGGGCCATCTTGCCAAAAATGGCGGTTGTGGCGATGGAGGAACCGGACACCGCGCCGAACACCGCACAGCTGAAACAGGTGGCAATCCCCAACGAGCCCTTCAGTCCCTGGCTCATGGCGTAGACCCCGGTATAGGCCCGCCGGGCCAGACCGCCGCCAGCGGCGAAGGCGCCCATGAGAACAAACAGGGGAATTGACGCCCAGGTCGGAGTCGCAATCGAAAAATAGGCCGCCTGGCCGAGCAAGGACAGCGAACTGTCAAAGCCGAGGAGCAGAGTGCTGACGACAATGCCGCTGAGCACAAAGGACAAGCCGATCTGCAGACCGAGGCCCATCAGCAGCAGCAATAAAAAGATACAGAGTATTCCGGCAGTTATAAAATCCATAGCAACGACCTAAGCTGAGATTTGATGAATTCCGTGGTGGTTCAGGTGGTTTCGATTGTGGCGCTGCACAGCGCCGTCGGCAGGTCAGCCCTGCGCAGCAGCCGGTGCCAACGGCACCGGCTGCCCGGGCCTTCAGGCCGCGCTGTTGTTCTTCAGGAGCTTGACCAGATTACTGCCCGCCTGAAGCAGAAAGCAGACCAGGCCGCACACCATCAGTGCTTTGACCGGCCAAATCCGCAACCCCAGGGTTCCTTCCAGCGATTCGTTATTGGCATAGGAATCGAGGGTGTTCTCAAATACGGCATAGAGCAGAATGGCGATGGTCACGATGGCCAACAGTTGGGCAATGATCATCACGACATGGCGGATCCGCCTGGGCAGGGCATTGCTGACCAGTTCCAGGCTGACGTGCTCGCCATGTTGTTCACAGCGGGCCAGGCCAAGATAGATCACAATGATCATGACAAAAACCGACAGTTCTGCCATGCCCTGCAACGGAATACCACAGGCCCGGAAAACAATATCCGCCATCAGTAGCAGCATCATCCCCAGCATCAGAAAACCACAGAACCCGGACAGAAACTGGTTCACTTTTTCAATAATCGCCGTCATACGCTTCCCCTGCTCTGCTGTCTGCCTTGATTAAAGCTCTCTCGCCATGGCCCGCTGATGAATCGCCTTGACCTTTTCCAGCACGGTCGCTGCGGTTTTCAGACCGGCGTCCTCGGCTTCCTTGACCCAGACAGCCTGCAGTTTGGCCAGATTGTCAGCATCGGCCCATTGGTCAATATCGGCTGTGGACAATTCCGTCACCTGCGCCCCGGCCGCGATTTCCTCGGCTTTGATCTGATCGAACGCTTCGTCGTAAACCTTGGCGAATTTCTGTTCGGCAATCTCCGAAGCTTTCAGCAGCCCGGCCTGAACATCCTGCGGCAGTTTTTCAAAAGTGCTGCGATTGATCATGTGCAGAAACGGCATTCCGTACCAGAGGGATTTGGACACCAGCAGATGAGGAGCGACCTCGTCAAATTTCATCAGGTGCAGGCCGTCATAGTTGGTGAAACATCCGTCGATCGTCCCGGTCTGCAGAGACATATAGACATCGCCCCAGGGCACGGAAACCGGAGAAGCACCGACATTTTCCAGAAAACGCAGACTCCATTTATCTCCGGCACGCCACTTTTCCCCTTTGATGTCGGCCAGGCTGTTAAGCGGGTTCTTGCCGACAAAGGCGCCCGGCAGACCGGCGGTAAAGACCATGGTCATGACGTTGGCTTTTTTCAGCTCGGCCTCAAATTCGGGAACTTCCTTGTAAACCGTGCGGTAAAACCAAATCATATCCTCAAATTTGACCGGCCCCCTTGGAAACAGCTTGAAAATGGTATGGGCCGGCATCTGACCAGGATAGTGACCTGGGTAAACAAAACCCATCTGCGTAACGCCATCGCCGACCCCTTTCAGGATCTCTTTGGCTCCAAGCAGGGTGCCACCCCAGAAATCCTGGATCTTCACTTTATCGCCCAGCTGGTTTTGAATTTCCTGCAACCAGACCTTTTCAACAAAACCCGTACGCATGCCATTGGGCGGATCATGATCGGAATATTTTAATTTAATGCTGCCCGCCTCAACACTGGCAACATTCAGCACCACCAGGCAGGCCATAAGAAGGGAAAAAATCAGAAACTTTCGCGATGAAGCTTGTAGGCAATTCATTGTCGGTCCTCCAGAACCAAAGTTGACGGGTCGTTGCTTCGGCAAGGCAAAATACCTGACCGAAGATTCCTGCAAGGCCTCTTTGCCTGAATCCTGTTTGCGAATTCGCCTCATCGCGATTGCAATAAAAAAATCAATTTATTTTGTATCTGCAATTTTTCTATCATTCACGCAAGATACCTGTCAATGACTTTTTTAACTTTGTCAGAAAATAAAAATCAACGAATAATCATATAGATATAAGTATTTTAAAACCCTTGTGGATGCTCATTACTTGAGCAAAAACAGCTTCCCTGCTTATTTTATATGCAGAATAAAAGAGAAAAGAAACTTGACAATTCTAAGATTGTCGACAATCTTTTAACTATTGTACACAGCAAAAGAGACCCATCAGGGAGAGCCCACGTGACTGAAAACAACAATCGCCCGTCTCCTTTACGAGCCGGAGATGTTCAGAAAATTATCGAAGAGCGGATCTTTTCCGGGGCACTGCAACCAGGGGATAAGGTCAATGAAAAAGCCCTGGCCGATGAGTTACAGATCAGTCGGGGACCGATCAGGGAAGCACTGAATGCTCTGCGCCACGAGGGACTGATTGAGAGTATTCCGAACCGAGGTGGTTTTGTCAGCAGCCTGTCTGTCAAGGAGGCTCTTGATTGCTATGATGTGCGCGGCGGGCTGGCTTATACCGCGGGCAAACTGCTCCCCTTTCGGATCAGCCTTGCCCAGCTTCAGGAGCTGCGCCAGCTGCACGGGCAAATGGAAAAACTCCTCACGGCAGAGGATGTCCGCGGTTTTTACCGCATCAATGCAAGTTTTCATGCCCTGCTTTTTGAGATCACCGGAAATCAACCGCTGATCACCATGAATCATACGATCGAACGCAAACTCAGCCTCTATCTGCATCAGGAGATGTGCAATCTGGTCATTCTCAGGCGTTCCAACACTCGGCATCTGGAGATCATCAACCTGATCGCCGAAGGGCGTCCCGAAGAGACCGCCAGGGTGTTCGAAAATCACATTCTGGAAGGGAAGGAGCGGCTGCTCGAAAGCGGTCGTTAGCAGACAATTCCGAGACCGGCCAAAGACGTCCGGCCTGACTGAATCAGCAGCCGTCCGGCGCGCGCCATGCCCGCCGCAATATCATCGTACAAAGGAAAACAAGCAATGCAGATCGCAGACAGAATGGCCGAAATCCGCTTTTCCGGAATCCGGAAAATCCTTGAGCAAGTTAACCTTTTGGAAAAACAGGGGCGTCACATTATTCGCCTGGAAATCGGCCGCCCCGACTTCGACACCCCGCAGCATATTAAAGATGCCGCTATTCAAGCGCTGAACAACGGACAGGTTCATTACAGCTCTAATTACGGCATCAGCCAACTGAGTGAGGCGATCTGCAACAAGTTGGAGACCGAGAACCGGGTGACCTATGCACCACAGGAAGTTATCGTCACCGCCGGCGCCAACGAAGCGGTGTTCATCGCCATGATGGCCCTGCTCAACCCCGGTGACGAAGTGCTGATTCCGGATCCCTGCTGGGTGGCCTATCATCCCTGCGCTACAATGGCCGGGGCCACCCCGGTTTCGGTTCCACTTCATTTTGCCAAGGGTTTTGTCCCCCAGGTCGAAGATATCGCCGCACAGATTACCCCGAAGACCCGCATGCTGGTCATCAACACTCCGCAAAACCCGACCGGCGTGGTCTATGGCCCCGAAACCTTGCAAAAGTTGGCGCAGCTGGCCGTCGAACACAATCTTTATGTGCTCTCCGACGAAATCTACGAGCGGATCATCTACGACGGTGCCCGTCATGTCAGTATCGCCACCTTTCCGGGCATGCGCGAACGGACCGTCATCATCAACGGCATGTCGAAAATCTTTTCCATGACCGGCTGGCGGCTGGGCTACGCCGCTGCGGACCGGCCCTTGACCGATGCCATGATCCGCATCCATCAGAACACCATGGCCTGCGCCACCAGCTTTGCCCAGTGGGGAGGGGTCGCTGCCCTGAACGGCCCCCAGCAACCAGCCGAAGAGATGGTGGCCGAGTTCAAACGCCGGCGCAATTTCCTCTACCAGGCGCTGCAGGAGATGCCGGGAGTGCGCCCGGTCCACCCCAGCGGGGCGTTCTACCTGTTTGTCAACATCGAGGAACTGGGTCGCAGTTCCGAAGAGGTTGCCATGCACCTGTTGGAGAAAGCCGGGGTCGCTGTGGTTCCCGGATCCTCCTTCGGCCGCTTTGGCGAGGGCTGCCTGCGCATCTCCTACGCCAACTCTTATGAAAATCTCGAAATTGCTGTCGACCGAATGAGTCGGGCACTGCGAGAACTGAACTGACAAGGAGAACCGATGAGATTAGCCACCATCAGAATCAAAGGCCTGGAGACCGCGGCCATCGTCCAGGACGAGTTGGTCACCACCCTGGCCAGCATCAATGAACAGCTCGGCTCAGACTGGCCCACCGACATCCTCGCCCTGCTCCAGCAGGACCGCCTTGCACCCCTGAACGCCTGGTATCGCGCCGGCGGCCGGGACCAGGTCGCCGCCCTGTCCGGGCACGCCATTCCCCTGGCCGAGGCCAGCTTCGCTCCGCTCTACCGTACCCCCAGAAAGATCTTCGGCATCGGCCTGAACTATGTCGACCATGCCGCCGACCTGGCGGAGAAGGCCCCGAGCACTGAGCCGGCCAGCTTCTTCAAGCCGGATACCACCATCATCGGGCCGGGCGATGCCATCAAAATCCCGCTGCAGTCCGAAGGCACCACGGCCGAGGCGGAACTGGGCGTGATCTTCGGCAAGGAATGTGTCGATGTCGAACGCGCCGACTGGCTGAGCGTGGTTGCGGGTTTCACCACCATCATCGATATGACCGCCGAGGATATCCTCCGCCGCAACCCGCGCTACCTGACTCTGTCGAAAAGCTTCGAGAGCTTCTTCAGCTTCGGGCCCCAGCTGGTCACCCCGGATGAGATCGAGGACGTCATGCAGCTCAAGGTGGCGACCATCCATAACGGCCGGGTCCATGCCGAGAATGTGGTGGCCAACATGACTTTCCCGCCGGATTTCCTGGTCTCGTTCCATTCCCAGGTCATGAAGATGTACCCCGGCGATATCATCTCCACCGGCACCCCGCGGGCGGTCCATATCAGTCATGGCGATCAGGTCGCCTGCCGCATCGACGGCTTCGCACCGCTGGAGTGCCCGGTCATCGATAAGAAAACCCTCCGGGACAGTTAGCCCCCGGACATCACTCGAATGGCGCTCGTTTAAGAGTCGCTGGCAGCAAAACCGGGACTGTCCCCGCACGGGGGCTGTCCCAGGTCTTTGCGGTGCGAACCGCACCAGTTTCATGGCTCGCAAACTCTTGGGACAGCCCCCGAGAACCCTGCGGACAGTCCCGAGTTTACTGCAAAGTTATTTAAACGAGGGCCATTCCGGACATCACTCAATAAAAGGAGAAAAACTCATGGATTTAGGATTGAAAGACAAGGGGGTCATTGTTATGGCCTCCAGTTCGGGACTGGGCAAGGCGGTCGCCTGCGAATTCGCCCGCGAACAGGCCAAGGTCATGCTGTTCAGCCCCTTTGAGGATCAGCTCAAAGAAGCCCAGGCCGAGATCAAGGCGGAAACCGGCAACGCCCCGGAATACTTTGTCGGGGATATCACCAAAGCCGAGGACATCAAACAGCTGGTCGCCACCACCGTGGCCAAATTCGGCGGGGTCTATGCCCTGGTCAACAACACCGGTGGTCCGCCGGCCGGCACCTTTGATGCCTTTGACGACGAAACCTGGCAGAAAGCCTATGAGCTGACCCTGCTCTCCTATGTCCGCGCGGTCCGCGAAGTGCTGCCGCACATGCGCGCCGCGGGCACGGGGCGGATTCTCTGCTCGACCTCGTCATCGATCAAGGCGGTGCTCGACAACCTGATCCTGTCCAACACCTTCCGCAGCGGCGTCGTCGGCCTGGCCAAGACCCTCTCCCAGGAACTGGGCAAGGACGGCATCCTGGTCAATGTCATCGCCCCGGGGCGGATCGGCACCGCGCGGATCGACCAGCTCGACCAGATCCGCGCCGACAAGGCGGGAATTTCGGTGGAGCAGCTGCAACAGAACACCTTCAAGACCATTCCGCTGGGACGCTACGGTGAACCGGCCGAGTACGGCAAGCTGTCGGCGTTCCTCTGTTCCGAAGCCAACACCTACATCACCGGCCAGTCGGTCCTGGTCGACGGGGGGCTGGTCAAGGCCCTGTAATCGGTCAATAAGCATCCGCACATGAAAGCCAAGTCATGTGCGGATGTGCCCTTCGGTTTGATGTCCCCTCGACCAGCATAACCTAGCAAATCGACCGATGCTCACCCCGAGCTTAAACAATGTTTTAATTTGACAGAAGACAAACACCAATGTATCCTTTTCTACAATAAATATAGCCTATCCTATAGGACATAATTAAGGATGAGCCGATGAATACCAAAAGGGTACATTTAGGGAGTCATTGTCCATCAATATTAGGCTCAGATGGCCTTCCAGTACTCCGCATGCCAGACAACTGGAAGGGTATCTCCATTGAAGAAACAATCGTTCCCAAAATAGCAGAATGCGGCCCTCAGTACACAGGTATGCCGGTATTGGTATTCGGCCTGAAAGGATCAGCCAAGCGCTGGTATCGTTGTGGCAGCAGAAAACTTACCCTGCATACCGGGGTTCCTGAATTCGATATTTACGGGGCAACCTACGAGCGGGACTACGCTAGGTGGGAGAATGAGCCCGGGTCATGCCTTCGCCTCAGCTTAACGCCGTCAGTTCTGCAGCGCTATCTGCCAGAACAATCCTTCCAATTTGATCTGGAAACAAGCTACCTGAATATTGACAAACCATTAAGAGACACTGTTCTTTTACTGGCTAACGAATTTAAATCAGGGCACCGTAATGGCAGCCTTTATGCTGAAGGATTGTCCTTGTCGATTCTTGGCTGGCTGAACAAGCACTACGCCATCAAGAAAAATATTTCTAAGGTTCCTCAAAAACTCACTCCCAGACAACAGATGCAAATAAGGGATTTCATCGAGATGGCCATGGAATCTGATTTGACCATTGAGAGAATGGCGTCGGAGCTAAACATCAGCCCCAGTCATTTTTCCGTACTTTTCCGCTCATCATTCGGCGTTCCACCCCATCAGTATGTGATGAAAAGACGCCTTGACAGGGCAGCCTATTTATTGCGTGCAGAACCAGAGCGCTCAATTATGGACATCGCCATAGCAACAGGTTTTTCGAGTCAAGCCCATATGACTTTTGCGTTCAAGCGTTACATGAAGCAGACACCTGCTTGTTGGAAGACCGGCTAAGTCAGCATGATGACTTTTTCTTTTGCTTTGTTTGTCTCCGCTAAAAAGGATTCTCCTGCTGAGGGATTTCTTCTTTTCGAGCATTCTCCCGACAGGCATCAATGAAACACATATATTTTACGACTAAAACCAGTCCCCATTTTACGCCCGCCAGTCGCTGCCTCCCTTGCCGAGTTGGCATATTGGTCCTGATGACTTTCGGAACGATGATCAACTATCTTCACCGGATTGTTCTGGGTATTGCGGCACCGGCAATTGCCCAGGATTTTCAAATTGATGAAACCATGATGGGAGTTGTTTTTGCCGCTTTTTCATGGACCTATGCAATGGCACAAATCCCTGGCGGAGCCTGCCTCGATCGCTTTGGCACCAAGTTCACTTACTTTATCTCTGTCACGATCTGGTCGCTTTTTACGACCTTGCACGCCAGCGCTGTCGGTCTGAAATCATTACTGTTCTACCGGTTTGGATTAGGTCTGGCTCAAGCCCCCTGTTTCCCAGCCAATGCACGTATTCTCAGCGCCTGGTTTCCCAGGCACGAACGGGCACGTGCCACAGCGATTTTCACAGTCGGTGAATTTATCTCGATTGCCTGTTTTTCGCCCTTACTTTTTTGGATTCTCATTGAAATGGGGTGGCGCTCACTGTTTTTTATTGTTGGTGTTGCGGGGTTATTGTTCAGCATTCTCTGGCATCGAGTTTACTCTGATCCTTGCCCGGTCATAAGCGAGGTCAAAACCGAAGACCACGGCCTTCATTTAGAAAAAAAAATCTCTTCGCAGAACTATTCGACCAAGCCGTTTTCAAGAGCTGAGGTTCTGAAGTTGCTGCAATGTCGTCAAGTTTTAGGCATGAGTCTGGGAGGCTTTTCAGGGAATACGGTTCTCATATTCTTTTTGACCTGGTTCCCAACCTACCTGGCAACAGAACACCATATGGAATGGATTCAAACCGGTTTTTTTGCAATTTTCCCTTTTCTGGCGGCAGCAGTCGGAGTCATGGTTGGTGGCAGTCTGTCGGACTATCTCCTGGCTCGCAATAAACCTGCCAATGTTGCTCGCAAACTTCCGATCCTGCTGGGCCTACTCCTTGCGTCCAACATCATGTGGGCCAACTATACTGAAAACAATAGCTTGGTGATCGTTATCCTCTCCATCGCTTTTTTCGGCCAGGGAATGTCTGCATTAGGCTGGACGCTGGTCGCCGATATCGCCCCCAGAAACCTGGTCGGCTTAACCGGGGGAATCTGTAATTTTTCATCGAATATCGCTGGCATAGCCACGCCGATTGTGATCGGTGTTATCTTTTCCAAAACGGGGTCATTTCATTATGCTCTGATGTATGTAAGCATCATGGCCATTCTGGGCCTATGCTCCTACTTGTTTATCATCGGAGACATCAAACGGGTTGAACTAGGGTCCCATGCCGAACAGTGAAACCATTTCAAATATATCCGCGCCACCGGTCCAGCAAGCTGTTAAAAAACAGCCCCCCTGAAACCATGAATAGTCAATCAAAATCAAAAGAGACTCTCTCACTTATTGATTTTGTAAGGTGAGGGGAATCATATTTTCCAACAACCTGTTAACGGCATAACCTATCTATCTGCAAGCCTGTAATTTTTGCTACCTAAAATTTATCGCACCAGCAATCGATTCAGTTTCTGTCCGTCGTACAACCCAAGGAGTTGGATCAAGGGATGGACAGGCACCTGTTTCGCCAGCACAACAAACAGGGCGTCCATCAGGAGGCTGAAACCACTGCCGGGAACTGGCACGCTTGGCCTTTCCGCATTTGAACCCCGGGACTGCATGCATAAAGGCCTGATACTGAAAAAGGTCAGATGTCGCCATGTGGTTGAGCGAGGACCATGAACACTCTGATTAGCATTGGTTAGCATAGCGTTTTCAGACGTAAACCCTCACTCAAGACAAAGATCATTACTCAAAATCGGAAAAAAATTGATTCAACAGAATGAAACTGCCGTCAGAAATCATCTGGAACAATATTGTCCGCAGTACCGTAGAGCAAACGCTGAATGGGATGCTTGATGCTGAAGCTGGTGTCAATGATACAACGCCGAGAAATGTCAGCATCATGCACAGAAAAAAAAGCAGGCCCCTTACGCGAAAAAATCAACAGCCAGTTTGTTTTTGCCCTCGTTTGGGATCGACACCCAAAAGATAATCCATGGTTTTTGATAAAAAATCATTGTTTTATGAAAGAAGTAAATCCGTTAGAAAGCTATTCTCTTCTATACTGACAAGCAACAAGCCATCCTTCCAAATAGAACAAAATTGGCCTATTTTTTCATTTAATGTCCTCAAGACAACCGCTAAAAGAAAGGAGCTTTGACACCTGGAAAGAACTTCAACAATACCTTATTTCACTATTTTCCAAGGAGAGGAAACAAGACAGAAAGGTAAATGAAAAAGGTTGAAAAAATTTAAAGTTTCCAAAATTACTGATTCCACGTTCAAGCACAAAAGATGATTTTTAAATTTTTTTAGGGATCCCACTAATGGATCCTGACTTGCCATACGGCTCTTCATTCGAACTAGGGAGGAAAACGTGCATCGAGGAAAATTTGGATTAACTCTACTAATGTTTTCATTATGTCTGTTCATCTGGTCATGCGGAGATAGTGATAATAACAAAACTTCAAACAATGATAAAATTTCTAAAGCCGAAGCCGTTGCAGAAATCTCGGATTATTTCCAATGGCCGCACCCTGATGATTACAATGATGTCTGGAGAAATCCCCCGAAAAAATTCAATGATGTCAAAACAACCGATGAATATGGCAAGCTGATTGAAGCCGCCTATGAAGAAGGCATTATCAATGCAGATGACAGTGGCAACTTCAACCCTGACAGCAATATCACCTACGGGGAAGCTATTGAGATTATGGCTGAAGCCTTCAAACAGCCGGAGGACACCATTGCTCCCTATATAGGCGGTGCAAACTACACCACTGCTGACAGTGAAAATACTTTATCAACAGCGGATTTCGAAGCGGCTTTCAGCACGATTAAAAACACTTTTGTTGCGCCACCCTACGCCCTGCCAAGGCAAGCCCACGCAGCTCCACGCCGCTATGTCAAAATGTACACCCCGACCCCGGGCGCCACCATCTATTATACCTGGTGCCAAAGTTCCGATCCGACCAGTAATGATTGCACTGAACCGACCACTGACAGCGCTGTCTACACAGTTGCAACCAAGGGACATATCAACCATTCTCTTGGATTCTTCCTGTCCGAGGATACCGACAGCTACATTACCTACAAAGCCATGACTGTTAAAGAAGGATCGATCTCCAGCCCGATCCAGGCCTTTACCTGGCACCTTCACCGTCTCGGTTACTCTCCCTATAACGCCAAATTAATGGTGCAAGGGACCGAGAATCGCCCGACCGTATACCAGATTTACAATGACGCTGAATCCTTACGCCCCATGGCTTATTATATCGAAGGGAGCCGCGAAGCCATTGTTTTCGATGCCCTTTTCACCCAGATTACGGATGATAACCCGAACCTGGCCCAGTATGTGAGAGACAACCTTCTTCCTGTTGGTAAAAAACTCAGTCTGGTTGTTGGGCATGCCCACCCCGATCACGATGCCCAGGCCCGCAATTTTGCAGAGGCCGGTTATGATATTTACGCCAATGAGCGAGGCTGGTCGAGTAGAGCAGGTTATTATACCGAAGCCCAACAGTCCGCGATTAAAAATGTCGACGAAGGTGATTCCTTTGACCTGGGTAACTGTACCCTGGACGTCTACGCCCTGCCCGGACACCAAGACAGCTTGGTTATCCTTCAGGATAAGGAGAACGGCCTGATTTTTGCCACGGATATCTACGGCTGTACCCGAGCTGGCTCCGCCGACAATGTCAATGTTGCTGGGCTGAAAGTCGATCGCCTGCTCTCATTTGCCCAGCAAACCTACACCAATTATCTCAAAAACAACGGCAGAACGGATATGGTCTTTACCGGTCATGATGAGACGGCCTTAGCCGATATCAACCTGCATATCTTTGAAGAAGCCTTGCAACAAGTGATTGACAACGGTGAAGCCGCCTGCTCACCAACGCTGCGCGGAACCACCAATGCCGACGTCACCGCCCGGACCACCCTGATTGGCGACATGTGGCATGATGGCACCAACTGGATCGCCCTGATAATCGGTGGGAACATGGGGGATGATTACGAATATTTGACCAACACGCCGGTCAATGCCGACGGTGCCACTACGGCCGTCAATTACAACGGAGCTGACGGATTCACCCATTATTCGGTCCTCTCCAACATCGAAATCGAAGGGGGCGAACTTGAAGGAGTCGACGTCGCCTGGGCCGATCCGGCAACCTTCACTTGGGCCGGAGAGGAAATTACTGTAGAAAACTCCCTGCCAAACAAGTTCGATCCATGGACTTACAGCTACACCATCAAAGTTCCACAAGAGAACAGCACTCTTACAGTTATTCCGACAACCATGTCGACCAAGGTCCAATCTATTAAGCTGAATGGTGAAGAGGTCGGCTACCGCTCACACAACACAGTGAACGTCAACGATGGGAGCATAATCACCATCGATGTAGTTGCTCCGGATAATGAAACCACCAGCAGCTACACGTTTACAGTTGCTAAATATTAATCGACCGTAACAATTTTCAGAGTTGTCTGCTCAATCAGCAGGCAACTCTGAAAGTATTTAACCTTGCTCTGCCCTATACAGAGTTGAGTTTTCCGTACAACCTTTGCCATTTACAATGAACTCATTGAAATAACTGAATGGGGATTCATAACGGTCAGTCATTTGTTTTCTGATTCTTTTGAGGTCTAATTTCCTATTTTGAGGAGAAAAATGATGTTAATCCAGAACAGATTTAAGTATATCCCCCTATGGCTGGCCATCCTGGCTATGACAGCATTGCTTCTCAGCGCCTGTTCTTCAGATTCTGACAATCATCATTCATCATCTGAACCCGAGGTTGTCGTTCCTGAAGCGACCAACCTGAACGACTATACGGAGGCCCTTGAAATCGACTACAGTCAAGCAGCACAGCTGCCCCTGACGGGTTACTTTTCCAAAGCAGTCGGCACGGACAGGACCTTAAAAGTGTACGTTTCTGAAAATGCGCCGCTACGTTCCAGATGGACCGTTGTCGCTGTTCCGGACGGTGTGGAAACCTACACATTCTTGCACAAAGAAGGCTGGATCTCTTTAGCCGATAAGCGGGGAGAAAGTATTCTGGCGCTTGAACCAAGTGCAAACGGGTGGGGAAGCGTTGCAGATGAAGAGGACTATGTCACCGAGGCGATGACGTTTTTAATGACGACAAATAATGATAACGGCATATCCGTCACTTCAACCTTCAGCACGTTTTACCTGGTCGGTTATGAAGCTGGCTGCTCTCCCCTGGAGGCATGGGCGGCGGAGTATCCGATTTATGTCATCAGCCAGGCCTATATCGCTGGCTCTGGTGCTGGTCAGGCCTACTTGGACACTGTCGGCGCTCAAGAGTATGACGGCCACAACACCGGCGGCTACAATCCCGGCCCTGATGATAATGTTTTTATGAACACTTTGATGCAGCTGGGCTACGACGGAACCTTTATTACCCACAGCGACGTTCCTGTGCCAACCTTGTTCGCTGGTTATGATCCGAATGACTACAGCCTCACTTATTGGAAAGCAGCTAACGATGTCTTAGCCGAGCCCGATGGCGATGTCTACCGACAGTATGTTCATTCCAATGCATGGCAAACCCAATATGCCAATCATTGTATCCTGAACGATAACCCGTTGGCGCTGTATGGCATTTCCCAGGTCAAAGTCAGTAATTCAACCGCTATGACCGCCAGTGAAATTTACGATTTCCTTTCCATCTTTACTAGATATACCAACACCTTCGCCTACAGCAACAATCTGGAATACCGCCTCGACTATGCTGAAATGATGGTCGCAGCGCAAACCGAAGCTGCAACCGGTGTCAAAGAGACCAATCTGGTCACCAAAGTCGATGGCTCAACAGTCGGCTATGAAGTATACGCGCAGGTTGCGACGCAGGTTCACGCATATAACGATCCCGACTCCGGGACCATGATCGCAGGCATTTTTGCACTTGACGATTACAACATGGACGGCGTACTTGATCCACGTGATTACCTGATCTATATCCCGGATAGCGCCAAAGAAATCTGGGGCGACCAGGGAGCACCGATTGTCATTGTTCATCCAGGCAACACTCAAACCGCCAGCGTCTTCATGGACTGCGCTATGTGGTGGCAAGTGGCTGATGATGAAGGCTGTGTCATCGCGATTGTTGGCGAAATGTACGGATCAGCGACCAGCGCAACCTGGCCGAATGGTCTGCAAAGTGCAAATTTCGACTATGTGCTTGCCGACATTTTGAAGAATTCCATCGCGACAGATTATGTTCCGCTGGACTTCACCAGAGTCTACGGCGGCGGGCATTCACTGGGGTCAAAAACAGTCCAGACGCTTGCCCTGACTGATACTGATTTGTTCGCGGCGGTCGCCAGCACATCTTTCCCGTCGATGAATTTTGACGGTGCCCCGATTGCAGGGCAAACCGGCGAAATGATACCGATCTATCTGCAGCACGGCCAAAGCGACCTGCCTTTCGAGATGCCGGATCTGTGGGGCGCAGCTCCCATGCAAGCATGGGCACAGGATTTTTTTAATGCCAACGGCCTGGATACGGACATCAACAGTTTCAATCTTTCTAATACCATCGGTCGTTTTCAGGATTATATCTGGAGCAATAATCAGAATATTCCGCTGGTGAAATATACCTATACCCTGGCCCGCGAGCACAACTGTATCCCTGAAGAACAGGTTCTGGCTTGGGAATACCTTAAACATTACAGCTTTGAGCGAAATGCAGGCGGCAATGTTACGGCACGCTATTTCAGCAACTCGGGATTCTTCCTTGCTGATGAAATTCAAATAGTCAAAGACAGTACACCATAAAAGATCGAGCTCGACAAAAAACTGACTGCCGGCGGCCAATATACCCAAAGGGAAGCTGATAAGTACTGGTCGAGGGCGACAAGCTACCAACACTTCTTTGCACCGAGATCCGCGCCAAAGCCGGGTTAAATCCTTAGCAAGAAGTCCCTTCGGTGGCGATCTGAAAGTAGCAATGCCGGCTTTCAGATCGCCACTGCCTGGCCAAAAAACCACAGCAACTTTCTGCACCGACCGGACCAGTCTTAAAAAATCTGCTAAACTGACCGAATATTTTCAGCAATGTTTCCCGTTAACCTATTGCATCCGGGAGGATCCCATGGAAGTGACAGACAAAGTTCTGGCAGTTATGCAGACCGCCGGCGAACCGCTCAACGCCGGCAAGATCGCCGAACTCGGCAGCATCGACCGCAAGGAAGTCGATAAAGCGATGAAAAAATTAAAAGCGGATGGGAAGATTGTTTCGCCCAAACGCTGCTACTGGAGTCCGGCGTAACGCTACAGATAACTCCCCGGGCAGCTCTCCGGATGCGGCGGGCTGCCGCATTATCCCTCTGTGCTACTTCAACCTCTGCTCACCAAGCGTCTGCCGCATGAGCAGCGCCGGCAGCAACGCCAGCATAAAAATCGCCGCCACCAGCATGAAACTGTCACGATAGCTCAGCAGGTTGCCCTGGGCATAGATCATCCGGCCAAGATAGTTCAGCTCTCCGCCGCGCAACTGGCTGGTGGGCAACCCGGCTTTGCTGAGCAGCTGGCCAACCCCCTGCAGCAGACTCCGAGTTGCCGCGCCGCTGCCATCCTGGGTGGCGGTCAAAGCAGCCACATACAGCTGGGTCCGCCGCTCCAGCAAAACCGCCAGCAGATTCACCCCGAAGGCTCCGCCCAACTGGCGGACAAAATTGATCGTTCCCGAGCCCTGGCCGATCCAAGCAGCGGGCAAAGCCCTTAACGCTCCCGCGTTCAGACTTGGAATCATGGTTCCCAAGCCGATCCGGCCGATCATGATCCAGCCGGCCAGAGCCCAGAAAGTACTCTGCACATCGACCCCGGTGAGCAGAAAGGAGGACAGGGCAAACAGGCCCAGTCCGACCATGATCATGAGATAAGCCGGGATTTTATCCGCCAGTCGTCCGGAGATGGGAAACACCAATCCGAGGATCAGTCCGGCCGGCATCAGCAGCAGGCCGGAACGGGTCGGGGTATAGCCCTGAATAGTCTGGACAAACAGGGGCACCAGGTAGGCGGTGCCGTAATTGCCGGCGCCGAAAATCAGCGCCACCAGACAGGCCCCGGCAAACCCCCGCGAGCGAAACAGGCGCAAATTGAGCATCGGCGCGGGGTGGCACAGTTCCCAGAGCAGAAAAGCGCAGGCCGAGACCAGGGCCAGCACCAACAGGCCGACGATCCAGTCAGAGTGCCAGCCGTAACGCTGACCGTTGGACAGGCCGTTGAGCAGGCTCATCAAAAACAAGGACATCAGCCCGAAACCGATCCAGTCGAACGGCTTGATGCGGGCTCCGGCAGCCCGACCGGGCATGAACAACGTCGCCAGCAGCAGTCCGAGCAGGGCGGGCGGGACACAGAGGAAAAATACGTAGCGCCAGCTGAAGCCATCCACCATAACCCCACCCAGGGTCGGCCCGAAGGCCGGCGCCAGGACCACCCCAAGGGCATAGATCCCCATGGCTGAGCCGCGTTTTTCCGGTGGAAAGACCTGAAAGATCACCTGCATGGAGAGGGGCTGCAGAATGCCGGCCGCAGCCCCCTGCAGCAGCCGGGACAGGATCAGCAGTTCCTGCCCCGGGGCCAGTCCGCCCATGATCGATGCCAGCAGGAACAAGCTCATGGCCGAGATGAAGGTGGCGCGCTGGCCGAAGGACTCGACCATCCAGGCATTGAGCAACATGGTTCCGGTCATGGCGGCCAGAAACCCGGTCGAGAGCAGCGAAGCGACATCCTGCCCCATCCCGAAGGTCCCCATGATATCGGGGAGGGCGACATTGACAATGGTCGCGGTCAGCACCGTGGAAATGGTGCCCAGCATGACCGTGCCGGAGACATACCAGCGGTACGCTGGCCCAAAACGCTCAAACAGCCGGTCGGTGTGACTGACTGCCGCCGGCTCAGTCATAGGCGCTGACTTCCAGTTCCGCCATCATACCGGGCTTGAGCTGGCCGTTGTGCTGTTCCACGCTCACCCGCACCGGCAGGCGCTGGGCGATCTTGGTGAAATTGCCGCTCGGATTGGGATTGGGCAACAGGGCAAATTCACTGGTCGCGGCCTGACCGACGCTCTCGACCAGACCACTAAAAGTTTTCCCCGGCAAGGAATCAATGGTGATCGTTACCGCCCTGCCAAGCTTGAAATAACGGATATCGGTCTCTTTGACATTGGCCTCGACCCTGACCCGGTTCGGATTATGAACCATCATCAGCCGCTGGCCGGGCGTGACATACTCGCCCTCTTCGACAAACACCCGGTCGATGACGCCGGCGAAGGGCATGGTCAGCACCCGGTCCTGTACATCGAGGCGGGCGCTGGCGAGTTCGGCCTGCAGCTGGTCTTGCTCAGGACCCAGCTCAGCCTGCTGCTGGTTAAGGACCTGGATTTCTTCTCGCTCGGATTCAGCCTGGGCCAACGCCGCCCGGCTCTCATCAAGAGCGGCTGCGGCTCTTTCTATTTTGTGGTCCAGCGCCCTCAGGCTGGTCCTGGTCTGATCAAGCCGTGAGCGGTCGATGCCGCCGATGGGCGCCAGCTCTTCGGCGCGGCGGTTTTCCCGTTGGGCAAAGTCCTGCTGCGCAGCAATGACGGCAAGGTCGGCTTCGGCCTCCTTCACGGCCGCGCGCCGCGCCGTAATCCTGCTGGCCGTCTGGCGGTCGATCATGTGGCTGCGGGCCAACAGCTCCTCCTTCCGCGCCGCAATCCCCGCCAGGCGGGCTTCCAGCTGCTGAACCTTGAGCTGACTGTCACGACTGTCGATGGTCACCAGCTCGGCTCCTTTTGGTTCGCTGTTCCCTTCATCGACCGGAAGTCCGGTAATCCAGCCGGGAACCCGACTGCTGATCACCAACATGTCCGCCGCGATGCGTGCGTCATTGACATAGACATGAGTGAATTGCTGGACCAGCCACCAGCCGCCGGCGCACAGAATCAGCGCCCCTGCCACGGCCAGCAGCACAGAACGCTTTACCCGCAGCAGACGCCCTTTGTTCCCATCTCGGCGCTGCGAAGTCCGCCCCGGTTGCTCCCGGTTCGGAGGCGTGTTTTTAAAATCGGTTTCCTGATGCAAATTAATAATCCTCGCTTATTGAAAGCCGTGCAGGGTATTTAATTTTTTATTGATCTTGGCAAAAACCTGGAGACAGACCTCCAACTCCGCATCATCGATATCGGCGAATATTTCAGCCCGCAGACCTTTGACCGCATCTTTGATCTGACTGAGGTTGCAGGCCGCTTTATCCTGCAAATGAATGGATTTGGCGCGGCGGTCGGCAGCCAGCGCCCGCCGCTCTATCAACCCTTCGCCCTCCAGCCAGTCAAGAGTCTTGACCAGGGTCGGCCCCTGGACTCCGACGGAGCAGGCCAGCTCTGTCTGGGTCACGGGATCGGGCAGCCGGGAGAGGTGCAAGAGGGTCATCCAGCGCGATTCCGTCAGCCCATGGGGGGCCAAGCGGCGATTGATTTCTGCACGCCAATGGCGCACGATCCGCCCCATCAAAAAACCGAACCGTTCCTGTTCTGTCTTGGGAATAGTCATGATCAATATCCTTCGTAGATTTAGATAGCCAACTATTAGATAGCTATCTAATAAAATAATCCATCAGCTGTCAAGAGGCAATGGCGGGGAACTTTTGCTACGGTCGGGTTTAAAAACGGGTGGGAGGAACCTCAGCAGAACTGAGGAGGACTCTAGGGCGCTGGCTCCTTGAATGCACGCAGGTCGAAAGCCATTCCGGTCACGGAAAGCGGAGTCAGCTGAAACAAAAAAAAGCACCCAAGGGTGCTTTTAATGGTGGTCTTATCCAGCTTATCAGCTGGTAGGCACGGGCGGGATTGAACCGCCGACCCCTACCGTGTCAAGGTAGTGCTCTCCCACTGAGCTACGTGCCTGCAATCAACTGCGGCGCTTCTTCTATCAAACTGGCGCGCCAACTGTCAAGTTATTTACTGAAAAATCCTCAAAAATTGCCCTACCGATGCTGCAAACAATCCTCTCGGCAGCTCACCCAAAGGAGGCCTGGGCGGCTGAGGTGCCGGCCAGATAGCCGGTTGACCAGCACAGCTGCAGGTTGTAGCCACCGGTCGGGGCGTCCAGGTCAATCATCTCCCCGGCAAAAAACAGATTGGCCACTTTTTTGGACCGCATGGTCCGCATATCGATATCCCCCAGGGCGACCCCACCGGCGGTGACGATGGCTTTTTTGAAATCGCCGATACCGGTCACCGTCATCGCCAACTCCTTGAACAGCTTCAGCAACTGGCCGCGTTCCTGCCGTGACACGGAATGGCATTTTTTTGCCGGATCGATTCCGGACAGCCGGATAAAAACCGGGATCATATCCTTGGGCAGCAGCCCGCCCAGGGCATTGGCGAAAGCACGGTTGTTATGCGCGGCCAGCTCCCGCTGCAGGCGTTTATCAAACAGCTCCCGGTCCACGGCGGGCTTGAGATCGAGCACCAAAGTGACCGGCCCCTGCTCCAGGGCGGCACCGATGGCGGCACTCATGTCCAGGACGATGGGGCCGCCGATCCCGTTGCGGGTAAAAAAAGCCTCCCCGAAACGCTCGTCGAGCTTACGCCCCTGCTGGCGGACCTCAAGCCGGACATTCTTCAGGTTGAAATGAACCATCTCCGCAGTCCAGTCTTCGGCCAGGAACACCGGCACCAGGGCCGGTTGCGGTTTGACCAGCTGGTGTCCGCTGGCCGCAGCCCAAGCGTAACCGTCACCGGTACAACCGGTTTCCGGGTAGGACAGACCACCGGTGGCAATGACAAAGGTTGTGGCGCTGAACTCCCCCTGGCTGGTGACCAGGCTCTGCAGTTGGCCGTCGTGATGGGTTAAGGAGAGAACCCGACAGCCGCTCCGCAGTTCCACGCCGCTGTCGGCGAGAAACTGTTCCAGGACCTTCTGCACCGCAGCAGCGTCACCTCCAGCCGGGAAAACCCGGCCGCCGCGTTCCACCCTGGTCGGCAGACCATGCCGTTCAAAAAAAGCAATGGTATCCTCAACCCCGAAGGCGTAGAGCGCGGTCAGCAGGCTCTTGCCCGCAGCGCCGAACTGCTCACTGAGTTTGCGTGGATCGGTTTCCCCGCAGGTCAAATTGCAGCGCCCTTTGCCGGTGATCAACAGCTTAGCTCCGCAACGCCGGTTCTTTTCCAGCAGCAGCACCCGTGCGCCCTGCAACGCCGCAAAACCGGCAGCAAACATCCCGGCCGGTCCGCCGCCCACAACAATGACATCAAAGTGTTTCATCAGACAGTCGCCGGCAGATCAATATCGTAAACCGAGGCCAGATATTTCAAGTAACTCGGATCTTCACACATGCTCTTGCCCGGTTCATCGGAGATCTTGGCCACCGGCTTGCCGTTGGCCGAGACCAGCTTGATCACCATATCCAGAGACCTGTTCCCGACATCGTTGGTGAGGTTGGTGCCGATGCCGAAAGAAATTTTAGTCCGCCCCTTGAAATAGCGGTAAATCTCGATCATCCGCGGAAAGGTCAGGCTGTCGCTGAAAATCAGGGTCTTGGTGGCCGGGTCGATCCCCATCTGCTCATACAGGGTAATGGCCTTCTCGCCCCACTCGAAAGGGGAGCCGCTGTCGTGCCGCAGCCCGTCGTAGAGTTTGCCAAAATAGGGATCGGAAAAATCGCGGCAGAAGGAATCCATGGAATAACAATCGGTCAGGGCAATCCCCAGCCGGCCACGGTATTCCCGCACCCAGCCTTCCAAAGCCGCTTTCTGAGCCTCGCTCAACCGAGTCACGGCCTGCCAGGTTTGGAACCATTCATGGGCCATGGTCCCGATGGGCATCAGCTTATGGCGCCGGGCCAGATCAAGATTGCTGGTCCCGAAAAGGTATTGGGGAATTTCCCGGACCAGGGTTGTCAGTACCTCTTCCTGCCAGGCCTGGCTGGCTCTGCGCCTGGTGCCGAAATCGGTAAACCGGAAACCGGGCAGGTCGCCTTCATTGCGCAGAAACTCGATCTTTTCCTGCAACCGGCCGCGAGCGACATTCAAATCGATGCCACCACAGTTGATCCGGGTATGCAGCTCACTGATAATGGCCAGAGCGTAGATCTCCAACAGGGTGACATGAATCAGCGGCCCGCGAAAACGCAGATCGATATCATCCCCGTCGGCCTGCAGATGAACAAACCGCATGTCGAGCCGAAAAATTCTTAAAAACTCAATAAAATCCGGCTTAAAAAAAGAAAATCGCGCCAGGTAGAGCAGCTCTTCATCATTGAAAGAGAGGGTGCAAATATGCTCAAGCTGCTCCAGAATGGCCGGAATCAGGGCGGCCAGATTGAAACCGTTGCGATTGCGGCAGGCAAACTTCCACTCCACGTGGACAGACCGGAACTCGGGGGCATGGTAATAGGCCTGCAGCATGGTGATCTTGTAAAGATCGGTGTCGAGCAGGCTGCTGATAAGAGGATGTTCAAGAGCTGAGTGCATGTTGCCCCGCTTGCGTCCGACTATGCTTGTCTTTCATTGCTGAAATATCCTTTGTCATTGTGCTGGCTGAGCATTCTGCAGCCGGTAAATTGCCGTCACCGCGGCCTGGATGTCGACCTTGCCGGTGGCAACCGGAACCGTATCGGCAACGGCGGTCCGGGCTTCGGCGAACATCATTTTAGGGGCCGCAAACGCGGTGGAATTATCGAGGGATAAGGAGAGCAGTTCACCCAAGCGTACCCCGGCGGCCGTGGCCAGGGTGTGGGCCTTGTTGCGAGCCTTGGTCGTCGCCAGATCAATCGCCTTGAGCTGCGCAGTCTCCGGATCGGCCAGAGAGAACTGCAGGTTGCCGATCTGGTTGGCACCAGCCTGTTGCGCTATCCCGAGCAGTTCCCCGGCCAGGTCGATGCGGGTGGTGGTGATCTGCAGCTCGTTACTGACCTGATAGGCGACGATCCGCCGCTGCCAGTTGGCCGGAGTCGGTCGCGGTGGGACACTCCATTCCGGCCGAATCTGGAACTGCCCGGTCTGCATCTCGTTGACGGCGATCCCCATCTCTGCCAATTGTTTCATGACCGCCCTCATCCGCTCGTTATTATCCTGCAACGCCTGTCCGGCAGTCTCCTGTTGCGTCACCACCCCCAGCCGCAGTTCCAGCTGATCGGGAATCACTTCGACGACGGCATCGGCCTGCACCACCAGTTGCGGAACGGGTTGCGGATTGCCGGTCCCATAGAAAACGGGCTGTGGGACGCAGGCGGTCAGCGTAAAGAGGACGAACAAAGCACACAGATAGTTGTATTTCATAGCTTATCCTTTACCATTTGAGTCAACGCCAAAGGGTTTTCCGGCCGTTGCAGAATTGAGAAGCGATAATCAATTTCGGCTCGGAAATCCTCTTGCCAAAGCACTTGAAAGGCTCCCTCCGGCAATTCCGGGAAGAAACTGTCCCCGGCAACGGCCAGGTTCAGTTCGGTCAAATAAATGCGCTCGGCCCAAGCCAGGGTCTGGCGAAACACTTCCGCGCCACCGCAGATAAACAGCTCCTCGGCCGGTTCCGCCAGGGTCAAGGCCTGCCTGAGAGTGTTGGCGACGGTGCAGCCGGGCAACCTCAGCCCCGCTTGCCGACTGACCACGATAGTCCGCCGCCCGGGCAAGGGGCGGCCGATGGACTGGTAAGTCTTCCGCCCCATCAGCAGACAATGCCCCATGGTCAGTCGTTTGAAACGCTGCAAATCTTCCGGCACCTGCCAGGGCAGCTGCCCGTTCCGCCCAATGACCCGGTTGCGGGCCATCGCCACGATGAACGAGATCAGCAACAGGAGACCCCTTTCGGATCACTATTCCTGGGAGCAATGTTCCGCACCAGATAGCGATCAAAAACAACCTGCGGAACCCACCGGATCAGACGGGCCAACAGGAACACCACCAGCAGGGTGAACGCCAAACGGCCCCAGAGAATGCCCGAGAGATGGGCGCCAAACACCAGCATGACCAGGGTGTCCTCAATGACACTGTGGCAGAGTCCCATCAGCGCCAGGGAAATGAAAATATCCTTTTTGGACAGATAGCCCGCTTCCGCTTCGCGGATCAGTAAACCGCCGCCGTAGCTGATCCCCAGAGTCATGCCGATAATGGCCAGGGGGGCGACTTCGCGGCTCATGCCGAGAAAGGTCAGCAGCGGCTCCAGCAGACGGGTCATCAGATCGCTGAAACCGCATTTTTTCAGGATCGCCAGCAGCATCACCAGGGAAAAAATGATCACAAAGATCACCACCAGGCTCTGCCCCTGGGCGAGCAGCCATGAGCCCCAGGATGGTCCGGCGGCGGGCGGGCTCCAGAGTGCCTGACTCGGTTGCTGCAGGGTGCCGGACGCCTGATAAAGCACATGCAGCAGCCAGCCGAGCAGGAAAGCGCCGCCAACCCGCAACAGCAACATGGCTCGGAAACGAGTGCCGACCTTTTGGGCAATGCGCAACTCAACGGGCAGAGCATGAGCAATCAGGATCATAGTGGTGATAATCGTCACCTGAGCCATGGTCAGACCAAGCCCCGGCGCCAGGGAGGCAAAAACAATCAGGGCCGAATAAATATTGATCACCATGGCCGTCGCCCAGACCAGCCCCATTTCGCCCGGCAAGCCAACCAGATGCATCAGCGGGCCGATAAAATGGCCGATATGATCGATCACTCCGGCCTGCTGAAGCAGACGGGTCAGAATACTGATGGGGATAATGATCCGGAACAGTTCCCAGGCAATGGCCAGGGCATCTTTAAAGGAATGGCGCAATCCAGTGAAGATAAGGCCGAAAAACGTCTCCGGCGAACTTTCGGTCATGCTTCTACCCGCGACTGCTTGGCCGTCATGCTGAGGATTTCCAGCTTATAGACCTCGGTGGCAGCCACTGAGTCGGGCAAAAAACTGAACGGTTGATCGCTGTACTGGGCCATGATCCGGTCCAGGCCTTGGCGTTTCTCCACATCGGTCTTCAGAAAATGAATTCGCCCGTGACCAACCACGGACTGAAACCGGTTGCTCCAGTTGCAGGCCAGTTTGCCGGTCACGATCCCCAGATCTATGGCCACGGTAAAGGCCACCATGGGATTGGCTGTCATCAACTCCATTTTGCGCCCGGTCGCGGCGGAATGAAAATAAAGCGCACCGCCATGGTACCCGTAGTTGAGGGTGACAATATAAGGTGCGGGCTCGGCATTGAATGCCAGCTGACAGACCTTGCCTGCACGGAGGATCTCCTCAATCTGCCGCTTATCCGTAATTTGTTTTTCTGAACGTCGCACGCTTCACCTACTTTTTAAAGAGCCACAGGATTAATGAAATCAAGCCGCTGACCAGCAGCATACTGGTAATGGGGAAAAACAGTTTAAAGCCGGGTTTGTCAATCATGATATCGCCCGGCAGCCGGCCGAAAGGAAGTTTGCCCAGCCACGGCCAGAGCACTCCGGCCAGAACGATGAGCAACCCGGTAACGAGCAAAGTCTTCTGCATAATTGCGAACTGGCACCTTTCTTTAACAAGCACCCCGGTTAGCTGCCGAGGCCGGTTTTCCAGGTCAGTCTGATCCGCGGATATTCCGGCAAATCGCTGCGCAGGCATTGTTGCATGTCCTGAATCAATGCGGCGACATCGATGCCGAGATAATCATCCTCAGCGCTTTGCAGTTTATCGAGTCCCAGCTGGGCCAGGACCGCTGCGCTTTCGGGTTCCGCCAAGTAATAGTTGAGCATTGCCGCGGCAATCAGCACCAACCCCAAAATAAACCGGCCCGCCTGGGAATTCTGCCCGGCGGCAAGGCACAGCTGTTTGAAATACACATGCGCCTCCCACCAGAACCCGTTGTTGAACAGATCGACACTGTATAGATAATCATCGCAATCCCACCAGGTTTCAACATTAAACGACTGCGGTGGCGAAAGTTTTTCACCATAGGAATGTCCGTCCCGGTCATGAAACGGGTTCGGGTTCCAAAACGGCAGATGTCGATATGCCGGCAAATCTCTTTTACTATAGCGGGGAACGCCCAAGTCAGCAAATACAGGCTCCATCAGCAACTCCGTTGATCAAGTCCCACCCTGTCTTCCGGCGTAAAACCTAACTCACTCAGCCGGAAAGCATGCTTTTCCTGAGGTTTCTGTTCGGCAATTTTTTCTGTAAAAGTTCACAATACAGTGAGCGGCAAGGAAAGTCGAGAGACCGGCGGCAGGCGGTTTTGCGGATGAATGATCGATCTGGGCAAAGCTTGCGGAATCAGCAGCGGTTTCCAGCTGCCAGGGAAGATGGTATCCTTTTTTGAATATTCTGCCTCATCGTCCATGGAAATTTACGACCTTCAAACAAACTTCATCCAAAGGAACGCGCACAATGAACACAGCAGTCCGTATCGGCAAAACCGACCTGTTCGTTAATCCCATCGGCCTGGGGGCCAATGCCGTCGGCGGGCATAATCTTTATCCGGATCTGGATGAAGAGGTTGGCCGCGAGCTGGTCCGGCAGGCCTTGGCTGGCGGCATCAACTTCATCGACACCGCTTTTATTTATGGGCCGCGCCGTTCCGAAGAACTGATCGGGGAGGTCATCAAAACACAGCACCGCCGGGCCGATGTCGTCATCGCCACCAAAGGCGCCCACGATCTGTCCAGCGGCGAAGTCAAATTCAACAACCGGCCGGAATTTCTCAAACAGTCTGTTGACAGCAGCCTGCAGCGGCTGCAGACCGACTATATCGACCTCTACTATATCCACTATCCGGACGAGGACACGCCCAAGGACGAAGCGGTCGGCATGCTCAAAGAACTCAAACAGGCCGGAAAAATCAGGGCTATCGGGGTGTCCAACTTCTCTCTCGGCCAACTGGAGCAGGGGAATAAGTACGGCGGGATCGATGTTTTCCAGGGGCACTACAACCTGCTGACCCGCGGCGTTGAGCAGGATATTCTCCCTTACTGCGAGGAGCAGGAGATCTCCTTTGTGCCATACTTCCCGCTGGCCATGGGCATCCTGGCCGGGAAATACCATAAGGACACGGTCCTGCCCGCCGGCGACCACCGCAACAAGCGCCCCCTGTTTCAGCCGGAGGTCTTCCCCGCCATCATCGCCAAGGTCGACCAGCTCAGGGAACTGGCCGAGCGCTATGCCACCGACGTTCCATACCTGGTCCTCGCCTGGTATCTGACCCGACCCGCCATCGACGTGCTGATTCCGGGTGCCAAGCGGGCCGAGCAGGCTTTGCAAAATCTGCAGACTCTCGAGTTGCAGCTGGCCGAGGAGGATATTGCGGCCATCGATAAGATGTTCCAAGATGAATAACCCCTGAGCAAAGCTTCAGCAGGAACAAGAATAACCCAGCCTGGCAGGCTGTCTTCAACAGTCTGCCGGGCCCATGGCTGGGCAGCCGGGGCTGACGCCTGCGTGAGGTCAAGGGGACCTTCAACGCAAAAGCTGCTCGTCCCCGCCGGCGGTTTTTTCCTGGCCCAACCGCTCCGCCAACCAGCCCCCCATGTGGCGGAGTGCCTGTTCCCGTTGCGGAGTCCAGCGGGGCGCAAAATTCAACCGGAAACAGTTCTTGAATTGCTGGCTAAAGGAGAACATCTCTCCCGGGGCAATGAATATCTCGTGCTCGCGGCAATAATGATAGAACTCTGTCGAATCGATACTTCGCGGCAGTTCCAGCCAGGCGACCAGCCCGCCTTGGGGACGGCTGATCCGGGTCTGGGGAGGAAAATGTTCCGTGACCAGATCGACCAGGCGCAGATAACGCTGGCGATACGCTTGCCGGGCCTGGCGCAGGTGCCGCTCATAGATCCCCTGGCCGAGAATCTCCGCCGCGACCAGTTGCGGCAAAAGCGGCGTCGCCAGCATATTCACGTATTTACGATGCAGCAGCTGATCGTAATAACGACCGGCCAGAATCCAGCCGACCCGGAGCAGCGGGTCGATGGTTTTCGACAGCGAGGAACAGAGCAGCACCAGCCCCTGGGTGTCAAACGCTTTGATCGCTTTGCCGCGTCTCTCGCCAAAGTAAAGATCGCCATAGATATCATCTTCGACCAGCGGCACCTGGTACTGTTCCAGCATGGCCACCAGCTCTTTTTTCCGCTCATCCGGGATGCTGCAGCCCAGCGGATTGGAAAAGCTTGATACGGTTAGCACTGCCCGCAGCGGCCATTGCTCCAGGGCCAGCCGCAGGGCTTCCAGGCTCAGGCCGGTTTCCGGGTGAACCGGAATTTCAATCGCTTTCAGGCCATAGGCTTCGATCAACTGGAGGATGCCGTAATAGCAGGGAGACTCGATCGCCACCACATCGCCGGGGCGGGTCAGCACCTGCAGGCACAGGCCCATGGCATTCAGACAACCGGCGGTGGTGACAATACTGTCCGGCGAAACCGCCACCCCGGCATCCACGGCATGATGGGCAATCTGCTGGCGCAGCTCATATGGCCCTTCCGGGTTGGTATGGCCGAGCCCCAGGTGTTTCCGGGTCCGGGAAAGGCGGGTATAGGTCTGTTCGACATGCCTGATGATGGGAAAATCCGTCGCTGGCACAGCCCGGCAGAAACTGACCGCCTGGGGATTGGTTCCCTCCTGCTGCACCTCCATGACCAGTTGCGAGGTTTGGGCCAGGACCGGCCGGGATTGCGAATCAGGGGGGTTGGGCACAGCCAGGGATTCGCGAACCCGTCGGCGCACGTAGTAGCCCGACTTCGGCCGCACCGCCACCCAGCCCTGCTCCTCGAGCAGGTTGTAGGCAGCCAGCACTGTTGAAACACTGACCTTCTCCCGTTTGGACAGCTGCCGGACCGAGGGCAGTCGTTCGTTGACGGCGATCGCCCCGGCCCGGATCTGCTCGGTCATTTTATCGGCAAGTTGCGTATACAACAGGTTTTCCATCATGTCCACCAGTACAGATTTTTAAAAAACCACCAGTACAGTTCAATAGTTTCTCAATCTGTTCCTATCAAGAAAGTAATATTCTGAATCTGTTTCGGTCCAGATAAAAGATGTAGCATAAGCACTATCAGAATGCCAAGCACTGGAGCGCAACGATGATGAGAAAAACCCAACTGATTGGTCAATGGAGCGATGCTGCCCGGGGCAGCCGCAGCCTGAACATCCGCCTTTATGTCGTGGGTCTACTGTTCTGGATCCAGAAATGGCGCCACAATGCCAAGACCAGAAAACAGCTGGCGGCGCTACCGGAATACCTGCTGCGGGATATCGGCCTGAGCGAGTATCAGGTCCGCGAAGAAGTTAAAAAGAAATTCTGGCAGTAAATCGTTCGATTCAACTAACGTGGATCAGTTATCCCGAAAGGTCGCCCCCCTGACATGAAACATGAAACGTTACTGATTTATGCCGTCGTTGCATTTTTCTACATCACCAGTCCTGGGCCTGCCATTGTACTGGCCATTCTAAACGGCATCAGAGCAGATATGAAAACTGTTGCCATTGCTTCGCTGGGAAACATTATTGGGTTACTTCTCCTGTCGACAGCATCTATTTCCGGGCTTGGCGTTTTGCTGACCACCTCCGCACTGATCTTCATGGTCGTCAAATCAGTTGGCGCCCTGTATTTGATATACATTGGCATCAAATGTATCTTGAACGGTCGAGGGCTGAGTCTTGGAAAATCACTTCACACTGAGAACTTGGGAAAAAGCAGAACTTCGTATTTTTACGAAGCATTTTTTCTTGCTGTAACCAACCCCAAACCAATCTTGTTTTTTACGGCAATATTTCCCCAGTTTTTAGACCTGCAGGCCGATATTCTGCCGCAATTCGTTATCATGACGAGCATATTCTTAACGATATCTTTCAGTTCATTATGCACCTATGGATTTACTGCAAAGAAATCTAAAACTTGGCTAACAGGTCACAATAGGATGCTCTGGTTTCATCGTATGACCGGAGGGGTATTCATCGCGCTGGGAGTCGGGCTTCTTCGGTTGTCCTCACGACAAGCAATCTGAAAACATGATCCCGCTCCGCTGGTGAGAGCATGGCAGGAAAGACCAAAGCCGTTTCAAAGGCTGCGCTCCCGCAAGACGATTCCGACTTAAGTCCCCTCAAACCGCCTGGACCTTCCACCTGACCTCTTTTCCGGCAAAAAACGGCACAATCGGTCGCCCGTTGGGCAAAATGATCTGCTCCGGCACGGTCCAATGTTCACGGCGCAGCGTGACCGTTCCCGGATTACGCGGCAAACCGTAGAAATCCGCCCCGTTTTCACTGGCAAAGGCTTCCAGCTTGTCCAGGCATTCCAGTTCATCGAACACCTGCGCATAAAGCTCCAAAGCGGACCAGGCGCTGTAACAACCGGCACAGCCGCAGGCCGACTCTTTGCGGGACCGTTCGTGGGGAGCGGAATCACTGCCGAGGAAAAATTTACGCGAGCCGCTCTTCACCACCTGACGCAGGGCCTGTTGATGGGTGTTGCGCTTGAGCACCGGCAGGCAATAGTTGTGCGGGTGCAGGCCGCCAACCAGCAAGTCATTACGGTTGAGCAGCAGATGCTGGGGGGTGATGGTTGCCGCAATGCGCGCGTTGCCGGCTAACACAAACTGGGCGGCATCCGCCGTGGTAATATGTTCCATCACCACCTTCAGCTCGGGATAGCGCTTAACCAAGGGGCCAAGGACGCCCTCGATAAACACCTTTTCGCGATCAAAAACATCCACCTCGGCAGCGGTCACTTCACCATGGACCAGTAGCGGCATGGCCAGCAGAGCCATTTCCTCCAGGGCCGGATAGATCTTTTCCAGAGCGGTCACCCCGGAGTTCGAGTTGGTCGTTGCCCCGGCCGGGTAAAGCTTGGCTGCGACAACCCCGGCCTGCTGTGCAAGCCGAACCGTCTCCGCCGAAGTCTGATCGGTAAGATACAGGGTCAGCAATGGTTCAAAAGAGCTCCCCTGCGGGCGGGAGCCACGCAGCCGTTTGCGGTAGGAGAGAACAGCCTCTGCCGTGGTGAGGGGCGGTACCAGGTTGGGCATGGCCACGGCCCGGCCAAAACAGCGGGCGCTGGCTGCAACGGTTTCCGGCAGCATCTCCTGATCGCGAAAGTGCACATGGAAGTCGTCCGGCGTGCGAATACTCAATTGCTCAATCATTGTCAAAACCTCATCACTGCTGGACATTGGCGGACCAACGCCTCTCCTCTGAGCCCGGTTTGATCGTCAACGCCTGTCGGGCTGGCTGGAAGATTCAGCTAGAATCGTGGAAATACATCTTTTTTGTGGAGTTTCCATTCCGTTGCTGGCATTATTTCCGGATTCCTTGAAAATCCAGGTTCTTCCCGTCATCAAAACCGACCAAACACCTGTAAACACCTGAAAGGATCGGTCTGCAGTGAACCGCAAATACAGTTTTATGTCAGTTCTGACCCTGTTGCTGGTGGTCGGATTTTTGTGCACCAGCATCATCAGTTATTTCGTCGCCCGGCAAAGCCTGGCCGAACAGATTGCCGGCAGCACCCTGCCCCTGACCAGTGACAACATCTATTCCGAAATCCAACAGGACCTGCGGCGACCGATTTTCATCTCCTCCCTGATGGCCCACGACACTTTTGTCCGCGACTGGGTCCTGGCCGGCGAAACCAACCCCGACAAAATGGTCCGCTATCTGCGGGAAATCCAGCAGCGCTATGCCACGGTCACCAGTTTTTTTGTCTCCGACAGCAGTCATCATTATTACCACTCCAGTGGGGTGCTGAAAACCGTCTCCCCGGACGATCCGCAGGACCAATGGTATTTCAATATGCCGAAAGTGATCGAGGATTACCAGATCAATATCGACCGGGATACCGCCGACCTGACCAGCATGACCGTGTTCATCAACCACAAGGTTTATGATTATGCCGGCAACTATATCGGCACCATAGGGGTCGGACTTGGGGTGACCTCGGTTAAGGGACTCATCGAAACCTATCAGGAACGCTACGGCCGAACCATCTTCTTCACCAACCGGCAGGGCCAGATCACCCTTGTCGGCAGCCAGTACCGGGGACCGGACAACCTCAAAAAGATTCCCGGCCTGGCCAGCCACATCAGCCAACTATTGACCGTTCCCAGCACCTCGTTAACCTTTCAGCAGGACAATCATCCCTACTACCTCAACAGTCGCCTGGTGAAGGATTTCGACTGGTATCTGATCGTCCTGGAAAAGGAAACCCCCGGTGAAATCAGAGTCCAGAAGGCTCTGATTATCAACAT
Source organism: Pelobacter seleniigenes DSM 18267 (assembly GCF_000711225.1). Taxonomy (NCBI): domain Bacteria; kingdom Pseudomonadati; phylum Thermodesulfobacteriota; class Desulfuromonadia; order Desulfuromonadales; family Desulfuromonadaceae; genus Pelobacter; species Pelobacter seleniigenes. The sequence continues at coordinate 1,069,662 of NZ_JOMG01000002.1, forward strand.
CGCCATCAGCCTCGGTATTACCGCCATCGCGATGATCATTGCCGGGATGACCATCGGCAGTTATCAGAAGAAACTGCAGGCTATGGCCACCACCGACAAACTGACCTGCCTGACCAACCGGCAGATGTTCGATTTCCTCTATCAGCAGGCCTGGAAAGCCAGCCACCGTCACAACACCGCCCTTTCTGCTCTGCTCATCGACATCGACCATTTCAAACGGGTCAACGACACCTACGGCCACCCGGCCGGAGACCAGGTCCTGGAAACGGTCGCCAAAACGCTGCAGGATATCATCCGCGGGGATGACTACCTGTTCCGCTGGGGCGGAGAAGAATTCCTGGCCCTGTTGTCCGATTGTAATGCCGCACAGGCGATGATCCTGGCAGACCGCCTGCGCAGCACAATCCAGGACCTGACCATCTCCCAAGGGGAAACCGCTCTTCAGGTCACCATCAGCCTGGGAACCGCGGAGCTGAAGCCGGACGAATCGGCCGAGGCCCTGATTGCGCGCGCTGACCGGGCTCTCTATCAGGCCAAAAGCAACGGTCGCAACCGGGTTGAAGCGGCAAGCTGACAGGATCCCACGCGCTACGGATTGATGTTTTTTTTGCTCCCAACTGGTCCTTTTGCTTTTCGGTACTTGCCAAAAAACTAGATTTTGTTAATCTCACTGATCGACCAGTTATGGGCTTGAGGACATCAGGAAGGATCTGTCGACAGTGAACCGCAAATTCCGTTTCATGAGCATTCTGACCGTTTTGCTGGTGGTCGGCTTTCTGTTTACCAGCATTGTCAGTTATTTTGTCGCCCAGAAAACCCTGGCGGAGCAGATTGCCGGGAGCACCTTGCCCCTGACCAGCGACAATATCTACTCCGAAATTCAACAGGATCTGCTGCGGCCGATCTTTATCTCTTCTCTGATGGCCCATGATACCTTCGTCCGTGACTGGGTTCTGGCCGGGGAAACCGACCCCGACAAAATGGTTCGTTACCTGCGGGAAATCCAAAAGCGCTACGGCACGGTGACCAGTTTTTTCGTCTCCGAATACAGCCACCACTACTATCATTCCAGCGGCGTGCTGAAAACAGTCTCCCCGGATGACCCGCAGGACCGCTGGTATTTCAATATGCCCAAGGTGCTGCAGGACTATCAGGTCAATATCGATCGCGACACCTCCGACCTGACCAGTATGACCGTATTCATCAACTACAAGGTCTACGATTACCTCGGCAATTACATCGGCACCATCGGAGTCGGTCTTGGGGTTAAATCGGTCAAAGGGCTCATCGAAACCTACCAGGAACGCTATGGCCGGACCATATTTTTCACGGATCGGCAGGGCAAGGTCGCTCTGGTCGGCAGTCAATACGACGGGCCGAATAGCCTCAGGGATATCCCCGGGCTGGATATCTACGCCACCCAGATTCTGACGTCACCCAGTACCTCCTTGACCTATCAGCAGGACAACCATACCTATTATTTCAACAGCCGCCTGGTGGAAGATTTCAACTGGTATCTGATCGTCCTGGAAAAAGAGACGGCGGGAGAAGCGCGCATCCAGAAAACCCTGCTGATCAACATCGCCATCAGCCTGGCTATCACCACGGTGGTGTTGATCATCGCCGGAATCACCATCGGCAACTACCAAAAGCGCCTGGAAGCCATGGCCACCACTGACAAACTGACCGGGCTGACCAATCGGCAAATGTTCGATTTCCTCTACAAACAGGCCTGGAAAGCCAATCTGCGCCGCAAAACCGCGCTGTCCATCCTGATCATCGATATCGACCACTTCAAACATGTCAACGACACCTATGGCCATCCGGCCGGTGATCAGGTGCTGCAGGCGGTGGCCAAGGCCCTCGCGGAAACCCTGCGCGGCGACGATATGCTGTTCCGCTGGGGGGGCGAAGAGTTTCTGGCCCTGCTCTCCGATTGCAGTATTGACCAGGCCAGGATTCTGGCGGAACGCTTGCGCAGCAGGGTCGAGGAGCAGGCGATTTATCGCGGCGAAGCGACCATCCAGGTCACGGTCAGTCTGGGAGCGGCCGAATTGCAAGTGGATGAAGAAGCGGACCGGCTGATTTCAAGGGCAGATCAGGCTCTTTACCGGGCCAAACACGGCGGCCGCAACCGGGTCGAAACCGCAACCGGACAGTCATCATGACTCCGAAGGAACTGATCGAACAGTGGGTAGAGGCGTTCAACGCCGGGGATGTGTTGCGCCTGGCGGAATTCTATAGCGAGGATGCAGTCAATCACCAGGTTGCCGAGCAGCCGGTGGTCGGCCGCCAGGCCATCGCAGAGATGTTCGCCCGTGAATTTGCCAGGGCCGACATGACCTGTCTGGTCGAAAACCTGTTTGCCGACGGCGACTGGGCGATTCTTGAATGGAAAGATCCCCTCGGCCTGCGCGGCTGCGGATTTTTCCGTATCGAACAGGGCAAGATCGCTATTCAACGCGGCTACTGGGACAAGCTCTCATTCCTGCGTCAGCACGGCTTGCCGTTGCCGACCGAGTAGTCCTTTCAGGTTTTAAAGGTCGGACAGAGAATTTTTCAAGCAGGAAAAATATCCTTTTCCTCCCTTCACCAAGCCAACACGTCAGCAGCTCAACATGTTTGTTGAGCTGCCCGTCGTTCCCCCTTGCTAGGTACGAATCAAGGCCAGCGCGCGCGCGGCGGCCTGCTCGAGGATACCGGCATGCGCGGCAAAATCGAGCACGGTGATCCGCTCCCGAATGGCGCGGCTGTTCATGGCCGCCAGCAGGAATTCATCCACCGACAACCTGAACGCCTCAAGCCCAAAAGGCGCACCAACCCTGGAGAACAGCTCAACAAAATATTCCGGCGGTCGCACCTGTCCGAACAGCGGGCGAAGTTTTTCCCAATACCGTGGCAACTGTTCATCAAAGGCAGCCAAAGCGTCCCGCTTGTTGGCAAACTGGCCGGCAACCTCAGCGGCATAAGGTCCCCAGATCTCCGGGATACGCGCAGCAGTGGCGGAAAATTCCGCTTCCGCACGGGGCGCCAGAGCCTTTTTGTCCAGCCCGGCCAGTAACTGGTAACAGGCCGCAGATAGGATGATCCCCAGACCGACCTGTAGGCCGTGCCGTTCCGGTACGCGCCCGGTCAAGGGTTCCCGCATGTCCCAGAAGTGCGACATCAGATGCTCCCCGCCCGAGGCCGGAGCGCTGGACCCGGCCAGACTCATGGCCACACCGGAAATCAGCAACCCATGGAATAGCCCCATGACCGCCTTTTCTTCCCCCCGGCCGATGGCTTCGGGTTGCTCACTGTAATCCTTTTCCACTCCGGCCATCATGGCCGCCGGCAAACCGCAATAGCTCTGACTGAACAACAGGGACTCCGCCTGCCAGTCGATATCCGACACCACTTTGGCCAGGACATCACAAAAACCCGCCTGACGCAGCTTAAGGGGAGCGTTTTGAATCACCTCTGGAAGGACATACAAACGCTCCGGCGGGGTCGCGGGCAGGGTCCGTTTTACCCCCTTGACCTTGATCGCGGCGATCCCGGAGGTGTAACCATTCATGGAGGGTGCCGTCGGCATCACCCAGAACGGTTTGCCGTCTGCGCTGGCCGCATATTTTCCCAGGTCGTTGAGGGTTCCGGAGCCGACCGAAATCACCAGTGCCTTGTCGGCACTGAGCATGCGGACCTTGGCAACGGTTTGATCATCGGCCACCGGGTCGGCGTCAAGGAGGAAACTGGTCAGATTGACGCCGGTTGCCCGCAGCTGCTCCTCCAGGGTATGACCGACCACGCGCTGAACATCCGGATCGCTGAGCAGCAAAACCGGCTGGTCGGCAAAAACCGCCCGGCAATCGTCGGCCATGACCCGTGCGGCATCGACACCCAAGTAAAGGGTTGCGGTCGGCGCGGGATGCGGCTTTCCACAGGTACAACCGCTCAGCCCGGTGTGCGGGTCGATAATAAAGGGGTGATTATTGATGTTGACCATCGTCATTTTTCCCTTTCCACCAGACCTTTGACAAACCAGCGCTGCATCACCAGCACCACCAGCACCGGCGGCAGCACCACAATCAGCGCTCCAGCCATGGCGATATGCCAGTCTGGTGGATCTTCCGGGGACGGCAGCAGGTGTTTCAGGCCGATCACCGCCGTGGTCATCTTCGGGTCCGTGGTGATCAGCAACGGCCAAAGATACTGATTCCAGCCGTAAACGAACTCGATCACCACCAGGGCGGCAATATTGGTTTTGGACAGCGGCACGAGGATTTTCCAGAAAAAGGTCATCGGCGAGGCACCGTCCATCTTAGCGGCTTCGCAGAGTTCTTCCGGAATGGTCAGAAAAAACTGCCGGAACAGAAAGGTACAGGTGGCGGACGCGGTCAGCGGCAGAATCAACCCGGCATAACTATCGAGCAGGCTGAATTCCAGCTTGACCGAAATATCATGTCCGGCGAACCAGCTGACCAGTCCGTTCAAACCCAAGGCATCCCAGAGCGGCTGGAGGGGACCGAACAGGTTGGCAGCCATTTCGTAAGTGGGCAGAATGCGCACCTCCACCGGCAACATCAGGGTACAGAAGACCGTCGCGAAGGCCACCGCGCGTAGCCGGTAATCAAAATAGACAATGGAAAAAGCGCCGAACAGCGAAACCACGATTTTCCCGAAGGTGATACCGCCCGCCATGATAAAGGAGTTCAGCAGCTGCGTCCCCAGGTCGCCGCGGTTCCAGGCCGTGGCCAGGTTGGCAAACAGCTGATCCCCCGGAATCAACGGCATGGGCACTCGCGAAACCTCTTCGAGGGGCAAGGTTGCGGCAATAATGGCATAGAAGATCGGGAAGCCAACCACGGCAATTCCCGCAATCAACGCCACATAGGTGAACAGGTCAAGGGCCGGTGTCTTTTCAACCATCATAGCGTTACCCGGTATATTGGACTTTTCGTTCCACATATTTGAATTGCAGAACGGTAATCAGAATGATCAGCGCCATCAACACAATGGACTGGGCCGAAGAGGAGCCGAGATTCAGACCGACAAAGCCATCCTGGTAGACCTTGTAGACCAGAATATTGGTTGCCCCGCCCGGCCCGCCCTGGGTCACGGTATGGATGATGCCGAAGGACTCGAAGAACGAAAAGATAATGGTCATCACTGTGACAAAGAACATGGTCGGCGACAACAACGGAAAGGTGATGGTCCAAAAGCGCCGGAAAGGCCCGGCCCCATCCATGGCTGCTGCTTCAATGAGGGAATGCGGCACCGCCTGCAGTCCGGCCAGGAAAAAAACGAAATTGTAGCTGATGTTCTTCCAGGAACTGGCCAGGACGATCATCAGCATGGCATGGGAGCCTTCCAGAAGCGGGTTCCAGGCCAGACCGAACCATTTTTCCAGAAAGATCGCGATCACCCCATAGGAAGGATGGAGCAGAAACAGCCAGAGGATTCCGGAGATGGCCGGAGCGATGGCATAGGGCCAGATCAGCAGAGTCCGGGTCACGGCGGTCAGCCGCAAAGCCCGGTTGGCCATGGTCGCCAGGAACAATCCGACACAGATGGAGACCAGCGCCACCGAACCGCTGAACAGCAGCGTGGTCATAATCGATTTCAGGTAGAGGGGATCGGTGAACAAGGCCACATAGTTGTCGAACCAGACAAAGCGGGTCCGCAAACCGAACGGATCGCTCAACTGGAAAGAGGCCACCAGGCCCTGCAATGCAGGCCAGTAGAAAAAAGTCACAGTGATCAGAATCTGCGGCAGAATCAGCAGATAGGGCAGCGACCGGGTTTTGAAATAGGAGCGTTTTTTGATCATGGGGAGAATCCGCTTTTCTGCCCGGAACCGCTGTTTTCACGGCGGTCCCGGGACGGTCTAACAGCAGAAGAGATGGATCGTTACAGCTCTTTGGCCTCTATTTATAGGTTCGCTCAAATTCACGCAATTTTTCATTACTTCTGGCCACGGCGCTGTCCATCGCCGCTTGCGGAGTCTTGGTCCCGTTCCAGACCAGTTCCAGCTCTTCATTGATGATATTGCGAATCTGAATGAAGTAGCCCAGCCGCAAGCCGCGGGAGATTTTGGTCGGCTCCCGCCGGGTCAGCTGTTTGATGCCGACTTCCTGATAGGGATACTCCTTGTAGTAGCCGTCTGCCTTGAGCTGCTGGTACGCGGCCAGAGTAATGGGGAAATAACCGGTCTCCTTATGCCAGAGCACCTGTGATTCGGTCCCGGCCAGGTGATTCAAAAACGCCGCCACTCCGGCATAGTCTTTTTCAGGCAGGCCCTTGAATACCCACAGGGAAGCACCGCCGATGATGCTGTTCTGTGGTTCTTTCATCCAGGATTCAACGGGCAGCGGAGCGATATCCCAAGTGAAGTCCTTGACCGCAGACTGCAGCTTGGCGATCCCGCTGATGGAATCGATGTAAAGCCCGGCATTCTGGGCAATGAACTCCGATTTGGGTCCCTGGTATTTTTGACCACCGTAATAAAAGCGGTTATCGGCCATCCAGCTTTTCAGCCGGGCGATATGGTTGACCACCTTATCGTTGTTGATCAGCAGTTCGGTATCCAGACCTTCGTAGCCATTGGCCTTGCTGGCAAACGGCAGATTGTGAATCGCGCTGTAATTCTCCACCTGGGTCCAGGACTGCCAGGCGGTCACCAACCCGCCTTCGACCCCGGAAGCAACCAGCTTGGCGGTGATTTCGCCCATTTCATCCCAGGTCACCGGTTTATCTTTGGAGAGCAGCGGCAGACCGGCCTTCTTGAACAGATCGACATTGTAATACATGACCGGGGTGGAGGAATTGAACGGCATCGACATCAGTTTGCCGTCCGCGTTCATATAATAGGAAAGCACCGGTTGCAGATACTGGGACCAGTCGATGTTATAGCCCTGGTCGCCCATCAATTGATAAACCGGATAAATGGCCCCGGACAGCATCATGGTCTGGGTACCAACTTCAAAGACCTGCAGGATGTGCGGTTGTTTTCCGGCCCGTACCGCGGCGATACCGGCGTTGACCACCTCATCGTATTCGCCCTTGTAGGTGGGGATGACTTTATATTCGGATTGGGAGTTGTTAAAGCTGTCGACAATCTTTTGTACCGTCTCCCCCCGGGCCCCGCGCATGGCATGCCACCAGTGAATTTCGATCGGCTTGGCAAAAACGGAATTTGCCGACCCGATCAGCATACAGAAACCCAGGAAAAGCCATAAACATTTCGCCTTTGACATGTTGACCTCCTCGAAGTTGTTTGGTCCTGCATTCAAACACAAAATACTTGCAAGCTGCGGATGGATTAGGCACAGTGAGATGATTTCAAGATTCTTGAACTCTTGTTTTTCCATCTCAAGTAAAGACCAAGAGCAAAGCTTCGTCAACGGTCTTTCAGAAAAAAAACAACCCGCTATAGATTAAGGGATTAGCACCTGATTAAGCTATAATAAAAACCGGTTTGATTCATTCTCCCCGCTTCCACTGGAGTGATCCTCATGGCCAATGTGATTCTGCGCGACGTTGTCAAAAAGTATGGCAAGCTGGAGGTTGTCCACGGTATCAACCTGAATGTTATCGATAAGGAATTCGTCGTCCTGGTCGGCCCTTCCGGGTGCGGTAAATCAACGGTACTGAGAATGATTGCCGGGCTGGAGGAGATCACCGGCGGAACGATTGAAATCGGCGACAGGGTGGTCAACGAGCTGGCTCCGAAGGATCGCGATGCCGCGATGGTGTTTCAGAACTATGCCCTGTATCCACACATGAACGTCTACAAGAACATGTCCTTCGGCCTGACCCTGCGCAAGATGCCCAAAGATGAGATCGACCAACGGGTCAAGGAGGCCGCCGGGATCCTGGAGTTGCAGGAACTGCTGCACAGAAAGCCCCATGAGCTGTCCGGTGGCCAACGCCAGCGGGTTGCCATGGGACGGGCCATTGTCCGCCGCCCGGCGGTCTACCTGTTCGACGAACCCCTCTCCAATCTCGATGCCAAATTGCGCACCCAGATGCGCCTGGAAATCAAGCAGCTCCACCAACAGGTTGAAAACACCATCATCTACGTCACCCATGACCAGGTCGAAGCGATGACCCTGGCTGATCGCATCGTAGTCATGCGGGACGGCTATATTGAGCAGGTCGGCAACCCGCTGGAGATCTTCCAGAAACCGGCCAATTCGTTCGTGGCCGGATTTATCGGCTCCCCGCCCATGAACCTGGTTCCCGCGGTTATTGTCAATGGTGGAGACCAGCAGAAACTGCGCCTGAGTGAACAGCTCGAGATTCCGATTCCGGAACGCAGTTCAGCCACCCTCAGCGACGGTCAAAAGGTCCTCATGGGGCTGCGCACGGAAGATCTGGCAATTGCCGACGGCACTCAGCCGCAGCCGCACGGCACCCCTTTTAGCTTTGCCGTGCCGGGCACGGTCAGGATCGTGGAGCCCCTCGGAAATGAAACCAACTTGCATCTGGACCTGTGCGGCGCGGCATTGGTCGCCAAAGTCGAAGGCCGCCGCCTGTTTGCCCCGGAGGAACAACTGGCGATGGTTCTCAACCTGACCCACCTGCATATTTTTGATGCGGCCAGTGAACAATCGATCTATTGACTGTTTGGCCAAAAGAGCCGACATAGTCAGCAGGGAAAGATTCAATAAAAAAAACAAAATGCCCGGTCAGCATGCAGCTGACCGGGCATTTTGCTCAATCTTGTTCGGCAGCGATCTCAGCCGCCCGGAGGCAGGCGGTCAAGCGACCGTCAAACTCTTCGGCCGCCGGGATCTGCTCGGCGCAGCGCGGTTTGGCAAAGGGGCAGCGGGTGTGAAAAACACAGCCACTCGGTGGTGACAGTGGTGAGGGCAACTCCCCGCTCAAGGTCACTCGCTGTTGCCGGTTGGCACTGTTCAGATGCGGGGTCGAAGCCAGCAACGCCTGGGTATAGGGGTGGCGCGGGCGGGAGAAGATCTGCTCGGCGGTACCATATTCGGCAATCTTGCCCAGGTACATGACCATGACCTCGTCGGCAATATGCCGGACCACGGACAGATCATGAGAAATGAACAAGTAGGCCAGGTTCATTTCCTGCTGCAGGTCCATGAGCAGGTTGAGGACCTGGGCCTGGACCGAAACATCCAGGGCCGAGACCGGCTCATCGGCCACCACCAGCTTGGGTTCCAGCATCAGCGCCCGGGCAATGGCGATGCGTTGACGCTGACCGCCGGAAAACATATGCGGGTAGCGGTTGTAATACTCGGGGCGCAGTCCCACTTTGTCCATCATCGCCCGAACCCGCTCTTCCTGTTCGGCCTTGGGCAGGTCACGGTTGATAACCAGGGGTTCGGCAATGATAGTACCGATCTTTTTGCGCGGATTGAGGGACCCGAAGGGGTTCTGAAAAATCATCTGCACCCGCTGCCGGGCCGCTTTCAGTTCATGATCGGTCGCCTGGACCAGATCAAAGCCGTCAAATTCCAGCTCCCCCCCGGTGGGTCGTTCGATCATGGTAACCTGGCGGGCCAGGGTCGATTTACCACAGCCGGATTCGCCGACCACGGCAAGAGTTTTCCCGGGAGCGACCGTGAAACTGACTCCGTCGAGGGCCTTGACCACAGCTGCAGGTTGAAATAAACCCTGGGACACTTCGTAAAAACGGGTCAGGTTGCGGGCGGTAAGGATCGGTTGCACGGCACTCATGACTGGGGTTTTCCTTCTCTCTGCGGTTGTCCTTGTTCGTCCAGCGGGTAATGGCAACGAGCCTGACGGCCATCAGCCAGAGTCTCAAGCAGCGGAGCCTCACGCCCGCAGTAGTCGGTGGCAAACTTGCAACGCGGATTGAGCAGACAGCCGCTCGGCCGGTCAAACAGACCCGGCACCACGCCAGGGATGGTCTGCAAGCGCTCATGGCCGACCGAACGCTCCGGCAGGGCTTCGAGCAGAGCGGCCGTATAGGGATGGCGCGGATGATCAAAAATTGCCGGGACCGGCCCGGTCTCGACCACTTGCCCGGCGTACATGACGACGACCCGCTGGGCTGCCTCGGCAACCAGGGCCAGATCGTGAGTGATCAACATCAGTGCCATGTTGCGCTGGCGCTGCAGGTCGAGGAGCAGGTCGAGGATCTGCGCCTGAATGGTCACGTCGAGGGCGGTGGTCGGTTCATCGGCGATCAGCAGCTTGGGATTGCAGGCAATGGCCATGGCAATCATGACCCGCTGACTCATCCCGCCTGACAGCTGATGAGGAAAAGCCTTGAGTCTGGCTTTGGGATCGGGGATGCCGACCTGTTCCAACAGTTCCAGGGCCCGCGCCCGGCGCACTGCCCGGCTGCCGCCCTCATGGATTTTGAGCGCCTCGGAGATCTGAAAACCGGTGGTAAAGCAGGGGTTAAGGCTGGTCATCGGCTCCTGGAAGATCATGGCCACGTCGCGCCCGGTAATCCGTCGGCGCTGTTTGTCGCTCAGGGTCAACAGATCCTGGCCGGCAAATTCGAGTTGCGACGCGGAAACCCGGCCGGGCCAATCGATCAAACCCATGATCGCCTTGGAGGTGACGGACTTACCGGAACCGGACTCGCCGACCACGCCAACCACCTCGCCTTTGTCGATACTCAGGCAAACCTGGTCCACGGCCCGGAACGGCCGCGCCTCACTACCGAACTCTACGGTCAGATCTTTAATTTCCAATAATGACATCAGCGTTTCATCTTCGGATCGAGGGCGTCGCGCAATCCATCGCCCATCAGGTTAAAGGCCAGCACGGTCAGCAGGATCATCAGTCCGGGGAAAGTCACGACCCACCAGGCCCGCTGGATAAATTCCAGAGCCCCGGAGAGCATGGCCCCCCATTCCGGACTCGGCGGCTGAGCCCCCAAGCCGATAAAGCCGAGGGCAGCTGCATCAAGAATGGCATTGGAGAAGCCGAGGGAAGCCTGGACTATGAGCGGAGCCATGCAATTGGGCAAAATGGTGATAAACACCAGCCGCATCACGCCGGCACCGCTAACCTGAGAAGCAATAACGTAGTCCTTGGAGCTTTCCGCCATCACCGAAGCCCGGGTGATTCGCACATAATGGGGCAGGTAGGTTATGGCGATGGCGATAGCCGCGTTGATCAAACCCGGCCCTAAAATGGTCACGATGGCCAGGGCCAGCAACAGACTGGGCAGAGCCATGATGATGTCCATGGCCCGCATCACCAGGGTATCGGTGACACCGCGGGCATAACCAGCCATCAAGCCGATCAGGGTCCCGATCACCAGGGACATGGAGACGACGATCATGCCCATGAACAGGGACAGCCGGCCACCATAGATCAAGCGGGTCAGGATATCCCGTCCGACTTCATCCGTCCCCAGCGGGAAACGCCACAGGCCACCGTCTTGCCAGGCTGGCGGCGTGAGAATGTAGTCACGGTACTGTTCGAAGGGGCTATGAGGGGTCAACAGTGGTGCAAACAGGGCGGCCAGCAAGACCAGGACAATGAATCCGAAGCCGATCAGCGCGCCGCGGTTTTCACAGAAATAACTCCAGAATTCGCGCCAGGGGCCGGGCGGGGAAATCTCGTCAATGGCAGCTGTCGCCTGAATTGGTTCGCTCATCAGCGGCCTCCTAACGATTATGACGGATACGCGGGTTGACCACGCCGTAGAAAATGTCGACCGTGAGGTTGACCAGAATAACAATACAGGACACCAGCAGAATTCCCCCCTGCACAGCGGGGTAGTCGCGCCGGTAGATGGAGTCTAGCAGCCACTTACCGATGCCCGGCCAGGAAAAGATCGTCTCGGTGAGGATGGCTCCGGCCATAAGCACCCCGACCTGCAGGCCGATGACGGTGATCACCGGAATCAGCGCGTTGCGCAGAGCATGAACACAGACCACCAGCGGCATGGCCAACCCTTTGGCGCGGGCGACCTGAACATAGTCTTCACGCAGCACCTCGAGCATTGCCGAGCGGGTCATCCGCGCGATCACCGCCAGGGGGATGGTCGCCAGCACAATGGACGGCAAAATCAGATGCTGCACTGCGGACAGAAAAGCGCCAGCCTCATTGGAGAGCAGGGAATCGATGAGCATGAATCCGGTCACTTCGTCGACCCAGTAGGTCGCGGAAATCCGTCCGGACACCGGAGTCCAGCCGAGACTGACCGAAAACAACAGAATCAGCAGCAATCCCCACCAGAAAATCGGCATGGAATAACCGGTCAGGGACAGGCCCATGACCGAATAATCGGTGAACTTGCCGCGCCGCACCGCAGCGATAATCCCGGCCGGCAGACCGACGACCACCGCAATAATCATGGCACAGATGGACAGTTCCAGGGTCGCCGGGAACAGGGTAAAAAACTCCTTGATCACCGGAGCCTTGGTCACCACCGAGGTCCCCAGATCAGCATGAAAAATTCCGACCAGGTAATCCCAGTACTGCACCAGGATTGGCTGATCCAGTCCCATCTGATGCAGCAGCTGGGCATGACGGATCGGATCAACGCCGCGCTCGCCAGCCATCAGTTCGACCGGGTCGCCTGGAATCAGCCGGATCAGGGCAAAGGTCAACAGGGTGACACCGATAAAGGTCGGAATCACCACGCTGATCCGCTTCAGAATAAATTTCAACATAGGCTAACTAGACCGCAGAGAAACGGCCGGGAAGACTAACCTTCCCGGCCGGGAGAGAACATTCGCTAGTGAATTACTTCAGATCGACACCATAGAAGATATGGCCGCCAAGAGGGTCGATTTTGTAGTTGACAACATTTTTAGTAACCGGCTCAAAAACCAAGGAGTGGGCGATGGTTGCCCAGGGTGCCTGCTCCTTGAAAACCACCTGGGCCTGTTCATAGAGCTTGGTCCGTTCCTTGATGTCGGACACCGCTTTGGCTTTCTGGATCAGGTCTTCAAACGGCTTGTAGCACCATTGTGAACGGTTGGAACCACCGACGCCGTCACAACCGAGCAATACGGCCAGGAAGTTGTCCGGATCACCGTTATCGCCGGTCCAGCCAAGCAGAACAGCGCCATCCCGATTGACATCCTTGGAACGCTTGAGGTACTCACCCCATTCGTAGGAAACGATTTCAGCCTTGACCCCTATTTTGGCCCAGTCTGCTTGCATAACTTCAGCCATACGCCGGGCATTGGGGTTGTAGGGACGCTGTACCGGCATAGCCCAGAGTTTCATCTCGAAACCGTTCGGATAACCGGCTTCGGCCAACAGTTTTTTGGCCAGATCGAGATCGTAAGCGTCATCGACAACGGCATCGTTGTACGACCAGATGGTCGGCGGAATCGGATTTTTGGCCGGTTTGCCGGCGCCCTGGAACACGGTGTCGATGATCGCCTGTTTATTGATGGCGTGGTTCAAGGCCTTGCGCACTTTGACATTGTCAAACGGAGCTTTTTGAGTGTTGTAGGCCAGGTAACCGACGTTCAACCCTTCTTTTTGCATCAGGTTGATATCGGGATCCGCTTTCATGGCCGCCAAGTCTGCCGGATTGGGGAACGGCATCACCTGGCATTCGCCGGCTTTAAGCTTGGCATAGCGAACCGAAGCATCCGGGGTGATGGAGAAAACCAATTTGTCGAGGGGGGCTTTTCCCTTCCAGTAATCCTTGAAGGCAGTATAACGGATCTGAGCGTCCTTTTTATAACCTTCAAATTGGAACGGTCCGGTGCCGATGGGCCACTGGTCAAATTCTTCCGGGGTACCGGCTTTCAACATTGCGTCGGCGTATTCCTTTGACTGAATGACTGCGAAATCCATCCCCAGGTTCGCCAGCATCGGTGCTTCCGGCCGGGTCAGGTAGAACTTGACCGTATAGTCGTCGACCTTTTCAATACGATCGAGCAGTTCCGGCATGGACATGCCGTTGAAATATTCATAGTTGCCGCCGGAAACCGCATAGTAAGGATTGTCTTTTTTCCACTGCCGTTCGAAGGTAAAAATGACGTCGTCCGCGTTCATATCGCGGGTCGGCTTGAAATGCTTGGCGGAATGAAACTTAATCCCTTTGCGCAAATGAAAGGTGTACACTTTACCGTCGTCAGAAATGGTCCAACTTTCCGCCATCCCGGGCTCCAGCTCAGTGGTCCCGCGAATGAAGTGGGTCAGCCCCTCGAACACATTCTTGGAAGAAACATCGAACGTTGTTCCGGCAGTATAAAAAACCGGGTTGAACCCTTCAGGGCTTCCTTCCGAACAATAAACCAGGGTTTTGGCTTGAGCCTGACCAAAAAACATGAACAGGAGCAACATTGCAAACAGGGGGAGCAGTCGTTTTCGCATAGATTGAAGCCTCCGTCTCGTTAAGGATAGAAAAGCCAAACCCGATTGCCGTCACCAATTCCGCGAGTTTGACCCAAGTGAAAAAACTTATAGTAAAGGCAAATCAATTGTCAATAGCGCAATAGCCATCCCCGGCCAACCTCTTGCCAGGGTTGCGCCTGTTTGATGCCATTCGTTCACTCCGGTCCGGGCGACTGCCAACTGTGTTACAGCCACGGATTAGTCCAGCCCAGGTCTAAGCTGACATGAGCTGCCGACTCCCAAAATCCGCAGATGTTCAAAAACTCCTCAAGCAAACACAACACGCTGCCATTGCACCGCACCAGCCTGCTAACTACCCCATAAATTAAGAGCTTAGCACAATTTTAATGAATCGTCAGGAGTTGGGAAAGCGTCCAGATCATTTCCCCATAATTAAATTCAGCAAAAGTTTGCTTATTGTCCGACTTCAACGAGAAGGCGCCCCACGAATCAGGGTCTCAATCCGTCGTACAAAAAAACAAAAAAGCCGAAACCACACTGGGCAGGGTGGGGTGAGACCTTGATTTTTAACGGAGCTTGTGCGTTAAATTCGACGGGTCAGAAAATCCGCTCCAGGAGTTGTTTCGGAGCGGGCAAACAAAAACTGTCGCCATGAAATGGAATTGTGCTGATCATGCCTCAGATTTTCGACACTCTCAATCCGCCCGGACAAAACAAGCCGCTGATCCAGGGTTGCGGCTTATTGTTGATTCTCCTGGGACTCTATTTCACCAGCTGGGTCAATTACCTGCTGTTTCACACCCTTGCCGAATTTTTCAGTATCGTGGTTGCGGTCACGATCTTTGTCATCGCCTGGCATTCAAGACATTACATTCAGAACCCCTACCTGCTATTCATTGGTATCGCCTATCTGTTCATCTCCCTGCTTGATCTACTGCATACCTTGTCTTACAAAGGAATGCCCATCTTTACCGATTACGACTACTATGCCAATCAATTATGGATCGGCGCGCGCTACATGGAGAGTGTTACCCTGGCCCTGGCATTTCTCTTTTTGAAAGAGAATAAGCCGCTGAAAGTTGCCTATATTATTCCCGCTTATGCCCTTGTGACTTATCTCATCATTGCGGCCATTTTTCAGTGGAAAATTTTCCCGGTGTGTTTTGTCGATGGCAGCGGCCTCACTCCGTTCAAAAAATACAGCGAATACCTGATCTGTTTGATTTTGCTGGCAGCAATATTTTTTCTCCACCTTAATAAGTCATTTTTTGAACAGAAAATTTACCGGCTCATCCTGCTCTCCATCATCTGCACGATCATCTCCGAACTCGCTTTCACGTTCTATATCAGCAATTACGGAATATCGAATTTAGTTGGTCACTATTTTAAAATTTTCAGTTTTTACCTGATTTATCTGTGCATTATCAAAACCGGGATAGAACGACCCTATCGACTGATCTTCACCGACCTTAAGCGGACCAACGGCGAACTGGTGGAGGAGATCAGGCAAAAAGAAGACATTCAGAAAAAAAACGAGGAGTTGATTGAGGAACTGAAAAAGGCGTTGCGCGAGATAAAATCGCTGCAGGGAATCTTACCGATCTGCTCTTCATGCAAACAGATCAGAGACGACAAAGGGGCCTGGAATCAATTGGAACGCTATATTGAGACACACGCCGATGTCAAATTCAGCCATGGACTCTGCCGGACCTGCGCCGACAAAATGTACGGTGATCAGAAATGGTATCAGCACGGCCGCTTGCCCGACCACAAGCAAGCAACTTAGCCGTTGCCCTTCGGAGTTTGCAGATGGCAACTAGCTGGTTCTCTTTGCCTTGTTCGTTACAGCCTCTGCAGGCCGATAGACAGCATACGTGTTGCGCCCTTTATTTTTCGCCTCATACAGCGCCGTATCAGCATTCTTCAGCAAGGTTTCCGAGTCCTGACCATGCTTGGGGAAGACAGCCACGCCGATGCTCAAGGAGACGGAGACCGGCCCGGTCCTGGATAGATAAGGGGTCTCGAAAATCCGGCTGATGGTCTGCGCCACCACTTTGGCCTCTTCTGCACTGCTTAAATCACTTGCCAACAGGACGAATTCGTCACCGCCGATCCTGGCCAGGGTGTCGCTTTTGCGAATATGCTGCCTGATCTGCTCGGCAATATATTGCAGCAATTCATCCCCCTGCTGATGCCCAAGGGTATCGTTAATCGTCTTAAAATTGTCAACATCGATATACAGCAGGGTCAGCATCAGCTTGTGCCGTTTGGCCCGATTCAGCGCCTGGTCAATCCGGTCGGTGAGCAACCGCCGGTTTGGCAGCCCGGTCAGGGTATCGGTATAGGCCATGAGGATGATTTCCCGCTCGGCAGCCTGCTGTTTCTGGATCGCCTGCCTCATTCTGAAGGCGACAACAATGAAAAGGATCAAAAAACCCAGATTGGTCAACAGAAACACCCGCAGTGAGGACGCGGAAACAGCATCAATCTGTTTTTTCTGTCCGGTGACATCAAAATAAAACTCGAAAGCTCCGCAGAAAGATCCGTCGAGCATGACCGGAACATAAACTTCCGCAACATCAATGGACAGCTCATCCCCTTCCAGCGAGCGCTGTTTTTTATTGACCAGCTTGGTCAGGGGATGGCCGGCACCGACCACATCGCGAAAATAACTGTTCTTATTGACGGTGCCAAGATCCTCCTGACGGGTGGAAAAGATGATCTGTCCGGTCGGGCTGTAGACTTTGGCCCTGATCATTCCATACTGGGAGACAAAGGTGCGCAGCGATTTTTCCTGCGCAGGGGACAATTGTTCCGTAAAGGTTTCCGAATTGAATCCCAAAAACTCCGTCACGATATGGCGTGCGGCATTGAGTGCACCCTGTTCAACCCCCTGTTGCATGAATCTGACCATGGCCGGGTAAGAAACCATGGCATTATAAACAGGCAGGGCACTGCTCAGCAGGACAGCCAGAAGCAGAGTAATTATCAAAATTCGATAATTCCCCTTGCTCTTTTTCTGCACTGGCAGGTTGTTTTCTTCCATGAGCACCGCCCCGTTCTCCAAAAAATTAATTTAGACCAAGATTATCCCAAGGCCCCATTCAAGGCAAAGGAAAATTATGCCATCCTGGCCTTATTTCAGCCCTTTGTCGGCCTGAAGAGCGGAAGTATTAAAAAATCTCCTGCGTTATCCGCCCTTTTCAAAACAGCTTCTTCAAAAGACCTCAGAAAGACCTTATGCTAAACTTTCGAATGTTTAGGGAGGAGCCGCGAATAGCGCTCGTTTAAGCAACTTTGCAGTAAACTCGGGACTGTCCCCAGGGTCATCAGGGGCTGTCCCAAGAGTTTGCGAGCCATGAAACTGTCGCGGTTAGCACCGCAAAGCCCTGGGACAGCCCCCGTGCGGGGACAGTCCCGGTTTTGCTGCCATCTCCTCTTAAACTAGCGCCATTCGGAGGAGCCACTATGTCGTCACGCTGGTTGAAAAGATCGCTGGTTGTCGCTGGTGTTATCTTATTGCTGATGCTGTTATCCATGCTGATTGTCCCCTGGCAGGTCAAAAAACAGGGGCAGGCCTGGATCGCCGAAAATACCAAACGGACTCTGACCCTGGAGAAAGTTTTTTTCAATCCGTTCACCCTGACTCTGGAACTTTCAGGGGCTAAACTGACCGAACCGAACAGCTCCCAACCGTTCGTTTCTTTTTCCAAGCTGGTGGTGTCAGCCAGCATCCGTTCCCTCCCGGAATTAGCCCTGATCCTTGACCACGTTGAGCTGGATGATCCTTACGTCAATATCGAGCTACTCGCTCCCGGGCAATTCAACTTCGCGGACTTTCTCCAATCCACAGGCGATACCGCCGAGACCACGCCGCAAAGCCCCCCCAGTACCTTTCATTTTTCTCTGAACAACATCAGGGTGAAAAACGGCGCCGTTGATTTCAGCGACCTGGCATCGGCCAACCACTCTCACCATCAAATCCGTCAGCTCTTATTGACGGTTCCGTCCATCGGCAACATCCCCTACATGATGGACGACTTTGTTCAGCCCGAGCTGTCATTGCTGCTCAACGGCTCCGAGCTAGCCGTTAACGGTCGGATGAAACCATTTCACAATTCCCTTGAAACCAATCTGTTTTTTACGATCCACGCGGTTGATCTGCCTTTTTATGCATCCCATTTGCCCGTGACCCTCCCCCTTGAAGTTGCCCAGGGCACCCTTGATTTTCAGCTCGATCTGGCGTACCGGATCTCTCGCAGTGAAGAACCGAAGCTGATGCTCGGGGGGGAGTTTGCCGTCAGCGACCTTGATTTGCGCGAACCCGACGGCAAGCCCCTGTTCAGTTTAGGAACCTTGCTGGTCAGCCTCGGCTGGGCGGATGTTTTCAAGCAGGACTTCAATCTCTCTTCCATAGAACTCTATGAACCGCAGCTGTCCATCAGCCGCAACCCGGCTGGCCAGTGGAATCTGGTGGAACTGTTCAGTCCGTCCGCAGACAGTGCAGCGCCCGGCGCAGAACCGCCGCCCAAGACATCGGAGCCTTCCAAGCTCCCTCTGGTGCTGATTGAAAACACCAGAATCCACGAAGGGCAAATTCATTTTCGGGATGAGAGTGTTGCAACGCCGGTCAATGAAAACCTCCGTCATCTGAATCTGACCCTCGACAACCTGTCCACCCACCCGGAAGAGCTGGCGGATCTGAACCTGAGCCTTCTCACCGATCGCGAACTAAGTCTTTCCGTGGCCGGGACCCTGGGGATTGCGCCGCTGAGCGCACAGCTTGATCTCATTGCCAACGGCCTGCCCCTGCAACCCTACTATCCCTACCTGCAGCCGGTGCTGACCGAAGCGATCCAGGGGCGGGCCAATTTCGCCGGCCAACTGAGATACACGGCAGATGGCAATGTGCAACTTCTACAAACCCAGCTAACCTTGCGCGACCTACTGATCCCCTTTGGCGGAGAAGACCGCTTCAGCCTGGCCGAGTTCCACATGAACGGCTCTTCCTTTGATCTGAACCGGCGACAGGTCAATCTGGGCGCTATCGGCCTGGACAAAGGCCGCATCAAAGCGACCCGTTTGGCTGATGGAACCCTCACCCCGCTGCGGATATTGCGCGCCCCGGAACATGCGGAGCCGGCACCCCCGCCAGCTGCAGCGCAAGAGACTCCGGCGGCCTCGCCATGGACGGTACAACTCGATAGTCTTGATCTCGCTCATTTCAACATCGAATTCCAGGATCAGGCTCTGGACCGGAAGCCGACCCTGAACCTCACCGAGTTGCACTTCCACAGCGAAAACATTCATTATCCAGAGGCACAAAAAAGCCCCTTTCAGCTGGCGACCAAGGTTGGCAACAGGGGACACATCAGCGTGGGGGGAAGTGCCGTCCATACGCCGCTGCAGGTCAAGGCCAATTCACGCATCCAGGGCTTGGCGCTGGCAGATTTCAACAATTTCATCCCCGCTGGCCTCAACCTGCGGCTGACCTCCGGGCAACTGAACTCAAATCTGGCCCTGACCCTGACCCAGCAGAACGAGGAACTGCTTGGGAACTTTGCGGGCAACCTCAATGTTACCGGCTTCAGCCTGCGCGACCCGTTGAGTGATGGCAAGCTACTGACCTGGGATACGCTTAACCTGGCCGGTATCGACGGGACATTGGCTCCATTTGCCCTGCATATCAAAGATGTGGCGCTCAGCAATTACCTGGCCAATATCGAAATCACCCCAGACGGACAGGTCAACCTGACCAGTGTCACTGCGGAATCACCAGCAGGCGCCCCTGCGGCTGCAGACCAGCCTCCCAAACCACAGCCATCCAACAGCTCAGCCGCAACGTCTGCCGGACCAGTGCCGGACATCCGCATTGACGCGTTGACGCTGCAGGGCGGAACCGTATCCTTTACCGACCGCCATTTACCGAGCACCTTTGCCACCACCATGTATCAGCTGGGCGGCCGGGTCTCCGGCATGTCTTCCGACCAGCAGATGCAGGCCGATGTCGATCTGCGCGGCCAGCTGGAGAACCATTCCCCGTTGACAGTCAGTGGAAAGATCAACCCGTTAAGCAAAAACCTGTTTGCCGATTTGACGATCCGCTTTGAAGATATTGATCTGTCCCCGCTGACTCCCTATTCCGGCACCTATCTCGGCTATGCCATTGCCAAGGGGAAACTGTATCTCGATCTGAACTACCATATCGAACACCAGCAGATCAGTGCCGACAACCGGGTGATGATCGATCAATTCACCTTCGGTGACACGGTGCAAAGCAAGCAGGCAACATCCTTACCCGTCGCCCTGGCCATCAGTCTGCTTAAAGACCGCAACGACGAAATCCATCTGAACATTCCGAT
The DNA here is from genome assembly GCF_000711225.1 of Pelobacter seleniigenes DSM 18267. NCBI lineage: Bacteria > Pseudomonadati > Thermodesulfobacteriota > Desulfuromonadia > Desulfuromonadales > Desulfuromonadaceae > Pelobacter > Pelobacter seleniigenes. The sequence continues at coordinate 1,090,283 of NZ_JOMG01000002.1, forward strand.
CTCGGGCAATTTAAACGACCCCGATTTCAGCCTATTCGGCACTGTTTTCACTGTATTGCGCAACCTGCTGGTCAAAGCCGCGACCTCACCGTTTTCCCTGTTGGCCTCCATGCTGGGCGGCAATGAGGACTTCAGCAGTATCGAATTCCCCCTGGGGACCGCGATAATCACCGAGGAGCAGAACCGCAAACTGCAGGAACTGGCCGATGTCTTGATCAACCGTCCCGGGCTGATTCTTGAGGTCAGCGGTTTTGCCGATAAAGACAAAGATCCGGAAGCCTATCGTAAAAACCACCTCAAACAACTGCTGCTGGACCTTAAATGGCGGCAGCTGACCGAGCAGGGAACACCTGCAATCCCCAGGGATGAACTCCAGATATCCCCGGAAGAGTATCCGGAACTGTTAAAAACCGTCTACCAGGAAGCCGATTTCCCGAGACCGCGCAACATTGTCGGCATGCTCAAGGATCTGCCACCGGAAGAGATGGAAAAGTTGTTACTCGCCAACATTCGCGCCGATAATGAAGAGCTCGCGGCACTGGCCCGTCATCGGGCCTTGGCGGTACAGGATGCTCTGATTAAACTTGATGAGGCGCTGAAACCGAGAATATTTTTAAAGGAAGCAGATATTTTCCAGAGCCCGAAAAGCGGCCCGGCCAGCCGGGTTGAATTCGGCATCAGCACCAAATAAAGGAGGGACACGCGGTTGTTTATTTCATTCCAGAAACCAGGCCCGAGCGTGCGGAAGGCCATCACCGCCTTGGCTTGTGCCCTGCTGCTCAGCACGACCATCGTTTCGCCAGCATTTGCCACGGCCCGGCTGACCGGCCAGGCGACACAAGGCGGGTTGTTGATCGGTCAGGTCAGCCCCGGCAGCCGGCTCTGGCTGGACCAACGACCGCTCCAGGTCACCCGGGACGGCAGCTTCATCATCGGCTTCGGTCGCGACGCACAACTGCGACACCAGCTGAAAATTATTACCGGAGATGGCTCTGAACAACACCAGGAAATTTTATTGACCTCCAGGCAATACCAGGTTGAGCACGTCGACGGCATCAGTCCACAGCTGATGCACCCCAGCGCGGAAGACCTGCAACGGATCGCCCACGAAAGAGAGCTGATTGTCACAGCTCGACAACAGACCGGCAGCCAGAGCAATTTTCTGGAGACCTTCCGCTGGCCGGTCACCGGGCGGATCAGCGGGATATACGGCAGTCGCCGGATTTACAACGGCGAGCCGCGCCGGCCTCACTACGGGGTGGATATTGCCGTTCCGGCAGGAACGCCGGTCCGGGCACCGGCCGGGGGGATCGTTCGCCTGGCCCATCCGGGCATGTTCTTTTCCGGGCGGACCCTGATCATCGATCACGGGCTGGGACTGTTTTCCAGCTTTCTCCACCTACAGAAAATTCTCGTCAAGCCGGGTGACCGGATCGAGCAGGGGCAGCCCATCGCCACCGTTGGCGCCAGCGGCCGGGTGACCGGACCGCACCTGGACTGGCGCATCAACTGGTTCGAACAGCATCTCGACCCGGCCCTGCTGGTCCCCCCCATGCCCACGAAGTAATACCAGCCTGCGGAGCCCCACGCTCAGCAACAGGGTGTTGTTGCGGAGCCGGTAAGGTCTGGAAAATCGCATGAATGACGCTAGTGTCCCGTTCAGTTAATTATTTGTATTAATTTTGAGTCATTTTTGTTGCTGTCAAGGCGTGCCGCCGCAGGCCTAGCTTAGGCTAAGCCGAGAAGGCAGAACGTAGACAGCGGCAAAAAGGACCGAAATTGGAATAGAGAACTAACCGCACGGGACACTAGATTAAGAGGAGATGGCAGCAAAACTGGGACTGACCCCGCACGGGGGCTGTCCCAGGTCTTTGCGGTGCTAACCGCTCCAGTTTCATGGCTCGCAAACTCTTGGGACAGCCCCCGATGATCCTGGGGACAGTCCCGAGTTTACTGCAAAGTTGCTTACCCTAGCGCCATTCGGGGAAATCGCATCTTCCCGACCGGGCTTGGAAAAAGCCAGGACGACTTTTTCCAACAACAGCAGGCGTGACATCTCTCCAGCCTGCGGAGCCCAGGGATGGGCGACCCCGCTTGGCAACAGGTTGCTGTTGCAAAGCGGGTGAGGTCGGGGAAATCGCATTTTCCCGACCGGGCTTGGAAAAAGCCAGGACGGCTTTTTCCAACAATTTAATAAAGTTTGCGCCGCGAAAAGGTCGACCCCAGCACGCTGAAAGTGTTTTCCACAATGAACAGAGCGTGCTCATCCTGGGTAAAAACAATCTCTTCCAACCGCTTGAGCTGAATATTATTGATCACCACCATCAATACGGTCCGGTTTTGTTTATGATAAGCGCCGATCGCGGGCAGCATGGTGGTGCCGATCTTCAGCTTGGCCATGACCTCATCGGCAACGTCCTGTGGCTTGCCGGAAATAATGAATGTCAATTTGCGCTGGTTGAACATGGACAGCACATAATCGACGCTGATTGAGCAGACAAACACCGAAATCATCGATGCGATGACCAGGTCATTATCCAAGCTGATGAAACTGATGGAAAACAGCAGGACGTTAAACATGAAATAAATCTTGCCGACGCCGAGGTTGTATTTCTGATTGAGGATAATGGCGATAACGTCCAGCCCGCCATTAGACCCCAACGAGCGCAACACCATTCCGGCCCCGGTGCCTAACAGTACGCCAAAAACCAGCGCGGCATAGAGCTGATTGCCGATCTGGATCTCAAAGTGAACCAGCTGGTAGAACAGCGAGATCACCCCCATGGCCAACGCGCTGTACCAGAGAAAGCGCCGAGAGATGAAAATATAGCCGAGGATAAACAGCGGAATATTCAGGAACAGATAAAAAAGCCCGGGATTGAGCCAGCCGGTGATATAGTAGAGCAGTGAACCGACTCCGAAGATACCACCAGGGACAAAACCGTGGGGGGTCGAAATACTTTTCAACGCAATCGCCTGAATCAGGGAACCGAGAATGATCAGTCCGCTGTTCCAGAAAACCGTGTAGGCGAATTTGATTTTTGCTTCAGTCATGCCTTATCCTCCTGAAGAGATGATCAGCAGAAAGTGAAACACGTGGACCAGCATTTCCTCAAGACATTTTCCAATTTTTTTACGCTGACAGAAAACACATGGCCCGATTTGAACTGAATTCAGAATATCAGCCGCGCGGCGACCAGCCGCAGGCCATCGATGAGTTGACTGAAGGCATCCTGCGTAACGACCGGCACCAGGTTCTGCTCGGGGTAACCGGCTCCGGAAAGACCTTCACCATGGCCAACGTGGTCAACCGTCTGCAACGACCGACCTTGGTCCTGGCCCACAACAAAACCCTGGCGGCCCAGCTTTACGGGGAGTTCAAAGAACTGTTTCCCAACAATGCGGTCGAATACTTCGTCAGCTATTACGATTATTATCAACCCGAAGCCTACGTCCCCTCGACCGATACCTTTATCGAAAAGGACAGTTCCATCAACGAGGAGATTGACAAGCTACGCCACAGCGCCACCCGTTCACTGCTGTCTCGGCGGGACGTGCTGATTGTCGCTTCGGTCAGCTGCATTTACGGCCTCGGTTCACCGGAAGCCTATTACGGTATGCTCGTCAATCTGCAGACCGGTATGGAGCTGGATCGCAATAAATTCCTCCACAACCTGGTGGAAATTCAGTATGAGCGCAACGATATCGACTTTCACCGCGGCACTTTCCGGGTTCGTGGCGACAGTGTCGAGGTTTTCCCTGCCTACGAAGAAAAACGCGCTCTGCGGATCGAATTTTTCGGCGACGAGATCGATGCCATCAGCGAAATCGACCCGTTGCGCGGCCAGGTTATCGACCGCCTGGAGCGGACCGCGATCTTCCCGGCCAGTCACTACGTGGCCACCAAGCCGACCCTGGAGCGGGCGATCAAGGAGATCCAGGACGAACTGCAGCAGCGCATCGCCTATTTCCAGGAACGCAACATGCTGCTGGAAGCCCAGCGGATCGAACAGCGCACCCTATTCGATATCGAAATGATCGAGGAGATGGGCTACTGTCAGGGGATCGAAAACTATTCGCGCTTTCTGGACGGTCGCCAGCCCGGCGATCCGCCGGCGACCTTGCTCTCCTACCTGCCGGATGACGCATTGATGTTCATCGATGAAAGTCATGTCAGCGTCAGCCAGGTCGGCGCCATGTACCGCGGCGACCGTTCGCGCAAGGAAACCCTGGTCAATTTCGGCTTCCGCCTGCCTTCCGCCCTGGATAACCGGCCGTTGATGTTTGAAGAATTTGTCGAACGCCAACCGCAGACGGTCTATGTCTCGGCAACCCCGGCCGATTACGAGTTGGAAAAAGCTGACGGGGTCTTTGTCGAACAGGTGATCCGGCCGACCGGGCTGGTCGATCCGCCCATCGAAATCCGTCCGGCCACCGAGCAGGTCGATGATCTGATCGATGAAATCCGCATAACGATTGAAAAGAAATCCCGGGTCCTGGTGACGACCCTGACCAAACGGATGGCCGAGGATCTGACCGGTTATCTGCAGGAGCTTGATATCCGCGTCAACTACCTGCATTCAGACATCGACACAGTCGAACGGATGCAGATTATCCGCGGTTTGCGAGAGGGGGAATTTGACGTCCTGGTCGGCATCAACCTGCTGCGGGAAGGCCTCGACATCCCCGAAGTCTCTCTGGTCGCAATCCTTGATGCCGACAAGGAAGGGTTTCTGCGCAGTGAACGTTCCCTGATTCAGACCTGCGGCCGTGCCGCGCGTAACGTCGACGGGCGGGTCATCATGTACGGTGACAAGATCACCCGGTCCATGCAGGCCTGCCTTGATGAAACGGCTCGCCGCCGGGAAAAACAGCTGGCCTATAACGAGGAGAATGGGATCACTCCGCAGTCGATCAAAAAATCGCTGCGCTCCATTCTGGATGACCTGTCCAGCAAGGATTATGTCGACCTGCCCATGGTTGCCGAAGGGCAGGCGGAATACCTCCATCCTGATGAGTTAAAGAAACAGATCGCCACCGTTAAAGAGCAGATGCTTGAAGCAGCCGCCGATCTCGACTTTGAACGGGCAGCCGAACTGCGCGACCAGATGCTGGTGCTGGAAAAGAGAGAGCTGCTGCTTCGGGAAACCACCTCCTGAGCTGTACCTTCGTGACCGTCGCCAAACCAGTGCCGGCCGGTCAGCAACTCAGAAGGAATAGCCCAGTTGAACCAGGGCATGATACTGCTCGCTCTGGACTTTCTGCTCGATGGAATAGGCCCATTCGCCATCCACATAACCGTTTGCCCGGCCGCTCGATTTGAGATACTGGCCTTCGATCTCCGCCTGCAAGAACCAGTTCCGGGGGAGCCAATAGGTTCCGGCCAACTGGACAAAGCCACCATGACCGTTCCAGTCATGATCCGCCTTCAGGACCTTGGAACGCAGCAGGTGATGATCCTCATCCTGAAAATTAAGCAGCGGCGCATAAGCCAGGCTGAGGGAGCAGGACAGCCCGGTGGCCGGGCGCATTTTCATGCTCAACTCCAGATAAGGGATCTGGTACTCGGCCATATAGGTCAACACCAGTCCGGAGACCAGGTCATGGGGCGCATGAGGGGTCGAAGGGTACCATTGATCGAGATCATGGACGTCGAAATCGTACTTCTGGTATTTAAAGCCGAGCCCGATCGCCGAGGAGAAAAACGGCTCGGCCGGATTCGTTCCCGGCCCTGCAGCCGGCCATTGTCTTGAGCTGGTAAAAAAAGTGTAGGCAACTTTGGCGTCAAACAGCCAGGCCTCCATATCGGTATCGCTCTCCGAATAGATATCCAGCTGATCGGCAGGCGAGCCGGTATAGTAACCCCAGTCCGAATCCTCCATCTTGCCGGTATCTTCAGTGAGGTTGGTTTCGCCGCTGATACTGAACTGCCAGTTTTTACCGACATCTGCCCTGACCGTGGTTTTGAACATCACGGCATCCAGGGGGAATCTCAGTTCACTGATCGGGAAATGGTATTTTGTGCTGCCGCTCTTCTCATGCACGAGCCCGCCGATCTGGTACTGACTGTAGCCCCACAAGAATCCGTTGCCAAAAGAAACATCCACATCCGCCCGGGCCGGGAAAGAGATCAGCAGCAAAACGGACAGGATCGGCAGCAGCATTCTGGCGGTCGGCATCAGGTTATTCCCTTCGGCTTCGTCTGGAAACGGGCAAAAACATGACATCTGCAACCGCACCTGCGGGTGGGTTGTAAAAGCACATCCCTGGCCTCTGCCAGCGGTTTGCAGGCAACCCGCTCATGCTACTGATGTAACCAGACAGGGTCAACCGATAGTTGGGCCGTCGCTTGCCCAATCAGCCGAAAAAAATGCTAAAATAACATCTTTGTCCGGTTAGTCGAGTGAAGTCCGGGACGTGGCTGTTGGCCGCGGTACCCCCCACTTTTTCCCAGGAGATCAACATGGATGCTAAAAAAACCTACCAGGGTTCCTGCCATTGCGGCCAAGTGACGTTTGAAGTGAAGGCCGATCTGGCCACGGCAGTGCGCTGTAACTGCAGTCTGTGCAAACGGAAGGGATTTCCCATGGTGATGACCGAAGAGTTTAAAGTCACCGGCGGGGAAGAGTTCCTGACCCGCTATCAGTTCAATACCATGACAGCCAACCATTATTTCTGCAAAGTCTGTGGCGTGTATACTCATCACAATCCGCGGTCCAATCCAGCGGCGACCCGGGTCAACGCTGGCTGCCTGGAAGGGGTCGACCCACTGAGCATGGAGGTGGGATTCGTTGATGGTGCTGCGTTGTCCTGAGGCCAGGACAATAAGCCAGGGGGCCGTTCAGGAATGCTGAAGCACAGCGGATGCAACCAGCCACTGTGCTTCGGCTATTTTTTCTCTTCCAAGTCATGCCCTTCTGAGGCTTCAGCCTGGAATCGTTCCGTCAATTCCGGCAAATGTTTGCTGTGGGTCAGGATCAAAGCCTCATCATTGATTTTCAAGGTGGTTTCCGGGTCTGCGTGCATGAATTGGCCAGCGCGATAAATGCCGATCACCCGTGCTTCTGCGGGGAGTTCCAGTTCTTCGACCCGGCCCCTGGTCTGCTTATCGACGCTGATCATCATAAAGCGGGCTTCGCATTTGATAAGCGAAGACAACTCCAGGATATCGACCCCTGAAACCATGTCGGCAAGATAGCGACTAATGGTTCTGGAAGGGGTAATACTATGCTCCAGGCCGAGTTCCTGGCAGATATTGAGATAGTCGGTATCCCTGATCTGCACCACCACCTGACCATAACCCAGCGAACGACCAACCAGGGCGGCAATAATATTGTACTGATCGTTCTCGGTCAGGCAGAACAGAAAATCGGCGTGCTCAGGTCCGGCCTCATCAAGGATATTCGGCTTACTGCCGTCGCCATGCAGGAAACTGCAATCGAGAGAATCACTCAGCTCCTTGATCCGCTCTTCATCGGATTCGATAATAATAACTTCATGACCACGACCAATTAATAAAGTCGCGGCTTCCACGGTCAACTCTCCGGCACCGATAAACACAATTCTCATTTATTGTTCTCGCTTTCTTCCGAACCAGGTCCGGTAATAGAAAAAGACCAGCCAAGCGACAAACTCCAAGCGCCCCAGCAGCATATCGAGGCAAAGAATTCCCTTCAAAAAATCCGGCATCGAGCTGCTGGTGATGCCACTCGACAGGCCGACCGTACCGGTTGCAGAGACGACTTCAAACAGTGAATCCAGGGGAGAATATCCATACAACAGAAACGGTATCCAGGACAGAAGGACGGTGATGATAAAAAGGAGAATAATCATCAGGGCATCCTGAATTTCAGGCAGGCCAAGACGCTCGCCACCAAGGCGCTGTTCCGTCACGACATGGCGAGAAACAGTCATCCGTTTAACGGCATGAAAGATCACACCGACCAGAATCAGCAGCCGCAATAGTTTGAAGCCCCCTGCCGTTGAGCCGATGCTGCCGCCGAGTGACATCGTCAAAATCAGGATGAACTTCCCCCCTGTGCTCAACGCAGCGACATCCATGCTGGAAAACCCGGACGTGGTTTGTGCGGAAAAAGCCATCAAGGGAGCATGCCGTGCCGCGAAATCGATGGGCATCCCCTGCCCCAGCATGGAGAGTCCCAACACCAGGGAAGATATTACCCCTGCCGCAAGCAATGTCTGCATCTCCAAATTTTGCAGCAGGGCCCGCCAGCCTTTTCGCAAGGACTGCTGATACAGGGCCAGCGGGATGGCGCCGGCAAGGCTGCCCAGGGTCACCACCCAGGCCAGGCGGAGGTGATCCAAATCGGCCAGACTGCCTGTTGTCGGGGCAAAACCACCGGTTGAAACCGCCGACATGATATACAGGAGCCCGGGAAACGGCTCACCACCGAGAATGAGCCAAAGAATGAGCCCGGCTGCCGTCAACGCTCCATAAACCTTGAGGACGCGGCGGGCATGAGCACGTGTGCCGCCGACCAGATCGTCTGGCTCTTCCAGGCTGGACAGCCGTAAAGCCGCCATTCCCGGCCGTACGATCAGGGCCAGCGAGAAAACAACGATTCCCAATCCGCCATACCACTGCATCCAGGCCCGCGCAAAACGGAAGGTGGCCGGGTACTGCTCGATCGCGCCCAGGGTGCTTAAGCCGGTTGTTGTCGCCGCCGAGATGGTTTCAAACAGCGCGTCGGCAAAGGATATTCCCTGGGCAACCAGGGGCGCGGTCATGATCACAGGCAGGAGAATGAATATCAATGCCACCAGAACCATGGCCTCGTTCAGCTGCATTTGCCCTTGATAACGCATCTTCTGCATCAAGATTCCGGTTGTCAGCAATACCCCGGTCAGGACACCATAGCTAAAAGCGATATGGTATTCGCCAACAACCAGGGCAACCAGAAAGGGCACCAGGGTGAGGGTGGCAGTGACCAGCAGGAAGAGGCCAAGAAAATGCCCCAGCAGCCGCAGCCGAACCGCAAAGAACAGTTCGTATTTCGGACCGCTCATGGCCGCAGCCTATGATGAATGGATGGATCGGGAAGCAAACCGACTCCTTCTCTGAAGTCTTATGGATCATCCGGACTCTCAATGAGTTGATCGCACATACTATTTTTTAATTATAGCAGCTTTGCTGATGAGCCGGTTGCAGGGGGCATTGGCAGTTCGGCAGGCAACAGTCACTGCTATGGGGGCAATCAGCCAAAAAAAAACAGGGCCGTCAAAAACGGCCCTGCCATAACAATCAATCCTATTTTCTCTCTCCAGTCCTGCAACAACCTACTTAGCGGCCATTCCTCTCATCGGGTCACCGGGATAACCCAGGGCGGTCCAATCGAGGCGGCCGTTGTCGCCATGGCAGTCAAGACAGCCAAGTGCCTGATCAGCCGGAGCGACCATATGGTCGATGCGCCAGTACATTTCGGTCGGGGCAAAACCGTACTTGCCACTGTAAGGCATATCTTTGACCTTCATCCCGATTTTGATCGATTTATCCCAATCAAAGGTGCTCCACAGGCCGTCTTCCCCATAAACATGGGTCGCAACAAAATAGTTATATTTGGTGTCGTAGGCCTGTTTGCCGGTATGAATTTTAAAGGGGTGAATCTTGGCGCTTTTATCGTTGATATCGCCCAGCGGATAAGCCAACTTGGTCACCACATTCGGATCGATCTTATCGCCGACCAGAGAAACTCCGGCTTTGCCGTTGAACCAGGCATAGGACGGCACCTGGTCGGTTTTCCAAATTTGCGTACCCACCGATTTCTTGTATCTGACGACTTTGCCATCCACTCCGGCAGGGGCCTTGTCAAGACCAACCGTCGACCAGTCCCAATCCATTTGCGTCGCATCTTCCTTGGCGTAATAAGGGATATGACAGGTCTGGCAGGCCACCCGTGCGGTGTGGGCATTCAGCCGTGACTCTTTGTGCGGCTCTTCACCATGGCATTTGTCGCAACCGATCGCATTGAAGCCATCAGGAGACGTCGCCATGTTGGCGCCAGTAATATTGTGTTTTTGGGTTTCATGGCAGGTCTGGCATTGAAAATCATTGCCGTCAGAGTCCATGTGGATATCAATGGAGCGATCCGGATAATCGAGCACCAGGCCGATATCGCCATGCTTGGCATTATTCCCCCCGCCACCAAGAGCATGACAGGAAGTACAGTTCTGGCGCACTGGCAAGCCGACGCTCCGGGCGGCTTCACCCAGGTTGACTTCTTCTTTCGGCCAGCCGGAATTGTCGCCGTCTTTGTGATAGGTTCCGGTGGTATCGTGACAGATCAGGCAATCGACCCTGGTCTTATCGGCAAAATCAAAATTTTCATCTTTCCAGCCATAGCCGGCATGACATTCGCTACAATGAACCCTGTTGCTGGAGGTGGTGGTACAGAAGTTATTGATCGCATTGATCTTGCCGAGCTTCACCTTCTTGCCGTCAACAACCTGCTCACGCTCCCAGGTCCAGTGAGGGGTTTTCATGAAATCAACGGCTTCGTCCTTGTGACACTTAAGGCAGGCTTTGGTGACCTCGGTCGCGTCTTTAAAATCCCCTTTGAGAAATTTGCTATGGTCCGCCGCATATGCCGTGACACTGAGCAGCATGATGGCAGAAATTGCGAGTAATATCTTTTTCATAATCCACCCTTATATGATTAATCAAATATTCAGACTTTAAGATATATTAAGTTCTAAAAAGAGGGGAGAAAGTCGGAGCCATCTCCCCTCAAGCTGCATCGGTCACCCGAATATCAGAACTTCATGGTCAGCTTGGCGTAGGCATCCCAGGCCGTGTCAGCCACGGGCAGCAGGGAGTAGGCTTTTCCATCCTGAATATCGGAAACCTTTTCCGGTTTGCCGACCGGAGAGCCGCTCCCCGAATACTGGTAGTCATAATAGATGGCGCCGATTCTCAGGAAGGCATTACTGTTGATATCAAAGATATAGTATGCTTCGCCAGCATGGCCACGGGTTGCCAGCTTGCTGCCAACCACATCATCCTGGGCCTGGGTAAAGGGTGTCCAGTATTTTGAGCCATAGTTGTATTCCAAACCGAATTTGCCCATTGGTGCCGGCACCTGGATCCCGACATAGACACCGTAGCCGTTTTGAGTTTTATCGTCTTCAGCGGTAATTGAGTCGATGTTTCCGTCGCCATCAAAAGTATAAACTGCGCTAGTCCCCATCCCGCCGAACATTCCTGCCTTGCCATTAGGATTAAGTTGCGTCCAAGCAAGAGAACCAAACCAGACGAAGCCGTTGTCTTCTTCACGGCTAAAACCTAATGCGGCCAGGTTAATATCCCCGATAACCGTTGTCGGGGTGTAACGAACTTCAAAGTTCATGTTTTTAAAATTTTGCCCATCTCCATATATTGTCGGCGCAAATTGCGCCATCATCTGTGTCGGGAAAGCAAAAGTACCCTTAAAGCCGTCAACAACATTTTGAGCCCGGAATAAAGTGGCCTGAACAAAAGTCTGCCCATCGTTAAACACATCGATGTTGAAGCCGCCTAAATGAGTATCTTCCAGATTGGCGGTAATATCATCATTAAACAGGGAGCCATTACCCAATTCGGATTCAAAGCCCTGGCCATAACAGAACCGCACGGTCTGACCTTCGACACCGGTGAGCTCGCTCAAATGATAACCGATCGTCACACCGTCAAAGTTAAAGTTGACCAGATGACCACTTGGTGTTCCGCCGCGCAGCTCATTTTCACGGAAGTTGGTCGGCGGACCGTAGGTTGAGGGCCGGCGACCAATGGAGAGATAGAAATTGCTGCCGCCGATATCCTTCCAGTCGAAAAAGGCCCGTTCTACCCGCAGCCAGTCACCGGAAGTGCTGCCACTGTCTGTCCCGTCCATGGTGAAAGCATTCCAGGAATCGAAAACCTTGGTAGTCGTTGAATCTCCCCAGTTTTTGTACATGGTCAAACGACCGGAAAAATTCATATTCTCGGCAATTTTGGCTTTCATTCCAAGGCGCAGGCGAGTGGTATAAAGGACATCGTTATTGAGATCCGACTCTTTCGGTCCAGCGGACATCGGGACATTGATGATCCCGGCACCCGGGTAATTCATCTTGATCCCCGGGCTATAGACCAGATTTTTGTAATGGACACTATCAACGGTATTGCGCAAATCACCATAGAAATTGATCCGGTCGAGAGCGGCGTGACGCTCCGGCTTATCAACCCGATTGGAGAGTTCATCAAGTTCTTTAGCGATATCGGAAATCTGTTTCTGGAGATCCTCGATCGTCGGCGTGGCAGCCAGCAACATGTTGGGTACGACCAGCAGGATCGTCAGCAGTACTAAGATACTCTTCTTCATGCAGAAATCCTCCAAATGAAAATAAAAAAGCAAGATTAGAGACTTAAACCCTGAAATTAGCCGCAGGTTTCAGGCGACGGTGAGTCAGCCGCATGGTCATAAAGGAACTGGTTGATATCTTTGAGATCTTTTTCAGACATCGATTTGAACAAATCGCCTGGATGGTCCTGCTTTTCGAAAAAACGATCCCATTGCCCCATGGTTTTGGTCAACGGAGTCAGTGCACCGCCTTCTCCGCCGGTATCGTGGCAGGATTTACAGTTCTTTTTGAACAGGTGCTTGCCTTTACGGGAATTGCCTCCCTCAACAGCCATAACACTGCTGATGCAAAAAGCAGAGAGGATCAAACTTACCAGCAAAATCTTTTTCCAGTTCATGGTCACTACTCCTTCTCCATTGATGGATTTTCGACACAAGACATGTGTCTTCTAATATCTTTAGTGATATAAATATTCAGATATCGATCTTTCTGTATCATTGCATCAATTTCATTTCAATAGCTTTTTACCGTAATATTCAGAAAAAACGATTATATACAAAACTCATACCCTCATAAGATTTTCTTATATGCAATGTTTGGTATTATTTCCAATATGTTACATTGTTTTTGAAAGGTAAAATCAGGACCGTAAATGACGCATTTATAGCTGTAATTAACGAATAATCAGGGCAGAGAAAACAGATCATGAACAGGCCTTATTAATTTCTCTTATGACTAAGGAACAATAAATTATCCCCAAAAGCTCTTATGCGATAAGGAATCCTGATGAGCGCCACCCAACAACATGCCTCGGGCCATCTCGCAGGGGATGATCAGATCTTGGCTAGCAGCGGGAATCGATGTATGATCCGCTGATCGTCTCTTTTTCCGCAGTTCGCTATCGGCCTTGGCAACCGGGGGAAAGCGAACATTGCAGAGCCTTTTCATTTTGATGAAGGAAGGTTTGAAAGCAGATGGCCGAGATGCAGGATAAATATGGGCGCAAAGTTAATTATCTGCGCTTATCCATTACCGATCGCTGTAATCTCCGCTGCCGTTATTGCATGCCGGCAGAGGGAGTTCCGGAACAATCCCACAGCGAAACTCTCAGTTATGAAGAGTTGCTGCACATCGTCACTGCGGCAACCGAGCTGGGAATTCGCAAAGTTCGTGTGACCGGCGGCGAGCCCCTGGTGCGCAAAGGTGCTCTTGATTTCATCGGCCGTCTGGCACAACTGCCTCGCATTGAGGAGGTAGCCCTGACCACCAACGGCCTTCTCTTGCACAAATACGCAGCCGCGTTAAAAGAGGCCGGCATCCATACCCTGAACGTCAGCCTTGACAGCCTAAAGGAGGACACGTTTGCCGCCATCACTCGCGGCGGCTCCCTGAGCCAGGTCCTGCTCGGTTTGGACAAGGCTCAGGCTGTGGGGCTCAAAATAAAACTGAATATGGTCGTTATGCGCGGAGTCAATGACCAGGAGATTCTCACATTCGCCGAGCTGGGACTGGGAAACCCCTGGTCGATCCGCTTTATCGAATATATGCCGACCATCAGGGAAACCAGTTGGCGCAAGCACCTGGTCAGCGGGGCGGATATCCTGGCGCTGTTAGGCAAGCATCACCAGTTGGAGGAACTGTCCGGCGGCCGCTATTGCGGACCGGCCAAACCCTATCGGATCCGCGGGGCCAAAGGAACCCTCGGTATTATCACCCCCATGAGCGACCACTTCTGCGGTTCCTGCAATCGAATTCGAGTCACCTCCGACGGTCTGGCTAAAAGCTGCCTGCTCAGCGAACGGGCCGTCGATCTGAAACCCTTCCTGCAACTGCCGGTTTCACAGCTTCGGGCAATTTTACATGACGTTATCAACGAGAAACCATCACAACATCATTTTGCCATTGATGAGCCTTCCCAAAGCCCATTCAGCATGGCAAGCATCGGAGGATGAAATGCTTCAGCAACTACGCGCGGTTTGTGTCAGTCACAACAAAGGTGAACGCAAAACTCCAGTTCCCCAGGTGGAATTGCGCCCGAATCACGGCATTGTCGGCGACGCCCATGCCGGGAACTGGCACCGTCAGGTCAGTCTGCTGGCCAAGGAGAGCATCGATAAAATGCGGGCGCTGGGCCTGGATGTGGACAACGGCGATTTTGCCGAAAACCTGACCACGGAAGGGATCGACCTGCCCCATCTGCCCATCGGCACGCAACTGCGGATCGGCGAAGCATTGCTTGAGGTCACCCAGATCGGCAAGGAATGCCATAACCGCTGCGCAATCTATTATCAAGCGGGCGATTGCGTCATGCCCAAGGAAGGTATCTTTGCCAAGGTTCTGGAAGGTGGCGTTCTCCAGCCAGGCGATATGATTGAGCTTATTAACTGACCATACTCGAGCAGCAATTCTTCAATACGAGAGACAGACATGAAGCCGTCCCCCCGGGATCTCATCCGACTCCTGCTTATCCCAACGCTGCTCTGCGGTACGCTGCTGATTCTTTTCCCCACTCTGATTCTGACCCCGGAGCAGAGCAAAGCGGCCGGGCTGGCACTGATTACCATCAGCCTGTTCGCTTCGGGAGGACTGCCCGAATATCTGACGGCGCTGCTATTTTTCCTGCTCGCCATGCTATTCAAAATTTCCGCTCCGGAGGTCATTTTTTCCGGTTTCCAGTCAACAGCCTTATGGCTGGTTTTCGGCGGATTGATACTGGGGGTGGCCATCCGTCAAACCGGCCTGGGGCAACTGATTGCCGGACGGCTGAGTCGCAAGCTGAACCAAAGTTACACACTGTTGATTTTAGGAATGGGTCTGGTCGGCTTCGGGTTTGCCATTATCATGCCGTCTTCCATGGGCCGGATCATCCTGCTCACCCCGATTGCCCTGGCACTGGCCGATCATTTTGGTTTCAAAAAAGGCTCTAATGGCCGTACCGCTATCTTCTTATCGACCGTGTTCAGTTCTTTTATCCCCGCTTTTTCCATTCTCCCCGCCAATGTTCCTAACATGGTGCTGTCCGGCCTCGCCGAAACCCAGTTTCATGAAAAGATCATGTTCGGTGAGTACCTGCTGCTCCATTTCCCTATCCTCGGGCTGCTCAAGTTGGCGATTATCAGTGTCACGCTTCTGCGCCTGTATCCGGACAGACTCCCGACCGTCCCCGAAAGCCAGTCCGCAGCGGGGCAAAGCAGGTTGACCTCTAACCAACGCATCCTGGCAGTCACTCTGACGGTCTTGGTGGCGCTCTGGGCCAGCGACTTTATCCATCATATCTCACCGGCCTGGGTGGCTCTGGTTGGGGCGGTTTTTCTGCTTTTGCCCAAGGTCGGTATTGTGGAAGGAAAATCCTTCAACACCCAGATCAATTATGCCTCGCTGTTTTTCATTGCCGGGATTCTCGGTCTGGGCAGCCTGATTGCCGATTCCGGACTCGGCAACACCCTCGGCCACGCGCTGATTGCGGCCTTGCCCCTTGACAGCGGCAGCCCTTTTGTCAATTTCCTGTCCCTTGTTTTTGCCTCATCTACGGTCGGCCTGTTCACCACTCTCCCGGGCATCCCGGCGGTCATGACCCCCCTTGCCGGGGAAATCGCCCAGGCGACCGGATTCTCCATCAAGGCCGTGCTGATGATGCAGGTGATCAGTTTTTCCACGGTCCTTCTGCCCTACCAGGCACCGCCGATCGTCGTCGCCATGCAACTGTCCGGAGAACGCATGGCCAGGGTGGTCCAACCGCTGCTCATCATTGTGCTGGCAACACTGCTGGTGCTGTTGCCACTCGATTATTTCTGGTGGAAAGTCCTCGGCTGGATTTAACGCCACCCCACTGTAACCCGGTGCAACTCCCGCGTGGCTCGCTGCGGTTGCAACAACCCGCTGGCCTGGAGGAATCGATTCCCGTCCTGACAAATCAGAGTTTGAGCTGCCCCAGCCATAGGCTCAGCAAAACGTTTTTCAACAGCCTGCCAAAAGAACAAGTTATCGTGGCCGCTTGAGCATATTTTCTGATAATATCCAGGGCAGATTTCAATTTGTTACAGTTTTAAAAAGCGTAATTCCACCCACCGCAGGAGCCACCATGTCGCTGTCCCTTGAACAAGCAATTCAACACGTACTGTCAACCATTGCCCCCCTGCCAGCGCAGAAAGACCCGCTGCTGGACGTGGTCGGCAGGGCGGTCGCGGATGACTTGATCGCCGATCATGCGTTACCCGCATTTGACAATTCAGCCATGGATGGTTTTGCCTTCTGCTATGCCGATATCAGCGGCACCGATACCCTGCCCGTCAGCGATTATATCCCGGCCGGGAAAATTCCCGGCGCCGAACTTCGTCCGGCAACAGCCTGCAAAATCATGACCGGTGCCCCCTTGCCGAAAGGTGCGGACTCGGTTGTACCGATTGAAAACTGTCGCGAGCAGGACGGGCGGGTCACCATCCTCAAAGCGGTCAAGGCCGGCGCCAATGTTCGCCGCCAGGGTGAAGATGTCCTCCCCGGCCAGAAAGTTATGTCCGCAGGTACGGTGTTAAGCCCGGCCCAGGTCAATCTGCTGGCCGCCTTGCGCATGTCCTCCCTCCCGGTTCACCGCCGTGCCCGGGTTGCTATTTTGGCCACCGGCGATGAACTGCAGGAACTGGAAGAGCCTTATTTCAACGGCGGGGTCGTCAACAGCAACACCTGGGGACTGGCAGCCGCATTGAAGGAAATCCACGCCATCCCGCTGCTACTCGGGATTGCCCGTGACAATAAAGACAGCCTGAAAGAAAAAATCCTCCAGGGGCTCAAAGCCGACGCACTGATCACTTCGGCCGGCGTCTCGGCTGGTGACCGCGACCTGGTCCGTGAAGTTCTGGCCGAATGCGGCGTCAAAGAGCAATTCTGGCAGATTAAAGTACGCCCCGGCAAACCGACCGCCTTCGGCCTGGCCGACCAGACCCCGGTCTTTTCTCTGCCCGGAAACCCCGTTGCGACCATGCTGCTATTCGAAGTTCTGGTTCGCCCCGCGTTGTTGAAGATGATGGGACACAAACAACTGTTCCGCACCACCCTCAAAGCCCGCTTGACCGCTCCCATCAGTAAAAAAGTCGGCCAGGTGCAGATTATTCGCCTGCTTCTCAGCATCAATGAGCATGGTGAATTATGTGCCACCGGAGCCGGTGACCAGAGGACCGGGATTCTCAGTACTCTGGCAGCGACCCAGGGATTAACCATACTTCCAGAAGATAAGAGCGACTTCGACCAAGGCGAACGGATCGATGTCCAAATCCTCGGCCCCGGAGCTGCTCTCAGCTATTGAGCAAACAAATCGACAAAAATTTGCGTATTGAGAAAATTACTGATTGCCCGTAGTATCCCAATGATCGTGCTAAGGAGGTAGTCAGCCCTCTGGTGAGGCTCACGGTCTTCAAAACCGATGGGGGGCGTATCCCGTCCCTGGTGTGTTCGATTCACATCTACCTCCGCCAAGCCAATAAAAACAAAAGGTTACGGTCTAAAAGGCTGTAACCTTTTGTTTTTCCTACTAGCACAAGGTACTCCTTTATGACATAATTGGGACAATTTTGGGACACTCGCAGTTTTCCAGGGAGAGTATTTTGGCATCAATCAACAAACGCGGACCGTATCAGTGGCAGGTTAAAATCAGACGTCGGGGCTGGCCGAAACAAGTCAAAACGTTCGAAACATACGAAGACGCTGCTCGTTGGGCCAGGAAGATCGAAACGGAAATGGATGACGGTATTTTCGTTTCAAGAAAGGAAGCTGAAAACACAACCCTAGATGAGGCCCTGGATCGCTATCTGCGTGAAAAAACCCCACACAAAAAAGGTGCCGCACAGGAAACAAACCGGATCAACCTATTCAAACGGTCCAACCTCGCCAGCCGCTTTCTGTCTACCATCCGCAGCACCGATATTGCAAAATATCGCGATCGCCGCCTTGCAGAAGGAAAAAGCCCCTATACCGTCAACAACGAATTGATTCTCCTGTCAAATCTGTTCAATGTTGCCCATAAGGAATGGGGGATGGAGTCACTCGACAATCCAATCGCCAAAGTCTCTCGTCCCAAAATGCCCAAAGGGCGTGATCGTCGCTTACTTCCTGGCGAAGAAGAACTGCTGTTAGCTTCCTTAGGGCTCACCTTGAAGCCATTGTTTCAAATTGCCTTGGAAACCGCAATGAGGCAAGGAGAGCTACTTTCTCTTGAATGGAGGGATGTTAACTTAACTCGCCGGGTTGCCTATCTGCCGGAAACCAAAAATAGTGAACCTCGAAATGTTCCTCTTTCATCTAAAGCAGTCAACGTACTGAGCAAACTTCCTCGCAGAATTGATGGTAAAGTTTTTGGAGTCACTGGTGCTCATGTCAGTAAAACTTTTCGTGAAACATGCGAAAAGTTAAAAATTGAGGACCTTCGTTGGCATGATTTAAGACATGAAGCATGTTCCAGGCTATTTGAAAAAGGATTAAATCCTATGGAAGTAGCAAGCATATCCGGCCACAAAACCCTTCAAATGCTGAAGCGATACACCCATTTGAAGGCAGAGGATCTTGCAAGAAAACTTGGATAAACAATCTAACCAATAGATTCACCAAAATTAAATGGAAAGCACAATGAAAACTATTTCCAGAAATAAAACCACGCTTTTAGATGAAATATTAAACGAGTATGATTTTGGTTGTTTTTCTATAAGTTCGAACGACCCAAATCAGGATAATTACATTTTTTCATCTTTTAAAAATAAATTTTTATTAGCTGTCGCTGATGGGATAGGGGGGTTACCATTTGGGACAAAGGCTTCACAAGCTGCAATTGATTGCCTAGCAGAGATAAATCTTGATGGGAATATTTCTAAAGATGACGTGTTGAATACGTTTCCAAAGATTCGAAGTAGACTTGAAAAAATAAAAAAATATTATAATATTGAAAGCGAAATTGGAACTACTTTAACAGTTGCTTTTATTGATGATGAATTTATAAATATATTTCACACTGGAGATTCTCGTCTTTTCCTATTTAAAGAAAAAGATATTTTTTTTCAAACAACAGACCAAACACTTTCAAGTCAATATGGAATTAAAGATCACGCAAATATTATTACATCTGCAATAATTTCAAATAGAGAACTTAAAATTAAGAACAATATAGTAAAAAGAGACTCAATAGAATCCCTAATACTGGTAACTGATGGAGTCTATAAATCATTAGAAAATGATCAATTTAAATATTTATGTAAAATATGTGAATCTTCAAATCTACTATCAGAAACAATAAAATCTTATCTTGAAATAAAAGGTGTTGATGATGATAGTACGATGATGTCTTTTTCAATAAGGAATTATAATGGATGAACATATAAATGATATTTTAGTTTATTTTGGTTTCAACTTTAAAATAATAAATAAATTAAAAACTTCAGGACAAAGAACTGCCTATCTTGGAGATCAAAAAGGAACCAAAGTTGTTATAAAAATAACACCAGCTATTGAATCAAATGTAGCTCGAATTCAAAGAGAATTTAAAATATTATCCAGTTTAAACTCACCATTATTTCCAAAAATCCATAAGATATCTTTTATAACAAGAGAGAACCTTGAAAATTATCATGACCACCTCATTGGCGAAGACGCCGCCAAAGCTGCTGAATTTATTAAGTTGAACCCTACTCCCTTTATCTATACCGTCGAAGAGTATATTGAAAATATTTCATGGAAGGTGGTTCTCCCAAAACTAAGAGAAGAGCCTATCTTTATAGATTTTCTCAATAATCTAGTAATAGGGCTTGCTCTTTTATGGGAAAAGAAAATAATTCATAGAGACCTAAAACCAGACAATATATTGATCAGGAAAGATCTCACTCCAACAATTATTGATCTCGGCATAGCAAAAAGCCTCAACCCAGGCACCAGAGACATAACATCGCCATTTTTTCACACGCCATGCACGCCAAGATTTGCTGCACCAGAGCAACTACTAAACAAAAAAACTGAAATTTCCTACAAATCTGATCAGTTTTCTATTGGCGTAATCGGCTACCTAATCCTGACAGGACGATATCCATATGGAGATGTCGAGGTCGACGGTCTAGACTTTGTGATAAGAAAAATGAATTCAAAAGGTACCATTGATTTTAGTGCATCCTGCATAAACAATGGTCAAATATTTACGCTAATTTCAAAGCTTCTCGAAATACAACCTTATAAGAGATTTAGAATAGCAGAGGACATTATAAAACAGCTAAAAACTGCTAAGGGGGCAATATGAAAATCTATCATCAAGCCGGACACAACACTAACTGGAACATAGAAAGCATTACTAAGGACCAAGTAGGAGACGGTATTATATTCAGCCCTGTCCATTATCCAAAAAAAACAATAGAATCAACAAATAAAGCCATAAAGGAAAATAGTTTATTTGATCCTCAATTCTACGTCCCAGATTCTCAAAAAAAGAAATTTACCACTTATCCATTCTTTCCAGAAACTTTAATGGATGGATTTTCCACAATTGACTATGCGTCTATTGCACACGAATCTGCTAAACAATGCATTGATTTCCAAACCATAAATGGCTTTGAAGGCATAATAATACCTGCTCGCTTTCATAACGACTTACTAACCGACTATATTGAGAAGCAGAAAGCGTTCACTGTCGAACCGTTTCTTGAAGTTATCAACATGAAAAAACTGGCTAACCCAATTTTTTTAACATTGCCAATAACTTCAACTATGGCCCTTGATGTCGAATACAGAACGCAACTGCTTAACTGGGTCACAAGCTATCCAGAAATCAGCGGAATCTATCTATTAGTAAGTCATAACGAAACAACTAAACAGATAATGAATTTCGAAAAACTGTATGCACATTTTAGTTTTGTGCAAGAATTGAAGGAAACAGGCTTAGAGGTTTTATGCGGCTATGCTGGAACAGAAGGACTACTTTTTAGTGCGATTTCGGTTGATAGAATAACTGTCGGAGCGTATGAAAACACAAGAGGATTCTCTATCGATAAATTTCTAGACGACGACCAAACGAGGAGAGGCCCTGCCCCAAGGATGTACTTCCCGAGACTACTCAATTGGGTCAGATATGACACCGCAATAGAAATAAAAGATGATCACCCAAAAATTTGGAGCGAGATATACACTCAAAATGAATATTCAGACAAGGTCTTAATGGCAGGAAGAAGACCCCATTTTTCGCAACCTGATTTATACAAAGCACACTTTGCTCTCAAGTATCAGCAATACAAGACTTTAGACGCTATTCCTGAAACGGCCCAGCGGGTTGCTACTTTGAAAGAATGGATATCAGAAGCCATGAGCCTTTACCAAAAAATCGATAATGCAGGAGTCATGTTTTTCGATATCAATTGTAAAAGTGACCACTTGCCTATATGGAACAGATTACTAAACAAGCTATCCATTTGAAGCAATAGAAGAAACTGCAGCCTCATGAATTCTTGCTGTATATTGTGACAACCTAAGGTCTTCCCACTCAGGGATGAACTTTATATCAACTTTGTCGTCTTCCATTGTTATAAGGCCGACATTAGCGCTTTTAAACAGATCAATATTTTCTATAGCAGGGTTAGAATATTTCCCTTCCAACAAAACAAAAGAAAGATTTGAAAATCTTTTATATCGCTGTGCTTGAAAAACAGCCCTACGCCAGTTTTTTAGTTTTCCTTCTATTGAGATAATGGCTTTCGCCATTATCTCATATTCCCTAATAACCTCAAATGTTGAAGACTCTATTTTCTCAAGATAACCAGCTACTTGATACTGATTAATAACTTGCGTTGCCTTCCTTTTGCTTATACCGAATTTTTCCGAAAATTCACAGATTGAGACAATATCTTTTTTTCTAAAGCTAGTAAGTGGACCTACCCAATTATAATCAACGGTACTATTTTCAAGCCTTGACTTAACCTTCGGACTAAAGCTCCCAAGAACCATATCTGGGATACCATTGTAGGAATCAAATTCTTCCAAAACAAAATCATAACTATTAGAAAGTTTCCTTTCTATTTTATTTAAGAAGGGTTTTGTCTTTAATCTAAATGATTTTAAGAGTTCTTTTTCAGACCTTGGCATCGTCGTTCCATCATAATAAGCTATTTTCGAGGACTCAGAACTGTAATAAAATTATAATCCAAAATCTATATTTTTAGATACAGCTCAAGCATTTTTTTCGTCGACAAAACTTTTCCTCTCCTTACCCTTACCGACTATTTTCGTATTCAAATTCCAGGTTAGCGCACCTTATCCGGAGAACGCTACCAAGCTGACCGATTCCGCATCGTACCTAAACTGTTCCAAAGTCTCGTCTTTAATCTTTTCAACTACCTCATCAATAATAAACAGAGGAACCAGAAACCATTCTTTAGGACTAATAGGATGGCCGAACCGATCATTGATTTTGATGTCCAGTTTGGCGTTTTCAAAGAACCTATGCAGAAGCTTCTCCAGCCTGGTTCGATTGATATTGTAAAGCTCGTAGGTTGCCACTATTTCGACATCAGCCATTAGGTAGGTCGGGTCCAGCTTTGCGTTAGCAATGCGCTTTTCAACCTTCCCTCCGGTTACGCCGATCTTGTGAATCACATCTCTATTCTCTGTAATGACCGGATGGGTAGACTTGCTTCTCAGAACATAAATGGTTCCGCTGGCAAGGTCTTCATCCTCAGCAAGATCAGAGAATAGCGGCCCCGCGTTGGGTTCTGAAATCAAGCGGCTGGCTTCATCCTTGTACATAGCCCGGACAACTGAGCGTAGCAAAATATCGCTTTCGGTTTTATTCGAATAGATCACACGCAATCGAGCATCAAACTCCCCATTTGGGGCCTTAATGGGCTCGCCAACCTCAGCCACATACGCGGTCTGCCCGCCAAGGATGAAAAATTGACCCTGCTTTATATCTGTTTTTAGGAACCCTGCATCTTTTCTGAATTTCAGAGTCTTGCGGTCTCCCGTGTCCAGATCCTGCTGAACCGCGTCGAAAAGCTTTTTAAACGTGTCGAAGTCTTCGCAAATCGTTCGATTAGCAATTTCCTCAGCGACCTGCTTCTCTGCCTGGGACTTCACATGCCGGAGCTTCGTTATGTCACTCTCTGCCCCCACGGAAACACCAAGCTCTTCCAGCAATTCGTCATCTGTCAGTTCGCAGCTGTCTACATCTTCATTCTGAAAATCACCATCGAGCAGGCCCTGGTGATCGAACTCGGATAGAAGATCACAGCATTCCTGTTGAGACCTGATCTGATTGAGGCGCGTTGCATAGATCCTCTCGAAGATATCATTCCCTTCAGTTGAAGAAGGCAAGCGGTCGTTCTGTTCAACAAAGCGCTGAATCTCTTCAAACCCGGCAATAATTCGCTCTTCCCGGGGAGTCCGAGCCGCAACCTTTTTTGTCTCAACCTCAACGCCAAGTTCAGCTAAGAGGGCGTCATCTTCGTCAGTAAATACAGACTTAGCCATTGCCGGCCTCCGCCTTCATACGCGCCAAAAACGCAATCCCTTCGGCCATACGTTTCTCCCAGGCATCGGCGGAAGTCAAAGACGGCAGACGGCCCCGTTCCTGCTTGAATTTCAAAGCACGCCGTGCCAGGTCCCGCGCCTCTTCCGGAGTCAGATTGACACGCTTGGCCGCAATGACGGCAGCAACCTGCTTCAGGCTGTCTTCACTCATAGCCTTTGCCAGGATGGCATAGGCTTCACCAAACGGATTGATGTGGTCGATCAGATCGATATCGAGTTCGCGAACATCCATCGCAAACTTGCGCACCCCGTCAATGAGTGCGGTATTCGCTCCCGGTTCACCGTCGCCGTTTTTATTGATAATTCCCTTGGCCTTCTGGGTCAGGTTTATTGCTGCAATAGCATGTTGGCGGATGGCTTCCAAATCGTCATCGTCAAGTTCCGGATACTTCTCCCTGATGATTTTGCCCATACGCACCTGGGTCAACTCTTCCGGCAAGGTTTCGCCGCCCGCTTCTGTACTGTCAAACAGGCCGCGCTCCAAAGCGGGCTTATCCTGAACAAAGGAGGTAATGACCTCGTTCAAATCCTCCCGACAAATCCGCTGAGCCTCTGGGCTCTTGGGTTCGGACAGGCCGTTAATTTCGATCTCATAGACACCCTGCGCTTCGTTAAACCCGACATTGGTTGTCTTAGGGTCATAGCCAGCCTCACCATAATCGAACCCTTCGGTCGGGCCGGATTCAGCCTTCTTGGGCTTGAAGTTAAAGCGTGGCGCAAGAACTTGCTCCATTAACAGGCTGGCGGCAATTGCCTTTAATGTGTCATTAACCGCGTCGGTTACCGCAGCTTCTGAGGCATCCGGTTCGCCAATCAGGTTGGTAAAGCGGGAATGGGTCTTCCCTTTGGCATCCCGCGTTGCCCGCCCGATGATTTGGATGATTTCCGTCAGACTGGAACGATAGCCGATCGTCAGCGCATGTTCGCACCAGATCCAGTCGAAGCCTTCCTTCGCCATGCCCAGCGCAATGATGATATCAACATGATCCCGGTTGTTCTTTTCTTGCGGACGCTTCAGTGCGGCAGCAACCTTGTCTCGCTTCGCCGGTTCGTCATCCACCAGATCGGCAATGCGCAAGGTTTTGCCCTCAGCAGTCTCAACAAGGTGAAAGCCGGTATCTTCATCCACGCCCTGCCAGGAGCCCAGTTCATTGATGATATGATCCACTTCCTTGTGCTTGTCCTTGGTGCTTTCCCGCGAGTTTACATTGGGAATATGGATGATGGTCTTTTCGCTCGGATCGAGCACGTCCAGAATGCTGTCGGCGTAGGAACCGGAATAGAAGTAATAGCCGATATCCAGCTTCTTCAGATATTCATAGCCATTGAGCTGTTCATAGTAGGTATAGGTGACCGTCTCAAACTTTGCTTCGTCTTCCGGTGCCAGCACCGCCACCGCATCGCCGCGAAAATAGGAGCCAGTCATTGCCACAAGATGCGCACTTCCCCGCGCAATAAACTGGCCGAGGTGGGCTCCCAGCTTATTATCCGGATTTTCGCTGACATGATGGAATTCATCAATGGCAACCAAGCAATTATCGAAGACCTCGACACCGAAACGATCAACAGCAAAACGGAAGGTAGAATGCGTACAGACCAGCGTCTTATCGCTACCGTCGAGAAAAGCTTTGACGGAATTGATCTTACCGCCGTCTTCCCCCGGAGCATTACACAGGTTCCATTTCGGCAGCACGGCCCAGTCCCAATAAAAACCATACTTAGACAAAGGCTCATCATTGAAGCTGGCCCCGATGGCCTTTTCCGGCACCACGATAATGGCCTGTTTAACCCCCTGATTGTTAAGCTTGTCCAGTGCAACAAACATCAAGGCACGGCTCTTCCCCGAAGCCGGAGGCGATTTGATCAACAGGTACTGCTCACCACGCTTTTCATAAGCACGCTCTTGCATCACCCGCATTCCAAGTTCGTTGGATTTTTTTGAACTGCCATTGCAGGCATAGTTTACAGAAACGGATGGGATATGTTTGGACTCAGCCATGCTCAGGCTCCCCCCTTCTTGGCAGGAGCATTCCCCGCCGTCATTTTAGTATAAAGATCAAACAGCTTCTCCAGCCGTTCTGTATCGTTCTTGAACCGCCGCCCAATATAGATGCGTTCGAGAACTTCATCATTACGTTCATGAGCTCGACGCAGATCATCTGGCATGTTTTCGGGATCGTAAAGTTCAGCAATCGTTTTCGGAAAATGAGCTTCGCGAGCCAAAAGGATATCTTCGGCACAACGGGACAAATCAGCCCTATTCTTTTCAGTCAATTTTGGAACCGGAAGAGTATTCCACCCTAATGTGTTGGAAAACCGGTAGTCTGTCTTAATCTTTCCACAGACAGTTCCAATCCAACACAAAGCTATTTTTGAAACCAAAATTGAAATGTTCCAAAGAGGCGGATCAAAGAAAGCAAAGCCACCGTCACCCACTATTGCCCCTTCTGGAAGAGTCCCGACAGGATAATACACACGTTCCTCGGAAGAATGTCTGGGAATCTGAAAAACGACTTCCCCTCCACTTTGCCTAATTTGCTGAAAAGAATATGGAACGGATGCGCCTTCCTTCGTGAGTTCTTTGTTACTCTTCTCTCTCATCTCAGTAACAATTGCGAACCGACTCTGAAACGCTGGTATCTCTCGCAAAACTTTGTAATCTTCAGACGTTGCCCAAATACAGTATCGACCCACCCCATGCATCGCGTCATGCGCACCAAAAAAAGGGCGGATAACGTTTTTTCGGTCCGTAACTTTGTCTCGTAAATTTCTAGCCACTTCTGCAGAAAAGACCAGTCCCCCTCCGTCTGCGGGCTTACTCCCATTTACAACGGGTTCCAATCCTTGAATAGGCTTGGTTGAATTCTGTATGTACACATCATAGTAGGGGACTAAATACGCGTTTATGTTGTCTACTTCACGAACCAAGCCGGAATAACCATCAAATAGTTTCACAGCCCCGTTCTTTTTTGATAGCCCTACAATGCAGACCGTAACGCCGGCATTTCGAGATGCAAGATTTTTCCATTTGAAAGAGGTAAAGGCAAAATTAATTCGAACAGACTCCCTAATAATATTCGGCCAGAAACGAAAAACTTGCTCTCCCTGACAAACAGAGTTCGTTGTTACAAAAGCTACTGATGCATTGGCAACATCAAGAAATCGTCGTGCCTTCAGAAAAAAACCCAAGATATAATCAAGAGATTTCCATGTTTTGAAATCATCACTGAACAAAATCTGCATGTCGGCTTTTTGCGCTGCGCCCTGTTCGGTGCCACCTTTGTACGGCGGATTGCCGCAGATGTACGTTTCTCCACCTTCATTTTCAAAATCGATTTCTGCTTGGTCTAGTGGCGTACTGAACAAATCATCGGCGGCGAGCTTGACACCTTTCCCTCTCGGAGGACAGATAGCCAACCAATCAAGCCGTAAAGCATTACCGCACGTTATCCAGTTCTCCGCACCTAGCGGCAAAAACTCTGCCAAAGCTTCCATCTGGCCACGATAAAGAACATCACACTGATATTCAGCAATAATAAGGGCGAGCCTGGCAATTTCAGCGGCAAAATCTCTTATCTCAATCCCACGAAAATTGGTTATCGGAATTTCAGTTTTTTGGTGAGATTCACCGCGCCGTTGGTTGATCTCCGCTTCAATCGCCCGCATCTCCTTGTAGGCAATAACAAGAAAATTTCCGGAGCCACAGGCCGGGTCAAACACGCGGATTTTTGCTATGCGCTTGCGTAAATTGAGCAGCATACGGGCATTGTCTCCCGCCTTTTCCAGCTGCTCGCGCAGGTCATCCAGAAAGAGCGGATTCAGAACCTTGAGGATGTTGGGAACGCTCGTGTAGTGCATCCCCAATGCGCCACGCTCCTCGTCATCGGCTACGGCCTGAATCATTGAGCCGAAGATATCCGGATTGATCTTTTTCCAGTCCAGATTGCCAATACTCTGAAGATAGGACCGGGCAATTTTACTGAACCGCGGCACCTCTGTGCTTCCGGCAAACAGACCACCGTTCACATAGGGGAAGGCATCCGCCCACCGGGGAATTTTAGCGCTGTCACGATCAGCATATTTGGTGTTCATCGCCCGGAAGAGTTCACCAAGAACCTCATGGGTATTAGAGGAATCACGGTCACTCATCTGATTAATGGTACTGGTAAACAGATCCACCCCGCTGAAGATCTCGGTATCTTCCGCAAAGAAACAGAAAATCAGCCTTGCCATGAAATGATTCATGTCGTGCTGACGGCTCGCCTTACCCCAGTCCGGATTATCTTTCAACAGCTCAACGTAAAGACGATTTAGCCGCCCGGTCGCCTTGATATCGAAGGCACTTTCGCGGACTTGTTTGACGGTAGAGATACCAGCCAGGGGCAGGAAAAAACCAAAATGATCGGGAAATTCTTTATAGGCACAGACAATAGGCGCGACATCGGAGCCTAATTCCTCAGCCTCCAGAGTGATCCCGTCGGTCGCTAAGATAAACTTGGCTTTCCCCCTGGTCGTGGCAGAACTTTCACGAAGCGCGGCCAGCGTGGCACCAACCTTCCCCTCGGCACAAACAGCCAGGTGAATGTTGTTACGTTGCAGCAAACCACCTTCAATATCAGAAGAGTTGGTGTTGCCCCTTCTTAAACGATCAATCGTCGCCTTCTTGTTACCAAATGCCTCCAAAAAAGCAAACGGAAACTCAGCAGGATCAAATTCCTGCTCAGCTAACAAGGATATGGCTTCTTCTATTTCAACGGCGTTCAAAATCGCAGACCCTTCCTAAAAACTCAAATTATCACTGGATATCAACGTTACAAGATATGACAAATCAACTCAGCAACCAACAAATAAAAAGGCTCCAAAGCTGCGGAGGGGAGGGCAACCTTGGAGCCTGAAGAGAAGACCAAGCCCATAGTTTCTATATTAATTCCGATAACTGCTCAGTTACGATATCTGTAGGAGATCAGACAGCTTATTTTGCCAATCCAGAAAACCCTGATCTCCATCTTGGTATCTATGGTTGATCCGGTAGAAATCTTCGGGTGTAGATTGAATATATTTCATTCGTTTATTTTCCTCAAAAGACGCGACCAGACTTTCGACTTCCTTTGCCTTTTCAATAAGCCCTTCATTGGTCGGTGGGCACTTCCAGATATAGGTCGCCAGCTCCTGATCGACCGCTTCAAGAATGAAAAAAAACGTATGAGCCCCTTTAACAAGAAACAAGAAGGATGTGACGCCAATATTTCGGCCAAACTTTAGGGAAAAATCAGAGAGGTGCCGACTTGCTAGGTACTTCAATTCCTTAGCATGCTTGACTACCTCCAAAACCTCAATGAGGGTATCAATCAAAATTGCTGGTTCCAGAAGATCCTTATCAATGACACCTTCGAGTCCCTCCTTGATGTCAGCCAGAGGTTCCTTTTGCGCAGCAAGAAGATGCTCAACACAGCATAGCTTTTGAGCCTCTTTAATGATATTTGGATCTATCTTGTCGATATCACTGGATCGCGCGGCAAGAATCTCGATTTCATGCGCCAGACCAAACTCATCGACTTTCCCTCGATAATCAATTTCGGCCATGATTGATTTCTTGTTTAGTGCAGTGCAAAAATATGATTTTATATAGTTAAACTCGTGAACAAGATAAGTATTTGGTATTTCTACATTAAAACTTTTAGGATATTTTTTGAATTTCAGAGAAAAGGCGACCTTACCATCTTGGAAATCCAAGCTTGATATTTTAATAGGCAGTGTTATCTGCTTTTCGACTAAAG
Organism: Pelobacter seleniigenes DSM 18267; assembly: GCF_000711225.1. Lineage (NCBI taxonomy): Bacteria > Pseudomonadati > Thermodesulfobacteriota > Desulfuromonadia > Desulfuromonadales > Desulfuromonadaceae > Pelobacter > Pelobacter seleniigenes. Next base: position 1,119,934 of record NZ_JOMG01000002.1, read on the forward strand.
ACAATTGAGGCTCACTCGGAACAACCTCGTGAACATGATCAACAGATATTTTTTCGGGTGTTGAATCATTGCAGTCTAGAGTCAAAATTTTATTCACATCTTCTGATTGAATGTACAAACTGCCATTTTTCATCATTACTGTGATATCAAACAATTCTTTACCAAGCACTCGCTGAACATGGCTTTTGAGAAAAATATATCGATCATTTCTGAGAGTTGGACTATAATTCCCAAGAAAAAATCGAATTTCTTCTCCTTTATAAATAGCGTTGAGGTACAAATCATTGCCAGATAATGAAAAACAATTATTAGTTATTTGGATGTCGACTGTAACACCATCTTCAAAATAAAACCCTTGGCAGGATTCACCTATTTTAATGAAGAAATTTGGATTCGGTTTAAAATATCGACTAATTTCTTTATTATCGATGTTTGAGAATTCAATTTGATTGAACGCATATGGAAGGTCTAGTGCTTGATAAAATTCCACTTCTGTTGAAGTGTAATTTTCAAACTCAGCATAAAGAACCCCTCGAGATTCATCTGCGTAAATGACTCTTGCTTTCCAATAAAACTCTCCAGAAAAAAGGCCATCCTTTAGGGGCAGATTTGTTGAACTAATATTTAATCGACGACCCTTATTTAATATGACGGTGTTTTTGTCTATAGTCATTAAGAGGTCATACATTAGATCCCCCTGTCTATCCAATTAAGCTCAAGAGCTATCCCCCTCGGGGTAAAACTAATATTATCAGTTAATTAGAGGTAAAAACAACGATATCGTACAAAAAAACAAGAATTGAGAAACCGCACAATTATACCCAAAATCAAGCATTTTACTGAGGAGCCCGCAGGCTTCACAATGGCCATTTGACGCAAAACCTTTTCTCGAAAACCAGTTCAGCTAAAGGACTATTTACAACTCATACAACAGTCCAGCTGACGTTCCCCCGGTTTCGTGGACACCGGGTTAAGCTACAACTTTGAAATAGGTCGCCTCGTAATCAGCCGGGTATAGCCCAGAGTTGAGTGAAGGCGACGGCGGTTATAAAATCGCTCGATGTATTCAAAGAGACTCTGTCGAGCATGGGAGCGGGTCGAATAGTTTTGATGAAATACCAGTTCCTGCTTCAAACTGCCAAAGAAACTTTCAACCAGGGGTCGAGTAGCGCAGAGGAATCTCACCGCTACGCTCTCACAGAACCGTACGTGAGCCTCTCGACTCATACGGCTCTTGTCATCCAGCTTTGATGCTGCCAATGCGAAAATAGCTGCGGGCTTCGACGGGCAACTCCTTTGAGCCACGCATGTGCGCGCGTTTTCCGCCGCCGAAGTCGTTTGAATTTTCGCATCGCCCATTTTACCAATGCCATATTGACATGGTTAAGAACGGAGTGAAGAGCTGATCTGCAAAATTTTCCGTAATAATTGACCCAACCCGTGACCACAGGGTTTATTCGTTGAAGCAGATCTTCCAAGCTCAAATGTGTTTTCCCTTGAAGCTTCCATTTCCGCCTGATTACCTGCCTTAGTCTGTGTGCAGACTTTTGGCTGATGGCAGGGCTGAAGCTGACAAAGAACTCTCCCCTTTTGTTACGTGCGGAGCGCGGCCGAAACGTATAGCCCAGGAAGTCAAAACTATAGCAAGGCCAGTCTTCTGAGCGATTGGAATCCTTACAGTAAACAACACGTGTCTTCTCAGGATTCAATCGCAACTTGCATAGTTCCAGACGAAGTTCAATCTTCTGCTTGATCATTTCCAACTGCTGGAGTGACCGACAATGCACCACAATATCATCAGCGTATCGTTCAAAGTGGATGTGAGGATATTGCTCCTTCATCCACTGGTCAAAACCTAAGTGCAGAAAAATATTCGCGAGCAGAGGGCTGATTACTCCGCCTTGCGGCGTTCCATTGTCTCGGTGTAGCAAAGTCCCGTCCTCTAGCACCACATCTGCTCTCAGCCATCTCTCGATGTAAAGTAGAGCCCACTTACAAGAGGTGAAGCGCCTTACGGCGCGCATGACAAGCTCATGATCCAGCGTATCGAAAAACTTGCTGATATCCAGATCAAGAACCCAACTATCGCGCCAGCAACGCTGACGAGCCTTTGCTACTGCATCCAAAGCGGATCGTCCAGGTCGATACCCATAGGAGTCTTCGTGAAAATACGGTTCTACCTGTGGTTCCAGATACCTCTTGACTACTGCCTGAGCTATCCGATCACCAATTGTCGGTATCCCAAGTTGCCTTGTGCCCCCATCTGCCTTGGGTATTTCTACCCGCAAAACGGGTGGGGGTAAATAGCTTCCTGACGACATCCGATTCCAGATCTTATACAGTTGATTCCTCAGGTCTCCTTCAAAATCCTCCATCGTTTGCCCATCGGCACCGGAGCCACCTCGACTTTTCTTGACATCTTGGTAGGCATCCCAGATAAGAGCCTTTGGTATGGTAAAAGCTTTCGCCGAATTCATACGCTCCTCCCCTCACGGGTTGACATATCAATCCGACCGGATGACGCAGCCCCTTTGCTCCACAACCTTTCGGCTGCTTCAACGCTACTACGGGCTACTCCGTCCCTGTGCTTCGCATTGGTACTCTTTTCCTTCGGAGAGCTACTCCTTCGGATTTCTCCCTTAGCATCGAAGCGACAGGTTCCCACGTTCCCTGCAAGAGCCTGAAATAGGATCACGCCACCTCCACACCGGACACCGCCCAGCCCGTAAACAGGTTGCGTCTGGACTTGTCCCGAGCCAACAACGCTGCTCGGTTTTGATGTCGGTTGAATTGCTTTTCGATGCGTCATCAGTAGTTCACTCGCGTTCGTCTTCCTATCTCACACCTGACGCCTATTATGACGCCTTTTTCGCCGACGCTCACCACCAAGACTTTTTACCTTGGCAGCTCGGCGTGGTTTGGAACCCGGTCCTGCAACCCGATTCCGAGAGGCCAAACTCTCATCTCTTGCAGAGCATCACCTTACGGTGTTCGTGGCACACCGTTGTCCCAACAATTGCCCTTGCGGCTCATGCTACAACGCATGCCGTGCTTGGTCAGCAGCTTCTGAAAGTCGCCGCTGGCATACTGTGAGCCGCGATCAGAATGAAAAGATGACACCTGAGGACGGTCTGCGCCTTTGCACCGCCATCGTCAGGGCATTCATAACCAACTGCCGGGTCATCTGTTTATGCATGGCCCAGCCCACAACCAACCTGGAAAAACAGGTCGATGACCACCGCCAAGTAAAGCCAGCCCTCACAGGTCCAGATGTAGGTGATGTCGCCCGCATAGACCTGGTTCGGTGCTTCTGGTGAGAAGTTCCGATCCAGCAGGTTCGGTGCGACGGGCAAATTATGCTCCGAGTTGGTGGTCGCCTTAAAGCGTCGCTTGGTTTTCGCGCGTAGGCCATCTTCTCGCATCAAACGGGCAACACGATTTTCGCTGCAGGATTCCCCCTGCGTTTTGAGTTCCCGATAAACACGGGGGCTGCCGTATGATTTATCGCTGTCGCGATGGATCGTCCGGATCTTCTGGCGCAGTCTGTTGTTGGCTTGTTGCCGCTTGGACTCAGGCTTTTTCAGCCAAGCATAATAGCCACTGCGAGAGACTGACAGAACATCACACATAACCGCGATAGGAAATTCCCCTTGATGCTGCTGCATAAACTGGAAGATCACTTCGGGTCGTTGGAGAAGATGGCCATTGCTTTTTTTAGGATGTCGCGCTCCATTTGCAATCGTTGGTTTTCACGCTTGAGACGACTAAGTTCATCCGCTTCGGAGGCTTGCTTTCCTTTGCCTGGAAAGGCCTCCATGGGATTCTCGCTGTACTGCTGAAGCCATTTATACAGCGTGTTGGAGTGGATCTCCAGATCTCTGGCCACCTCAGTCACAGAATGGTCACTGTCGGCTATCATTCTTGTTGGGTCATCATGATTGTAATTGCTAGCCAGCTTTCCTTGATCGTTGTTTTTCATCCATAAAAGACAAATGCAGCAGAGCCAACTTATCTTCCTCAGCCCCCAACTTTAGCCGCCACCTCTTTTCCATAAAGCCCAACATTCTCAAGCCTCGCTCCCTAATACTCTGCGGCGTCCAATCTTTGTTCTTCGCTACTTCCAACTCAGAATAGGACCCATTTTCGTACCCTGCACCTGTCAATTTATCTCCGGAACACCTCTCTGCATTCTTCTTGTCTGGAAACGGTATGTTTTGCAGGCTGGAATTAATACTGGACGACAGCGCTAAAAGATTGCCGAGAGATCCAAGCAAACATCTTTTTTCTTTTTTTGAATATCCTTTAAATTTCTGTGACCAGTATTTGTCGGTTGCGGTCTGGGGGTAGATATGTTCGATTGAAACGTTATCTTTTGGATTCCTCACGAAGTTGCTCCACCCCAGCTTCGCCTTCCCCCTAGATTTCCTAAGCTCCTCTTCGTATTCAAAGAGAAAATACTTCAAGTCATTCCAGGCATAAAAACCATCACCATCCGATTTAAATTTTTTCGATATAAAATCGTCAAAAGAACTTACGGCCAAAACATCATCGTCCTCAAATGCCCATTCCAGGGACTCAATGAGTTCCTGCGTTACCTGCCCAAGCGATTTTTCACCCAGGTAGACCCCCCTTGCTGATCGGTAGAAGTGACTACTCCCATAATTTGCTTGAGTGCGGCACATGCGAAAACAGATGAAAATAAACCTCTCAATTTCGTTCAGAAGTTGGAGCCTATCCGAGTCCCCGGGCTTCGACTGAATCAGCGCTGCCATTATCAAGGGCCTAAAGTAGGCAATCTTAACGCGATTAATACGGTCCATCGCCACTTGTTCTTCACTAGTGAGATCATTACTTTCTGCCGGGAAAAAAGTAGAATACCATACCTTGGAGGAAGCCTTCAGGCTATCTACATATGCGCAAATTTCATTAATAGACCGTTTTGAGCGAATGTTATTGCTAACCTCTGTCTCTACGGCCTCGTCATCTTCAAAATCTACGTCATCAATCAGTTCCTCAACGTGGTCAACATGACTAACACTGACTTCTAGTTTCTCGTATATCCTTTTGGGCGAAAAGTAGTCGTCCAAAAGGTAGCGAATATAATCATTCCCTTTAACTCGACTGTACTTGAAGTACATAATCCAATGCGCTCTAAGAAACTCATCATCATTTAGTGGGGATTTTTTATTCCGTCCAAGTTGGTTGTAGATCTCACCCCATGTTTCATTAATCTTGATTCTAGTCGACTCTTTAACGTCTTCAGCCACTTCATTTGGTGGATAAAGTGTTGTTAGATAAATAAGTCTGTTTTTTAGCAACTCCAAATCAGAAAGTTTCTTCCCCCTGTTATTCATAGTCTCGAAGGCAACGAAAACATCGAAATTGTCATCTATTTCATAGAGATTAAATAGAAATCTCTGTGTCAATTTCTCGTAGATTATTTCGAGGGCACCTAGTCCGTTCTTAGCAACGTATGTGGCTATATTATCTGCAAAGAACTTTTTCGCATTTTCCAAATTGAGGGTATAAAAAGTTTCGCCAAGAGTCCCCTCATTGGGTTCATCAAAAATGCGGTGCCGCAAGAACTTGAAGGATGGGTTGTCTACTTCATAGCCAAACTTATATGTATTAATTGTGCGGTGCTTTGGTTCATCGATGACTATATATTTTTCAATTATCTCATCGATGCCATAGGCCCCAAGATAGATATCTCTCTTGTTCATACCCTTATGATCGGGGTGCCTGCTTACCGCATCAATGAGACATTGTAGGAAGATGGACACCGTGGTAACGCGTTGCTGCCCATCAACGATAAAGAACGGCGTATATTTTCTACCTTCGATCAACCACTTCTCTTCATGCCAACATGACCAAACATCTTCTGGCACTTTTTTTATTGATAGGACACCAGTGTAGTGCGACCGATGTTTATCGAGGCTCACCAAATCTTCCCAGAACTCTATGAGTTGTTTTTCACCCCACGCATAACCTCGTTGGTAATCTGGGATTCTGAATATTCTCTTATTGAAGACGTCGTCTAGCGACTGTAGCTCTTTCATGAGATAAACCCGTTCAATATCGTTTTAAATTTTTCTTCCGCCACAAGGCTCTCTTGCCAGGCCTGCTTCAGATCGGCCATCGCCTCTTCAACGCTCGGCAGGTCGTCCTCAATGATCTTCTCAACGTAAAGCGGGATGTTGAGGTTGAAATCGTTCTCCTTCAGTTCATCCATGCTGGCGACCTTGACGTAGTTCTCAACGTCGGCGTAATTCCGGTACCAGGTGAAGATCTGCTGCACATGCTCCGGTTCGAGATAGTTTTGCGCCCGACCCACCCAGATCTGCTCAGAGGCATCGATGAAGAGAACTTTCCGCTTTTTCTCCGGCTCCTTGTTCTGCTTAAAGACCATGACGCAGGCGGCGAGCTGACTTCCATAGAAGACATTTGGACCAAGACCGATGACGGCCTCAAGCAGATCCATCTCCAGCAGAGCTTGCCTGATCTTTCCTTCGGCCCCCTTTCGGAACAACGCTCCGTGCGGCAACACGACCGCCATCCGGCCCGTACTATTCATCGACTTGACCATGTGCTGCACCCAGGCCATGTCGCCGTTCCCCTGAGGCGGCACACCGGCAATGTTCCGACCATAGGGGTCGTTGACCCCCAGTTTTTGAGCGAGAACGGGGGATTGGCAATGACACAATCGAAGGTCTTCAAGCCGTCCGCCTCAAAGAAGGCCGGATTTCGCAGGGTATCACCACGAACGATTTGAAAGTCCTCGATCCCATGCAGGAACATATTCATCCGGGCAATTGCGCTGGAAGTCAGGTTCTTCTCCTGGCCAAACAGTTTGAGTGTCCGGTAATCCTCTTTGTTGTCCTTGAGATGACCGGCACACTCCAACAGCATACCGCCTGTACCACAAGCTGGATCGTAGATCGTTTCGCCCTCATGCGGGTCGAGAATCAGGCCAAGCAGATGGACAACCGAACGCGGCGTGTAAAACTCGCCCGCCTTTTTGTTGGTCAAATCAGCGAAGTGCTTGATGAGGTACTCGTAGGCATTGCCGAGCATGTCGGGATCGACATTCTCGTTGCCCAGCGTATACTGAGAGAAGTGTTCGATAAGATCGATCAGCAACCGATCCGAGAGCTTGTTCTTGTTGCTCCATTGAGCGTCACCGAAGATTCCATAGAGATATTGCTGGTTGGCCTGCTCGATGCCACGCAATGCATGCTCGATCGCCTGGCCAACATTGACGGTCTTCTCCCGCACATCTTGCCAGTGACAATCCTCCGGGATCTCAAAGCGATGCATCTCCGGCAGAGAGGCATATTCGACGTCACCTCCTGATTCCGCAAGCGCGACTCGATATTCCTCGTCGTAAACATCAGAGATCCGCTTGAAGAACAATAGCGGGAAGATATAGACCTTGAAGTCAGATGCATCAACTGGACCTTTTAAAATCCACGCGGCTTTCGACAAATATTGCTCTAGTTGGGAGAGTGTTACTTTTCTAATTGTCATTTCTTTCCTTCAATGTATTTCTTGAGCAGTATCACTTAAACGTCTAATTTCGTTATTTTTAAAAGCGATTTTGATTTGTATTTTTACTGGCAACCTTGGAATAACAATTTAAACCCGGCTATTTCATGGGACCAGGCAGAGGATTGGTTGCTCTTTTTCACTCTCTAACCTTTTTATAAAATCTCTGCCTGAAATGCCCTTTTTGATCAAGGTATCTATCAGCATTGGCCTCGTCTGTGCGGCTTCTTGAGCATCTCTTAGACTTGCAATCAATGGTGTGGTCCGCTCCAAATTTTCTCTTAGCGCATGGTCTGTGTTGGCTGCCTCTTTCAGATCTGGTCCCTCCTCTTTCACAAATTTCTTTGCTAGAGTAATGGGTGATAAGGGATCAAACAACGCGTTGTATTTATCAGCAATTAAACAAGAGACCTCTTGTGCAGCAGACAGCTCATCGGCCAACATAAGACATTTAACGCGAGCGGAATTACATCCGGCGTATAACTGAACGAGAGGCAGAAATGCTCGATTATTGAATTGCGGTAAGGATAATTGGTACTCAACCTCCCCGCGGTAAAAGGCGGCTTCTTCTGCCAAGGAATGAGAAAGCCTTATCCATTCGGTTCTCGGGCTAGAGAAGGAACTCGCTATTTCAGCTTCGTCAAATAGTGAAACAGCGCGGGATTGATGTTCTCTCAAACTGCGTGCTTCAAGGTCTCGAAACTGCTGATTCATAGTGTTGGCCAGATCGTCAATCTGTGACTGCATTTGATTAAATCGGCCAACCATGACCTTGAAACCAACAACGCTAACTCCTATACCGACGAGGGTCGCGCCGAGGCTTGCATACTGCAGAATCTGCATAGTCACCATCATCTTCTGAAGCACTGTCAATTGTATATTTGCACCAACGGAAGAGACTGTAGATAGCGGAGCAAAGGGAATGTTGATGGCACTGCCAACAACTTTTTGTGCTAACCCAGTCTCCTGAACATGGGCGACAATTCGGCCGCTGCTCGCATCTTTTATCAGAGTGCCGACACGATTTAGACTATGATTTGCAATACCAGCGGCAAATTCATTCGGAACATAAAATGGGATAGGTCCTGTCACGCAGTTATCTCCCTTATAATGCCATTACAGGTTTGAAAAATAACATTCTGTAACTGATCACATAGACAGGATTTACTGTTATCAGGATCACTAAGAACTGTCTCATAGATCAACTTATGTAATTTCTCGCGATATCGCTTGATGGCGCGCTTTTTTACGCCTCTCATCCTGACTCCACCAATAGAAACTGATATCGCAATAATGGATAAACCGGTCAGCAAGACCGGGAAGCTAACTGTCGTTATCCCTAACAAGCCCATCACCCCCCCTGTAGAGACAACAGCAGTAGACGCGACAGTGGGTATAACAGCAAGACCAATCACACTTAAGGTCGTAGCAGAAAAGGCATCCAATATGTAACCGCCGTTATATGGATTCTCAATATCTCCTACATTATTTGCTTGCTCTATAGCAACATCCTTAATTAACAGTAACTCAGCCTGTGCCTCACGCATCAGATAACTACTTTCCTGTAAGGCCCAGCTCTCATACATAGGTCGTATAATCTCGTTTGTAATCTTTTTAATCCTGAAGGTTCCTTCAAGCAAACTCAACTTATCCAACTCCTTGTCCATTGCATTCAATAGGGTGGAAAGCTCCCGCCGTAAATGCATTTCGACTTGAGTGGAATGCTTATCTTTCCAATCTAGTATCTGGCGACGTATGCTGAGATTTAAAAGGTTCTGCTCTGGAGATGGAACTCTTCTGTTCTCTTTTTCAAGATGACCAGTGAGGCTCTTATTCTGCTTTTTTTTCCAGAACATTTATAAGCTTCCCTTTGCTACGTCATATCCATCGCCGAGCGACAAGGGTATTTCAGTTAACCGGCTGGACAAACAGGCCTTCCATTTCTTCAGCAGTCACTGCCTGAGGAGTAACCACCGCATCTTTCAATGTCATTTTCTTCTGCAACAATCTGTCTAGATTGACATCAAAAGAAGTCAGTGTTGGGTGATGCAACGCAGGTAGATAAATATTTACGTCCTTCTTTTGACCAATTCGGTAGACACGATCTGTTGCTTGGGCTTCTTTGGCAGGGTTCCAATGTCGCTCTAGGTGGATAACGTTATTGGCTCCGACTACCGTCAAACCGACACCAGCAGCGACCGGAGACATGATAATAATTGCAAATCCTGCTTGGCTTTCGAAATTCTCGATAATTCCCTTGCGTGTAAGCGAATCCTTTTTACTGGCTACTGCTTTGGTGTCACCGTTGATGATGTTGACTTTGACTGCAAAAATTTGCTCAAACCAAATCTTCAAAAACCTTTGCAGTTTCTTGGTCATCACAAAAATAATAACTTTTTCCTGTCGCCGTCTGATCATTTCCAACATTGCAACCAGGTTTTCCAATTTGGCTGAACGACAGAGGATACTCATCGCTTCTTTGCTGGTTTTGGAAAACAACCCTTGTTCATCGCTTAGACTGGGGTGCAATGAAGTTTCTCTGAGCCGCATTAGTGCACCAAGCGCTTGACCACGTCCCTGACTTGCTTGTCGTTCGCTATTGTAGCTCTCTATAATTTCATCGTATTTTGCTAGTTGCTGGGATTGCATCTGGCTGGCAATCTCTGGCAAATAGGACCAATTATCCTGAGAATCAACTGGCACACCGGTGTAAATTCTCTTGGCAGGCAAACCTTTTAAGTTGTCTTCTTTAAGACGTCTCAACATGAATTTGCCGACATTCAGCCGCAGTTGTTGACCAACCTCCAACCGAACTTTTGCCTGCTCTTCGACAGAGGCCTGGTTGATTGGTCGAACGTATTGGTCTCGAAACTGCGCCCAGGTTCCTAGCAACCCCGGCTGAGCCGTATCCATCAAACACCAAAAATCGGCTAAACTGTTCTCCACTGGGGTTCCAGTCGCCAACAATTTGAAATGTGCTTTAAGACCTTTGGCGGCACGAGTTTGAAGGGTATTGGGATTCTTGATATTCTGAGCCTCATCAAAAATGACCACACTCCAGTCAACTCGACACATGGAAAACTGATAATCACGTAGCGTTTGATAGGTCACCAAAACCAGCCTACGTGGCATATCAAGACGGTCAGCACCATAAGTCTTGCCAATTTTCAATGCATATCGGATGGCATCTGCATCTAGCAGTTCCTGCTCACCTAGACTTTGCCGGGTTTCTGGCTGGGCACCGCTAATCTTGAATTTATTGAGGTCACGACCAGACTGCAGAACAACAATGTCGCGAAAAGGACTCTTTGCAAAAGTCTTGGCGACCTCATCTTCCCAATTTTCAATGAGACTGAGAGGCGCGACGATCAATACTGGCTTTTCGGTTAACCCCTTATCTTTTATTCGATTGTAATATTCACCGATGCCGACCAAAGCCATATAGGTTTTCCCCAAACCCATATCGTCAGCCAATAATGCGCCCTGAATGCTTCCAACCTCTTGAATATCCTTGCCAAAACCCATATTAGCTAAACCGAGCATCCATCGAATGCCTTCATCCTGATGGGGATATGGCTGGCGTAAATAGGCAGCGAAGTCTATCTGGCCAGAAAAATCAGACACTTCTGCGATTTTCAAAAGATTGTCACTGCTATCTGTAACTTCATCGAGTGAAACGGTCGACCGCTCTTCTTTAGCTTCTGGTTTTTCTACAATCGGTTCATTCTCTTCGAGGTGCGGTAATTGCGCATCGTTTAACGTGGATTCGATTTCAGTTAAAGTTTTTTCAACCGTTAAGGGGTCCGAGATGTCTATCACTCTGCCTTCAAAGGTAACGATTTCAGCTCCCTGCTTCTGAGCTGAAGCTATCTTTTCGCGCAGAGCCGCCAGATCTTCCTTACTGACGACAACCTCTTTGATCACATTACTATTCTCAGCGAGAGCGCACCCGAGTTGAAACCAATCGATCCCTGAAGCATCGGTTTCACCAAACTGCATAAACTGAAAGCGAGTTGCCCCTTTAACCCTGATAGAAAAACCGGTATCAAGATCTACCAGAGAGGCATCGATAAAGGCTGAAGGAGCCTTGAGAAATTCCTGGACTTGGCTTTTCGGTATTCTCTGATTGGTTAATATTTCTTGTGTCGCTTGCAAGCGTTTTTCGTCAAGGACCACAATCTGATCCTTGATACGCAATGTGCCAAGATCATTTACACCATTCAATTGCCCCAGACGATTGTTAATATCATCAGGAGCCGCACCTGTTCCGTAGGAGGGAGTCAATAAGAGACTACCGTCAGACTGCTCCGTAGCTGTAAGGCCAACGCTATCAGGTTGAACAACTCTCAATTTATTAAAATGTGCCAGATCAACCTGCATGCCTTCTTTTTGAGAGTGCTGTAAGCAACCAACTAGGTTGATGTTTCGATGTTCGGACTTATCCTCCGAACTAAGATTGTGGTGATTTTCAACAGCTTGGAGGCCCGTCAACTCTGATGAACTAAGAAGGAAAATCTCCTTCTCACTGAGTTGCAGGCAAGGACCTTTTAACTGGTAGAGAGGAACCCGATCACCGCCGGGTAAAACCGGAATAAGCTTCACAGAAAAAGCACTTTGCCCGGTTTGACCATCGACCTTAATTTCGAAACGGCCCTGATAGCTGGGAGGCAGTTCCAGAAGAGCGTGAATATCTGGCTCAAGAAGAACGGCATTCTCAGAAGGAACAGTAAACCCATTTACAATACGATAAGCAAAACCCTGCTCTTCCAACATTTGCAAACAAACATACTGATGTAGCAACCAGCCACTACCCTCGCCTTTTTCACAAAGTGCGAACTCGCTCTTAGGCAATACAAAGTTCAGACCATCGCGGTCGATAACCAACTCGAAGCGTTTCTCTTGCTCATTTTTAGAAATAAGATTTTTGATAAAATCGGAAACTGCCATAACGCTAAAGCCCGTGTCTCATTTTATACCCACGGTAATCCGCGGCTGAGAATAATTGCTCTAAGTCTAGACGCAGCCCGAGCCGACGTAACGCAGCAATGGCCTCTGCTTGCCAAGCAAAGCCATGAGGATTGTGCCTAATACTTACAGGTCTCTGCCCGTAGGTTGGAGCTTCTTTCAAACTCAAGTATTTTAAATCTGAGCTCAGCTCTTGAGTTGTAAATCGTTTAACTGCGTAATCAAAAATGCTTGCTTCTGATGGGATATCCCTAAATATCCAAAATTTGAAGCTGTGGCTTCCTTCGATTATGTGAAAGTCACCAACTTTAAGGTAAATCATAGATCGGTAGGAATCATTAACCCTAGCGTATTCAGGCAAGTCCTGTCTTTGGTATTTCCTTCTGACATACCTTTCCGCACTATTGCTAATAAAGAGTCTAGACTCGTAAATAAGCCCTTGCCGATGAAGCCCTTCGAGAAAAGCTTTACGAGCAGGAAACATTCTTATTAAATCATCTTGCCCGGTTGATCTGCCATAATCCTCAAGGATATCAAGAAACAAGAGAAGATCGACACGAGAAAGCCAACCTCTAACCTTTTGAATGCGTTTTTCTCCAAGAAGATACCACCATTGCTGATATCTGCGATTTGATTTAGGAACACGTGGGTCGCCAGCAATGGTCATTATGACGTGTCGCCAAGGGTCTGAAATTTCCTGTTGAGACGCTTTATCTATAAGAATTTGGAGAATATCATGCCCCATAAGACGACCGTCTTTTGAGGGAGCATTATAGACATCTGACTTGCAAACTTCTGATAGGACAGGGTGATCTTTCCCGACGGGAAGTGCGCGTAGGGTTTCGAGGTAATAATAATAGCGACAAAGTTCTTGAAACCTGCCACCGTGAAAGCCATGCAAGGCCAGTGTGTCAAGAGCCTGATCAAGATCTAGCTTTTTTTTGCGTGCAAAATCAACGACATTATTTGGGCCCTTGAGTGCAAACAACATGTCTCGGTGTTGCCCTAGCCGAGTCAACTCATCAGAGCTATCACTCCCCTTAACACGCTGCAGCTCAAAACGAATCAAACCTGCAAAATATTCAAGGTCTTCTCCCTCCCCCAGCTTGTCAAATTGCTTAAAAAAAGCCTCAACTAACTGCAGCAGGCTCAACCTGCCAAGTTTTGAGCTAGGCTTGTAAAGACTATCTAGCAGCTCTTTCGTAAATGATACATGCTCAAGAAACATGTCATTACAGAGGAGAAAAGAAAGAGCTCGAACCTCAATAGAGCTTTTAATTTCGGCGGAGATGGCATGGGATTGCCCATTTTTGGCAAGTCGCCATAACAAGTGACATGCATCTTTGAAACGATCAGAGCTATTAGCAGCTCTGGATGCTAACTTAGAAATTTCTTCTTGATTCTTCCTGATAACAGCGAAATCAGCACTAGTCCATTCAGGGAGGTCAAACAAAATATGTCCAAGTTTTCTAAGGCTCATTCTTGTCCATCAACTTTCTAACATTCTCGAATTCTTCAAGAGCCGGCCTGCGTACAGTAAAACGGATATCAATGCGGCGATTTTTTTGGTAATCCTCCTCGGTCTTTTGCACAAGTTGTGTCGGACGTGTTTCTCCATATCCACTCACGGAGAAAAGAGGCCTATTGTCATGATTCACAAGGCGCTCTAGACTTTCTTCTTCTGGAAGGTGCTTGTTCCAGTAATTCCACACCGAAATTGCTCGAAATGTGGACAAGCCCCAATTGCCCATATTTCGTGAACTCCAACGATTGTCCGTATGCCCCTCCACAAAAATAGTGTCCAGATACTTCCACCGCTCTTTTTTAGAGATTGCATCATGTAAAACTCGACCAATCTCAAGGACTGATTCTGAAACTTCCTTAGTATTTGGAATTCGATATTGATTCGTTTCAAAGGCCAAAAGGGTTTCTGGGATTCGCAAAACAGTTTCATTGTCGCTTATTTCTATTGGAATGTTTTTATTTTTCAGCTCGGTTTCAACCTCACGCAAAATATCCCTGCGCACTTGTTCGGCTTTGGCAATTTCTCGAATAGCATCATTGACCTCCATTTTGGTGTGTGTAAGTTCAAGAATTAAAGCCAAAGATGCCAAGATGAAGATTACCAACAAACCAGACATAATATCCGAGAATGAAATCCAATAAGGGTTCTCTTCATCCACCTGTATTGATTTTCTTACAGAACCAGATCGTCTCATGCGACGCTACACTTTGTTTCCATCTCATTGACAACATTCGCCATCGCACGAGCAGCGTTTGTCATTTGAGATATATAATTGCTAGTTTCTACATTCCAAACACCAAGGCGTTGTTCTGTCTGACTCTGAACTTGGTCAGCGTAACTGTTCATCAATTTTTGCAGTTGGTCTTCGAGTTCTTGTATGTTATTTTTGAGTGCCTGCTGGAAAGCATTGAGATGTTTATGGACAGCCGAAAATCCACTTTCAGCATGTTGTGTTGCACTATTAAGGTCCTCTACCAACTTAGACATATCGTTTCGTAACGCTTGATAGCCTTGCAAAGCATCCTGCATTTCCAAACTAACCAGACGATTATCTTCTGCCAAAGTTACGGTTGCCTTGGCAGCGGCAGAAACATCCTCACCCAATTTCTCAGCAGCTTGTTTTATGTTCATCGAAAGAATTCCCAATTGATTGGAAACACTTTGCATCTCTTTTGCAGCCTGGGAGATCTCTTTACCAGCATTCCCATTAGCAACAGAAAGAGCCTCAAATTGATTTTGTAAAGATGTAAACTTCTGGTGCATGGAGTCGAAAGTTTGCTGCTGAGTAGACATCAAACTTTCGACCCGAACGGCTAAGTCCCCTTGTAATGACTGTAGCCCTTCGATACTCTCAGAGAAGTATTGCTGTCTTTTTTCGTCTCTTTTTTGCTGGTCTTCAAGTTGCCGACTAACACTCTGCCCAATCGAATTAACCACTTCATTATTACGAGCAGACAGCCTATTTAATTGCTCATCCAACTTCTCTGCCCGAGTCTGTTCTCTAAGATCAGCCGTTTGCTGCTGCGCTCCCAATTGGCCAACCAGCTTTTCAAACATGGTCTGAAAAGTTGCGCTGAGTTCTTTCTGTCTGCCCTGATGCTCTGCACCTAAAGATTCAAGTTGCTTTTCAAGCAACTGCTGTCGCTCCCTTGCTGCTGAATCTGACTGCCTAGACTGTTCATCCATGCGAGAAAGAAACCCTGTCATCTGTTGGCCAAGATCGCTAACCGCAGCGCGAACATCATTCGAGGCACTCTGCATCATCTCTTTCTGCGCATTCCCGGCATCACCGACTCCAGCAAGAAATCTGTCCAGAAGACTTTCCAATGCTTGCTGTGAACCCGTTTGCGCATTATCAACCAAAGATTGAATGGCCGGAGCCATAATTTGATTCAGGCTATCCTCCAAACCAGTGCGTATAGAATTCGTTGTTTGAACAAGAGCCTCTTGTAGTCGATCGCCTATTTTCTCTGCAAGACCCTGAAGTGTCTCATTTGAACTACGATTCAAATCAGCTATGGTGACAAGCGATTGTTCTGGGTTAATACGTGGATAAAGATAATCGATATGATTTTGAAGATTAACAATTCTCCTTCGGATGCCTCTTTCAAGCGACTTTTCAATAAAATTAAAACTTACACTGGTAAAAACACCCCACACTGAAGTTAAAAAAGCGATTGAAGCACCACTAATTATGTTACCAATCCCTTGTCGTAAAACGTCGACGCCAGCGTCTTGACTAAGCTCCAAGGAAGCAAGGCCCATCTGAAGTCCTGCAAATGTTCCTATAACGCCAATTGCTGTCAAAAAACCAGGAACTGCTGCGAGCAAACGATTCTCAGTAAGTCCACGCGATAAAGTCGAAGTATTAAAAAAATGCTCTGCATCAAGAGTATTATAAAGCTTCTCTCCGTCTGTCGAGAGAACGAGTGTCTCATCAAATTCTTTCCATCGCTTACCGAAGTACTTATGCTCAAGAGCTTTTTGAGTGATATCCCTTTGTCTACTGGCTAAATCATCCTGTGTTATGCCATCCAATAAATTTGTATAAAAATTGATATGCCTTTTAGCTTGTAGATATTTCGAAATTGAAAAGAAGAGAAAGCCAAAAGTAAGAACAATTAATATCGCCACAATAAAAGCACTTAGTCCATGAGGCGTATCTATATTGCCTTTAAATATTTCTGAAAAATCAGGAATAAGCCTCGCGAGACTGAAGATATTTTCCTGCATATAACCCTCCAAGCTAACCTTATGGTGCAGCTAAAATTTTCTATGGCTCCGTTTGAATCTTCAAAGTCTCCAAATATGATCCAACGAATGCTCCTATCATCTTCGGCTTATGAAAACTCCAGTTGACATATGCCAACTGGAATAATTTTTAGGTTGGTTCTTAAAGAATTTAATCAGTTAGAAAGGGGAATTGGAGATAGCAAGTAGTAAAAAACATCAAAGCCCACCCCTTCCATGATGCTATATGTTTTACGATACCGAAAATTGACAAACCTTTCTAGTAAAATTAATGCATTACGACAGTCAAGCAAAACAGAACAAGTTCAGTAATTATCCAAATCAACGAGCGGTCCCGTAAAGAAGATTGTGTAAATAACCCGCCGGCCAAAAAAATGGCATATGTTCTTCAAACATAATCGAAAATTGATTCAGTGCCGATCGCCAGTTGTGGATCGGCATTGTCCGTTTCTTGGCGATATTCTGCAGGAGGTTTTTCTTTTGGTATTCCTGACTCTTTGAGCGCAAGCGACGGCAACGACGGCGCGTCTCGCCGCCCAGGTCATGAACGTCAACTTGCACGTTATGCATTGAGAGCGCTCACTCTCTGATAGCCGTTCTGCCAGGTTGTAAGTATTTCCTCTCTGCTCCCGGTTGCAAAATGAAGAACTGCCGACTCACCGGGTGTCCTAACTCCTGGCCCATGATAACGTCTTTATCGAATTCGCTGGATGGGTCGGGTAGACTAAGAGCGCCCTAGATAATAGCTTCATCTTCCAGAAAGTAGCTGTCCAAGGCAAACGAGTTTTCGCCACACATTTTCTTCTCGCTGAGGTCCTCTCTGAAAATCTTTTGAGTTCGCGAAACTCTTGATCCTTTGGATCAGGCTTGTTGACCATTATCTAACGCATCTCCTGGTCCTATTCGACGAGATGTTCCGAGTTGATTCCCCGCTCACGCAGATAACCACCACGCTCGTCTTCATCCGGTCCTGAAACATCGAGAAGAATTTGACACATCTCCTTGCCCGCCATGAAACGAGGGCAACTTTCTTAGTTCACATCGTCAAAAGCATCAGATTTATACCGCTTAATCCAATTCCTGATTGCTTGATCATTAACTCCTATGTCTCGACCGACCTCCGGTATGCTTCGATTCTCAGACGGCAAGACACCAACCTTGACTGCGCGTGTGTATCTTATCTATTCCTTCATCAGTTGAGGCGACATCGATGTTAAGACATAGAGGGGCCAAGCTATCAGCCCGCCCCCTCGTAGTCAGCATGTTGGCCTTGTTCAGCCCCTTTGCAATCTGGTTCAGGTTCAAGCCTTCAGAGGCAAGGCTATAGATAATCGGGGCGACCTTTCCAGCAAACTCATCTGCACTCAACTGGTTTGCGCCCATCCCCATGAGCCGCCCTTAGCAACTGCATCTTTCGTTTGATTCTTGAGGCTACCCAAGACATCCCCAAGATCTTTAATAGCTTAGAGAGCTGATGTAGTACATCCGAAAAGAAGCTCTCACTCCCGCTGAGCCAAACCACCTCAAAAGTTGATAGTGAGTTGGTCACAACTAATAAAATTAACCTTTCTTTCAACAAGAGGGGAAGTGTAGTGCAGAAAATGGCCGAAAAACTGTCTCATTTCGTCATGATATTTAATATCAGAGGTGAAAGCTAAAGTTTATTGTGCCCCAAACCCAATACCCGGGGCCAGACAATACTCTTTCTGACTTTCGCCCAATACTTTATTCAGAGACGGGAATCGCTTTACATAAAGCTGCCGATTCACCTGATCAATCAAACTCCTGATACTTGGCAAAGACCGATGTCTATATTTATTGACAACCTGAGCAGTTATTTTATAAATCTCATCTGGTGACGCAGCTTTTCCTGCAACAGTTCTATTCCCAACCAGGTTGGATACAAGGTCGATACTTTCCTTATGACTGTAGCCATCCATTTCAACCGGAGTCATCCTGGACCACAATGCCGATTTGCCACCCTTTCGAATAATCTCAACATCGTTGCAGGTTGCGAAAAACAATACCTTTGATCGCATATCGATACTTGGTACCAATTCTCTCCAAAAGCTGTCCTGAAGCGGCTGCCGTGGGTCAAGCAAAGTCACCAGATAATCCTGCAGTCCACACTTGTCAACCTCATCCAAAGCAACCAGAGTCAAATCGACATCTTCCCGAAAGGAATTCGCATAAATCAGACCACTTCTGCCAGTCCCCCATTTACTGCTTATTCCTTGAAGACTCATGGCCACTTCATTGTTTTGAAGAGAATATCCACCATTCTGCGTCATCGCCTGCAAGATATAATTTGTCTTAATACCTGCTTCATTGAATACATCACAAAGCTGTTCAAGGATGAATGTTTTGGCTGTTCCTGGGGGGCCGTACAAAAGAGGATAAACTGCATCCTGGTCACCCAAAAGGCGGCGAACAACAGTCAGTAGCAATTCAGCAATAGGAGTCTCACGATTAGGGCATTTTTTCGTCAAGATACTGTATACTCTCTCGACAAATTCATTTGCATCATCATTGGTCAGGATCGATTTACGAGCAAATGAAAAAAATAATGCGGGGTCGATATTAGCAAGCTCCTCGGATAAACCAGCCATATCTTTTTTGGATTCCAGAAACTTTTTGCTTCGATAAAATTCCTTCACGAATGATACTATTTCTTTAAAATCTGTAGCTTGCTGGGCTTTATTTATTGCTTTCTCGATGACTTGAGGCAGCATAGCCTCTTGCAAAATTCCCTTGCACGCTTTTCTACATTCGGATTTCTGATCAACTTCAAAAACAATTCTTCCAGACTCATCAAGTACAAGCCAGTCCCACTTGCTTTTCCAGTCATCAGAAAGTGCCCTTTTCAAAAAATCTAAATCCTTCAGTGCACGGACTCTGACATATGGTTTTTGGGACCGCTTAGCAGCAGCAATCCTTGCGATTTGTTCAAAAATAGACTCACAGGCACAATCGACAGGGGCCCTCCCAATTGGGCTAATGTTTGTCATTACGGCCCTGATCTCACCTGGTCTGAGTTTTTTTAAACCCTCCGCAATGACGTCCTTGACAATGTTTACGCAAAAGACTTCTTCACCCAACTGG
Organism: Pelobacter seleniigenes DSM 18267; assembly: GCF_000711225.1. Classification (NCBI taxonomy): domain Bacteria; kingdom Pseudomonadati; phylum Thermodesulfobacteriota; class Desulfuromonadia; order Desulfuromonadales; family Desulfuromonadaceae; genus Pelobacter; species Pelobacter seleniigenes. The sequence continues at coordinate 1,139,822 of NZ_JOMG01000002.1, forward strand.
TTTTGCTGAGCACACGCAACAAACTCGGTCCAAACAGTCCTCTTATAGACCTCCCCTTCATGCACCCTGTACTGAGGTGGAAGGTGCTTAATAACGTTGATTATTCGGCCAACTACATTTTGAGAAAAGTCGTCCATACGTTCCCTCACTATTGGATCAAATTACCTAGCGGCACTTACTTTTTGGATAGCGCTTGATGATCCATTGTGAGGCACAAATCCTGTTTGTGCTAGTCGTGGAGATTGTTTTTTTTACTGAAAATCAAAAAATTTCATTATTTTTTTAATTACACTCCTAGAACTTGCCGTTATCAAAGAAAGAATATTTAAATTATTAATCCACTGTGGAGAACATCTTTTTAAATAACTAATTTACTTAAAGATTAAAAAACACTCTCAAAAATGCGTAAAAGTTAACTTCAGAAGAATGATTTAATCACCAAAGTTAAAACTTATCTCAAAAAATTAGTGATTTTTCAAAATTAGGTTGCTCAAAAAGTATTATTAATAATTTCAATGGCTGTTTTTTTAAAATAACATCATATTTTCTTATTTTACCTATTGGCATATTTCAAAATAAAAAATTACAATTAACTATCTAAAAAGAATTTTTTATATTTTTAAGGATTTTTAAAAATTAAATAGGAGGAAATCATTTCTACACACTCAAAATTTATTCCCCCAAAAAGAGACCCTAATCGGATCTACATTACCGACAGGAACATCTTTTACAAAAAGATCGTCCCGAAGGACTTTACTTTCTTGGGTGTCCAAATTTCCATTCAGGGTAAGCTCGAAAGGGTGGTCCCTAAATTGGAGAAGGTCTATATCAAATACCTGGGGGCAAACTGGAAAAATTTAGTATCTGCCCCTTTCATGGTGATGCACCAAATGTTTGTCTATCTCGATATGTGTCGGGATTTCAATGTGGATGAGGTCGGATGCGATACCTTATGGGACGCCTATAATCCTGATACCAATAAAATCTTGTACCCGGCGACTGCTCATATTCAGCAATTCCGCATACTCAAGACTTTGACCGACTCTACACTCTTTCTGGATGAACTTAAAGCTGGGGGGGCCGATAAGTTTGCCCTCAAAAATGCCGAGGCCAGCAAGAAAACTCTTACGGATCAACTCAAGGATCTGGACAAAAAGTACAAGACCTCTCCGGTCAATCACTACGATAAGGAACCGCAGATTATTGCCAAAAATAATCGACTCCAACTGGAAAATTTGAACATCGATACTCGTAGGGCTTATGCCCAAGAGATCGATTCGATCCTTTCCGGTTTGAGTCAGGCCAAACAAAAAAGGATCACCAAGAAACTCGTGGAGGTGGCCGGCAAAGCCAAACGGAATTGGATCACCAAAGTAACCATCTGGGCATCTCAAATGATTTTGTTCGGTGCTGTCGTCGGCGTGATTACCGGTTTCGTTGTCGGAATCTATGCTGTCGAAAATCCGAAAGTTGCGAAGAACTATTACGATAAAGTGACCACCTCGATCACGAAGGTGATTGACCGATATGGTCATTAGATCGGCCAAAGTTATAGGTGATCCAGATGATGGGGAGTCGGCTCGTTTGTATGCCGGAAGCTGTGCATGTTCCAAAGTGTTACTGCATGACTTTTTTTTCGGTAGGAACTATACCGACTCCCCATGTTACTGCATGGAAAAATGAAGGTGATTTTTAACAACGTCGAAAGTGTTACTGCATGACTTTTCGTGCCGTTTTTTGAAGCGATGTTTGCCAGCCCATAAACGGGTATTCCGGGATACTTTCAAAGTGAAGATCGGTCAATTTAAGTAGACCTTTAAATGTTCGATAGTAAAAAAACCTATATTTTTCAGTGTATTGACTTCAGAGGCATCGTGTTTGAGATCGATAGGGCCTGTCTTGCCATCACAAATCCTCAGATAAACCTCGATGTTCCTTGTCTTTTCATTCAGTGTCACCAAGTGGTGCCAACTGGCGGCAAGTGGTGCCAAGTGGTGCCAGTTTAGCTTTCAAGGTTGTTAGTCAACTTGGCCCATTTTGGAATTGAACATTATCTTACGTTGTTTGCTTTTGTGTTATATTGAAATTCAGGTAAAGATTTTGAGTTAATGGCATTTATGGAAAGGAATGTTCGGTGGAGCATACAAAAGATGGAGTGCCGGAGCTTTCGGAGCGATATCTGGAGCCGACTGAATTTTTCGACTGGGATAATCCAAAAGTAAAGTCCTTTGCAGAGAAGTGTGTTGAGCATGCTGAAACAAATGTAGAGAAAAGTGTCTGTCTTTTCTACGCTGTGCGTGATTCTATAATGTATGATCCGTATCGTGTGAGTCTCGATCGACATGTCTACCATGCTAGCAATCTTCTTACTGTTGGAGCGGGATTTTGCTTACCAAAGGCCAATTTGCTTATCGCATCAGCCCGTGCGGTGGGGATTCCTGCTGGGATCGGTCTCTCTGACGTGGTTAATCACCTTTGTTCTGAGGGCTTAAGGAAAAAAATGGGGGGAAATAAAGTGTTTCACCATCATGGCTATGCTGTGTTGTATATCGATGGGAAATGGGTCAAGGCTGCACCTGCATTTAATATTAAATTATGTAATCGCTTTGGAGTGACACCAACTGAATTTGATGGTCAAAATCATGCCTTGTTCCAAGAATACGACAATTTGGATCGCCGTCATATGGAATATCTTGTTGACCACGGCATTTGGTCTGACTTCCCGTTCGCACGTGTGGTAAATGATTTTAGCGCTGTCTATCCAAGTAGCTTATTCTCTAAGAGGAGGGGGCCGATCTCTACACGTATTTTCGAGGGTGAAGAGGGGACTTCCTCGAATTTACAGACACTTCAAAAAAGCCTATAATTGGCGCAAAGAATATCTATCTCAAAGAGAAGAAAGTTCCGTTCCAAATTTAAACGCGGAGCGGCCGAATAAACTTGCCAGCTTGATATCAACTTGGTGTTAGCTGTGCCCAAGTTGCCATAAAAATTATAGAATGTCTCCGCCCCATCGCCCCGCTGCTCACTTAGAAGTCGTGCGTGTCGGATTTGCTGGATGCCTGTGGAACCTCAGCCCCTCTTTGCACAGTCCGTCGATACTGACCGGGCGCAATAGCCATTATGCGCTTGAATGCGCTGCTGAAAGCACTCTCGGAAGAGTACCCGACCGCAGATGCAGCTTCCGAAACCGAAGCACCCGCTCGAAGTTCACGTTGCGCCAGATACATCCGCCATTGGGTCAAATAAGCGAGAGGAGGAATGCCCATCATTTCACGGAATTGAATCGCGAGCGATGTTCTCGACATCCCTGCTTTTTTTGCGAGTTCTTTTAGGCCCCAATTCCGAGATGGTTCACCATGAATGCTACTGAGTACGATGGCCAACCGTTGATCGCCAAAGCCTTTCAACCACCCCTCATCGCCGTTCGGTGCATGAGCCAAATAAGCCCGCAATGTCTGAGCGAATAGTAATTGTGTCAGCCCCGATATGACAACAGCCCGCCCAGGTCGTCCGCCTTTCATTTCCGTCACCAGTTGTTTAAGCACCCAGGAAATCGGCTCGGCTTCGTCTGTGGCTCCCCGTACATGGATGAGCGGCGGCAGGCCATTCAAGAGCAACGCTTTCCGGTCAGCATTGATTTGCACTATGCCCCCCAGCATGGCGAAGTCGCAGCCTTGGCCAAGCTGATATACATCATTGCTGTCCCGAACGGCTGGCGAGGTCGTCGCGCCAGGAATCAAGTCTGCGGCGCTGGCCAGCGTCAGTGTGCGTGTGCCATTGGTGATCAGAACATCGCAAGCGTCCACTCGGACTGGCTCAGACATGCGATCAAGAGAATACCAACAGCCCCCCTCAGTTACTGCGCAAAATTTTATCGCATCCAGATTAGTGAACCGGCGAGCCCATGTACCGCCAGCTACCAATCGTCCTGACAAGTCACATCGCACCTGAAGGAAGTCGAGCAGGTTTGACAAGGGATCAACGAGCATATTTGAACTATCACGCATAAAAATTGAACGGGGACATCTTCATTGTACATCCTATGTAATATACCATGTTTTAAAACGATGTGCCCTGGAGAACCACCACGCCTACCCCTCAACCCTCTATCGACTCAAGTTTCGGTGTGGCTTTCACCGCTGAGGAAGCTATTCGCGGCCTGTCGTCCATGGCAAAAGGCAAACAATTCACTGGAAAACATTTCGAGTGCCCTCTAACCCGATCAGGAGAAACCAATGCCTCTCAATCACTATGTCACCCTCGGCCGTTCCGGTTTGCGTGTCAGCCCGTATTGCTTGGGAACCATGACCTTCGGCGAAGATTTCGGCTGGGGCGCAAGCCCTGAAGATTCGTTCGCCATGCTCGACGAATATCGAAGTCGCGGGGGAAACTTCGTGGACACGGCCAACATCTATACCGCGGGCCATTCTGAACAGATTGTCGGTGACTATCTCAAGCAGAACAAGGTCAGGCGTGATGAAATCGTGTTGAGCACAAAGTTCTATTGCAACCTGTTTCCTGGCGACCCGAACGGCGGTGGAGCAGGACGCAAGGCCCTCATCCAGCAATGCGAAGCCTCTTTGAACAGGCTTCAGAGCGATTATATAGACATTTACTGACTGCACAATTGGGATCGGACAGCGCCGATAGAGGAGACCCTGCGGGGGCTCGACGATCTCGTCGCGTCCGGCAAAATCCGTTACGTCGGCTTCTCCGATATTCCCGCCTGGAAAACAGCCGAAGCGCAGACGATCGCACACTTCCGCGGCTGGACGCCGATTATCGCGCTGCAGCTCGAATATTCACTCCTGGAGCGGACCAGTGAGGGTGAACTGTTTCCGATGGCACAAGCGATGGGAATGGGAGTCATGCCGTGGTCGCCGCTTAAAAGCGGATTTTTGAGCGGCAAGTTCAGACGCAACGACGACGGCAATGTCGATACCAGGCGCATAGGCATGGTCGGCCTTCCGAGCGCAGCGGACTACGACATCATCGAAGTCGTCGTGGACGTCGCTTCGGAACTGGGCGTGAGCCCCGCGACGGTGGCGCTGGCCTGGGTCAGGTCGCAGGCAGGCGTCAGCTCCACTCTAATTGGTGCCAGGCGGATTGATCAGCTCATAGCCAATCTCGATTCCCTTGAAGTGACGCTGTCTGCCGAGCAGATCGGAAGGCTCAGCGACGTCTCCAGGCCAAAGCTGAATTTCCCGGCCGAAAACAACGAGACCCTGGGGCTTATGCTCGGTTTTCCCGGCATGACGATTGACGGCAAAACAGCTCCTTCACAGGCGCGGCTCTCTACCTGAGTAAAGCAGGCAGGTAAGCCGGTGGAGGAGCGTTCGCAAGCTGAAGAACGAGGCTGCGCTAAACGATCATTTATAACATACCCCAAATGAAAGAAATAATATGAAGGAACACAATATCGTCGCCAACGGCGTGTCGCTGCATGTTGCTGAGCGTGGCGAAGGGCCTGCGGTGCTGTTCTGTCACGGGTTCCCTGACACTTGGCGTAGCTGGCGCAGTCCAATGAAGGCTATTTCCAATGCGGGCTATCGTGCGATCGCATTGGACACCAGAGGGTATGGCGAGAGCTCCGGCCCGGACGGTGCGGGCGAATATACGATGTTTCATATCGTGGGCGATCTTGTCGCCGTCCTGAATGCCTTGCGTTGCGATACGGCGATACTTGTCGGCCATGATTTCGGCGCAGTAGCCGCGTGGATCGCAGCCCTGACAAGACCCGACAGATTCCGTGCGGTCTTCGGTTTGAGCGTGCCGCCGTTTGAATTCGGTGCCGGGAACTTCCTGACGGATTTGCGGGAAAGAGGTCAGTACGACTTCTATATGTTTAGACAGATGCGACCGGCAGCTGACGACGAGTGGGCCGAGGCGAGAAAAACGCTCCCGGCGGCTTTCTACTGGACGTCCGGGGAAGCTCCCAAGGAAGAACGCTGGCATCCGATGGATATCAATCTTGGCCTGCTTCGGCCCGTGCCATCCGGACCACCAAGTTTTGTGGATTCCGCCGATTTCAATGTCATGGTCGGTCAATTTGAACGTAACGGATTTCACCGTCCCCTTAACTATTACCGTGCGCTTGAGTCCTCTCTCAACATGGCCTCTGCCTTCACTGGGTGCAGGATTCAAGTACCGTCCTTCTTCATGGTCGGCGCGGCGGATGGTCTGAATGAACTGCACCCCGTCACCGAGGAAGCCCTGCGACGTGTCCTCGCGGATTTGCGAGGGTTCGTCGAGCTCCCGGGCATCGGCCACTGGCCCCAACTTGAAGCCGCCGCACAGACGAATGCCGCGCTGCTCGGTTTTCTGGATGCAATCAGTTAGAAAACTATCCATTAAATAGCCGCAAACTTACTCCGATTCAGAAAAAGGAGAGATAGCAATGAGTACTGCTCAAACACCCATCGGTTCAGGTTTCAGCCGAGCCTCCACGACTTCCGACATCATCAGGGGGGTCGATCTGGTCGGTAAAGTGGCGATTGTTACGGGAGGCCACTCGGGTTTAGGTCTTGAAGCCGCGCGGACGCTCGCTTTAGCTGGCGCGCGCGTCATTGTGCCCGCGCGTGACGTTCAACGTGCGCGCAATGCCATTGCCGAAGCAGGCAGTGGTATGGAGGTTAAAACGATGGATCTCACCAATCCCCGTTCGATTGATGATTTCGCCCGTAACTTCGTTGAGACAGGCTTGCCACTTCATATGCTCATCAATAATGCCGGCATTATGGCGTTGCCCGAACTGAAGCGCGACGCGCAGGGCAATGAGCTACAGTTTTCAACCAACCACCTTGGCCATTTTCGGTTGACCCTGCGACTTTGGTCAGCGCTCCAACGGGCCCGTAGTGCGCGCGTCGTCTCGGTCTCGTCCGCTGGGCACCGCTTCTCGCCGGTCGTTTTCGACGACATCAATTTCGAGCGCCGCGACTATGATCCCTTCCTAGCCTATGGACAATCGAAGACGGCCAACGTCCTTTTCACAGTCGCGCTTGACCAACGGGGCAAGGGCGAAGGTATTCGCGCGTTCGCGCTCCATCCCGGTGGTATCGCAGGCACGAATCTCGGCGCGCACGTCGGTCTGGACATGTTGAAAAAGACCGGGTTCGTTGACGAGAACGACCGACCGATCGTCGATTTGGACAGGGACTTGAAATCGGTGCCGCAGGGCGCAGCCACCCATGTCTGGTGCGCAGTCAGTCCACAGCTCGACGGTAAGGGTGGCGTGTTTTGCGCCGATTCCGACATCACGCCCGTGCTGCCGCAGGGGAACGGCGTTGATCTATCCACCGAGGATCGCAGCCGCCGCCTTACTGGCGTTGAGGCCTATGCCATCGACTCGGCCGCGGCGAAAGAACTCTGGCGCAGGAGCGAGGAAATGACCAACGTTTGCATTTAACGCCAAGGGTGGCACGATAACTTTGCCTTTATATCTCTCTTTGTGAAAGGAGTAGGAAGATGAAAATGCGCCGCCTCGGCACCTCTGCGCTGGTCGTATCGGAAAGAGGTGGCCCCGTTGACTGGACAGGTTGGCGGCGGAAATAAGGTGGAAAGCCTTCATGGTTATGCCGCCAGTCGGATGGTCGGTCCGGCGTAGCCGGGCCGGGGTTTTTGCCAATATGCCTCATCCGGTGTTCTGTCGTCCAGACTGGAATGGGGGCGCTGGCTGTTGTAACGATCAATCCAGCGGCCGATTCCGGCCCTTGCCTCGCTTCCTGTTTCGAATGCGTTGAGATAGATGCATTCGTATTTGAGAGACCGCCAGAGTCTCTCGATCATGACGTTGTCCATCCAGCGTCCTTTGCCGTCCATCGAGATTTTAATGTCGGCATCCTTCAGCACGCTGGTGAACGCATAGCTGGTAAACTGGCTGCCCTGATCGGTGTTGAAGATATCGGGCTTGCCATGGCGCTGCAATGCTTCTTCAAGGGCGGCAACGCAAAAATCAGCATCCTGGGTATTGGACAGCCACCAGGAGAGAACCTTGCGGGCGGCCCAGTCCATGATTGCCACCAGATACAGAAAGCCGCGCCGCATCGGGATGTAGGTGACATCAGTGCACCAGACCTGATTCGGCTTATCAATTGTCAGCCCCCGCAGCAGATAAGGATAAACCTTGTGCTGTGGATGCGGTTTCGACGTGTTCGGCTTCTGAAAGATGGGCGAAAGGCCCATCAGCCTCATCAGTCGGCCAATCCGCTTGCGACTGACAGCGTAGCCCTGGCGGCGTAGATGGCATGCCATCTGCCGGGCTCCGCAGTAAGGTGTTTCGAGAAACTGCTCGTCAATTAGGCGCATCAATTCCAGGTTGAACGGATTCTCGCCGGTCGCTTCATAGTCATAGGACGAGCGACTGACGGTTAACAGTTCGCATTGTCTCGCAATGCGTGGGGCCAGCGACATGGCCGGGTTCGACCAGGTTTTTCCTTCGAGCGTGGCTCAGCGACCGAAGGCTTTGGCCAAAAAATCGCGTTCGACGGTGAGCTGGCCGATTTTGGCGTGTAGTTCCTTGATCTGAGCCTCGTCAGCCTTGGTGTCACGCTCAGATTTGCTGGAAAAAGCAACGGCCATGTTTTCGATGGCCTGCCGTTTCCAGGGGGTCATCATATTCGGATGGAGGCTGTATTTTGCTGCCAGCTCCGCCAATGTTTGCTCGCCCTTGATCTCTTCGAGGGCAACCTTGGCTTTGAACTCTGCTGAATACCGCTTCCGCTTGGTTTTGCTCATGGGTGATTCTCCTTTGTCAGTGTACGGCTATCCACCTTACTACACTGTCCGAATTCTGGGGACCACCTCTGTTTTTCAGGGAGAGTATTTTGGCATCAACAAATGCGGACCGTATCAGTGACGGGTTAAAATCAGACGTCGGGGTGGGCCGAAACAAGTCAAAACATTCGAAGCATGCGAAGACGCTGCTCGCTGACTTTTATTATCTCCTAGTTCAAAGAAATCCCCTCTTTCTTGTAGAAAAAGGGAATTTAAAATTACATTTTCAAAACTGGACGATTTTCGAGGTTTTGAAATGTTTTTAGATTTCTTTTGCATAATTCTCGGAAGTCATCTGACAAAAGTTCTTCATTTGCAGCACGTTCCCAAAACTTCCTTGCAAGAGCTCTTATCCCCTTGGAAGAGGCGGTCGGCGGGAGGCCCTTAAAGCTGATGGGGTCAGAAGACATGATGCCACCAGACCTTGGCCGGTAAATCATCGGTGTCATGTCATAGATCGGTGCTAAGTCAAACCCGCCAATATTTGGATAAAATGACAAGTTTCCTAAATGCATATCGGTATTTCCAATCAAAGCTCCAAAGCCCTCAAGCTGCTGAATACGGGTCCTATCTTCATCTGATATATACTTGTTTCTATTGAACTCTTCTGCGCATTCCGTCCAGGTATCACAACCGCCAATGAATTCCGCTTCCAGGGACTTCATTGAGAAAAGAGGAATCCGACCCCAAAGTCCTGTTCTGTCAAATCTTGCCGATTCTAAGAAGGTCCAATTTTCAGTTTGTAAAACTCTGGTGACAGCACTGTTGAACCCGTTATTGAAGAGGGTTTCTGATGCAATGCTTTCGCAAATTAACAGATCTGACCACCTTATTCCTTCATCTGAATTTCTTGAAGCAAATTTGACGATAACTCGATGAGGCCCATCTGGCCCCTCGACAATAGCTGTAAATTTGGGTTGTTCTCCACCGGCAGAGGACCCGGGGGCTTCTCCCTCAATCGCCATGGCTGCTAAGTCATCATAAGCTTTGAATCTGTCTTCAGATGATAGAATAGTCGGATCAGTTGCCACTTCTTCCCAATAGCGTTCAAGTGATCCTTGTCCGATTATCAAACATCCAGGCATATCTTCACCACGAGATGTTAGGGCCACCAGTGCATGCACGTCAGTCCATACATTTAAGTCTTTTGGCAGATCTAGCTCTCTTGCATAATTATGAGCAAATGAGCGACCCATAAATCCTTCAGGATTCATGTTTTGAATAGGATAGGGTACGTGGTCAAGAAAATTGATTTTAGAGCTTTCATGAAGTTGTAAGCCGTATTCATTGGCTGCAAGAGTAAAAAGTTTCCCGTAAGGGCTAACATCGCCGCGGGTATCTACCTGGTAAAGGGAAATTTCAGTCTCAAGCTTCGGATGGACTTGTTTCTTCAGGCCATACCTGGCAGATCGGGCTGCCCCCAAAAGAATAACGTCAGGCGCAAGTCTTTCGACTGCCCGAGAGATAGCAGACTGACTGAGGTTAAGGTGCTGTTGAAGGAAGGAGCTTGTTTGGCTCCCCATGCTCAGTATCTGTCGAAGTTGAGTGTCTTGACCTTCTGCACGACTCATAATGACCTCGTGTAGATACGCAGTAAATGAATAGATAGTGGGTAGATACTATCATAGATATATTTCTTGTAAATATCTTTTATAAAAAATAAAATTCCACTTTTCTACTCAAAAACAATGAAGAAAGTGGGTAGAAATTTTATAAAATTCTGTCTTTTTTAAGTTGAAAATTTGCGCAAAAAAACTTTTCGCGCAGATTGGTATTGCAATGGGACAGGGTCTGAGGAATTTCAAGTCTGGTGTTAAAGATGCTGAAGATGAATTTGAAGATCCAAACTCCCCGAAGCCTTCCCTAAAGAGGTGGCCAGCCCAATCTTCGCTGGTATGCGTGAGGCAAGGGGCAGGTTTCGGAGAGGTTGATCACGACCCAAAAACAATCAACCGCCGCTCAGACAAGAACTCTTATAAAGCGGAAACCACCAGGGGAATGGTCAGCATGGAAAGCACCGTGGTCAGAAAGGTACAGCGGGATATAGCCGCCCGGTTACCATTGAACTTTTCGGCAAAAACCCCGCCCAGTGACGCCGTCGGCATGGCGACCAGAATCACCGCAATGGCAAGCACCTGAGTGTCAGTGGTAAAGGGGACAAACAGCAAATAACAGAGGAATGGCGCAACAATCAATTTTATCAGGCTGAGATAATAGACATCGAGGCCTTTGAACACCTCTTTCAGGCTGACATCGGCCAGCATTGCCCCGATGATGAACATGGACAGCACAGTGGTCATGCTGCCGACCGTTTCCAGAGTGTTCAGAATCGGACTCGGCAATTTAATGGAAAACAGAAAGATCAGAAGGCCCAGAAAAGTGGCGATCAGTGGCGGATTGACCAAGCTTTTCAGCATATTTTTCATACTGCTTCGGCCGGTAAAGAGCATGATGCCATAGGTGAAGGCAAACAGGTTGAAGGCGATCACGAAGATCGACGTATAGAAAACCCCGATTTTACCGTACAGGGCGAAGATCAGCGGGAAACCGATAAAACCACAGTTGGAAAAAACCGTGGAGAAATGGAAAATGTACTTTTTCGATGCATCAAACTTCCAGTACAGCAATTGGCTGAGCAGGATCAGAAAGAGATGCGCAGCAACGGAATAGCAAAACATGACGATGCCATTGGCAAGCATGTCCCTGGAAAAGGAAAAGTTGAAGGAATAAAGGATCATGAAAGGGAGGGTGACAAACATCAGGGTTTCGGAAAACCCCTTGAGCACAGCGTCATTGACAATTTTTCTTTTTCTGAGCAGTGCGCCCACCGCCATCATCAGCAATAGGCTGAAAACCTGATTGATTACATTGAGATCCACAACAACATCCTTACTTTTGCAAAATTCTTAACGGCTCCAGCGCTCATTCCCGAGCCGCCCTGTCCCAGGCCTGTTGCGCCCCCTGCACATCACCAAGAGCCTGTCGCGCCTGGGCAATGATGTTCCAGTTTTCCTTGCGCAACGGCCGGTTACCAGCCGCCAGGGAATTGGATTTACGGGCCAGGTTTTCGGCCTGGGAAAATAATCCCTGCTCAAATCTGAGCCGCGCCAACTGCTGCCACAGGACCGGGTTGCGGGGCTCGATCCGCAGGGCTCGTTCCAGCGAGGCGTCGGCCTGATTCAATTGCCCGGCAGAGGTTTGCACTTCGGCCTTTTCAAGGAGGGCGGTCACCGCCGGATTCCGCGAGGGGGCGGAGGTCATGACCGTACATCCAGACATCAGCAGAAGCAAGCAAACAACGATAGTACAGCGCATTTCTTTCATTTTCCAAATAACCTCTTAAACCAGCCTTTGATCGATCCGCCGACCGAGTTCGGGCCACAGGGGGCCGACTCCGTGGGTGCGGATCCGCTTATAAATGGCAGCTGAACAGCATTGCGGCAGCCTTCTGCACTGAGCAGCCCCGAATCCGGATCGATCCAGACCTGCTCGATATTATCCGGCTCCGCCAACAGCAACGGTTCGTTGCTCAGCTGCGCCATCATCTTACCCCAGATCGTCAGCGCTCCGCTCGCGCCGGTCAGGCCGGTCGGTTGATTATCATCCCGGCCGACCCAGACCACCGCCACCCGGTTGCCGGTCATCCCGGCAAACCAGCTGTCGCGAAAATCATCGGTAGTTCCGGTTTTCCCGGCGACAGCCAGGTTTTCCGGCAGATAGGCGGAGAGCCCCTTGCCGGTTCCCCGGCGTACCACTTCCTGCATGGCTGCGGTGGTCAGATAAACGGCATCCTGATCGACCACCTGTTTAACGTCCAGTGGATAACGCTGCAACGGCTCGCCATTGGCGGTCAGGATTTCCCGAATGGCCCGCAACGGGGTGAGAAACCCGCCACCAGCCAGGGTTTGATAAACCTGGGTCACTTCCAGGGGGGACAGGCTGTTGGCACCAAGCAAACTGGCCGCAAATTCGGGCAGGTCCCGACTGAGTCCGAGCCGTTGCAGATTGGTCATAACCCTGTCGACCCCAAGCTCCAGCCCCAGCCGCGCCGTCGCGACGTTGTAGGAATCCGCCAGCGCGGTCAACAGGGGAACCTCCCCGTGAAACTGGTGATCATAGTTTTCCGGAGCCCAGTCCGCCGTCCCCGGCTGCTCAAGGAGCAGAGGGCTGTCATCCAATTGGGTGGCCAGAGTGTATTTTTGCGGCTGTTCCAGTGCGGTCAGATAAACGATGGGCTTGATCAGCGAACCGATGGGGCGCAACGCATCCAGCGCCCGATTGAACCCTTTAAAGCGAGGATCACGCCCCCCCACCACGGCCTCGACCTCGGCATTCTGGGCACTGGTCACCAGCACCGCGCCCTCCAGCACCTCCGCCGGCATGCCCCGGTCTTTTTCCAACTGTTTGAGGGATTGGCTGAGTGCGCTTTCTGCCGCATGCTGAACCTGCGGATCGAGGGTGGTAAAGATTTGCAGCCCTTCCGAGCGAAGGTCCTCTTCACGATAATTTTGCCGCAACTGCCGATGCACCAGCGCTAGAAAAGCCGGGTAAGGCGAGGTTCCCCGCGGTGGTCGCTCAATCACCCCGAGAGGTTCCGCTTGCGCAGCGGAGAGCTGTTGCGGGCTGAGATACCCTTCTTCCGCCATCTGCTCCAGAACCAGATTGCGCCGGGCCAACGCTCGTTCGGGATGAGTGCGGGGATTGTAATAGGATGGCCCTTTGAGCATTCCCACCAGCAAAGCCGCTTCGGCCGGATCCAGCTGGCTAGCCGGTTTGTTGAAAAAATACCTGCTGGCCAGGCCGATCCCGTTGATACTGCGATTGCCATCCTGACCAAGGTAGACCTCGTTCAGATAGGTTTCGAGGATCTCCTGTTTATCGTAATGCAGCTCCAGCAACAGGGCCATCACCATTTCAGTGAATTTACGGCGCAGGGTGCGTTCAGGGCTCAGGTAAAAATTTTTGACCAGCTGCTGGGTCAGGGTACTGCCTCCCTGAACCCCATCGCCACTGAGGGTTGAGATCAACGCCCGGGCGATGCCGCGCAGGTCAATGCCGTGATGGGAATAAAAACGCCGGTCTTCGGCGGAAAGCAATCCGTTGATCACATAGGGGGAGACCTCTGCCAATTTCACCAGCAGCCGGTCTTCGTTCTTCCCTGGATAAATCCCGCCGATCAACGGGGGATCCAGACGCACCAGGCTGAGATCCTTCCCCGTGGCACTCTGTTCCAGGGTCTGCACCCGGCTATCGGCAAAAGTCACGCGCAAACTTATTTGATCACGAAAACCATCCCCAAAAGTAAAGGGGCGCAGCACCAGATCCAGGGTCCGGTTTTGCCAGTGAAAGGTTCCCGGAGCCTGCGGCTCAGCAGTATCTTTGTAACCGAGCAGCGCCAGCTCGGCGTTCATAGCCGCTTTGCTCAAAGCTTGGCCCGGGTAAAGCTCCAGATCCCGGGCATAGACCTTGGCCGGTATTTTCCAGCGCTTACCTTCAAACCGAGAGCGGACGGAATAATCGAGGTAAAGAGTGTAGACAACGGCAACCAGGAGAAAAACCATTGTCCCGAAAAGGAGCACTCTCTTTATAGGAAACCGGTTAACTTTTTTAGACTTTTTTCGACGTTTCACAACTGGTCTCTTTTCATTTCATAAACAGCATTCAGCTCTGTTGGACGAACTTGCAAACGGTGATTTTAACAGAAAAAATGATGAACTGTCAGAAGTTAATCACAAGCGGAGGGACATTATCAGCAAAGCGGTACAGAAACGGAGCGTACCTTATAACCAATCGGGATCACATCCAACCCTTGACCAATGGCCGGGCCACCGAGCGATCAGAACGCCCCAAATAGTCGGCACAAAAAAAGATCTAAAAGATCTTAGTTATGCCCTACCAGGGAACCAGGCTTTCAATTAAGAAAATATTTTAAGACACCTGGTTAAGCTGAATTCTCAGCTTGGCGCCCTCTGGCCATCATGGCTCCATATTCGATCGCATTGATCATACTCTGGGCGCTGGCGATATTTTTTCCGGCATTTTCAAAAGCAGTCCCGTGATCGACCGAAGCACGGACAATGGGCAAGCCGAGGGTCACATTGACCCCAGTCATCCCGGACCAGGTTTTGGTTTTGTCGTCGTAAATGAAACTCTTCATTTTCAGCGGGATGTGCCCCTGATCATGATACATGGCAACGACCAGTTCAAAACCGCCGCCGGCAGCCTTGCAAAAAACCGTGTCTGGTGGAAACGGTCCCTGGGCATCGATCCCCTCCTTACGGGCCGTCTCAATCGCCGGAGCGATAGCTGTCTGTTCTTCATGACCGAACAGACCATTTTCCCCGGCATGGGGATTGAATCCAGCGACGCCGATCCGCGGCTTGGCAAAACCGAGCTGGCGGCAGGCGTTATGCCCGAGGCGAATGACATCAAGAATCCGTTCAATGGTGAGCTGTTCGCTAACCTTGACCAGGGGCATATGGGTAGTCACATGAACGACCCGCAGATCCCCATCGGCAAGCATCATCGAATATTTGTCGGTTCCGGTCAGTTTCCCGTAGATTTCAGTATGCCCGTCATAGTGATGGCCGGCCAGATTCATCGCTTCTTTGTTTAACGGCGCAGTGACCGTGCCGTCCAGTTTCCCAGCCAGGGCCAGGTGGATAACCGTTTCCACCGCACGAAAAGCTGCTTCGCCACACTGAGCGCTGAGCTTGCCGTAAACAAATTCAGCCAGCTCAAGGCGACCTACCGGCAAGACATCAATGGTGCCAAAGGTTCCACGAGCCTGTTCCACCGCAGTGATGACATTGATCTGCAGGTCGGCCTTAACCACGTCAGAAACGGCCAGTTGGAGAATGTCCGGATGACCGATCACGATCGGTGCGCACAGATCATAAATCCGTTTTTCACTCAGGGCCTTGACAATAATTTCCGGGCCGATCCCGGCGGGATCACCCATGGTAATTCCCAATCTGGGTCTGCTACTCATGGTTATTTTTATCCTCAGTCTGCAGTACAAAACACTCCGCCAACTCTTGCAAGGTTCGGCCATGGCCGAAGCCGCCGGATTTGGTAATAAACCAACGCACCTGCATTCCCGGAGCGCGACAGGAGCCGAGCACAACCCCCGGCAACAACTCTCTTTCAATGGTCACGGCATTGATTCCCAACGCTTTCGCGACCCCCATACTGGTACTCCCCCCGGTTGCGAAGACAATGCGACAGGCCCCTTGCAGACAGATTGCCCGGGCGACCTGCCCCAGCAGTTCGGCAACCAGTTCTCCGTCCACTGTCGTCTGGCCTTCCTTGCCATTCGGGCGTTGAGTCCGCAACAACAGATGTTTTCGCGGGGCGTTCTGAATTTCAGCGATTAAACGATTTATTTCCCTGTCCAGGTCGGCCCGGCCAGCAACAGCATCAAACTCAAGCACCTGAAAAGCTCCGCTGGTGCCGGCAATATCTGCCTGAGTTCTGGAGATATCCGTCAAACTGCCGACCACTGCCAGCATTCGTCCTTCGGCTTGTTCCGCGCAATCCGCTATGCAGCCCGCGCTTATTTCCTGCGCCGAGATCGCCTCAGCCAATCCCGCCGCTCCAACCGGCAACAATTCAGTCTTAATTGCCAGCAGTTCGGCCAATTTGTGCAAGTCGTTTTGCTCCACCGCGTCAGCAATGAGCAAACGACAACCGCGGGCCAGAGCACTATCCACTTTGGCAAGTAATGCTTCTACGCTGCCGCGAACATCCGCCAGCGAGAGGTGACAACTGGGTAAATTGCTTTGCCGGCCGAGCAACTCGGCAATGGCCGAAGTCGTCAGGGGATGAAACGGATCCTGTCCCATGGCGGATTCAGCCAGAGGCAGACCATTAACCAGGATCTCGGCATTGCGACAGATCCGCCCTTGTTTTGGAATTGCCGGGCAAATCAAGGCGGCAGTGCATTGAGTCGCAGCAAGCATTGCCGTGATCTCGCTGCCGGTATTGCCACGCATGGTTGAATCGATCTTCTTGAAAAATTTGTTAAAACCGGCCGCAAGGCAACGTTTAACAACCGTCTCGACCTGCCTGGCCGCAGCCACACCATCCAGAAACCTGCTGTCGGTCGAGATAACAACCCTGTTGAAGGCGGCTAACTCCCCCTCCATAGCCGCAAAATCCAGAATCAAAGCCAGCGGCTTGCCAGCCAGGGCAAAGTGCACGCCGGAATCGCCTGCCCCGGTTTGATCGTCAGCGATTATTGCAAACTTGTTCATCTTTTTATCCGCAAAGACCGTAGTAAAAAGAGCAACACAATCGGTAAAAGATCACACCTCCAGATTGTGCCGGCTTGCTATAGCCCCACAGATCTAAGGGTCAGAAGAGCACAAGAACAAAGGACAACCTTGCCAATGAAATCGAATTGTGGTTACCCCCATCTCATCACAACCATGGCAGGACAATAACCCACCGCCCGACAATCAATCCAACACTAATCATACCTGAAAAAATAACTCTCTCTCTGGGGATTTTACCAGGTCCGATCTGGCCATATCCATAGTTACCGGGAAAACACTCAGAAAAACTCCATTATCATGGATTCAATATACTAATATCATTGATATTTTTCTCAATCCTCCTTGGTTTGTTTCTTGCAGATAACAATAATTTTTCATTTATTCGAGGGCCGGGGTGATTGCTATTTCTGTTTTTTGGCCACCTCCCCCTGAAGGACCATGTCAACTGTGATGCAGCAAAAATACTAAGCTGCCAAATTGCCATATTCCCAACCTGGAGGTGACTTTGAAATGAAAAATCGCTGCCTGCCCCTGTTCATTCTAAGCTCAGCCCTGCTATTCGGCTTTGGCCATCCGGTTGCTGCAGCCCCGACCCTTTCCGTTGACGACTGCGGCAAATGTCATGAGGTTGAATCACAACAAATCGCTGACGCCGGTGCTGCCCACAAAAAGCAGGTGGACTGTCTCGACTGCCACAGCGGTCACCGACCGGCCAGCGCCAACAACATTCCGGCGTGCAGCCAATGTCATGAGGGGAGTGATCATTATGCCCTGGCGGAATGCAGCAATTGTCATAACCCGCACCAGCCGCTCCAGATCAACCTCAGCGGAGAATTGAAAGCCGAATGTCTGACCTGCCACAGCGAACAAAATGCGCAAATGGAGGCCAACCCCAGTCGTCACAGCGAGTTTTCATGCAACTTCTGCCATGCCGAAAAACATGGTGAAATTCCCGCCTGTACGTCCTGTCACGACCCGCATTCCACAGAGATGGCCCAGGCCGACTGTGCGACCTGCCATGCGGCTCACGCTCCGACTGTCCTGGCTTACCCGGAATCAACCCCGAGCACTCTCTGCGCGGCCTGCCATAGCAATGCCTATGATCAGCTCATGGCAACCAAAACCAAACATCACAGTCTCAACTGTGTCGAATGCCACCAGGACAAGCATCAGACCACCCCGCAATGCAGTGATTGTCATGGTACCCCGCATGCGCCGGGAATTCACGCCAAATTCCCGTTGTGCGGAAACTGTCATAACACGGCCCATGATCTCGACAATCTCAAGTAATACCTGCGTCGTCCGGAGCTGCTCAAACAGCTCCGGACGTCACCGTGATAGCGAGCCTCCGTCCCATTCTGAATCCCTCGATTGACATTGCCTGCAGGTTTTTAACGAAAGTTTCTAATACCCTGATTAGCGCACCTGATAACTGTGTGATATGGAGTTTTTGGAAACACCGCCGACGAATCCAAAACCGAACCACAAATGATTATTTTCACAGTGCTTTTTATAGTAACCGCTGGAACAACGAGCACTCCCCACCAGGAACTCAAGCCTGAAAAGAGAAAACCTCCCTTTTCTCCGCGCAGGCAAGCTCTTGTAGTCTTTTCGGAAACTCAGTTATATTTCAGGAGTAAGGCTATCAGGCGAGGGAAAGAATTATTGCCATGCGGATCGGAAAGAACTCCTCATGAATATTTCTCAGCAGACAGATACCTCCAACGAAGGCCATCCTTCCTTCCATTGGCGCTACGAAATCCTGGATGAATGCATGCTTGTCACCTGCAGTGGCACGTCCCATTGCGAAAAATGCATTGATCGCCTTTACCGACCCATCCTGAGCAAGTTGGAAGATGCCCAGTGTACCGGGCTGGTCATTGATAAACGGGGGATTTCCTGTGCCGCTGAGAAAATGAGTCTGGACCTGGTCGCGGAAACCATCCTGCGCTACAAAAACCGCTCGCCCTTGCGCAAAATGGCGCTGGTCACAGCCATAGCGTACCAAAGGAATGAGCTGCTGCTGCAAAAGATTCTGTTCGATAAAGGGCTCAACATCAGGCTGTTTTCAGACCTGGAGCGGGCTGTGGCCTGGGTACAGGCCTACCCTTAAACCGATTCCAGCCAAACCCACTGCTGGCTACAGGTATGTCCGTCCGCCGACATAGGTCCGTCGGAAATATCGACTGGACAGGCTGGAGATCCGAATCGTCTGTCCGGTGCGGGGGGCATGAATGAATTTTCCATCCCCGACATACATCCCCACATGAGTCACCCGTGTCCCGCCCTTGGTCGCGAAAAACACCAGGTCGCCCTGCTTTAAGCGAGCTTTCTCAACCGCTCGCCCGGCTTGAAACTGAGCCCTGGAATTGCGTGGCAAATCCAGGCCGTTCAGGCGATAGCTGACCATGGTCAACCCGCTGCAGTCAAAACCATTGGTACTGTCCTCGCCGCCCCAGCGATAAGGAACACCGAGAAATCGCTTCGCGGTGCGGACCAATTCCAGGCGCAACGCATCAGGTTTATCGGCCCCCATCCGGGCCACGGAATAATCTGCCGGCGTAACAATAAAAAATCGCTCAATGATCCCCTGATCGCGCATTTTTTCGGCGAGTTGCCGTGCCGACTGATAATCCTGCTGATCACCGAAACGGACCTTGTAGAGGCCCGACTCGTGAAGAAAGGAATAAGCGTCCAGACCCTGCATTTTGAGAGCTTGCTCCAGACGGACCGCATTTTCCTGTTGGCTGAAGGCTCCGACCTGCACGGAAAACCCCATATGCCGTAAGGATGGCTGCACCTGAGCGGGCTCATCGATCAATGCCGCAATCGGGTCGGCCACCGGCTCAGGAGCCGAGGTCTCCACGGGGGGAGTACAGGCAGGAAGCAGCACACAGGCAGCTCCAAATAGAAATAAAACAACACGTAGAAGCACAGAGCTACATTGGGACATCATCAGCCTCACCCGGGCATCGCGATGAGTGTTTAACATCAGGGTCTTTTCAAGGCCTCGCGAAAAGACCGGCTGCGATAAAAAGTCCTGGTAAAACAGCCGAGCAAGAGCAAAAAACAAATGCCGAAATACCAGCCGAACCAGGGTAATGATTCGGCAAAGATCCGGTTTTTCAGCAGCTCTTCCTGAACAGCGCCAACGCTTGGCGGAACTTGCCCGCGCAACAAAGCGAGCAGGAAAGAATAAAGCAGCCCGATCATCCCATAGCCAAGATTCAGAAACAAGCCTTTGAAACTGAGGACCGTCGCCCGCTGCGCTGAGTCAGTCAAGCGATTCAGATAGTAACTCAAGAAAAACCCCACCAGGTTGAAACTGCCAAACAGCAACAGCGCCGGCGCCAGACCGGCATAGTTTTGCAGCTGCGCCATCCCGACCAACCCAGCCAGGATGATTCCGGCGATCAGCAGCAGATTGAAAGCCAGGGAACACCTGGTGACCAGCCGTCTGGCCAAAACAGGCATCACCAGACCGCTTAGCGCAAGGAGGGAACCCAGCGCTCCGAACCAGGCCTCTGGAACCCCGATCAGACGGTAATACTGACTGGCCATGGTCAGCAGCATCCGCACCACACTGTCATACAACAAACCAAACAGCATCAGCCCAAGAACCAGCGGCGTTCGAAAGATCCAGCGGGCAGCCTGCCAGATCAGCTTCAATGACTCGGCCAGCAGGGACGGGCTTGCCGCCGCTCGCTGCTGAGAGTCGGACACCTCCTGCATCCCCAGCGCGGACAGCAAGGTCAGTACGGCCGTCGCCAAGGTCAGATAAATCGGTAACCGCAACGTCGCGGCCCGAGTGACGGTCGCATCAAAACCGACCAGGTGCAGAGCCCCTTGCACAAAATGCGGATCATAAACCAAGCCCCCCAGGGTCATGACCATGACAAACCCTGCGGACTGCAACTGAATCTGCCGTTCCAGAACCCGGCTCCAATCGGCCGGATTGCCATAGCGGACCAAACTGTCATAAGCCAGTGCTTCATCGGCACCACTAGCCGCCGCCTCGGCCATTCCACTCAAGATCCGATTAAGGACGAACACCCAGAACAGCAGGTGCAGATTGTCACGCGGAACAAAGGCCCAAAGCATGATTTCGACCACCATCAACCCGCCAGCCAGGACGAGCAGATTTCGGCGACCGAGGATATCGGCCAGAGCCCCGGAAGGAACCTCACAAACCACAATACTGACCGCCCACACCACATTCAGCAGGGCAAACTGGGCCAGGGTGAGGCCGAAATCGAGAAACAGGACGGAGAAGACCGGATAGTAAAAACGCGCGTTGAACAGCACCCTAAAAGCGAGGAACAAACGGACGTTACGGATGGCAAATGGCGGTTTGGATAAATCGCTCATGGCTGGTCGCAGCCAGAAGGAGACATGCAGGGGATTCCCGACAAGGCGGGAATGCCCGGCACACTACCCTCTGAGCATATCGAGTTGAAAATGTTGTTTGAGCATGCCTTCAAAAGAATCGACCACCTCCAGGGCCAACTTGAGCCGGCCCTGCTCAACCCGATCCAGGGCCGCAGGAAAAATATGATTGCTGATTTCCCGCCCGGCGACATGATCCGCAACCTGGCTGCGCAGACGTAAAAAAGTCAGCAAATAAAAACTGGCATCGATATCGTTAACCTGCTGCTGGCTGAGAACCCCGCGGTCCTGTAAAAGCAATAATTTGTCATGGGTATTCCCGCCCAGGACACCAATGCTCAAGGCCAGGGTCTTAACCCCTTCAGTGAGGGCAAAAATCCCCGCCTTCTTCAGGTCGAGTTGGCCGGCATATTTCCCACCGGATTCGGTCTTGATCCGTCCAAACCAGCCGAGGGGCGGCACAAAACGGCAGACATTAGCGGCCATCCGGGCCAGAAAAATGGTATTTTCTTCAGCCCTGCGGATCACATGAGCGCGCAAATCCCGCTCCAGGGCGACATTACCACAGAGAGTCCGCATATCTGAAAACATGCTGAAATTGAGGATATTTTTGCCACTGGGAGACGCGATCCAGCCGTCGATGGCATCCTGCCATTGGCTGAGCGAACGCCGCCAGAAGTCATTGCGCGCCATGATTCCGCCGGGACATTCGGGCACCCCGATTTCGATCAGCGCATCAATCAGTAAATGGGAAAACGCTTCGATGTCAGTCAGTTCTTCGGCCGTGACGTCATCGGCATAGATCATGGCATTGTCCTGATCGGTTTTCAGGGTCTGCTCACGCCGCCCCTCACTGCCCAGAACCAGGAAGGCACTGTTCCGCCCCATCTCTGCGAAACGGCCGCGTTTGAGCAGTTTGACCAGTTTGTCGGACAACTGATCGTTCAACAGTGAAATGAGCCGGATCAGCTGATTGGTCGGCACCCCGCTGCGGCTTAAAAACACCACCAGCTGCTGCGTTTCCCCATGAATGGTCTTCAGTTCGGCAATCTTTCCCGCTTCATCGATGGCCCGCAGCAAACGTTGCGGGGAACGGTTCTGCAGGCGGATAATATCCGATTCATTGATGATCCCGACCAGGGTATTGTGCTGATCGACCACCCCAACCCGGTGAATGCGGTGCCGGGACATACAATAGAGGACGTCAAAAAGGGAGTCGTGTTCCGTCACGGAGATCACCGGAGCGGTCATGACCTGGGCAACCGTTAAGGTGGCAGGATCCTTGCCTTCGGCGACCACTTTGCTGCGCAGATCGCGGTCGGTCATGATTCCGATCGGTTGCCCATGCTCGTCGCAAGCGATCAAGCTGGAGATCTCTTTGCTGCGCATCATCAGGGCAGCGTCAACCACTCGATCAGTGAGCTGACAGGTGATCAAACCGCGGTGACAGTAGTCCTTGACCGGCAGAAAAAAAATCGATTCTTCGGACATAGAGACCTCCCTTGCAATAGCTTCCGGCAGCAGCCCTGGCGATAAAAGAGCAATGCACAAATAATTTCAGCAACCCGATTGCACCTGGCTCTTATCAATTTTACCCAAGTTGTCCATCATTCGTGTCCGGCACGATTTTCCTGGCTACCTGCCGATAAGCCCCTTGATCCCTCCGCTGATCAACGTGGACACATTCAGCAACGCCTGCGGCAGCGCCAGTCCGCCCGGACAGGCGAGATAGCGCGGCTCCCAGAGCGGATTGAACTTCTGTTTATAGGCGCGCAGGCCTTCAAAATTGTAAAAATGCTCGCCCTGCCTGAAAACAAAAGCGCCGATCCGATGCCAGACCGGTGCAAAGGGGCGATTTTCCATCCCCGACAAAGGAGCCATGCCCAGATCGAAGAACCGATAACCTTGCTCCTGCCCCCACAGCAGCAGATTAACAAAGAGAAAATCCATGATCCCACTAGGGCTCTCCGGGCGAAAGCGCATCAGGTCGATGGATAATTCTTCCTGGTCGGGCCCGGGCCATAAATTGGCAAAAGCAATGATTTCATCATGCCGCCTGACCACGGCAAGGGGAAAATTAGCAAGGTAAGAAGTATCGAAAAACCCCAAGGAAAACCCTTTTTCACGGACATTCTTGGTCCCGAGCCAGGCATCGGACACCGCTTTGATTTCAGTCAGCAGTGCGCCGCTTGGCGGAGCCGGAATAACCTCAAAACAGTACCCTTCTTTTTCCAGATGCCGTTTGGTGTAGCGCAGACTGCTGCGCTTTTTCCCCTCCAGAGAAAAGTCGGCCAAGGGGACCCGGGCGGTTTCGCCAAGCTTGAACAGCATCAAGCCCATGTCCAGATAGATATGCATCAGCTTTGGACCGACCTCGTAAAAGATGGTCTGCCCACCGTTTTGTTCCACCAGCTCACGAAACTGCCAAGCCAAATCACGGGCCACATCAAGAGATCCAACCGGGTCACCAAGGGCAATCCAGGAGCGTTTCTCAATGCCATACATGACAAAACCATCCCGCTGCGCTGAGAACAGCAAAGCTTTATCTCCCAGCAGGGCCAGGTTGGCTGCAGTCTCGGGAACGCTGTCGATAACCTGGCGGGCTTGCTCCAACCCTACCGCATCCGGCAGTTGCGGTTCAACTTTGGCGGGCTTGAGCAGCCTGACCAGGCCGAACAGAAGGAGAAAGGCGCCGGCCCCGACGACCGCCCGGAGAAACCTGGGCGCATCTCCGTGGAAGGAGAAGTGCCACCATAGTTCATGGGAATAGGCGACGTGCTTGTAAGCAAAAAAACCGAGCCAGGCCGAACAGCTGAACACGATCAGGATGGTCACGATCCATTCCAGGCTGAACGATTCCCCCAGCAGCGAAGATTTGCGGTAGAAATACCGATGGCAGGGCAGCAGTGCCAGCAGCATCCCTCCAAGCAGTAAGGCCTCTTCGTAATCCACTCCTTTGAGCAGTGAAAACACACTCCCGGCCGCGAGCAATCCCGCGGTCAACAAATACGCTGCATCCAGCCGGCGCTGAATCCCCCTGGCCAGCAACAGCAGGACCGCCCCGATCAGGCTGCCTAAGAAGTGGGAAATTTCCATGACCGGGAGTGGCAAAAATTCCTTCAACCAGTGGAGTCGCTGGGGTTCCGCCGGAGTCGCGCCGGAAAACAGCAGGATCGCCCCGGCAACAAAGGTGGAAAGAGCCAGCAGCTGAGGAACCATCAGCCCGCCCCACTGACCAGCAGCCTTCACCAGGCGACTGACAACGCGCCGCCGAGCGTACATTTCCGTGCCGACCAGGACCAGAGTGGCCAGCGCCAGCGGCAGCAGGTAATAAATACCCCGGTAAAGCAGGAGACTGCCAAGCAGCGCAGCAGCGGGAATTCCCGGGAGAAAGAGCAAAATAACCGACTCGAACACCCCCAACCCACCCGGCACATGACTGATCAGAGCCACAATTTGAGCGAGCAGATAAACCCCAAGAAACTGGGCAAACGTCACCGGTGAGGAAGGCGGAATAAGCACATAAAGGACACTGCCGGCCAGAATCCAGTCAAGGGTTCCGATGACCAGTTGGGCTCCCCCCAGAGAGAAGGTCGGCAAACTGAAGATCCAGGATCGCAAACGGAGCGGAGTTTTTCGCACCTTAAGGACCAGCAGGTAGGAAAAGACCAAAGCAAGAAAGATCCAGCCCAGCGCATGGACAGATATAAATGCCAAACCTGACACTTGTGACAAGCTTAGGGAACTGAAAACAAAGACCCCACCGCCCACAGTCAAGAGGCCCATCCAGAAGGTCACCACGGTAAATCCGACCAGGCGCAAAATCTCTTCGGCCGACAAACCCCAGGTCGAATAAAAGCGGTAGCGGACCGAACCCGCCATCAACAGAGACAGGCCGATATTGTTACTCAGAGCATAGCTCGCGAAGGAAGCCAGCATCACTTTCGGTATCGCCAACTTGCGGTTGATATAGCGGACGGCCAAAAGATCGTAAGTGGTCAACACCAGATAGCTGCAGCCGGTCAGCACCAGCGCCATCATCAAGCTGTTTGCAGGGATGGTATGCAACTGGCGGACAATATCTTGATAATGAAACGCACCAAGGGAACGATGCAACACCCACAGTGCGGCGCCAAACAAAGCGACGGCCAACAAGGAGCCCCAAATCCGGGAATTGAATTTCGACATCAGTTTTCTCAATAACATTTGCTTACTAAAGGGATTATTTCAATGCTGCCACTTTAACGTAAATCCTCTGTCAGTCAATGACAAAGGCTCGATCCGGGCAGGGCAAAAGGCAGGACATTGCAGTCGAATAAGGCTGAAAAAGGTTGAAAATCAGCGAGAACCGGCGGTAAAAAGGCGGGTAAAAATGGTTTAAATCAACCTGGCATGTTGCAGGACAAAATCCGCTACCGCCTCGGGATCGTTCAGATCCAGATGAGGTAAACCGGTTTCGCTACAATCACCATCGCAGGCAATGGCGACGACCTGACTCAAAGCGCCTGATTCGGCAAGGGTTGGGGATGGGGAAAACCCTTGCCGGTGAACTTCTATCTTGGGCAGAGATCCTCCCTTAAACCCTTCGACGAGGACGACATCCAAATCACGACAGTAACTGTCGAGCAGGAATTCAAGTTTGGGAGCATCCGGATTCTGCCTGACTACGGCGGTTTTTCGGCGGGACGCGACCACCGTCGTTGCGGCACCGGCCGCAGTAAAACGGTAGCTGTCCTTACCCGGCTTGTCGATTTCAAAATCATGGGCGTCATGCTTGATGGCCCCGACCCGATAGCCGCGTGCGGCCAGGATTCTAATGACCGCTTCGACCAGGGTTGTTTTGCCAGTCCCCGACAAACGGGCGACAAAAGCAATCGCTTTGCTCATACAGATT
The DNA here is from genome assembly GCF_000711225.1 of Pelobacter seleniigenes DSM 18267. NCBI lineage: Bacteria > Pseudomonadati > Thermodesulfobacteriota > Desulfuromonadia > Desulfuromonadales > Desulfuromonadaceae > Pelobacter > Pelobacter seleniigenes. Next base: position 1,166,153 of record NZ_JOMG01000002.1, read on the forward strand.
TCCTGTTGGGCCTGCTGCCAGGTAAAAAAGCCAGCCGGCACGGGAACACAAGATCCCCATGCCGAGCGCGCAGATCAGGCGAGAAATTCTTCTTTTTTAACCGCTTCCGATTTGATGCGATCAAGCAATTCTGCCAGGGTTGCCTTGACATTCTCACGAATATCGCCAGCCACCAGAATGAACAGTAAATCATCACCGGGGTTCAATTCACCGCCATGGGCCTCAACGGCAACCCGATAAATACCCGGCGCCTGCTCATATTCGGCGCGCAGGACGGCAATCTTGTCCTGATCCGGAGTGACCCTGACCCGAGTGACCGGCTTCCCCCCTTCACGGGTCGTTCCACGCACAATTCCATTGTGGCAAAGAATCATACCGACTCTTTTGACAAACTCCGGATCTTTCTTCCAGGTGTTGATCTGCTCTTGCATATTCATAGTAGCTCCTTATTATAGCTCAGCAATTCAACCGATAACAGCAGCAAAGTCCAGCACCTGAACTTCCGTCCCGGCGGCCAGCCCTGCGCAATCCTCATCAAGAACCACCAATCCGTTGCAGTCGGCCATATTGATAAAGTGTGAGGTTAACTGACTTTCCAACGGGGTTGCTTCAGTCACCGAACCATTTTGCTCCAACTGAACGCGGATCATATCGCTCCGGCCGGTTCGACCAGTCACGGCTGTTTTCAAGCGGGCAGTACGGTAGCTCGGATGAATAGAGCGCAGACCGCTCAGCTTGCGCAGCACCGGGACCAGATACACAAACAGGTTGACCAGGAAGGCTGCCGGATAACCTGGCATGCCGAAAAACAGCTGCTGGTCCCGACGGGCGACCAACATCGGTCGACCCGGCTTTATTTTGGTTCGATCGACCAGTAATTCAAAGCCACTCTGCTTGAGCAGCGGCCGGATGTAATCAAATTTCCCCATCGACACCCCGCCGGACGTGACCACCAGATCGTTTTGCCAGGCCAGTTGGTCGAGAACCTTGGACAAGACCTCCGGAGAGTCGGCCACCGGTCCGCGGACCACAACATCGATGCCCATTCTGTTCAGCATATTCCGCAACAGGGAACTGTTGCACTCATAGACCATCCCCGGTCGGTGCTGTTGCCCCGGCCGCAGCAGCTCATTGCCGGTAATCAAAATGCCGATGCGCGGTCGCCGAAAGACCTGGACCTGGTCCACCCCCAGGTAGCACAGCACACTATGGGAAACCGCGTTCATCCGCTCCCCTGCGGCCAGAACCGGCAGCCCCTTTTCGGCCTCTTCACCGATCCCGTTGATGTTGGCACCGGCAACCAATTCGACTTTTGGCTCGACCTGATGCCCTTTCAGCAACACGTCTTCCACCCGAACAACGGTCTGCGCACCTGCCGGCACGGTCGCGCCGGTCATGACCGCTGCGGCAGCATTGCCACTTAGCGCCGAACGTGGAATATCCTCAGCCGCCAAGGTATCGACCAATGCAAAATCGTCAGCGGCCAACGACCCGAGAGCATAGCCATCGACCGCGCTCCGCCGGGTATCTGGAAAAGGACGGGGCGTTTTGACTGTTTCCGCCAGAACATGACCACAGGCTTCCGCAATCTCCAGGCATTGGGTTTTGACCGGGCTGACCACTGTCAACAGGCGATCAAGGGCTTCGGAACAGGATAAATTTTGACATTCTCGCTTCATGGCAATCAGTTTCTCCCGAACGGACAAATCGGAAAATGGCAGACTGGACAAAAATGACAGAGCCCTCCGTGACCGGTCAAAGCCAGTTCTTCAGGTAAGATCCGCTGCCCAGCGGCCAGCCGCGGCAGATAAATATCGAAGGCGGTTGCAGCATAATGCAATGCCGCAGCCGGAATGGCGCAAACCGTACTCTGGTCGGCATAGCCGATCGTGAGGTTGTTCCCCGGCTGAACCGGATTACCCTTCTGCGGGAAGACCACCCCGGCCTCACGCATGGCCACAGTTGTAATATCATCCGGATCGACCGAGGTCCCGCCGGTGATCAACAACAGTTCACAACTCTCCGCCGCAGCCCGAATCGCCCGGCTGATCATCATTTTATCATCGGGAAGAACCTCGGCAGAGGTAACTGAGATTCCCAGGGCAGCAAGCTTTGCGGTCAGTTTGGGGGTAAAACCGTCGCGGACCCGCTGATGATAAACTTCGCTTCCCGTCACCAGAATTGCAGCGTTTTTTACAACATAGGGTTTGATGCGCAAGAGGGGGCGATCCAGTTCAGCGGTGATCTGTTCCAGCAGCTTGCGCTTGCAGGTCAGCGGGATAATCCGGAAAGCGGCAACCAGTTTGTTGGCTTGGACGGGAAAGTGGGTATGAATGGTCGGCAGTGAAGGGATAGCCAGCCGATTGATCCGCTCCAGCCGCTCGACATCAACTTCGAACAGCCCGGCGCAGGTTGCATAAAAGCCGATCTTCCCTTCTTTGGGAGCCTCGTCATAACGGATATTGGGGCCGGCAATAAGCGGTGCCACGGTCAGCGCGGCTTCTTCCTCGTGGATTTCTTCTTCGCTGCCTTCCCAAACATAAATGTTCTGCTTTCCAAGGCGTTCCAAAACGGCCAGATCCTCCTTGCGAATCGTATGGCCGCGACTGAAGGCAACTCCCTTCAGCCCTTTCTGCACATCGACAACGGTTATGTCATAACCGAGAACCTGGCCTTCTGCTTCTCCTAAAGGAACTTTGATCATCGCGCTGCTCCTGACAAATCACCATTGAATAATCAGTTTCACCGGGCCAAGAATCATCTGGCAAACATTTTTCGGTCCGCGAAGCCCTGAATCGGTCACGCCAAAACCCTCCTTCAGACTGCTGATCGTAAAGGCAAAACGACAGATTCTTATCATTGTCGCTCAAGTCCTGGCAAAAACCCCGGGAGTGTATTTTCCGTAACCGGGAATAAAGCGATAAACATGCCAACTCTGGAATCCGCTCATTGCCGACGGGCTTACCCGGCAAAAGCGCCGCTATCAGGGCCGATTATCATCGCCTTTGTGATTGGAACAAAATGGAAGCGACGGTTAGGACAGGGAAGAAAGAAATCCAGCCTGCCGGGATGACTCTCAATTTAAAACGTGCTGTAGCATATTGAGACCGGCCTGCAGAAGGCAGCGTCCCGTATCCATCGACAGCGGACACGGAACGCCATTGGTTATTGCAATATTATGCTCATGCGATGCTTTTTTGCACGGATTTCGTTAATGCCCCACCACCCAAGCGGGTTGAATTTTGCTCTTCTATGGCCGTCAAACGGAACTGCCTCAACATGGCCTGCAAACGATCGGCCTGGGACGCCAGTTCTTCGGCAGATGCTGCGCTCTCTTCGGCCATAGCCATATTCTGCTGGGTCACCGCATCGATTTGTCCAAGGCCGACATTGACTTGCCTGATCCCCTGCGCCTGCTCTTCGGAAACCGCCGCAATTTCCGTGACCAGATCAGTAACCTTGTGAACTTCGTTGACAATATTTTCCAGCTCTGTCGCGGTTTGATTTGCGATATTCGCTCCATCTGTCGTCAAGGTCACCGAACCTTCGATGAGTTCGGCGGTTTCTTTGGCGGCCTTGGCACTGCGTGCGGCAAGATTACGGACTTCTTCCGCAACCACGGCAAAACCCTTGCCATGCTGACCGGCCCGAGCCGCTTCAACTGCCGCATTCAGCGCCAGCAAATTGGTCTGGAAGGCAATCTCATCGATGGTCTTGATGATTTTAGATATGTTCTGGCTCGACCCCTGAATTTTCGTCATGGCCTGGACCATATCTTTCATTCGACTATTCCCCTGATCGGCAAATGCCTGTGCGGAAGCGGAAAGCTTCTTCGCCTGCAAGGCATTTTCAGCATTGGCCTCGCTTTGTGAGGCCATCTGCGTCACCGATGCGGTGATTTCCTCCAGAGACGCAGCCGACTCCGAACCACCCTGGGACAGCGATTGTGCGGCTCCTGAAATCTGGGTACTTCCCGAAGCAACCTGCTCACCAACCATATTGACCTCGGCCAGGCTTTGATTGAGATTTTTGATCATCTTGACCAGTGCATGACCAAGGGTATCGTGGTCGGACTGCAGGGCTATGTTCACGCTCAAATCCCCATCAGCGACTTGCTCGACCCTTTCTGCACGGGCCTGTAATCCATCGGCCATCGCATCCAGTGCGGAACTAAGCTGACCAAGTTCATCGGAACGCTGCATTCCCAGCCGCATGGATGTGTCGCCAGAGCGGACCGCGTCAGCAAAAGCAACGCCTTTTTTTAAGGCGTTAACAATCGGGGTCACCAGAATAAAAAGAACCAAACCAATGACAACCACCAGAATAATGGTCATGATCACGTTCACATTGCGTATTTTCAGCACTGCCGAATAAATATCTTCAGGAGAAGCGGTCACTCCGATCGTCCAGCCCGTGATCTCATCAACGGCAAAAGCCAGAATTTTCTTTTCTCCATCCAGAATGTAAGAAACGATTTTGTTGGCACTCGTTTTGTCGGTCATTTTTTGGCCGATGGTGTAGTCACGGGTATTAACCTTGAGAATCCGCTTTTTGTCAGGGTGGGCGATCAGCACACCACTTTTATCTGTCACGAAAGCATAACCTTTTTCGCCAATTTTTATTGGATCGATAAAAGTCTTCGAAAATCCGGATAAATCAACAGCTGCAAAGAGGACACCCTGAATCGTCCCATCCTTTTTCAGTGGAACCGATACGACAAAAATCGGATTCCCCGTATCACGGCTGACAACCGGCTGGGAAATCACAGCGTTTCCGTTCATCGCACCTTTAAAGTAATCCCGTTCGTTCAACCTTAATTTGCCAACAATGGCGGGGTTACTGCCGGCAATGAGCAACCCGGTGTGATCCAGCAATCCCAGATTTTCATACTGGGGCGCAACCTGTTTGATCTGCTGAAGGATTTTGTTCAGTCTGGTATCCAGGCTCGGATCATCAAGCACTTGCTCAAACAGAGGATTCAAGGAAAAGGTGTGCAAATCAGATTCCAAATTCAAAACCCAGGCAGCCACCTGCTTCCGGCTGGAATCAACGGTATCAAGCATATTTGCGCCCACGGCCGAGGTGATGGCGTTTTTCGTATAATTGTAAGACATGATCGCCGAAATCAACATTCCGGCAATCATGATAAAGGTTATCGGGAGGAGTAATTTATTTCGAATACCTAATTTCAATCTCATCTTCCATCTCCTTGCAATGCTGGTTAACGCAAAAATGCGTTCAAATCCGCCATATCCAATAGCCGATGGCCGGTATCAAATTGAGCTATTTGCTGATTTTCAGATGATTATTTTTGGTATCTGAGAAAAGACACACGGATCCGCAGCAACGTTTCTGGGCGGAATGAAAGGATGGAAACCGACAGAAAGAGGAGTTCAGCCTAGAAGAAAATATAGTTTTTGTCAATTAAATTTTATAAATAATAATAACCATTCATTCACCTCTTCGGAGGTTTTTCCAAAGGCCTGATTTTTCTCATTCTGAAACAAACAAAAATCAAAAATCTTTTTTTACTACATGCCGCTGGTCATCCCACCTGAAAGCAGCGCCAACAAATTCCCAAAAGAATTCTCCCGAGTTGCCCATCCTCAAACTCTTGCTGCGATCATTAAGTTTTCAGACTGAAAACAAGAAATTTTTCGTTGTGGCAAGGAAATCAAGAACTTGTGCAGAAGCGTACACCGTTTCACCGCAAAAGAAAGCCTGCCAATTGACGTCACGACAACGGAAAAGAGTTGTTTCAGATGAAAACTCCCTATTCAGGATATAGAGACTTTTATCCTTCAGAAAAATTCAGCGTATGGAAGAGTCAAATGGCATTTTTATTGCTGAAGAAGGGCCTGAATTTAGTGATTCCACAGAATCACAACCCTGATTGCCAAACCAGCTAAATCTTCCAACAACCTGTTTCCATAAAGATGAAACTGTTTTGCTCCATACACCCGTTTAATTATCTAAGCCACAGGGAGGAATGAATGAAAAAAGGTGATTTTATCTGGATTTTAATTATTGCTGGCGTCATTTTGTTTTTACTATTTCCCAACACCAATGCAATTTTCGTCAATACGACCCACGCCCATCCCTACATCATGTCTTTTATCAAGTATGGCCTTCTGGCAACCATGGGTGAACTTCTGGGAAGAAGAATTCTGGCTGGAGACTGGATCAAACCTGATGGTCTTACGGCACGAATCTGCGTCTGGGGCTTCATCGGCATCTGCATGATGGTCATGTTTAATGTTTTTGTTGCAGGAACGATATTTCTCATGAAGTCAGGCATCCTCCCTGGCGAAGGCTCTCAAGTTCTCAAAGCCTTTTACACCAGTTTTATTGCAACCTATGCATTTGGTCCTACGTTTATGCTGTTTCATCGCTGCACCGATACCTATATTGATCATCGTTTCGGACCCAAGAAAATCAGCCTCTCGTTGACAGAAGTTCTGACCAAAATTGATTATGTCAATCTGGTTGGTTTTGTCATGGTAAAGACCCTGACCTTTTTCTGGATCTTCGCGAACTTCATTACCTTTATGGTCCCGGCTGAATACCGCATTCTCTGCGCAGCCTTCATGTCGATCTTCCTCGGCTTGATTCTGGCCGGAGCCAGTAAGCTGAAAACCCGTGGAAATGCCACGGTTCAGAGCGAAGCGGCCTAAAGCCAAACAGATTCCTGAAAATTTCCGCGCCGGATTTATTCCCGGCGCGGATAATCAGCAACCTTATCGTCACAATTTTATAATCCAACCATCTGCCCGATCAGCGGCATTAGCAGCGCACTGATGACAATCAGACAGAGGGTTGGGAAGAGACCTGCCTTGACCATCTCTCCCATCCGATAATAACCTTTTCCATAAGTGATCAGCGGCACACAATCCAGCGGCAGGATAAAGGTTATTGCCGCACCAAAACCAACGATGACCGTAAATACGATCGGGCTAGCTCCAGCCAGTTTCGCCAGCTCCGCGATAGGCACGGTTGCCATGCCGGCAATGGCCGGCCCGACCGGACACACGACATGGAGAATACTCACAACAGTAGCAACGGCCCCTGCCAGTATCGTTCCACCCCAGACGGCGGAATCAGCAAGGGCGGTATGGACCAGCCAGGATGCGGCACCTGTCGCCAAAATCCCGGATGCCACCGATTGGACACCGCCAATCATAATCACTACTTCCCACGAAACGCCCTTGACGAATTCATCCCAGGTAATCACTTCGATCCCAGGGAAGAACATGGCAACCAGGCCCATCACCGCGATCCCGGTCGCATCAAGCCAGGAAATCCATGTGCTTGCTATCCAGAGCACCAGCAACGCTATGATAATGACAAGAATTTTTTTCTCGTTTTTCTCTAATTTCCCGGTCTTGGCAACCAATTCATTGATTGAATCGATCGCTTCTTTGCTGACCGGTTCCGGCTTGAAAATAAGGACCAGAGACAGCCAGCAAAAAGGAATCATCAGAATCGCGAATGGAACCCCGAAAAGCATCCAGTCAAGAAAGGATATGTCTATCCCGACGCCCTGTTTCAAAAGCCCCATCGCCATAATATTGATGGACGTTCCTGCCGGGGTCATGGCGCCTCCCAGCATAGCGCCGAACGGGACACCAATCATTAAGCATTTGCCTAAATTGCTTTGCCCGGGAGAAGAGCCATTTGCCGACAGAATCGATAATGCCAGTCCCATAAACAGCGAGCACGATGGCACATTGTTACAGACGGACGAAAGCAATGCGGTTCCGACAATAAATCCAAGCACGAGCTTTTTTGACTCCCCTTTGGACCAGCGGATGAGGATGCCGGCAATACGGGTTGCCAGATTGGTTTTTAGCAGCGCAACAGTTATGGCAAAGGTTGCGATGACAAAAAAGATAACCGGGCTAATGAATTTCGCCCAGGTTGTATGCCAATCGAGTATTCCAAAATAAGGCAGACACACCATCAGCAAAAAGGCTGTCACAGCCAGCGGCATGACCTCCATAACCCAGAGAACAATTCCGGCAACCAAAATCGCCAAAGACATTTTGCCAGGCTGCGAAAGATTTGCCCCTGTTGGCAGAAAATAAGCGAGAACAACAACCAAGATTGCGGCTATCAGGCCAACCCACTTCTTATTATTCATATGAAATCCTCTTAATTCCGTTGATTTTTCGTTGTCAACCTAGCGCAAGAGTTTTGCCTTCAAGACATCCCACATGTGACATCCTCAACGAGCCGGGCTCATTTCTTTAAGGGATAAACAAAGCGGTTTTACTGCCCAATTCGGACATTCTTTCCGCTAACTCCGTAATTGGCCCATATTCCATGCATTGGCTAAGACAGTGATGGACACAGGTGGGCTTTTTACCCTCCGCAACCCGATCGGAACAAAGGTCACAGAGCTGGGTTGGTGTCGGGATGTAATCCCATTCAAATTTGCCCGGAGTCACCTCCCATGGACCGTTTTCCAAGAGCTTGATTCCCCATTGTCCACGCGGAAGTTTAAGAACATTTTTGCAAGCGACTTCGCAACTATGACAGCCAGTGCAGTACTGGTAATTGATAAGTAAACCGTTTTTAGCCATGACTTCCTCTCTATCGAATAAACCCAGATAAAAAATCTTTGGTTTTAGAAATGAGCGATTCGGCAGAGAATCTCTGCCGAATCGCAGTGCGGACACGTCAATTTTCTATCGTTGAACTTTCAACGCGTTTGGCTTTACAGATCATCTGTTTATAAGGTGCACCAAATCCCAATTTTCCAATTGTCTTGTGAGGAATCATGGTATTTAAGTTGGCATCCCAGACACCAAACAAGGTTGGTGCTTCACCTTTTTTCTCCGGATACCACCACCCATGAGTCGCATGACAGACCCGGGGGTGAATCGTCGGGGTCAAATGTGCCTGCATCCGACATTTGCCCAGCATGTTTTCCAGTTCGACCCAGTCCTTCTCCTTAATATTCAACTTCTGCGCTGTTTCTGGGTGAAATTCTACGACCGGGTAAGGGTCAATCTCACGCAAGGAGTCTATCTGTCGGTGTTCGGAGTGGAACGAGGTGGTTTTACGCGCTCCTGAAGTCATAATCAGCGGATATTCGTTAAACAGTTCAGGCGTTGAAACCGGACCATAGGGGGGCTCCTGGTAATAGGGAAGCGCATCCTCACCCCAATTGGGGAACAGGGTGGATGAAAGCTCTACCAGCCCGGTGACGGTATTGAAGCCAGGCTCACCATCCATCCGCAACAGGCCTTTTTCATGCTTGCGATAGGTATATTTCGGCTGATAGACGCCGAGCTCGCTCAGCCCTTCAAAGTCTATTCCCAGTTCCGGTTTGAGCTGATTGGTAAAGAAATCCTGAACTGTCTCAAAAGGCCACATATCAGGATGCAAACGTTTTCCCAACTCCATGCAGACTTCCAGGTCAGATTTGGTATCCCCAACCCGCAACGCTTCGTTCATGGCGCCCAGAGTTATGGCATTGCGTCCGTAATTGGTAATCACAACGCCGTTGTGCTCAGCGAATGTCGGTAACGGGAGAAAGATATCGGCGAGGGCCATGGTGGTCGGATTATGGAACAGGTCCTGTGCAACAATCAGCTCCATCTCTTGCAATGCTTTATACCAACGCGCAGGCTGGACCGCACTTGAAGGAGCCAGAACATTGGTACTGTTGATCCAGGCCATACGAATTTTATAGGGTTTTCCTGTCTCAAGAGTATCCAGGGTTTCATCCGGATGGGTCGTTGCCATTGCAGCACCGACAGCCGGCCATTCTTTGGCGCCGAGCCGCTTTTCCCAAAGTTCATCAGTCAAGTTGCGACGGGTCTCCATCCGCCACTTGCCAAGCAGGGACGAGGGTGGTCCCAGAGTCAAACCACCCGGAACATCAAGGTTGCCGGTAATTGCGGTCAGAGCAAGAATCGAATGGCCCAGCTGGACTCCGTTCGGATTCATGTCAACAGCCAAGCCCCACTGAATCGAAGTCGGTTTAGCCAACGCCATCTTGCGGGCGACCTCAATAATAAGGGTCTTTGGCACCCAGGTAATGGCTGCCACCTTGTCCGGCGGATATTGCTGAACGCGTTCCTTAAGCTCATCGAAGCCGTAGCACCACTTTTCAACGAACTCTTTATCGTATAAATCTTCATTGATGATGACGTTAAGAAACCCGAGAGCCAAAGCGGTATCGGTGCCAGGCCGCAGTTGACAGACATGTTCTGCTCTGGTTCCCAGCCAGGTTATCCGCGGATCAATGCAGATGATTTTTGTGCCGCGCTTCATCATGTCAATGATGGCATGACCAAAAAATCCATCGGGATTGGAGTAAAGAGGATTCTTACCCCAAGTGACCACGTATTCAGGAAGTTTGAAGTTGGGGTTTTCATAACGATCGGGGTAGTTCCCGGCAAAATCAATTTCCGGATAACCGGCACCCAGAATAAAATCAGTGATAGCGCAACGCGGTCCATAGCATGACCATCCGCTGATCGGTTGGCTGACGTTTGGAGTTCCGATTGACGCAAAAGCCAGCGGGTAATAATAGAGACATGCCTCGCGGCCGGTCCCGCCGAAAACAATGATCGATTCAGCGCCATGGTCTTTCTTAATCTGGTTGATTTTGGGAATGATAATATCCCAGGCTTCATCCCAAGAAATGGGTACCCATTTATCCTGACCACGGTCTTCGCGGGCTCGCTTCATCGGTGTCGTAATGCGTTTCGGATGGTGGACATACTCAGGCAGAGATAAACATCTGACACAAAGTCGACCATTGGTGATGGGATGCTCTTCATCCCCTTCGACATTCACCAATCGACCATCTTTGACCGTGAGCTTCATTCCACAGCCAACCGGGTGCTCACCCGGAGGTGACCAACCACAGGTTCTTACCGTATATGAGCCGTCTGCGTTTTTGCTTTTCCATTCTTTCTTCATACGATTTTATCCTTCCCCTATTGTTTGAAGGCCAAAGATCACCCATTGCTGAGTTACGCGTTCTGTCCCTGCCGAAAACAGAATATCGGTGCCCAGCATGACTCTGTTGGTTTCATAAATATTCGAGATCAAGGATGGGTCCAAGTTCACTATATGAATCGTCAGTCTATATATTGGACTGCAACAAGCAAGCCAACACTTCCACAAGACGAATAATCTTCAACATACTGATTTCATTGAAATCTGAAATAAGAGATCGGCGCGCTAGGGCCCACCTGTCATCTCAAATTGATTCTCAATAACAATTGAATTGGTCGCAGATCAGGAGCCATTAAGGAGGAGTTGGCGAATCTTATTTTTAGACAGGTTTCTCAATGTGAAATTCGGCAGGAAGAACACTCCGTCGATTTTCAGATCATTTGAGCGTTAGGCGATCATCAATTTTGCTGGAAAGAACTTTTGATCGGATAGTTTGGTGGGTCGTTCGTATCAGCAGACATGGGAAAAAGATAGATACTTCAGTGGCAAGAACACAAGGTTCCACGGATCAGAATGAGAAGGGAATTCAAGGAAGAGGATTTCGTTTAAGACTTGTGCCCCAGTGCGAGTTCAATATCTTCGGTGGCCTGCAATAGCATTTGCTTTGCAGCATCAAGACGCTCTTCATCCAAACGAGTGACTGCGGCACTGACTGAAATTCCTGCCACCACCATCCCGCTGTCATCGTGCAGAGGGGTCGCGACAGAGCGGATATTATTATCAAGTTCACGGTCATCAATAGCATAACCAAGTTCTCGAACTTCAATAATCATACGTCTGAGTGCTGCCGGGTCAGTGACGGTTCTGGAGGTAAATGCAGTGAATTTCGTTTCAGTGAGATAGCGTTCAAAACTGCGCTGATCGAGCCCCGCCAGCAAAACCTTTCCCAGCGCGGTACAATAGGCGGGTAGCTTGGTTTTAACAACAATTTTGATATTTTCATCATCTGGCGTAAACCGTTCAATGGTCAACATTTCGTTATTATGCAAAACACCAAGATTGACGGCCTCATTGACTTCAACTTGCAAGCGCCTCAAAAGCGGAGCTGCTATTTTGGCAATCCCCAACCGCCCTTTGACCTGGACGCCCATTTCATAAACCTTCAGTCCTGCACTATAAAAACCGGTTTCAGGATTCTGATTGATATAACCAAGGCTTATCAGGGTATTCAAAAACCGATGGACAGAACTTTTATTCAAATGCAACTCATGGCTCAAAGAAACAGCTTTTGCCGGTCCGTCAAGACACAACTTTTCCAAGACCTTGAGCAGTTTCTCCGAAGACGACATGGGCATAATTTATTTCCTCTCCTGCACATACAGGTATTTATTCAATAATTTTGAGCAATGGCAAACGTTCCCAGCAACTCTTTGTTCCCTGCTTCCTGCAGAGGTGGCCGTGGGGGAATGCGCTAGTTTAAGCAACTTTGCAGTAAACTCGGGACTGTCCCCAGGGTCATCGGGGGCTGTCCCAAGAGTTTGCGAGCCATGAAACTGTCGCGGTTAACACCGCAAAGACCTGGGACAGCCCCCGTGCGGGGACAGTCCCGGTTTTGCTGCCAGCGCTAGCGCCATTCGGGCATGGGGTGCTTTCTATGCCGGATTTTAACTTAGTTTCCATCTGGAAACGGCTTTTCCCCGCTGTAGCAACGTCAATCTGCAGCCTTACTTGTGCGGCGTAACGGTGTACGCCTCCGCGCAAGCCCTTGATTTCCTTGCTACAACGGAAAACTGCTCGTTTCCAAGCTAAAAACTTAGTTATCGCCATCCAGCGTTTCCGGATGACAACTAACTTAGACAATCGTAACAGATGATGCTTAAGGCTCATTTTAATAGCAAAATGGTCAGTTTTGGTAAAAAAAAAGCCTCGAATCTCTTCGAGGCTTTCAAAAACATTAATGAACGAAATAAACTAAACTTCGCCTCCTGCAGATGAACGCATATGTTTCTGCAGGATCATAACGATTCCAAAGATAATCAAGGCACTCACACTGTTGACTGCACAGATTTTCAGGACACTCCAGCCATACTCCAGATATAATCCGCCAACCAACGGAGCAATCAGGGTTCCGATTTTCCCTATTCCGTAAGCGCAACCGATACCACTACCACGCATTTCAGAAGGGTAGACGGCTGAGGCCAGCCCCATCAAAGAAGAGTTTCCACCATTAACCAGCATACCGGTAAAAATCGAAACAAGAAGAATGATGGTAAAGGCGTGGGTAGCAAAGTATCCAAACGCGATCATCGCAACAAAAGCGCCAAGGAACAAGTACTTGACAACATTCAATTTATTGAATTTTGACATCAATGTGCCAATACAGAGACAAGCGATAACAGATCCCATGTGAATAAAAGCAAACCCAATGCTGAACTGCTCGGTTGTTGCTCCTGCCTGCTTAAGCAAGGTCGGAACCCAGGAAAAAAGGATCCAGAGAAGGAAGAAACTCAAGAAGAACAACAGCCAGAGCAGAGAAGTGGTTTTGGCATAATCACCTGAAAACAAGGATTTCACGCCACCGCTTTTTTCCTTGCCCTGGTGCTGAACCCGCAGGTCTGCAGAAAGGTCCAGAGTTGAAGATTTGTCTATTTTTCTTACTATTCGTTTTGCTTCCTCAGGTTTTCCACTTTTGACAAGATGGCTAATAGATTCAGGGAGAATTATCAGGACCAAAAAGGCAATCGCTACCGGAGCAAGACCGCCGACATAAAATACCGATTGCCATCCCCAATGAGGCAGCAGATAAGATGCAGCAAAGGCAGCGATCATTGCACCTGTAGGCATTCCGGCCCACATATAGAGGGACAGTCCTGCACGTAAGCGTGAAGGTGCGTACTCACTCCCGAACGCCAAGGCATTAGGGATAACACCTCCCATGCCAAGACCGGCCAAGAATCGATACACACCCAACTCTGTGCAACTGCTAATATGGACGGTCATATAAGTAAAAAAGCCAAATACAAGGGCAGAAGCGAACATGGTTTTCTTACGTCCATATTTATCGGCAACCATCCCCAGGGCAACAGCTCCGATCATCGGCCCCAACTGGCCGGCACTGACGGCAGCTCCAATCTCAGCTGGCGACACGCCCAGGTGCTTCATCATCCCCGGAATAGCAACGCCAATAACAGTCAAATCAAATCCATCAAAAAAAACGACTATAAAGCAAAGAACACAAATACCGATCTGATAGGCAGAAAAGGGAAGATCATCGAAGACTTCATTGACATCAAGGGTCTTACTTACACTCATACTCAAACCTCCTTGGGTTGAGAGCTGGACTTCATTTCATTGAATGAGCGAACTGAAGCCAAAGTAATTTCTTATTGCATAAAGAAATAACCTGAATCAATTTCTTTTCTTTCAAGGTCGAATAAGAACCGTTTTGACCGAGAAAAACCAGCTCAGAAGGTTTTCATAAATCACCAGCAGGAAGCCCTAAAAAATGAGCAAAATTGAATTTAATATAATCATTTGTATAAATCTCATCTTCGAGATTAAAATGAGAACTCAATATTAAATATTAATGATTCAAAAAGTAATAGAAATATTCAACAAAACTGTTCTCTTAAATATAATTAAAAACCTTCTTTTAAAAATTTTCTATTATCTAGAAACAGCTACTCAAAATTTCATAAAAAAGAAATAGCATTAAATATCTCTCCGGCATCGCCAGCATTTCCCCAGTAAAAATATCAACTAATCCTGTCCAAAAAAAAGTATCAAGCTTCGTACTGTAAAAAAATCTCCAGCCTGAGCTAACAGAAAGCCAGATCAGAAAAACTGCTCATTCAGGCTGGAAATAACATCCTCAAGGGATAAGTGTTATATTAATTATCTTTTTTATCTTCTTCTTTGAATGTGATATTCCCTTTATCATATTCTTTTGAAGGTTTAAATTTTGTCGATCCATAGTTTTGACCAGGTTTCATTGCAAGGGGATCGATAGGTTTTTTAACTTTTTTTGGTTTAGATTCTTCTGACATGATTAATCTCCTTTTTTTGATCGGTAGCTTATTTTTTTACAAACTAAGAAACTTAAAAATATAAAAATAAAAAGTTTATTTTGTATCTTGAGTAGTTATTTTATTGTCAGATACAAAACCATATACAGTTTTCAAGAGAAATATAATGTGCTGGTCATGTAACCCCTATTGTGGCTGATGTAAACCGCCTAAGCCGAAACCGCTTAAATGTGAGCACTGTGGCACCTATAACTTCTCTGATCTGAAAAACTGCAGAAAATACAAAAAACTTTTACCGGAAAGAGAGCCACCAAAACCGGTCATGTGCCTTTACATTGGCCAGATGTGCGCCAATCCATGCCAGCGTCATAAAAAAACGCCGGACCAAGAAGCTCATCCTTACTGCAGATGGCACACCCCGGTCGATTGAACCCTTCCTTTATGTTCGGACAGGATTTAACATTCAAAATAATTCTAATTTTCAAAGATCCTGAAAAAGCCCTTTTTGTCAGCAAAAAAAGACCCTGGAAGCCCCTTGGGGCTTCCAGGTCAATGCCCCGTTAAGGGACGAAGATGACTGTTTTTTTGCCCATCTCTGACGCTTTTTGGGCCAGTTCTTCAAGCGGCCCGTATTCCATACACTGGCTGAGGCAGTGGTGGACACAGGTCGGTTTTTTACCTGCAGCAACCCGATCTGCACAAAGATCGCAGAGCTGGGTCGGAGTTGGGATGTAATCCCATTCAAATTTGCCCGGAGTCACTTCCCAGGGACCATTTTCAAGCAGCTTGATGCCCCATTGGCCACGTGGAAGCTTCAGAACGTTTTTACACGCAACTTCGCAGCTATGGCAGCCTGTGCAGTATTGATAGTTAATCAACAATCCGTTTTTGGACATTTCGTTCCTCCAATCATTCATTGATTTCGGCTGCGAATATATTTCGCATACCCCAAGCTCGGCCGGTCACAGCGCCACGAGACAATTGTCTGTGACCGGCCTTTCATTTGCTAAGCGACTTCCTTAATCAAGCAGTGATGACAACGTCATCAAAGTTCTGCAAGCGCGAAGCTTTGCAGATCATCTGTTTGAGCGGAGCACCGAAACCAAGTTTTCCGATATGCTTGTGGGGCACCATGTTGTTAACGTTGGACTGCCACACACCGAACAGGTTCGGCTCCTCGCCATTCTGCTCGGGGAACCACCAACCGTGAGTTGCATGAACAACTTTGGGATGGATTGTCGGCGTCACTTTTGCGCGCATTTTAGCCCTGCCAAACATGTTCTCAAGCAAGACCCAGTCGCCTTCTTTGATACCAAGATCTGCCGCGGTTTCCGGATGCAACTCGACAACCGGATCGGGGTCAATCTCACGCAAGGTGGCAATCTGGCGGTGTTCGGAGTGGAACGAAGTCACCTTACGAGCACCAGTGGTCAGCACCAGTGGGTACTCCTTCCACAGCTCCGGAGTACTGACCGGGCTGTAAGGGGGCTCTTTGAAGTACGGCAGGGCATCATCGCCCCAAGCTTCAAAGAGGGTCGAAGACAATTCAACCATCCCGGTAACAGTGTTGAAACCGGGCTCTCCATCACCCCGCAGCATACCTTTTTCATATTTTTTATAGGTATACTTCGGAGTGTAGACACCCATTTCTCTCAAACCATTGAAGTCGACACCCAATTCGGGCTCAAGCTGTTGGCTGAAGAAATCCTGGACATTGTCATAGGGCCACATGTCCGGGTGCAGTTTTTTACCCAATTCGATACAAACTTCGATATCGGAACGGGTATCACCAACGCGCAGCGCCTGGTTGATCGGTCCGAGGGTCACCGAGTTACGCCCGAAGTGAGTGATGACGACGCCATCATGTTCAGCGAAGGTCGGCAGCGGCAGGAACACATCACCAAAAGCCATGGCCGTCGGGGTCATGAAGCAATCCTGAACGACGTTGAACTCGAGGGTTTTCAGTGCATGATACCAGCGGTCGCACTGAACGGCACAGGTCGGAGTGATGAAGTTACTACTGTTGAACCAGCCCATGCGCAGACGATACGGCTTGCCGCTTTCCAGAGTGTCCAGAGTTTCATCCGGGTGGGTGGTTGCCAGAGCAGTACTGAGGGCCGGCCATTCCTTGGCGCCGATCCGCTTGTCCCACAGTTCGTCAGACAGGTTACGACGGGTTTCAACCCGCCATTTACCCAGCAGGGCAGCCGGCGGTCCAAGGGTAATACCACCCGGAACGTCAAGGTTGCCGGTGATTGCGGCAATCGACAGGATGGCATGGCCCATCTGCACGCCGTTGGGGTTTTCGTCAGTTGCCAGGCCCCATTGGATGGAGCAGGGTTTCGCTTTGGCGATGAGACGAGCGACAGCAATGATGGTTTCTTCCGGAACCCAGGTAATCCCGGCAACTTTGGCCGGCGGGTATTCCTGAACGCGCTCTTTGAGCTCATCGAAACCATAGGTCCAGTTTTCAACAAAGTCTTTATCGTAGAGTTCTTCATTGATAATGACATTGAGGAAAGCCAGGGCCAGGGCAGAGTCGGTACCGGGGCGAAGTTGGCAGACATATTCTGAACGAGTACCAAGCCAGGTCATCCGCGGATCGACGTGAACGATTTTGGTCCCACGCTTCATCATATCGATCAAAGCATGGCCGAAGAAACCGTCGGGGTTTGAATACAGAGCGTTCTTACCCCATTCAACAATAACTTCCGGCAGGGTAAACCCGGGGTCGTCATAACGTTTTTCAAAGTAACCGGCGTAGTCGATCTCCGGGTATCCGGCACCGAGGATATAGTCGGTGATAGCGCAGCGCGGTCCGTAACAGGACCAACCGCTCAGGGGGTAGCAGACGTTCGGGGTGCCGATTGAGGCAAACCCGAGCGGATAGTAATAGAGACAGGCCTGGCGACCGGTACCACCGAACACGATGATTGATTCGGCACCATGTTTCTCTTTGAATTCTTTGATTTTCGGAACAATGATATCCCATGCTTCGTCCCATGAGATCTTGGTCCATTTATTTTTGCCGCGATCTTCTTTAGCCCGTTTCATCGGGGTGGTGATCCGCGAGGGGTGGTGCACATACTCAGGCAGGGTAAGGCATCTGACACACAGACGGCCGTTGGTAATCGGATGTTCTTCGTCACCTTCGACCTCAACCAGTCTTCCGCCTTTGACGGTCAGCTTCATACCACAGCCAACCGGGTGGTCTCCTGGAGGCGACCAACCACAAGTTCTTATTGTAACGGAACCGTCTTCATTTTCTGTTTTCCATTCTTTCTTCATTCGATCTTCCATTGCCATTGAATTACCCATCCTTTCATTCTCGAATGTGAATACACAAAAACAATCCGCTGTCTTTCTTCTCTTTCGCACCTCCTTCTAGAAAATTATTTTTTTTGTTCTGTTTGTTCGGGTTGCAGCTGTTGATTCACGCCTGCTTGTTGTTCGGTTCTTCGGCAGGCAGCAGCGCGCGGACAACACTGCCCCGGTTATGTCTGATCGATATTTCTGCGACTTGTGTGCCAACTCAAATAAAACTCACACGTTCTCATAACTATCTAATTTTAATGATTTTTTCCATTTTACTAAAAATCGGTGATAATTCTCTTTTTGGGATGGGATTCATAGGTCAACAACCGGCTATTAGGCACAACATACTGAAATGACTGAGTTCTTATTTTTAAACTGGGTATCATTTTAGGAACAAAAAAAATCTGCGCAAAAACCCTCGGGACGCCTCCCCAAAAACCGGGAAGAACCCAGCTGGAGGCAAAAAAATGACGTCTTGAACGGAACTGAATAAACTCGGGAGAGGTTGGAAAGGCTGCCGCAAAAATCAATCCGGGGAGAGGATCATCCGCCAAGCTATAACTTGGTTGGTTTTACAAAATCTGCGCTATCTCATCACCCCGATGGGGCTATGCAAAATCCTGGCAAGGAAACAGCCGGTTATCAACCCGTCAAGCGGAGGCAAGCCGGGCTCAAAAGTTGAGTCCTCCCCTTGTGTCCGTAGATGGCAAGAATCAATGGCCGATGCCAAATCATCAGGGTCGGGTCAATCATCTTCTTCCAGAGCTTGCTTGAAATTGGTTCAGGATGACCTTTTCTGCCATCCTGCCGGCGGTTCTAGCTGGTTATCATCCGGAAACGGCCCTTTTCCGCCGTGGTGGTGTCAATCTGCGGGCTTATTTGTGCGGCGTCAAGAACTACGCCTCCGCAGAAGCCCTTGATTTCCTAGCCACAACGAAAAATTGCTCGTTTCCAATCTGAAAACTTTATGCGTTGGTATCCGGAGTTTCCGGATGCCAACTAGCTGAAGGTTAAATCAGCTTTTTTACGGCCATCACAATTGGTCAGCTGATAGGAGCAGAAAGGGATCAAATGCCCCTCAGGACCGGATACGGTCATGCTGCATTGCTTGAGCCGTTTAAGATCCATGCTCATGGCATCCATATAGTTCATGATCAGAATGGAGAGCCCCGGGTCCAACTCGGGATAGATTTTGGCTGCAAGATCAGGAAGCACCGACCCTTGTGGACTGGAAGGATCAAAATGGTGGAGATAATCCTGAACACTCACTGTCCGGCTCAAAGGCTCATCCCCCCGTGGCTGCCGTACGATATAGGTGGTTGCATCGCAAAGCGCGTGTGAACATCCGGTGGGCCAGAAATCATAGGGCTTAAGAATTCCATGACTTTGTTCGGCAAGTTTGAAAATCACATTGCCCATGGTCAGCGGCTGGTTTCCCGCGACGTCAAAACGCCCCGATCCGAAGGCCGGCTGATAAGCGACCCCGACAATCACATCCCGATTATCCAGGGCAAAATCAAGCAGATCACCAAGCTGATGCTCATTGATCCCCTGGATGACCGCCATGGCCAGAACCACCTGCACGCCGGCGGCCCGGCAGTTCTCAATCGCCTGCAGTTTGGTCTGGAGCAGGTTGGCACCGCGAATCTGCTGATAAACCGGATCGGACAGCCCGTCAAACTGCATATATATCCCGGTGATGCCGGCCGCGATCAACTGCTCAAGAAACTGCGGATCACGGCTGATGACCACACCATTGGTATTGACCTCGATGGCACTGAATCCGGCCTGCCGACAGAGGGCGACGATTTCGGGAAGGTCCTTACGAACAGTGGGTTCGCCGCCGGTCAACTGCAGGCTGACCTGTGGCCCGCATTGTTCCAGAATGGTCTCCAGGCGTCGGGCGATATCGTCCAAACTGAGATCGGTCGAATAATTTTCCTGATTATCGTCCGCTGCCATAAAACAGACCGGACAGCGTAGATTGCAGCGTTGCGTCAACTCCAGTTCAACCAGCCGCGGATGATGACGGTGGCTGGCGCACAAACCGCAATCGTCAGGGCAGCCACGATCGACACAGTGAGTGACTTTGGGACGAAGATGAGGAAACTTGAAATCCTTGAGCCAGCGATAATGTGCTGCATCAGGCCACAGGTAGCAGGAAAAAGACCCATGCCGGGGACACTCCTTTTCCATAGAGACAGTATTATCGTCATTCACCACAATACGCGCCTCGACAACCTCAAGACATGTCGGGCAAACGCTCTGGGTCGCTTCCAGCAGCTTCACATTGATCTCCGTTTTACTTCCAGCAAGGTAAAGACTCTTCGCAAGAGCGGATTGTTGAAAACAATCCTTTCCGCGACTTTTTCAAGCAGGGCAAGACAAAGATGATTCTCCCCATCTCACAAATCGATAAATCACAGGTCAACATTGATTGTGATTTCCCAGCCATGGGCTTAGCAGACTGCTTTCAACAGCCTGAGAGGTTTGCCGGGGACGACTGAGCTCCGTAAGGTAGATGCTCTCAGGAAACAGAACACCAGTCGTCCCCGGCAAGATGAAACAGTTTACAGCCAGATTTTCTTAAGGAACTTCTCTTCTCCCTGCGGCAACCGGGAACGATACTTTTGCTCGCCGGGGAGGAAAGTCCGGTCGGTGCCACTGCGCACGGTCAGCATCCGCATGGTGACCCCGCCGAACAGAGCCAGGACGGCAGCAATCCCCTGAAAAACAGCAACCGGAATCAGGGCCATGATCAACGCTGCCACGGTCCCCAGCACCATAAAGGCGATTTTAAAGGCTCCCGACAGGTCACCATTAATCCAACGCTGTGCGCTGGCCGCCTCGGCAGCTGTGGTCCCGGTCCGTTTGATCCAGAGATAGCCGATCCAGAGCAGCGCCTGGGCCGCCAGCAAAGCAGCCAGCACGACCGGCAAATGGCCCTGTACTGTGGCAGCAGCCGGCGGCAGGATCAGTCCGCACAGGAAATGACCAGCAAAACCGGTCACCAGCGAGGACAGCAAGAACAGCCCCATCAGGCCGGGGCCAGTCCAAAACGGCCGCCCTTTGTGGCGGGCCAGCAGAACCCCGGGGTAGGTGGCAACCACCAGGCCGGTAACAATATTGACGATCACCAGCAGATGGCGCAAACCGCTCCAATCACGCCAGAAAATCAGCTCGGAAGGAATCCCGAAAGAGGCATAAACAAGACCGGAGATAATGGCAAAGGTCATCATCCAGGCCCCAAAGGTCAGAATCGCTTTGGGGTTCATGAAGACTCTCCAGGCCTGCATAGGGCGGCCTAACTCAAGAATCAGAAAACCACAGCCGACACACATGCACAACGGTCCGACGATATTGCCCAGCAATGATGACGTTTCAGGCCCCATAAACAGATCCGTCAATCCGGCAATGACCAGCATCGCACCACCCATACCGGCAAAGAAGAAATCGACGGCCAGCATCCAGCCCCAGGTTTGATGTTTCTCGCTCATCGCGAATCTCCTCTATTAAATAAGGTAATAAACAGCAGGTTCGGTATTCAGCTCAGGTAACAGCTGAATATACTGGTTCTCTTTAATCAGCCTGTAGACTTCACTGGTTTCATCGTCCAGATCACCAAAGATCCGGGCTTTCTGATGACAGGTCGCTACGCAGTGCGGAACCATTCCCTGGTCAACCCGGTCCATGCAGAAATTACACTTGTTGACCGCACCCGTTTCGTGGTTATGGTAACGAGCGCCGTAGGGGCAAGCCATGACACAGGACAAACAGCCAACGCATTTTTTGTCCTCAACATGAACGATCCCGTCGGCACGCTGGACAGAGGCCCCCGTCGGACAGGCATCGACACAGGGAGAATTATCACAGTGCATGCAGATCAGCGGCAGAAACCGTGAGTGCAGATTAGGAAAGGTCCCATGGGGGCCATCCTGCACAACCGGGTTGTAAACCATATCGGTCGGCAGTTCATTATGAACCTTGCAGGCGACAGTACAGGAGTGACAACCAATACAGCGCCGGGTATCCATGACAATGACGTAGCGAGCCATTTTATTTCACCTCCTTAGTGTCAACCTTGTAGACACGACACAGCAGACCGCGGTTAGCCCAGGACCCGCTATAGGGGTCACAATGCTCATCAGCGGTACTGGTCAGCATGTTTCCATTCGACTCCAATGCACCGCCAAGTTCGCCGCCCAGCGGGATATCGCGCATATCTTTTTCCGGGAACCACCAGCAGCGCTGGGTGTAGATAACCTTGGGATGAATCGCCTCGGTCAGGTTGGCCCGCTGTTTCATACGCCCACGTGCCGTTTCAACCCAGAGCCAGTCGCCATCATGAATATCCATTTCCGCTGCGGTCCGGGTATTGATATCCAGATAGGGGGAGTGCTTGATAAAACGCATATCCTTGATCTGGTAATGTTCGGAATGGTGGAAGGGCATGAAGCCGCCACCCGTGGTGAGCACCAGCGGGAATTTTTCAGCCAGTTCCGGATGATCGATCTCATTCTCCGTCGGACCAACGTATTCCGGCAAGGGCGGATAACCAAGGTCTTTCAGTGTTGTTGAATAAAGTTCGACCTTCCCGGATGGTGTTGCAAAGCCCTGCCGTTGGTATTTGTAATATTCCCGCTCCGGGAAGTGGAAACGATAACGCTCCACGAACTCATCAAAGTTTTCGACATCATAGCCGATCGGCGCGATAGCGCTGAAATAAGCTTCTTCGACGGTTTTCCAGGGCCAGTTCTCTTCCTGCCCGAGGGCCACGCCGAGATCACGCCAGAAGTTGAAATCGTTGCGCCGTTCGAACATCGGCTGGATCGCCCTTTGCGAAGCCAGCATAAAGTCGGCACAACCGTAGCTGTTGGTAATAATCGGTCGTTCCAGAGCACCGGCAATCGGCATAATGTAATCAGCGAACATTGCCGAAGGGGTGATCCAGTAGTCACAGGCCACCATGAACTCGACCTTGCGCAGTGCTTCCAGAACCACCGGGGTCTCCCCGTAGGAAGCGAGCGGGTTGGTCGCTGCAATCAGCAGGGCTTTGACCGGGTAGGGATCGCTATTCGCGATGGCCCGGAATACTGATGGCGGGTGGGCTTCGCACATCCATTCTGCGGTCGGTGCCTTGCCCCAGGTTTTTTTGGTCAGTTCAGAGATTTTGGAATAGCCCGGCCAGGTCACCAGTTTAAAGCGGTCGGAACCGATCTGTTTGGCTTTCTGTTCCTCCGGCAGGAACTGATTCCCTTCTAGCTCTTCGTCGGTCAGATAATCCTGCGAAGGCCCGGTCAGCAGGTCGGCTCCCGGGCAGTCCAGGTTCCCGGTCAGGGCGCGCAGCAGCGCACGAGCGTGCATGGTGGCGCCAGCCGGCCGGCCGATCTGGTCGACAGAGGTTCCCCACTGAATGTTCCCGGGCTTGTTCATAGCGTACATATGAGCGCCAGCCCGGATCTGCTCCGGAGTCAGCCAGGTCAACGGTGCCGCCCATTCCGGAGAGAACTCGGCGACATGATCCGCCAGTTCGCCAAAACCTTCACAGTATTCGGTGACGAATTCCTGATCAAACAGGCCATCATAGATAATGACATGCAGCCAGGCCAGCGCCAGGGCAAGGTCGGAACCGGGCCGCAGCGGCAACCACAGATCGGCTTTTTCTGCCGTTTCAGTGAACCGCGGATCGATTACAATAACCTTCAAGCCCTTTTCCTGAAGCTCGTGGATATGGTGAGCCTCAGGCATTCCCGAAGCACCGGGATTCTGTCCCCACAGGACAATACAGCGGCTCATGCCGAGGTCGAGGTCGAAGGGGCACCAGCCATAAATTGCAGTTTCGACCATGAAGGTCGGAATCCAGCACAGATGAGCATTGTGAAAACCGTTCGGGCTGCCGAAAAGGTTCATAAACCGCCGCCGCGCCCAGTCATCCGTACGCTGGGTTCCGCCGGCCGTGGCCACCGCTTCCGCGCCGAACTGTTCACGAATGCTCGACAGTTTCGCGGCGATTTCCGAGATCGCCTGATCCCAGGGAATTTGTTCCCACTTGCCTTCACCTTTTTTCCCGACCCGTTTTAACGGATAGTTGACCCGATCTGGGTGATTCAGGTGTTTAAGCGCGATATTCCCCCGGCAACAGAGTCCGCCCTGGTTGGTTGGGAATTCGGGATCACCTTCAATTTTCAGAACTTTATTGTCTTTGACGTAGGCTAGCACCCCGCAGTTCTGATGGCAGAAATAACAAGCCGACTTTTTTACTTCCACGCCTTCTTGATCCAAATCGATTTTTGTACTCATAGGCCCTCTCTTCAGCTCATCCGGTTTCTATAAAAAATGATCCTTCGCTGTTCGCCGCAAACTCGAGACGCCAGGAAGTTCCCATTTAAAAACCAACAAATTGGGGAGAAACGACAGTCCCAAAATAAGGGCCGGAGATCATTCAGCTGCGTCTTCGACCCGCCGAGCAGCTAATTTTTGCAACATGCAGGCCAAACTGATTTGAGGTTTTTGAGATCGGTTTCAGCAAGAACGCCAAAGCCGTTCTGCAGCGGAGGAAAAGCCGTTCCGGAAGTTTCCGCAAGGGACAAGAGAACCTCGCCAGGAAGCAAAGGAGGGGTGACGGAGGTCTCGCTAAAAAATCCTTTTTTGCGATCAAAGTTTCATTTTGAGAACTATCAAGCCTGCCGGAAAAGACTTCGGTGAAAAACCTGGGCTCCTTCTCATAAATTCAACAATCGCAAAATTTCAGTAGTTATATCATTGCCTTATGTCTCCCTCTTCGCGCCGCAACAGAATGACGGAGCCCAGCAAAGAGGCTTTCCACAAAAAACAAAAAACCCCGAAGCGTAAAGCTTAAACGGGGTTGACTCATTTAATAAAAGTGTGAGTTGCAAAAAAGAAAATCGGCCTAAACCACCTCGATTTTATACTCCTTGAGTTTTCGATACAGGGTCGAACGGCTCAGACCGACCATTTCCGCAGCCGTCGGAATACAGTTGTTGGCACGCAGTAAAGCCGCTTCGATAGCAGCCTTTTCAATATTTTTCAAACAGAGCGTATCGTTGCCGAAACCACCGAAACGAGCGATTTCCTCGGCTTTGACCGGACTGGAGTCCATCAGGACATAGCGCGGCAGATTATGCGGTTCGATCCTTTTCCCGGAGGCCGTATTGATGGCATGATGCATGGCGTTCTGAAGCTGGCGGATATTGCCCGGCCAGCGGTATTCATTGATGATCCTATCGACTTCCGGGCTGATTTCAGGAACCTCCCAATTTTGCCGCTGACAATAATTCTGGACAAACACATGGGCCAGCATGGAAACATCCCGCTGCCGTTCGCGCAGGGAAGGGATATAAACGGTCAGCACCGAAATCCGATAATAAAGGTCTTCACGGAAAGTCTTCTCTTCAACCATTTTCATCAGATCTTTATTGGTGGCCGCAAGCAGCCGGAAGTCGACTTCCTTATAGCGGTTGCCACCGACCCGCATGACCTTTTTGTCCTGCAGCGTGCGCAGCAAAATAGCCTGATGTTCTAAAGGCATATCGCCGATTTCATCCAGGAACAGGGTGCCACCATGGGATAATTCAATCTTACCGGCCTTGCCGCAGCGCTCGGCCCCGGTAAAACTGCCCCCTTCATAGCCGAATAACTCACTGCCAACCAGCTCCCGCGGCAGGGCCGCGCAGTTGACGGCCATAAACGGTCCGTTGGGACGATAGGTGTTATGAATCGAATGGGCAAACAACTCTTTGCCGGTGCCGCTTTCACCGATCAGTAGGATATTTTCCGGTGATTCGGCAAAGCGCCGAGCCTGGCCAATCGCATTTTTAATTTCCGGGCTTTGCCCGAGGATATCCTCAAAAGTATAGGTCGCGGTGCGCCCCGTCCGGTTGCTCAGCTGGTTGGTCAATTTTTCACAGCTGATAAACTTCAGAATGACCACGTCCAGCTTCTTGGTATATTGATTCAATACCGGCCGTGCCGAAATACGGTAGGCTTTGGCCTTGTTATTGCCGACTTTGACGCACTCCTCCAAGGTGAAATTATCACCCTTGGCGGAGCGCTCCATGATGGAGGATTCCGGACTTAAAAATTCGCTGATGTTACGATTGCCGATATCTTCCGGCCGCACCTTGAAGATCCGAATCGCTTCGTTATTGATCTGCAGAATCCGGCCGTTTTTATCGACCGCCACCATCCCTTCGTCAATAAAAGCGAAGGACGCGGTCAGGGTTTTGTGGACACTGACCATCTTCTCCTTGGCGGTCTGCAGATTGTCTTTCAAGCGATCGATATCATGACAGGCTTTCTCGAATTCCCGGCCGGTATTGATCAGCTTCAGCTTGGTCTCAACCGAAGACGCCAGGGACGCAATCAAACCAAGGGTATGCAGATACAGATGGTTGATATTGTCGTCGTCCAAAGAGTCGATCAGGGGCGGACTCAAGATCACCAGAGCCGCCCCGACATTTCCGTCCGCCTCCATGATCGGCGCTGCGGAGGCAATGCGGTTTTGCAGCGGGATACAGTAATTTTCCGGCCCCAGCAACTGGACCGGCCGTTTCAGACGAAAACACAGTTCATGAGCCGAAGTGCCCTCGTTCTTTTCATCGGCCAGTATGCCGATGCGCGACCCGGTCGCCAGGATTTCCGGCTCTTCCGCCCAGACCCCTTCATGAAGAAGGATCAGCCCTGACTTATCGAACAGGTAAAAAAGATAACCGCAATCGGTCATCTGCTTTTTAAAGGGATCAATCAGGGAACTGGTGACGTCGATAAGCTGATGATGCTTGTCCTGCACCGGGGAGAGTTTGTCTGTACAGGGAATGGTTGCAACTTTATGCGGATTGACGCCGAGCTTGCGGGAACGCATCCACGAAGCGGCGACCTCCTGATCCATGCAGGGGTTCTGACTGGGATCATCCATGCGGTTGTTGAAGAAGTCCTCCTTGCAACGCAGAATCGCCTGCCATCGCTCTTTGGTCAGTTTTTCCCTGCCGGCGTGAGCAAAAAGAATCT
The DNA here is from genome assembly GCF_000711225.1 of Pelobacter seleniigenes DSM 18267. Classification (NCBI taxonomy): domain Bacteria; kingdom Pseudomonadati; phylum Thermodesulfobacteriota; class Desulfuromonadia; order Desulfuromonadales; family Desulfuromonadaceae; genus Pelobacter; species Pelobacter seleniigenes. Next base: position 1,193,434 of record NZ_JOMG01000002.1, read on the forward strand.
GCGCTCCCAGGATATCAGAAATCTGTTCTTTCAAATCCATTTGCAGCTCTCCTTCCGCTATGAAGCGCTTGGGTTTCGCCTTTGATCCCACCTATTCAACTAATTGCAAACATCACGCCTGGAATCTGCACCAACAGCAGCGCCTAGCCAGCCTCCCTCCAACAACACATTCAACCAAATAAAATAAGTAAAAGAGATATACTCATAAGCAAACATTATACCTTAACTCGCGTGACATCATATCATATCGGGAATTCTATACCAAAATAAGAAAAGTAACACTTCTATTTGTGCGAAAACGCCTCCTGTCGGCCCTGAATTCAACCATTGTTTAAGGTAGCCGCCATGGCCGAACAGCACCAGCCGGCCGGAGATCCCCGATGAAAACCGTTGCAACGCCGCCCAGGACAATTCTCCCCCGAACAGCTGACAGCTGGACCAGCTTTTTGCCTGGCCCCAGGCAAATCCACCAACGGGTCACAACGTTGCAAATTGACACTTCAGCATCAGGAACGTCTCAAAATAATACAAAATCCCCCGCCGTTTTCGCCTCAGCCCGATCTCCGGGAAACGATTTCCATAGCGACTAGACCTCTCCAGGCAACTGTCTACATTGTGCCTGCAGACAGTGGCACCGTTTTTGCTGAATCAATCTCCATGAACATTGGCCGAAACCTATGGAACAATCGGGAAGGACGATTTTTTACATTTATTATCAGCATGTTAAGCGATCTAACCGGAGCAGACAGGCGGCTTGAGAATGATCGCAGGTTGCGACATTCGCTGGTATTGATGAGACACCAACAACGGAATCAGCATATGGCTTATGAAATAAAACTGGCTGACAACGATGACGAACTCCCTCTTCAGGAGATAATGCTTGCCAGCGACATGGATCTGGTCGGCGATATCGAAGACCACGTCATCATCCGTGATGCAACCAGACTGTACGGCGGCGCGTTGCTCTATCAGTTGGACCATGACCTGTTCCATCTGCTGACCATTGCGGTCAACGGCAGTCAACGGAGTGCCGGCCTCGGCAGCCGACTGCTGCAGAGGCTACTGCACGAACCCTGGCAATACTGCTACGGCGGCAGCAAACCGGACACCGCCCACTTTCGGGTCACCACCGTGGCCCGGGGCAGCAGTCGAAACTTTTATTTGAAAAACGGCTTTTCAACCTGCTCCTTCAGGGAGCTGCAGCAGCCCTTTGCAAGCCAGTGTCAAAGCTGTCCGGACGACAGCAGCTGCCAGTCCGCAGCAATGATCTTTGTTCACGACAACAGCACAACAACGGGAACAGCATGAACAATGAAATAACCATTCTCGGCACCAGTGCCGGACCAGGCGTACCTTCTTTTTTCTGCGACTGTTGTGCCTGTCGGGAAGCAAGGCAGAATCCGGACCTGACCAGAACCCGTAGCGGCGCGTTGCTGCGCTCCGGGCTCCAGTGTGCCTTGATCGATTGTTCTCCGGACCTGCGCAGCCAACTGGTGCGGGAACAGATCGTCCGCATCGATGCGATTTTTCTGACCCATTGGCATTTTGATCACTTCGGCGGTCTGGGCGAACTGGAATATTATGTCAAACTCGACCGCAAAGAGCCGATCCCCTTCTATCTGCCGCCAAGCGCGGTCAGCAGATTCTCCGAGGCTTTTCCCGACATTCAGGAGATCTTTGCGGTCACCCCCTGGCAATTTTACCAGCCCTGTCGTTTTGCCGATTTCACGCTGACCCCCCTGCCGGCACGGCATGGTATTGAAACCGCCGGTTTTCTGATCGAAAGCGGGCAACGCAAACTGGCGTACTTCCCTGACACCGCTGGTCTAGATGATACACCCCAAAAGCTGCTGGGCAACCTCGACTGGTTCGTCTGCGATGCCACGTTCAGCCACGAAAACTGGTTTCCGGACAGCCATATGTCGCTGGCGCAGACGATCGCTCTCGGCAATCATCTTGGCGCCCAAGAAACCGTCCTGACCCATTTGGCCATGCATTACAGTCAACCGGTCACCACCAGCGATTTAAACAGCCTGATCGCTGCCGAGCCTCAGGTCCGGCTGGCGACCGATGGCTTAACCTTTGAGTTTGAGCCGATAAGCGAGGGCGTATGAAGATATCTCTTGGAGCAGAAGCGCTGGCAATCCCCTCTCCGGTCTGGGTTGTCGGCAGTTACGGCAGCAATGAACAACCCAACATCATGGTTGTCGCCTGGGGAGCGATTTGCTGCACCACGCCACCTTGCATTTCCATTTCGGTAAAAAAGACCCGTGCCACTTACGCCAATATCATGGATCACGGAGCCTTTACCATCAGCGTTCCCTCCCGCGACCACCTGGTTGAAACCGACTTTGCCGGGATGGTATCAGGGATCACGGCCGATAAATTTTCCGCGAGCGGCCTGACCGCGGCGCACAGCACCGTGGTCAATGCTCCCTATGTGCAGGACTTTCCCCTGATTCTGGAATGCCAGCTGCTGCATATGCTCGACATCGGCTCGCATACCCAATTCATCGGGCAGATTCTGGATGTCAAAGCGGATGAACATACCCTTGGCGAGAACGGCCTCCCTTGCGCACAAAAAATCGATCCGCTGATCGGGAGTGCCTGCGAAAGAGCCTACTACGCCCTCGGTGAGTACCTGGAAGAAACCCGTTTGCTCGGTGGCAGTCTGTTGGAGCCACAGCTGGAAGAAGAGAATGATTGAAATAATTTGAACCTTTCCTCTCTCGGTCGGCTCGTTCGCCAATTCCCGTCGGGCCGCAGCATGAAAAGAGGTACAACATGAAACTGATCGATTCCTTCGGACGTCAAATTAACTATCTGCGCCTTTCTGTTACCGACCGCTGCAATCTGCGCTGCTTCTACTGCATGCCGGAATCCGGGGTCGGCGCGTGCAGTCATGACGACATCCTCTCCTATGAAAAACTTCACCTCATTGCCGAAGCCGCCGTCGGTCTGGGAATTGAAAAAATCAGGATTACCGGCGGAGAGCCGCTGGTCCGGGAAGGAATCGTGCCGTTTTTAGCCCGCTTGTCCGGCATCCCCGGCTTGAATCACCTGGCCATTTCGACCAACGGCCTGTTGTTGCCCAAAATGGCCAGGGATCTTTATTTTTCGGGTGTGCAACGCTTGAACATCAGCCTTGACTCCCTGCAGGACGACCGTTTCGCAACCATTACCCGCGGTGGCAAACTGAAAATGGTGCTGGAAGGATTGGATGCTGCAGAAAAAGCCGGTTTCCCGGCACCGAAAATCAATATCGTCGCGATGCGCGGCATCAACGACGACGAGATCTTCGACTTTGTGGAACTGACCCGGCAACGTGGCAATTCCATCCGCTTTATTGAATACATGCCGACCCTGAAGCAACCCGGCTGGCAGCGGCAATGGATCTCCGGCCAGGAAATTCTTGATCGGATCTCCACCCGCTACCCCCTCGAAGAAGCCGACAAAGGGGCCTACGCCGGGCCATCCAAGGATTTTCGCATCCCCGGCGCAAAAGGGACCATCGGCATCATTACCGCCGTCTCCGGACATTTCTGTGCCCAGTGCAACCGGATCAGAATTACCTCGACGGGCAAGGCCAAGGGCTGCCTGTTCTCCGACCAGGAAATCGACCTCAATCCCTGGCTTGAGCGGGGCGACCGCGCCATGATCAGCCACCTGCTGGAAGAATCGGTCCTGAAAAAACCGAAACAGCATGGCATGTCCCTGGAAGGGTATGAGCACCATAATTTTGCCATGTCACAAATCGGGGGCTGATGCCCCCTCAACCATCCGTAACAGTCGGAGCAAGAGTTGGTTTCGCCGCCGGCTAGAGTTTTTGTTAGCTTATTCTTCGCAGCCTTAAGAAAGGACAGTCGATGTTTAAAAGTAAATTTGAGGACAACGAAGTCGATATTTCAATGAAGAGAGAAACCATTGAACAGCTCACCCAGAACGGGATCAACTACGTCGAAGTTTTCCGTCTGATCGAAAGCTTTGCCCAGAAGCTCCTGGTCACCAGGGAAGACACCGAACTGCGGATGGAAAACGAAGACACTCAGGCCACAATCGACATCACCATTACCTGGGATCACGAAGCCAAAAAAGTCCATATCGACGTCCTGGATGTCAATCTCAACAAAATGACTCCGAAAGAGATGCCGAGCATGCCCAAAGGCTCCAAGGTGAATCTGGCTCAGTCCGGTGCCGAACCGAACCAGCAACCTGCTGTCGACCCGTCAAAATTGAACTGATTGCATCAGGAAGACACGGATCGGCAAACACATGTCCATTCAGCACCCAGTGACCAACCGCCAAGCGATCCTGCTGTTCGTTCAGGAGTATCGCAAGGAGCGGAAACGTTTCGGCTTCGGCAGCCAGATGGACCGTTCCATCCATCAAGCGCTGCTGTCCCGGACCTTTGCTGTGGTGCGCGAATTCCAAGACGTCGATATCCTCGTCGTCAAGAACGGCACGGTCCCGCTCCTGGACAACGCCATTGATCTGCCGGAACGCGGCCATGATTTTAACAGCCGCTTCAAATATGCCCTGGAGGACGCTTTTGCGCTGGGCTACCAGCGGATTGTCGCCGTCGGGGGCGATATCCCAACCCTGACGGCTGGCGATATCCGCCAGGCTTTGGCGCGGGAAGAATTGGTTATCGGGCCGACCTTTGACGGCGGTTTTTACCTGGCCGCCTTGACCCGGGCAGATATCCCCCTGTTCGATCACCTCCCCTGGCGGCAGCCCAATCTTTTCGAACAACTGCTGAACAGGCTGCAGACCTCTGCCCGGCCTTCCTACCAGCTGACCAGGCGCGGTGATATCGACCGCATCGCCGATGCACGACGGACCGCCAGCCTGCTCATCCGTCTGGTCCGCCAGTGGTGTGGCGCAGCTGCACATCGCCGGCGGTGCCATGCCTTGAACCAGACCCTGTTTCCTCCCAATCGCATTCCCGAACCGCTGTTCAGTTCCCTCCCACCACCAGCGCTGAACTTTTTGCCCCACTGAAATTTTCTCTGCCGCGGATCCGTTTCCCCGCCCTGCGCCCTGTTTAAAGTTTGCCCAGGAGAGTGCCTGCAACGGTCTGCGGCAAACGGATGAGTGCGCGCAAGCAGCCCGTCGTTTACCTAAACGGCCATTGCAGCAACTCTTCAGTGAACAGCAACCAGCTATCGGTCACGTCACGCTCATGACCCGCACTGGCGAGCAGGCCCTGGTCGCCAAATTCACCGGCAGCGAACCCAAGGCCAGGTTGAAAACTCAGCGAGCGCCATGCTGATCTTGAATACGCGGGTGCAGACTAGCCCCGGCCGGCCGCAGCCGACTTATCGATTCTGCGAACCGGTTGCGCAATAGCAGTCACAACCGCCTTGAAAAGGATACGCCATGAAAAATTCACACTATTTATTGCTTTTTGCCGGCCTGCTCGGGATACTCCTGACCGGCACCCCGCCAGCCGCCCGTGCCGCCACAGGCCCAAAAGCGCTAAGACTGGTCTATTCCCACAAAGTCTGTTACGAACCCTTCATTATTGCCAAGGCCAACGGCTATTTTGCGGAAGAGGGGCTCAAGGTCGAGGTTAAACTGGTCAACGGCGGCATCCTGGCGGCGGAAAGTCTGCTGACCGGTTCCGCGGATGTGGCCGCCATGGGCGATGCTCCTTTTCTGATCGCCGCCTCCCGCAGTAACACTGTCCGGTTGCTGTCCAGTTATGGCGGTGGCAGTAAAATGCACCGGGTCATCGCCCGCCGCAACATCACCGGCATTCAGCAGCTGGAAGGAGCCCGGGTCGGCATTCAGATGGGCTCCAGCACCTACGGAGCGTTTCTGGCCTGGTGCCAACAGGTCGGGCTGGAACCGGGCAAAATCCACTTTGTGTCCTTAAGTCCGCTGGATATGCCCCAGGCCATGCAGACCGGACAACTCGATGCCATGGCCGGCAGCGAACCCTGGCCCAGCAATGTCGAAGCCACGGCCGGCGCTCAAGTTCATGAACTGACCGATTTCAGTGCTCTGCACAACAGCTTTCCGCTGCTGGTGGCCGCTTCGGCAAACGCCCTGGAGCAACGCCGGGATGATCTGGATGCCCTGCTGCGGGCGCTGGCCAAGGCGGTCCGTTTCATGGAACAGCAGCCGGACCAGGCGGTCAAAATCCTCGCCGCCGCCATTGGCCTGCCGGAGCCCCAGCAACGTCGTTGTACCTATCAGCTGGCCTGGGGGGTTGGCTTCACCCAACAGGATCATAACAGCTTGCTGATGACCGCCCGCGATCTGAAAAGCCTGGGCAAAATCGATCGTATTCCTGCAATCAGCGCCTACTTACAGACCGCCGCAGCTCAACCGTAAGGATCAGACCATGAGCTATTTTTCCCGTTATCAACCCCTTGAATTCGAGGGGACAACCATCTTTGTCGACCCGCTGCAACCGGACTGGTTTATCGCGTCCGAGCAGGCGACCGCAGCCATCAGTGCTGAGTTGGAGCAGCAGCCGTTAGTCCTGGATCAGGCGCAAAGCTATGCATTTGCCCAGCTGCAGGAACGCTTTTCCCACCAGCAGCAAACTCCATTGCGCGGCCGGGCCGAGGTCAAGCAACTGGCGGAGCTGAAAGAATGCTGGCTGCATATCACCAATCGCTGCAATATGCAGTGCAGCCATTGCCTGTTCGCATCCGGCGACGGAGATGCTGCCGAACTGCCCTATGAGGATTTGTGTGCGGCGGTCGATCAGGCCTATGCTCTGGGCTGCCGGATTTTTTATTTCACCGGCGGCGAGCCCCTCATCTACCCCCGTTTCAGCGAGATCTGCGAACGGATTCTGCAAGATGCCGCCTGCCATATCGTCATTCTCACCAACGGGCGGGCCTTGTCTTCCCTGGACTCCTGGCTTTCGCGCCAGGATCGCACCCGGTTGCATTTTCAGATCAGTATCGACGGCCTGCGGGAAAACCATGAAGCCCTGCGTGGCGCGGGCAGCTTTGCCGAATTGGAGCAGACCCTGCACCAGTTGCAGCAAACCGGGCTCAACGCAACCCTGTCCATGTCCGTCAATCGCAATAATGTTGAGGAGATGGTCGAAGTCGTCCGCTTTGCGGCCGAACACGGGATCAGCAACCTGCATTTCATGTGGCTGTTCATCAAGGGGAAGGCGGAGCAGAGCCTGTTTGTGCCACCGCAGGAGATTTTCCGTCACGCCTGTGCCGCCTACGAACTGGCGACCAGGCTGGACGTTACCATCGACAATTTCGATATCATGAAAAGCCAGGTTTTCAATTTTCCCGGCATCCGCATGGATCTGAGCAATTCCTGCTGGGAAAGCCTGACCGTCGGGCCTGATGGCAACATCTATCCGTCCCCGGCCAGCGTCTATGAATCCTCCCTGTGCTGCGGCCGCCTGGCCGACGGCCTGCGCCGGGTATGGACGGAAAGCCCGCTCATGGAGCAGATCCGCGCCCTGTCCGTGGTCAATTGCAACAGCCTGGCCGACGATCCGCTCAGGTTCCTGATCGGCGGCGGCGATCTGGATCACAGCTATATCTACGCGGGAGAATTCGTCGGCCAGGATCCCTACCTGCCCCTCTACCGCCAGCTGGCCCTGTACCTGCTCAGCCGGGAGGCGGAACAGAGCGCTGCCGCTGGCGCCATCGGTCTGCTCGCCCGGATGGGAGAACGGATCGAGGAATGCGACGAAAGCGGCTCCGAAGTCGGCCTGACCCATTCCAACTGCGTGCTCTCCCTTTCGGACCGTGACGGCCATGCCTCGATCAGATCCTTTTATTCCCAGGCCGCGGACGAGGTAAATGAAGATATCGTTAACCCGGTTCATTATGAAACCGAGTTGATCGAGCATATCCCGGAAAGTTCTCGGGTACGCAGTTACGGCTGCGGCAGCCCGGTCATGGACAGTCGCCTGCAGGCCGGGGAAACCCTGGTCGACCTCGGTTCGGGAACCGGCGTGGAATGTTTTATTGCCGCCCGCCAGGTTGGCGCAACCGGCCAAGTCTACGGTATCGATATGTCCGACACCATGCTGGCCCGGGCGCGCAGTGCCGCCAGGCAGGTTGCCGAAAATCTGGGTTATGCCAATGTCGAATTCAAAAAAGGTTTTCTGGAGCAGATCCCCTTGCCCGCTGAGCACTGCAATGTGGTGATTTCCAACTGTGTCATCAACCTGTCTATCAACAAACGCCGCACCTTCCAGGAAATCTTCCGGATTCTCAAACCCGGCGGACGCATCCTGATCTCGGACATCGTCACCGCGACCGATATCCCCCTGCACATCCGTATCAACGAGAAACTGCGCGGCGAATGTATCGGCGGCGCCATGCATGAAAATGATCTATTCGGAATCCTCAGCGACTTCGGCTTTACAGAGGTCAGAATCGTCAAACGTTTCCTCTATCGCGAAGTCAAAGGCTACCCGTTTTATTCCCTGACCTATGAGGCGATCAAACCGGGGCCGAGTACCGCAACCAGCCTGATTTATCGTGGCCCCTTTGCCGGGGTGGTCACCGACAGCGGCCAGTTGATCAGCCGCGGCCAGACCACTCGGGTAGAACTGGCCCCCCACACCCGGCTGAGCGATGACTTCATGCTGCTGGATGATAAAGGCCGGGTCACCAACCTGGAACAGGAGATGAGTTGCTGCTGTCTGCCCGATTGCAACGCTGCGACCACGTCGCGGCCGGAGGTCAAAAGCAGCCACAAGTCCGGCTGTATGATCTGCGGCAAACCGATCGTGATTCTGACCGAGCCGAAGGTCCTGGCCTGCCAGTACTGCGGCCAGGAAAAACGGGTGGAGAGCTGTTGCGAAGACGGTCATTTCGTCTGCGATCAGTGCCATATTCATGCCGCTGCCGATATTATCACCAAGGCCTGCCTGACCACCAAAGAGAAGGATGTCATCGCCATTTTTAAGGAATTGCGCGCCCATCCTGATTTTCCGACCCATGGCCCCCATCATCACCCGATGATTCCGGGGATCCTGCTGGCCGCTTATCGCAATAACGGTGGCCAGATCAGCGACGAACAGATCATCACCGGGATTTCCCGCGGAATTCTGGTTCCGGGTGCGTCCTGCTCCTTCTTCGGCGTTGACGGTGCCGCCGTAGGGGTCGGGATTGCATTTTCAGTGATTATTGAAGCGTCTCCGTTTAAAGGAGAAACCCGCCAGGCGGTGCAGAAAATCGTTATCCGGGTTGCGCAGAAAATCGCCGAGCAGCCGTTCAGCCGCTGTTGTCAGCGCGACTGCTGGACGGCTCTCAAGGAGGCGGAACTGATCGCTGGGGAGATGTTGGAACACCCCATTCCCGCCCAGGCGGTGTTGCAATGTGAACAGTTCAGAAACACGGATCACTGCGCCGGCAAACGCTGCCCGCTGTTCCCATGAGTACGGTCGGCGACAAAACTCCCGGCGGGCTGCTGCAGGTTCCGACGCTGCAGCGGTCAAAGCCGAGCAACCGATGCTCTTATCGGAACCTGCTGTTCAGTTGCGCGGCTTTGGGGCTGGTGGCATTGAGCTGGGAAACCGTTGCCCTGCTGGTGACCGGATTGCGCGGGGTGCCGTTCCCCACTCCCCTCGAGACCCTGCTGAAGTTATTCGCCATGTTGGCAGGAAAGCCGTTTCTCGATCATTCCATCTACAGCCATATCGGCACCAGCCTGGCCCGTTGGATCGGCGGGTTTCTGCTGGGCGGCAGCAGCGGAGCACTGCTGGGTATGGCTTGCGGCCGGTGGGATGCGGTTGAACGGCTGTTCATGCCGGCGATCCATGTTCTGCAGTTAATTCCGGGGTTGGCATGGATTCCCGTGGCCATTCTCATCTTCGGCCTCGGTGACGGTGCCACCCTGTTCATGATTGCGGTCACCGCCTTGGCGCCGGTCGCCATCAACGTGGCCGGCGGTGTCAAACGGGTCGATGAGATGTATATCCGCGCCGCACAAATGCTCGGTCTGAACAATCGCATGCTGTTTCTCAATGTTCTGCTGCCCGGTGCCCTGCCGCATATTCTGAGCGGGCTGCGCATCGGCCTGGGCAACAGCTGGCGGGTGCTGGTTGCAGCGGAAATGATTGTCGGCAGCGGCACCGGCCTGGGTTACGCCATCATCCAGTCGCGTTGGACCCTCGACTATGCCGGGGCATTTGTCTGCATTGCCGTGATCTGCACCATCGGGTTGATCGTCGAACGCGTGCTGTTTATCCCCCTGGAGAAAAGAACTGTTGAACTCTGGGGACTGAAAAGGGAGAGCTGAACATGCTGATTGAGGTCGCTGACGTCAGTAAAGCCTATCCGCAGCAGCAAGCCAGCCCGGCGCCAGCCATTGAAAACATTTCCTTCAGCATCGCCGCAGGGGAGTTCGTCTGTATCCTCGGCCCGAGCGGTTGCGGCAAATCGACCCTGCTCAACCTGATTGCCGGATTCATCCAACCGGACCGGGGGAGAATTAATTTCGCCGGGCAGCCGGTCCGCACCCCGGGTCCTGAGCGCGGCGTCGTCTTTCAAGAGGCAACCCTGTTCCCCTGGCTGAATATCCGCCAGAATATCGAACTGGGACTGAAAGCCGCCGGCATTCCGCGCGCCCGGCACCAGCAGATCGTCGCGGACAGCCTGGCCCAGGTCGATCTGAATTGCTCCGGGGAGGCCTATCCCCATCAACTCTCCGGCGGCATGAAGCAGCGAGTGGCCCTGGCCCGGGTGCTGGCCCTCAAACCCCGCCTGCTGCTGATGGATGAACCGTTCAGCGCCCTCGATGCCGAGACCCGCGAGCACCTTCAGGACCAGCTTCTGCAGATCTGCGCCAACCAGCAACAGACGGTCCTGTTCGTCACCCACAGCGTGGAGGAAGCCGCCTACCTGGCTGATCGGGTCATTATCATGGCCCAACCTCCAGCCAGCCTCTACAGCGAAGTCAGTATCCCGCGCGACCAGCCGCGCAGCCGGACGGCCAAAGAGCTGAGCATGACCATTCTCCGCCTGCGCACCACCCTCAAGGAATTGGCGAGGTTTGTCCCGGAACAAAAAGAAACAGATTATTGAAAGGTTATTTTTGAAATGAAACGTTTGTTGTTAACCATGCTGCTCAGTCTCGGCCTGCTCCACAGCGCCCAGGCCGCTGAAGAACTGGGCTTTGCCTATCAGGATCGCATTGCCGATGCCGCCAGCATCATTGCGGTCGACCAGGGATTTTTCACAGAGTTCGGCGTTACTATCCAGCGGTACCGCTTTTCCAGCGGCGCCGCCACCGCAGAAGCCCTCTATTCAGGAGCGGCCGATATCGGCACCATGGGTGACACCGCCGCGTTGATCCTGCTGGCCCGCAATCCCGGCCTGACGATTCTGGCCAGCCATGGCGGCGGCGAAGGCCGCCATCGGCTTGTCACCCGTGCCGACCTGCAGTTGCACAGCCCGGCGGAACTGGCCGGTCTCACCCTGGCAGTCAAAAAAGGCACTTCAACCTACGGTGGTCTGCTCAGCTATCTACAGGCTCATCAGCTCCCCTTAAGTTCGCTGAAACTGGTCGACATGCGACCGAGTGAGATGGCTCCGGCTCTGGCCGCAGGGTCGGTGGACATCATCTGTGCCAGCGAGCCGACACCGTCTTTGGCTGAGCAGCAAGGCGGCCACGCGTTTGACGATCTCGCCGGGCTGGGCAACGACTACCCCATTTTGTTGCTTGCCAGCAGCAGCTATGCCAGCCGGCACCCGCAGCAAATTGCCAACTTTCTCCGGGCCATGGCCAAAGCCGTCGACTTTATCAACAACAATCCCCGCCAGGCGGCCACCATCGTCGCCCGCAAAACCGGTTTGAGCGAAGAGCTGACCGACCGGGCGATGCAAAGACACGTCTATGCACTGAAGCTGGATACGAACACCCTGGCCAGTCTCAAGAAAACCGGCCAGATGTTGCTCAATGCAGGCAAGATACCCGCTCTGCCGGATCTGATCAAACGCAGCGCTCAGGAATATCTGGCCGCGGCACACCAACAGTCCGCTTTATAGCGGGCACTTGCCAGAGCTTAACCCACGCGCCACCAGTGCCGACCGGCTGGTGATTATTCCAGCCGGCCGGCCTATTCAAACTGGGCCAGGAAGCGGGCAAACTGCTCTTGCAGGTCCGCCAGTTCCGCTTTCACCGCGGCCAGTTCCGTTTCCAGCTCAGTGAGTCGGTCCTGCCGACTGCCGGTCACGATGTCCCCTGCAACCTGGCTTTCCGGCAGCGTTTCCAGCGCACTGAGCCGCTGGGCGTAACGATGCTCCTTGCGCCCGGGCTGACGCGGCAGCTGGATCACCAGCGCAGGGGTGCGCTCCTGCAGCCCCTGCAGCACCGCTTCCACAGCGGCCAGATCCGCAAAATTATGCAAGCGGTCGCAGCGGGTCCGCAGTTCGCCCGGGGTCTGCGGGCCGCGCAGCAGCAGGACCGCGAGAATCGCCTGTTCTTCCTCCTCTACTTTCAGCGCCCCGGGCAGGTTATGGCAAAAACGGACCGCCCGCACCCCCTCGGAAGATTTATAGCTGAGCTGTTCCTGGCGCAGTTCTTCCAACGCAGCGAGCACATCGTCATCGGTCAGGCTCAGCACCGGATCACGATTCGATTTCTGGTTGCAGGCGCTGACCAGGGCATTGAGGGTCAACGGATAATACTCCGGTGTGGCCAGCTCTTTTTCAACCAGGCAACCCAGCACCCGGGCCGCATGGGGGGAAAGATCATAGTCCATGGCAAACCTCCCTGTGACAATATGGTGACAACTGAAACTGTTATTATGCCTTACAATAGCTTGGATTTTAGCTAAAGCGCTACCTAACATGTCCTTTAGCAGCCACAAGTTCACCGAATCGGTTGTTGAAAAACAACCTGCTGAGTCCATCGGCAGGCGATCAAAGACAATGACACGTTTCTAACTTACTGAGTTTGTGAAGATGGGAAAATCGCGTTTTCCTCATCATGCTTGAAAAAGTTCCAGGATAGGCTTTTTCAAGAAACTGCCAATAATTCAACCAAAGCTCTGATTATGACTCAAAGACAGTTATAATTCCTAGCAAAGAGGCTTTACTCAATGGAGAGCAATGATGTTTCCAGTTCGCAGCGCTATCCGGAGAACCATCGTCGCAGCCAGTTTTTGTTGTGTCTTTTCAGCCATGACATGGGCTGCGACAGCAGAGCCGGACCAACAGGCCGCAAATCGGCGTGCCCCCCTGCAACACTACGATTACTTCGATATTTGGTCTGTCAATTGGGAAAACGATGCGGTGGTCGGAACCGACAAGGATTATACCAACGGCTTCAAGGTGGCCGTGAGCACTCCTTTTGGTCATTTGGAAGAGTCCAGCCTGCCCCCCTGGAGCTATCCGGTTTTCGAACATCTTCCGGTACTCAGAACTGCAGGAGGCCAGCGCGCACTGAGCCTGGCGATCGGACAGGAGATTTACAATCCTGACGATACCGACCGTAGCGAATTGATCAAGGATGACCGACCATACGCCGGCTTTACGTACCTCAGTGCCGGCTTTCATGCCCGCAGGGCGGAGCGTAAAGACTCCTGGTTGTTTATCCTCGGCCTCATCGGACCGGCATCAAAGGCCGAGGACATTCAGAACATGACTCATGACTTGCTCGGTGTCGACCGCACCATGGGTTGGGACCATCAACTCGGCAATGAAGTCACCGTTGATGCAGCCTTCGAAAGTCAATGGCGGCTTTGGTCATGTGCCCCCGCCCATGCTCTCGGCGTCGCTCTGATTCCCCACGCTGGAGTTCGACTCGGCACAGTCAGAACCTATCTTAATGCCGGAACTGAGCTGCAGTTGGGCTGGAACCTCGCCAATAATTTTGCCAGCTGCCCATCCGCCGGGCAGGGTTGCGAGATCGACAGCACCTCAACGCTGTCGGCTCCCCAGACAAACCGCTTCCATTTTTTCATCACTGTGGACGGAAAAGCCGTTGCCCGGGATATTTTTCTTGACGGCAACACATTCCGGAACAGTCATAGCGTCGACAAGAAAAATTTTGTGACCGAATTCACAGGTGGATTTTCCTGGCAGGTCGGAAGAGCCAGAGTGACCTATGCTTATGTCTACCGAAGTAAAGAATTTACCACTCAGAAAGATAATCCAAGATACGGTTCGCTGACTGTTTCCTGGGCCTTTTGTTAGTCAGTAATGACCTTCAGCTCAAGCCGGGCAAAACCTGGCCAAAAATTCATGAGCATGGCTGCTGATTCGCCTAGCGAAAGAATAGTTCCAAACCCAAAGCCTGGCGATCGGCAAGGTCGGGAATCCTGTGGCGCTGCCAACGCTTGAGAACCGGGAAGAACCAGCCGGTCAGGGGAATCAGGAGGAGCCGATCAACCAGCCGATAGTGGGCCTGGCGCCGCATGAAGGTACCGAACAGGGCGCCGGTGGTCACCCAGCGCAGCCGGAAAGGGGAAAAGTCGCATTCCACCTGCAAACCGGTCGGATGCTGAGCGTGATATTTCTGCAACCGGGCAGCGATCTTCTGCTCTCGCTTGGGTCCCCCCTTGCCAAGGTAGAAACGGCGTAACGTATAGAGCATCCGCAGGCTGTCCACTCCCAACTGCAGCCCGTCCTGCTCAACGCCAACCTGCTTGATCAACTGGCGCATCTGACCGATCAGGACCCGCTGCTGTTTATCGCTGCGACGGATCTCTTCGGGATCGTCCAGGTAGGCCCGAAACACCAGCCTCAAAGCCCGGTTGACGATCACCGTATCCCAGAAAATCCACAGCAAGGGCGGCACCCGCAGCCGCCGGAACCAGATTGGTTTGCAGGCAAAGGGGGCAAAGTACCAGAGCTGGTCGAGCAGCTGATCAAACAGCCCGACCAGTTCGATCACCCCCTCGACATCCTGGACGGGAAAACGCTGCTGACAGAAGCGCCGGAGGATCTCTTCTGCCGATGCCGAAGAAGTAAACAACTGCAGGGCGGCGACGGCATTCAATTCGTTCCAGGGGGAGGAATTCTCCAGAAAGGTCAGCCGGTCAAAGTGGGACCAGCCCCCGGTCTGACACCAGACGCTGATCCCGCGCAGGGTCTCGCACCGGGCCAGTTGATCCCGGTAGGCCTGATACTGGTGACCGACGTAATTGGGGAAGGCGCCGAACCCTTCATATTCACGCCGGGCCTGGAGCTCGATAATCTGCTGATGCTGCGATTCAACAATGCGGGGATTCAGGGGCAGATAGCGGAAGAAATCGGCCGTGCCGAATTTGCGCGAGACCACGAACGCGGGGGAATCGATAGCAGCGAACGCGCGCTTTTCAGTGGTTTCATTCCAGATCAGATCGCCGATGGCATAGGCTCCCAGGCCCCAGGTTCGAAAAACGAGTAATTTATTGTGCGCTTCAAAAACCGGCAGCGCTTCCTTCAGCCAGCGATTACACTGCCGAGGAGTGCGGATATGGAGGCGGCTTTTGAACAGCGATTCCACGTCGACACCATCCGCCTCGCCAATCCTGGTCACCACGCCGGCCACCTCGGGAAACAGGTCGAACAGGCGCTCCAGCGCTTCGACAAACAGCTCGCGCAGACGCCGGTCAGCCCCGCGACCACGGACCCGGGCTTCGATAAAACGGTTCCAGAACATCAGGTCGGTGGTAATAAAAATCTGCAACCCGGCGGCGCGGGCAATGGCAAATACCCGCCGGAACAGTTGCTGGTAGGCATGGACAGTCCGGCTGAGCAGGTAAGGATAAAAATCGAACAGGGTGAGATGAGCCAGATCGTCAAAGGTGATGGCCGTATAGCCGATCTCGCGCACCCGCTGACAATAACCGGTCAGCTCAGTGCAGATTCGCTCGGCAATTTCAGCCGGGATCTGACCGTGCTGCTGCAGAGCATGTAACGGAGCTTTCGACCAGTTTTTCCTGGTCCCATCGATAAAAGGAGCAAAGAAGGGGGCAGCACCATCAATCATGAACAGATCGCGTTGCGCAACGGTATTCTGATCAGCAAGCTGATTCGGCAAAACGTTTTCTCCAGCAAATAATAAACTGATTAATACGAATCTTCCGCAAAGTCGGCTCCCCCTTTGCAAAAGGGGAGATTCTTCTGTAACGGGAGATCAGTGCTAATCAGGTAAAATAAACAAGCCAATGTCACAATGGTGGGGCCTGTATGGAGGGTTTTTGTGAGGTTTCGGTGAGGATTCTGTTTGTTTTCCGGCAACCGCCGCAGTTGGAACACTGCGAATCAAGGGCTTCCGTTTTCGCCTCAACATGATAAGATCGTCTCTTCGAGCGCCGGATCAATACTGTTGCAGGAGTGTTCATGAAAACTGACGTCAAACTCTGGCTGAAAAGCGAATACAGCTCATTTGATGCCAAACGGATCAAATTATTGGAGAAAATCGAGGAAACCGGCTCCATGTCGAAAGCTGCCAAGGTGGTCGGTATGAGCTACAAGGCAGCCTGGGATGCCATCGATAAGATGAACAACCTGGCCGAAGAACCGCTGGTGATCAAAGTGACCGGGGGCCGGCAGGGGGGCGGCTCGACCCTGACCCCGTTTGCCCGGGAACTGATCAAAACCTTTTACAACCTGGCCGAGGCCCGGGACCGGACCCTGGAACAGCTGGAAGACGAAAAACGCACCGGCATCAGTTTCTTCATGGCCAGCACCAAGAACCTGTTCAGCTGTCATGTTCAGTCGATTGTGTCCGGCGATGTCAACGCCACGGTGGGGCTGAAATTACGCGGTGGGGATATGCTCGCGGCCGTCGTCACCCGGGACAGCGTCAAGCGACTGGGCCTGAACCAGGGCGATCGGACCTATGCTCTGGTCCATGAAAGCAGTATCTCCCTGCTCAAAGGGGATGGCCGCAACCTTGCGGTCAGCGCCCGCAACCGGCTGTTCGGCAAAGTCAGCAGGATCACCTCCGCCGGCGTTTCCGCCGAAGTCGAAATCCGCCTGCCCGGCGGTCAGAACATCTATATCACCATGACCGCAGCCAGCATCGACTCCATGGATCTACAGGAGGATCACGAGGTCACGGCGCTGTTTAAAGCCCAAAACGTCATGATTCTCAAATAGACCGCCACCTGCCAACAGCCGCTGCTGGCAGCCTCCTCGGCGGCCGCTATTGCTCCCCGGCCAAAGTGGCCTCCCATTCCAGCTCATTCGCCCCGGAAACTCCGCCCGGCGTGGTCGCGGGGTTCTGTGACCGCGACTGCCGGACCCTCTGGTAACATCCTTCCAATTATCTTTTTTTATTAGGTTTTTATTGCCGACCCTTTTCATGGGATTGAGCACCCTGGAAACAACAACATTTCTATTGACATCGCTATTCTTGACGTTATACCTTTCGAAATATCGAAATTCTCTGTAGCCATCAAACCTGAAATGGAGCCTTGAAATGTTTCGAAAACTTAGCTACCTGCTGCTGACCGCCTTACTGACCCTGCTCTGCAGTTCTCCGCTTTACGCTCAGGAAAAAGTCTACGTCTTTGCCGCTGCGTCTACCACCAATGCGGTTCAGGAACTCATCGCCACCTATCGCCAGGAGAGTGGCACGACCGCCGAGTTCCTGACCTCTTTTGCGTCAAGCTCGACCCTGGCTCGTCAGATCGATGCCGGCGCCGATGCCAATATCTTTATCTCAGCCAACGTCAAATGGTATAAATGGCTGGCAGAGAAACAACTGGTCGAACCGGGAACGGATGCCATCATGGCGGCCAATGCCCTGGTATTGATCGCCGGGCCGGAAAACCACGCAACCGTCAGCGACATCAAGCAGCTACCGGACTTGCTGGACAAAGGGTACCTGGCCATGGGCGATGCGACCCACGTCCCCGCAGGCATGTATGGTAAAGAAGCCCTTGATTATTACGGGTTATGGGATAAAATCCGCAAAAAGCTGGCGCAATATCCCAACGTGCGGGTTGCTTTGAACGCTGTTGATACCGCCCAGGCCGATTTCGGGATCGTCTACAAAACCGACGCCATGCAGTCGAAAAAAGCGCGGATCGTCTATACCTTCGCCCCTGAATCCCATACGCCGATCCGTTACCCGATCTGCGCGATTAAAGACAAAAAAACTGCTGAAACGGAAAAGTTCCTGCAGTTCATGAAAACCGCCAAAGCCAAATCAATTCTTGAAAAGTACGGATTTGTCGCTCAATGACCTTATCAGCGGAAGAACTGGATGCCATCTGGCTGAGTATCAGGGTTGCCCTCTGGGCCGTCGCCATGGGAATCATTCCCGCAGTGCTCTGTGCGCTGCTGCTGGCCCGCTGCAGTTTTAAGGGCAAAACCCTGGTCGATGCGGCGATTCATCTTCCGCTGGTGGTTCCACCGGTCGTGACCGGCTATCTTTTGATTATCGCCCTGGGCCGGAATACCGTCCTCGGCGGATTCTTCGAAGCCATCGGTCTGCAATTTGCGTTTAACTGGAAAGGCGCGGTCCTGGCTTCATTGGTGATGAGCTTTCCGCTGATGGTCCGCGCTATCCGACTCTCTATCGAAGCCGTCGACACCGGTCTTGAATCAGCGGCCCGCACCCTTGGTGCGGGCCGTTTAAAGATTTTTTTGACCATCACCTTGCCGCTGTCGATTCCCGGTATCATCACCGGCAGCGTGCTGGCCTTTGCCCGCAGCCTGGGCGAATTCGGCGCCACCATCACCTTTGTTTCCAATATCCCTGGCGAAACCCAGACCCTGCCGCTGGCCCTCTACTCCTTTACCCAGACTCCGGACGGCGAGGGGATGGCCGCCCGCCTTTGTGTCATCGCCATCATCATCTCCGTCACTGCCCTGGCCTGTTCCGAGGTCATCGCACGCCGGGCAGCCAAAAGGATCAGCGGATGATCGATGTCAGTTTGAAAAAAGACTTCGGCGCGTTCAACATTGATGTCGCCTTTACCTCTGAAGCCACCGGCATTACTGTTCTGGCCGGCCCCTCAGGCTCTGGAAAAACCAGTATCATCAATATGATTGCCGGTCTGAGCAAACCAGATTCGGGACATATTTTCATCAATGATCGGCTACTTTTCGATTCCAGCACCAAGGTCGATTGCCCAATCCAGCAGCGCCGCTGCGGTTACATCTTTCAGGACGGTCGGCTGTTTCCCCATATGAGTGTGCGGCGCAACCTGCTCTACGCCAAGAATAGCGACTCTGCGCGGTTACCGGAAATCGCCAAGCTACTCGGCATCGCCCACCTGATGGAGCGGATGCCGGGCAAACTCTCCGGTGGTGAAAAACAACGCGTCGCCATCGGCCGCGCCCTGCTGATGCGCCCGGAAGTCCTGCTCATGGACGAACCGCTCGCGTCCCTCGATCCGCAACGCAAGGACGAACTGCTCCCCTATATTGCCCGGCTGCCGGAGCATTTCAATATTCCAATCTTTTATGTCACCCACTCGCGGCGTGAAATCCTCCGCCTGAGCGACGAGTTGATCCGGATCGATAAAGGGCGCATCCAGAGCTCCGGCAAACCGACCGGGGAATACCTGGGCCTGGGGACCGCTGAAACCGAGGGGGAATACCTGTCGGTGTTTGAATGCCGGATCGCTGACTACAACCCCGAGTATGGCGTGGTGAAGGCTGATTTTCCCGGCGGCAGCGTCTTCATCCTGGCCGGAGAAAGACCTGTCGAAAAAACCATCCGCGCGGCGATCAGGGCTTCGGATGTCACCGTCTCCCTGGAAAAACCGAGCCGAATCAGCACCCGGAATATTTTTTGCGGCAAGATTGTCAAGCTGGAAGAATCGACCACACGCAGCATTCTGGTCCACACCGACGCCGGGATTCCGATTGCCGCGCGCATTTCCAAAGCCTCCGCCGATCGACTGCAACTGGCCATCGGCAAAGACGTTTTCTTGCTGGTCAAGGCCGTTTCCATGACCTTCTGAGCGCTGCCGAAGGCGGATTTTTCCAAGAAAGTAGTTCATTTTCACTTGTCGCGCTGCTTTGGCAGGCGGTTGAAAAACAGCCTTCCGAGCCCATGGATGGGCGATCAAAATCAATGACGCCTTCCTAAATTATTGATTTTGCAAGGTGGAGGAAACAGCGCTTTTCTCCACCGGGCTTGAAAAAGACCAGGGATGGGCTTTTTCAATAACTTGTCAGCACAGACAAGTGACTTCAACCCAACCGAAAGATGAGGTATAAGTTATGGAACTGAGTGCACGTAATGTTATCAAAGGAACCGTAAAAGCCATCGATACCGGCGCCATCAATGTCGAAGTCACCATTGAAATCGCGCCCGGGCAGGAAATCACCTCAATCCTGACAAAGAAGTCCTGTGAACGCCTGGGTCTGGCAGTTGGCAAAGAAGCCTACGCCATTATCAAAGCATCGAACGTCATGCTGGGAACTGACTGACCCGATTGAAGCCATGCGCACCCCCGGTTCACCCCGCCAAGGGGCCGAACCGGGAGTGCTCCTGCCGTTTGACGCCGTCCAACCTAACCGTATCACCCTTTGTGAAGAGGAGAAAACTATGCAACCGGCTCTCGGCATGGATCTGAAAATTGCTGAAATCATCGACCATTACCCGGCCACCCGGCAGGTCTTCACGGCCCACGGCCTTGCCTCACTGGTCAGTGAAGAAGGGCTGCGCGTGCTGGCCCCTTTTTTAACCCTGGCCACCGCTCTGCGCAGCCGCGGCATGGATCAGCAGGCTTTTCTCAAGCTGCTGGAGGAAGCCGTCCAGGCTGAACAGCCCCTTGAAGCACCCGGCCTCGACTCGGTTGCCGAACAGGGTGAACTGACCCTGCTGGCATTGATGCCCTGCGGACTCAAAGTCCCCTTCGGACGGGCGATCAGCGCTTTTCTGACCGAGCTGAAACAGACCCGTGGTCTTGCGATCCGCTATGCTGTCGAGGGGAACGTCAACCAGGAACTCTCCTACTACCCGTACATCAATACCCTGGAAACCGTCGACGAACTGCCCGACATCATCGTCTCCGCCGACTTCAACGCTTTTTACGGGCAGCGCTTTTATCAGCGCTTCGTTGCTGATGGAACTCTGGTCGGCTACGGCACCCCCGACCCCGGGGCCGCTTTTCAGCAGGCCGCTATCCTTGATCCGCTGGGGGAATATGCGGTTTTGGGCGTCAACCCGCTGGTCATGGTCGCCAACCTTGATGAAATCGGTGATCGCCCTCTGCCAAGTGCCTGGCAGGATCTTATCGAACCCTGCTGGAATGAAAGCCTGACCCTGCGTGGAAGCAATGATTTCTACTGCCACGCGGTATTGCTTCCCTTTTACCAAAAACATGGGGAGGCGGGCCTCAGGAAGCTGGCCGCCAATGTCCTGCGCGGCCTGCACCCAGCCCAAATGGTCAAACAGATCGATGCCGGTGCTCCCGGCGCCATCTATGTGATGCCGGAATTCTTTGCCCATCGGGTGAAGAATCAGCAACGTATCAAGATTATCTGGCCTGCTGACGGCGCCCTGGCCAGTCCGGTTACCCTGCAGGTCAAACGCTCACGGGTTGCGGACCTGCAACCGGTGCTTGACTACCTGACCGGCCCGGAATTGGCCGCAGCTTTAAACGGAGCCCGCTTCCCGGTGCCGTTCAAACAGATCGACGGCGAGGTTCAGGAACAACCGCTGCAGTGGCTGGGCTGGGATTTCTTACGTGGCAATGATCTGCTGACCGTCAACGCGGAGATCGACCGGGTCTTTCTGCCCCTGGTCGGCAGCGTGCTGCAGAAAGCTGCGGCACAATGAAACTGGTGACCGTTGCCGGACCACCGTCCTGCGGCAAGACCTCGATTATCCTGCGCACTCTGGAACCGCTACGGGCGGCAGGAATGAAGATCGGGGTGATCAAATTCGACTGCCTGAGCAGCGACGATCACCTGCGCTACAGCAAGGCCGGCATTACCGTCAAAACCGGACTGGCCGGAGGGCTGTGCCCTGATCATTTCTTCATTGCCAATATCGAAGAAGCCGTCCAATGGGGGCAGCGCCAAGGCTTCGATCTGCTGCTCAGCGAAAGTGCGGGCCTCTGCAACCGCTGCTCGCCGCACATCAAAGGGGTTCTGGCCCTCTGCGTCATCGATCATCTCAGCGGCGTCCATACCCCGCGAAAAATCGGCCCGATGCTGAAAAATTCCGATGTCGTGGTCCTGACCAAGGGGGACATCGTTTCCCAGGCCGAACGCGAAGTCTTCGCCTTCCGGGTCCGCCAGGTCAATCCCCAGGCCGCGGTTTTGCCGGTCAACGGGCTGACCGGGCAGGGCAACCTGCTGCTCCAACGCCACCTCCAAAACGCTGCCGAAACCACCACCCTGACCGATATGCGGCTGCGCTTTACCATGCCGGCAGCGCTCTGCTCTTACTGTCTCGGCGAAACCCGCATCGGCCCCGACTGCCAGATCGGCAACATCAAAACCATGGATTTCTCATGAACCGTACTGCCCTGCTTCACCAACCACTGCAGCAGTTGCTCAGCGAACGCCCCTATCTGCACGATTTTTTCGCTGCCCTGGCGATTCCGCTGCCAGCAAAGGAGGTCTGCCTGGATGAGTTTCTGGCCGCCCAGTCCATGGATCATCTGGCGGAATTCGCCCTGACTCCAGAAACCCTGCGCGAGCAGTGCCTCGATTTTCTTGTCCAGATGGAGAAGCTGCAACAACAGGAGCAGGCCGGCATCCGCCGGATCACGGTCAAGGCCGGTCGCGACAAAAGCGGTTGTCCGGAGCAGCAGGACCTGGAACTGCAGGCCGGCGAGGTGGTCTGCGTGGTCGGTCCGACCGGCTCGGGGAAGAGCCGCCTGCTCGCCGACATCGAATGCCTGGCGCAACGGGATACCCCGTCCGGCCGCCAGATCCTCATTGATGGGGCGGTTCCCGACGAAGAGCTGCGCCTGTCCGGAGAACAGCAGCTGATCGCCCAGCTATCCCAGAACATGAACTTTGTCATGGATCTAACGGTTCGGGAATTTATCACCATGCACGCGGAAAGCCGGCTGATCACTGATGTCGCCGACCGGGTTGAGCAGATCTTCACCACCGCCGTCGACCTGGCCGGGGAGCCCTTTACCCTGGACACGCCGGTGACCGCCCTGTCCGGCGGTCAATCGCGAGCGTTGATGATCGCCGATGTCGCCTGCCTCAGCGCTTCGCCCATTGTGCTCATTGATGAAATCGAAAATGCCGGGGTGGATCGGCTACGCGCCCTGGAACTGCTGGTCAAAAAAGAAAAGATCGTGCTGATGGCGACCCACGACCCGCTCCTGGCCCTGTCCGGAGATCGCCGCCTGGTCATCCGCAACGGCGGTATCGCCGCGATTATTGCGACCAGTGCCGAGGAACGAGCCGGGGTTGCCCAGCTGCAGGCCCTCGACCGGAAGCTGGCCCGCCTGCGCAACCAGGTCCGGCATGGCGAGCGGATCGTCTTCGACCTCCAGGAACTCGGCAACTGATCCGGAAAACTGCTGCTCCCTCCAGCTTTTCCCTAAATATGGGTTTTGCCCCCATCATTCTTCCACTTGTGCCATAATTTATCGGTACAACACTCCTTCGGGGAACAACCGCATGACCACCACCCCCGGAACCGTCTGGACTGGTTTTATCTTCATCACCAACAGGAAGGATGCTTTTTATGTTCAAATCGCCGGACCCTTTACACCAGGAGATTCAACAGCTGGGAGCGTTGCTGGGGCAAACCATCGCCCGCGACAAAACCCGGGACATGGTTGAAAAAATAGAACAGATCAGGGAATTGGGAAAATCCTCGCGCAGCGGAGAGGTTGAAGCCTTTGAGCCGTTGTTGCAAAAACTCGAAGCAAGCAGCGATGAGGATCTGTTTGTGTTCGCCCGGGCCTTCTCCAAATTTCTCAACCTGGCCAATATTGCCGAACAGGAATTTTTCAATACTGATGAGGGGGAGAAGCTGCTGGCCAGCACCAATGACGCCAATGTCTTCGGCGCCGGGCTGATCAGCAAATTAACAGGCAGCGGGATCGATCCGGTGCGGATTCGTCAGGCCATTGAGGACCTCCATATCGACCTGGTGCTGACCGCCCACCCGACCGAGATCCTCCGCCGCAGCATGATCCAGAAATACAACGAGATCAACCACTGCCTGCGTGAAAAACCCTTCGGCACCAGTAATCCGACCACCACCCGGCGACTGGAAGACCTGTTGACCCAGAGCTGGTATTCCAACGAGATCCGCTCCCAGCGTCCGACCCCGGTGGATGAGGCCAAGTGGGGCTTTGCCGTCATCGAACAACCGCTCTGGAATGCCGTGCCACGGTTTGTCAAAGGGCTCAAAAACAAGATTCATGAACAACTCGGCATCAGCCTGCCGCAAAGCTTCTGTCCGATCCGTTTTTCGTCCTGGATGGGCGGCGACCGCGACGGTAATCCTTTTGTCACCGCCAAAGCCACCGAAACGGTTTTGTTGCGCGCCCGCTGGCAGGCGGCCGAACTCTTTCTGCGCGACCTGCGCCTGCTCATCGACGAAATGTCCATGTCCAAGGCCAGCCCGGAACTCATCGCCGCAACCGAGCAGGCCGAAGAACCGTATCGTTATGTCCTTAAACAGCTCAGAACCCTGTTGAACGACAGCCGCAATGAACTGGAAAAAAGACTGAAAACCGGCGAATGGGATGAATCCCTGGTCATTAAAAGTAACGCCCAGCTCCTTGAGCCACTGGAGCTGCTCTATCGTTCCCTCATTGAATGCAACATGGCCCCGGTCGCCAACGGCCGCCTCCTCGACACCCTGATTCGCGCCCGCTGTTTCGGCATTTTCCTGGTCCGTCTCGACATCCGTCAGCATTCGGAACTGCATGCCCAGGCCATTGATGAGATCACTCAGGCTATCGGCCTGGGACGTTATCTGGACTGGAACGAACAGCAGAAGCAGGAATTTTTGAAGAACGAACTGAAAAGCAATCGCCGGCTGTTGCCCATCGACTGGCAGCCCAGCCCGGAAACCAGTGAAGTTCTTGAGACCCTGCGCTTGCTCGCCCACCAGGACCGGGAATGCCTGGGAATCTACATCATCTCCATGGCCAGTGAAGTTTCCGATGTGCTGGCGGTGCAGCTGCTCCTCAAAGCGGCCGGGGTCCCTTTCAAATTGCCCATTGCCCCGCTCTTCGAAACCCTGGACGATCTCAACCATGCCGAGCAGGTCTGTGCCGACCTGTTTGCCTGCCCCGACTATAAGACCTACATGGGGGAACACCAGTATGTCATGGTCGGCTACAGCGATTCGGCCAAAGACGCCGGGGTCCTCTCAGCAGCCTGGGCCCAGTATGAAGCCCAGGAGAACCTGGTCCGACTCTGTGCCCAACACGGCATCAAACTGACCTTGTTCCATGGCCGCGGCGGTACCATCGGCCGCGGCGGCGGCCCGGCCCACTCGGCGATCTTGTCGCAGCCGCCCGGCTCCCTCAAGGGTGGCTTCCGGGTCACCGAGCAGGGCGAGACCATCCGAATGAAATTCGGCACTACCAAAGTTGCGCAGAAGAGTCTGGCGCTGTATGCCGATGCGATCCTTGAAGCGCTGTTGATGCCGCCCCCGCAGCCCAAACCGGAATGGCGTCAGATCATGCGGCAGCTGTCGGCCAAGGCCTGCCAGCACTACCGCAGCTATGTCCGCGACAACAAGGACTTTGTCCGTTATTTCCGCCAGGCCACCCCAGAGCAGGAGCTCGCCCAGCTGCCCCTCGGCAGCCGTCCGTCAAAGCGGAAAAAAGATGACAGTATTGAAAGCCTGAGAGCGATTCCGTGGATTTTTGCATGGGCACAGAACCGGCTGGTCCTGCCAGCCTGGCTGGGAGCAGCTCAGGCGATCAAGGAGTTGGACGCGGAAGGGGAAGGGCAGACTATTCAGGAGATGACTCGGCAATGGCCGTTCTTTTCAAGCCGTTTGAGCATGCTGGAAATGGTTCTGACCAAAGCCGATATCACGATTTCGGCGATCTACGAAAAGCACCTGGTTGAAGCCTCGTTGCATGACATCGGCGCGGCCCTGCGTAAACAATATCAAGCGGATCTCGATTTTCTGCTCAACTTCTCCGGCCGCGATTCACTGATGCATGACGCACCTTGGAATCTGGCCTCCATCAGACGGCGGGCGTCTTACCTGGCCCCCTTGCACATGATGCAGATCGTGCTGCTCAAACGCTACCGGGCGGTCCCCGAAATGGACAATCAGCACATCCTGACCCAGGCGATGATGATCACCATCGCCGGCATTGCCGCAGGGGTCAGAAATACCGGCTAAGCGGTGCTCCATCCTCCGGGCAGGCGGTTCTCGGCCGCCTGCCCGGACGTAATAAAATCAGGCCCAAAGGTTACTGCCCGGCAGAGCGTTTCGTAGCGGGAAACAGGAGCAGTGCCAGCGCTGCAAAAATCAGCACCAGGCCACAGCTCACCAGCATCGTCATCCGTTCACCAACCACCAGAATTCCCAGCAGGGTTGCAACCAGCGGTTCGGCCAGGGTCAGAGTCACCGCTGTCGAGGTTTTCACCCCGGCCAGCCCCTTGGCAAACAGCCAATAGGACAAAGCCGTTGCAATCAAACCTAAATGAAGAATCACCAGCCAGCCGTTCGGCTGGATCAGCCACTGCAGATCACATTGCCAGAGCAGCGGCAGCAAAAAAATAGCTCCCAGGCAGGTCACCGCAGCAGTCGCGTCGGCCGGAGCCTGCCGCCGCACCAATAGCCCCATCAGCAGGGTATAAAACGCATAGGAAAACCCCGCCACCAGTGCAACCAGCACACCCACGGCTTCAACCTGCAGGTTGCCGGAGTCCAGCACCAGCAGCAGACAACCACTGAAAGCCAGGGCGGTCGACAGATACCAGCGCCGCTCCGGAGTACGCCGCCAGAGCAGGTACTCGAGCAAGCCGGCAAAGACCGGTGCCGAGCCCATGGCGACAATGGTCCCGACTGCGACGCCGGTCGCGTTCATCGCCCAGAAGCTGCTGAGCTGATAAAGGGCAATGAACAGGCCCGCGGAGAGGGTGATCCGCACCGGCCAGGAACGCAGTTGGATGCCACCGCGCCACAGGGAGCCACTCAACAAAGCCAGCCCGGCCACGCTCATTCTCAGCGCGGCAATCGCCACCGGGGTACTTGCTGGCGGGGCCAGCGCCTGGGCCGTTCCCGTGGTTCCCCACAGCATCGCTGCCGCCAGCACCAGCCAGGGGCCACCGGCACTGCCGCAGAACCGATTGCCAAAGGCAACATTCATCCCGTCCCTGCCGACCAGCTTCATTTCGGTGTGCCGCCGCATACCCCATCCTCCGAGCCAATACAGAAAAAAAGAGACCACCCCGCTATGCTCTCAGGGTGGCCTCTTTCATATTCCCGAATTCATCCACTCGAGATTATTTGTCTTCTTTTTTCTGATCAAGAGGGGTTTTACAGAACGGGCAAATCTTTTGCTTCACGCCACCTAAAGAAGCAAGTTTCTTTCCACATTTAGGGCATTCCTGGGCCTTCTCAACTCCACCTGGGCGAAAACACATAATGATCTCCTTGGCTGATAACGATTAGATTGCAATCGATTCGATCGATTGATGAAAATAAGCGTGACTGCCCGCTCTCTGTGTAGTGGTAGCGAGAGAAGAAAGCGGTTCGGAGCGGGCAGTCACAACCTGCGATTTCCGAGATCTTTCGGCGGACTCGAAGGATCCCGGAATTCACTCCAAAAAACATCCCAGTTAGTTGCCATCCGGAAACTGCCGAAGGGCAACGGCTAAGTTCTCAGATTGGAAACGAGCACTTTTTCGTTGTGGCAAGAAAACCCGCAGATTGGCACCGCCACAGCGGAAAAGGGCCGTTTCCGGATGAAAACCAGTTAAATCCGACAGGAAACCAAAACCCCGGCGGATTACACGACAACATGCCATCCCTATAAAGCAAATAGAATGCCACAATACCCGGACGATCCTAAAAAGGACGGCTTTCATCATTTTTCAAAGCGGATGCCCCCGTCTTAACAGCCCAAGTCCGGACAGGTCGTTCAGACCACCGCATAACAGATCTTTTCTCATTATTATTCAGCATCTTACAGGGTTCGATCCAAACTGAGCCAGGAGCTGTCCGGTACGCCAGCAAACCTTTTTCAACTGGACTTGGATCCCCTGCAACGATATTTTCCTTCACACCGGTCAACCCTACCCCTGAACCAATTTCATATATGGACGAAAGGGCAGCAGCGTCTCATTTTGAGTTTGCTCTGGCCGCCTCTGGTCGCCCCGCTTTTGCCAGCGCATTCCGTCCCGAACCATCACAATGCCGTCAATTCAACCCCTGCAGCTTACTTATTGCGGCCAATGCCGCCTGCCGTTGATCTTTATTGGCGGCAGCATTGTCAAATGCGCTCAAACTGGCCGTAAGATCTTCGCTCTGCCAGGCAGCATAACCGGCCATCAGCCAGGCCTGGCCGACATATTGGCCCTGCTGGCGAGCAACTTGCCGGTAAGTGGCTGCCGCTTCGGCATAGCGTCCCAGGGAATACAGCAGGTCCGCTTTTGCCATCAGTAAATCACCATCTTCAGTGGTGGGAGCATAGTGCTGTAATTGTTGCAAGGCACGGGTCTCCTGGCCCAGCTGCCGATAGGCCAGAACCAGCTTACGAAGAATTTTCGGATCTGGCTGTTCATCCAGCAGACGGTGATATTCCGCCAAGGCCTGGCTGGGAATATTCAGCTGCAGATTGAGATCAGCCCAAAGTTTTTTCTCATTTTCGGACAACGGGGACAGAAACCGGTAAATGGTCAATGCCGCCAGGGCTTCTTCATCATTGTCTCCGGCCAGTTCGATTTGGCTCAGGGTCTTCCACCATTTTGCGCAGGTGCAGTTTTCATGGGTGAGTCTTTTGGCATAGCTCCGGGCTTCGCTTTGCATGCCAAGCTGCAGATACTGACAAAGCAGAACTTCCTGCCACTTCATTCTGGCCTCACCGGAGGTTGCCGTGACCAGATCCTGCAAAAAAGGCAGCGCCCGGCGGCCCTGCCCGGCCGCCAGCAGAGCCTGAACATAGTGCTCTTGCCAGGCCAGCGGGAGCTGCTGCGTCTGCTGCTCAAACAACTGGTCGAACTGGCGTACCGCATCCTCATAGCGTTTGGCCAGGAGCAGGGAAACCGCGGCATAATAGCGATTATCCGCAGCATGATCACCATCCCGTCCGGCCACAGCCAGAAAACAGCGCGCCGCATCATCATACTGGTGCAGTTCGTAATAACTTTTGGCCAGGTTTTGCCAGTCCGCGACAAAAGCACTGTTTTTTTTCAATGCCTGCTCATAGGCCCGGGCGGCCTGCCGGTATTGCTGTTGCAGCAGATAACAGTTGCCCAGGGAATAATCGATCAACGGATGATCATAACCGCGAGAAGAGAGTTTTTTAGGCTGATCGGCAGGAGTTGTCCCCTGCTGCTGGAAATTTTCCAGCAGCGCAATAGCCCGGGAATAATCCTGACGCTCCATCAGCTTGGAGACTTTTGCCAGGACCAGCCGCACCCGCACCGGAATGGCATCAAAAGGGTCTTCCGCATACACCATGGGCCCCTGCACCAAGGGCAGAAAGGTGGCCAGAGCCGTTAGCAGAATTATTTTTTTCATGGTGCCTCCTTCCATACTTTGCGTCCGCACCGCGCGCCGGACGGCTTGTTACACCCGGGATCCCGCAACTACTTGAGGACAAAACGGATCGTTGTTTCCGCCCAGCTGCTGACAGCGACCCCGTCAATGGTGCCGGGGCGAAAACGCCAGCTGGAAACACAGTGGATGACACTCTCCTCGAACACCTCCGCTGGCTTGGCGTCGACAATGCTGATGTTTTCGACCCGGCCTTCCTTATTGACAATAAACCTGACCCGGACTGCGCCTTCGATACGACGTTGCTTGGCATAAAACGGATAAAGGGGTTGTTGCCGAGCCAAAGCCATCAGAGGTTGATCCAGATCGCCGACGTCGAACACCTCCGGAACAGCAAAATCCCCAACTGATTCGGGGAATGTTGCCGCTGGCAAGTCGGGAACCATGGGCAGATCCGTAAGCTGCGGGTTCAGTGCCAAAGGAAGCGTCAATGACTGCGCCTGCAATGGTTGAA
Source organism: Pelobacter seleniigenes DSM 18267 (assembly GCF_000711225.1). Classification (NCBI taxonomy): domain Bacteria; kingdom Pseudomonadati; phylum Thermodesulfobacteriota; class Desulfuromonadia; order Desulfuromonadales; family Desulfuromonadaceae; genus Pelobacter; species Pelobacter seleniigenes. Next base: position 1,223,468 of record NZ_JOMG01000002.1, read on the forward strand.
AAGCTCGCTTCGGAAGCGCCTTGACCGCTTCAGACCTGCTGCTCTCAGGCTTGGGTCGCTGCTGGCGTTCTGGCGGTGATGGCGGCGGCGACAAACGGATCACGGCGATTGGTTCCACAACCTGAGGCGACAGAATCGGTGCAGAGCCCGGATGCAGAGCAAGCGGCAGCACGGCAAACAGCAGAAAGGTCATGCCAATGGCAACAGCCCCCGCTTCCAGTTTGCTACAGCACAGTTGCAGCAGCGCTCTATTCCGACAGGCGTGAACCAACTCAAGTCGCCGATCATTGCCCGGCATCGGAATTCTCCTGCAAGATCATCAGTGGGGTTGCTGCGCGGCCAACGCGACATTTCTGGCTCCGGCCTGGCGACAGCCGTCCATCACCTGGATGGCAATTCCCGTATTGCTGTCACGATCAGCCACCACGACCACGCTGCCGTCGGGATTTTCCGCCAGGGCGCGTTCGACATTGGCCCGCACCGCGCGGAGATCGATTTCCCGATGATCCATGTAAATCCGGTTCTGCGGGGTGATCGCGAGCAGAATGTTGGTTTTATTCTGACTGACTGCGCTGGCGGCAGACGGCCGGTTGACCTCGACTCCTGTTTCTTTGACAAAGGAGGTTGTGACCAGAAAAAAAATCAGCAGAATAAACACCATATCGATAAGCGGCGCCATGTTCAGATCCGCCTGAGCGCGCTTTCCTCTTCTTTGTCCGGCAATATCGATCATTGCTCTTCCGTTCTCAATGCAGATGCCGCTTAAGACAATAGCCAAACAGGGTCAGACGCTGTTGCAGAGTTCCGGCCCGCCGCTCCAGAAAACCTTTCATGTACAGCCCGGGGATGGCTATCAGCAAGCCGCTCTGGGTGGTGATCAGGGCCTCCGAGATTCCACTGGCCAAAGCTCGGGCATTGCCGGTGCCGAACAGGGCCAGCACATCAAAGGTCGTCATCATCCCGGTGACCGTTCCCAGCAGTCCCAGCAGCGGGGCAACCGTTGCCAAAACCCCGATTAAAGGCAGACAGGCGGTCACCCGGCGACTGTGCTTGGCCACCAGGGCATCAAGCAACGGACCATCCTCAGCGGGATTTTTCCGGCGGGTGATAAATTCCCCCACCAGAACCGCGCTGAGCCCCTGGCCGTCGCGAACAGTGGGCAACCGATTTTCACGAATGTGCACAAGAGCCTCAGCCAAGGGCATTTTGCGCCGTTGCAGACGACGGAAAAACAGCACCCGATCGATAATCAGAAACCACATCAACAGACACACCGCGAGCAGAGGAATCATGGTTATCCCCCCGCTCGCCAGGTAGTTCTCCAACGGTAGCAGGGTTTCAGTGAACCAGGCCGACATGAAGGTCACCGATTTTTCTGTACGATGTTGACCAGAGCCACAGCTTTTTCCTCCAATTGCGCGATTGAGTTGTCAACGGCCCGCCCCAGCAGGGTATGCGCCAGCATTATGGGGATGGCGACGGAGAGCCCGAGCATGGTCGTCACCAGGGCGACCGAGATCCCGCCCGACATCATCCGGGGATCACCAGTACCGAATTGGGTCATGATCTGAAACGTGTCAATCATGCCGGTCACCGTCCCGAGCAACCCCAACAAGGGAGCGATTGCCGCCAGCATGCCCAAGGTTGCCAGGAAGCGTTCCAGGGGCGGGATTTCCTTGAGGATCGCCTCCTGGAGGACATCTTCCATATCCTCCCGGGACGCCGTATGGCTGTTGAGCCCGGCTTGCAGAACCCGGGCGACCGGCTTGTTCAGCAACGGGGTACACAGATCTTTGCAGGCCGGCCAGTCCCGCTGTGCCACCAGGTCTTCCAGCTGCCGGATCAGGATGTCGCCATTGCACCGCTTACGCACCAGAAACAACACCCGTTCGCCACTCAGCACGATGCCCACAACCAGGATCGCCAGAATTGGCCAGACCAGCAGGCCCCCACGCTGGATCTGCTGCCACAGACTGAGCCTGTGCGTGAGCTGCTGCAGCGCCGCACCGCGCGCCACATCAACGGGAACGGCAACGCTTTCGCCTTGCAGATAGTCCCGGATCTGGCGTTGCTGACGACTGTTCGGCAGGCGCGACAAAGCATAAAGATGACTCCCGGCGGCAGAATAGTTGAGGAACCCGACTTCACCATCATGCTGATAAATGGCAGTGAAGGGGCCGAGAGTCAAAACCTGAACCTGTGCCTCATGACCGGAGCGATCGACAATCCCGGCCTGCGTCAGGGCAACTTCGCCGCTGCTGCTCAGCTGGGTGAAGATCAGCTCGACCAGTTGGCGGATATCCGTCATCCCCGGAAAATGAGTCTGCCCCGCGATTTGTTCCAGCAAAGAGAGATCCGGATGAGCGACCCCGCTCTGCAGATTGTCGCGGACCAGGGCCGTGACATCCTTGGCGTTCAGACGGATCACCCCGACGGCTTCGCGGACCATGCTGTCGGCAGTGGCCAGCTGGGAACTCAGCCGTTGCTCCTGTTCAGCCAGATCACGGTTCTGCTTATCCAGTGTCCGAGTCCTTTGTTGCAACTGCTGGAGCTGCTGCTGCAGATCCTCCATGGCTTTGGTCAGCGTTGCTCTGTCGCCGCTGATCTGTTCCCGACTCTGCTGTTCCTCCAGCTGGGCAGCCTGCCGGTCGGCCGCAGCCTGCTCCTCCAACTGGCGGCGCTGCTCAAGAACCTGACGTTGCAGCGCTCTCATCTCCTCGGCAAGCCCTCGCGGCGCAGGCAGCACGGCAGAAACGGCAAGAACGGCGATCAGGATAAGCAGTCCTCGCCTCATGGCCGCACCAAACGCCCCAGCGGCAGGCTGACCAACTCAACCGCCCGCCGTTTTGCGCCGATTTCGAAAACAGTCCGGATACTGCTGGTGTAAGTCGCCGGCAATGGCTGCCACTGCTGTTCGGCAAGATTGAAAAAACCACAACTCTGCTCATCCAGGGTCTGGTAATAGAGGGCCAGCCGGCCGAGGCGGAAGATATTCACCAGGGTCGGCTGGCCAGACAGGGCAATGGTATCCCGTGTCACCTCAATGGTGCGGCCATAGTCGACCTCAACCAGCAGGGTTTCCATGGTCTTCCGCAGTTTTTCATTGAGCGGGGTCGCTCCATCGTCCAGAATCTGCCCCAGCCGCTCCAGTCGCTGATTCCGCTCTGTGGCCAGAAACGGTAGATCCCCCTGATAGAAAGCCCGCAGCCGCACCAGGATATCCTGCAGCAAAGGCTCCAGCTGGGCAGTGATCTGAGCAATCTGTTCCAACTCTGCGCTCTTCTCCGCAACCTTGTCCTGCAAAGCGCCATGTTCCTGCTGCAGTTGCTGATAATGCTCCTGCAAAGCCTGCAACTCCTTCTGCACCTGTTCATAACGGGCCAGTTGTTGCTGTTTTTCCTGCCGCCATTGCTCTTCCTGTTTCTGCACCCCCTGGCGAATGTCGATCGCCTGTTCCACCGGTTTTTCGATCTTCCTGCCGACCGAATCATCCAGCGCCTGTACAGCCCTTGGACTCAGCAGCCCCGCCAGGAACAATCCCAAGGCTATGCCCCTGAATATCCGCAAAACATCCTCCGTCAAAACACGTTTCCTGCTCTCGAGCGCAAGCAACTTAACCGGGTTATTCCCCCACGACCCGTCGTAACGGGCTCGCCGGGTTCCGCGACCGAGTAAGGGTACCCGCCAAAGAGTTCCCCCGCTGCAGGGCCTCCGGAATGCAGACCACGCCGCCGGCAACCGCGCAGACATCAACCTGAGCGTTATAAAGCGCAGACAGGTTCTGCCGGCAGACAACCTTGTGTGCCGGGCCGTCGGCCAGAATTTTCCCTTCTTTCAGCATCACCACCCGGTCCGAGATCCAGAGGGCGTGATCCGGGTAATGGGTGGTTTTAATAAAGGTGTAACCACTGGCCGCCAGTTCGGCTATCCGGCTGAGCAAACGGATCTGATGACCGTAATCAAGCCCGTTGACCGGTTCGTCCATCACGAAAATTTCCGCACCCTGGGTCAATGCCCGCGCAATCAGGGTCAGCTGGCGTTCGCCACCGCTGATCTCCGTGTAGGGCCGTTCCCCAAGATGGGCGATGCCCATCCGTTCCAAAGCTTCGCGAGCGATTTTTTCGTCGCTTTTGCTGTAGCTGAAAAACATCCCTTTGTGCGACATGCGCCCCATCAAGACGATGTCAAGAACGCTGTAGCCAAAAGCCATCCGGTGCACCTGCGGCACGTAGGCAACGTTCCTGGCCAATTGTTTGGCGCTGAAAGCGTCAATCCGGCGGCCGTTCAACCGGACCTGCCCCCGGAGGGGCTTGAACAGTCCGAGCAGCAGTTTAAGCAGGGTGGTTTTGCCGCTGCCGTTCGGCCCCAGCAAGGCCACGACCTCACCGCTTTCAACCCGCATGGAGATATCGTCAAGAACCGGTTGGTCGGTGTAGCCAAAACTTAACTGATCGATCTCTATCAGGGACATGCGCCCTCCTTACCCGTGTCGCAGGGAAAACCGCTGGCCATCAGAAGCGATAGTTGATTCCGGCATAAACCTGCAGGGGGTCCTGAATAAAATAGTCGTTCTCTTCCTGAAACAGATTGTCCGAACCGGCATAGACCTTCAGGCTGTCCGTCAGCTGTTTGCTGAGGTACAGGCTCACCAGGTCATAGCCATCCAGCTTGCCCCCGGAACCGTCCTCACAATTGCCGAAATAGAGATAGCGGAGCTGACTTTCGATGTCGACCAATGGCACCTGCCAGGTCACAGCCACTTCCCCTTTCCATTCCGGCTCGCCGGCCAGGTCCTTGCCGGTGTCTTTATTTTCAGACTGCAGCCAGGTGCCCTGGACGGAAAGGTCAAGCCGGCGGCTCAGGGTCAGGCCGGTTTCCAGCTCCAGGCCATAGGTCGTCGCCTTGTTGACATTCTGGTATTCATAGGTCCGGCTGCTGCCGGAGGCACCGACCTGGACCAGGTCGATCAGGTCTTCGACACGGTTATGGAAGTAGACCAGCTGGCCGCGCACGCGCTGATTATGCAACTCCGCACCGGCTTCAAAACTGTCCGAGGTTTCCGGATCGAGATCCTCATTGCCCAGGTAAAGGTCCTTGCCCTGGCGGCGGTACACCTGCCCGTACAGCTCATCAAGAGTCGCAGCCCGAAAGCCCTGGCCGTAACCGGCCCAGAGCTTACCCGAGGGGATAAATACGCTGGCAACAAGCCGCGGAGTCACCTGAGAGCCGGAGTTTGCATAGTCATCAAAGCGCAAGCTGCCGACCAGATTCAGCCAGGCGTTCGGGGACCAGTCAAACTGACCGTACATGGCTTTGATCTGGTCGGATTTGTGATCGTCGTCATAACTGGAGAGCTGATCCCCTTCCAAGGTTTCCCAACGCAGTTCACCTCCGGCGGTCAGGGTCAGACCGTTCACCACCTGATAAGAACCCCGGGTTTCCAACTGCAGCAGTTCGCGTTGGTTTTCATCGGCATTACCCGAAGGAGCAGTCGGCGAAAACTGATACGAACCCTTGCTCTGGTTGCCGTAAACCCTGACCATGGCGCGGTACGGGGTATCTGCAGCCAATTCGTACTGCAGGTAACCGCCAATCCGTTTTTCATCCCCGGCGCGCTTCCGTTCGGCATTCATATAATAGCGCTGCCCATCACGCTGGAATTCGCCCCATTCGCCACCCAGCGACAGGACCTGGCCCGAAGCCAGATCAACTGCCGCCCGGGTATAGACCGTATCAAGCTGGGTGTCATCCACCTCCTGACCGGGCTCAGCGGCGTCATCCCAACCATCCTGCTTGCCATGGGCCGCCGCAATGGTGGCCCGCAACGGACCTGCGGCAGTACCCACCTGCCCCTGGAGTGACTGCTCCGCAGCCAAGCCAACCCCGCCGCGGGCATCAACAGCCGCTTCGGTCTGCCGCGGTGGCTGGCTGGTGATGATATTGATCACCCCGCCGGCCGCTTCGCTGCCGTACAGGGCCGATCCCGGACCGCGGACGATTTCGATATGGTCGATCAGCAGCACCGGAATTTGTTTAAGATCAACGATGGCGTTGTAGCCGCCGGTGATCCTGCGCCCATCCAGCAGGATCAGGGTATGCCCGCCGCCCATGCCCCGGATGGATGCTTCCCGGCTTCTCCCGGTACCGGTCATGACATTGATCCCGGCGGCATGCTGCAGCACATCGGCAACGTCTTCGGCCGCCAGTTGGACAATCTGTTCATGAGTGATCACCTGGATTGTGCCGGTCGCGCTGTTAAGCGGCTGTTCGGTCATGGTTGCGGTCACCACCAGTGGCGCCAGCTGCTGAGGATCACTGGCATTTGCGGTTACCGGGGCGACCAACAGCAGCCCCCCGAGAAGAGTGGCAAAACATCGAATATTCATAAAATTAACCCCATCCCTTTCGTGTCCTGGCCAGGACAAAGGCAAAAAATGGTATGCCGATTAAAGACGTCAGAATGCCAATAGGAATCTCAACAGAAAACAACAGCCGGGCGATATCGTCGGCAATCACCAGGTAAGTGGCACCGACCAGGGCCGCTGCGGGCAGCAGCAACCGGTTGTCCGGGCCAACCATCATGCGCGCGATGTGGGGAATCAACAGGCCGACCCAGCCGATGATCCCGCCCAGAATAACGGTCAGCGCACTGATAATGGTGGCCAGAAAAATGAAGATCAGGCGCAGCAGGGTCACATTGACCCCCAGGGAGCGTGCTTCTTCATCGCCCATACTCATGACGTTGAGATACCCGGACAGGGCCAGCAGAAGCAAAATTCCCGCCACCATCGGCAGGCTGACCGTCAGCACGGTCCGGGCATCGGTTGCGGACAGTCCGCCCATCAGCCAATAGACGATCGCCGGCAATTGCTCGTAAGGATCGGCCAGATATTTGACCACAGAAAGCAAAGCCGTAAACATGGCGCCGCTGATAATACCGCCCAATATCAGCATCAGCAGACGATCACCACGATTGATCAAGGCCAGGCTCAGGGCGATCGTTACGGCCAGCAAGCCGCAGGAGAAAGCGCCCAATTGCACGATCAGCCAGCTTTTGCCGGCAATCATGCCGACCGCCGCACCAAAGGAGGCTCCGGACAAAACCCCGAGGACCCCGGGAGAGACCAGCGGATTGATAAACATCGACTGGAAAACCACCCCGGCCACGGATAATGAAGCGCCGATTAGAAGCGCAGCGACAATCCGCGGCAGGCGGATATCCATAAGAATATTCTCGAGCACCTGCATCCGGCTTATATCGATATCCGCACTCTGCTGGCCAAGCAGATGAGTGCTGAAGTACAGCTGCAGATCGGCCAGCGAAAGAGGATAACGTCCCAGCAGCATCGACAGCAAAACGGTCGCCACCAGCACAACCAGCATCACGACCAGAACCGTCGGGGCCTTCATGGTTGCAGCAACTGTCTGGCCTGGCCCGCGGACAGCGTGACATCCAGAAATGCCTGATAAAAATTCTGGACTTCAACCACCAGGGCAGCGTTATCAGGCTGCTGAAAAAGCACACCCTGCAACCATTTCAAGCCGAGCAGACGCATAAAAGAGGGGGGCCGATCAAACCAGTTGAAGGGTTGTTTGGGAATTTTGTAAATCCGCCCATCCTGGACCGCTTTAATACTGCTCCAGCGTGGATCGGTCCTGACCGTCCGGTAAAATTCATCATCATGGGTGAGGATAATCTGCGGCGCATATTGCAGCACCTGCTCCAGCGACACCGTCACCTGGCCGCGATTGCTTTTATCCGTGCAATGATGAACATTCACCGCACCGCTCAGGGGGATCAACTGCGCATGAATGGAACTGTCGCATTCCGTCTGCAGACCTTGCGGACCTTCCGCATAATAAACCCGCAGTCTGGTCCCGACCTGCCCGTTGCGAACCGCCGCCGCTTCGGCCAGCATCCGCTCCGTATAGCGGGCCAGCATCTCGCCCCGTTCTTCAAGCCCGAACAAGCGGCCCAAAAAACGATAAGCGGCCGGGTAATCGGATAATTTTTCGACAAAGACGTAAACCACCGGTATATGCAACGGCCCCAGAGCCTTTTCGATTTTCTCATTGGTTGCCGAAGGACCCCAGGAACAGTTCAGGATAATATCGGGCTTGACCCGCAGCAGAACCTCAAGATTGGAGACATTCCCCTGCCCAAACCAGCCGCCCAGGATCGGCTTGTCCAGATAACTTTTTTTCAGATAAGGCTTCTCATTGGCCGATGGCAGCGTGTTGAGCCCCGCGACCAGCTCAGGACTCAGCGAATAGGCCAGGTAGGTCGCTATCGGCGAAGTTCCGTAGATGCTTTTGATCTGCTCGGGCACCTCCAGCCGACGATTGAACATATCGACCAGCTGACGAGCTTCTGCCTGGCCGCAGCAACCCAGCAACACAACCAGAACCAAAAAAAAGTAACCCCGTCTCATGGCCTCATCCCTCTCATGTGTTCATGGAAAACATCGATATTCAAATCGTTATACTTATTAGATATAACGATTGATATACCAAATCGGCTCCTGTCGTCAAGCAGGAAACTGCTCAAATAGTCCAAGAATAAAGGCAGTTATCAAAACCAACCAAGCCCGAGTGATTCTGCTTGTCTTTCGATATTCTTTTTGCTATTCCATAAAAAATAATGAACTGTCTCCCTTTACGGCCTCTGCCACAGCGCTTGCTTCCGGGTGTTTTTTCACCGCTGATCAACTCCGTGCAGGGTTGACAACTGTCTTGCCGTCACAGAGGTACTGCCACACCAACTCGCCGTTACGCCATTGCCCGCCTGTCAGAGCGAACAGGCCGCAGTGGCTTTTGTCATCTGTCTGTTAAGGAGGTTGTTTCAATGAGCAAAGGGATTGTTTCAATTCTGGGTCTGTTCATGATGATGGTTGCGGGTTCGGTTTTGCCTGCTGCGGCCGCGGAATCGCCGACCAATGGCGATGTGTTTACCCTGGGAGAAGTCATCGTCAGCGAAGAGAAGCAGGCTGTCGACCTGGCCACGACCGTGACCGAAATCACGGCCGAGGATATCAAGGCCCGGAGCGCCCAGACCGTTGCCGATGCGCTGGAGATGTTACCCGGGGTTGACGTTGAAAAGGGGGGAAAAGGCCAATCGTACGTCAGGGTGCGTGGTTTTGATCAGGGCGATCTGAAAGTCCTGATCGACGGCATTCCGGTGTACGAACAGTACTTCCGCGATCTGGACCTGGCTCAGTTTCCGGTCGCGGCCATCTCAAAAATCACCGTCACCAAAGGAGCTTCATCCGTTTTGTACGGAGCCAACACGATGGGCGGCGTCATCAACATCATCACCAAAAAAGCCGGCGCCAAACCGACCTACGAAGTGGACACCGAGTGGGGTGATTACGGCACGCAAAGTTACACCCTCAACACCGGCGCCAAATCCGGAGATTTCAGCTACTGGTTGACCTATAACTTCAGCCAGTCAGATGCCTATAACCTTGCGGACGATTTCGATCCGGCCGACGGGTTCAACGGCACCCATACTGTCAACGGGACACATTTTCAGGAAGATGGCGGCAGCCGTGATGACAGCGGCTATATCAGAAGGATGATCAACGCCAAGCTGGGCTGGGAACCGACTGACGAGACCAGTGTCTTTCTGACCTTTGACTACCACAACAATGCCAAGGGGATACCGGTTCGGACCTGGACCTTCAGCGACTGGGAGCAATGGACCCTGGGACTGGTCGGCGAAACCCGCGCTACCGATTGGCTGAAACTCAAAGGCCGGGTCTATTACATGGATTTTGCAGACACCATCCACGAGACAGCCACCGCGGCTTCCGGCCTGCTCGGCAAAAAATATCATCAGTTCTACGATTCGTCCTATGACAACTACACTGCCGGTTCCGAAGTTCAGGCCTTTATCAACGCGGGACAACACAACTATATCAAGTTGGGCCTGAACTTCACCCTCGACCACCATGAACAAAAAGAGATCCCCATCGGCTCGAGCAGCTGGGAAGATACCGGCACCTTCGAGGCTCAGACCTATTCTATTTCGGCAGAGGACGAAATCAGCGTCAACAAATGGCTCTCCATTGTCGTTGGCGCCAGCTATGACTATTTCAAACCTGAAGTCAAGGACTCCCCGGACGAAGACGGCGAGATCGCAACCGACCATGCCGACAGCGTCAATCCGCAGATCGGTGCCGTCGTCACTTTAAGTGAAAAAACCACGCTGCATGCATCCATCGGCAAAAAAACCCGTTTTCCGCATCTGAAGGAACTCTATACCTCAAGTATCGTCACCGGCAACCCCGGGCTTGATCCGCAGCAAACCATCGCTTATGAAATCGGCGCCGACCAGCGCTTCACTGATCGCCTGAACGGATCGATCGCCTACTTCTATAATGATATCAGCGATCTGATCGACACCACTACTGACTCTGAGGGCAACAAATATTATGTCAATATCAATGACGCGACCATTCAGGGGCTGGAGCTGGCCCTCGATTTTGCCGTGACCCGGAACTTTTCCAGCGGGGTCAATTACACCTATATGAACACCAAGGATGACAGCACCGGCAAGGAGCTGTACAACCGCCCGCGCCATCGGGCCAACCTTGACCTGCGCTATCGTTTCCCGTTCGGCCTGAGTACCAGTGCCCAGGGCTCCTATGTCGCCCGGCAGTTCTATGAACACCAGACCACCTATGCGCGAACCCGGGCAACCAACTATTTCCTGCTCAGCGCGCGCCTCGAACAGGAACTCGGCCGCATCTGGGGAGTTGAAGGCAGAATCTATGTGGCCGGGCAGAACCTGACCGATAAATACTATGTCGAAGACGGGGAATTAACCGCTGGTCGGACCGTCATCGCCGGCCTGAATTTCCGCTATTGAGCACAACTTGCCCGGCGCTGGTGCAGCGCCGGGCAAGGCAGATCTTGTCAAGGGGCACCGGACTGGTTATATTTCCAGCATGGTACAAAACCGTTTCATATCCAACCCGGCCGTCCCCTGGGTCGAGGTCCGCCGGACCGAGCACAGCGAGGCGAGCTACAAGGACCATTCCCACCCGGAACTCTCGGTCGGGGCGGTGACCCACGGCAGCACCCGGTTGAAAGTCCGGGGCCGGGAAGAACTGCTCAGCAACGACTCGCTGGTGATCATCGCGCCACACGCCGTGCACAGCTGCAATCCGCACAGCGGACCTAGGTCGTATCTGATGGTCTACTTTGCCGACGCTTGGTGCCACGCCTTGTTGCGCGAGTTGGGCGGGACTGCGCAAGACCTCCGCTTGCCCGACTGGCATGTGATCAAGGATGCCGAACTGTTTACGCGCCTGACCGGGTTGGTCGAGGGGCTGGAGAAAGCCAACTTTGCCTTGCAGACTTCGGAACAGTGGACCCAGTTTGGCGGGGATTTACTCGTTGCAGCAACGTGCCGACAGCACCCGGAACAGGCCGAGCCGCCGCAGGTCATCAACGCGACCAAGACCTATCTGAGCCGTTCCCTGGAGCACAACCTGACCCTGCAACAGCTGGCCGACCGGGTTGGTTATAACCCCTACACCCTGCTGCGCTGTTTCAAAAAGAATGTCGGCCTGACCCCGCACGAATACCTGCTCAATCTGCGCATCGCCAAAGCCAAGGAGCTGCTCCGGGACGGCCTGGCCCCGGCCGCGGTCGCCGCGGAGACCGGCTTCGTCGATCAGAGTCATTTTCATCGCACCTTCCGCCAGTTCGTCGCGGCTACCCCGCGGCAGTACCAGCTGCGCTCCTGAAAAAAGTCAATTCGATACAATATCTGTTCGTGGTTAGCCGCTACACTCCCGGTCAAAGGAGTGTCTATGTCCATCGATCTGGTTGAATTCAGTACCCTTGCTCTGGCTCATTTCGTTGCCCTGCTCAGCCCCGGGCCGGATTTCATTTTAATCATGGGCAGCTCGTTTAAATACGGCTGTCGGCAAACCTTTGCGGCCTGTCTGGGGATCGCCTTGGCCAACGGGGTTTACATCCTGCTCGCCATCGGCGGGTTCAGTATACTCAGGGAAAACCTGCTGCTTTTTTGGGTCATGAAACTGGCCGCAGCCGGTTACCTGTTCTACCTGGGAGCGTTGCTGATCAAATCAACGGCGGGCACGATCGATTATAACGGCAGCGGGGTCGGTATTGTGAAGATCGGTTTTACCCGCATGTTGGGGCGGGGGTTCATGTCTGCGATCCTCAATCCTAAAAATGCCATTTTCTATTTGAGCCTGATGGCCCTGATCGTCTCCCAGCAAACGCCGGTCAGCAACCAGCTGTTGTACGGGCTGTGGATGGTCGGTGCGGTCCTGTGCTGGGATGTGCTGGTGTCCTGGAGTATTGGCAATCCCGCCGTCCGCAAGGGCCTGGCGGCCTACAGTTGGCAGATCGAGCGGGGCTCAGGCCTGGTGCTGATGGTGGTGGGCGGGTTTATCATTCTCAAGTGAGGACCCCAGCAGCAACGTTCCGCAGCCGCCCTCAAGCTGTTGCCGCCAGCGATTGGCGCGGCGGACATGGATACCGCGCTGACGCAGCAGGGTATGGATATGATCGGCCTGGTCAGGGGCCGGGCTGTAAAAAGAAGATCCCGGCACCGGATTACAAAAAAGCAGGTGCAGGGTCAGCTCCGGAAAGGGGTACAGCCAGCCGCACAGAGCTTCCAGCTCGGCCGGCTGATCGTTCACCCCCGCCAGCAGCAGATAGTTCACCCCCAGTCGGCGGCGCTGGCGACCGCTCAAATGGGGCCAGCACTGCGCCAGGCACTCCCGCAACGGGGCAAGGCCGGGACCTTTGGGGAGCAGCCTCTGATAGGTTGCCGCGCGGCCGGCATGCAGGGAAAACATGACCCCGTTGTGGGGCAGGCGCAACAGCTCGGCAATCCCTGTTAAAGGCATACCGGTGGTGGTCAGGGACACCGGTAGCCGTTGCTGCCCGCAGGCAGTGATGAACCGGCTGACGTTGGCCAGGTTCTGCAGCGGTTCGCCAATTCCGGAAATGGTCAGCCGCTGCGGCTCAATTCCGGCCCGGCGACAGGTATCGAGCTGTAAAAATAATTCTTCGCAAGTCAGGTTGCGGCGCAAACCATGCCGCCCGGATGCACAGAACGGGCAGGCCATGGCACAGCCGGCCTGACTGGACAGGCAGAGCGTGCCGCTGCCATACCAGACCGCTTCCACCTGCAGACCATCCTGCAATGAAATCAAAAATTTTCGGTTGCTTTCCATCGCTGCTTCCCGGCCAGTCCCAATCTCATAATTCCCCTTGTTGACCCTGTCAGGAATCATTGAATAGGGCTAACCGGGAAGTCAATCCGAAAAGCGCGCGCTCTTTAAGCCCGACCGGCACCCCTCATTCTGAATATATAAAGAATAGACCGGATCCTCAGTATCGGCCCAGGGCCTTCGGCTACTCCGAAGGCGCGACTCCAATAACAGGGCAGCAAAAACCCTGCTGCAGGGGGTCGTTCCAAACGCAAAAAGTCCAGCCACAGAAAAAAAATCAACAACGCACAGTCAGCACCCTTTGTCCCAAAAGTTTGCGAGCCATGAAGCTGTAGCGGTTCGCACCGCAAAGACCTGGGACAGCCCCCGTGCGGGGACAGTCCCGGTTTTGCTGCCATCTGCTCTTAAACTAGCGCCATTCCCCTTTGTCCCAGTAAATGATTGCCCAGCGAATAACCCTGGGCTCTGGCAGCCGCAACTTGCCCTGGTAAGAAACCAGTTCGGTCATTAAATATTCCTGCAGCCGCGTTCTCTCATCCGCCGTCAATTCCCCAATCTTGGCCGCCGTGACCGCTATGGCTTCATCGAGATCGTCATAACTGTTCCAGACCGTATTGGTGATAAAAGAGACGTTAGCATAAATTCCCATTTCATGAAGAATATTATAGAGATAGATATAATCGGGGCCGTTGGCGAGCGGACGCCCGATAGCCTGGTAGACGCGCTTGTCATGGGGGCCATCGCCGACCATGGCGGTCACATAGACTTGTCGCCGGGCCGCTTGGTTCAGTTTACTGAGCGCCGCGGGAAGGTCACTGACCGCCAGCGAACGCGAGGCAATGGCCACGTCGTGACGGCCGACCCCAAGGGAGTCCCAGTCATCCTCCCAGCGGCCGTGAATCGTGGTGATATTGTCCACCCCCTGTTCAACACAGCCCTGCTGCAACAGTTCGAGCATGGTTGGGGAGAAATCGAGGGCAGTGATCAAAGCGACTTGCTTTGCCAATGGCAAGGCCAGGTTCCCGCAACCGCAACCCACATCAAGAACACTCCAATGAGGTTGCAGTTGCATGAAGCGAATGAAATCTTCTGCGTATTCTGTCTTGGCCACCTGGTGTTTTCTGAATTCGGGTGCGCGTTTGTCCCAAAAGGAAGGGGTGTTTCGTACGGCATTTTTTCTTTGCGAGCGAGCCCACTGCTCGGCCCAATGCGTGACGGCAGTATTCATACGATGCGATCCTTCAGTTGATGATGTTCTAACTGACCTGCGTTGTTCGAGCCCTTTAGAAGAGAGAAACAACGCTTTTTCCCATGTTGCCGCTTCCCGGCAGGATGCTGAATTTACCTTGATGCCTGTAAACCTTCCGCAGGTAAGCCGTTGTCACATTTCCTGATGATGATCCACAAACCGATCTCATCATTACGCAAGACGGTGTAATTTCTGATTCCGGCACGGCTCAGGGCAGAGGCGAAACGGGCCTGCATTTCCGGTCCCAGGTTGCGTCGAATTTTCGCGGAAAACGACTCTTTTCCCTCGGTCGGTTTTGCTTCCATCCTGGCAATGATCTCGTCCATGACCTGCTGGGAGCCAAAGCCACCGCCGATATAGGCCCACCCGCCGGGAGCGAGAATACGTTCGATTTCCTGCAGGGATTTTTCCAGATGTTCCCAGAAAAAGATCGACCCCCGGCTGACGGCCAGGTCGACGGCTCCATCCGCCAGATCGATATTGGCGACATCTCCGCATTGCAGGCTGAAACGCCCGGCCAGCTGTTGTTCCGCCATTTTCTCCGCAGCCAGCTCAAGCATCTGTGGATACTCATCGTAGAAGAGCATCTGCAGCCGGGTCTTCTGCAACAGGGCACAACCCAAGGCTCCGGTTCCGCAACCGAGGTCGATGCAGGTTCCGGTGGTTTTACCGGTCGCGGCAATGATCTGCTCGGCAAGCAGGGGATATAACGGAGCAAAAACCTCTTTTTCGATTTTGCTGAACTTATTGCCGTCAATTTTCATGCTGCTCAGATCCTTTCACTCCCGGCAATTATTGGATCTTCCCAGACCGGTGAACAACGCCCAAGGTGCCCTGATTGTAATGATTGCGTGAAAAACATTCGATGCACAGATCGGCACCCGCGACCATGTGCATGGCCATACTTTTATTGCCAACGGCGATACTGCGGCCGGGATAGTCGTCACCGATGGTCCCGCCGGGCAGAGCTTTGAAATATCCGGACAGCGGGTAGCGATTGGTTTTCAGTTCGCGCAGATGAAACAGATACCCCGGCGGATATTCATGCAACCGATGGCGACCCGAGGTGATGGCCAGCAACTGCGCATCGCTGGGTTCGTAACTGAACCAATCCAGGGTATTGGCGCAGGGAGTGTACGGCC
This sequence comes from Pelobacter seleniigenes DSM 18267, assembly GCF_000711225.1. Taxonomy (NCBI): domain Bacteria; kingdom Pseudomonadati; phylum Thermodesulfobacteriota; class Desulfuromonadia; order Desulfuromonadales; family Desulfuromonadaceae; genus Pelobacter; species Pelobacter seleniigenes. Next base: position 1,239,076 of record NZ_JOMG01000002.1, read on the forward strand.
AGGGGAAATCGTCTTCGCCAACCCCTTCCAGAATAATCAGCGCCATAGGCCGCCCCTGCTGCAAACCGTCATCTATAACCTGTCGCAACCCGGTGAGCTCAGTGACCGGTTGCGGGCTGTAGCAGGGCAGTTCAGGAGCTGCCAGCGGCACCATGGCCGGTTTGCGCATGGTGCATCCCAGCCCCTTGAAGGCATAGCCGGGTTCCGCCACGAGCAGATAATCGGAAAGCAATTCCGGCTCGGGACAGGGTTCGGCAAACAGCTGCTGGTACGCCGTCCTGGCAACCACCCGCTGAATATGTGGATGCCGTCGCAGCCAGGCCAGATCATGCTCACTCGGCTCGTGAACTCCGCCATAGCGGGCCGACCAATGGGGTGAGACCCCGATCCCGTCCAGCCTGCTGATATCAATAAAACCCTGCGTCGGCATCACCCCACCCCGGCCGATGATCACTGCCGTCATCCCCGTTTGCTCAAGAAAGCTCTCAACTTCACGACGCAACTCGGCCATGATCCGCTTTTTTTCTGCACCGCTCAGACTGGCAATCCGGGTTGCAAAATACTGCTCGGCATAGGTCAGCAAGACAAATCCGGGATGATACCCCCGGACCAGCGCAAGGGCGGTCTCGGTCACCCAGCGATTGCTGCCGCCATCCAGGTCCCCCGGATAGGGATGGTCGGCCAGAATCCTGCGCAACAGCCTGAGCGCTGCATTATCCGCGGTCGATTTGGCCCCAGTCCGCAGCTCAAACTGATTCTGCCACTGCCGGGCGTCAATAATGGCGACGCTGTCACTGCTTTCAGACGTTGCTGCCATGATCTCTCCTATAAAGCCTGATCGGCCGCCGGCATTGCGGACAGCGACCATCTGCAAGTTTCGCCTGTTGCAGTTGGTCGCCGCCACAACCGAGGCTGAAGCGCTCAATGACCGGGATACCGCAATCCGGGCAGAGGGTGTTGACCCACTCTGAGCCGACAAAATTGTGAAAATACAGATAGGGCAGAACCCGGCGCGCCTTCTCCAACTCGCCATTGATCTTGTCAATATTGGGGTAGGCGGCCCCCTTCATCCCGTCTTCGGGCAGCAGACGCAAGACATGCCAGGGAATCTCCGGGTCAACCCCGGCGATAAACGCAACGATCTCGTCCAGTTCATGATCGTTTAATCCCTGGATGACCGGGGTGGTGATCTCGACATGGCGATGAGCCGCCAGGGCTTTAATGTTGCGCAGAATCGGTTTCACAGAGGGGATACCGATATAACGGCGATGAAATTCATCATTGAGCCCCTTCAGACTGATATTGAAAAAAGAGAACACCCTCGCCAGCAGTTCGGTCGCTTCGGGCGTGCTGTAACCGTTGGTCAAACAGCCCAGTGCGATCCCGGCAGCATGGGCCTCGGCGGCCAGCCGCTGCAGACTCGGTAAAGACACGGTTGGTTCGTTGACATCAAAAACGATGCTGGTGCATTTCAGCTTGCGGGCTAGCGTCACCAGCCGCTGTGCGCTAAGCTGATACATTTTGTCCTGCTGGCAAGCCGGGTCCTGCTTGGCGACAAAGGCATTCGAGCAGTAGTTGCAGCGGAAATTACAGCTGCTGGTGCCGATCACCAGGCACTGGCTGCCCGGCTGGACATGGTAGAACAGGGTCGACTCAATCCTGACCGTTTCATAAGTGCTCCAACGATCCGGAAAACGCTCCTGAACGACCCCATCCTCGGCATAATACATCCGGCAGCGACCATAGTGCTCCACACCAAGCTCGCAGCGCCATTCGCAATAAGAACATCGCATTTCGTTTATCCGATCATCTGTTATGGCCGGCACTGCCCACAGCCTTGCCGAACTCAATCCAGGTTCCGTCGTCACTGTGACTGACGCTAAAACCTCGAATTCCCGCAGTGCCTAAAGCCTGTTCATAAACCCCGCGTTCACGCCGTGGGATGGCCGGCTTGCGATACCCCCGCCGAGGTTCAAAGTGGCGAGCCTTTTGCTGCAAGCTGTCCCAGAGCCCGGGTGGTCCCATGCCGCCGCCAATATAGGCCCGCCCGCCCGGTTTCAAAACCCGATGCAGTTCCGCAAAAGCGGTTTCCAGCTTGTCCCAGAACGGGACCGACCCGCGACTGACAATCAGCTCCACAGAGCTGTCCGCCAGAGGAATATTCTGGACCGGAGCCTGAACGATCTGAGCACGATCCCTCAGCGCGAAGCGGGCAATGTTCTTTTCTGCACAGCCGAGCATGTCAGCCGACTGGTCGAGAAAAATAAAGCTGAGCTCGCTTATCGGGGCCAGAGCCAGTCCCAGATACCCGCCGCCGCAGCCGACATCTAGGCACACTCCCCGGTAAATGCCGGTTTTTTCCAGAATCCTGACCGCGTAATAGGCATAAACCGGGGCATTCACGTTGATGGCTTCATCATCATAGGTCTGCGCATCCATGAGCATTGAAATACCCCCGTCAACCGGCCGTGCTAGCAGGTTTCCAGATCAAGAAGCTGATAATAATCACGCTGTTCGAAACAGCCGCGGCACAGGGTTTCCCCATCCTGCTCAATATCCCGGCCATCCATCACTCCTTCTCCGCAGCGGGCGCAGGGCACTCGGCGCAAGGGTTTGCCCGGCAGATCTTCGGGCCGTAGCGCGACCGTGACCTCATGAATAGAAAACAGCTCCTGGTCAGCGACACTGCTAAAATCAGGCAGCGGCTCGGCGTCGGAACGCTTGGCCATATCGGTCGCGACCCGGACGGAGCGCCCGGACTCCAGGTTGATAAAGGTCGCAGCCATCTTGCCGTAATCACGAATCTTCATCGTCCGCTTACCCGGGCGGCAGCCGGTCAGAGCCATAATGGCATCCGTTGCACAACGATCGATCTCGACATAGACCATAAGCTTTTTGCGGTCCGCTCCGGTGGGATCGCTGATGCCGATCCGGCTCAGACCGCACATGGTCATCCGGGTACCGATTTCGATCCCGGCACAGATATCACCATGAAAGGCCCCGGCAATTTTGAGCAAGGCCTGATAATCGTTACAGTGCTCCTTGTACTGTTCCATCGCGCACATCCTTTAACAGTCAGTTAGTTGTCATCTGGAAACTAATTCGTTGGCCTCCGGAGTTTCCGGATGCCAACGAATTAATTTCCACGAACCGGCTGCAGACCCAGCTGAGCCAATCTGGACGGGTTGAAAACATTCAGTTTTTTCATACAGCTGCCAAGCAAGTGATAGCCGCCGCCCCCTTCGCCAAGGACGTCCAAGGCCCGCTGTGGAGCCGTCACCACCGCAGTACCCACGGCAGCAACATTGCGGGCGAACAAGGCATCCGGAATAAACCCGGCACTCGGCCCAACCACCACCACCGCAACGCTTGGCGGGGTCAGCGCAAGTAATTCGGCAATCGAACCATTCGCCACGGCAGCCCCGGTAAAGACCGCTGTTTCGCACTTGGCCAGTTGCTCCGGCAGCTGCGCCGAAGAATAAAAGGTTCCCCAACCGGCCTCGGCCTCCTGCTGCGTCGCTGCTTTCTTATCGATAATGGCAACCGCGCCGGGATTAAGTTGCTTGATATGCTTGAGCAGCGGAATAATGGCGCCGACCAGGCAGATCTTGCGCCCGGTGAACAGGGCCTCAAATGCCGACAAGTCGGCATCGGGACTCACCTGGTAGCAACCGCCGGTCAATAACGGAACCGACAGGGCATTCAATGTGGCCAGCCGGATAACCTCGGCAAACGGCGATATCATCTGATTCAGCAGGATATCGGCGACCGCAGCGCCCTGATAGCGCGTCATGGGTTCTTTGAGGATGTGCTGGCTGGCCCGGTCGATCAGCTCCGGCGGGGTATAAGCGATTCCTCCGCAGCCGTTGGACAGTTTGATGCCGGTAAAAAAAACCCCGACCGTTAACTTTGCGACAGTCCACCCGGCCAGTTGGGGTTGCAGCTGCTGCAACAGGGTCACAGTTTCAGCGATGATGCCCGGTGTCGCGCAATCCGCTAACGTCTCGCTGGTGGTCTTGGTCGCCGGCAAACCCCCTTTGCGGCATGGATGATATTGAGGCTCGCCCATAACCGCTTATCCCGGCGTATCGCTGGAAAGCTTTCTGATACTGGCAAATAGCAGCAGGGAAAAGCCAAACAGCAGTAGACAGAGGGCGGTCGCCCGCTCAAAATCGCCATCGTAGACAGCGTTAAACACTTCCAGGGAGAGGGTGTTGGTCTTGCCGATGATATTGCCCCCCAGCATCAGGGTGATGCCAACTTCCCCCAGGGAGCGCCCCAGGCCAAGGGCCAGCCCTGAAAAGATGCTTTTTTTGATACCGGGGAGGGTGACATGGCAGAAGGTCAGCAAACGGCCGCGCCCCAGAGTATAAGAGGCCTCAACCAGATCATTGCCAAAGGTTTTGATGGCAGCCTGAACCGGTTTGACCACCAGGGGTAACCCGGCGATGAAAGCCGCAATGACGATGCCCGGGAAGGAGAAGACGATTTCTATCCCCAGCTGATCATTCAAAAAACCGCCCAGGGGGCTCATCCGCCCCAGCACCACCAGCAGCAGATAACCGGTGGCAATGGGCGGGAAGATCAGCGGAAAGGTGACCAGGCTCTCGGTGATCGCGCGGCCGGGCGTTTGTGCCCCGGCCAAATAGCAGGCCAGGGGAATACCGGCCAGCAGCTGCAGGGCCAGGGCATAGAGGCAAATTTTTGCGGTCAGTCCCAGCGAGAACAAAACCGGCTCGGAACTGTAAACCTGCCACCAATTGGTGACGAACTCGCTCATAGCCCTGCGGCCAACTTGTTCGCCTGCATGGCCTCGCTCTGCAGCAGGTGGGTGAATACCCCGACTTCTGTTTTTTCCTCGCAGCCGGTGATGATCCCGGCCACGATCTCGATCGGCTCGAACCCGCTGGTCAATTCCAGCATTGAGCCGAACTTGTCCCGGTTAGCCAGGGCGAAACTCATATTGACGAAGGCCGCATCGACCTCACCGCTGATCGCATAGGCCCCGCTGCGTGGCACCGTACCGACGGTCATCACTTTGGAGAGAACCTGCTGATACTGAGGCTGGCTGAGGATCTGCCGGGCCGCCCGCCCATAAATGGCTTTACTGCCATCCGGGGTCGCGATCCTGGCGAACTCGGCCTTTTTCAGATCATCCAGGCCGGTCAGCGTCAACCCCTTTCGGGTGACCAGCACCGGGCGCCCCTGGCCAATGGCGAGGAAAGAACCGATGGGCAGACCGTGACTGGCAAGATACGCTTTGTCGCCGACCACGACACAGATCCCGCCCCCCTGTTTGATCTGGGCGGTCACCTGCCCCATGTTGCCATAGATGCGCTCAATCTTTTGTCCGGATTGGTCCTGGTAGAGGGTTGCCCAACCCTCGACGAATTTTTTATAGCCGGCCCCGGCTGCGGTCCTCAGAACCTCGGCCTGAAGAGTTGAGCAAAACAACAACAAGAAGCAGATTAATGCCGGGATGATTCTTTTCATCAGCGTCCTCCCCTATCTCGATATTATTTTATTGAATAACGTTTGGTATAACGAATTTTGCTTGTTGTCAAGCACAAAGAAGCATCTCCAGCCGGTGGCAACAGGACACCGCGACCGGCTCTTTGCAAACCAGGAAAAGGACCAAGTTGAATAAAAAAACCACCTGGGAGCAGGTGGTTATGGTTGGCTGGTCAATCGATGAAGCAAGCTTAAGACAGGCAAATCAAGCCCAGTAACAACGCGCTGCTGGGCTTGATAAGGGTCGCAAAATCGTGCCTTGGTGAGCACATCGATAAGGGCTGATCCTCCGGCTCAATAAGGGCGGAGATATCGGCCGGCTTGCCAAAATACATCCACGAGGTCACCAGCATATCCACGCCGGTGGCGGCATAGGCCGCCGCATTATCGGCATTGATCCCGCCGGCCGCACCGATCACCAGCGCCGGGAAGCGATCCCGCAGGGCGCTGACCACCTGCTGCGCGGTTGCCGGTGAACATTTGTCCAACTGGATGATATCCGCGCCATGGGCCGCCATCAGTTCGGCCTGTTCCAGGCATTCAACCTCGACCCCGATCTTCTTTTCGCGGGCCGCCCGCTTAATGGCCGGTAGCCGACCGAGAAACTGCTCCAGGCCGATCAGGTTGTAATGATGGGGGAAAATCAGCACCGTCTCCCCCAACCCCAGGCGATGCGGAACCCCGCCCCCGGCCAGCAGCGCCTGTTGCGACAATCTGCGCCCGCCGGGAAAAGCTTTCCGGGTCCCGCAGACCAACACATCCCCGTGCTGGCGGGCCTGGCCAACCAACTGCGCGGTCCGGGTGGCGATCCCCGAGGCATATTCAAGAATATTCAGGGCCACCCGCCAGCCGGAATGGATCATGCCGCCGTTCCCCCGCGCCCGCAGGATCGGGTCACCTGGCTGCAGCAGGCTCCCTTCGCTGCTCAGGCTCTCGATCTCGGCACCGAGTTTGGCAAAGACCGCCGCCGCTTCGGCAACACCGCTCAGTACGGTCTGGTTGCGCGCGGTAAAACTGATCCGCGCGGCAGCCCGATCCACCTCCAGCAGATGGGAGGTCAGATCAAGCCCGGGCACGTCCTCTTCAATCCAGCGTTCAATGGTCGAATCCGGGATAAACATCAACTACTCCTGTCAGGATAGCGGCACTATCAGGTCAGTGAAAAAGCCCATCCTCGGCCTTTTTCAAGCCCGGCCATGGGCTCACCAAGCTGTTTTTCAGCGGCCGGCTATTTTCAATTTTTCTCGAGTCGCAGCACCAGCCTGGGCCGCCAGCTGTTCTGCCAGGACCTCGCCAAGAATCTTGATCGCCTTGGTCAGTACGGTTTCATCAAACATGGTGAAATTCAACCGCATGGTCGCCAGCCCTTCCCCGACATGGGAATAGAAATAGCGCCCGGGCACAAACGCGACATTGCGCCGGATCGCTTCCTGGTAAGCCTGGTCCAGATCAAATCCCTCCGGCCCCTCGGCCCAGAGGAACATCCCACCTTGCGGTCGAGTCCAACGGAATTGTTTGGGGAAATAACGATCCAGAGCCGCCAGCATCGCCTGCTGGCGCGGCCGGTACAGGTCGATGATCTTGGGCAGGTGCTCCTTGAGGTAACCGCCGTTCAGGTACTCGGCGGCCAGCGCCTGGTTGAAGGTACTGGTGTGGAGATCAACGCCCTGCTTGCTCAAGACCAGCCAACGCTGAATCGGGGCCGGAGCGGCCAGGTAGCCGATCCGCAAACCCGGCGCGAAGATTTTCGACAAAGTCCCTGCATAAATAACGTTATCAGGGGCCAGGCTTTTGATTGTAGGAATCTGCGTACCCTGATAACGGAGATCACTATAGGGATCGTCTTCAAACAGCAGCGCGCCATGGCGCTGCAGAATCTCGGCAATCTGGACCCGCCGCGCCAGGGGCAGGGTCCGGCCGGTGGGGTTCTGAAAGGTCGGCACCAGATAGATGAATTTCACCTTGTGGCAACGCAGGACCTCCTCCAAAGACTCGGGCATCACCCCGTCATCATCGGTTTCCAGGCGGACATATTCGGGCTGATAAGGATTGAAGGCCTGCAGCGCGCCCAGGTAGGTCGGCGCTTCGACCGCAACCTTGCTCCCCTTGCCGATCAATATTTTGCCGATGGCATCCAGACCACCCTGGGAACCGCTGGAAATAATAATCTCCTCCCGGGTCAGGAAAATTCCCTTCTGCTTCAAATACTCGGCCAGAGCCGAGCGAAGTGGCAGAAAGCCTTCGGTCAGGTCGTACTGAAATGCCAATGCACCGTATTTCTTCAGGACCACCGCGGTCAGTTCCTCGATGAGATCCATGGGAAAGCTTTGCGGAGCCGGAATCCCTCCGGCCAGGGAGATCATCCCGGGTTGGGACACAACTTTAAGAATTTCGCGGATGGCACTTGCCGACATTCCAGTGGTGCGGTCGGCAAGCAAAGACTCATAGTCCATGATTGATTATTCTCCTGCGACAGCCTCATCAGCTGATTTCAATTTGGAAACCTGTATTTATTTGGATATCACGCGGAAAGAATTTGGAAAAGTGGTTTTTTGCCATTGCACAGAATTTATTCTGGGAGCTACTAAAAGTTCGTCAACGGACACTGACACCCTCAGATCTTGCGGCGTTCGATACCACGGACTATGACATGTTGTAATAATCCAGGCAGATCTATGCGTGCATGGCGTGGCATAAATTCAACCTTACTCAGAATATCAAAATATCAACAACGTCCCCTTTTTCACACGCAAAGCGTCATCCTTTAACAGCTCGTAAATCTCCTGCTGTTCGTTCCCACGTGCCGTGACGTGATAAAAAGCATTGGATATTGGATGCGTAACGGTCTAGCCATAATCGATGTCCCCTCTCTGCTGGATCAGTCAAAACAGCTCCATTTAATGAACGCCCCCTTGCTCCTACTGTCATGCCCGGTTGTTTCACAGAAGCCCGTTTACTGTTGCATCCTTTCGAACAGCTGATAATATCGAATTTCAATTTTGCCCGGCACTTGCTATCCGATTACTTTTCCCTAGATGCTGTTTCATGATTCAACTACTTGATATCAGGACCCTGTTCGCGGTCTGGTCTGTTCTCTGCTCTGTCCTTACATTTAATCTGTCAATGTTTTGGTTTTACAACCGTGAAGAAAAAGGTGCTGGCTGGTGGGCTCTGGCCATGTTGACAACAACATGTGGCTCTTTTCTGCTCGCATTTCAAGGTTTTTTGCCGTCTTTCATTTCAATTGTCCTTGCCAACACTCTGTTCATTTTGGGCTGGTCTTTGTTCTGCACAGGATTACGAAAATTCTTTCTCCTAAAAAAAGGGCTCGCCTGGGAGATAGCCCCTGTTCTGGTTTTGATCGGTTCGTTTCTGTATTACACCTATGCGCATCCTGATCTAGCCATCAGAATATGGATCTTTTCGATCCTGCTGTGTATTGCATCTTTTCGCTGTTTTTACCTGCTGCTAGATAGGTCCGAAACCGGTCTGAAAATGAGGAGTATTTCAGTCGGATACGCCAGCTTGTTTCTCGCTATTTTCTTCCTTATCAGAACTGTTTTGACCTTCTTTGACATCGGAACTCCCCAAGCCCAGTCATTTCTGTCCCCAAACGTCGTCACAGTCATCATGATGTTCATCCTTATCGGTGGATATGTTTCATTGACCATCGGATTAATCTCTCTTCCCGGGCAGCAAAGCAGGAATAAACTTCATGTAACGACCCTTAATCTGGAGAAGGCCAACCTGAAACTGCAGCAGAGCAAAGAATCCTTCCGCAATCTGACTGATAACGCAGTTGAAGGAATCGCGGTCGTACAGAACAAGCGGCTCGTATACTTAAATCCGCGCATGTGTGAAATGACCGGCTACGATAAGGACTCACTCCTGAATCTGGAATCCTTTTTGCCTCTCATCGCTGCCGAAGCAAGAGAGACTATGATGACCAATTATCTGAAGCGACTCGGCGGTGAAGCCGCACCAAATCGATACGAAAGTCTCTTTCTTAAACGTGATGGCACCATCTATCCGATTGAGCTCACAGGTGTGCTGATCAGCTGGAATGGAAGCCCGGCAACCCTGAACATCGTTTCTGATATCAGCGAACGCAAGGCTGCAGAAGAGAAGGTGCGGTTTATGGCTCTTCACGATAATCTGACGGGTTTGCCCAACCGCTATCTGTTACAGGAACGCCTTGAAAGGGCTCTCTCTATGGCCCGTCGAACCAAACAGCCCCTGGCCCTGCTCTTTATGGATCTGAACGGTTTCAAGCAGGTTAATGACACCCACGGTCATGATGTGGGAGACATGCTGCTTAAGGGCGTTGCAGACCGGTTGCAGACACTGATGCGGGATTCAGATACTCTGGCGCGTATGGGCGGTGACGAGTTTGTTCTTCTGCTTCCCCAGATAAACGGCCGGTCAGGCGTTGATATCCTGATGTCACGAATCGACGAGTCACTGCGACCCCCCTTTCAGTTCGGTTCTCTGAAAGTGCAGAGCAGCGCCAGTGTTGGTTGTGCGCTATACCCCGAGCACGGGAACACCGAAGAGGAACTTTTGAGTGCAGCTGACAAGAAAATGTACAACGTCAAACATCTAAAAAGAAAATTTTAACCACCCTCCTTTTAAAGCTTTTACCAAAGTGTTGAGAGCTATAGGACGTATGCAAGGTAATCACTAAGCCTTAACATCGCTGTCGTTATTAAACCTGTTCACGAGAAACCATAGGGGCCGCACCTGATTCTGCCCCTGCAATTTTGGACGATGGCTGCAAACGATTCCCTTATTTCAGAAAACTTCAGGACTCTCTGTCAATTTCAAACCCTAACTCAATGACAAGACCGGCCTGCCTTGTATGGAGTAAAAATATCCGCCAAAATAAGCTCCTGCCATAATACACATCTTAATCGTTATCTTCTCCCTTCCCCCCTTGGCATTCTTACCACCAGGGGCTATTATTTTCTCTCGCCCTTGTTCATCCACCACAACCACTTGCTGAACACTCTGAGAGGGACTTGTCATGTTTCATCAGCTGAAATCTTCATTTACCGAAATAGCCCGTGAAAACGGCCTGCTCGAAAGCGACATCAACATCACCGCCAAAAAATTGAGTACCGTCGAAGCCATTGGCGAGACCGAGCGCCGGGACTTTCCTCTGCTGCAGGGGAAAGAGAGTTTGATCCAAGCGGAATTCAAAGGCGCGCTGGGGCAGTCTTTTACGGATATGCCGATGAATTTCACAGGCAAAATCAGCGCTATTCTCAACCTGGAACTCCGTCACAATGGGGAAAGAGCCTTGTTTATCGCGACCCTGAATGCGGTGATGCGTTATCTGGGTAAGGCAGACAGAACCGTACACTGCAAAAACCAGGAACCGGAGCTCTGTGCCCGGGAAATTGCCGCAAAGGTTCTTGAACAGCACGGCAGCGGTGTCAGGGTTGGGATTATCGGTTTTCAACCGGCCATCATCGATAATTTCTGTCAACTCCTTGGCCCAGAAAAGGTCAGGGTGACGGATCTTGATCAGGATAATATCGGCAAGGAAAAATACGGCGTGCAGATCTGGGACGGAGCCAGCCGGGGAGAAGAGATTTTCCAGGCCTGTGACGTTCTGCTGGCGACCGGCTCAACCATCGTCAACAATTCTCTTCCGCAACTGCTCAGCCATGCGGAAACCTATCACAAGCCTCTTTATTTTTTCGGCACAACCATCGCTGCAGCCGCGGCACTGCTCAACTTGAACAGACTCTGTCTCCAGGCAGCCTAGGCTTCAACAGCCTGGCAGGACCGGATCATGACCCGGATATGGACAGTGCCGATCCCTTAACGGAATCGGCACTGTCTTTTTTTCAAGCTATTTTGAGAGTTCTATTTCGCGGATGTTAGATACCCGGTGGCAGTCGGCAATAGCCGCCCCACAACTCAGATATTGGGCGGCAAGTAGATCTTGTTCCGCGAATCCGTAATCGCCTTCTGGCCGAGCTTCTGCAACCCCTTGATCAGTTCCGACATCTGTGCCCGCGGGACGCCCATGAACATCAGGTCATCGCTGACGTCCGAACTGGCCCGACAACCGTAACAGCCGAAGGAAATATTGAACTTCTGGCTGGTATAGGGGAGCAGGGTGGTCTCCACACACTGGGCATTGTAGCCGCTGGCGTGGAAATCGAAACGATGCCCGGTGTAATAGGCGGCGCTCATGCAGAGCCACATGATCTGTTCCGGATTGGCGATAATGGCGATCACGTCGGGGGTGGCCGCCGCGTTGTGCAGCGGTGTCACCAGGGTCGCCTTGGTGGAGCGTTCCGGCAGGCGCGGCCGTTCCTTGATCATCTGCCGGGCCGCCTCCATGGAATCCAGCTTGCGGAAATGGATATACATTTCGCCGCTGGCCAGTTTGGGCGGGATTTCCGTCAAACCAAGGATATGGGTGCCATCCGGACAGGCATGACATTGGGCCGGCATGAGCAGGGATTTGCCGCGCCGAGCCATCATCAGGGATTGACAAAAGCGAAGCTTGACCCTTGGAATGGCCACATCGGGAAGCGCTTGATCCTGACGAATCAGTGAAATCGCCACTGGGTTCCAGCGCAAACGCAGGGTATCGAAGAGGACTTGGTGCCACTCCCGATACAGCTCGCGTTCTTCATCCGGCAACGGAGGAGCGCTCGGCTGAACCTGTTGCTTCCGGAGCTCGGCCTCGGCGTGATTCTCTATAATCTCAATGGCATTGACCGGACATTGGCCGACACAGGTGTCGCAGGCCCAGCACTCCGTCTCCCGCACCGGGCTGGCAATTTTGTGCTGGTCAGCCGCGATCTGCTGTAATTCGAAAACATCCACCGGACAGAAATTGACGCACATCCCACAGCCGGTGCAGCGTTGCTGGTTAACCCGGACTTCAGGCATCGATCAACTCCCGCGGATCATGGTCGCTGTTGGGGGGGGTACAAACCGCCAGCCCGACTTCTGCAGCCCAGGCCAGGAACCGTTGGGGAACCACCACCTCGGGTTGAAAACGGCTGGTATATTGCTGCGAATGGGCCAGGCTCAACGCATGGGCCAGGTCCTCGGTATTGTCGATATCAGCTACCGTCTCCAGGGCGGCCACCGGGATATTGCCTGCTTCACAGATGTTGATGATCGCATCCAGGGCGGAGACGCCGTCAGTATTGTAAAAGACCCCTTCGAAATCCATCGGCGTTTTACTGGTCATCCCGACCAGAGAGACACCACATGCCTGGCAGGGGCAATGCACCAGCCCCAGCCCTGACTCCTCGGCCCCAAAACGTCTCAACCAGCGAAAAGCCTGCATGATATTGTTGGTGGTCATCTGCGGCTGGTCACCGCCGATGGCCACAGCACTGGCATAACCACGCGCCCAGAGTTGCTGAAACGAATCGTTGAAATGTTCGTTGAAGTTGCTCCCCTGGTCGGCAATGAAGTGAAGGGGTACATCGCTTTCAATTTCGGCAAAAATCTCTTTAAGGCGGGGATGATCAGCGGCAGGGGTGGCACAGACAAAGAAATCATAGCTGTCCTGCCCGTTGCTGACTTCACTCTGCAACAGTTCAAGAGCCCGGAACCCGACCTCGGCCGTGTCGAGCATCACCGCCCGATAAAGATCGGCGGCCTCTTCCGGTGTAAAAATACCACCGGCCTCTTTGGTCAGGCGGGTTTTGGTCAGCCCGGGGGTCGGGACTTTGGTGAAAAAAATCAGCGCGTGCTTTTGACTGCTCATAATTAGTGCTCCTTTAGGCTTCGGACAGGCTACAGTTCTCAGAAAGGTCCGATTTTTCACTGTCAACCGGATAGATCCGGCACGGGATATCATTATATTTCCACTGGCCGAGGAGGGGATCGGCGTCCTCAATATCAGCCTGGGTCAGCAGGTTGGCATTGGCCTCGAACAGGCCGCCCAGGTGTGGTTCGGTCAGGTCCTGGTCCGGGAACCACCAGCCGTAGTCCACGTTCACCACCTGTTCTTTCATGGCACAGATTTTCAAGGTGAATTTTGCCCGGCCGCGAGCGGTTTCCACATACACCTCCTGGCCGTCGACAAAACCCAGATCACTTGCGGTTTCCAGACTGATTTCAGCTTCCGGCTGTTGATTATTCTTTTTCAGCGTCTGCAGCTGGCGGAAGGACGAAGCCCAGTAGGGCTGCTTGCGCCCGCCACTGATCAGGGTCAGGGGAAATTCCGCGGTTGGTTTGGCACAGGCCTGATGCTGCGGCAGCGGTTCGGCACCGAGTTCGGCAAGCAGTTCGGAATACAGTTCGACTTTTCCGCTGACCGTTGCAAAGCCAGGCTGTCCTGCTTGCTGCAGCTGTTCATGCTTGCCGTAGCTGGGCGGTGGACAATAGAGTCCGGTCTGGCAGAAACCGGCCCAATCCATACCCAGAGGGGCGACGATATCCTCAAGGCTGTCGGTAAAGGTTTGCCAAGGCCACTCCCGGTTCTGACCGCAGCGAATCCCGAGGTCTCGCCAGAAGGCGAAATCGGTGCGCCGCTCGAACAGCGGTTCGATTGCTGCCGGTCCGCCATAGGCGAGGTTGGCAACACCGGCATTGGTCTGCAACACCGGTCTTTCCAGGCTGCCGGCCATGGGCAGGACATAATCGCTGAGGGCGGTGACCGGGTTGTGAAACAGCTCAAGGGAGACACTCAGCTCAAGGTTGCGCAGCGCGCGCTCGATCAGCCGGCTGTCCGCCTGGGACAATAGCGGGTTGCTACCACTGACGATCATGGCCCGGATCGGATACGGCACACCGTTCAGCATGGCCCGCCAGACCAGGTTCGGCTGGGCCGAGGTCAGATAGCGGGCCGGCAACCGCTTGCCGTGTTTCATGGTTTCCTGCGTCAATCGCTCGTAACCGGCATAACTCTGCAGGAGAATCCGCTCCCGCCCGAGCTGCTTGCTGCGCTGCTCTGCGCTGAGCCGTTCGGTCAATTCCAGATCGATTTCCGGGATATAATCGGGCCGTTCCGAGACCAGCGAGGCTCCGCGCCGGTCGACATTGCCGGTCACCCCCTTGAGGCAGGCGATGCCGCGGTGAACCTGCATGCTGTTGGCGCCGATCTGGTCGATGCCTCGACCGTGAAAAATCGAGGCCGGCCGGGCCTGGCCATAACTGCGGGCAGCGGCAATGATCTGTGCGGCGGGAATTCCGGTCAGCTCGGCGGTATGGGTCGGGGTATAAGCCCGCACCCGGTCGCGCAGCTGGCTGAAACCATGACACCATTGTTCGATAAAAGCCGCGTCGATCAACTGCTCGTTAATAATCACCTGCAGTAAACCGAGGGCCAGGGCCGCGTCGCTGCCCGGGCGCGGGGCCAACCACTGGGTGGCCAAGGCAGCGGTTCGGGTGCGGCGTGGATCGACGACGATCAGCGGTTTGCCGGTTCTGCTGTAGGCAAGGACCGTGCGCCAGAACAGGGAATTGTCCGATTCAGCCGGATTGACGCCCCAGAGAATCAGACATTCGGTGGTCTCCGGGTCGATTTCGTTTTCGAGGGGCCAGCCGAAGGTCAGGCTGTTGACCCAGATCGAGGGATTCCAGCAGATCTGACCGATCCCCATATTATTCGGACTGCCGAACAGGTTCAGGAAGCGATGCAGGGGCCAGAAGGTGGTATGCGGTCCACCGATGGAGGTGGCCAGGGTTTCGCCGCCGAATTGCGCTTTCAACTCCAGCAGGCGTTCAGCGATCTCGTCGAGGGCATCTTCCCAGCTGATCTGTTGCCACTGGCCGCTGCCGCGCTCCCCTTTGCGCTTCAGCGGATAATTGATCCGTTCCGGATGATACAAGAATTCCACATTGCTATGGAAACGCCGGCAACCATTAACAATACCCTCATTATATGGATATCTTTCAGGGTCAGGCTTTATTTTAACTATTTTATTGCCTTCGCTGAACACCTCGATTCCGCAGAGATAACTGCAGAGTCGGCAGTTCGCCTTGCGCCGTCTGCGAGCGATAAAACGATTCTTTCCGGGTTCAGAACTCATCTCTCCTGTCCTCTCTCAGCATGCCAGCGGCATAGCGGCACCGCGCACGTCACGTCACTCTTCTTGACCTGCGCCGTTCAACAGCGCCAGATTGCGTTGCCCCAGTTCACCCTGCCACATCAGTTCCAGCTGTTGTTGCAAGCGGTCGTGATCTATCTCGATGCCGAATATCAATTCGAGGATATGCACAACCCGAGCCGGTTCCGAACACTGCTGCGCCTGCACGGCGCTGAGGTTGGCTGTCCCCTGCAAACGCTTGACACAGGCCATACAGGCACTGACGCAGGTTTCGGTCCCGGTCTGGGCGATTTCGGCCGCCCGGCGTTCGGCCCTGGCCTGACTCAGCTCCGGATTGACCATGGAGACGATTCCGCCGGCCCCGCAGCAGAGAGTCTCACTGCCGTGGTGGGTCATTTCCACGATCTCCGCGCCCTGCAACAGGGTCCGCAGCGCCTGACCGATCTGCCCGCTGGCGCGATCAGGGCAGGAATCATGAACGGTCACACCTGACTGGCCGGCAAGCCGCAGGTCGGCTTCGACCATCAGCGTAAACAGGGAACTGACCTTGATATCGGTCAGAGAATTTTGGAAGTGATAGTAACAATTCGGGCAGGCGGTAATCAGTTGCTTGACCCCTTTGGCGGCAAACTGTTTCGCCAGCCGGGCAAGGTATTGTTCGCCCCGCTGTCCCAGGCCGATATTGTGCAACGGCAGTCCGCAACAGTCCGCACTGAAACCGACCTCAAACCCTTGCTGCTGCAGCCACCGATGGGCTGCCCGGGTCAACTCCGGGGCAAAGCTGGCCAGGCTGCAACCAGGCCAGAACAGGGTCGGTCCGGTCAACTTTTCCAGATCACTGAAATCAATTTCCCAGGATTGCCGATAAAGGGAAAAAAAGTGCGCTTGCTGATCGACCAGCATGGGGCGGTAAGCAAGCGGGTCGATGCGCTCCTGCTCCATCAACACCTCGCGCGCCGCCTGAAAGAGGTCGCCCGGATTCAGGTCCAAAGGGCAGCTCTGACTGCACAGACCGCACAGAGCACAGTGCTGAACGGCGCTTTCCATCGACTCTGCCAGCCTGGCCCCGGCGACCAACTGTTCCGCCAACTCGGCCGGGGGCACTGCTAATTGCATCAATATTTCACAGGATCGGGAACAGAGACCGCACCCTGTACAATCAGTACGAAAACGCTCCAGAACAGAACGACTCCTGTCGGTTACTGCTGTCATCTGCGACCATCCTTGCCGACTTGAACAATGCTTGTTCGGCAGCGGCTTTGCTCAACGTTGAACATCCAAGAATTTTCTATCACCGAGGCTCAAGAGCCACCCCTGCCGACAACCTCTGCCTGGGATGAAGAGGCAAAGATCATGCCACTGATGCTACCCCGGCAAATGCCGCCAGCCGGTTCGCTTTTCCCCGACCTCTCCTTGATCGGCCGTGAGAGTTCGGCCCATTCCCATTGTCTAAGGATCTATTTTGGGACGCTCTCAGGCACCTGTCTCATTTTGAGACAAGCCTCGAACTACCAGCTGAACTGCCGTGCGCAATCTTCCGGATCGCCACACATCTTGGCAATTCCATGGTCTATCGCCGGCCAGATCGCGGCAATATTTTCCAGGGCCGCCTTAGGGCTTCCCGGCAGGTTGACAATTAGTGAATTCCGCCGAATTCCGACTACGGCTCGCGACAGTGCGGCCATGGGGGTTTTGTCCAGGCTGCACAGCCGCATCAGCTCGGCTAGACCCGGCACCAGCCGCTCGACCACGCTTTCGGTCGCTTCCGGGGTGACATCCCTAGGCGATAACCCAGTGCCGCCAGTGGTCAGGATCAACTCGGCCAGGGCACGATTGGACCAATCGACCAGAACTTCGGTAATCAGATCAAACTGATCCGGCAGAATCAGGGTTCTGACCGTCTTGACCCCATTGCCGGCCAGCCAGGCGGCAAGCGCCGGCCCGCTTTCATCGATCCGCTCCCCGCGCGCACCCTTGTCGCTTAACGTCAATATGGCTGCCTTGAATCGTTTCATCCCCGCTCCTCCCTTCGATAGACACCGCTTTTTCCACCTTCTTTGTAAATCAGTTTGACCTCTTTGAGACTGATCGACTTGTCGCTCCCCTTACACATGTCATAAATGGTCAAAGCAGCCAGCGCTGCTCCGGTCATTGCTTCCATTTCCACCCCGGTTCGCTCGAATGCCCGGACCGTACAGCTCACCCTGACCACGCCATCAGCAAGTTCCTGGGCGAAATCAACGCTGACGGAGTGAAGCGCCAACGGATGGGACAAGGGGATTAAATCCGGGGTTTTCTTCGCTGCCATGATCCCGGCTAGTCGCGCGGTACCCAGCACGTCCCCTTTTGCGATGCCACCGTCTTGAATTGCTTCAAGCACCGCCGGTGGCATCACCACCACGGCCTCAGCCGTAGCCGTTCGCAAGGTTTTATTTTTGGCACTTACATCCACCATCACGGCGTTTCCCCGTTCATCGAAGTGATTGAAATTCATACCAGTTCCTCCCCTGTTCTGTGGTGATGTCGCCGCCCTTGTTCGGTTTGGCACATTTATGGCAAATCGTTTACTTAATGAATCTTTTCGGAACAACTTTGCACACAAAGTGCCAAGGATCGGCCAACAGCAGACAGACACCCGACCCGGACTGAATTTTTTACGTCAGCAAGCTAAAGGAGGAAACGATGGAGAATGAAATCAAGGAGATCATCGCAGGATTAAAAGCGGGCATTGAGGGGGAGGGCGGAAAAATCGAACTGACCGGAGTCCAGACAGACGGCACCATCTGCCTGGAACAGAGGGAAGACTGCGCCAGCTGCCTGGCGACGGTCTGGACCCACCGGTTGCGCGTTGAAAGGGCTATTAAAAAAGAGTTCCCGGAAGCAAAAATCGAAGTCCAGCTGGTGTCCTGAGTGCCCTGGTCGGCACTCAGGCTGTTCCCGGCCAAAACGCTGAGGCGGCCAAGTCTGCGCCGGGACGGTTTCGGCAGCCGGCTAGACGGTCTTGCGATCCAGCCCCCGATACTGAATGGCTTCACTTAAGTGACTGGTATCGATCTGCTCGGCTCCGGCGAGATCGGCAATGGTTCTGGCCAGTTTGAGAATCCGGGTAAAGCTGCGCGCCGACAACCCGAGCCGATCGGTGACCTGCTCAAGGAGCCGCTCCCCGGCGCTGTCGAGCTGGCAGAAACGCCGGATATGGCGGGCTTGCATCTGGCTGTTGGTCAGCAGGCCGAAAGGCGCCAGCCGTTCGCGCTGAATGCTCCGTGCTTGATTGACCCGCGCGCGGATCGTCGCGCTGGTTTCCGCCGGCCGGATATCGGTCAGATCCTTATGGGGAACCCGCGGCACCTCGACATGCAGGTCGATCCGGTCGAGCAGCGGCCCGGACAGCCGACTGCGGTAACGTTGAATCATCGCCGGGGTGCAGCTGCAATCATGCTGCAAATCTCCGAAAAAGCCACAGGGGCAGGGGTTCATTGCCGCCACCAGCATGAAATCGGCCGGATAAGTCAGACTCAGGGCTGCCCGACTGATGGAAACCTGGCCGTCCTCAAGGGGCTGCCGCAGCATCTCCAGAACATTTTTTTTGAACTCGGGAAATTCATCAAGGAAGAGGATTCCGCGATGGGCCAGGGAAACCTCGCCGGGGCGCGGATAGCTGCCTCCACCGATCAGTCCGGCATCGGAGATGGTGTGATGAGGGGAACGGAACGGTCGCTGCTCGAGCAAGGAATGATTGTGCGAAAGCAGTCCGGCCACCGAATGGATCTTGGTGGTCTCAAGGGCTTCTTCAAAGGAGAAATCGGGCAAGATGGTCGGCAGACGCCGGGCCAGCATGGTTTTGCCGCTGCCGGGCGGACCGCTCATCAAAATATTGTGCGCTGCGGCCGCAGCAACTTCCAGCGCCCGCTTGACATGCTCCTGACCGCGCACCTCTGAAAAATCTTCCCCTTCAACGAGCACCGCCTGCTCCGGGCGAACCACGGAAGAGCGAAACGGCTCGATGACCGTGGTCCCGTTGATCAGCGAGACCGCTTCACCAAGGTCGCGCACGGCAAAGATATCCGGCCCGGCAACCACGGCCCCCTCTTCGGCATTGTCCGCCGGCAGGATCAGGGCATAATCGCCCCATTTCCTGGCGGCCACGGCAATCGGCAGGACTCCGCGGACCGGTTTGATCCGCCCGTCCAGGGACAGTTCGCCGAGCAGAATGAAACGGTCCAGCTTCTCTTTATCGACAATCCCGGTTGCACAGAGCAAACCGATGGCAATGGGCAGGTCAAAGGCAGCGCCATCCTTACGGATATCAGCCGGGGCAAGATTGATGGTGATCCGGCGGGCTGGAAAATCATAGCCGGAATTTTTAATGGCCGACTTGACCCGATCCTTGCTTTCCTTGACCGCCCCCTCGGGCAGCCCGACCGTGGAAAATTGCGGTAATCCCTGGGCAATATCGACTTCGACCTCGACCGGATAGGCATCTATCCCGATCAAGGCCCCTGAACAGACCTTGGCTAGCATTCCCCCCCCCTGATGATCCCGGGCATCCGGTTTGACACACCAACCAATGCCCGGCTGGTCTTATTGCATGAACCCGGCTAAATCAACCTTCCGGATGTGTTTCCAGATGCTCCAACTCGTCAATATATTTTTCAGCCATAATCGCGGCCACAGCCCCGTCACCGACCGCTGTGGAAACCTGTTTCAGCACTGTGGTCCGGCAATCTCCGGCAGCAAAAATTCCGGGAACCGAAGTCAGGGTATCCTCGCCGGCGATAATATAACCTTCTTTGTTGGTTTCCAACAGATCGGCAACAAAAGCCGTCGTCGGGGTAACCCCGACAGCGACGAAGATCCCCTGCAGCTCGATGCTGCGAGTCGCCCCACTCTGAGTATCGCGCAGAACGGCGCCGGTCAATCCACTTTTATCCGACTCCAAACTGTCGACAACCGAGTTCCAGGCCACCTCGATCTTCTCATTGGCCAACGCCCGGTCCTGCAGAATCTTGGTTGCCCGCAGCTGATCACGACGATGGATCAGGGTCACCTTGCTGGCAAAGCGGGTCAGATAAAGGGCCTCTTCAACTGCAGTATCTCCGCCGCCGACCACCGCGATGGGCACATTCCGAAAGAAAGCACCGTCACAGGTCGCGCAATAGGAGACCCCTTTGCCGACCAGAGCCGCTTCCCCCTCGACCCCAAGTTTTTTCGGCACCACTCCGGTGGCAATGATAACCGCTTTACAGGTCATTTCCTTGCCATCGACAACAAGGGTTTTCGTCGCTCCGTTATCAATGATCTTGTCGACACTGCCGTAACCGGTTTCCAGTCCGAATTCGGTGCAATGCTCCTGAAAACGCATCATCAGTTCGGGTCCTTCGATGCCGCCGGGATACCCCGGCCAGTTTTCAACCAGGGTGGTCGTCATCATCTGCCCCCCCAGGATCATCTTCTCCAGCATCAGGGTTTTCAGGCAGGCACGAGATGCGTACAGACCCGCCGTCATTCCGGCCGGACCGCCGCCTATGATAATCACATCATATTGTGTTTCACTCATGGTGAGAACTCCTTGCATGGCAACAAACAAATGCGCATTCTTGCATATCCCGGGGGAAAATGGAACTCCCTAGGCTCGGGCGGGAAAAGTCAGGCCGCAAACCTTTGCCGGCACAGCAAAAGCCCACTCATACCGACCGTCATGCAAAATCAATTATTCATTCAATTTCAATCGCAGACCAGGAACTCAGTCGACCAGATTTCAGCAGCATCCCGGAAAAATCGCCGCAGCTTGTCTTTCCCCCCATTAGCAGGTAATATGGCGCGATTATTCAGGAGTCCCCAGATGTTGAAACTGATCAAATATTTCCTGTGGCTGGTGGTCATTCTGGCCCTGTCTCTGGGCTTCGACCAGTTGATGGTGCAACTGCCCCTGCCTGCCCCGGGGTTAAAGCAGACCCAGGAGTTCTATGTCGATTTCCGCAGTCGCCTGATCGGCCTGTTGAACGGCTCGATAGCTGCTCCGGCCGATCCCATCAACACCGTGATCAGTGCCAAAACCCATCCCCCAAAAACCAAGCAAGCCAGTCGGCGTTACCTGTATGTCGATGCTGACGGGAACCTGCAGTTTGCCGACAGCCTGCAACAGGTTCCCGCCCGTTATCGTGATTCCGCGCAGCCCATGGCCGAATGATCGCGGCTGCTGCAGTTAGTTAGTTTTCAGATTGGAAACGAGCAATTTTTCGTTGTGGCAAGGAATCAAGGGCTTATGCGGAGGGGTAGTTCTTTACGCCGCACAAATAAGCCCGCAGATTGACACCGTCACGGCGGAAAAGGGCCGTTTCCAGATGAAAACTAGCTAATGCCGCTTATCAGGGGGTCCCATAGATGTCGGCACGCCGATCTTCCAGGATCCTGATCTGCTGACGGTATTTTTCCATCTCGGCAAAGTCACAGGTTGCCACCAGTTCAGTGTCCTCTTCCCCGGCAACCTGGAGCAGGTGTCCGAGGGGGGAAACGATCCGGCTGGCGCCGAAAAAGTCCAGTTTTCCCTGCACCCCCTGACAATTGGTGGCCACCACAAACAGCTGGTTTTCAATGGCCCGGGCCTGGACCAGGGTCTGCCAGTGCTCAAGCCGCGGTTTCGGCCATTCGGCGGGAAGGCAGATGATTTCAGCTCCGGCCAGGGCCAATTTACGAAACAGCTCGGGGAAGCGCAGGTCATAGCAGATCGCGATGCCCAGCCGACCGACCGAGGTATCCACGACCAGGCTGTCGTTTCCGGCAGCCAGGAACAGATCCTCGCGCATGGCCGAGAACAGATGTAATTTGCGGTAACGACCGACCACCCGGCCGCGGTCGATCACGTAAGCCGTATTATAGATCTTACCGTCGTCCAGTTCCGGCAGACTGCCGACCGTGACCAGCTCCAGCTTGTCGCCGATTTCCTGCATTTCGGCCAGAACCCTGGGTGTCTCTCCGGCCAATTGTTTGATGCGGCTGTAATCATAGCCACAGCTCCACATCTCGGGCAAAACCGCCAGGCGAGCGCCGCGGTCGGCGACCCGGCGCAAAGCCGCTCCGGCTTTATCAAGATTGGCATCAATATCACCCAGGGCGATATTGAACTGTATTGATGAACAGACCAGTTGTTTCATTGAATCTCATCTCCCTGTCACAAATATAGTCTTCCTTTTTTGACATTGTGGCACAAGTCACTCCATACGCAAGTGATTCAAAAATGAGCAGCCTGATTCATTTTTGCAGCGGACAGTCCCGGGCAATCCCGGCAAAGCAAGCTTAAGCGCTTTCTGTCCACCGTCCGAACCAAGCCCAATGATGCCAGAAAAACAAAAAGATTATAAGAATTTAGTCATGATCGGGGCAAGGCCACTCGGTTCTCCTTGAGCCTGGTCGGTTTTAAGAGCCGGATTTTTCTGCGCTTGGCACATTTTGTGCTCGCTCAATAATGCTGGTAATCATGTAACAGGAGTTGATATCGAAAATTTTTATTGTTATTCGTAACAGAATGGAGCCAGATAAAATCCCGACAGATAGATCTTTTTTCCCAGCACGTCCTATCTAGAGGTTCTGAAACACGAGATATGGGATTTTGTTGACCATGCTTTTTTCTCATGTTAGATATGCTTAAAACTTGCTGAAATGACTAACGGTTGCCGAAAACAAATTTTACGGCCCGCCTCATGACTTTTTAAAATACAGAAAAACAAATTTTACAGGGTGTTGCTTCCAGTTCAATACCATTTGCTTTTTTGTTAACGATAAAACACGCTACGATTCTGCCCCGGACTTTATATTCATCGGTCCCCGGGATGAATTTTTCCGCCGCTTTTCCAAGACTGCCGGACGATGTCTCTGCATGCCCGGCAGTCGTCTGATTGCGCTGCTGGAGTTTTATGTCATGAAGGCCAAGATTGCGACTTTTTTCATCATGTTGATTTTCTGGATCATCATGTCCGGCATGTTTGACCCCTTTCATTTCTCGTTAGGAATTGTTTCCTGTCTGATTGTTTCCTGTCTGAGCAGCAGCCTGCTGTTTCCGGAAGAGGACCAGCCCTGGATCAGAGAATTTTTCGGCATGATTCGCTATCTGCCATATCTGCTCTGGCAAATTGTCCTGGCGAACCTGGAAATCACTTATATTGTTCTTCATCCGCGCATGATGGATAAGATCGACCCGCACCTGTTCCGTTTCGAAACATCCCTGAAGCGGCCGATCTCCAAAGTCGCCATGGCGCAATCCATTACTCTGACCCCCGGTACCATTACCGTCAATATTTTTGAAAACCAGATTGCTGTCTACGCTTTGACCAAAAAAGCAGCCGCCGGCCTGCCCGGAGAGATGGAGCGCCAGGTTGCAAAAGCCTTGGAGAGTCACTAAATGATCGACAACGTTGTCCTGTTTACAGCCATTGCGCTGCTTCTGCTGATGCTGCTCAGTATGATCCGCCTGATCGGTGGGCCTACCATACTGGATCGCATTCTCGGCGGAAATATCATCGGGACCAAAACGACCACTCTGTTGCTTCTCATCGGCATTCTTTACGGCGACCTGGCCATGTTTGTCGATATTGCCATTGCCTATGCATTGCTTAATTTTATCGCAACCTTGGGAGCAACCAGGTATTTTCTGCGCAAAAAGAATTCAGACGACACCCTGGGGGATTTTCTCGATCGCGAAGCGCCCATTGTCAATGAATCCACCGCGACGGCGAAAGGAGATGCCGAATGAGTGCGCTGATTATCTTCTTTCTGCTGACCGGCCTGTTCTTTTTTACCATCGGCGTTATCGGCGTCCTGCGCTTTCCGGATTTTTACAGTCGCCTTCACGCGGCGGGCAAATCCGACTCCCTGGCCGCGGTGCTGATTGTTATCGGCGTGGCCCTGTATCAATTACAGGATTTCACCCTGGGCAATATCCTGGTGGCGATCAAAATCATGCTGATCGCGGTGTTCATCTATGTTGCCAGTCCGACTGCAACCCATGCCATCACCAAAACGGCCCTGGTGATCGGAGTGGTTCCCTGGGCCAAAAAGAAGAGATAATCAATGATCTGGGCTCTTGATTTACTGATTCTTCTGCTCGTTGTGGTCTGTGCGATTGCAGCCATTACCGTCAAAGACCTGCTCAGCGCGACGATTGTGTTCGGTGTGTACAGTTTTCTCATGTGCCTGCTGTGGGCGGAAATGGGCGCAGTTGATGTCGCCTTTACCGAAGCAACAGTTGGCGCAGGAATCAGTACTGTACTGTTTATTGCAGCTATCCTGAATACGACAAGAAGGAGTAAGGATTGAAAGTTCTCGCTCTGCTGACAACCCTTGTCACCGGTGCCGTGCTGCTGTACGGGACCATGGATTTTCCGGCGTTTGGTGACCCCAATTCCCCTGCCGCACAGCACTTGTCGGCCTACTTCATTAAAAACGCTGTCCCCGAAACCCACGTACCCAACGTCGTGACCGCCGTCCTCGGTGATTACCGCGGTTACGATACCATGTTCGAAACCGTGGTTATCTATTGCGCCGGCCTTGCGGTCATGGGGATCTTGCGCAAAAAGAAAAAACAGGACTGATCAGGCGGAGACACCATGAAACTACTGCAGGAAAGAACAGCCAGACAAAAACTTGGAGAAAGTCTCATCATACAGACCGCAGTCCGCATGCTGGTCCCATTCATCCAGCTGTTCGGTCTTTATGTCATTGTTCACGGCCATTACAGCCCCGGCGGCGGTTTTCAGGGCGGGGTTATTCTCGGCGCCTCCTTTGTCGTTCTGTCTCTGGCCTTTGACCAGAAATTTTCCATGCACTACATGTCTGAAAAAACCAACGGCATCTTTGGCAATATCGGTGCCCTGATTTATACCGGAACCGCGGCCCTGTGCGCCATCATGGGTGGGATGTTCCTTGACTACAGCGCCCTGGACAAGCTGCTCCCCCTCGGCCCCATCGAATGGCGGTCCCTGGGAATCTTCATCGTCGAGGTCGGCGTCGGCCTGGCGGTCATGAGTATCATGACCGCGCTCTTCTGGGTCCTGGGATCAAAAGGCGAAATGGACGAGGGTCTTTAAATCATGGAACAGTTTCTTGAATTGGTCGTCTCGAAATATAACTACTGGATCTATGTCATCCTGATGATGATCGGCTTCTATGCCATGATCGGCAAAGGTAACCTAGTCAAAAAGCTGATCGGGATGAACATCTTTCAGACCGCCATCATCCTGATGTTTGTCTCTGCCGGGGTTAAGCAGGGAGCCAGAATTCCTATTCTCAACAAACATGAGGTCCTGGAGCACGGCATCGACATTGCCACCATTGTCAATCCGCTTCCTCATGTCCTCATGCTGACGGCGATTGTCGTGTCTGTCAGTGTCACCGGAGTTGCGCTGGCGATTTTACAGCGCATCTATCGTGAATACGGAACCCTCGAAGAGGGAGAAATCCTGGAGAAACTCGGCAAATGAGTGCGTCAAATCTTCCCCTTTTTGTCCTCGCCGCGCCGCTGCTGACGGCATTCCTTGTCAACCTGTTCGGCCGCCTGTCCAAATCCTGGATTGCGCCGCTGGCCATCGGTTGCCTGTCCGTTTCAACGATTCTGGCGGTTATTGTGTTGGGGCAGGTGATGGTTGGCGGGGGTTACACCTATACGGTCGGCAGCTGGCAACCACCCTACGGCATAGAGCTGGTCGTCGATCGCCTGTCAGCGCTGATGCTGGTGGTGATCTCCAGTGTCGCCCTACTGGCAACAATTTCGGCCCTGAAATCAGTCTTTCAGGAATTGCCGGACAAAGAATACATGTTCTTTACCCTGTACCTGATTTTCATTGCCGGGCTGTTCGGTCTGGTCCTGACCGGTGATGCTTTCAACCTCTACGTCCTGCTGGAGATCACCTCCATCACCACCTATGGACTGATCGCCATGGGGCCGGGCAGGGCGCCTCTGGCAAGTTTCAACTACATCATCATGGGTTCCATCGGCGCCTGCTTCTATCTGCTCGGCGTCGGATACCTGTACCTGATGACCGGCAGCCTGAATATGGCCGATATTGCCAACATCCTCAAGACCACCACCGGCGGCAGCGCTGCGGTGGCCACCGCGGTGGCCTTCATTCTGGTCGGACTCTGGGTCAAGATGGCCTTTTTTCCACTCCACGGCTGGCTGCCCAACGGCTATTCCCTGGCCCCGACCGGCACCGCCATGATCTCTGCGCCGCTGATGACCAAAGTCACCATCTACCTGATGATCAGGATCATGTTTTCGGTGTTTTCCATCGATTACCTGTTTTTACATAATCCACTGGTTCACCAGGGCGTCGTCTGGCTGGCGACCATCGCCATTATCTGCGGTTCGGCCATGGCCCTGGCGCAAAGCAATCTGAAACGAATGCTGACCTATATTATCGTCGCTGAAGTCGGCTATATGGTTGGCGGGGTCTGGCTGGCCAATAAAATCGGGCTGACCGGAGCGATCCTGCACATTATCAATGACGCCATGATGACGCTCTGCCTGTTCCTGGCGGCGGCAGCGCTGCTCTACAAGCTCGGCGATCTCGAATTCGACAATCTCAGAGGCGTTTACCGCAAGATGCCGGTCACCATGGCCGCTTTTACCGTTGGCGCATTCTCCATGATCGGGGTGCCCCCGACAGCAGGCTTTTTCAGCAAATGGTATCTGATCCTCGGCGGGATCGAAGCAGGCCAATGGCAGTACGTGGTTGCGCTGCTGTTCAGCTCGCTGGTCAATGCCGTTTTGTTTTTCCGCATTATTGAGATCGGTTATTTCTTACGGCCGGGCCAGCACCATCCGACGGAAAAAATCGCCGAAGCACCCCTTAGCATGCAAATTCCGCTCATTGTCGCAGCAGCACTTCTGGTTATCATCGGCCTCAACTCGGGACCACTGGTCGACACCATCCGCCAATGGGCCGCACCGCTTGTTTTTTGATGTTTTGTGTTTTTTTGCACATGAGCAGTGATTTTATCCACTGGAATGATTTAAGGACAGGGCAATTTTGACTATGAGCTATCACATCTCGATCTGGCCGCTAGCAGCCATATTAATCTCCCTGATTGGATCAATCCCAATCATGCTGTCCGGCCGCAGCCCGAACTTAAGGGAAAGCTGGACCCTGCTGATTGCCCTTGGCAAAATCATTATTGTCGCGTCTCTGCTGCCCGCCGTGCTGGCCGGTGGCGGCTATGAATTCACCATTGCCCGGGTGCTGCCCGGGGTCGCGCTGGCGCTGCGAGTGGATGCCATGGGGATGTTCTTTGCCCTGGTGGCGTCGATCCTCTGGTTTTTCACTTCCCTGTATTCCATCGGCTATATGCGGACCCTGAACGAGCACGCCCAGACCCGCTATTATGCCTCCTTTGCGGTTGCCATTTCAGCGACCCTGGGGGTGGCCTTTTCCGCCAACCTGCTCACCCTGTACATGTTTTACGAGATTCTGTCCCTGTCGACCTATCCGCTGGTCACCCATGAGCAGAATGCCGAAGCAAAACAGTCGGGGCGCAAATACCTGACCTATATCCTCGGGACCTCCATTGGCCTGGCCCTGCCGGCGATGATCATTGTTTACTCCGTGGCCGGTACCCTTGACTTTAAATCCGGCGGCATCCTGACCGGTACCGGCACCTCTCCGCAATTACTGGCCTTGGTCCTGGTGCTGTTTCTGTATGGTTTTGCCAAAGCCGCCCTGATGCCGTTTCATGGCTGGTTGCCGGCAGCAATGGTGGCACCGACCCCGGTCAGCTCTTTTTTGCACGGCGTTGCGGTGGTCAAGGTCGGGGTCTTTTCGATTCTGCGTGTTATTTTCTTCATCTTCGGGCCGGAGGAACTGCTCTCCCTTCATTTCGGCTGGATCATCACCTCCATCGCCTCAGTCACCATCCTGGTCGCGTCCCTGGTGGCCCTGACCCAGGACAACCTGAAACGGCGGCTGGCCTATTCCACCATCGGCCAACTCTCCTATATGGTCTTGGGCGCAGGGATGCTCTCCGCAGCGGGGATGACCGGCGGATTGCTGCATATTGCCATGCACGCCTTTGGCAAGATCACGCTGTTCTTCTGCGCCGGAGCGATTTACGTTGCGGCCGGAAAAAAATATATCAGTCAGATGGACGGTCTGGGGCGGCGAATGCCGATCACCTACCTGGCCTTTTTCCTGGGCTCACTGAGCATCATCGGCATGCCACCGCTGGGTGGCTTCATCAGTAAATGGAATCTTGTCATCGGCGCAGTCAACAGCCATCAGATGTTGTTGCTGGTTGTGCTGCTGACCAGTTCCCTGCTTAATGCCGCGTATTTTCTCCCTATCGTTTATCGCGGCTACTTTGCTAAAGCGGCGGATCCGGTCTTCGACGACGGGGTCAAGGAAGCGCCCATGTTGTGTCTGGTCCCCCTGTCCCTGACCGCTTGCGCATCGGTGGCACTGTTTTTTTACCCGGATATTTTCCTTCGCCTCGCCCATTTGGCACTATTCCCCTGAGTTGAGGTCACTTATGGATTCTGAAAATAACAAGCCGGAAGTTTGTACCTGGTTCGACCAGCCGCAGAATATCAAACGCCTGAAGACGGTTTTCTATATCGTCTTGGTTCTGCTGGTGGTTCCGGATTTTTTCATGCACAAACATGCCCTGTTTTTCTCGGCTGAAACCTGGCCTGGCTTTTATGCGTTCTTCGGTTTCGTCTCCTGCGTGGTCATTATTCTGGTGTCGAAATTGCTCGGTTTCGCCTTGAAGAAAAAAGAGGATTACTATGACCGCTAGTCTGCTGCATCCGTCACTGCTGTTTTTTGTCGGAGCCCTGCTCCTGTGGCTGTTGCCGTTGCTCGGCCGCCGAATCCTGATTCTGCTGGTGCCCGCGGCCGCCTTTCTGGTCATTACCCAACTTGCTCCGGGAACCTACTTTAATTACCACCTGTTCGGTTTCGACCTCAGCCTGTTGCGAGTCGATAAACTCAGCAAAGCGTTCGGTTACGTCTTTACCATCAATGCCTTCGCCTGCTTCCTGTTCGCCCTGCACCTGAAATCGCGCTACGAGCATACCGCAGCACTGGCCTATATCGGCGCCGCCCTGGGGGCGGTTTTTGCCGCGGATCTGGTCTCCCTCTACCTGTTCTGGGAAATCATGGCGGTCACCTCCACCTTTCTGGTCCTGGCCAGAAAAACCGAGCGCGCCTACGGAGCGGCATTTCGCTACGTCATGGTGCATATTTTCGGTGGCCTCTGTCTGCTGGCGGGAATCCTGCTGCAAATCAATGCGAGCGGTTCCGTCGCCTTTACCGGGTTTTCCGTCCACGGGCTGCCGACTTACCTGATCCTGATCGGCTTTCTGGCCAACGCAGCGGCGCCACCGCTTAACGCCTGGTTGTCAGACGCCTATCCTGAAGCAACCGTAACCGGTGGCGTCATCATGACCGCCTACACCACCAAAACTGCGGTCTACACCCTGATTCGCGGCTTCGCTGGCTGGGAAATCCTGCTGGTGGTCGGCTGCGTTATGGCGATCTACGGGATTATCTGGGCCATCCTGGAAAACGACATGCGGCGGATTCTGGCCTATTCGATTATGAATCAGGTCGGCTTCATGATCTGCGGTGTTGGCATTGGCACGTCCCTGGCCATCAGCGGAGCCGTCGCCCACGCCTTCTGCCATATCATCTACAAAGCCTTGCTGTGGATGAGCGCCGGATCGGTTCTGTACATGACCGGCAAAAGCAAGTGTACCGATCTGGGCGGACTCTACAAAACCATGCCACTGACCCTGATTTTCGGCACCATCGGCGCCCTGGCCATCTCCAGTTTCCCGTTTTTGTCCGGCTATACCAGTAAGCCGATGATCATCGAGGCCGGCGTTCACCAGGGCTTTTTCTGGGTCTGGCTGATCCTCGAAATCGCCTCGGCCGGGGTTTTTCTCCATGCGGGGATCAAATTTCCCTATTTTGTTTTCTTTGCCAAAGACAATGGCCTGCGTCCGGGCGAGCCACCCAAACACATGCTGCTGGCTATGGCCTTTTTATCATTCCTGTGTATTTTCCTGGGCGTCTACCCGCAGCCGCTCTATAACATTTTGCCCTATCCGGTCGAGTTCCATGCCTACACCTTCGACCATACCCTGCACCAGTTTCAGTTGCTGATGTTCTCGGCACTGGCCTTCTTCTTGCTGTTACCCCTATTGAAAAGGACCCGGACCATTTCCCTGGATACTGACTGGTTCTACCGCAAGGGAGCACGCCTGTTTGTAGCCGGCTGCGATAAGACCTTCAACGGTCTCAATAGCTTTGGCGACCGGATCTTCATGCAGCAGATTCCTGCTATCTTCGCGCGTTTTTTCAGCGATCCGGCCCGCAACGTCCAGCGTCACCTGATTCAATTGGGAGCTGAAGCGAGCGGCGACAACAGTAATCTCGAACGCAACAAAGACAAGGTTGACTACCGGACCCGTTTCAGCGCCTACCCGGTTGGCGGCGGCGTTTTTTTGGCCGTATTCTTTCTTGCGGTCATGTCGATCATTTATTTCACCTGAGCAGCAGGCCTCCCCGGCAAATCGGGGAGGCCGATAGCCGATGAGTTCCCTTTATCTCCATATTCCCTTCTGCTCCAGCAAATGCCAGTATTGTGATTTCTATTCCGGCGTTGGCTCCGCAGCGGAGATCGCCGAATATGTCGAGCTGTTGCAGCAGAACATCACCCTGCTGAAAAAAGAACTTCCCCAGCAGTCCCCGTTGACCACGATCTTTTTCGGCGGTGGTACCCCCTCGTTGCTGAGCCCGCAACAGCTCAACGCACTCCTTGCCACGCTGCGGCAGACTTTCGGGGTTGCTGCAACGGCGGAGATCAGCATAGAGGCCAATCCGGGGACCCTGGATCTGGCCCGGTTACAGGGCTATCGTCAGGCCGGGGTTAATCGCCTTTCTTTGGGCATCCAGTCTTTCGACGATCGGCAACTGGCCTTTCTCGGCCGGATTCATTCCGGCACGGAAGCCAGGCAAGCCTTTGCTGCAGCCCGCCAGGCCGGCTTTGACAATATCAGCGTCGATCTGATGTTCGCTCTGCCCGGCCAAGGCCTGCCCGACCTCGAACGTGATCTGAGCGCCTTGCTGGAACTGCATTCAGAGCACATCTCCCTGTACGGCCTGACCATCGAAGAGGAGACTCCGTTGGCTGCACGGCTGGCGGCCGGAGAGTTCACCCCCTGTGACGAAGATACCTACAGCGATCAGTATCGCCTGATCCACCAACGTTTAACTGCAGCCGGTTTCGAGCATTACGAAATTTCCAACTTTGCCCGTCCCGGTCGCCGTTGTGCCCACAATCTGGCTTACTGGAAGCGACGCTCCTGCCTGGCTGTCGGCTGCGGCGGCCATAGCTTTTATGAGACCGGCTGGGGGGAACGCTGGCTGATCCCGAGCGACCTGGCCAGTTATCGGTCTCAACTTGCCACTGGCCACAATCCGGCCCGATTGCTGGAAGATTTCGATCGCCAGACAGCCATGAAGGAGTATGCCTACCTGGCTCTGCGCACCGCTGACGGCCTGGCGCGGGATGATTTTGCCCAGCGCTTCTCCTGCCTGCCGGAAGAGGTATTTTCCGCCGCACTCAACAGCTGCCAACCCTACTTGCTCAACCAGGACGGGGCCTGGCGCTTTGACCTTGCCGGGTGGCTGATCTACGACCATCTGATCAGCCATTTTCTTTAGGTGAACCTTTTCCTTTCAACCATTTCCAGCAGGCCAAAAGCAGCGTTTTTCCGCCGCCATAAACCTTGACAAATCCCGAAGTCATTGATAGGCTGCGGTGTTAGCACTCGACCCAATAGAGTGCTAACACCGTAGAAACAGGTTGATCCCTTATTTGCAGAGCGTCCACCGAAGCTGCCGGATGGACATGCTGCAGTTTTCACCCGGAGTCCAAAAAAGACGCCCGACACAGCGGATCGAAGTCAGGGGCGTGCATGGTGAAAACCGGAAGAGTGTATGGAGTTTGCAATGGCTGATGAGCTGAATGAACGCAGCCAGAATATCCTGGAAGCAATTGTTGAGGATTACATTGCCTCGGCTGAGCCGGTTGGCAGCCGGGCGATAACCCGCCGCCACAGTTTTAACCTGTCGCCGGCATCTGTGCGTAATGTCATGGCCGATCTCGAAGAGATGGGCCTGCTCTGCTCTCCCCATACCTCGGCGGGCCGAATCCCCACAGCCAAAGGATTCCAATACTATATCGATACTCTGCTCCAGGTTCGTGACCTCTCCCAGCAGGAGAAATCCAAACTTCGCAAAAGCTATCGCTTCAGCGGCATGAAGCTGGAAGATATCATGCAGGAGGTCGGCAGGGTTCTGTCCGGCCTTTCCAAATATACCGGGCTGGTCATGGCGCCCAAGTTTTCCTCGACGGTTTTTCGGCAGATCGAATTCGTCCGGCTCTCCAAGGGCCGGCTGCTGGTGATTTATGTTTCCGAGTCGGGCCTGGTGCAGAACAAGGTCATCGATGCGGATCCGACCCTGACCGACCGGCATCTCGAACAGATCGGCAATTACCTGAACCGGGAACTGAACGGCCTCTCCATCCAGGAGGTCCGCGCCAAGTTGAGTCAGGAGCTCAAAGAAGACCGGATTCTCTATGATCAGCTGAAGAAGCAAGCCCTGAGCCTGTCCTGTGCGGCACTGCAGGATGAAGTCGAGAATCAGATTTTTGTTTCCGGAGCTTCGCTGATGCTGGAGCAGCCGGAATTTGCATCACCGCAACAGATGAAACGGCTGATCCAGACCCTGGAGAGTAAAAAGCTGCTTATCGAACTCCTTGATCGCAGCCAGTCCGCCCAGGGGGTACAGATTTTTATCGGCAGTGAAAACACCAATATCAACCTGGACGGCTATAGCTTGATTTCATCGAACTTTTCCAGTCAGAAAGGCGCGATCGGTACCCTGGGTGTCATCGGACCGGTGCGCATGGATTATTCACAAGTGATTCCAATTGTCGATTTCACCGCTCAGCTGGTCAGTCGCATGTTGGAACGGGAAATTGAATAAATTAAATATAAAGGAGTAACAAAGGTGGGCAAGAATACCGAACAGCAGGAGCCGGAGAACATTCAGGAAGCTCCGGAGCAAGAAGAAACCCCTGGAGCCGCTGAGGAACTGTCGCTGGAAGAACAGTTGCGCAACGAACTCTCGCAGGCGCTGGAAGAAACCAAGGCGCACCAGGAACAATATTTACGGACCCTCGCTGATATGGAAAACCTGCGCAAAAGGACTCAGCGGGAAAAAGAGGACCTGGCTAAATTTGCCAACGAAAACATCTTACGCGAAATTCTACCTGTTATTGATAATCTTGAAAGAGCGGTGGAACACGCCGATCAGGGCAACACCAGCGACGGCCTGTTGGAAGGGGTCCAGATGACCTTGAATCAGTTCAGTCAGGTCCTCAGCAGGTTCGGAGTCGCTCCCATCGAAGCCATGGGGCAGCCGTTTGATCCGGCCCTGCACCAAGCCATGGGGCAGCTCGAATCCGCTGATCAGCCGGTCAATACCGTTGTCCAGCAGATGCAGAAGGGTTATCAACTCAACGACCGTCTGTTACGGCCGGCTTTTGTCATGGTGGCAAAAGCGCCGACCGCACCGGCAGAAGCTGAAACCAAACAACAGGAAGAATCAGACAACGACGAGTAGATCGTACGTTTAAGAATACTTAAGGGAGGACATAAATCATGGGTAAAGTTATCGGTATCGATCTTGGGACAACCAACTCCTGCGTGGCCGTTATGGAAGGCGGAGAGCCGGTTGTCATTGCCAACTCTGAAGGGTCGCGGACCACTCCGTCAATGGTTGCATTCACGGAAAGCGGCGAGCGCCTGGTCGGCCAGCAGGCCAAACGCCAGGCCGTGACCAACCCGGAAAACACGCTGTTCGCCATTAAACGGCTGATCGGCCGCAAATTCACTGCCGAAGCCGTTCAAAAAGACGTTAAAATCAGCCCCTTCAAAATTGTCGAAGCCGACAACGGCGATGCCTGGGTCGAATGTCGCGGCAAACAGTAC
This sequence comes from Pelobacter seleniigenes DSM 18267, assembly GCF_000711225.1. Lineage (NCBI taxonomy): Bacteria > Pseudomonadati > Thermodesulfobacteriota > Desulfuromonadia > Desulfuromonadales > Desulfuromonadaceae > Pelobacter > Pelobacter seleniigenes. The sequence goes on from NZ_JOMG01000002.1 coordinate 1,273,669, forward strand.
AGCGCACCGGAAATTTCCGCAATGGTGCTGCAGAAAATGAAGCAGACCGCGGAAGACTACCTTGGTGAAAAAGTCACCGACGCGGTTATTACCGTCCCGGCCTACTTCAATGATTCCCAGCGCCAGGCCACCAAGGATGCCGGCAAAATCGCCGGTCTCAACGTCATGCGGATCATCAACGAGCCAACCGCTGCTTCACTGGCTTACGGCCTCGATAAAAAAGAAGAGATGACCATTGCGGTCTTCGACCTGGGCGGCGGAACCTTCGACGTCTCCATTCTGGATCTTGGCGACGGGGTGTTTGAAGTTAAATCGACCAACGGGGACACCTTCCTCGGTGGCGAAGACTTTGACCAGCGCATCATCGACTATGTGGCCGATGAGTTCAAAAAGGATCAGGGCATCGACCTGCGCGGCGACAAAATGGCGCTGCAACGGCTGAAGGAAGCTGCCGAAAAAGCCAAATGCGAACTCTCTTCCTCCATGGAAACCGACATCAATCTGCCGTTCATTACGGCCGACCAGTCCGGCCCGAAACACTTGAACATCAAGCTGTCCCGTTCCAAACTGGAAAGCATCTGCAGCGAACTGCTGGCCAAACTGGTCGCTCCCTGCCAGACCGCGTTGAAAGATGCCGGCCTTTCCGCCAGCGAAATCAATGAGGTTATTCTGGTCGGCGGGATGACCCGGATGCCGGCAGTGCAGGACCGGGTTAAGGAAATCTTCGGCAAAACCCCCAGCAAAGGGGTTAACCCGGATGAGGTTGTCGCCATCGGCGCTGCCATTCAGGGTGGCGTGCTGACCGGGGACGTCAAGGACGTGCTGCTGCTGGACGTTACCCCGCTGTCTCTCGGCATTGAGACCCTCGGCGGCGTCATGACCAAGCTGATCGAGAAAAACACCACCGTTCCCTGTAAAAAAAGCCAGGTCTTCTCGACCGCGGCAGACAACCAGCCGGCAGTTTCGGTTCATGTCCTGCAGGGTGAGCGGGAAATGGCCAATGACAATAAAACCATTGGTAACTTTGAGCTGGTCGGCATCCCCGCTGCCCCGCGCGGAGTCCCGCAGATCGAAGTCACCTTCGACATCGATGCCAACGGAATTCTTCATGTTTCCGCTAAAGACCTCGGCACCGGCAAAGAGCAGTCGATCCAGATCACCGCATCCAGCGGTCTCTCCGAGGAAGAGATCAACCGGATGGTCAAAGACGCTGAATCCCATGCCGGCGAAGACAAGAAGAAACGGGAACTGATCGAAGCCCGAAACCAGGCCGACGGACTTGCCTACACCACTGAAAAATCGCTCAGCGAACATGGTGAAAAACTCGACAGCGCCACCAAAAAACAGATCCAGGACGCACTGGACGATTTGAAGAAAGCGATTGCCGGCGACAATCCCGAAGAGATCAAGAAGAAGAGCGAAACCCTGGCCCAGGCCTCCCACAAACTTGCGGAGATGATGTACGCTCAGGCTCAGAACGACGGTGCGGCTGCTGACGCCGCCGGTGCTGCCGACCAAGCCGGCAGCGACGACGTTGTCGACGCAGAATTCGAAGACGTCGACGAAAAGAAATAACCTCATAAGAACGGACGTCGGCCTGACAATTGCGGGCCGACGTCCGTCTGTTTTCTGATCAGGATAGATTATTTTGTCTAAACGCGATTACTACGAAATTCTGGGAGTCAACCGGAACGCCAGCGAAACCGAAATCAAAAAGGCCTATCGTCGGCTGGCGATTCAATACCATCCGGATAAAAACCCCGGCGATAAAACTGCCGAAGATAAATTCAAAGAGCTTTCTGAAGCTTACGCCGTTCTGTCCGATTCCCAAAAACGCGCCACTTACGATCAATTCGGCCATGCCGGGGTTAACGGCGGCGGCGGTTTTTCCGGTGGTGGTTTCGATTTTGGCGGCGCTCCTTTCGAAGATATTTTCGGCGATATTTTCGGTGATATTTTCGGCGGAGGGTCAAGACGCGGCAGTCGCGGGCAACGGGGCGACGATCTTCGTTACAACCTGACCATCAGTTTTGAGGAAGCGGCCTTCGGGACAGAAAAGAAACTTCAGCTGCCCCGCAAACAGAACTGTGAAACCTGCCATGGTTCAGGAGCCCGGCCGGGAACAGACGCTCAAACCTGTTCAACCTGCCGCGGAGCCGGCCAGGTTCGCTACCAGCAGGGCTTCTTTACCATGACCCGCCCCTGTCCGGACTGTCGCGGTGAAGGCAAGATCATCAAAGATCCCTGCCCGGACTGCCGCGGGACCGGCCAGGTCAGGAAAAAGCGCTCCCTCTCCCTCCGGGTTCCAGCCGGAGTGGAAAACGGGACACGTCTCAAATTGAACGGAGAGGGCGAAGCCGGGTCGCAGGGCGGTCCTCCCGGGGACCTTTATGTCGTCATCAGCGTGGAAGAACACCCGATCTTTCAGCGCGACGGCCAAAACGTCATCTGTGAAATTCCCATTTCATTTGTTCAGGCTACTCTGGGCTGCGACCTTGAGGTGCCCACCCTGGAAGGCAAAGTCAACATGAAGGTTCCGGCCGGAACCCAGAGCGGAAAAGTGCTCAAACTCTCCGGCAAGGGGATCGTTTCACTGCAGGGCTACGGCCGTGGCGACCAGCTGGTGGTCCTTAAAGTTGAGGTTCCAACCAAACTGAACAGCCGCCAGCGGGAACTGCTGGAAGAATTTGCCCGCGAAAGCGGTGAAGATATTCATCCCCAGGGCAAGGGATTTTTTGATAAAGTCAAGGAACTGTTTGACTGATCCGAATTCCCGCACTTGATTTCGAAATGGAGCCGGCATGAAGCACGTCATCGCCCTGATTCTGTTCTGGATACTTATCATTCCACTGCTTAGCTGGTCTGTTCCTGCCTCTGTCGCAGCCGCACCACGGCTGGAGCAGCTGGAACAGGGGCGGCAGCTCTATCAAGCCGGCAGCTATAACCAGGCCCTAGCCGTTCTGCGCAATTTTATCCAGCAAGAACCCTTCACCCCGGAAACCGCCCGGGGTTATGCGCTGATCGCCAGGATCTTCATCGCCCGCAACAATTATGTCGATGCCCTGCTTTATCTGCAGCGCATCCCGGACATCCTCCACAGCCCTGAAATCGAACTGCTCATGGGCCAATGTCTGGTTGAAACGGATAAGTTCGATGCCGGGCTGCAACGCCTGCGCCCGCTGATCAGCGAACCGCTCAGTACTGCCGACCGAAAGACCCTGTTCAGCACCCTGGCCACGGCTTCCGCCGCTCGCGGCGACAGCCTCCAGGCCCTGTTTTTCCTCCACCAGCAGTTGCCTTTTACGGAACAGCCGGCCACAGTTCTGGCCCAGGCTCACCAGCTGCTGCAAAACAAGCTCAGCGAAACAGATCTCAGCGAAGCCGCTTTCATGTGGCAGGGGACGGCCATCGGCCAGGATGCACGCCTGCAACTTGCCCGTCGCGCCCTGGTCAAACAACAACCGGAACAGGCTCGGCAGCAATTGCAGCGGATTTTTGCTTCTTCGGTGACTTTTCCCTACTGGCAGGAAGCCGAAGCCCTGCTGAAAAGAACCAGTGACGACAATTGGCTCAGCCGCGACAGTATCGGGGTCATGCTGCCATTGAGCGGCCGCTACGCATCTTACGGCGAACTGGTCAAAAAAGGCCTTGAGCTGGCCTTGCAGGAGCATAACAAGACCAGCCTGCCGGTCCGCTTTATCTATCGGGATACCGCCACTCAAGGGGTGACCCCGGCACAACTGGTCAGCGGACTGACCGACGACGACCGGGTCATGGCTATCATCGGGCCATTGTTGGCGACCACCGCCAACGAGGCAGCGCGCCGAGCCCAACAGGAAATGGTGCCGCTCCTGTCCTTGTCCCAGGGGGAGGGGCTGCCGGAAATCGGTGATTTTATCTTTCGCGACACGCTGACCGCCGATCATCAGGTGAAAAAGCTGGTTGCCTATGCCATGGCAACCGGGCACATCTCCTTTTCCGTTCTCCATCCGCAAAACCGCCTCGGCGAACAGATGACCAAACTGTTTGTCGATGAGGTACAGCGGGCCGGGGGCGAGATCGTCGATGTCATCGGCTACCCAGACGACAGCACGGACTTCAAAAAACCCATCGAGCAACTGCTCTGGCTCGACCGGCAAGTCCCGATTCCTCTGCAGGAAGGGGAAGAGCCGCCGGAATTGGAATATCCGCTGCCCCCCTTTCACGCTCTGTTCATTCCGGATTACGCTGACCGGATCAGCCTGATTGCGCCGCAGCTGGTTTTTTACGGCATCAAGGATGTCACCCTGCTCGGCATCAACGGCTGGAATTCAGCGGACCTGGCCAAGCGAGCCAGCCGCTTCCTCAAAGACGCGGTGTTTGTTGACGCCTTCTTTGCCGACAGCAAACGCCCCGAGGTCAAGCGCTTTGAAGAACTTTACCGGCAGGCCTACGGGGACGATCCCTCCATTCTGGAAGCCCAGGCATTTGATGTGGCCACCATCCTGCTCCAGGCCATGGACGATCCAACCCTCAACAATCGTGACGACCTGCGCAAGAAAGTGCTCGGCCTGCAGAATTTCCAGGGGGTGACCGGCACCTACGGGTTCGACTCCTTTGGCGAATCCCTCAAGAACCTCTATCTGCTTAAATTCAGGAACGGGCGGATTGTCGAAAAGAACGATTGACCCGTCAGTAGGCATGACCGTCCCCTGACTGCTTCTATCCGGAAGATTCGGGGGACGGCTGAATTTGATTAATTGGGGCCTTCCCCGTCAGCTTTTTCGCTGGCGAGCAGATCAGGCGGAGCATAACGGTCAACCAGGACATCGTACTCTCCAGTTACCTGATTGTAGTATTTCAGCCGCCCGTTGCCGATATCGAAATACCAGCCGTGCAGACTCAACCGCCCCTGCGCCACTCGATCCCTGACCCAGGGAAAGGTCATCAGATTCTTCAGCGAAACCAGAATGGCCTCCTGCTCACAGGCCCGGGTTTTCTTTTCCAGCGATTCATGAGGCATTGTCGTGAGAACTTTATCGCGGGCAGCAGCTGCGATATTGACCCATTTGCCGATAAACTCCCCGGTCTCCCTGCCGTCGGCAGAATCCATGAGCGCCGCAATCCCACCGCAACCGGAATGCCCAAGCACAATGATGTCGGAAACCTCCAGAATGCAGACCGCATACTCAATGGATGAGCTGACCCCGTGATAATCATCATTCTTCAGATAAGGGGGCACCAGGTTGGCAATATTGCGCAGAATAAACAGATCACCCGGTGCACAGTCGGTCATCAGGGCCGGATCAACCCGTGAATCGCAACAGCCGATGAGCAAAGCCTGCGGTTTCTGCCCTGCCAACAGGGTGCTGGCAAGCTCCGCATTTTCACCAAAATGCTGTTGTTGAAAATTAATAATCCCATTAATAAAGCGGGTCACATCGGCCATCAAAATCCTCCCTGCTCAGTTGCAGGCATCTTAGCATAGTTGTCAACCGGAAACGCCCTTTTCCGCCGCGGCGGTGCCAATCTGCGGGCTTATTGGTGCGGCGTTAAGAACTACGCCTCCACATAAGCCCTTGATTTCCTTACCTCAACAAAAATTACTCGTTTCCAATCTGAAAACTCTCCCGCAAGCAGAACTTAAGTAAACGGGTCCGACAGGCAGCCCTAAAAAAAAGCACCCCATCAATGGATATGGGGTGCAAAGTGGAGAGAGTTAAACCGAGGAGGTCCAAAGGACCGGCCTTAACTCTGGGCTTAGGATATAATTCACTATCTTTTCAGTCAAGATATTATCCGCTCAGCATAAACTCTTATTTGTCGAGATAAATCCTGGCTCCGCCGGAAGATGATTCCATAGCCTCGCCAACTCTTTTCTGTTATGCTGGCCAATTCAACTGCGTTTCTTTAAATATCGAACTGAATTTAACAGAGGTCAAGATGTCGAGCAGTTTCGGTCGATTTTTCAAAATCAGCACATTCGGTGAATCTCATTGCCCCGGCGTAGGGGTTGTCGTTGACGGCGTTCCGCCGCAGCTGGCCCTCAGTGAACAAGATATCCAGGTCCAGCTTGACCGGCGCAGGCCGGGCGGCAACCGCCTCGGCACCGAACGAAATGAAGCCGATCAGGTGCAGATCCTCTCCGGAGTCGAAAACGGCCTGACCCTGGGCACCCCTATCGGTATGCTGGTCAAAAACAAGGATCAGCGTCCCGGCGATTACGGTTCCATGAGCGAGATCCCCCGCCCCTCCCATGCCGATTACACCTATCGCATGAAATACGGGATCCATGCCTCCAGCGGTGGCGGCCGGTCCAGTGCCCGGGAAACCATCGGCCGGGTGGCCGCCGGTGCCGTGGCCGAGAAATTTCTGTTGGAACAGTTCGGTATTGAGATTGTCGCCTGGGTCAGCTCGGTCGGCAACCATGATGCCGCGGCCGTCGATATGAACAGTATCAGCCGTGAGTTGGTCGACGAGAACGCGATCCGCTGCCCGGACCCTGCGGCAGCCGCTAATATGACCGAAGAGATCGTCGCGGCCCGCGAAGCCAAAGACTCGGTGGGCGGAGTGGTCAGCTGTGTCTGTCGCAACCTTCCCGCTGGTCTCGGCGAGCCGGTCTTTGATCGCCTCGAAGCCATGCTCGCCCACGCCATGCTATCGCTCCCCGCGACCAAGGGGTTTGAACTCGGCTCCGGCTTTGCCGGGGCACGCATGCGCGGCTCAGCCCATAATGACCCCTTTATCAACCGGGCGGGCAGATTGGGCACCCTGACCAACCATAGCGGCGGGATTCAGGGGGGCATCTCCAACGGTGAGCCGGTCTATTTCCGGGTCGCCTTCAAGCCCCCGGCAACCATCGGCCAGGCCCAGCAGACGGTAAAATATACCGGAGAAGACGCCTTGCTTGAAGCCAAAGGACGACACGATCCCTGTGTGGTTCCCCGGGCGGTTCCGATCGTGGAAACCATGACCGCTCTGGTTCTGGCCGATCTGGCCATGATTCAGAAAATGCGCCAATAACAAATGACCGGAGCGGCCAGCCGCTCCGGTTTTAAAATTCAGCTGACAAGTTTTTCTTGCCAAGATAAGAGTTCCCATGATTATCGACTGGTATCCGGGCCACATGAAGAAGGCCCGGGCACAGATCACTGAAATCCTGCCTAAAATTGACCTGGTTATCGAGGTTCTTGACGCCCGCTTACCGATCAGCAGCGCCAACCCTCTGCTGGAACGGTTGCGCAACAACAAACCCTGCATCAAGGTCCTCAACAAGGCTGATTTGGCCGATTCCAGCGTCACCAAAGCCTGGATCAGCAAGCTGGAGCAGCAGCAGGCCGTCAAGGCCTTGGCAATCGACGCCAAAGACCGCCGCGATGCCGGACTGATTCCCAAGCTCTGCCGCAAGATGCTCACAGCGCGGGTCAAGGCCGGAAAACCTTTGCGGATTCTTATTGTCGGGATTCCCAATGTTGGCAAATCGACCCTGATCAATACCATGGCTGGCAAGAAAATCGCCCGGGTCGGCGACAAGCCAGCCATCACCACCTGCCCACAGCAGATTGACCTGCGCAACGGGATTCTGCTTTCGGATACGCCGGGGATTCTTTGGCCGATTCTCGACAGCGTCCCCGGTGCCTGCCGACTGGCGGCCAGCGGGGCTATTGGTGATGACGCCTATGATTCGACGGCTGTCGGCCTGGTCAGCGCCGAGTACCTGAGCGAACGCTACCCCGGCCTGCTGCTGAAACGCTATAAGCTCGACCGACTCCCTGACACCCCGCTGTTACTGCTGGAGGAGATCGGCCGGCAACGCGGCTGCCTGGTCAGCGGCGGCGAAGTCGACCTGCATCGTGCCGCGGAGGTGCTGCTGCGCGAATTGCGGGGTGGGAAAATCGGTCCCATCAGCCTGGAAAGACCGAACGAAACAAACAGTGCTTTTGAAAGGGCGACGGAAACCCAATGACAGAAAAAACCAAAATCAAGGAATTGTTCGTTTCAGAGCTGCCCTTTGAAACGAGCGAAGAAGAACTCAGACAACTATTCTCGACCTGCGGCACGGTTCGCTCGGTTTTCATGCTCAACGATGACCGCGGCCAGTTCAAAGGGATCGCCTTTATCAAGATGTCCAACGAAAAGGAAAACCGTGAAGCCGTTAACATTCTTGATGGCACAAAGCTGGATAAACGCTACATCAAGGTGGCTCCGGCCCGCCCCAAAGGTGCTGCTCCCGAACCTCAGGAAGAAGTGCTACCGCAACGCTCACGGCGCCGCAGAATGCCCAAGGGCCGGAAAAAAGTTCGCTAAACTGCGCGCCCCAGCCGAGGCGCTGCCAAGCCGCTCACGCATTACTTTTGCGAGGGGGGAAACCGCGTACCGTTCTTCGCTGGCCTGAAAAGGTTCGCGAATGAACCTGTTCAACCAGCAGCCAGTCCGGAACAGAGATTTTTCCAGCAACCAAAAAACCGGCCCCGCCCAATGGCGAGGCCGATTTTTTATGGCCTGCTAAAAGTTAAAGCTCAGTGCTGCGGAAATCTTCGCTTCCTGCGGGATATCAGAACCGTCGTATTCATAAGAATCCGCGGCAAAAGCCCCGGCAATATCCAACCGTGCTGCCCAGAGGTTCACCCCCAGGCCTGCCGTATAGACAAAATCAACGTCGCTGTTGGCGAGGTTTTTATAACCGCCCAGGCGCAGCGCAAGGACATGGAATGCATCCCATTCGAGACCGACGGAAATATTCCGGGTATCATACCCCGGAAAGGTGGTCTCACTCTCAACCAGATCGATATTCGCCTCGATCGTTAGCGTCTCCAGGGGCATATAGGCAACCCCGGCAGTGACCTGCGGATCAAGGCGGACATCTGCAGCCCGCAAAGTCACCGTTTCACCGTTATCGAGGAGCACAGTCTTGGAGAAACCGTCAAACTTGGGTGAATTCAGATTGCGTCCGACCAACCCGAAAGAAAACTGACCATATTTTGCCATCACCCCCAAATCGACCCCGAAGGTGGTGGTTTCCTGATAATGTTCGTCCGTTTCCGAAAGGGCATCACCGGCGTTATTATCGAATACGGAAACCTGATTCTTATAAACCCGCCCCCGCATCAGTTTCAGGTTACCGCCGATCGCGATATGCGGGGTCAGTCGGTAGCCGTAACTGAGGGGCAGCTCGACAATGCTGATGCCATGCAGATCGACAGTGGTCGTGTTATCGTCCAGAGTCGTACTGGTCGTCGAGCCGGTCGCATCGGCGACATCCACCAGCAGGTTGACAACGCCATCGACATCACTGCTGGAAATGCCCTGCTGCCGAGCGGCATAGTCGATATTCTGAATCGCCTCACTGGTGTAGCCGGCAGCCAGCAGCGCAGCCTGCTGATCCGCGTTCAACAGCGTGACCTGACCGTCGTCGCCACTGAGCACAACCGCTTCAATATCCGTATTTAACTCATCCTGGGTGACCGTAAAACCCAGGTTCAGGGTATCCACACTGGTGACCCGCCCTGAAGCCGCGGCATAGGAACGGACCCCAATGCAGAAACGCCCGGCCCGGACGCCAATCCCGACGGTGGCATCTGCGGTCACCCCGGTCTTGTCCTCCTCAACCGCGTTCAGCGCTTCGGTCAACAGCAGCAGGTCATGCAGATCCGACTCATTTTCAATGCCGACCTTCAGCTGGTCCAGGTCGATATCATTAAGATCATCGATATATTGACTGAAGTCGCTGTGCAAGCGGTAGCCGGCTGCGGCAGTGAGATCAATGCCAAACTTATCGGCGGCCTTCTCCCCCGCCGCCGGATCGCCCATAAACCCGAACGCGGCCGGATTGTAATACTGGGCGCTGGTATCATGCACAGAGGCAACATTCGCCCCGCCCATCCCCATGGCACGGGGCGAAGCGAAATAAGTATCCAAAGCGAAAACAAACTGCGGACAAACCGCCAGAACCAACAGCACCAGACCAATAATTCTGCTCATCTTCACATTTATCCTCCCGCACGATGTATCTTTTTAGTTACATTTTGAGTAGGAGGATACATGAACTAAAATTAATTTACTAGTATTTTTTAATTTCCGCTCTTCCTTCCCGCACTTCGTTCTTTGGCCGCGATGGCTGGAAGGGCGGTTTCCATGGGTGGACTTGTTGGTATCCTCAGCCAGATCCGGGTCAGTCCCGGTCGGCTTTCGGCACCGACCTGACCGCCATGCGCGATCACCAGCTGCTTGACGATGGCCAGGCCGATCCCGGCCCCGCCATGCTCTCGCGAACGGGACCGATCGGCCCGGAAGAAACGTTCGAAAATATAGGGGAGGTCGGCGGCAGCAATCCCTTCGCCGCTGTTGGTGACGGAAATTTCCACTATATCCGTCAGCTGCCGACCGCTGATGCTGACCCGGCCCCCCTCCGGAGAATAACGCAGGGCGTTCTCCAGCAGGTTGCGCAGGGCCTGGAGAATTTTGTCAAAATCGGCCACCAGGGTCAGCGCATCGGGCACCTGGACATCAATGCCAATCTGTTTGGCCTGAAAGCGCAGTTGGAACAGCGGCAACAGCTGCGCGATCATGGACGCAACCTGAAACTGGCGCCGCTGCAGAAAGGCCTCGGCCGATTCAGCTTTGGAGAGCTGCTGCAAATCATCGACCAGATCAACCAGCCGCAATGTCTCCTGTTCAAGCATGCGAAAGGTATCCACTGAGGGCGGCAGCACCGTATCGCTTAAGCCTTCGAAATAGCCACGCAGGTTGGTCAATGGCGTGCGCAGCTCATGGGCGATATCGGAGACCATGCTTTTACGCAACCCTTCCAGCTTCTCAAGGCTGTCGGCCATACTGTTAAAGGCTATCCCGAGCTGGCCGACTTCATCCGATGAAACCACCTCTACCCGGTTGGAAAAATTCCCGGCCGCCAATTCGCGGGAAATCCGCGTCATTTGGGACAACGGCCGCAACACCCGCTTGGTCATCAGATAACTGAGAGTCAAGGCCAGGGCCAGCGCTGCCAACGCAGCCCAGAGCAGGTAGCGGTGGACCGCTTCGATAAACATCCGATGACTGTCCAGGGGTTCGATGGAGTAGTTTTCCATCAGCCGCATGAAATAAGCCGCAGCCAGATGATCAATGGCCAGCCAGACCACCAGAATGGTCAAAAAAATCACCGGAATGATGTTCAGCAACAATTTCCAGAGCAGATGCTGTTTCATGACGGTAGCTCATCTTCAGAAAAACGATAGCCGAAGCCACGGACCGTCTCGATGAAAACCGGTCGGGCCGGATCACGCTCGATTTTCTGGCGCAGCTTGTTGATATGCACATCAATGACTCTTTCCACCACAGCCTCTTCATGCTCGTAAAATTTCCGCAGCAACTCTCCGCGGCTGAACAACCGGCCCGGCGCGGACATCAATGTGTGCAGCAGGATGTATTCCGTCGAGGTCAGGTTGACCGCTTTTCCACCCAGGGTCACCTTGTGTTTCTCCGGTTCCAGACACAGCGGGCCGTGCTTTAATAGCCTGGCCACGGCCTGGGACTGTGGCGTGCGGGTTCGCCGCAGAATCGCCTTGACCCGCTCCACCAGTTCCCTGGGACTAAACGGCTTGATCACATAGTCATCGGCCCCCAAAGAGAACCCGAGAACCCGATCGATTTCCTCTTCCCGCGCGGTCAGCATCAGGATCGGCACATTCGACTCGGCCCGTAGCCGGCGGCAAATCTCCAGGCCGTCCAGCCCCGGCAGCATCAGATCGAGGATGACCAAGGCCGGCTGACCGGTTCTGGCCGCAAGCAGCCCGGCCTCACCATCATGCTCGATCCGGGTCTCAAACCCTTCCTGGCGCAAATAGGTCGCCACCAGATTGGCCGTATTCCGGTCATCTTCAACAATCAGAATGCACCTGACAGCTTCGCTCATAAGCAGGCTCCCGAGATCTAATCTGGTTTCCATTCCGGTTAACGTCACCGCGCGGCCATGGTTTCGGCGCCAGGTATCAACCCGGCCGCCAGACTCCATCATAGCAGTAATCCTGCAACAAAGGTTCCACAGAACAGGAACATTAGAAAGACTGACACAAAAATTTACCTGTGCTAATGTTTTGCAATCATCAGATACCTGCTCAACCCTTATCCAAAGGAGACCCAAACCGATGTTTACAAAATGGAAAGCTTTGCCCCTGCTTGCGCTGCTGCTCTGCTCCGGCAACCTCCATGCCGATGAATTAATATCCCTCAAGGCCGGATACCAGGTTCTCAGCCCGGAAGGGACCATTGCCGGAAGTATCAATGGACAAGGCGGTAAAGTCGATATCCAGGATGATCTCAACCTTGACGACAGCGAAGAATTCACCGGCGAAGTTGCCCTGCAATGGGGGGACACCCGCCTGGCCCTGAATTATTTACCGATTGACCTTTCCGGGACCGGAACGTTGTCCAAGTCCATTGAACTGAACGGTCAGGTGTTCAATGCCAGCACCAGGGTCAACAGCGATCTGACCATCGACCTGTACGATTTCAGCTTGACCCACTACCTGATCAATTTCGATGACCTCCCGGTCCGGCTGCAGCTGGGACCGGAGCTCAGTGTCAAAGTCGCCGATGCCGAATTCTCGGTCAAGGATCTCACCACGGGTGAATCCGCCTCGGAATCGGTCACGGCTCCCATTCCCACGATCGGTGCCCGGGGACGGGTGGCACTGTCCGATTTCCTCGGTGTTTCCGGCCGGATCGGCTACATGGAATTCGACGGCAATCATTTCATGGATGCCGAAGCCCAGGTCGAATTTTCGCCGCTGCCGGTGGTCGGGTTCTATGCCGGCTACCGTTATTTCGATCTTAAGATCGACGAAAGCGATCTCTATGTTGAAACGGAAATTTCCGGTCCTTTTGCCGGAGCCCTCGTCCGCTTCTGATCATCCTCTCTCGGGAGGCGCCGTCTGCGCCTCCCGAGTTGTTGACCGCCCCTGCCAACCAACAACGGACTCCTTCCCATTTCATTACCACTGATTTTTTTGCTTCCCCGCTTTGCATCCAACCAGCCCAATCCGTTATCCTATGGAATATCCCCTGGCAGACCGGTGCAAACCCGCCGGCGACTTGCTAAGCCGTTGGTTTGCGAGGTCGGGAAAAGTGCTTTCCTGCCGACCTACATGAAGAAGGGCCATGCGGAACTTTTTCAACCTCTGTCAGGGACTTTCTAAATCATTTTTTTCGAATGGAATGGAGTATGTCAGCTAAAATCATCCCCCTGGAAAAAGAAAAAAAATCGATCAAGGATCTCGTCAATGATGCCGTGGAAACCAATCTCTCCCACCTGAGCCCACAGGTTCTGAGTTGTTTGAAGACTGAGGTCGAAACCCTTCTCGAAAAACATTTTACGGCCCAACCCCCGGAAATGACGGTCAAACTGCCATCAGACCTGACCACAGAACAGTTTCAAATGATTCGAGATAATTTCAATGTCGCTTTTAACGAACACAACGAACGAATGATCCAGCGCTCCAACTCGATTTTTCTGGACCTCTACCTGTCACGGCTGGAATACTGTGAATTGAAATACGGCCGACCGGAGCAAGTCTAGCGGGTTGTTGAAAAAATCCATCCCTGGCCTTTTTCAAGCCCGGTGGAGAAAAATGTGATTTCTTTCACCTTACAAAATCAATGAGGTAGAAAGACGCCCTTGATTTTGATCGCCATCCATGGGCTCGGCAGGCTGTTTTTCAATAGCCTGCTGAACGGCAAGGGCACGGGTATCCCCACCGGACCTGGCTCATCCGTCATGAAATTTCAGTTTGCCTCATCCGCAGAGAGGGTCTCATGCCGCGCAAATACGATATTATCGTCCTCGGTGCCGGAACCACCGCCTTCGGCGGCGCTCGCATTGCCGCAGCCCAGGGGAAAAAGGTGGTGATGATCGAGCAGTCCCAAATCGGCGGCACCTGCGTCAACTGGGGCTGTATTCCCAGCAAAACCCTGATTCATAAAGCCGAAATGTATCACGGCGCCCGCAAGGGTGAAGGCTGGGGTCTCAATCTGCGGGCCGGCTATCCTGACTGCGGCACCTTGATGCCGCTGAAAACCAATGCCGTCGAAACCGTCCGCACCACCCATTACCAACGTGAGCTGCGCAACACTCCCAATATGGAGGTGGTCCACGCCCGGGGCCGCTTCGTGGCACCGTTTGAGATAGAAGCCGGTGAAGAGATCTTCACCGCACCGCAGATTCTCATTGCCACTGGCGGCGAACCGCGGGTGGTGCCCATCCCCGGCCTCGACAAAGTCCACTACCTGACCAGCTACAGCGCCCTGCACCTGCCATGTTTTCCAGAGTCCATCATCATCCTTGGCGGTGGTGTAATCGCCCTGGAAATGGGGCAGATGTTCGCCAGGTTCGGCACCAGGGTCACAATCCTGGAGCGCGGCCCGCGTTTGCTGGCGGAATTCGACCTGCGCCTGACCGAGCAGTTTCGCGCCATGTTGGAAGCCGAAGGAGTCAGAATCCTCTGTAATGTCGATGCCCTGCGCGTTGACAAGGTCGGTGAGGCGACCTGCCTGTATGCATTGATCAACGGCGCCGAGGTCGGCTTCAGCGCCGAACGGCTGATGCTCGCCATCGGCACCCAGCCGCTCACCCGGGGTCTGGGTCTGGAGGAGATCGGCGTCCAAACCGACGCCGCCGGCTTTATCAAGGTCGATCAGCAACTGCGCACCAGCGTACCCGGGATCTGGGCGGCCGGTGACGTCACCGGCGCGCCGCTGATCGCTCCGGCAGGAGCCCGCGAAGCCCAGATCGCCGTCCGCAACATGCTCGATCCCGACGGCAACCACACCATTGATCATCGCTATTCCCCCATGGCGGTCTTCGTCGATCCCGAATTTGCCACGGTCGGGCTGACCAAATATCAGGCCGAGGCCAAAGGCTACCAGGTGGTCACGACCTTTCTGCATCTGGACCGGGTGCCCAAAGCCCACGTCATGGGCGAAATGCTGGGCGGGGTCATTCTCACCGCGGAACAGGGCAGCGGTAAAGTCCTCGGGGTCCAGATGCTCTGCCCGCGGGCCGCGGACATCATTCATGAAGCAACCATGGCGGTGCAGTTCGGCATCAATGTCGCCGAGTTGGCAACCATGGTTCATGTCTACCCCAGTATCAGTGACGCCCTGCGCCAGGCGGCCCGGGAAAACGCCATGGAGCAGGGGCTGTTATAAGCAGCGATCCAACCCCAGGAAAAGCATCGCCAAGCCGCCAGCCCGCAACATTGGCTGGCGGCTTGGCAATAACCATCCGCACCGAGCACAACACCTCCCACCCACCAAAAAAAATAAATATATAAAAGTATTCTATTTTTCGAACTAGACAGATTGCCTAAAATTAAAGGCCAGAAAGTCCAAAGCACGTTCTGACTACGGCAGATCGAGACAACTGTTCCACTAATTTAAAAACCATGTTATAAACTCACAGATCGTGCATATTCGCCAGTCCTGCGGTTTGGGAAGCCATGAATCGACTGCTCAATAATCTGAAAATCCGTTCCAAAATGCTGGTTGTCATTTTGCCTCTGGTTGTCGTTCCCATTTTCGTCCTCGGAGCGGTGATCGGCTATGTCGCTACTGAACAGGCTTATCAGGGATTGACCGCCACCAGCAAGGCCGATCTGGACCACATGGCCGACTTCACCCTGGACCTGCTCGACGGCCACCATCGGCAGTTCGAAGTCTATCGCGAAGACAAGAAAAACATCGTCCGCCAGGAAATGAAGACCCTGGTCGATCTGGCCTACAACCTGATCAATCAGCAGCAGGCCTATTTGGCCGCCGGCACCATCGATCTGCAAACTGCGCAGCAGGCCGCCCGCAACAGTTTCAAGGAGGTGAGCATCGGCAGCAGTGGCTATCTGTTTGCCCTGACCAGCGCCGGCACCCTCAAGGTCCACCCGGTCCGGGAAGGTGAAAATATCATCGATGCCCATGACGAGCAGGGGCGCTATTTCATCCGCGAGATGACCGCGCAGGCTATTTCCTCCCCGCCCGGCAAGGTTCTTTACACCATTTACCCCTGGCGCAACGAACAGCTGGGGGATCTGCGTCCGCGCAACAAGATTGTCGCCTTTCGCTACTGCCCGGAATGGGACTGGATCGTCGCCGCCGGTGGCTACCTGGATGAAACCTATGATGACCCGGCCTTTGAAAGGGCCGCCATGACCACCCTCGCCGAACAGATCAAAAGCAAAAAAGTCGGCGAAACCGGCTACATCTATTGCATGACCAGGGACGGGACCCTCACCATCCACCCCGACGCCGAAGGGGAAAATCTGCTCCAGAGCAGGGATTCCAACGGCAGGGCCTTTATCGCCGAGATGGTCGAGCACAAGAATGGCTGGATTCGCTACCCCTGGCTCAACAAGGGGGAGAGCAGGGCTCGGATGAAAATCGTCCGCTACCGCTACTTTGAACCCTGGGACTGGATCGTTGCGGTGGGCAGCTACGAAGACGAGTTTTACCGCACCGCCGACGCCCTGAAATGGCGCATTGCCCTGCATGTGTTATTGCTGCCCCTGCTCATCGGCCTGATCGCAGCCGGGCTGGTCTTCCTGGCGGCGAGAATGCTGACCGAGCCGATCCACAACATGATCACAGTGATTCGCAAGGTCAAACAGGGTCGTCTCGACGAACAGATGACCGTGGCCGGCCGGGATGAACTGGGCGAACTGGCGATCGCCTTTAACCGCATGACCCGCATGCTGCGAAAAAACAAGGAGCTGGAAGCAGCCCTGGCCCAGCAAGGAAAAATGGCCTCCCTGGGCGTCCTCTCCTCGGGCGTGGCCCACGAAATCAACAATCCCCTCGGAGTCATCCTCGGCTATGCCGGTTACCTGGAGAAAAAAATCCCTGCAGACGACCCCAACTTCAGCTATATCCATGAGATCAAACGGGAGAGCAAGCGCTGCAAAAAGATCGTCCAGGATCTGCTCAGCTACTCGCGCACCCCCAAACCGGTCCTCGAGCCGGCCGACATCAATCAGCTGTTGCGGCAGATCATCGATTTCGCCAGCAACCACACCGACCTCCACCATGTCACCATCAAGCAGGACCTAGGGGCAGAGATTCCGCAGATTTCCGTTGATGCCGACCAACTGCGCCAGGTCGCCATCAACCTGCTGCTCAACGCCGGCTCAGCATCGCCGCAGGGCGGTGAGATCCGCGTCTCCACCCGACTCGAGGATGACAAGTTCATCCGCATTGAATTCACCGATTTCGGTGCCGGCATCGCCGAAGAGAATCTGGAAAAAATCTTTGAGCCCTTTTTCACCACCAAGGCGCGCGGCACGGGTCTCGGCCTGGCCATCACCAAGCAGATCATCGACATGCACCAGGGGGAGATTTGCATCGACTCCGAGAGCGGCCGCGGGACAACGGTCATCATCCGCCTGCCGCTGGTGCGGGAAGAATACTGATTCAGGCCACTTAACATATTGCACAAGGAAGAAATGACCATGTCCGCCAAAAAGATCATGATCATCGACAACGAACAGGGACTGTGCCGGATGATGGCGGCCGTGCTGATGGATGAGGGGCATGCGGTCAGAACCTTTACCGATCCCCTGGAGGCCATGGACCTGTTCCGGCCCGGCTGCTGGGACCTGGTGATCAGCGACATCAAGATGCCGGGGATTGACGGGCTGGAAGTGCTGCAGCGGGTCAAGGCCAGGGACAGCGGCGTTCCGGTGGTTATGATTACCGCCTTTGCCACCGTGGAAATGTCGATTCAGGCCCTGCGCAAAGGGGCCTACGATATGCTGACAAAACCCTTTGAGCCAGACGAGCTGCTGTTCCGGGTCCGCAATGCCCTGAACCATAACCAGCTGAAAACAGAAAACCGCCAGCTTAAGGAAACCCTGGCCGGCAAATTCAACTTCGACAACATCATCGGCGCATCGACCATCCTCCAGCAGCTCCTGGAAAAAGTCCAAAAAGTTGCGGTCCGCGACACCTCGGTGATGATCACCGGCGAATCCGGAACCGGCAAGGAACTGATCGCCCAGGCGATTCACTACAATTCGCCACGCAAGGAAAAGCCGTTTATTGCCATCAATTGCGGGGCTATTCCCGATTCAGTCCTGGAAAGCGAACTGTTCGGACACAAAAAGGGCGCCTTCACCGGCGCCGACGCGGATAAAATCGGTCTGCTCAAAGCAGCCGACGGGGGCACCCTGTTCCTGGATGAAATCGGCAATCTTCCCCTCTCCGTCCAGAAAACCCTGCTGCGCTTTCTCCAAGAACAGGAATTCCGACGGATCGGCGATACGGTCCCGACCCGGGTCGATGTCCGGCTGATCTCGGCGACCAACTCGGACCTGGAACAGGAGGTTCAGCGTGGCAGTTTCCGCGAGGATTTTTTTTATCGGCTCAATGTCATCAACCTGCACCTGCCGCCGTTGCGCCAGCGCAAAGCGGATATCCCGCTGCTGGCGGCCCATTTCATTGCCGACCAGAATAAAAAGTTCAAGACCGAAATCAGCGGGCTCACACCAGAGGCGCAGGCCGCCGCCTGTGAGTATGCCTGGCCGGGCAACATCCGCCAGCTCAAGAACGTCATCGAAGCCTGTCTGACCATCGAAACCGAGCAGCGTATCAGCCTGGCGACCCTGGCCCAGTTCATCGAAACGGACAGCGCCGTCACCCCGCCGGACAATGACTACAACCAGGCCCTGGCACGGTTTGAAATCGACTATCTGCGCCAGCTGCTGAGCGCCGCCGACGGCAACATCGAAGCAGCCGCCCAAAAAGCCAACATGAATATGGCGACCATCTATCGGAAAATGAAAAAATACGGTTTGCGCAAAGAAGACATGATCAACTGAAGGGAAGGGCGCTTAGCCGAAATCAAGCATCTCCATGAACGAAACCCCGACCGGTTTCATCACCCACAAGCCCAGCACCAGCAGGATCAGAATGGTCATCACCCAGTTGAGCACCTGGGTCCGAAAGGCCCAGTCGGGTTCCTTGCGCGGCTTGTCCAGTTCGGCTTTCTTTTTGTCTTTCACCCGAACCGCCGAGGTTTTGCGCAACAATCGGCCGGAAGACAAAAACAGGACGGCCGACACCACAAACTGCGGCATGACGTCTGTGCTGACCGCTCCCGACGCCAGCAGAACGGCGTAGTAGGCCAAAGCGAGCAGCCCGAGAAATGTCATATGTCGGCCAGGATTCATCTTTTCTCCGTTTCAAGAGAAGCTTAATTCAAGTAAACCTTATCCGGCCATATTTTACAAGCCTTGCCGGTCGTCCTCTTCGGGCGAACAGTCACCCAGCGGGAAAATCTCGCGCCCCGCCAATTGCCGACAGAACTGCGCCAAAGCCATATAGCCGGCCACGCTCGAAGCCAAAATCCCGGTCGTGCAGCCGATGATGAGAAACACCTGGTCAGTCCGCAGATAGTCCATGGCCAGAGCCAGAAAAGAGAACATCATGGTGCCGTACAACATCTGCATCGCCAGGCTCTGGCGGAAACTGCCCAAAAATCGAACCGCCATAAACAGCCCCCACAGGCTGAGAAAGGAAAACATGGTCAGGGCATTCGGCTGTCGCCCAAGCCCAAGGGCAGGAAACACCTGGTAACTGATCAGCGACAGCCAAAAAATCCCCAGCGGCAACAGGGTCACGGCAGCTTCCACCCGCCCCTGTTGGCGGCTGCTGATCCCGATGAGCAATTGAACCGCTCCGCCGGTCAGCAGAATCGAGCCGGTCAGCAGCACCGGTGGCCGATAGCCGTCGAGCTGGCTGAGCATATAAAAAGCCAGGGTTGCGGCCAGCGCCAGCAGCCCTAAGCTCGGAAATCGACTCCCCTTGGCCAAGACCAGTGCACTCATCACGCCTTCCTCCCGTCAGATGACAGTCTCCAGGGCAATGCCCCGCGCATGCGGGGCATTGCCTCAGAACCGCCAAGCCGATTCTATTTGCCTGCTTCCTGCAACGCCAGCTCCTCGTCTTCGAGGGGCAGTTCCTGGGTTTCGACAACCCGCGCCGGAGCTTTCTGGGTGCGCAACGACGTGGCCATCATCGCCCCGACCAGCAACAGCACCCCGGCAGCAATAAAGGACGAGTCCATACTGCCGGTTTTAACCTTGAGCATTTCCGAGACGCGCACCAATACAAAAGCGCCAACCCCCCAGGCGGAGAACAGGATCCCGTAATTCATGCCGAAATTCTTCATCCCCCAGCTGTCCTTGGCAAAGGAGGGGAAGAGGGACAGGTTGGTTCCGTAGTTAAAGACCATGGCCGTCACCAGCAAGGCGACCAGCACCGGATGGCTGCCATCCCCGCCCAGTACCGGGATCGCGGCAAACATCAACAGAGCCTGGAACACCAGCATCAGGCAGAGGGTGGTGCCCCGGCCTATTTTGTCGGAAACCACGCCGGCCACCAGCCGCCCACCGGCATTGCCGACCGACATGATGACAACTACCAGAAAGGCCATCTCGCCCATCGAGGCCTTGGCCAACCCCTTGGCGCTGCCGATCACCATCAAACCGGCGCCGGCGCCGATAAAATAACAGAGCCAAAGAGTATAAAAACGGCTGCTTTTAAACAGTTGCAAAGGGGAAAGATCATTCCCCGCAGCAACCACCTTGGCGGCCCCGGGTTGCGCCTTGCCGGCAACAAACCCCTGCGGGGGATTAACAATGAACAGTGCCAGGCTGCTGACCGCAATCGCAAAAGCGATCCCAAAAAACATCATGGCCTGCTGAAGACCGTACTCCGCCAACAGATACTTGGCCAAAGGAGCGATATAGACCGAGGCAAGCCCGAATCCCGACACCACAATGCCGGCCACCAATCCGGTCTTGGCGGGCGGGAACCACTTAAGGGCCGGGGGCGTCGCCGCCGAATAACCGAAGCCGATACCAGCCCCGGCCAGAACCCCGAAGCCGAGCACCCAGGCCCAATAGTCCGTGGTCTGTGAAATCCACACGAACCCGGCGCCGACCAGCAACCCGCCGATGATACAGGTCACCCGGGGGCCGAATTTATCCTGACACTTGCCAGCCATGATCATGGCCGCGGCAAAAGCCAGGCAGGCAACCGCATAAGGATCGTTGACGCTGGCGGCATCCCAGTTAAAAGCATTGGGACCACCCGCCGCAATCGAATCGACAATCGCCCCCTTGAAGATGCTCCAGGTATAAAGAATCCCCAGGGCCAGATTGATCCCCAACCCTGCCAGCAGCACCTGAAGTCCCCGATTTTTGATCTTTTGAGATTGCATTGCTGAACTCTCCTCTCTCACAGTTTCATTCAATTGACGATAGGATGTTGCGTATTTCAAACGATAAGCCAGCGGCCACTTATTACTGAATTTGATCTCCAGTGGCGTCCGCTCGACCGGCTCCACAGTAGCGGCGGCCGGTTCTGCGGCAACACTTGGTCGGGCAACTGTCGCAAGCTGCAGCACTTCAGGGTGACGCTCGCTGAGCAAGGCGAACTTGTCGCATTCATGGAACCGGCAGGAGCAGAAGTGGGACATGGCCACAACATCATAGGGAGAGATATAATCCTCCCCAACATCGCAGTATTTTTTATCCTGGTCAAAAAACGGACAGATCGCCATGGGTCACCTCCTTGGCCACAACAGGCCCTCGGGTTTTAACCTTGGCAATCTTTATACCAAATCAGAATTTCCTAAAAAATTTCATTAATTTCAATTGCTTACACGGAAATTTTGAGGATTCACCAAGAGCCCAAAAAAATACGGTTTTTTGCAAATCTGCAAAAAACCGCAACGGGCGAGCCACGATGAAGAGAATTTCTATATAATGAAGTTGCTCTTGTAATATATTGTTTTTATGATTTATTTCAGGATATGTGAGAATAATTTCTTGATAAAAATAACATTGTTTTGCACAGACAAATAACCATCTGCAAATTTTTGCAATTTTGCGAAATTTCCGCGACTGGCCAAACAGTCAGTGGCCGATTAAACTGAAGAAATGGCAATCAGGACAATCCCCAGCACAGATGACAGGAGCAGACAGATGCCAAAACTCGATGAAATTACCACCCGCGCCGGTGATTCCGGACAAACCGGCCTGGTCGACGGCAGCCGGATCCAGAAATCGTCCCAGCGGGTTCGGACTTACGGCACGGTGGATGAACTGAACTCGGTGTTTGGCCTGGTGCGCTGCGAGGACCTCCCCGCCGGGCTCAACCAAAAACTACTCCAACTGCAGAACGAACTGTTCAATCTTGGCGGAGAACTGGCAACCCCCATTGAAAGCGAGATCTATGCCAGGATCCCCCGCATCCGGCAACAGCAAATCGACCGTCTCGAAGGCTGGATTCAGGAAGCGCGAAGCTGCCTGGAACCGGCAGAAAACTTTGTCCTGCCTGGCGGCAGTCGTGCTGCCGCCGCCCTGCATCTGGCCAGAACCGTGACCCGACGTTGCGAGCGGGAGCTGGTCGCGCTGCTGGAAACGGAGCAGATCAATCCGCTCTGCCTGGCCTTTCTCAACCGCTTGTCCGACCTCTGTTTCGTCTGGGCTCGGCTCTGCAACGAAAATGGCCGGGCCGATATCCATTGGCAGCCCGGCTTTCACCCGGACTGATCAGGGCCGCAGCAGCCAGAACAGGGACTCAGTACTGCACTTCGGGCCGATAGCCTTCTTCTTCCAGACGGATGAGGATGTCCTGGATATGCCCCGGTCCACGGGTTTCCAGATCGACAATGACCTCGGCCTCGCCGAGGGGCAAAGAGGACTTATGCCGATCATGACTGACCTGAAAGATATTCGCTTTGAGCTCGCTGAGGACCTGGGTCAGAGTGGCCAGTGCGCCAGGCATATCGATCATCTCCAGACGCAGTTTCAAAAACCGCCCTTCCGCCAGCAAACCACGCTCGACCACCCGCGCCATGGTCTGAACATCCAGGTTGCCGCCGGACAGGAGGCAAAGGGTATTCCCCCGCTGTACCGATTTGTCCCCATACAAGAGCGCGGCCAGACCGACCACGCCGGCTCCTTCCACCACCAGCTTGCCCTTTTCCATCAGACTGACGATGGCCATGGCAATAGCCTCTTCATCGACACTGATGATATCGTCGACATATTTCTGAATCTCGGGAAAGGTCAACTCCCCGACTTGCTTGACGGCAATCCCGTCGGCCAGGGTGTGACA
The DNA here is from genome assembly GCF_000711225.1 of Pelobacter seleniigenes DSM 18267. Lineage (NCBI taxonomy): Bacteria > Pseudomonadati > Thermodesulfobacteriota > Desulfuromonadia > Desulfuromonadales > Desulfuromonadaceae > Pelobacter > Pelobacter seleniigenes. The sequence goes on from NZ_JOMG01000002.1 coordinate 1,296,811, forward strand.
GTAGGAGGCCAGGTAAACCGGGCGCCCGTTACGCCTGGCCAAGGCCGCGCTGGCCGCACAGGCCGCCTCCACCCCGATGATCCGCACCGCCGGCTTGCGGGCCTTGACCGCAGCAGCAACGCCGGCGATCAGACCACCGCCGCCGATGGGGACCAGCAGGGTATCGAGTTCCGGCAGGTCGTGGAGTATTTCCAAGCCGACCGTGCCCTGCCCGGCCATGATCAATTCGTGGTCAAAGGCCGGGACATAGAGCAGATTGTCCCGCTGAGCCAACTCACCGGCATAAGCGACCGCCTCGTCAAAGCCGCTCCCTTTGAGTTCGACCTGAGCCCCGTGGGCCAGGGTGGCCAGCTCTTTAGCCAGGGGAGTCCCCTCGGGCATGACCACCCGGCAGGGGCAATGCAGCAGTGCCGCAGCACTGGCCAGCCCCTGGGCATGGTTCCCGGCCGAGGCGGTGACGACCCCGGCCGCCAACTGCTCCGGCGCCTGCCGGGAGAGGAAATGATAGGCTCCGCGGATCTTGAACGAGCCGGTGTGCTGAAGGTTTTCACACTTGAAAAAGATCTGGGTTCCGAGCAGCTTTGAATAATAGGGGGAGTGCATCAGTTCGGTATGGCGGATTACATGGTGGAGGTTCTCAGCGGCATCCTCGATCTGCTGGATCGTCAACATCATCGCCTCCTGCGCTCGCACATGAACAATTTTGGGCCACGGCATGGGAAGAGCCCTTATCGACCTGTCAAGTTTAGCATAAACGGGGCGACTCACTGATTTACAAGGAGCAGATCAGCACATATAATCCCACTCCCGCCAAGGCGGACAACAAGCTTGGAATAATTTACCTTTGGAGATACGACTGATCCCATGAACCTGATTCTGCTCAGCGCCGAAGATTTCGTCAGCGCCCACCGGGTGGTCCTGGCTGACCGCCGCCGCGACCATATCCTCAGCGTACATCGTGCCAGCCAGGGGGATCGGCTACGCGTCGGCTTGATCAATGGCGCTCTCGGCAGTGGCCTGGTCATCAACGCGGATGCCGCGCGGGTCGAGCTGGAGGTGCAACTGGACCAGCAGCCGCCGGCGCCGCTGCCGGTCACTCTGCTGCTGGCCCTGCCGCGGCCGAAGATGCTCAAACGGATCCTGCAGACCGTGACCGCCATGGGGGTCAAACAGCTTTACCTGCTCAACAGCTATCGGGTCGATAAAAGCTTCTGGAGCAGCCCTTTTCTACAGCCGGAAAAAATCACCGAACAGCTGCTTCTCGGTCTGGAACAGGCCCGGGACAGCATCCTCCCGGAGGTTCATCTCCGGCCGCGCTTCAAACCCTTTGTCGAGGATGAGCTCCCCGCCCTCAGCGGCCACACGACCAAGCTGGTGGCCCACCCCGGTGGCGCCCACCCGTGCCCCCGGGAGCTCCTTGCCCCGACCACCCTGGCGGTCGGTCCCGAAGGTGGCTTTATCGACTACGAGATTGCCCGACTGGAGGAGTGCGGCTTCACCCCGGTCACCCTGGGGAGCAGAATTTTACGGGTCGAAACCGCTGTTCCTGTGCTACTCTCTCGACTTTCCCCCTAAGTGAGGTTTTCATGGAGAGACGACAATCCATCTGGGTTTACCTGCTGCTGATACTGCCGCCATTGTTCTGGGCCGGCAATTCGGTGCTGGCCCGCGGTGTCGCCGACCTGATCCCCCCGGTGGCCCTGTCGTTCTGGCGCTGGTGCCTGGCGCTGCTGATCTTGTTGCCGCTGACCCGCAAACAGCTGGTCCAGGACTGGCCGGTCATTGTCGCCAACCGCGGAATCATTTTCGTTCTCGGCCTGCTCGGAATCGCCTCATTCAACACCCTGCTCTATACCGCCGCACACACCACCACGGCAATCAATATTGCCCTGACCCAGGCGGTGATGCCGGCGATTATCTTGCTGATCAGCTACCTGTTTTTCCGCGACAAAGTCACCCGCCTGCAGCTGACCGCGGTCATGCTCTGCGTGCTGGGTGCCGGCTATATCGTGATCCAAGGGGATCTGCAACGGCTGCTCCACATGCAATTTGTCAGCGGCGACCTGATCATGCTGCTGGCCGTCATCCTCTATGCCGTTTACTCGGTCCTGTTGCGTAAAAGGCCCGCGATCCACCCCCTGAGCCTGCTGACCTGCACCTTTGCCGTGGGCACTGTTCTGCTGCTGCCGCTCTACCTCTGGGAACGCCAGAACGCCATGCCACTACTCCTGACCGGTCCGGTCGTTGCCAGCCTGCTCTACGTGGCAACCTGCCCGTCGATCCTCGCCTATCTCTACTGGAACCGCGGAGTCGCGGAGATCGGCGCCAACCGGGCCGGGCTCTATATCAATCTGATCCCCCTGTTCGCATCCCTGCTCGCGGTGCTGCTATTGAATGAACGCTTCCAAAGCTTTCACCTGATCGGCATTCTTTTTATCTGCAGCGGCTTGCTGCTGTTCAATCTGCCGCTGGGAAGGCGCGAGGAGAAACAATGACACTTGAAGATTGGGGTTGGACGGCTTTCTTTGCCGAGCAATTTACGGCCTGGAGCGATAAAGGCCTGCTTCCGGCACGGGTTATCCGCGGCGAAAAAAACTATTTTCGAGTCTGGACAACCAGCGGCGAGCTGACCGTTCGTTTTGCAGGTAAAATTCGCCACCAGGCGGATGGCCGGGCTGACCTGCCAGTGGTCGGCGACTGGGTCGCGGTGGAGCCTCAGCCCGATCAACGCGGGCTGATCCATGCCCTGTTGAAACGCCGCAACAGTTTTTCCCGCAACCTGCCGGGCCGCCGCAAAGGGAAGGGGCGGGAACGCATCGAACAGCAGGTGATTGCCGCCAATATCGATCTGATCTTCATTGTCAGCGGCCTGGATCGCGATTTCAACCTGCGCCGCATCGAGCGTTATCTGACCCTGGTTGGCGGCAGCGGCAGTGAAGCCGTTATTCTGCTCAACAAGACCGACCTGTGTGATAATCCAGAACAACACCGGGCCGCAGTCATGGAGATTGCAGGAGCAACCCCGGTCCACCTGTGCATGGCGCGCCAGCAGGGCCAGCTCGACATCCTGACCGGCTATCTGCAGGCCGGGAAGACCATTGCCTTGCTCGGCTCATCAGGGGTCGGCAAATCGACCATTGTCAACGGCCTGATTGGCGAGCAGCGCCAGAAAATCGCCGCAGTCAGCGCGGCGGACGGCAAAGGCCGCCACACCACCACCCACCGGGAGCTGTTCCTGCTCCCCCGAGGAGGCATCCTGATGGATAATCCGGGGATGCGCGAACTTCACCTCTGGGGAGATGAACAGGATCTGGTGGAATCTTTTGCCGATATCGAAGACCTGTCCACCGGCTGCAAATTCAGCGACTGCCATCATCGTTCCGAGCCGGGCTGCGCCGTCCGGGACGCTATTAAAACCGGCAATCTGCCGGAAGAACGCCTGGCCAATTACCACAAACTCAAAGGGGAACTCTCCAACCTGCGCCAATTCTGACCCAAAGCGTTACCAGAGTAGCGGCTTTTTCTCATTAAATCCGCTAACAGGCCGGATAAAACTTGCCTTTTGAAGGCAACACCAATACCATTTCATGCAGCAAATAATCTATCTGTCCTGCTGGGGGGAGGATCGATTGTCCTGGCTCAGCCTGTTCATTCTTGTAGGGTTCCTCCTGCCGGCACAATTCTGTGCTGCGGCCCCGGTTCGAATCGGCCTGGATCAGAGCCCGCCGACCTCATTCCTCAACGAGCAGGGACAAGCGGACGGCTTTTTCCCGCAACTCTTCAATCAGGTGGCCGCAGAGCTGGACTGGTCAGTCAACTATATCCCCTGCACCTGGCAGCAATGCCTGGATAAACTCTCTTCCGGAGAGATCGACATCCTGCCGGGGATCGCGGTAACCGAAGAAAGGAGCCGAAAATACCGTTTCGGCCATGAGACGGTGCTGAGCAGCTGGGGGCAAATCTTCAGCCGCAGCGATGAACCGTTGACTTCGATTCTGGAGCTGGATGGTAAAAAGGTTGCCGTCTTAGCCGGGGATGTCTACCTGAACGGCCCGCAAGGCCTTCGCCAGGTCTCGACCCTGTTCAACCTGCAGGTGGATTTTATTGACGTTGCAGATTATGACGAGGCCTTCTACAAACTCGCCACAGGACAAGTTGATGCGGCCATGGTCGGGCGAATTTTCGGTTTTAAAAATCGCCAGCGCTACAATCTGGTTCCGTCGTCCATCCTGATCAAACCGATTCAGTCCCGACCGGCTTTTTCCGAGCAGAGCCCGGTCAAATTGACGACTAATTTCGATCGGCTGCTGGCCCAATGGAAACAGGCGCCGGATTCCGTCTATTACCGCCTCATCGACCGCTGGCTCAGCGAGAAAACCACGACCCAGGTGCCGTCCTGGCTGTACAGCCTGAGCTATACCTGCGGCGTCTTCATCCTGCTGTTGCTGGCCGCCACCTTCTGGACCCGCAAGCAGGTGCGCGTAAAGACCCTGCAGCTGGCCGAAAATTACGCTCTGCTGCAAGACGAATTGGCGGCCCGGCACAGCATTGAAAAGGAACTCCTGGAACGTCAGCAGCAATACCAGGTTTTCTTTGAAAATTCCCTCTCCAGCATCCTCTTTATCGACCCGGAAAACGGCGCTATCGTTGACGCCAACCCGGCCGCCTGCCAATTTTACCAATATAGCAGGGACCAGCTGAAAAATATGCAGATCAGCCAGATCAACAATCTGAACAAAGACGAACTGGGCCAAGCCTTGCACCAGGCGAGCAATCGCAAAAAGCAGCACTTTGAATTCGTCCACACCCGGGCCGACGGGCAAACCCGGCAGGTGGAAATCTACAGCACTCCGATTCGGATTGAAGGACGAATGCTGCTCTGTTCCATTATCCATGACATCAGCCAGCGCAAAAAAGCCGAACAGGCATTGGCCGAACGGAACCGATTTTTACAGGCGGTGATCGATGGGGTGACCGATCCGTTGATGGTGGTGGGTCTTGATTACCGGATTCTGCAGCAGAACAAAGCCGCCTGCGAGCAATTTCGCCGTTTTGGAAACGCGCCCCTGCCACCGACCTGCTATGAATTTTCCCACGGACTGGCGGATCCTTGCACTGCCCAAGAGCATCCCTGCCCGCTGCAGCAAATCAAGGAGACGGGCCAACCGGTCACCGTCATCCACCGCCACGCCACGGATCAGGGACAACGGATTTTCGAAATCACCGCCGCACCGCTATTCAACAGCGAGGGGGAAATGTATGCGATGATCGAGGTGTCACGGGATATTTCGGAGCGCATGCAGATTGAAGAACTGCTCAATGAAAATGAAAAACGACTGCTCTATCTGGCTCATCACGACGCGCTGACCGATCTCCCCAACCGCTTGCTTTTTGAAGACCGGCTGGCGCAGGCCTTAAGCAAAGCGCGCCGCAGCAGGCGACAGGTCGCCCTGTTTTTTCTTGACCTGGATAACTTCAAAAGCATCAATGACAACCTCGGCCACGACTACGGCGACCGCCTGCTCATCGACGCAGCCCGCCGGCTGCAAAAAAGTGTCCGCGAAAGCGATACGGTAGCCCGCATGGGCGGGGATGAATTTCTGGTCCTGCTCGAAGACGTGGACTCCATCGAAATGATTGAAAGCACTGCCGAGCGGATTCATCGGTCCTTATCCCAGCACATTGTTGAAGGGAACTTCAGCCAGACCATCAGCAGCAGCATCGGAATCAGCATCTTCCCAGAGGATGCCGTCACTGGCCAGGACCTGTTAAAAACCGCGGACATCGCCATGTACAAGGCGAAAAAGGAAGGACGGGCCAACTATCAGTTTTATGCCACCCCGCAAGCGCGCTTTTTGTTCGACTGAGCGGCCCGCCTTTTTCAGGACGACAGCTTGGCGGCTGCTCTTTTTTCAGCCACACTCTGCAGCTTGTCCGCCATGGTCTGCTCACGGTCGATGCGGGTCCCCATTTTAATCGTTGTGGTGATCCGCGGCGCTCCGGCAGCATGGATCACCTCATGACAGCGACGAATCGCCGCAAAGACCTCATCGTAATCGCCTTCAATATTGGTCCCATAAGCGTGCAGGCTGGTTTTCAGGCCGGCCTCTTCCAGCACATCCTGGCACATGGCCACATAACGAGATACGGAAACGCCCACCCCCATGGGCACGACACACAGATCGACAATCACATTCATGAAACAAGCTCCTTGATCAAGTTCATCCATTTTGCTGCTACCTTTATTTCCTGATAGAGTATACACCTCATGCCGGGCCAGGGTGAAATTTACCAGAAGTCTGACCGGCCGGCGGAAAAATCTGTTATAACTGGCAGAAGGAGATTCCGGCCCGGGGTCTTTTTACTCTGCCGTAAAAACAAGGGGTCGGAACCTGCTCCCAGCTATTCCTGTCAGTCGAGGGCACTGAAGCAGATTGTGAACAGCTGAGCAGACTGACTGGCACCATTTCTTTTAACCTGTGCTAAGAAAAAGAGGTATTCATGCAGGATTGGGGACAAGGCCCTTCCGGGGCCGATCTGGAACGAAAGGTTATTGAGATAACCGATCGGATCAAGAAAAAGTTCAACAACCCGCAAAAAGGATTTCTGCCGATCCTGGCCGTTATTGCCCTTATTGCTATCATCATCGGCGGCTACAGCAGTATGTATGAAGTCGACACCGAAGAGACCGGCGTCGTGCTGAGATTCGGCAAGTTTGCCAGTTTTTCCGACCCGGGGCTGCATTTCAAGCTTCCCTTTGGTATTGACCAAGTCTATCTGGTGCCGACCGGCCGGGTTCTGAAAGAAGAGTTCGGCTACCGGACCGTGACTCCAGGAGTCCGATCCTCCTTCAGCAAACGTGGCCTGGAGGAGGAATCACTGACCCTGACCGGGGATCTCAATGTCAGTGATGTCGAGTGGATCGTCCAGTTTCAGGTGTCGGACCCCTTCAAGTATATTTTCAAGGTCAAAGACCCCGTCGGCACCGTGCGGGATATTTCCGAAGCCATGGTCCGCAAAGCCATCGGCAATGCCAATGTCACCCAGGTCCTGACCACCGCCAGGGCCGAGCTGGCCAGTGCCATAGAAGTGGACCTGCAGAACACCCTGAACCAGTATGACATCGGCGTCCGCATTGTTACCGTCAAGTTTCAGGATGTCAACCCGCCCGATCCGGTCAAGGATGCTTTCAACGAAGTCAATGAAGCGGAACAGCAGAAGGAGAGTTTGATCTTCCAGGCCCGCGAACAGTTCAATCGCGAGGTTCCGCGCGCCCGCGGCCAGGCCAAAAGTACCCTCCAGGAAGCGGAAGGTTATGCTGTCGAACGGATCAACAAGGCCCGCGGCGAAACCAATCGGTTCCTGGCCCTGCTGACCGAATACAAAAAAGCGCCGCTGGTGACCCGCCGCCGGATTTACATCGAGTCGATGGAGCAGGTCCTGCCCAAACTGGACGAAACCTACATCATGGATAAAACCGACAGCGGCCTGCTGCAACTGCTGCCATTGCGCAAAAACCTGGAAGGAGCCGCCAAATGAAGAACGGTATTCTCGTTATTGTCGTTGTCATCGCGCTGCTCGTTGCCCAGGATGGTTTCTTTGTGGTTAATGAAGCCGAGCAAGCCATCGTGACCCAGTTCGGCAAGCCGGTTGGCAACATCATCCACCCGGGGCCGCATTTCAAAATCCCCTTTGTCCAGGACGTCAATCGCTTTGAAAGTCGTATCCTGAAGTGGGATGGAGACCCCAACCAGATTCCGACCAAGGACAAAAAGTTTATCTGGGTCGACACCACCGCGCGCTGGCGGATTAAAGATCCGCTGCAGTTTTTCAAAACTGTGGCCACCGAACGTGGTGCGCAAAGCCGCCTTGACGATATCATCGACTCGGTGGTCAGAGACGCGGTTTCCGGTCACCTGCTGGTGGAGTTGGTGCGCGGCAAGGACTACGTTCCCGATGGCGAAGAACATTTTGAAGTGGAAGGAAAGCGGGTCCTCCCTGAAGAAATGCTCGGTCGGGAAGAGATTCTCAGCAATATTCTGACCCAGGCCCGGGCCAGTACTCCGGAATACGGAATCGAACTGCTTGACGTGCAGATCAAGCGGATCAACTACGTCGAGCAGGTACGGACCCGCGTTTACGAGCGGATGATCAACGAACGCAAGAAAGTCGCCGCCCAATACCGCTCCGAGGGGGAAGGCGAAAAGGCTGAGATCCTCGGCCAGATGCAGCGTGAACTGAAGGAGATCACCTCCGAAGCCTATCGCAAGGCCCTGGAAGTTCGCGGCGCAGCAGATGCCAAAGCAGCCGCCATTTATGCCGAAGCCTATAACCAGGATAAGGAATTCTACAGTTTTCTGCGCACCTTGGAGTCTTACAAGAAAACTATCGGCCAAAACGGCAAGCTGGTCATTTCCACTGATTCCGACTATTACAAATATCTGCAGGACGCCAAATAAGCAGGCTCCCCAACAGGTTTACAGCGGGCTCTTGGCGTTAAAAAGAGCCCGCTTTTTCAACCACCCCCAGCCACTCGGCTCAGGTTCAAACAGCTTGGACTGCTGTGCCAGCTCAGCCAGCAGAACCCGGGCAGGAGTCAATGCGGTCACCAGCACGCGGCCACTACGGCTGATTTCGAAACTGCTGCCGGCGCGCAAGATATGGTCCCTGGAATCACCTTCCAGAGTGACCCAGCACAACCCTGCCCGGCAACAAATCCGTGTCCCGCAGAGATCGTTGCCCAGCTCAATCACTTCCTTGCTGTTCAGTAACAGTTCCATAAGGACGCTCCTTAAGTGATTATGGTCATTCAATTACAACGCAAATCCCTTTTCAGCGCCAGATACAGTAGACTATTATTGTAACCATCACAGAAACACCATTGCAAAACTGTACCCATCAAGGAAGCGTCGGACTGTATCTGTTGCAGGGTCAGCCCTCCTGATACAACAGAAAAAGACTCTTCTCCTTAACTAGTTGGCAGCCGGAAACTCCGGATGCCAACGCATAAGTTTTCAGATTGGAAACGAGCAATTTTTCGTTGTGGCAAGGAAATCAAGGGCTGATGCGGAGCCGTAGTTCTTTACGCCGCACAAATAAGCCCGCAGATTGACACCGCCACGGCGGAAAAGGGCCGTTTCCCGATGATAACTAACTATGGGAGCCGGATATGCTCATTCCCCAAGACCAGTGGCAACAAGAAGCGCCCCTTTACGAAAAAGTCGCCAGCCGCATCAGCTTCTTGATCGAGCAGGGCACCCTGCGCCCCGGTGATCGCATTCCATCGATCCGCAGTCTCAGCAAGCAACTGCAGGTCAGCATCAATACCGTGAAGGAGGCCTACAGCCAGCTGGAAGATCGCCGCTTGCTCGAGGCCCGCCCGCAATCGGGGTTCTATGTGCGCACCCGGTTGCCCAAACTGCCCAGCGAACCGGTGGTCGATCGCCCCTCCTTGAATAATCCGGCTCAGGTCAACTTGACCAATGCCTACGGGCTGGTCATGCGTGATCTGCTTGATCCTCAGCTGCTGCAGCTGGGCATTGCCACCCCGAACCATGAATTGCTGCCCACGGCAAGAATCAATCGAATGCTGGCTCGTGAAGTCAGGCGCAATCCGCGCATGGCGGTTTCCTATCAGCTGCCGCCTGGCAACCTGCGGCTGCGGCAACAGATCGCCCAGCGCCTGCTGGCCTCCAGTTGCGTTCTGTCGCCGGAGCAGATCGTCATCACCTCTGGCTGTGTCGAAGCGGTCAGTCTGTCCCTGCGGGCCCTTTGCAAGCCGGGCGATACCGTGGCCATCGAGACCCCCTTTTACTTTAATTTTTTGCAGCTGATTGAGGAACACAGCCTCAAGGCCCTGGAGATTCCAGCCTCTCCGCGCGGCGGTATCAGCCTGGAAGCCCTTGAGTACGCCCTGGAACGAAATCGCGGACTCATTAAAGCCTGCCTGGTGGTGACGAATTTCAACAACCCTCTCGGTAGTCTCATGGCGGATGAAGACAAAGAGAAACTGGTGGCGCTGCTCGACGCCAACCAGGTTCCCCTGATTGAGGATGATGTTTACGGGGACCTGCCGTTCAGCGGCGAACGCCCCACGGTTGCCAAAACCTTCGACACCACCGGCAACGTCCTGCTCTGCTCATCGTTCAGTAAAACCCTGGCGCCGGGATATCGGGTCGGCTGGGTTGCGGCGGGACGTTATCAGGAACGGATTGAGCGGGCCAAAATGATCTCCGGAGTGGCAACCGCCAGTCCCCCTCAGCAAGCCATTGCGGAATTTCTCGCCAATGGCGGCTACGACCATCACCTGCGGACCTTATGCCGCAATTACGCCCGTCAGGTGGCCCAGATGACCGATGCCATTGGCCGCTGTTTTCCGCCGGGCACCAGGGTTTCACGTCCACAGGGTGGCTTTCTGCTCTGGGTCGAGATGCCACTGGGAATTGATGCGCTGCATCTCTATAAGCTAGCCAAGTCCTGCGGCATCAGCATTGCCCCTGGTCAGCTTTTCTCGGTGGAAGGCAAATTCAGCAACTGCATCCGTCTCAATGCCGCTTACTGGAATCCCTGCGTTGAAGCAGCCATAGAGACGGTGGGCCGCCTGGCGCTGCAGCTGTTGCAGGAAGGGAAGCAGGGCTGACGACCATGCTCAACACTACCTTCTACCTGAGTACTGTTCTTATCTGGGGATCCACCTGGCTGGCCATCAAATACCAGCTCGGCAGCGTGGCCCCGGTCTGGTCCATCGCCTACCGCTTTGCCCTGGCCTCCTTCATCCTGCTCATCTGGTGCCTGGTCACCCGCCGCTCCATGCGCTTTTCCATGAAGGAACACCTGTATATGGCGTTACAGGGAGTCTTGCTCTTTGCCATCAATTACTATTTTTTCTACCTGGCTGAAATCCGTATCACCAGCGGCCTGGCCGCAGTGGTTTTTTCCACCATTGTGGTCATGAACCTCGTCAATGGCCGGCTCTTCCTTGGTACGCCGATGGATCCGCGGGTGCTGGTGGGCGGGATATTGGGATTATTCGGACTGAGCCTGTTGTTCTGGCCGGAAATGAGTGCGGTCAATTTCTCCGGGCCGATTCTGAGTGGATTGATGCTGAGCTTTGCGGCAACCTATCTGGCCTCGCTGGGCAATATCCTCTCGGCCCGCAACCAAAGCAACCGGCTGCCGGTCATCCAGACCAATGCTTTCGGCATGGCCTACGGAGCCTGCTGCATGGTCCTGCTCGGCACCCTGACCGGAACGCCTGTGAGCATCGCCAGCACAGCCTCCTACCTTCTCTCCCTCTTATACCTGGCTTTTTTCGGGTCGGTTATTGCCTTCGGCTGCTACTTGACCCTGATCGGCCGAATCGGAGCCGGTCGGGCTGCTTACGCAACCCTGCTCTTCCCGATCGTCGCCCTGCTCCTGTCGACCTTCTGGGAAAACTACCAATGGACCCTGTTCGGGGTGGTCGGAATGGGACTGATTCTGAGTGGCAATTATCTGGCTCTGGTTAGAAAGAGGGGCTGAGCAGGCATACCCTTCCCACCAGCTCAACATTTTTCTTGACAAATTATTATCCAGCATTAATAATGGACAAACATTAAAAATTCCCGATAATAGCAAACCCGGAGCGATCCGGGGACGCAAAGCCACGGGTCCCATGTGGATAGCCGGGTTGCCGAAGAAGAAGATTTACCAGACACCTCCCTTCGGTTTGAAGTGGGGTGTTTTTCGTTCAGCTGAACGGGAAAAAAATCGCTTTTGGAAATCGCCTGGGCAAAGACCGGGACGCGAGCAAGGCTCGCCATTCGGATTCTGCTCAACAAATATAACTCGTATTTTCGGCCGGTCGCTGGCCTGAAGCCGAGCATCCTGACCGTGAAACATCTTGGAGAATAAGGAGCATCATCATGGGTTTACCAAACATGTGGGGGGATATCGCTGATTTCAAGGACATCAAGGCACCTCACGAAATCCTTGCGGAACAGGGCAAGGTTCTTTCCGAGATGACTAAGGGCATGCTGGAAATGAAAATTGAACGAAAACAGAGCAATACTATTTTCAGCTATGACGTTTTCATCACCCTCCCGGCCATGCAATATCGGCAACGTTTCTTACGCCTCAATCATGATATCAAACTTTATCCGGCCAACCTGTACGAAGAACAGGATACCAACGAATATAAAAGCAGCAATCAGCAGGAGTTTGAACAGAATCTCGCCAAAGTCCTGCGCTCCGAAGCGACCAGAACCATCATCAGCGGGCTGCTGGCTCAGGCACGCTTGAGCGGCAACGACATTTTCGTCTGACCGGTGGCCGGCAGCGTCAAGTCATGACCAGGAAAGGTCGGGAGCAGTGAGCTGTCCCCGACCTTTCTTCATTAACAATTCAGCAATCCATGACTGCTAGTGTCCCGTACGGTTAGTTCTCTATTCCAATTTCGGTCCTTTTTGCCGCTGTCTACGTTCTGCCTTCTCGGCTTAGCCTAAGCTAGGCCTGCGGCGGCACGCCTTGACAGCAACAAAAATGACTCAAAATTAATACAAATAATGAACCGAACGGGACACTAGGTGCCAGCTTAATTCTGAATTTCCCAAGAGCCATCCGGTTGGCGGCAGGCGGTGCCATAGGCTTGCTGTTGCTGACCACCGACATAGATGGTTTGCTGATATTCCCGGCAGTATTGGCCGCTGGGGCGTTGATAGGTTTTCAGCGGAGTCATGGACCCGGAATTGCCGGAATCGGGATTCTGCCAGCGGGTCGTTTCATGGCTGGGGGTATATTCCAGGGAATATTGAGCGTTTTGTCCCATGGCGATACGGTCAGCCCGATCCAGCGAGCGGCCGATCTCCTGCCCGAACAGCGCTCCGGCCAGCGTCCCGATGGCAATTGCCGCGATGTTCCCCTTGCCTTTCCCCACGTTGGATCCCAACACAGCTCCCGCAGTCGCGCCGAGGAAAGTCCCGGCACCCTCCTTCGGCCCCATTCCCTGAGTACAGCCGGCTAAAATAAACACTGCGATCACTAATAAACTCATGCTCTTCTTCATGATATTATTCCTCACTGCCTCGCGTTGTGCGTTGACCAGCATTCCGAATGCTGCTCACTGTTCAACTGAGCAGGTTCGGTGCTTTTTCAATTATAGCACAAGGCGAATTCCCGTCAGTTCGGCCCTCCATCACGGCCTGCTTGCTGCTCGTCCGGGAAACCTCGCTCCGCACCGCTAAACGCCACCTGCCGCAGCACCTGGTAATGAGCGCCCTCGGTTCTCAGCTCACTTTTAATCAGGCTGACGCCGCAGACCGGGAAGGATTGACCAAGCACGGCTCGTTCCATAAGTTTATGCAACAGCATCAGGTTCTGTGGTCCTTTGATCCGGGCCAAGGTCATGTGGGCTTTGAAACGCTCTGCCACAGGAAAACCAAGCCGGACCAGACTCTGGTCCAGCGTGCTGGCAAGGCTGCGCAGACGCTGCTCCTGGTCCGTCGCCACCATGAGCACCCGGGGTTGTCCTCGGGGCGGCAGAAAGCCCAGCTTGGTTAAACGCAATTGAAATGGAACAAACTGCCGGCAGGAAGAAGTCAGCTCTTGCTCCAGAGCGGGAACGGCTGAAGAGTCAATTTCGCCAAGAAATTTCAGCGTGAGGTGAAGATTTTCCGGCCGAACCCAGCTGCCGCGGATAGCAGCTTTGCGCAACCGACCGGTCAGGCTCGCCAGTTGCCGCTGGATCGACTCCGGAACCGTCACCGCGATAAACAGTCGCATACACCCTCGCTGTTGTCAGGCACTGTTTGCGCACAGGCTGCAAAGCCCGAGGAGGCAGGCTCAGGCCAAAACATTCTGCATGGCGGCAACGACCTGGTCAACCCGGGTCTGGTCGATCCAGCAATGGAAAACCGCCCGAAACCGGCGTGCCGCACCATGATACGGCTGGAGCAGGATATTGCTGCGCTGCAAGCGGGCGGAAAATTCCTCGGCACTGAGCGCCACACTCTCTTCCAGAGCGAAAAAAACAAAGTTGGTATGGCAGCTGAGCAGACGCAGCTGGGGAATCTCGGCAAGGCGTGCGGCAAAGTAGGCGGCGTTGTCATGATCCTGCTGTAGTCGCTGCGGCATTGATTCCAGCGCGGTCAGGCCGGCTGCGGCCAGAATTCCCGCCTGCCGCATGCCACCACCGAGCAGCTTGCGCATCCGCCGAGCTTCGTCGATAAATTGCCGCGATCCGACCAGCACTGAACCGACCGGCGCCCCCAAACCTTTGGACAGGCAAAAGGTCAAGCTATCAGCACCGGCCATCAACGCAGCCGGGGTGACTCCATAATGAGCCGCCGCATTAAAAATCCGCGCGCCGTCGATATGGACCTTCAATCCCCGGGCGTGGGCAAAGTGGACGACTCGGGCCACATAATCCGGACTCAGGGGGACGCCACCGACGGTTCCCTGGGTATTCTCAAGAGCAATCACCCGGGTCCTGGGAAAGTGCACATTGTCACCCCGCACGGCGGCTTCAATATCATCCAGCCGCAGGGTACCGTCCTGCTGGACCGTTATTGTGTGCGGCATGATGCCGCCAAGCGCGGCAATCCCACCCTGCTCGTAGAGGAAAATGTGTGACTTGTCACCGAGGATGACCTCGCTCCCGCGCGGGGCATGGGTCAGCATGGCCACCAGATTGCCCTGGGTGCCGCTGGTGACCAGCAGCGCCGCCTCCTGGCCGAAAAGTTCTGCAGCGCGCTGCTGCAGTTGATTGACGGTCGGGTCCTCGCCATAGACGTCGTCGCCAACGGCTGCCTCCGCCATGGCCTGCCGCATTGCAGCGCTCGGCTGGGTCACGGTATCACTGCGTAAATCGATGGTCTCCATAAAAAATCCCTTCACGGCATGCTCGGCGAAACACGTGATCGCCCCTTCATAATGTCACCAAGCCCTCATCCGCAAGCACCGGCAACCCGAGGGCCAAAAGCGTCTGCCGGGTACAAATGTCCAACAGGGTTTCCAGGTAGCTGTCATCATACGCTGCCTTTCCCATCCGCCGGAGCAACGCTTTCTGGTAATCGGCGTGCAGCAACAACGGGGCGGTGAGCACGAAAAAATGTGCCTGAATCTGTTGCTCGGTTAGATCCGGATCGATCTGCTTCAGCAGTTTCTCGACCTGCTCGCGCTCCGGCACCACCACGGCCGTGCGAAACACAGCCTGCAGGGCATCGGGAGATTGCATCAACTGATAAATGACCCGACAGTGCCAGGCCGGAGCCGCCTTATCAAACAATAACTCGGCCTGCCGGCGCAAAATAATTGCCAGCGCTTGCGCCTGTCCCGATCGTGTCAGTAAATCGCAGCCCGCCAGTGCTTCTTCCAGAGGAGACTGCTGCCAACGTTCCGCAACCTGCTGCACAACCGCTTCAAATAATTTCTGTTTGCTGCCGAAATGATAGTGAATACTGCCGATGTTCTGCGCTGCTCTTTCGGCAACAGCGCGAGTCGAAA
Source organism: Pelobacter seleniigenes DSM 18267 (assembly GCF_000711225.1). Lineage (NCBI taxonomy): Bacteria > Pseudomonadati > Thermodesulfobacteriota > Desulfuromonadia > Desulfuromonadales > Desulfuromonadaceae > Pelobacter > Pelobacter seleniigenes. The sequence continues at coordinate 1,312,291 of NZ_JOMG01000002.1, forward strand.
CAGAATGAAAGCCTTTTTCAGCGGCCAGTTCCCCGGCCGCGTTAATGAGTCCTTTGCGCGTTTTCAAGCTGGATCGATAGATTGCCATGAATATCCTTCCCCCTTGGAGATGCAACAGCAGACACGAACAACCTGCACAGCCTATGGCCGGGCCACCAGAATCAACGCCGGGTCAAGACGTCATGGATTTTCTGGTGCAGAGCAATCACCCGTTGTCTGAACCTGTTTGAACAGCCAGCGGATGTTTTTCTAAAATCTTACCATAGCAAAATTAGTCAACTGAGCAGGTTTAATCAATTGACTCAGTTTAGCAGAAAGGCCCGTTCAGAGTTATTGAAAAGAGAAAAAGGGGTGCTGCGTCGTCAATCCCCACGCGAGAACTCAGGCATTCAGTAAAAGCACGCAAAAAATAAAATACCATGTTGGCCTCTGCGGTAGACTTGAAGGAAATCCCCATTTCTGAACAAGTCAGGAGGCCAACATGGCAAAGTACAGTTTATCAGCTCTGCAGTCTTTTCTCTCAATATATCAAGATGAGCCTTTCTGGATCGGCCTGGATGTTCACAAGCGCAGCTATCATGTCGCCTTACTCAGGGCAGACGACAAGGCCTTTGCATTTACAACAGTTGCTAATCCAGAAGTGTTTGTAAAGCAATTATCCCAGCTCAATATTCAGGTTGCAGGAGTTGCCTACGAAGCAGGGCCAACAGGATTCTCTCTTGCTCGCGCCCTCCAGGCAACAGGATTCCCTGTGACCGTTGCAGCCCCGAGTAAAATCCCGAGAAGCGTCAGCCCTGGATCGAAAACAGATCGACTCGACTGTTTGAAGCTAGCGCACTATTGCTCAAAAGGATTGATTCGACCGATTGCTGTGCCGTCAGCCGCAGAAGAGGCTCAGCGTTCTTTGCTGCGTCGTCGACATCAATTGATAGATCGAGTTCGTCAATGCAAGCAGAGGATTAAGGGGTTTCTGCTTTACCATGGTTTCGAGGAAACGGAGGCCGTCAGAAACTGGCGATCGGACTCTAGAGAGAATATCGCAGCACTTCCTCTTTTGCCCGAGGGCCGCTTAACTATTGACAGCCACTTGCGAGAGCTGGAATTTCTTCAACAGGAGCTAAGTGAAGTGGCAGGTCAACTGGAGCAACTCAACCGGCATCCCAAACACCGGCCTGTGATTCGAGCGCTGACAAGTGTTCCTGGTGTTGGCAAAGTGGTTGCCACAACTTTTCATCTGGAACTATTTCGTCCTGAACGTTTTCATCGTTCAGAGGAGGTCACCAGCTATCTTGGGCTCGCACCAACCGTTCGGCACAGTGGCGAAAAGATACCTCGCGGGTACTTGATGCCGGTTGGGCAAAAACGCTTACGATCCTTGTTGATTGAAGCGGCCTGGATATGGCGAGCAAAAGATGCAAAAGCTAGCGAAATGTACCACAAACTGCTCAGTAAAACCGGTATTCCGCAAAAAGTACAGCATTGGCAAGAAAACTGGCGATTATTCTCTGGCGCTTGAGCATCGAACAAAGGGCCTACCGACCTTCAGTATAAACAGGTCTGACGCGACGGGCTTTTGGCCACTTCGGGTGGCGGAAATAAAATGGCGAGGTTCTTTGAGCGTACCGAATTGGTACTTGGCGATATGAGACGCGAATAAGAAAAGGATAGTGCTCAAACACCCTCGGTTTTTAACAACAGGAAAGTTATGTCTTGACAGGGGGCCACATAAGAAAAAGCCCGCTGTCTATTCAACAGCGGGCTTTCACAACCGGGTTGACGCACCTAAAAATCAGGCGACTTCGTAACAGTAATCATCACCTTCGACGGTTTCGGTAATCGCGCCAAGGAAGGAAGATTCCTGCGGATCTTTGACCATTTCCAGAAGATCATGGTTGATGGCCCAGACAGCTCCGCAGTGACGGCATTCGATAATGTCTTCTTTAAATTGATCGGACTGAAGATCCATTTCGTTCTGATCGAGACTGTGACATACTGGACACTTCATCAGTGACCTCCTTTATTCTATATGAAGTTATTATTCCCACTTATTGTTTTTCAGAAATTATACATTCCTGCGGGATTATTACAAGCAAAAAAGACAAAAAACGCCGAAAAAACAACATGTTAAACAGTTTTTCGTTTTACTGGACAGACCGTTGGTTTAAAACCTGCCAACTCAAGAATCTACCCGGCCCCGATTTCACCCTCAACAAAGAGACTTTTAGCCATGCCCGTACTGACCGTTTCAAAAAATGACACCGGCTTAACCGCCAGACAATTTCTCCTCAACAATATCCCGGCGGCAGCTCCCGGCTACCTGAACCAGCTGTTCAAAAAAGGGCGGGTGAGCAGGGCCGGCAGCATCCTCAGTGCGGAGACTGAAGTGGCCCCGGGAGACTGTATACAATTACCGGAAAGTGCCCGTATTCTTGACTTGTTAGAGCAATCGTCCAAGGCTTTACCTGGACTGGATATCCTGTTTGAATCTCGCGAAATCCTTATTCTCAACAAACCAGCAGGGTTGGCGGTGCATACCGGAAAGGGCCACGAAAACGACAATTTAACTGATCGAACCAGGTCTTATTTTTCCGCTCGGGGAGAGCTTTTTCAGCTCAATCCGATCCAAAGACTCGACCTGGAAACCTCTGGTCCGGTCCTCTTTGGCAAAGGAAAGAAAAGCTGTTCTGAATTGGGCAAGCTGTTTATGAAAGGAGAGGTGACAAAAATGTACCTGGCCCTGGTCATGGGGCACTTGCCCGACCATGGCACGTTGTCATCCGAAATTCCGGCCAAGGGAAAAATAAAGACCGCCTCAACCAGCTTTCGAAAAATAGCCGGCAACGAATGGGCCTCGCTGCTTGAAGTGAAACTGGAAACCGGGCGGCAACATCAGATCAGGCGGCAATTTGCCGAAGCCGGCCATCCGCTCTATGGTGACCGTCGTTACCGCGGGCCTTGCCCAAGGGAGCTGCAAAGACTGTTTTTGCACTGTCACAGGCTAGCCTTTACCGATCCCTTCTCTAACCAACCAATCGTGGTGGAGGTTGCGCTGCCGACCGCGCTGCTGCAGTTCCTCGAACAGCATCGCTTAGCGGTAGCAATCTGACTGGCACTAACTCGTTGTCATCAGGAAACTCCGCAGGGCAACGGCTAAGTTTTCAGATTGGACACTAACCGCGCTGTAAAACTTTCTCCACCAGCGGCAGGAACTGCTTGACGATCACCTCCACCCCGGCCGCATTGGGGTGGATCCCGTCGGCCTGGTTCAGGGCACTGTTACCAACCACCCCCTGCAAAAAGAACGGGTACAACTCAACTTGGTATTGTGCGGCCAATTCCGGATAGATGCGGTCAAAGCTGGTATAATAGTTTTCGCCGAGGTTGCGCGGAGCCTTCATTCCGGCAAGGATGGTTTTTACCCCGGCTTTATTCAGCTGGGTCAGAATAAAGGCCAGATTTTTTCGGGTGTCCTGCGGGTCCAGTCCGCGCAGGGCATCGTTGGCCCCCAATTCAACAATTGCCAGGTCAGGCTTTTCGGCCAGACTCCATGAAATCCTGGCGACGCCACCGGCACTTGTATCGCCCGAAATCCCGGCGTTTATGACTTTAACCTGATACCCAGCACTGTTCAGAGCCTGTTCCAGGCGGGTCGGAAAAGAGTCCGTTGCCGGCAAACCGTAGCCCGCGGTCAGGCTGTCGCCAAAGGCCAGAATGGTTTTTTTGGTTGCCGCGGCATGCAGTTGCGACCCCGGGAACAGTAAAAAAAACAGCAATGTCAAAAGCCAGCGGGGAGAATTCATGTCAGATCCCATCATCAAAATTAATAATCTTCATCTCAGTTTAGAAGGAGGCGCGGGCCGGGTCAATATTCTCCGCGGGATCGACCTGACCGTAGCGCGGAGCGAAACCCTGAGTATCGTCGGCCCGTCCGGAGCCGGGAAAACCACCTTGCTGATGGCTCTGGCCGGCCTCGAACAAATCAGCGCAGGAGAAATCACCATTGCCGGCACGAGGCTGTCCGGACTCAGCGAAGATGAGCTGGCCCGGTTTCGGCGCGAGCAGATCGGCATCGTCTTTCAATCCTTCCACCTGATTCCAACCATGACCGCCCTTGAAAACGTCGCCCTGCCATTGGAATTTTCGGCCGTGCCCGATCCCCGCGGACGGGCCTTGGAAGCCCTGGCCGCAACCGGACTCGAACAGCGGGCCGCACATTTTCCCGGCCAGCTCTCCGGCGGCGAGCAACAACGGGTCGCGTTGGCCCGGGCCTTTGTCTCCCGGCCGGCCCTGATCCTGGCCGACGAGCCGACCGGAAACCTTGACCAGGAGACCGGCCACAAGGTCATGGAGCTGCTGTTTAATCTGCAACAGGACCAAGGCACAACCCTGATTCTGATTACCCATGACCTTAACCTGGCGCAACGCTGCCAGCGCACTATCCGCATGGCCGATGGTCAACTGGACCATATCGATTGGGCAGCGGCATGAAGACAACAGCTATGTTATTGCAAGCGCTCCGCCTGCTGCGGCGAGAAATGCGCCATGGCATCCGCGGCTTCGGGGTTTTCCTGGTCTGTCTTTTCCTCGGGGTCTTTACCATTTCCGCCATCGGTAACTTCAGCGCAGCGGCCCACCGAGGACTGCTGGACGATGCCGGAGCCCTGCTCGGTGGCGACCTGGAGATCCGCCTGATCAATCGCCCCATGGCCACCGATCAGCTGGACTTTCTGCGCCAGCAGGGGACGGTGTCCCAGATCCTCCAACTGCGCACCATGGCCAGGACCGAAAAAAATGCCAACCGCGGGCTGGTCGAACTGAAAGCCGTTGATCAGGCTTACCCCCTCTACGGCTCCCTGCCTCTTGCTCCGGCGCAGCCCTTGGCCCAGGCCTTGATGACAGCGGAAACTCCCGGAGCGGTTGTCGAAAAAGCTTTTTTACAGCGATTTTCCGTGACGGTTGGTGATCAGGTCCGCCTTGGCGACACAACCTTCACCATCCGGGCGGTTATTGAAAATGAGCCGGACCGAAGCATTCGCGCCTTCAATCTCGGCCCCCGGATCATGGTGGCCAGCGCTGCCATGCCGGCAACCGGATTGATCCAGCCGGGCAGTCTGGTCAATTATCTGTATCGGCTGAAATTGCCGGATCGCAATCAGGCCGAAGCGGTCAAGCAGTTATTAACTGAGCGTTTTCCCGAGGCGGGCTGGCGGATTCGCACCTGGCGCGAGGCGGCTCCGCGGGTGCGCAGCTTCCTTGATCGGATGGAGACCAATCTGACGCTGCTCGGGCTTTGTTCCCTGCTGGTCGGCGGATTGGGAGTCACCGGTGCCGTACGCGGTTATCTGACGGCCAAGATTCAGCATATTGCCACTCTCAAATGCCTGGGCGCCTCGCGCGCCATCATCTTTACCACTTACCTGCTACAGATTCTGTTGCTGGGCGCCATCGGTTCAACCGCCGGGTTGCTGGCCGGCGCGGCACTGCCCTGGCTGATTGTCCAATTTTTCGGCGGCAGCTTCCCGATTCCGATGGAACCCGGGCTGTTCCCGCGGGTCTGGCTGTTGGCCATGAGCTATGGGCTGCTCATCGCCTTATTGTTCTCTTTGCAGGAGCTGGGCAAGGCCTGCCGGGTCACTCCGGCGACATTGTTTCGCAGTTATACCGATATGGATAGCGGCAGACCCGGTCCGGGCAGTCGCGCCGCGGTGCTGCTGACCACCGCCCTGCTGGTCGCCATCGCCCTGGTATCCAGCCCGGATCAGCGTCTGGCACTCTGGTTTATTGTTGGAGCCACCGGCTGTTTTGTGCTGTTTAGGTTGCTGGCTACGGCAACCATCCGCCTGACCGCCAGGCTCCCCCGGGCGTCGAACCCTTCCGTGCGCCTGGCGCTGGCGGATATCGCCAGACCCGGCTCACCGGCCGGGGGGATTCTTTTTTCTTTAGGGATCGGTCTGACCGTCCTGGTCATGATCGCCCAGGTACAGAGCAACCTGAATGACATGGTCAACGAAACCCTGCCCAAAGATGCACCGGCCTTTTTCTTTTTCGATATTCAGCCGGATCAGATCGCGCCCTTCAAAAAGCTGTTCGCCCAGTTACCACCCGGTAACAGCCTGAAAGCTTCGCCGACCCTGCGCGGACGCATTACTGCCATCAAAGGAGTGCCAGCGGATCAAGCCAGCATCTCCCCTGATGTCCGCTGGGCCGTCCGTGGCGACCGTTTTCTCAGCTATGCCGCCCAGCTGCCGCCGCACACCGTCCTCAGCAGCGGCACCTGGTGGCCGGAAAACTATTCCGGTCCGCCACTGATTTCCCTGACCCGGGATCTGGCGGATGGATTTTCCGTCGGTCTCGGCGATACTCTGGATGTCAATATCCTCGGCCGTACCATCACCGCCAAAATCGCCAATGTGCGCACCGTCGACTGGACCAGCCTGGAACTCAATTTTGCCATTATCTTTGCACCAGGTGTCCTGGAATCCGCACCACAAACTTATATTGCCGCGGCACAATTGGAACCGGCCCTGGAACAAACCGTTTATCGTCAGGTGACGGACCGGTTTCCCAATGTTTCTGCGTTATCGGTACGTGAAGTCCTGAAAAATGTCTCCATCACCCTGGAGCGGATCGCCTGGGTCTTTAAAGGGATTGCCGCCATCGCTTTGCTGAGCGGCCTTCTGGTGCTGAGCGGAGCGGTCTCCGCGGATCAGCATCGCCGCATTCGGGACGCGGTTATTCTCAAGGTTTGCGGTGCGACCCGCCGGGATATCCTGACCGCCTTTGCGACCGAGTTCATCCTGCTCGGGTTGAGTGCCGGAACCGTCAGCCTCCTGGCCGGCTCTGCGGCGGCCATGGCGATTGTCGACGGTCCCCTGAATGCAACCTATCGGCTGCAACCGGTAATCATCCTGCTGACCCTGGGAATAGGCATTCTGTTGACGCTGGTGCTCGGCCTGGCCGGAACCTGGAAAGCGTTGGGGCAGAAGCCATCCAGCTATCTGCGTAATGATTAAGAAAGAGTGCCCGTCGTTGCGGAACAGGCGATTGCGGTCGGGAAGGAAACAAGGGAAAACGGGAAAACTGCCGTCCGAATGAGAGCAGGACAAGGCCGCGACAAATTGGGAGGTCCGCCGCTTGGAACTGCCAAGCCGAGACGATTCGATAACCGCCCCGGCTTGGCCAAAGATCAGGAATTTGTCACCCCGGATCAATCGATAATAATATCGTCCAGGGCGCGCTTAGGCACATAGTGCACCCCGGCGTCATCCCGATAATAACGAATGCTGCCATCCTCGCCGAGGGGGACGATGCGAACGTCCTCCTTGGGCTTGCCCAGCGCCAGAACCAGCAAGATTTCATAGTGTTCATCCAGATTCAACGCTGCCGCCAGCTGGTCGCGCTTGATATTGGCAAAGATGCAACCTCCCAGGCCGGCCTCAACTGCGCCCAGCAGCATGCTTTGCGCGGCAATGCCGTGATCACAGGCGCAGGACTTGGCAATCTTACGGTCGAGCAGCATCACAATATAACCACTGGGACGCTCTCCTTCGACCGGACCGACCCAGTCTTTCAGATAACCGGCCCAGGCCAGATGCTCAAAAATGATGCTGTTTTTCTCGGGAGTCGCAGCCAGGACATATTTCAGCGCCTGCAGATTGGCGCCGGTTGCTGACAGACGGGCCAAGTCGACCAGATCGCGCAGTTGCGCTGTGGAAATAGCATGGTCTTGATAAAATCTTCGGTAGGATCGGTTTTTCGTCACAAGCTCTTTTACAGGCATTCTCTGTCTCCTCGGTGATAAGCTTAGTTCACAAAATCAGCCAGAACTATCTCTCATCGACGCCCCTGCGTCCAGAAAAAGATCCAGTTCGCAGCAATGGCAGCGCAGGTGCTCTGATTCCGCAACCGCCGCAGTACAACAGAAACAACTGTCATTTCGCCACCGGGTCAGCTTCTACAAGGGGTTTCAACGGAAATGGCGGGTGGGAAACCACGAGAGCAAGGCAATCCGTGCCGGTTGGAACCCGGCTGATCAAGGAGTCAGATCGATAAACTGATTTGTTTATCGGCATAGAGAGCGAAATCCAGGTCTCCCCGCTGATACAGGAAGGCCCGGCGTCCCTCTTCATCCATTTCAGTGATCGCCACCAGCAGGCGGATATTCAGGCGGTGGCGGTCTTTCCCGCCAGGCGTGGGAGGATCGCGGAATTCCAGCCTGATTCGGTTTTTTTCCATCACAAACTGGCCGTCACTACGAATTTCATTAGTGATGTGATCGCTGATCAACAGCTCCGGCACCGGCAGGTTGTTAAAGCACAACAGCCCCCGCAAAAGGCCGGCAACATAAACCGGAAAAAAATTATCAACTTCGGTCAGCGTCCCCCCGGTCTGCAGGTCGGGGCGTTCAAGCTGCTGCCCCAGATCCTTGAATATGGCTTCGATGCTCTCCAGAGGAAATTTCAAGGTCAGCAGCTGCTGAACCAGTTCTTCTTCGACCAGATGGCGACCGAGCTCACACAACTCTTGTTCGGCAGTCAGATAGTCAACTCGGACAATCCGGGAGTTTTCCTTGAGGCGGTCGATCAGTTTCCGCATGGCTCTGAACCGGCGCCGGGCCTGATCAGTGGGCTCGTTCTGGGCAAGCGGCTCCTGTTGCGGGTATTGGTCACGAGGTTGATGGGGGTCGATCCGGGGGTAGGAAGAAACCGGCTCCACTTCACGATACGGCTGATAGGCATTAATGCCGCCGACTTTGAGATTGCTGGCCATGTGATTATCCTTCCGTGGATAGATTCACGAGTGTCAGACGAAAATGAGTCGTTTTTATCTTTATCGGTCGTAAACTGGAAAAACTTTAATCTAAAAATCAGCTATTTATCCTTTGCAAAGGAACAAAATGATTTAAACTCGAATTCTGAACGGGGATTTTTTCAACAACCGGCCTTGGTGTCCTGTTTCCGCACAGGTCGACAAGTTTAACAACTTGCAGAAAGTAATGCTGCATGAGAGCACGCATCTCAGAAAAAAAACCATTGTACGACTGCCCGGCACTGGAGGAGACCTACCATGAGCTGCGCCCCGGCTACGAACGACTGCTGGCCGAGATCCAAAAACAGCTGCGACTGCTGCTGGAAGCGGCAGGACTCTCCGTGACCATCAAGTATCGGCTTAAGCGTTTCGACAACTTTTGTGAAAAGCTGCTCCGGCAAAGAAAGCAGAGCACAGACAAAGACATCTGCATTACCGACCTGCTCGGAGTCAGAATTGTCTGCCCGTTTCTGGAGGACCTCGAACACGTTGAAAGGATCATCGCCCGGTCGTTTGAAATTCTCGAAATGGAACACAAGGCCGAGCAGCACAGTTTCCGAGAATTCGGCTATGATTCCGTCCACATTTTGATTAAAACTCCGCCGCTTGAACAAGGAGCCAGGCTGCCTTACAGCACTGATGTCTGTGAAATCCAGCTACGGACAATCTTGCAGGAAGCTTGGGCTGAAGTGGAACATGAACTGGTCTACAAGTCCGATATCGCCATACCTAATCATTCGATCCGCCGGAAACTGGCCTCGCTGAACGCCTCTTTAACCCTTTCAGACCTGGTCTTTCAGGAAATCCGCGATTACCAGAAAGAGATCCGCCAACGCGGACTCAAGCGGCGCCAGAGCGTTGAATCTGAGGCCTGTGCCTGCGGCAGTATCCAGATTTCTCAACTGCCGGAACTGAAACAGGTGACTGAACCGGAGCTGGGGGAGTTTGTTCCGGAGCAGATCGCCTCTAAAAAACTGGAACAGTTGATGCTGGCCGCCCTGGAAGCCCATAGCAACAACGCCTTTTCACAAGCTATCGACATTTACAGTATCCTGCTGCGTATGAAACTGGAACCGGCCATCCGCTCACTGGTCTACAATCATCGCGGCATGGCCCTGTTTGCCCTCTCCGACTACCAGAAAGGGGTGGAAGATTTCAGCAAGGCTATTGAGTTCAATGAAGAGAATTTCCGGGCCTGGAGCAACCGGGGACTGGCTTACCGGGTCCTGGGGAAAATGGATCAATCGCTGGAAGATTATAATCGGGTGGTGGAAATACACCCCCAGCAGTACGAAGGCTACTGGGGGCGTGCGCAAACCTGTTATGAGATGAAGCTCTACAGCCGGGCCTTGGACGATTGCCGCAGCACCCTGCAAAGAAAAGCGGATTTCACCCCGGCCGAGGACCTGGAAAAAGTTCTCCGCCGCCTGCTTTTCTAACGAATCCTGCACTAATCCTCAGCTGTTGTCACGATGGACAGCAAACGGTCCCCAGGACTGATCAATGCACATCACCTCAAGGGAATTGATGTTGACATGCTTGGGTCGTGCCGTCGCCCAATAGACGATCTCGGCAATATCCCGCGGGGTCAGGGCTTCGGTGCCGGCATAGACTTTGGCGGCTCTCTGATCGTCTCCCTTGAAACGGACCTTGGAAAATTCGCTTTCCGCCATACCCGGCTCAATCACGGTCACCCGGACATTGTGGCCAAGCAGGTCCGCGCGCAGATTCCGGCTGAACTGTTGCACAAAAGCCTTGGTGCTGCCATAGACATTCCCCCCCGGATACGGCCAGTTGGCGGCAACCGAACCGATATTGATGATATGGCCGCTGTCGCGCTCAACCATCTGCGGCAGCAGGGCGCGGGTGCAGTAGGTCAACCCTTTGATATTGGTGTCGATCATGGTATCCCAGTCGTCCGGACTGACCTGCCAGGAAGGTTCAAGACCGAGGGCCAGCCCCGCATTATTGAGCAGTAAATCGACATCCTTCAGACCACCCAGCTGACTGAAAACAGCGTCGCGATCACGCACGTCCAGCGGAATGACCTGGCGCACCGCACTGCCAAGCTGCTTCTTCAGTTCTTCCAGCCGTTCAATCCGCCGTCCGGTCAAAATCAACAGCCAGCCCTGCTCGGCAAAATATTCCGCACAAGCCTTGCCGAAACCGGATGTCGCTCCGGTAATCACTATGGTTTTTGCCATCGTATAACCTCCTGGAAACAGTTGCAGATAAAAAATATCCTAACAGTATACAGCTGCTGACCACATTCGTCCTGAACTTTATTCTCCCCGGGCATCAACACACGGTTGACTATCTCCAGCAGCCCGGCAACCGTTGCTCCCAGTGGATATCCTTTTTAGTGATCTGTGTTATGATTTGCGCTAAGTCGCTGCACTGAATTAATTTTTTGGAGGAATCTTATGACTGATGCGTTTCTCAGCATGCACCCCATCTGGCAGGCCTTCTTCGCCACCCTGTTTACCTGGGGTATGACCGCACTGGGCGCGGCAGCGGTCTATCTGCAGCAGACTCCAAGCCGCAAGACCCTCGACATTATGCTCGGCTTTGCCGCCGGGGTCATGATCGCTGCCAGCTTCTGGTCCCTGCTTGCACCGGCCCTGGAGATGGCCGAAGGGCAGTTCCTGCCGGCTTGGCTGGTGGTCGCTTTCGGCTTTATGTGCGGCGGTGGTTTTCTGCGCCTGATCGACAAGTTTCTCCCCCACCTGCATCTGAATACGCCGATGGCCGATGCCGAAGGGATTGAAACCAACTGGCGGCGCAGCACCCTGCTGGTGCTGGCCATCACCATGCACAATATTCCCGAAGGGCTGGCAGTCGGAGTCGCTTTTGGCGCAGTCGGCGCAGGATTTCCGGAAGCGTCCATGGCTGGTGCCATGGCCCTGGCCATGGGGATCGGAATTCAGAATTTCCCGGAAGGATTGGCCGTTGCCGTGCCGCTGCGCCGGGATGGACTGTCCCGCCATCGTAGCTTCATGGCCGGACAACTGTCGGGCATGGTTGAAGTTATCGCTGGCGTAGCCGGGGCGGCCATGGTCGCTTACGCCAGACCGATTCTGCCCTTTGCCCTGGCCTTTGCCGCCGGTGCCATGATCTTTGTGGTGGTAGAAGAAGTCATCCCCGAATCGCAGCAGGGCAACAATACCGACCTGGCTACGTTCGGGGTGATGAGTGGTTTTTCCATCATGATGATGCTGGATGTGGCTTTGGGATAGAACTAATTTGAATTTAGACATGGGATGACACAAACTGGCGGCCTCTCTCCTTGGCAAGAAATCACTTTGGGCCGCAACGTCTTAAATAAAGGAACAAGTCAGCCGTTATTATTTCGTCAGGCTTTCCTTTATCTGCTCAATCCTTAGAACAGCTTCTGTTCGCTTATGTTTTGGAATGCGCTGATAAAGCTCTTTACAAAGATCCTGATTTTCCCCTGAAACCATGAGCCATGCATATGCAGCCAAATCATCCTGAGGCGTACCCTCTCCGCGGCTGTACATCTGACTGACCATGACCATGGCTAGGCGATCGCCGCTCTGAGCTTTTGCTAAAAAATCTTTAAAAACCTGACCATCCAACCTGTCCCTGTGCGTTTTCATTTGCCCAGGTGACAGGTTATGCAAAGGAGGGAGTTCATTTTTAGCCAAACAATCATGGATGCTGATACGCGGCCAGAACTCCGCAAGGAACCTGAAGTTTTTATCTTCGACAACCTGGCGCAAAGCCTCTCGATCATTGGCTAGGCAGGCCAGCAACGCGTGATGATTGGCATTTCTTTGCGACCCGGGATAGAGTTGTTCCAATTTCAGGAAAGCATTCTGCAAACGCGGCCAGGAGATTCCGGCAGACTGAAGATCTCGAACTCCTCCAATTTGTTGAACATTCAGAACTATCATCAAATAAAGTAAATCACTATCAGAACCTGAATGTTGTGCAACCCATTCCGCAAATTCCAACCAGGCTCCGGGAGCCCCTCCCCAGCGAGGAAGAAGGTGAGTTGCTACCGTTAAATAAAACTCGGGATAGTCTGGTGCAAACTGGATTGCCTGTTCGAAAACATGCCCGAATAATAATCTTTTTTCTCCCAAGAGTGGGGAAATCAGCAACAATAGATGATAACGGCCAGGACAGTCGTCAGAGAAAGAATCATTTACAAGGATTTCATATGCAGTATGCAAGCGTTCCTTGAATAACGCCATATTTCTGGCAGGCACATCTTTAGCATAGCCAGTGCCGCGAGCGTACCAGCCATACCCAAACCAAGTACGAGCCAGAGCCGTAGTCGCAGTCACCGATTCAGGATAAGCTTGCCGCCAACTCTCAACCGTAGAAATCAGATCCAGCCAACCTGCGTCGTCAAGTTTCGCCATGGCGAAAGATTGGTAAAAGGCAGTCAATTGCCAGCGATGGCTGGTAAATCGCGCTTTATTCTTCCTCAGGTCCGCAGCAAGATCTTCCAACTCCTGGAACTTGCTTTCATGCAGGAGGTCGAGAACCTGTGCATGGATCAAAGTGCTGGCGCGTTCCCCTTCCAACCCGGCAGGCAGCTGGAAAGCGGCTGAACAAGTAGAGATTGTTATCAAGAAAAAAAGAAAGAGTTGAACAATACATACAATCAAGCGTCTGCTCATAATGAATCCCCTCCGATATGAATCACATTGAGTTTTTCTATATCGATCAGTTCAGCCTGAATCAGCTGGCTTTGCATTCCGGACAATTGTTTAGCGGGTAGGCAATTTGTTAAAAAGCTCTACCCGCTAAAATTTTTATTTGAAAAATTTATAAAAACTATAAATAGCTGCACATGCAGAAACAATCATAAAAGCAAGTCCAAGGCCATTTCCACCAGACCTTAACGGATCGAAGGTATCGTCCAAATATTCAGGTTCAAAACAGGACCAGAGAAACATTAAAACTACTATGAAAAAAATCCCGCGCCACAAATATTCTTTTTTTCTATCCATAGAAGAAGCTTATCAATTCTCAAAAAAACGGCTGAAATTATATATAAAATCTATAGAAGTAGAACGATTTGACTTGGCTCTTCTCCTTAGGTTGTCGATATTTTTTTGATTTGGATAAGAGATATATTCAAAGATTTTTGGAGCAGTTCCATTCATATCAATCGGAGGTATTGCATATAACAAATCTACTAATTTTACGAATTTTTGATGGTCTTCTTCCAACTGATTGCAAAGCTTGATTTGCGCCGATGATTTCCGAATCGCCCATAGATGATCCCTATAAATTCTAAGTTCATTTAAATATATATCTCCTTCATCAAATCCGAAATCAAAACCCATATATCCCTGAGGATCGATAAGTTTTGGAGCATTATTCCAAACATATCGATAAACATTTACATCCCCACCGACAAAACCAATCGGATCCTTACTGACAAATCGCCCTGTCTGTGCATCGTAGTAACGAGCCCGCTAATAATACAGACCCAGCTCCTCATCCCATTCCCGGCCCGTAAAAAAAGCATAGCTATTGACAAAATCATCACTAGCGGTCAATTGGTCGAAGGTGTCGTAGCTGTAACATTGGACAATAGTCTGGCTGCTATCGGTTATACCAACGATACTGCCCAAGCCATCAACATGGTACTATGCGATTCGGGCGTAAATATTTCCTACCGTTATTGAAACCCGTGCCTCCCTGTGATTCTTTCAAAGGATCACAGGGAGGGGGGCGTTTATATTGTAAACACTCACTGATATCGATATTCACGAACAGAAACTATATATTTAAAATTTTGAACATATCGAAATTGCCAAAAATTAGTGTAGCTAAAAATCCTTGCATTTCTATATTCTATAGTCATTTCTCTTGCCTTTTTCCAATTCACGGTAAGCCCCTCAACATGATCTGCCATAAATATAGGTTTAAATTCATCAGTAGAGCTCCCTTTGGGGACTATAAAAATTAATATACTTATAGAAGTTGTTGCCCCACAATCTTTCTCCATCACAACAAAATCTACAGCATCATCAGGAGATTGTTCCCTAAGTATTTCCAATTCATGGCATGGGTCTATAGAGCTACAACCTAGCATCACAAAAATTTGGATAATTAATAAAAACTTTATTAAAAAGTTAGCCATATCAATATTTTGTGTTTAAATTTAATGGCATATCATTATAAATTTTCGTTGTAGCCAAAGAATTCATCATTTAAGTAAGGCCAGACACCTATTGTTGGTGTCTGGCCTTACTTTTGTCAAAAGTAAAACTTCAATAAAGGATATTATTTATTTTTATTAAAAAACTGAATAATCTTTGGAACAATAAATAGCCATTGAATTGAACCAAAAATAAAAAACACTGACCATTCAAAAATTATTAAAAATAATTTACTACTGAATTCAAAATTAACTATAAATAAAGAAAAAGATGCCAAAAAACCAGAAGGAAAAGATATTAACAACATAGAGTAAATTAAAAAAATCTCTACATCTTTTCCATCTAGTTCGAATAATATAAACATAGAATATATTAATACTAAAATAGAAAATATAATCCATAGCAATTTAATTATTTTCATCTCAATCAACACCACAAGATTGTCTACAATATAAATTAATTCTATCATCATACTCTTGACAATCTGTTCCAAAAGGAATTCCATAATAGGGCCTTGGCTTTGACCATTCATTTTGTAAGCATTTTTCAAAACAATCATAGTCAGGCAAGGATTCTTCACAGTATTTGGAGCTAAAAGTGTCATTACTTGGTTTGCCTGGGCTTCCCGTCACCTTACCACTTCGATCTTGACCTCCACAGACAATGCTCCCTGATCTAGTTACGACACAGGACCACTGGTGATATAAAGGATTTCCAGGAATATCAGGACCGGATTTTATTCCAGTCCCTCCAAAACTAAGAGGCTTTTTGCACAGATATGTTTTTAGCCCCAAGGGATCTATCTCATTGGCAGAATTATTCCCCACATACCGATAAACATTCACATCCCCACCAGCAAAGCCAATCGGATCCTTACTAATAAACCGCCCTGTCTGAGCATCGTAGTAACGAGCCCGATAATAATACAGGCTCAGATCCTCATCCCATTCCCTACCAGTGAAAGCATAGCTACTGGTAAAATCATCACTGGCGGTCAATTGGCCGAAGGTCTCGTAGTCGTAGTGCTGGACAATTGTCTGGCTGCTATCGGTTATGGCAACGATACTGCCCAAACCGTCAGCGTGGTAATAATAAGTTTGCCCACTGTGGATCATTGCCAGCGGCTCATCGATACCGGGGCCGTGGATAATATAGGTTGTTGTCGTTGCACTGCCGTCGTTATCAATCCTCAGCAGGATATCTTCACCGTCGTACACATAGCTGCTGGTCTTTGTTGTACCATTTTCCGTAATCTGCTTCTCTACCCGGCGACCAAAGGCATCATATTCAAAAGTCAGAGTGCGCACCGTGGTTCCGGCTTCGGTCAGCTCGGCCTGAATCAGTTGATTTTCGGCGTTCCAGCTGTAGTGCCAGTAATCAGTCTGGGCACTGTTGAGGTAGCGATAGCTCTGGTTGCCGCGTTCGTCGTAAGCAAAACTCAGCTCTCCACCCTGGATCATCTGATTAGCGGCGTTGTGGGTATAGCTATCCGTTGCGCTCGGTCCCGCAGTCCGGTTCCCCACGGCATCATAGGAAAAGCCCTCATCGTCCAGGCTCGACTGGGCTGCGGTCACCTGATAAACCGCGTCATAGCTGTAGTCAACGCTGTCACCATCTTCATTGCGCTGCAGGCGGTTGCCGACATTATCGTGCAAAGGATAGGCAACGCTCAACAGTTCACCGGAACCGGAGGTGTAACTGATACCGGTCAGCCAGTTCAGCTGATGGGTTTCATCATAGCTGTAACTGCCAACCACGCCATGGGGATAGGTGAGGGCGGTACGCCGCCCGAGCAGGTCGTAAGCGAAACTGAAACTGCCCGCCGGGGTGGTCATTCCGGTTAAGCGATGATCAGCATCATAGCTATAGGTGATCGTGAATTCATCACTGGTTCCCGGAGCAAAGGTCATGGCGCTGCGACGACCGGTGGCATCGTACTCATAGCCCAGACTATAGCCACGATTATCCGCAACACTGCTGACCCGGTTCCCCGCATCATAGGTCATTGTGTAATCGACTGCAGCGTTGTCCGCGGTCAGGATGTTCCCGCGACTGTCATAACTGTAGTCAACGGTTTCACCGTTTGGATAAGCCTTTTGGGTAAGCCGCTGAAGAACGTCATAGGTATAATTGACCGTGTTACCGCCGGCAGCTGTCCGCGCCGTGGGCTGTTTGGTGGCGCCATAACTGAAGCTGGTGGTCTTTCCAAGCGGATCGGACTCGGCCATCAGACGACCGATCTGATCGTAGCTGAAGCTGGTCTGCTGACTTTTGGCGTCGGTCAGGGAATTAAGCTTGTCAACGCCGCTACATGACGGACAACCTGAGCTACCGTAGGAGAGGGTTGTCAACTGATTAAGAGCATTGTTCAGCTCTGTCATCTGCCCCTGCTCATTGTAAGTGTACGCCGTAACATTCCCGTTAGCGTCGCTGACTGATGCCGGATTGCTATTGCCATCGTAAGTTGCTGTGGTGATATTTCCGGCCGGATCGGTGGTGGTTGCCAGACGATTGCGGCTGTCATAGGTCATGGTGGTGACATGGCCCAGAGCATTGGTGACGGTCAGGACATTACCGGCGGCATCATAACTCATGGCCGTGACAGCTCCGCTTGGCTGAGTCACGCTGAGCAGGTTATTGGCCGTGTCATAGGCCAGAGTCAGGACGTTACCATCAGCATCGGTCATGCCGGTGAGATTCCCTCTGGAATCATAGGCATATTGAACCGTCTCCCCTGCGGGGTTGGTCATGGACAGCAGGTTGCCGCCACCATCGTAACTGTAAGAATAGCTGCCCGGAGCACCGCTGACGGTGAGAACCTGGCCGAAGGCATTATAAGTGTAGCTGGTTTGTTGACCCAGGGGATCGGTGACCGAAATGATGTTACCGGCATCGTCATAACTGTAACTGGTGGTTCCGATCTCCGGCTCGGTTTTGCTGGTCAATCGGCCCTCGTTATCATAACTGTAGGTTGTGGTATGACCCAGCGGGTCGGTTTTGCTGGTCACCGCTTCGACCAGGGTATCGAAAGTATAGCTCCACTCTCCGCCATCTTTTTCGACAGCGGAAAAATTTTTGGGGTTTCGTTTTCCAATCGGATAGAGATCGGGCACCTTGCCAACAGAACCCAACACGGCGTGACTGTAGCTGCGAACCCGACCTCGCGGATCGACCGCTGTGGTGAGTCGGTCAGCGGAGTCGTAGGTATAGGTGGTCAAATGTCCTTCAGGATCGGTTTTTGACAAAAGCAGGCCATTGGCGGTATAGGTATAAACCCACTCTGCCGTATCCGGGTAGACGACACGTGACAGCTGCCCGTTTGTATAGTGAAACTGATAGCTGTTACCGTTCGGATCAGTTATTGCAGACAATGTATCGTCTGCGACATAGGAAAAGCTGATCGAGCGCCCGTTAGCATCGGTCACACTTGCCAGCAAATCGTCACTGTAACTGAATGTCATGACGTTACCGTTCCGGTCGGTCATGGACATGATCAGCCCGGTTGCATCAAACTGTCGCACAATCCCATTCTTTTCCGTCAACGTAAATGTCGAGTCCTCATTTTGAACCAAGGTGGAATAATCGTCTTTGGGCGAGACATAACCGCTGTTGTAAGATTCGTAGACCCTGCGCTTCCCATTCTGCCAGAACACCTGGCTGCTGCCGGCTCCCGGTTCCAGCCTCATATCATAACTATGGCTCCAGCCCCCTCCGATGGCGCTGGGGGCCTCCGGAAAGCTGCGATAGAATAGATCAACACGACCTGCCAGCAGTTGCCGACTACGGGTGGCAAAAAGCTCCTGATGATGGGAGTAACGGCCGGTCCCTTTGTTGACTGTCGACCCGGAAGCCGTTTCCAAAGGGCAAGTATTATAATCCTTGCCGCGGCAGTCGGGCGCATCCCAAGATAGGGCAAGGGCCTCATCAAAAAGATCCGTGGTGACACTTCCGGTTGAGTAGCTGCCCATGGACTTGCCGTCAATCGTCCCGAAATAGTAACGGTGAACCCCGATAATATGCGTCCCCTCTTTGTTGCGGAACACTTTAAACGGATAACTTTTCATTGTACTGACAATACTTTTGGGCTTGTAATATCCCTGTATGGTATAGCCGGGAACAGTGACGACCTGACCGTTCTGGCAAATAATGGTATTGCCGACAAAATGAATCGCCGTATCGTCATTCATTCCCTCCGGAACACAACGATCGGCGATGCGTTCTTCACCGATGATATAGGTGCCACCGCCGACAGAACAGGATGTCGCCAAAACCATTTTTGGCTGCAACAAGACAATCGCCAGAATAAAAAGAAAAAAACTGAAAAAATGGATGGCTGTTGGTGAATGGTTGGATGCAATAGTGCCTTGACGCATGGATACCCCTCCCTTGTGGTTTGTTCGCTAGTTTTCATCCGGAAACGGCCCTTTTCCGCTATGGCGGTGTCAATCTGCGGGTTTTCTTGTGCGGCGTAAAGTACTACGCCTCCGCACCCCCCCTTGATTTCCTTGCCACAACAAAAAATTGCTCGTTTCCAATCTGAAAACTTAGCCGTTGCCTGCGGAATTTCCGAAGCAACTCGCTATAAGCCTGTGCCAAGCGTTCCGAAGAAAACCCAGCCCCAAAAAACTCACCAGGCTCGTACTTTTGATGTTTCTTTGGCCAGGACAGAACTGTCCAAGCCGCTATTTGCCATTTAGAGAGGGAGAAATATTTAATTGTGAGATATCCAACGAAAAGATCGCCAGAAAAAAGAATGGTTATTCAATGAAAACGTAAAAACCGCGTGGCCCCCATTTTCCCCCTCAGTCACACGTTATTAAGACTAGCAGTTCATTTTTGGCTTGCAAGCAAATCGTAAAAATTTCTGCCCTGATTTATGTGGAAATCCCCCTGAGAGGTTCTATCCTTTTTTGTTGGACAGCTTTCCCAGGGGGAAGATCAATCGACAAATCGAACGCGGATAAACTCCGCACCCTATTAGGCTTGAAATTACTTGGATGCGTTCTTTTCCTCCTCCGGAAAGGAGGTTGAGGCATCAACCGTGGCACTGATCCCATTGGCCGAAGGAGTTGGCATGGTGCTATTCTGCTCAGCCTTTTTTGGCAGATCCATTGCTTCCTGCTGCTTGCGCTTTTCCTTACGGTTTTTGCGCACCCGGCCGACATAGGAGAAGAGAACTCCCAGGACGATCCCGATGACCAGGCTGGCGTAAACCAGCAGGGCCAGGGGGACGGCGAATTCCCACTGCAGAAAAGTGACGGTAATCGGAGCGCTGTTCTGGACCGCGAATATCAACACCGGAACCAGCAGAACAAGACCGGCAATAAGTTTTCCTTTCATTGTTTCTCCCTACCAAAAGCTTAAAAATGTTAGATCGATATGAAACAACCGCCTGAAGTTGCAATAAACCATACACCCCTGACGGATAAATGTAAAAAAAAAGGGGAACCCTGCTGATTCCCCTAATATGAACGTAGGAGGTAACGTTCAAAATCTATGTTAAGGGCGCCCGGCGCTGAGCATTACGCCGGGCTGCCTCGGTTGGTTTAATCGGCCAGCTTAAGAGCGAGATAGCGGCTGGCATCTCCCTGCCGCACCAGCAGCAGGACGGTTTTCTTGTTGCTGTCCTTGATCAGTTGTTTGACCTGGGCCGGAGTTTTGACCTGGGTCCGATTGACTTCTTCAATCAGGTCGCCACGCTTGATCCCGGCCTGGGCGGCAATGGAACCCGACTCGACTGCGGTGACAACCACTCCACTGGCATTCTGATAACCAAGTTGATCAGCCAGTTCCGGCGTTAAACCCTGCAGCGTCATTCCCAGCTTGGGTAATGCATCGGCACTGACGGCATGCCCCTGCTGATCGGTTTCCAGTGTGCCAATTTCAGCAACGATGGTTTCTTTTTTACCATCCCGCAGAACCAGCAGGTTGACCTTGGTGCCGGGGCTGGTGAAGGCGATTTTATTACGGAAGTTGGAGACTTTGTCGACCTTGTCCCCGTTCAGCGCAAGAATCACATCACCTTGTTTCAGGCCGGCTTTCGCTGCCGGAGAATCAGCCATGACCTGGGAAACCAGAATCCCCTCGCGCTGGTCGATACCGAAAGAATCAGCCAGCTCTTTGGTCAGGTCCTGAATGTAGACCCCCAGGCGGCCGCGCTGGACCGTACCGTGTTCGATCAACTGATCACGAACGTTTTTGACCATATTGATCGGAATAGCAAAACCGATTCCCATGTAGCCGCCGCTCCGGGTAAAAATCGCGGAGTTCATTCCGACCACTTCGCCATCCAGATTAACCAGCGGGCCACCGGAGTTCCCCGGGTTGATGGCTGCGTCGGTCTGGATGAAGTTTTCATAGTCGCTCAGGCCGATGCCGCTACGCCCTTTGGCACTGACGATCCCTGCAGTCAGGGTGTGAGACAGTCCGAAGGGGTTGCCGAAGGCCAGCACCCAGTCACCGACTTCCAACTTGTCGGAATCGCCAAGCTTCAGGAAGGGCAGCTTTTCCTTGGCGGTGATTTTAATCAGCGCGATATCCGTAGCCGGATCGGTGCCAATGATCTTGGCATCGAAATCGCGGCCGTCAAGCAGCTGCACCGTAACCTTATCGGCATTAGCGACCACATGGTTATTGGTCATAATGTAACCGTCGGCAGAGATCAGAAAACCGGAACCCTGGGCGGTTGCATGACGCTTCGGTAACTGCTGCTGCGGTGCTTGTTGCTGTTGCTGCGGAACCTGGCCGAAAAAGCGCCGGAAGAATTCATCCCCGAAGGGGGTGCCTTCAAACGGGTTGTTCGCCGCTTGCTGTACTTCTGTTTCCACCTGAATAAAAACCACGGCCGGAGAAACCTGCTTGGCAACACTGCGGAAGGCCTTGCCGGTCTCTTTCAGATTCTGGATTCCAGTGTCCTGGGCGGAAGCCGGCACGATAAACGACCCGACATTCAAAGCGACCGTCAACAGGCACACCGTGAGGACATAAAACAGACGCTTGTTCACTCTCATTTTTGACTCCTTAAAGACAGATTTTTCTTTTCTTTCCGGAGACAAACGGTATGGGCCAAAGCAATGATTCTGTCCAGGTCAAAAGGCTTGTCAATGGTCGCCGTAGCACCCAGCTTTCTGGCACATTCGTAGGTTAGATCGTCCCCAAAAGCAGTCATGCAGATGAACGGCGGACGAACAGGATTGTCTAACTGACTTTCCAATACTTCCAGCCCGGTGAAGGCGGGCATACGTACATCACTGATCACCAGGTCGTATTCTTCAGCCCATTCAAGCTGTTCCAACAGCTGCAAACCGTTGCCACAGACCGTCACCCGATAACCGGCACGCACCAGCACAAACCTGAGCAGTTCCCGTAATTCAGGGTCATCTTCTGCCAGCAGGATGTGGGGTCGATCATCAAGGTGGATTGCTTCCATCTGTCATCTCCGGAATAAAATTCCTGTGTTGTTTCTGACGTTCTTATTCTTAGCAATCTACATGCCAAAATTTAACGCCTGAAAATCGGCCTCTGGAGGTCAGAAGAGCGGGGCATAAATCCACGGCGGGGCATTTTGCCCCAGGCTGGCCCTCTTCTGGAGTGTGCCGTGGCACCTGAAAAAATCAGCCGCGGGGAACTCCGGCCCTTGAACCCATGGCCGGGCAAACAAAGGGCAGTGTTGGTTTTTGGGCTTATGGGACTGGCAAGGGGAAAAAGCTGCAGGATATGACTTCAACAAACAATAATATAAGGCGGAAGGCGATGGCTTATGGCCCTGACCTCGGGGAACGCTCAGTCTTCCTTCAGTTTGCGATAGAGGGTTTTACGATCCACCCCCAGTAGCCGGGCAGCCAGCGTGCGATTACCGTCGAGCTGTTCCAGGACCTGATGAATATAGCGCCGTTCCATCTCTTCCAAAGGCAGGATATTTCCGGCTTCGACCAGACTAGGAGGCAACGGAGTGCTTCCGCCCGGATGACGGATCTGCTCGGGCAGATCTTCCACCGTGATCCGGTCATGCAGGGTCAAAGCCAGGGCGCGTTCAACAACATTTCGTAATTCGCGGATATTGCCGGGCCAATCATAGGCGAGCAGGCAGGCGGCGGCAGGTTGCGCCAACCCGGTAACGGATTTATTAAAGCGCTTGCCGAGATCCTGAATAAAGCTGTGCGCCAGCAGCAGGATATCGTTGCCGCGCTCACGCAGGGGGGGTAATTCGAGCTGAATGACATTGAGCCGGTAAAACAGATCGTTGCGGAAACTGCCCCGGGCCACGGCTTCGCTCAGGTCGCGATGGCTGGCCGCCAGCACGCGGACATCACAATCGATCTCGTTGCTGCCGCCCAGCGGCCGAACTTTATGATCTTCCAGCACCCGCAATAATTTGGGTTGGAGCGCCAGCGGCATCTCACCGATTTCATCCAACAGCAGGGTGCCGCCGGAGGCTTCCACGAACAGCCCCTTACGACCTTCCCGGGCATCGGTGAAAGCGCCGCGGACATGACCGAACAATTCGCTTTCGAGAAGGTTTTCCGGCAACGCGGCACAGTTGATCGCGACAAAGGGTCCGTCACTGCGGCGGCTCTGCCGATGTAACGCTCTCGCAACCAGTTCCTTGCCGGTGCCGCTTTCCCCGCTGATCAAGACCGAGGTATCAAGATCGGCAATACGGATAATCTGTTGCTTGATGGTATTCAGGGCCGGACTTTCCCCCAGCAGTTCGTCATCCGCCTGCTGCCGGCGCACCTGATCCTTGAGCAGCCGGACCCGTTCCTGCAGATAGCGATGTTGCAGGGCGCGCCCCAACGAAATGCTGAGCAGATCAAGATCGACCGGCTTGGTGACAAAATCGTAGGCTCCGGCGCGTAACGCAGCGGTGGCTGTCTCCAGACTGCCAAAAGCGGTCATGATGACTACCGGCAGATCGGGACGATTACTGTGCAGTTCGGCACAGAAGTCGATCCCGTTGACCCCTGGCATATTCAGGTCGGTCAGCACCACATCGATCTCCTGTTCGTGGACAAGAGCACGCGCCACGCCGACCTCCAACGCGGTCCAGACCTGATGACCACGCCGGCTGAGATCTTCTTCAAGCAGCTCGCAGAGTGCGCGGTCATCGTCTATGACAAGGATTTTTCCAGCCGGGCTATGATCTGTCATACCGCATCCGCTGCTGATAATCGGGGCAGATAAACCTTGAAGCAGCTGCCGCTTCCTGGCGTGCTGTCAACATCGATCCAGCCGCCGTGTTCTTCGACGATCCCGTAGGCAATGGAGAGGCCCAAACCGGTCCCCTGACCGATATCCTTGGTGGTAAAAAATGGATCGAAAATCTTCCGCAAGGTCTCCTCGTCGATACCGACCCCGTCGTCTCTGACCTCCAGACATGCCCAGTCCTGCCCCTTGGCACGCTGGTTTTCCGGGGGCTCAACGCCGAGGGCGACGAAACAGCTCAACAGGATATCGCCGCCATCGGGCATGGCCTGGATACCATTCAGCGCCAGATTGAGCAGCACCTGCTGCAATTGACCTGGATCGGCATGGACCTGGACCGGCTGGTCGGCTTCCACCACCCGCAGGGCAACTTTCTTCTTATGCGCAGTTGGCTCAAGCAAGGGTTTGATTGTCCCCAGCAGATTGTTAAGTTCGACGGTCTGTTTGCGCGATTCTCCGCGCCGGGCAAAACTGAGTAATTGGCGCATGATCACGGTCATGCGCTCCGCCTGTTCGCCAATGATCCGGGCCGAGCGGTCAATATCCTCGGCCTCCATACCCGAACTGCGGATCAGCTGGGCACGACCGGCGATAACATTGAGGGGTGTCCCCAGTTCATGAGCCATTCCCGCCGACAATTGACCGAGGGTCGCCAGTCGCTCCGTATGACGCAACTTTTCCAGGGCCTCGATCTTTTCCGCATTGGCCAACTGTTCTGCTTCGCGGGCCTCAGCCAGTTGTCCGCGCATCTTTTCGATGGTGCTGGACAGCTCAGAGAGTTCATCCCTCCCGGAGAGATTGACACTGGTGGTAAAATCGCCGGTGCCGATCCGTTCCGCCTGGGCCCGCAGCTTACGCATCGGCCGATCGATCCAGATACTCCCCAGCACCCCCATGAACAACAGTCCGGAAGCAATCGAAGCCCCAATGACCAACGCCGATCGACGCAAGCTCTCCTGCACATAGTCATGCATTTCGTCCATGGATTCGGACAGCTCGATAGCGCCGATGCGGCCTTCCTTGGTCACCACCGGCAGGTAAGTCAGCAGAAAGTCCCGCCCGTCCGGGGAGCCCGCGAGCAGCGCAACGGTCTTTTCGTCCAGTAGATCATCCAGCTGATCCGTCGGCACGCGCGGCTGATATTGCGGCGGCGGATTCCCTTGAATCCAGACCCAGCGCACCAACACCTGGGAATAAGCCTGGTTGGCCCGCTGCAAAAAATCGATCGCAGCCTCTTCCCCCTTCTGTTGCCAGAGTTCGGTCACATAGACCCGCAGCCCTTCGCCGATATGGCGCGCTTCGCGGCTGAGATTTTTTTTCAGCTGTTCACGCTCGCGCTGGATCGAGAAGTAACTGTAGGTGGAAAAAATCAGGGCCACGCCGAGCAGAACCGCGAATGTAATTTTGATGGTCAGGCGCATTAATTTTTCGTCATCGCTGAAGAATCAATCAACGTCCCATCTTGGCTGGCGAGCGCCGGCTTGTCAAGCAGCGCATAGCGCCCGATTGGCAATAGCCGCGGCCGTCGCACCAGCAGTGATTCTCCGTAGCGATGTTCCCGGGCGGGAAAAGAGAAAACGTTGCAGGACCGCCCCACCACTGTTCACCGGTACCGGGCAGTCAGTTCGGGTCGGGCCTGCAACCGCTCAGGCAGGGTCGTTCTCTGCAACATCCTCATCTTCATCATCTTCGGCGACGACCTTCTTTTTCCCGAACAGGCGGGCGACAATAATGCCGATTTCGTAAAGGACGATGAACGGAAGGGCAATAGAGGCTTGAGAAAAAACGTCTGGCGGGGTCAGTACCGCGCCGACAATAAATGCCACTAACAAGGCATACTTACGATTCTTGGCCAACCACTTATGATCGACGATCCCCATCCGGGCCAGGAAAAAAATCACAATCGGCAGTTCAAAGACCAATCCGAAAGCAATGAGCAGGCGCGTCGCCAGGGTCAGGTAAGCGCCCATGGACAACATCGCCTGAATCCCGCCGACACTGGTTCCATAAGTGACCAGGAAAGTGAAAATCATCGGGAAAACCAAAGTGAACCCGAAATAGGTCCCACAGCCGAAACAAAGCGAGCTGAACAGCACAAAGGGAATCACAAAACGCTTTTCATGGGCATACAGCCCCGGAGCGACAAAACTCCAGACTTGCCAGATGATAACGGGAAACGCAACCACCAGGCCGGCCAAGGCGGAGACCTTCAAAATCGTAAAGAAAGGCTCGGTGGCATTGATAAAAACCAGGGAACTGCCCTCCGGCAAAGCTCGCCGAACCGGTGCAGCAATCAGTTCAAAAAGCCTTTCCCCATAACTGTAGCAAGCCAGAAAAGCGACCAGCCAGGCCACGGCGGAGATCACCAGGCGTTTTCGTAATTCAACCAAATGGTCGGTCAGGGCCATTCCCTCAGACATGCGGCTTGTGCTCCTCGTCTGCCTCAACAGTCGCTGCCGGAGCAGCTTGTTCCCGGTCCGTGTCGACCACATCGCCGGTCGGGGCAGCGGGCTCCTGATCGATCACACCCAGCCGAGTTGATTCCGCAGCGGCAACATACTCCGTCTGCTCTTCCGGAGAGAGGGTGGTTTTCTGGTGGCGTTTCTCTTCGGCGTTCATTTCCGTTTCAAAGGTTGTTTTCAACTCATTGGTCGCTCTTTTAAATTCAGCAAAGCCACGCCCGAGTGAGCGCGCCAAATCCGGTAATTTTTTCGGACCGATGACAATCAACGCCAGCGCGGCAATGAGCATCATTTCCGTCATCCCGATTCCGAACATCTGGTTTTTCCTCTCGTTTTATTGCAACTGGGAATTGCTGTGATTGCAGCCCAAGTGCATGCAAAAGCTCATCGAACAAGCGCAACCCCACTTCGTTGGGCCGAGAATAGCCCCTAACCAAAGCCCTGTCAAGCGCCCAGAACAGGGGGCAAAAGATTGACATATCAGGGGGTTTGGTCTACCATCCGGGCTTCATTTCTTCCCTTTATTTGGAGACAAGGTGAGACCCTCGCTATGACCCAAAATGAATTGAAGCAGCAGATCAGACAGCTGGCCGAAGAACGTGACGCCCTGCTGATTGCGCATAACTATCAACGTGATGAAATACAGGAAATCGCCGACATTACCGGTGACTCCCTGGCCCTCTCAATGGCAGCAGCTAAAACCGACAAAACGGTTATTGTTTTTTGCGGGGTCCATTTCATGGCCGAAAGCGCTGCCATCCTGGCCCCGGGAAAAACCATTCTTTTGCCGCGCCCGGACGCCGGTTGTCCGATGGCCGACATGGTCACGGCTGAGGGGCTACACGAACTGAAACAACAGCACCCCGATGCGACCGTCGTCACCTATGTGAATTCGTCGGCCGCGGTCAAAGCGGAAAGTGATGTCTGCTGTACCAGCTCCAACGCCATCAGCGTTGCCAGGGCTCAGTCGGCCGCCAAGCTGCTGCTGGTTCCTGATCGTAACCTGGGGCGCTACATCGCTGCCCATGTGCCGGATAAGGAGTGCATTATCTGGGAAGGCTATTGCCCGACCCATGACCGGCTGAAGACCGAGGAGATCGTGCGGATCAAAGGCGAACACCCGGATGCCCTGTTCATGGCTCACCCGGAATGTCGGCCGGACATTCTGGAGTTGGCCGATCACATCTGCTCCACCAGCGGCATGTACGAATTCGCCCGGAACAATCCGGCCAAAAAGTTTATCGTCGGTACCGAAAACGGGATTCTCTGGCGCTTGAAGAAGGAAAATCCGGACAAGGAATTCATTCTACCGAGCCGGTCACTGATCTGCCCCAACATGAAGCTGACCTCTCTTGAAGATGTTCTGGAGTGTCTGCAGAAAATGGAACCGCGGATTACCGTATCTGAGCCGATCAGGGCCAAAGCGCAGGGCAGTCTGGACCGAATGCTGGCCGCTCCGCGTGATTAACTTTGCTTGACGCTGAAGCAACCAATTCCAAGGGCGTGCCAGGGGCACGCCCTTTAGTTTTTAAACATGGATCGATTCATGGACCCCGAAAATCAGTCGGATATTCGTCAAGCCACCGCCAACAGCCTGCTTGACGGTATCCGCCAGAACCCGCAAACCCTGGAAGTTCTTGGTTTACACGGTTCGGCCACAGCCTATTTGCTGGCCCGTCTGCTCCCGGAGGCCGACCGACCGCTGATCATCCTCTGCAGTGAGCAGGAACAGGCGCGGCAACTGGTTGACGAACTGCGCTTTTTTTCCTCCCGGCCGACCCAGATTGCCCTGCTGCCACACTGGGAGGTAAATCCCTACGACCCGCTGTCGCCCCACCCCGAACTGGAGGCCAACCGCATTGCGGCTTTGGCCGCCATCTCCACAAACCGGCTCAAAGCCCTGGTTGTCCCGGTCCGCTCCTTGCTGCAGAAAGTCATCCCCAGACAGATTCTGGACAGCATTTCCCTGCAGTTGCTCTGCGAAGAGGAGTATGAGCGGGAATCGCTGCTGGAGACCTTCCTGCAACTCGGCTATCAACCGGTCCCGCTGGTTGAGGAACGCGGTAGCTTTGCTGTCCGCGGCGACATTATCGATCTGTTTCCGCCGGATGCGGCGCAACCGGTGCGCCTTGATTTCTATGGCGACTTCATCGAACGGATGCGTCCGTTTGACCCGCTCACTCAGCGGACCGAAGCCGCACCCATCACCAGGCTGGAGTTGATCCCGGCCCGGGAAATGATCCTCCACGGTGCGTTCCTGGAGACTTTCGCCCAGAATCTCAAATTGCGCTGCGACGAACTGGCGATCCCGCGCAGCGAGCGGGAAGCGATCATGACCGAGCTGCGCGAAGGCATCCTGGCACCGGGGCGTTCGTTTCTCCTGCCGCTCAATTTTGCCGCGCTCGATTCCCTGGCCGATTACCTGCCCCAACAACGCGTTGTGCTCATCGATCCACCGGCGGTTGAACAGGCTATCGACCGGTTCCATCGAGAGATCCGTGATGGCGAGTCCCGGATGCGCGAGCAGGGGCTGATCCATGTCCGCCGTCAGGACCTTTACCTTGAACCGGATGAGGTCAAACCGTTCCTGCATAGCTACGGCCGCCTTGAATTTTCCCAGTTGCAGGTGCTGCAGCTCGAAGATGAAAGGCAGCGCTATCAGTTCAACTGTCATGGCAACGGCACCCTGCGGGCCAAGCCGCAGGGCGACAAGGACGGTCTGGAACCGCTCCTGGAGCTACTCCACCGAAATACACAGCAGGGCTTAAAAACACTGCTGGTCTGCTATCAGCGCAGCCAGGCCGAGCGACTGCGGCAGTTGCTTCTCGGCCACGACATTGAGCTGACCATCAACCTCAACCAGCGCCTGGCGGATATTGCCGCCGGGGAGATCGGGTTGACCGTGGGCCAGGTCAGCAGCGGCTTTTTGCTGGTCAATGACAAGCTCAACATCATCTGCGAAGAAGAGATCTTCGGCCGCCGCAGCCATCGCCGCCAGAAATCCGGTCAACAGCGCGCCCGACAGCTGATGGCCAGCCTGGCCGAGTTGAAGGAAGGCGATTTTATCGTCCATACCGATCACGGCATCGGCCGCTACCTGGGCCTGTCGCACTTGGTGACCGGCACCATCGAAGGCGATTTCCTGCACCTGCAGTATGCCGGCAATGACAAGCTTTACCTGCCGATTGACCGCATCGAAAAAATCCAAAAATATATCGGCGGCGAAGGCTACACCCCCAAACTTGACAAAATGGGCGGGCAGGGCTGGGAAAAAGCCCGCATCAAGGCCCGCGCCGCGGTGGAAGAACTGGCCCGCCAGCTGCTCGAACTCTATGCCAAACGGGAACTGCGCCAGGGGTTTGCATTTTCGCCGCCGGATCAGCTATTTCAGGAATTCGAGGCGACCTTTCCCCATGAGGAGACCGTCGACCAGTTGCAGGCCATCAATGATACCCTCAGCGACATGCAATCCGCCAAACCGATGGATCGGCTGATCTGCGGCGATGTCGGCTACGGGAAAACCGAAGTCGCCCTGCGCGCAGCGGTTAAGGCGGTGCTGGATAACAAGCAGGTTGCAGTCCTGGTCCCGACCACGATTCTGGCCCGCCAGCATTGGGAAAGTTTCCGCCAGCGGCTGGCTGACTTCCCGATCCGGGTCGAGATGGTTTCCCGGTTTCGCTCCAGCGCGGAAAATCGCAAGACTCTGGAGGCGGCAGCAGCCGGCCAGGTCGATATTTTGATCGGCACCCATCGCCTGCTGCAGCGGGATGTCCGCTTCAAGGACCTGGGCCTGCTGATTGTCGATGAAGAACAGCGCTTCGGCGTCAGCCACAAAGAAAAACTCAAACAGCTGCGCGCTGAAGTCGATATTCTGACCCTGACCGCAACACCGATCCCCCGCACCCTGCATATGAGCATGACCGGGCTGCGCGACCTGTCGGTCATTGAGACCGCACCCGTCGACCGGCTCGCCATCCGCACCTATGTCACCCGCTTCGATGACGAGTTGATCCGCCAGGCGATCCTCCGTGAGCTGAAACGCGGCGGGCAGGTCTATTTCGTCCACAATCGGGTCCAAACCATTGCCGCCATGGCCGATCAGTTACGCCAGCTGGTGCCGGAGGCCAAGGTCGCCGTCGGCCACGGCCAGATGGCAGAAAAAGAGCTGGAACAGGTCATGCTCGACTTCATCGAAGGACGCAGCAACCTGCTGGTCGCTTCGACCATTATCGAGAACGGCCTGGATATCCCCCGGGCCAATACCATTATTGTCAACCGGGCCGACTGCTTCGGGCTTTCCCAGCTCTATCAACTGCGTGGCCGGGTCGGCCGCAGCGACCGCCGGGCCTATGCCTATCTGCTGATCCCGGGAGAAGCGGCCCTGACCCGGGATGCGCGGGAGCGGCTGCGGGTTCTGCAGGAGCTGACCGAACTCGGTGCCGGCTTTCGGATCGCCAGTCACGACCTGGAACTACGCGGTGCCGGCGACCTGCTCGGTGGCAAGCAGTCCGGCCCCATCGCGGCTATCGGCTTCGAACTCTACACCGAGCTGCTGGAAGAGACCATCGCCCGACTGCGCGGGATTGCCCACCAGGATCGCATCGATCCGGAGATCAGACTCGGCCTGTCGGCCTTCCTGCCGGAAAAATACCTGCCCGATCCCAACCAGCGGCTGCAGTTTTACCAGCGCATGGCCGCGGCCGAAGATGACGAACAGCTGTTCGACCTCATTGAAGAGATGCGGGATCGCTATGGGGAGCTGCCGGCGGCAGGGGAAACCCTGGTCGCGGTCATGCAATTGCGAATCCGCCTGAAAAAGCTGTATATTGAGCTGCTCGAATACGATGGGAAAAGACTCAACCTGCAGTTCCATTCAGCCACAACCGTGTCCCCGGAGCTGATTCGTAAGCTGATCCTGGAACAACCGGCTAAATACCGCTTGGGCGCCGATTTTAAACTCAGCATTGAGCTTGGTCGGTTGAAAAGCCCGGAACTGCTGCTGGCCGTAAAAAAAGAATTGCAAGAATTTTTCTGACTGTGATAGCGTCGTTTTCTGTTTTTTTCTAAAGGCTTATCAGTTTGATGACTCTGCTCAAGTGTCTGTTCGGCATCCTGACCCTGATCCTGCTCGGCGGGCTGCCGGCCTGTGAAAAACCACAACCGCCATCGCCCCCCCTGATCGAGGTTGGAGCACGACAATTGAGTCTGGAGCAGTTTGAGCGTGAAATGGCCCTGGCTTATCCCGATATCTCGGGACTGCCACTCAAGGAACAGTTTCTTCTCAAAAAACAGCTGGTCCATCAGTTGATCGATCGAGAACTGATTTTGGGTGAAGCCGCCCGCCTTGATGTCAAAATATCCCCTGACGAAATGGACGCCGCCCTGAACGAAGTCCGCGGCAGCTACAGTCAGGATGAGTTCAATGAGCTCATCCGTCAGGAAGGAAAAACCCTCGACAGCTGGCTGGCCGCACTGAAATTGCGGCTGATCACCGCCAAAGTCAGTACGGCGATTCTGGCTGACCAGGTGAAGGTTGCGGACCAGGAGGCCGAGGCGTATTATCTGGCCCATAAGGAGGATTATCGACGTCCGGTCGAGATCCGCGCCCGGCAGATGCTGTTTAAAACCCGCGAGGATGCACTCGACGTTTTGAGCATGCTCGATGATGGCGGCGATTTTGCCAAACTGGCCGAACAGTATTCGCTGTCTCCGGACCATGAATCCGGGGGGGAACTCGGCTATTTCTCCCAAGGAACCCTGCCCAGGGAATTCGATCAGGTCCTGTTCCGCTTACCGGTCGGCCAGGTCAGCAAGCCAGTCGAAAGCCCTTACGGCATTCACCTGTTTCTGGTCGAAAGCCGGCGGGCCGCCGGGCTGCGCCCGTTTGCCGCGGTCAAGGACGAGATCACGGCCATGCTGGTCCGGCAAAAAGAAGAAGACGTGTTCCGCCAGTGGCTCGAAAAGCTGCGCTCGACCGTCCGGGTCAAAGTCAACTGGAACCTGCTCGACCCGCCCCAGACAGACAAGAATCTTTAACCTTAAAGGACTTATGAGATGAATAAACGCGTGCTTTTCATTTTGCTGATCTTCGGGCTCTGCGCTTTGCCGGTCTCCGCCAAGACCCTCACCAAAGTTGCCGCCGTGGTCAATGATGAAATCATCACCAGTTACCAACTGGATCAGGCCCTGAAAGAAGCACTGGCGAATATCCCTGACCAGAACCGGCTGACCTCCGCCCAATTTGATCAGCTCAAAGCAAAAACCCTGCATAAACTGATCGGGGATAAACTTGTCGACCAGCGCATCAAAGAACTCGACCTGCAGGTCTCCGAAGCAGAGCTGAGCGCTGCCATTGATGATGTCCGCCGCAAAAACAACCTCACCGAGGAGGCTCTACAGCAGGCGCTGGCCGCCCAGGGGATGACCATGGCCAGCTACCGACAAAAAATCACCAAGGAGCTGTTACGCTATAAATTGATGGGGCGTGAAGTCAACCACAAGGTTCTCGTCACCAGTGGCGAAGTGCGTGATTATTTTCGGGAACATATCGATGACTACCGGGTCCAGCCCAAAGTTCATGTCAAGGATATCGCCTACCCGATTCCGGCTGGCGCCAGTCAACAGGACCTTGAGAAATTGCAGAAGCAGGCAGAGTTGACCCGCCAGCTGCTGCTGGACGGGGAAGATTTTGACAAGGTCGTGGCCGGCCAGGCCGATATCGCCAGCGGTATGGACATGGGCGAAGTGGTGGAAAAAGATTTGGCCGAACCACTGCAGAAGATTCTTGCCGGTCTGACTGCGGGACAAATCAGCGAACCGGTCCAGCTTAACGGCAAACTGCACTTGTTTGTGATCGCTGACCGCAATCCCGGGGATAGCCATCTGTTTGACCGGGTCAAAGATAAAATCGAGGACACGCTCAGGCAACAGAAAGCCGAAGCGCGCTACCAGGAATGGGAACAGGAAATTTACGATAAAGCTCACATCGACATCCGCATTTGAACGGACACCACCCGGTTTTCGCCCCCGTCTGCCCAGGCTGGCGGACGGGGGTCCTTTTCCCGCTGGAGCTTGTCTCCGGATTGCCGCTTCCGTTATAGTGGTCTATTGCCGATTTTTATCCTGAAGCGGAAGAAAACATGCAACCATTGCTCCTGACCATGGGTGACCCGACCGGGGTCGGCCCCGAACTGATCATAAAAACACTCCTCGCCGGACATTTTGCCGATCTGCAGCACCCGGTCTGCGCGGTCGGCGATATCGCTGTTCTTAACAAGGCCGCCGCTGTTTTCGGCCTGCAGCCCGTCATCCGGCAGCTTGCCGAGGACCTGTTCCAGCTCGACCTGGGTAGCCAGAGACTGCAGGTGCGGAGCGTTTCACAGCTCAGCCCGCGGGAACTGATTTACGGCCACCCGAA
Organism: Pelobacter seleniigenes DSM 18267; assembly: GCF_000711225.1. Taxonomy (NCBI): domain Bacteria; kingdom Pseudomonadati; phylum Thermodesulfobacteriota; class Desulfuromonadia; order Desulfuromonadales; family Desulfuromonadaceae; genus Pelobacter; species Pelobacter seleniigenes. The sequence goes on from NZ_JOMG01000002.1 coordinate 1,346,325, forward strand.
CCTGGCCTGTGGCAAAGCCATGGCGGATTATGTCGAACGGGCCATCGCTGGCTGCCTGAACAACGAGGCTGCCGGGATCGTGACCTGCCCGATCAATAAAGCCGCCATCAATGCCAGCGGCTGTCATTTTCCCGGCCATACCGAACTGTTGGCCGAACGTTGCGGTGTCGACAAGGTGGTCATGATGCTGGCCGGACCGCAACTGAAGGTCTGCCTGGTCACCACGCACCTCGCTTACGCCGATGTTCCGGCGGCCCTGAGCCAGGCCGAAATCCTGCAGACCATCCGCATTACCGCGACCAGTCTGGAGAAACAATTCGCCGTCGCCAAACCGCGCCTGGCCGTTTTGGCCCTCAATCCCCATGCCGGAGAGGGTGGGCTGTTCGGCGGCGAAGAAACCCGACTGATCGCTCCAGCCATTGCCGCGGCACAAGCCGAAGGAATTATTGCCGACGGCCCGCACAGTGCCGATACCCTGTTCCACTTTGCCGCCCGCGGCAGCCATGATGCGGTCATCTGCATGTATCACGATCAGGGGCTCATCCCCCTGAAACTGCTTCACTTCGATGACGCCGTCAACGTCACGCTGGGCCTGCCCATTGTCAGGACCAGCGTGGACCACGGCACGGCCTACAACCTGGCCGGGCAGGGCAAGGCCAGTATCGCCAGCCTGGTTGCCGCATTAAAGATGGCGGACCATATGGCCCTTAATCGCTGAACACTATGACTCTTTCTCTTCCTCTGAACCCTGGTTTGCTATGATCGACAAAATCCAAATCCGCGGTGCCCGCGAGCACAATCTGAAGAATATCGATATTGACATTCCCCGCGATCAGCTGGTCGTCATTACCGGCGTTTCCGGCTCGGGGAAAAGTACCCTGGCGTTTGATACCATTTATGCCGAGGGACAGCGCCGCTATGTCGAAAGCCTGTCCGCCTACGCGCGCCAATTTCTTGAGCAAATGGAGAAGCCGGATGTCGATCAGATCGACGGACTGTCCCCGGCCATTTCCATTGAGCAGAAAACCACCTCCAAGAACCCCCGCTCCACGGTCGGCACGGTCACCGAAATCTACGATTACTTGCGCCTGCTCTACGCCCGCGTCGGTGAGATTCTGTGCCATCGCTGCGGTCAAAAAATCAAGCCCCAGACCGTTGAACAGATGGTTGACCAGATTCTGCAGCTGCCGGACAAGACCCGACTCATGGTCATGGCGCCCATCGTCCGTGAACGCAAGGGGGAATACCGCAAGGAGCTCGCCCAGCTGCAGGCGGACGGCTTTGTCCGCATCCGCATCGACGGCGTCATGCACGAGCTCGGCGATAAAATCGAGCTGGACAAGCAGAAGAAACACAGCCTTGAAGTCGTTGTCGACCGGTTGGTGATGAAAGCGGATATCCAAACCCGCCTGGCCGATTCCATTGAAACCGCCTTGCGGCTGGCCGACGGTCTGGTTCGGATCGAGATTCCGGACGGGGAGAGCCGCTTGTTTTCCGCCAAGCACGCCTGTATCGAATGTGGCCTGTCTTACCCGGAGATCACCCCGCGGATGTTTTCCTTCAACAATCCCCATGGTGCCTGCCCTGACTGCAGCGGCCTGGGGACGCGAATGTTTTTCGATCGCGAACAGGTCGTCCCCAATCCGGAGCTTTCTCTGCGCGAAGGCGCGGTCATCCCCTGGGATACCCGCACCGGTTATTATTATCAGGCCCTGCTCGAAGCATTGGCCAGTCATTATCAGTTCGATATCCGCACCCCCTTCGGCAAAATTCCGGAACCGATTCAGCAGATCATCCTCTACGGCTCCGGGGAAGAGAACGTGCGCTTCTTCTACGACCAGGGTGACCGCCGCCATTTTTATGAAAAACCCTTTGAAGGGGTCATTCCCAACCTGGAGCGGCGCTATCATGAAACGGATTCGGACAGCGTCCGCGAGAATCTTGAACGCTTTATGAGCGTGATTCCCTGCCAGACCTGTAATGGCGCCCGGCTGCGGCCGGAAGCCCTCCATGTCACCATTGGCGAGCAAAACATCCAGCAGGTGACCGCCCTGTCCATTGCTGAAGCGGAAACTTTTTTCAAAGGCCTGGAACTGCCCCCGAAGGCCATGGAGATCGCCCGGCGGATTCTCAAGGAAATCCGCGAACGGCTCTCCTTTCTGTCCCATGTCGGCCTGGACTATCTGACCCTGGACCGCAGTGCCGGCACCTTGAGCGGTGGTGAAGGACAGCGGATCAGGTTGGCCACCCAGATCGGCTCTTCATTGACCGGGGTGCTCTATATCCTGGACGAACCGTCTATCGGCCTGCATCAGCGTGACAATCAGCGCCTGCTGATGACCCTGAAACGGCTGCGCGATCTAGGTAATACCGTGCTGGTGGTTGAACATGACGAGGAGACCATCGGTGCGGCCGACCATGTTATCGACATGGGCCCCGCCGCTGGGGTCCACGGCGGCGAAGTGGTCGCCCAGGGCACCCCGGAAGAAGTGATGGCCGTGCCCGGTTCGCTGACCGGGGAATACCTTTCCGGGCAGCGACAGATCCCGGTGCCCGAGTTACGCCGCGGCACCGACCGCTGGCTGGAGGTTATCGGCGCCCGAGCCAATAACCTGCGCGATATCGATGTTAAAATTCCCCTCGGCGTGCTGACCTGCTTTACCGGGGTTTCCGGCTCGGGCAAATCGTCCCTGGTGATCGAAACCCTGTACAAGGCCCTTGCCCAGCGCCTGCACCGCGCCCGCGACAAGTCCGGTCCGGTCAAGGATATCCGCGGGCTCGAGCAGCTCGACAAGGTCATTGATATCGACCAGTCCCCCATCGGCCGAACTCCCCGCTCCAATCCGGCCACCTATACCGGGGTATTCACCGACATCCGTGAACTGTTCGCGCAGCTGCCCGAGGCAAAAATCCGCGGCTACAAACCGGGCCGCTTCTCCTTTAATGTCAAAGGCGGCCGCTGCGAAGCCTGCAGCGGCGACGGGATCATTAAGATCGAAATGCACTTCCTGCCCGATGTTTATGTCCAATGTGAAGTCTGCAAAGGCGCCCGCTACAACCGGGAAACCCTGGAGGTCAAGTACAAAGGCAAAAGCATTGCCGAAGTGCTCGACATGACGGTCAATCAGGCCAGCCACTTCCTGGAGAACATCCCGAAAATCAGCAATAAGCTGGAGACCATCCGTGACGTCGGCCTCGGCTACATCAAGTTGGGCCAAAGTGCCACCACCCTCTCCGGCGGCGAGGCCCAGCGGGTTAAGCTGGCGCGGGAGCTGGGCAAACGCGCAACCGGCAAGACCATCTACATCCTTGACGAGCCGACTACGGGACTGCATTTCGCGGATATCCACAAACTGCTGGAGGTTTTGAACCGGCTGGTTGAAACCGGCAATACCGTGGTGGTCATCGAACACAATCTCGACGTCATCAAGACCGCCGACTATGTCATCGACCTGGGTCCGGAGGGCGGCCGCAACGGTGGCCTGATTGTGGCCAGCGGAACCCCCGAGGAGGTCGCCGCCTGTGCCGAATCCCATACCGGACAGTTCTTGAGCCCTTATCTGAGCAGCGAAGTCGGACAATACGCAAAATCTGCACAGGCTGACAAATAATGTCGCTGAATTAGAAATTTAACCCTTGCCGCCAACGCGTCGATAAGATGCGGGCAGTTCATGAAGGAAAGTTATCTGCGCTGAATCAAATCATTTATAATTTTTTTTCCTGCTCCGGCCAGATAATCGCGGAGACCGGCGATTAAGGGCACAGGCATTGCAGATTAACAATGACCAAGAAGTTAAACTCAACAGTTTCCAGTACAGTTTTTTAGAAGTTGCGTAGCTGGAGCAGCAAATGAAAAGTTATAAAATGATAAGTAAATGTGTCGCCATGATCCTGTTGTTGGTCTTTCTGAGCGCATGCGCTTCGCAACAGGCCCTGATTCAGTCCGAACCACCCGGAGCGATTGTCATGATCAACGGCCAGGCCGTCGGCCAGACCCCGCTCTACTATGACTATAAATTAAGCAGTGGGAAGCAACACCAGGTCTCGATTTCTCACCAGGGCTATGAGGAAATCGATCTGACCATTACGGCGGATAAGACCGATACCGGGGCGCTGAAGCGCTGGCTCATGGCCGGCGTGGTCTGGAGCCCGCTGTGGCTGGGAACCCTGTTCACCAAAAAGCTCAAAGAAAGCTACCTGTTCGTCATGAAGCGTGAAACGCCGCAGTTGACCGCTAAACTGGAGCAGTAAGCAGCAAACATCTGGAGTTACCAAACAAAAAAGCTGTCCCGCCCGGGCAGCTTTTTTGTTTGGTGAAATACCGACTGCTCCCGCTCAGGCCTCTTCATCTTTTCACCCCCGCACAACCTTTGCATTATCAGCCTGCCGGCAAAGTTGACAGGCTGATAATGTCCTCGTTCCCGGTTGGCTCTTGGCAATCCGATTTTTGTCGACTATGATAGAAACCTGTATCGAACCGACATCGACCAGAATCGATTCATGGAGTCAACGATGGCTATCAAAAAATGTCCACAGTGTGGAGAACCCCTCAAAGGTGAGTACTGGTGCAACAGCTGCAAAACAGTCCTTAAATGCCCGTTGCCCGGTTGCGAAGCGACGGTCAAGCCTGGTGCCACTGAATGTCCGCGCTGCGGCCTTTTTTTCGAAGATTATCTGAAAAGCAGAAAGATGTACCGTCGCTGTCCGAAATGTAAGAAAAAGCAGGGTCTCTCCGAACAACAGTGCCGCTTTTGCCGCCACTGGTTCAATTGTCCGACCTGCGGTGAAAAAGTCTCCACCAATACCGTCCTAACCTGCCCCCGTTGCGGAACCTCCTTACGCTGATCCTTCATCTCCGGCTGCGCCTCTGACCGCCCAGCCGGAGATCAGTAAAAACACCTACTTTTTCAACAGCTTGATAGACAGAAAGAGACAAACCTGATAATCTTTCTGGACCTTTCATGTTGCTTCGCCGGTCACTGAATCCGTTTATTCAGACCGGCCGCAACGGGAATCCGATCCCGCCGGAGCAGGTTTATTGAGCCTGCTCCTTTGCCCATGGACTCAAGCGGCTGTATTTTCACAACCGGATCGGTTTCGGGAATGATTTTTCCATTGCAATGAGTGGCTCAATGATGAGCCCTTGAGACTGTTCACAACAGTCCGCCAATGCACCGGGAGGCCCATGCTGCCGTTACTGCTGACCATCCTCTGGATGATCTCTCTGCTCGCGGCCGGACACGCGTTACTGAGCAAACGCGATCCGCGTGCAGCTCTCGGCTGGATCATTACCTGCCTGGCGTTACCTGGTGTCGGCGCTCTGCTTTATTTGTTGCTAGGCGTCAATCGCATCCGCACCCGAGCTCGCGAATTGCAGGAACAAGGGCAGGGGATGCATTGGCTGCATGTCAATCAACCGCCCCACCCGGCCGATCTCAAACAGTTCCCAACCAGCAGCACCAGCCAGGCCCTGATCACCCTGTCCGATTCCGTCACCCGCCGGCCGTTGCTGTACGGCAATAAAGTTACCGTTCTGCACAATGGCGAACAGGCCTATCCGGCCATGCTGGCAGCCATCAACGCCGCCAAAGATTCGGTCTTCCTCTCCAGCTACATCATCAAACCCGACGCTGTCGGCCTGCAATTCGCAACCGCCCTGACCGCAGCTGCTGAACGCGGCCTTGATGTCCGCGTGCTCATCGATGCCTACGGAGAACTCTATTCCTTCGGCAAAATTCGCCGCCATTTTAAAAACACTAAAGTACAGACCGCGGTTTTTCTGCCGCTGACCCTGCCGCAAAGTCTGTACTTCAATTTAAGAAACCATCGGAAGCTGCTGGTTGTCGATCATACCGTAAGCTTTACCGGGGGGATGAACATCCGCCAAAAGCACCTGGCCAATAACTCGGATCCGCGGCGGGTCATCGACATTCATTTCCAGCTGGAAGGACCGGTCTGCGCCCAATTGCGCGATGCGTTCATGGAAGACTGGCACTTTGCCACCGGCTCCAAACGGAAACCGCGCGATTGGCCGTCATCGCCAGTGGTCGGATCGGCCTGCTGCCGCGGCATCAGCGCCGGCCCCAATGAACAGCACGAAAAACTGAACTGGCTGTTGATCGGCGCTATGTCCTGCGCCAAAAGTCATATCCGCATCATGACCCCCTACTTCATCCCCAATCGTGCCCAGTTGGCCGCCATCAATGCAGCCTCCCTGCGCGGCGTGCGGGTCGACATCCTGTTGCCGGAAAAAAATAACCTGCCTTATGTGGCCTGGGCTTCCAGTGCCTATCTGTTCGAACTGCTGGAATTGAATACCCACATCTTCTTTCAGCCGCCGCCTTTCGTGCACAGCAAACTGCTGCTGGTCGACGATGAATATGCCCTGGTCGGCTCCGCCAACCTGGATCCGCGCAGTTTGCGGCTTAACTTTGAATTCAATGTTGAAATATTCGATCATCCGACGGTTGCTGAGCTAATCGGCCATTTTGACCGGGCTCGCAGCAATTCCCGCGAAATTTCCCTGGAAGAAGTGGACCAGCGCTCCCTGCCGTTGCGGTTGCGCGATTCGTTCTGCAAACTCTTTTCACCTTATCTGTAATTACCAGCAGTTGGCCCGGCCTGGTCATCTGCCGGATTTGTTCAGGTGGTGGTTTTAAAGGAAGTCCGCCACGGTCGAAAGGCGCAAGAAAAGGAGCAAAAAAGCTTCAGGAATCCAGAGATCCCTGAAGCTTTTTTGGGGTGATTATTTTTTCTCGGATTGTTCCGTTGAGCCTGTTTTTTTGCTCCCGTCACGCGGAAGCTGACAACTGTCCGCCATTCATGTCTGTATCCCCAGCCGCGGGAGAATCCAGCGGTTCAATACATACCAGGCGACGATGATTCCGATGAGATATAGCCAGTCCATAACGAGCTCCATTGATATGTTTGCGCCATCTTAGCGCAGCCACCGGCATTCAATCAAGATATATATATTTAAATATTAAGGCGAACTTCAATCAGCAACCCACCACCGGGCCGGTTGCTGGCAGCAATCGAACCACGATGCAGATGCACCGCGCGTTGGGCAATGGCCAGGCCGATGCCGGTGCCCCCGCTTTTACGGTCGCGATCGTCAGCAACCCGGTAGAAGGGAGCAAATATTTTGGTCAGGCTTTCTTCCGGAACTCCCGGGCCACGGTCGGCGACCTGCACAATCAGCTCATGCTGGTGAACTCGCAACGTCACCTGAACTTCGCTGCCGTCGGCGGTATATTTCACGGCATTGCGAATCATATTTTCAAACGCCTGGGCGAGCAGCTCTTCTGAACCGGTCAGCTGGCACTGCTCGGGACCATTGAACAGCACATGACAATTGCGGCTGGCCGCTTCGAAGTCAGCATCCTTGACCAACCGCGCGAGAAGATCGGCAAGATCGAACGGCTCCATGGGCACGACACTGCGGTGGCTTTCCAGACGCGTCAGACTGAGCAACTGACCGATCATATCGTTCATCCGCTCCGACTCCAGCTCAATGCGATCCAGGGCTTTCCGGCGCGGCTCTCCATGTTCATGCTGCCTGGCCAGTTCCAGCGCGATACCGAGCCGGGCCAGCGGCGAGCGCAGTTCATGGGAAATATCGCGAAGCAGGCGCTGCTGGGAGCCGACCAACACCTCTATTTTCTCCGCCATCTCGTCAAAATCACGCGCCAGTCCGGCCAATTCATTGCCGCCGGCGATTTTACTGCCGATCCGGGTCGACAGGTCCCCGGCTGCGAAGCGCCGGGTTGCCGAGCGCAGTTGTCCAATGGGGGAAGTCAGGGAGCGGGCAAGCACATAACAAACCAGTGCTGTTACCGCCAATAATAAAAGTAATTGCCAGCCCAGAAAGCCATGCGTTACCCCGCGCACCAGGTCCCTCGGCCGCGGCCGCTCCGGCAGGCTGACAGACACCACATAAGTCGCTCCCGAGGGCGCAACCACGGTTCCGGCCAAACCGTTGTGCGCGCCCATCATCGGCAAAACGATTTCCCCGCTGCGCATGGCCCGCTGCGCCATCCGCAGCATCCGCCGCGGCACCATCCGTTTGGTCAGGGCGCGGCCAGTCTGATCAAACAGGACCAGCCTGATCCCTGAACTGTCCGCCAGCCGATCGACATATTGATCGAGCTGGTCAACCCCGGACTGTTCGTAAACCTTGATGGCGTCCAGGCCGTAATCGGTAATCGCGCGCCGGGCAAACCCCTGATGAGCCAAGGGCGGAAACTCCTGGTCGCGCAAAAAGGTCAAGACCACAACCACCCCGGAGACCAGCACGATGATCAGCAGAAAATAAAGGAAAATCTTCCAGAACAGGCTGCGCATCAGGCGTCATTCTCCGGCCGACAATAGATATAACCGATTCCCCGCACCGTGCGGATGCGCTCACTACCGCCGCTGGAATGACCCAGCTTTTTGCGCAAGGCGCTGACATGCACATCAATGCTGCGATCATAAGCGGAGAGGCGGCGTCCCAGGACCTTCTGCACCAGATCCTCCCTGCTGATCACGTCCCCGGCATTGGCCAGCAGTTCCTCCAGCAGATTGAACTCGACCGAGGTCAATTCGATGTTTTCCCCGCCTCGTTTCACCGTTCTACTGGTCGCATTGAACACCACATCCCCGACCTTCAGCTCGGTTGTTTTCCTGGCTCCGGCCGGCTCCAATTGCTCAGTGCGGCGTTGAATGGCACGGATGCGTGCAACCAGTTCGCGTGGATTAAAAGGTTTCGGTAAATAGTCGTCGGCCCCGAGTTCAAGGCCGACGATACGATCGATATCATCGCCGCGGGCGGTTAACATAATCACCGGAATCCTGCTCTGCTCACGAATCTTTCGGAGTACGTCGAAGCCATTCAGGCCCGGTAACATCACATCGAGGACAACCAGCTCATGACTTTCATCAAGAGCTTCCGCGGCACCTGTCACCCCATGATTGACAGTAGACACGGAAAACCCTTCGCCCTGCAAATAATCGGTCAGCAGTTCGCACAATTCCAGGTCATCATCAATCACCAGTATATCTTTCATAGGATCTCCTTTTGGTCTTCCGATCAATATACTGAAAACGCGACAGCGCTGATGTAAAAATTTGTTAAGTGCCTCTGTTTTCATGATTTTTCTAACTTAACATATCTTTACAGCTCTTAACCCACACTTCAGATAGGTTGAGTTAAAGTTGCACCATCAGCAATTCGGAAATCACTCCAACATCCAACATAAGGAGACCACACAATGAAGAAACAGTTGATGATACCAACCCTGTTGATGGCTTTGCTTTTCACCGCCGGGTCAGCTTTTGCCTGGGGCGGCGGGTACGGCCGCAATTGCTCCGGCCCGGGGGCAAGAGGGGCTGGCATGGGTGCTCCGATGACCTACGAGCAACACCAGCAGCGGGCCAGCCAACGCCTTGAGCGCATGGCAGTCGTGCTGGACCTGACTGCCGACCAGAAACAACAGCTTGCCGATCTTTTCGACCAGCAGTGGAAAGCCCACCAGGCGCTCCGTGACAAGATGCTGGCCGGCCGCGCTGAAATGAACAGCTATCGGTCCGCAGACACATTCAATGAGGCCGAATTCCGGGCTATCGCGCAGAAGCAAGCTGATTTAAGAACCGAAATGATGGTTCAACGGGCCAAAATGCAGCAGGCCGTCTCTTCAATTCTGACTCCGGAGCAGCGGGTAAAGGCTGACCAGCTCAAGGAAATGGGCTGGGGATTCTTCGGCAGGCAGGGCGGCCGGTCTTGTGACGGCCCGGGCCGGTCCGGCGGAGCTATGATGCGTCCCTGTGGTCCCGGCTGCAGAAGCTGAATGAGCGGCTCCCAGTTCTAAAACAACCAACCCGTCCAAATTCAAATCGGACCTGGGCAGCAAAGCTGAGCACGGAGGCCACTGTGGCCTCCGTGTTGTTTGTCCCTCATCGAAAACCAGCCCTTCCGGTGGCACCGGCGACCAAGAGGTTGCCAAGAACAGCACCGGGGCTGATGTTCAATTTTGAAAAAAAACGCACATCTCGCTACTCTCCCAACAGAATCGAAAACACAATTTCCAGTCTCTCAGGAAAAATATACAAACCTTCCGCTGTGGTCATAATCTTCTTGGGTTGCCGACCTAAAACAGTATTCGCAAACAACTCTAGGAAACGCTGTTGCCGGGTTGGATTGACATTCCAGAACTTTTTCACTTGCAAACATTTTAACAGCGTATTATGATCGTTTTCGAACATTAATTTATTCCCAGCGCGTCCGCTTTGCGCTCCTCTAAAGCCTAAAAAAGTGAGGTGCTTATGTCGAGACAAGAAGCCCTTGAGCAACTTCGGGACGGAACAACCTTTGACCTGCTGATCGTCGGTGGCGGCGCAACCGGCTGCGGTATTGCCGTTGACGCAGCCAGCAGGGGACTAAAAGTCGCCCTGCTGGAAAGAAACGACTTCGCCGAAGGAACCAGTTGCCGCAGCACCAAACTCGTTCATGGCGGGGTCCGCTATCTCGAAAAAGCAGTCAAGCACTTGGACAAAGAGCAGTATGACCTGGTCAAGGAAGGCCTGCACGAGCGCGGCATTCTGCTGAAAAATGCCCCGCACCTGGCCCATCCGCTCCCCTTTGTCACCCCTCTCTACAGATGGATCGATGTTCCGCAGGTTCTTGCCGGACTGAAGCTGTACGATTTCCTTGCCGGCAAATTAAGCCTCGGTAAAAGCTCCTACCTGAGTCGCCGGGAAACCCTGAAGCGCTTCCCGGGCATTAAGGCAGAAGGACTCAAGGCGGGCATCCTTTATTATGACGGGCAATTCAACGATGCCCGGATGGCCATAGCCCTGGTCAAGACAGCTGTTGCCGCAGGTGCCGTTGTCACCAATCACCTGGAAGTCACGGCCTTGCAAAAAGTGGCGGGAAAGGTCACCGGCGTCAGCGTCAAAGACAAGCTGACTGAAGATGAATGGACCATTTCGGCCAAAGGTGTCATCAACGCAACCGGCCCGTTCGGCGACCTGCTCCGCACAATGGACGATCCCCAGGCAGAACCGATCATGTCGGCCAGTTCAGGCATCCACCTGGTTCTGGACAAAAAATTTGCGCCACCGGAAACCGGACTGATGATCCCCAAGACGGAGGACGGTCGGGTCCTCTTTGTTCTGCCCTGGCAGGGGCATGCCCTGATCGGCACCACCGACGACCCGGCCCCAATCGTCGAGCACCCTCCGACCACAGAGAAAGAGATCGATTACCTGTTGCGCCACGTCAGCAAGTATTTCGCGCTTAAGGTTTCCAGGTCAGACGTCAAAGCAGCCTGGTCCGGCCTGCGCCCGCTGGTCTCCGACCCCAAGGCCGCCGATACCTCGAACCTGGTCCGCGACCATGTTATTTCCTTAAGCGATACCGGGCTGCTGACCATTGTCGGCGGCAAATGGACCAGCTATCGCCGCATGGCGGAAGATACCATCAATCAGGCGATCAAGGCCTTTGCCCTTAACAACGCCGGACCCTGTCGGACCACGCAATATCCTGTGGTCGGCGGCGCCGGCTTCAAGGCCAACGGCGATCAACAGCTGGCAGCCCAATACGGCCTGGATCCGGCGGTGGCTAAAAACATGCACCACTTTTACGGCGACCAGGCCGACCAGGTTGCCGCACTGGCAACCAGCGGCTACGCCGCCAGGCTGCATGCCGACCATCCCTATATCGAGGCGGAGGTCGTCTATGCTGCGCAGCATGAATTTGCCCTGCATGCAATCGATGTCCTGGTTCGCCGCCTGCCGTTGGCATTGATTGATAAAGCGGCCTCGGAACAGGTTGCCCCCCGGGTCATCGAACTGATGGCCGAAACCCTGGGCTGGGACAGCGCCCGCCAGGAGGCCGAACAACGCCTGGTCAATGAACGGCTGAATATCGCTATTTAAAAAATTGTCATCCGGGAACTCTGGCAATAATTAAGTTTTCCGTTGTGGCAAGAAAATCAAGAACTTGCGCGGAGGCGTGTCCCGATACGCCGCACAAGGAAGTCCGTAGATTGACGCCGCTACAACGGAAAAGAGCCGTTTCCGGATGAAAACTAAATAGCTTCATGGCAGAGGACATTCATGTTTCGACGTACCAAAATTGTTGCTACCGTCGGCCCGGCCAGCTCTTCGTCCGCGCAACTGCTAAAACTTGTTCAAACCGGAGTCAACGTTTTCCGGCTGAACTTTTCTCACGGTGATCATGCTGACAAGCAGGTCCTGATCGGACGAATCCGCGAGGTGGCGGCGCAGCTGCAGCAACCCGTTGCCATTCTCGCCGACTTGCAGGGACCGAAAATCCGCACCGGTTGCATGAAAGACGGCGCACTCGAACTGGTGGCCGGCCAGGAGGTCACCCTGACCACCCGATCCATTGAAGGGGAGGGCCAGCTGATCCCGACCAGCTACCCTGAGCTGCCGAAGTGCGTTGCTCCCGGGGAAAGAATCCTCCTTGATGATGGCCTCATGGAGCTGGAGGTTCTGCACTGCAGCGCCACCGATATCCGCTGCCGGGTCAAATTCGGCGGCACGCTCAAGGATCGCAAAGGAATTAACCTGCCGGGAGCAGCCGTGGCCGCCCCCTGCCTGACCGAAAAAGATCTCCACGATCTCAGCTTCTGCATCAGCCACGAGGTGGATTATATCGCCCTGTCTTTTGTTCGCCGGGCCAGCGACGTCACTGAAATTAAAGACATTCTCAACCAAGCCAAAGCCGATATCCCGGTGATCGCCAAAATCGAAAAGCCTCAAGCGGTGGAAAACTTTGACGCCATCCTGGCCGTGACCGACGGGGTCATGGTGGCCCGCGGCGATCTCGGGGTCGAAATGAACCCTGAACAGGTTCCGCTCATCCAGAAGCAGATTATCCGCAAGTGCAACCTGGTCGGAAAACCGGTGATCACCGCAACCCAGATGTTGGAAAGCATGATCAGCAACCCGCGCCCCACCCGGGCTGAGGTCTCCGATGTCGCCAACGCAATCCTGGACGGTAGCGATGCCATCATGCTCTCGGCGGAAACTGCTGCCGGCCAATACCCCGTAGCGGCAGTCGCTTTAATGGACCGGATCGCGCGCGATGTGGAAACCGATTCCGTCCTCAAAAACAACAGCTTTAATCCACCGGATCAGCCCCGGAACGATAAACTTCTCAGTGAAGGCATCGGTCAGGCCGCCTGCCGCCTGGCTGAAAACATCAACGCCAAAGCGATCCTGGCCTTTACGCAATCCGGCAGTACCGCTGCGCTGGTTTCCAAATACCGTCCGGCCTTGCCGATCTACGCCGTCACCCCATCTTCCCGGGTCCAACGCCGCTTATCATTGTACGCCGCCGTACATTCCTTGCTGGTCCATCACGAAGGTAACACCGAAGCCCAGATTCGTGCGGTCAGCGACGTTGCCATCAAGGCCGGAGTTTTGCAACCCGGCGATCTCACGGTGGTCACCATGGGCAGCCCGTCCGCGGGGTCCTGCCCGACCAACCTGATGAAAGTTCATCGCCTTGAGGCAAGCACCTGAACGTCCAAACGACACCAGACAGCCATCTAACCATCGCATTAAAAGGAGACTCAGCATGGCAAAAAAAATCGCAATTAATGGCTTTGGCCGTATCGGTCGCAACCTGTTTCGTGCTGCCCGGGATTGTGCCGATATCGATATCGTCGCGATTAACGATCTCACCGATGCCGAGACCCTGGCACACCTGCTCAAATACGACTCCGTTCACGGCATTTTCGGTGGCACTGTCGCCACCGAAGGCAGCAACCTGATCGTCAATGGTAAAGCTGTCAAAATTCTCAGTGAACGTGATCCGGCAGCTCTCCCCTGGGGTGAACTCGGGGTTGATATCGTTATTGAATCGACCGGCCTGTTTACCAACCGCGCCGGGGCGCAAAAACATATCGCTGCCGGAGCCAAGAAGGTGGTCATCAGCGCGCCGGGGAAAGATGTCGATCTGACCATCTGCATGGGGGTCAATGAAGCAGCTTACAATGCCGCCGAGCATCATATTCTTTCCAATGCGTCCTGCACCACCAATTGCCTGGCCCCTGTGGCCAAGGTGCTGCTCGAATCTTTCGGCATTGTCAAAGGGATGATGACCACTATTCACTCCTACACCAACGACCAGCGCATCCTCGACCTGCCCCACAAAGACCTGCGCCGCGCCCGGGCGGCAGCGCTGTCGATGATCCCGACCACCACAGGGGCGGCGAAGGCGGTGTCTCTGGTTCTGCCCGAACTCAAGGGCAAGCTGGACGGCCTGGCGGTCCGCGTCCCAACGCCGAATGTCTCTCTGGTCGATGTGGTGGTGGAAACCGAAAAAAGCGTGACCGTTGCAGAGGTCAATGCCGCCTTGAAAGCTGCCGCTGAAGGTCCGCTAAAAGGGATTCTCGAATTCTGCGAGTTGGAGCTGGTATCCAAAGACTTCAATGGTAACCCGGCTTCATCAATTGTTGATGCCCCCTCGACCGCGGTCATGGGCGGTACTCTGGTCAAGGTCCTGTCCTGGTACGACAACGAATGGGGTTATTCCAACCGGGTCCTCGATCTGGTCAAGTACATCTCCGAAAAGTAACAGGCCCCTCGGCCTGATCAGTGCAGAGGTGGCTTTTTGTCACCTCTGCACCCCTGAAACTGTTGCGAAAGGGTCCCTTTCCATGCTGGATAAAACGGCCCACATCCCGTCCGGAAGTGGGGAATTCCTCAGGGTTCCACATGCAAAGACCCTGTCTGACAGCGGCCTTGAACAACCTGACATCATCAATCCCACGGGAGACCAATAAGATGCGCAAACCCCTGATTGCCGGCAACTGGAAGATGCATAAAACCCTGGCCGAGGCAGCAGCCCTGGCCAAAGAGTTGAAAGACTCCCTGGGCACGATGACTGATATTGATATCGTCGTCGCTCCGTCTTTCACACTGCTGAACACTGTTGTCACGACTGTCCGGGATTCGGCCATCGCGGTCGCCGGGCAGAACTGTTACCCGCGCCCCAGCGGCGCCTTTACCGGTGAAATCTCCGCAGAACAATTAAAAGATTGCGGCTGCGCTTATGGCATTATCGGCCATTCGGAACGGCGCCAACTGTGCGGAGAAAGCAATGCCTTTATCAACCAGAAAGTTGTCGCCCTATTGAGCAGCGGCCTGCGGCCTATTCTCTGTATCGGCGAAACCCTGGAAGAACGGGAAAGTGGCCAAATGTTGACTATCCTTAAAGAACAACTGGTCTCCGGGCTGCGCCAGGTCCTCCCCCAACAGGCTGGCGAAGTCGTGGTCGCTTATGAACCGGTTTGGGCCATCGGAACCGGAAAAACCGCCTCCAGCGCGCAAGCTGAAGAGGTTCATGCCTTTGTTCGTGATACCCTCGGCAAACTGTTCGGACACGACTGCGCGCAGAAGAGCCGGATCCTTTATGGTGGCAGTGTCAAACCGGCGAATATTGACGAGCTGATGACTCAGCCCAATATCGATGGGGCTCTGGTCGGAGGGGCCAGTCTGCAGGCGGATGATTTCATCAAAATCGTCAGCTTCACCAGACCCTAACTGGTTAGATTGAGAAAGGGATTGCCGACTGCATTCTGATCAAAGTCGATCAGGTCGGCACTCCGAGGGAAACCCTCGAAGCCATTGAAATGGCCAAGCGTGCCGGTGACACCACGGTGGTTTCCCACCGCAGCGGCAAACAGCACCACCAACGCCGGGCAGATCAAGACCGCTTCGCGGGATCGGAGCGATCGCGTCTGCAAAGACAACCAGCTGTTGCGTATTGAAGACGAACTCGACGATAATGTTTTCAACGGCAAAAACGTCTTCTGCAATCGACAAGCTATGCGCTTGCAAGGGAATTTTTTTCCTGCAAGGCATATTGTAGTTTCACAATAAAGCTGATATATAGTTTCGCGTTTGTTCTTTCAATCTGGGATATAGGCTTGTTGGAGCCAAATTCATACCGGTTATCAACGTTCCGTTGACAGCCACCAGGATGTCCCCCAGAGTACGGACAGTGACATCCATTCATATCTTATTTGTATTGCTCTTTTAGAGCGGAGAGTCTGCTTTGTTTTCCGGGCGGGAATCAAGCGATGCGTTACCTTAGGGATGAGGGCCAACGCATCAAACGCCAACTTACCCTGAGAGAAGTCATGGCATCGGGCATTACCCCGTTACTTGATGCCGACAATTGAAGTTAATGCTGTCGTCGAAAGCGTCTGACTGAGCTTTATTTTCGACATAAGCGTCACTTCATTCGTTTCAGGTAAAAATCGGATTATTTTGTTGCTGCACAATGCTCTGGCAGGAACCACAGCCAGGAACATTGTCAGGCAAGAAAACCAAGCAACTTTAACGTAATAAAGGAGTCATTTCGATGGGCAGGACAGAAGACGCCATCAAACTGCTGCAAGAGAAACAGGCTAAAGTTCTGCAGATGGGTGGCGAAGCCGCAGTCGCAAAACACAAAGCCAAAGGCAAACTCACCGCACGTGAACGCCTGGATCTGTTGTTTGATGAAGGAACCTTTCGTGAACTGGACATGTTTGTCCAACACCGTTGCACCAATTTCGACATGGATAAAGTCGAGGTCCCGGCCGATGGCGTGATCACCGGTCACGGCTACGTCAATGGCCGCCCGGTCTTCGCCTTTGCCCAGGACTTCACTGCCCGGGCCGGCAGCCTTGGCGAAATGCATGCGGCTAAAATCTGTAAAGTCATGGACCTGGCTGAAAAAGCCGGTTGTCCGATGGTCGGCCTGAACGATTCAGCCGGCGCGCGGATCCAGGAAGGGGTCGATTCCCTTTCCGGCTACGGTCAGGTTTTCCGCCGCAACGCCTTGTGTTCCGGTGTCATTCCGCAGATTTCCGCAATCATGGGTTCGGCCGCCGGCGGCGCAGTTTATTCTCCGGCCATGACCGATTTTATCTTCATGGTGAAAAAAACCAGCCATATGTTCATCACCGGCCCGGCGGTTATCAAAGCCGTACTGGGCGAAGAGGTGAGCATGGAAGAACTGGGCGGAGCCATGACCCACAACAGCAAAAGCGGGGTCGCCCACTTTGCCTGTGAGGATGATGCCGACTGCATCGAGCAGATCAAAATCATGCTCTCCTACCTACCCTCCAATAATATGGAAGAGCCCCCGGTATTTCCAAGCGGAGACGATCCGGCTCGGCTGATCCCGGAACTGAATAGCATCATCCCAGACAGCCCCAGTGCCGCCTACGACATGAAAGAAGTCATCGCCCATATCGTTGACGATGGTGAATTCTTTGAACCCCATGAGCATTACGCACCGAATATCATCGTTGCCCTTGCCCGCCTCAACGGCCGGTCGATCGGCATCATCGCCAATCAGCCCCAGGTTATGGCCGGTTGTCTTGATATTAATGCCTCTAACAAAGCTTCCCGTTTCATTCGCTTTTGTGATGCCTTTAACATACCCATGTTGACCATCGCAGATGTGCCCGGCTACTTGCCTGGGACCAACCAGGAGTGGTCGGGCATCATCAATCATGGCTCCAAACTGTTGTGGAGTTACTCGGAAGCCACGGTTCCCAAACTGCTGTTGTCGGTGCGTAAAGATTACGGCGGATCATATCTGGCCATGAACGCCAAAGACCTGGGCAACGATATGGCTTTTGCCTGGCCGACAGCCGAAATCGCGGTCATGGGCGCCGACGGAGCAGCCAACGTCATCTATAAGAAACGGATTGACGCAGCAGAGGATAAAGCGGCTGAACGGCAAAAATGCAAAGAAGAATACGAGCAGATGTTTGCCAATCCTTATTGCTCGGCCGCCCGGGGCCATATCGACGCAGTCATTGAACCGGCCCAAACCAGAGCCCGACTGATCGATGCCCTGGAGATCCTGTGTACCAAGCGGGAACAACGTCCGGCTAAAAAGCATGGCAATATTCCCCTCTGATCGCAGTACCATCCCGCCTCTCCGGTGAGGTGAGGCGGGACTTGAATGTTTTGCAGAGAGACAGCCCCTTGTGGGCCCATGGAACAAAACAGAAGCTTTTATATAGAACAGGAAACTTGCTGGCGCAGAATTGATCTGTGCCGTTGAAAAAGACTCGGGCGGGACTTTTTCAACACCCTCAGGCAATAGACCTATTTCTAACGACTGACAGGAGTCACCATGAACAGCAAACAAAAATTAGCAGCAGCGCTGGCCGCAGTCTCAGCGTACCTCAAAGCCGAAGAAGAACAAGCCGCCCTCGACCTGTCTCATCGCAATCAAGCCTGGAGCAGATCCGGACGTTTCGTGCAGGCCCAACAGAGCAACATGATGCAACAGCGCAGCCTGCTCAAAGCCATTAATTTCCGGTAAGCCAAAAACCAGGAGGACAGCACATGAACAATCACGGCCAGGTCAATATGACCCCGTTGAACTATTCAAAAGACCGCCCCGCCGCCGCGAACCCCATTAAAATCATGGACGTGACCCTGCGCGACGGGCATCAATCCCTGTTTGCCACCCGTGGCCGCACCGAAGATATGATTCCGGTTGCCGAGATGTTGGACAACATCGGTTTTTGGGCACTGGAAACCTGGGGTGGCGCCACTTTCGACACCATGCACCGGTTCCTCGGCGAAGATCCCTGGGAACGCCTGCGGACCTTGAAAAAGTATATTACCAAGACCCCGTTCTCCATGCTGCTGCGTGGGCAGAACCTGGTCGGGTACCGGAACTACGCCGATGATGTGGCCAAGGCCTTTGTTGAGCGGGCCGCTGAAAACGGTATGGATATATTCCGGACCTTTGACGCTCTCAACGATTATCGCAATTTCGAGACCGTTGTTCCTGCCATCAAAGCGGCTGGCAAACATTTCCAGGGCTGTATCTGCTACACCATGACCCAGCCCCGGCTAGGTGGTGAGGTCTACAGCCTCGAATACTTTGTCCAAAAAGCCAAGGCTTTGGAGGAACTCGGCGCCGACTCCATCTGCATCAAGGACATGGCCGGGCTGATTGCGCCCTACGATGCTTACCAACTGATCCGGGCCATCAAAGAGGCGGTCCCGAATGTGCTGTTGCACCTACACAGTCACTGCACATCAGGAATGGCAGCCATGACCCACCTCAAGGCTATTGAAGCCGGGGTGGATATCCTTGATACCTGCATGTCTCCTTACGCCAATCGGACCTCACACCCGGCCATTGAACCGCTGGTGATGACCCTGCTCGGCACCGACCGCGACACGGGCTTTGACATCCATGCCCTGGCAGCCATCAATGTCATCCTGGAACGGGATATTGTTCCCAAGTACCGTCATTTGCTCGACGACACCAAGCTGTCGACCATCGATATCAATGTCCTGCTTCACCAGACCCCGGGCGGTATGCTCTCCAACCTGGTCAACCAGTTGCGGGAGATGGATGCCCTGGACAAACTGCCGCAGGTCTTTGAAGAACTGCCCCGGGTTCGCCGCGAACTCGGCCAGATCCCGCTGGTCACCCCGACCAGTCAGATCGTCGGGACTCAAACGGTCAACAATGTGCTCTTCGACACTCCTGAAGAGCGTTACAAGATGATTACGGCACAGGTCAAGGATCTCTGTTACGGTCTGTACGGCAAAACGGCCATCCCCATCGACGCCGAGGTCCAACAGAAAGCGCTCAGCGACTATTCGCGCGGCAACGAGCCGATCACCTGCCGTCCGGCGGAAATTCTTGAGCCTGAGTTGGAACACGCCAAGGCAGAAATCGGCGATCTGGCAAAGGATATCGACGATGCCGTTCTTTATGCCATCTACCCGGTCACCGGCAAAAAATTCCTCAAGTACAAATACGGCCAGGAGGAGATGCCAAAAGAACTGCAACCGCGCTCTCTTGAAGAGGGCCGGAAAGTCATGGCTGATATCGAAAAAGCCAAGGCCGGCCTGCTCATTGAAAAACCGGATGTCCCGGCCAAAAGCGCCAATGCCAGAACCTTCAACGTGTATGTCGACAACGAATATTTCCAGATCGAAGTCGACGAAGAAGGACCGACCCCGGTGGTCCGTCCGGTCGGCAATGCTCCGCGGCGCATCGCCAAGGCTCCGCGCAAACCTGGTGCCGACGCGGCAAAAGCTGCTGATGCCGAAGCACCCATTGATGGCGGTATTGCCGCTCCCATGCCGGGGCTGATCCTGCGCCTGGAAAAAGCGGTCGGCGATGACATCACCGCCGGCGAGACCATCCTGGTGCTGGAAGCCATGAAGATGGAAAATGCCCTCAAGGCAACCACTACCGGCAAGATCAAGTCGATTAACTGCGATATCGGCGACAACGTCAAAAAAGGCGACCTGCTGGTCGTGATCGACTGAGTTTTTCAGTCCCTTGTCTAACAACAAAGCCCTGGTCCGATAAATAACGGAGCAGGGCTTTGTTGTTGCTGAGCCAAGTCAATACCGACCTCGGCTTTGCCCGCGCCGTTCCGGCACAGCGTCGCGCCACAGTCCGCACAGCAAACCATTTCCGGTTGCCGCTGACACCCTCTCGGGCGGTTTCAAGGCACCTGCCAAGTCCATAAAACCAACGCCGAGCTGGTAAATGATTGCTTTGCCAAGGCGGGAGAAAGCCATTTTTCGCCGCCTTTTCCGAGGGGATTATCTGCAAAAAAAGCCCTGCTTCGGTCAATGCCGAAGCAGGGCTGCTTGCTTGTTATCTTCCAACCGGAACGGTACGATTAATCGATCCAGTCGAAGGTTCTGGTGACTGCTTTCTTCCATTTCCCATAGTTTTTGACGCGTGCGGTATCGTCTTCCGACGGTTGCCAGGTTTTATCCACACCCCAGTTCCGTTTCATTTCATCGATATTTTTCCAGAAATTCACGGCCAGGCCGGCAGCATAGGCGGCACCCAAAGCAGTACTTTCGGCAACCATCGGCCGAGTGACCGGAACACCAAGGACATCGGCCTGATACTGCATCAGCAACTCATTGGCAACCATCCCGCCGTCAACTTTGAGGGCCTGGAGCTTGACCCCGGAATCGGCTTCCATGGCATCCAGCACTTCACGGGTCTGGTAAGCAACAGCCTCCAATGCGGCACGGGCGAAATGACCGCGGGTCAGATAGCGGGTCATACCAACGATGGCGCCACGGGCATTACTCTTCCAATAGGGTGCAAACAGGCCGGAGAAAGCCGGCACAAAATACATATCGCCGTTATCTTTGACCATCCGCGCCAGGTTTTCCACATCCGCAGCAGTATTGATCAGACGCATCTGGTCACGCAGCCACTGGACAACCGCTCCGGCGATGGCAATGGAGCCTTCCAGGGCGTAAACCGTCGGCTCTTTGCCAAATTTGTAGCAAGGGGTGGTCAGCAAGCCGTTTTTGGAATGAACGATTTCGGTTCCGGTATTCAGCAACATGAAGCAACCAGTTCCGTAGGTGTTTTTGGCTTCCCCGGGCTCGAAGCAGGTCTGCCCGACGGTTGCTGCCTGCTGATCACCGAGGATCCCGCACACCGGTATTTTCCCGCCGAACGGACCCTGGACCGTGGTGTAGCCATAAAGATCAGGATCGCTGGAGGGGCGGATTTCCGGCAGCATCGCTTTCGGGATATCCATGATAGCAAGGATTTCATCATCCCACTGGGTCCCATCAAGATTCATCAACATCGTCCGCGAGGCATTAGTCACGTCAGTCATATGAGCGCCACCGTTGACGCCGCCCGTGAGTTTCCAGAGGATCCAGGTATCCATGTTGCCGAACAGGGCATCGCCTTTTTCGGCGGCGGCACGCAGTCCTTTGACGTTGTCAAGCAACCACTTGATCTTGGGTCCGGAAAAATAGGTGGCCAGCGGCAACCCGGTCTTGGCGCGGAAACGATCCTGACCGCCATCTTCGGCTAGTTTGTTGCAGATTTCATCGGTTCGGGTGTCCTGCCAGACAATGGCATTGTAATAGGGTTGGCCGGTTTTTTTATCCCAGACAACAGTCGTTTCCCGCTGGTTGGTAATCCCGACAGCGGCGATATCAGCGGCCACCAGACCGGCTTTTTCCAGGGCGTCATGGATGACCTCCTTGGTCCGGGACCAGATTTCAATGGCATCATGCTCAACCCAACCCGGCTGGGGATAGATCTGTTCATGTTCAAGCTGTGAGGAAGATACCGGTTCTCCGGCGTGGTTAAAAATCATACAACGTGAGCTGGTGGTACCCTGGTCAATTGCTGCAACATACTTGGCCATAAAAACTCTCCTGTCATGGCTGCTAGCAGAGCTAGCAGAAACGAGTTCGAATTAAAGGAGACCGACGATGCCCTGATACAGGAAGGCTCCGATAACAGCACCGAGGGCCGGGCCGACGACCGGAATCCAGGCATAAGCCCAGTCTGAATCACGCTTACCTGGAATCGGCAATAAGGCATGGGCAATCCGCGGTGCCAGGTCACGAGCTGGATTAATAGCATAACCGGTGGGACCACCAAGGGAAAGACCTATGCTGAAAACGAGAATACCTACCGCATAGGGTCCCATTCCGCTGCCGATTCCGTTATTGGCATTGAAAATCCCCAGTACGCCAATCATGAGTACGGCGGTACCGATGACTTCACAGATAAAGTTTCCAAAGGTATTGCGAATGGCGGGACCAGTGCAGAAAACAGCCAGCTTGAGATCCGCATTCTCGGTTTTTGACCAGTGCGGCAAATAGGCGAGCCAGACGATTACAGCGCCGACAAAAGCACCGCTGAACTCGCCGGCAAAATACAACAGAGCTTGCGAGAATGAGATTTGACCGAGGGCAAGGAATCCGATGGTCACCGCTGGATTAATGTGAGCTCCGCTGATCCAGCCGACAACATAAACGGCGATGGCAACGGCGAATCCCCACCCGGCAGTAATGACGATCCACCCAGAGTTCTGCCCCTTGGAATCCTCCAGGACAACGTTTGCGACAACCCCACAGCCAAGCACAATCAGAATGGCCGTACCGAATAATTCTCCAAGAAAAATATTCATCCGCTTGCTCCTTTTGCTGATTTTTTTTGTGACCACATTGAAAAGAAAACGCCTATGTTTCCTACCCTCCTGCCGCCACCTCCCTTGCGATGTACTTACTAGGCACAGTCCTCATCTTGCCGGGCTGTCTGAAATGTTCGACACCAACCAAACAGTATTCTAGAGCGAAAACTAGCATGAGAATAGTTAAGGTTGCAACAGAATTATGTTCTATATCGAAAAAAAATTACGAATATAATTCGATTTCGAACTAAAATAGCTCTTTTAAAGGCGCAATTAAGCGTCGCCAGTCGCGCTGCCCTGCTAAAATCGCTCTCGAAAACGCTTTATAAAGATGTTAAATTTCAGGCAAAAAAGATATTTTTATTACTAAAATTCAAAAGGTTATCCTCGTCGAAGGCCGCTCTAAAATAATGCATGTTGCCTTTCGTAACGAAACATTATTCCATATACAACATGTCAAGATTCGTCCAAATATGATAGATTCGCTTGCGCGATAAGTTTTTTACTAAGTGACTATTCCGATTCCATGCTTTAATAGAATCGGTTTTAAGAATACATATCTGCAGTGAGGAAAAAATGACCGCACCAAAAATGGACGTGAATCTTAATCTGAGGCAGAAGCAGATCGTCGATCTGGTCCGGCAACAGGGGTTTGCCGCCGTCGATGAAATGGCCCAGAATTTTGATGTCACCCCGCAGACCATTCGCCGCGATATCAATGAACTTTGCAAACATGGCCTGGTCAGACGTTTTCATGGTGGAGTAGGACTGAATTCGAGTGTTGAAAATGTCGCCTATGAAACCCGTAAGGTCCTGATGCTGGAAGAAAAAAAGAAGATCGCGCAGAAGGTTGCCGCACATATCCCGGACCGGGCGTCGGTCTTTATCGATATCGGCACCACGACCGAAGAGGTTGCCAGAGCCCTGCGCGATCATGAGGGGCTGCGGGTCATCACCAACGACCTGAATGTTGCGACCATTTTGAGTGGCAACAAGACCTGTGAGGTGATCATTGCCGGCGGAGTGGTCCGCAGTCGTGACCGGGGCATTACCGGCGAAGCCACAATCGACTTTATCCATCAGTTCAAAGTCGATTTCGGCATCATCGGCGTTTCAGCCATCGATTCGGACGGCACCCTGCTCGACTATGACTACCATGAGGTTCGTGTGGCCCAGGCCATCATTGAAAACTCCCGCAAAGTCTTTCTAGCCACCGACCATACCAAGTTCGGTCGCAATGCCGTGGTTAAACTCGCTCATCTGTCCCAGATCAGTGCGCTGTTCTGCGATAAGGAACCGCCCAAAGAAATTATCGCTTGCTTGAAGGAACATCATGTTGCCCTGCATATCGCCTGAGACCAGCCAGGTTCCAGAAAAATAATTTGCCCCGGACAACGAACCCGGGCAGGAGAAGGGTCATTATCAAAAGCCAAAAACACCCGGCCAGTCGGAGCAAGGAGGTGGCGATGAAAATCCGGAAAAAATTTTTCGATTTCGAATACAGCGAAGTCCTCGATCTGAAGACCCGTGAATTAATTCGGGTTGCCTGTGCCGTGGCGGTCCATTGTCCCGATTGAATGAAAAAACACTTCGCGGTCGCGAAGCAGAACGGTGCTACGGAAGAGGAACTGCGGGAAGCGATGGCCTATGGCATGATGGCTCCGGGTGGCAGGGCGAAAAACTTTGCCAAAGCCATGCTTGAACAGCTGAGCGGAGAAGACGAGTAAAGCCAGCCCTCTTGATTGGTCGGCTGACGTCTTCGGTTCTAAGTGGCAGCGCTCCTCCGGAAGACTGCGCTTTCATCAACGGCGGACCCCATGTCCTGCATAGTGTCCCGTTTGGTTAGTTATTTGAATTAATTTTGAGTCATTTTTGTTGCTGTCAAGGCGTGCCGCCGCAGGCTTAGTTTGGGCTAAGCCGAGAAGGCAGAACGTAGACAGCGGCAAAAATGATTGGAATTGGGATAGAGAACGAACCGTACGGGACACTAGCTACTCTTCCTCATCGACGCTGAGATCGATTTTTCCTTCCAGCAGATCCATCAGCATAGGCTCAAGCAGATCCGATTTTTTCTGCGGTGCCGAGCGGGCCGCAAGCACCGCCGAGCGAGAGATTGTTTTCAACAGGTCGCCGCTTTTGTACTTTTTGTCCCGCCCGGCTTTAAGAATAGCACCAACCACTTCTTCGGTCATTTTACAGGCATCAAAATCAGCCAACAGAGCGGCCTGAATCGCGGCCCTGGTTATCTCTTCAGCAGCCTCGATAAAATTTTTCTGCTTGCTCAAAGTCGCATTAAGCAGACCTATGCAAAGCGGCCTGAGCGCTTTTTCCAAAGGCCATTCCGCCTTTTCAGCAGCGGCCATTCCTCCGACCAGGATGTGTCGCGAAATAAAAATACCTTCCGCGTTCACCGCCCCCTTTTTCGGAAAATGCTTTGCCCAGAGCGCGCAGGCCGCAGCCTGAACCGCGCTTTTTTTCTGATTATCCCTGGCAACCGCCACTCCGACCCGCTGCCGGGCTTCCTGTTCGATGACTCCGGCCCATCGGGCTATTTCCTTGGTCTTCATTTCTTTCTCCTCAGGCCGGATTCGCTGAAATCCGGAGCATTCAGTGCCTGTTTTCCACCGCTATGGATGCAGCATATGGGTAAATTATTAGCATAATATTTGCCATGCGGAAAAACACCTGAGATCTCTGCCCTGAGCCTTTCGACAGCGAAAAGATAGCAGACCCCGCCAAAACTCTCCGTGGAGGGTTAGGTCTGTGGCTGTTTCGCCCGGGATCGGCTGAAGCGGATTTTTCCTGCTAGAAAAGCAGCACCGGACACCTGACGTTATGCAGGACATAATTGGCCACTGACCCGAATAAGACATCGCGGATTTCTCCGCTGCCGGCCTTGCGCCCGATCACCAGCAGTTGAAAATCTTCTGCGTTGGCAATCGCGGGGATCACTCGCCTGGGCGCACCGAATTCAAGCCGCAGCTCTATTTCAAAGCCTGCGGCCCGGAGCTGTTCCGCCAACCCGGTTAAGCGCTGCCGAGCTGATTTTTCAGCATTCTCCCTGACCATTTCGATCTGAAAATCAGGGATCATTCGATAGGCGAGCTGGTCATCCACCACATGAAGCAGAACCAGCTTAGCCGGAAAGCGTTCTCGGTAGGACAAGATATCGTCAATGGTTTTGCGGGTGGTGGGTGAATCATTGACCGGAATGAGAATTCTGGGTTCCATCGAGGCAGCCTCCTTTGGCGGATTTTTTTTACCCCCTGAATGAGTGCTCGTGATAAAGTTTACAATTATACTTGGAATATAGCAATTTAACGATCCACCGTTTTTCAGAAATGCCTGGAAAGGGTTTTTGTGAACGATTCCAACAACCAGCAAGCCCCACCGGCAGCATTACCAACCCGTGGCCGGGTCCTTGTCAAAGCGGCCAGGATTTACGATGCGGTTCAGCCGCTGGTCACCCTTGGTCAGGAAGCGCGCCTCAATCACTGGCTGGCCGAACAAATCAACTTGGCGGACGGCGCCCGCAT
Organism: Pelobacter seleniigenes DSM 18267; assembly: GCF_000711225.1. Classification (NCBI taxonomy): domain Bacteria; kingdom Pseudomonadati; phylum Thermodesulfobacteriota; class Desulfuromonadia; order Desulfuromonadales; family Desulfuromonadaceae; genus Pelobacter; species Pelobacter seleniigenes. The sequence continues at coordinate 1,372,831 of NZ_JOMG01000002.1, forward strand.
TCTTGATATCGGTTGTGGGACCGGACTGTTGACCGCCAGGATCGCCCGGCGCCATCCCCAACTGGAGGTCATCGGTATTGATGCCTCCCGGCCGATGATAGAGGTGGCCACCCGCAAGCGCAGCAGCTCCAATTGCCATTTTCGTCAGGCTCTCGGCGAAGCTCTCCCCTATGCCGAGGCCTCCTTTGATCTGGTCACTTCGGCCTTGTTTTTCCATCATATCGATCGCACCCTGAAACAGCAGACCCTCAGGGAAATCCGCAGGGTCCTCAAACCCGCAGGAGAACTGCTCATCGCCGACATGGACCGACCCTACACCGCCTTGGGCTGGCTCATGTCCTGGACCGCCTGGAAACTGTTCCGACAACCGGAAATAAAAGAGAACATGGACGGTTTACTGCGCCGGGAAATCACCGCCTGCGGATGCCTGGACCTTACTGAACGCGGTCGTTTCGCAGGTTACATCAGCGTACTCCACGCCCGGAGAGGCTCATGAACCAGAGTCCGGTAACGATTCTCATGGCTTGCCCGCCCTGGGCACGGGCTTTCCATATTCAGCAGCAAACGGTACAGAATTTCCACCAGGCCTGCACCCAAACGCTTGGTGGCCAGGTTAGCCTGCTCCCTCTCCAAGCGGAACAGCTCAGTCTGGAGCGTAATCTCTTTTCCACCCTGTTCATTATGGCTGCTGAAGCGGCCGGAGTGGCTCCGGAACGCCTGCCGTTTTTTGCCATGATCTACCAATGCCTGCGTGCCCAGGTCACCGGTTGTGACAACCTGCTGGATAATGAATATAAGAGCGTGATCCCCTTTGATCTGCCCGGTGGCGGGATCAGATTCCGTTCGGTCCTGACCATCATGACCAGCGATATGGTGCTGGCAAAACATGTCCTGAATGAACTCGGGGCAGAGCATATGGATAAACAGCTGGCCAAAAAAGTGTTGAATGAGGTCCTGGCGCTGTTGATTCCGAGCGGTATCGAAGAGCATGAGGAAGAATCGCATCTGACCCAGCAAATTCCGACGGTCGAAGCGGTCCTCCAGCAAATCCACCCGCGCAAGACCGGCTCCTTGTTCAGCACCCCGGTGCGCCTGGCCCAGCGCCTGGATGCCACAGACCCGGAGCGATCGAAGCATATTGCCAAAGCTCTGGCCGATTTCGGCATCGGCTGCCAGATCCTCGACGATCTCAAAGATGTCGCGGACGATCTGACCCGGCAACACCATAACATCGTCATTTCCCAGGCCTTTCACGGTGAGGATCCCCATGAACGGCGACTGCTCGAAAAATACCTGCAGACACCCCATCCTGCCGCAGCCGAGGCTGTCGCCGAACAACTCGAAAGCGCCAGAGCCAGAAGCATCAGAACCGCAATCAACTACTTTCAAGGGGCGGAGCAGGCTTTCTGCCGTTATCTTCCGGAATTCAGCATCAAAGAGACCGCCGCCCTCGGACTGCTGGTCCAGAAATCGATCATGCAGGAACGGAACGATCTGCGGGAGGAAAACCAGCCATGATTTTTTGGCTGCGCTTTGCCTTGCGCTCGGTTTTGCGCCGCCGCCGGCGCACCCTGATCACCTTCATTTCAGTCGCTCTCGGCGTCGCCATGCTGATCGTGCTGGGTGCCATTATGGTTGGGGTCAACGACACCATGGTCCAGAATGCCGTCGCCCTGCATAACGGCAACCTGCTGGTCGAATCGCCGCCGCTGCCGAACCGGCAGGCGGTTGCCGAACTTGCCCGCTGGGAACAGAAAAAACTACCTGCAGTGGAGAACCTGCTCCCCAGGCTGACCTTTGGAGCGGTCCTGCAACATGGCCAACACAGCAGCCCCGTCCAGCTGTTCCTGGTCGATCCCCGGCGCGAAGCAGAGCGCTCCCCGGTCGCGGCCAAACTCACCACCGGGGAGTGGCTCAAGGGACCTGGCGGTTTTATTATGGGCATTAAGCTTGCCCAGGCTTTGCATATTCAGGTTGGAGAAAGCCTCCTGCTGATCACGGCCCAGGGGGAGCAGCAGCTTACCATCAGCGGCATTTTCCAGACCGGCGTCCAAGCCCTTGACCAGGGCGTCGGATACCTGCCCCTCGGCGCTGCGGCCGATCTAGACCCGGCTATCTCTCTGCAACTGAAAACCGCGCTATTCACCCGGCCGGGCACCGACCTGACCCGTCTGGCCGACAGGTTACAGCACGGAGCTACAAGCGGAATCCACATCACCCCCTGGCAGCAACAGCTACCCGAAGTTGAGCAATTGCTTGAACTGAATAGATTTTCCATGCAGATCATGATCCTCCTGGTCATTGCGATTCTCGCCTTCGGCGTCACCAACTCCCTGCTCATCTCGGTGATGGACCGCTATCGTTACTACGGAATCCTGAAAGCTCTGGGAGCCCGCCCCGTTGAGGTTGCGATCACCGTCCTCGGCGAAGCGGTCATCATCTGCTTCAGCGCCGGACTGCTCGGCACGCTCCTCGGTGTCCTGATCAGCCTGATCTGGAGCGGAATCGGCCTGGATATCAGTCATTACACGTCTTACAATCCCCTGTTCAGCATCAATTCGGTGATCCACCCACGCCTGGAACCGGTTATGGTCCTGCTTCCCCAGAGCCTGGCCCTGCTCGGCGGAGTAGCGGCATCAATCTGGCCCGCCCTGGTGGCAGCCCGGCGCACGATCAGTAGCACCATGAGGGATCTATGAGTCAGCCATTGATACGTCTGGAAGGGGTGTCCCGCTGGTTCGGGGCCGGGCAAGCCCAGGTCAAGGCGCTGACCGATATTTCCCTGACCCTGGCCGCTGGCAGCCAGACCGCCCTGATCGGCCCGAGCGGCTCGGGCAAGACAACCCTTCTCAACCTGATCGGCGCCCTCGACCACCCGACTCAGGGGGAGATCTACCTCGACGCCGTACGGATTTCCCACTTCAGCGAAGGACAGGCCGCCGCATTCCGCCGTCAACGGATCGGTTTCATTTTTCAGGACGACTCCCTGTTTCCGGAACTCAGGCTGGCTGAGAACATCGAACTGCCCCTGGTCATCCTCGGCTACCGCCCCGCCGAACGGCGCCAGCGGGTCACCGCCCTGCTGGCGGCGCTGGGGCTGGAAAAACGCCGGGACAGTTATTCCGCGGATTTATCAGGTGGGGAAAAACAACGGGCGGCCGTGGCCCGCGCGGTGATCCATCGCCCGCAACTGCTACTGGCCGATGAACCGACCGCCAATCTTGACGCAGACTCGGCTGCGGCCGTATTGCAGATCATGCAGCAGTTGGCCGAACAGGACGGACTGACTGTCCTGGTGTCGACCCATGATGAGCGGGTTTTTAAACGTTTTGAAGAGCGGATTGTGTTGAGCGATGGCCGCCTCGCAGCTCCTGAGCAGAGCGGCAGCGGAAAAGATGTGGTTATGCCTGGTTTGCGCGGGCAATGAATTCGTTCAAGCCGCTGATAAAACCATCAATGTCTTCGACCTGACGCGCCTCAAGCATTTCGCCCAGCGGCTTGGGAAAGGCTCCGGCACAGGAAAAGGGGCTGACCTGATGACGGATGAAATAGCTCACAGCGTGCGGATAAGCATCCAGCAGGTCTTCGATCTGGGTCGCTCTGGTCACGATCATCGTATGCAGTGCCTTCCGAAAAACCGGCTGTGGCCGACCACCAGAACAGCAGCCGGCCACAGAGGAAAGGGGCAGCCGACGGCAAGATCCGCCGGCTGCCGTTCAGTTTAGTACAGACCCATTTTGCTTTCGGTCATGCTGATATAGATGTTCTTGGCCTGCGAGTAATGCTCCAGCATCATTTTGTGGGTTTCGCGGCCGATACCGGATTTCTTGTAGCCGCCGAAGGGGGTATGGGCCGGCAGTTGGTTGTAGGTATTGACCCACATCCGGCCGGTTTCCACGGCCCTGGCCACCCGCAGAGCCCGATTGATATCCTTGGTCCAGACTGCACCACCCAGACCGTATTCGCTGTCATTGGCCAGGGCAATCACTTCCTGCTCGTCCTTGAACCTGATCACGCTGACCACCGGCCCGAAGATTTCTTCCTGGGCAATGCGCATGGAATTTTTAACATCGGCAAACAGAGTCGGCGCCATGAAGCAGCCTTTGCCGAGGGCTCCATCCGTCAGCCGCTTGCCGCCGGTGACCAGTCGGGCGCCTTCGCTCTGCCCGACATCGACATAGGCAAGGATTTTGTGCAACTGCACTTCATCGATCTGGGCACCCATCATGGTATCATCCTGCCAGGGCAGGCCAACTTTGACTTTTTCAAAGGCCGTGGCCATTTCCGCCACAAATTTGTCGTAGATGCTGTCCTGGACAAAGACCCGCGAACCGGCGCAGCAAACCTGGCCCTGATTGAACAGGATACCGATCTGCGTTCCTTCGATGGCTTTTTCCCAGGGACAGTCTTCAAAATAGATATTGGCCGATTTCCCGCCCAGTTCCAAGGTCGCGGGGATCAGTTTCTTTGCCGCGGCATCGGCGATTTCGTAACCGACCTCGGTGGAACCGGTGAAGGCCAGTTTATTGAAACCCGGATGTTCCAGCACGTAGTTCCCGGTGGTTGACCCCTTGCCGGTGACCACATTGACCACCCCGGGAGGCAGAACCTGATCAAGCAGTTTGGCAAATTCGAGCATGCTCAGGGAGGTCGTTGACGACGGCTTCATAACCAGGGTGTTGCCCGCGGCCAGGGCTGGGGCGATCTTCCAGGCCGCCATCAGAAACGGAAAGTTCCAGGGGATGATCTGGCCGACCACGCCGATCGGTTCCCGCAGGATGATACTCATGGTATCTTTATCGATCATCACTGCCTGGCCTTCCTGAGTGCGGATGGCACTGGCAAAGTAGCGGAAATGATCACTGGCCAGAGGGACGTCGATGGCCCGGGTCTCCCGAATCGGTTTGCCGTTATCCAGGGTCTCGATCATCGCCAGTTTTTCTGCGTTGGCATCGATCAGATCGGCGATCTTCAACAGGTAGGCGGCACGCTGTTGAGCATTGATATCACGCCAGGCGGGGAAGGCTTTACGGGCTGCGGTAACCGCGGCATCCACATCCTCCCTGGTTGCATTGGCGCAGGTGGCCAGCAGTTTTCCATCGGCCGGACAGTGTGCTTCAAAGGTTTTTCCATCAGCAGCATCGACCCAGCGCCCGTCAATATATAGTTGGTACTTTTTGTCGATCTCTTCTCTCACGGCAAATCCTCCATTCGGTTTTGGGCTTCGAAAAAGCCCAGGTTAGATAGAGCTTGCGAACAACCAATTGCATCGGTATGAGATGAAGAGAGCAACTCATGTGCCAGTCCCACCGGCGGTCCGGCAACAACGCGGTACATTTATATAACTATCTGTATTTATAATTTCTTTTTTTCTCGCTTGGAGAAAGGGGCGGGACCACCCGGAGCCGGCGGGCTTGTTCCACGGCGGAACAACTGTCATGTCTGCGGAGCAACTGTTCCATTTCTGGAACAGTTGCCAAGGAATAGCATATCTTTACAAAGACCTGAGCGGCCCGGACTCAATCAAACAGATAGTCCTTGGAGATCTCATAAAGCCGCATCTTTCGATAGATCGTATTGCGGGACACGCCCATGGCCCTGGCGATACGACTGACGTTGCCCTGATGTTCCTGGAGCAGGTCGAGCAAAAGCCGCCGCTCGCTTTCGCCGAGCAGCTGCTTGAAATTTTTGTCAGGGTTGTCATTCTCCCCGGCAACCGGGGGAGCGACCGCAGCAGAACCGATGTGGGCGAGGATTTCCACCGGTAGATGGGTGATGCTGATCCGACCGGCTTCGGCCAGATTGAGCATTTTTTCCACCACGTTTTCCAGTTCGCGGACATTGCCGGGCCAGCTATAAGCGCGCAGGCAACCCCGCACCGCCGGATCGACCTGAGGGACGGCAAGATTGAGCTTGCCGGCAATTTTCTGCAGGAAATAATCGAACAGGAACAGCACATCGTCGCCCCGTTCACGCAAGGCCGGCACCTGGACCAGAATCACGTTTAAGCGGTAGTAGAGATCCTTGCGGAAATTTCCTTTGCCGACCTCCTCGCGCAAATCGCGGTTGGTCGCGCAGATCACCCTGACATCCACGGAGATAACCCGATCGCTACCCAGGCGGGTGACCTGCTTGTCCTGCAGCACCCGCAGCAGCGAAGCCTGCTGGTCCAGCGGCATATCGCCGATTTCATCGAGAAACAGGGTTCCTCCGGCCGCCATCTCGAACTTCCCGGGCCGCCCCTTGGGGTTTGCCCCGGTAAAGGCCCCGGAGGCATAGCCGAACAGCTCGCTGGCAATCAGATCGCGTGGCAAAGAGGCACAATTAAGGGCCAGGAAAGGCCCCTTACGCCGCAGGCTGCGGTTGTGAATCGCCTGGGCCAGCAGCTCCTTCCCGGTCCCGCTCTCCCCCTGCAGCAGCACATGACTGGTATTGCCGGCCGCCCGCTCCGCCACCCGCAAGGCTTTTTTAAAGCTGTCATGACGACCGATCAGATCGCTGAAGCTGAAGGTCGCCTGAGCGCCGCCGAAGCGATTGACTAGTTTTTTCATCTTGTTGATCGGATTGAAGAAAATCACCCCGCCGGTCAACTCGCCGGATTCATTACTAACCGGCTTCACCGTCACCAGGGCATGAATATCTCCGTATGCCGTTTCCAGGATAATTTCCTGATCTTTATAGGTCCGCCCTGCCTGGAGGAACTTCAACAATGCGGTGTCGGTTCCGATCAATTCATCAATGGAGTGGTCGAGAATCCCGGCCCCAAGGAATTTTTTCGCCACCGGATTGATCTGGGTAACCACCCCGGTCTGATCGATAATGATGGCCCCGTCCGACATGGTCTGAAAAATATTGTTGAGCCGGTCATTCAGCACAGAAAGATCGCTGTTGCGACTTCTCACCCGGATCTGGTAGCTGATCGCTTCGACTGCGGCAACCACCATCCCCAAGGTATGCTGATGGGTTTCACTGGCCGGACCAGACATCTGCAGGACGCCGATCAATTCGCCGCTTTCGGCAAAAAAAGGTGCGGCAGAGCAGGTCCAGGTGTGCAGCTTCCGGCAGAAATGCTCGCGACCGGACACCTGAAACGGTTTCTTCAGAGCCAGGACGGTCCCGATTCCGTTGGTGCCACCTTCTTCTTCGGCCCAGCCGGCCCCCTTGATCAGGTTAACCCGGGCCGCCAGTTCCAGCGTGGCTGAATCACCCAGATTCTCCATGACATAGCCTCTTTCATCGGCCAGCAGGACGATAAACCCGGAACCTTTGACAAACTCATAGAGGCGCTTCATGAAGTGGCGGACAATATCCAGATACGCCTTGTGCCTGTCCAGCAGCAGGCAAATCTCGCCGTCGCCGAGCAACTGGTGGCTGACCCCATCCTCCGGATCGACCCCAAAGGCCTGGCAGCGATGCCAGGAATTCAGAATCTCCGGGCGTACCGCGCCGGTCAGGATCTGCCCGGAACGGACGAATTCCTGCCAAACTTCGGCAATTGCGGATTGATCAGCATAGAGCGTTGGCAGCATGGCTTCCTCACAGTGGCAAGCGGGGCCGGCCTCACTTTGGTGGCCTTTCTGTCAACAGGTAATCATAACAGTTCCGGGTTGTAAAGGACGTTGCGGACGCTGCCCCTTGCGCGGCACTGTGCTCAGGGACCGTAAACCCAGTTCGGCAGCAATAAAACCAGCCCCGGCCAGTAAGTCAGCAACAGCAGAATCGCGATCTGGATGGCCAGAAACGGCAGCACCGCCTTGGAGACATAGACCAGGTCCCGGTTGACCGTGGCCCCGGAGATATAGAGGCTGACGCCCAGCGGCGGGGTACAGTAGCCGATCCCCAGATTGATGGTCATAAGCAACCCGAAGTGCAGGCTGTTGATGCCGAATTTACTGAGCAACGGCAGAAAAATCGGCGTCAGGATAAGCGTTGCCGAAATAATATCCATGAACATGCCGATGATCAGCAGCAGGATATTGACTGCCAGCAGGAACACCCAGGGGGAGGAAATACTGGCAACCACTGCGTTGGCAATCTTGTTGGGGATCTGTTCGAAGGTCAGGTATTCGCCAAACACCGAGGCTCCGGCAACAATGATCAGCAGAGTGGCAGAGGTGACGGCGGAAGAGACCACCACCCGCTTGACGTCCCGCAAGTGCATATCCCGGTGGATGGCGATTTCGACAAAAAAAGCATAAAAACAGGCCACCACAGCCGCCTCATTGGCGGTGAACAGGCCGGAGTAAATCCCGCCGAAAATCAGTACCGGCAGCAGCAGGGCCCAGATGCTCTCGCGGACCACCGCCAGCGCCTCACTCAAGGTTGGCCGTTTGGTGGTCTTCAGCCCCTGCTTTTTACAGACGAAATAGGCATAGACACTCATTGCCAGCATGATCATCACCCCAGGGATGAAACCGGTCAAAAACAGGGCCTCCAGCGGATCGTTGCTGACCATGGCATAAAGAATCATGGAAATCGACGGCGGAATGATGACACCGAGGATCGGGGCCGTGGTCATGATGCCGACCGAAAAGCGCTCGTCGTAGTCGTTTTCGATCAGAGCCGGAATCATGAACCCGCCGATGGCCACCACGGTCGCCACGGTCGACCCGGAGATGGCCCCGAAAAAGCCGCAGGCCAGAACCCCGGCCATGGCCAGTCCGCCCGGCAAAAAACCGACTAGGACATTGGCGGTTTTGATCAGTTTTTCGACAATACTGCCGGTAGTCATGATATTGCCGCAGAGCACGAAAAACATTACCACCACCAGGGCGAATTTATCCATGCTGCGGTAGAGGACTTCAATAACGATCTGCGGATCGATGCCGAGCAGGTAAACCAGCCCGAAGGTCCCGGTAAAGAACAGGGCCATGAAGACCGGCACGGTGCCGGCCAGACTACCGAGCAACAGGGCCAGAATCAACAGGTAGCTGCTTTGCATGGTCTTATTGCTCCCCGGTCAGATCGTGCCTGCCGCGCCAGTCTTCCACCATCACGATCAGGGTGCGCAGGAACATCATCACCCCCATCAGCGGCAACACGGCATAAAAATACCATTCCGGGATCTGCAGGGTGGTGGTGCGGGCGTATTCATCCTGATACATCATCAGGGTCATCTCCCAGCCCAGCCGAACCATCACTATGGAAAAAAACAGCACGGCCAGGTGAGAAAACAGGGTGAGCGGTTTTTTCAGGACCGGAAATAATTGCGGCAGAGCATCGATGCGAATCAGCGAGCGGCTGCGTACCGCTGCGACACAACCGATGTAGGTAGAAAAGAAAATGACTTTGCGGACCACTTCGTCCGACCAGTACAGGCTGACATTGCTGGTCAGCTTGCGCAGCAGGACATTGGCCATGGCGGTCAGCAGGGCGATCATGACCGCGATAAACAACGACCAGTCCTCAACCAGCAGAAAAACGCGGTCCAACGTTTTGAAGATCTTCTTCAGCATGCCGTGCAGCCCTTCATGATGTCCGGGAAAAAGGGGGACGATACAGCACCAGTGGCCTCAGGAGGTCATGCCCGCAACAAAAAGGCCGGGGAGCAAGCCCCGGCCCCGTGAAAGCACGCCGATTATACAGGGATTGGTCTCAACTGCCAAGCTTTTGCCGGACATTGGCCAGGTAGTCCGGACCGATCTTTTCCCCCCATTTGTTCAGTACCGGCTCAGCAAGTTTCTTCAACTCGCCCAACTCGGTATCCGACAGGTGATGAAACTCGACCCCGGCCTTCTTGGCCTTGACCATCTGCTCCTCATACTGGCGCCGGGTAGCCTCGCGGGACGCGGCGCTCTCCTCCTTGACCACCGCCAGGAAGGTGCTGCGCAAGTCTTCCGGCAACTTATCGAGCCAGCGCTTGTTGATCAGGTGGACAAACAGCCCCTGGGCATAGTTCAGCTCGGTAAAATGCTTGGCAATGGTGAATTTTTTGGTGATGTTACAGACAATCACCGTATGGTCAAGACCGGTGATCACGCCGGTCTGCAGGGCCTGCGGGACATCGGGCCAGGGCAGCACCGTGAATTTGAGGCCCCAGGCTTTGTAGGAATCGGTATTGACCGGGGCCTGGGCAATCCGGAAGTTGACCTGCTTGGCCTCGGCGATGGTGTTGACCGGAACAGTCGTGGCCCAGCCGTAAGGTCCGTAGCCGGTCACATCGGCAACATAGATGCCGCTGCGCAAAGCGCTGTCCGCAAAGGGCTGCCAGAGTTCGGGATCGTTACGGAAGGTGTCAAGCTTATCGAAAGTATCGACAACATAGGGGAGATTGACAATACCGAGGCGGTCAGCGACATTGGCGGCCGCTACCGAGGAACTCAGCATCCCCTGCACCGCGCCGAGCTTGAGCTTGCTGATCACATCCTTTTCGCCGCCGAGCTGGGACAGAGGCCGGTAATCGACATAGATCCGGCCATTGGTTTTTTCCCAGACCTTGTCGCGAATCCGATACCCGGCGGCAACGCCTTCAATGACTGGGTGGGAGACATTCGACAGAATGTAGGTGAATTCGGCACCGCTGGGGTCGAAGCTCGGTTGCCACGCTGCCAGAGGGTCTGTTTTCTCTGCGGCCAGGCCGGCCGAGGACACCACAAACACCAGAAGCAGTAATAATCCCAGGACTTTCTTCATTGCAATCCTCCCTTTTGGCAAGCAATTTTACAAACGCTGTTTGGTTATCGCAAATAAAAGTTAAATTACAATAAAATCAATAAGTTAGAATGAAACGATAGCCTGCTTATTTGCTTGAGGTCAAGGATTATTATGCCCCTGGGAAAACAAAAAACCGGGGTGGACAGGCCACCCCGGTTAAAAATCGTCCTCGGCCCGAACGGGTCGGGAGTCCTTTAATCGGCCAGGAAACTGCGCACCCGGGTCAGATAATCCGCACCGATTTTTTCTCCCCACTTCTGCACCACCGGTTCGGCGAGCTCCACCAGCCGGTTTTTCTCTTCTGCAGGAAGTTGGTAAAAGCTGACCCCGGCCGCTTGCGCCGCAGCAATCTCGCGCTCCTGCTGCAACTCGGTCAAAGCCCTGGCCTGTGCACTCTCTTCAGCGATAGCCTTGAGCAACAGGGTTCGCAGGTCCTCCGGCAAGCGCTTCAGCCAGCGTTCATTGACCAGGTGGATATAGAGACCCTGAGCATAATCGATGCGGGTGAAATTTTTGGCCACGGTAAATTTCTTGGAAATACTGCAAACCGTCGGGGTGTGGTCGAGGCCGGTGATGACTCCGGTTTGCAGAGCCTGGGGCACATCGGGCCAGGGCATCACGGTAAACTGGATTCCCCAGGCTTTATAAAGATCGACATTGACCGGGGCCTGAGCAATCCGGAAGACCTGCTGGCGGGCATCAGCCAGGCTGCGGACCGGACTGACGGTGGCCCAGCCATAACTGCCATAGCCGGTGAAATCAACAACCCGAATCCCTTTGCGCAGGGCATCCTCGCCATAGGCGGAAAACAGGTCCTGATTGCCGCGAAACTTGTCCAATTTCGCTGCGCTGTCAAAGAGGAAGGGCAGGTTGACCAGACCGAGCCGGGGCGAGATGTTCGGCGCGGCCACTGACGAACTGAGCATGCCGTGAATGGCGCCCATCTTCAGCTTGCCGATCACATCCTTCTCACCGCCGAGCTGGGACAGGGGGCGAAAATCGACATAGAGGCGGCCCTTCGATTCGGCCCAGACCCGATCGCGAATTCGATAGCCCACGGCAACCCCTTCAATCGCCGGGTGACCAACGCAGGAGAGCAGATAGGTAAATTCGGCTCCGGAAGGATCAAACTTCGGCTGCCAGTCCGCCAGGGGATCGGCAGCATAGCTGCCAACAGGCAACAACAAGAGCAGGAACAGGGTAAAGCTCCAGACGACGTGGCGCATAAACTCCTCCTTGCAGGATTGAAAAGAGACAAAAGGCAGCTATCATCATACTGAAGAGGATGTTTTCTTGAAACAGAAAGTTGCGCCAATCAAACCACTTGCAACAATGCAAATATTCATATTATTATATTCGAAAAAGGGAGGTCGTCATGACTGTTAATCGCTACCTGCGAATGATTGCCGGATTTTTTATCGTTGTCAGTGTGATCCTGTCCCAGTTCCATTCCGTCAACTGGCTTTATTTCACAGCGTTTGTCGGTCTGAATCTGTTTCAGAGCGCTTTCACAGACTGGTGTCCGATGATCACCATCCTGCGAAAACTGGGCGTCAAGGAAGGCTGACAGCTTTCGCCTCTGATCGACTTTATTTCTTCTTTGAATGGTTTTGTTACCCTAAAAACGCATATAATTTTAAATCTCTGAGGTTTTTCTACAGCCTCAACGCAATGCTCACGGGGCGCGCTTTTTGCGCTCCCGTGCAGCGAGTTTGTTATGCTTGTGATGCTGCCTGCAAAAACGATTTAATGATTGGGTGCGGCTTTCCCAAAAAGGCTGATCGCTCAGGCTGAAAAGCTGTTCCTATAAAAAAATTATTGCACCCCAACTCTAATGCCCTTGGGTCTCCGTCTTCATCAAAGCCTGTAAACCGCATATCACTTCCATCAAAAATATCCAGGTAATTCCTATTTACTCCAAAGCCGCAATTGTATGTTTCTCTAACTACCTCACTTCCGTAAATTTGAAATAATTTGGAGTTTTGATTAAGACAAACTTTCCCGTCCTCATTTGAAAGCCGACAAGATAAGGTTGAAATTAATGGCATACTTGCTTCTGGATTAACCTCGCCGTTATCTGCATAAACGTATCCTAATTCATTTCTAGCGAACTCCAAAGCTGCATGCTGATAACCGCCACATGTGCCTAAGAAAGGAATATTGTTCCGTCTTGCAAAGGCGATAACGCCTAAAACATTATCCATTTGCTGATAGGGGCTTGCAGGGACACACCAAAATCCAGAAAACTCCTTCAAATCAAAATTAGGAATATCTTGCGAATTCATCCACTTTATAGAAGCTTGGCAACCTACATTGTTTGAAGCTATTTCTATCGCTGCTGGTATAGCTCTATGAGCCGTAACATCCGGGTTGTAGTCACCAACTAGGGCAATTTTCATGTATCAATGCCTCGTTTCTAATGCATAACGAGCTTGTAGAAAAATTGGTTTAACATTCTTGCTACAGCTCAGATGATGGTTTTTGCGATAGTTGGCTGATCGACCAACTCATCAGCCGGTCTCGGCTGAATCGCTAAAAATTCATTCTCTAAAGGTTTATACACCTGTTTTCTGACAATTCTCTGGTTTTCTCTATGTTATCGCGGTTCCGAGGTGAGGAGGGGTCAAGTCTACGGTTGACTGATTTTCATTTCCCGACATACCCGCGCATACATTTCCCGGGCAGTAACATTCCCCTCCATCATAGACTCAAATCTTGAAATAGCTGTCTGACAGTGGCTTTTTAAAATGTCGATAAAAAGATGGAAATCCTCCTCACCTTCAAAAACATCACAATGCCTTCGGCGACAGTTCATAACAATGATACCAGGCCCCCGGATACTCTATGCGTAGTGGTCTCGACGTGAATTTAGACTACCAAATAACCTCAACACGTCAACCGTAGACTTGACCCCTTTTTTATAAACGAATTAAAAACAACTTAACTGATTGAAATTTATAGAGATATTACTATAAGCAAGGAATATGACTAATCGTTTAAAAAATGGTTGGAACAGACTCTCTGTACGCCATTCCGGCGGACATTTTCACCCGGCTGACGGATCACCCCTTTTAGCAAAGCCGCGACTGGTGTATGCTCGGAAAAACTTTTACTAGCAGACCAGGAGCAAATGGCATGTCACGTTTTCGTTTTTTCCCGATCCTTCTTCTGATTGTCCTGTCAGCGCAGGTCGTCTTTGCCCAGGACCAGAGCGAACAGGATGCGGTCGCTGCCGCACTCAGCAAATATTATCCCAAACTTCAATCCGCCCAGATCAATCCCACCCCCATCAGCGGCATTTACGAAGTTATTGTCGATAACAATGAGATCGTCTACTTCTCCCCGGCCACCGGACTGATCTTCGTCGGTGACCTGTGGACCCCTGATTCGCGCAATCTGACCCGCGAAAGCAAAGACCGCCTGCTCTCGGAAAAGATCAAGCTGTTCCCGCTGGACAAAGCGATCAAAATCGGCGACGGCCCCAACCAGGTCATTGAAGTCACTGACCCGGATTGTCCGTTCTGCCGCCATGGTTCGGCCTTTTTCGAGAACCGAACAGATGTCACGCGTTACGTGTTTTTGTACCCTTTGGATAAGCTCCACCCCCAAGCCGAAGCCAAAGCCCGTTATATCCTTTCGGCGGCCAATCCGGCAGAAGCGTATGAAAAGGTTTTTTCCGGAGCCTATGACAACCAGCCGCTGCCGGCGTTCACCGACAACGGCATGCTTGAGCTGCATCGCCGCATCGGCAGAGAGGTCGGCATCACCGGAACCCCGCAATATTGGATCAACGGTCATCACCTGAGTGGTTTTAACCAGCAGCAGGTCGAACAATTATTGGATAAATAAGGTTTTCATCCGCAATTTGCGGATGAAAACGAAGTCAACAGGACAGTCCCTTTTGAAGAAAATCACCACACGCCCGGAGCTGCTGGCCCCCGCCGGCAGCCTGGAGGCCTTTTTCGCCGCGGTTGAAGGCGGTGCCGATGCTGTTTATATCGGGCTGAAAGAATTTTCCGCCCGTGCCAAAGCCAAGAACTTTTCCCTGGCCGATGTCGAACGGATGAGCTGGTTTCTGCAGGGGCAGGGGAAAAGGCTTTACGTCACCCTCAACACCCTCGTTAAAGAAGCCGAGCTGCCACACCTGATCGACACCCTGGGAGCCCTGGAGGCGATTGGGATCGATGCCGTTATCCTCCAGGATCTGGCGGTTTGGAAACTGGCCCGGGAGCATTTCCCCGGGCTGGAACTGCATGCCTCAACCCAGCTGACCGTGCATAATACGGCCGGGGTCAAGATGCTCGAACGAATGGGCTTTGCCCGGGCCGTTCTGGCCAGAGAGCTGACCCTGGCGGAGATTTCGACCATCCGGGCCAACACTCGCCTGGAGCTGGAACATTTCATTCACGGAGCGCTCTGTTTTTCCTTCAGCGGGCAATGCTACTTTTCCTCTTTTTTAAGCGGCAAAAGCGGTAATCGCGGCCGCTGTGCCCAGCCCTGCCGACGCAATCACCGCTATCGCAACAACGAAGGCTATTATTTTTCCCCCAACGACCTGTCAGCCATCGATCTGCTCCCCGAACTGGAGCAGGCCGGAATCTGCAGTCTGAAGATCGAGGGGCGGATGAAGAGTGCGGAATATGTCCACAAGGTCGTCTCCGCCTACCGGCGGGTCCTTGATGCGCAGGGGCAACAGCGCCAGCAGGCGGTCAAAGATGCCAAACTGCTGCTCAAGGACAGTTTTGGCCGGCAACCTACGCAGGGATTCTTAAGCGGCAGCCAGCCGAGTGATATGGCGATCCCGTCGCGCAAAGGGGCTACCGGCAGATATCTCGGTGAAATCGCCAAAGTCCGTGGCGGGGAAATAACCTTCAAAAGCAAAGAGGCCCTTCACCTGGGGGATCGGATCAGAATTCAGCCGGCCACCGATAAAAGCGGTACCGCCTTTACCATCCGCCAGCTGCTCCTTGGCAAACGGCAAGTCAATAAGGCTTCCGCCAACAGCTTTGTCAGCGTCCCATCGACCTTTACCAACCAGTTCAAGGTCGGTGACGGCATCTTCCTAGTGTCGGCCAGCGGTTCCTTTGCCATGAGCGAAAATGCCTGTCGCCGCCAACTCGCCACGGTCGGTCCGCCTCCGACGCAGGTCGCGCTGGCCATCCGGGTCGAACCGCCGCAGCTGCTGATCGCCGCGACCGTGGCCGGAACAACGGAGCAATTTCAATTCGACATCGACAGCTACCCGGCCGAAAAACAAGGTTTGAGCAGGGAAATTCTCTATCAGAACTTCGCCGTCACTGCCGCGGAACCGTTCGTCCTCGGCCAACTGGACTGTGGCCCGCTGCCAGAGATTGTCATCCCGCCCAAACAGCTCAAGCAGATCAGGCGCGAGCTCTATGCCGCCCTGCGACTGCAGCATCCCCCGAAAACCCGCAGCTACAATGATCACAGCAAGCGCCCCCGGGTTGAGCTGCTCCCCATGGGCAAAACCGACCAGGGCACTCGCCAGCTTCGTATCCAGCTCAGCGATTCGCGGGACCAGCACATTCTCTCGGACCCGGCGGTCGATGCGGTGTTACTGCCGCTGACCGGGCGCAATCTACAGGCCGCCGGGAAGCTCATCAACAAAGCGGAGCGGATCATCTGGGATCTCCCTTTTATCCTCTTCGATAACGACTGGCAGGAACAGCAGAACGCCGTCCGCCAACTGGTTCGCAACGGCTTCCGCAACTTCCGGCTCAACAACCTGGGGCACTTTCCGCTCTTTGACAAGCTCGCCGACCTGAACCTGTTCAGCAGCTTTCGCCTGTTCGCCCTCAACAGCCAGGCGCTGGTGGCCTTGGCCGACCTCGGGATCACTGAAGCCGAACTGTATATCGAGGATGATCGCTCCAACCTGGCCGCGGTTTTGGCCCGCAAGCTGCCGCTGGCAACCGCCCTGACCGTGTACGGCAGTGTTCCGCTGCTGGCCTCCCGGGTCAGGATCAAAAACCTCCGCTCTGACAATCCGGTCCTGTCCGACCGCGGCGATGCCTTTCTCGTCCAGCAGCGGCAGGGATTGACCTGGCTACAAAGCGGAACGGATTTTTCCTTTATTGGCAACCTGCCGGAGTTGGAGCAGTCCGGCTGCAGCCGGTTCATCATCGATCTGTCTCATGTCGGCCCGTTCAGTTCCCGGGGCAAGCAGGTTCTCGAAGCGGTTCGCCG
Source organism: Pelobacter seleniigenes DSM 18267 (assembly GCF_000711225.1). Taxonomy (NCBI): domain Bacteria; kingdom Pseudomonadati; phylum Thermodesulfobacteriota; class Desulfuromonadia; order Desulfuromonadales; family Desulfuromonadaceae; genus Pelobacter; species Pelobacter seleniigenes. The sequence continues at coordinate 1,389,691 of NZ_JOMG01000002.1, forward strand.
CGGCTATGATCCGCCGGATGTCAGCAAGTTCAACTTTGAACGGGAACTGGAATAGCAGGCCGTCGGGCCTGAGCCATCGGCCTTGCGACAGCAAAGTTTGAAAGGTTGCCCTGCCGAGAAATCCCGATTATATTTAAGAAAACCATGCGCAGAGTGAAAAACCGCACGAAGAGGAGCAGCTGGTCAGTCGGTGCAACCGTCCTGAACGGGGCGCTGCCGATTGGATGTTAACGAAATCGAGCCGGCTTTGTTGACGGAGGACGCTGTGCTGCCAAGAAAATATCGCATCCACGCTTTTCTGGCCATCCTGGCATTGGTGATCATTTTTTATCCCAGTTATGTGAAACAACCCGACCAACAGGTATTGGATGCGTCGAACGCCGCCGCAAATGCATTCCTGCGGCTGATTGATAGCGGCAAATACCAGGAAAGCTGGCAATCCTGCTCCCCGTATCTGCAAACCAAGGTTCCGCTGACAAAGTGGCTTGATGAACTCAGCGCAGTGCGTGACACGGCTGGCAAACTTCTGGAACGGCGGCAGGTTGACCATACCTATAGCAAAGAGGCTGACAAAAAAGGGATTCCCGCAGGCGACTACATGGTTTATACCTACAGTTCGAGCTTTGCTAACAAAAAGGATGCTCAAGAAACCGTCACGCTGATGCTTGGCCAGGACGGGATTTGGCGTGTTGCCGGATATTTCATAAAATAATATGCACTCCCTTTTTGGGCTGATTGTCCTGCCGCGGCCGTGCCGTCGGCAGCGGCACTGAATCTATGAACTCAAAACGGAAAAAAGACCCCCTGGAGCAACCTCCGCCCCGCTGTCCCGCAGGCATCAGCGACTGCCCGATCGCCGCAGAAGTCGCGACGCTGCAACGGGAAATCGCCCGCCTTGCCGATCTTGTCCGTACCGATACCCTGACCGGGTTGGCCAATTACCGGTTTTTTATCCAGGCTTTGGAACACGAAATCGAACGCACCCAACGCAGCGGCCAGGCCACTGCCTTGATCATGCTCGACATCGATCATTTTAAACAGGTCAACGATACTTGGGGGCATCAGGTCGGCAACAGTGCGCTGGCCCACATCGCCACAATCCTGCGGCAAAACGTGCGGCGGCTCGATATCCCCTGTCGTTACGGCGGAGAGGAATTCGCCATCATCCTCCCGGATACCGGTCTGACGTCCGCCAGCCAGGTCGGAGAGCGCATTCGCCGGGCCATCGCCCAAACGCCCCTGCTGAACAACGGTAAAGATTTACCATTGACCGTCAGCCTGGGGATCGCTATTTACCGGGTCGATCAACCGCTTCAAGCCACAGAATTGATTGCTCACGCCGATCATTATCTTTATAAAGCCAAACAGGAAGGGCGCAATCGCGTCTGTCATCCCGAGCCGGAACAAATCGATCTGGTCAGCCCTGAAGAAAAACAGGTGCTGGCAGAACTGTTCGGCCGCACCAAAACCGAGAAGGATCCTCCATGAAAATTGTTGTTCTTGACGGCTATACCCTCAACCCCGGCGATCTTGACTGGGCCCCGCTCAAAGAGCTGGGCAGCTGCGCCATCTATCCACGAACGGCCGGCGAACAAATTGTGGAAAGAGCGGCTGATGCCGACATTCTCCTGACCAATAAAACCATGGTCTCTGCCGAAACTATCGCTGCGTTGCCACAGCTGAAATACATCGGCGTCCTCGCCACCGGCGTCAATATTGTCGATCTGGACGCGGCGCGGGCCCGCTCCATCGTCGTCACCAATGCTCCCGGCTACGGCAGTGCTTCGGTGGCGCAGATGGTCTTCGCACTGCTGCTGGAGATGACCCAGCATGTTGGCCATCATGCCCAGTTGGTCCGCCAGGGCGCCTGGAGCGAATGCCCGGACTTCAGTTTTCATGACCGGCCGCTCTACGAGGTCGCCGGCAAGACCATGGGGATTGTCGGCTTCGGACAGATCGGTCGACAGGTCGCCAAGATAGCCACCGCTTTCGACATGCGGGTTCTGGCCAGCACCCGGCACCCGGAAAAATACGCACAGGACACCAATGTCGAATTTGTCGATGTCGATCAGCTGTTCTCCAAGTGCCATGCCATCAGCCTGCACTGTCCGCTCACCGACCAGACCCGGCAGCTGGTCAACACGGCCAGACTGGCCAGGATCAAACAGGGAGCCCTGCTCATCAACACCGGTCGCGGCCAGCTGATCGACGAAGCCGCGGTCATTGAAGCCCTCGAAGAAGGCTATCTCGGCGGCTATGCGGCCGATGTCCTTTCCGAAGAGCCGCCACCTGAAGACAGCCCATTGCTGAGCGCTCCCAACTGTATCATCACCCCGCACATGGCCTGGGCCACCCTGGAAGCACGCAAGCGACTGCTCGACCTGGTCGTATCCAACATCCGTTCCTTTCAAAACGGCAGCGCGGACAACCGGGTCGTCTGATGAGCTGGCAAAAGCTGCATAGCGTGCTCGAACAAAACCGCCGCCGGCTGGACCTTGCCTGTGCCGCGGCGGTTGAGCAGGTGGGGGCGACCTGGTCGACCATCTACTGCGCTAAAGGGTGCGCCAACTGCTGTACGCTGGCGGTCAACTGCGCCTTTGCCGAAGCCAGGGCCATCGCCGCCGGCCTGAACGAGCCACAGCGGCAACTGATCGGCGAGCGGGCCGCCTGGCTGGTGCAACTGAATAAAGATGCCGCTGATCTCAAGGATTTCCTGCGCCGCCACCGCAGCGAATCGGGCGGCTGTCCGTTCCTTGACCCGGCGACCCAGAGTTGCCAGATTTACGCTCAGCGGCCACTGGCCTGCCGGGCCCTGCTCTCGACCCGTCCGGCCGCCTGGTGCGGGGTCGACTTCAGCACCCTGCACCCACTTGAGAAACAGGCCTTTTTAAGCAGTCTCGACCCCCAGCTGGTGGCCTACCCGACCCATTACCTGGCCACTCCGCAGGAACTGGCCACCGAATTGGAAGATGAGCTGCAGGCCGTCATGCTCGAGCAATTCAATTGCACCCTCAGCGGTAACCTGATCTACCTGATCTGGCTTCAGCTTGAATTCGACCTGGCTGAACAACTGGCCAACGCTCCCGACCAACTCGCTCGCTTTCTGCACAGCCGGGAGCTGGAACAGTCTTATTTACTGCAGTTCAGGCAGTGACCCGCAGGCTGGGCTGGCCATTCCGGCGGCCCCAGCCCAGTCCAGTCCAGTCAACTACCCTTCTTTGCGACGGAATTCCGCTTACTTCTCCCTGGCCGCCGGTGACCTACCCAATCCGGCCGTTGACCCATTCGATACTTTCCCGGTTTTTCCGTCCGGGCTAAGCTTTTTTGCAAGACTGCCACCCGATCTGCAACAGACAGAAAAGAACAACATCAACAGGCCAGGCAGCGTCGCCTTACAGGCTGAAAAAATTCCTCCTCATCTCCTCTCATTCAGCTGATCCCGATGCGCAAGGCCTACCAAGAGGAGGAACACCATGCTGGAAATCATTTTTCATATGTTCGTCGCATTTATCCTGATTGCCGGGGTCGTCTATTTTTCAATCTTTTCCTGGCTTAAACTGCAACACCCCAAAGACACCAGCAACTATCAGCCCAAACCGGTCCAACGCAAACTGAAAACGACCCTGGCAAGATCTCACTGAGGTCATTCAGCGGGTTCGCCAGTTCGCGAGAGCAACCCCGTTGCAACACTGCAGAAACAGGTTATTCCCAGCCCTTGGGCGCGGCCGGGCTTTGCAAAGTTTGGGAACAGCCTCGACAAGCAGCACAATTCAGCTGTAACAGCCACCTTGCAATCACCAGGGTGGCTGTTTTCGTCAGGGCTGACCGCAGCCCTTTTGCCGACTCGTCAGCAATCCTTTAATGGCCTGCCGCCCCAGCTCAGGCTGTCGGCACCGTCCCACCGTCGATGACATACTCGGTGCCAGTAATCGCTGCGGCGCGGGAGGAAACCAGGAAGGTGATCAGGTCGGCAACTTCCCGAGGCCGAGCCGGACGACCGAGGGGGATGCCGCCGAGAGATGCCATGATAATCTTTTTCCCTCCCTCATAATCGGTGCCGGCACTTTCGGCAAGCCGCTCGGTCAACCGCACGGCTGCCTCGGTCTCGACCCAGCCCGGGGAGACACGCACCACCCGGATCCCTTTCGGCGCAACTTCCTTCGACAAGCTTTTGCTGTAGGTCGATAGTGCAGCCTTGGCCGCCGCATAAGCGGTCGTCGATTCCGGCAGGGGTAGTTCGTGCTGAATGGAGGTGACATGGATGATGACTCCAGCTCCCTGCGCGATCATTGCCGGAAGCAAGGCCCGGTCAAGGCGCACGGCAGGCAGCAGATTCTGATTCATTGCCAGCTCCCATTCACCATCGTCCAGGACTGCGAAGCCACCCACCGGCGCACTCGAGCCACCGACCACATTGATGATGATATCGATGCCGCCAAGACGCTCCAAAACGTTTTCCGCCACGACCCGGCAACCCGCTGCGGTGGACAGATCGGCAGCGATATAAAGAAGACCGTCGGGAGCAGTGTCAGGAACCGCACGGGCCGTGCCGAGAACGGTCACACCGACCTTGTGCAAGGACTCGACCACGGCCGCACCCACACCTTTGGTCGCGCCGGTGACAAGCGCGCGGCGTCCGGCAAGACCAAGATCAAAGCTCATAGGATAATCTCCAGGGACGCTATTTTATCCCCTTCGAGACAAAAAAAGTAACGTAGATCAACGGGACTGCCGGGAAAGTTTCCGATCACCCGGCTGGTGACGATTATCTTGCCGTCCTGCTCTGCGCAAGCGAATGGCGTGCTCGTATAGGTGAATTTTTCTGCCACAGCCATTTCCCATTGTTCAATGGCAACCCTGCCGTTATAGGTATGTCCTTCGTCCTTCACCATGGCATGCTCGGTGAAGCACCGGGCAATGGCTGCGCCGGCGGCTCGGCTGGCACTGAAATAGCTGTCGATAGGCTCTGGAAGATCAAATGACATCGGTTTGCTCCTTGCTTCATTTGTCGGATTCCACAGTGGGGAATCAAAATTGATATAGGGACAGAATAGTGATAGGCTTCGAAAAGGGCAATAACGCACAATTAAGTAGGGTACGCACTAAAAAGTATGGAAAAACAATGGACCCCCGCCTCGGCCGCCGAAGGTGTCGAGCAAGCGATCAAAATCCTTAATGGAAAATGGAAGCTGGTCATTCTCTTTCATTTGTTCGGCGGCAAGCTGTTGCGCTTTTCCGAACTCGAAAAAGCGATCCCGGCCATTACCCAAAAGATGCTGATCCAGCAGCTTCGCCAGCTGGAAACGGACGGCGTTGTCCGGCGCATCGTCCACCCGCAAATGCCACCGAAGGTTGAGTACGGCTTGACTGCTTGGGGGCAGTCTCTCTGCCCCGCCCTGGACGCACTGCTGAAATGGACTGATCGACATGAAGCATAGCCGCTTGTCATGATGCCCCTTTTATCTCTGAGCTGACGCCTTTCTCCTGCGCATGAGTTTCTGTAAGCTGAACAATTGAGCCCAGGGGACAAGTCAGTCTACTCGACGCGAAGAGGCGTTTCGCCCCCCACTCACCCAGCTCGGCCCTTCAAAAGGGTGTCCTTTCGGAACCCGACTCGCCGCGTTGTAGGTCAGCATCCAGTTCGGATAGCGGGGCGGTTTGGAACTGACTTGATCAAGGGTCATTAAATCCTCTTCCCCAAGGACCAGATACAGAGCCCCAAGATTGTCCTTCAACTGGTCGAACCGCGGCTGGGCAGGGCGCTCCGGGCTTTTCACGGGACCATTGCCGAGGATTGGACCGTCGCCGGGCTGGCACCCGAAGCCGGCATGTCTCAATCTTCCTTTGCTGACAGCTTCCGCAAGAGGACCGGCCTCACTCCGATGCAGTATGTGGCACAGTGGCGACTGTTTGGCATTCGCCGCGCTCTTCTTGAAAGCGACCAGTCATTCTCAATCATTGCTGAAAACCACGGCTGGAAATCACGGACATCATGCAGTCGCGCTTTTCAGAAACTGCTCGCGATCAGCCCCCAAAGTCTAAGATCGCCCAGGTGAGCAGAAATTCCTTCATTCTGAGGACCCGACGCCTGACACACTGTCAATGGATAGAGTCATCCCCGAGCAGTTCAGGGTTCTGAGCGCCAAAGATGGCTTCCCGGAACTCCCTGTCACCAAGATTATTTTGAATCGCTCCCCCAAAAGCCAAATTTGCCGCAGTGGAGCGGATGGCTCAGTACATTCGCGAAGGGATGCGGAAATAGCCGACCTCATGTTCCGCCCCTCGTTCAGACGCGAAGGATTACCGGCCTAACCTGACTCCCTACTGAGATAACCCTCGTTGAGTCTGTTCGGTTGAAACACAAATGACCTCAGCGAAACACCGCCTCGTCCACAGCCTACCGGAAAAACTTATGAAGGCTATTAACCAGCCGAATTAATTAATCTATTAACAAATCAACTCTCAATTAAGCAAAATTTAATTTCATTCTATTAAACATTGACAGCCGTAAATAAATAATATAAGAATGAATATATTTTTTTTAATATTAATTAATTAATTAACTAGAGTTCAGAGCCACCATAACAACCTCAAGACGAGCTGATTGATCGCCCAACCCTTGGGGAACGACCGGCTCAACCTGAATTGATCCTTCCTCAAGGGGTCAGGTTAGAAATGTCAAAAGAAGCAGCAAAGATAGATAGAGCATTGCACCACCAAGAGGAGTCTTACGCTTTTTTCCTGCTTGATGGCCGTGAATTCGGGATCAGGGTCGACTATGTGCATGAAACCATTCTCCACAGGGGTCCTCTGACCCAGCTGCCCTGCTCTCTGGATGCGCTTGACGGACTCATCAATCTGCGCGGATCGATCATTCCGATCATCAACCTGCGGACCCGCTTTCACCTGCAACCCGCTCCTCCAACGGCAGAAAATCCGCTGGCAATTGTCCAGTTTAATGGCGGCCTGTTCGGCTTGCGCTTCGATGAAATCAGTGAAGTCGTCCGCGTCAGGCAGAGCGAAATCAGCCGGATTGATACCCGGGAAGAGGATCTTGAACTCTGCAGCCAGGGGCTGTTGTCCCTTGACGGCGGCGACCGAATCGTTCAGCTGCTGGATCTGGAGCGACTGTTCAGGAAATACAACCTGCCCCTGATCAGTCACGACGGCGCCGGGGCTGGTCGCAGCTTCCGCCCCCTTAAGCAGGACATCACGCTCATGCTCAACGGGCAGGAATTTGCCATTGCCATCGAGGCGATTAAAGAAATCATCAAGCCCCCGAAGATAAAACGCAAAGTGTTGGTTGACCCGGCGATTAAAGGGGTCATCGTCCTGCGTGATGAACTGGTCAACATTGTCGACCTGAGACTTCACTTCAAATACCCTTCCGAGGAGATTACCCCCGAGTCACGGATTATCATTCTGCAGGGAGATGTGCCTTGCGGCATTCTGGTCGACGCCATCAGGGAAGTTATCCACTATGAGGAAGACCAACTCTTACCGGTCCCGATTCTCGGTCAAGGCCAGGAGTGTTTCGCTGGAATCGTCGCGCTGGAACCCGGCCGCAGCATCGTCAAGCTTGACCCTGCCCGGCTGTTCGACGAAACCCTGCTCAAACACCTCAGAGGCAACGCCGACCTCCATGCGGAGTTGGCAGGGAAAAAATCAGTTGATGAAAACCGGCGGCAGGATAAAGGCAGCCTTGAAATCGTAAACCGGGTCCTTATCTCATTCCGCCTCGGGGAAGATTATGCCTTCGATATCGACCTGTTCCGCGAGATCATCAACTATTCGGCCGAAATCACGGCACTGCCGGGTCTTCCCGCTTATCATGAAGGCATTCTCAATCTGCGTCATAGCGCCATTCCCATTATCAACCTGCGCAAATATTACCGGATGGAAAACCACGCCAGACTTGAAGACGCCAAAATTATCATCCTCAACCTGCCGGGAAAAAATATCGGCATCATGGTTGATGACATCATGGAAATCGTTAAACCGGATCGGATGCAGATTGAGCGCATCCCGAACCTGTCAGTTCACCACCAGGGGCAAACCGGGAACCATATCCGGGAAGGGTATCGCTTCAAAACCGCCCGTGGAGAGGAGAAATCCTTGCTCATCTATGATGTCGAACAACTGATCAGAGATCTCGGCATCTTTACCGAAGAAGAACCTTTAAAAATCGCCACCGAGGCTTAGCTATTATAGGGAATCCTTTGCTCCCGATCACCTTTAGCACATAAGGAACACATCATGAATACAGCAGTAGACGGCTTAGACTTAACAAGATTTTCCTACCTCGACAACTATGATGTACCCGCCGCCGTACTCAATGCGGATGGAATTATCGAGTTGGCCAACGAGCTGTTCCTGGATATGTTCAAGCTGACAAAGCAACAGGTGGTCGGCAAAATGATGTACGAAGAAGCCTGTGCGACCAACTTGAGCGGGACCAAGGATTGTCCGGTGGCAAAATCGGCGCGGTTGAAGAAAACCGTGACCGAGCAGGTCTTTCACCGCCGTGGTGACGAGATCATCCACCTCCGTTACAGCGCGACCCCGCACCTGACCGGCAAAACCATTGAGAGCACGGTCATCACCCTGCTGGATATTTCCGAACAGGTGGCCACGCGTAACAATTATCAGCAGGCCAAAGGTAATCTGGATAACATTCCGACACCGATTATGGAAATCGACACCCTGTTCAATATTACCTATATCAACCCGGCCGGAGCCAAGATCACCGGGAAGATGCCTGATGAATGCCTCGGCAGCAAATGTTACGACCTATTCAATACGCCGCACTGCAAAACCGAAAAGTGCGCCTGTGCCCGGGCCATGAAGACTGATTCCGTGGTCAGCGCAGAAACAATTGCCCGCCCGGCCTCCGGAGTGGTCATGCCGATCAAGTACACCGGTTCGGCACTGAAAGACGGTAAGGGGAACATCAAAGGGGCGCTTGAATATATCCTTGATGTTACCGAAGAGCGCCAGCAGAAGCAGGCCGCGGATGAGAAGATCAACAATCTCAATACCATCCCGACCCCGATCATGGCCATCGATACCGCTTTTACCATTACTTTCATGAATCCTGCCGGGGCCGCCGTTGCCGGCAAGACCCCGGATGAATGCGTCGGCCTGAAATGTTTCGACCTGTTCAACACCCCCCACTGCAAAACGGAAAAATGCGCCTGTGGTCAAGCGATGAAGACCGACGCCGTGGTCACCGCCCAGACCATCGCCCGCCCGGCTGCCGGGGTGATCGTGCCGATCAAGTACACCGGCTCCCCCATCAAGGACGCCAAAGGGAACATTAAAGGCGCCCTCGAATACATTCTCGATGTGACGGAAGAGCAGAAACAGAAACAGGCTGCGGATGAGAAGATCAACAATCTTAACACCATCCCGACCCCAATCATGGCTATCGATACCGATTTTACCATTACGTTCATGAATCCGGCCGGAGCCGCCGTGGCCGGCAAGACCCCGGACGAATGCGTCGGCCTGAAATGTTTCGATCTATTCAACACCCCCCACTGTAAAACGGAAAAGTGCGCCTGTGGTCAGGCTATGAAGACCGACGCCGTGGTCACCGCCCAAACCATCGCCCGCCCGGCCGACGGGGTGATCGTGCCGATCAAGTACACCGGCTCGCCGATCAAGGATGCCAAAGGCAACATCAAGGGCGCATTGGAATACATTCTCGACGTCACCGAAGAGCAGAAACAGAAGCAGGCTGCGGATGAGAAGATCAACAATCTTAACACCATCCCGACCCCGATCATGGCCATCGATACCGATTTTACCATTACTTTCATGAATCCTGCCGGGGCCGCCGTTGCCGGCAAGACCCCGGATGAGTGTATCGGGCTGAAATGTTTCGATTTGTTCAACACCCCCCATTGTAAAACGGAAAAATGTGCCTGCGCCCAGGCCATGAAGACCGATTCCGTGGTGACGGAAGAGACCATTGCCCGCCCGGCCGACGGGGTGATCGTACCGATCAAATACACCGGCTCCCCCATCAAGGATGCCAAGGGGAACATCAAAGGGGTCCTCGAGTACATTCTCGACGTCACGGAAGAGCGCAAACAGAAACAGGAAGCAGCGGAAAAAATCGCCAACCTGAATGCCATTCCGGCCTCGATCATGTCGGTCGATACCGACTTCAACATTACCTTCATCAACCCGGCCGGGGCCAAACTGGTGGGCAAACCGGTGGATGAGTGCATCGGCAGCAAATGTTACAACCTGTTCAAAACCGAAAACTGCAACACCGACCGCTGTGGCTGCGCGATTGCCATGCGTTCGGATCAGATGCACGCCACCAAGGCCAAAGCGGCCCCCAATGCCAAACGCGGTAGCCTCTATGTGTCGAGTGTGCCGATCAAGGATGCCAAAGGGAATATCAAGGGCGCCCTCGAATACGCTCAGGACATCAGCTCGGAGGTGGAAGTTGAAGGGATTATCGCCACCACCTGTACGGAGACAGCAACCGTGGTGGAACAGGCCAAGGCCAATATGGACAGCGTCATCGCATCAGTTATTCATATCAATGAAAGCCTAAATGAAGGGGTCAGTCTGCTCGCCGCGACCACGGAGAAGGTCGGCGGGATGCAGCAGAGTTCCAAGCAGATGCTGGACTTTTCCAAACAGGCCGCCACGCTGACGGAACAGGTCGGTGAAAATGCGAAAGCGGGCAAGCATGCGGGCAGTGAAGCCGGCGGAAAATTGGTCGAAATCAGCAAGTCGATGCTGAAAAACAATGAGATGGTCGACGGGCTGATTAACGAACTCGAAAAAATCAGCAGTTTCGTCGATATCATCAAGGAAATCGCCTCTCAGACCAACCTGCTCGCGTTCAATGCCGCGATTGAAGCCGCCCGGGCCGGCGACGCCGGCCGCGGTTTTGCCGTCGTCGCCGACGAAGTTCGCAAGCTGGCCGAAAACAGCTCCCGTTCGGCCGTCGATATTTCCAACATCGTCAAAAAGATCGAAAAAGACTCCAAGGACACGGTCAGCTCCATGCAAGTGGGCAAAAACATGCTTGATGAAGGGACGGGCGTCATTAATCGGGCTCTCGAATCCCTTGATGAGATCACCAGCGGAATTACCACGATCTCCACCTCGGTCGCCAACCTTTACGAAAAGGCGGAAGGTCTGGTCAACGAAGGGGAAGAAGTCGTCCAGAAACTGGATGTGGTGGTGATCAATTCCAACGAAAATCGTGCCCAGACCGAAGCGGTGGGCAACAAAGCCAAAGAGACCGGCGATTCCATGGAATCCTTGTCAGCAGCTTCGGAGAAATTGCTGGTCGCGGTTAAAAAATTGGCGGAATCCTGATGAGCCCAGATGACTTCACTCTTGCGCCGGAAAATCTCAACACCCTGTTCAATGAGTGTCGGCAATGCGGAACCTGTTGCAAAACCTACCAGAAAGTCCTCCTTGAGCCGGATGAAATAGACCGGCTCAAGGCTCTGGGCGCTGAGGTCGGGGCCATGGTCAGCCTCAACGAGCTGCGGGAAAAAACCATGGCCCAATTGGTCGAAGAGGCCCGCGGGAAAAAAGCTGTTTACATGATCCACCCGGATAGTAATGGCTGCATTTTTTTGCAGAAATTCAACGGCACCTACCGTTGCAAAATCTATCACCACCGGCCCCGCTCATGCCGGGGATTTCGCTGTTCCCTCGCGGACCACTCCATGGAGCAGCTGATGTTCAATGATGCGATATATCTGCTCGGTCAAGACCGCTTTGGCAGGCCGATGAAGGCGGAATGATGCTTGGCAAGCATCTCTTCACCAAGCGGCTGTGTCTCCGAAAGATCGAGGAAAAAGACCTGCGCCTGATCTCTGCCTGGAGCTGTTCACCAGCAGCCTATGGAAAGTATCTAACCCCGGAGAACCTTTCCCTTCAGGACTGCTTTGACAGCTGGGAGAAGAATTCCTACTGGAACGAGCAGTCCAAAACTTTGCTCATTGCGGAGCGAGAAACCCAAAAACCGCTGGGAACGATCCGTTATTGGCAGAAGCAGAATGATCATCAGACCGCCATGGTTGCCCTGAAGATCGCTGAACCCGATTGCCGCGGCAAAGGCTATGGAACCGAAGCCCAGCTCGGACTGATCCATTATCTGTTTACCCAGCAACCCTATCTGGCTGTAGAAATGTTTACCGACATTGACAATATCCCCGAGCAACGCTGCCTGACCAAGCTGCGCTTTACCCTGGTTGACCTGCAAAGCTATGAAGACCATAAAGTCCAGCGCCAGGGGCGCCGCTATCGTCTGACCCGAACCGAGTACAGGCGATATTTTTCGGAATATCTATGAACAAGGCAGTACAAGTCGGGGTTATTCAGGATTCCTGCTTTTTCGAGCACAAGATTGAGAAATCCTCCAAAGAGTGTCCGGAACGGCTGCGCAAACTGTATCACGACATCGAGCAGGATCCCCGCCTGGCCGGCTTGATCCGTTTTCCCGTGCAGGCCGTATCCGACGAACAGATCTTCCGGGTTCATTCCGAACATTATCTGAAGCAGGTTTTGGCTCACGCGGTCAAACCCGACCCCTACAGTTATGATGTCGACACCTACCTGACTCCGGAATCCCCCTATATCGCCCGGCTTGCCGCCGGCGGCTGTCTGGCGCTGGCCGATGCGGTGCTGAGCAGGGAGGTTGATACCGGCTTCGCCCTGGTGCGCCCACCGGGCCACCATGCGGAAATTGGCCGGGGGATGGGGTTCTGCATCTTCAATAATATCGCGCTTACCGCGCAACATCTCATTGATCGTCACGGCTTAAGTCGGATTCTGATCATCGACTTCGATGTCCATCACGGAAATGGCACCCAGGACATCTTTTTTCAGACCGACAAAGTGTTGACCCTGTCCATTCACCAGAACAACATCTTCCCTTTTTCAGGCCAAGCAACAGAGATCGGGCAGGGCGAAGGGCGCGGTTACAACATCAATATTCCGGTTCCGGCACAATTCGGCGATGCCGAGTACAGCTGTCTGTTCGGCACGATTGTCCAAAACGTCATTGAAAACTACCTGCCGCAAGCTATCCTGGTTTCAGCCGGCTACGATGCTCATGCCGAGGACCCCATCAGCCAGACCTGCCTCTCTACCGAGGGTTATTACGCCATGACTCGTGCCCTGCAATACTTCGCCAGCAACAGCGACTCGCGGCTGCTGTTCGTCCTGGAAGGCGGCTATGAAATTAATTCCCTCTCCGCGGCCGCCTGCGCCACCTTGCGCGCGCTGGGAGAACCGCCTGCGGCACAGGGTTTTCTGCATGCCCCGCGGGTGATCCAACTCATCAAGCGGGAATGGCCGCATGAACTCATTCAGAAATGGGGCCTGAATACGGCTATTTTTTAGCCCTTTGTCACCACCTGCCTGAGCCAACGCCAAATCTGCTCGGAAAAGGCCGTCACCCCGCTGAATCGACCGACGCAAGAGTCCACCTTGGGCCAGGGCTCATTTTGTGGTATGGATAGCCCGGGCTCCAGATCTCAGCCCCGCGCCCCGCACCAGATCGAACCAGTCAGTCGCCGCCGCTACAGCTGGCTTGGCAAGGAAACAGACTCATGACCGATATCCTGCTCGTGCAGCCGCCGGCCCTCAAACCCGCTGAGCCTCCCCTGGCGTTGGCTGTCTTGCTGGCGCACCTGAAACAAGAGGGGCTGACAACCGCGGCCATCGACGCCAATCTGGCGGCATATCTTTATCTGCTGGACGGTGAACGCCTGGCTGAACGGGCCGGAGCCACCTATGAGACCAGCCTGCAGCGAGCCCTGAAGCATCGGACCGCATCTTTGCAACTGCTGCGCTCGGCTGCAGCCGGTCACAATTTTGCCCGCTATAACACCGCGGTTCGCTATCTCAACCGGTTATTGGCGGTCTGGAACAGTGGCGACGGTGCTGAACGACTGACTTTGGGCGACTATCAGCATGCCGAATTGTCCGTTTTCGCCCCGGAGGACCTGGCGCGGGTTGCCAGTGGAGAAGTCCGCACCCTGTTTGCGGCTTATTTCCAGGAGCAACTGGTGCCGCAAATCAGCGCCGCGCAACCACGCATGATTGCCCTGTCCATCAACTATGTGCACCAGGCGCTGCCCGCGTTTGAACTGGCCGGATTGCTGCGCCGGGCGCTGCCCGACGTACAGCTGGTGGCCGGCGGCGGCCTGGTCACCTCCTGGCAGGCACCGCTCCGTCAGCTCAAGCTGCACCTGCCCCCTTTTGATCGGCTGATCTTCGGCCCGGGGGAAGCGGTGCTGACTGCGCTGGGGAAAGGGGAAGCCCCTGCCGACTATACCCTGGCGGATGCGGACAGCATCGGCTTTATCCCCGACTTCAGCTTCGCCAGACTCGGCGAATATCTCTCTCCGCAACCGATTCTCCCGCTGACCGCCTCGCGCGGTTGCTATTGGCAGGGCTGTTTGTTCTGCCCGGAAGCGGCGGCGCCGGTCCATCCCTACAAGACCTCTCAGCCGGCCCGGCTGCCTGGTTTAATGCGCCAACTGGCTACGGAATATGGAGTCAGTCATATCCAGCTGACCGACAATGCGGTGCCGGTGAACATCCTTAAAGAGCTGGCCGAGCGTAACGCAGAATTGGCGGGACTGAACTGGTTCGGGTTCGTTCGTTTCGAAAAAATCCTCGAGGACGAAGAATTTGTGCGCCGGCTGGCCAGAAGCGGCTGCCGGATGTTGCAGCTGGGCCTGGAATCCGGTTCGCAGCAGGTTCTTGATCGGCTGGGCAAGGGGGTCCGCCTGGAAGGGGCGGCGAAGATCCTGCACAACCTGGCGGCGGCCGGTATCAGCAGCTTTGTCTATATCATGCTCGGCACCCCAGGGGAGACTGAGGCGGACGCCGAACTGACGCTGCAGTTCCTGGAAGAGCATGCCGCAAAGATCAGTTTTCTCAACCTGTCGATCATGAACCTGCCGCGCGCCTCAGGCCTGCTCGATAACCCGGAACAGTATGGCATTGTTGCGACCGAACCGTTGCCCGCAGCCAGCCCTCTCGGCCTTTATCAGCATTTCAGCTCTGCCAATAACTGGGATCGCGGCAGCGCCCGCCGTTTCCTGGAGCACCGCTTGCTCGGCTCAGCCGCAATCCGCACCATCGTCAACCGGACTCCGCCCTTGTTCACCTCAAACCATGCGGTCTTTTTTGGCTGCGTCTCACCAGAGCGAGATTAAAATTTAGACTTCCCTGAGCCGTTGGCTGACATATTCATACATGACAATGGACGAAGCGATACTGACATTGAGACTCTGGACAGTGCCGAACTGTGGAATGGCGATACTGCGGATATCCGGATAACTGGCGGGGTCGAAACTGCAACCGAACTCTTCATGCCCAAGAATAAAGGCGCTTTTCGCCGGCAAAGGGATGTTGCACAGGTTTTCTCCCGCAGCGGGGTTGAGCTGAAAAAAACTGTATCCCTGCTGGCTCAACAGCTGGTGACATTTGGCGAAATCCTCATGAAACAGGGCCGGAACCTTACGGAAAGACCCCTTGGCCGGAGCCGGATCAAAGGGGCCGATATTGATCAGATGCACAGCTGCAGCCCCGAAGGCTTCGGCACTGCGAAAAATCTTCGGGACATTAAAGCCGGGCTTAAGCTGATCCAGAATCAGCACAAACTCGTGGTGACCCGGTCGGGCCAGGATATTTTTGCGCCGTTCTTTCTCATAGCGCAGTAAGGCGTTGCGTTCATGACGGTTCATGGTTCAGTGCTCCTGGCAAGGGTTGCGGAAGTCGACAAAGAGCACAAAAAAGGCACTCTGTTTCAGGCGCTTAGCTAGTTATCATTCGGAAAAGGCCCTTTTCCGCCATGGCGGTGTCAATCTGCGGGCTTATTTGTGCGGCGTAAAGAACTACTCCTCCACATAAGTCCTTGATTTCCTAGCCACAACGAAAAATTGCTCGTTTCCAATCTGAAAACTTATGCGTTGGCATCCGGAAACTCCGGATGCCAACTAGCTATCGTCGGCACGGCGCTGACGCTGTTTGGTCACTTCCGTGTATTTCTGATGAACGCCCCGCTGGAAAAATTTAAAGGTCCCCTCCAGCAGGTTGACTCCTACCAGCACGCTGACCGTCAGCAAAGCCAGCTTGACGCCACTGAGATAGTAACCACAGCCGAGGACCGCGCCAATGGCCGCCAGCACCCAGATAGCCGCGGCGGACGTCACTCCAACCACCATCCCGTCACGCGCCATCATGACCCCGGCGCCAAGAAAACCGATCCCGGTGACCAGCTGGCCGATGATTCGGGAATTATCTGTTCCAGTATCGGCAACGCTATTCGCCAGGGCGACAAAGATATAAGCGCCGATACAGATCAGGGCGCTGGTCCTCATCCCCACCGGTTTGCCGCAAAGCTGACGCTCAATGCCGACGATGGCGCCGCAGAGCAGCCCGCTCAGCAACCCCGTCCATTCCAACGGCGCGATGCTTAACCACAAATTCTGCTCCACCATAGCCCTCCGAATCCAAGGTTTTGTCCGGGAAAAGGGTTTATTATGCCTGAGCCGCGGCGAGAAGCAACTGAAACCATTACCGCTAGCCTTGCCCAACGCCGCCAACGCATAGAGAAAGTATTCACCTCATCGATTCATACATACACTTGGCCTTAAAAAATTATTCACAATATATTCAGGTAATTAAGAAACATCTTCTGGATTTCTGCGGATTTGCAGCCACTGGCCTGTATGTTCCTTTCATACGTCTGAAAATCTGCATCAGCGCTTTTTATCTTCGCGTGAAATCTATTTTCTCAATTAATTTCAGTCAGTTATATGTATTGACAAAAATCATTCCAAAACTTGGCACATTCTCTGCTCTATCTATGGTCAAACAGAATAACAGACCCACCACACACAGTTGCATATAGGAGGACACCATGAAAAGAACATTACGCAATACGCTGATCGCCCTGATCGCATTCTCTTCTTCCGCTCTTGCTGCCGGCTCGACCGGTGCCGGGGAAGGGAGCCTGCTGCTCTCATTGTTTATCGGCTTCTTTACTCTGATCGTTGTCTTTCAACTGGTTCCGGCTGTTCTGATGCTGTTCGGGATGCTCAGAGGGATCTTTGGTCGGGATCGGAAAGAGATCTCCAGCTATTAAACTGAATTTTACCCGGCCTGCGGCCCGCCTGGTCCGCAGGCTGATGAGAATTTTGCCAACTGCCGCTAACGCGCATCACGACCAGTTTTGTATAAGGAGAACACCATGAAAGCTTTTGTTGCCACCCTGTGCCTGTCTCTTGCCGCCGTGCCCGCCTTTGCCGTCGATACCACCAAAACCTATACCAGCGGCCTGCTGGTTCTGCTCTTCGTCGGCTTCTGTGCATTGATCATCGTCGCCCAATTGATTCCTGCCTTACTCGCTTTATTCGGCATGACCAAGGCTGTCAGCCAGGGCAGAAACTATAAAGCGGTCCCTGTCAGCAGCAGGAAATAAACTTTTCGGCAACGGTTTCACCCCCGTGAAAACATCTGGCGATGAAAACCCGGTGTTTTCACGGGTGCATTGTTACCGGAATTGTGTCTGACCAACCCTTCAGATTTCCGTTCGACCTGAATAATCAGCAGCTTCCGAAACAGCTCCTCATAAAACAGATTCCTTCCTCCTGATGACCGGAAGGCCTGTCCGGAGAGCGTGGCAAACATTGTCCACGTCCGGCCGGCCTTAAAAAGGTGGTCTGGTAGTGCGGATTTTCTGAAGAAATCCCCCCCTGAGTTATGATAAAATCCTTTCATGTTTGCGAAGATTGCCTCAGGACGAGCCTAAGCCATTCGGTTCGCCCCTCCCCATGCGTGAAATCCACCGGGGATCTTGCGGTTAAGATCCCGGATCTTATTAACCCACTACCGACTTGAAAGGCTGGCATGTCACAACCTCTCGACCAGACAGCGTTTCATTCCAAGGCGTTTTCCTTTCTGGAAAAGCTCCTGGAAAAGGTTGATCAGCCGGAACAGTTTCCAGATTTTGCCGCACGGGAATTTCAGCGTTTAAGCGGGGCGCAAGGGGTTGCCATCATTGCTTGCCTGGACCCGGCTCATGGGCATGAGCACCGGGTTCTCGCCATCACCCCGCAACATAACGGCGGAGTGGTCGAAAATCAGGCACTGTTTCAATTGATCAGTTGTCTTCACCACAATGAAGAGATTCAAGTCCTTTCCCCCGAACAGGACACCCCGGCAACGGCACCGCTCCAACAGCTGGGAGCCGGGTTAAGTATGGCAATCCCCCTGGCTGCGGCCGGGGTTCGGATCGGCGGACTGCTTTTGTTCGATCTGCCGGATCGGCAACAGGCGGAGAATCTCGGTAATATTTTCAAGTCCATCTCCCAGGTGGTCGGTCTGGCACTGCGCAGCTCCCTGCATTTTGAAGCCCAGGAAGACCTGATCAGCAAACGCTCTGCAGAATTGGAAAAGCAACGCCAGTCCCTGCAGGCCTTCTTTGACAATGAACTGGTCGGCATGGTGCGCCGGGACATCGACAATAACTATCTGGACGTCAATCAACGCTGGATTGAGATGCTCGGCTATCCCCGCTCCGAACTGCTGCGCCTCAAGCCGCAGGATATCATTCACCCGGACGACCTGTTGGAACGACAAACCCATGAGCAGCAGCTAAAAGCAGGTTCGGTCAGAACTTTCCGCTCCACCCGCCGCTATCTCCGCAAGGACGGCAGCCTGTTCTGGGGCGATGTTTCGGCAACCGGCCTGTACGACCCTGCGGACAATTATGTCGGCATGATCAGCCTGATTGTCGATGTGACCGACCAGCACGAGGCCTTAACCCGGCTGCAGGAGAGCGAAAAAAAATTCAAAGCACTGCTCAACAACCAGAAGGATGCCATCATCCTGCATAAAATCCTGCCCTCCGGCTATGCCAGATTTTCTGAGATCAACAATGCCGCCCTCGACCGCTACGGCTACTCCCGTGAGGAGTTTCTGAACATGACAATGGAAGACTTAGCCATTCAGGAGATCATTGAAGAACATAAAACTTCCAATACTCTTAACAAAATTCTCAAAGACGGCCATGGCATGTTTGAGTCGGTCCATATTGCCAAAAGTGGCGAAAGAATCCCCGTTGAAGTCAGCGCGACAATTGTCAAATATCAGGGTGAAAAATACTACCTGTCCACCGCCCGAGACATCAGGGAGCGTAAAGCTGCGGAACAGACCCGGCGGCAGCTGGAAGAACAGTTGCGACAGAAATACAAAATGGAAGCGGTCGGCCTGCTGGCCGGGGGCATGGCCCACAATTTCAACAACAGCCTGGGTATCGTCCTTGGCAACGTCGAGTTGGCCGCCAAGAAACTGACCGTGCCTGAAGAAGCCGGAAAGTTCCTCGACAATGCCAAAACGGCGCTCCTGCATACCCGCAGCCTGGTCAGACAGATCCTCACTTACAGCCGGCAAGAGACTCACGAACAGGTGCCCTCACAATTGGCCATGATTGTCGAACAGACGATCATGCTGATGAAGTCGACCATCCCTTCGAGCGTCAACCTGATTTACCGGCCACCAGCGCAGCCGGTAGTGATCATGGCCGATTCGGCGCGGATTCAGGAAGCGATCGTCAACCTGTGTAATAATGCGGTCCATGCCATGAATGAAAAAGGTGACCTGACCATCAGCCTCGATTGTCTGGACATGAGTCAGCAACAGATCCCACTCCAGGCCGCAAGCCCTCCGGGACAGTACGCCCGGCTCAGTGTCACCGACACCGGCTGTGGCATGAGCAGCGATATTCTGGATAAAATTTTCGACCCGTTTTTCACCACCAAAAGCATCGATCAGGGTACGGGGATGGGTCTTGCCACGGTTCAGGGTATTATTGACCAGCATAGCGGCTTTACCAAGGTCAACAGCAACCTTTCCACCGGGACCACTTTTGAGCTTTATTTCCCGCTCCTCACCAAGCAGCAGGATCAACTGACAGCTCCGCCGGAAGAACACATGCCGGGGGGAATCGAGCATATTCTATTTGTCGATGACGATGCCATGCTGACAGAGCTCAGTGAAGTCATGCTGTCCGATATGGGCTATCGGGTGTCAACCTCAACCGACAGTCGCCGGGCGCTACAGTTATTTTGCAGTGCCCCGACCACGTTTGATCTCCTGATTACCGATCAGACCATGCCCGGCTTGACCGGTTTCGAATTGATTCAAGAAGCTTTGAAGATCCGCCCAAACCTGCCGACGATCCTCTGCACCGGCTATAGCAGCAAGATTTCCGAGCAGGACGCAAAACTCATTGGGGTTAGCGCTTATTGCATGAAGCCCTTGGAGATGATGGACTTTTTACAAACAGTCAGGACCGTTCTGGATCAGGCTCAGAAAAAATCCATGAACGCGTAGCCGCCGACGATTGCCTGTCTCAGAGCTGGTTGACCCTGGGGAGCCGATGCCTCTTAGGAAGAGTGAAAAAATTGATAACAACAGCAAGGTGCGATCATGCCACGAGCCAACACCAGTTTGACCAGAAGTATCTATGTCCGCCTGCTCCTTAGCATCATTGTTTCCATTCTGACCATCGGTCTGCTTTGGTTTGCCTCCGGCTATCATCAACTGAGGACCGAAAAACATTTTTTCCGCGAACAGGCCAGAGCGCGGCAGATGGAGATCCAGAAGGAACGGGTGCAGAGCGTCCTGAACCTGATCGAACAGGAGCGCGCCCAGTTTCAACAGCAGAACATCGCCCATTTGCGGGCGCGAACCAACGGCGCCTATAGCGTCGTAGCAGGTATTTATCACCAGGCCAAAGATAGCCTCCCCAGGGTGCAAATTGAAGAACTGGTCAAAGCAGCGTTAAGGGACGCTCGTTATAACCAGGGACGAGGGTACTTTTTTGCCCTCCGCCGGGATGGCACGGTGGAACTTTACCCACCGGACCCGAACCGGGAAGGACAGAATGCAACCGCATTGCAGATGCTGACCGACCAGCCGTTAGCGGAGCTGCTGCAAAAGGTCCGTGAACAGGGCGAGGGACTCTATGAATACACCTGGACCGCGCCGCAGCCGCCCCATCGCCAGGCTCACAAGATCTCCTATGTCAAATATTTTGCCCCCCTCGACTGGATTATCGGCTCGGGTGATTTATTGACTGATGCAGAAACCGCACTGCAGAACAACCTGGTTGAACGCATCGAAAAAATCCGCTTCGCTGACGGTAGCTACATTTTCATCACCAACTTTGCCGGAGTCAGCCTGACCTATCCCGCAAAAGACCGGAATATGTACGATGCAACGGACCAAAACGGTCTGAAAATTGTCCAGGAATTCATCAAGCTGGCCAAAGCCGGGGGCGGCTACCTCAATTATGTCATGCCCCCCCTCAAGGGTGAGCGCGCAGAACCGAAAATCAGCTATGTTGCCGGAATTCCTGACTGGCAATGGTATATCGGCACGGGAAACTTCGTTGCCGACCTCGATGCCGAAACAGCCCAGATGTTGAAGGCTCAACAGACTGACATGAATTTAAAAATGGCGGTTATTGTTGTTCTGCTCTGTCTGTTCCTGGTGATCGGCGGGTATGTTTCCCGCCGACTCGGCAAGGATGTGACAGCCTGCTTCAACAAATTTCAGAACTTTTTCAACCGCGCCTCGCACGATCCCGCCCCCCTTGATCCGACCGAGGCAAACTTTGCCGAATTCAGGGCTCTGGCCGGGGCCGCCAATCTGATGCTCGAAGATCGCCGGCATTTCGAGCAGGAGGCTGCTGCATATCGTGATCAACTGCGCAATATCATCGATGCCATGCCTTCGATCCTGGCTGCCGTCGATGAGTCCGGCGGCGTTATCCAGTGGAATACTTACGCGGCCGAACATACCGGGATCGATCAGGACCGGGCCAGTGGAGAGAAAATTGACCGGCTGCTCCCGTATCTCGGTCAGCATATCGAGGAGATCCTTGAAACCTGTCGTCAGCATAAAAACTTTCAGCAGAGCGTTCAGGTCCGCTCAAACGGTGACTTCAGAAGCGTCAATATTTCCGCTTATCCGCTCAGCAACCAGGCTCCGCTGCGCTTCGTCATCCGGATCGATGACATCACCGAACAGGTCCGCATTGAAGAGATGATGGTACAGACCGAGAAAATGCTCTCCGTTGGCGGCCTCGCCGCCGGGATGGCCCATGAGATCAACAACCCCCTCAGCATTATCAGTCAGGCGGCCCAGAACGCCCAGCGCAGGCTGTCGCCCTCGTTACCGGCCAACCGGGAGATTGCCGCTCAACTGGAGATCGACCTGACCAGACTCCAGGACTATCTGGAGCAGCGGGGAATCTACTCTTTTCTCCAAAATATCGGTCAGGCCGTTGAACGGAGCGCCGAAATTGTGCAGAACATGCTCAATTTCACCTCTTCGTCGGCCTCCGAGAGAGAGATTTGCTCCCTGGAGCAAACCGTGCTAAGCGCCCTTGAATTGGCAAAAAACGACTATGACCTCAAGAAAAAATACAATTTCAGGAACATTCGCATTAGCACCTCGTTCCCTGCAGAGCTGCCACAGGTCATTATCAACCGGATGGAAATCGAGCAGGTCTTTTTCAACCTGTTCAAAAACGCCGGCCAGGCCATGAGCGAAGTGAAGCGTCCCGACTTCCAACCGGAAATAAAGATCGTCGCCACCACCGACCGCAAATATATCAGCCTGGAGGTCAGTGATAACGGGCCGGGCATTCCCGATCACATCAAATCCAGGATTCTGGAGCCGTTTTTCACCACCAAGGAGGTCGGAATCGGCTCCGGGTTGGGTCTGTCCGTAGCTTATTTCATCGTTGTCAAACGCCACAAAGGCCAGTTCCTGATTCATTCGGAAGTCGGCCAAGGCACCACCTTCAGCATTTTCCTGCCCAGGGAGAATGAAGATGCCCAATGATCATTGGTTAGAGGATTATCAGGTTCAGAAAATCCTCCTGGTCGACGATGAAGTCGCTATTTGTGAGAATCTGCGGGCCTTTTTCGAAGACTACGGTTATCAGGTCACCCTTGCCCATAACGGCCGTGATGGCCTTGAAGCCTTTCACGCGGCCCCGCCCGACTTGGTCATCCTTGACCTGCATATGCCGGTGATGTCGGGGCATACCATGCTGACCAGCATCGCTGCCAGTCATCCGGAAATCCCCAAACTGATCATTTCCGGAGTGGGTCTGATCAGCGAAGCGATGCAGACCATCTCCGAAGGAGCCTGGGACTTTATTTCCAAACCGTTGAATGATCTGGATGTCCTGCTGCACAAGATCAAACTGCTCCAGGAGAAAGCCTCTTTGCTCCGTCAGAACCGGTTGTATCAGGAGCATCTGGAGCAACTGGTGGAGCAGAAAACCGGTGCTGTCAAGATCCTTAACCTGCAACTGATGGACACCCAGAAGGAACTGGTCTCCAAACTCAGCGACGTCATTGAAACCCGTTCCAAAGAAACCGGTAACCATGTGCGCCGGGTTGCGGACATTTCCCGGCTGCTTGCCTTGGCCTACGGCCTAGACGTAGAACAGGCCGAGCTGCTACGGATGGCCTCTCCTCTTCATGACGTCGGCAAAATTGGCATTCCGGATGCCGTTCTCAACAAGCCGGGCAAACTCTCTGCCGAGGAGTTTGAGCTGATCAAGACCCACACCACCATCGGCTTCCGGATGCTTGACAACTCCACTCAACCGATTATCAAGGCTGGCGCGATCATTGCCCGGCAGCATCACGAGCGCTGGGATGGAAGCGGCTATCCGCTGGGCTTGAAGGGAGAGGAAATCCATATTTTCGGCCGCATTACCTGCCTGGCAGATAACTACGATGCTCTCCGTCAGAAACGTCACTATAAGGATGCCTGGAGCCGTGAAGAGACTCTGGACTACATTCTGGCCAACTCGGCCAGCTTTTTCGAACCCGGGTTGGTGACCATCCTGGCCGCCCACATCAATGAGGTTGAAGATATCCTCAGGACGTACCTTCAGCCGGAGGCTGTGGTTTAGCCGGCCGTTTTCAAACAACCTGCCAGCCCTCACTCAGCCCAGCGGTTGTGAGGGACTGCGCGGAATGGCGCTAGTTTAAGCAACTTTGCAGTAAACTCGGGACTGTCCCCAGGGTCATCGGGGGCTGTCCCAAGAGTTTGCGTGCCATGAAAGCTGTAGCGGTTAGCACCGCAAAGACCCGGGACAGTCCCGGTTTTGCTGCCATCTCCTCTGAAACTAGTGCCATTCTGAACAGCGCGCTTTTTTGGGGCAGCTGCCGGACCGCTGCGGCGTTGCTGTTAAGCGCGGTGTCTCCCGGGACCAGTTCCGCCGCGTCAGCTGCAGAACATCCGCCCGACTGAGCCCGATATCCTTGAGCAGCCGATCATCCATTTCCAGCAGGTAACGACGGTGCAAAGCACGCTCCCGGCGCTCCCTGGACCGCTCTAAAAGTTGCCTGAACCAGTTGAAAAAACCACTACTGTTGCTGTTGTTCGAGTCCCGCATAATTGCCTCCCTTCCAGTTATCCCGTTTTGAACCCGACGCCAGCGGTTGCCGGGTCATCCCGACGAACTTAGCTGAACAGTGGAAACCAACGGTTGACAATAACTATGAGTCAGGCAATACTATTTATCAAACGAATTGATTTGATAGAAACTATCAAAATTTTTGATCAGAGGTAGAGCGCTTATGCTGACCAATATTCCGACCGAGCTGCTACGAACATTTCTGGCCATTGCTGAAAACGGCAGTTTCAGTCAGGCGGCCGAACAGGTTAATCGCACCCAGTCCGCGATCAGCATGCAGATCAAAAAGCTTGAGGAGTTGTTGGAGAAAAAACTGCTTAACCGGCAGCATAAAACCACCACCCTGACCGCCGACGGCCAGGTTCTGGCCAACTACGCCAGACGGATCCTGCAGCTGAATGAAGAGGTGGTTTCGATTCTGCGCCGCCCGGAGCTCAGCGGCTGGATCCACATCGGCCTGCCGGACGACTACGCTCCGCGCTTTCTCCCGCAAGTGCTGGCGCGTTTTTCCCGCTCCCATCCGCGGGTGCAGGTCAAGGTCACTTGTGAATCGAGTGTTGATCTGCTCAAGAAACTGAAACAGGGTGAGATCGACCTGGCCTTGACCGCCATTACCGATCTTGATCAGACCGGTGCCTTGCTGTTGCGTCAGGAACCGACTTTTTGGGCTCATTCCCCCCGCCACCTGACCCATGAGCTGCGTCCCTTGCCCCTGGCCCTGTTCCCCGGCACCTGCAGTTGGCGACGCTGGGCAACCGCCGCGCTGGATCATGCCCGCATCGATTATCGGATCGCCTATACCAGCTCCAGTCTGGTCGGCCTGCAGGCGGCGGTCAAAGCCGGCCTCGCCATCACCATTCTCAGCCAGAGCGCCTTGCCCCAGGGATTGCGGCAGCTACCGGCCACGGCCGGCTTTCCGGACCTGCCCCAGACCTCGTTGGTCCTGCAAAAAAGTTCCCAGGGCAACCAGGAACTGATTGAAGCGTTGAGTGCTCATTTTGTGGATACATTCGACTGTTGCCAGGACGAATTGTCCTTGGTCTGAAGGGCTTTAGACAGCGCTTAACCGAATTTGTAGATGCTCTGCCCCTGACGATAGAATTCGACCGGGCCGTCTTCAGACACTTTGACCACCCGGCCAAAGTGGGAGGCGGCCGAGGCGGCGGTGGTCCGGCCGCCCCCGGTGATCAGGTCACTGACCTGGGAGGTATCGATGATCACCCCGGTATCGACCAGCTCACCTTTGCGATTGATCACGGTCAGGCCATCGGAAGAGAGGATGCGGCTCAACTCGCCGGAGCGTTTGAGTGCGCCGATTTTGCGGCCACGGACATGCCGTATCAAAGCCCTGCTCAACGGATCGCGCCCGCCCACCGAGCCTTTGCGCAAGGCGTCCAGATCGGTGTCATCGTCAGCCACCAGAACCACGGTACCGTGGCGTGCCTTGGACAGCGCATAAATAGACCAGACCAGATGATCGATGGAACGTTTCTCCAGTTTTCCATGCAGAAACTGGCGCATGATATCCGGATCGTAAATCCCCCAGTAGCCTTTCCGCCACAGCAGCAGCTTGTCACTGTCGAGGACGACCTCGACCTCGGAGGATTTGTTGACATAAATCACAAAGGCGCCGTCTCCGGCCTTGCCAAGCAGGGAAACGGTTTCCCGATTGGCAAGCTGTTCGATATCGTCGCTCGGCCCCGGCGCGCTGGTGCGCATGGTCCCTTTGATATTCATGCGGATATCGCCGACGAACAGGGCCTGGCGACCGTCGACAAAGCGATAGGAGAGGGGATTGCGAAAAAAATCCGCCGTGATCCGGCGGCGGTCTTCGCCCAGATCGATCCAGTCATAACGGGTCTTTTCCAAAGCGGCCAGAAAATCGTCGAGCTGGGTCCGATAGATCAGAAACCCGGTCGTGGCCGGAACCCCCTCGTAACGCTGGTAGGACAATCCTTTGAGCAGCTGAAGCAGGCTCTGCACCGGCCAGAACACCCCTTTGCGGTCGCCACGGATATAGCGAGCCACAGCGATGTCGGTCAGCGAAGTTAGCAGCGCGGTGCGAAAATGGGCTGCGAGCCCTTTGGCAGAAAACCCGGCAAACAGCCCTTCAAAGGCCCTCAGCAATTCTGCCATGAAGTTTCTTTCCGTCTCGGTAAAACTCAACTCCTTCCGCCGCGCTCGAAACTGATAGGCGATCGTCTCTATTTCAAGGTCGACGACAATGTCATCCGCCTCGTCCGCAGCTGACGCAGTTTCGTTCCGCTCGCTCTCGGTGAGAGTGACTTTGGCTCCGCCGAGGAAGGCGGAGAGATTGTTTTCAATGGCGCTGAAGGCTGATTTCGGCATAATCCTAGCTTGCCTTAAAGAGTGCTAAGGTTCAAGTGGAAAGCTTTGTTTTTATTACAGGTTAGGATTTTTTCTTAAAAAACCAGCAAACCCTTCATAACACCGGCGCAGCTATAGCATAATCTCCGTGCCGTCGGCCAAGGCCTCCAGCTCAAGCTCATCCAGGCGGGTCAGCATCTGCGGGCCTAAATGAGTCAGCACCAACCGCCGACACCCCAAGCGTTTATGTTGCCTGACCAAGGTTTGATAATCCAGATGCCCAGGGAGAGGGTTATCAAAGGCGCAGCATTCGGCGATCAGCAGGTCTGCGCCCTGGCTTAAGGGAATGAGCGTTTCGGTCCATTCGGTATCCCCCGTATAAGCGATGATCCTGGCGCCGAGTTCCAGGCGCAATCCGAAACAGTTGTCACTGCGGCCATGGCACACCTTGCTGCAGGTCAGCAGCAGACCGGGTTGGTGCAGGGGGCGGTCGGCCTCAAGTTCCTGCACCTCGACCGTAAAACCAAGGTCATCCTGCAGAGTTCCCGGATAAAGCACTCCGGCCAGGGTATCGACGGCCTCGCCAAGCCCCGGCGGGCCGACCAGCGTCAATGGCTTGGTCCTTTTGGCGGCATATTTCCCGTCCAGCAATAAAAACGGAATCCCCCCGAAATGATCACCATGCAGATGACTGATGACCACCAGGTCAATATCCGCTGCACTTAATCCGGCCCGATGCAGCCCGCCAAGAACGCTGCACCCGCAATCGATCAACACACAGTGCTGTCCATCGGTCACATGAAAACCGCTTTGCAAACGTCCGCCGCTGCTGAAGGCATCGCCTGTCCCCAGGCAGCTAACCCTGACCTGTCTTGCGCTCGACGGCATCCCGATCCTCCTTTTCTGACAAGCAATTAAATCATAACTTTATCTGTTCTTGAGCAACAGAATCACCCCTTTTCGTGGTATTTTAGCATTGTTGCCGCTATCCTGTTCAGGTACCCCGGCCACGGGGGAATCAACCAAACTCTTTGCAGAACCGGGGACTGAACGATCAATAACCGTGGCCCTTGTTAGCCTGAAAAAGTGCCAGGATGGACTTTTTACCACTCTGCCAGGAGGAATATGCAGACCGGGACCATGCCCATCTTCACCGCTATTGCCGTCATTCTGATCAGCGCCCTGGCCGGGGGGCGCTTGGCCATGCTCTGCCGTATCCCGCGGGTCACCGGCTATCTGCTCGCCGGGCTGCTGGTTGGCCCATCCTTTGCCGAATTGATCCATATCCCCCCTCTGGTCACCCAGGCTGCACTCAAGGAAATGAAACTGGTTTCCGACATTGCCCTGGCGCTGATCCTGATGAATATCGGTAGCCAGTTGCGCTCGGAAAACCTGCGCCGCTGGAAACAGCGCATCTTCATTTTTTCCTTCACGGAATCGGTCATGACCGGACTGCTGGTCGGGACTGCGGTCTTTTTCGTCAGCGAATGGCTCGTCCGCCATAGCGTTGTCGGCTTGAGCCTGACCCAGTCCTCTCTGCTGTTTGCCATCTTCACCGGCACCATCAGCATCGCTACTGCGCCGGCCGCGACTCTGATGGTGGTCCGGGAATACGAAGCGGAAGGTCCCATCACCAGCGCGGTGCTGACCCTGGTCGGCCTGAACAATCTGTTTTCAGTCTTTGTTTTTTCCATTGCCGTCCAGCTGCTGGTCGCCCCCGGGGGCGGGTTGCTGTCGGTTCTCTATCAGTTGCTGGTTCCGGTCCTGCTGGGCGGGTTGGCCGGGCTGCTGCTTTCGGTACTGGCCCACCGCATGGAATTGCCCAGCGAACATAAGATCCTGTTGCTGGGCGGGGTCACCAGCGTCGCGGTGATCAGCAGGATGCTCGGTCTCGAACCCTTGCTGTCCTGTCTGGTACTGGGAATTATCCTGGCCGACAGCTCGCCACGCTGGCATCGCCTGGTAAAGGCCCTTAACGAAGTTGATTATCCCCTTTACGTGGTATTTTTCGTCCTCGCCGGCGCCAACCTGCATATCGAAACCCTGACCCATATCGGACTGCTCGGCGTCGCCTATGTGCTGGCCAGAACCGCCGGCAAGCTGGTGGGAGGCAGGCTTGGAGCCCGCTTCGGCGGCTTCGGCCAGCGCGAACAGAGCTGGGTCGGCATGACCCTGCTGGCCCAGGCCGGTATGGCCATCGGACTGGCTGGAACTCTGGCTAAACTCTGGCCGGACGGGGGCCGGTTGGTGGAAACGATTGTTCTTGGTTCAGTGGTTATTTTCGAGCTGATCGGCCCGTTGGCCGTACGGCATGGCCTGGTGCATGCCGGAGAAGTGCCGTTGCTCGCGCTGTTGCGGAAGCGTGCACCGCAAAGCGGCATGGAAGGTCTCCATGATATCGCCAATCACTTTCGGACCAACCTGGGTCTGCCGGTCGGCCGCAAGCTGCAGGACCCGGGCGACATCCTGGTCAAACATGTGATGCGCCACAACGTCGAAACCATCCATCACGGGACCGGCTTTCAAGAGCTGCTGCGAATCATAGCCCACAGTCGCTATGATCGTTTTCCGGTGGTTGACGCAGACGATAACTTTATCGGCATGATCAATTATACGGAAATCCGCAACCTGCTGTTTGACCAGTCCCTGGCCGGGCTGCTGGTTGCACGCGATCTGGTGACCTCCCAGATCAGTGCCATTCCTCCGGAAACGCCGCTCCGCGAAGCGCTGAAGCTCCTGCAGAAAAAACGCGACATCAGTTATTTCCCGGTGGTCGACCCGGCTCAGCCGCAGAAGCTGCTCGGAATTCTCAGCCAGAACGATGTCCTTGCCGCCTTCCGCCGGCTCGGCCCGGATCAATAAAAAAGGGCGGCTATTGACCGCCCTTTTCTTTATCATACCCGCTGCACACCAGTGTGCCGCTTGCTACTGTCCTTTGGCCAGGAATTTTTTGGCTGAATCCGCCTGGGCAGAGTCGGGATAATCCTCAACCAGTTTCTGCATGGTTGTTTTAGCGTTCTGTGCATCCCCCAGGGCGTTGAATGCCAGGGCCTGCTTCAGCATCGCGGCCGGAGCCTTGGGATGGTGGGGGTATTTGCTGATCACATCCTGGAACTGCAGAATGGCCAGCTCATAGTCTTTTTCCCCGTAGTACGACTCGCCGATCCAGTAATAAGCATTGACATAAAGATCGTGTTTTGGATATTTGGCAATGAATTGTTCCAATAATTTACGGCCGTCAGCAAAACGGTTCTGATTTCTGATCAGATCCAAAGCCTGTTCATAAAGCTCCTCGGCCGTCGGCTCCGCTTTAACCTGTTGCTGGGGTTGCTCCTGGGGAGCCTTGACCGCAGCCGCCTGTTCCCCCAGTCGGGTATCCAGTTCACCAACCCGATTCTCCAGGGAAGTCAGCTGCAGCCCAATATCCTCTTTGACCACTTGCAGTTCGTCGGCCAAGGCCTGGTTGTTCTTCGCCAGGTCGTCCATGCGACCGTAAACGGACTGAAACTCAACCCGCAGGTTATCCAGCCCGGCGGTCACTTCCGCCAATTGGCGCTGCAGGGCGTCGCCGCCGGCGGTTTCTGATTGAGCGGCTTCTGCATTGCGGACTTCCAGCTGCGCCAGGCGACGCTTCATCTCCGCCAGGTCCTTCTCGGTTCGCAACTGCTCCTGGGTGGGAGGGAGACAGCCCGCCAACAGCAGCAAGCTCGCCAAAACCAAAATGACGCGCATCGTTATCCTCCTGTGTTCAAGCCCGATGCAACCGGGCTTTAAACAAAAAGGGCCGCACATTCGTTAAAATGAGCGGCCCTGGTTGATTGTCAGCAAGATCTAGCGTTTGACCTTGAACTCCGCCCGGCGGTTCTCAGCCCAGGCTTCCTTGGTATGGGCCGGATCCAGCGGCATCTCTTCCCCGTAGGAAATGGTGCTGATGCGGTCGGCAGCAACACCCAGAGAGACCAAAAAGTCCTTGGTGGCCAGGGCACGTTTCTCGCCCAGGGCCAAGTTGTACTCGTCAGAGCCGCGCTCATCACAGTGCCCTTCGACGACAATTTTGACACCCGGTGCGGCACGCAGCAGTCCGGCATTGTTGACCAAAATCGATTTTGCTTCTTCAGTCAGCACATATTGGTCGAAATCGAAATGAATTCTCTGCAGACCGCTGGCAGCAGCCTGTTCTGCAGCCATGGCTGCGGCGGCAGCATTGGCGGAATTGTCGGTCATGGTGGTGGAGGAATCGGTAATATTTTGCTCAACAACCCCGGCAGGTTGTTGCTGCTGAACTTCAACCTGGGCCGGCTGCTCGGTCATGGTTTCATCAGCAACAGGCGTTTTGGCACAGCCCGCAGCCAGCAAGGTCAAGGCGAAGAGCATCACCACCAGACGGGTTATGGTTAATTTCTGCATGATCTACCACTCCTTTCGCATTTGCGATTTAATTTAATAATTCGTTACACTTTTCACATTCAGGACATTATACAGAAGCCGGCCACAAAAACAACACCCCAATATGTCAAGAAATGTATATTATTTCGTTGACATCCGCAGTTAAGCTGATTTTTCAGACTCACCAGTGTCCGGACCAGGCCGGGTGGCTGGCGCTTTCTCCGGCAGCGGAAATCCTTCTGGCTCCGGTGCCGTCGGCGCGCATCAGCCAGATCGATTTATCCCCCCCGCTCCCCCGCGAATAGACGATAAAGCGCCCATCCGGACTCCAGCGGGGGTGCTCCTTGTTGCCGGCGCCAAAGGTCAGCTGGCGCTCGTCAGTCCCGTCCTGACCGATGGTGAAAATATTGAACACCCCGTCATCCATCCGCGCAAAGGCGATCCGATCCCCTTTGGGGCTCCAGGCCGGAGTGGCGTTGTATTTTCCGGCAAAGGTCAAGCGGGTCACGTCGAGACTGTCGATGTCGACAATAAAAATATTCGGGTTGCCACGCCGATCCGACACGAAAGCTATGCGGTTGCCGTCCGGGCTCCAGGTCGGGTCCACATCGATACCGTAATGATTGGTCAGCCGTTTATGAATGGTTCCGTCGGTGCCGATCAGGTAGAGTTCCGAGTTCTTGTCCTTGGAGAGGGTCAGGGCGATCTCCCGTCCGTCCGGACTGTAGCGGCCGCCGATGTTCAGCCCCGGCTGCAGGGACAGCCGTGATTCACGGCCAGTGTAGATTTCCTTGCGATAAAGATCCGGGTTGCCCTGGCGATAGGAGGTAAAAATCAGTTCCTTGCGGATCGGGGAAAAATCGGGGTTCAGAACGATGGAGCGATGATCGGTCAGGCGCACCGGGCCGAAGCCGTCGACATCCATCAGGTAGAGTTCCTTGTGTCCGGTCCGATTGGAGATATAAGCGATCTTGGTATCGAACGGACCGCTCTCGTTGGTCAGGCTCAGCAACACCTGATCGGCAAAGGTATGGGCGATCTTGCGCACATCGCTTGGTTGCCCGATGTAGCGGCGACCGCTCAACAGCCGTTGGGTCACCACGTCAAAGAGCCGCAATTCGATGGTCACTTTGCCACCGCTGAGCTGATAGGCCCCTTTGATCAGGGCTTCGGTCCCGAGCATCCGCC
The DNA here is from genome assembly GCF_000711225.1 of Pelobacter seleniigenes DSM 18267. Taxonomy (NCBI): domain Bacteria; kingdom Pseudomonadati; phylum Thermodesulfobacteriota; class Desulfuromonadia; order Desulfuromonadales; family Desulfuromonadaceae; genus Pelobacter; species Pelobacter seleniigenes. Next base: position 1,422,104 of record NZ_JOMG01000002.1, read on the forward strand.
ACTGGCCAAAATCGATGTTATTCCGGGTCAACCCGGGCCTGGTTGCATCGCTCAGGAAGGCTTCCGGGGCCACCATATCGAACAACCCGGACAGTTCAAGGTCATTCTGCAGCACCTCATTGAACTCGGCAGCAATCCCCGGCTGGGGCGCACCAATGGGCAGCAGTTGGGTCAGGGCCAGGGGGATGGTCTGTTCTCCCGGTGAACTGATTTCAATCCGTGCGGCAAAGCCAGGGGTAGCAAAGAACAAGGCACACAATAATAAGACAATGAGGGTTCCCTTGAAATAATTCATGGTTTGTCCAACATCTCTTTGAGGTTAAAAACAATCTGCAGGGTCATCGATTCAGGCAACGGTTGCGGCAATTGGCGCGACTTGGCAATGGCCCGGATCAGGGATTCATCAAAAGCCGCATGCCCCGATTTACTGATAAACTTGTAGTGCAGCAGCGTTCCCCCGGCATCATAGACCAGTTCCACCTCCGCCTGCGGATTGCCCACGGCCTGGTATTTGGAAAAACTCCATTGCTGCTGAATATATTCCTGGACAAAGGCGAGGGCGCTGACCCCTTCTTCATTCCCTTTGCCGTCGGCCATGCCAACCGGCGCATCAGGCACCGGCGACTCAACTTTACTGCTTTCCGCAGCCACCGCCGCACGCAACGCGGCCAGGCGATCATTCAAAGCCTGTTCCCGGGCCTTCTTTTCCTGGGCGGCCCGTAGCTGGTCCAATCGTTGTTGCAGCGCTTTTTCCTGGGCCGTGGAGACTGCCGGTTTCGGTTCCGGCTTGGGGGCCGGTTTGGGCTCCGGTTTGGGCTTGGGCTTGGGCTGTGGTTTCGGTTCCGGTTTCGGTTCCGGTTTTGGCTCAGGCTTCGGGACCGGTTTGGGCTGCGGCGGAATCGGCTTGGCCTCGGGCTTCGGTTTGGGCGGGGCTGGCTTGGGCGCCGGTTTGGCCTCGCTCTTGGCCGCCTCCGGGCGACCGGCCTGGGGGTTTTTGACCGGCTTGTTCACCAGGTTGACCCGGTAAACCGGGGGTTTGATCATATCATGATGAAACAGAGGGGTGAAATAAAGCACCGGAACCAACAGGTGAAGCAAAAATGAAACCAGCAACATCTGTTTGAAACCGGGCTCAAACACCGCCTGCATCTGCCGCCAGCGCTGTTTACGGGAAGCTTCCATGGGCCTGCGGTTATTCCTCCGGCAGCTGGGTCACCATACCCAGCGTTTCGACACCGGCTTTTTTCACTGCGGCCATCACCTGCACCACCCGGCCGTAAGCGACCTTTTGATCAGCTTCAAGGAAGACTTCCCGGTCAGGCTTGCCTTTCAGGGCCTGCTGGATGACCGGGCCGAGCTTGTTCAGGTCGTCAATCCGAGCCTTGCCGATCAGCACCTGGCCGTCGCGTTGCAGGGTGACCACCAGCGGCTCTTGCTGGGCCGGCAGTCCCGGCGCTTCGGCAACCTCCGGCAAATTGACTTCGACTCCCTGGTCAAGCATGGGAGCGGTGACCATAAAAATAATCAGCAGAACCAGCATGACATCGACCAACGGCGTCACGTTGATCTGGGAAAGGTTGCTGCGGCGTCCCGCTGCTGGGCGTCCGACCTCCATTTATTTCACCCGTTCCATCCGCTCGACGATATTCAGGAACTCCTGGCTGAAATTATCCATCTCGCCGATCAGGACATTAACTTTGTTAAGGAAATGATTGTACCCCATAACGGCCGGAATGGCTGCCGCCAGGCCGATGGCCGTGGCAATGAGCGCCTCGGAAATCCCCGGCGCGACCACGGCCAAAGAAGCGCTGCCGGTCTGGCCGATGCCATGAAAGGCGTCCATGATCCCCCAGACCGTTCCGAACAGCCCGATGAAGGGTGCAGTCGAACCGGTGGTCGCCAGAAAGGTCAGATACTTTTCCAGCCGGTGGGTCTCCTGGGTGGTGGCCCGGCGCAGGGCGCGGCCGACCATTTCAGTCATATCCATCCGCAGGGAAAAATCCGCCTGGGATTCACCTTGCTCGCTCCCCTTCTTCTTCATCTGCAGCATCTCATGGTAGCCTTCCCGGAACAGGTTGGCGATAGGTGAATTGCTGAATTCCTTGATCCCCTGGCCGACCAGGTCAAACCGCTTCTTGGTCCAGAAGAAATCCAGGAACCGGTCTGAATCCTTGATCGCCCGCTGAATGATGGAGACCTTGTAAAAGATGATTGCCCAGGAAACGAGGGAAAAATAAACCAGAATGAGCAGGACCAGTTTAACCACCGGGCCTGCGTTAAAGACGAGTTCCAGCAACTGCTTTCTCCTTTGAGCTGGGCCTGAAAATCATCAGCCCGTTAAAAAGAACATCCATCGAATTATCAGGCACCTGTCCGAGTCTGTCAAGCAATCACCCGAAATGGCGGGACAATTCGCGCTGCAAATAAAGGGCGGTCCGGCTCGCCGGGCTGCGTCTGAGGAGGCTTCTCAGCGCCGCCAGATCATCGAGATCTTCCAGGACCGGCAAGCGCGCAGTAAAAATACCGACCGCCTTGGCCCGTTTCAGGCTTTCCTGCAAAACGACAGCGGTACTCCAGGGAATCTCTGAGAATAGTTGTGGATAGTGGTGGGATTCCCCGATCAGGTAATAGCCGCCGTCCCGGGCCGGGCCGTAGACCACCTCGACCTCATCGAGCAGTTCCAGGGTCTGCTCAAGCAAAGATAGCGGCAGGTCAGGGGTATCACTGCCGATCAGCACGGCCCGCTCATAGCCGGCGGCAAAGAATCCCCCCAGCGCGTGCTCCATGCGCTGACCGAGGTCGGCGCCCTGTTGCGCGACCAGTTGCACCCCCGGAAAGGTTTCGGCAAACCAATCCCGTGCGCCGGAGTAGCAGATCGCCAGGTCGAAGCGGTGGCGCAGGCTTTCGATCCGACTGACAATTTCCGTCAGGCTCTGTTCATAAACTGCCGCGGCTTCAGCCATGCTCAGCGGTGGACAGAGGCGGGTTTTGACCTGGCCGGGCAGCGGCTGTTTGGCAAAAACCGCCAACAGCGCCTTTTTGCCCTGGTTTTGCCACAAGATATCCACATCGTCCACAAAGTTATCCACAGGCTAGCAATTTTGCCCTTCGATCATGGCGTAAGCCGAATGATTATGGATCGACTCAAAATTCTCGCACTGGATCTTGAACCAACGGATGCGCTCGATGGTCCGCAGTTTTTCCGTCACCGCCCGCACCATATCTTCGACAAACATCGGGTTGTCGTAAGCACGCTCGGTCACCGCTTTTTCATCTTCCCGCTTGAGCAGGGCATAGACCTGGCAGCTGGCACAGTCTTCCACCCATGCGATCAGATCTTCCAGCCAGACATGATCGTCGTAGCGGATCTGCACGGTCACGATGCTGCGCTGGTTGTGAGCGCCCCGCTCGCTGATCTCCTTGGAACAGGGGCAGAGCGAGGTGACCGGAATGCTGGCTTCGAGGATGAAGTCATAATTCTCACCCAAAGTTCCGATCATCCGACACTGATATTCGAGAAGGCTGCGCGCCTGGGAGACCGGTGCCCGCTTTTCAATAAAGTAGGGAAAACTCAGCTCGAGATGGGCGCGACCCGCTTCGAGGCGCTGTTTCATCTCGCCCAGAATCGTCTCGATATTCTCGACGCTGATTTCACCGTGATACAGGTTCAGCACCTCGATGAAACGGCTCATATGGGTGCCCTTGAACTGTTCCGGCAGGTCGACATACATGTTGACCCGCGCCACGGTGTGCTGGCGTTCCCGGTGTTTGTCCTGCACCACCACCGGATAACCGATATCCTTGACGCCGACCTTGTCGATGGCGATCTTGCGGGTATCCGGACTTTGCTGCATATCTGGCATCGGCGTCATGGTCGGGGCCTTTTCAACGCCGGACATAGGCAACAGGATCCTCTTTACCGAGTTCGGCAAACCCTTTCAGGCGCAACCGGCAGGAGTCGCAAAGTCCACAGCAGAGGCCCTCCGGAGTCGGATCATAGCAGGAATGGGTCAACCCATAATCAACGCCCAGAGCCAGGCCGCGCTCAATGGTCTGCGCCTTGGTCAAATCGATCAGCGGGGTATGAATGCGATAGGGGTTTCCTTCCACTCCGGCCTTGGTCGCCAGATTGGCCATGACTTCATAGGCCTTGATGAATTCCGGCCGACAATCGGGGTAGCCGGAATAGTCAAGAGCGTTGACCCCGATATAGATATCTGAAGCCCCCAGCACTTCGGCCCAGCCGAGGGCGAAGGAGAGAAAGATGGTATTGCGGGCCGGCACATAGGTAATGGGAATCTCGTTTTCCACCACCCCGCTTTTAGGAACCTCGATATCCGCGGTCAGAGCGCTGCCGCCCATTTTCCGCAGGTCGATATCAACGACCAGATGCTCTTTGGCGCCGATCCGGGGAGCATATTCACGGGCCTTTGCCAATTCGACGGTATGGCGCTGACCATAGGCAAAACTCAGGGCATAGGCCTCGAACCCTTCGTCACGGGCAATGGCCATGCAGGTTGTCGAATCAAGTCCACCACTGTAGAGCACAACGGCTTTTTTCATAGCTTCAATCCTCTGCTAACAGGTTGTTGAAAAAATCCATGGGCGGACTTTTTCAAACGTGGTCGGGAGCAATGCGCATCCCCTGACCTTACAAAATCAACGACGTTGGGGACAGTCATGAATGGCGCTAGTTTAAGAGTCGCTGGCAGCAAAACCGGGACTGTCCCCGCACGGGGGCTGTCCCAGGTCTTTGCGGTGTTAACCGCGACAGTTTCATGGCTCGCAAACTCTTGGAACAGCCCCCGATGACCCTGGGGACAGTCCCGAGTTTACTGCAAAGTTGCTTAAACGAGAGACATTCGGGACAGTCATTGCTTTTATCCGCCTCTTTCGTGGCCGCGGCAGACCATTAATCGCCCGCCGGGCGAGGCGAATCAATAAATGCGGAGCATAGGCTGAACCCGCCAGGGCGGTCAAGCTTTTGCGGAATCTTGCCCAGAACCCCGAGCAAGCGGGCTTAATTTCCGCTGCGAAGCACCACTAGCTGTTGCTCCGCCGACAGCGCCATGTTATAAATTTCTGGCTCAATTATCAGTACTTGATATTCGCAGCATAAAATGAGAAGCATAAATTTTCCATATTCTGCAGGTCATAGTCCACCATGAAGCGCTCCCTTAAATACGTTTTATTCTTCCTCCTCGGCTCCCCCTTATTGGCAGCGGCATTTTTAATCGGCGCCTATTTTTTCGTGTCGTCGACCCTGCCCAAGGTCGAAACCCTGGCCGACTACCACCCGCCGCTGATCACCAGCATCCATGCCGACGATGGCACCATCATCGCCGAATACTCCCATGAACGACGCATTCTGGTGCCTTTTGATAAAATCCCCAAGACCCTGATCCAGGCCTTTGTTGCGGCTGAGGATTCGAGCTTTTTCAAACACTCGGGCATCGATTTTGTCTCCATTATCCGTGCCGCGCTAAAGAACCTCAAGGCCGGCGGGATCGCCCAGGGCGGCAGCACCATTACCCAGCAGGTGGCCAAAAAACTGTTGCTCTCTTCGGAACGGACCTTCACCCGCAAGTTTAAGGAAGCGATTCTGGCCTGGCGGATGGAAAAGGCCCTGAGCAAGCAAGAAATCCTCTATCTCTACCTCAACCAGATCTATCTCGGCCATCGTGCTTACGGCGTTGAAGCGGCCGCGGAGAATTACTTTGATAAAAATGTCGAGGAATTGACCCTGGCCGAATCGGCCATTCTGGCCGGATTACCGCAGGCCCCCAGCCGCTATTCACCTTACCGCCACTACGAGCGGGCCATGGAACGGCAGAAATATGTCCTCGGCCGAATGGTCGCGGAAGGGTATATCACTCCGGAGGAAAGCCGCCAGGCGGCGCAGGAAAAGGTGGTCATCAAACCGCGCCTGAACAGCCTGCTTGATGTCACGGCTTATTTCAATGAACAGGTCCGTCGCTATCTGGAAGAGCGCTTCGGTGAAGAGATGCTTTACACCGGCGGCCTGCAGGTCGAAACCAGCATCAACCTGGCCATGCAGGAGGCCGCCCGCAAGGCGGTCAAAGACAACCTCCGCAACCACGATAAACGTCAGGGCTACCAGGGCGCCACAGAGGTTCTCGATAGCGCCGGACAGCAGGATTTTCTGGCCGACCAGGTGGAGCAGTTCGCGGAAGAACCGCTGAGTGACGGCAGCTATGTCCAAGCTATCGTCAGCGGCCTGGACGGTGACCGGTTGCTGTGCCGCATTGCCGACCGGCAGGGAGAGATTTCGGTCAAAGAGAGTAAATGGGCCGCACCGATCAGCGTGACTGATGAACAGGTCGAGCCTCTCGGCAATGCCGGCGAGCAAAGGCGGACCCTGTTTCCGATTGGTTCGGTGATCGAGGTTCTGGTCGAAGACAGCACCAGCAAACCACTCAAGCTCAAGCTCGAACAGGAACCCCAGGCCCAGGGCGCGCTGGTGGCCATCGATCCGTTCAGCGGTCAGATCAAAGCCATGGTCGGCGGCTACGACTTTGAAAAAAGCCAGTTCAACCGGGCCATCCAGGCCAAGCGTCTGCCCGGCTCCTCCATCAAGCCGTTGATTTACGCCGCCGCCCTGGACCGCGGCTACACCCCGGCCAGCATCATCCTTGACACTCCGCTGATCTATGAAAACAGAAAGATCGACACCGGCGAGTTGGAGGAGTGGAAACCGAAGAACTACGAAGAAAAATTCTACGGCCCGACCACTTTCCGCCAGGCCCTGGCTCATTCACGCAACGTTGTCACCATCAAGATCCTCGAGGATATCGGGATCAACTATGCGGCCAATTATATCGCCAAGCTGGGCATCGATACTCCTTTGCAGCGAGACCTGTCCATGGCCCTCGGTTCAACCGCAGTGACCCCCCTGGAGATGCTGACCGCCTACACGGTCTTTGCCAACGGCGGGGTTTTGGTCCCGCCGACCTACATAACCCGCATTCGCGACCGCGACGGCCGGATCCTTGAATCCATCGATCCGGCGGACTTTGCCACCGGCATGGCCGCGGACCAGCGACTGATCCGCAAACCGCCGCACCGGGTGATCTCCCCGGAGACCGCCTATCTCATTACCAATATCATGGAGAGCGTGGTCCAGGAAGGAACCGGCTGGCGGGCCAAAGCCCTGGGTCGGCCGTCAGCCGGAAAAACCGGCACCACCAATGACCTGAAGGATGCCTGGTACATCGGCTTCATCCCTCAGTTGGCCTGCGTTTCCTGGGTTGGCTACGACCAGGAAAAACCGCTCGGCAAGAGTGAAACCGGGTCCCGGGCCGCAGCCCCGGCCTGGGTCGAGTTCATGCAGGAAGCCGACAAGCAGTATCCGGCCGCAAACTTCGAGGTCCCGGATTCCATTGAATTTCACCCCATTGACAAGAAGAACGGGCTGCTGCTTCCGGAAGACGATCCGCATGCCTATTACGAAGCCTTTGCTCCCGGGACCGCTCCGACCCGGCTGAGCAGCGACGAGAAGCTTAAAGCAAAGGACTTCTTCCGCCTCGATATGGAAGGAACACTCTGACCGGGCCGACCGGAAATAGTTCTTTGCATTCATTGGCCGATAAAAATGATCCCGTCCTAATAAGCACCTAACAAATAAGGTGTTTATAGCAGTCTCAAGCAACAAACAGACTTCGGATGGGAGCCCGGCCCAAATGATCAGATTCATCCTGCTATGGCTGCTGGTAATAGCGCTTTCCCCGCTCTGCGCTGCAGCTGCGGGGTGGCCGCGGGACAGGATTCAAATCGTTGGTTCTTCAACGGTTTTCCCTTTTGCCCGGGCCGTATCCGAAAATTTCGCCAAGAACACCGGTCATCCCTCCCCTCAACTGTCCTCTACCGGATCCGGTGGCGGCTTTCAGCTTTTCTGCCAGGGCAACGGCCCTGAATTCCCCGATATCAGCAATTCTTCACGCCGCATCAAACCCGCGGAAATTGACCTCTGCCGCACCCACGGGGTAACCGATATCGTTGAAATCAAAATCGGCTATGGCGGCATTGTGCTGGCCAATCTGAATACCGCTCCGGAATTCAGCCTTTCCAACCGAGATATTTTTCTGGCTCTGGCCGCCCGGGTCCCTGTCCAGGGGGAAGAGGGGAGGCTGATCGCCAATCCCTATACCCGCTGGCAACAGCTTGATCGGTCTTTACCTGATCAACAGATTATTGTTCTCGGTCCGCCGCTGACCTCGGGGACCCGCGATCTATTTACCGAGCTGGCCATGGAGAGAGGCTGTCAGAGCATCCCCTGGATCAGGGCGTTAAAGAAACATCACAAGCAACAGTACCGCGAAATCTGCGAGACCATACGCGACGATGGGACGTTCATCGAAGCAGGGGAGCGTGACGAACTGATTGTCAAAGCCCTTCATTCCAGGCCCATGGCGTTCGGAATTTTCGGTTATAACTTTCTGGCCCGAGACCGGAAACACCTGCAGGGTGCTGCCATCGAGCAGGTCCTGCCCAGCCCGGCGAATATTGTCTCCGGCGCCTATCCGTTGGCACGGTCTCTCTATTTTTATATCAAAAAAGCTCACTTAGCCCAGGTGCCCGGACTTAAGGATTATGTGGCTGAATTCACCTCCGATCCCGCCTGGGGGCCCGACGGCTACCTCGCCGAACTGAACCTGATTGTCATGCCTGCAGAAGAAAGAGTGCGTTATCGGCGTATCGCGCAAACCGGCACCGCCCTGGCCGCTGACTGACCGCACGCGGCAGAAAATGAAAAAGAATCTCTCCGGAAAGAGGAGGGAAGGGCAGGCTGCCCGGCCACGCCAGTCAAGGCGCAGGCGGGGCGATGTTATGAACTGTGAGGGGATAGACAGTGTCCAAAAACCATGAAGCGGCTGTACCGAACATTTCAAAAACATATCATCCTCCAGGTCTTCCTGGCCACCATCCCATTTTTGGTCGCCGGTCTGGGGCTGACCGTGCATACCTTCAGCAGTAATTTCACGCTCATTGATCACCTCGGTGCTGAAGTCAGGGAGCTTTTTCAAAACGATACCAGGCAGCTTGAACAGAAGCTGCTCACGTTGAGCGATCTGAACCATCGCCTGACTGCCCAGATCATTGCCTTCGAGAGTGATAAGGAAGCTGTCTCAGCCCGGGAAGAATTCATTCGGCAAGGCGCGGAGCTGCGCGGGGCAGCGGTCTATCAGGCCGCGACGCTCGCCCCGGCAGCCGTGGCAACCTTCTCCGCCGCCGGGGAAAGCCCGGCCCGGATTCTGGCTGCGAGCAAACACCTGTTCGGAGTGGATACCCTCGGCGCTTATTTCTGGGACGGGCAAAGCCGCCTGAGCGAGCTGCTTGGCGACCATCAGCCACCGGCCGCATTCCAGTCCTTTGTCGAACAGGCACTTAAAGACAGAGCAGCGGATTGGTTCGAAGATGAGCTGGCCGGCAAGGATGTCATCGTCGGCCTGGTTCCCGCCTCTGCGGGGGTCTATATCTTTCTGTTCGATGTCTCGGCGGCTTACAGCTTTTTTGATCGGGCTCAGCGTAGCGGGCTCAGCATCACTGCCGCCAAGCAACAGGAAAAACAGTTTGTCGACAACAGGATTCAGCAGCAGCAGTTTCAGAACCAACGCCAATTACAGGGGATGCTGATCCAGGAAAAGCTCAAACAGCGCCACCAGGTGCTCTCTGCGACCCAGACCAAACTGTTGCTGCTGACCGCCCTCAATCTGGTCGCGCTGATCCTGACCGCGGTTTTGCTGTTCTGGGTTCTCGGCACCCGCAAAGTCGGCGCTCTCAATCTCTGGTTGAAGGAAACCAGCCAAGCGATACACCGCTATAAGGAAACAGCCGCTGACTCCGCCGAGCTGTCTTCCGGGCATCTATTCACAACGGCGCTCAAAAACCCGTGCAAGGATTTTTCCCGCAATGAGCTGGGGGAGCTCTCCAGGAATATCAACTATCTGCTTGCCACCCTTGAAGAAACTACGGTGTCCAAAAACCTGCTCAGCAAAGAGATCGAAGAGCGCAAAAAGATGGCTGCGGTATTACGGGAAAGTCAGCAGCGCCTGAATATTATCTTTAACTCCGTGCAGTCAGGGGTGCTGATCATCGATTATGCCAGCGATAAAATTGTTGACCTTAACCCGGCTGCGCTGGCCATGCTGCAAGCCCGCAAGGAAGAGATTGTTCATCAGCAACATAAGCAATTTTTTCTTCCCGAGGCCAGCCTCCCTAAGACCTCGACCAGTCGTATCGGGGAAGCAAACCGGAACCAGTTCCAATTACAGCCGCTGCATGGGGAACCCTTCAGCGTTCTGAAAACCGACTGTAAAATCCTCCTTGACGGGCGGGACATTCTAATCAGCAATTTCATCAGTATCGAGGACATTAAAAAATCGAAACAGCAGTTGGAACAGGCCAAACAGGCAGCAGAACAGGCCAACCGGATCAAGAGCGACTTTCTTGCCAACATGAGTCATGAAATCAGAACCCCGCTGAACGGGGTCCTCGGCATGACTCAACTGTTCAGCGAAACCCGTCTCAACGAAGACCAGCAGAGAATCTCTCAGACCATCCAGGCCGAAGCCGATTCCCTGTTACGAATCATCAATGAAATTCTCGATTTTTCAAAAATCGAGGCGGGAAAAATGGACCTGGAACGAATCCCTTTCAACCTGCATGCGCTGGTCGAACAGGTCACGGAAAACCTGGCCATGCGGATTCCGCAAAAATGCCTGGAGGCCTTCTCTTTCATTCCGGCCGAGGTCCCGACCTGGGTCGTCGGTGATCCCGGCCGCTTGCAACAGGTTCTGACCAACCTGGTGAACAATGCCTTCAAGTTCACCAGAGAAGGGCACATCATCGTTTCGGTAAGGCTCGAAAACGATTCTGAACAGCACCTGCTGATCAGGTTCGAAGTCGAGGATACCGGAATCGGCATCGCTACGGACAAACTGGAGAGCATTTTTGACAGTTTTACCCAGGCCGACGGTTCCACCACCAGGAAATATGGCGGGACCGGACTGGGGACGACCATCGCCAAACAGCTGGTTGAACTGATGGGCGGGGAAATCGGCGTACACAGCCAGGAGCATGAAGGGACCACCTTCTGGTTCAGCCTTCCTTTTGCCAGGGTCGAAAAGGGCCTTTCCGCCAGCGCTGCCGCCAGCGATTTTACCGGGACCAGGGTCTTAGTGGTGGATGACAACCCCACCGGGCGGATCGTTCTGGAGCGCTACCTTTCCTCCCTGGGTTGTTGTGTCAGCTTGGCGTCAAACGGCGCCAACGCGCTGCTCAGGGTCGCTGAAGAACCTTTCGATCTGGTGCTCACCGACTTCAACATGCCCTCTATGAATGGGCTCGAACTCGGGCAGCGGCTAAGAAATTCAGCGATTGCCGAAATCCGTGACCTGCCACTGGTCATTCTGTCCTCCTATCACTCTCTGAACGGCCTGCTCCAAGCACAGGGATTAGAGATTCAGGCACTGTTACGCAAACCGGTTAAAAAGGCAGACCTCGCTGAAGTTCTGCGTATTGCCTTGGGGACCTCCGCACCGGCAGACTCAGCCACGCAGCCCCCATTGCCTGCGCTGCCACCCCCGCCAGCCATTGAGCTGCGCCGGCAGAAACAGATCCTGCTGGCGGAAGATTATCCGACCAATCAGCAGATCGCCTTACGTTTTCTGGCCAGGGCCGGTTATCAGGTGGACATTGCGGAGAACGGTCTGGAAGCGGTCCAGGCCTGTGCCAATAAGATATATGACCTGGTGCTGATGGATATTCAAATGCCGGAGATGGACGGTTATACGGCGACCCGGGAAATTCGCCGGCTGAGTCACGGCGGCACAGACCGATTACCGATTGTGGCCATGACCGCCCATGCCACCACCGGCTATAAGGAAAAATGCCTGGCTGCGGACATGAACGATTATATTTCCAAGCCAATCCGTAAAGAGAGCTTTTTACAACAGGTCGATTTCTGGGCCCTGGGCTGTGAACATGGCGGCTCCGGACAGCTTGGCACCGCCCTATCCTCCGCCGAGGGGGATCTTGCCCAGTTCGATTACCAGGCAGCCCTGCAGGCCTTTCTGGGGGATCGCGCTTTTCTGGCCGAAGTTATTGCCGGTTTTCAGGATCAGCTGAGCGGCCAACTCCGCAAGCTCGAACGACTGCTGCAGGAGCAGAACTTTGCCGCCATCGCCAGCGAGGCCCATACCATTAAAGGGGGCGCTTACAACCTGAACGCCACCCGCCTTGCGCAGGCCGCGGCCATGCTGGAACAAGCGGCGCGGGAAAACAATGCCGCCGAGTGCCGCTCGACCCAGGCCGAACTGACCGCACAATTTCGCCAATTTCTAAAATATTCTGAACTGTTTATCGAGATTGATTGCGCATTGCCATGATGAAAATACTGATCTGTGAAGATGAATTCGTCAGCCGGAGAAAACTGGAGAAAATCATTTCTTCCTTCGGCTATGAACTGCTTATTGCCACCGACGGCCTGGAAGCTATGCAGCTGTGGGAAAACGAACGCCCCGACCTGGTGATCTCAGACTGGCTCATGCCTGGTTTAAGCGGTGTCGAACTCTGTCGCCGGATTCGCGCTGCCGAAGGCAGCCATTACACCTATTTCATCATGGTGACCGCCAAACAGCAGACTGCCGACATTGTCGAAGCCATGGACGCCGGGGCCGATGATTTTCTGACCAAACCGTTCATTGTCGAAGAGTTGGCCGTGCGCGTCAGGGCCGGCCAACGGATTCGCAGCTTTCATACCAAAGACATTGTCATTTTTTCCCTGGCCAAACTGGCCGAATCCCGCGACGCCGAGACCGGCAACCACCTGGAGCGGATTCGCCACTATTCGCAGCTGCTCGCCAGGCAACTGGCAGCGGACCCGACCGCAGATCTTGGCATCAGCAAATTTTTCGTGGAGAACATTTTCCTGACCAGTCCGCTGCATGATATCGGCAAAGTCGGCATTCCCGATGCCGTACTGCTGAAGCCGGGCCGGTTAACGGAACAGGAACGGGAAGAGATGAAAAAACACGCGCGGATCGGCTATTCAACCCTGCGGGAAGCGCTGATCAAGTACCCGCAGACCGATTACCTGCAGATGGGAGCGGAAATCGCCCTTTATCATCACGAAAAATACGACGGCACGGGTTATCCGGAGCGCTTGGCCGGTGCGGAGATTCCCCTGGCCGCCAGGATCGTGGCGTTGGCCGATGTCTATGATGCCCTGACCAGTCAACGCGCCTACAAGGCCGCCTGGCCCCATGATCAGGCGGTTGAGGCCATTGTTGCCGAATCCGGAAAACATTTTGATCCATTGATTGTCCGCGCCTTTGTCAGCTGCGCCGACCAATTCGCCCTGGTTAAGAGCATGTTCGCTTGAACAGGACAAAGATATTTCGGGAGTCCATCATGCAAACAATCTATCATCCTGAATGTGACCAACTGGTTCATGACAGCCGGCTCTCTTGCCTGCCCATGCAAAGTTTTAGCTTTCAACTGGAACAGCAATGCATTGAGATCTCCGCAACCCTCAACCGCTACCCTGAGGTCCCCGGCGTTCTCCTTTTCGAGCAAAGCCGGTTTCATTCCATGATTTCCAGACAACGCTTTATTGAAACCATGAACCAGCCCTACAGCAAAGAGCTGTTCAGCCATCGAAAAATCAAGAAGCTGGCCCGGCAATTCTCGGCTGCTACGTTGGTTTTCAGTGCCGACACCTACATCGGGAAAGCTGTTGAAATCTGTCTGAACCGATCCGTAGAGCAGCTTGCTGAGCCGCTGGTGGTTATCAAAGACGAAATCTACTACGTTTTGGACGTCCACCAATTGCTGATTGCCCATGCGCAGATTTTTTCTGCCACGGTCAAAAAACTGCGCGAGGAGATCAGCCATTCGAACCTGTTGCGGGAACAGCTGGAGGTTGCCAACAAGGCAGCGGAAGAGTTGGCGCGGCGGGACGGGCTGACCGGCATTCCCAATCGTCGGCGGATGGATGAGTACCTGGCCAGCGAGTGGCAGCGGGCGGTGCGTGATAAAACCGTCTTGTCCATCATTCTGATCGATATCGACCACTTCAAAAACTTCAACGATACTTATGGACACCAGGCCGGCGATGAGGCCCTGATCAGGGTTGCCGGCTGTCTCAAGGAGCAGATTCACCGCCCCGCGGACATGGTCGCCCGCTACGGTGGGGAGGAATTCCTGATCGTCCTGCCGGATACGCCCCTGGATGGCGCCTATTCCCTGGCGGAGAAAATGCGCCGGGCCGTGGCCGATCTCCACATCGAAAACCGCGGTGCGGCCACCGCCGGCTTCCTCAGCATCAGCTGCGGCCTGTCCTGTATCGATTCAAGCGGGGACAATATTCTCGACCGCCTCATCCAATCGGCGGACCAGGCTCTTTATGAAGCCAAGCAGGGGGGGCGCAACCGGGTTTATATCACGCCACCCGGCTCAGCAGCAGCTGCGGCTCCGGTTGCTGTACACCGGCCTGATCATCAATCCGGCCGCACCGGGCAGACAGTTTGAACCGTTCCAGCATCAGCTGTAACTGGCCGGCCTGCTGATTCAGGTTATCGGCTGCGATAGAACTTTCGGTGGCTGAGATTTCATTCATTTCCGTGACCCGGTCAATCTGCTCCAAGGCGGTATTAACCGCGCTGATCTCTTCCACCTGGTGTTGGGATGCCTCCGCAATCTCCGCTGCCAGGACGGATATCTTGCCGACCTTTTCAGTCATCTGTTCCAAAGAAAGTGCCGTATCCTTGGCCAGCACCACCCCGGAGCTGATCTTATCCTGAGACCCGCCGATCAATTCGGCAATCTCCCCGGCAGCCTTGCTGCTCCGGTTGGCCAGCCCGCGGACCTCTTCGGCGACCACGGCAAACCCTTTGCCGTGCTGACCGGCCCGGGCCGCTTCGACCGCTGCATTCAAGGCCAACAGGTTGGTCTGAAAAGCGATTTCATCGATCACTTTCATGATTTTGCCGATATCGAGACTGACCGCGTTGATATTCTGCATGGAATCGACCACGTTCTGCATCTCTGCCCGGCTGCTCCGGGCCGCCAGCTGTAATTCGCTCAGCAATTGATCCGCGGTTGCCGCGCTACGGCTGTTCTCTTCCGACTGACTGGTGATATTGGCAATCGCTCCGGCCAATTGGTCAAGAGCTTGCGACTGGCGACCGGTGCCGGCCGACAGGGTGCGGCTCGATGCGGAGATCTTTTCCGCCCCATCCAACACCTCCGCCCCGGCTTCCCTGATCTGGCCCATGAAGTCGTTGAGGGAGTCATTCACCACCTCCAGAGGCTCGCGGATCAAACCTGTCGCTTTGAAGGTAAAATCCCCCTGCCCCAGATGATCGAAGGCGGAGAGGATTTCATGTTCCAGGTGATCGGCAAACTGGTCAAGCACCGCACCCATCCGCCCCAATTCATCCTTCCGGCGTAACTTCAAGCGCCGGTCGAGTTGCCCTTGGCTCATCCCGTCGAGCATGGCGACAATGGCCGAGATCGGCCGGACCACCGAGCGCGTGGTCAGAATCAGGCTGAGCAGACCGACCGCAATAAGCAGCGTCAGCAAAACCTTGCCGGTCAGGTCGATGCTGGCCAGGCGTACTTTGATCTGCTCGCTGCCGGCCAGGACCTCCTCCGCGGTTTTGGTCACCGCGATCCCGGCATCATCCTGTAATTGCTGTAACTGCTCGGCAACACCACGCAGCACGGAATCCATATCCGTCACCAACGGCTGCAGATCGTTATTGAGCAGGGCGCCGGCTTTTGATTGCTGATGCATGATGGAATTTTCCAGGGTCATCACCTTGTCCAGCTCAACGACCATGGATTTGATATTCACCGGGAAAATATCCCGATACAGCAAGCGAGCTTTTTCCCACTGTCCCATCATGGCCAGGGTGTCTAGCTGATCAACTCCTGCGAACAGGGCCTGATTGGGTTTTTGGGTGTTTGCAAAGGCCGCTTTCAGCTCCGGAACCTGGTCGGCAAACTTTTGGTAGATCGGACCAGCCATGAATTCGGCGACCGGGGTATCCGCCTCATCTTCATAGATCAGCTCGCCCAGGGAACTCTGCACAAAAAGCATATTGGTCACCTGCAGGTTCCAGTTGAGCAGGGTCTTTTTCAAATCACCCAAGGCTTCGGCAAGCCCTTCATGGCGCGGCCGCCAGGAGTTTTCCAACTCCTCTCCCAGAGTTTGCAGGTGTTGGTAATCCTGGTCAACCCGCTGCAGCCAGCCGTTGCTTTGACCCAGCAACTGGGTAATTTCGGCTCCGGTTTCACCGCTGATAAATTCCGCCAAGGTTCGGCTGCTTTTGCCGAGGATACCGAGGTCGAGGGCCGCGGCATTCATCAGCATCTCCCCCTGCACCTGCACCGAGGACAGTTTCAACGCGGTGCGCAGGCTTTCAATCCGTTTAAGCTGGCTGTCGACCAGGGCTGAGCGCTTGGCCGCGGCCCGGGCCGCGGTCAGGGCCGCTTCGGTTTGCCGGTGAGCCGTCCGAATATCATTCGTCCCCCAACTGAAGACCGCATAGAGCATCAGGGACAACAGGATAACAACAGCAAAACCAAGGGCCAGCCGGGTGGCAATTCTCATCGCAGGAACTCCAAAACAAAATTTTTAATAGGAAAAGTCGTTCGCAAAACCTTTCGCTATTCATAGACAAGATATGTTTGGAGAATGTTAGAACTATTAAATATTTGTCTTTTTCTCAAGAATCCACCTCCGTGCAAAACGATAAAGTACAGTACCGCGAAAGGAAACAAGACGGCAGCGAGTGCCGCCCCGGGAACTGCGCGCAAGCCTGCGGCAAATGGGCTTAGGGTGAGAGACAAACTCGACAGCTTGGAAAGGAAACCGGCAAAGCCCTTAACGGACTTTGCCGGGAATCGACAAGCCACCCCGTCGGGTGGCTTTAAAAAACCCCTGGTCTGTTCACAAGGATCTTGAGCCAATCAGGTTGCTGCGAGAACCTACTGAAGGCCGCCGTGACGGATGATCTCGCCTTCGATCTGGTAGACGACATCCTCGGCAATATTGGTTGCCAAATCCGCCATCCGTTCCAGATAACGGGAAATCGACAGGTAGTAGACCAGCGCATTCAGATGCGTGGTATCCTTGAGGATCGCCTGCTTGACCCGGGCAAAGTTGTCCCGGTGCAGGGTATCGACCTCATCATCCATCATGATGGTCTTCCTGGCCAGCTCGGCATCCTGGCTCATCAGGGAGTCAAGGGATGAGCGAATCATATCCTTGACCATATCGGCCATTTTCTTGACCTCATAGGGACTCTCGATGCGGTTGGCTCCGCTTAAGTCCTTGGCCCGCTCTGCCACATTGACAGCGAAGTCAGCCACCCGCTCCAGATCGTTATTGATCTTGAGCACCGAAACGATAAAGCGCAGATCGTTGGCAACCGGTTGATGCAGGGCGAGCACTTTCAAGCACTCTTCCTCCAGTTCGATTTCCAGATTGTCAATCTTGCCATCGCCGCTTTTGACCTTGTCCGCGAGCTCAGCGTCGCCGTTGAGTAACGCCATAACGGCCTGCTGAACCCGTTCTTCAACTTCAGCGCTGAGAATCAATAACCGCCGTTTTAAATTTTCCAGATCCGACTGAATCAATACAGCCATTGTCTTTGTCCTTTCAAATGGTTCGCTTAACCGAAACGTCCGGTAATGTAATCCTCTGTCTGCTTACTGCGTGGTTTGACGAACAGTTGATCGGTCAAACCGAATTCGATGAGATTGCCTTCAAAGAGGAAGGCGGTGTAATCGGAAACCCGGGCGGCCTGCTGCATGTTGTGGGTAACGATGATGATGGTGAAGTCCTCGCGCAGTTCGCCGATCAGTTCTTCGACTCGGGCGGTCGATTTGGGGTCAAGAGCACTACAGGGTTCATCCATGAGAATAACCCGCGGGTTGACGGCAATCGCCCGGGCTATACAGAGGCGCTGCATCTGGCCGCCGGACAGGCCGAGGGCACTCTCATTCAGGCGGTCCTTGACTTCATCCCAAAGCGCGGCCCCTTTCAGGGACGTCTCGACCCGCTCGTCAAGCAGGGTCTTGTCCGATTCCCCGGCGATCCGCAAGCCGTAGATGACATTTTCGTAAATCGATTTGGGGAAAGGGTTCGACTTCTGAAAAACCATCCCCACCCGACGGCGCAGTTCGATGATATCGGTACTGCGGTCATAAATATTTTCCCCGTCCAGCAGAACCTCGCCTTCGACCCGGCAGCCGTCGATGAGATCGTTCATACGATTGAAGCAGCGCAGCAAGGTACTCTTTCCGCAGCCGGACGGCCCGATCAGGGCAGTCACCTGCTTTTCCGGAAAGCTGAGATCAATGCCATGCAGTGCCCGCGCGTTTCCGGGGTAGAAAAAGCGCAGGTTATTGACCTGGACAATGGGGTTTTCTATCTTCACTTCTTTCATGGTTCTATGGCTCTCCTAGAAAGTTCCAAAAGTATAACGCTTTTTCATCTTATTGCGCAGGCGGATAGCGACACTGCTCATCAGCAGCACGATCATCACCAACAGTAAGGTGGTGACAAAAACCATCGGCTTGGCTGCCTCGACATTGGGCGATTGAAAACCGATGTCGTAAATATGAAAGCCGAGGTGCATGAACTTGCGCTCCAGGTGCAGGAAGGGGAAGTGCCCGTCGATGGGCAGCGCCGGGGCCAGTTTGACCACCCCGGTGATCATTAACGGCGCCACCTCGCCGGCCGCCCGGGCCATGGCCAGGATCAGCCCGGTCATGATCCCCGGTGAGGCCATGGGCAGCAGGATCCGCACCAGGGTCTGGAATTTGGTCGCTCCCAGGGCATAAGAGCCCTCACGCATTTCCCGAGGGATCGCGCCAAGGGCCTCTTCGGTGGAGACGATCACCACCGGCACGGTCAACAGGGCCAGGGTCAGACTGGCCCAGAGCAGTCCGCCGGTGCCGAAGGTTGGGGTCGGCAGCCGTTCCGGAAAAAACAGGGTGTCTATGGTGTGACCGATGCCGTAGATGAAAAAGCCGAGTCCGAAGATTCCGTAGACGATGGACGGAATACCGGCCAGGTTGTTAACCGCGATGCGGACAATGCGCACCAGGAGACCTTCCTTGGCGTATTCGCGCAGGTAGATGGCGGCGATAACCCCAAGGGGAAAACTGAACAGGCTCATGACAAAAATCAGCATGATCGTGCCGAAGATGGCCGGAAACAGGCCACCCTCGGTGTTCGATTCGCGGGGTTGTCCGACAAACAGTTCCACCAGTTTCTTGAGATAAAACAAAGATTTATCGAGTTTACTCATCTGGTTGGGCGCATAGGCCTGGACGATATCGGCCAGGACCACTTCTTTTTCCTGGCCGTTGGCATCGACAAACAGGGCCTTGGCCTGGCGGATTTTGGCGGTTCTGCTGGTCTGCACCTCGATCAGGTTGGAGAATTCGCTTTTCAGGCCCTGCTGTTCCTGAATGGCCTCGATGCGGTCAGGATCATTCTCGGGGACTTTGTTGTAATCGTACTTGAGCAGTTCAAGGCGTATTTGCTCCATCCGGTAGCTGATATCTTTGAGCTTGCCATCCAGCTCGGACAGATCTCCTTTTTCCTTGGCCACCGTCTCCAGGGACTGTTGCAGACCGGCCAGGGTGGCAGACGCCGGATGACCGGCAGGGGGCTGGAGTGATTTCAGAAACCCGTAAAAATCGCCATGTTCGACCCGCTCCAGGGCAAGGACATTGGCCGGGGTATCCTCGCTGACGATCTGCGCCTCATCAATCCAGCGAAAATCAAGGCCGTAGAGATCCCGGTTGGCGATCTTGTACTGGCGGCGCAGTCCGCTCTCATCCGCGGTCGGGATGGTCTGGATCAGCTGACCAACCAGGCGGCTGCCGTTTTTAAGCTGCAGTTCCTGCAGATCGGAGGGCCAGAAGACTCCCAGTCCGTTGACCATAATCACGATCAATAGCACGATGGCGCTGAGCAGAGTCACGGATAAAGCGGCTGCCGAAAGCCAGACCATCGGCTCGCCGACCCGCCAGTATTTGTTCATTTCCTTGGTTTTGCCCATAATATCCTCTAAAAACGACCGTACTTGGCCCGCAGACGTTGGCGGACAATCTCGGCAACGGTATTGACCACAAAGGTCATCAAAAACAGAATCACGGCCGAAAGAAACAGGGTCCGGTACAGGGAGCCGTCCACCGGCGCTTCCGGTATTTCCACTGCGATATTCGCCGACAGCGGCCGCATCCCGTTAAAAATACTCCAGTCCATGATAGCGGTGTTGCCGGTGGCCATCAACACGATCATGGTCTCCCCGACCGCCCGGCCGAAGCCGATCATGGTGCCGGCAAAAATACCCGGGCTGGCCGAGGGTAGAATCACCCGCCAAACCGTTTGCCAACGGCTGGCGCCGAGGGCCAGAGAGGCCGCCTTGAGACTCGGCGGAACATTGGAGAGGGAATCTTCGGCAATGGTGAAAATAATCGGAATCACCGCAAAGCCCATGGCAAAGGCGATAATGATACAGTTACGCGGGTCGTAGCGGATTCCGGCTTCGCTGAACAGCCACTGCTTGAGGTTGCCGTTAAACAGCCAGTGTTCAAGACCCGAACCCAGCACCGCGGCAAAGGCCACGGTCATAATCAGCACCGGCGCTACAGCCAGGAATTCATAACCGCGCTCGACCCGTTTCAGCGGCTCGATTTTACGGGCCGCCTGCCAAATGGCAATGCTGACCATGAGCGCCGCAGGGATCAGAATCAGGCTCAGGAACATGGAGCCCAGGGAGCGCTCGATGAGCGGCGCCAGCCACAGGGCGGCCAGGAAACCGATGATAACCGTCGGCACCGCGGCCATCACCTCCACTGCCGGCTTGATAATCCCCTTGAATTTAGGGCGTGCGAACTGACTGGTGTAAATGGCTCCGAAGATCGCCAGCGGCAACGCGAAAAGCATGGCGTAAAAGGTCCCCTTGAGGGTGCCGAAAATCAGCGGGGTCAGGCTCAGTTTGGCCTCGTAATCATCGGTTCCGGAAGAGGACTGCCAGACATAATCCGGCGCCGGATAGCCTTCGTACCAGACTTTGCCGAACAAGGTCTTGAGACTGATTTCGGGATGCGGGATATGCAGCGACCAGACCGCCATATGTCCCTGCCGGGTCAGGCCGATCAGACCATCGCCACGGACACTTAAAGCAAAATCGCTGATAGTCTGGGGATGCTTGATCGCCCCCAGAAAGCGTTCACTGGTCATGTGACTGATCTGGATACCGTCATCGGCATAGCTGATCACCGACTTGTCATGGAGGGTCGGAATGATCCTGCGGATCGGTCCGCTATGCCCTTTAAGATTATGGATTCTGGTCAGCTTCCATCCGTTGTCCGGGTCGCGCACGGTAAACCAGGTGGTCAAATGTCCTGCGCTGTCACCCACGGCCAGGGAAACCCCACCGTAGACCATGGCCAGGGCGGTAATTTTCCGGTTATCCGCAAAGGCCCGGGTGGTTTCCTCCAGAACCGGCTCATCGATGTCTTCCAGATTCCAGCGCAAAATTTCACCCTGGTCGGTTCCGGCAAACAGCTTGGTGCCGGCCGTGTTCATGGTCAGTGCGGTGATCTTGCCGGCCGCATCGTTGTCGAGCTGGTAGGTTTTCTCGACCTCCTCGGTCGCCCCCAACAAGGATTCCTGCTCTTCAACCATCACCAACTGCAGGGTGCCGTCCCTCCGCAGGTCAACCCGCACCCGGCGACCATCTTCATTCACCCGCGCCAGCGATGTCTGCGGCAGACCGTCGGCCGGCGCCGGAAAGTCGGCAAGATGGACAATTTTGTGGTGAATGCTGCGCTTATTGCCGTTCTGTTCATCAAAAAACGGGAAGAACTTGACCTCTTCCACGGTCAGACTGCCGTCATTCCAGAGCAGAACATGATTGAGGCGCCCATAAGTGTCCACCGCGACCGGTTGGGTTGCGGCGGAATCCCGGTTCAGCTGAAAACTGTCCAGCGTGGCACCGTTCTTGAGATTAAAAAAGCGGGCCGTTCCGGTTTTGTCGATGGCGTAGCCGGTTTCCCGGTATTCATCGATGCCGACCGCCATCACCTTGGCGGGATCGGTGTCTCCAGAGACTTGAAAATCCGCAACCAGGCGGATTTCAGACGAGCCGAACAGCGGCAGGGCAACTTTGGCGATCAGAATCAGAATGAAAATGACGCTGAAAATGATCGCCATCCCACCGACGGTAATAACCCACTTGGCGATCCGGTCATTCCGCTTGATTTTTTTAAGAAAGGCTGGATTCATATCTCTCACATCACCTTGACGCAACAACAAGCCCTGCCCCAAAACAGGGACAGGGCTTGTCGGTTGAACAGGTTATCAAATAACCTTTCCCGGCCGCTCAGTCAATCAGAGCCAGCTGTTTTTTGGCAACAGCTGCGGGCAATGGCAGGAAGCCGTCCTTGACCACAACTTCTTGACCTTCTTTGGACAGGACATACGTGATGAATTCTTTAACCAGAGTCGGCAGGGGCTTGTTCGGCTCTTTGACGACGTTGATGTAAAGCATCCGCCCGAGGGGGTACTTGCCGCTCAGCACATTGTCGTAGTTCGGTTGGTAAGCGGTTTCACCGTCTTTGTCCGAAATGGGCAGGGCATGGACACCGGAAGTGACATAACCCATACCGGAGTAGCCGATGCCGCCTTTATCTTCGGTGACACCCAGAACCACCGAGGCGTTACCCGGTTGCTCTTTGACGGTGTCCTTGTAGTCGCCTTTTTCCAGAGTGTGCTCTTTGAAGAAACCGTACGTGCCGGAAGCTGAGTTACGACCGTAGAGGCTGATCGGCATATTGGCCCAGTCGCCGCCCAGGCCGAGCTGACCCCAGGTGGTGATGTCTTCAGCGGCGCCACGCTTGCGGGTTTTGGAGAAGATTGCATCAACCTGAGTCATCGACAATTGTTTCAGGGTATTGTCCTTGTTGACGAACACGGCCAGGGCATCCAGAGCGACGCCGATGGTGGTGGGTTTGAAGCCGTATTTGGATTCAAAAGCCTGGATTTCTTTATTCTTCATTTTCCGGGACATGGGACCGAGCTGGCTGGTGCCTTCGATCAGCGCCGGCGGAGCGGTACTGGAGCCTTTGCCTTCGATCTGGATATTGACGTTGGGATACTTTTTACGGAATCCTTCCGCCCAGAACGTCATCATGTTGTTCAGGGTATCGGAACCGACGCTGCTCAGGTTACCGGCAACCCCTTCAACCTTGACGTAATCGGACAGGTTGACATCAACCTTGATGGGGGCGGCAAACAGAGCCCCTGCCGAAGTGGTCAGCAGGACCAGTGTCAGGGCCAGGCCCTTGGAAAAAATGCTCAGACGCTTGTTCATAATGATTGATCTCCTTTTAATATCGACATGAAAATAATCTTCGTTGCTAACAATTGCGGGCAAAAATGCACTCCCTTTGTTAGGTTTATGTTAGCAACGTGTGAGAACTCTACTAACCCGGTCAATTTTTCGTTTTTCTTTTTCACCTCCCAGAATCCGGACTGCCCCTCTTGTACTTCCCTGTTCAGAAGGCCCTCTTGTCTCAACAAACTGTTAGGCGATTATCAGGGTTGGATTAGAGTTCAGTTCAGGATCCGCCCCTTGGCAACCCCAGCAAAGGCGGCGAACAGGATCGCTGCTCCAGGCAGAACTTATCGGTTCCTAACCCTTTGCTTATCGGGATTGAACAGTCCCCCGGGAAAATGACTTAATTGATTTGACCAAGAACAGCTCTACAGCCAAAGACAGGAATTTTATTTATGAAGGAAATTGAACATCTGGATACGGACATTATCAACGAAATGCCGCGGGAGGCGATTCGCGAATTGCTCGAACTGGTGGAACGTGCGCCCATTGAAATCGCCAGCAGCAGCCGGCCGGGCCTGACCCTGCATCAGGTTCTCGATGCTTTTGACAACGAATTCCTGCTCGGGCAGATCCTCGACCCGCAGGCCGAAGTCGCCCTTAACGGCAAACGCGCCTTCGCCAGGATGACCGGGGACGAACCGGAGCGCTCCCTGGCCTGGGCCTGCGCAAAAATCTTTCTGCAGGCGGAGGACTGTTTCATCAAACTGAAAATTATCAACCTGCTGGCCCGTGAGCAGTGCCAGCAGGCCCGGGTCGCCTGAACGATCCATGTACCCGGTCACGGCAGGCGGGACCAGACAGCTACCGTTAGCCGGCCAGCCCCTGAGCCAGATCGTGGCGCAGATCTTCCGCCTCCTCGATTCCCACGGAAAGCCGCAGCAGACAGTCATCGATCCCCAACCGCAGCCGTTCTTCCCGGGGAATATCGGCATGGGTCTGCACCGCCGGCAGGGTCAACAACGATTCCACACCACCCAGACTTTCGGCAAAGGAGATCAGCCGGATCCGCTCCAGCAGCTCCCGTGCCCGCACCGGCGAATCCACCCGAAAACTGACCATGGCCCCGAACCCCGTAGCCTGCCTGCGGATCAGCTGGTGACCGGGATGCTGGGGCAAGCCCGGGTAATAGACCTGCATCACCTGCGGCTGCTGTTCCAGCCAGCGAGCCAGTTCAGCTGCCGTAGCGCACTGCCGTTCCAGCCGTAGCGGCAAGGTCTTCAAACTGCGAATCAGCAACCAGCTGTCCTGCGGCGACAACACCGCACCGGTGCTGTTCTGCAAAAAATACAACCGCTCACCCAACTCCGCAGTGCGGGCGACAAGCGCTCCGGCGGACAGATCGTTGTGCCCGCCCATGAACTTGGTCGCGGAATGGACCACGACATCCGCCCCCAGCTCAAGGGGCCGCTGCAGCAGCGGCGTCATGAAGGTATTATCGACGATGAAGAGCAGCTTGCGATGTTGACACAGCTCGGCCAGTGCCGCCAGATCCGCTACCCCCAGCAGTGGGTTCCCCGGTGATTCCACCAGCAGCGCCCTGGTTTGCGTGGTTACGGCGGCGCTGACCGCAGCCGTGTCGGTGGTATCAACATAGTTGGCCTTGAGCCCGAACTGCGTGAAGATGCCGTCCACCACCCGGTAGGTTCCACCGTAGAGGTCCTGCGACAGCAGCAGTTCATCACCACTTTGAAAATGCAATAACAAGGTGGTCAGCGCGGCCATTCCGGAAGAAAATGCCAAGCCACGAGCGCCATTTTCCAGATCAGCAAGCCCCTCTTCCAGAACCTGCCGGGTGGGATTGCCGCTCCGCCCGTAATCAAAGCCGGTCGATTGGCCAACGGCGGGGTGACGGAAAGTGGCACTCGGAGTGATGGCGCAGCTGATCGCCCCGGTCGCCGGATCACTGTGATTACCCAACTGGGCCAGCCGGGTATGAAGATGGTAACAAAGCCCGTTTTCCAAAACATTCTCCCTGAGCTCGATGGAGCATCACCCCGTTCCCAAGCTGGGGCATCAGCGCTGAATTGTCCCGCCAGATTATGCGGTAATATCTGCGAACAATGGCGAAGACAGGTACCGCTCCCCGGAATCGGGCAGGATCACGACAATGGTCTTCCCTTTGAATTCACTGCGTTTTGCCAGTCTCACCGCAACGGCTGCGGCTGCGCCACAACTGATCCCGGAGAGGATCCCCTCCTCGAGGGCTAGCCGACGAGCCATGGCCAGCGCGTCGTCGCTGTTCACCTGTTCGACCTGATCGACAACCTCCAGATCGAGGGTGGCCGGAATAAAACCGGCGCCAATCCCCTGGATCTTGTGGGGGCCGGGAATCAGCGATTCGCCGCGCAGATGCTGAGAGATAACCGGACTCTCCTCCGGTTCAACCGCGACCGAGTGGAGTGGATATTTGCGGTCCTGTTTAAAATAGCGCGAAATCCCGGTAATGGTGCCGCCAGTCCCGACCCCGGCAATCAGTACGTCGACTTTCCCGCCGGTCGCTTCCCAGATTTCCGGGCCGGTGGTTTTTTGATGGATCTCTGGGTTAGCCGGGTTGTTGAACTGGTGCAGCAACAGGTAACGCTCGGGATCGGCCGCGGCAATCTCTTCGGCCCGGGCAATGGCTCCGCCCATCCCTTTATTCCCAGGCGTCAGTTCCAGCTTGGCTCCGAACGCTTTGAGGACTTTGCGCCGCTCAATGCTCATGGTTTCCGGCATGGTCAGGGTAATCGGAATCCCCCGGGCCGCCGCTGCAAAAGCCAGGGCGATGCCGGTATTGCCGCTGGTCGGCTCGATCAATTCTTTTCCCGCTCCCAGCAGCCCGCGCTTCTCTGCGTCCCAGATCATGTTGGCGCCGATCCGGCATTTGACGCTGTAAGCCGGATTCCGCCCTTCAATTTTAGCCAATACCGTCGCGCCTTCTGACCCGACGATCCGATTCAGTCGCACCAACGGCGTCCGCCCGATGGCAAGGGAATTATCCTGAAACACCTGATTCATCATTAACCTCCTGACAGGTTAGGGATTCACTTAGCTTCGGTTAAATAATGGATAACTTACGTATTAAGGAAAATATCTATCTTTATCTTTTTAGTCAAGTTCTATTTTTTTTACCACATCTCTTTTATGGTATTTATTGCCGCCAGCTATTCTGCCACCGTTGGCCCGTCTGCAACAGGTTGGTGTTGGCAGTTCTGCAGGCCATTAATCCATGCCTCGGTCATGGCCTGTCGCGAACTGAAGCGCGACTTGTCAACGACCTGCCGAAACTCGCCCGCCAGCAGCGGATTCACTTGAAAAACGGCTCGTCAGGCTTAAGTCTAACCACAAAAAGGTTTTTCCAGGAAGGAACCGGCCTAAACCAGCGTAAAAAGAGCAAA
This sequence comes from Pelobacter seleniigenes DSM 18267, assembly GCF_000711225.1. Taxonomy (NCBI): domain Bacteria; kingdom Pseudomonadati; phylum Thermodesulfobacteriota; class Desulfuromonadia; order Desulfuromonadales; family Desulfuromonadaceae; genus Pelobacter; species Pelobacter seleniigenes. Next base: position 1,448,931 of record NZ_JOMG01000002.1, read on the forward strand.
AGAATGGATAAATGACTTGACAATATTGACACAAACAAATTATAAATTTCAAACTATCGTGAAAAATAATTATAATCTCAAGGAATTGTCTATTCAATTTTATCCATATATTGATTGAACTTAAGGTGTTCAATGACTCCCTGGAGCAGGACCCCTCTGCAAATCCGTGATCCATTCCAGCTGTTTTGCCAAGGCCCTTTTCCAACTTCCCTATAGCAAAATGTGGAGATAATGATGTTTAAAAAAATCAGTAGCAAGGTTACGATCTATGTCAATCTGATCCTCCTGGTCATTATGATTCTGGGCACATTCTTTATCTGCCGGAACCAAAGCCAGGTCCTTGAGAACCAGGTGCTGGAGCGTGCCCGCGTGGAATCTATTCTGGGCGCCAAGATGACCGGCATGATTCTGGAAGAAGCCATTGATAACGGCATTCTCTCCTCCACCGCCGTTTTCGATACCAATTATGAAGAAATCCCGGGTTTCAACCCGCCCAAGTACCATTCCAAATATGACTTCTACCTGGACAAGGCACTCCTTGAAATTGAGGATGAATTCCTTAAGGATAGTAGTGTTATTGCAGCGACAGCCATCGATCGCAGTGCCTACCTGCCAACCCACAATACCAGGTTTCAAAACCCACTGACCTGGGATGAGAAAACAGACCAGCTGGGGAATCGAACCAAACAGATTCTAACCAACGAAGCCGGTAAAAAAGCCGCTCAGAACACCAAAGAAGGCTTTACCCAAAAGTTTATTTTGTTGCGCGAAGCAAATAACCTTGGCGGCTTGCCCGAGGAACTGCAAAAGCTGTATCAACGTGAGGCGGGACAGGATGCCTGGGATGTTGCCTCTCCGATCTTGGTCAAAGGAAAACACTGGGGCAATTTCCGGGTCGCCATGTCAATGGTCAAAACCAACGAGCAGAAAAACATCCTTCAGCTTCATATCATCAGTACCATGCTGGTGATTCTGATCGTTTCCTTCATTGCCGTGCGACTGATCGTCAACAAATCGCTGAGCCCGTTGAACGAACTGACCGAACGGGCCTCCGAACTGGCCGACGGGGATGTTGATGAGCCGATCAAGGTCGACAGCAAGGACGAAATCGGCCACCTCGCCGATGTGCTGGAGCGGTTGCGGATCAGTATCAAGATCGCCATGGATAAACTGCGTAAATCCAGCGGGGCCTGATCCTGATTAAAAACCTTGCGCCAAATTGAGGGGGGAAGTCAGCTTCTCCACAAGAACACCAGCGGCCGCTTCCGGGACAACCGGGAGCGGCCGCTGGCTTTTCTCCAACCTTAACTGCAACAATCACTCAACAGCAACGCTGCCCATCGTTCCGGCCGCCTGATTGGCAAATCCGGCTCACCAGCAGATAGATGCCGCCAAACCAGAACGGCACCGTCGCCAGCCAGAGAACCAGCCCCTGCAAATTGGCAATCCAGAACTGGCTAAGCAGGGTCAGCGGATCGTTCTTGAGCAAGCTAGCAACCTGCTCCAGGTCGACTGGCAGCCGGGCGGCGCCAAACAGGCTGCGCCCCCCTTTCAGGTAGGGAATAAACAACAGGATCTGCAGTGGATAACAGAGATAATTGATCAGCTGCACCAGGGCCAGGTTGAGGCGCAGACGCAGGGCAAGCAGGGCACCAAGCAAGCTGGTCCCCCAGAGTAGCGGCATACACCCCAGGGTGCCACCCAAAGCCAGCGCCAACGCTAACTGCTGCGGACTCAGCCCCTGGCGAAGCTGCCCGGCCAGCACCTGCCGCAGGCGCCGCCAGGAAGTACCGCCAGCCGTGGGTTCAGATTCGGTCACGGTGGATATGAAAACTCAGGCTGGCGCCGGTCACGCTGCTGCGCCCGGTATAAATAAACAGCACCAGCCAGATCCCCTGGAGAAACAGCAGGGTCCCCGGCTGCCACAGATCGGCAAGACCGAGCAGCAGCTGCGGCAGAGCCGGAGCTGCCGGAGCGGTATGAAAATAGAGACCGCAGGCCAGGGCATAAGGGAGCGCCGCTAGGCCCATCCATTGGTAAGCGGAAAAGCGCGCCGTGCCCCGATAATCGGCGCGCAGGAATTCGGAAAACACTCGCCACAATTGCGTCACCAGCAGGGTCAGAATAAAGGCTGTGGCCATAAAGCCCCGTAAAAACAGCTCGATCCCAAGCAATCCGGTCAGCACATAGAGCAGGGCGGTCAAAGCCTGCACCGGAACCACGGGTTCTCCTTCCAACCCGCTGGCATAACAGATCTTGCGGGTCTCGCCATGAAAAGCGAAATGCCAGCGGCGGAAATACTTCCGCACCCGGCTGCTGCACTGGGCGACTGGTTTACCGTAGCAGCAACCGAAGCTGATACAGGCCAGCCGACCCAGGCCTTCCCCGAAAGCGTAGGCGATGCCGATGGCGGCCAACACCGGCAGCACCGGCAGCTGCGCCCCGCTCAGCCGCCCGGCTAGCAGTACCAGCCAAGGAGCGGCCAGAATTCCGACGAACACCGCGCCGCCGACGGTAAAGGTGTGGGCCTTGCCTTCCACCAACCGGGCGACCAGCCGCGAGGCCGGGACACACAAGGACAGCAGCAGCACCGCGACCAGCAGCACCCCGGCCAGCGACACCCGGGCGGCACCGAGCAGAATGATCAACAGGGTCAGCGCCACCAGATAGGCATTGGCCGTGAGCAGACCGTACCAGGTCAGATTGATCCCCTGCCACTGGCCGTTACCCAGCGGACGGATCGGCAGGGTTGCCAGCATCTGCCAGCCGTTGCGCGGCAGCACCCGAAAACCCCAGACCAGCATGGCGCCGAACAGCACCAGCAGAATCAGCACAAACAGTTCATTGATCATCGCTTCCTCCTTTTTCATGGTCCCGCGTGATCGGCAGGGCCAGCAATGAACGTACCGGAATGTCCGTTTCCACCAAAGGCTGTTGAAATCCCGCACAAAAACGACTCTGGACATCCTGCCGACGCTGATTGGCCAGCAGGTCGTCGGCAAAGCGGACCCGCCCCGGCTCGAACAACAGCACATCGGTGCTGCTGCCGGGCCGGTACAGGCTTTTCGGGCTGCCGCGATGCAGGAACATGCCCTTGACCAGCGGTTGCGGATCATCGTAGCGGGTCGCGCTGTAACACTGGACGATCCCGCCGATCATCAACGCCACCACCTCGATCATGGCCACTTTGCCAACCCGGCTACCGCCGGGGACATCCGTATCAATGATCGTGACCACCCGACGGTTCTTGGAAAAAGGGGTCACCTCGGTCACCACCGCCTGGGGGTTGCAGGAATGGTAGCTGCCATCCAGCTCATAGATATCGGCCACCTTGCCGCTGACCGGCACATGGTTGTAATGGTATTTGTCCGGGGTAAGGCGGAAAATGGCGAAATCCCCATCTTTAAACCGGGCCAGCCGTTCGCGGTTGCGGTTACCGAGCAGGTCGGCCAGCGTGAAAAACTTGTTCTTGATCTCCAGAGTCGGCTGCTCGCTCAGGGAACCGACCAGCACCCGCGCATCGGCCGGCGAAACGATCGCCTCGGCACATTCCGGCAGCGGCCGGCAATCCCAGTAGCGGATTTTGCGCTCAAAGACCTTGCGCGCGGTGTCGAGGCTATGGAGCGGGTCAAAACATTCCGCCGGGTTGCCGCCGACCTCGCGCAGAAAGCGCTGTTGCCCCCAGATCCGGGTGCCGAGCATCATGTCGTAGTTGAGAAATCCGAGGACCTGGGAGGCTCTGGAACCCGTCAGCAGCTTGAACAGCCGCGGGGCATTCTCACGCACGGGGTGGTACAACCAGCGCACAATGCGATCGCCGAACAGGGGTTCATCACAGACGCGCCCGCTGGATCGTTCGATGTATTGATGAGTCAGATTCATATTGCTCCTGTTTGCTGCGGGGCTGCGGACAAAGCTGTTGCCGATCGCAGTATTCGCTCAACAGCAGCAGGTTGAGCAGCCGCGTCAGCGGCTGGCAGCCCAGTTGGTCGTTAAGCAGGTCCTCTTCAGTGGCCTTCGCAAAGCGCTCAACACTTTTGCCTTGCATCAGTTCAGCAAGCAGCTGGCGGCCGCAACCTGCGGCCAGTCCTTCGTTTTCCAGCTGCTGCAGGTCCCGCCGAAAGATTCCGAAAGCCTGCGCCATATGATCGCGGCGCAAGGTTTCCCGATAATATTTTTCCATGCTCCGGTTAAAGTCTGCGGCCTCCAGCCGCAAGGCATTCTTCGAGGCCGTGCCGGTCATCCCCTGAACCAGACGCCCGGCCGCCCCATGCTGCTGTGGCTGTTCCAGCCGCAACTGCAGATCGTTGAGGAGTCCGGTAAAGCCGAACATTTCGATCAGTTCTGCGGCATCTTCCCGCAGCAGGGCAAGCAGGGCCTTGCAATAATCCTGATGGTAAACCCGCAGATAGCCCGGATAGCGCCGGCTGGAACGGATCCTCTCAGTGCGTTTGAGGATCTTCAGCAAAAACCGGTTGCGGGTGTTTTTCAGCACATAGAAGGTCGGAATGCCGATGGCCATGCCGAAAAAAATCTGCCGTCGTTCGCTTTCGACGAACGGGGTATCCGGAATGTAGCGATGCCGCACCTGGCCGGTGAACATATACTTGAAGGCCAGGGCCGTGATCAGTAACTGCAGATTGGTGGCCGCCCCGAGATCATCTTCAAAATGGGGGAACAGGCTGTAATGGCGCCCCTCGAAACCGCTGAACCCCATGCCGGCATACTCGCGCAGTTTGAAAAACTGGTAGAGCGACATCTGCCGATCGAACACCCCCATATCCGCCAGGTCTTCCTTGAGCTGCTCCTGATTGCCGAGCCGGCCGTTATAAGCCGGACTCTGTTCGCTGCTGAGCAGACAGAGCGGATAGTCGAGGACCCGCAGGTCCGGGACCAGGTCGCCGCGCATGGCGAAACAGCGACTGAGCAACCGGTCAAAGCGGGGCGGACCGAACGGGGTCAGCGCATGACCGAAGAAGGAGAGGCTGGCTTTTTTCTTCCAGCGTCGCCAGAGCATGCGCAGGTGGGTGAAATCGAGCTGATGGGGGAGAAAGCCGAGGGCCTTTTCTGGATGGAAATCCGCAAAGGCCAGCCGGTAGGGTGCGGCGCTGTAGGTGGTCACGAACAGGGGCAGGAAATGCTCCATGATCTTGCAGCCCAAATCACCGAGGTATTTTTCCTGGGCCGGGCCGTAGGCCCCTCCTGCGGCACAGGCTTCGCTCAGCTGACGGCTGCCGAGGCTGACATGCACCCCGTTGTTGCACAGGCTGGTATTGGACAGATTGGGCAGCACCACCAGATTGTTGGTGATGATCCCCGCTTCCCGCAGTTTGGCCACAGCGTTGAGCTGGCTGCGGCTGAGCACCTGATGGCAGAGCTCCATGTAGCTGTGTTTGCCCTCGCCGCGATTCCAGCCCGACAAGCAGGGGCTCATGAACAGCTGCCGGTAGAAAGTATCCGGGACCATGTCGTTGAGCGCCTTCTGGCGCAGCGGCGGATGCGGCGCAAAATAGATCAGCGCCCGCTGGCCGCGTTCCAGCAGCCCGAAGTGATGATTAGCATAGTGGAGCAACAGCTGGGTGAGCAGATAGCGTTTGGCGGTCTCGCGGGCCAGGGCCGCGCCCATGCCGCGCTCCGGAACCAGCTGCTCAACGTGGAAAGAGAAGGTTTCCGGCGACGTGTTGTCACTCAGGTAGTGTTCCAGCAGACCCTCACCGACCTGCTGCAGTTCCGCGGGCAGCTTCTGGTTGCCGAGCAGGTCAGCCAGGGCCAACTTGAGCAGATAGCTGACCGGCACCCGCAAATAAGGCTCCCCGTTGTCCCCATGGGCCTGGAAACGTGCCGCATCACTTCGTTTCCCCGCCGCCGGACAATTCTTGTCGGCGAGCAGGTCATGGTTGAAAACCTTCTCCGCAAAATTCGACAAGCACCGCCGCGGAAACCGCACCCAGCTGTTCTCCCAGACCTGCTGGCCGGCGGCAGCCAGATATTCCTGCAGCTCGGCCAGGCGCCTTTCCGGCGTCTCCCCGCTGCGGGTGCGGCGCTGTAGATTGGCGAAAAATCTCGAATGCTCGATTTCCTGGGGCAGGTCGACCTGCTCGCGGCGACCGACGACGACCGCCTGCAGTTCGGTTTCCGATCCGGCGGTGATGTCGCCGCTGGTGAACGGCAGGTCCTTGGTGGAATGTTCCCCCGCAATCAGGCCGAGGGCGGCAAAACAACTCTCCAGGTCAGCCGGCAGTTGGCGGCTGGCGGAGGAGAGGGCTTTCAGGGCTCTTGACATGGTCAAATGGTTCTCCTTTGCAATATGCAACGGAACCATAAGGCGGGATTATGTGGCCTTGATTAACCCTGTGTCAGTATCCTGTTAATACCTGCCAATTTGTTTTTTTCAACTCATCACATCATTTCTTAACAATGTTCCGGCATGCTCAGTAAAAATTCTCAGGAGGATCCCTTTGACCAGAAAATCTTACCTGCTCGACACCAATGTCCTGCTTCACGATGCCAATGCCCTCTTTTCCTTCGAAGATAACGAAGTCATTCTGCCCCTCCCGGTCATTGAGGAGCTCGACCGGTTCAAGAAAGACGGCAGTGAAAACGGCCGCAATGCCCGCCAGGTATCGCGGGAGCTGGATCGGCTGCGTCAGCAGGGGGTCCTGACCAACGGCGGGGTGCCGCTCGCCAACGGCGGCCGACTGCGGGTGGTGGTTACCCGCAACAGCTGTCTCGACCAGCTGCCGCAGGAACTGCGCACCCCCTGCGTCGATCACCAGATCCTGGCCCTGGCCCTGCAGGAAAAGCAGCGCTGCCAGGGGCTGGCCACCCTGGTCACCAAGGACATCAATCTGCGCATCAAGGCCCATGCCGTCGGCGTGCCGGTGGAAGACTATGAAACCGGCAAGGTCTCCTTGGACAACCTCTTCACCGGCATGCTGCGCTATAACCTGGTCAGCGAACAGATCGATCGCTTCTTCCAGGAACAGAAACTGAGCCATTTTGAAGATCCGCCCCCGCCGCACACCTGCCTGGTCCTCAATGCGCTGGACAATGACCGCCAGCGGGCCATCGGCCGGTATGATCCCAAAAGTAACGCGGTCCTGCCTTTGCAGAGCGCCCCGCAGGAAGGTTTCTGGGGCATCACCCCGCGTAACCTGGAACAGAAATTCGCCCTGGAACTGCTGGCCCACCCGGGTATCCACCTGGTGACCCTGCTCGGCCGGGCCGGGACCGGTAAAACCCTGCTGGCCCTGGCCGCCGGTCTGCAGATGGTCACCGAAGCCAACGCTTATTCACGCCTGCTGGTATCACGGCCGGTCTTTCCCATGGGACGCGATCTCGGTTTTCTGCCCGGCGATGTGGAAGAGAAGCTCGCGCCCTGGATGCAGCCGATCAACGACAATCTCGACCTGCTGCTCAATGATGGGTCCGGCAAGAACAAGCAGCGCCGCCACCAGGAACTCAAAGACCTGGGGATCATCTCGGTCGAGCCCCTCACCTATATCCGCGGCCGCTCCATCCCGCGCCAGTATATGATCGTGGATGAAGCCCAGAACCTGACCCCGCACGAGGTCAAGACCATCATCACCCGCGCCGGAGAGGGGACCAAGATTGTCCTGACCGGCGACCCGGAGCAGATCGACAATCCCTATATCGATGCCTCCAGCAACGGTCTGACCTATGTGGTCGAACGTTTCCGCGCCAATCCGTTGGCCGGCCACATCGTCCTCACCCGCGGGGAACGGTCGCCCCTGGCCAATGCCGCCTGCGAGCTGCTCTGACCATGCCCGAACTGGCGAACGATATTCGTGTCAACAGCTGGGCTCAGCTGCAGGATGAGCTGTTTGAAGATGCCTGGAACGGCGACCTGGGCCGGTTTCGTTCGCGTTACGCCTTTCGTGGCCTGTCGGACAGCGCTTACCGGCTCGAAACCACCCTGATGCGGCTGGGCGGCCCCTATCAGAGCCTGGAACGCCACCTGCTGCGCAATTTTAAAAAATACGCCCGCAGCAATGTGGTCGAGCAGGACTCGGTCTGGCACTGGCTGGCCGTGGCCCAACACTACGGCTTGCCGACCCGGCTCCTTGACTGGACCTATTCCCCCTACGTGGCGCTGCACTTTGCCACCGCCAATATCGAACGCTTTGCCACCGACGGGGTGATCTGGGCGGTCAACTACCTGCACACCCACCAGCTGCTGCCGCGTCACCTGATGGAGAAACTGGAAGAGGAGGGGGCCAACGTCTTCACCGTGGAGATGCTCTCGGCCACCCTGACCAGCCTGCAGGAGTTCAGCGCGCCGGGCCAACAGAATTTCGCCCTGTTTTTCGAACCTCCTTCCATCGATGACCGGATCACCAACCAGTACGCCCTGTTCAGCGTCATGCCCGACCCCGTTCAGGCCCTGGACAGCTGGCTGGCCGGCCACCCGGGGTTGTGGCGGCGGATTATCATTCCGGCGCCGCTGAAGTGGGAAATCCGCGACAAGCTCGACCAGGCCAACATTTCCGAACGGGTGCTGTTCCCGGGCCTGGACGGGCTGAGTTCCTGGCTCAAGCGCCAGTACAGCCCCAAGCAGGAACTGGGACGGCTGACGCCGGCGCGGGTCGCTTAATCAGCGGGCCACCAGCCTGGGCACATCATATTCTTACATAGCTCTCATCTGCGCCTAATTTAACTCTCCATAATTAATAAAAACGCCAAAGATGGAGAATAAGATGGCTCAAGTCGATCTACACGTACATTCCAAGTATTCCAATCATCCTTCTGAGTGGTTCCTGCAGCGCCTCGGTGCCTCCGAGTCCTATACCGAACCGGAAACGGTCTACAAGATGGCCCGCAAACGCGGCATGGATTTTGTGACCATCACCGACCACAACCGCATCAAAGCCTCCCTGGAGCTGGTCAAGAAACATCCCAAACACTGCTTCACCGGGGTGGAGTCGACCGCTTATTTTCCCGAGGACAACTGCAAGGTCCACATCCTGATTTACGGCCTGGATCGTGAGCAGTTCGGAAAAATCCAGAAAAAACGCCTGAATATCTACAAGCTGCGCGATTATCTCCAGCAAGAGGATCTTGCCTGCGTGGTCGCCCATGCCACCTATTCGGTCAACGGCAAGCTGACCCTCGATCATCTGGAAAAGCTGATCCTGCTGTTCAACAATTTCGAAGGGCGCAACGGCAGCCGCAGCATTCTCAACAACGATGTCCTGTCGCGGGTCTTGCTCGAGCTGACTGCGGAGGACATCGCCCGGCTGCAGCAAAAACACGGCATTGAGCCCTGGGGACCAAGCCCCTGGCGCAAAGCCCTGAGCGGCGGCTCCGACGATCACGCCGGCTTTTTCATTGCCAAAACCTGCACTGAAGCAGAGGCGGCAACCCCGCAGGAATTCATCGAACAGATCAAGCAGGGGCGGCTGCGGCCGCGCGGCCGGCAGAACAATTTCCAGGGGCTGACCTTTGCCATCTACAAGATCGCCTTTGATTTCTCCCAGCACAAAAGCACCGCCTTTGCCCAGTCGACCTTGAGCGATATGACCCGCTACCTGTTCAGCGACCAGCGCCTCAGCTTCAAGGACCGGCTGCGCCTGAGCAAGATGAAATCACAGAAGAACAACGCCATCTACCAGAACATCGTCAAACTGGTGGAAACCAGCCGAACCCTCGACCATGACGATATCGATTCGCGCCTCGACCTGCTCTACGAGTGCATTGGCGACATTTCCGATCAGTACTTCCGCTCGCTCCTCGAATCCCTCAATACCAACATTGCAGAAATGGACATCATCCGCATCATTCAGGGCCTCTCTTCGAGTATTCCCGGGGTCTTTCTGTCGGTGCCGTTCTTTTCCGCCTTCCGCCACATGTTCGGCGACCGCCAGCTGATCAACGATCTCGACGCCAGCCTGAGCAAGCAGGCCACCCCAAGTAACAAGCGGATTCTCTGGCTGACCGACACCCTGACCGATCTCAACGGCGTCTCCATGACCCTGCAGACCATCGGTCGGCTGGCCGATGAAAAGGGTTACGACATCCGCATCATGTCGAGTCTGACCGAAGAACAGCAGCAGAGCGAACTCCCCCATTCAACCCTGGCCATTCCGCCGCTGTACAGCTTTCAGCTGCCCCATTACCAGGAGCTGAAGATCAATATGCCGTCGGTGCTGCGGATGCTGAAAATGGTTTACGACTACAATCCCGACGAGATCTACATTTCGACGCCCGGCCCGGTCGGACTGCTCGGCATGCTCATGGGGCGGATGCTCGGCACCGAGATCAAGGGGATCTACCACACCGACTTCACCATGGAAGCGGAGGCTATTGTCAATGAACCGGCGATCAGCAACATGATTGAGCAGTACAGCAAATGGTTTTTCAATCAGTTCGACTCCCTGCTGGTCCCGACCACCGAATACATCCAGCTGCTCAAACAGCGCGGCTACCGCTACCGCCACATGGAGCTGTTCCGGCGCGGACTGCGCACCGAGCATTTCCGGCCGCTGCCCAAAGCGGACGACAACGGTCCCTGGAACCCCAAACTGCTTTATGTCGGTCGGATCTCCAAAGACAAGAACCTGGATTTCCTGATGCATGCCTACCGCCAGGTCAGAATCATGCATCCAGACGTCAGTTTGACCATCGCCGGAACCGGCCCCTATCTGGAAGAACTGCGGGAAGACTGCAGCGACATGCCGGAAGTCGTTTTTCGCGGCCGGGTTGCCTACGACCAGTTACCCGAGCTGTACAACAGCCACGACCTGTTTGTGTTCCCGAGTACCACGGAAACCTTCGGCATGGTGGTCCTCGAGGCCCAGGCCTGCGGCCTGCCCGCCCTGGTTTCGGACATCGGCGGCCCCAAGGAGATTATCGAGGACGGCACCTCCGGCTACGCCCTCAGCGTGGCCAGCGCCACCCCCTGGGCGCAATGTATCAGCGATCTGCTCACCGACCTGGCCAGCGGCGGTGAGCTCTGTCGTCGATTCAGCGCGGCGGCCCGCAGCCGGGTCGAAACACGCTTTTCCTGGGACAGCATCCTCCAGGATATGGTCCAGCCCGCAACCTCCCGCCATCATCGCCAGCACCAGTCGTCTATCAAGCGGATTCTCAAACTGGCGTCCAACATGATGGTTCACTGACCCATGGCGTTCCTCTCCAACAGCGCAGCCGCCGCCAGGGTCAGCGGTCGGCTGCTGTTCAAAAAACGCGTTCCCGGTCAGCTGGTCATTCAATATACCGATCATTGCAACGCCAGTTGCCCACAGTGCGGCATGCGAACCAGCAATAAATTCCCGCGCGCCACGCTGGAAAAAGCCCGCGCCAAAAAAATCATTCGCCACGCTGCAGCCAAGGGGATTTCAGCGCTCTCCTTCACCGGCGGCGAGCCTTTTCTGTTCCTCGATCAAATCTGCCAGCTGGCGACCTATGCGGGAAACTGCGGCATCCGCTACATTCGCACCGGCACCAATGGCTATCTGTTCCGTAATTCCGCCCAGGCCGGTTTCACCGACCGGATCAGACGCATCGCCGACCAACTGGCCGCAACCCCGATCCGCAACATCTGGGTCAGCCTTGACTCCTCGGACGTCGCCACACATGAACAGATGCGCGGCCTGCCCGGGGTGGTGCGCGGCATTGAAAAAGCCCTGCCGATCTTTGCCGAGCGCGGCCTCTACCTCTCCGCCAACCTCGGCATCAACCGCAATTTTGCCGGGGTAAAGCACGACCGCGAGCGCCTCGAATACGCTGATTTTTTGCGCGGCTTCGACCGCTTCTACAGTTTTGTCCACGACCTCGGCTTTACCATCGCCAATGTCTGCTACCCCATGTACAGCGCGCCGGACCAGGCCCCTGCGGAAGCGGTTTATGCCGCCACCGCCGCCGACCGGGTCGTCTACTTCAGCACGGCTGAAAAGCTGGAGCTGTTTCAGGCCCTGTCCGACTGCATCCCGAACCACCGCGACAAACTGCGTATTTTCACCCCCCGCTGCAGCATTCACGCCCTGCTCAAACAGTACCAGGGGCATGCAGAGTTAAGCTCGCCCTGCCGGGGCGGCAAGGACTTTTTCTTTGTCGACAGTGCCAGTGGCCAGACCTTCCCCTGCGGTTATCGCGGGGAGGAGAAGCTTGGTTTCATGTGGGAACTGGACACGACCAGCTGTGCAACGTCGACCCCTTGCCGCCGCTGCGACTGGGAATGTTTCCGCGACCCTTCGGAACTGTTCGCCCCCCTGCTGCAAATACGCCAGTCTCCGCTCCAGCTGCTGCGCCGGCTGTGTGCCGATCCCAGTTTCTTCAAACTCTGGCTGGAAGACCTGCTCTACTACCGCGCCTGCCACTATTTCAACGGTCGCATTGCCCCCAACTCACAACGTCTGGAAAGCTGGCAGCAGCTTCAGCCGACCATCTCCGGCAGCACATTCTGACCGCTGATGGCTTTGCTGGCATTCCTGACTTGCAAAGTATAAAAATTAGCCGCCAGCCTCGGAGCGAATTAACCACGGATCTTGGCAAACCAAGTGAGTCGGGGCTTGTCGCGGCAATCGTTCAACAGTCAATTAGGAAATTTTGCAATGAGCTGCAGAGGGGGACGGCATTTTTTTAAAAATTTTCAGGACCAAACTGGGCGATTGAATATTGAATAAGTTCGGGCTCCGCTTAGACGGTGGAAGCGGAGCCCGAACTTTCATGCAAGATCCTACATGTGCCCCATTCGGCCGCGGTGCGGCCACTGGTAATTGTTATTGAGCTGATTCATGCCGCCCATGCCGGTCATGATTCCGGAGTTATAGGAGACAGAGGTGATATCGTTGATTGCATCGCCATTGGCGTCTCTGAAAACATCGTTGACTCCATCACCATTCAAATCAACCCAGCCAAAGCATTGGCGGAAAGCATTGCCGCTTGCATCATCGATCCCGTTGCCGTCAGTATCGATGTGGTGCCCCATATAGCCGTAGCGGTAAGGCATCCGGTTGCCCAGGTCGTTGATCCCGTCGCCGTTGGCATCGACAAAGCGGTCGTTAATTCCGTCGCCGTTGGCATCGACAAAACCGAATCCGTGAGCATAGCTGGTCTGAACGATGTCATTGACTCCATCACCATTCTCATCGACGAACTGGTCGTTAATCCCGTCGCCGTTTTTATCGGTAAAGTAATCGTTGATCCCATCCTGGTTTAAATCAACCCAGCCCGGCATGGCCATGTAGGGTTTGCCAGTGACATCGTTAATCCCATCGCCATTGCTGTCGACAAAGCGGTCATTGATTCCGTCACCGTTCGCATCGACATAGCCGACTCCGTAGCTGTAGGGCATCCCCGATAAGTCCCCGATCCCATCGCCATTGGCGTCGACGAACCGGTCATTGATCCCGTCGCCGTTGGCGTCGATGTAACCGAAACCATGTCCATAGGGCAGGCCCGTCACATCATTGATCCCATCACCGTTGGCATCGGTAAAGCGATCATTGACGCCGTCGTGGTTGTTATCGACATAACCGAGTTCCTGCATATAGGAATACCCGGCATAGCGGCCGTTCTGATCGCAGATCCCATCGCCGTTCGCATCGCTGAAGTTGTCATTGATCCCGTCGCCGTCTTCGTCGATGAATCCGAAATGATAGCCGTTAAAACCGGTAAAGTCGCTGATCATCCCATTAGCGATAGTTATCGTGCCGAAATCCAGGCCGCGGCTTTCGCGGATGCGAAAAGGAAATTCAAAGTTTGTGGTGCTTCCGTTCGCCTGCCAATAAAGGGAATGGTCTCCGTCAGGAATATCCGCAATGGTGAAGTCGCCATCTGGCCCAACCATAATCGGGATTGTTGAATTATCCAGATAGAGCATGGTCGGGACATCCGCCTGAACGGCTGCAGGGGAGAAAAAATTGCTCAGTGCTTGCGCTACGCTTGGCTGATCCTGCAAGGTTCCGGAGACGCTCGCAGATTGCAGGGGGTGGCTGTCGGAGCCGCCGCCACAGCCGGTTAACAGGACCATGTTGGCAACGATGAATAAACCCAGGATGACTACTCTTCTTTGGTAAGACACGTTATCTCTCCTGTTGTTTGACTATGAGGTTCCGGTTGGTGATTCACCGGAACCTCGTTCATGAGCCCTGATACGATGATTTTTATTCTGAGGATCGGTTCAAAATCCTGCTGCCTGGTTGCCTGCCCGGACGGCAGGCCCGGCTGGCGGATTAATCCCGCCAGCAGTAGCTGTCGTCATCGTTCATCATATAGCCGCGTCCCATGTGCCCCCGGTCATGGCCATGCTCCATCCACCCCATGTGATGATCGTCATCACCATTAAAGGCGCAATTGTACCAACCTGTGTTGCCCTGGGCCAGCAACCCGCCGGATTCGCTATTCGCCTTATCCAGCAAGTCCCGATACTGCTGCTCAAGATTGCCGATAGCGGCCTCAAGCTGTTTCAAATCGCCAACCGTAGTGCTGTCGTTGGCCCTGGCGGTCTGGTATTCGGTGCTTTTTTGGTCGATGGCGGTTTGCAGTTGCTGTAACTGATCGGCATATTTGGCCTTGACCGCGGCAACTTTCTGTTGCTGTTCGGCGGTCAGTTGGGTTTGGCTATTGGTTGCGCCATAACCAGCTGCCCGGCCAGTTCCCCGGCCATCCCGGTCATAATAGCCGCAGGCAAGACTTGCTGTTGAAATTGCGAGGAGGGCAAAAATTGTCGTAAAAACGATGAAGTGACGTTTGGCTTTGGTTGTTTTCATGGTCGTTCTCCTTTTTGAAAAGCGTTATTTTGCTGGAGCGCCGGACGCGCTGGTTTGCTGCGTCTGGTGCTCGTTGCAGTAGGGACAAAACTGCCAGTCGTATTCGATAATGCGACTGCAATTCGGACAATTGTGCTTCAGTGCTTCACCGCAGTGCGGGCAGCGGAAATAACTTGCCTGAACTGAGCCCGAGCATTTCGGGCAACTCAGGTGAGGTGCGACCACTGTGGGCCTTTTCTGCATTTGCCAGAGAATGATCGCAATAATAATGAGTATGAATAATCCGGGCATAAACCAGCCTCCAAAGTGCCATCCCCCCCACGAAAATCCGTAGTTACAGAACATGGTGCCTTCTCCTAGTAGCGGTGATGGCCGTAGCCGTAGCTCTCCGCATGGTGTCCGCCATGCCCCCAGTAAGAATAGGGTCCAGGCCCATAACCGCACCAGGGACCCCACGGAGCACAGGCTGAAAGCAGCAACAGGCTGCCGGCGAGAAGAATAAGTATCAAAATGGTTTTCAACATAACGAACTCCTTGTCGTGATTGTTGCTCTCAACTAAGAGCAACCAGGGTGCCAACTTTTTAACTTTATGAAAATATTGGAAAAAATGATTTAAGCACGATTGAAATCGGAAAAATTTTTGACTGTTCCGGGAGGCTTGCACCACCTGATTGTCAAAAAATTTGACAGGTTTAGCATGGCCCTTTCGACAAGTCGGTGAGAGTGGCTTGCAGCACGATGGAGAGTTGCGGTTAAGACATGAATCCTTCTTTTTATCCGTTTGGAGCACAACAGCCTGACGCTGTTTTTTGAGCACGCCCCGCTTCTGTAGAATATTCTCCGCACATGTTTAATATCCATCACACCCCGTGCTGCGGACATCCCACCCAAAGCCTCGAATTTGCCAAAGCTCAATGGCTTTCATACTCATAAAAAAATTTAATCATTTTCAACAACGACAATAACTCTCTGAAATCATTTTAGAAAAATCAATTCGACAGGAGTAAATTTTTTTATTCAAAGACCCTTGACCCTGGACCATGGACCAGGGTTTAGAGTTAAGGCATGAAGGTCGCAACAACGACATTCACAACGGGTGGAGGCACATTGTATGTCTGACTTTTTAACAATCGGAAAACTCGCCAAGCAGGCCGATGTCAGTATTGACAGTATTCGTTTTTATGAGCGCAAAGGGTTGCTTGAAGACCCGTTGCGAACGGCAGCAAATTACCGGGTCTACCCTTTGGCTGCGGCCAAGCGGTTGCGCTTTATCAAGAAAGCCCAACGGCTCGGCTTCTCATTGGAGGAGATCCATCAGCTGCTCAGGGTCAGTCACGACTCTTCGGCGTCCAAAGCGGAT
The DNA here is from genome assembly GCF_000711225.1 of Pelobacter seleniigenes DSM 18267. Taxonomy (NCBI): domain Bacteria; kingdom Pseudomonadati; phylum Thermodesulfobacteriota; class Desulfuromonadia; order Desulfuromonadales; family Desulfuromonadaceae; genus Pelobacter; species Pelobacter seleniigenes. Next base: position 1,465,024 of record NZ_JOMG01000002.1, read on the forward strand.
ATCAAGCAGATAACCGAAGAAAAAATAGCCGACATCCGCTCGCGGATCGAGGATTTAAAGCGCATGCTGAAGGCTCTGGAACAGTTGGATGATTGCTGTGACGGGCGTGGTCCGATAGAGGAATGTCCGATTCTGAAGTCGCTGGAAGAAGACGAGACGCTCTGCGGTCAGCAGTCATAAGCAATGAGTTGAAAAACAGACCGGCCTTTGCCGGCAATCGGGAGCAGAAACAAAACAGTGACGCTACCCACAAAAAAGGAGAATAAGAGATGAAAAGAATCTGGATGGTCATGTTGGTGATCGGTTTTGTTATGGGGACAACGGCACTGGTCAGCACAGTTGCCATGGCGCATGGCAGTGGCGGGATGATGTCTGATGTGGACGATGTCGCTCCCTGTCAGGGTGAGTCCTTCTCAGGTGCCATGCACCATGGTTACGGCTACGGAATGATGGGTGGCATGATGGGGCACCAGGATATGGGCGATATGATGCATGGCGGCCACGCCGGTCACATGATGGATGACGATGACATGGGCCATGGCAGCCTGCTGAGCCAGGCCGATAAACTTGGACTATCAACCGAGCAGGAGAACAAACTCAATACCCTGCACGTCGCAGAGCAAAAAGACCTGATCCGCTCCTCGGCAGAAGCGGATGTGGTTCGCCTGGAACTGTCCAACCTTCTCTCCTCAACAAACTGGACGATGAAGGATGCCGAACCGCTGGTTCAGAAACTCAACAAAATCGAAGGGAACATGCAGCTGCGTCATCTGCAAGCGTTGCACGAAGCCCGGCAAATCCTGACTGCTGACCAATTGAAACTGTACAGCAGTCTGGAAAAATCTGACCACGGTGAAATCTACTGCAATTAAATTTGACAACCACCGGAACAGAAAGGATGAGGTCATGCAAGATCCTGTATGCGGCATGCAAGTCACACTGGAATCAAAAGGCGGAACCGCTGATTGGCAGGGAGAGACCTATGCTTTCTGTTCGGTGAAATGCCGGGAGAAATTCAACGCCGACCCGGAACACTATCTGCACCCCGAATCGGGGTCGGTCGAAGCAGACCAGGATGCTGTCTATACCTGCCCCATGCATCCTGAAATCGAGCAACGCGGTCCGGGGTCCTGCCCACTCTGCGGCATGGCCCTCGAACCAAAAGAGATAACCGCTGACGCCGGTGACGACAGAGAATTACAGGACATGTCCCGACGCTTTCGGCTCAGCCTGATCTTGACGGTTCCGGTGCTGCTGCTGGCCATGGGGCCGATGCTCGGTTTGCCCCTGGCACAACTGGCTGCACCGCGCCTGCTCAGGTGGGCGGAACTGATTCTGGCAACTCCGGTAGTCCTGTGGGGTGGCTGGCCGTTTTTTGTCCGCGGCTGGCAATCGCTGATCAGCCGTCATTTCAATATGTTCACGCTCATCGGCCTGGGGGTCAGCGTTTCCTATATTTACAGCCTGGTGGCAACCCTCTTCCCCGGCCTGTTCCCGGCGGCTTTCCGCGGGGAGAATGGTGAGGTAGCGGTCTATTTCGAGGCGGCAGCGGTCATCACCACGCTGGTGCTACTCGGTCAGGTGCTGGAACTGCGCGCCCGCAACCAGACCGGCGCAGCGATTCGGGCTTTGCTGGGCCTGGCGCCCAAAACCGCCCGGCGGATTGAGACGGACGGTCAGGAAGCGGATGTTCCGCTGGACCAGGTTCAGGCCGGGGACAGACTGCGGGTCCGACCCGGTGAAAAAGTTCCCACCGATGGGGTCGTGCTTGAAGGGCGCAGTGCGATCGATGAAGCGATGGTCACCGGCGAGTCGATTCCGGTGGAAAAAACCGTCGGCGACCCGGTGATCGGAGCCACGGTCAATGGCACAGGGGCTTTGGTGATTGAGGCGAAGAAGGTCGGCAAGGATACACTTCTGGCCCAGATCGTCCAGATGGTAGCCGAGGCGCAGCGGAGTCGCGCGCCGATTCAGAAGCTCGCCGACCGGGTCGCCGGATGGTTTGTGCCGATCGTTATTCTGGCGGCCCTGGTGACTTTTATCATCTGGTCCCTGATTGGTCCCGATCCACGCCTGGCTCATGGTTTGATCAATGCCGTGGCCGTGCTGATTATTGCCTGCCCCTGTGCTTTGGGCCTGGCAACCCCCATGTCCATTATGGTGGCCACCGGTAAGGGAGCGACTCAGGGGGTTCTGTTTAAAAATGCCGAAGCCATCGAGATCATGCGCAAGATAGATACCCTGGTGGTTGATAAAACCGGGACTCTGACGGAAGGAAAACCCAAACTGGTCTCTCTTAAAGTCGTTGCGGGCCAGGATGAGAAAACCTTTTTACACCTAGCGGCCAGCCTTGAGCGGGGGAGTGAACATCCCCTGGCCGAAGCCATCGTGGCCGAAGCCGGAAACCGGCATATTGAGCTCAGCGAGGCTGCAGATTTTTCCTCGGTCACCGGCAAAGGAGTGACCGGCCAGGTCGCCGGCCAGCAGGTCGCCCTGGGTAATCAGGCCCTGCTCGCTGAGCTGGAGATAACGGATCACCCCTTGCAGCAACAGGCGGAGGAGCTGCGTGCTGCAGGACAGACGGTCATGTTCGTCGCCATTGATGGCAAGGCCGCCGGCTTGATCGGCGTGGCCGATCCGGTCAAGGAAAGCTCTGCCGAAGCGATCGCTCAATTGCAAGAAGCAGGGCTGCAGATCATCATGTTGACCGGGGATAATCATACCACCGCGCAGGCCGTCGCTGCCAAGCTGGGCATTGACGGACTGGTGGCCGAAGTTCTTCCCGAACAGAAAGCCGCGGAGATCAAAAAGCTGCAAGAGCAGGGCCGCGTTGTCGCCATGGCCGGAGACGGAATCAATGACGCACCGGCTTTGGCGCAAGCCCAGGTCGGTATCGCGATGGGGACCGGAACCGATGTCGCCATGGCTAGTGCCGGAATAACCCTGGTTAAAGGAGACCTGCGCGGCATCCTCCGGGCACGCAAATTGAGCGAGGCGACCATGGCTAATATCCGCCAGAACCTGGTCTTCGCATTCGGCTACAACGCCCTTGGGGTCCCGATTGCCGCCGGCATTCTTTATCCCCTCTTCGGAGTCCTGTTGAGCCCGATGCTGGCGGCAGCGGCCATGAGTTTCAGCTCCGTTTCGGTGATCAGCAACGCCCTGCGGTTACGCAGGCTGAAGATATAGCAGGCTGCGTAAGCCCATGGACGCACCTTTTCGACAACCTGATAAGGACAAGGAGACGACTTTATGATTCCGAATCTTCCCACTCTGGTGGCCACAGTTTTCAGTTTATCCCTGAGCTTGTGGCTGTATACGGCAAAGGGCAAATTAATGCCAAAAAAGTTAAGGAGATCCTTATGAGGAAAGATCTTGTCTGTGGCATGGACGTTTCCGAGACAGAGACGAGCCAGCGTATCGAACAGCATGGTGAGACCTATTATTTCTGTTCGGAGCAGTGCAAAGAGAACTTTGCCAACAACCCGGAGAAATATCTGCACCCCAGGAAGAAAGGTGTCTTCACCAGATTTCTGGAACGTCTGGCCAAAGAGAATCATCAAGCCTTCGGCAACAAGAAGCCGAGCTGTCATTAACAGGCTGTTGAAAAAACAGCCTGTCGAGCCCATGGATGGGCGATCAAAATCAATGACGCCTTTTTAACTCATTGATTTTGTAAGGTGGAGGAAATCGCACTTTTCTCCACCGAGCTTGAAAAAGACCAGAGATGGACTTTTTCAACGACCTATTAATTCAAGCGCGGCACACAAGGAGTGAAGCGATGACCTATCACATCAGTAAAAAGGTTGCCTCCGCTTTCGCAGAGACCGTAACAATCGTGAAGAATAAACTGGCGGAACATGGCTTTGGCATTCTGTCTGAAATCAACGTCACCAGTAAGTTACAAGAGAAGCTGGGCGTGTCCTTTCGTAATTACCTGATTCTGGGAGCCTGCAATCCGCCCTATGCCTATGAAGCATTACAGGCCGAACCTTATATCGGGACTATGCTCCCCTGCAATGTCGTGATTCAGGAATGGGACGATGGCAGTGTTGAGGTCTCGGCCATTGACCCGCTGGCTTCGATGATGGCGGTTCAAAACCCAGGCCTGGGTAAGATTGCGCAAGAAATTCAGGGCAAACTCAGGCAGGTTATTGCCGATTTATAGGCGCGTACAGGCGGGTGCAGCCGGAAGCATCCTGATGCTTCGCTCAGATCAGCACAAACAGAATCGATAGTGATTGGCGATAAAGGAGAAGGGCTCAATGATGTACGGGTTTGGAGATGGCATTTACGGAATGGGACACGGCTTCGGCTGGATCCTGATGATCCTGTTTTGGGGGATTATTATTTATCTGGTTATCCGGGGAACCGGTCATTGGTCTCAGAAGGGGCCCGGACATGCAGATAAAAGCGCCGAAGATATCCTGAAGGAGCGCTACGCAAAAGGGGAAATCAATAAAGAGGAGTTCGACCGGATGAAGCAGGATTTGCGTTCTTGAAAGGCCGAAAAGGTGAAGGCAGACGACGTTCAACGGTTGACAACAGCAACAAAGATCCATTGATGATCCATTTGCCGCCAATCCTTTCGGTTTATGGAGCCCGGCTCTAATTCAGGAACGGACCATAAATACTGTCTTTTCGCTCAATAATTTTTCCTGCCGCCACGAGCAGGCATAAACTTCTGCTATTATTCTAATTGATGGTTTTGCTCAACAACCCACCACGCCCGCCGCTGTCATGATCAGACCTGCCTGAGCCAGGTCATGCCATCTGCCACATCTGAATTGCGTTACGGTGCTTGCCACGATTCGGACCTTCCTGTTTCGGAGGGAGATCAAGCCCGGGAAGGCTCCACTCAATGCTGTTGTTTTTTGAAGGAGGCCGAAAATGAGAACGCTGCAGAGGTTTGGGGTAATGATGATGCTGTTGCTGTTGCCTGGCCTGGGACTCGCTGCCGGAAACGGTCCGAACTCAGGAGCAACCGGAAAGGAGAATGGCAGTGGAGCTGTCTTGGGCGACCTGATCCACATTAAGCGCGACGCGGTCAGCGGCCAGCCGATCCTGCAAAAACGCTGGATTGAATACCCGCAGGATATTCTGGGCTGGGGCTATTGCCCGATCGCAGTCGATGAGAACGGCAATGAAATCGGCTTTATGGCTCTCAGCTGCGACCCCCTCGATCCCACAGCGGTGGTCGAAGTGGACTATTTCGGACGCCTGAGTGCCAGCAGAACCAAAGAGCGTAATCTGCGGATGCATTTTGATGAGGTGATCAGCAATATCAAAGCGGCTGAGTCACTCCGCTTGGATGTTGCCGGACGGCTGGAATTGGGCTTTAACTGTACAACGCCAGGACAATGTGACTGGGCAACCATCGATTCCCCCATGGAGAACCTCGCGCTCTATACCCGGCTCATGACCTATGGCCATGTCCAGACCGATCCCCATGAAATTGATACGTTTGAGCATGGCGACCCTGCCGCCGGTACCCGCTATCACCCGGCCTTGGGTGCCCAGGATTGGGGCAAATTCCGGGGCGTATTAAAACGACTGCTCCCCTTATCGCCCCAGGCCGACCCAACCGCCTGTTTCGGAAGCGATTTCGCCAATGGCTTCAACAGCATGTGCAGCCATCCCGAAGCCCTCGGCAACCAGGATCTGATCACTGCGGCCGCGTTTCTCGGCGGAGCCTCGGGAAAGACCGGTAAGATTACGGTCGATCTTTTGCAATATCTCAACCGAATTCTCAAAATCACCCAGGAGACCGAGCTCAGTGCCGCCAACCTGGAGACCCTGCCGGCATTGATCCGTGATTGCGGCAACGATCCTGAAGATCAGACGGAATGTCATATCAGTGCTGCGACAGCTGGTCTTCCGGCCCCGGCCAACGAACGTTTTGTCAATTTCGCCACTGCCGAATACAGCCGTTATGAATGGCGGAATCAGGACCTGAACGTGATTATCCCTGCCGGCGCCCCTTATTGGGTGGAAACCTCGGTTGGATTGCTTGACTGGTTGGCATTCGTCAACGGAACAGACCCGGGAACCGTTGAGAATGTTTCCGGATTTGTCGATGCGGCCAATGACAGCCTGCGGACCATTGAATTTATCCACAACTACGCCATTCCTGAAGATCTCGGCTGGGATTTCCAATAGCCTGCAACTTACGCTGGGTCGGGAGGTGAGCCCACACCTTCTGACCCAGCGCGACCTGCAACATTGGCCGCACACCTGTTCAGACTAACAACCAACCCTCACGATGACTTGCCTGACCCGTCGCGATCGCGATCGCGATCCTGATCTCGATCCCGGTCCTGATCATGGTCTCGATCTTGATCCCGGTCTCTATCCTGATCTCGATCCTGACTTCCGCTCAAACCACTATTCTGAGCGGGAGCCTGCAGCTGCTGCTGATGACGCAGCATCATCTGCTCTGTTGCCTGTGTTCCTCGTCCGTTCGACCCTGACCCACTCCCTGATTTTCCGGCGATTGCCGGAGCTCCTGCCAACAACACAGCTAAAACGACAACCATCACTCCCGACCACATAGTGTCCTCCCTTCTGCGCAAATATCCTTCCAGCATGGCCTGCCAGAAAGTCACCCGGCCAATGAATAGTTTGGCTGTTAATGATAAAAACGCGGCAGGTCGGAAAAGGTTGACAGCAAATCCGTTATTGAAAAGGAGTTCCTTGGCGAGCCCATGGATGGGCGATCAAAACCAATGACGCCCTGCTAAATCATTGATTTTGTAAGGTAGGGGATATCGCTGAATGACGCTAGTTTAAGAGTCGCTGGCAGCAAAACCGGGACTGTCCCCGCACGGGGGCTGTCCCAGGTCTTTGCGGTGTTAACCGCGACAATTTCATGGCTCGCAAACTCTGGGGACAGTCCCGAGTTTACTGCAAAGTTGCTTAAACGAGCGCCATTCGGGACATCGCTCTTTTCCCCATCGAGCTTGAAAAAGACCAGGGATGGACTTTTTCAACAACCTGTTCGAGAGCATTTTTACAGATACATTTTTTCTAATTTCAATTTTGTGTCCGTAGCAGACGGAAGAACCTTGGACCGGGCAGGCTGCTCAGGCGTGATCAAGCTCCAAAGCCATCTCGTATTGAGTCACAAAGCGGCGGAAGCCATGCTCAAGCAGCACCCGCTCCGTCGCGGTGGCCGCGGCCGGGATATTGACGATTCGCAACTCAGCTGTTGCAGCCAAGGCGGCACAGCGGCCGAGCAGCGCTGCGACCGCCTGCTCGTCATCCCAACCGATCTGCATGATATTGCCGGTTTCCGCCACCAATACCGCATAAGCGCACGGGCATTGCTCCTGCATTACGGCAATAAGCTGGCACCTCTCGCCAACAGCGGTCACCGCAGCATCGCTGTTCTGCCACGAAGGCCGGTACTGCCGCAGGGAGCTGAATCGGTTCGGCCAGGCTGAGGGCAGGTCGATCGAGATGGCAATGCCCGTATGCACAGCCAGGGCTTCGCACGAGGCCTTATAGCAGGCCAGCTCTTGTTGAATGGCAAAGCCATGGCGTCGATAAAGTCCCACCGCGGGGGTGTTATCCGTCAGCACTTCCAGGAGGTATCGTTGGTAACCAAAACTGCTCAGCTGTTTTATCGTCTGTTGCAGCAGCTTGGCGCCATGTCCTTTCCCTTGATATGCCACCCTGGTTCCGGTGCCGGCATCATAGGCGGTTTGCACCCCGTCAATACTCCTGCCACCATTCAGGACCAGCCCGCACAGAAAATCCTGATCGAAAAGACCAAAGGAATGCTCAAGACGAACGCTGCGCTCACGCAGCATGAAATCGAGTTTGGCTCCGGTCATCTGCAACGCCACCGGGTAGTTGGCAAAGGCATCGTTCAGCGCATCGACAATGAGCGCACCCGGAACATCGTTGAGAGCTCGAAAACTGAACATCAGTCGTTTGTCCCATGCAATAAGGCCATCAACTCGCCGGCAGGGGGCATTTCCGGATATTGAGGAGCGCTGTCAGGTAAGAATGCCGTATCCCAACTGCTCTTGGAGCCGACATAAACATGCACTGCAATCTCGGTGGCGGCCGGGTCGTCGAGCAGCCCTGCCGGGACCCAAACCAGAGTGCCATCTTTGGTTTCATTGGGGAGCGGGCTGCCGCAACACCCGCAAAATTCTGACCTGAACCCGGAAGCGGTCTGATATTTGACAATCTTGTCCTCACCGCTTAGCCAGTGGAAATCAGCAACTGCGACCAGCATGGCCGAGTTGGATGCCGAACCGGAGACCCGGCGGCACAACGAACAGTGGCACTGGTAAATTTTCGGCAATTTACCCACAATTTCAAATGCGACCGCACCGCATAAACACTTGCCTTTCACATTGGTTTCCTTTCTGTCCGGGTCACACCGCAGTGTGGCGCGACCCGGTGGTGAAAAAATCATTAAAAAGCCGCAGCTTGCAGCAATCGCAAACTACGGCTTCACTTTTTATCGCTTCCTGGCCCCCTCAAAAACGTTATCATTCAAGCAAGTTAAACCGGTCCTGCCACGGTGCGCCGGGCGACTGAAGTTCTGCCCTGAATCAGTTGCCAACTGATCTCATGTGCTCCCGGAAGAGTCCCCGTTCGCTGGCCGGCTGCTCACTGCTGCGCCCCGGCGACCGGAACATCGGGGTGGTTGCCACAGGTTGAAAAGCCCGTCCCTGGACTCAGCAAGCTGTTTTCCCAGGCCTGCTAATGCCTGGTGTGGCAGCGATCACAGGGGAAAGTATCCACATCCTGGTCGCAGAAACGGCATTGCTCACAGGTTTTTTCCCTCTGCCAGGCCGGTTTGGAAATATTGTGCTGTAACAGGATCTTCTCCACATTCACGGGGTGGCGTGCCAGGTCATTACGTTTTTCTTCCATGACAACTCTCCTTTGCGCCCATAAAAGCAGCATCACATATATCACTAATTCTATCCCGCAGGGCAGGGAACGCAACTGGCTATTGTCATTTAACCTGCTGATTTTCAGTTTTTTTATTTTAACTCTTAAAAGATCTCAGAACAGCCGGCCGCAAGCTGCGGCGACCGGCCCGATCAACTTTGCAGCAGGACTTTGCCCGGTTTTCGCTGGCTACGCACGGCGGCAACAGCCTCAGCAACCTGTTCAAGAGGGAATGTCCCGATCACCGGCAGCAGTCCGGGCTGTTCTTCGAGCAAGGTCCAGAGTTCTTCACTGGCGGCGGCCAGCTGTTCAGGACTGGTCTGCTTGAGCCAGGCATCCACACCGAAGCCCAACCAGCGCAAATTTTTAAACAGCAGGATGGAACTTTTTAAGCTGAGCGGGGTATCGTCAAGGACACCGTAAGTGATCAGACAGCCTCCGGGCTCGATGACATCAATCAGCGCCGGGGTGGCCGCCCCTCCGACGGCATCGAGGATAGCCTGAAATCTTAGTTGTCCAGGCAACCCCAGCAGGACTTCGCTCACTGTTGCAGCTGTCACCAGGTTCTGTTCGCTGGCGCCGTCAATGACCCTGTAACCAGCTACGTCACGCACCAACAGAAAGGGCTCAAACCCCTTGCGAAGGCAAATTGCCGTCAACAATCTTGCCACCACTGAATGCCCGGCGGTGATCAGCACTCGGCTACCCAACTGCAGATTGCAACTGGCGAGTAATCCCCAGGCGGTCAACGGATTCAATGGGAACTGGCAGGCGAGCTCATCCGCAATGGCCGTCGGAACCCGGTAAACCTTACCGATCGGTGCCGCCACCAACTCAGCCCAGGTACCAGGACTGCGAAAGGCCACCCGTTCGCCGCTGCTGAAACCCTGCACTCCCTGGCCACAGGCGACGATGGTGCCCACTCCGTCAAATCCGGCGACCTGGGGGAATACCGGTTTGACTCGATAACGGCCGGCGATAAACATGAAATCGGCCGGATGGATCGGTCGGGCGCTGACTTGAATCAGCAGTTCACCCGCCCCCGGCACCGGGGTGGCAACCTCGGCGAGTGCCAGGACCTCTTCGGCCTCGCCGGTTTGTTTAAAGATGACAGCTTTCATTGGGCTCTCCTTCTTCAGCATGAAACGATGATAAGTCCTGCACACTGGCGCTGATTTTCCCCAGCAACGCTTGCAACTGCTGCCGTTCAGAGGGACCCAGGCAGGCCATGATGCGGCTCACCCGCCGGTAGTGTTGCGGCAGAACCTGGTCGAGCAGTTGCTGCCCGGAGGGGGTCATGGACACCGTGCAAGCACGGCGGTCCTGCTCGTGCGGTTCACGGGTCACCAACTGCGCTTTGTGCAACCCATCAACAACCCCGGTCATGGTCGCACAAGAAACCCCCGTCCCTTTGGCCAGCTGGGAAACCAGTAGTCCGTCAGGATTACGAAACAGAAGAATCAGCACAAAGAACTTCCGTTGCGTCAAGCCGTGGGTGGCGAGAAATCGATCGAGATCATTCTGGCAATCGTCGGAAACCCGCATCAATCCGAGCCAGGTTTGTAATGCAGGGGTTTCCAGCTGCGGGTAACGCTGCGCCAGCCGGGCCAGAGCAGCGGCATCGGGGAGATCAACAATATCGAACACGAAAACTCCTTCAGTTTTATTTAGTACCCATATATTAAGCATCCTAAGTAAATGTTTAAAAAAAATCAACCGGGATTATTGCGCTATATGAAAAAGTGCCCGTCCCCGCTTCGCCAATTGACTAAGGAAACCCAGGACGTCAGGTCCCGCAGGCGGAAAAATCCGCCTGCGGAAAGCAGGATCAGGGCTGCCCCACATAAAGGACGATTTTGCCCACGGTATGTCCGGTTTCGCTTAAGGCATGGGCTTTGGCAATATCTTCCAGGGCAAACTCGGCACCGACCAGAGGCCGGACCTGCCCGCTATCGACCAGTTCGGCATAGTGGGCCAGAATCTCCGCATTCGGTTCAATGAAGACATAGGCACAGCGCACCCCGAGACTCTCGGCCCGCTCCGGGGCAGGGGGGCTGGTAATGGACACCAGAATACCGCCGGGCCTCAAGACCGCCCAAGAGGAATCCTGAACCGCTCCGCCGATGGTATCGAAGACCAGATCGACATCCTTGACCTGTTCGTGAAAGGCTTGGGAGCGATAATCGATGACCTGGTCGGCACCGAGAGATTTAACCAGCGCACCGTTCCGTGCCGAAGTGGTGGTGATAACGTAGGCACCACGCGCTTTGGCCAGCTGAATGGCCAGGGACCCCACCCCGCCCGCTCCGGCATGGATCAGCACCCGTTGCCCGGCGCTCAGCCCGCCGGCGTTGATCAGGGCTTCCCAGGCGGTAATCCCGGCCAGGGGCAGAGAGGCCGCTTCGACATGGGAAATCAGCCGGGGTTTATGGGCCAGCTCCTGCTCGCGGATCGCAACGTATTCGGCGTAGGTGCCGTTGCGCTTGATATCCGGGCGTGAATAAACTGCATCGCCAACCTTGAAACGAGAGACCTCGGCGCCAACCGCATCGACCACCCCGGAAACATCCCAGCCCAGGGTCAACGGCATGGAATAGGGGATCATCTGCTGCAGATACCCCTCGCGGATTTTCCAGTCAACCGGGTTGACCGCTGCGGCCACCACTCTGACCAACACCTCGGTCGACCCGATTTTCGGCAGCGGCGCATCTTCGTACATGAGTTTTTCACCGCTGCCGTAACCATGAATTCGTACTGCTTTCATCGTTTTCTCCTTCAGAACCGATCGTAACGGGAATTCCCCCGAACCTCCATTTGCAGATTTGCGGCCGCCCGATCGGGGTCTTGTGAAATTGATTTTTGATTCAACATCATTATCATCCCGGCCGGGTTTCACGTTCAATAGAACCGGCGATTTAATTGTGATCGGTCAGGCTTTCAAGGGATATGAATGGTCCAGCCCTCGGTCTTCAGCAAAATATTCAGAAACGGGCAGGGATTTTCCAGGGCGCCCAGATGCAGGTAGGATTTCACGGCAAATTTTCCCTGCGCCATGGCCAGGTCATCACCACTGATGGCCTGGCCGGAGCCCCAGGCGCTGATCTCGGCAGGGGCAATAAGTTTCGCGCGTTGCGCTACGAGCGGGCCGGGGTAAAGTGCACTATTTTTTGGCTTTTTTCTTTTTGCTCTTCTTCCCGGATTTTTCCTCTTTTTCTTTCTTTTTCTCTTTTTTGGCAGCCTTGTTCTTTTTATCCGCCTCTTTGGCTTTTTTCTTTTTCTTATCCTTATCCTTCTTCTTTTGACCTTTTGTCGGCTGCTTTTCGGCCTCAGCGGTCTGCTCCGCCGGTCCGGCGGTGTTCACCGGGTCCTCCCTGGTGAGCACAAACAGCTCGCGGGCGGCCGCGATCACCTGGGCGGCTCGAACCTGGCTGAACCCCTTGATGGCAGCCACCTCTTCAACCTGCCGGGCCGCCAGGTCATCGGCGCTCAGGATGCCGCTTTCCTGTAAAATTTTGGCGGTTGCGGGCCCGATTCCCGCCACATCTTCAATCGCTTTCGACATGATTAGTGTCCTCCCTCGTTGTTTGCTGCGATAAATTCCTTGATAAAGCGGCGAATTTCCCGGGCCGCGCTGGTATCCAGCTCATCGCAGAGGGACACAAAGCGATCGCGGTCCTCACCATTGATGCGAATCACCAGCTGGCTGTCCTTTTTCCCCTTCTTCTTGGACTTTTTTTCTTCACTCATCAGCGCTTTCCATTTCTAGCGGCAGGCCATGACTGGCCAGTGCGGCATTTTTATAGGCCTTGTCTGCGGTCAGATCACGCCCGGCAAACTCCGGCGGCACAAAATCCATGGCTGCAGCGACGGTGGCAAATTCGACCTCAAGGACCATCAGCGGTGCCAGCGCACCGGTGAACAGATCGATCTCCAGATCGTAACCCTGCCAGCGGAGCGCATAGCGAACCTTTTCGACCCGCCGACCTGCGGTCAAGGGCCAAAGCATTTCGAACTGGGCCTGGGAAATTGCGCACTCCTGCTCCTGGCGTTTGAGTCCCTGACCACTCTTGAGGGTCATGCTGCACTGTCCGGCCCGCTGGCGAATCCGCAGTTCCCGGTCCGCTTCCAGCAACAGGTAGCCCTGGCGGATCTCTTCACCCGGCACCCCGGTCAGCAATTCGACCGGCTTGCGGGTGAGGATAAACTTCCTTTCGATTTCATACTGGGGCATGACTAACCTTCCCGCAGCAGGGCGGCGATCTCCTGCCACAGCGCTTGGTAGGCCCGGTTGGCCTGTCTGCCATGGGCGTAAACATCGATGGGAGCCCGATGAATACCCATCTTTTCGACATCTGCGGAATGGGGGATGGCATTACGCAGAAACCGTTTATAGCGTTTCCGCATGGCGACAGCGGTTTCCCTGTGCAACTGCTTGCGGGAGTCAACCATGGTGAAAAAGGGGATCAGCTTTTTCCGGCCATAGTCTTCGTCTTTAAAGAAGTCCGCGAGCTGGTCGAAGGTGCGCTCTGACAGAGTGGTTGGAATCACCGGGACCAACACCAGGTCAGCGGCCTTGAAAATACTTTCCGCCAGCCGGCTGATGGTGGGTGGGCAGTCCAAAATCACCAGGTCATACTCCCTTTTCAATCCTTTCAGGGCCTGCCGCAGCCGATTTTTATGGGCCCCGAGCTGCTCCAGCATGACATCGAAGTTACGAAAACTCAGATGTGCGGGAATCACATCCAGGTTTTCGAAATCACTGGCCTTGATCTGCTTGAGAACCTGTTCGTAGGCTTTGAAAAAACGCTTTCCCCAGTTCTTGCTGGCCGCCGGTTTGACCCGGAAGTAAAAGGATGAAGCGCCCTGTGAATCAAGGTCGAGAAGCAGGGTCCGATAGCCCGCCCGGGCAGCCCAGTAAGCGATATTGACAGCGGAGGCGGTTTTTCCGACTCCGCCCTTGATGGAATACATGGCAAGAATTTTCATGGCTCGGTCGGCTCCTGCCCCTCGCTGTGGAAAAGTTGTTGAAAGCTCTCTTGGACCGGGACCGCGATAAAGCGGTTGACATTGGCGACCACCTGGCCGCGTTCTGCCACCTGCTGATTGTAGAGAACCGCGGCCAGGCCGTTGATACTCGCCCGTTCCTCGTCACTGCTGCCGCGTCCGCCGGCCAACCGGTCGAGAAACTCCCGCTGCACTGAAAAGTCATTGAACCGACCCAGGTTGTCCTGCAGTTCCTTGAGCTGCCTGACCAAAGATTTAAGTAACGATTTTTCAAACAGTTCGGCAAACAGTTCAAGCAGATAACGGAGTTTTTTACATTCGATGCGCAGTTCGTGGATAGCGGAATCCGGCGTCTGCTCATCAATGGCGGAGCCATCCCGGACAATCGCGGCATACTGGGTTGAGATCTTTTTTGCCACCAGTTCACGGATGCCGGTTTGCGCCTGCGCCGAACAAAATTCCGCTGGCCGGTTCAGAGTCAGCAGCACATTGCTGATCTGCTCCAGATAGGCCTCTGTGGATAACTGCTCCCTGACGGCCTTAAATGCCGCGGCGCGCCTGCGCCGCAGGCGTCGGTAAAGATGGTCGAGGCCGGTCTGAAAACCGTCCGGCAGCAGGCCGCGATAATGATCCTGATCAAGGAGAAAGACATCCAGGTCGCGCAGCCGATTGGTGATCTGGCCGAGCGCTTTCAGTTCGCTCTTCAGCGCCTGGTATCGCGGCTGGGAAAGAGTCTTTTTAAACAGCGCGATCAGCGAGCGGGCTTTGCGGATATTCACCCGGTACTGGTGGACGAATTCACTGTCGATGTCCTCGATGATGCCCTGCTCCTGGTGGCGGGCCAACTGAATCAGCTTGGCGGCCATTCGGGTCACCGCCTCTTCACTCGGTTCCCGGCCATCCAAGTCGAAGCTCGGCTTGCCGGGCAACGCTGAGATCTCCATACCGGCCTGCAACAGCAGCTGGCGCAGGGTCAAGGGGGCGGTTTTCACCAGCAGCTGCGGTAACAGCAGGGCGACCACCCGATCATATTCCTGGCGATAGCCGCGTAACGGTAAGATGGACAGCAGCTGCAGCCCACTGCCGTCCGTCCGCGTCAGACCGAACAGCCGCAACCTGACGACGGTTTTTTCATCAGGGTTCAAAACAGCCAGCGGCTGCTGGCTGATCCGGCACTGAAATTTGGCTACAAAGGCCCTCAGCGGTACACTTGCCCGAATTTTCTCAGCCAACTCCCCGGCCGGCAGCTCCCACCAGAAGCGGCTTTTTTCCGGCGCCGTTGCGGCCGCCAGGCAGTTGTCGTTCGCGTCATAAAGCTTCAACCGGGTCCCGTCTTCGCGCAGCAGCAGCCGATCGGCCTGCCAGAGCTGCCAATCCGCGTCATCCAGGACCCGGATCTCCCGCGCTGTGCTTTCCTGTCGACAGAGTCTTAGATCATCGGTCAAGCCCTGTTGCAGATCCTCGACGGAAACGCCCTCTTTCAGTTGCCAGTCGCTACGAATTTTCATCAGTTTATGAATTGGTTGGGAGGAAATTGCACATCAATTGTATATACAATGCATAACTAAACAGATTCTATCAAGCAAGTCAATTCATTATAGCGCAGTTATGCCGTTATTTTTCCGCTGCTCATTCAATCCTGACATTGACTTGCTAGTGCTTTATGCCGTTAGGGACTTTCTTTTGATTTCGCACCTTTTGCCCCCGGCGGCAGCCGGTTTCTTTGGCTTGCGCAAGCAGGCCGGGGCATTGTACTTGCCCAAACCGGCAAATATGTGGCGGTTTGCGGTTACGGGAGTTGACCATGACAGCGCTTGTCAACAGCTGTATTTTACTGCTCTGCGGCCTGTTTATGCTACCCGGCCAGGTTGCGGGCAGCACCGCGGAGGAACATCTGTATCTCCGCAAGACCGGGGCCGAGAGCAGCTATTTCAACTGGCGGCTGGAACCGGGGACTCTGCTGCGGCTGATCACCGACCTGCAGCAGGAACGGGATATCACCCGCATGAATGCAGATCTGGAAACCAGGGAATGGAGCGTCAAAGACCCGGCACAGAAGATTGATCTGCAGGTGACGCGTCGGGACAACAGTCTGCTCATGACGGGGTTGTTCAAAGGCAGCACCATTTCCAGGGAGGTCTCTATCGATGACGCCCCCTGGTATCAGGCGCTGTCCCTTTCGTTGCGTCAGTTCACCAACCCGAACCGGGACCATCTGGAGTTTTGGAGTATTCGGCCGGATACCCTTGATGTCCACAAACTGCAAGTAACCCGCAGTGGCGAGGAACTGGTGGACATGAACGGGACCATGACCAAGGCGATTAAACTGAAAATCCAGTTAACGGGCTTGAAGTCGATGTTCTGGAGCTGCCATTATTGGCTGCGCAAAGAGGACGGGCTGTTCATTCGTTACCAGGGACCGAGCGGGCCGCCCGGCTGGCCGGAAACCATCGTGGAACTGGTTGCTCCCCCGACCCATGCCATGAGCGACCCGGCAGGAGATGGGCAATAGCCGCCGGTTGAAAGAAACTGTTCTGTCCCGTTGCCGGGCAAGGTCCGAAAATGCGCTTCTCCAGACCTCAGCAACGCAGAGATAGCTGCAGCGCCAGCTATGGCCTCAGCAGCCGGCAGCTGGCAGACTCAGTCCGCTTTTTTCGGATAATCGTAGTTTTTCACCTGCCCGCAGCCTTTTTTCAGCTCATCCCAGCTGTCGATATTCAGCTCCAGGGTCAGCACCGCACAGGTCGGCAGCCACTCCGGAGCATCCTTGCACAGCCAGCCGGCCAGCTCGGAAAGGCCCGGATTATGGCCGATCAGGCCAATGTGCTGTTTTTCGGGCAGGCCTTTGATGAACGCTTGCAGGGTTCTTTCCTTGGCATCAAAGAGCTGCTCTTCGAGCCGGATTTCAGCTTTGGCTATGCCGATTTCCCTGGCGATCAGGCTAGCTGTTTTACGGGCGCGTTTCGCCGAACTGCTGATCAGCAGTTCGGGAATCGTACCATTTTGGGCCATTCGTTGTCCCATCAGCGGGGCATTTTTCTTGCCCCGCGAATTCAAAGGACGATCAAAATCGGAGAGCGCGGCATCGCTCCAGTCCGACTTGGCGTGGCGGATCAAGGTCAATAATCTCATCGACATTCCTCGGCTCTCACATCCAGGCGGCAATCGAATGCCGCCTCAAACAGCGACCCTTTACTTTGGGCCCCATACAATTCAACAGACATATCAGCTGTTCCGAATAATTTAAGGACAAAAATATTTTTGTCAAGTTGACATGAGATATCGACCACTTGGCGATTCCGCCGCCGGTCGAGACCATCGGCCAGGCGCAGAATTCCTCCCAGCCGGCGCACCAGCTGCTGGTCCTCAACACTCAGCGGGATCAGGTTTTCATGAGTTTTCTTGGGTTTGGCTTTGCGGTGGTAACGCGCCAGGTTGGCGATCAGTTCCCGCTCGCGCGGGGTAAAACCGAACAGGTTGGCATGACGAATCAGGTGGTAGGAATGTTTGTGATGCCGGTCATAGCTGATGAAATAACCGATATCGTGGAGCAGGGCGGCAGCTTCCAACAGCTGTTCGTCGCGCAGAGTCAAAGCGAAGGGGCCAGCAACTGCGGCGAAGATCTTTTTGGCCAGCCGACAGACCTGGGTTGAATGCTGCTCGTCAAACCGGCAGGAGCGGGCGAAATCAAGGATCGAATCGCGCCAGTCTCGGCCATTGACGGTTTCCGGAATCAGATTCCGTTGCTGCAGGCTGCGCAGAATCAGCCCCTCGCGAATCCCCTGGGCATTAATCCAGAGTTGATTGGTGCGCATGCGCCGCATCAGCTCATCGGTCAGGATCATCCCGGCCAGGATGATATCGGCCCGTTCGGGATTAAGCCCGGAGATGGCCAGCCTTTCCTTGTGGCTTTTCCGGGTCAGCATCGCCAGCAGATGGATCACCTCGGAATGCAGCACTTCGTACCGGTGGACCGATTCGTACTGCTCGCCGCGCATGGCCATGACCATGCTGCCGATATTGGTCATGGTCCCGCCCGAACCGATCAGGCAGGTCACCGGCAGGCCGTCACCGACTCCGTCCCTTTTTAACGCTTTGCGCACATATTTGCGCAGCTTCTTCAGTTCCTCCGGGCTGGGGGGATCGCTGTGCAGGAATTTTTCGGTCAGGAACACCACGCCCAGTTCCAGGGAGCCGACGCTCTCGGTGTGCCGCCCGGTTGCGGTCACCACCTCGACGCTGCCGCCACCGATATCGGCCATGCCGTAGCGTTGATGGTCCATATCGAAATTATGCTGGACGCTGAGAACGGCCAGGTCAGCTTCCTGGTCACCGGAGATGACATCGATGGCCAACCCGGTGACGTTCGCAACTTCGCGGATAAAGTCATTCCGATTCAAGGCTTTGCGCACTGCGCTGGTGGCAACAACTGCGGCGACCTCGGCCTTCAGGCCGGTACTGATTTTTTCCATCCGCTGCAGGGCATCCAGGGCACGGGCCTTGGCAGCATCGGAAATAAAGCCGGTTTCTGTCAGACCTTCACCCAGGCGGACCGTTGCTTTTTCATCATCCAGAACCCTGAAACCACCCTTGGCATCGGCTTCGACCACTATGCAGCGGATGGAATTGGTACCGATATCGATCGCTGCCAGCCGAGTCTGCTCCGGGGCTTCCCCAGGTACTTCCGCTTCAACGAGAGGGTTATTTTTCATGGTGATAATGTTCCCTTGTGAAATAAGACAAAACGGGTTATCTTTCTCTTATTCTTCACCCTACCATATTATCGCCGCTGAATTTTTGCGAGGACAAAAATGAGTTGTCTCAAAGGAAAATCATTGGTCAAGGAAAAAGAGGCCAAGGTCGTTTGTGAAAAATGCGGCTCTTTGGTGAAAAAAAAAGACCAGGTTTGTAAACCGCTCAAACTGAAAGGCAAAAAGCCTAAAAATCACCGGAAAAAGTCTCATTGAATCCCGTCATCCGCCCGCCTGGGTGAAGGTCGCAAAATCCCTGCCGCCGGCTCGCTTCGCCTGCTCAGTGGGCAGGCAGCAAAAATCTGCTAAACTTGTAGCAACATTGAACGGTCGCCAAACTAGGCTTTTCCGCGGCCCAACCGATAATTTTTTGAAGTTCCTAACAGAACTCTTACATTTCTCATCTAGCCTAGGCTATTTCAAATAACCAATTTTCCAGTAAAGAGCCGGGAGAAGTTGAGGAATGGAACAACATGCACTGCAGCAGCCGCTGGAAACTGTGCCGAAACCAGTCGAAGCCTGTAAGGATACCACCGTGGTCGCAACGCCCAACAAGCAGAACCTGGATGATCCCGGCCTTTATTTCAATCGTGAGTTGAGCTGGTTGAAATTCAACGAACGGGTCCTCCAGCAGGCAGCTACGTCCAGAAATCCGCTCCTGGAGAGGGTTAAGTTTCTCGCCATTTACGGTTCCAACATGGACGAATTTGCCATGAAACGGATCGGCGGCCTCAAGCAGCAGGTTGCGGCCGGCATTCAGGATGCAACCGTTGACGGACGGACGCCGCAACAACAGCTTGATGAGTGCTTCCAGGTGCTCAATGCTATCCAGCCTCATCGGGAGGAGGTCACCCGGGAGGTTTTTGCCGAGCTGAAGAAGAAGGGGATCGAATTTCTCGATTATTCCCAGTTAAGTACGGAAGAGCGGGAGCGAATTCGCAACCATTTTTACGACAATATATTCCCCCTGGTGACCCCGCAATCGGTCGACCCCGCCCATCCGTTTCCCTTTATCTCCAACCTCTCCCTGAACCTGTTTGTAACCCTGCGCTATCCCGGTGAAAAGGAGATTTCCCTGGCTCGGGTCAAGGTTCCGGTCGGTGCCGGAGTGAACCGGTTTCAACGCATCGACAACAAAAGCTATCGTTTCATTCGCCTGGAAGACATTATGGAGAACAACCTTGATCTGTTGTTCCCGGGGATGGAAATTATCGGCTGCGAGCTGTTCCGGGTGACCCGTAACGCCAACACCAGTAAAGACGAAGAACATGCCGATGATCTGCTCGAGCTGATCGAAACCACTCTGCAGTACCGTCGGGTTGCGCCGATCGTGCGCCTGCAGGTCATGCCCGATATCAAGCCGCTGCTGCGCGGCCGCCTGGCTTCGGAGCTGGGCCTGAATGAAGAAACCGATGTCTTTGTCTCAGAGGACCTGCTCGGTCTGCGCGATCTGTGGGAACTGCACCGTCTCGATCTGCCTGAACACAAAGATCCGCCGCACTACCCCATCGACCACCCGCTGCTGCCGAAAGAGCGCAGTATTTTTCATACCATCCGCGACCAGAAGGAAATTCTGCTGCAGCACCCCTATGAATCCTTTTCCGGATCCATCGAACGCTTCCTCCACGAATCAGCGACCGATCCCAAAGTGCGTGGGATCAAGATGACCCTGTACCGCACCGACCCGGACAGCGAAATCATCAAATACCTGATTCGGGCGGCCCGCAACGGCAAGCAAGTCGCGGTGGTGGTCGAACTCAAAGCCAGTTTCGACGAGCAGGCCAACATCAAGCTGGCGACGCGGATGGAAGAAGCGGGGATTCACGTGACCTACGGGGTGGTCGGGCTGAAAACCCATTCGAAAATCATTCTGGTGGTGCGGCAGGATTACAAAGGGTTGCGCCGCTATGTCCATATCGGCACCGGCAACTACCACCCGGTGACGGCGCGGCTATACAGTGACCTGGGGTTGTTGATCTATGACAAAGAGGTCGGCCGCGACGCGACCGAGCTGTTCAACTATCTGACCACGGGCTTTACCCCCAAGCGCCACTACACCAAGCTGCTCCCCGCGCCGAAAATTCTGAAAAAAGCCCTGCTGGACAAGATTGAACGGGAAATTTCCGGCCACTCGGCCAAAACTCCGGGGTTGATCCGCTTTAAAATGAATGCCCTGGAAGATGTCGATATCACCAAAGCTCTGTACCGGGCCTCGCAGGCCGGGGTTAAAGTTGAGCTGCTAGTTCGCGACAGCTGCCGCATCCGCCCGGGCGTGCCCGGACTTTCCGAAAATATCCGCGTGGTCTCCATCCTCGGCCGGTTCCTCGAACATGCCCGTATCTACTACTTCCGCAACGGCGGCCAGGAAGAATATCTGATCGGTTCGGCAGATGCCATGAAACGGAACCTGGAATACCGGGTGGAAGCGCTGATTCCGGTGGAAAGCCCGGCCCTGCGGGAGCAATTGAATGAACTGCTGGACCTGCAGTTGAACGACCGGGTCAATGCCTGGGAACTGCAGGCGGACGGTAACTATGTCCTGGTCAATCCCAAGGCGCGGCGGGGGACTGAAGACTGCCAGGAAAAACAGATTAAACTCGCCGAAAAGCGCCTCCACGAAGTCCAGCGTCTGCGTAAACGCAAATCACGGCAGGCCGGGGAGGAGCATCTCAACAGAAACATCTGAGGCTTAGACGCCACGGCGCCAGCGATGGTAGCGTTCAACCCAGCGCAGTAAGCGTTCCGGAGCATGGGCTTTTTTCCATTGCCCGGCGGCCATTTTATTCATTTCTGCCAGCGTTGGATAACTGTGGATGGTGCCAAGGATCTTGTTCAGGCCGAGACCATGCTTCATGGCCAGCACATACTCGGCCAGCAAATCTCCAGCATGTGCTGCGACGATGGTCACGCCGAGAATCCGGTCTTTGCCGGGCACCGTGAGGATTTTCACCCAGCCGTGGTCCTCGCCGTCGGCAATCGCCCGGTCAAGATCAGCGACCTCGTAGCGGGTCACCTCATAGGCGATCCCCTGCTGTTGAGCCTCTTCTTCGCTCAGGCCGACCCGGGCGACTTCGGCATCGGTAAAGGTACACCAGGGAATCACCCGATAATCAACCTTAAATTTGCGGAACTGCCCAAACAGCGCGTTGACCGCCGCATACCAGGCCTGATGCGCGGCGCTGTGGGTGAACTGATAGGGTCCGGCCACATCGCCGGCGCAAAAGATATTCGGGTACTTGGTGCGCAAAAACGGATCGGTGGCAACGGTCCCGTTGCGGTCGATGTCGATGCCCAAATCCTCCAGACCAAACCCGCTCACTTTGGGCTTGCGCCCGACCGCAATCAGCAGGCGATCAAATTCAAGATCGCTCTCCCCACCGGCATGACGACAACTCAGCCAATGTCGCCCCCCTTCGGTTTTAACTTCGATCGCCTGATAGCCGGTGAGCACCCGGATCCCCTCGGCACTGAACTTCGCCGTAATGAATTCACTGACTTCGGGATCTTCACGCCCCATGATCCGCGGCGCCATCTCCACCTGGGTCACCCGGCTGCCCAAACGAGCAAACGCCTGGGCCAACTCACAGCCGATAGGCCCGCCGCCCAGTACCAGCAACTGCTCAGGCAGAACGCGGAGCTGCCAAAGATTTTCCGAGGTCAGATAATCAACCTGATCGAGCCCTTTGAGCGGTGGAATAAAGGGCCCGGCTCCGCTGGCAATAATGATGTTGCGGGCGCTCAGTTCCCGGCCGTTCACCGCAACCGTCCAGGGCGAGGTCAGCCGGGCTTCTCCCTTGATGACCTCGACGCCAAGTTCCGTGTAGCGTGCCACTGAATCATGGGGGGCGACCCGGGCAATTTTCTCCTGGACCCGTTCCATCACCGCAGCAAAATCGACCTCCACCGTGGCGGATTTGAGACCGAACTCCTGCGCTCGTCGAATCTGCGCCACCGCCTTGGCGCTACGCAGCAGGGTCTTGCTCGGGACACAGCCGGTATTGAGGCAATCCCCGCCCATCTGATCGCGTTCCACCAGGGCGACTTTGGCCTTGACCGCGGCGCCGATATAGGCACTGACCAGCCCGGCGCTGCCGGCCCCGATGACCAGCAGGTTGTAATCGAACCGTTTCGGCCGCACCTGGCCGGCATAAACCTTCCGGGCCTGGAACAATGCCAGAACCCGTTTGGCCAACAACGGAAAAATCCCGAGCAGAGCAAAGGACAGCAGCAGCCCCGGAGAAAGAATCCCCCCAGCGCTTTCGAGCTGGCCGAGCTGGGTGCCGGCATTGACATAAACGATGGTCCCGGGCAGCATTCCGATCTGGCTGACCAGGTAATAGGTGCCGACCTTTAACGGTGTCAACCCCATGACCAGGTTGATGACAAAAAACGGGAAGAGCGGAACCAGCCGCAACGAGAACAGGTAGAAAGCCCCTTCCCGTTCCACCCCCTGGTTAATGGCCTGGAGTTTTGCCCCGAACTTCTGCTGCACCCAATCGCGCAGCAAAAACCGCGACACCAGAAACGCCAGGGTGGCGCCGATACTGCTGGCAAAACTGACTACCAGCAGGGCCGCCTTGAACCCGAACAGGGCTCCGCCGGCCAGAGTCATGACCGTGGCCCCGGGCAGGGAGAGAGCGGTCACCAGAATGTAAATCAGCAGATAGCCGAGCAGGGTCGATAGCTGATGCTGTTGATAATATTCGCTGAACGCTTGCTGCTGGCTCTTCAAGTAGGTCAGGGTCAGGTACTGACCGAGATCAAAAGCGAAAAAAGCCGCAATCAGCACAACCAGTAGAGCCAGAATCACTATCTTCAGAAAGCGACGATTCATTGGGGAATTCCTCTTTATACGGTAATTAAACTGTAAATATATACTAAAGATATAGCATATTTTCCTACCAATTCACTATTATTTATTTGTCCGGCTTTTCCCTGCTCGCTGGCGACGGGCAGGGGCTGAGATGATGATGCAGGGTGAATTACGGTCAGGCAAAAAAGGAAACAGCCCATACCGCGCTGGCATGAGCTGTCTGCTGATTTGCTCCGCTAAAGAGAGCTGGCTGGTTTCAGTTGTTCACGGACTGGCAGGCTTCCGCGGTCAAGTTTTTTTGCAAATTGCCGGTTGTCAGATTCACTCAGGCGGCAACCGCTGCCGGGTGCCGCAAACGGCCCTGTTGTTCCAGATAGTACTGATAGCCGTCGCGCCCCATGTAGCGTTGCAGCTGCTTGCTGTCGGCCTGAGGCAGGTCCACCAGCAGCAACCCGTCAATCACATCACTGAAGGCCGGATCCAGATTAAAGGCCAGCAGTTTCCCGCCCAGACCGAGGTAATGGCGGAGCAGCACCGGGATGCCCTTACTGTCTTCTTCCAGATCCGCGACCAGCGCGGCAACATCATCTATATTGCGCAGCAGATCATCGCAGTGGGCACGACTCAAACCGGCCACTTTGAGCGGCTTGATGGGCACTGGCAGGCGCGGGGCGACCAGATTTGCCAATTCCTTGACCAGATAGTGGCGGCTCAGGGCACAGGTCATCAGTTCCCGCGAACGGTCGCTGTAATCCTGGGAGATGCTGACCGGGCCGAACAGAAAACGATATTGGGGATGAAGAGTCAGGTAATGACCGATCCCTTTCCAGAGCAGCAGCAAAGGAGCAAAGGAACGCTGATACTCGGGACGAACAAAGGAGCGGCCAAGTTCCAGCCCCTGCTCCAGATACTCGAGAAGTTGCGGTTTGAATTCGAATAGAGTCGTGGTGTACAGGCCCTCTTTGCCCCGGCTGGCAAGCAGCTGGTCGACCCGCCCCACCCGATAGGCGCCAACCAGTTCTTCCTGCTCCCGGTTCCAGACGAACAGATGCAGGTAGTCCTGATCGAAATTATCCAGATCAAGGGCCTGGCCGGTCCCCTCACCGGCGGCCCGGAAGGTCAGCTCGCGCAGGCGGCCGATTTCGTGAAGAAGCCGCGGGATCTGCCCGGCGGCAGCAAAAAACACATCGAACTCACCACTTTGCAACAACCGCTGGGGAGCGGGCAGAGCGGCCAATTCCACCCTCAGCTCGCTAACGGCCACTGCGGCGCTGAGCGCTACCGGTTGTGAAACAGCCTGCTTCCCGGCCGGCGGAACAGCCGTTGCCAGAGGATCAAGGCCCAGGGCATAGGTCCGCAGCCGCAGATAGTCGACCAGCTGCCGGTCACTCGCAAAGGTCGCCCATTTCTTGCTCGGGATCAGGTTGCCGATGAGCGGGGTCAGCGGGGTTTTCCTGCCTTTGAGCAGCATCTTCGGCAACAGCAGGGTGCGCAGGCGAGGGTGAAGGGTCCCAGCCAACTGAAACAGCGGGCCATTATGGCCGGGAAAAAAGATCGGTAAGACCGCAGCTTTGCTTTTGCGAACCAGCCGGGCAACACTGTCACTCCAGGGCGGATCGACCACCCCGCGCCCCGGCCCCTGCCAGGAAGAGACCTCGCCGGCCGGGAAAACCACCAGTAAACCACCGGCTTGCAGATGTTGCAGAGCCTGGCGCAACGGGTTGATATTGGCCCGTGCGGCACCCTTGCCGCCGAAAGGGTCGACCTCAATCAATTTTTCCCGCAGTTGCGGCACCCGCCCGAGGAGGAAATTTCCCAAGACTTTGAAATCTGGCCTGACCCGGCTGAGCAGATGGAACAGAACCAGCCCTTCAGCAGCGCCGTAAGGATGGTTTGCCACCAGGACGCAAGCACCTGATTGGGGCATCCGGGCCATGCTGCTGTCGCTCAGTCGATAGTCAATGGACGCCTTCGCCAGGGCCTGGCGTAAAAAATCCTCCAGCCCGCAATCGTTCTCAATCTCATCATAAAGCTGTTGGCAACGCTCCAGGCCGGAGATTTTTTCCAGCACCCGCAGGGCTGTATTGCGCCAGCTCCGGCCCGAATCCCCGCCGACTTTTTCAAACAGAAAAGGTCTTACAACCTGGTCGCGGTCAGCCATAGTCATGCTCCTTACAGATAAAGATTGCGCGGATATAGCCTGAATACTGTTACTGGAAGATTGGCAGGTGGTTAGTTTTTTTTGAGCAGGAAACGGAGCTGGTGAATTCATGAGGAATTAACACAAACCCAACACAGGACTAATGCGCCAGTAATTCATTCCGCGTAGAAGAGAATTATTTTCAACCTGTCCCTTCAAACATGCCACTGGACATCCCCAGACCTTGCGACTTTTGCTGTGAACCTTCAACGAGGAACGGTTTATGATACTGATGGAAGAACACTTACCCGGAAAAACGCTGGAACACAGCTTTGCCTGCGGCGGCCTGAGCGGAGTAAGTAAAGGGCTGCTTAACAGCGGCAGGGTGCTGGTAGTTGAGGACGAGGACTCCCTCGCGGAGATTCTTGAATTCAATCTGCAGCGCAATGGCTTTCAGGTGCTGATTGCTAAAGACGGGCTTGAGGCGTGTCGCCTCATCGGCCGGGAAAAACCGGATCTGATCCTGCTCGATATCATGCTACCGCTGCTCAACGGCTGGGAAATCTGCCGAATGATTCGCTCCCACCATGATCGGCTGATCGGCACGACCCCGATCATCATGCTCAGCGCCCTCAGCTCGGAAAACGATAAATTGAAAGGCTACGATCTGGGCGCCGATCTTTACCTGCCCAAACCCTACACGGTCAAAGAAGTGATCCTGCAAACCCGCCGGCTGATCGAAAGAAAGCGCGAACAAAAACAGCTCAACGCCCAGCTTGCCGCAATCAGAAAATGGACCGAACTGCAGGACAACTGGCAGCAGGCCCTGTTTCACGAACTGCGCAACCAGCTGACCGTTATTTCCGGCATGGCCGATCATTTAAACGACAGCGGCAGCCTTCCGGCCGACCATACCGGCCAGTTTATCGAGCAGATTTCCACCAGTTCCCATTACCTGGGCAGCCTGGCGGAAAACTACCTGCTGATCAGGCAGGTTGAGGACAGCGTCGGCCAGCTGCAACCCGAGACTTTTCTGCTCAGCAACCTGCTCAAAGAACTGGAGGCTCTGTTCAAACCGCTGGCGGAACAGAAATCCTGTGAACTGTCTTTTCAATGCACGGTCACCGAAACGATCAATCTGCATCCGGTCGGACTGAAGATTGTTCTCGCCAGTTTACTGGAAAACGCCCTTAAGTATTCATTGCTTGACGGTCATGTCCTGCTCAGTGCAGCAACGGTCGATGAGCGACTCTGCCTGCGCATCAGTGACGACGGGCCGGGGATTCCTCCCGCAGATCGCGAGCGGATCTTTGAAAAATTCTATCGTGGGTCCAAACAGGCGGACCGGACCGCCGGCTCCGGCCTGGGCCTGTACATGGCCAGAACCCTGGCCCGCGCCATGGACGGTTCCTTGACTTTGGAACAAGCAGAGGGGGATGGTTGTTGCTTTTCGCTGAGCTTTCCCGCGGCTGACAAAGGCTCCTGAACAGAGTCAAGAGCGGCGCAAACGAGCGGCCCGGGCGACCTTGCTTTTGCCACGCCCGCCCTGGGCTCAGCCACCGGTCAATCTGTCCTGTAAGCTGCATTTTTTTCTGGTCTCCACGCTGACGTGGGCTTATGTTTAGCCTTTGTCAACCTGATCGGATTCTGGAGAAAACTGTGACCGAAAAGACGCTTCGCCTCATCCCGACCCTCATCCCGACCCTCAGCCTGATTCTGGCGTCACTGTTCTGGGCAAGTTCATTTGTCGCCCTGAAGATCGCATTTCGCAGCTATCATCCAATGCAGGTCATTTTCGGGCGGATGTTCATCGCCAGCCTGTGCCTGTTGGTCTTTTTGCCCGCCCTGCGCAAAATCAACTGGCGCCGCAAGGATATCAAATACCTGTTGCTTATGGCGATCAGCGAACCCTGCCTGTATTTCATTTTTGAGGCCAAGGCCCTGCAGCACACCAGCGCGTCCCAGGCCGGCATGATCACCGCCATGTTGCCGTTGCTGGTCGCGATCATGGCTTGGGCGTGGCTCAAAGAAAAGATCCGCCGGCAGACCATGAGCGGATTTTTCCTGGCTATTGTTGGGGCTTGCTGGTTAAGTCTGGCCAGCGATACCGACCTCAACGCGCCCAATCCACTGCTGGGCAATTTCTGTGAATTCCTTGCCATGATCTGTGCCGCAGGGTACACCGTTTCCCTGAAACACCTGACCAGCCATTATCCGCCTTTGCTCTTGACTGCTTTTCAGTCGGTTATCGGCAGTATTTTCTTTTTCCCGTTTCTGCTCATGCCGCAGATCGGTTTTCCGCACGGCTGGGAACCGCTGCCGGGGCTGGCCATTATCTACCTGGGGACAGTTGTTACCCTGGGCGGTTATGGCTGTTTCAATTTCGGAGTCAGCCGGGTGCCCGCCAGTCAGGCTGCCGGATTCGTCAATCTGATTCCGGTATTCGGTGTTGTCCTCGGCATGCTCGTTCTCGGTGATCAGCTCAACCTTTCCCAATGGTTGGCCTGCGGGCTGGTGTTCGGCGGCGTCTGGCTGAGCAGTCGCAAGGAACGAATCCTGTCCCTGCAGCCGAGCCACTGAAGCGGACGGTTATCAGTCATGGACTATTCGCTGAATCCCATCGCCATTATTCATTCGCCGTTCAAGGAAAAGTTCGCCACTCCGCGCCAGGCGGGACTGGCACCGACGGTCACCGCGGAAGTGGTCTTTTTTCCTGACTATGCCACGCCGGAGGCGGTGCGCGGGCTGAGCGAGTTCAGCCACATCTGGTTGCTGTTCCTGTTTCACCACAACTGGCAGAAAGGCTGGCAACCGACGGTCAGGCCGCCGCGCCTGGGCGGCAACAAGCGGGTCGGGGTCTATGCGTCCCGCTCGCCGTTTCGTCCCAACCCCATCGGCCTGTCCGCGGTCCGGCTGTTATCGGTGATTGTCCGGGACGGCCAGGTGGTGCTGAAGGTCCAGGGGGCCGATCTGATCGATCAAACCCCG
Organism: Pelobacter seleniigenes DSM 18267; assembly: GCF_000711225.1. Classification (NCBI taxonomy): domain Bacteria; kingdom Pseudomonadati; phylum Thermodesulfobacteriota; class Desulfuromonadia; order Desulfuromonadales; family Desulfuromonadaceae; genus Pelobacter; species Pelobacter seleniigenes. The sequence continues at coordinate 1,493,633 of NZ_JOMG01000002.1, forward strand.
ATCATTGATATCAAGCCCTACCTTCCTTACGGCGATGCCATCAGCGGGGCTGCTGGAGGCTTTGCACCACAAGCGCCGAGCCACCGCCTGGCGGTCGAATTCTCTTCTCTTGCCCAGGAACAGCTGGCCCGGTTTCGCCCAGCCCACCCGGAACTTGAAGCTCTGTTGCACGAGACCCTGGGGCTCGATCCGCGACCGGCCTATCGCAGCGCCCCGGAGGATGAGCGCGAATATGGAGTCCGTTTGCTGGACTACAACATCCGCTGGCAGGTCAGCGGCGGGCGGGTCATGGTTCTGGCCATCGATCCGGTGGAACAATGAAAAACGGCAGGCCTTAGGGCCTGCCGTTTTTATTTTCTCTTGGACAAGCCCGTAGCGGACTTACCCATGTCGGTTTGACCGGCTTCCTGGCTATTCCATCTGGTTGAGCAGCACGTGGTTAAGAATCCCGCCGCTGCGGAAATAGCCGACCTCCTGATCGGTATCAAGGCGACAGAGCACCTCAAGCTGTTCGGTACGGCCATCCCCCCTGGTCAGGGTCAGGGTCATCTTCTGCTTGGCCCGGAGTTTTTCCACCGGCGCAAGGCTGAGAGTCTCGGTTCCATCCAGGCCCAGACTTGCAGCGGATTCCCCGGCGCTGAACTGTAACGGCAAGACCCCCATGCCAACCAGGTTGGAGCGGTGGATACGCTCGTAACTTTCCGCCAGAACCGCTTTGACACCAAGCAGCAGCGTGCCCTTGGCGGCCCAATCCCGGCTGGAGCCGGTTCCGTATTCCTTGCCGGCAATAATCACCAGCGGGGTACCATCCTGCGAATACCTGCTGGCCGCGTCGAAAATGCTCATCTCTTCCCCGGTGGCCAGGTATTTGGTCACGCCGCCTTCGGTTTCCGGCACCATCTTGTTGCGCAAGCGAATATTGGCAAAAGTGCCACGCATCATCACTTCGTGGTTACCGCGACGCGAACCGTAGCTGTTGAAATCACGCTCTTCCACCCCGTGTTCCCGCAGGTAGCGGCCGGCCGGACTCGACGCCTTGATGGAGCCGGCCGGGCTGATATGATCGGTGGTGATGGAATCTCCGAGCAGGGCCAGTTGGCGGGCATCGGTGAACCCGGGATAGCTTTCACTGAAGCTCAACTCATCGAAAAAGGAGGGGAGGCGGATATAGGTTGAGTCAGCGTCCCAGGCATAAGTCAACCCTTCCGGGACCGGCAGATTGCGCCAGCTCTCGTCGCCACTGAAGACTTCGGCGTACTCCTTCTGGAACATCTTGGCATTGACCAGAGCAACCATCTCCGCGACTTCGGCATTGCTCGGCCAGATATCCTTGAGATACACCGGCTGCCCGGTCCGGTCGTTGCCGAGCGGGTCGCTGGTCAGGTCGATGCGGGTCGTTCCGGCCAGGGCGAAGGCCACCACCAACGGCGGTGACGCCAGCCAGTTGGCTTTGGTCTGGGCGTGAATCCGCCCTTCAAAGTTACGATTGCCGGAGAGGACCGAACAGACCGTCAGATCCCCTTGCTCGATGGCCTCGGCAATGGGTCCGGTGAGCGGTCCGGAGTTGCCAATACAGGTGGTACAGCCATAACCGACAATATTGAAACCGAGGCTGTCCAGGTAACTCTGCAGGCCGGCCTTGGCCAGATAGTCGGTCACCACCTTGGAGCCCGGCGCCAGCGAGGTCTTGACCCAGGGTTTCTGCTTCAGGCCACGGTCCACGGCCTTTTTGGCTACCAGTCCGGCCGCCATCATGACCGCCGGGTTCGAGGTGTTGGTGCAGGAGGTGATAGCGGCGATAACCACATCACCATGGTGCAACTGCTCGTCGCTGCCACTGATGGCGATCCCTTTTTCAAATTCGTCGGCGGGAATGACCTGATCCGTTGCCTTGCCCATGTCTTCCAGCAAAACCCGGTCCTGGGGCCGCTTCGGCCCGGCCAGGCTGGGCTTGACCGAGGCCAGGTCGAGTTCGAGCACGGCGCTGTAGGCCGGGTCGGCCAGATCATCGGTCCGCCACAGCCCCTGTTCTTTGCAATAGGCCTCGACCAGAGCGATATTTTCCTCGCTGCGCCCCGACAGGGCCAGGTAATCGAGGGTGATCTGGTCAATAGGGAAGAAGCCGCAAGTGGCGCCGTATTCCGGCGACATATTGGCAATGGTCGCCCGGTCCGCCAGCGGCAGCTGCGACAGCCCGGCCCCGAAGAACTCAACGAATTTTCCGACTACGCCGTGTTGCCGCAGCATCTGGGTCACAGTCAGCACCAGGTCGGTTGCGGTGACCCCTTCGCTCAACGCCCCGGTCAGCCGGAAGCCGACCACCTCGGGAATCAGCATGGAAATCGGCTGACCGAGCATGGCTGCTTCGGCTTCGATGCCGCCGACGCCCCAGCCGAGCACGCCAAGGCCGTTGATCATGGTGGTGTGACTATCGGTCCCGACCAGGGTGTCCGGATAGGCCCAGCGTTTGCCGTCGATCTCCTCGCTCCAGATCGCCTTGGCCAGGTATTCCAGGTTGACCTGGTGGCAGATCCCGGTTCCGGGAGGAACCACCCGAAAATTATTAAAAGCTTTCTGCCCCCAGCGTAAAAAAGCATAGCGCTCGCGATTCCGCTCCATTTCCTTTTCCACATTGGCGGCAAAAGCACCAGGATTGCCATACTGATCGACCATGACCGAGTGGTCGATAACCAGGTCGACCGGGATCTGTGGATTGATCTTGGCCGGGTCGCCACCCTGTTTGGCGACCGCGTCACGCATGGCCGCCAGGTCAACGATCGCCGGCACCCCGGTGAAATCCTGCATCAGCACCCGGGCCGGGCTGAAGGCGATCTCGCTGCTTTTTTTCTGATGCGGCTGCCACTCGGCAACGGCTTTGATATCGTCTGCCTTGACGGCTTGACCGTCTTCCTTGCGCAGCAGATTTTCCAGCAACACCTTGATGGTAAAGGGGAGTCTGTTCAAATCACCGAGGCCGGCTTGCGCCGCAGCCTGTAAGCTGTGGTAGTGATACACCTGCCCGGCAACATTGAGGGTTTTGGTTGTTTGAAATGAATTACCCGCCATTGGTTTCTCTCCTCAGCTGTAATAAATCGGTTTTTAAGCTCTTCTACATCCATAAAAGTTTAACCAGTTTTTTCCAAAAGTGATAGTTCGGCCGGGAGATTTCTTTGCGGGCAACAAAAAAAGCCCCCTTTTGCTTTGCGCAAAAGGGAGCTTTCCAGAGAGCCATCAATGCGGATGGCTCGGTCAACTCACCGAGTTGATTCGCCGGTTCGGCAGGGCAATGGTAAAGGTGCTGCCCTGGCCCAGGACGCTGTCCACAAAAACGTTTCCTTCATGGGCGATGGCAATGTGTTTGACGATTGCCAGGCCGAGACCGGTCCCACCCAGAGCGCGACTCCGCGCCAGATCGATCCGATAAAAACGCTCGAACAGCCGCGGCAGATGCTCTTCCGCAATGCCGGTGCCGAAGTCACGCACCTGGATCAGCACCTGCTGCTCCTGTTCCGAGGCCTCAATGATCACCCGCCCCCCGGAACTGCTGTATTTGATGGCGTTGCTGAGCAGATTGATCACTGCCTGTTCCAGCAGCGGCTCGTTAATCCGCGCCCGCAACCGCTCAGGGCACTGGATCTCGATGGCCACCTGCTGCTGGGAAATCAACGTCTCGCAGGCATTGCGGGCGCTTTCCAACAGCGGCCTTAGCAGCTCGGTTTTCAATTCCCAGCCCCCCTCGGTCACGCCCTGTTCAATCCGGGAAAGATCAAGGAGATCTTCAACCAAGGCATTCAGCCGTTCACTTTGCTTGAAAATGATCTGTAAAAAGCGCTGCCAGGAATCATCGATCCCGTCCTCGTCGAGCAAGGTTTCAACCGCTCCTCTGATGGCGGTTATCGGCGTTTTCAACTCATGGGATACATTGGCGACAAAATCACGCCGGACCGATTCCAGCTGGCGGAGCCTGGTCAGATCGTGGAGGACGATCAGGACACCGATCCTTTCGTTGCGTTTGCCGGTCAGCGGCGCAGCCTGGACATGCAGGTAGCGCTTTTCCGTATCCAGCAGGGTCAGCTCATCTTCGAGCGGTTCCTGCAGGTTCAAAGCGCGCCGTACAAACCGCTGCAGTTCTGAATGACGGATAACTTCCTGAATCGGCCGGCCCGGCTCCAGAACGGCCTTGATCCCAAACAGCCTGGTGGTGGCGGAATTCATGCGAATGACCCGCTCTTCGTTGTCAACCGCAATGATTCCTTCGACCATACAGCCCAAAATCGCTTCCATTTCCCCCCGTTGCTCTACCTCGCGGTGAATCCGCTCCGCCAGGTCTCCGGCCATGTGGTTTAACGCTTTGGCCAGGCGACGGGTTTCTGCGGAACCCGTCTCGGTCAGGGGAACTTCGAGGTCCCCCTGGGAAAAACGTTGCGCTGCTCCGGTCATCAATTCAAGGGGGCGACTAATGCGCCGCGATAACCACCAGGAAACCGGGGCGATCAGCAGGGCGATCAGGAACCCGGCGAAAAACAAGCGTTGGTAGATTGCCGTCAGGGTCCGGTCGATGTCCGAAACCGAGATAGCGGTTCTGACCGTTCCCAGAACTTCACCGTCCCGGACAAAGGGCAGGGCGACATACATCAGAGTTTGACCAAGTGTTCTGCTGAAGCGGATCGACATCCCCTGTTTACCGGAGATTGCGGTCTGGATTTCAGGCCGATGGCTATGGTTTTCCATCCGTTCCGGGTTCTCTTCGGAATCGGCCAGCACCTTTCCATCGAGCCTGATTATCGTAATCCTGGTTTGCGAGCTTTCTCCGAGCCGCTTCACCAGCTGATTCAGGTTCTCCTGGCGAGTCATGTCGAAAGAGCTCTGTAACTGTTCCTCGACCAGATGGGCTCTGGCACTCAAATCTGCAGCGGTCTGCTGATAATGAAAATTGCGCAGGGTGACTGAGACATACCAGCCCAGGCCGCAGAGTACGATTAAAATAAGTAGGATATAGGTCGGGTAGAGTTGCCAGACCAACCGCCTTGATTTCATGAGTCCTCCCGAAACCGGTAACCGACTCCACGGACCGTTTCGATATAATTGCCACACGAGCCGAGCTTTTTCCGTAAGCCGGCAATCTGAACATCGACCGCCCGATCAGTGACCGCATAATCCTCACCGCGCACTGCATTGACAATCTGGTAGCGGGTAAAAACCCAGCCGGGACGACTGGCCAGGGCAACCAGAACTCTGAATTCCGTGAAGGTCAGATCAACACTTTTCCCTTCCACCTGAACCAGGTTCCGGCCACGATGAATCGCCAGCTGATCAAACACCAGCTCATCCTGCTCCTGCTGGCTGCTTTCTTCTTTACGCCGTCGCAAGACGGCCTGAATTCTGGCAAGAAGAACCTTGATGCTGAAGGGCTTGGTGACATAATCGTCTGCGCCGAGTTCGAGACCCTTGACCACATCGCTCTCTTCCCCCTTGGCCGTGAGCATAATAATCGGTATATTCCTGGTCGCCTCATCAGCCCGCAAGCGCCGACAGATCTCCAGTCCGTCGATTCCCGGCAGCATCAAATCCAGCAGGACCAAATCGGGCTGGGAGCTGATCACACTCTTCAACCCCTCTTCGCCGCAGGATGCACAAATCACATTAAAATCAGCCTTCATCAGATTGAAATGAAGCAAGGCTAAAATATCTTCTTCATCTTCTACGATCAAAACAGTTTTCTTTGATTCACTCATACCTATCCTCGTGGAGTAAAATTTGCATAGATTTAGAAAGATCGTAGTTCTTTGTTAGTTTTTTATGAGAAATTCCATAGATTTTATCTTTCTTTCCATTTTTTGACGGAATTTTTACAAACAACAGCAATTTATGAAAAAATAACATTGTTTTTAAATGACTCTTATGCTAGAAGCGATTTTATCGTGTCTCGGTTACCCTCGCAAAACGCATAAGGAGTCAAAGCATGGCAGAAGGTACTGTAAAATGGTTTAACGATTCAAAAGGTTTTGGTTTTATCGAGCAGGACAATGGCCCCGATGTCTTTGTCCATTTCTCGGCAATTCAGTCTGATGGATTCAAATCCCTGGCTGAGGGCGATCGGGTGACTTTTGATGTTATCCAGGGAGAAAAAGGTCCACAATCAGCAAATGTTGTAAAAGTCTAACACTTACCGTCGTCGGCGGTTTCTTCCGACACTAAACGGATCAATTTCTTTGAGGGTTAACCAAAAAACTCCACGGCTCTGCCGTGGAGTTTTTCCTTTTCTAATCAGCTCGATCGCGCAACGCCTTTGCGCGGACATAAAGCAACGACACCACATCGACTGCATTGCGGAGTGGGGGCTTTGCAGCAAGCTCTGCCATGGGCGATCAGGGTATGGCTGCATTGGGTCCACTCAGTCTGCGGCAGCAGTCGACAGAGGTCCTTCTCAATCTTTTCCGGATCGTCCTCTTTGGTCCAGCCGAACCGGCGTGACAACCGTTTGACATGGGTATCCACAACCATACCCGGGATGCCGTAGGCATTTCCCAGCACAACATTGGCAGTTTTGCGGCCAACCCCGCTTAAGGCAACCAGAGCATTCAGATCCGCAGGAACCTGCCCCTGGTGAAACTCCAAAAGCTGTTGGGAAGACTGGATCAGGTTCTTGGCTTTATTGCGGAAAAACCCGGTGGTCCGAATCAGCTCCTCGACCTGCTCCTGGCTTGCCGCTGCCATCTGCTGCGGACCTGGCAGCTGTTTAAACAGTTCCCTGGTCACCATATTTACCCTGACGTCGGTACACTGAGCAGATAGAATTGTCGCCACCAGCAGTTGCCAGGGAGTTTCATAATTGAGGGCACATTCTGCCGCGGGGTAGAGTTCTTCCAATGCCCTCAACAGCTTGATTGCCTGTTCAGATTTTTTCATGCTTAGCGACTTATCCACAAAATAAACAACTTATCCACAAACGGGATCAGGATGCTTGGATGCAATTCTTGCCGAGTTTTTGATCTTAAGAATCTTGCGTGTTTCTTTTGTTTCAACATCCAGAACCAGTGGCAGATGGGGGGAAGCCATTTTGGCAAGCGAGGTCCTGATAACTTCTCCGGCCAAGGTGCGAATCGGACCGCGCAGATAAATCCGGTCGCGCCCCCAGAGGGGAAACCGACCTGGATAGTTAGCCCGCCAGAGGGGAAGGGAAGCCCGTTTTAAATCGCGGGCGGAATGGAGTTGCCCCAGATCCCACAGCGGCAGCCCGAAGTCGCCAGCGACGATGGTTGCACAGGGAAAAGAAGGGTTGTTAAGAATTTGCTCGCTTAATAACAACCGAACCTGTTCCAACCGCTGCCAAAGGTCCCAGGAAAGACTGACGTTGAACAAATGGACCCGCTCCTCCGCCCAATCGAGATCGGCACGCAGACAACGACCTCCGTAGCCGAGAGGGGACGCCTGAATATTATGGAGGGGAAAGCGTGACAGAAACGCACAGCCGCCTTCGGTTTCAGGCCCGTAGTGATTTAATCCGACCCGCTCGGACAACAGTTTGAGGCTGGTTGCACCGAGTGCTGAACCGATCCCCTGCAACAGAACCAGATCGACATGCTGGGCACGGATCACCTTCGCACTCAATTCCGGTGTGAGTTTCCCGGAAGCGTTCAGCAATCCGTTGATGTGATAACTCATGATCCGGAATGTCGTCATCCCTCTCCCTTTATCCGGACAACACCCTTGAACATATCCGGTGCCGACGTTGGTTCATATCCTCAATTGAGCAACCTGACCGTCTCAATAATAACCTGAGAGTCAGGATAATCTCTGAACAAAGCGCTTTTGGTAATGGTCTTAACCCGACCTATTTTTTCAACGACATCCATGCCTTCAATAACTTTTCCAAACACGGCATAGCCGAATGCTCTTGCTGTCGGTCCGTTATGATTCAAAAATTTATTATCAACCAGGTTGATAAAAAACTGACTGGTCGCGCTGTTGATATCACTGGTTCGGGCCATGGCAATGGTTCCTTTGTCATTTTTCAGCCCATTGTCTGCTTCATTCTTGATCGGCGGGAGAGTCTCTTTCCGTGTTCCGGTCTGATCAAAACCGCCCCCCTGGATCATGAATCCACCGATCACCCGATGAAAAATTGTTCCATCATAAAAGCCATTTTGAACGTATTTGATAAAATTATCGACTGTCTGCGGAGCTTTATCCGAATTCAGTTCAATTTTTATCATTCCCAGATTGGTTTTCATTTCAACGATCGGCCCGGCATAGGCAGCGGTCGTTGTCAAAGTCAGAACCGTAAATAAATAAAAAAGAACTTTGTTCATAGGGACTGCCTCTTTATCTGGATGATGAAAATAATCAAACCTCTGTCTTTGCCGCTCTTAATCGCTGAAAAGCACTATTCTCTTCTCATAAAATCAACAAGTTATCATATTTTTTTGGAATTTGAAGGCCCGCCAACAGTTTCCACACACTGTTAAATGACCCTCTTTTCAGCTCATCAAGCTTTCTGGCTTCAGATCTCGCAGCATCAGATCGCTGACTGCCTGTCTGGGATCTTTATTCTGATAAAGGATTTGATACATCTGCTCAATAATCGGAACGTCCACATTCAATTTATGAGCGAGTTGAAAAGCTGACAGGGTCGTTTTAACCCCTTCGGCAATCATGGTCATACCGGCCAGGATATCATCAAGCTTGCGCCCTTTTCCCAGTTCAATGCCGACACTACGATTACGGGATAGGTCTCCTGTACAGGTCAGCACAAGATCGCCCATTCCCGCCAAACCGGCAAAAGTGTCAGCTTTACCACCTAGTTTCAGGCCTAAACGGGTCATTTCCGCCAATCCCCGCGTAATCAGTGCGGCTCGGCTGTTATAACCAAAGCCAAGACCATCGGCAACTCCGGCAGCAAGAGCAATAACATTTTTCATCGCTCCGCCAAGTTCAACCCCGATGACATCGGTATGAGTGTAAACCCGGAATTTTTCCGTGCTGAAAATCGTCTGAACTTGTTCTGCATAGGCAAGATCGCGCCCTGCGGCAACGACCGCTGTCGGCATCCCCTGGCTGACTTCCCGGGCGAACGAGGGTCCGGATAAAAAAACCAGCTGTTGGTGCATTGTTGCGGGAAGAAGTTCTTCAAAAATCTCCGACAGCAGTTTAAGGGTATTGTTTTCTATCCCTTTTGATGCCGAAACAATGATAGTTTCAGGGCTGATATGGGGTAACGCCTGTTCAAGAACCTGGCGGGTTACTTGAGACGGAGCAACAAAAACCAGCATTTTTTTATCGCTCACCGCCTCTTTCAGCGAACTGGTAAAATGGAGGTTATCGGCGAGAACGATATCGGGAAGGTAGATATCATTGATCCTCTTCCGCTGCATCCTTTCCGTCAGGTCTGTTTCGTAACACCAGAGAGTAACACCATATTTTTTCTGAGCAAGCAGGTTCGCCAGGGTCGTTCCCCAACTTCCTGCACCGATAACGGCATATTTGTTCTTCATCATATCGCCTTGCTCTTTTTCTCGATGCGTTGTTCCAGATGTTTGATTTTTTCCTGAAGCAAAGACGGTCTAGGAAAATCGGTCAATTTGCGATATAGATCCAAAGCTTCCTGTAATAATCCTTCTTCTTCAAACATCCGTGCGAGGTTAAATTCCGCCTGACTGCGGTAACTGCTGTCAGGAAATCTGTCTATCAGCTGTTTCCAGCTTTGCTTCGCGGCTTCTGGACGATTTTCCAAAACCAGAATTCCCCCGCGCCGATACAATGCATCGGCGGTCAGCTCACTGTGCGGATAGTCTTCCAGTAATGTTTCGAGCTCAATCCGCGCCTGCGGATAATTTTCCAGCCGGAAATAACAGTCTGCTATTTCATAAAGATAACGGTCAGCGTTGTCTTTATCCAGTTCCAGCAGATGCTGATAGTAGCCGATGGCAGCGGAATAATCCCGCTGCGCATATTTGACAATCCACGCGGCTTCCTGCCGGGCCGGTAAGACATAGGTGCTTTCCGGATAATCATGTTCCAGTTGCAGATATGTCAACAGGGCCTGGGGCATATCTTTTCTGTCGTCCTGCCAGATACGCCCCATGCGAAACAATGCCTCTTCTGCAGCAGGGGTATGCGGGTAACGCTGTTTAAGCTTAACATAAGTCTGCTCTGCCAAGTCGAGCTGCCCCAGGCTCTCATATTCAACCCCTTTTGCCAATAAGCGCATCGGCAAAGTCAAACGGTAATCTTGAACATAGGGCAGTCCGATGATTCCCAACAGAATTATCAGCAGGAAAAAGAGCAGCCAGGCTTTTCGGTTATTCGCTTTCCTCTTCAGCTCCCCCTGATTCTTCAATTCCTGCTTCAACTTCTTCTTCAACTGGTGCAGATTCATCCGTTGATTCCTTCTCGGCCAAGCGGGCGACCGAAACGATAAATTCGTCTTCTTCAAGAACCATCATCCGAACCCCCTGGGTGTTCCGACCAATGGAACGGATATCTTTTACTCTGGTCCGCAGCAGTTTGCCGCGATTGGTGATAAACATCAGGTCGGAATCTTCATTGACCATTTTGATATCGACGACTCGGCCGTTCCGTTCACTGGTTTTGATGGTGATAATGCCTTTCCCACCACGACTCTGAACCCGATATTCGGTAATATCCGTCCTTTTACCATAACCATTCTCAGTGATTGTCACCAGAGCCAGGGCTGTGTTATCGGTGACAGATTGTAAGCCGATGACCTCATCGTCCCCTTCCAGAGTCATGCCGCGCACTCCGCGCGCTGAGCGCCCCATCGGACGAACATTGGCTTCCGGAAAACGAATCGATTTTCCATTGCGACTGGCCAATAGCAGATCTCGCTTGCCATCGGTCAGACGGGCTTCTATCAGGCTGTCACCCTCGTCGATGGTCAGGGCGATAATTCCACCGGAACGGGGGTTGGAATAAGCCATCAGTTCAGTCTTTTTGATCGTCCCTTTGGCCGTAGCGGTAACGATATATTTGTCCTCTTCAAATTCCTTGACCGGAAGGATGGTGGTGACTTTCTCCTCCGGAGCCAGTTTCAGCAGGTTGACAATCGCCTTACCACGGGAGGCCCTCCCTCCCTGGGGAATTTCATGAACCTTCAGCCAATAGACTTTGCCAAGATTGGTAAAGATCAGCACGTAGGAGTGGGTTGAGGCCACAAACAAACTTTCAACAAAGTCTTCTTCCTTGGGCCTTACTCCGCTCCTGCCTTTTCCGCCACGCCGCTGTGCCCGGTACAGGGACACGGCATTGCGTTTGATATAACCGCCGTGGGTAACGGTCACCACCATGTTCTCTTCGACGATCATGTCTTCCAAGGTCAGATCGGCCGTTTTGTCGATGATTTCGGTACGCCGCGGATTAGCGAATTTTTCCTTCAGCTCAATCAATTCATCCTTAATGATTTTAAGGATTTCAACTTCGCTCGCGAGAATTTCTTTGAGCCGGGCAATCTGTGCCAGGATCTGTTCCAGTTCTTCGAGAATTTTGCTCTGCTCAAGACCAGTCAACCGGTGCAAACGCATATCCAGGATAGCCTGGGCCTGAATGTCGGAAAAAGAGAACCTGTTCATCAGGTTTTCTTTGGCGTCGGCAGGCGTAGCGCTGCTTTTGATAATCTGAATCACCTCGTCAAGGTTTTCCAGGGCAAGTTTCAAACCATGCAGAATATGGGCGCGTGCTTCTGCTTTCTTCAACTCGAAAATACAGCGGCGAGTGACAATTTCACGGCGATGGTCGATAAAACTATCCAGCACTTCGCGCAAAGTCATGATCTTCGGCTGGCCGCCGACAATAGCGAGCATGATAATACCGAAGGATGTTTGCATGGTCGTCATTTTATAAAGTTGATTCAAAATGACTCCTGGCACCATGTCCTTTTTCAGCTCAATGACGATGCGCATGCCATCGCGATCCGATTCGTCCCGCAGATCGGAAATTCCTTCAATTTTCTTATTTTTAACCAGTTCGGCAATTTTTTCGATCAAACGAGCTTTGTTGACCTGATAAGGAATTTCGGTAACGACAATCGCTTCCTTACCGGAGCGACGGTCAACCTCGACCAGGGCTCTGGCCCGCAACTGAATGATTCCCCGGCCGGTATGATAAGCTTCACGAATTCCTTCCTTGCCGTTAATAAAGCCAGCGGTTGGAAAGTCGGGGCCGGGAATCCTCTCCAGCAAATCCTCAGCACTGATTCTGGGGTCTTCAATGATAGCTACCAGTCCATCAATAACTTCGCCAAGATTGTGCGGGGGAATCTTGGTCGCCATACCAACCGCAATTCCCTCTGAGCCGTTGACCAGCAAATTCGGAAATTTGCATGGTAAAACCAACGGTTCTTCAAGAGATTCGTCATAGTTGGGCCCAAAATCAACGGTTTCTTTTTCGATATCGGCAAGCAGTTCATGGGACAAGCGGTCCATACGAATTTCGGTGTAACGCATGGCTGCAGCAGAGTCCCCGTCAATGGAACCGAAATTCCCCTGGCCATCGACCAGGGGATGACGCATGGAAAAATCCTGGGCCATCCGAACGATGGTGTCATAGACCGCACTATCCCCGTGCGGGTGATATTTACCGATGACATCACCGACCACCCGGGCGGATTTTTTATAGGGCTTGTTGTAGTCATTACTGAGGTCATGCATAGCAAACAGAATTCGCCGGTGAACCGGTTTCAAACCATCCCTGACATCCGGTAGAGCTCGCCCGACAATGACGCTCATTGCGTAATCCATATAGGATTTACGCATTTCATCTTCTATATTTACGGTGACTTTATTCTCTTCAGACAACATTTATGCCTCCACTCCCGGCAGGGAAATACTTAATACCAACCACTTATACATCCAGGTTAGCCACATTGAGTGCATTGAGTTCAATGAATTCACGGCGCGGTTCAACCTGATCACCCATCAACACGGTAAATATCTCGTCAGCCCGTACGGCATCCTCAATAGTCACCTGCAACAAAATCCGTTTTTCCGGATCCATGGTTGTTTCCCAGAGCTGTTCGGGATTCATCTCTCCTAAACCTTTATAACGCTGAATATACTGACCTTTTTTTGCACGTGCCAAAATGATGTCAAGCAGTTCCTGACGATCGGTCACTTCAATATCCTCTTTTTCCTCAGCAACAATGCTGATACTTTCATTCAGACAGATATCCTCGACCTGTTTATAGGACTGGAGAAGCAGTTTGTACTCATGGGATGAGAGGATCTCTACGGTATGGCGATCAATCCGCGCATGCAGATTGCCAAAGGTTACCAATATCCGGTCAGGGTCCTGCAAGACCTCATATTTGGTCTTCGGATCGACTTCTCGAAGCTGCTGGGCAAGGGGCTCGAGACTATCTTGATCGGCATAACCGTTCTTAATTTTTCCTCTGACGAATATTTTCAGAATTTCACTTGGTATTCCCTTGTTGACTATCTTATCAAAGTGCTTGTTATAATTAATAATATTCCGCAAAGTCGGAATAATCTGCTTACCCCGCAAAACTTTATTCCCTTGCTCCATTTCTACGGCAATACCTTCGGTACCATTATCCAAAAGGTATTCCAGCAGGGCATCATCATCTTTCAGGTAAATTTCCCGTTTGCCCCTTTTGACCTTATAAAGGGGCGGCTGGGCGATATAAAGATGACCTCTTTCAACAATTTCCGGCATTTGTCTGAAAAAGAAGGTCAGCAGCAGCGTCCTGATATGAGAACCATCAACATCGGCATCAGTCATGATAATAATCCGATGGTAACGTAGTTTAGACACATCGAAATCATCCTTGCCAATACTTGTTCCCATGGCCGTAATCAGGGTTCTTATTTCATTAGAGGTGAGCAGCTTGTCAAAGCGAGCTTTTTCAACGTTGAGTATTTTACCTTTCAGCGGCAGAATTGCCTGAAATCTTCTGTCTCTTCCCTGTTTGGCACTTCCGCCGGCAGAATCACCTTCGACCAGATAGATTTCGCACAAAGACGGGTCTTTTTCCTGGCAATCGGCAAGTTTACCTGGCAGTGACAAACCGTCCAGAGCACCTTTTCGGCGGGTCAGATCCCGTGCTTTGCGGGCTGCTTCCCGGGCACGAGCTGCGTCAATTCCCTTTTCTAGGATTTTTCTAGCAACCTGCGGATTTTCTTCCAGGAAAGTCGCCAACTTTTCATTCATCAGAGTTTCGACAAAACCTTTTATCTCAGAATTTCCCAATTTAGTTTTGGTTTGACCTTCAAACTGAGGATCGGAGAGTTTAACCGAGATGACGGCAGCAATACCTTCGCGCAAATCATCTCCGGATATGGCCACTTTGATATTTTTCAACAGATTATTATTGGTCGCGTAGTTATTCATGGTCCGCGTCAACGCAGCCTTGAATCCGCTCAAGTGGGTACCACCTTCGTGGGTGTTTATATTGTTGGCAAAAGAAAAAATCTTCTCATCATAGCCATCATTGTATTGAATCGCTATTTCAAGTTCGGCACCGTCTTTGGCCCCACTGAAGAAAATAGGCGTAGAGTGAAGGGAGTTTTTGGCTCTGTTTAAATATTCAACAAATGAGCGAATACCACCTTCATAGAGAAATTCATTGTTTTTTTCGGTCCTGCTATCGGTAATGACAATTTTTACTCCAGCGTTGAGGAATGCTAACTCACGCAATCTAGTCGACAAGGTTTCAAAAGAAAACACCAACGTTTCAAATATTTCAGGGTCCGGCCAGAAGGTTATTTTGGTCCCTCTTTTTATAGTATCTCCTTCAATTTTAAGCGGTCCGGTGGGTACACCTCTGACATAACTTTGTCGATGTATCTTTCCGTCTCGTCTAATTTCGAGATCAAGTTTTTCCGACAGAGCATTGACGACCGAAACGCCGACGCCGTGAAGACCGCCTGATACTTTGTAGGCACCCTCACCTTTATCGTCAAATTTTCCACCAGCGTGCAGAACTGTCATAACAACCTCAGCTGCTGACTTATTCTGTTTTGCATGGTGTTCTACCGGAATTCCACGACCATTATCTTCGACAGTAACTGAATTATCTCCGTGAATTGTAATATTAACATCATCACAATAGCCGGCCAGTGCTTCATCAATAGAATTATCAACAACTTCATAAACCAAATGATGAAGACCTTGTACGGATGTCGACCCTATATACATTGAAGGTCTTTTTCGCACAGCTTCAAGTCCTTCTAAAACTTGAATACTATCGGCACCATATTTTTTTTCTTCAGTCATATTACCTCTTCTGCCTAATTGATTACTGAACCGTTTTCAAATAAGAATATTCCATTATTAGAATATAAATTTTTTACTGGTAATGTCGTTGTAATAAAAATTTGTCCAGAATTATCAAAAAATTTATCTATAATTTTATCTTTTCTATTGTTATCAAGTTCGTTAGAAATATCATCTAAAATAACGATCGGAAAATCATCATGAACTGATTTATAATCTACTATTTGAGATAATTTTAAATTTAATAAAAATGTTTTTTTTTGTCCTTCTGATGCATATTTTCTAATATCATTATCATTTATTTTAAAAACAATATCGTCTGAATGTGGTCCAATAATTGTATAACCATATTTCAATTCTTTACTAAAATTTCTATTAAATCTTTCAAGCAAATCTTCTTCTATTTTTTCATAAGTATAATCATTATACTTTAAGCAATAATTTTCTCCTTGCTGTATAGAAAAATATTTTAATTTTTCATTTATTCTTTTTATAAGGTCCATTCTTTTTTTTATAATAATAGATCCAAATTCAATTAATTTATTCTTCCATGCATCAATTTGTTCCTTATCTGAAGGGCTGTTTTTAAGTAAAATATTTCTTTGTTTTAAACATTTTCTATATTTATTAAACAAGTCAATATAATCAAAATCAGTTATAAAAATGGCTCTATCAATAAAATTTCTTCTAAATTGAGGATAAATTGATAAATAATTAATTTCATCAGGATAATATAATATTGTATTTATTACTTTATAAAATTCCCTATTTTTTGGAACTTTAGAGTTTAAAGATATTTTTTTTGTTTTATTTTTATCTATATAAACTTTTATATTATTATTAGTTCCAGCGTTATATGTCTCTATATTTATAAATGAGTTTTCTTTTCCATTTTTTATCAAATCTAAAATATTTTTAGTTCTATAACTTTTGAAATAGGAACAATAGTAGATAGATTCAATAAAATTAGTTTTACCTTGTGCATTATTTCCAGTTAAAAAATTTATTTTTTCATCTGGAATAATATTTAAAAATTCAATATTTCTAAAATTTTTAATTTTAATACTATTTATAAGCATTAATTTTACTAAAGTCTCATGGGCATAATAACTGAAAGATAATTATCATCGCTCTCAGGGCTTATGCGTCCTGGAGAAATATTGTCTTTTAAATTAAAAATTATATTTTCAGCTTTAATAACCTGTAAAATATCCATTATATATTTAGCATTAAAGCCAATCGAAATTTCGTCTGCATTATATGCAATATCCAATTCTTCTCTCGCATCACCCAAATCTGGATTTGAAGAACTCAGGACAAGAAAATCTTTATTAAAATTTAGTTTTATACCTTTTGATTTTTCACTTGATAAGATAGATATTCTTTTTAAAGAATGTAAAAATAGATCTTTATTTATTACAGCAAAATTTTTTCCTTTTTCAGGAATAACTCTCTTATAATCAGGAAATTCTCCGTCAACCATTCTCATTATTAAAATTGTATTTTCATATTTAATTATAAAATTATTGTCTGTAATTCCAATTTCAATATCTTGATCGGAGTTTTCAATTAATTTTCTAATTTCAAAAATGCCTTTTTTAGGTAAAATAAATCCTTCTTTAAATTTATCACCTAAATCACCATTTACTTTTCTTTGAACCATTGAAAGCCTATGGCCATCTGTTGATACAAATGTTAATAAATTATTATCCTCGATTCTCTCTTCTTTGACATAAATTCCAGTGAGATTAAATTTTGTTTCATCACTTGAAATTGAGAAGACAGTTTTATCAATCATTTCGTTAATTATATTTCCATTAACTTTAAATATATCATTATTAATTTCGGGGAATTTTGGAAAATCCTCGGGAGAAAGTCCAACGAGATTAAAGATAGATTTTTCACATTTAATCTCCACCCAAAAATTGCTTTTTGAGGTGAAATATACATTTTTATTGGGTAATTCCTTAATTATTTCAAAAAGTTTTTTTGCGGAGACGGTAATTTTACCCTCTTCTTTGATGGCGCAATTATGTTTGGTCTTCAGACCGACTTCCAAATCTGTTGCTGTTATCAGGATTTCTTCATTTTTAGCTTCAATGAGGACATTCGCCAGTATTGGTATGGTATGGCGTTTTTCGATAATTCCCTGAACTTTTGTGAGTGCTTTAAGAAAGTCGTCTTTTGAGATTTCAAATTGCATTTCGTCCTCCGTCAACAGTGCATACTAAGTACTATATTAGTAATAATTTAATAGTAGTAACAGTAGTGGCTGTTTAAATGTTGATAAGTATCTAACCTATTAAAAAATAAAGAAAAATTATTTCAAAATCGGTGTGGAAAATTTACCTATTTTGTTGCTCAATTGTGAACATTTTTTTTTATATCCCACTTAGGCAGGATTTTTACTATTTATCCACATTTAAGACCCCATCTTTTCCATGAGTTTTTCAACGGTCATTCTTGTATGCAGATCCTCTTCCATTTTTTTGTCTATTTTTTTTATGGCATGGATAATGGTGGAGTGATCCTTACCGCCGAATTTTGTGCCTATTTCCGGGTAGGAAAGATCAGTTAGTTTTCTGCATATATACATGGCAATCTGTCTTGGTAAAACAAGATTCTTTAATCTTTTCGATGATTTAAGTTCAATTGACTTAATTTGAAAATGTTCAGCGACGGTTTTTTGAATTTTTTCTATGGTTATTTCTTTGCTGTTTTCGATGATAATATCTTTTAATATGGTTTTTGCCATGTTTAAATTTATTGGTGTTGAAGTTAAGCTTGCATATGCTCCAACGCGGATTAAATAGCCTTCCAACTCCCGGACGTTGCTGGTGATTGAATTGGCCAGAAAGTAGGCGACATCTTCAGGGAGGTCAATTTTGTTTTGATCTGCTTTCATTTTGAGAATGGCCTGTTTTGTTTCCGTATCGGGTGATTGTATATCGGCGATAAGACCCCACTCAAACCTTGATCTTAACCTCTCTTCTAAATCCGGTATTTCTTTAGGAAATTTGTCCGAGGTTACAACTATTTGCTTATGAGATTCATATAAAGCATTAAATGTATGAAAAAATTCCTCTTGGGTACTTTTTTTACCTGCTATAAACTGAATATCATCTATTAATAATATATCTATGGACCTGAATTTATTTCTAAATTCATCCATTTTTGCATGCCTTAATGAATTTATTAATTCATTAGTAAATTTTTCTGAAGAATAATAACAAACCTTTATATTATTATTCTTTTTAAGAACTTCATTTCCTATTGCATGAATAATATGTGTTTTTCCAAGTCCGACTCCTCCATATATGAATAAAGGATTATATGTTGTAGCTGGATTATTTGATACTGCTAGAGCTGCTGCGTGGGCAAATTGATTTGATGGACCGGAAACAAATGTTTTAAAAGTGTAATTAGGATTAATGTTGGATATTTCAAAAAATTCATTTTTTGATTTATTATCAACATTTTTAACTGTTTCTTCTAGCGGCTCTTTTGGAGTTTTTACTTCTTTATTTTTAAGATTTCTATTTATTTGTATTTCAATATTAAAATTTATTTTAGATATTTCATAGAGTGTCTCGCATATTATTTGATTGTAATTTTCTTTAACCCAGTCCTTTATGAATTTATTTGGAACCTCCAATATTATATGATCATCTGATATTTCCTTGGTTTGGATTGGCTTTATCCAGGTGTTAATATTCTGATCACTTATTTTACTTTTTAATTTATCAACGGCTTTTTCCCAAATATTCTTCATAATGATTCCACAAGTTATAAACAGCTGTGTATATCTCTAAAATGCTGATTTTATTAAAAAAATAATTAAATATTGCGTATTTGAATGATTTTGGACCCCTACTATAATGCTTATTGGTTTTATCTTCCAGAATAAATTTGTCTTTCTTTTTTCTTGACTCTCTTAGGTTGTTGTGATTAATGATACTGCTTTGTCAAGAAATCAGTAATGGAGGAAAAGCATGTCTAAGCGTACGTTCCAACCGAGCCGGATTAAAAGAAAGCGGACTCACGGTTTCAGAAAGAAGATGCAGACTAAAAATGGTCGCCAGACCCTTAGTAGGCGTCGGGCTCGTGGTCGGAAATCTCTTACCGTTTCCGTTCCACATAAATAATAGATGGATGCATCTTTCCCCGGTTGTTTAAGAATTAGAAAATCGTGGGAATTCAGATTGATTAATAAAATGGGGTGTAAAATTTATGCACCCCATTTTATTCTCTTCAAGCTTCCTTCTAGTGCAAACAGTGCGCGTTTAGGGATTACTGCGAGTTCGAAAGTTGGAAACGCAGTACAAAGAAACCGAATTAAGAGGCTTATCAGAGAATACTTTCGAAAAAATATTTTTTCTCTTGATAAGTTGGATTATTCTGTCATTGTCAGAAGAGGCGTCTCACAAGTATCGTCGAAAATAATATTTGACGAGCTTCATCATATATTTACAAAGAAATAATAATGGTTAAGCAATTCTTTGTTTTTCTTATAGATATTTATAGATATCTTATATCCCCACTTACCCCCAGAAGTTGTCGCTTTTATCCTTCCTGTTCTTCCTATGCAAAAGATTCTATATTAAGATTTGGGGCTGTAAAGGGTTTGTTTTTATCTATAAGAAGATTATTAAAGTGTCATCCTTTCCATCCAGGTGGTTACGACCCTGTACCGTCAATTCAGAAACAGGATATTTATAATGGAAAATAATAGAACTATTTTGGCTATAGTACTTATTGTATTACTTTGGTCTGGGTACAGTTTATTTTTTGCCCCGTCTCGCCAGCCTGTTAAAAATAATGATTCGGTGCAGGAGGCGACCACTGCAAATCAAGATATTAAGAAGGATATTAGTTCTGAGAAGGTAGATAAAAATTTTAATATTCCAACAACTGATGAAAAAGTTGTGTCAAAAAATATTCGAGTATCAAATGATCTTTTTGATATTTCTATTTCAACAGAAGGAGGGTCTGTTGATTCCATAATTTTAAAAAAATATAAAGAAACTAATTCTAAAAATTCTGATTTATATAGTTTGTTTTCAAGTAAAAACTTTCACGGTAATTCTTTTATAAATTATGGGTCTGATGAGTTTTATTTTCCTAGCAATTTAAATTATTCTGTTAATGGACCTGACAATATTACTATCGATAATAAATTTGACGTTGTTTTTACAGCTGAATACAAGAATTTAAAAATAGATAAAATATATACTTTTTATAAAGACAGATACTCTTTTGATTTAAAGGTTATAATCACTAATTTAAGTAATAATGATATTTCTGGCAATATTTTTACTTATTTATATCATCCCATTGATACTGATGCAAA
Source organism: Pelobacter seleniigenes DSM 18267 (assembly GCF_000711225.1). Lineage (NCBI taxonomy): Bacteria > Pseudomonadati > Thermodesulfobacteriota > Desulfuromonadia > Desulfuromonadales > Desulfuromonadaceae > Pelobacter > Pelobacter seleniigenes. Next base: position 1,514,232 of record NZ_JOMG01000002.1, read on the forward strand.
AAAGGAAATGTATTCTTTTACAGGTCCGGTCACTTTATATCAAGGTAAGTTACAAGAAGATAAAATTAAGAATATAGAAGAAAAATCAATTTCTTATAATGGTGATTTTAGTTGGTCTGGATTTACAACTAAATACTTTATGATTGCTGCTGCGCCTAGTAAGAATATTGAAGATGTCAATATATCACCCCAATATGATGGGATTATTAATAATTTTAGTAGTAATAATCTTAAATTAGGTGCAGGGGGATCAAGTCAAATTGATTTTACCTTTTATGCCGGACCTAAGATGTATGAAGATCTGGCTGTCAGTGGTAATAAATTTGAAGAAGTTATTCATTTTGGTTTTTTCCATCCTTTGGCTAAGCCATTGATGGTTATCCTCAAATTCTTTTATGGTTTCCTGGGTAATTATGGTTTTTCTATTATTTTATTGACTATCTGTATTAAGCTGCTTTTTTGGCCTTTGACTCAAAAGAGTTATAAATCCATGAAAGGCATGCAGAAACTGCAGCCGGAGATGAAGAGGTTGCGGGACAAGTTTGGCTCAGATAAGCAGCGTCTCAATCAGGAGATGATGAAATTTTATAAAGACCATAAGGTTAATCCTTTGGGCGGCTGTTTGCCTATGGTGATTCAGATTCCGGTGTTTTTTGCGCTTTACCGCGTGCTGCTCGGCTCCATTGAACTGCGCCATGCTCCTTTTATCCTTTGGATTACAGATTTGTCTGCAAAAGACCCTTATTATGTAACGCCTTTGATTATGGGAGTTACAATGTTCCTGCAGCAAAAAATGACTCCAACCAATATGGATCCGACTCAGGCTAAAATTATGCTGTTGATGCCGGTCGTTTTTACCTTTATGTTTCTTAATTTTCCTTCCGGTCTTGTGGTATATTGGCTTGTGAATAACCTTTTGACTATTTTGCAGCAATATCTGATTAAGCGCCAACCTGATTGACGCTTTCGCATGAATCAATGAATACGAAGGATACTATTATTGCGCCTGTTACCCCGCCAGGGGAGGGTGGTGTTTCAATTGTCCGTCTATCAGGTCCGAGTAGTTACTATTTATTAGAACATTATTTTTCTCCTACTGGGTCGGTTGAAAAATTCAGTTCTCACCGTCTTTATCATGGAAAACTAAAAGACGACAACGGAGCTATTATTGACGAGGTGCTGGCTGTTTATATGGCCGCACCTCGTACTTATACCTGCGATGATGTGGTTGAAATTCATTGTCATGGCAGTCGGCATATTGTCCGGATAATTCTTGATTTGTTTCAAAGGGCTGGTGTTCGTCTGGCCCAACCTGGCGAGTTTACCTATCGAGCATTCCTTAACGGTCGTATTGATCTCACTCAGGCTGAAGCCGTCGCACGACTTATTCATTCCTCCTCAGAGTCTTCCCGGAAGTTGGCACTGTCTCAAGTCGATGGTGGATTGAGTCAAAAAATTTATTATTTTCAAAGGGCGGTTAAAAAATTACTTGTTCTTGTCGAGGCCTGGATAGATTTTCCTGAAGAGGATATTCCTGGGACTGATATTCAGCAGATTAGATCCGGTGTTGCCGCTCTTGTGGAGGAAGTAGGTAGAATAACTTCAACCTATAGCTATGGGCGCATTCTTAGCGAAGGGCTGAGTGTTCTTCTGGTTGGGAAGCCGAATGTTGGCAAAAGTTCTCTTTTAAATTTTATTCTCGGTGAGGAACGTGCCATCGTTACGGATATTCCCGGAACTACGCGTGATATCATTGAAGAGGGCATTGTTATTCATGATATTCCGGTACGTATTTTTGATACTGCCGGACTTCGCAACTCAGATGATCCTGTTGAGATGGAAGGAATCCGTCGAGCTCAGAAAAAAATATCTGAAGTCGATTTAGTTCTTCTCCTGGTTGATTCGAGTCGACCGCTTGATCAAGCAGATCTTGATGCTTTGGATGTTTGTCGCCAATATCCCTGTGTTGTCGTTAAAACCAAAGGCGATCTTGATACTTGCCATCATAATTATGATTTTTCCCAATTTACCTGCTTTTCTGTTTCAGCTAAGACTGGTGCGGGGATTAAAGAATTAATTAATTATATATATGAATATTTTATAAATGATCCTTCTTCTGTTTCCGACTCTGTTTTGCTTGCTGAAAGAAGGCATTATGAATCTCTTATTAGCAGCTTGGCAAATCTGAAGAAAGCTCTGCAGTTGATCGGGCAGGATGAATTTTTAGAGTTTATTGCTTTTGAATTGAGAGAGGCATTATTTTATTTAGGACAGATAACCGGAGAAACGACCACTGAAGATTTGTTGGGTGAAATTTTTTCCGGATTCTGTATTGGTAAATAGTGTTTCACGTGGAACATTGAATGATGACGTACGGGAAAGAATATCAAGTGATTGTGGTGGGGGCAGGGCATGCCGGCTGCGAAGCGGCTTTGGCGTCTGCACGAATGGGTTGCTCCACTCTATTACTGACTATTGGGTTAGATACTATAGCACAAATGTCTTGTAATCCTTCTATTGGAGGGTTGGCAAAAGGCCATCTTGTCCATGAGGTTGATGCTTTGGGTGGAGAGATGGGGTTGAATATTGATGCTACCGGTATTCAATTTCGACGACTGAATATGAGGAAGGGCCCTGCAGTAAGAGCGTCAAGGGCTCAGGCTGATAGAATGGCGTATAGCGCCAGAATGAAGAGAATTATTGAAAAAGAACCGACGTTGGATCTTAAGCAAGGACTTGTCGCTGAGCTATTAACAGAAGGACAGCGGGTTGTTGGGGTTAGGACTAGAGAGGGGTTGGTGTTTAAGGGGCGTACAGTTGTTATTACGACTGGAACTTTTATGCGCGGACTTATTCATGTTGGTTTGAATCATTATGCAGGTGGGCGGGCAGGGGAACCATCGTCCGAAACTCTTTCCGATTCCCTGCGGGCATTGGGTTTTAAGGTTGGCCGGCTTAAGACAGGGACACCAGCAAGGCTTTGCGGTCGAACTATAGATTTCACCAGGCTGGAGCGCCAATCAGGGGATGACCAGATAAAACCTTTTTCGTTTTTGCATGAGGCAATTGAGAGAGAACAGGTCTCTTGTTATATCGCAAACACCAATGAAAGGACCCATCAGATTATACGAGATAATCTGGATAAGTCTCCCCTTTATGCAGGGATTATTGAGGGGGTCGGGCCTCGCTATTGCCCATCGATCGAAGATAAGGTGGTGCGCTTTCCGGAAAAAGCTTCACATCAATCTTTTATTGAACCGGAAGGACGGCAGAGTGATGAATTCTATCCAAGCGGTCTTTCAACCTCTCTTCCTGCAGATGTTCAGTTGGCCTATTTCAGGACGATGGTAGGTTTTGAAAAAGTTGAAATAATGCGGCCAGGATATGCGATCGAATACGATTTCGTTGAACCCTTGCAGCTGAAAAAGAGTCTGGAGACAAAAGAGATAACGGGGTTATTTCATGCTGGCCAAATTAACGGAACGTCCGGTTATGAGGAAGCTGCGGCTCAGGGGTTAATGGCAGGAATCAATGCGGCAAGGTTTTGTCAGGATCGGGAACCGGTTATTCTTGGTCGGGATCAGGGTTATATTGGGGTGATGATAGATGATCTGGTGACCCAACCAACAACGGACCCTTATCGCATGTTTACTTCCAGATCTGAATATAGGCTGTTATTACGAGAAGATAATGCGGATCAGCGACTCACAGAAATTGGACGCGAAATAGGATTGGTGAAAGATGATCGCTGGAAGTTGTATCAACAAAAGCAGGTTCAAGTTGAGAAAACGAAGAAATTTTTAAATACTACAGTGGTAACCAGCTCACATAAAAAAGTCACTGAGGCTCTAAATATTGATGAATTAAAGAGTGGCGTTTCTTTAGCTGTTTTGCTGAAAAGGCCTGAAGTCAGTATTACTCAGCTGAAAGAAGTTTTTCCTGAATTAACAGCGGTTGCTGATTCAGCTCTTGAACAAGCTGAAATAAGTCTCAAATACGAAGGTTATATAACTCGGCAGTTGGAGCAGATTGCCAAGGCACAAGAGCAAGAAGATGTTTTGCTTCCCGACAATTTGGACTATTCGGTTATTCCCAGTATTTCTTCTGAGGTAAGGGAAAAACTAGCTAAAATCAGACCAGCAACCCTGGGACAGGCAAGTAGGATTCAGGGGGTCACTCCAGCCGCAATTGCTGTTATCAATATCTATTTACGGAAAAATAAGAATGCCAGTTAGTTTGCATTATCAATTGCAGGCCTTGGGAATAAATATTTCTCCTCAATTCGTTGCAAAGGAAATAGCTTTTATCGACGAATTATTGAGGTGGAATAAAAAAATCAATCTTACCGCAATAACAGATCGTAACGAGGTGTTGGAAAAGCATCTGTTGGATTCTTTGGTGCTGAATAAATTTATAAAAGAAGGTTTCAGGCTTTTGGATCTCGGCTCCGGCGGGGGATTTCCAGGATTGGCTTTAGCCATTGCAAATCCGGAAATAAGAGTTGTCTCAGTGGAGAGTGTTGGAAAGAAGGTTAACTTTCAAAAGCATGTTAAAAGGTTGCTTGGTATAGATAATTTTGAGCCCATCGGCAACAGGATAGAAAATCTATTAATGCGAGGGGATTTTAAGTCAGAATTCGACATTATTACCGCGCGAGCATTTGCTTCTTTAGAGGTTATTGTCGAAATGAGTGAACCTTTTTTGTCTACCCATGGAAAAATAATCGCGATGAAGGGGCCGGAAGGGGACGCTGAACTAGCGGCTTTGGGAACAGAAAAACTTAAAAATTACAGAGACATATCAATAGAAAGTTATAAACTGCCGCTATCCGGATCGAATCGTCGCTTAATTGTTTTGCAAAAATAACACAATCATTACATTTCTCTGACTTAAATTAGGTGAATTCAATCAACGCATATGCTATCTTCCCCTGACGTATGACAACTGTTTGTTATCAGGTGTGGTATAAGGAGTAAAAAGGATGGCAAAAATCATAGCCGTGGCCAACCAAAAGGGTGGAGTCGGAAAAACAACCACCGCTGTCAATCTGGCTGCTTCTTTAGCGGCCGCTGAAAAAAAAACGATTCTGCTGGATATGGATCCTCAGGCCAATGCGTGTAGTGGTCTTGGAATCGATAAAACAGAAGTTATTTTAACGGTTTATGATGTTTTGTTGGGTGAAAGCAATATCGCTGAGGTAATGTTGCCAACCGAATTGAAATATCTATCTGTCATCCCCTCCAATACCAATCTGATCGGTGCAGAAATAGAGCTAATAGGAAGACCCGAACGAGAAAAACAATTAAAGTATGCACTTGAAACAATCCGTGACGAATTTGATTATATCATTGTTGATTGTCCACCGTCCCTCGGCTTATTAACAGTAAACTCATTGAGTGCTGCCGATTCTGTCCTGGTTCCCTTGCAATGTGAATTTTATGCCATGGAAGGATTGGGGCAATTGATGCAGACCATCAGAATTGTTCAGCAAGACCTGAACCCAAAGCTCCAGCTCGGGGGTATTCTTCTCACCATGTTTGACGGAAGAAATAATCTTTGCCATCAAGTCAGTGATGAGATACGCACCCATTTTGGCAAAAAAGTATTTAATTCCATTGTCCCAAGGAATGTTCGTCTGTCAGAGGCACCGAGCTATGGCCAACCTGCATTGATGTACGATATCGCTTCGCGCGGCGCACAGGCGTACATTGAGTTGGCCAAAGAAATCGTGACCGGAGGCGCCATATGAACAAGCCTAAAAGACCTGCTCTTGGCAAGGGGATCGGCGCATTATTAAGCTCGGCCGCACAGGAGGGCGGAAAAAAATATTTTCTATGTCCCATTGAGGAACTGGAGCCGCACAGCCAGCAGCCGCGTAAGACCTTTAATGATGCCAAAATGGCGGAATTGGTGGCATCGATCAAGGAGAAGGGGGTTATTCAACCTCTCGTGGTCCGGCAACAGGGTGATCATTACCAGATAATTGCCGGGGAGCGCCGTTGGCGGGCAGCCCAAAAGGCTGGTCTGGAGCGCGTTCCGGTGGTCATCCAGGATGTTTCCGAAGACTGGGCTCTGGAAATGGCTTTGATAGAGAATATTCAGCGTGAAGACCTGAATCCTCTTGAAGAGGCAAGTGCCTACCGGTATTTGATGGACAGTTTTGATTTGCTTCAGGAAGAAGTAGCCAAACGCGTTGGGAAAGATCGCTCAACAGTAGCTAACTCACTAAGATTATTAAGGTTACCAGAAGAAATCAAGCAACATCTACGGGATAATAAAGTCACAATGGGACACGCGCGGGCTTTACTGGCTCTGGACAGTGATGAAGATATCATCGAAGCAGGGCTGGAAGTCATCAGGAAAAAACTGTCAGTCCGTGACACTGAAAAGTTGATTAAAAAAATCAAGAATTTTAGTGGCAATCGAACAGTGGAGAAAAAACCGGAGAATAAGCAGGTCGATCCAGATTTGATTGCTCTGGAAAATGACCTGCAGCAGTTTTTTGCCACTCAGGTCAAACTGGCTGCGAAGGGGAAGGGGGGCAAGATCGAAATCAGTTATTTCGATCAGGGGGAATTGGCCCGGATTCTGGACCTGCTTGGTCTGCAACAATAATTAATTGAAAAGTAGAAATCTATGTTTGGAACTAAAAAGCAGGAGCAGAAAGCGATGAAAAAACCGGTTGCAATAGATAAGGCTGATATCAAAGCTTTTCTCGGGTCGGGCAGCCGATTTGAAGGAAAGCTTAGTTTTGACGAGATGGTAAGGCTTGATGGACATTTTAAAGGTGAAATCTCTTCAACCGATACCCTTGTCGTTGGTGAAACGGGAGAGATTGAGGGGCAGATAACCGTTGGCGCTTTAATTTTAAGTGGCCGCTTCAAAGGGGATATCAAGGCTTCATCCCTCGTTGAGTTAAGGGCTCCTGCGGTTATTGACGGGAGCATTGAAACGCCAACACTTAAAATTGAAGAAAAAGTGGTCTTTAACGGCGAGGTAAAAATGACCAGCCCAAAAGAGCTGAAACCCGCGGTTGGAGGGGAGCCAAAAAAGAAATAATCGGCTTGTCAAAACAGCATTTGCAAAGAGGAATCATAGGCTTGACAAGAATCAGAAAAGTATGATAGCTATGCCCTTCCTTAACTTGAAACCCCGTTTATATAATCGATCTGTTGTATACTGTATACAGTAAATCGACTTTCAAACCGAAATGAGGTGAACTAGGTGATCAGTGTCGACTGGACCCTTGGTCTGCAATTCCTTAATTTTGCAGTCCTTCTTTTCATCCTGAACAAAATTTTGTACAAACCTCTCCAAAAAATTATTACTCAACGCCGAGAAACCATTCAGTCATCTCAATTACGCGCTAAAGACCTGCAGGTTGAAATTGATAATAAGATGCAGCACTATCAGCAGCAGTTGCAGGATGCGAAGAGCGTAGCCAATGACGAACGCAATAAGCTCAAAAAATCAGGAGTAGAACAGGAAGCAGCTTTGCTCGCCGAGGCACATCACAAAGCCGCAGATCGGTTGCTGCAGATTAAAGAGAAGGTTCATCGCGAAGCAGGCGACGCAAGTCAGAAGCTTAAAGATGAAGTGGACAGTTTGGCCGGGCAAATCGCTTCGAAAATCCTCGGCAGAGATGTTGCCTAACGAAAAGGATGGATCTGAGTATGTTGCAGAAACAAGTTAAGACAGCAATATTAACCTTGGGAATCGTCCTGCTCGTCAGCGTGGTTGCCTTCGCTTCAGGAGGAGCCGAACATCATGCCGACAGCGGCGTCCTGCTCAAGGATTTTTTATACCGTGTCCTGAATTTTTCGATTGTGGTTGCCTTGCTGGTTTATTTTTTGCGGAAACCGCTTAAAAAAGGATTGGCCGGGCGGAGCGAGGAAATTGAGAAAGCGCTCTCTGAGGCAAAAAAGGCAAAGGAAGAAGCTGAGGCCAAGTTTGCCGAATATGATCTGAAGCTGAATCAGGCAACTGTCGAAATTGCAGAAATCAGTGCTTCGATCCGCCGCGAAGGTGAATTGGAAAAGCAACGGATCATTGAAAATGCCAAGGCGATGGCCGCAAAAATCGAAGCCGATGCCGAACGGACCGCGGATATTGAGGTTGCCAAAGCGCGCGAGGAGTTACAGCGGGAAGCTGTTCAACTGGCAGTTGCCCTGGCCGAAGACTTGCTGAAAAAGAACTTCACCAAAGAAGACGATACTCGCATGATTGATGAATACATTCAAAAAGTGGGAGAGTTACATTGAGTGACAGTGCGATAGCCATAAGATACGCCAAAGCGTTGCTCAACATTGCTGAGGAACAAAAGCTGATTGAGCGGTTTTCAGATGAGGTCGGCCAGCTTGCGGAGCTTTTGAAAAAGGAAGACCTGCTGAGACTGTTATTGGATAGCCCGACTTTTCCATTGGAGAAAAAGCTGGCTATCATGCGTGATATCGGCGACAAGTTGCAATTGTCGGCGGGGTTGCAGAATTTTCTCGATCTTCTTCTGCAAAAAGGACGAATAATTTATCTTGGTGACATCGCGAGAAATTATCGCCGTTTGGCAGATGATCGCTCCGGAGTGTTAAGGGCAACAATAAAAACCGCCCACGAATTACCAGAGCCGAAAGCTGAGGCTATCAAAACCGGACTTGAACAGCAGATCGGGAAGAAAATTATTCTCAGTATTGAAAGAGACGAAGCCCTTATTGGCGGCATTCTAGCTGAAATGGGCGGAAAAATATTTGATGGCAGCGTGAAAACCCAGCTGAAACGGATTGCAGATACCTTAGCAAAGGGGTGATGAAATATCATGGAAATCAGAGCGGAAGAAATCAGTGCGATTATTAAGAAGCAGATAGAAAATTTCGGTCGTGAAGTCGAAGTCAGCGAGACCGGCACCATTATTTCAGTCGGTGACGGCATTGCCCGCATTCATGGCCTTGATAAAGCGATGTCCGGAGAACTGTTGGAATTTCCGGGTGGGATCATGGGCATGGTTCTCAATCTGGAGGAAGACAATGTCGGTGCCGCAATCCTTGGTGATGCCGAGCATATCAAGGAAGGCGACCTGGTCAAACGCACCGAGCAAATCGTCCAGGTTCCGGTTGGCGAAGCCCTGATTGGCCGGGTTGTCGACGGAATTGGTATTCCGATTGACGGCAAGGGTGATATTCAGACGGAAACCTATAGCCAGGTTGAAATTAAGGCCCCGGGGATCGTTTCCAGGAAATCGGTCCATGAGCCGATGCAGACCGGGCTCAAAGCTATCGATTCAATGGTGCCGATCGGCCGCGGGCAACGGGAGTTGATTATCGGTGACCGGCAGACCGGGAAAACCGCAGTGGCTATTGACACCATCATCAACCAGAAGGGGAACGGTGTCATTTGTATATACGTTGCCATCGGCCAGAAACGGTCGACGGTTGCCCAGGTGGTTGACAAACTGCGTCAGCATGACGCTATGGATTATACCATCGTGGTTGCGGCAACGGCCTCGGACCCGGCTCCTCTGCAGTATATTTCGCCCTATACCGGAGTCACAATGGGTGAGTTTTTCCGGGATAACGGCCGGCATGCACTGATTATTTATGATGACTTGTCAAAACAGGCCGTCGCTTACCGTCAGCTGTCCTTGCTGCTGAGACGGCCACCGGGACGGGAAGCGTTCCCAGGGGACGTTTTCTACCTGCACAGCCGGCTTTTGGAACGTGCCGCCAAATTGAACGATGCCGAGGGGGCAGGGTCGTTGACCGCTCTCCCGATTATCGAAACCCAGGCTGGTGATGTTTCCGCTTATATCCCGACCAACGTCATCTCGATCACGGACGGGCAGATCTTCCTGGAGACGGACCTGTTTTATTCCGGGGTTCGCCCGGCGATCAACGTCGGCCTTTCCGTCTCCCGGGTCGGTGGTTCGGCGCAGGTCAAAGCGATGAAGCAGGTTGCCGGAACTTTGCGTCTGGCGCTTGCGCAATACCGGGAGATGGCCGCCTTTGCCCAGTTCGGTTCAGATCTGGACGCAACCACCCAGGCCCAGCTTAATCGAGGTGCGCGGCTGGTTGAAATCCTCAAGCAGGGGCAGTATCAGCCGATGCCGGTTGCCATTCAGGTACTCTCGATTTTTGCCGCCAGCAACGGTTACGTGGATACTTATCCAACCACTGCTGTGCAACGCTATGAGAGCGAAATGCTGGCTTTCATGAAGGCGAACCATGCTGATATCATCAAAGATATCGCTGAGAAAAAGGCACTCGACAGCGAACTGGAAGGTCGAATCAGAACCGCCCTGGATGAGTTCAAAACTCAATTTGTAGCCTGATTGCCTAAAAGGTTGAACAGATGCCCAGTCTGAAAGACATCAAAAAAAGGATCAGCTCGGTTAAAAATACCCAGCAGATCACCAAAGCGATGAAAATGGTGGCAGCGGCTAAATTGCGGCGTGCCCAGGAGGCTGCCGTTGCGGCTCGCCCCTATGCGGAGAAAATGCACACGGTGCTTTCCCATCTGGCCATGCGCGAAGAGGCCGAAGCTCATCCGCTTTTAAACCAGCGTGGTACAAGGCGCGCCCTGGTGGTCTTGATGACTGCTGATCGCGGCTTGTGTGGAGGTTTTAACGCCAACGTTTCCAAAGAAGCGGAGCGCTACATTCGTCGCAACGAAGAGGGCTACGACGCTATCGACCTGATGATTATCGGTCGGAAAGGGCGCGATTTTCTCAAAAGCCGGCTCGGCGATAAAATCGTCAAGGTCTATGAGAATATCACCACGGATGCAACCTATAAAACGGCTCAGCTTATTGGCGAAGAGGTCATCAGCAAATATACCGATGAAACCTATGACGCTGTCTTCCTGCTCTACAATGCTTTTCAGAGCGCCATTGTACAAAATGTTACCTTTGAGCAGGTTTTGCCGATTAAGCCGGATGATTCTATGGATATTAATGAATCAGCGGTCGATTATCTCTATGAGCCAAACCGGGCGGTCGTGCTTGGTGAAATCCTCCCGAAAATGGTTGAGGTGCAATTATTCCGCGGACTTTTGGAATCGAATGCGTCCGAGCAGGGAGCCCGGATGTCGGCCATGGACAGTGCCAGCAGGAATGCCGCTGAAATGATTGGTAAGCTGACTCTGCAGTATAACCGTGCCCGGCAGGCCGCGATTACCACAGAATTGATGGAGATTATTTCCGGCGCCGAATCGATTAAATAACAAAGAGATTTTACTTTTTACATAGGCTTATTCCGTTGTGAATAAGGAGGAAAGGTTTCGTTATGAACAAAGGGAAGATCACACAGGTTATCGGTCCTGTTGTCGACGTCGAGTTCGAGCCCGGCAAATTGCCGGAGGTTTTTCACGCCTTGAAGATCACCAATCCATCTCTTGGTAACGGCGAGTGGAACCTGGTCTGCGAGGTTGCCCAGCATCTGGGGGAAAACACGGTCCGGACCATTGCCATGGACTCCACTGATGGTCTGGTTCGCGGTCAGGATGTGCTCGATACCGGCGACCAGATTCTGATGCCGGTGGGGGGCAAGACCCTTGGCAGGATTCTCAATGTCGTCGGCGAGCCCGTCGACGAGCGCGGGCCGGTTGAAGCGGAACAAGCCTGGGGGATTCACCGTCCTGCTCCGGCCTTTATCAACCAGTCGACCAAGGTCGAATCTTTTGAAACGGGGATCAAGGTCGTCGACTTGCTGGCGCCCTATTCACGGGGTGGAAAAATTGGCCTGTTCGGTGGTGCCGGTGTCGGCAAGACGGTTCTGATTATGGAACTGATCAACAATGTTGCCCAGCAGCATGGTGGTTTTTCGGTTTTTGCCGGAGTCGGCGAACGGACCCGGGAAGGAAACGACCTTTGGGAAGAGATGAAAGAGTCGGGCGTTCTGGACAAGGCCGCCCTGATTTATGGCCAGATGAACGAACCACCGGGAGCCCGGGCTCGAGTTGCCTTGTCCGCTTTGACCGTGGCCGAATATTTCCGTGACGAAGAAGGCCAGGACGTGTTGTTGTTCGTTGATAACATTTTCCGTTTTACCCAGGCCGGTTCCGAAGTTTCGGCCCTGCTGGGGCGGATTCCTTCAGCGGTCGGTTATCAACCGACCCTGTCCACTGAAATGGGTGAATTGCAGGAACGGATCACCACGACGGATAAAGGTTCGATCACTTCGGTACAGGCGATTTATGTGCCGGCCGATGACTTGACCGACCCGGCTCCGGCAACGGCCTTCGCCCACCTGGATGCGACCACGGTTCTTTCCCGGCAGATTGCAGAGCTGGGGATCTATCCAGCGGTCGACCCCCTTGATTCAACCAGCCGGATTCTTGATCCGCAGGTGGTCGGCGAAGAGCACTACAAGGTCGCCCGTGACGTACAATATATTCTGCAGCGTTACAAGGATCTGCAGGATATTATCGCTATCCTCGGGATGGATGAACTTTCCGAAGAGGATAAGCTGGTGGTGGCGCGGGCCCGTAAAATTCAGCGATTCCTGTCGCAGCCGTTCCACGTTGCCGAAGTCTTCACCGGCTCGCCGGGCAAATACGTGGAATTGAAGGATACCATCCGGGGCTTCAAGGAGATTGTCGAAGGTAAACATGACAACCTTCCCGAACAGGCATTCTATATGGTCGGAACGATTGAAGAAGCCATCGAACGGGCGCAGAAAATGGCGGCCGCATAAAAGTCCGATCGGCTTAACTCGCATAAAGGAACGTTCTGATGGCAGAAAAATTAACTCTGGAAATGGTTACCCCTTACAAAAAGGTCCTGTCGGAAGAGGTCGATGAATTGACCGCCCCTGGTTTCATGGGCGAACTCGGCATTCTTCCCGGGCATACGCCCCTGCTGACAACATTGAAGGTTGGCGAACTTTCCTATCGCAAGGGGCAGGAACTGTTCCATGTTGCTGTAAACTGGGGTTATCTGGAAGTCGAAGAAGACAAGGTCACGGTTTTGGTCGATACCGCGGAAAAAGCTGATGAAATCGATCTGAACCGGGCCAAAGCCGCCCTGGGGCGGGCAGAAAGCGCATTGAAAACCCTCTCCGAGGATGATAAGCAGCACGCCGTCATGGAAGCGGCTTTGCAGCGGGCTCTGATTCGGATTCAGGTTGCCAGCAGGAACCAATAGAAAGCGGCAATAAAAGCGAAAACCAGACAAAGGACACTTCATTTGAAGTGTCCTTTGTCATTGATCCGCAGGAAGAACCCGGGAAACAGAGGTTGACATTTGCTCTCGGAGTTTTTACCTTGAGGAAAATAGGCACAACTTACATCGTACTATCGGGAAGGTGAGCCTGTGACCCAAACCGAAGAAACCTTCTTGTTCAACCGTCCGACCAACGCGCTGAACGCTTTATCTGGAATGCCTTCCGGTCCTTATTCTCCTTTTCTTTCCCCCCGGATTAAATTCCCTGACCGCATTTTTTACCAGCAAATGAAGGACAACGGTCCGCGGTCGGCTTACCGAGCAGCGTGGACCCTTCGTAATCAGGAAAAAAGAGCAGCGAAAGATTATTCTTATTTGAAATGGTGATGAAATGGCCGAGATTCTGATTGTCGATGATGACGAGATGATGTGTTCAACGTTGTCTGCGCTGGTAACGCGCAAAGGCCACGCTGCGCTTTCGGCCATGACCTTGAAACAGGCCCTGGCAATGACAGAGCAAGGGCAATTTGATGTAGTTTTTCTCGATGTCCAGATGCCTGACGGAAATGGTTTGGATGCTTTGCCGGCCATTGAGATGAGCCCTTCCAAACCTGAAGTTATCATCATGACTGGCTACGGAGATCCCAACGGCGCGGAACTGGCCATAAAAAGCGGGGCATGGGACTACATTGAAAAAGGTTTTTCCATCAAAGAGATTACCCTTTCCCTGGAAAGGGCACTGCAGTACCGCAAAGAAAAACTAGAGGTTGTCCGTCATCGCAAACCGGTATCGTTGAAACGGGACGGAATCATTGGCAGCAGTCCGGCCCTGTTGAGTTGTCTCGACCAGGTGGCGCAAGCCGCCGCCAGTGACGCCAATGTGTTCATCACCGGAGAGACCGGGACCGGCAAGGAGCTGATTGCCCGCGCGGTTCATGACAACAGTCAACGCAGGCAGGAAAATTTTGTTGTGGTCGACTGTACCTCTCTACCGGAAACCCTGGTCGAAAGTCTGCTGTTTGGACATGAAAAGGGGGCCTTTACCGGTGCCGACAGGGCACAGGACGGCTTGGTTCTACAGGCCCATAAAGGGACCTTGTTTCTCGATGAGGTCGGCGAGCTGCCTCCAGTATTACAAAAAGCCTTTCTTCGCGTGCTGCAGGAACGGCGCTTCCGCCCCCTCGGGCAGAGTAAGGAAAAAACCAGCGATTTTCGTCTCATTGCCGCAACCAACCGGGATCTTGACGCCATGGTTGAGGCCGGTCGTTTTCGTAGTGATCTGCTGTTTCGGTTGCGCTCTTTTGTTATCGAGTTGCCGCCGTTGCGGGAGCGGATGGAAGATATCCACATTCTTACCAGGCATTATGTGGATAAGTTTTGTGCCCGCTATGGCATGCCCTCCAAGGGGTTTGCACCGGAATTTCTCGAAATGCTGAGTCTTTACCCATGGCCGGGGAATGTCCGCGAACTGGTCAACACCCTGGAACGGGCCTTGGCCGCCGCCCATTTTGATCAGACACTTTATTCCAAACATTTGCCCAGCCACATTCGGGTCCATGTCCGCCGCGCGGAAATGGAAAATTCATCAACCGAGAAAAATGACCTGAACCTGAATGTTAGCGACATACCAAAATTGCAGGATTTCCGAGAAGCTATCTATCAACAGGCCGAGAATGAATATCTGTTGAAATTGATGGCAACCAGCGCCGACGATATCCCCGCGGCCTGCCGGATTTCCGGACTCTCCCAATCACGGCTGTATGCGCTGCTGAAAAAACACGGTATTGCCAGGAAGAATTGAGCGGACCACGCCAGCTGTTATTGCCGAAATCGCAAAAAAGAAATCAGCATAAAGTCATTTGCTCGCATAAATTAAATTCTGAACGGTGCGTGATACAGGAAAATTTCTATCGGTTCAGACTGCCAAGACATTGCCCCCTTAGGTAAATAACCCTACAAACATTCTGAAGTAGACAAAAAATTGGCATGACAGATGCTTTGCAAGTCTCTATGTCTGTTTGACCTTCGACTCGAATGAGACTTCTCAAGAAAGGCAAGGACAATGAGGAAGAGCAACAAAGGGCATAACGCAGGAGTAACTGCGCTGCTGCAACAATTGGGGGAAGGGCGGGATTGTCTTGAAAAGGCCATGGCCTTGCTGGAGAATCTGAGCCTGAAAAGCGAGATTCCGGGAATCAGCGCTGAAGATATTGAATATACCCTGGACGGCTCGGTCCTGATCCTCAGAAGAACGAACACAGCGCAACAGCAGCGGCCGGCCGGCGCGCCACGAATCATCGCGGAAAATGGCAAAACCCGGTTGGCTCTTGGAATCGCTGAAAAAATGGCTCAGGGGGATGAAAATGTCATCATCCAAGGGGAAACCGGAACCGGGAAAGACCTGTTTGCGCGCTATATCCATCTGGTCGGAAGCAGATCTGTGGAACCGTTTGTCTGGTGTCCCTGCGGCACCGGCTTTGGAATACGGCAGTTGGAGGATACCTTTCAACAGGTGGGTCATGGCACGTTGTTGCTGGACGATGTGAATGATCTCGAGAGTTCGGGGCAAGGGGAATTGTTAAAAATATTGACCGCGAGCTCAGGCCGAAGAGAGTTCCGAATCATTTCCACCACCAGCTGTGAGCTGGACGCCCTGGCCTCAAAAGGGCAGTTTTCAGACGCTCTGTTGGATCTGTTACGGGGGTGTTTCGTTGAATTACCTGCGCTCCGTGACCGGAAGGAGGATATCATTCCATTGGCGCGCCATCATTTGCCATTGCTTTGCCAGAAAAACAAACTTCCCGCAAAACAGATGTCACCGGAATATCTGCAGCTATGTGAACTATATCCATGGCCCGGCAATGTCAGGGAACTGATTAATGTTCTGGAACAATCACTTTACACCGCGGGGGACAAGAAGACCCTTTTCGGAAGAGATCTACCGACCCATGTCCGTATTCAGACGGCCAAGGGCGCGGCTCAAAGAAAAAAAGGTTTGTAGCCGCCCGCTTAACGGTTGCCAGGCCGTTTCCCATCAGTACCATCTGCCCGAACAGATTGCAGTCAACCCGTTCGGCCTGGAGAGCAAGGTTGTCCTCAGGCCGTTCATTTCCTTGAAGATGAGAAAAAGTCCTGATCGATTCCTGCGCAACAGGAAAATTCCTGCGCGATAGGAATTTTAGGACCTTGCTCGTAGGAAAACACCAGCGTTTATTTGTCCATCCCTTATAACCTACCAGAAATACTGAAGTAAAAAAATAAACAGAAGAAGGTTCTGTTTTGGTATGCAGGTTGCTGTTTAGTAAAGGCGTCGGCAACAGTTCCTTAACAGGAGAAACTTATGAAACGAAAAAAATTCTACAGGTTGGCCGCTGTCGGTGTCGCAATCATTGTTGCGGGTTTGTTCATGTTCTGTGATCTGGGGCTCGGATTCTCGCCGATCATGAAATTCTTTGTGGTCTTTTTCGGCTTGATCATCGGTCTTCAATGTATCCCCGCGGTTTTGATGTTTATCGGCATGCTGAAAGGTATTGCGCCGCAGACCAGAACCAAGGTGATCGACCATAGCGGGCGCTAGAAAAGAACGGAGTCACATATGAGAGCGCGAAAAGTGTTGATAGCGGATCGTGATGAAAAGGCGAGAACGAAATTGGCCGAATTCTTTGAGAATTCGAATTATGACGTGGAAACAACCGGCTCCGCAGCCTATGCGATTGCCAAGATTGTTCAGAAGCAGGAGCCGATCGTTATCCTTGGGGATGCATTTGAAGAAAAAATTGCCTCCGTGGATGTCATCGCCCTGATGCGGAAGTGCAATAAAAACCTGAAGATCATTCTGATTTCGGATGACAGCTCGCTAGAAACGCTCCGTCGCATTCGTAAAGATGGCATCTTTTACCACGCTTTGAAGCCACATGATTCTGAAGATAATGAAGAGCTGCGTTCCGTCGTCGAATGCGCGGTGGAGGGTTTTCAGCCTGTTTAGCAGGGAAAAATAACCATTCGGCCTGCTGGCCGAGCAGTGATCGATTGCATGAAAGGGGTACCGCAATGAAAAGAAAATATCAACAATGCCTCACCACGATTCTTGTTCTGGTTGC
Organism: Pelobacter seleniigenes DSM 18267; assembly: GCF_000711225.1. Lineage (NCBI taxonomy): Bacteria > Pseudomonadati > Thermodesulfobacteriota > Desulfuromonadia > Desulfuromonadales > Desulfuromonadaceae > Pelobacter > Pelobacter seleniigenes. Next base: position 1,531,479 of record NZ_JOMG01000002.1, read on the forward strand.
CGCAATGCCGGCTATCGCTGCGGAAACTGCCGCACGTCAGGATGACAGTATGACCCTGGTCTATCTGTTCCTGGCGACCTGTGGGTTAATCATTGTGCTGCAACTACTGCCGGTGTTCACCCTGGTCTATGGGCTGATCAAGGGAATCTTCGGCAAGCGTCAGGAGCAGCAAAAACCGCTCCCGGTCAAAAACAGGTAAGGTTCGCCGGAAGGGCAGGGAAATTTACGTATCGGCCGCTTGGAAGAGCCAAGGAAAGAGGAATGATCATGAAACCATTGAGCAGGATAAAAATAAAAACATGGCCCCTGCTGTTGCTCCTGTTTTTCATTCCCGCACCAGTGCCCGCCATGGAGGTGGATGACTGTCTGGGGTGCCACGGTGATGTGGAAATGGTCGGTGCAGACTTGCTGATCAATTTGGAGAAATACGATCATACAGCCCATGCCCAGATGGGTTGCCTGACTTGTCACGAATCGGTCACCGATGCGCACCCGGATGATGGCGTGGCAGTCACCAAAGCGGCATGTCTCGATTGTCACGAAGAGGTCGGAGCGCAATACCTGGCCACAAAACACGCTGAATATGCTGCCTGCAAGGATTGTCACAATCCCCATGAGGCGCAGGGGCTGGCAGCGGTTTCAGCGCCGCAGATGAATCAGCAGTGCGGCACCTGCCATAGCGCGGAGAGTGTGGTGCAGGCCCATCAGGAGTGGTTGCCCCAGGCTGATCTGCATATCAGTGCATTGCCCTGCATTACCTGTCATACCTCGTCAAAAGGGTACAAAATTGTCCTGAATATCACCCAGAAACAACAACAACGGGTCTTCGGGGACTATGTGTTTCCCAGCTATGCTGACCTTTCGACTGTGGCTGGTGGAAAGAGCATTCGCTCTTTGATCGATATCAATAATGACAATCTGATCTCTTTAGCAGAGCTGAGGACTTTTAACCGGAATCCGAAATACCAGGACCTCAGGCTGGAAGGGACCCTGGTGCCAAGCATGCTGTCCCACGACCTGAGTACCCTCGAAAGCCGCTATGACTGCACATTCTGTCATGCGTCCGGGCCGAAGAGTCTGCAGACGAGTTTTGTCGCACTGCCACTGCCCGGCGGCAATTACGAACAGATTGCGGTGGAGAAGGGCCCAGTCCTGGAAGCCCTGTATGGCACTCCGGACTTTTATATGAGCGGCAGCACCCGCAATGCTTCTCTCAATATTATGGGACTGCTGATTATTTGCGCCGGACTGGTCATGCCGATCGGGCATGGAACGCTACGGTTTTTAACCAGAAAAAACCGGCAACATAAAGGGGAATAGTCATGAAAAAGAAAAAAAGAGTTTACCTGCAACCGACCCCGGTCAGAATCTGGCATTGGCTCAATGCACTGGGCATCGTGACTTTAATGGTCTCAGGAGCGCAGATCCGTTTCCCCGAATACATCTCCTGGTTGGGAAGTTACAAATCTGCAATCTACTTGCATAACGCGGCGGGGTATGTGGTTGCCGTTTCCTTCTCGCTTTGGTTTTTCTACTACCTGTTCATCGCCAGGACCATGGCAAACCTCTATGTCCCCAAAGTGGAGGATCTGAAAACCGGTCTGGTCAAACAGGCGAAATTTTACTTTCTTACTTACTTTCTGGGCTGGGAGAATCCACATCACCCGACCCCGGAAAACAAGTTCAATCCGTTGCAGAAATCCGCCTACCTGGCAATCATGTTTGTCCTGGTTCCCTTGGTCAGCCTGTCCGGGATCCTGCTGACCAATGTCGAGCCATTGCGGGGATTGATCGTCATGCTGGGAGGGCTGAAAATTCTGGTTGGGCTGCATTTCCTGCTCGCCTGCATGCTGATAGCTTTTCTGCCGACCCATATTTACCTGGCAACCCTGGGACATACTCCCATGGAACATATCAAGGCGATGTGGACCGGCTGGGACGAAGAGGACGACGAGCGGGAAGAAGACAGTAAGCAGCCGCTACCGAGTCATACCGGTTGAGGATAAGAGAGGATCTGTCAACAGCAGCCCGCCGGGGCTGATGACCGGAACAATACCTGCAGAGCAATTTCCAAGCTGCAACTGAAGAAACCAACGGAGGACCTCATGGCCAGATGTGATAGAAACAGCATGATACTTAGAACCGGTCCCGGATTCGGGACACGAAACCGGGAATATCAGCTGATGTCGGGTCGGAAATTGCTTGAGGCCATCTTGTTTCTGCTGCTCAGCATCGGAGCTTTCTGCGGCCGGGAGATCAACCTTTTCCTCCTCGCCCCGGAATCATTCCGCCACATTCTCGGGTATCCGCCTTCGCCAGCTTTGGTGGATATTGCCCTGGCCGTTTATTGTTTTTCTGCGACTGTGCTGATTTTAACCGGGCTGGCCAGTGGCAACCGCCCAGACCCAGGCTGGAAACATCTGGGCTACCGCAGTGCTTTTTTCGGGTTTTACTGCTTTTCCGGCAGTATTGCCACACATTTCACGGCCGTAGTTGTGGTCGGGCTGTTTCTTTATCTTCTTGAGCAAGCCCAGATTTGGTTTTACTGTTGGCAGGCTGCTCATATCGATGATGTGGGTGGGCAGCCTTAGCCGGTGGTAGGCCGGCTTCTCAGTCGTCTTTGGCAAAATGGGCGCGATAAAAGGCCAGGGAGTCTTTGGCGTCCGAAAGGTGTCTGTTTTCAAGAGTCAGTGATGGCGGGTTCGGCACGCTCTGTAACCATGAAAAGAGCGTGCCCAGGGGAGCGTTACCCTGACCAAGGGGAAGGTGATCATCATTAAGACCCCAATTGTCGTGCAGATGCATATGTTTGAGGAACGGACCAAGCAGCTCCAACCATTCCGCTAGCCCGGTGTGGGCAAAAATATTCCAGTGGCCAATATCAAAGACATGACCGACCCAGGGGGTATCGAGGGTGCTAAGTAGCTGTAACAACTGTTGCGGTTGCTGATCGTATATGTTTTCCAGGCAGATGATTGCGCCAATCTCTTCAGCCGTCGGAATGAGGTTTTGCCAGAACGACAGGGAATGAGCCAACCATTTCGACAGAATTCTCGGGTCGCTGGAGCAGGGGATTTCCGGGTGAAAAATAATTTTTTGTGCCTTCAGCTTATTGGCCAGCAGGAAAGTAAGTTCGGCATTTGCTAGCGAGGCTCGGAGGGTTTTTCTTTGGTCGCTCCCGGGATCAATGCCGGTAAAGGGGGCATGGAGAGTCGTTCCCAGGCCAGATTCCCGCAATTCTGCGGCACAATCCGCCAGTAACTCAAAATCCAGTTTTTCCAAAGTGACTTCGTGGCAGGCGACTTCCGCATGCAGAGCATACTCCGTCAAAAACGGCAGGCTTGCTGCCAAGCGTTGGGCGGGAATATGAACATAGAGATTTTTGGGCATTGCTACGGATTCTTTCCAGGTCGATTGTTATTGAAATGCAGGTTCCGGTGACCAGCTCTAAGCGGTATTCTGCAGTGGCTCCGGGCACGGCAAAAGAGCCGCAAGGGCGATCCGGGAGCCGTTCTTTATAATAGTCAGCAGAGGAGGAAAAATCTACTGCGCTGCAGAAGTAAAACTGTAGCTGGAGACAAGCAAAAAAAGATTGACATCATATGTATACTGTATACAATTCACTAAATTGTGTACGGGAGACAGCTTTTGAAAACGAAACAGATTGAACGGCACCAGACGTTACGTGAGAAAATTCTCGAAACAATTCGCGAAGCGATTCTCAAAGGGAGTCTTAAACCCGGTGAGAAGGTTGCGGAACCGGAGCTGGCAGAACGGTTCGGAATCAGCCGGACCCCGATCCGGGAAGCGTTCCGGCAACTGGAATCGGAAGGCTACCTGACGGTTATTCCCCGCAAGGGAGCGGTTGTCGCCGCTCTTTCCGAGCGAGATGTGCAGGAATTTTACGCGATCAAAAGTATATTGGAAGGCTATGCTGCGGAATTGGCAGCGGTCAACCTGACTGATAAAGAACTCGAAAAGCTGGAAGCCATCAACGAAAAGCTTCGCAATCTGGCTGCAGAGGGGGATGTCAAAGCCTTCTTCCGGATCCATAACGAGTTTCACGATACTTTTATCAAGGCCGCCGACAATAGTAAACTTTTTGAACTTATCCAACAATTGGGAATGAAATTCAACCGCTTGCGGATGGCGTCACTTTCCGTGGCTGGGCGGATGGAGATTTCCGTAGATGAGCATGAGAAGCTGCTGGATGCCTTCCGGCGTCATGATGGCAAGACTGCGGAAGAACTCGTTAAAAAGACGGCTGCCATTGGCGGGAAAGTGCTTTTGGAAAGTTTGGTCCATACCCAGGGCGGTGAGGCCAGATCGACCCTCCTTGACGAAAAAATTAATTTATTTTGACTTGTTGACACCTTTTATTCTGATGTGAACCCTGGGTTGCTCAGCCACGGGTATTTTTATACCGGTAGGCACCCTGACCGCCGGGGATCAGTGCAGGTAGGTTTTAAGCTCATCCGCAAGAGGTAACAGTGTGAGTTGCAGCTCCTTGGCCCAGCTGTCGTTGTCACAGGTATTTCCTTCCAGCAGCATCTGCAATTGATCAGCGGTCAGCGGAAAAAACGGTAGGCTTTGCAACACCGCGACAGCGGGTTTGACCAGAAACAGCGGCTGGTGGAGTTTACAGACAGTGGTTTTTTTCCCCAGGGTGTGGGCGATAATATCCAACAGCTCGTTGTAGTTGTAGGTCTCCGGCCCGCAGCAGTGATAAACTTTGCCGATGGTCGCAGGGACCTCCAGTGCTTTGACAAACCCCTGTGCAACGTTTTTAACACTGACCGGCTGCATCCGGTAGCGGCCGTCACCCAGGACCGGAACCAGCGGCAGTTTTTTGATCATCCGTGCCAGCAGGTTGATAAACTCATCACCGGGGCCGAAAATCAACGAAGGCCGGAAAATTGTCCAGTCAAGGTCTGTATTGCGGATTATCTCTTCCGCAGCCCATTTGCTTTGATGATAGCCTGTTGATGCCTCGGCACGGGTGCCGTTGGCGCTCATGTGCAGAATGCGCCGGACTCCCTGGGCCGCGGCAGCTTTGGCAATATTCGCAGTCGATTCGGTGTGGACGCGCTGAAAAGTGATTCCCCGGGCCGGAAATTCCCGGATGATACCGACCAGGTGTATGATTGCATCGCACCCCTCCAAAATACCGCTCAGGGTTTCCGGCAAGGTTGTGTCGCCTTGAACTTTTTCAATTTGGTTGTACTCTTTAATATTGTCCGGGTTGCGGACCAGGGCTCTGACCTGATGCTTTCTTTCGCTCAATTGTCTGATGATTTCACGTCCGACAAACCCGCTTCCGCCGGTAATAAAAACTTTCATAAAAATAAGCCTTTGCGGAGATAGAATAAATTTCCGACGGCGTCAATATAGCTTGATTTGCCAAGCTATACAAAAGGGAGTCATCATATCTTTTTTTAAATCACCAAAAAAATTTGTCTCGATATTTCATTCTTCTAGGGTTGTTTTTGGTTCAGAGATTAAGCTATAAAACTGCAAATCTCCATTTACGGAGAAATTTTAACAGAAAAGCTTCCGCTTTGCAGGTCGCCGCCGCCGGCGAATTAAAAATAATTTTATATAAACACAGGATGGAGAGATCAAGATGAATGATTTAAGTGCCGAAAAGTTAGGTCTGAAAACAGTTGGTAAGGTTTATCACAATCTGAGTTACGACGAACTTTTCGAGCATGAAAGCCGAAATAAAGAGGGTGCGCTTTCTGCGAACGGAACCATGATGGTCGATACCGGCAAATTTACCGGTCGTTCACCCAAAGACAAATATTTTGTCAAACAGGCTCCGTCTGCTGAGAGACTGGCCTGGGGGAAAATCAACCAACCGGTTTCCAGCAGCATTTTCGACCAGCTTTATTCCGAGGTCATTGATTATCTTTCCGGCAAGGATGTTTATGTCACCGACGGATTTTGCGGGGCCAATCCGCAGACACGTAAAAATGTCCGCTTTGTCACTGAAATAGCCTGGCAGTCCCATTTTGTAAAAAATATGTTTATCCGGCCAGGGAGCAGTGAACAGGCCGAATTTACTCCCCAATTCACCGTTTACAATGCCGCCGGCCTGACCAACGACCGCTGGCGGGAGATGGGGCTGAACTCCGAGGTTTTCGTGATTTTCAACATTGAAAAGAACGTCGCGATTATCGGTGGGACCTGGTATGGCGGAGAGATGAAAAAAGGGATTTTCACCATGATGAATTACTGGCTGCCGCTGGAGAATATCCTCTCCATGCATTGTAGTGCCAATGTCGGCGCCGCTGGTGATGTCTGCCTGTTTTTCGGCCTTTCCGGGACCGGGAAAACAACCCTGTCCACTGACGCCAGACGCAAGCTGATCGGTGACGATGAGCATGGTTGGGATGAAGACGGGATTTTTAATTTCGAAGGCGGCTGCTATGCCAAGTGTATCGACCTGTCCCCTGAAAACGAGCCGGAAATTTTCAATGCCATCAAGCGCAACGCCTTGCTCGAAAATGTCTCCTATGACGAAGCCGGAGTCATTGACTTCAGTGACAGCAGCAAAACCGAGAATACCCGGGTCTCTTACCCCATTGAGCATATCCTCAACCATGAACCTGCTTTGAAGGGCGGGCATCCGCGCAACATCATTTTCCTGACTTGCGATGCTTTCGGCGTTTTGCCGCCGGTGTCCAAACTGACTCGGGAGCAGGCCATGTACTACTTTCTGTCCGGTTATACGGCCAAAGTCGCCGGTACCGAACGCGGCATCACTGAGCCGCAGGCGACTTTTTCCGCTTGCTTCGGTGAAGCCTTTTTGCCCCTTCATCCCACCGAGTACGCCAAACTGCTGGGTGAAAAGATGGAAAAATATCAAGTCAATGCCTTCCTGGTTAATACCGGTTGGACCGGGGGCGGTTACGGCACCGGGAAACGCATGAGTATCAAGGCCACCCGGGGTTGTATCAATGCGATTCTTGATGGCAGCATCAATCAGGCGGAATTCGAACAGACTGAGTTTTTTGGCCTGAGCATCCCCAAAGCGTTACCGGGGGTGGATGCCAAACTGCTGAATCCCCGCAACTCCTGGAAAGATTCCGCTGCTTTTGACCGTAGCGCTGGAGAGCTGGCCGCAATGTTTGTGGAGAATTTCCGCAAGTACATCGTCAGCAACGATGATTTCGATTTTACCAAGGCCGGACCGCAGCTTGGGTAAGCAAGAAGCGGAAAAGCTTTAAGAAAGATGCTGAAAAAGCGGTCGACTCCAGAGTCCGGCCGCTTTTTTTATGTTGAAGGGTGGCTTTTCTTGACAAGAGGTAAAAGAAAAATAATAATTGAATATTAACATTTAATCATGGAAAGAAGAATGATGTCTCAAGGTCATAACAAAATGGGCGAGTTTGCCCTGATCCGCTGGATTCAACAACAGGCCAAAAAAGGAGATCATCTTACCCAGGGAATCGGCGATGATTGTTCGGTTCAACCTCAACAGGACGGTCAGGAACTGTTGACCAGTACAGATTTATTGATTGAAGATGTTCACTTTAAGCGAGCATGGAGCTCCATGCATGACCTGGGCCGGAAAGCGGCTGCGGTCAATATCAGCGACATTGCTGCCATGGGCGGGATCCCACAGTCCCTGTTTCTGAGTCTGGGTCGACCCGATCAGATCCCCGATGCGGAAATTCAGGAATTCGTCTCGGGTTTTATTGCTGAAGCCGAATTCTACGGAGCGGTTCTGGCTGGAGGTGATAGCTGCAGGTCCACGGGGCCGCTGGTCATTGCAGTGACGGTTCAGGGAACCATTGCAGCTGGTGAAGCCGTCTATCGCCACGGGGCCAGTTACGGGGATGCCGTTTATGTCTCCGGCTGTTTGGGCGACAGTGCCCTGGCCCTGCAAGCGCTGCTACGGGGCGAGCAACCGGATCCCTATCTGGCCGGGCGGTTTCATACCCCCAGCCCACGGGTGGACCTGGGAGTCAACCTGGCCCGCAGCGGCTGGGCCACGGCGATGCTCGATATTTCGGATGGTTTAATTGCCGATCTCGGCCATATTCTGGAGGCCTCCGGAGTTGGCGCGGAGATCGAACTGGCCCGGCTGCCGCTCTCCGGACCCTTCAGTCAAGCGTTACTGCAGGATACCGAGTTGATCGAGCTGGCCCTGGCCGGTGGTGAAGATTACGAACTGGTGTTTACCTCGCCATTGAATGATCTGGACACCCGACCGGGGTTTTCACCCTTTGTGACCCGCATCGGGGTTATCCGGCAGGAACCTGGGCTGTCCCTGCGGGCTGTTGATGGCAGCTTTTATGAGTGTCGACGCAAAGGATATGACCATTTTGGCTGACCCGGATCGGTGCGCAGGGGTAACCACCGCAGCGGAAGAAAAATCCATCCGCATCGTTCTTGATTCCAAGCCTCTGCTGGGCGAAGATGTCAGCCATGAAGCTTATCGGAAAATAGCCGGAATTTTGCAGGAACAGCAGCATTTCTACCTTGATGCCTACAAGGAGATTTCCATCAAGCGCCGGCTGGCATCACGGATCAGGGCGGCCGGGTTTAGAGACCCTGAGGCATATATTGCCCTGTTGCAGGACGATGCTGCCGAGCGGCAGCAACTGTTGCTGGCGCTAAGTATCCACGTCTCCCAGTTCTTTCGTAATCCGAGCTCGTTTGCGGTCCTGGAAAAGGTCGTCATCCCGGAATTGTTGGGCGTTGCGCGTAAGACACGGACCAAATTGAGGCTATGGAGCGTTGGCTGTGCCAATGGCGAGGAGCCGTATTCCCTGGCTTTGTTGTGTCGCAAGTTGATACGTGCTGAGGATCAGGTCGCGATTATCGGCACAGATATCAGCGCGGCCGCCTTGAAAAAAGCGCGGCAGGGGTTCTTCCCGGAAAAGCGCCTGACCGGGGTCAATCCTGAGCTGCTGGCATGCTGTTTCGAGCGGCAGGGCAACGATGAGTACCGGCTGAATGAGGAACTGCGCAACAGTGTGCAGTTTTTTCGGCATGATATTCTTGTCGACCAGCCGTTTTACCGGGCTGATCTGATATTGTGCCGAAATCTGTTGATCTATTTTTCCCGGGATCAGCAACGGTTCATTCTGGAAACCCTGGCCGGTGCTCTGCAGCCCGGTGGTGTTCTGATGCTGGGACGGGCCGAAACCCTGGCTCCGGACTGCCGCAATCTGTTTCATTGTCTTGATCCGGCGGAGAGAATTTACCGGCGGGCAGGATGAATGATGATTGAGTTCAATGAGGTTTTAAAGCCCTTTTGAGGTAAGGATGAGACCAGTGTCGACCGGGACCTCTCGTCACAAGGAGAAATGAAAATGCGTGTTGAAATCAGCTATAAGTTTGTTGTCGGATTTATTTTTGTGGTGGCTTCGGTCGTCTTGCTGAATTTGCTGGTGCCACGACTGGATATTCCGGAATGGACCTATCAATGGATCACGATTGTCGGGGCGTTGCTGGTCGGACTTATTTTCGGCTGGTTGTTTTCCAAAGCGTTCACCGCCAACATCAAGATTCTGACCGAAGGGACCGCCCGGGTCAGCGACGGTGACCTCAGCCGCAAGGTTCGTTTGCGTAAAGGGCTGTTTTCCGATGAAACCGAAGACCTGGCCAATTCGTTGAATCTGGTGGTGGACAGTCTGCGCAATCTGGTCGGACAGATCCGCACCAGTTCGGTCAATGTCAACGAATCATCCTTGGCCCTGGCCACCACCACCGAGGAGATGACTGCGACCGCCCATGAAGTTGCCGGCTCCATTGAGCAGATCAGTCAGGGGGCGGAAACCCAGGCCGAGATGGTCGAGCGGGCTTCCAAGGTCATTCGCGAAATGGCCGAACAGATTGACCTGGTGGCGGCTTCGGCCGGCAATCTGTCCCTTTCTGCGGAGGAAACCACGCTCTCGGCGCGGCAAGGGGAGGGGATGACGGTGAAGGCCTTGGAAAACCTCAAGCAGGTGCTCAGTCAGATCGAAGAGAATGGCATTCTGATCATGTCGTTCAATGAACAGGTGCAGAAAATTGGCACCATCATCGATGTGATCACCAGTATTGCCCAGAAAACCAATCTGCTGGCTCTTAATGCGACCATTGAAGCGGCCCGAGCCGGCGAATATGGGCACGGCTTTGCCGTGGTGGCCGAGGAGGTCAGCAAGTTGGCTGATAGCACCAGCCTTTCCGCCGGAGAAATCACCCGCCTGATCGAAGGGACCCGGGAGCAGAGCCTGAAGGTCCAACAGTCAATGGCAGAAAGTGTCAAAGCCATTGATGCCGGTAGGCAGGCGGTGGATATCACCGGTAGCGCATTCAAGACCATCATCGACAAAGCGGAAGCGGCCCAGGTCAAATCGGTCAGTATTCGCGATCTGACCGAGAAACAGAGTCTTGGTGCCCAGGCCATTGTCAATGCCATCGAGGAAATCGCCAGGGTTGCGGAAGACAATGCCGCATCCACCGAAGAGGTCTCCGCAGCCACCGAACAACAGACCGCTTCTATGGAGGAGATGACCTTTGCTTCGCAACGGTTGTCTCGCCTGGCCGATGAATTGTTGACCTCGGTCAGCCGGTTTAATCTTGGGATCAGTCAGGACAAGGACCAGGCATGATTCAGCTGTTGCCGTTTAAAATCGGCTTCGAGACTTATGCGCTTGAATTACCGGATATTCAAGAGGTCGTCGAAAATCGCACGGTTCATGCTTTTCCCGGGGCTCCGGCCGAGATTCTCGGTGCCATCGGTTTTCACGGGCGCATCGTACCGGTGGTCAACCTGCCGCGGCTGTTGGATTTCCCGGAAGGAAATCACGGCCAGCGGCTGATCGTATTGACCAATGGCTACGGTCCCATGGCGTTGGCGACCGACCAGGTCAGACCGATCCTCAATGTTGAAATGACCCATGCCATCCGGATGGGGCAAGCCAGCGAACGACCGTATATCAAGGACATCATCAACTGGCAGGGAGAAACCATCAGCCTGTTTGATCTCGAACAGCTGCAGGGAGCTCTGGAGCGGGTCTGCGATCCACAGGGAGGCCGATAAATTGCTCAAAAAGGTATTGATTGTCGATGATGCGCTGTTCATGCGCAATATGCTGCAGGAGATCTTCGAAGGTTCCGGCTGGCAGGTGGTTGCCACGGCAGAAACCGGGGAACAGGCGGTCCTTGAATATAAAGCCCTTCGCCCGGACCTGGTGACCATGGATATTGTGATGCCCGGCAGCGGTGGTATCGAAGCCATGAAAAATATCCTTCATCATGATCCCGAAGCCAAGGTGGTGGTATGCAGTGCTTTGGGCCAGAAACAGCTGATCATGGAAGCCATAACGGCCGGCGCCAAAGATTTTATCGTCAAGCCTTTTAAAGACAACCAGGTTCTCGAAGTCGTTAACCGGGTTGTTGCCGGGTAATTCTGCATGGATATGGTCAAATTCAGGGCGATGTTTCTGGCTGAAGCCGGAGAGCATCTGCAGGACATGGCAGCGGTCCTGATGCAGCTTGCGACCGACCCCACGGATCGGCAAGCCATCGACTCGTTGTTTCGTAACGCCCATTCCATCAAAGGGATGGCCGGGACGATGGAGTTTACCGTGTCCGCACGCTTGGCCCATCATCTGGAAGACCGCCTGGATCTCTGTCGGGAACGGGGACAAATGACCCAGCAGGATATTGACTGGGTTCTGGACGGAGTCGGGCATCTTGAGGGGTTGCTTGAGGATATCCGCCAGGGTAAGGCTGAGCGCAGTGTCGATGGCTTTCTCACCCAGGGCGGGCAGTCTGCCGAGACGGGCTCCGATAATGAAATAGGTTCTGTCCCGGTTATGAAGGCTGCAGAGAGCCGGGACCCTTTGCTGGTCCGGCTGGTCTTGAAAGATATGGTGGCGGCGCCAGGCGCGCGGTTGCTGGTCCTGCTGAAAAAATGCGCCGACCTGGGGACCGTGCTGGAATCGACTCCGAGCCAGGAAGCGCTGCTTACCGAGGATGCTGCGCCGGAGCAGTTGCTGGTGCAGCTGGACACGGAGCTGTCCAAAGATGAGGTTCACCAGCAGCTGGAAAGATTCAGTGAGCTGCAGGAGATCTCTTTTCCGGCCAAGCAGAAAACAGAACCGCTCCAGCCCCGGCAAAAGCCGATTCAGACCAAAACGGTTCGGGTCAGTACCGAGCTGCTCGATCACTTCATCAACCTCACCGGAGAACTGATCACCACTCGCTATCATTTACAGAATGCGGTCAAGGAGCGGCACTGGCATAACGTGGATGACGGGGTCGGGCAGTTGACCCGGCTGGTGAAAAATCTGCATCGGCAGGTTTTGCAGGTGCGAATGGTTTCCCTGGAGAATCTGTTCAGCCGCTTATCACGAACCGTCCATGAGCTTGCCCGGGTCAAGCAAAAACAGGTCAGGCTGGTGCTGGAGGGGGCTGAGATCGAATTGGATCGGGCCATTGTCGAAGGGTTGACCGATGCCCTTGGCCATATGGTCCGTAATGCCATTGACCACGGCATTCGCGAGCAGGGGACCATTCACATCAAAGCCTGGCGGGAGCGGGACCAGGTGCTGTTGCAAGTGGCTGACGACGGGGCCGGGATGGATCCCGAAATTATTCGCGAGCGGGCCGTTGCCCGCGGTCTGGTGAAAGCGGCTCTGGCCAGAACTTTGAAACCCTACGACGTGTTGCAGCTGGTTTGCCTGCCCGGATTTTCCACTGTGGACAATATCTCGGCAACCTCCGGCCGGGGAGTCGGGATGGATGTCGTTAAAACCGCCGTGGAAAAGGTTGGTGGTTTGTTGGAGATCGATTCAGAACCCGGCAATGGCACCCGCATCACCCTGAAACTGCCCCTGTCTTTGGCCATTATCCGCGTGTTGATCGTGTCCTGCCATGAGGTGCCGATGGCCTTGCCGATCAATCGCATTGTCCAGACCCTTGAAATCAGTCGGCAGGAGGTACAGAGCAGCGGCAAACAACTGGTCATTGAGCACCAAGGCAAACTACTGCCGCTGCTGTCCCTGAGGAAAATCCTGCAATATCCGAAGGCAGCGCAGACCGATCCGATAGCGGTGGTCGTTACCGAGCTGTTCGGCCGGCGGGTCGGGCTGGTGGTCGATCGCCTGGCCGGGCAACGCGAAGTCTTTGTGCAGCGGCTGCCGGCTCCCTTTGATCAGATCCGCGGCTGTAGCGGGGCAACGATTCTCGGGGATGGCCAGATCGTCTTCCTGCTGGATCTGCAATCGCTGCTGGAAAGGCGTCGAACCTGAATGAACGGGAAGCGAACCATGTCCGCGTCTCAATTGAGCGGTCTTTGCGCCAGGTTGGAGGAAGCTTTTCTGGCCACCGGGGAAACGATGTCGCGGTTTTTGGACGCACCGCTGCAACTGAACCCGGAACTTGCCTGCACTGTCGTGAGCGGACGGGAGGCCGGGTTCGAGGTGCCCTGCAGCAAAGAGGCCGGAGTCGGCATCGAGCTCAGCGGTGATCTGGCCGGGCAACTGGTGCTGTTGATTTCCCACCCGTCCTGTCACTGGATCACTGCCAGACTGATCGGCCCCGGGCAAAGCGATGAATTAACGGCTCTGGCCCGTTCCGCCTTGCAGGAGGTGGGAAATATTCTGGTCTCCTCTTTTCTGACTGAGCTGGAAAATCGCTTTGGTGTAACCAGCCGGCTTCATCCGCCGCGCTTTAATCAAGGGGCGTCACAGGACCTCTTCCATTTTTTCTTTCCCGCTCCCCTTTCCGAAGCCGTTGTGATCAAGGGCGGATTTTGCAGCGCTGATCAGCAAGCCCGGTTCAGAGTCTTTTTGTTGCTCGACCTGCCCCAGGCCTTAATCCTGACCTAGCCGATCCCGATGGCTCGTTGCGGGAAATCCAATCAGCGATCGACGTCATTTCTGCCCCGCGCGACCTGGCTGTTTTCCCCTCCTCCCGTTAAGCCGGTGTTATCGACAATTGAGTGTTGTCTGTCAACAGGGATACCCGGCACCGTTGAAATCTGCTAAAATCTCCCTTTTGCCTTTACGTTTTTTAAATACCCGGCACCGGGTTCCCGCGAACCGGGGAACGGGGCCGAGATAAAGGACCGGATATGATACGTAACCTGCTGCTGGCTTTATTGTTGTTGCTTCCCCTGACCTGCTGGGCCGAACCAGCCGACCTGGCTGCCGTGATCAACAGCCTGGAGACCCCTTTTTCCCGACAGACTCCGGTCAGCCAGCGGATCAGCGATTTTCAGGGCGAGTTCTTCCAGCAATCCCATATCGCATCGATCAGCCGGGTCCAGCATGGTGAAGGACGGGTCCGGTTCAAGTTCCTGTTTCAACAGCAACTAACACCGACGGTGATGTTTCGCTGGGAATACAGCCAGCCGGAAATTCAGGAGATTATCTCCGACGGCCAGACCCTGTGGTTTTACCTGCCCGATAACAGTCAGGTGATCCAAAGCGATATGAGTGAAGTGAATAAGGATGGCGGGCCCAATCCGGTCACCTTCCTCAGCAGCCTGGGCGACCTGGGCCGGGAATTTAGCGTGACCTGGGGGGAGCCGCGACTTGATGAGCGAGGCAACTATCGGCTGCGACTGACCCCGCGGGTGGCTTCCAACCTGGTCAAGGTCATGGAGGTGGTGGTCGCCAAAGATGCCGTCGAGAAGGGCCAACAGACCAGTGAAAACCCGATTTTTCCCTTATTGCAGACCGATGTGACCGATCAGCAGGGGAACCGAACCACCATCGAGTTTGTTAATGTCAAGGTTAACCCGGGCTTGCCGGCCAGCGATTTTAAGTTCACCATTCCGCCGGGAGTTGAGGTGGTCAAGCCGACCGAGCAGCAGACTTTCTGACCCAGCGGCAGCGATGGTCCGCTGGCGGGGTGATGAAACATTTGCCTGGCGACCATTTTATGCTATAACCCTTCGATTCCTCGGGGTTTTGCCGCGGAGGAATCGTTCAAGAATAGGCTCGATAAAGGAAAAAGGAGTTGATCCATGCCGAGTTTTGACATTGTCTCCAAGGTCGATTTTCAGGAAGTTGACAATGCGGTCAACCAGGCCGTGAAGGAGATCGCCCAGCGCTTTGATTTCAAAGGAACCACCAACGAGGTGGAACTGGAAAAAGACGGTCTGAAAATCCTTGCCGCCGACGAATATAAGCTGCAGGCGATCAAGGATATTCTGATCGGCAAGCTGGTCCGCCGCAACGTTTCTCCCAAATGTTTCGATTACGGCAAGGAAGAGCCCGCTTCGGGCGGCGCGGTGCGGGTACGGGCTGCCATCGTCCAGGGGATCAGCAAGGAAAAAGGAAAAGAGATCGTCAAGTTGATCAAAGAGACCAAGCTGAAGGTGCAGGCACAGATCATGGAAGATCAGGTCCGGGTCACCGGCAAGAAGATCGACGATCTGCAGGAAGTGATTCAGACCCTGAAAGGGAAGGATCTTGGCATCGAATTGCAATTTGAAAACATGCGTTCCTGAACTATTGCCATCCGGAGATTCCGGATCGCCACACATACAGAAAGCAACGGTACAAAGACGTGGAAAAGTTAAAAGTCAGTCTGGTCAGCCTCGGCTGCCCGAAAAACCTGGTCGATGCCGAGGTGATGCTGGGCCATCTGCCGCCCCAGCGCTTTGAAATTATTGTTGATGAAAGTCAGGCGGATATTATCATCGTCAACACCTGTTCCTTTATCAATGACGCCAAGGAAGAGTCCATCGATACCATTCTGGAGGTCGCCGACTACAAGGAAAACGGCGCCTGCCGGATGCTGATCGTGTCCGGTTGCCTGCCGCAACGCTATCAGGAGGATCTCCAGCAGCAGTTGCCCGAGGTTGACCTGTTTCTTGGTATTTCCGAAGGCGCTCGGATCGTTGAACTGATCGATCGGCAGCTGGGCAGCGATTCGTCGACCCTGGAAATCGGCGCACCGGACTATCTCTATGATCACACCACGCCGCGGGTCAACTCTTCGCCGGCTTACACCAGCTACGTCAAGATTGCCGAAGGCTGCTCCAATCGCTGCTCTTACTGCATCATCCCGCAATTACGCGGCGACCTGCGCTCACGCAGTATCGCTTCGGTGGTGGCGGAGGTGCGCGCTCTGGCCGCCCAGGGGGTGACCGAGATTAACCTGATCGCTCAGGATATCACCGCTTATGGGCGGGACCGGCAGGACGGGGCGACCATCGAAGGGCTGCTCAAGGAACTGGTCAAGGTCGAGGAGATCGTCTGGGTCCGTTTGCTCTACGCTTATCCGGACGGCGTTTCGGACGAACTGATCGAACTGATCGCAACCCAGGAAAAAATCTGTAACTACCTGGATTTGCCGTTACAGCATATCGATGATGTGATCCTCAAGCAGATGAACCGTCGACTTGGCGAACAGGAGGTTCGCGGCTTATTGGAACGGATGCGGACCCGGATTCCCGATCTTACTTTGCGGACCTCCTTCATCGTCGGTTTCCCGGGGGAAAGCCGGGAACAGTTCGACAAGCTGCTGGCTTTTGTTGAAGAAGGTCATTTCGAGCGGGTCGGGGTGTTCCGTTACAGTCGCGAAGAGGGGACCCCGGCCGCGAGTTATCCAAACCAGGTTCCGGCTTCAACCAAGAAGAGCCGCCTCAACAAGCTGATGAAGGCCCAGGCGCGGGTGTCTTTTGCCAAAAACCGGGCCCTGGTCGGACGGGTTGAGCAGGTGTTGATCGAAGGCTACAGCGACGAAACCGATCTGCTGCTGAAAGGGCGTAGCGCCAGACAGGCACCGGATATCGACGGCCAGTACCTGATTACCGCGGGGCATGCGGATGTCGGTGAATACGTCAGCCTGAAGATTACCGATTCTTCCGAGTACGACCTGATCGGCGAGATGATCGAAGAGTGACCCTGTTGTTTCGAAGATCGGCATTGGTCCTGCTTATTGTGGCGGCGTTGCTGTGGTTTGTCCGGTATCGTACTGCTCAGCCGCAGCCCCCGTTGGTGCGCACGGCATTGATCATGGGAACCTTGGTCGAAATCAGGGTTTATGATCAGTCCGGCGGAGAGGCGGAAGCGGCCGTTAACGCGGCCTTTGCCGAAATGAGGCGGGTCGAACAGCTGTTTTCCAGCGCGGTTCCAGGCAGTGAAGTGGTGCGGTTATCTGCTGCTACGGGTCCGCTTGAAGTTGATGCGGAAACCGCTCGCGTACTCAAGACCGGCCTGCGCATTGCACACCGCAGCGCCGGGGCCTTTGATATGACTCTTGGCAAGGTAAAAGCCCTGTGGGGGATTGAGACCGATCATCCGCGCATTCCCAGCTCCGTCGAGCTGAGCGCCGCCCTGGTCGGGGTCGGTCCGGATTCCCTGCAGGTGGTCGGTCAGCAGGTCAGCAAGGCCCGACCCGACCTGGTCCTGGAACTGGGCGGGATCGCCAAAGGCTATGCGGTTGATCGGGCGATCGAACTGTTGCAGGGCAAAAGTATCCGTTCGGCTGCGGTCAATGCCGGCGGTGACATTCGTTTACTCGGCAATCGGCAGGGTGAACCCTGGCGCATCGGGATTCAGCATCCGCGGCGGGAGGATGATGTCCTTCTAACCCTGCCGCTGGTCAATCGGGCGGTGGTCACCTCTGGCGACTATGAGCGGTTTTTTGAACGCGCTGGCGTTCGCTATCATCATATTTTCGACCCTGCTACCGGTCGCCCGGCCCGCGGTTGCCAAAGTGTGACCGTGATTGCCGCTGATGCCATGACCGCCGACGCTCTGGCCACGGCGGCCTTTGTCCTCGGTCCGGTCAAAGGACTGGCTTTGCTGCAAGGGGAAAAGGATGTCGAGGGGCTGCTGGTCGCTGCTGACGGGCGGATTTTGAAAACCGCCGGACTGAAATGAGAGAACGGATGAAGCTCTTCTCCTGGCTCCGCTACGCCACACCTCTTGATCGTAAACTGCTGCTCGCCGTTGCCATCCTGGTTGCAGTCTCGTTTGCCTTGTCGCTCCGGCGCGAGGCCGGGGCGCAGGTTATTGCCACTGTCCAGGATCGGGTGGTGTTTAAGGTACCGTTGAATATCGATCGGACCGTTGATCTACAGGGCCCTCTTGGCACCACGGTGCTGCAGATTGCCGCAGGCAAGGTCAGCATTCTGTCCTCGCCGTGCCGGAATAAGACCTGTGTACGCATGGGCGAAGTGCATCAGGATGGTGATCTGCTGGCCTGCCTGCCGAATAAGCTGGTTATTCATGTCGAGAGAAAGACGCTGGCCGGGAAAACGGGGCATGATTTTGTCAGCCGCTGAAAACATCACCCTTGAGCAGACCCGCCAGCGGGTTTTTCTGGCCCTGTTTGTGGCTCTGGCCGTTGTTCTTAACACCCTGGAGTTTCTGCTGCCCAATCCGGTCCCCTGGTTTCGCATCGGGCTGGCCAACATTCTTGGCATCACCGCGCTGTTTTGTTACGGAGTGCGGGAGCTCTGGCTGGTGAACCTGTGCCGCATTATTCTGGGGAGTCTGCTGGTCGGCCGCCTGTTTGGCCCCGGCTTTCTGCTCTCCCTGGGGGGCGGAATTCTGTCCGCGACCATGATGAGCTGCGGCTTTTCTCTGGGGCGCAAGCGAATCGGACCGATCGGGGTCTCGGTGCTGGGCGCTCTTGGCCATGTCAGCGGACAACTCCTGGTGGCTTGGCTGGTGGTGGTGCGGCATCCGGGGATCTGGCTGCTACTGCCTTTCTTTCTGCTATTTGCCATGATAAGTGGTATTGTTAACGGGTTGGCAGCACACTTTCTGCTCAATTCGTTGGCCGGACATGCCGCCTTTCGCGGCCTGAGGGAGCGGCTGGACATTTTGACCGGCCAACCTGATTTACACCAACAACAATCCGGAAATTGATGAAGGAGGGATTATGAAAGCAATTCTGCCTGTTGCCGGAAAAGGCACCCGGCTGCGTCCGCATACCCATACTAAAGCCAAGTCCCTGGTCCGGGTGGCCGGAAAAACGGTCCTTGAACATATTGTTGAACGGCTGCAAGCCATCGACGTTGAGGAATATATCTTCATTACCGATGAGAACGGCCAGCAAATCGAAGAGTTCATGGAGAAGAAGTTCCCCGGACTTAGGTGCAGCTACTACATTCAGCATGAGCGCCTCGGTCCGGCTCATGCGGTGGCCCTGGCCGGACCTTCGGTCAACCCCGGAGACGACCTGCTGGTGGTTTTCAACGACACCATCTTTGTCACCGATCTCGCGGCCATCAAGGGGTTGTGCAGCTCTGCCGACGGCTTGATCTATTCCAAAGAAGTTGAGGATTATCAACGCTTCGGGGTCAATGTGTTAAGCGGGGATTATATTGTCGACATGGTGGAAAAGCCGGATCAGCCGATCTCCAGACTGGCCCAGGTCGGCCTCTACTATCTCAAGGACGGGGCCGGTTTTATCAACGCCATTGAAGAAACCATCGCCGCTGGCGAAACGGTCAAAGGGGAATATTACCTGCCTTCGGTCTTTATGCGCATGATCGCGGCCGGGCATAAATTCAAAGCCCCGGAGATCGATGCCTGGCTCGATTGCGGCAAACCGGAAACCCTGCTGGAAACCAATCGTTATCTGCTGAAAGGGCGCCACCATATCCATGGCGACGTCAAAAATTGCGTACTGATCGAACCGGTCCATGTCGAAGCCGGCGCGGTGATCACTAATTCGATTATCGGTCCCAACGTCTCGGTTGCCGCCGGCAGCGAGATTGAAAGCAGCGTCATCAGCGATTCGATCATCAATGCCGATAACAAGGTCAGCCATCTGATCCTGAATCATTCGCTCCTCGGCGATGCGGTCAGTCTGATCGGTTCCCCCCGGCGCATGAATATCGGCGACCATTCGCATATTTACATGGAGCAGTAGGCCTTCGACCAGCTGCTGTTCTTGTTCAGCACGCAAAAGGTCGGAAAAATGAACTCTGTCTGCGGTCGCCTGGCCGCAGACACCCTGCCTGGCGCCCGGTCGAGCAGGGCGCCAGGGTTTTCCTGGCAAAATCGTTTTGTTTCGGGTTGAACCATGATCGTGGAATTTCAGCACTACCTGCCTTATCTGCTCCCGCCGTTGCTGGGTGCGGTGATCGGCTATGTCACCAATTATGTAGCCATCCGGATGCTATTCCGGCCATTGCGGGCCTGGCGGTTCCTGGGCCTGCGCATCCCCCTGACCCCGGGGATTATTCCGTCCAAACGGGGTGAACTGGCGCGTAAGATGGGCGAAATGGTCGGCGCCCACCTGTTGACCGCTGATGATGTCGGGCAGGCTTTCGCCCGGGAATCGATTCAACGCGAGTTGCGGCTGGCCGTGACCGACAAGCTCGGGCGGTTTCTCGACACCCGGCTGGGCCCGCTGGAAACGCTGGTGCCCGACCGCTTTCGGCTGCGCTTTCGCGAGCTGGTCGCCTTACTGCAGGAGAAACTGGTCAAACTGATCTTCACCTATCTGCAGAGCCAGTCCTTCGAAGAGAAATTCCGCCGGCATCTCGGTCATCAGGCCGACCGCCTCCTGGCCCGGGACCTGGCCAGCTTTCTGACCCCGGAACGTTACCAGGCGGCTCAGCAGCACCTGGATAAGAAACTGGCAAATTTTTTCCAATCCCCACGGACTGCAGCCATGGTCGGCGATTATGTCGATCGCAAAACGGAACGGCTGCTGACCAGCGATCAGCCGTTGCGCAAGCTGCTCCCTGAAGACCTGGTTGAATTGATTCTGGCCCAACTGGAAAAAGAGCTGCCCCCCCTGGCGGAAAAATTTGGCGGCATGCTTTACGACCCGGAATTTCGTGAGCAGCTGGTCAGCAAGGGGAAAAAGGCTATCGACTCGTTCCTCGATTCCCTTGGCGGGCTGGCCGGGTTGCTCAGCGGCTTTATGGATCTGGATAAGATCTATGGCAAGATCCCGACTTTTCTCGATCGCGCCGGCGATGAACTGGCCGCCTGGCTGAAAGAGGAGCGGACTCAGCAGCAACTCGCCAAACTGTTGCGGGAGCGCGCCGACCTTTTGCTGGATCGCTCCTTGAGCAGTTATATCGAGAAGATGCCCTATGAAAAAATCCGCGGGGTCAGGCAGTTTGTCCGCGCCCAGGTGGTGAGTGCGGTCCAGTCGCGGCGGACGGTGGATACCACCATGATTCTGGCGGAAAGCGCCATCGATCGGTTAAAGGACCATTCCTTCGAAAGCCTGCTGAAACGAGTTTTGCCGGCCAATGGCATTCAGTCCGGGCAGGACTATCTGGCGGATAAACTGCTTGAGGTGCTTCGCTCGGACAAGGCCCGGGAGGCGCTGCGGGCGATCGTTATCGAGCAGAGCGAGGAATGGGTCTATCGCAAGCCACTCGGGATTCTGTCCGCCCGCCTGCCCGGCGACTTGCGGCAGGAATTGGAGAGCGGCATCTGCCAGCTGGTTGAGGAAATGCTCAAAAAAGAAGCCCCCAAGCTGGTCGAAACCCTCAATGTCCGGCGGATGGTCGAAGCGAAAGTGAACAGTCTCGATCTGTTGCAGGTGGAGGGGCTGCTGATGGGGATTATGAAAGAACAGTTTAAGTACATCAACCTGTTCGGTGCGTTACTGGGGATGTTGATCGGCCTGATTAATCTGCTGGTACTGCAGTTACCTTAAACGGCGTTTGCCCGGGGCCAGTGCTTTCGCTTGCCCGGATGTGGGCTTTGCAGGCTGTTTATCATCCCTTCGCCAAGGGCACCGGACCCCAACCGTGGAGGTCAGCAGTGTTTGACGATGAAGAGCTGAAGACGCGCCTGCACAGGGTTCTTGCTTCCCTGGAGCAGCTGTTGCCCCGGCCGGTCGGTGAGGTCGACTGGGCTATCACCCGGGCGGCCAGCTGGCGGCGACACTCCTTTGCCGGCTATCTGGAGCCGGTCAGTGATGTCGATCCGGTTCAGCTGGAGGAGCTCCTCGGTATTGAGCGGCAGAAGCAGTTGCTGGAGGATAATACCCGCCAGTTTATCGCCGGTTTTCCCTGCAATAACGTGCTGCTCTGGGGGACACGCGGAACCGGTAAATCGTCGCTGGTCCGCGCCCTGCTCAACAAATATGCTCCACAGGGCTTACGGGTGGTGCAGGTCGACAAGGATGACCTGGTGTACCTGCCCGATATCTTCAGTGCCATCAAAGGACATCAGTACCGGTTTATCTTCCTCTGTGACGATCTGTCTTTCGAAGCCGGGGAGTCGAGCTATAAAATGCTCAAGAGCGCCCTCGACGGATCGGTCTATGCGGCTCCGGAAAACGTTCGTTTTTATGTGACCTCCAATCGGCGTTATCTGCTGCCTGAATATGAGACCGACAATCTCGGTTTTAAAATGGTCAACAACGAACTGCATCCCGGTGAAGGGGTCGAGGAGAAGAGTTCTCTGGCCGACCGCTTCGGGTTGTGGATTCCGTTTCATATTTTCAGTCAGAACCAGTATCTCGACCTGGTGCGCCACCAGGTTGCCAGGTTTTCTTTGGAAAACGGTCTTGAACCTGTTCTGAACGAGGACTTGCAAAAAGCGGCGCTAAAGTGGTCTCATGAAAAAAGTAAGCGTTGCGGCAGGACTGCTTTGCAGTTTTCCCGTTTTTGGGTTGGTCAACAACTGTTACAACGGAGTCGCTGATGGAACGAGCAACCTTTGCAGCCGGTTGTTTCTGGGGCGTTGAAGAAGCGTTCCGGACCCTTCCCGGCGTGGTGGAGACAGCAGTCGGCTACATGGGCGGAACCACGGAGCAGCCGACCTATCAACAGGTTTGCAGCGGGGCCACCGGGCATGCAGAGGTGGTTGAGGTCATTTTTGATCCGGCGCAGATCAGTTATGGGCAACTCCTGGAGCGGTTCTGGGGCAAGCATAATCCGACCAGCCTGAATCGTCAGGGGTGGGATATCGGAACCCAGTACCGTTCGGCTATTTTTTATCACAGTGCCGAACAGCGTCGCCAGGCCGAGGAAGCAAAGAGGGCGCTGGAGGCCAGTGGTGTCTACACCGAGCCGGTCGTCACCGAGATTGTCCCGGCCGGGACCTTCTGGCGTGCCGAAGAATATCACCAGCAGTATATCCGCAAGCAGAGTCCTGGCTTTACCTGCAGGTAGCGGGCTTTTCCCCGGACGCTCCAGGGTCTGCTGCCAGCGGTTGGCCGTGAGGCAGGCCAAGAAGGCACCGCCGCGGTCAGCGGAGCAGAAGGGATGCATGTCGGTAACCACACGGAACACAATAATCGGGAGAACAGACAATTTTATCCAGCAGCCACTTATCTCGCCAGCGGTTGGCCGATCTCCTCCAGGCCGCAGCCTTTGTGCTGGTCCTGATCGGCTTGGGGGCGGTCCTGCTTCATGGCGCCAGCGGTCTTGGCTATAATTGGCAGTGGAATCGGGTGACCCGCTATCTGCTGATCCGTGATGCCGCCGGTTGGCAGTTCGGGCCGCTGCTGAAGGGCCTTGGGCTGACTCTGGAGATTACGCTGGCCAGCCTTGGCCTGTCTTTGCTGATCGGTCTTTGTACCGCGTTGATGCGCCTTTCCGCCAGCCCAATGGCGCGGGGGATCGCCCGGGTCTATCTGGAGCTGATCCGCAACACTCCGCTGCTTATTCAGATTTTTGTCCTCTATTTTGTCTTTGCGCCAATTCTTGACCTGGGCCGGTTTTCGTCTGCAGTTATCGCCTTAAGCCTGTTTGAGGGCTCCTATGCCTCGGAGATTATCCGGGCCGGGATCCTGGCGATCCCAGTCGGCCAGTGGGAAGCGGCCGCTTCGCTGGGCTTGCCCCGCAAGCAGACCTATCGCCATATTATTCTCCCCCAGGCCCTGCGCCAGATGACCCCTCCACTGACCAGCCAGGGCATTTCCCTGGTCAAGGATTCCGCCCTGGTATCGACCATCGCCATTTATGACCTGACCATGCAGGGGCAGCAGATTATCGCTGAAACCTTTCTGACTTTTGAAATCTGGTTTACCGTGGCAGCAATTTACCTGGCCGTCACCATGCTGCTGTCAATTCTGGTAAAATATTTGGAAAATCACCTGACTAAGTACCAACACTGAGATCCGCAAAGAGGAGATGTAAAGATGAAGATTCGATGTCTGCTGGCCCTGACCCTGGTTTTGTCCCTGCTGGCGACCCCCCTGCTGGCCAGCGAAGTGCGACAAAGCCTGACGGAAGAGAGCACCCTGGCGCAGGTTGTTGCCAAAAACAAACTGCGGATCGGTTTCTCAACCTTTGTCCCCTGGGCCATGAAGGACAAAACCGGCGGCTATACCGGCTTTGAAATTGAAGTGGCCAAGCAGCTGGCGGAGGATATGGGGGTCGAAGCGGAATTTGTGCCAACTAAATGGTCCGGCATTATTCCGGCTTTGCTGACCGGTAAGTTCGATGTCATCATTGGTGGGATGGGGATTACCCCGGCCCGCAATCTCAAGGTCAATTTCAGCGACCCCTACGAGTTCTCCGGGATGTCGATTGTGGCTAACAGCAAGCTCGCGGCCGGCCGCAGCAGTCTGGAGGCCTTCAACGATCCCGCCCTGACCATCGTCGCCCGGATTGGCACGACCGCCGCGACCGCAGCCAAGAAGCACCTCCCCAAAGCCCAGCTGCGCCTGTTTGATGATGAAGGGCAGGCCCTGCAGGAAGTACTCAATAATCGCGCTGCGGCCATGGTGTCCTCACAGCCGTTTCCGGAGTTTCAGACCCTGAAATACGCCGACAAGCTGTATCTGCCCCTGGCCGGTAAAACTTTTACCAAAGAACCGATCGGCTTCGCGATCCGTAAAGGGGATGTCGATTTTCTGAATTTCCTGAACAACTGGGTCAAGTTCCGCAATGCCGACGGCTGGCTGCAGGAACATTACGAGTACTGGTTTACCACCCAGGATTGGAAAGCCCGGATCGAATAGGCGGGCTCCGGTTCTGCCCGGAGCTGTTGCTTTCCCGGGCAGAGCCGGACCGCAGTCCGGGTGTGGTCCAGCAATCAAGACCCTACCTCTGAGGAGTTGATTTTTTGATCTCTACCCGACCGACCCGCTGGAGCGGGCTGGATACCATTCTGCTGCTGGTCGTGCTCGGCTGTTTCGCCTACTTGGCCCACCGGGTCCACAGTGGCCTTGATTATCAGTGGAACTGGCAGGTGATTCCCCAATACCTGCTGCGTTACGACCCCGAGGCGGGCTGGGTTCCCAATCTGTTACTGCGTGGTCTGCTGACGACCATTCGGCTGAGTTTCTGGAGTTTACTGCTGGCTTTGCCCATCGGCCTGGTGTGCGGACTGTTGCGGACCAGTCTGCACCTGTTCAACCGGCTGCTCGGCGGGACCTACGTCACCTTGTTGCGGAATTTGCCCCCCCTGGTCCTGGTCTTTATTTTTTACTTCTTCATCAGTGACCAACTGTTGCCGCTGCTGCACCTGGGCGAACGGCTCAACGCCGCCCCCGGCTGGCTGCAGACCCTGCTCGGGAGAACCATTGCCGGTCCGGATCAGATCGAACCCTTTCTGGCTGCGGTCATGACCCTGGCCCTGTTCGAAGGAGCTTATATCGGTGAAATTGTCCGTGCCGGTATCAACGGGATCGAAAGCGGGCAGTGGGAGGCGGCGCGGGCTCTCGGCATGCGCCGCTGGCAGCTGTTGCGGCATGTTGTGTTGCCCCAGGCCTTTCAGCGGATGATCCCGCCCCTGGCGGGGCAGGCCATCTCTACCATCAAGGATTCGGCTATTGTGTCGGTGATTTCAATTCAGGAATTGACCTTTCAGGGGATGGAGCTGATGGCGGCAACCTATCTGACCTTTGAAGTCTGGATGACCGTCACCCTGCTTTATTTTCTCCTCACTTACAGCTGTTCATGGCTTGCCGGCCGGCTGGAAGTCCGGTTGCGCAAAGCCTATAATTGAAAGACCCGAAAGGGTTAGCGGTTTTCAGCAGAGGCAAAATCTGCCCACTTTTTAGGGAAAAATCATGTTCATGAAACAGTTATACCGTTGGTCTCTTCTGTTTATGCTCACCGTGGTCTGCGGTTGTGCTCTTTTGACCCCGGCATTCGAAACGCCGACGGTCAGTGTCACCAGTTTTCGGGTGTTGCCGGGGGACTCGGTGGTGCCGACTTTTGAAATCGGCCTGCATGTCGTTAACCCGAACCGTGCGGCCCTCAAGCTGGCCGGTTTGTCCTATCAGGCTGAATTGGAAGGGCACCGCATCCTCGCCGGGGCCACCAGCCGCTTGCCGGTCATTGCCGGCTATGGCGAAGGGGATATCGTGCTCGAGGCCAAACCGGACCTGTTCAATACCATCAGCCTGTTTCACGATTTTCTCAAGCAGCCGCGGGAATCTTTTAAATTCAACCTGGAAGCGCTGCTTGATGTCGGCGGACTGGTGCCGAAAATCAAGGTGAGCAAGGAGGGTTTCATCGACCTGGCGGAAGCGGCCAAATAGTCAGGTGGCGGATGGAAGCCATTGTCTGGCCTGAGCGAAGTCATGGAACAGGGAAAACTGTGCCGCATGATGAGGCTGGAGGGCTGCCGCGGACTCGGGGGAGGGGCTGAGCACCAGAGCGCATCTGCCGTCTCCCAGCCCTTCCCGATGAAAAGCGATGATGGAGTCGAGCATGGCAATTTCCTCGGGCTCCAGCTGAGTCAGCTGCAACTCGCGGTGATCGATGATCAGGCCGGCCCCGCTGTGCCAGCTCGGAGAAGCCAGCAGATCCCTGAGCAGTTTGTAGAAATCTTCCATGACCGAAAAATGTCCGGTTTTGATGACCACATAGTCGGGCAGCCGGGAAAAATCAAAAGCGTACTTCATGCTTACCTCCACCGCCTAAGTAGTTGTCATCCGAAAACGGCCCTTTTCCGCCGTGGCGGTGTCAATCTGCAGGCTTATTTGTGCGGCGTAAAGAACGACGCCTCCGCATAAGTCCATGATTTCCTAGCCACAACGAAAAATTGCTCGTTTCCAATCTGAAAACTTATGCGTTGGCATCCGGGAACTCCGGAGGCCAACTAAGTAGGGTAAAGCCGGGCCTTGCGGACTGCGCAAGGCCCGTGGAGCGCTGCTAAGCAGCGTAGTGTTCAGTCGGCCAGGACAAACTGGCCGTTTTTCACTTGCACCATCACCATGGAATCGACACCCAGGCCGTTATGATCTTCGGGAGTCATGTTGTAAATGCCGGAAATCCCGACATAGTTTTTGGTGTTTTCGATGGCGCTGCGTAACGCGGCCGGCTCGGTGCCAACTTGTTTGATCGCGTTGGCAATGATCATGATAGCATCCCAGGCATAGCCGGAATGGGTGTTGATCGGGAACTGCTGATCGTAGCCTTTTTCCTTATAGAGCTTGACGAATTCGCGGATAACCTGCTGCTGCGGATCGCTGGCGGGCAGTTCTTCAACCACCATCAGTTTGGTGGCCGGCATCCGGTCGCCTTCGCTGGCGGCTCCTGCCAGTTCAATATACTTGGGATCCGGCAGCCCGTGGCACTGAAAGAGCGGGGTGTCGATACCGAGCTGGACTTTGTTTTTGGCAATAATCGCTCCGGCTGGACCGGTCGTCCAAGCCAGGATGGCCTGCGGCTGGCTGTTTTTGACCTTGGTCAGCTGCGAAGTCATGTCTGTGTCCCTGGTCCCGAAAGACTCCTGGGCAATAATTTCAATCCCGTACTGAGGAGCCAGGGTTTCCATCCAGCGGGCACCGTCCTTGCCGAAGCCATCGGTTCCCGTCAGCAGGGCAACCTTGGTCAGCCCCTTCTCCTTGAGATAGATGAACATCCTCTCAACAGCGGTCTTGGAGCGCTGCGGGGATTTGAAAACCCATTTATAGGAACCGAATTTTCCGCCCATAATGACCGGATCGCCGCCGACCGTCATGACAATGGGAAGCTCGGCTTTGTCGACGATATTTTTAACGTTCATGCCGGTGTCGGTCAGGGTTGGACCGATAATTGCGACCACTTTGTCCTTGTAGATGAATTTCTTGGCGATGGAGGCCGCTTTGGCGGGATTTCCTTCGGTATCGCCGATTTCCAGTTCCAGTTGTTTGCCGTTGATACCGCCTTCTGCGTTGATCTTGGCGACGACCATCTCGGCGACCAGTTTCGTGGGAGTCCCGATAAACGAGGCCCGGCCGGACAGATCAAAAAAGGCCCCCAGCTTGATGGTGTCAGCGGCCATGGCCGCTGGAGTCACCAGCAACATCACCGCAAGGAATGCGAGCAAACGCTTCATAAAAATTCTCCTTTCACAAAAAGAAAAAACAGCACTTCCAAGGTGGCTGTGAACAGCACCGCAAGTTTTCTGAGTATTACGGGAGAATGCTGGAAAATCAAATGTTTTCGTGCTACTGGTAAGATAAAATCTGCTCAAAAAAAGTTTTGTCAAACGAAGTGATGCGGCCCGGATGCAGGTTCTGCGGGTATTCATCTCCGCCTGCCTGAAGGGCACATTAATATTTCTATTGATTTTTAGGGCCACTCCTTGAGCATAATACCTGAGACCGGCCAGCGACTTTAAGCTTTTGTTCTTTACCTGTTCCTGGCTTTTTTCTGTTGAGCCCCCGTGCTGGAAAAAGAAGGTTTCGATGCCAAAAGATAGCAAGGGTGACACGTTCTCTTTTCCCGCTATTCTTGAAGAGTTGTCGGTTTCCATCCTGAACGCCATCAATGATGGCATTCTGGTTGCCGATCGGGAAGAGGTCATTCAGTACACCAATCCTGAATATTCCAGAATTATCGGCGTTCCACAGGAAAAACTTCTCTATCAAAAGCTTGCTGAAGTTCGTCCCGGTGCCATTCTGCCATCGGTCATCAGAACCGGCAAAGCCATGTCCGGGGTTTACCGGGAGGTCGGGGATGCCCGTTATGTTGTTGATATGGCACCGATTCTTATTGACGGTGTGATTGTCGGCGGGGTTTCCATCGTCAAAAACATAACCGAAGTGAAAAAGCTCTCCGAGGCTTTGAAAACAGCTGAAAGTTCCCTGCAAAATCTGCAGGGGACGGTGGCGCGTTTTTTTCGCTCCAAATTTCAACTCCATCAGTTAAAAGGGGTCTCCGACAAGTTCAACCAGATGGTTTCCTTAGCCGAGCGAGCGGCCCTGGGGGAAGCGAATATTCTTATTTTAGGGGAGAGCGGAACCGGAAAAGAGTTGATCGCCCAGGGTATTCACGGAGCCAGCAGGCGCAAAAACGGACCTTTTATTCCGGTCAACTGCGCAGCGATTCCTCATGTTCTGCTGGAAAGCGAACTGTTTGGCTATGTGGAAGGGGCCTTTACCGGTGCAAAGCGCGGGGGCAAGCTCGGCCTCTTCCAGATGGCGGACAAAGGGACCCTGTTCCTCGATGAAATCGGCGACATGCATATCGATATGCAGGTCAAATTGCTGCGCATCCTGCAGGAGCACAAGGTGCGCCGGGTCGGTGAATTGGAAGAACAGCACTTTGATGTACGGATCATCGCCGCAACCAATCAGGATCTCGATTTAATGGTGAAAAGAGGACGCTTCAGGGAAGATTTGTTCTATCGCCTGAACGTTTTTCAATTGGTGATTCCGCCGCTGCGGGAACGCAAGGAGGATATTATTGACCTCAGTCTCTATTTTGCCAGCGAATATCTGGATGGCGGAAAATTTACCATTTCGGAAGATGTTCGGCAGATCCTGTTGAGCTATGGTTGGCCTGGAAATATCCGGGAATTGAAAAATGTCATTGAATTCATCTGCAATGTGGTTGATCCGGGAACCCTGATCTTACCTGAGCATCTTCCCGAACGCTTGCAGTCGATTCCTTATCTGCAGCTCAAAGGGAGCGCCTCCCTACGCCCCTTGAGCGAGCAGGTCAGAGTGTTTGAACAGGATTTACTCCGCAAATTGCTGCTCAGCGAAGGTCATTCCCTGGCCAGCAAGAAAAAAATCTGTGACGCGCTGGGGATCTCCCTGGCCACCCTTTACCGGAAATTGGAAGGAACGCCTTCTCAAAACTGAGAAGCCATCATTCCCTTCTCAGTTTTGAGAAATTTTGCTAAGTAACGTTTTTCCGCGCTTTCGGACATATTCCCTTCCCAACCGCTTCTCATGTTTGAGAAGTATATCATCGTTATATTTGATTTATATTCTATAGGCTACCGATTTTTAACGGTTTTTTAATTATGGCATCATGCTTGCCTAGTTGGTGGATAGCTGATCTGGAAAGACGTTCTTTCATCATTTAAACAAGGAGGTTTAGTATGTTGGCGTTCTGGGGTTTCTGCATTATTGCAGTACTGCTTTTTCTGGTGATGACCAAGC
This sequence comes from Pelobacter seleniigenes DSM 18267, assembly GCF_000711225.1. NCBI lineage: Bacteria > Pseudomonadati > Thermodesulfobacteriota > Desulfuromonadia > Desulfuromonadales > Desulfuromonadaceae > Pelobacter > Pelobacter seleniigenes. The sequence continues at coordinate 1,561,704 of NZ_JOMG01000002.1, forward strand.
GCACATCTGTGCTGGTCGCTTTAGTCGGGGTGCCGATTATCTTCGGCCTGCTCGCCGGGTTGGGCCCGGATCTCGGCAAACACATGCTGGCCGGCTTGAAGGGGGTTGCGCCGACCGGGATCATGCTGACCTTTGCCATTCTTTATTTCAGTGTCATGAATGATGCGGGCATGTTTGACCCGATCATCAAGGGGATTGTCCGTTTCGGCGGGCAGGATCCGGTCAAAATCACCATTGGGACCGCCCTGATTGCCATGGTTGCGCATCTGGATGGCTCCGGCGCTTCCACCTTTCTGGTCTGCATCCCGGCCATGCTGCCGATTTACGATCGCCTGCAGATCGATCGCAAGGTGCTGGCCTGCATCGCGGCCCTCGGTGCCGGAACCATGAATGTGGTTCCCTGGGGTGGGCCGACACTGCGCGCAGCAACGTCCCTCCATTTGGAGATGAAGGATCTGTTCAACCCCGTCATCCCGGCTTTTTTCGCCGGTCTTATCTGTGTCCTGGGGATCAGCTACTGGCTCGGCAAAGGGGAAAAGAAACGCCTTGGGAATTTACCTGCCGACGTCAAAGTGCAGATTGACGCGCACCTGATTGACGGTGATTCAGGGTTGAAGCGCCCCAAACTGGTCTGGTTCAATATCATTCTGACCATTGCCGCCATCGTTTGCCTGATCAAGGGAATTCTGCCACTGCCCGCCGTGTTCGTGGTTGGCCTGGCCATCGCCCTGATTGTCAATTATCCGAATGTGAAAATCCAGCAGGACCGCATCACTGCCCATGGGCAGGCCGCAATTCTCATGATCTCGATCATTTTTGCCGCGGGGATTTTTACCGGGATCATGAAAGGCTCAGGCATGATCAAAGACCTGGCCGAAGCGTTGGTGTCTTTTATCCCCCATGGCATTGGTGGGCATCTGCCGGTTTTGACCGGGATTACTTCCATGCCGGCGAGTCTGCTGTTCGATCCCGATTCTTATTACTTTGGCGTTTTGCCGGTGCTGGCATCGGCGGCCGAAGCTTTTCATGTTCCCGGTGTTGAGGTGGCCCGGGCTGCAATTCTGGGCCAGATGACCACCGGTTTCCCGGTTAGCCCGTTGACGGCGTCGACCTTTCTGTTGATCGGTCTGGCCGGTGTCGACCTTGGCGACCATCAGAAAAAGACCATTCCGTTGGCCTTCCTGGTCACTCTGGTCATGGTCGTGGTTGCGGTCATCAGCGGAGCGATCCGGCTTTAGCATATTTATCAGTACAGGAGTAGGTACATGGCTTTGAAACAAGGGAAAACCGTGGTCATCGGTTCCGGGGCGGGTTATTCGGGAGACCGGATTGAGCCAGCCGAGGAACTGGTGCGCAGCGGCAAGTTGGACTACATCAGTTTTGAGTGCCTGGCAGAGCGAACCATTGCCCTGGCGCAACTGAAAAAGAGTAAAGATCCATTGGCCGGTTACGATCCGCTGCTGGTCGAGCGGATGGAGCGGATTCTGCCACTCTGTTATCAGAACAAGGTGAAGCTGATTACCAATATGGGGGCTGCCAATCCTCTGGCTGCCCTTAACAAGACCCTGGAGATCGCCCGTAAGCACAACCTCAAGGGGCTTAAGATCGCCGCGGTCTATGGGGATGATGTGGCAACTCTGGTCAAACAGCTTGACCCGGTATTGCTGGAGACGGAACAGCCGCTGAGTCAATCGATCAGTGAAGTGGTGTCAGCGAATACCTACCTCGGGGTGGAGAGCATTCTGCCGGCGCTGCAGCAGGGGGCGGACGTCATTATCACCGGCCGGGTATCGGATCCCGCCCTGTTCCTGGCCCCGCTGGTCCATGAGTTCGGTTGGGATCTGCAGGACTGGACCATGCTCGGGAAGGGGACGGTGATCGGCCATCTCCTGGAGTGCGCCGGGCAGATCACCGGCGGTTACTATGCGGAGCCAGGGAAAAAAGATGTGCCGGATTTTGCCCGGTTGGGGTTCCCGTACATGGAAGTTAAGAGCAACGGTGATGCCGTGGTGACCAAATTGGCTTCAGCCGGTGGTCGGGTGGATCCCTCGACCTGTAAGGAACAGATCGTTTATGAGATCCATGATCCGAGTAAATACCTGACCCCGGATGTGACGGCGGATTTTTCCAAGGTTCATTTCGAACAGGTTGGCCCCGATCGGGTCAAGATTGGCGGTGGGGATGGGGCTCCGCGGCCTGAACAATTGAAGGTCAGTATCGGCTATCACGGCGGTTACATCGGTGAAGGGAGTATCGGCTATGCCGGACCCGGTGCGGTTGCCCGGGCGCAGTTGGCCGCCGAGACCGTCAAGGAAAGGCTGGCCATTATCGGTGCACAATACTCTGAATTGCGCTGTGATCTGGTGGGAGTGAATGCCCTGCACCGGGAGAGTTCGGACCTGGATAACTTTGAACCTTACGAGGTGCTGCTGCGGGTGGCGGCGAAGACCGCAACCTTGAAGGACGCGGCTCTGATCGGCCGGGAAGTGGAAACCCTTTACACCAACGGGCCTGCCGGCGGCGGTGGCGCGACCAAGGGAACCCGTGAAATTATCGCCGTCATGTCGGCGTTCATTCCCCGCGAGGCAGTGACCCCGCAGCTGGCAATCAAGGAGGTCGAATAACATGGCCATTGTCAAACTTTGGGAAATTGCCCATGCCAGAACCGGCGACAAGGGGGATACCTCAAATATTTCGCTGATTCCCTATGATGAACGGCATTATGACCTGCTCAAGGAGAAGGTGACTGCTGAAGTGGTCAAAAACCATTTCGCGAAAGTCGCTCATGGTGAGGTGGTCCGCTACGAAATGCCCGCGATTGCCAGTTTCAATTTTGTGCTGCGCAAAGCACTGTGCGGCGGGGTGACGTCATCGCTGGCCCTCGATACCCATGGCAAGTCGTTGAGTTCGGCTTTGCTGAATCTTGAAATCGACATGCCCTGAGCGCGGGACCCTGATCTGAAAGGAAAAGTCATGAAAGATGTTTATATCAGCGGGGCGGCTCGCACCCCGATCGGCAGTTTTGGTGGCAGCCTGGCCCAGCTCAGCCCGGTCGAATTGGGCAGAATTGCAGTGCTTGAAGCCATGCAGCGGGGTGGGGTGAACGCGGCAGAGATTGACGAAGTGATCTTCGGGACCGTGCTGCAGGCCGGGCTCGGCCAGAATCCCGCCCGCCAGGTACAGTTGGCCGCCGGTATCCCGCAGGAGCGGTGCGCCCAGACCGTCAACATGGTCTGTGGTTCCGGGTTGCGCACGGTTGCCGCCGCGGCCCAGGCCATCCAATGCGGTGATGCCGATATCGTGGTGGCCGGCGGGGCTGAGAACATGAGCCAGGCCCCCTATGTCCTGCCGCAGGCGCGGACCGGCTATCGCATGGGGCATGGCGAACTGGTCGACACCATGGTCCATGATGGGCTGTTTGATATTTTTAACCGCTATCACATGGGGATTACGGCTGAAAACTTGGCCGAAAAATACGCTTTCAGCCGAGCCGACCAGGACGATTTTGCCGCCCAGAGCCAGCAGCGCGCCGAAGCCGCAATCACGGCGGGGCGTTTTGAGGACGAAATCGTCGCGGTCAGCATTCCGCAACGCCGGGGTGAGCCAAAAATCGTCGCGAGTGACGAATTTCCTCGTTTCGGCACCACTGCCGAGTCGCTCGGCAAGCTCAGACCTGCCTTCAAACCGGATGGCACGGTGACCGCCGGGAATGCTTCCGGTGTCAATGATGGCGCGGCCGCTCTGATCGTGGCCGGCGAGGAGGTTGTCAACGACAAAGGGCTGCGGCCCCTGGCCCGGATTGTTTCCTCGGCCTGGCATGGTTGCGACCCGGCCATCATGGGGATCGGCCCGGTCGAGGCGACGCGCAAGGCCTTGAAAAAAGCCGGCTGGAAGAGCAGTGATCTGGATCTGATCGAAGCCAATGAAGCCTTTGCCGCCCAGGCCCTGGCGGTGATGCGGGAACTGGAGCTGGACCCGGCCATTGTCAATGTCAACGGCGGAGCTATTGCGTTGGGGCATCCTATCGGTGCCTCCGGGGCACGGATTTTAACCACCCTGCTTTACGAGATGATCAGACGCGATGTCAGGAAAGGGCTTGCGACCCTCTGTATCGGTGGCGGCATGGGAATCGCCATGTGTGTGGAACGCTGACAGGCTGTTTTTCAACCGCCTGCTAAGGCCATTTAATTTTAAGAAGAAAAGGTTGACCTATGAATAAAGAGACAAACAGAAAAGGTTGACCTATGAATAAAGAGACAAACCTGGAAGCGGTCTTGGCCCGGATCAACAGCGGTATGACCATCATGAGCAATGGCTTTATGGGGGTGAAGAGTCCGGAGACCATAATCGATGCCATGGTTGAGAAAGGGATCGACAACCTGACCTTGATTTCCACGGATACCGCCGTCCCCAATAAGGCTTCGGGCAAGCTGATCTGCAACCGCCGGGTGAAAAAGCTCTATGCATCCCATATCGGTTTGAATCCAGAGACCGGGGCGCAGATGAATAATGGTGAGTTGGAGGTGGAACTGGTCCCCCAGGGGACTCTGGCCGAACGGATTCGCTGCGGCGGGGCCGGGCTGGGCGGGGTGTTGACCCCGACCGGGATCGGCACAGAAGTGGAGTTAGGCAAGCAGAAGTTGACCGTTAACGGCAAAGACTACCTGCTGGAACTGCCCCTGCATGCCGATGTGGCCATTATCAAGGGCACGGTCTGCGACCGGGCTGGCAACGTGTTCTATCGTGGCACCTCGAAAAACTTCAGCATGGTCATGGCCATGGCGGCTGACTATGTCATTGTCGAAGCCGATAAGATTGTCGAGGTTGGGGAATTGAGCCCGGAACAGATCTTGACTCCGGGAGTTTTTGTTGATGCGGTGGTGCTGGCGGCTGAACAGTACCGGATTGCGGAGGACAAACTCGAGGAGGTCGTCCATGGCTGAGTTAAGTGATAAGGATTTGATCGCCCGGCGGGCGGCTCAAGAACTCGAAGATGGCGATGTCGTCAACCTGGGGATCGGTTTGCCAACCTTGGTGTCCAACCATGTGCCGGACGGGGTCCAGATCACCCTGCATGCCGAAAACGGTATTCTCGGTATGGGGCCGCTCTGCCTGCCCGGTGTGGAAGACAGCGATGTGATCAACGCCGGCAATCAGTTTGTACATATCCTGCCGGGGGCGAGCTTTTTCGACAGCGCGACCTCCTTCGCCATTATCCGTGGTGGCCATGTTGATGTGACCGTGCTCGGCGCATTACAGGTCGACCAGGAGGGCAACATCGCCAGCCACGTCGTGCCCGGGAAAATGGTTCCGGGCATGGGTGGGGCCATGGACCTGGTGGCTGGCGCCAAGAAAGTCATTGTCGCCATGCAACATACCGCCAAAGGAACCCCTAAGATCATGCGGAAATGTACCTTGCCGCTGACCGGGATGAAGTGTGTCGATATGATCATCACCGAAAAGGCGGTTTTCGAAGTCACTGAACAGGGCTTGCTGCTCACCGAGATCATGCCCGGTTCGTCCCTGGCCGATATTCAGCAGTCCACCGAGGCGGAGCTGTTGGTGGCTGAAGGGGGCACCGGCTGAGGCTGCAGCTTCGGACACGCCTAACCCGATTCCGCCGGCATTCCGATCGGAGCTTCCGTGTCGATACCTCACGGAAGTCACCGATCGGGATGCCGAGCAAGGGCGTCGTGTGCAGATTGAGATTGTGTCCCGGCCGATTTAATGCGACGATATCTCAGCTGCTTCATCATGACCACTCACCTGCGGAGTCCGTTATGAACCAAAGTGACAGAATTAAAGTGAAAACTGAATCCGGGCAGGTTATTGAAGTCACGGTCACCAGCAAAACGGCCGAGGCGATCTGGATTCTGATCGGGGACGGGCCGCATAGCAGCAAGTGCAAATTGGAACCGACCCGAAACGGCCTGGCTTATGCCGGTTCCATCATGGGCCGGGAACTGATTTATGAGCAGAGCAGCACAGCGGTGCGCCAGGAATTAGCCCGCAGTGACCAGCACGGAATGCCGCGCCGCCGGCCGCGCTGAGCCGTTTTGCGGGGACGGATTCCTAACCTGCTTAAAAAAAAGAGAAAATCTTTGCTTTCCAGGAGTTTCTCTGTTATTGTTCCATGATTAAGAAAGTTTGTGTAGGTTTTAAACAATTCATTTGCCTGATTGGCACTGAATAGATCCGTTTATACGCAGACCCACTTGGGCTGCTTTTTTTATTTTCGGGTTTTTGTCTCACCCCCAACCCGCACAATTCCTTCATCACCCGTGCGCCCTTCGATCGGCGTTGTTTTACGTGTTCTCGGTCATTTCTTTTCGACATTTCCCTGACACCAATTATGTTGTTTCAGCCTGAGATCGTCCCACTGTCAATGACAGCAGGGTGGCTGGCAATCCATCCGGAGTAACAATAAATTTTATGACGTTTCATCAACTCGGCCTGTCGGCCGAACTTCTTCGTGCTGTGACTGAACAAGGTTACAGCGAACCGACCCCCATCCAGGCCCAGGCTATTCCTGTGGTGCTGTCCGGCCTTGATGTCCTGGCCGGGGCGCAGACCGGCACCGGCAAGACGGCCGGTTTTACCTTGCCGCTCTTGCAGCGGTTGCATGGCAGTGCTCAGGCAGGGGGACGGCGGCCGGTGCGGGCGCTGGTGTTGACCCCGACCCGGGAACTGGCCGCTCAGGTCGGTGACAGTATTCACTGCTATGGCAAATACCTGCCGCTCCGCAGTACCACCATTTTTGGTGGAGTGCCGCTTCGGCCGCAGATTGCGACCTTGCGCAAAGGGGTCGACATCCTGGTGGCCACTCCTGGGCGTCTGCTTGATCATGTCGGCCAGAAAACCCTGGATCTATCCCAGGTCGAGATCCTGGTGCTGGATGAGGCGGATCGCATGCTGGATATGGGTTTTATCAATGATATCCGCAAAATTCTTGCCTTGCTGCCGAAGCAGCGCCAGAACCTGCTGTTTTCAGCGACCTTCTCCAGCAAGATCAAGCAGCTTGCGGACAGCTTTCTGGTTAGCCCGCGGTTGATCGAGGTTGCCCGGCGTAATACCACCGCAGAGCATGTGCAGCAGGCGGTTTATCAGGTAGATAAAAGCCGCAAAAGAGAACTGCTCTCGAACCTGATCGGTGCGGAAAGCTGGCCACAGGTGTTGGTTTTCACCCGGACTAAACACGGCGCCAACCGGCTTACCAGCCAATTGGAAAAAGACGGCATCAAGGCCACGGCCATTCATGGCAATAAAAGCCAGGGTGCCAGGACCAAAGCGTTGGCGGAGTTTAAAAACGCTCAGGTCAGGGTGCTGGTGGCCACGGATATTGCTGCGCGCGGGCTGGATATCGACCAGCTTGCCTGCGTGGTGAATTACGAGCTCCCCAACGTGCCGGAAGATTATGTGCACCGGATCGGCAGAACCGGTCGCGCCGGCCGCAGCGGCATGGCCATTTCTCTGGTCAGCGCTGACGAAATCAAGTTGCAGCGCGATATTGAGGCCTTGTTGGGTGGCAAGCTGCCAAAAATGGTTGCCAAAGGGTATGAGCTGACGGCCAACCATGTCGCCTGCGAAGACCAGAGAACCGCGCCGCGCAAGGCCAGGTCCGAGCGGAAAATCCCCGGCTCCAGACAGAGAAGCGGCAGGAGAAGCTTCGCTGGGGGCAGGAATTCCGAGCGGACGGCTGCCGGGCGCAGCTCTTCGGCACGGTCTGTCTGATCCTCTGGTGGCACTGCACGTGCTTGGTCGCCTGTCGTGCCCCTTATTTTCCTGATTTCTTCGCCCGGCCCGCTGGTTTTCCTGCGGTCCGGGCTTGCTTCCCTGCTTACGGCAATGCTGCCGTTTTACCACCCTCTCAGCGTTGGTCTTTTTCCGGTTGGTCCGGCCTCTCCGCCGCTTGCCAGCTCATCCCCCGGCACGTACTCATCATTTTCTGGTGAATTCAACCTCAGTCTGATTCAGTTAGATCACGGGCAATAGCAGCAGCATAACTGAATTGGCCGCTGGCACCCGGCGTTAACAATACAAACGTGACCCAGCCGTAGCCTTTTGGTAAATTCTTTATATCTGTCTTGCTACGAGCTTTGCCGTGCTTCGATCAAGCAGGCTGAAAAGGCTGCCGGTTGCTGCTGCAGAGCTGGAACTATCAAACTAACGGAGTAATGAAAATGGCAAACTACGGTTTCTTGGGACTTGGAATCATGGGCCGGGCCATGGCCGAAAACTTGGTCAAGGCCGGTCATGAGGTAACGGTGTGGAATAGAAACGCGACTAAATGTGCGGAACTGGTGGCCCTGGGGGCAACTCAGGCCGACTGTCCGCGGGCGGTGGCAACCGCCTGTGATATTACCTTCGCTATGGTTTCCGACCCGACGGCCGCTGCGGAGATCTGTTTTGGCGAGCAGGGAGTGATTGGCGGAATCGGTGACAGTCGCGGTTATGTGGACATGTCTACTGTCGACGCGGAAACCTCCGCAAAAATCGCCCGGGCGGTTGCTGCAGCCGGGGGACGTTTTCTTGAAGCGCCGGTGTCCGGAACTAAAAAACCGGCCGAGGACGGCACCCTGATTATCCTCGCGGCCGGCGACCGCAGTCTCTATGATGAAGCCATGCCGGCCTTCGAGGTGATGGGGAAAATGGCCCCGTACCTGGGCGAGGTGGGGCAAGGCGCCAAGATGAAACTCGTAGTCAATATGATCATGGGGGGGATGCTGACCGCTTTCTGTGAAGGGATGGCGCTGGGTCAGAAAAGTGGCCTTGACGGCAACAAAATTCTTGAGGTGTTGGATGCTGGTGCCCTGGCTAACCCAATGTTCAAAGGGAAGGGGGCGATGCTGCTGAAAGAAGATTACAGTACCAATTTTCCCCTCAAGCATATGCAGAAAGATATGCGCCTGGCGGTTGCCTTGGGGGATGAACTCAGTCAGCCCCTGGCAACCGCGGCAACCGCCAACGAATCCTTCAAGCGGGCCCGGCAGGCCGGTTTTGCAGACGAGGATATTGTTGCGGTGTATAAAACCATCCACGGGGAAAAGTAAGCGACTGGCAATCCTCTCCGGTGAAGCCCGGTCTGGCAGGTTGTTGAACAAACAGCCTGCTGAGCCCATGGCCGGGTGTTCATACACAATGACGATTTGCTAACTTTTTGATTTTGTGGGCTGGGGAAAAGAACTTTTTTCCAATCTGCTTGAAAAAGTCCCGGGATGGGCTTTTGCAACAACCTGTTGCTGGTGTAATGTTCTCTTTGCCGGTCGGCCGTGCAGTGCCAAGCGCAATAACCGTTGCGGACAGGACCTGCGCAAAGGCCATTTTCCGGGACATTTTTCCAATCTTTCCACCTGTAACTTGTGAACGAGTAACCGCATGAAAAAACTATATATTGTCAAAGCCGGGACGACTTTTTCCTCGACGCTGCAACGATTTGGTGATTTTGATCAATGGACCAGAACCGCTTTGGGACCGACGACCTTGCCCATTGCCATCATTGATGTCGAAGATATGGCGGCCTTGCCGGCTGCCGAGGACTGTGCCGGGGTTACGGTGACCGGATCTCATGCCATGGTGACCGATAAACTGGAATGGAGTGTTAGGCTGGAAGATTGGATTGCCGGGCTGGTTGCTCGGCAGGTCCCTTTTTTCGGGATCTGTTATGGTCACCAACTCCTTGGCAGTGCTCTTGGCGGCGAGGTCGGCTATCATCCCCGGGGTAAGGAGATCGGTACCACTCTGATTCGCTGCCGGAAGGAAGCCGCCGAGGATCCATTGTTCAGTGCGCTACCGCGTGAATTCTGGGCTCATACCACCCATTCGCAGACGGTGTTGCAGTTGCCGCCACAAGCGATTGCGCTGGCGGAAAACGATTTTGAACCCCACCATGCTTTTCGGGTTGGCCCCTGTGCCTGGGGGGTGCAGTTTCATCCGGAGTATACGGGGGCGATCATGGGTGCCTATATTGAGGAGCAGGCTACCCAGCTGAGCGCAGCCGGACAGTCGGTCGAGACGCTTTTGGCGGCGGTCAGAGAGACCCCGGCGGCGGCCGAACTGTTTCGCCACTTTACCCGCTATGCAGCAGAGCGGCTGGCGGGCTGATTTGGTTGTTTTGAAGCCGCGGGATATGTACCGCGGCTACTGAAAGCAGCGGACTCAGGCCGCCTTGATGCTGGCCCAGGCGTTCTCGAAAATCTGCTCAGCCATTTCACACAGGGGCTGTTCCAGCTGGCCATTCAGGCGCAGTTCCACCGCCTGGAGAATAACTCCGCAGTAGGCGGCAGCACAGAGGGAATGATTGCCGGGGCGCAACTCTCCCGAAGCAATGCCGTTGTCGATGATCTTTTCCAGGCGATGAAACACCGCCGTATTGTAAAAGGACAACGCTCCCGGATAATAGCCCTGGCGAATGGACAGCAGATACTCCATCATTTCCGGGTCATCTTCGGTGATCTCGAAAATCAGTTCGGCAATGTCGGCCAGAATCTCGCGGGCGCAGCAGGTCTGCAGCGGCCGTTCATCGAATTTTTGAAAGAGCCGGTCGAGAAATTCTTTTGAAGCCTGCTGGTAAACGGCGGTGGCCAGTTTTTCCTTATTGCCGAAATGCAGGTAAATGGCTCCAACGCTGACCCCGGAGGCTTTGACGATATCCGGGATCGAAACGGCATGAAAGCCTTTTTCCAGAAAAAGTTTTCTCGCCGTGCGCAGGACCAGGTCCATCTTTCTGGTCGGGTTGATGTTTCTTTTTTTTATTTTTTGACTCATTTTCATATACCGTTTCTCAAAATGAAAGACTTCCCGGCGCTGTAGAGGTGGCCCGGTTCCGTAAAACCCACTGTTTTTGCGGAAAATGCCAACAAAACCCGAGTAGAACATTCTTTCTTTGCAAAATTTGGTCCAAAATAGCCGGAAGGATTGTCAATTGAGCAAGGTGGTCGGCGGTTTGAAAGGGTGGGACATGGCGGACTCAGCAGGCGGTTGAGAGGTTGTCTGCCGAGTCCACCAAGGGATGAGGGTATATTAAACCAGCGCCAGGAATTCCGGGTTAAGTCCCGCAAACGTCCCGGTTCTGGCGTTAAACGATTTCATCTTGAATTCTGTTATCAAAAACGCGCCGACTCTTTTTTTCCGAGCGCGGCAGCTGGCCGTAGCCGGTCAGTTCGATATCCGCGGACACCAGCAGCTGTTTCTTGATCTGGTGACCGATTTCATGCATCAACTCCGGCGAACGTTGCTCTGCGACCCCTTCCCCGCGTTCCACGAGTAGGCGCATGTGATCGCGTCCCGCTTCATCCCGGGTCAAATGAATCTGGTATTCCGAACCGATCCCGGGCACCGTCGAAAGGATGGTGTCGACACTGCTCGGATAGATATTAACCCCGCGGAACTTGATGGTGTCGTCGCTACGCCCTTTGATGCGTGAATGACGCGGGAGGATACTGCCGCAACTGCAGTTGCCGGGGATAATCCGGGTGATGTCATGGGTCCGGTAGCGGATCAGCGGCACCGCCTCTTTACACAGGGTGGTGACGACCATCTCCCCCCACTCCCCGTCCGGGACCGGCTGCAGCGTCTCCGGGTCAAGGACTTCCAGCAGGTAATAATCCCCCCAGTAGTGGATGCAGTCATGCTCGCTGCATTCGATGCCGGTGCCCGGGCCGTACAGCTCGGTGAGCCCGGTAATGTCGAACAGCTCGGCGCCGCCGAACAATTCGGAAATCTTTTTGCGCATGGAGCGGCTGGAGCGTTCCGAACCGTAGATGATTTTTTTGATCGCGATTTTGTCGGCAATGCCGCGCTTGTGAATCTCTTCGGCCATGAGCAGGGCCATGGATGCGGTTGAGCAGAACACCGTCGACTGGAAATCGAGCAAAAACTGAATCTGCATATCGATGTTCCCCGGGCCGATGGGAACGGCCAGGGCGCCAATCTTTTCACAGCCGAGCTGAAATCCCATCCCCGCGGTCCAGACGCCGTAACCGACGGCGACCTGAACCCGGTCCAGGGGGGTGACCCCGGCCATCTGATAGCAGCGGGCAAAGAAATCGGTCCAGTCGTCCAAATCCTTCTGGGTATAGCAGAGGACCTTGCGTTTGCCGGTGGTTCCGGACGAGGCATGGATGCGAACGATCTGCTCGTAAGGCACGGCGCGCAACGGAAACGGATAGCCGTCACGCAGATCATCGGCACAGGTAAACGGCAGCCGGCGCAGGTCGTCCAGGGACTGCACCGATTCCGGACTAACCCCGGCGGCCTCCAGTTTCTGTCGATAGACGGCAGAGCCTTCGTAAGCATGGCGTACCGTCCATTGCAGCCCTTTGAGCTGATGTTCTTTAAGTTCGTCGACAGAGGAAAAAGCGGGCATGAAATTCTGCTTGAGCATATCGGGTTTCTCCAAACGGATATTGGTCAGTCCGGCAGCACCCAGGCGGCTGGCAGCGGGGTTGGCTGCGCTGGCTGCACCCAGGAAGGTCGAACGGAGGATCGGATCATTGAGCAGGTGCGCACTCTGCCCCTGCTCGACAATTTTACCGTTGGCCAGCAGATAGGCCCGGTCAGAGGCGGACAGGGCTCGGGCCGCATTCTGCTCCACCAGCAGGATGGTGGTGCCGGCCCGTGCCAGTTGGCGCACGATGGCGAATATTTCGTCGGTAATCAGCGGCGCCAGACCCAGACTCGGTTCATCCAGCAGGAGCAGGTCCGGTTTGGCCATCAGCGCCCGGCCCATGGCGAGCATTTGCTGTTCGCCGCCGGAGAGAGTCCCGGCCGCTTGCTTTTGCCGTTCGGCCAATTTGGGAAAGCGCTGAAAGACTTCGGCGATGCGCTCGGCGGCCACGCTTTTGGATAGTTTCAGGGGGATCGCTCCAAGGCGCAGGTTTTCCAGCACATCGAGATGGCCGAAAACCTCCCGCCCTTCCGGTGACAGGGCCAGACCCATGCGGACCATCTTGGCCGGGCTGCTGCCGGTCACGTCTTTGCCGTTCAAGGTGATGCTCCCCCGGGTCGGCTTGACCAGTCCCATCAGGCATTTGAGCAAGGTGCTCTTGCCGGCTCCGTTGGCACCGACCAGGGCGATGGTTTCGCCCCTCGCAACTTCAAGGTCGACCCCGAAGAGCGCCTGGGCGGCACCGTAATGAGCGGTAAGATCGGATATTTTCAGCATGGTTGTCGGTTCTCGTTCGGTTTGCGGGCATGCCCCGTCAAGCAGGGCGGGCCGATGATCAGCGCTTCATTTAGGGCTGGCAAAGGTCCGGCCCGATTTGAACAGGCAGCTGCAGGTTAAGCGGTTGCTTCCAGCCGGCCCAGATAGGCTTCCAGAACCAGCGGGTTGCGCCGGACCTGGTCCGGCGTACCCGTGGCGATACAGCGACCGCTGTCAAGCACCACGACCTGGTCGGCGATCTCCATGACCAAGTCCATATCATGTTCCACCAGCAGCATGGTATGCCCTTTGCCGCGCAGCAGGCGTAACTGTTCGCCGACGGCCGCGGTTTCCTGGGCATTCAGGCCGGCGACCGGCTCATCCAGCAGCAGCAGGTGGGGATTGCCGACCGTGGCCCGCGCCAGCTCCAGACGTTTCTTGTCGCCGTAAGCCAGCACCCCGGCCGGCCAGTTGGCCTTGTCAGCCAGTTGAAAACGATCCAGCGCTTCCAGCGTCCGCAGTTTGAGGCGGCGTTCCCGGTGCCTTAAATAGGGCAGGCGCAACATGGCCATGAGCATGGAATGGCCGGCCTCACAGGTCAACCCGGCGAGGACATTATCGAGCACGCTCAGCCGGGGAAAGATTTTCAGGTTCTGGAAAGTCCGGCCGATCCCGGCCCGGCTGATGGCATGGGGTGGCATCCCTGCCAGTTCGAGATCGCGAAAGCGCAGCGAACCGTTGGTCGGGGCAAGCACCCCGGTAATGCAGTTGATCAGGGTGCTTTTCCCGGCGCCGTTGGGGCCGATCAGGGCCGTGAGCTGGCCGGTGCGGATCTCGAAGGAGACCTCGCTCAACGCGGGCAGGCCGCCGAAGGACTTGCTGACATTATTCAGCTTGAGCATGTTTGTGCCTCCGCAATGTCAGTCTGACCTTGACCATATCGATGATGCCGGTGACCAGCCCCTGAGGCAGGAACATCAGCACCAGAACCAGGATGCCCCCGTGGACCAGATCCTTGTAGTTATCGAACAGATCCATCCATTCAGGCAGCATGGTCATGACTGCGGCACCGAACAGCGACCCCCAGATCGAACCCATGCCGCCAACGACGACCATGATGGCAAAATCGGTGGCCGCAAAAATATCAAAGGAATCCGGGCTGATAAACGCATAGGTGTGGGCATAGAGGCTGCCGGCCAGCGAGGCCAGTACCGCAGAGAGGACGAATACCTTGACCTTGGTGGCGCGGGTGTCGACCCCCAGTGCCGCGGCTGCCGTCTCATCCCCGGCCAGGGCTGCCATGCCCCGGCCGACTCCGCTGCGCACCAGATTGAGGCAGAGCAGTAGACAGACCATGGCGACGGTCCAGATCAAATAGTGGAGGCGGACCTCGTCATCGAAGGCAAAGGACCCGATAGCTAGATAGGGGATGCCGTAGAAGCCGCTCGGCCCGCCGGTCACCCCGTCCCACTGGAGGAGGATAATATGGAAAACGAAGTTCAGGCCGAGGGTGGCCATGGCCAGATAGTGACCTGAAAGGCGTAGCGCCGGAATCCCGACCACCAGAGCGACCAGGGCTACCAGCCCCGCGACCAGCAGCATGGCCGGCCAGGGCGGCACCCCGAGGGTGACCGTGGCAATCGCCGAACCGTAGGCGCCGAGGCCGAAAAAAGCGGCATGGCCGAGGGAGATCTGCCCGGCATAACCGATGAACAGGTTCAGGCCGAGCACGACAATGGCGTTGATGGCGATGAGATTGGTCAGGCCCAGAGTATAGGGATTGTCTTCAACCAGCGGAAACAGCACCAGTGCCAGGGCCAGGCCGATAACGGTCAGCCCGGTTCGGTGCAGGTAGAGGAAATAGAAAAATTTCTGTTTGCCGGTCATGGTTGTTCCTGGTCTGGTTGGTTGTGCCAACGCTGCAATCTTTTTGCAGCGGCTTGTCAAAGGGGGCTGCCGGAACTGCTCAGCTGGTCAGCCCCTTCTGAAATGCCTGCAGGTTCTGCTCGACAAAGCGTTGCGGGGCCAGTTTGCGGATGGCCGCTGCGCATTCTTCCGCGCTGCAGAAGATTGCCTGCTCCCGGACCGCCCGGCCGAGCAGGATCAGGTTCAAGAGCACCGCATTGCCGAGCTCACGGGCCAGTTTGGCGGCGTCAAGGCGGATTCCTTCCCCGGTTTGCTCGGAGTTCAGGAGGATGGTGCCGGTGCTTTTCAGCAGGGTCCGGTGCACCGCCAGGTTGTCGTCCCAGAGCAGCAGCCCGAGGTCGCCCTGCCCGGTGCGGATCAGCGGGCTGGCGAAGTTGCCGACCTTGATGGTCGAGAGCACCGTGCCGCCGCGCTGGGCCATGCCGTGGGTCTCCGCGGTCAGTACCGGCAGCCCGCGGTCGACGGCGACCTGGGCGATCACCCGGGTCAGAAACAGGACCCCCTGACCGCCAATACCGCTGACGATGATCTGCTGTTTCATGATTTGCCCTCCTTGATAATGGCGTTGACCGGGCAGACCGGAATACAGCAGCCGCAACCGACGCAGCGATCCTGATCGACCAGGGCCAGTTTCCGCTCCGTATCCAGCGACAACGCCGGGCATTCAAAGGCGCCGACGCATTTGCCGCAGCCGATGCAGCTCTCGAGGATGCGGATGGTTGCCGTCTCCTGGCCCTTGCGCACAGCCGGGTCCATAAGGCAGCCATGGCGCGAGATGATAACGGCGACGCCCCCTTCCGGGCTGCGGATATAAGCGTCCGCCTGGTTGAGGAGCTGCTCGAAACGGTCGTTATCGTAAGGGTCGCAGCATTCGATGAAGTCGACGCCGCTCGCCTTGACCAGCGGTTCGATGGCGATGGCCCGGGTCGGCCGCCCTCCGGCCGCGATACCCATATGCGGAACCGGTTGTCCGCCGGTCATGGCCGTGGTGGCATTATCCAGAATGACAACGATCATGCGGGTTTGTTGAATGACCGCGTTGATCAGGGCCGGAATCCCGGAATGGAAGAAGGTCGAATCGCCGATACTGACGACAATGGTCGGAAAATCGGCGGTGTCCTGGCGGTAGGACTGGAAAAACCCCGCTCCTTGGCTGATGCAGGCCCCCATGCAGTGGACAGTGTTGACCGCACCGAGGTTCATGCCCAGGGTGTAGCAACCGATATCGGACGGAAAGATGCCTTTTGGGAAACATTTTTTGATACTGTAAAAGGCCGCCCGGTGCGGGCAGCCGGGGCACAGCGAGGGTCTCTGCCCGCGCCGTTCCAGGGGCTGCTCCGCCGGGGGCGGCAATTCCAGGAACGCGGCCAGGGCCGTATAGATGACATCGGGGCTGAGTTCGCCTTCGCGCGGCACCGCTCCGGTCTGTTTCCCGGCGGCGCCCGGATGGTCGAGCTGCAGTTCGATCACCGGGTAGGTTTCCTCAAGGATCAGGATGCGTTCATAGTCGGCTTCCAGCCGGGCTTTAAAGTCCGGGTTGAGAGGGTAGGGCATGACCACCTGGTACAGGTCAAGCCGCCCGGTCAGGCCCAGCTCTTCCAACAGGTCGACCAGGTGGGCGTAAGCGATCCCGCCCGCGACCAGTGCGGTGCGGCCATAGCTGCCGTCGCCGGCGGTCAAACGGGGCTGCCAGTCCGGTTCACAGGCGATTTTGGCCAGATTGTCATTAAGCTTACGGTGCAGAGCCGGTAAAAAGGCCGGGGTTGCCGCCCAGCGGGCCGGATCTTTTTTAAAATCAGCGTGGCGACGGAGTTCCCGCGGTTGGCCCAGGGCAACGTTCTGGCGCGAGTGGCAGATCCGCGTAGTCGGGCGCAGGACGATATTCATCTCATACTTTTCCGACAGCTCGAAGGCCGCGCTGATCAACTGCTTGGCTTCGGCCGGACTGGCCGGATCGATGACCGGCACCCGCCCCTGCAGGCAGAACAGTCGGGTGTCCTGCTCGTTCTGGGAGCTGTGCGGGCCAGGGTCGTCTGCGACCACGGTGAGCATTCCCCCCTTGACCCCCAGGTAGGCAGTGCGCATGAACGGGTCGGCGGCCACATTGAGGCCGACCTGCTTCATCATCGCGACTGAACGCTTACCGGTGTAGCTGGCCGCAAGGGCGACTTCAAAGGCAATTTTCTCGTTGACCGACCATTCGATATGAAGCGGTTCAACGGCCTGTTGCTGCCGGTCGATGACCGCCTGGAGGATTTCCGTCGAAGGCGTGCCCGGGTAGGCGGCGGCAACCTGGCAGCCGGCCTCGATCAGGCCGAGACCGATGGCTTCATTCCCCATTAACAGTTCGATCTGTTTCTCTTCATCCATAAAAATTATTCCTTACCGAGCAACCCGGTCGGTTTGACAAACAACACCAGGACCAGGACAACAAAAGCAACCACGTCTTTATAGGCGCTTGAAAAATAACCTGACGACAGGGATTCGAGCAGGCCCAGGCCGAGCCCGCCGAGCACGGCCCCGGGAAACGATCCGAAACCGCCGAGAATCGCTGCGGCAAAGCCTTTGAGACCGAGCAGGACGCCGACATCGTAACTCAGGGTGGTGATCGGGGTGACCAGCACCCCGGCCAGGCCACCGAGGGCTCCGGCAATGGCATAGCTGGTCAGGCGGACCCGCCCGGCGGGGATACCGACAATGGCCGCCGCCTTCGGATTGGAGGCTACGGCTCGCATCGACAGGCCCAGCGGGGTGCGGTAAAAGAACCAGGTCAGCAGGGCGATGGCGATGACCGTCAGCAGCAGAATCCAGAGCGCCTGCGGCAGTACGCTGGCACCGAAAATTTCCACCGGCACATCCGGGGTGAGGGGCGGCAGGGCCATGCGGTTTTTCCCCCAGACCAGCTTGATCACCCCGCGCAGGATGATCGACAGGCCGACGGTCAGAAAAACCAGCACCATGTGATTTTCGGAGCGCGCCGGACGAAGCCCGAAGCGCTCGATCAGCATGGCAATCAGGGCCACTCCGGCCACCGCCAGCAGCAACCCGGGAATCACCGGCAGGCCGATGCCGAACAGGGCCGAAAACATCAGCATGCCGCCCAGGGTGACAAAATCGACCTGAATAAAATTGAGAATCCCCATGGTGTTGTTGACCACGCAGAACCCCAGGGCAATCAGGGCGTAAATGGCGCCATTCGTCAGTCCGGAGAAGATGAATTGCAGAAAATCGGTCAAGTGGCGGCTCCGCTGCGGGCGGGGCATCCCCACCGAAAGCAAAACAGTTCAAAGGCGTCAGATTAGGTCACCAACGAACGCAGGTCAAGTCCTGAAAATCATTGCCTCCGGGCGTCCTGGTCGGGCGGGAGCGAACGGTCAGATCAACAGCATGCGGTCGGAGACAAAATCTTCGCCACGAACCCGGTAAAATTGTTCGAGCAGATCTTCCACCTGCATCGCCTGTTTGGCGGGGCCGCTGATATCCAGAATGATCCGGCCGCCATGCAGCATGATCAGGCGGTTGCCGAGTTGGAGGGCCTGGCGCATGTTGTGAGTCACCATCAGAGCGGTGATCTGCTGTTCGTCGATCAGCCGGCGGGTGAGTTCCAGCACCTGCTGGGCGGTTTTCGGATCCAGGGCCGCGGTGTGTTCGTCGAGCAGCAACACTTGCGGTTTGACCAGGGTCGCCATGAGCAGGGTCAGGGCTTGACGCTGGCCGCCGGAGAGCAAGCCGACGCGATCTTTGAGGCGATCTTCGAGACCCAGGCCGAGTTGGGCCAGTTGGCTGCGGAACAGGGCGCGGTCACTCTGGCGAACCCCTTTGCCGAGTCCGTGAGTGCCGCCGCGGCGGTTGGCCAGGGCCAGGTTCTGCTCAATGGCCAGCGGGCCGCAGGTGCCGAGCAGGGGATCCTGAAAGACCCGGCTGATCAGCAGGGCCCGGCGATGTTCGGGCCAGCGGGTGACGTCCTGACCGGCAATGCTGATCCGGCCGCTGTCAATGCTCTGGCTGCCGGCCAGGCAATTGAGCAGGGTGCTTTTGCCGGCACCGTTGGAACCGATCACGGTGATGAAGTCCCCCTCTTTGATGCTCAGGTTGAGAGCGCTCAGGGCCTTGACTTCATTGACGCTGTGGCGATGGAATATTTTGTCCAGCGCGGTAATCTCGATCATCGCCGCAGCACCTTTCTGCGCAGCCCGGGCAGGGTCAGGGCAAACACGACCAGCAGGGCGGTCAACAGGTTGAGGTCACTCGGGGTAAAGGAAAACCGCCCGAGCTTGAGGCTGAGGGCCAGGGCGATGGCCAGCCGGTAGGCCAGAGAGCCGAGCAGGGCTGCAAACAGGGCACGGCTGATGGTGCGGCGGCCGAACAGGGTCTCGCCGACAATGACCGAAGCCAGCCCGGCAACAATGGTGCCGACCCCCATATTGACATCCGCGGCACCCTGACTTTGACAGAGCAGTGCGCCGCTGACTGCGGCCAGGCCGTTGGAAAGGCCGACGGTCAGGATGATGATGCGGTCGGTATTGACTCCCTGGCTGGTGATCATTTGCGGGTTGGCACCGGTCGCCTGCATGGCCAGCCCGAAAGCGGTGTGCAGCAGCCAGAGCAGCACCAGCAGGGCCACACCGGACATGAGCCCGAACAGCAGGGGGGCGGCATTGAACATGCCGATTCCAGCGCTGGTCAGCGGATCGAGGATGGTGGGTTTGCCGAGCAGGGTCATGTTGGGACGGCCCATGATCCGCAAGTTCACGGAATACAGGGCGATCATGGTCAGGATGGAGGCGAGCAGATGAAGAATACCGAACTTGGTGTTCAGCACGCCGGTGACCATCCCGGCCACAAAGCCCGCCGCCAAAGCGAACAGCAGGGATAAAAACGGGTTGCAGCCGGCACTGATGGCCACGGCCGAAACCGCAGCGCCCAGGGGCAGGCTGCCGTCGACGGTCAAATCCGGGAAATCGAGAACCCGGAAGGTCAGATAGACACCGAGTACCAGGAACCCGTAGGCAAACCCCTGTTCAAGGGCTCCCATGAAAGCGAAATAGGTCATCAGCGTCGTCTATTGAATAATTTTGTCAGCCTTCTGCAACAGGGTCGGGGGGATCTTCAGACCCATTTTGGCAGCAGAACCGGGATTGAGATAGATCTGAAATTCGCGCAGGGTCTCCACCGGCATGTCGGCGGGGCGGGCGCCTTGCAGTATGCGGCTGACCATCTCGCCGGTCTGTCGACCCATCCGGTAGTAGTCAACGGCCAGGGCGGCCACGGCACCCCGTCCGACCGAGTCGGTATCCGCTGCAAAAATCGGTAATTTAGCCTGATAGCCGATCTGGGTGATGGCTTCAAAAGCTGAGACCACGGTGTTGTCGGTGGGGATATAGACCGCCTGGACTCGGCCGATCAGGCTTTTGGCCGCCTGAAAGACCCCGGCTGAATTGCTGACCGTGGCTTCTTCGACGCTGATCCCCTTTTTTGCGGCCTGCTCTTTGAGCACCCGCACCAGGGTCAGGGAGTTCGCCTCCCCGGAATTATAGATAACCCCGAGGCTGTGCAGCTCGGGCAGGAATTGCTGAATCAGCTCAAGCTGCCGGTCGATGGGGCTCATGTCCGTGGTCCCGGTGACATTGCCGCCGGGCTTGCCCAGGCTCTTGACCAGCCCGGCCCCGACCGGGTCGGTCACCGCGGCAAAGACGATGGGGATGGACCGGATCGCCTGGGCACAGGCTTGAGCCGTCGGCGTGGCGATGCCGACCACGACATCCGGCTGCTCGCCGAGGATCTGTTTGGCGATCAGGTTAGCAGTGGCGATATTGCCTTGGGCGATATGATCGTTGTAAACGACTGACAAACCTTGCGTGGCCAATTCGTCTTTAACACCCTGGCGCAGTGCGTCGAGGGCGGGATGCTCCACTATCTGGTTGAACGATACCGTATAGTCCGCCGCCAGTGCTCCGCCAGAGGCCAACAGGCTGACAACGAAATAGAACAGGAACGCCGAGATTCTTTTCATGAACCAGCTCCTTTGTGCTATGAAAATGCTGCTGAGGCGCTTAATCTAACGTCTGCTGCCGAGGCGGGTCAAGATTTGCTTTACACTGCCGACAGGAATGACCTTTGGGGAAAGAGCTACTGGAAATTCTGTACCGGGACGAGCACCTGGTCGCCATTAACAAGCCGACTGGACTGCTGGTTCACCGCAGTTCAATCGACCGCCGGGAAACCCGTTTCGCCGTGCAGCTGCTGCGCAATCAGCTTGGCCAGCGGGTCTATCCGGTCCATCGCCTGGACAAGCCGACTTCCGGGGTCTTGCTGTTCGCCCTGTCCGGTGAGATGGCCGGCCGCCTGGCCCGGGATTTTGCCGGCCAGTTGGTCAAAAAACGCTACCTGGCCGTGGTCAGGGGGTGGCCGGAAGAGCAAGGCGAAATCGATTATCCGCTGGTCGACGGACCGGAGTGGGGTCGCCAGAGCGCGCCTGAAACACCGCGCCCGGCCGTGACCCTATACCGGACTCTGGCCCGTAACGAAGTTCCTTTTGCGGTCGGCCGCTATCCGCAGAGCCGCTATGCCCTGTTGGAGGCCTTTCCACAGACTGGCCGGCGGCATCAGATCAGGCGTCATTTCAAACATATCTTTCATCCGCTCATCGGCGATACCCGCTACGGCGAGGGTCGCCATAATCGCCTGTTTCGTGATCATTTCGCGGCCGAGCGGCTGCTCCTGCATGCGCTGGAGCTGGTCTGTAATCATCCGTACAGCGGCGATCGTCTGACCATCAAGGCATCTTTGCCCGCAGATTTTCAGCAGACCCTGGTGTTGGCCGGGTTGAGCCACGGCCTGCTGGCAGAACGGGCCACGCCGGAAGGAGCAGCAGGTTGTTGAAAACAGCCTGTCGAGCCATGGATGGGCTTTTTCACCAACCTGTCAGGGCTGGGCTTGAGGATCTGGGAAACGGCTGATACGGTTTCGGGCAGAGAGCTGCCGCAGTGAGAGCAGGGTGTGAACCAGCAGGGTGCCGACAATCAGCAGCCCCGCAACCACGGTTCTGATATGCGGAATCTCATTGAGTGCTAGCCAGACCCAGACTGGGCCGACCACGGTTTCGGTGAGCAGAATTAGGCTGACTTCGGGAGCCTGCAGGTGGCGGGGGCCAAGGGTGATCAGGCCGAAGGAGATCGGCAGGACCAGGCACCCGAGCAGCGCCAGAAAGCCTGCATCCGCTGGACTGACGGCGAGGGGCTGGGCGCCCAGGAACCAGGCGATCGGCACGACGCAGAGATTGCCGAGGGCATTGGCCGGAATCATGTTGACGTTTTTGCCGCTACGGATAATGACGATGTTGCTGCCCCACATGGTGGTTGCCCCGAGGGCCAGCAGGTCACCGAGCAGCAGCCCGTGGTGCAGGCTACCGGAGAAAATCAATAGAATGCCGCCAAAACAGATCGTGATGGCAATTTTGGTGCGCAAGGGTATTTTTTCTTTCAGAAACAGGCCGCTCAACAGGCTGCTGATCACCGGAGTCGCGGCCAGGATGATCAGGGTATTGGCGGCGGTGGTCTGTTTCAGAGCGTTGACGAAGAGTAGTGAACCGATGGTAATGGTCAGGCTGGAGAGCAGGCCGGTCCGGCCGATGGCTTTGACCGTGGGGATAAACCGCCGACGGTAGCGCAGCAGCAGAAAGAGCGACAGCATGGTGGACGTCAGCAGGCAGCGCCAGAACAGCAGGGTCCAGATATCGGCCTGAATCAGCCGCACCAGGAGTGCATCCGGGCTGAGAATCAGCACGGCGGTAAATGTCAGCAGCAGGCCTTTGAGATGTTCCGAATCGTTCATGGAGAATTGATCTCACAGGCCGAATGGGAAAGCAAGGGAATAGCGGCGGCTTGCTTTGCGCATGAAACGAAAAACTTTCCAGGAGGAAATCAATGGCAATTTCCGGCAGCCCCAAGAAGATGGCAGAGGATATCGCCGGTGGGTTTTTCAGCCTCTCACCGCCGGTTCTGAAAAAATATACTCCCGCCGATCTGAAAGTGATTCTGAACAATTTGCAACTGGTCCAGCGAGAAATCCGCCAGACTCAGGTCCCCTTGGAGGACGTTCAGCAGGTGAAGGCCAAGAATATGCGTCTGTCACGGATGAATCAGGCCGAAATGGTGCTGCGCAGCTACTGTAAGAAAAAGCGTATTCCCCTCTGAACGGCTCGGGTGGATCAGGCTTTCGGCTCCTGCTTAAGCCAGTGGGAAAATTCCTGTTCAGCCTGCTCGGCATCTCCAAAATTCAGCTCCAGCAGGCGGCGCAGGTGGGCCATGCTGTCGGCGTCTTCCGAAACGAACAGAAAACCGTAATAATCGCCCCGTTGATGAATCAACTCGGCCTCAAAGGTCATCCTGATTGCGGAGTCGGGCAAAAAGATATTCAGTGTCGCCCGGGCTTCCACCGGCAGCGGGATCGTCTGTGCTGATTTGAACAATGCTCCCTGAAGAGCCAGGTCCACCAGTTCACAGGGGTAGCTGTTTGCGCCGACATCAATATGTGCTTCGGTTCGAAATCCGATCCGTCGATAATTTCTCTGTTCAGACATCGTGATCTCCTTTGGCAGGATAGTTCCCTGTCGGCCGCTAATCTCATGCCGGTCTTGTTACGGTTGTCGCAGCCAAAGCGGATTCATGTCAGTTCTTGCAGACCTGCAGGTTCTTTCTCATTCTAACAGGATTTTGGTTTTTTTCTCTGCTGAAGGGGTGGAAGTGAAGCCGGGAACCAGTAAAATAAGGAATTCCTGCTTGCGATTGGCCAGTTGACAAGGGTACATTGTCTTAGTATCCCTTAAACTGGTCTGAATTTGCCGTTCCGGACCGAAACTTAGCAAAGGGTTGAGGCTTTTTTATGTTTAATTCCATGAAATATTTCCGCAGGGTCCTGATTGCTCTTTTGCTCGTAGCGTTGCCGCTAAATGCCTGGAGCAAAGAGGTCGATCCCTTCGATAGTAACCGGGCCCGGTTGCTGGGGCACATGCTGCAGCAGCAGCTTAGCAGTAAACATTACAGTCAGAAGCCGATGGATGACGCCTTATCCGAAGCGGCCTTCGATCTCTATCTGAAACAGCTCGATTTTCAAAAGCGCTTCCTGCTGCAAAAGGATGTCGCGGAGTTGACCGAATACCGGGATCAGATCGATGATGCGATCCGCCGCGGCCGCCTTGAGTTACCCATCAAAGGGCGTGAACTTCTCAATCAGCGGATTAACCAGGTCTCCGCTATGCTTGATGAGTTGCTGAAGCAGAAGATTGATCCGAAAGTCAAAGAAAGTATTGAGAGTGATCCCAAAAAACTGGACTTTGCCGCTGATTTGACAGAATTGCGAAATCGCTGGCGGAAAGTCCTCAAGTTTCAGATTCTCAATCGTTACATCAGTCTGCGGGAAGATGATATCGGCACCGACGACAGCGGCGCGCTGTTGCCGGTGGATGAGAAAACCGACCGGGAGCTGTTGGAAAAGGCTCGGGAAAAGGTCGGCAAAACCACCCGGAATCTGCTTGAACGAATGTTGGAAGAGTCGCTGCAGGATCATTATGATCGCTACCTCAACGCTATCGCCCGGGCCTACGATCCGCATACCAGTTATATGCCGCCGACCTCCAAGGAGGATTTCGATATCCAGATGAGCGGGTCCCTGGAAGGGATCGGTGCGACCCTGCGCGAAGAGGACGGTTACATCAAGGTGGTGCGGGTGATTCCCGGTAGCGCCGCCGCCAAGCAGGGGCAGCTGGAAGCCGACGACATCATCCTCAAAGTTGCCGAAGGGGCCGAAGAACCGGTGGATATTACCGATACCCGGATTCGTGATGCCGTGGCCCTGATTCGGGGGAAAAAGGGGACCGAGGTACGGCTGACGGTGAAAAAGCCGGACGGCAGGCAGTTGACCATCCCGATAATCCGCGATGTGGTCGAAATCGAGGAAACCTTTGTCAAGGGGACAACGATCAGCGACCCGGACGGCAAGGGTAAGGTCGGTTATGTCAAGATTCCATCTTTTTACCGGGATTACAGCGGTAAAACCGATCGCAACGTGACCGATGACTTGCGCGAGGAACTGGACAAGCTCAATACAGAACATATCACCAGTCTGATCCTTGATCTGCGCAACAACGGCGGCGGGTCTCTTTCCGATGCCGTCAGTGTCACCGGCCTGTTCATTCCAACCGGTCCGGTGGTGCAGATTCGTGACGGGCAGGGGGATATCCGGGTGATGAGCGATGATGATCGTTCAGTCGCATATTCCGGGCCGATGATTGTCCTGGTCAACCGCTTCAGTGCGTCGGCCTCGGAAATCCTGGCCGGGGCACTGCAGGATTATGACCGGGCCCTGATCGTCGGCGATGAGCATACCCACGGCAAGGGGACGGTTCAGGCGTTGCTTGATCTCGATCGGTTTGTCAACCTGCGTGGCATGGACAAATATATGCCGTTAGGGGCGATCAAAGTCACCATCCAGAAGTTCTACCGGATCAGCGGGGAATCGACCCAGGAAAAAGGTGTCACCCCAGATGTGGTTCTGCCTTCACGGCTGGACGGCCTTGAGAGTGGTGAAAAATATCTGGATAACGCCTTGCCATGGGATCATATCGCACCGGTCAAGTACAGCCTCTGGGTTCCACCGGTCGACCACCTCGATCTGTTACGCCAGCAGAGTCATGCCCGCATTGAGAACAGCAAGGACTTTCAGGAGATTATCAGTGAAACGGTCAGCGCCAAGAAGCGCCGCGAGCACACCCGCCAGTCCCTGTTGTTGAAAGATCTGCTCACCGAACGCCGCGAATTGCGGCAGGAAGAAAAGAACGGACCGCATTTCGGGATGATGAGTGAACCTGAAGAAGATGTTCCGCAGGAGGATCTGGACAAGCAGATTGCCGACGACCCTTATGTCAAAGAAGGGATTCACCTGCTTGACGATATGCAGGGTTTTGCCAGCTGAAGGATTGTTGACCCGGCAGCCCCTGGTGTGCTCGGGCATGGGAAAGATGAGAAGTGCCTGAATAATGTCGCGGCCGTTTCTGTGGAAACGGCCGCGTTGCGTTTTTGCCGCTGGTTAATGCAGACCTTGATAAAGATTATCCGCCAGGCGGTGCAGCAGGACAAAATAGGTGTCCTGGTTCGCCGGCAGATCCGCCCCCAGGGGATCGAGAACGCCGGTGCGGGTGTCGGTTCCTTCAATGATGGTCTTGACCAGGTTTGATTGGAACTGGGGCTCGCTGAACACACAACGGGCATGGAGGCTTTTGATCTTATCACGGATGGCCAGGATGCGTTTGACGCCCGGTTTGTGGTCCGGCGAAATTGTCACCGAGCCGACCGCATTGAGACCGTAAGTGGCTTCAAAATACTGATAGGCAGCGTGAAAGACAATATAGGGGGTGTCCTTGACCGGGGCCAGTTGCTGACGCAGCTCGCGGTCCAGGGTCCTGAGCCGTTCGGTGACCCGGGCCGCGTTGGCCCGGTAATTGTCCTGATGGGCTGGATCGACAGCAATCAGGGCGTCTTTGCAGAGCGCAACAATCTTTTCGGCCATGGCCGGGCTGAGCCAGATGTGCGGGTCGAAATGGTCCAGATCTGCTTCGGCGTGGTCATGGTGTTGCTCTGCATGCTCCCCTTCGTCGTGATGCTCATGTTTTTCCCAGGTTCCGCCACTGCGGGCCGGGAGCAGGTAAGGTTGCAGGCGTTGGCTCAATTCCAACTGCACGGCGGTCGGGCTCAGGGTGGCCAGGGCTTTTTCGAGAAAACCCTCCAGTCCCGGGCCGACCCAGACGATCAGCTGGGCATCAGCCAGGGCAACGGCTTCGGAAGGGCGTAGGGAATAGCCGTGGGGCGAGCCGCCACCATTGATCAGCAATTGCGGTTGACCGACCCCTTCCATCAGCCCGGCCACCAGGGAATAGAGGGGTTTGATGCTGACCACCACCTGTGGTGCAGGCTGTTCGGTGGCACTGACCGACGAACCGAACAGGCAGATCAGTAAGAGGGGGAAAAGGAATCTCTTCATTGTGTTTCTCCGAGGATTAAGTTAGGATAAAGAATGATTTGAAATGTTATAATATAACATTTAGAAAAGCAAGCCGGAGTTTTCTTTTTATGGCAACACCAAGTCATCACCTGCATTTCATCAGTGACGACCATGATCATCAAAGCTGTATGGCCGTGGCCATGCGTAATGCCGAACAGGTCTGTCAGAACAGCGGGCAACGCTTTACCACATTGCGCAGGCGGGTTTTCGAACTGGTCTGGCAGCAGCACCGGCCGATCGGGGCCTATGAGGTTCTTGAACAACTGCAGCGGGACGGTCGCGCCGCGCCGCCAACGGTGTACCGGGCCCTCGATTTTCTGCTGGAGCTGGGCCTGGTTCATCGCATCGCGTCCCTCAATGCCTACGTCGGCTGTATCCATCCCCACCAGCCCCATGAAGGACAATTTCTGATCTGCGAGTCCTGTAAGGCATATGCTGAACTTGACGCTGCGGCGATCACCGCTGCCATCAATCAATGCGCCGCGGATTCGGGGTTTGTGGTGCGCCAGCATACCGTGGAGATCATGGGTCTGTGCCCGCGCTGTAAGGAAAGCAGGGAAAAACAATGATTGATCAGAATCAGCCATTGCTCAGTTTGGCCGCAGTCAACTATGCCAGCGGCGGGCGACTGTTGCTGGAAAATATCGATCTGCAGCTGCAGGCCGGGGAAGTTTTAACGGTGATCGGTCCCAACGGCGCCGGCAAGACCACCCTGTTGCGGGTTGCCCTGGGCTTGTTGCAGCCGCAGCAGGGAACGGTTTACCGGCGGGCGGGGGTTACCATCGGCTATATGCCGCAGCGGTTGCAGCTTGACCCGACCTTTCCATTGACCGTCAAGCGGTTCCTGGCCACCGCCTGCCATAATGACCGCAAGCGGGCTCACCGTCTGCTTTGTGAGGTCGGCGCCGAACAGGTCTATGATTCCCCTATGCAGACCCTGTCCGGCGGGGAGCTGCAGCGTGTTCTGCTCGCCCGGGCCCTGGTGCGTGAGCCCGACCTGCTGGTGCTGGATGAACCGGTACAGGGGGTCGACGTCCATGGACAGGTCGAACTCTACCAGCTGATCGCCAATATCCGCGATCAGCGTGGCTGTGCTGTGCTGATGGTGTCCCACGATCTGCACCTGGTGATGGCGGCCACGGATCGAGTGCTCTGCCTGAACCGGCATATCTGCTGCAGCGGAACCCCGGAAGCGGTCACCGGGCATCCGGCTTATGCCGAACTGTTTGGCCCGCTGGCGGTCAATCATCTGGCCGTCTATGTCCACGACCGCAATCATCAGCATGACCACTGTGCCCATTGTGACAGGAATCTGAAAATATGAGTGAAGACTTTTTTCTGCGCGCCTTGCTTGGTGGGCTCGGTGTTGCCCTGATTGCGGGGCCGTTCGGCTCTTTTGTGGTCTGGCGCAGATTGGCTTATTTCGGGGAGACCCTGGCCCATTCCGCTTTGCTCGGTGTTGCCCTGGGCTTTCTTTTCCACCTCAATCCGACGGTCGGCATTATCGTTGTCTGTCAGCTGCTGGCCGTACTGCTATTTTACAGCCGTCGGCAGCGCCATCTGGCCGGCGATACCCTGCTGGGGATTTTTGCCCACGGTGCACTCTCCCTGGGGCTGGTGGTCCTGGCTTTTATGGAGAATGTCAGAGTCGATCTGATGGCTTATCTGTTCGGCGACATCCTCGCCATCGGCCCGGCTGATCTGGCCTGGATTTTCGGTGTCGGAGGACTTGCCCTGCTCGGCCTGCTCTGGCTCTGGAAGCCGCTGCTGGCCATCACCATTCATGAAGATCTGGCCCGGGTGGAAGGGATTGCCGTGGACCGGATAAACTGGCTGTTTCTGGCTCTGATCGCCCTGACCGTGGCGGTGATGATGAAGGTCGTCGGTCTGCTGCTGGTGACTTCTCTGCTGATTATACCGGCGGCCACCGCGCGCCGCTTTTCCGCTGGGCCGGAAGCCATGGCGGTGCTGGCCAGCCTGATCGGTTGTCTGGCGGTCGGCTGCGGCCTCTATGGCTCCTTTCAATGGGATACCCCGACCGGACCGAGCATTGTGGTGGCGGCCTGTTTGCTGTTTATGCTTGGCCTGCTGGTGCCGCGGCGTTGGTTGCCAGGCGGTGGCGGTTAGTTCGGCCCGGCTTTTTTTGCGCAAAAATCAAGCAGCTGGTAGAGCATCTCAATGCGCGGCATTTCAACTCCGGCGGCTTTCGCCTGGCGTAGCGGAGTGGCGAAGATCGCCTCCAGCTCCATGGGTCGGCCCTGCTCCCGGTCGACCAGCATGCTGGGCCGGTAAGGGTTCATTTTTTCGGTGAAGGCAATCAGCTTTTGACTGAATTCCTGCGCATCGATCCGGCTTTTAAGCGGCTGGGCATTGGCTCCGGCGGCAACTTCGAGCATGATTTGTCGGGCTAGCTCTTTGCTTGGCGAGTGGGCCATCAGTTGGGCGGTGTTGCAACGGTGAAGCGCGGCAAGACCGTTAAAGGGGATGTTCCAACCCAGTTTTTCCCAGCGGATGCGGCGCAGGTCCTCAACGGCCCGGCAGGGGATACCGGCAGCATTGAACATGGCGGCTAAGTTGCGGCAGCGCGCGGAAATATCCCGATCAAACTCACCAAGGTCGATTTTTCCTGCGTCAATATGATGCAGCACACCCGGTTCGCCACGATTGGTCCCCAGGTAAGCTACCCCACCAAGAATGCGTTCTGCTCCGAACGCTGCGGCGAGCAGCTCTTCGTTGCCGAGCCCGTTCTGCAGGGTGAGGATCGCGGTCCGGGGTCCGACCAGGGGGGTGACCAGCTCCACCAGCTGATCATTGGCGCCGGTCTTGAGGCCGACGATGACCAGGTCGACCGGGCCGATATCGGCCGCCTGGCGATAGGCGTTCAGCTGTGGCAGGTGAAAATTGCCGTTGGGCGAATAAACCTGCAGGCCATTGGCGCGGATGGCGTCATAGTCGCGGCGCAGCAGAAAGTGAATATCTCCGCCGTTACGCTGCAGCATGGAACCGTAATAGAGGCCCAGGGCGCCTGAGCCGATAACACCGATACGCATATCGAATTCCTTATTCCTGATGGTGAGAGGGCCATCTCTTCCGTTGTCCTGTCCCGTGGTGCTTAGCAAGGGGGGAACTGGTTGTGGATGGCTGTTTCCGGTTGCCGCGGGGCCTGGAAAAGCGCCGCTTTTGCGGGAAATCCTAGCACAGCCCTGTCAAGCCCCTCCATAAAAAACCATTTTCCCATATGAATCAAGACGTTATCCCTGGTGTCCGGAATTGACGGGGAATGCCTTTTGTGATAGTATCAGTAGGTCTAGCAAAAGGAGTTTTGTTTTGTTTAAAGTTGGTGATATGGCAGTTTATCCAACCCAGGGGGTTGGAGTGATCGAGGATATCGAGATCCGGGAGTATTCAGGACACAGTCAGAAATTCTATATCCTGAGGATTGTCGACACGGACATGAAAATCATGGTCCCGGTCGGCAATGCCGGTAACGTCGGTCTGCGGCGGTTGATCGACCAGAAATTGATCACCGGGGTATTCGATGCGCTAGCGGAGCCGGGTGAAAATGGCAAAATCGCTTCCTGGAGCCGGCGCCAGCGCGAGTATAACGACAAACTGAAAACCGGTGATCTGCTGGAAGTCGCCGAAGTGCTGCGCGATCTTTATCAGATCAGCTCGGAAAAGGAACTTTCCTATGGCGAAAAGAAAGTTCTTGAGCAGGCCCGCAAGCTGCTGGTGACTGAGGTCGCCTTGGCTGAGGGTGCCAAAGAGGATCAGGTCGTTCAGCGGTTGGAAAATATCTTTCACTGAACTGCTCGAATATGTGTGAGAAACGGACCGGGCGTGATACGCCTGGTCCGTTCTGTTTCAGGGCTTAAAACAATTATCCAACCCGAAAAGGTTGCCGATGAAAGCAGCTGTCCTTGTTCCGGCGGCGGGGCTGGGTCGCCGAATGGGGGCCTCGATCAGCAAGCAGTATCTGGAGCTGCACGGTAAACCGCTGCTCGCCCACACCCTGTCCCTGTTTGACTCCCACCCGTTGGTCGAGTCGATCTATCCTATCGTTCCAGCAGAAGATTTTACTTTTTGTCAAGAGCAGATCATTGAACGGTTCGGTCTGCGAAAAGTCCGGCGCCTGGTGCAGGGCGGGGCAGAGCGGCAGGATTCTGTCCGCAACGGCCTGGTGGCTCTGCGCGAGGATGGTTATACTGAAGCTCAGCGGCCGATTCTGATCCATGACGGGGCGCGACCCTTGTTCAATCCTGCTCAGCTGCCCGCTTTGCTGGAGGTCATCCGGGAGGTAGGTGCCTGCATCCTGGCGGTGCCGGTCAAGGACACCATCAAGCGAGTGGCCGAGGAACTGATTGTCGCCTCGCCGGAGCGTAAATTCCTATGGCAGGCCCAAACCCCACAGGGATTTTTGTATCCGCTGCTGGAGCAGGCTTTTGCCGAGGCGGATCGGGCCGGTTTTCGCGCGACCGATGACGCTTCCCTGTTGGAGCGCCTGGGGCGGCCGGTGCGGATTGTGGCGGGGGATTACCGCAATATCAAGGTGACAACCCCGGAAGATCTTGTTATTGCAACAGCTTTGCTTGACAGTATGGAGGAGAAATCGGCATGATGCGCATCGGCCATGGTTACGACGTTCATCGCCTGGTCAAGGATCGACCGCTGATTATCGGCGGGGTCGAGATCGCCTTTGAATTCGGCCTGCTCGGTCATTCAGATGCCGATGTCCTGCTGCACGCTATCTGCGATGCCATTCTCGGTGCCCTCGGCCGGGGCGATCTGGGGCGGCATTTCCCGGATAACGATGCCGCCTTTGCGGGCATCGACAGCCGCAAGCTGCTGCGCAATGTTGTTGGCCAGATGGCGGAGCTCGGTTACGTTATCGGCAACCTTGATGCCACGGTCATTTGCCAGCGGCCGAAACTGGCCGAGTACATCCCGGCGATGGTCGCCACCATAGCCGAAGATTGCCGGGCGGCAACAAGTCGCATCAATGTTAAAGCCACGACCACTGAAAAGCTCGGTTTTTGCGGCCGCGGCGAAGGGATCGCAGCACACTGCGTGGTATTGCTGCAGCACAACAACAAAGGTCAGGTCGCAAAGAGTGCGGCCATTATTGCATAGGAATTGAGGATCTCGCTATGAGCACATCGGAGTTGCCTGTCAGCTCGAACTTTATCCGTACCATCATCACTGAAGACCTGGAGAGTGGCAAGCGGCAGCAGGTGGTGACGCGTTTTCCCCCGGAGCCGAACGGTTACCTGCACATCGGTCATGCCAAGAGTATCTGTATCAATTTCGGGCTGGCCGAGGAATTCAAGGGGCGCTGCCATTTGCGCTTCGATGACACCAATCCGGTCAAGGAAGACGACGAATATGTCGAGGCGATCAAGGACGATGTGCGCTGGCTCGGTTTCGATTGGGGTGAGCACCTGCATTTCGCATCGGATTATTTCGACCAGCTTTATGCCTGGGCGGTTCAGCTGATCAAGGCCGGCCAGGCCTATGTCGACAGCCAGAGCGCCGAAGAGATGCGCGCCAACCGTGGCACCTTGACCGAGCCCGGGAAAGACAGTCCGTACCGGGAGCGCAGTATCGAAGAGAACCTGGACCTGTTCGAAAAGATGAAGAACGGCGAGTTTCCGGACGGTAGCCATGTGCTGCGCGCCAAAATCGATATGGCTGCGCCCAACATGAACCTGCGCGATCCGGCCATGTACCGGATTCTGCACGCTCATCATCACCGCACCGGCGATAAGTGGTGCATCTATCCGATGTACGATTTCGCCCATGGTCAGGGGGATTCCATCGAAGGGGTGACCCATTCCATCTGTACCCTGGAGTTTGAAGATCACCGGCCCCTTTATGAGTGGTTCATCAAAACCCTGGACATTTTTGCTCCGCAACAGATCGAATTTGCCCGTCTCAACCTCAGCTACACGGTCATGAGCAAGCGCAAACTGCTGCAGCTGGTCAGGGAAAATTATGTCTCCGGCTGGGATGATCCGCGCATGCCGACCCTGGTGGGGATGCGTCGGCGCGGCTATCCGGCCGCCGCGGTGCGCAATTTTTGCGAGCGGATCGGGGTTGGCAAGGGAGCCAGCTGGATCGACCTGTCAGTGCTGGAAGACTGCGTCCGCGAACAGCTCAATGAGACCGCTTACCGGCGCATGGCGGTGCTCGACCCGCTGAAAGTCACCATTACCAATTACCCGGCTGATCAAGTGGAAGACATTCAGTCTCCCAACCATCCGCAACAACCGGAGCTGGGCAATCGAGTGGTGCCGTTTACCAACGAGCTGTATATCGAGCGGGATGATTTCATGGAAGATCCGCCGAAAAAGTTTTTCCGCCTCGGCCCCGGTCGTGAGGTGCGCTTGCGCAACGCTTATATCATCCGCTGTGACGAAGTCATCAAGGATGAGCAGGGCCAGGTCATTGAGTTGCGCTGCAGCGCCGATCTCGATACGCTGGGGGAAGCGCCGGCTGACGGGCGGAAAGTCAAAGGGATTATCCACTGGGTCTCGGCCCGGCATGCCGAGGAAGTCGAGGTTCGGCTCTATGACCGGCTGTTCAGTCAGGAGAACCCGGACAAGGCGGAAAATTACCTGAGCGCCCTCAATCCGCAGTCATTGCAGATCATCCGGGCCTATGCCGAGCCGGGCCTGCTAGCCGCTGCCGCAGGGGAAACCTTTCAGTTTGAACGGGTCGGTTATTTCTGTGTCGACAGTCGTGAGTCGCAGGCCGGGCAGCCGGTCTTCAACCGCACCGTGACCCTGCGGGATGCCTGGGCCAAGCTCAAGTAGCCGTTGCCATGAGGTACGGTTTGAAGCCCGTTAGGGAAGCCGTACCAATCTGCTGATGAAAAGAATTGCTCGTTTACGAAGGCCTGATTTGAGCTGAGCGAGGGAGAGTTTTATGAGTTTACGTGTTTACAACACCATGACCGCCCAAAAAGAAGAGTTTCGTCCGCTGGTTCCCGGCAAGGTCGGAATGTATGTCTGTGGTGTCACCGTATACGATTACTGCCATATCGGCCACGCCCGGGCCAATATTGTCTTTGATGTTATTTATCGATATCTGCAGTTCGCCGGTTTTGAGACCACCTATGTGCGTAACTATACCGATGTTGACGACAAGATCATCAATCGCGCCAACGAACGCCATATCTCCAGCAAGGATCTGGCGGAAGAGTTTATTACCGCTTTTGACCAGGACATGGACGCCCTGGGGTTGCTGCGCCCGACCCATGAGCCGCGGGCGACCGAATACATTGCGGAAATTATCGGGATCTGCGAGAAGCTGATCGACAAGGGGCTGGCCTACGCCTCCGGCGGGGACGTTTATTACAGCGTCGACAAATTCCCCAGCTACCTGAAGCTCTCCAAACGCAACATGGAAGAAATGCAGGCCGGCGCCCGCATTGCTCCGGGGGAGCAGAAGCGCAACCCCATGGACTTTGCTCTCTGGAAAGCTGCCAAGCCGGGCGAACCGAGTTGGGAGTCACCCTGGGGTCCGGGACGGCCGGGTTGGCACATCGAATGTTCGGCCATGAGTTCCTCCCTGCTTGGGGATACTTTCGATATTCACGGCGGTGGCCGCGACCTGATTTTTCCCCACCATGAAAACGAGATCGCCCAGAGTGAAGGAGCGAGCGGCAAGCCCTTTGCCAAATATTGGATTCATAACGGTTTTGTCAACGTCAACCAGGAGAAGATGAGCAAGTCGCTGGGGAACTTTTTTACCATCCGCGATATTCTTCAGAGCTATGATCCGGAAGTGGTGCGGTTCTTCATTTTGACGGCCCACTACCGTTCGCCCATCGATTTTTCCGACCAGAACCTGCTCGAAGCACAAAGCGGGCTGAGCCGTTTTTACGAAGCTCTGGAACTGGCTGAAACCCAGTTGGCCGCTATCCCCGCAGGGTCTGAAGCGAGCGCGGAAGGGGCGCAACTGGAAGAGAAATTCCGGGCCGCCATGGATGACGATTTCAATACCGCCCTGGCCATCGCCCACTTGTTTGAAGGGGTGCGGACCATGAACCGCCTGATTGCGACCAAGAAGTTTGCCAAGAAAGCCGATCTGGTCGCCCAGGTCCGCGACCTGCAGGCGACCATCCTGCGCCTGGGCGAGGTTCTGGGCCTGTTCCGTTCCGTTCCTGCCGTCTGGCTCGAAAAGGTCCGCATGGCCGGGTTGAGTCGTCTCGAGATCAGTCAGGAAGAAATCGAACAGCTCATTCAGGAACGGCTGACCGCGCGGCAGGAGAAAAATTTCGCCCGCGGCGATGAGATCCGCGATGAGCTCGATGCCAGGGGCATCATTCTTCTCGACACCCGGGAGGGGACGAGCTGGAAGTTGAAATGAGCGTAAATGTTCTGAATATCGAATAGGAACCGTAGTGCCTCGTCAGTTGTTTTTGGCGGGGCATTCTTATTTAGACCTGCCGAAGCTGTTCGCGCAAAGACGATTTTCTGGCTAGGGTCGGCGGCGACAAATTTGCCATCCTGCTGCCGGATTGATCAGAAGTGAAAAATCCTCTGCTGAGGAGCAACCCGGAGCGCTCAACGAACGAGGCACTCCGGGTTTGAACATTCTGCTTTATTTAACCGTTCTGCAACAGGTGCTTTTCACCATAATACAGGATGACCATGGCGGCGAGCAGGAACAGCCCGCCGAGTATTCCGGTCGGAGCCAGCCGTTCGCCAAACATAAACCAGGACAAAATTGTCGCCGTCAATGGTTCGAGCAGGGTCAGGATCGAAGCACTGGCCGCCCTGATGCTGCGCATGCCGGTGAAAAACAGCAGGTAGGCCACGGCGGTCGGCACCAGGCCGATGTAGCAGATGACTTCCCAGATCCTGGTCGTGTAAGTGACCGCTGCCAGATTGGCCGCGGCAAAGGGGAGCAGCAACAAGGCCCCGCTGCCGAAGGCGACGGTGGTCGACAGGAGCGCATGGCAGGAACGGGCAATATGCCGGCCGCTGATGGTGACGATCGCATAGCCGGTGGCTGAGCCCAGGGACAGGACCACGCCGAGTGGCAGACTGCCCTGGATCGGGACATTGCCGGGGCGGCCCACCAGCAGGACGATGCCGACGACTGCTGCACTCAGGGAGAGCAGGGTTGCACCGGTCAATCGTTCCCGCAAAACGACAACGGAAATAACCGCCACCAGGACCGGCGCGGTGCAGAGAGTGATCAGCGTCGCAACCGCCACACCGATTTGGCTGATGGCGGCGAAAAAGAACACCTGATAAAGGGCCAGCAGGATGCCGACCAGACCCATCTGTAGATAGTGTCGGACGGGCAGTCGGCAGTCCTTGCCGACAATTTTCCAGCACAGTGCCGCAACAAACGGAAAACCGCAGGCCAAGCGGTAAAAGCCGACGGATACCGCCGACAGGTCAGATTGCCGATAAATGGTTTGGGTGGCAACCCCGACTGTTCCCCAGAGCATGGCGGACAAGGCAACGGCAAAGATACCGGCGGCGGAACTCTGAAACGAAGAACGAGACAACATGGATTTTTCCTTCCCGATGATGTGCAGTGAGATGACGATCAGTAAGGAAGGTATAGGGCATAGAACGACTCTGTTTCAAATCGCCGCTGCGAATTGAAAAGAATGTTTGCCGATGAATTCCTTCCTTGAATCAGGACTGGGAAGGAACGGGTGGGGGAGTTCGATAGAGCATGGAAATCCTCAACGAAGTAGGTACGAATGACGACAACGTACCGCTTTACGATAGCAGAAAAATCAGTGGGGCAAAACAAATTTCCCAAAGTGCCAAGTGAAAAAGCCCACCCCGATTTCGACCAAGGGCATTCTTAAATAAAGTGCCCCTGGTCGTCCTCTGGCCTCAGGCGCTTTGCGACTCTTCCAATGTCGTGGCCGGCTGCTGGTGGGGGCCGAAAATCCAGGGTACCAGTTTGATGTACCAGGCCGCGGACTGGATCTGGAAAATATAGGCTAGCGCGATGAGCAGGGCGATGGTTGACCCTTCCTTGCCGAAGGCGGTCATGGCAATGGCCAGAGCAATGGACAGGTCGCGCATGACCACCCCGAAGACCATGGCGATGGCATCTTCGCGGCTGAAAAACAGCTTGCCGATGATCGACAGCAGGGTATAGGACAGCAGGTAGAAAATCACCAGCGGGATAACGATAGTGAGCAGATCCTGCGGGTTGGCAATGATGTTTTTGGCTTTGAGAGACATGGCGACAAAGGCGATCAGCACGACGCCAAGTGCTGAGAACGGTGGAAATTTAGGCTTGTAGACCTCCAGCCAGGCCATTCTGCCATGTTTCTTGATCAGGTAGGTCTGGGTTGCCAGCCCGGCCAGCAGCGGAGCGAAGACAAAGATGCAGATCTGCTGGAACATGTGCAGCATGTCCACATCCACAGTGGTACCCATGAAAACCTTGGTGTAGACCGGCGCGGCCGCCGCACCGATCAATAGCCCGAAGACCAGCATCTTGGTGGCCGCCTCCTTATTGCCGTTGGCAAAGCCGGTCCAGGAAATCGTCATCCCCGAAGCCGGCAGCACGCCGATCAGGAACAGCCCGACCGCCCAGAGGCCGAATTTGGTTTCGGGTCCGTTCAGGAACAGTTTTCCGAGGAAAAAGACCAGCACCGGCACCAGGACGAAATTGATCAGTTGGGTGGTCAGTTGCAGGCGCGAGTCCCTGCCGGAAAAAACCGACCGGATATTGAGGGTGGTCATCATCGGATAGATCATCACAAAGGTAATGGGAATGATCAGCATCTTCAACGGCCTGGCGTCAAAGACAAAGCCTCCGCCAACCAGGCCGAGAAGCATCGCCAGTGGAATCGCATAGACCAGGTTTCTCTGTAAAAACATTAAAGATCTCAGCATAGTTTCACTCCTTCTTGGGGACCTGGGTCACCTGTTACAGACTTTCTTCAATGGTCGCGATGATCTCGGCAGAGGCTCCGGCAATGATGGCGCTGAAGCGGTCATCCCCCAGCAGCTGAGCCACGGTCTGTGCGTCATAATGAAGAAAGCGCACCTGGGTATGGTTATCCTGACTGAAAGCGATCACGAATTTGGGCATTAATGCGGCACGTTCCGGGTTAGCGCTCATCACCTGGGCTGCTTTAGCCGGTTTGCAGAACTGCAGCATGTGGATGTCGAAATCCTCCCTGACCGGGACATTGTGCAGGGCAAATGAGCGGGCCATGTCCATAGCCCCCTTGTTATGGATGATGAAATCATGCTGTTGTGCCCGCTGTTCAAGGTCGGCAACAAATTGGGGCAGCGGTTTAATGGTCCGATTGGTGTAAAGTTGCATGCTGTTTCCCTCTTAAAGATAGATGAAGGTCGCGGGTTGCTGTTCTGACAAAAAAGCAGAGCACGTGGGATTTTATTTTGAGCATATGCACACTACCTGTAATATTCAGAAAAATCAATATATTTATTGCTGAATGTATTGGTGGTTTATTTTTCTGTCACTTCACAATGATGTTTGTCGGGTGGGGTTACGCTGAACAAGTACAAATGTTATATCAGTTATTTTAGGTATGTCATTTTTTGATATACACAAAAATTAGCATATCTTATTATGGAGAGTAGCTCGGCAATTATGAAATGGAAAATAGAGTTATTGATCGGCAAGTTAACAGAACCAGCTGGCATTTTATGCTGTGCTGTCTGTGCACCTAACCCGGAACGGAGAGTATAGATGGAAGAGAAAACAAAATCCTTTTTTTCTGATCAGGCCGAAGAAAATGGATTTAAGACCGCAGGTCAAAAAGCCTACGATATCATTTCCCAAAAAATCCTGAATGGTGAATTTGAACCCGGTCTGAAGCTTTCTAGAAGGAAAATGGCTGACGTGACAGGGGTAAGTGTCATCCCCGTGATCGAGGCTCTTAACCGTCTTGAGGAAGACGGCTTGGTGGAATCCAAGCCTCAATGGGGATCGTTTGTCACCGTACCGACCAGAAGAAAAATCGAAGAGATGTATATGCTTCGAGAGGCCATCGAATGCCAGGTTGCAAGGATCCTTTCTCAAACTATGACTCAAGAGCAGGAACAGGCATTACGGCTTATCGCAAAACAATTGGACAATGTAAAATTTGCCAAAGAGACCCATGTGGATATCAGTAAGCTTCATTATCAGTTTCACTATAGGATGACAGAGTTTACCGGGTACACTTCTTTGCAGAACGCTCTTCGCCGGACCAACCTTTTTTACTTGTTGTATAAAGCTGTCGCTCACACGAGGGTCAATGCCATGATCGGGCCCAGGTATTGGCATGAACTACTGATTGATGAAATTAAAGTCGGGGACCAGAGTCATGCTGAAATTGCGATGCGTAAACATGTCGACGAATCTCTTCAAGCCATCCTCAGAGACATTTAACTCATAGAAATATAAACATAAATATGGTGAGGTAAAAAGAGGTAGATTAGGTTTGGATAAAGTGTTATAACAGTAATTCCAGTCATTCCATTTATCTGTCATTATAACAATTACGTTCGAAACTCAGCCCGCGATCTAAACGGTCGTGAGATATTATCTAACTCGATGTGGAGGACAAGATGAAGCAAAAGAGATTAAATCTGTTGGCAATCCGGTGCTTGATCCTTTTGATGTTACTGACATTGTTTGCTGCTTCTGCGTTTGCAGCAGGTTATCCGAGTAAGCCAATTCAAGTTATTGTTCCGGTGGGTGCAGGTGGCGACACAGATCTCAATGCCAGGTTGTTTGCTAAGTATCTGGAGAAAGAGTTGGGGCAATCGCTGGTTATCGTCAATGTCAAAGGCGGCGGTGGAACCCTTGGCATGAAGAGGGTTATGGAATCCGATCCGGATGGCTATACGGCACTGTTTTTTCACGGTGAGGCGATGATTCCGAAGCTGGCCGGGTTGACGGACTGGGGTATCGAAGCTTTTGAAATGGTCGGTATCGGGGTCATTGATAATACCACGGTTCTGGCAACTCACCCTGGACTGCCCTATAAAACGCTGAACGAATTAATCGATTATGCCAAAAAGAATCCCTACGAAGTCGAATTTGGTATTCAAACAGGCGGTTATCCCCATTTGATCGGGGTCGCTTTTGAGGATACTGCTGGTATTGAGTTCAATAAAGTTGATGTCGGTGGTAACGCAGCGAAAACGGTTGCTCTCAAAGGTCATAAGATTGATGTCATTAACACTCAATACGGCCTGACCTACGATTACTTCAAGTCGGGCGATTTCACCTGCCTCGGCCTTCTCTCTGAAGAGCGTAATCCACTGTTCCCGGATGTCCCAACTGCAAAAGAGCAAGGACTGCCATTAGTTTTTAATAAGTTCTTCTTCTATGGTATGCCAAAGGGCACCCCTGCCGATGTAGTCGATACCTTTTCTGCAGCCATGAAGCGGGTGGTCGAAAATCCAAAGTATCAAGCTGATGCTAAGAAGATTTTTGTCACCCCGACATACATGGGACCGAAAGAAGCGACCGATTACGCTCAAAAACAGTTTGCTTACTTCTCGAAATTTCAGGATCTGTTCCGCGCCGGAAGTAGCAAAAAATAAATAGGTTCCATCCGTATCGACCGGGGCTTTTACGAGTTGAAAGTCCCGGGTTTTTATTGTTAGAGAGGCTTCTCATGCTGATGACACGTATGAAAAATGTTGCGACTGATACCAATTTCTGGACGGGTATCGGCACGATTCTTTTAGCCGTTCTGCTCTATACAGCCAGCTTCAATATCCAGGAATTTATTGCAACGCGGGTCGGTGCTTCGTTTTTACCGCGCGTAGCCGCGGTTCTTTTTGCAATTCTTGGAATTCTTCTAATAGTTGGTAGTTTTCGCTGTGCTCCGACAGACCCTATTGTTAAAGAGGAAAGTCAGGAACCGACAGAAACAACCTTCGGCGGTTTGCCGGCGGTTCTTCTGTCCGCATTTCTTATGTGTGCTTATGTCGGTTTGATGAGCAGGCTCGGATTTATTATCACATCGGCTGTTTACATCTTTTTCCAGATATTGGTTCTGGCGAAAGGAGCAAAACGCCAGTACCTGCTGTTTGTAGTGATTTCACTCATTACTCCAATCTTGGTCTATATGCTGTTCGTCCATGTTTTTAAAGTAATGATTCCGGCTGGAATTTTGAGCTGAAAAGGAAAATAACAAATGCTGCTCACTGGAATTCTTTCAGTTTTTACCGTTAAGACATTGATCTTTATCCTGGGGGGGACTGTTGCCGGCATCATCATGGGCTCGATCCCTGGATTGACCGTAACGATGGGGGTTGCCCTGTTTCTGCCGATCACCTTTGGGATGACCCCGGTTGAGGGTCTTTCCCTATTGCTCGGTCTCTATATCGGTGGGACTTCAGGCGGGTTAATGTCTGCAATCCTGCTTAAAATTCCGGGAACGCCTGCATCAATTGCAACGACCTTTGATGGTGCCCCTATGGCTGCACAGGGGCAGGCCGGAAAAGCTTTGGGAATAGGGATTGTCTACTCCTTTATCGGGGGCATGTTCAGTCTTCTGGTGCTGATTTTTATTTCGCCGCTTCTGGCTCAGGTGGCATTGCAATTCGGGCCTTATGAATATTTCGCTATTGCAGTTTTTTCCTTAACTCTGGTCGCTGGCCTTTCTAGCGGATCACTTATCTTGGGGCTGATTGCTGCTCTTCTCGGGCTAACCATTTCTTTTATCGGTATGGCTCCGATCACGGCATTTCCGCGATTTACTTTCGGTTTTTCCGCTCTGGATGAAGGGATTAGTCTATTGCCGGCACTGATCGGACTTTTCGCTGTTTCTCAAGTTCTTGAAGAAGCCGAGGACCGAACGGTTTTAAAAAACATCGATATGCCGAAGTATGACATCAAAGGGTTCGGGTTTTCGATGAAAGAATTTCGCAGTCAAATTACCAACTGTATCCGTTCCTCAGTTATTGGTACTGGTATCGGTATATTGCCAGGTCTCGGTGGGGCTGTCTGCAATATCATGGCCTACGGCGCAGCGAAAAAGCGCTCCAAATATCCGGAAAAATTCGGAACCGGGATAATGGATGGAATCGTTGCCAGTGAGGCTTCAAACAATGCCTCGACGGGCGGGGCGTTGGTCCCGCTTATGACCCTCGGTATTCCTGGGGACAATACCACCGCTATTTTGCTGGCTGGATTTATGATTCACGGCATAACCCCGGGGCCGCTTTTATTTGAATCTGACGGTGTCCTGGTCTATGGCATTTTTACGGCACTGGTTATTTCAAATATTTTTATGATCGCCACAATGTTCTGGGGCATGCGCTTCTTTGTTCGGGTTCTTTCTGTTCCCAAACATGTGCTTTTGCCAGTGATTATAACGCTTTGTGTGGTTGGCTCTTACGGATTGAACAATCGTTTATTCGATGTCGGGACCATGCTCGCTTTCGGCGGTATCGGTTTTTTGATGAAAAAACTATCTTTGCCGAATACGCCATTACTGCTTGGCTTTATTCTTGGGCCGATTGTTGAAGTTAATCTGCGGCGGGGACTTATGAAAAGTAGGGGCGAAATGACTCCGTTTTTCACCGAACCGATATCCGGTGTCATCCTGCTGATCACTGTTATTGTCGTTATCGTTACTGCTTACAAGGAATATAAAAAATTTAATCAATGTCAATATTAGGTTCCGTTCGGGCGACGAGTTGAAAAGTCTGTCTGCTTCTGGGTCGTACGGATACAGGGCGGCAGAATTCGGATCAGAAATGAAAAGGTATTTAAGGCGGCCCCAAAAAAGAACCAGCGCTTGGGCGGTGGCGAATGTGGTCCGTCGAAGGGATCAGAGCAACAAGAGCGCACTATCTTCTAAAGAGTTGTTTATGGACGAACGAGACCTAAATTATTTGATGATATGAAGGAGAGAACTGAAATGAAGTTTCACATATTGCAAACTGCCAAATTATCCCCAAAATTGGATGCAGAGCTTGAAAACGAATTTTATGTTCATCGGCAGTGGGAGCAGGATTGTATTGAAAAGTATCTTTCTGAGCATGGTGATAAAATTCAGGGAGTTGCGACATGTGCTCCGGTGGGGGTTTCTGTTGAGCTGATGAAGATGCTTCCAAATCTTAAAGTTATCTCCTCGCGTGGGGTCGGGCTTGAAAAAATTGATTTTGATGCTGCTCGAACCAAAGGGATTCAAGTGGGCGGAACTCCAGGAGTATTGACTGATTGCGTCGCTGATCTTGGCCTTGCTTTGTTGCTTGATGTCTCT
This sequence comes from Pelobacter seleniigenes DSM 18267, assembly GCF_000711225.1. NCBI lineage: Bacteria > Pseudomonadati > Thermodesulfobacteriota > Desulfuromonadia > Desulfuromonadales > Desulfuromonadaceae > Pelobacter > Pelobacter seleniigenes. The sequence goes on from NZ_JOMG01000002.1 coordinate 1,605,056, forward strand.
CGTCAGGTCAGCGCCGCCGATCGTTATGTCCGTAAAGGCTTGTGGCTGGAGAAAAAATATCCCATGACTGCCAGCGTTTCAGGAAAAAAACTTGGGATTGTCGGCTTGGGCCAGATTGGACGTGCCGTTGCCAGCCGGGCCGCCGGGTTTAATCTGACAATACATTATACTGACCGCCAATTTTTAGCGGATGTTCCTTATGGGTTTGAAGCATCAGTGGTCGAACTGGCTCGATGGGCTGATTTTCTCATTGTCACCGTGTCCGGCGGTCCGGCGACCCATCACATGATATCCGCAGAGGTTATCAATGCGTTGGGGCCGAAGGGATTCCTGATTAATATTTCGCGGGGGACTGTCATTGATCAGGATGCATTGGTGAATGCACTGATAAATGGTGATATTGGCGGAGCAGGACTGGATGTTTTTAATGATGAGCCAGAAACGCCTCAAGAGCTCTGGGCCCTTGATAATGTTGTCCTGACTCCCCATATGGCCAGTGGAACAGCGGAAACACGGGAGAAAATGGAAGACCTTGTTTTCGAAAACTTAACGACATTTTTCGCGACAGGGAAAGTCAAGACGCCTGCTTTTTGATGAAAAACCTTTCGAAGGAATGTTCAGATGGATATTAGCGGAAAAGTTGCGGTTGTGACCGGGGCGACCGGTGGTCTCGGCTGGGATATCTGCCGGAGTTTGGCCAGAGAAGGTGTCAAGCTGTGCATGGTTTATGGCACATCGGTGGACAAGGCTGAGGCGCAGCAGCAGGAACTGGCTGCAGCAGGCTGTGATGCTATCGCAGTGCAGGCGGATATCGGCAATCAGCAAGGAATTGATGTGATGCTGAAAGCAGCTGAGGACGCTTTTGGGGGGATTGATATCCTGGTTCTTGACGCAGCTTATAATGAGTCAATTCCGTTTCGGGATCTTGACGCCCTTGATGCTGATAAATGGAGCCACATCATTGATTTTAACCTGACGGCACCATATCTCGCAGTTAGGGCTGCGGTGCCCTATTTGCAAAAGCGGGGTGGCGGTCGGATTGTCACGGTGTCGTCTGTCGGCGGGAATCTTCCGGCTTCGAGTTCGATCGCCTATTCGGTGTCAAAGGCAGGTCTGCAGCATTTATCCCGCTGTCTTGCTGTTGCTCTGGCTCCGGATATTCTGGTCAATGATGTCGCCCCTGGATTGATGGCGGGCACCCGCATGACCGGTAAACTGACCGAAGAACATTTTAACCGCTCAAAAGACTCATCTGCTCTAAAAAAGACTGTAGACAGGGATGATGTGGCCGCAGCGGTTGTTATGTTTGCCAAGACCGACAGCATCACCGGGCAAAGCCTGGTGATTGATTCGGGCCGCTGTTTTAAATAAATCTCTGCTCTGTGCCTTGGCTTTCGGTCACTCAAGAGACCCTTCCTGCCGGGATCAACGCAGAGCAGAATAATACCGAAAGATTAGAGCGATGAGCTATCAGCGTGAGTTCAAAAATAAAATCAAGGTCGGCATTATTGGGATCGGTTCCCACAGCTACAGAAATATTCTTCCGGCAATGAATTACCTGCCGGTGCAGGTGACAGCTGTGTGTAATCGCAACCTTGATATCGGCAGGGTTACAGCCGAGCAATATGGCTGTACGCATTATCAAAGCCCTGTAGAGATGTATGATCATGAAGAGATTGATGCGGTTTTTATCAGCGTCAGTGCGCAGCTTCATCCCCGGTTTGTCATCGAAGCATTGGACCGCGGAAAACACGTCTGGGTTGAAAAACCCATTGCAATGCGGGCTCATGATGTCGAAGCCATGCTCGCCCATCGCACCGACCAGGTTGTGGTGGTTGGATATAAAAAGGTCTTTTCTCCAGCAGCGCAAAAAGCGACTGAAATTGTCAATTCTGATAAATTCGGGGAATTGCAGTCCATGCTGTCTGTTTACCCGATGACAGTTCCGCTGGATGGGAAAAAGGCGCTTGCCGCTCCAGATGTGTCTAATTGGCTTAATAACGGAATTCACCCGCTTTCATTTATGATGGCTCTGGGTGGAAAAGTTGCCGGAGTGACCACTCTCTGTAACGACGCGGGTCGGGGCATCGTTGCTTTGCATTTTGCCAGCGGTGTGATGGGAAATTTTCACATGTCTTCTGGCCCTCAGCCAAGGCTTGAACGGTATGCCGTGTACGGTGAAAGTTGGCAGCTTGATATAGAAAATTCAAGAATCACGCTACACCGGGGCATCCCTTTCAGTTACAAGGAAACGACGAATTACGCTCCGCCAGGTGACGGTCATGGAGCCATTGTCTGGGAACCCTCAAATTGTATGGCGACACTGGAAAACAAGGCCTTATTCACTCAGGGAATGTATTTTGAAATGAAGTATTTCTGTGATTGTATTTTGGAGAAGATTCAACCCGAAAAGGGAACGCTTGAGTTTTCTCTGGAATTAATGAAAGTCTATGAGGCTGGATTATTGTCGGCTGGCAAGACCATCTATCTTGACTAGGTCCAGAACTGTCCGGTGCTGCCCCTGTTTCTCCTTTTTCAGCGCCGCTGTTCTTCCAATGTTACCTGACTCCCCATTTCTCAGAAAGTGAGATCTGACATGGAACTCAATCTGCCAATGGCTCAGGCCATGATCATTAAAGTACTTGAAACAGCGGCCCGTGAATTTGACCGGCCGATATGCGTGTCAGTATGTGATTCGGCTGGGTTGTTGATGGCTTTTAATCGTGTAGAAGGAGGCCATGCCCGCAGTGTTGATATTTCCCAGGCCAAAGCATACACCGCTGCGCGTATGGGGGTCGATACCGATGCTTTTCTGGCGCGATTGCAAAATGAAAACCTTTCAATCAGTTACTTTTGTGATCCCAAGATGACAGCCCTTCCCGGGGGCATTGTATTAAAAGATCCCGCCGGGAAAGTGCTCGGTGGTATCGGTGTCAGTGGCCTTAAAGCCGAGGAGGATGCCGTAGTTGCCAGGGCTGCCGCTGAATTGCTGCAGGCTTAACGCTGCGGCCGTAAGGGCCCACCTCTGTATCTATCTGAAAACAAAACTGTCTCCCTGTTGTTCCGCTCTGTTCTTCTCAGAGCAGGACGGAACAACAACGATTCAGTCTTCCGTTATCTCATCGATAAACCCCGTCCCTAGCGTTCTTATCCCTGTCTCGACAGGTAAAAGCTCATTCAGGGGAGAGATTCAGGTTTACGATTTGCCATAATTGCCATTGGTCTGTGTGTTCGCCTCTGTTAGATTGCTACTGAAGCCCGCTCTTTGCCGTCAAATGTAGATATCACGACAATTCTGCCGACTATAGGGATCATCGCTGGCTTGCATTGTGAAATCGATGTTTTTTTAAGGGATTAATTTTGTGAGGTTGGAAAAATCCCTTTTTCCAGACCCTGCTTGACAATGTCTCAGAGTGAGTATTTCCAACAACCTGTTGGGGGCACAATGAAATTTCTGATTTGGGGTGCCGGAGGAATCGGTGCCTATTATGGCGCACGGTTGATTCGTGCCGGACATGAGGTGGTGCTGGTAGCGCGCGGCGAACATCTGCAGGCGCTGCAGGCAACCGGGCTGAATATTGACCATGAAGATTTTTGCTTCGAAGAACCGATCTGCGCGGTATCCTGGGCAGAACTGGAACAGAACTACTGCGCCGCTGATTTTGACGCGATTCTGTTGACAATTAAAGCCAACGGCACTGCCGCGCTGCTACAACAGGCCGGCTCCTGGTTGAAAGCCGGCAATTGTCCGGTGATTTCCCTGCAGAATGGGGTGGATAACGAAGAGTTGCTGGCCGGCAGTTTGCCAGCCCGGCGGGTGATCGGCGGTCTGGCCGTGCGTATTGGCGGCCATGTTATTGCCCCGGGGAAGATCCAGGCCCGCGGCCCGGCCCAGCTGATCATCGGTCATTGGCCGCAGGGAGCGACAGAGCCCGCTTCTCCTCTTGAGTTGTTGGGCAGGACGTTCAATGAGGCGGGAATTCCAACCAGGGTAACAACCGATATCCGTTATGAGCTGTGGCGCAAACTGCTCATCAACAACGGGGTCAATCCGCTTTCCGCACTGACCCGGCTGGATACCCAAACCCTGACCCGGCACGCTGAGTTTGGGTCCATTGTTTACGGACTGATGCAGGAAGCGGCCCGGGCCGCCAATGCTGCCGGGGTATCCCTGGGGCAGGCTGATATCGATGAAATGTTCGAGCTGATCCGCACTTTTGCGGCCATCAAGACCTCCATGCTGGTCGATCTGGAGATGGGGCGGCCGCTGGAACTCGACGCGATCTGTGGAGCAGTGGTCGAACGTTGCCGCGCCACGGGGCAGGACGCACCTTATACGAGCCTGGTGCTGGCGTTGCTTCGCCAATCGATCAATAAACAGGGGGACGTATGAAATGGCTGCTAGTTTAAGCAACTTTGCAGTAAACTCGGGACTGTCCCCAGGGTCATCGGGGGCTGTCCCAAGAGTTTGCGAGCCATGAAACTGTCGCGGTTAACACCGCAAAGACCTGGGACAGCCCCCGTGCGGGGACAGTCCCGGTTTTGCTGCCAGCGACTCTTAAACTAGCGCCATTCGGGACAGTATCTGATGCAGAGAGCCTCTGCAAGGAGCCAAGCTCATGGATTTTCAGCTGTTTATTGATTGGGCCAACAGTTTTTACCAACAATATCCTCTCTTTTGTTATGTCGTGGGCGGCATCTTGCTGCTCATGACCCTCTGGAAACCACGCAAGGTTCTCCGCAGCCTGCTGCTGGCCTTGGTCCTAGTTGCGCTGCTCTATATCAGTTTTTGGCTGATCGATTCCATCAATTTCGGCAAGGATCTCACGGAAAAAGGGATTCAACGGTCGGAACAGGCGATCGAGCAACAAGCGCAGTGATGGGGATAACAGTGACGGGAAAGCCTGCCGGCGCTGTTCAGCACCCCCCTTTGATCCGCAGGGAGAATTTTTCTTCCAGCCACTCAGACAACAGCCCGGAGGCGCAGCCGACCCCGGAATCGACGCTGAGCACGGCGACCGGGCAGTTGCGGGCGCAGGCACCGCATTCCATGCAGGCATCCAGATCGACAATTCTTGCCCGGCCGGATTCCAGGACCAGGACGGCATGGGGGCAGACTTCAACACAGCGGCCGCAGCCAATACAGTGCTCGGCATCCAGGCTCAGGGTGGCCACATTCTTGATATATCTGAAATTATCCATGGCGGATGTCCTGTTCCAGTTATGAAAAAAGTGCCCAGCCGCAGAGTAGGGCCGCGCAAAGCAGAGCGGCGAGCATGACGGGCAGGGCGATATTCATCTCTTTGCGCACCCCGGAGCGCGAGGTAAAGGGGGTGCTGCCGGTGAAATTCATGGCGTAAAAGGAGCTGATGCTGGTCAGGACGAGAACCGCTGCCGCAATCGCCGCCGGGCTGAACCCCGGCCACATGGCCCAGGCCCAGCAGGCGCTGCCGAGCAAACCGAGGAGCATCCCCTTAAAAGCGAAACTTGGCCCAGGCAGCCAGGGCAGGAGGATGGGGAGCAGAACCGTTCCGGTCAGGACCGCTCCGCAAAGTGCCGCAGCAGCAGCCAGGCCGAAGCTGGCCCCCCTGAACCACCATCCGACCAGGAATGTCACCACGCTTGCAGGCAGCGAGAATTGCAGCGAGTGAATCAGCTCGACCGGGATCAGCACCAGTCGCTGGCGCAGGGAGAAGATCAGTTTTCTCATCTCCGGAGTTGTGACCAGACCGTTATCCAGGTATTCGGGAAGGTCGGCAATATCAATGGCCGCATAGCGAATTCTAAAACCGGTTGCCCTGGTGACCTCGTGGGCAGCGATGCCCGGCGCGCCCAGGATCGGCAGGATGATAGATCGATTATCGATCAGTTCCTTGAGGGCGGTGGACTGAATGCGCCCGATCAGTTCCCTGGTTCCGAAGGAGCCCTTGCCCGCTGCACACCAGACATTGATCCCGTAAGTTTCCAGAACCAGGATCCAGACATTCCTGCCCCTGAGGGTGCTGCGCACCAGGTCGTAACTCATTTTATAGTTTGCGGTAACCACGACGGGAGCCAAAGTGTCGGGGTTTCCAACGGCGTATAAGCCCGGCGGGACAATGTAGGAATCCCGCCCGATCCCCCAACGGGCTTTCCAGCAGCCGAGGCGATCCCGCCAGCTGAGTTGGGATGAGATCCGGGGGACTTTGCCGACTGTTGTGGTCAGCCAGGATGTGAAGCCGGGGACCTGGTCATTGATTTCTCCGCCACCGGCGGAGTTCTCCGGGCCTCAGCAGGGGGGCTTGTCGATGTCGGTAACGGTTGTTTTCAAGATTTTTTACTCCATTGGTTCCAGCTCGGTTGGCTCCGGATGATGCTTCATGACCAGTGTTGCCTGGTGAGAATCTTAACGGTAGATATTTTCATTGCCAATATGCCTGATTCCGAATGCGGCCGTCCAGTCTGGAATCTTTGGCGCAGGTTGTTTTTCAACAGCCTGGCAAGGTGTTGGTTAGCGCAGCTGGTAGAAGTCGGGGAGAAAAGGAATTATTGCAGAACTCTGCTGATGGTGGCGAGTAATGCTGACATTTCCAACGGCTTCAGGCAGAACGCATCAATTTCGAGGCGCTCGATGTCCTCTTCCGACACTTTGGAGCTGTAACCGGAACAGAGAATGACCGGAAGATCCGGTTTGATGGCCTTGGCTTTGGCAATGAGTTCCGTGCCGGTCAATTCCGGCATGGTTTGATCGGTCAACAGCAGATCAAACTGTTCCGGGGTCTCCTTGAGTCTCTTCAGCCCGGCTGTGCTGCTGGTTTCGGTGGTCACCTGATAACCCACATCGGTCAACATCATGCTGATCATTTCTGTCAGCATCTGTTCATCATCGATGAGCAGGATATGTCCCGAGCCGGTTGGCAATTGCTGGTTATCGGTTTTTGGCTGTACGGAAGAGTTGGGTTCTGTCGTCAACGGAAACAGCAGCTCAAAAGAACTCCCCTGGTTCACTGTGCTCTGTAACCGGATCATACCGCGGCTTTTTTTGACAAATCCCTGGACAGTCGCCAGCCCCATACCGGTCCCCTGTTCCACGTCCTTGGTGGTGAAGAACGGGTCAAAGATTCTGTCAATGACTTGCGGCGCTATGCCGCAGCCGGTATCCGTGATCTTGATGCTGATATAGGACCCTGGCTGGCAGGAGTATTGCGGCAGAAGGTCTTGCTCCTGCAGGTCGGCAGTCGCCAGGGCGATGGTCAGGTCGCCTTTTTCCTCCATGGCATGAACGGCGTTGGTGCAAAGATTGATCAGGGCTTCCTCAAGTTTGGTGGAATTGGCTTCGATGGTGGCCACGGCAGCGCTCGAAGCGACTTGGTAGCATAGGTTGATGGTCGAAGGAAGGGTGGCTTTCAACAATTTGACTGTTTCTTCGATAACCATGTTCGGTTGGACCGACTCGATCTGTTCCGATTCCTTGCGACTGTAGGCAAGGATCTGCCGTACCAGATCACGGGACCGGCGCACCGCAATCTGGGCATTGTGGAGAAAGGTTTTGACCTCTTCGTCGGCTGAGTTTTTTCTCTGTGCCAGCTCCAGGTTGCCAAGGATAATGGCCAGATTGTTGTTGAAATTATGGGCAATCCCGCCGGCCATAACGCCAACCGCTTCCATTTTGTATTTCTGGCGAAGGTGATTCTCCAGGTTTTCTTTATCCTGCTGGGCCTTGTTGCGCTGGGTGATATCGCGCTCAATGGCGAGAATAAATTCCTGCTCATCGAGCTGCAGCGGACGCAGGGTGACTTCGACCGGGAAAATTTTGCCATCCTTACAGCGGTGGGAAACTTCGAAAGTGAGTGTTTCCCCGGGTTTCAGATTACGGATCGGGGCGTCCTCCGAGATCAGGTCCGCGCCGTCGACATCGAGCAGGTTGATGGATTTGCCAATGAGTTCGTGGCGTTCATAACCATGGTGGCGGCAGGCCGATTCGCTAAGATCGACAATGAACAAATCATCGTCTTGCCGCTGCAGAACCAGCGCATAGTCGGCAACATGTTCAAACAGAGTATGAAATTTCTGTTTTTCAGCCTGAAGGATTGCTTCGGTCTGTCTGCGAACGGCGATTTCCCGCTGCAGTTCAGCGGTTTTTTGATTGACCTGTTTTTTCAGGGTTCTGCTCCAGAGAGAGATCACCAGCAGCAGGATAAAGACTGGAGTAACACCGTAAATTACGTATCTGATGGTCGTTTTAAAACTGTTCTCGGAGGAGTCGTAGGGAGCAAACCATTTGGAATAAAGTTGCCGGTATTGGCCGTTTTCTTTGAGAATATGGAGTCCTTCCGAGAAATCGGCGAGGAGAGCTCCGTTGCCATGCAGGGTGGCGTAGCTGTATTCGGGGGAAAGAATCGATTTCTGCCCGACCAGCAGATTGTCCCAGTGGTGTTTTCTGATCCAATAAAATGCCGGGATTCGGGCGACTAAAGCACAGTCTGCCTGCCCATCGGCAAGGCGACGGAGGGCTTCTTCCTGGGTAGAGACGGTGATCAATTCCTTGGCCAGTCCCATTTTTACGGCCAGGTCGTGGAGGATGTCCCCCTCCATGACCAGAATGGATTTTCCGCTCAGTTGGCCGAGATTGGCAAAGGGCAGATCCCCTTTCCTGGTGATGATGGCATGGCCAACAACGGAGTGGGGTGGTGAAAAATCCACCACTTTATCCCGTTCGGGAGAATAGAACATTCCCTCAATAATATCGATGTTGCCGTTGGAGAGCCCCTGCCGAATGTTGTTCCAGGAGTCAAGTTCGATACTGATATCGAGATTCAACTGTTTGGCGATCGCCCGGGTCAGGTCGACGTTGAACCCGGCGGGCTGGCCGTTTTCATCCAGGTACTCATAGGGCGGGTACTGTTTGTCGCCACCGACGATGATGCGGCTTTTGGGCCTGACCAGCGGGGCGAACCATTTTTCGTGCAGCTTCTGAAAAGTGCCGTCGGCAATGACAATGGAAAGGCCTTCGTTGAGTATGCTTAACAGCTGCCGCTGACCTTTGGGGACGGCAAAGCAGAAGGATTGCACGAATTGCTCAAGGGGGGGACCGACCGCCTGGAGGTTTTTGAGGCTGTACTGTTGAAGCAGCTGGAAAGCCAGCAGTTTCTGGATGACGACCGCATCATAATGTCCCTGTGACAAATCCAGCAATGCCGTCGCAAAAGAGTCGGTCGGGACGATAGTCGCACCCAGGTTGCTGTGGCGCAGAAATTCTTCCGCGCTGTCACCACGTAACACTGCGACCTGTTTGCCACGGAGGTCGCTAAGGGAGTTGATCTCTTTATTGTCGGTCCGGGCGATGATGGTGCCGTGCATATGGAGGTAGGGGAAGGTGAAATCGAACAATTTTTCCCGCTCCGGCGTTCGCCCAACCAGCGGGAGAACTTGAATTTGCTTGTCAATCAGCTGCTGTTTGATCTTGGCCCAGGAGCCGGTGGTAAAGGTCACCTCATAGCCCATGGCCTGCAGCGTCGCTTTGAGCAGTTCGACCGAGAACCCGGTAGGTTGATTATTTTCATCGATCAGGCTGAACGGGGGATAATCAAATTCGGCGGCGGAAAGGATAGGAGATCGGTCGGTTGGCTGAGTTTGGGCAAAGAGGCCGGAGACCCAGAATAAGCAGAAAAAGACCGTTAAAATAAAAGCGCGTCTTGGCTTCATTAATCTCTCGGTTGTTAGACCAGATCTTCTTTTTCAGGCGATGTTCATGTCTTGGGAGGCTGAATTGTAGCAATAATTTTAAAAAAAGTTAATCGAAATTTCAACTGTCAAAGCTGCCTGATCGCGCGTTAAAGCATTCATACCCCGGGTTATGGTAGCGGATGCTACCATAACCGGAATAATCCACGCTGATTTCCGGGAGCGGAAACCAGCGCGGGAGAGGGGTCAGTATTTACCGAATTCGCTGTCCTCCAGAGGTATCTGCTGCTTCATTGCTATTCTCGGCTGGATGTTGTGGTTGCCCCAGCCGCCGGTCGGGCGGTTCTTCTTGCTGACAAACTCGACCTGGTTGGCACCCCGATTGTTCTTATCCAGAATGAATCTTTTCAGCATTTCGCGCATCTGCATGGCCTGGCTGGACAACTCTTCAGCAGCGGCCGCGCTTTCTTCGGCGCTGGCGGTATTCTGCTGGGTCACCTGGTCGATCTGGGTCAGCCCGGTGGTCACCTGGCTGATGCCCTGGGCCTGCTCATTGGATGCCGCAGCGATTTCCTCAAGCAGGGCCGCCACCTGGTTGGTCCCCTGCATGATCTCTTTCAGGGCTGCTGCGGTCTGCTCAGCCATCTGGTTGCCGCGGTCGGTCAAGACCACCGACCCTTCGATCAATTCTGCGGTCTCTTCGGCAGCTTTGGCACTGCGCGCAGCAAGGTTACGCACCTCTTCGGCTACCACCGCAAACCCCTTCCCATGCTGGCCGGCCCGGGCGGCTTCGACCGCGGCATTAAGGGCGAGCAGGTTGGTCTGGAAGGCGATTTCGTCAATGACTTTGATAATTTTGCTGATGTTCTGCCCAGCCTGGTTGATTTCCCCCATGGCCGCAACCATTTCCGCCATCTGCCGGTCACCCTTTTCCGCAGCTTGTTTGGATTCATTGGACAGCCGGTTGGCGGTAGAGGCATTTTCGGCATTGGTCCGGACTTGATTGGCCATTTCATTCATCGAGGCCGTTACTTCTTCCAGGGAGCTGGCCGACTCCGTTGCCCCCTGCGACAGGGCCTGACTGGCATCAGACACTTGGCCGGAGCCGGAGGCAATCTGTTCCCCAGCCACCTGAATCCCGCCGACCATCTCCCGCAGCCCTTCGAGCATTGCTTTCAACGCGTTGCCGAGCTGATCAGCAGAGGAGGCGATTTTGACCTCATGAGTCAGATCGCCCTGGGCAATGGCTTCAGCCAGTTCGCTGCGTCCCTGCAGGCTTTGGGCCATGCCGACCAGAACCGAGCCGAGCTCGGTGATTTCGTCGCGAGCCTGGTAGGCTTTGCATTGGCGGCAGTCGTTGTAGGTGCCGTTAGTGAGTTTGACACAGATCGGATTGGGGCCGAAGGAGCCGGTGTCGACCCAGCAGTGGACTTCCTTGCCGTAGCTGGGACAGTCCTGCTGGCTGCAGTTGCCAAGGCTTGAGCAATTGATTTTGGCGCCCATCGGCAGGCTCTGATCCCTGGTGTCACCCTTGCCGTACTGGCTGATCACGGTAAAGGCCCGATGCAACGGTTTGGTGATACTGCGGGTGATCAGGGTGGCAGCTGCCAGGCCGATCAAAGTGGCCATGATCAGTCCACCGATCATGGTACGGCCGGCGCTGCTTAATGCCTCGACGGCAACAGTGGCGATGTTCTGGGTTCCTTCCATCCCGGCGACGGCAACGGCGCGAGCTTCCTTGACCACCGCATCGCCGAGGTCATTACGTTGTTGGCCCAATTCATTGTTTTTGATCCAGTTGGCCAGGTAACTGTTCATGGCTGTTTGATAATCAGCGGCCGCCTGCTCGGTATTGGCAATCCGCTTCATATCATCCTGATGGGTGGTTATCTTTCTCAGCTCTGCGAACCTAGCCTTCATCAGGGCAAAATTTTCATTAGCGTCCTTGATCAGCTGCGGGTCCCGTTTAGCCTGAGATTTCCATGCGGCCAGCCGGGTTGCGTTGCCGACATTGACAATGTCATTGGCGATGGTGATTTTTTTCAGGCGTTCCAGTAAGTCTGCCGGAGAGGACCCTGCCGTGATTTGGTCGGTCATCTTTTGGGTTTGCCCGGTCAGATATTCTTCGCAGTTGGTCATGTATTGAGCTGCTGCGGCATCGAGATTCTGCTGATTCTCAGCCATGTTAGCGTTCACGGCGATGGTTTGATCGACCAGTTGCCGGTAAGAGGCAAATTCCGTTTCAACTTTTTCAACCGCCGGACGTAACGCCTTCAGGTGAGGCGCCTGGTCACCGAGGGCCTTGGCTGTGGTAAGACGTTCGGTCAGCATGGCCATGTTTTCTTTGGCGCTGGCGAGCAGGCTTTCATCTGCGGTGAATCCGTAGCCGCGCATGGCATACATGGTTCTGAATGAGCTGCGCTCGATCTTATTGGCAATATCGACCTCAGGAACATATTCCTGCTGCAGCATGACCGACTTGGTTTCGACTTTCTCCATATTGACAACGGCCAGAGCCCCGAGGACGATAGCGAGAATAAGCAGAACTCCAAAGCCACCGCCGATTTTTGTTCCTAACTTCAAATTTTTAAACATCAGTCGATCCTTTCTCCAAATTAAGAGGCTTGATTCATTCAAACGCAAGAGATCACTTCTGTTGCAAAAGCTTCCTGGCGGTCGTTGTTTTGCCAATGTTGCCAAACCACCGCCCTACATTCGTGGGGACAAGTCCTTTTTTATGACGGTAAATCGTGAGTAAATCCGGGTGTGCCCAGTTGATCAGTGCTTCATCACCTGACCTGGAACGAGTCACATTTAGGCCTTGCCGCCAAGAGGAAGAGACAGTTTTTCAGCTTTCGGCGGACAGGGCCGTTATCTGATTGTGGCGCTGTTCGTGTGGAGATCAACTCTCCAAAATAAAGCACAATTAATGCCAACTAACATTGTTGGTAATTCTCTGATTTTTATGGGAAAATGAATAGGTAACCGGGATGAGATGGAAGAGGAAAGGAAAGATAAGTTGCTTCTTTTTGACGACGGGAAAAGTCAATTGTTTAATAATACTAATAGAAATTCACGAAGGAAAAAAATCTTGCAGGTGCAATTATTATTGCATCCCTTACTGGGATAAATATCAATGACGATCTTCTAACACATTGATCAGGTGAACTGGGTCCTTGAAATTCGGTGTGAAACTGGTTCCCTGCCAGGACAGCTTTCAATTTGCCAGGGCTCTGCTTTTCAATTCTGCTTGGCCGCGGCCATCTCCTGGCGCAAGGCATTGCGCAAACTTTTGGCAATGGGGCCGACCGTCCCCTGGTTAATGGTAAAATCATCGACCTTGACCACCGGCATGACTTCCAGTGAGGTCGAGGTGATGAAAACCTCATCGGCAAATTTGAGATCCTGCAGTTTGAATTCACCGGTGACCACGCGCAGATTCAATTTCTGTTCACAGAGCCGCATGATAGTGGCCCTGGTGACCCCTTCCAGCAGCCCGGTCGAGACGTCGGGGGTGAAGACCCACTGTCCTTTGCTCCAAAAAATATTCGACGAGGCACCCTCACAGATGTGTTTTTTATTGTTGAGCATGATCACTTCGAAAGCCCCGGCGGCCCTGGCCTCAAGCTTGCCGAGCAGGCTGTTGAGGTTGCTGATGGCCTTGATCTGCGGGTTGATCGCCTCGGGGGCATTGCGCCGGGTTGCGGCTACCCGCAGCCGGATGCCCTGCTCATAGTGTTCAGCGCCGAAACCGGAAAATTCGCGGGCCATAATCAGGCAGGTCAGGTTGCTGTCCATATGGTGCTGGAAGCCGATCTCGCCGCGGCCCCGGGTGATGGTGATGCGGAAGTAGCCATGAGTCAGTTCGTTCAAGCGTTGTAATTCGAGCAGAATCTCTTCTAGGTCCTGCTGGGAGAAAGTCAGAGGATAGTTAAGGGCACGAGCCGACTGCAGCAAGCGTCGGTAATGCTGGTCAAACTGGTAAAGGCGGCCGTTAACTGAGCGAAAGCTTTCGAAAATTCCGTCACCGTAAAGAAAGCCCTGATCGAACACCGAAATCGTGGCTTGATCGCTGCAGATAAATCCGCCGTTGAGGTATACATAACCCATGCTTTATCGATCCTTTCCGGAGGTTGTGAGGGAGAGCATCTTCTTTGTCTCCAGATTTTACCATGAACGCAAACTTTGGAGACAGCCAGGAATGCGCGAGCTTAAGCAGCTTTGCAGTAAACTCGGGACTGTTCCCAGGGTCATCGGGGGCTGTCCCAAGAGTTTGCGAGCCATGAAACTGTAACGGTTAACACCGCAAAGGCCTGGGACAGCCCCCGTGCGGGGACAGTCCCGGTTTTGCTGCCAGCGACTCTTAAATAAGCGCCATTCATGACAGTCACTGCTTCCCCGGTCAATCGCTGACGACAACCCCGCGCCGCTCCAGCAGGCTCCCTTCGGCAAGATACAGATTGACCAGGGCAATGCGATAGCTGACCACCGCATCGATTTCGGCAATCTGGGTCTGCAGCAGGTCACGCTGGGCCTGGGCTACCAGCAGCGCAGTGCTGATACCGACCTCAAAGCGTTCCCGCTCGGCCGCCAGGGTCTGTTCCTGGAAAATCCGGGTGGTGTGGCTGGCAGCGATTTGTTGGCGGGTGCGTTCGACTTCGTTGGCGGCCAGACGCACATCCAACTGCACCAGTTGGCTGAGATTGGTCACGGCGGCAAGAGCCTGTTGCCGGGAGCTTTGGGCGGCCAGGTTACGGGCTTTGGCGGCACGGTTACCGAGCAGATAGCTAAGCTGCAGGCCGCTGGTCAAATCATAGGTGTTGCCGTCAAGATCGCGAAAAGCGGCGGAAAAGTTCTCCGCATAACCTGTTTTACCCAGGGCGATGAAAAAATCCAGGCGCGGCAGCAGGCCGTTACGGGTGACCAGGGTTTCCAGGCGATTTTGCTGCAGCCGCAGGCGCGCTTCATTGAGATCGGCGCGCAGCCGTTGCGCCAGGGCCAGGCGGTCGTCCAGATCGGTCAGCGGCTGGGCAGAGATGCGTGGATTACTGGTGGTTTCGATGGGCTGGTCATGATCATTCTCAAGCGAAGGGGTGAGCAGGCGCAGCAGGCGCAGCCGCCGTTCTTCAAGCAGACTGCGGGCATCGAGGAGCGCCTGAATGCGCAAGGCTTCTTCCGCTTGGGCGGCCGCAACTTCAATTTTAGGCAAGGTGCCGACCTCGATACGGGCCTCGATATCTTCCCGCTGCTGTCTGGCCACGGCCAGGGACGCTTCGAAAATGGCGATCTCCTCCCGGGCGAGGACATAATTCCAGTAAGCGATTTCTGTATCGGCCAGCAGGGTTTCGCTGAAGCCGCGTAGTTCATCCAGGCTGATCCGGGTCTCCAGTTCCGCCTGGCGGATGGACGCCAGGTTGACGGCAGGTCCCCGGCCGCGCAGCAGGGACTGGGTGATGCTCAGTTCCAGCCGGGCGGTCTGCTGTTCGGGTTCGCGATTGGAAATGGTCCGCTCATGGCTGACCGTTCCTTCAACAACCGTTCCCGTGGGCAACTCCTGGCGCAGCCCGGCGCTCGAGATGGTATCATCGCCCACGACATTGTACAGCTCGCCGCTGGAGCGGGAGGTTTCAGTGGCTTTTTCTTTATAGTATTCGAATTTGGCAAAAAGTTCCGGATCGTACCTGCCGCGTTCGATCTGGGCGAAGGTTCCGCTGATAACCGGACCAAAGCGGCGTACCTGCAGGTCAGTGTTGTTATGCAGGGCCAGCAATACCGCCTGCTCCACGGACAGCGTTGCCAGGTTGGCCGGCTCGGGGGATGTTTTTGGGGCAGAGGGTGGTTCAGTCAACACGGCAGAGAGGCTGTCCAGGGCTGCTGGCGGTGCGGCGACCGGTTCGCTGGTAAAAGGCGGCCAGCGGTCAACCGGGGTGCAGCCGGAGCTGAACAGCAACCAGACCAGGCCGCATAACAGGGCTGTCGATGATCTAACTGTCATGGTTTCGGCTCTTTGGGTTGAGGGTGGAAGAGGGAATAGACGACGGGAATCAGCACCAGGGTGATTAGGGTTGATCCGCTCAGGCCACCGATCACCACCCGGGCCAGTGGGGCCTGGGCATCCGCTCCTTCGCCGATCCCGAAGGCCAGCGGCATCAGGGCGAGGATGGTGGTCAGGGTGGTCATCAGGATCGGCCGCAGCCGGCGTCGTCCGGCCTCGGCGACCGCGTCCTCCACCGGCATTCCCCAGCGCACCAGCTGACCGGCCTGGTCGACCAGCAGGATAGCGTTGTTGACCACGATTCCTCCCAACATGATACAGCCGATGAAGGATTGCAGGTTCAGGGTGGTCTGGGTCACAAACAGGATGGCCAGCACCCCGACGGCGGAAACTGGCACCGAGACCATAACCACCAGTGGGTCGCGCAATGACTCATACTGGCAGGCCAGGACCATGTAGACCAAGAGCAGTGCCAGGACCAGGGACAGAATCAGTTCGTCGAAGGCTTTCTGCTGTTCTTCGTAATTACCGGTCACCAGCAGATCGTAACCGACCGGGCGGGGGATCTCATCGATGGCTGCTTGCACGTCGCCGGCCACCGAACCCAGATCGCGGTCGGTCACGTTGGCCTGGACGGTCACCAGCCGTTGCTGGTCCTTGCGATCGATCTGCACCGGACCGCGCGCCGCCTGATTGCTGACCATGTTGCGCAGGGCCACCTGGCTGCCGTCCGGGGTGGTCAGGGTCAGGTCGAGGATTTCGTCCAGAGAACGTTTTTCGGCGTCCTTGAGCTGGACAAAGATCCGGTAGGAATTCCCTTCAGCTCGGAACTCGCCAGCCTTGCTCCCGGCAATGGCGGTCTCCAGGATTTCGCTGACATCGCGAATGCTCAGGCCGAGATCGGCAATTTTGTTACGGTCGATCTGGATGTTCTGCTGAGGAATCCCGGCGACCTGGCTGCTTTCGATGTCAGAGATACCAGTGATGCCAGCGAGCCGCTGCCTGACCTGGTTGGCCAGGGAATCGAGCACCTGCAGATCGAAACCGCGCACTTCGACACTCAACCCCGAATCGCCGCCGAGGATCCGTTCGAGGAGAAATTGCCCCTGGGGGGCCCTGGTGCGGATGGTCATGCCGGGAATTTTGCCGCTCAGGCGCTGCCGCAGATCCGCGGCGATGTCCTTATTGGAACGGGTTCTTTGCCCGGCCGGGGCCAGGGACATGCGGATTTCGGTTTTGGCGGCGTCGCTCGGCCGCCAGCCCGAGGAGCCGACATTGATCACCGTGGAAATCGCCTCGGGGACGCTGCCGTAAACCAGCTGCTCCATTTTTCGAGCCTGGCGGTCCAACAATTCCAGGGTGGTGCCGATTTCCATTTCCCCAGTCACCCGAACTTCCCCCTCATCGCTTGGTGGCAAAAATTCGCTGCCGATAAAGGGCAACAGCAGCAGGCTGGCGCCGAGCAGAGACAGGGCCAGGAGCACGGTCGCCAGGCGCTGGCGTAAAATGCGTTTGAGCAGGTTGCGGTAGCCGTTATCCAGTCCTTTGAGCAGTTCGCCCGACCAGTCGATGAGGCGCATGATACCGGGCGGACGTCTGGCTTCCAGCTGGGCTTCGGTTTTGAGCAGGCGCGACGCCAGCATCGGCAGCAAACTCAGGGAAACCAGCAGGGAACAGACCAAGGCAAAGATGATGACGTAGGACAGCTCCTGAAAAAGGACCCCGGCTACGCCGCGCACAAATACCAGGGGGAGGAAAATTACCAGGGTGGTGATGGTGCTGGCAATGATGGCCGGGCCGACTTCCCGCGCCCCTTCTACCGCTGCAAAATCCGGGTCTTCATGGTTTTCCTGCTGGCGGCGGAAGATATTTTCCAGCACCACCACCGAGCTGTCGACCATCATCCCCACCCCGAGAGCCAGACCGCCCAGGGTCATCAGATTAAGGGTGAACCCGCCGAAATAAATCAGGGCAAAGGTGGCAATAACCGAAATCGGGATAGCCAGGGAGATGACCAGAGTCGAGCGAATGTTGCGCAGGAAAAAGAGCAGGACCAGGATTGCCAGACCACCGCCGTAGATGACCGACTGGGCGACATTGGCGATGGAGCGTTCGATGAAATTACCCTGATTGATGACCGGGATAATGCGAATTTGCGGGAAAGCGCGGTTGACCGCATCGATCTCGCCAAGGATGGCCTTGGCGACCTCCACGGTATTGGCGTCAGCCTGTTTGCGCACGGCCACCCGCAGGCCACGCTGGCCATTCACCCTGACGATCCGCTGAAGTTTTTCATAAGTATCACTGACCCTGGCCAGCTGTCCCAGAGTAACGGCAGCGCCGTCGCGACGGAAAATGACCGTATTGCGGAGCTGATCCAGGGAGGTGAACTCGGCCGCGGCCCGCAAGGAGACTTCGTAACGGCCCTGTTCGATTTTGCCGGCCGGCAGATCGAGGTTGGCGTCGCGAATGGCCTGCAACACCTGATCGAAGGGCAGGCTGAGGGCCTTGACCCGATCGGGGTCGAGCTCGACCCGGACTTCTCGTTTAAACTCTCCCCACAGATCGACCTGGGCGACACCGGGCAGGCGGGCAAAACGATAGCGGATTTGATCCTCGATCAACTGGGTCAGCTCAACCGGATCGAGATTGCTGGAAATGCCCATGATCACCACCGGAAAGCTGGCGACATCGAACTTGCTGACCCGGGGGCGGACAATGTCGTCCGGCAGTTCGTTGATTTCGTCTTCAAGCTTCGACTGGACATCAAGGGCGGCGGTATCGATATCCGTACCCCAGACAAAGCTGACCCGGACCGTGCTGTTGCCTTCGGACGACTGGGAGGTCATGTCCTTGACTCCGGGCACGGTGGCGACGATCTCTTCGATGATCTGAGTCACCAGCCGTTCCATGACTTCGGGGCTGGCTCCTTCATACTGGGTGCGGATGGTCAACGTCGGCAGTTCGATATCCGGGAGCAGGTCGGTTTTCAGGCGGCTGAGGGAGAAGGCCCCGATAATGACGATGATCAGGGTGACCATGGTGGTGAACACCGGTCTGCACACGCTGAATCCGGGAAGGTTCATGAATCCCCCCTGCTCATCTTAGTGGTTGGCCGGAGCAGTGCTCTGCTCAGCCGGGATGGTAATGGCCGAACCGTCGCCCAGCAACTGCTGACCGAGGGTGACGACGCGTCCACGCAAAGAAGAACCGACCAGTTCCACCCGTTCGGCGTTGCGGATGCCGACCTCGACCTCCTGCCAGGACACCGAGTGCCCATCGGCCGCAACCAGGAAGACCCCGGTTTGCCCGTCTCTGGTGGTCAGCGCCTGTTCCGGAACGATAACGGCTTCGCTCTGCCGGGCCAGCACCGCCGTGGCGCGGATGAACATACCGGGCTTAAGGCGTTGGCCGGGATTGTCAATAAGCAGTTCGACGCGGGCCTGACGAGTGGCTTCCTTGAAAACCGGGGCGATCCGCTCAATTTGGCCTGGAAAAACCTCGCCCGGGAAAGCGTCAGTGGTGAGCCGGACCGGGAGGCCGGGCTGGAGCAGGGCGTAATCGCGTTCGGCGACATAGATGACACCGATGATCGGATCAAGCTCGACGATGCGCAGCAGCGGTGCATTGGCCGCCACCATTTCGCCTTCATCGACAAACCGTTCGGCAACCACCCGGCGCTCCTCGCCGCCGCTCCAGTTGGCGGTGATGCGGGTATAACCGAGACGGATATTGGCTGTCTCCAGGGCTGCTTCAGCATGGGCGACCTGTGCTTCAGCGGCATTCAAACCGACCTGTTTGGCGAGCTGGTTGGCCTGCGCCGCATCGAACTGGGATTCCGAGGCCACCCCGCGCTGGCGCAAGGTCTTCATTCGTTCGAATTCGCGCGCGCCGATGGCCAGCGCGCTGCGGGCTTCTGCCAGATTGGCCCTGGCCACGGCCAGGTCGGCTTTGGCCTGGGAAACCGCCTGGATATATTCCCCGTTATCCAGCTCCCCGACCGTTTGATTGCGCTGGACCGCATCGGCAATATTAGCGCTCAAGTGCACCACGCGGCCTGCCACTTTGGGCGCGACCACGAACTCGGCGCGAGGGGCTAGAGCTCCGCTGAAGGAGCGCTGCAGTTCGATGGGGCCGTGTTCGATCGCGGTTACTTCAACCGGCGCCGGCCGCTTCGCCCCAGCCTTGGCTCCCCCCGTCCTGCCTGCGGGATTGCGTAGCGCGACCTGCCAGACCAGGCCTGCTGCAGCGGCCCCCAGAATAATCAGCAAGACCATCTTGGCGGTGGTTATCTTCATCGTTGTTGATCCGGATGTCATTGGGATATGAAGTGGCAACGCCTTATGAATCAGGGTGTTGCCTCGGTTATGACAGAATTCTTACCCGTCAGCTACACAAATCATAACAAGTTTATGCGGATAAATACCATGCCGAAGGTCTGGATTAGGAGTTTTCAGGCGTGCATATACCCCTGGGGCGAAGCCAGACAAGCGTCTGAATCAAGAGGAGAGAGGCTGTCCGATGGGGTTCCCGGAGTAGCGCAAAGCCGGGCTCAGGAGGTGATAACGGACGACATGCTGCCCTTGAAATAGGCGAGGCGATAACTGGCCGGGATGGTCCCGTCCTGGTTGGCGAACTCCTGTTCATAGCTGCGAATAAAGGCCTGCAACGCGGCCCGGCCACCTGCTCGGCCGTGCCCGGAGTAACCGGCGCCGGTGGCTTGCTGGGTGTGCAACAGGGTCATCACATCAGGGTAAGAGCGGATGACGGTCTCTGCCTGCATGGTCACGGTCTGCCGGGTGGTTCGCTGCAGCAGTTGCAGGAACTGCTGTTCGCCGGGGAGGGGATAGACCCGACCGAAACCGCTACTCTGGTTGAGCTGTGCCATTTCGGCAAAGGTGCCGCGGCAGAACAGGGCAAAGAGGAAGGTTCCGCCCGGCCGCAGACAACTGAGCAGGCGAGGGATGGATTGCTCCGGCTGGCTGAGCCACTGCAGGCTGGAGGAGCTGACCAGCAGATCGATGCTGCCGGGGCGGATCGGCAAGGCTTCCGCATCAGCCTGAATCCTGTGAGGGGCCAGGTGCGCCGGCAGCCTGAGCAGGGGCGCGCGGGCGATATCCAAGGTGAGCAGGGTTTCGATCTTAACTCGATCAACCAGTTTTTCAGTGAACAGGCCATCGCCGCTGCCGATTTCCAGCACGGTCCGACAATGTTTCATATCCAGCAGCGCGGCCAACTTGGCAGCCGCCTCCGCCTGCACCGTGGCGGCCTGGCGATAACTGGCCGCGGCCCGGTCAAAAGAGCGCTGAACCGCTAACATCCGCGATGATCCTTGTCAGTTGGGGTTCTGTTGGCAGATGCGCTGCAGCAATACTGGTGACGGAAGCATGGCCGAGGGCGCCCAGGGTGGCCTGAAAAGCCGCCTCCGGAACCAGTTGATCGTCCTGGCAACGAACCAGGGTTAGCCGGGAGGCGCGACCAGCTTCGGGTTTGGCTGTGGAGCTGTTGAGAAAGTCCAGCCCCGTGGCCAGGCTTTCGATCTGTTCTTTTTTCAACGGCGGGCAAGCCTGGTGGCGATTACCGCAGCGGGCCCAGAAATCCTCCACCGTGGCCTCTGCTTCCCGCAGCAGGCGCTGGCGCATTCGGTTGACAATACGCGGGGCCACGCAGTTCGGAAAATCCAGAAAAGGGGCGATCAGGATAATCTGTCCGGCAGTGCGGCCGGCCAGTTCCAGCTGTTTGAGGATCAAGTGAGCGCCGGTCGACCAGCCGATCAACAGCTCGCATTCTGTGGCCAGGGCCTGCTCGATTTGCGCGGGGGAGTGGCTGAAAAAGGGGACCAGGAAGTCGACTCGCTCGGCAATATGCGGATACAGGCAGGGCAGGCCGGCCCAGCCGGAAACGAAGGTCACGCGCATAAGACCTCCAGCAGAGTCGTGGTCAGGCGGTTGAATTCTTCCTCGCTCAGATCAGCGCGCAGGGCAATGCGCAGCCGCGCGGTTCCCTGTGGGACCGTGGGCGGTCGAATGGCGCCGACATAGATTCCGGCCGTGATCAGGCGCTGTTGCAGCTGCAGGACCCGGGTATTGGTGCCGATGACCACCGGCACGATCTGCGAACAGGATCCGGCGGTGGCAAAGCCCTGTTCCTGCAGGTGTTCGCAGAGTTGCCGGGCCAGGTCGCGCAGGTGCAGGCCCGGGGCCGGATCTTCCTGGATCAGCCGGAGCGCGGCGAGGTTGGCAGCCAGGGTGGCCGGCGGCAGACCGGTGGTATAGATCAGGGACCGGCCGGTGTTGATGAGATAATCGATCAAAGAGCGGGAGCCCGCAACATAGCCGCCGAAGGAACCGAGGGCTTTGCTGAAGGTTCCCATCTGCAGATCGATCTCCTGAGCCACGCCAAGTTCATGGGCCAGACCCCGCCCTTGACCGAAGATGCCGGTGGCATGGGCTTCATCGATGACCAGCAGACAGTCATGCTGATGTTTGAGTTCGACCAGACGCTGCAGATCGGCCAGATCGCCGTCCATGCTGAATACGCTGTCGGTAACGATCAGCTTATAAGGGCAGGCGTGGTGTCTGTTCAACAGTTCGGCAAGGTGGTCCAGATCGTTATGTCGATAGCGGATCTGTCTGGCTCCGGACAAAGTGATGCCGTCGAGGATACTGGCATGATTGAGGCGGTCGGAAAAAACCAGGGTATGACGATCGGCCAGGGATGCCATCAGGGCGAGGTTGGCCGTAAAGCCGCTGCTAAAGACCAGGGCGGCTTCCTGGCCTTTGCAGGCCGCGAGCTCCTTTTCCAGTGCGCTATACAGACTGTTGTTGCCGGTGACCAGCCGCGAAGCGCCGCTTGAGGTTCCGTATTCCTCAAGCGCTGCCCGGGCGGCCCGAGCCAGGATCGGGCTGCTGCTGAGACCGAGATAGTCGTTGGAGGCCAGGTTCAGCAGGGTTTTTCCGCCGAGTTGCAGGTATTTGTTGCGGGCGTTGCTGATGGCGGGCAGTTGGCGCAGTCGCCCCTCTTTCGCGAAGCCGTCCATGCGTTCCGTAATGCGTTGCAGAATGGGATTCATCGGCAGCCTCCGCCAAAGTAGTCCAGGGCGCATTGCTGCAGGCTTGCAGCCGTCAGGTCGGGCAGCAGGGGAATCTGGGCGAGAACGCGCGTGGCTCCGAAAAGCTCAATGGCTTCGGCATTTTCCGGGGTTGGAGGGCCGTTCAGAACCACCCCGAAAACCTCCAAACCGGCATGGCGCAGGGCCTGCAGGCTGAGCAGGGTATGATTGATCGTTCCCAGCTCGCTTCGCGCGATCAGAATAACCGGGTAGTTCAGGGCGCGGATCAGATCGAGCATGAATTCCTGGTTGTTGAGAGGGACCAGCAGTCCACCGGCTCCTTCAACGATGAGCGGCCCGCTGATCTGCTCAATGTCGGCGAGAATTTGCTCAAGACTGATCTCAATTCCATCGATGCGGGCGGAAAGGTGTGGGGAGCAGGGGGTGCGGGTACAGTAGGATTCGGCCCAAAAATGCTCCGCCCCAAGCCCGCTCAACCGTTGGACCAGGGTGGTGTCGGTCTCCTCTTCGATGCCGCTCTGAATCGGTTTCAGGTAGCGGTAACCGAGGGTCCGCAACAACAGACTGCTGACCAGGGTTTTGCCGATTCCGGTGTCGGTACCGGTGACAAAGATGCGTTCGGGAAAGTCCGCAGGGGTCATTGGCCACACTCCTCGGCAACGGTTGCGACCATGGCTGTGGTCAGTTGGGAGAGCTGTGCGGGATTGATAATAAACGGCGGCATGCAGTAGACCAGCCGGCCAAAAGGCCTGATCCAGACCCCGTGCTCGACAAACCTTTGTTGGATGGAGGCCATGTTGACCGGCTTTTCAAGCTCAATGACCCCGATGGCGCCCAGGCAGCGGACATCGGCAACCCCGGGAATATCCCGGGCCGGGGCGAGCCCTTGGCTAAGGCCAGCTTCGATCCCTTGCACCTGTTGTTGCCAGGCCCCGCGTTGCAACAGGTCGATACTGGCGCAGGCAACGGCGCAGGCCAAAGGGTTGCCCATAAAGGTCGGCCCATGCATGAAGACTCCGGGGCCCTGTTCAGGGTTGGAAACGGTCTCGGCAACGCTGCGACTGGCCAGGGTAGCGGCCAGAGTCAGATACCCGCCGGTCAAGGCTTTGCCGACACAGCAGATATCCGGACTGACTCCGGCATGTTCGGCGGCAAACAGTTTGCCGGTGCGGCCGAAGCCGGTGGCGATCTCGTCGAAAATGAGCAGCACATCATACTCGTCGCACAGCTGGCGCAACTGCTTCAGATAATTGGGATGATAAAAGCGCATGCCCCCTGCGCCCTGGACGATGGGTTCGAGGATGACCGCGGCGATCTCATTGCCATGGCCGGCCAGGCACTGTTCCAGTTCCCGGGTGTCATCCGGCTCGAAATCTTTACCAAACCGGCTGCGGGGTGGGGAGACAAAAAATTGTCTGGCCAGGATGGCGGAAAAATGCTGGTGCATGCCCCCTTGTGGATCGCATACCGACATGGCCCCGAAGGTGTCGCCGTGGTAACCGTTGCGCACAGTGAGAAACCGGGCTTTGCCCGGGCGCTTACGACCCAGTTGATACTGGATGGCCATCTTCATGGCGACTTCAACGGCGATGGAGCCGGAATCGCAGAGGAAGCAGCAGTCCAGCCCGGCCGGGGTCAGCTCGCAAAGGCGGCGGCCCAGCTCAATGGCCGGCTGATGGGTCAAACCGCCGAACATGACATGGGCCATGCGCTCGAGCTGAGCGGTCAGGGCCTGGTTTAGGAGCGGGTGATTGTAACCGTGAATGGCGGCCCACCATGAGGACATCCCGTCGATGAGGGTCCGACCGTCGCTGAGCTCCAGCAGGCAGCCGTGTGCTTTTTCGACTCCGTAAACTGGAAGAGGGGAGGTCATCGAAGTATAGGGATGCCAGAGATGGTCGCGGTCAAAGTTCAGGTCGGTGGTCTGTAACATGGTCTGGTAAACTTCTTTTGTCTGTTGGGTTGACGAGACTTTTCGCTAAAAAATCTCACGCTCCGCCAGCATTGTCAACCTATAAAAAAATATGGTTGACAAGAAAAGCAGCATTGCCTAGTCTTCGGACAGTTACCGGCCAAGGAGGTTGTCCCGATGCTCAAGGTTGCTCAATTGTTTGTGGAAAAAAGTCGCTCCGGACAGGTCCTCTCCGCAGATGAGGCGCTGCAGATCCTGACCGCCAAGGGTGCCATGCTGAGCGCATTTATGGCCGGGGCTCAGGGACTTAAGGAAAAATACCTGGGTGAAGGGGTGGAACTCTGCTCTATCATCAATGCCAAATCAGGGCACTGTGCCGAGAACTGCAGCTTTTGCGCTCAATCCGCACACCATCAGGCCCGAGTTGACAGCTATCCGCTGAAATCCGCAGCAGAGATGTTGGCCGGAGCACAGGCCGCCGAGGCCCAGGGGAGCAGTTGTTACGGGATTGTCACCAGTGGAACCAGGGTTGAGCCGGGGGCTGAGTTTGCCGAACTGTTGGAGGCGATCCGCGCCATTCGCGAGCAGACCAGGGTGATCCCCTCGGCCTCCATCGGCCTGCTCGATGCCGAAGCGGCGCGGGCCTTAGCCGAAGCGGGCTGCGGTACTTACCACCACAACCTGGAAACGGCACGATCATTTTTCCCGCAGATCTGCTCAACCCATGATTACGAAGAGGATGTGACCACCGTGCGGGTTGCCAAGCAGGCGGGAATGAAGGTTTGCTGCGGCGGGATTTTCGGGCTGGGCGAGTCGTTTCAACAGCGCTTTGAGCTGGGGCTGACCCTGCGCGAACTGGCTGTCGATTCGGTGCCCCTCAATTTTCTTAATCCGATTGATGGCACTCCGCTGGCCGGCCAGCAGCTGCTGACGCCCATGGACTGCCTGCGCATCATCTGCCTGTTTCGCTACCTGCTGCCGGATAAAAAGATCACCATCTGCGGCGGCCGAGACATCAACCTGCGCGAGTTCCAGTCCGCCATTTTCATGGCCGGCGCCAGCGGGATGATGGTTGGCAATTACCTGACTTCAGCCGGGCGTGACCTGGCGATGGATCGGCAGCTGTTAAAAGACGCCGAAGTTACGGTCAGCCATTGCTGAGTTGTTTCCAGTTAATTGCCATCCGGAAACAACTCTTTTCCAATCTGAAAACTTAGCCGTTGCCCTTCGGAGTTTCCGGATGGCAACTCGTTAGGAATTTATTAAGCTCCTGATAGCATTGCGGAGTGTGCTGAGTCGGTATGGTTTCTGGACGAAAGCGGCGACCTGTTTGCCGGCAAAGCGCTGGGTAACCTCAAATTCATTGTAACCACTGGAAATGATCACTTTGACCGCGGGATTGATTTTCTTCAATTCCCGGAAACATTGCTCACCGTCCATTTTCGGCATGGTCAGATCGAGGATGACAAAGGCGATCTCCGGGTGGGCCCGATAAACCTCCAGCGCTTCTCTGCCGTCGACAGCGGTTAACGGGGTGAAGCCGGATTCCTTTAACATTTCTATGCCGATGCCCCGGGCGCTCTCTTCGTCATCGACCAGCAGCACCGTTCCGCTTCCTTCCCAGTCCTCTTCCTGGACGGTCCCGTTAAAGAGCTGCGCCGGCTTTTCAGAGGCCGGCAGGAGGATCTTGAAGGTGGTTCCTTTGCCGGGCTCGCTATAGACTTTGATCGCGCCTTTATGACCGCGAACGATTCCCAGCACTGCTGACATCCCCAGTCCGCGGCCGGTAAACTTGGTGGAGAAGAAGGGGTCGAAGATTTTTGCCAGGGTCTCCTTGCTCATGCCGCAGCCGGTATCGGCAATTTCCAGATAAACATACAGGCCGTCAGAGAGATTCTCGTCCAGCCAGACATTGCGCAGATAGCTTTCATCGCAATCCATGCAGCCGGTCGAAATGGAAATAACCCCGCTTTTTTCGCCAATGGCTTCGGAGGCATTGATGACCAGATTCATGATGATCTGGCGGATCTGGGTGGCATCGACATTGACGGCCGGCAAAGAAGCGTAGGGGCGCAGTCGTAATACCGCTTTTTTGGAAATGGAGACCTGCAGCATGTGCAGCATCTCCTGCAACAGAAAGTTGAGATCGATGGTCTCCAGGACGAATTTTCCCCGTCCGGAGTAGGCCAGCATCTGTTTGGCCAGGTCAGCGGCCCGCTCAGCTGCGTTCTCAATCTGCTTGAGGTTGTTGATGGCTGCGGCTCCCGGTGGCAGGCGTCTTTTGGTCAATTCCGAATGTCCCATGATTGCGGCCAGCAGGTTGTTGAAATCATGGGCGATTCCTCCGGCGAGAATGCCGAGACTTTCAAGCTTTTGGGTCTGTACTATTTTCTTTTCCAATTGCCGCCGTTCTGTTTCGTTGCGTTTGCGCTCGGTAATATTGGAGACCAGTCCCAGATTGTAACCCTTGCCACGGTACTGGATGTAATTCGCATTGATCGCTACGGGAAAGACGCTGCCATCTTTGCGCATATGAGCCGATTCGAAATTGGTCCCTCCCTGTCCCTGAAAGTTTTCCCAGAGCGAAAACCAGTCCTGCTGAGAAAAATGACGATCAATATCCCACACCGTCATTTGCAACAGTTCCTCTTTACTGTAGCCTAATTCGCGACTGGCTTCGTTGTTGACATACTGCATCTGCCCCTGTTCGTCAGTGAGATAGATCGCCTCCCCGATATGATCGATGGCAAAGGTTAAAAAAGCCATCTCCTCTTCCGTTTTCCTGCGTTCGGTCATATCCCGGGTAACGGAGAGAATGACCTGTTCCCCTGCCAAGTCAATAATTCGTGCCGACATAAAACCACTTTTAATGGAACCGTCTTTGGCCACAAATTCAGCCTCAAGATTATCGACATGGCCTTGTTCCATAAGTTGTCGAACCAAACTCTTTCGAGCGTCCAAATTTTTCCAGATGTTCAGGTCGACAGATGACCTGCCGATAATGTCAGCGGAGGTGTATCCCAATATCCTTGTGAAACCATCATTGATTTCGATATAGGCTCCATCCGACAAGCGATTGAGACAGATCGAGTCCGGGCTGGTCATAAAGGTTGTTTTGAATTTATGTTCACTGTCCTGCAGTTGTCGTTCCGCCTTTTTGCGCTCGGTGATGTCTTCGCCGGAAAAAAGGATGCCGCTAATCCCGTTGTCATCGTGAAGCAAACTGTTATGGAAGGCGATGATCCGTTCTGCTCCGGAACTGTCCAAAACAGGATTTTCGTAAAATTCAAGGGGTTTGAATTCTCCTGTCATCTGCCGCTGGAAGACGTCCTTGATTTCAGGCTGCACCGCGGCAGGCAGGCAGAGTTCAAACCAATTGTGGCCGAGCAGCGTACCTTCTGGGTAACCGAGAATCTCGTGCCCTTTCTTGTTCATCAGGATGATCTCGCCCTGTCTGTTCAGTGCCGCAAACATCACCCCGGCAATATCCAGATAAAGCTGGGCTTTTTCCTTTTCCCGGACAATCGCCTGCATGGCCTGCTGCTGTTTGGTAATGTCCCGGGTAACCCCTTCTACGCCGGCAATGTTGCCGTCTGCGTCATAAAAAAAGTGTGAATTCGTCATCGCCCACCAGATAGAGCCATCTTTACGCTTCAGGCTTGCTGCAAAGTTTTGTACCCGCCCCTTTTTATGGAGCATGGCAAGGAACTTTTCGCGCTCCTCAGGAATCAGGTAAAGATCCTCAGCAATATTCAGACCAAGGCATTCGTCCTGAGTATAACCGGTTAATTCGTAAACCGAGCGGGACAGGTAAATGAGGTTGCCGTTGAGATCGGCCCGGTAAAAAAGATCGGAGGTATTGTCGGCCAGAGAGCGGTACATTCTTTCTTTCTCTTCAAGCTCCTGGACCCGATCGAGCAGTTGTTGGTAGGTCGGTTCTTCCGGTGCCGGCACAGCATTGGTCCGATGGCAAGGATCTTCCATTGGATTCTTCACAGTTTTTCCTTTCCTTGCGAGCAGCATAATAACGGCAGTTTTCCAGAGTTAGCTAGTTTTCATCCGGAAACGGCTCTTTTCCGTTGTAGCAGTGTCAATCTGCGGGCTTATTTGTGCGGCGTAAAGAACTACGCCTCCGCATAAGCCTTTGATTTCCTTGCCACAACGAAAAATTGCTCGTTTCCAATCTGAAAACTTATGCGTTGGCATCCGGAGTTTCCGGATGCCAACTAGCTATCTAATAACATTGAATAATTTTCAATAACATCTCTTTTCGAAGAGTTCTGCCCTGACCGGGGTAAATCAAGAATGAAGGCCTGATCTTCTTAATTCTGCATGTTGCTATCAATCACCTATTGAACATTCAACCTGATTTTCCGCTGGAGGATAGCGATCGGGTGATGAATTTTAAAATACGCCTGTCCGGTTATCTTTTTGATGGCTGAATCAGCCTTCCAGAGTGCACTCTAGTCCATAATTTTTAAAAATATACTGAAAAATATTTGCTTCTTATGAGGATAATCAATGTTGATCGGCAAAGAAATCCTATTTTTTTGCGATCCAGCCAATAAATGGTCGCGGCGGGACTGGTAGCGCGACCGGTCAGCGATAAATAAAGTCTCCTTCATGGCTTGCGAGATAGGCGAGGATTCGCTGTCGGGTTGTTTGGATCTGTTTGCTGACCCCTTTGAGGGCCTGATTGGGTTGATCCGCCGCCAGCCATTCAATAACCGCTGCATGATTGTAAACCGCGTGTTCCAGCTGCTCGCCGGTCAGGGAATGAATGCTGAGCAATTCGACCTGGGCGCAAAGGACCTGATACAGTTGGCTTAAACGGTCATTTCGGGCGTAATAACAGAGGATCTGCTGAAAATCCCGCTCATATTCAAAATATTCCCGGACGGTTAAGTCTGTTCGCTGTTCCAATTTCTGCTTTACCGGCAGAGTCAGTTGACCCAGGTCGATGACCATATCAGCGCGATTTTTTGCGAAAGCCAGGCGGTAGAGTGAGGTCGCCAGGATTTCAGAGGCTTCCAGGGTTTCGCTGATCTCATCTGCGGTCGGGATCAGCACAAAGCTCCCCTTGTTCGGGAAGACCCTGACCAGCCCGTCCATGGCCAGCCGATCAATGGCTTTGACCACCGGGGAGCGGCTGATGCCAAAGCGGTTTGCCAGTTCCACAACATTCAGCTTTGTCCCCCAGTCCAGTTGACCGTTGACAATGTCGTCTTTCAGCCGGCGATAGCATTCGTCCCCCAGGCTGGGAATATCGATCCGCTCTGCATGAGAGCCAATTTGCACCATCTCTGCTCCTTACAATAAAGGTGATTGACCAAAAATCATACAGTTAGCAATATCGAAATGCAATATGTAACATGTTGCATTTTAAAATAAAGCACCACTGATGATGTGCTTAGCGCAAAAAGACCAGCTGAATGCCGGCTTGCAGGGAGAAAAGAGGCGGTTTAACAGAGCAGCCAGCAGAGCAGAAGGCCCACTGCTCTGC
Source organism: Pelobacter seleniigenes DSM 18267 (assembly GCF_000711225.1). Lineage (NCBI taxonomy): Bacteria > Pseudomonadati > Thermodesulfobacteriota > Desulfuromonadia > Desulfuromonadales > Desulfuromonadaceae > Pelobacter > Pelobacter seleniigenes. Next base: position 1,635,201 of record NZ_JOMG01000002.1, read on the forward strand.
TGGTCAATTCAGGAATGGGCGTGGTCCGATTCGCAACGACACTCATGATCTTTGGCACTGGTGTCGCAATGGCAGGCCTCGCCGGAACTGTGACAACCGCCGCGCAAACCTTTGCGGCGCATCAGCAGCCCGGCGGCGAGCCCGGCAAAGGCGAGTAAAAAAATGATCAGGGCGGCAATATATTCAATCATGCTTGATCTTCTCCGTGAAACGCTGAAAAGCAGGACTGGCGTAACTGGTTAACCCGGTCCCCTCATGAATCAGGAAGTAGGCCGGGATATCATTATCTTCGCAGAATTTCCGGCCCCTGTCTTCCCCCATGACCATCATGGCGGTGGCCAAGGCATCGGCGCGGGCGCAGTCCGCATCGAGAATGGTCGCGGAAGCCAGTTTATGGCGGGCCGGTCGGCCGCTGACCGGGTCGATGGTATGGGCGTAGTGCTGGCCGTTCTCGACATAAAAATTGCGATAGTTGCCGGAGGTAGCCACCGCCGTGTCAGTCAGAGGGAAAATGGTCTGCACTTCACGCACATCCTCCACCGGCTTTTCGATGGCGATACGCCAGGGACCACCATCATCGCGCCGACCGGAAATCTGCAGTTCGCCGCCGACCTCAACCAGGAAATTGTTGTAGCCCTGCTCCCTGAGCAGCTTGGCCAGGGCATCAACGGCATAACCCTTGGCAATAGCGGACAGATCGATGTGCAGATCCGGGATCAGTTTGCGGATTGCCGCGGGGTGAGCCTTTATTTCCAGATTGTGATAACCGATTCGGCTCAGCAGCTGTTTGATCTGCTCTTCCGTCGGAATGTGCTGCTGGCGTTCGGGTGGCCCGAACCCCCAGAGTTCGACCAGCGGACCTACGCTGATGTCAAAGGCGCCACCGGTCAGGGCGCTGATCTTTTGGGCTCTGCTGATCACCAGGTAGGTATCGACAGAAATTGGAAACCAGGCGTCGGATTGCAATTTATTGAAGCGCGCGACTTCGGACTCGGGATCATAGGTGGACATCAAATGGTTGATGGCATTGAGCCTTCCTTGCAGAAGGCTTTGCAAGGCTGGAGCGTTGGCTTTCGAATTATCGGGATGAACCGTCACCGACCAGGTTGTGCCCATGGTTTCCCCTCCCAGGTGGAGCGCTTCAGGGGGAGCCTGCCGCTGGCAGGAGGAAAGGGAAAAAACCAGGCCAAGAAACAGAAAAAGCAGTAGAAATTGTCTCATAGGTCTCTTATTAAAGGTCGGCCAAGCCCTGAGAATGCCGGATCATCCGCTTCATGGCCTTTTCTTCCTGGGTTTTCAGAGTAATGATCAGGTTCAAGGGTTCCGGGCTGGTTGTATGCTCCAACAGGTGATCGAAATAGCTGATCAGTTCCTTTTTATAGCCGATGGCGGCACTGATCAGTTGATCCAGATCACTCCCGGCCGTCTCCGGTAACAGGTCGGCTTTAGGGCGCGGAAAATTGATTTCAACGCCTTTGAACCAGTAATCAAGAACCTGCTTGGGGGCCTCCTGGCAGAACTCATCCAGGGCCAGGGCGCGCTGCTGTTCATGGTCGATCAGGTAGTCGAGCATCAGCCGGACCCGCGGTGCAACCTTGCATTCAGCCAGCTGCTCATAAAAGAGGCTCACTTTGCGATGGTAGTCCGGGGCGAGCTTTTGCAGGATTTCCCGCGTTTGTTCGTAACGCATGACATCACTCCTTTGGCAGGCTTAAACAAAACAACCTGTAGAGCCCATGACTGGGCAGGCAAAATCGGTAACCAGATTAGCAGCTATTGACTTCGGACGGCCGGAAAAAGCGCATCCTGGGCAACTTTGCAGGATAGTTCCGGGAAGGTCTTTTCACACGGTTCAAATTCCGAAATCGTCAAACATGATGTTTTCGTATTCCACGCCCAGGTTGTAAAGCATGTCTGTGGCGGCCTTGTTCATCATCGGCGGCCCGCACAGGTAATATTCGCAATCTTCGGGGGCCGGGTGCCCGGAGAGGTATTCTTCATAAAGGTACTCGTGGACAAATCCGGTGGCGCCCTGCCAGTTATCTTCGGGCAGCGGCTCGGAAAGGACCAGGTGCCACTCAAAATTGTCGTGTTCCGCGGCAAGACGGTCGAACTCTTCGACATAGAACGCTTCACGCCGACTGCGGGCGCCGTACCAGAAGGAGATTTTGCGGTCGGAGTTCAATCGCTTGAGCTGATCGAAAATATGCGAACGCATCGGCGCCATGCCGGCTCCCCCCCCGATAAAGATCATCTCGGCGTCGGTTTCGCGGGCGAAAAATTCACCATAAGGGCCAGAGACAAAGACTTTATCGCCCGGCTTTAAATTGAAGATAAAGGATGACATCTGTCCGGGTGGTGCGTCGGGAACCGAGGGGGGTGGCGGGCAGACCCTGACGTTGAGCATGATGATCCCTTTTTCTTCGGGATAGTTGGCCATGGAATAGGCGCGCATGACCGGTTCCTCAACCGCCGAGGTATACTGCCAGAGATTGTATTTGTCCCAATCGCCCTGGAAACGCTCGGCAATCTCCATGGACTGGTATTCGCAGGTATGGGGCGGGGCCTCAATTTGGATATAGCCGCCGGCCCGGAAATCGAGATCCTCGCCTGGTGGCAGTTCCAGCACCAGTTCCTTGATGAAGGTGGCTCGGCTTTCGTTGGAGCGCACCGTGCACTCCCACCTGCTGATGGAAAATATTTCCGCCGGCACTTCCAGTTTCATATTTTGTTTGACGCTGACCTGGCAAGACAGCCGATAGCCTTCACGGGCTTCCCGTTTGTTGATATGGGCGGTCTCTGTGGGCAGGATATCACCGCCGCCTTCCTTGACCTTGACCCGGCACTGGGCGCAGGTTCCGCCACCACCACAGGCGGATGGAATGTAGATTTCATTGTCCGCCAGGGTCCCCAACAGTTTGCCGCCGGGTTTGACGGTCAGTCTTTTATCGGGATCATTATTGATATCCAGAGTGACATCACCGGATGGAATCAGCCAAGCTCTGGTAAGCAGGATAAACCCGACCAGGAGCATAACAATAGCAGTGAAAATAAGGACACCTAAGCCGATTTCAGTCATTGCACCACCTTAAAGTTGAATTCCCGAAAAAGCCATGAATGCCATAGCCATAAGGCCGGCGATCATAAAGGTGATTCCCAGCCCGCGCAGCCCCGGTGGAACATCGGAATATTTCATTTTTTCCCGAATCCCGGCCAGGGCCACAATGGCCAGCGCCCACCCGGCGCCGGTACCGAACCCGAAGACCACGCTTTCCGGAAAATTGTAGTCACGTTCGACCATGAACAGCGAACCGCCGAGAATGGCACAGTTCACGGTAATCAGCGGCAGAAAAATCCCCAGCGCCGTATACAGGGCGGGGACAAAGCGGTCCAGCACCATTTCCAGGATCTGGACAATGGCGGCAATCACGCCGATATAACAAATCAGGCCAATAAAGGTCAGATCCAGGTTGCTGAACCCGGCCCAGGCCAGGGCGCCGTTTTTGAGCAGATGCTGATAAATCAGGTTGTTGGCCGGCACGGTAATAGTCTGGACCACGACCACGGCAACCCCCAGGCCGATGGAGGTATCGACCTTACGCGAAACTGCCAGAAAGGTACACATGCCGAGGAAAAAGGCCAGGGCCATGTTCTCGATGAAGATCGAGCGGATCAGGATGTTCAGATAATGTTCCATACCTTAGTTTTCCTCTTCGATCTGATCGGTTTTCCAGGTCCGCAGCACCCAAATCAGCAGGCCGATGATGAAAAAGGCGCTCGGCGGCAGCAGCATCAGGCCGTTGGGCAGATACCAGCCGCCGTCATTGGTGCTGGGCAGAATGGTAAAGCCGAGCAGTTTGCCGGCCCCAAACAACTCGCGGAGAAAACCCACCAGCAGCAAGACCAGGCTGTAGCCGATACCGTTGCCGATACCGTCGAGCAGACTCAAGCCCGGCGGGTTTTTAATGGCAAAGGCCTCGGCCCGGCCCAGCACGATGCAGTTGGTAATGATCAGCCCGACAAACACCGATAATTGTTTGCTGACGCTGAAGGCATAGGCCTTGAGAAACTGATCGACGATAATGACCAGGGTAGCGATGATGGTGATCTCGACAATGATCCGGATATTACCGGGGATCTGTTTGCGAATCAGGCTGACCGAAAAGTTGGAGCCGGCAACCACAAAGGTAACGGCCAGACACATGACGATGACGGTTTCCAGTTTGGAGGTCACGGCCAGGGCCGAGCAGATACCGAGGATCTGCAGTCCGATCGGATTTTTATTGAACAGGGGATCGAGTAAAACGTCCTTGGCTTTGCTCATGGCTTGACTCCTTCTTTCTTCAACCTTTCCAGAAACGGCAGGTAGCCATTGGCCCCCATCCAGTATTTGAGCAGATGGTCGACGCCGCGCCCGGTCAGGGTTGCGCCAGCCAGACCGTCCGCTTTAAATGCCGCCTGCGGATCGCTTTTATCCACGGTCCCATTGATGACCTGGATCTCCACCTGCTCATCCGGGCCGTAAATCTTTTTACCGCGCCACTGTTTTTTCCAGTTGGGATTATCGATTTCACCGCCCAAGCCGGGGGTCTCGCCATGTTCGTAAAAGCCGAATCCATTGACCGTGTTCAGGTCCCCGGCCAGGGCGATAAAGCCGTACATGGTCGACCACAGCCCTTTGCCATGAACCGGCAAAATCAGCTGTTGCAGCTGCTGATCGTCCATGACCAGATAGACATCCTTGTAGCGCGAACGGGTCTTGATTCCGGCCAGATCTTCATTGCCGGGGATCTGGTAGTTGAGCTTCGGATCCCGGGCCGCGACCCTGGAGTCGAACGTGGCCGGGTCAAAGCGGTCGGTAAATTCGCCGGTTTGCAGATCGACGACACGCGGTTCAATTTTTTTGAACTGCTCATCGATGGGCACCCCGGCCTCGTAAAGATTGGCAGCCTGGAGAATGTTCTTCCGTTTCTCTTCGCTTTTATTCTTTTCCTGCCGAGTGCTCAAACCGACCGCAGCGGCCGACACCAGGATCGAACAGACAATGCAGAGCAGAAACGCGACGATCAGGACCCGGCCGGGACTATCCTTGGACATGCCGCAACCTCCGCTTGATATGAACTTTGAGCACCAGCTGATCAATCAGCGGGGCAAACACATTGCCGAACAGAATGGCCAGCATCATCCCTTCCGGAAAGGCCGGATTGACGACCCGGATCAGTATGCACATGGCCCCGATCAGGAAACCGTAAATCCATTTCCCTTCTTCGGTCATGGCCCCGGAAACCGGGTCGGTGGTCATGAACACCAGGCCGAAGGCAAACCCGCCGAGCACCAGGTGCCACTGCGGTCCGAGGTCGAACATCGGGTTGGTGGTGCTGCCGACGCTATTCAAAAGCAAGACCAGAACACCGGCGCCGAGCAGGGTCGACAACATGATGCGCCAGGAACCGACCCCGGTGATGATCAGCACCGCGGCCCCAAATAGGCAGGCCAGGGTCGAAGTTTCGCCCATGGAGCCCGGCATGGTGCCGAGAAAGGCGTCCAGCCAGGAGATCGTATGGGTGACGGCGGCGACGCCCCCCTCTGCTGCTCGGGCCAGGGCCGTGGCGCCGCTGAAGCCGTCTGCAGCAACCCAGACCTTGTCCCCGGAAATCTGCGCCGGGTAGGCAAAAAACAGGAATGCGCGACCAGCCAGGGCCGGGTTGAGAAAGTTCTTGCCGGTGCCGCCGAAAATTTCTTTGCCGATGACCACCCCGAAAGAGATTCCCAGCGCCACTTGCCAGAGGGGCATGGTCGGCGGGCAGATCAGGGGGAACAGCGACCCGGTGACCAGAAATCCCTCGTTGAGGTCATGGCCGCGAATAAGCGAGAAGAGGGCCTCCCACATGCCGCCGACAATATTGGTGACCAGGTAGATGGGGATAAACCAGCTCGCGCCGAGGAGCAGGTTATCCCAGAACAGCTCCGGGTTGGCGCTGTAGCCGAGCATCCCGAGCAGGGCGCCGCGCCAACCGGAGATGGTGCCGCCGGTGGCCTGCATGGCGCTGTTGACCTGATAGCCGGTATTCCACATGGCCATAAAGAAACAGGGGAGCAGGGCGATCACCACCGTGATCATCACCCTTTTCAGGTCCATGGCATCCCGCACATGGGGTGCGGAACCGGTGACTTCGCCGGGGGTATAGAGGAAGCTGTCTGCAGCTTCGTAAAGCCCGTAGAAGCGTTCGAATTTCCCCCCCTTGGTAAAGTGGGGGTGCAGTTTGTCAAGCATATCGCGTAGTGCTTTCATCATCCCTCTTTTTCTATCTTCTGCAAGGTCTGCCGCAGATGGAAGCCGTAATCGATTTTCCCGGAACAGACAAAGCTGCACAGGGCCAGGTCCTCTTCATCCAGTTCAAGACAGCCGAGGTTTTGCGCCAGGTCGGTATCCAGGGTGAGCAATGCCCGCAGCAACCAGGTGATCTTGGTATTGAGGGGCATGACCTTTTCGAAAGCCCCGATGGGGACCATCGCCCGGATGCTGCCGTGGGTGTTGGTGCCCAGGGCGAGCGGCCGGCGGGGCAATAAGCTTGAGGCGAACAGGCGGTTATTGGAAAAGCGCTTGAAGCCCGGCATCAGCCAGCCCAGGAAATGGCGTTGTCGGTCTTCGCCAAGCACGGAAATCTGGGTGTGATAGCGGCCGAGAAAATCAGTTTCCGCGACGGCCCGATGCCCGGCCAGAACCGAACCGGAAATAATTCGGTTTTCCCCCTCGTTCAGTTCGTTTTTGAGCAGTTCGCTCAGACAGGCCCCCGTCTGCACCCGGAGCAGGCGCGGCTTGCGGACCGCTGGTCCACCCAGGGCAACCAGCCGTTCGGTGAGGATGCGGCCGGTCAAAAACAGGTGACCGATGGCAATGACATCCTGATAGCCAAGATGCCAGACCGTATGTTGCTGATCGACCCGTTCGAGCAGATGAATATGAGTGCCGACCAGTCCCGCCGGATGGCGGCCGGAGAACTCACTGACGCTGATCCCTTCCGGACAGGGGAGCTGGGCTCCAGGGGCCTGGCACAAATGAATCCGTCCTTCAATCAGACGTCTGAGTACGGTCAGCCCGGCCCGGAATTCAGCAGTTTTTTCGGCAATGGCCAGTTGCGGATCCAGGGCCAGCGGGTTGGTATCGAGGGCGGTTACAAACAGGGCGGTGGGTCGCGTCTCCGGTGCCGGGATTTTGCTGAACGGGCGAGTGCGAAAAGCGGTCCATAGTCCTGAATCAAGGAGCTGCTGTTCGATATCCGGAGCCGTGAGCCGGGAAAGGCGGTTGGCCGGGGTTGTGGAAAAGGTTTTTTCGCCACTTCCGCCTGTCGCAATGACCAGCGACTGGAAGGCTCGTCGTTCGCCTCGGTTGATGGCGATAACTTGACCGGCCGCCGGCGCGGTAAAGACCACGCGGGTATTTTTCTTGTCGGTGAACAGCGGCTGACCCAGCATGACCTGGTCCCCTTCAGCCACCTGAAGGGTCGGTTTCATGTCCTGGTAATCGCAACCGAGTAAGGCAACCTGCCTGGGCTGTGGGGCGGTCTCAATCTGCTTGACGGGTTCGCCGCAAAGAGGCAGAGAGAGTCCTTTGCTGATTTTGAACATAACCCTCCTGTGTTATCAACGCATTAAGCGGCTTGAAAATAATATTTCCAACCACTTTGCCATAAAAATAAGGTTGCTGTTAAGTCGTCATGACAATGTTTTTTATCGGCACGGCCCAAAATGGCCGGTTGGTGAAAAGACCATCCTGGGCATTGTTCACGCCCGGTAGAGAAAATTGTACTTTTACAGCTCACAACTATTGATGAGCGAACAGCAGAAAAAATTATAGCAGAGAACCCCGGGCCGGGTCTCCCGGAGAAACCACAAAAGGCGCTATTTAACAAAAGTTACTGAACTGGCGCCAGGTTTGACATAGTTGATTGACCGGGTAAACTTTGACGAAGACCATTTTTCCAAAGGCGGGAGGTGTGTTATGAAAATTGTGAAGGACATTCTTCAGGAGAAGGGCACGGAAGTTCACACCGTCGAGCAGCATGAAAGCGTCTATACGGCTTTGAAAAAGTTGGCCGAAAAGAATATCGGTGCGTTGGTGGTCACGGACGAACATGGGACGGTGGTCGGCCTCATGTCGGAACGGGACTATGCCCGGAAAATCATTCTCAAGGGGATGTCCTCCCTCGACACACCGGTCAACGCCATTATGGAAAAGACCATGTATTTTATCCAGCCGGAAAATACGGTTGAGGAATGCATGGCCCTGGTCACCGAAATCCGTCATCGGCACTTGCCCGTACTCAAGGATGGCGAGTTGCTCGGGCTGGTTTCCATTGGCGACCTGGTCAAGGCAACTATCGAGGAAAAAGAATTTTTGATCAATCAACTGACCAATTACATCAAGTCAGGCTGAAAAAAACAGCGGCTGCCCGGACGAACCCTGTGAGTTTCGGGCAGCCACTTCATCTGCTTCGACATTCTCCTTTTTTATCAGCTCAACCCTGTTGTTCATAATCCAGCACAAGGCGCAGATATTTCGCCTCCGCTTCGGGTGCGCGGGCTGCGGCATAGGCCCGCAACATATCAGCACGGACGGCCTCCGGCAGGACCCGTTCGGCGAGGGGATAGAGGATGCGGTCCTCCTTGTCGATATGGTTACGCAGGAGTTCGGCGTAGCCGCGGGCATTGGCGGCAATTACGGGGATCATCCCGGTCTCGCCGTTCTGTGCTTTTAAAACCGCTGCTTCCATGGCGCGCAGGTAGGCGCGTCCCTGATCGTGTTCCATGAGCATGGCTTCAATGGGCGACTGTTTTTCCGGCATGCCGTTTTTGACCAGTTCGACAAAGAGCACAGCTTCTTCTTTGGCATGGTGAAAGCGATCGGCATAGTTGCGGATGAAGTCGATGGCATCGATGAAAAAGGTCCAGTTCCTGAACCGCCCCTGCTCCATCAAGGCAGTGTTCTTTTCGAGCAGGGTGATCATCCGCAAAATCAGGCAATGCTCGTCGACCATGACTTTGGTTACATCAGTCTTCATCGTCAATTCCTTCTCTGGCCGTCGACACCGATGATGACGACGTTAAGGGGGACATCCCGGCCCGATTTGGCAATCGCCTGCTCGGCGAACATGGCCAGCCCGCGGCAGCAGGGGACTTCCATGATCGTCACCGTAACCGATTGAATGGCGTTGCGGGCAATGATGTCGGTCAGCTTATCAATATAGCTGCTGCTGTCATCCAGCTTGGGGCAGGCATTGACCAGCACCCGCCCCTTGATGAAGTCGCGGTGAAATTCGGCATAGGCGAAGGGAACGCAGTCGGCCGCGATCAGCAGGTGCGCATGATCCAGGTAGGGTGCGGTCGGCGGAACCAGTTGCAATTGGGTCGGCCATTGGCGCAGCTCCGAAACCAGCCGCTCTGACGAAGTGTTGTCATTCTGCTCAATATTCTTTAGGGTCCGGACCTGAGTTCCGGGACATCCACAGGCAAGATCAGCCATTGTTCAAACTCCTTTATTGGTTAAATAGGTGTTGATTTCCCGTTCTATTTTTTGTTCCACCTCAGCCCCCAGGGCGTGGATGCTGACCACGTCATTGACCAGGCAAATTCCGACGCCGCACGTCACGCAACCGATATCGTGTTGATTGAGGATGGCGCCGATCTGTGGGTGGTCGGCAATAACCTTGTTAATCGGCTGAGCGCCGATTGCTGCTGGCAGATTCATGCTGGCTCTCCTTTTGCTTGGTGTTGATGGGCCAACCATAACCGAGACTGAGGAGGAAAAACTTGACCTGGGTCAAATTAAGACAAAAAAAGTAATTTATTCTCGAGATAGGCATCTTCCCCTCCCAGCAGGCCTGCTTTATACTGGACTTGCAGCAAATAACCGGAGCGGTAGTGACTTAACCTGTTGCGGGGCGTTCAGCAGCGGCCCGGGAAAGGAGGCGGAATGGCAAATCTGGCTAAACAACAATGTGCCCCTTGCCGGGAAGGCACCGCGCCGTTAAGCGAAGAAAAGATTTATTCCTTACTGATGGAGATTCCCGAGTGGCGGGTGGTTGACGATAAAGGGGTGGTTTGTTTAAGCCGGGTTTTCCATTTCAATGATTTTCGTCAGGCGCTGGCCTTCAGTCATCAAGTCGGTGAATTGGCGGAAACTGAGCAGCATCACCCACAACTGATCACCGAATGGGGGAAGGTGACGGTGAAGTGGTGGACTCACAAGATTCGCGGCCTGCATGAAAACGACTTCGTCATGGCCGCAAAAACCTCTGCCCTGTTCGCCGAGCGGTGATCTCGCGGGCGGAATATATTCCCTTGCCGTTGCTCAGCCAGTCTTTCCTTTCCCTGGCAGGCTTCTTCTCGGAAACGTAGCTAATCTCCGTTTGCCGCCGTCTTAACCGGTCTTCTATCCTTTGGGAAGAGGACATCTTCCGTCGCCAGTGAACTTCGGTGCTTGACGAATCGGTTGTCCTGCCCTGTGTCAAGACGGCTGAGAGCGCCGTTAAGGAGCTGGTCGCGGAAAAGATCTGCATTCTGCAAGGTTGATATGTGGACTGTGCGGTGTCGTCTGCACCTTTAGCAGGCGGTTTTGGAGCGTTTGCTAAAGATGCAGCGGTTCTTCCTGCAGCGATGCCAGCTGTTCCCGAAGTTCGAGAATATGCTCGCCCCAGTATTGAATACTGTTGAACCAGGGGAAGGTGCGGGGAAAAGCCGGATCGTCCCAGCGCCGCGCCAGCCAGGCACTGTAGTTGAGCATACGCAGGGTGCGCAGGGACTCGATCAGCTGCAGCTCGGCCGGATTGAAATCAAAAAACTGGCAGTAGCCGTTAAGAATCTTGTCCAGTTGCTGGCGCTGCCGATCGATCGTTCCGGACAGCAGCATCCATATATCCTGAATGGCCGGGGCCATCCGAGCATCGTCAAAATCGACAAAGTGGGGCGCGTCGTCACGCCACAGCATGTTGCCGCTGTGGCAGTCGCCGTGGACCCGAATCGACCGGGGAGAGACGCTGGCAAAGCGTTGTTCGATGATCCGCAACAGGTCGTGGGTCAGGGAGCGGTAGGCTTCGCTGTATTCCCGGGGGATGAACTGGTCGGCAATAAAGTCGGCCGAGTCATGACCGAAGCTCTGCGGGGTCAGGACCGGCCGGTATTTGAATGGTTTGCTGGCGCCCAGGGCATGGATGCGGCCGAGCAAACGGCCGATCACCTGCAGATGTTCGAGATTGTCAAGTTCCGGGGAATGACCGCCCTTGCGCGGCGAGACGCTGAAGTAAAAACCGCGAAACCGATGCAATGCCGCACCGGCTGCGTCCTTCAGCGGCGCGACCACCGGAAGTTCATGAGCGGCGAGTTCAAAGGTGAACTGCTGCTCCTCGGTCAGTTGGGCCTTGTTCCAACGCCCGGGGCGGTAAAACTTGACGATCAGCGGAGACCCTGTCTCGATGCCGACCTGGTAGACCCGGTTTTCGTAACTGTTAAGAGTCAGAATGCGATAATCACAACGATAACCCAGCGATTCGACCGCATCCATGATGAAGTCCGGGGTCAATTTGTCAAACGGGTGAGTGGCTGTATTACTCATGGTATCCTCGCAAGGTTAATCTGCAAGTCTACTCGGCCAATCCCCCCAAGTAAAGCTTTTCAGCCGGAAAGTTGCCGCAGCTGCGGCCAGAGCAACGACAGGGCAATACTCCACATCATCAGGCAGACCAGCCCGTCCAGGCAACGCCAGGCCAGACGGCTGCGAAACAGCGGTGCGAGCAGTCCGGCCCCCAGGCTGAGGCTGAAGAACCAGAGCACGGAGGCGGTCATGGCGCCGCCGGCAAACTGCAGGCGTTCTGCTGCGGCCAATTGTCCGCTGATTCCGCCGATGAGGATGATGGTATCGATATAGACATGCGGATTGAGCAGGGTCAGGGCCAGGGTCATGAGGAGCATTTTCCGCCTTGAGGTAATGACCAGGGCGCTGTCCTCCAACCGGCCCCCGCGAAGCGCGGAGCAGAACGAGCGGCTACCGTACCAGAGCAGGAACAGGGCGCCGAGCCAACTGGCCAGGCGGGTCAAAAGGCCGCTGGCGGCAATCAGCCGGCCGATGCCGCTGACCCCGGCCAGAATCAGCACGGCATCACAGAGGCTGCAGATCACAGCGGTCTGCAGTGCATAGTTGCGCCTGATGCCTTGGGACAGAACAAAGGCGTTTTGGGCGCCGATGGCAATAATCAGCCCGCCGCCGATGGCAATGCCCTGTAAATATGGCCACATACTGGTCCTCCGTGGTGATGAAAACGGTTGCTTGAAGAGGCTAAGCCGGCTTGGGGTAAAAGTAAAATTAATTATTTTCTGATATCATCAGATTTGCTAATGTTTACAGATGATCGATTACAAACTTTTGCAGGCTCTGGCCAAAGTGGTTGAAGAAGGCGGTTTTGAACGGGCCGCTCGCGTCCTTTATCTGACCCAGTCGGCGATCTCCCAGCGGGTTCGCCAACTCGAGGACAGTTGCGGTCAGGTGTTGCTGACCCGGACCAATCCGCCGCAACCGACTGCGGCCGGTCGCACTCTGCTCAAGCACTATCAGCAGGTCAGGATGCTGGAGGACGGCCTGGCCCTGGAGCTGACCGCGACCTCCCTGGAGCGGCCCCAATCCCTCAGTATTGGGATTAACGCCGACAGTTTGGCATTCTGGTTTGTCGCTGCGGCTGCGCCGGTACTGCAGACGATGAATCTGTTACTCGACCTGCGGGTTGCCGATCAGGAGCAGACCCATCGCTATCTGCGTGATGGGGAGGTGGTCGGCTGCGTCAGCAATGAGCCGCGCCCCATGCAAGGTTGCCGGGTGGATGCTTTGGGCGGCATGCGTTACCGCTTGCTCGCGACACCGGAATTCTGCCGACGCTGGTTCCCTGCCGGATTGAGTAAGGCCGCCCTGGAACAGGCGCCAGCGGTCATTTTTAACCGTAACGATCACCTGCAGCAGAGCTTTGTTGAGCGCTATTTTTCCAGTGAGCCGATCAATTTCGCCGCCCACTATATTCCTGCTCCGGAACAGTTTCTCCAGGTCATTGCCGCCGGCTACTGTTACGGCATGGTCCCCGACTGGCAGGCTGGAAAACTGTTGCAGGAAGGGACCTTACAGGAGGTCATCCCCGCTGCGACCCTGACCATCGAACTCTACTGGCATTGCTGGAATCTGACCACCGAACCCCTGCAGCAACTGAGCACCCAGCTGGTCAGCGGGGCGCGGCGCCTGCTGGAACAAGAGAAAGAGCCCCTGTTTTAAAATTAGCTATTTATTATTTAAAAGGAATAATTTAAGCTGGTCTTCATCATCAAGACGATTTTGCAAGCGATGATGAAGGACTCAAATGTGAAGTGGATCAGCTGGTTGATTGTTGTTGCTGTGCTTTGCTGGAGCGGTCCGGCAAGCGCCGAGGTTGAACATGTTTTCGGAACCGTTGCGGATGCGGTGAGCGGTGAACCCCTGGCCGATGTGCGCATCTGGGCTGATGATGACAGTCAGCTCAGCGCGGCGGATGGTGGCTTCAGTCTTGCCACCATGGCCACCCACCTGATTGTCCGCAAACCCGGCTACCTGCCGCAAAAAGTTCCTGTCTCCTTTCCATTGCACCTGACTTTGCAGCCGATCACCCCCAAAGCCCTGTATCTGTCCTACTGGGCAGCGGCCAGTCAGGATCTGCGTAACCACCTGTTGCAGTTGCTTGCCGATACCGGAATGAACGCGCTGGTGATCGACCTGAAATCCTCTCGCGGGGATATTGCTTTCCGCACCGACATGCCCTTGACCGTCGAGGTCGGTGCGCAGCGCTCGCGGACCCTCAAAGACCTGCCGGACTTGCTGGCCGAGCTCAAGGAGCGTGGCATCTATACCATCGCCCGGATTGTGGTGTTCAAGGACAACCGGCTGGCCAAAGGTCGGCCGGAGCTGGCGGTGCGAACGGAAGCCGGCAGCGTCTGGGAGGACCGGGAAAAAATGTCCTGGTGCGATCCGTTCCGGGAAGAGGTCTGGGATTACAATATCGCCCTGGCCGAAGAGGCGGCGCGCCTCGGATTTGATGAGATCCAGTTCGATTATATCCGCTTCCCGGCCAAATCCGATCTGCTCTTTTCCCGTGAAAACACCGGTGACAACCGGGTTGCCGCCATCAACGGTTTTCTGGCCCGGGCTCAGCAGCGCCTGGCTGCTTATCCGGTGATGACCTCGGCGAATATTTTCGGTTATATCTGCTGGAAGCCCAAGGATCAGAAAATCGGCCAGCGCCTGGCCGATCTGGCCGAATATGTCGATTACCTGTCGCCCATGCTCTACCCCTCCGGGTTTCCCCACGGGATCCCCGGTTATCGGAATCCTGTGGCCAATTCCTATGCCGTGATTGCCGATTCCCTTCGCAAGGCTGCGTTGTTGACCGGTCTGGCGCCCCAGCGCTTTCGCCCCTGGCTGCAGGCGTTTCGTGATTACGCTTTTGATCACCGTTCCTTCACGGCTGCAGAAATCAATGCCCAGATCAACGCCAGTAACGCCGGCGGTAGCCACGGCTGGATGCTCTGGAACGCGGCCAGCCGTTACACCCAGGCCGGGCTGCAGCAGGTGATCCCCTACGGCGAGCTGAATCTGGTCGATGCCAGCCCCAAAGCCGGGGACAGCACCGTGTTGAGCCGCTCGGAAAGCAAACCTCAGGCGCTGCCAACCATGTAAAAGAGGTTTATTACGCCGGGGAGCCGGACCCTTCTTCAGGCGAAGAGCAGATAGCTGAGCAGGGTGACGACGGTGCCGAGCAAGGCACCGAGGAAGACTTCGCGCGGGGAATGGATTCTCATCAGCAGTCGACTCTGGCTGACCAGAACCGCCAGCAGCAGGACCAGCAGGCCGATCAGGAAATTGCCGCCGAACAGCAGGGCCGAGGTGGCAATGGAAAAGGCCACCGCAGCATGACCGCTCGGCATCCCGCCATGGAGTGGGCGGCCGTGGCCGAAGCGCGCTTTGAGCAGGACCACCAGGATAATGACCATCAGCAGGGCAGCCACCGGGATGGTCCCTTGGGGCTCCTTGCCAAGGGTCGGCTCGCTGTCGAAGAGTGGGAAAATGTGTCCGGACAGGACCAGATAGCCGAGGACCATCGCGCCGACGCTGGTGACCAGGACCGCCCCGGCAGCGACATCCTTGGCCAGTTTGGCCAGCTCGTGGTATTCGGTAGTGACCAGGTCAACCACCGCTTCGATGGCGGTGTTCATCAGTTCGGCAAAGATCACCAGCACGGCGGCCAGCACCAGCAGGAAGAATTCCAGGGCGGAAATCTTGAAAAACAGGGCCAGAAAGAGTACGGCCAGGGCGGCACAGAAGTGATAGCGGATATGCCGCTCACTGCGGGCCGCCCAGAGAATTCCCTCAATCGCGCAATTCAGGCTTTCCAGCCAGCTGGTCGGTTTCATCGGCCGATCCTTATCGGAAATCTTACGCATTTCCCCAAAGATAGCACCTCTTTACCGAAAAACAAAATTCAATTCCTGCATTTACTCCGGCTGCAAAAAGGGCTAATCTTTCTTCTTTCGTGAGCAAACAAAGGATGGTGCCATGAGCGACGATTATCAAAATGATGACATGAATGAAGATAACGAAGATTTTGCCGCTATGTTCGAGGCCAGCCTGAGCGGTGTTGGTCAGCAGCTCGAGCCGGGGCAGAAGATCGAAGCGACCCTGCTGCAGCTTGGTAAGGACTGGAGCTTTCTCGATGTCGGCCAGAAGGGGGAAGGGGTGCTGGCCACGGCGGAGCTGTTGAACGCTGATGGTGAGCCGCAGTATGCAGTCGGCGACCGGATTGCGGTCTTCTTCCTGTCAAGAAGCGGCGGCGAATTGCGCTTTACCACCAAGGTCGGTGGTAGCGGCTCGGGAACGGAGCAGCTGGAAAATGCCTTTCAGGGCGGGATCCCGGTGGAAGGGAAGATCGAAAAAGAGATCAAGGGCGGTTTTGAGGTCAAGCTGGCCGGCAATATCCGGGCTTTCTGCCCGTTTTCCCAATCCGGAATGCGCAAGGGGGAGCCGGCCGACCTGATCGGAGCAACCCTCTCCTTCAAGATCACCCAGTTCAGCGAACGTGGCCGGAATATCGTCGTTTCCCATCGGGTTCTGCAGGACGAGGAGCGGCAGCAGCAGCGTGCCAGCTTGCGGGAGACCCTCAAAGAGGGGATGGTGGTGCGCGGGGAAGTCACCAATATCCTTGATTTTGGCGCTTTTGTCGATATCGGTGGGATCGAAGGTCTGCTGCCGATTTCCGAAATCAGCTATGGCCGGGTAGAGGATGTTAACGAAATTTTGCGCATCGGTCAGGAACTGGAGGTCGCGGTCAAGAAAATCGACTGGGACAAAAACAAATTTTCCTTCAGTCTGCGCGATACCCAGGCCGATCCGTGGAACAAGGTCGGATCCCTGTATCGGGTTGGTGGCCAGTACCCGGGTAAGGTCAGCCGGCTCGCCCAGTTCGGGGCGTTTGTGACTTTGGAAGACGGCATCGACGGGTTGCTGCATATTTCCAAGCTCGGGGAAGGGCAGCGCATTCGGCATCCCCAGGATGTGCTCAAGGTCGGTCAGGCGCTGACCGTCACCGTTGAAAAGATCGATCAGGAGGAACGGCGGATTTCACTGGCTCTGGGCGGGAAACAGGACGAGCTTGAAGAAACCAGCTATCAGGATCAGCCTGCAAGCAGTGGGATGGGAACCTTTGCCGACCTGCTGAAAGCGAGTCAGCAGAAAAAAACGGGTAAGAAGCGGAAATGAATCAGGAAGAGGAGTCTTCGCGGACAGCGATCCTGTTTGCGGTCTGCGTGGCCCAGTTTCTGATGCCGTTCATGATGTCGTCGGTGGGGGTTGCCCTGCCGGTCATGGGCCGGGAATTCTCCGCAACCGCCATGCAACTGGGGATGGTCGAAACCACCTATGTCCTGTCGTCGGCTATTTTTCTGTTGGCCATGGGCCGGTTCGGCGATATCCACGGGCGGCGCAGGGTGTTCCAGGTCGGCCTGGTGATTTTCGCCATTACCGGCGGGGCCATTTCCCAGGCCTGGTCGGTGGAGGCGGTCATTGTCATGCGCTTTCTGCAGGGGATCGGCGGGGCCATGGTCATGGCGACGACCATGGCGATCATCGTCGCGGTGTTCCCGGAGCAGGAGCGTGGCAAAGCCTTGGGAATCGCCGTTGCCAGCGTTTATGCCGGGATTTCCTGCGGACCTTTTATCGGCGGCCATCTGGTGGCCTGGTTCGGTTGGCGCTCCCTGTTTTATCTGGTCATCCCTCTTGGCTTGCTGACCTGGTTGCTGACGCGTCTTAAAATCAAGGAGGAATGGGCGCCGGCCCAGGGGGAACCCTTCGACTGGTGGGGCGCCGGGGCCTACGGCCTGGCCGTTATCCTGCTGGTGGTCGGGGTCGCCAACCTGAGTCGGGGCTGGTGGGCCTGGCTGCTGGTGATTCTCGCCAATGTGGGGTTCGCCCTGTTTCTGACCATCGAGACGCGCAGCCGCTACCCGCTGCTGAATGTCAAACTGTTTACCGAAAATTACATCTTTGCCCTGAGTAATCTGGCCGCCCTGTTCAATTATGCCGCAACCTTCGGGGTGACCTTTTTTCTCAGCCTCTATCTGCAGTATGTCAAAGGGATGGGGCCGGAGCATGCCGGCACCATCCTGATCATCCAGCCCATCGTGCAGACGCTGTTTTCCCCTTTGTGCGGGCGTCTTTCCGACAAGTTGCCGGCGTCGTTGCTGGCCACCGTGGGCATGTCTTTCTGTGCCCTGGGCCTGGCGGTCGCCGCCAACCTGTCGAGTTCCTCGTCCCTGACCATGGTCCTGACCCTGCTGGTGTTCATGGGACTTGGTTTTGCTCTGTTCTCTTCGCCCAATGTCAACATGATCATGAGCAGTGTCGCGCCGCGCTACCTGGGGATTGCTTCAGGCCTTAATGCCAGTATGCGCACCCTGGGCATGGTTTCGAGCATGACGGTCATTACCCTGATTTTCTCCTTCCTGATGCACGGTCAACCGGTAACGGCACAAACCCAGCCCGATTTTCTGAAAAGTATGCATGTTGCCTTGCTGGTATTCAGTGGCCTGTGCATCATCGGGATCGGCTGTTCACTGGGCCGGCTGCAGCGCAAAAAAACGCCAACCGGCCGGAACCACTAGGCGGCGGGCAAGGTTTTTTCTCGATCTCTATCTTCTTGATAAATAATTCTTTTTTATCCCCTTCTTGCCAGAAACGCCTGCTGCAACCCAGGCTTGGTTTATGTTCTTGCGCCGATTAACGATCAATTAACGGTGCCGTGTTACCTTCCTTTAAAATTAATTATCACACATTGATATCGGTAAATTTAAGACAGCTGTAACGATCGCGATAGTTGCCGGTATGCAGAGGCGGTGCAGACCGCTGCCATTTTCAATTTAACCGGGATTCGAAAGGAAAGAAGCGATGGCCGATTATAGTCGGAGGGATTTCATCCGCTTGTCCAGCTGTGCCCTGGGGGGAGTCATCCTGGCTGGATGCGGGTCTAGCAATAGCGGATCAGGGGGCGGTGTCAGCACCCCCAACGGATATTACTTTTACCGTTTGAAGACCGCAGGCGAACAGGCCGGGACCGGTTCTCGCGCCCTTGCGGTCTACGAATTCGGTTCATCCGTGCATTTCAGCAAGGATGGCATCGTCACCTTCGACGCCCTGGACGTGGACGGCAACCAGGCGCTGTTTCAGTTTGATGTCGACTTCAGTGGCAGCAAGCCACGGATTTCCCAGGAACTGACCGCGTTGTTGAGTGGCGATATTCTAGCCGATGGTCGGGTGGTCAAAAAGTTTGTCGCCCACGACGTCAATGCCGACGGCAACATTGCCGCAGTGATTCAACCGTCCAACAACAGTGAACAGCATTATGGCAGCGGCCTTTATCTCAATACCGCCCGTAGCGGGTTTGAGCGGATTCTCGGGGTCGGTGATGTGTTTCACAATGATCGGTATGAATCGACTGGCATCATCGGCGACGTCAGTCTACGCGACGGCAACAGCCTGTTATTCGCCGCCAGCCATTTGACCGGGAGCGCTCCTCAGTCGAGTATCTTTCACCTGCCGGGAGGTTTGCTCGCCAATTCGAACCTGGTGATGAGTACCGGTGATTATGTCAATAGCAGCGATGAGCAATTCACCGGCTTCGGCATTCTCGATCACCTGGCTGACGGCTATTTCTCGGTGACCGCGTCGCATCGGCTGAGTGATTATCTCAGCGCCAATCAAGCAGGCGGCGACGGTTCCGTCAATAGCCTGCTGAGCGGGCATCTGGCCAACCCTGACGATCATCTGCTCCTTTCAGCCGGGGAAAATATGCTCAATTCGATCCATACCGCAAGTGTTCACTATGGCCCCAGGGTTGCTCCGGACGGAACGGTTTACAGCAAAATCGCCGATCCCGACCGGGAATCGCTGATCGCCGACGACGTGGTCATCAAAACCACCGATGAGGTGACATTCCGGGGGGACAAGATTGATTCCTTCACCCCTGGCTGTGTCAGTCCGGACGGGGTCTTCTATTACAGTGAATATTCTGATACGCGCGACGGGTTGTATACGGATCTGTATGCCTATGACGGTGAGAATCACCGCCTTATCCTGTCCACCGGAGATACTCTTTCCGATGGTGGTTCGCCCGTGAAACATATCCTGTTTTCGACCACGACCAACCATATCGATGCCGACGGCAGGCTGGTATTTGTCTGTGAATTCGCAGACAAATCTTCGGCAGTTGTTGTCGGAATGCCAGTCTAAGGGGGATCGCCATGGCTCAGTATGCAATAGCAAAGACCAAAATCGCGACCGGTGAAACCGCCAATATTGCCGATGATAATGCCATTCCGATTTACCAGGATTTTCATTTTCCCAAGGACTGGTCAAAGGCCTTTGATTTCGATTTTTTCAACAGCGAAAAGAATGTTTCCGTTTCCATTCTGCATGGCAAGATTGTGACCGATGCCCAACTCAGCGTTGCATTGGGGCTGGCCGGACCAAGCTGGGCCGGAACTATGGAAATGGAGGGGGATGTCGATGGTGACACCATGCAGTTGGATGTTACGACCGATAATTTCGTTTCCGGAATGCTCGTCGGTGCCGGGGTCGACTTCACCTTTAACCTGGGTATTCAGCTGAAAAGGGAAACCTTCGAGTTCGAATGGCGGCATCCATTGTCGGCGCACTGGCAGATGGAGTGGCACGAAATCTTCAACGAAAACTCGGTGACCCAGGTTGATATGCTGACCATGCTCTATAATCTGGCCAAAAAAGTCGTCAGCCTGGGCAAGTTTGTGCCCGGTTTATCCAAAGTGCTGAAGGTGTTGCCGGATATCGATCTTCCCATTCCCCGCGCCTATAACCAGGGGATAGCTGATCATATCAGTAGCAGCGCGTTATTTCCGGGCGGTCTGGAGTTTCCCACCCTGATTGAAGGGTCCTGGGACTTGGTTCAGATCGCGGAAGCCGTCGGTGGGACAGCGGTTGAAGTCGCCCAGCCGGAGACGACTCCCTTTATTGAATTGACGTTGAAATTAAACAAGGTGTTGAAAGGCTTTATCAAGCCGAGCGTGGAGACCGGTCCGCTCATGGGAGTTAAATTCATTACTTTTTTGCGGATATCCGGGATCAATGCCTATTGGGGTTCGGAGAAGTATGAATTGACCGATGTCAGCCAGGAGGGCAGCGGTATCTCGGCCCACCTGCCCGCAGCGGCACAATCGAAAACCACCGCGCCGAACCGCTTGGGCGTCGAGTTTGATCACCGCCCGGCCATCGAATTCGATCTCGGCTGGTACGCCAAAGTCAGCTGGCTGAAAATTTTCTCTCTCAGCAAGCATGAACGCATCGGTGCCGGCGATATCTGGTCCGGGTTTACCACCCCCATCGGCCTGGCCTATACCCATGAACTCAGCAATACCCTGGGGAGTACCTCGGTCGCCGATATCGAGGTCACCATGGTCGGCGATGGTGGCTGGCTGATTCAGGAGGGTTGAGGCCATGGCTGTGAACCTGTCTTCCCTGACGGAGCTGGCGGACCATCTGGAGAGCAAACAGGCAAAGTTAAGGGTGGCTGTGTTGCAGGCGCTCTGCCAGCAGACCGCGGAACTCTGCCGCATGGGAAAAAAGCTTCATCCGCAGCTGATTGCTCTGCTCCATGAGCATTACCGAAAGGCGCCGACGACGGCGGAGCTGAAGCTGTGTACCTCCATGATCCTGCAAAGCCATGAGCCCATAAAACTGAAGGTCGCCGAGGAACAGTTTCTCAGTTGCGAGGAGCAAGCCATCCTGGTCCTCTGTGCCGAGGTCCTGGCCGGGTTGCCCGTAGCGCAGCGGGTGGCATTGCTGACGCCGGTCCTGATGGGGCAGGATCGTTTGGTTCGGCAACGCCTGGCGGCCAATCTGCTCAGCGATTGTCAGTCCATGCTGGCTGCGGATGTTCTGTTGCGGGTCGCTATCCTGTCCGATCACCACGTGCCGCTGCCGCTGCCAAGCGTGGCCAACCTTAAATTATGGAGCAAAGAGCTGGCCGGCCCCTATCGGCTCAATGTCCGGCGCATTCTTGGTCGTCAGGGGGAGGCCGTACTTCGGCTGTTCCTGGAAAACTGGGCCGAACTTACCGCTGCTGACGCCCTCTGGGTGCTCGATCGACTGCTGCGCGGCAATGCATTGCCGGAAAAAAATATCCTGCTGGATATCCTCTCCCGCAGCAATGATGGGCCGTTATTGCGAAAAGCTCTCAGTGGCCTGGCTTTTTTCGCCCTGACTCCGGCGGACGAGAAGGTTATTGCGGCCCTCTATCCGCATCGCGATCCCCTGGTCGGGGCGGCCGCGCTGCTGATCGGGCAGGCTGAACTGCCCTGGGAACATTGGCTTGCTCCGGATGTCGACGACCGGCTGCGCGGAGCTGTCCTGCAGCGGATCGCCCGGCAGCGTTTTCTTTCGAGTCTGCCGTTTCTGGATCCGCTGCTGGGAGCGGGCAATTGGAAAATCAGGTCGCGAGTCGGCGAGGCGCTGGCTGCTTTAGCCCCGGCGTCCCTGCCACTCTTGCAAGCTCATCTGCATGGCGCTGAGGGAGCAGCAAAAGTGACCGCAGCGCAGACCCTGCAGCGCTTGGGACAAGAACAAATGCTGCTGCAGGCGCTGTCCTGAGCAGTTGACAACCGGCATTTACTGAAAAGGGAGAACCCGCTATGAAAAAATGGCTGAGCATTGTTTTGGGGATGAGTTTTGTCGTGTTGATGTCCGTTTCCGCCGGTGCCGGATTATTTAGTGATACGCTTTCCGGTTTTGCCGAGAAGGTTTTTTCCATGGCTGCCGGAGTGGATTCGGTATTTGAAGACAGCCAGCGCATGGCCAATCTGAACGTGTCCCAGGATGGTGACGGCTATTATGTGTTCGGTAAACACGCCAGCGGTGGTCGCCATTGGAACCGCATGAACTTCTGGTATCCGGAAAAATCATACAACCATGAGATGACCACCAGCCTGGAAGCTGAGCACATCAGCCTGGAGCAGCTCATCGCCGATCTGCAACAGGAAAAAGATGAGAATGGCGATATCGAGATCGCTTTCTGGTGGGATCATCAGGATGCCATGCTGACGGACTGCCTGCGTGAGTTTGTCAGCGCTGTCGGCACCGAAAACTTTGCCATTTCCTTGGTCTACAGCACCTCGACCCACAACATTTCTTTTTATGTCAACGTCGCTTCAGATGCTTCTTACCAGACCATTCACAGCACCCGGCTGATCAGGGTGCTGAAGGACAATATCCGCCGGGTCCTCGCCGCCGACCCGGACGCCTACCCCAAGCAGGGGGCTGAGATAACCGATCATTTCACGGTGTCGTGGGGCAAGCCATTGCTGGTGGCATACCTGCTTGGGACCGGAGATCTTTATTTTCACTGAGCCGGGGCGGAGGGCTTTTTTATAAGCAAGGTCCTCAGCCGTTTTTGGTCGGGCCGTTAGAGGCCTGGGGAGTGGAGTTGCACCTGCTACAGGTGTTCAATCCGGAGCGCTTCCTTTCCCTCACAGTTGATCTTTGCGGGATGGCAGCTGGCGCATCGATTCCCGCCAGGGGGCCTTTGGCCATTCCGGATGCTCTCTCCAGATTTTTTTCAATTCCCTGATCCAGCCGAGGAAACTGGTCACGGAAGGGAGCAGCGGGGTGTGGCTTAACTCAAAATGAATACCGGTCAGCGGATCATTGAAAAAGACGGCATAATAGCCCGGCGAATAGGTTGGGTATTCGGCCGGGGGATCAGTGACCTCGATCCGGTTACGGAGCAGAAAATCGGCATAAAAGGCGTCGATCTCTTTCCGGCTCCTGGCCCAGAGGGCAACATGGTGGATTCCGGCGCTGTGCTCCGTATGATTCAAGCGCGGGCCTGCTGTGGCGGGCTGGATGCCGATATAGCTGTGAAAGAACGGGTATCGGGCCATGTAATAGGTTGATCGGTAACCGATATCCAAGGTCCAGAAGCTCTTGTAGCCAAGCCAGCCGAACATTTTGTCGAAAAATTTCACCGACTCTTCATAACTCAAGACCGAAAACTCAACGTGATGGAGCCCTTTGAATCTCATGGTTGCACCTGTGAGTAAAGGGTTAAGGGGCTACCGCGTCCTGTGGTGAGCTGTGGACCTTTGTTCAAAAACTGGTTGAGGGCTTTCTTTCTTCCGGTTCGATTTCGTCATAGGCTTCCAGGGCAATGGGAAGCGACTGAATCACGCAGTTGCCGACCGCAGGCAGGCCGACCAGGATAGTTGCGATGATTTCATCGCGGGACGCGCCATAACGTTTGGCAGCTTTGGTATGAAAGGGAATCCCCGAGGTCAGCCGGGCCGAAGCCAGGACGGCCAGATAAGCCAGTTCCTGGGTTTTGCGGTCCAGGGCGCTGGCTTGGTCGAATTCTTTCACCGCGTTCAGCCAAGCAGCCGAATGCTCGGGAGCTTCAGATAGAAAAACGTGAAATGATTCGGATATACTCATTGCATCGCTCCTGAATGTGGGTTGTGAAGTCCTCTCTTAAAGGGCTGATTTTATGGTGGAAGGGCAGGTTCCACCGGGCTTTGCGGAGGCGTTGTCTTCCGCTAGTTGACTTTCCAGCTCTGCAATCATCGGTTTGATATCATCCTGCTCGGGAAATTCCTTGGCCTTGGCCAGAAATTTTTTGGCCTCCTGGCTCTCCGCTAAGCGCAGGGAGGTATCGGCCAGAATGCAATAGGTCAGGCATTTCATATGATCCGCTTTGAGCCCGCCATCGACAGCCTGCAGATAAAATTGTTTCGCCTCCTGGAAATTTTCATCGATGGTGGCCAAAATCCCTTTCAGGAAATAATAGCACGCGCGGTTGGCAGGACTCAGCCACTGCGGTTTTGAGGTGGCCCCAATCAATTTGCGCATGGTGGCAAAATCCTGCCGGCGAAAGGCATTGTAGGCGATCAGCACGGAACCGAAGCGGAAATGGTAATAGGACAGAAGGGTGGCCGCGGCCAGATAGAACATCCAGCTCTGGCTGCCCAGGTAAAATTGATACCCGGCTCCGCCGAGGGAGCACAAAATGACAATAATTCTGAACAGTGGTGAAGACATCTTGACCCTTTAAGCTGTTGAGTTTCCAAATTGCATCCACCGCATTCCCGGCCCGGCAGGGCCACGGGCAATTGCGAGCGGCTGGTTATTTGACCTCGATTCCTTCGGCCTGAAAGCGTTCCTGAAGGGTTTTAACCAGCTCGGGAAACAGTTCCTGTCCCCAATTCTGCCCGGCCAGCATACTGGCCTGAGTCAAGCGCGGCAAGACCGAGATGGTTTTTTGGCCAATGGGGGTCTGGTAAAAGGCCAGCAATTCATTGATCTCATCGGCCGTGAAATATTGATCGTAGATCGGGACAATGGTTTTCAATAGGCTGTCAATTCTCTGCTCGACCAGCTTCCTGGTCTCTTCTGCGATGATGGCGACGGCCCGATCAGGCAGGTCAGGATTCCCTGTTTTCATGGCTGTAACCAGGTTCTGGGTCATGGCGCTGCCCATTTGCAGACCGATATTCTTTGAGCCCGTGGTTTCCATCAGTTGAATGATTGCGGCCTTTTTGGCGGGGGGAATATCACTGGCAGCCATACTCGCGGCAGGCATGGCAGTGATGGATAGCAAGGCCAGAAGGAGTGCCGTGCAGAGGAATCTCATGGTGTTCTCCTGTGTTGATAGATAGTTTTCATCCGGAAACTCCGAATGGCGCCTCGTCAAGGCGACGTTATCGCGCGCCTGGGGCGGAGCGGCGGAAGCGTCACGCCCTCAGGGGGTGATACCGAGAAAGCCCTGGACTCCCATCATGATCATCTGGGCGGAAAGGGCTGCCAGGATCAACCCGGTCAGTTTGCTGAGAATAATAATGCCGCGCCCGCCGAGGCAGCGCTTGATGAAAGAGCTGGCCAGCAGAACTCCACCGATACAGCCGACAGCGCTGAGCAGGGCCAGGGAGCCGATGGCTTTGGTGGTGAGGGTGTTCAGGTCAGCGCCGAGCACCAGCAAGGTTCCGACCGTAGCGGGACCGACAAAAATAGGGATGGCCAGCGGAACAACGGCCACATCATCACTGCCGACGGACACTGTACTGGCGGCTTTGCCGTTAACCAGGCTGATTCCGGAGAGCATGAGCAGGACGCCGGCACCGATGCGGAACGCGTCCAGGGTGATACCGAAAATGGTGAAAATCTGTTGACCGACAAAAAACAGCACCAGGCAACTGACGGCAACGGCCGCGGACACGGAAGCGGCCAGCTTTTTACGGCGGCTCTCTTCATAACCTTCCGTCATGCTGAGAAACATGGTCAGACCGAAAAACGGGGTCAGCACAAAAAAAAGTTTGATCCAGAGGGACAGGAACAGTGGCATGGCGAACAGTTATCCTTTTGCTGAAGTTTTGGAGCGGGGATTGTAGCATGAATGGGGGCAAATTACTCATAGCGAATCAGCAGCAATGAGCGTTTGCAGAGGGAAGGGGACGGCACTGATTTCTTTTGTCTGGAGCTGGTAATTTTTGTGCATTATGGTATGAAGGGTTGGGAACAATCTCATTTTTGGTGGAGTGAAGCCTGCTGCAGATCCCCTCGGCAGGTTGCCTCCGCGTTCTTCGCCGCTGCCGTGGAGAGCGTCAGTTGACCGGCAGCAGAAGATCGCTTATGAAAGATGTCAAGCCCGATTCCCTCCACGCCTGGCTGCTGGCCGCCCGTCCCAAAACCCTCGCGGCCGGGTCGGTCCCGGTGCTGGTCGCTTCCGCCCTGGCTGGCCACTTCGGCCACTTTCAGCCGCTGCCTGCGGTCCTGTGCCTGCTGTTTGCCCTACTGGCGCAGATCGCCTCCAATTTCAGTAACGATTATTTCGATTTTGTCAAAAAAACCGATAACGACCAGCGGCTCGGCCCGGCCCGGGCGGTTGCCTCCGGCTGGATTGCACCCCGCAGCATGCTGATCGGCACGGCGCTGGCGATTGCCCTGGCTTGTCTGTTCGGGCTTGGCCTGGTCTATTATGGCGGCTGGCCGATGATCCCCCTTGGCCTGGTTTGTGTCCTCGCGCTGCTGGCCTATACCGCCGGCCCCTGGCCGCTGGCCTATCATGGCCTGGGTGATTTGTTTGTGCTGATTTTTTTCGGCCTGGTGGCGGTGGCCGGTTCCTTTTATGTCCAGGCCGGAACAGTCGAGCCCCTGATCATTATTGCCGGCCTGATCGTCGGTTTGCCGGCAGTCAATATTCTGGTGGTCAATAATTATCGAGATTATGAAAACGATCGGGCCTGTCAGAAACATACCAGCATTGTGCTGTTCGGAAGGACCTTTGGTAAGTGGTTCTATCTGGGCAACGGGATTGTCGCCGTGCTGCTGTGTCTGCTGTTTGTTCGCGAGTCGGTCTGGGCCGCCGGGTTACCACTGGGCTATCTGTGGTTGCATGTTCGTTCCTGGCGGAAGATGTGTGCCCTGGAGGCGGGGCGGGGGCTGAATGTGCTGATCGGCGAGACCGCCCGGAACCTGTTGTTCCTCGGCTTGCTTTTCTCCGGTGGGCTGCTGTTGGCGGGGTGACCAAGTGCGACAGCTTCTAAGCCGCCCTCGCGCAATGGAGCGCGCTCAACGGGGTTCGGTTGACCCCTGTCTTCAGTAGTCCCAGCCCTTATAGCGGGCATTGGCTTCTTTTATGTCTTCGTACAGCCAGACCTTCCGATCCAGAAACCAGCTTTTCTCCAGGTCAGTCAGGATGACCCCGGCCACGGCTCCCCGGAATAATAAACAATCGACCAGATGGTCAGCCGCAGGCCTGCGGAGGAGATGGCGTGAAGGATTTTGTAGAGCACCGCCCGGTGATTGGAGGCTGCAAAGCCCAAAGCCTGGCGGTGTGGTGACGAATAATCACCATGTGGTGGTGAAATTTGGCCATTCCGGGCGGGGCTCAAAGGGGCCTTGCCGTAAAAAGACGCCTTTATAAAAAATCATAGTTCCATATATGGAAGATAAGGGCTTGAAATGTAATCGATCTTTTTTAAACAGGTTTTTTTGAATAAAAATCCGTTCTAATTGGCATCGAGATTGCTCCTGATGTCGCCGGTTATGTACTGCAACTGCTCCCTGTCATTTGTTCAGACCATGCTGAGTGAGGCAGGGTATAGCGTCAACAGGAGAGAGATCATGATTGCAAACGTATGGAAACGACTATGGATCATGCACGACGACACCAAGTCGGTGTTCGCCGTGACCCCAACGGCCATGCAGCGGCTGCTGCGCAAGAATCTGCTGTTTTCAGCCAGAGATTCGGAGCAGGATGTCGATCTTGCCGATGAGATGGAGGATGCTCCGGCAGAACACGCCCAGCGTCTGAAAACCACTCCCGGCGGGGTGGATGAGGGGGAACCCAGGGGATACACCCGGCGGCAAATGGTTGGGCTGATTCTCGGCCCGCTGCTGTTTTTTCTGATGTTGTTCCTTCCCGCTCCAGCGGGTATGACCCCGGTAGCCCAGAAGATGGCGGCCATCGCTCTGCTCATGGCGACCTGGTGGATGTGTGAATCGATTCCGATTCCTGCGACCAGTCTGCTGCCGATTGCCCTGTTT
Organism: Pelobacter seleniigenes DSM 18267; assembly: GCF_000711225.1. Lineage (NCBI taxonomy): Bacteria > Pseudomonadati > Thermodesulfobacteriota > Desulfuromonadia > Desulfuromonadales > Desulfuromonadaceae > Pelobacter > Pelobacter seleniigenes. Next base: position 1,663,378 of record NZ_JOMG01000002.1, read on the forward strand.
CCCCTGCTCGGGGTCATGAGTACCCAGAAAGCGACCGCGCCCTATGCCAGCCATCTGATCTATCTGTTCATGGGCGGCTTCATTATCGCCCTGTCCATGCAGCGCTGGAACCTGCACCGGCGGATCGCTATGAATATCATCAACGCGGTTGGTTTTTCTCCGGGCCGGCTGATTTTTGGCTTTATGATCGCTACCGCCACCCTGTCGGCTTTTGTCTCCAATACCGCGACTACGGTCATGATGATGCCCATCGGGCTGGCGATCATTACTCATGTGGTTGACGAGGGGACTAAGGAAGGACTTCATCAGCACATCAATTTTTCTCCGGAGCAGTTCGCCTTCGGACTCAACCTGATGCTGGGAATCGCTTACGCTGCCTCCATCGGCGGGATTGCCACGCTGATCGGGACTCCGCCCAATACCGTGCTGGCCGGTTACCTGCAGAAGACCTATGGTTATGAAATCACCTTTGTCGACTGGCTCAAGGTCGGGATCCCCCTGGTTGTGGTGATGCTGCCGCTGTGCTGGTTGTGGCTGACCAAGGTTGCCAACCCGATGAAACTGAAGAAAGTTCCGGGCGGACGTGACCTGATCAGGGAAGAACTGCGCGAGATGGGCAGCATGAACACCGGCGAACGCTGGACCGCCCTGGTCTTTGCCCTCACCGCCCTGGGCTGGATCTTCCGCAAACAACTCGGCTTTCTCTTCCCGGATCCAAAAATGGTCACCGATGCGGCCATAGCCATGACCGGGGCGCTGGTGCTGTTTTTGATTCCGATCAGTCTGAAAAAGAACCAGTTTGTCATGGACTGGCATTGGGCTGCCAAAATGCCCTGGGGGGTACTGATTCTGTTTGGCGGCGGACTGTCCCTGGCTGATGGATTCAAGGTTTCCGGGTTGGCGGAATGGCTGGGAAATCAGGTTGGGCTGCTGGAAAATGCGCCGATTCTGGTTCTGGTGGTGGCGGTGACCACCCTGATCATTTTCCTGACCGAGCTAACCTCCAATACGGCGACCTCGGCCATGGTCATGCCGATCCTTTCCGCTGTCGCCATCGGTCTGGGGCAAAGCCCATTGTTGCTGATTGTGCCGGCGGCAATAGCCGCTTCCTGTGCGTTCATGCTGCCAGTCGCCACCCCGCCCAACGCCATTGTGTTCGGTTCCGGTTACGTGACCATCCCGCAGATGGCCAAAAGCGGTTTTGGTCTCAATATCATCGGTATCGTGCTGGTGGTCGCCATCACCTATCTGCTGGTTCTTCCGGTTTTCGATGTGGTGATCGGGCAGATTCCGGCCTGGGTGGCCGCGGTCAAATAACCGAGCCTGACATCCGTTGCTGCGGCGCTGAAGTCAGCGCAGCATTGCCCCGTCCCGGTGACCCGAGGCGGGGCATTTTTTATACTGACAGCAATGAACACCGAGCCTTGGCGAATGGAAGGAGTTCGATAAGCGAACCGTTCAGCCGAAGAAACAGGAATAAGCATCTTCTTCGACCAGTTGCAAAAAGTCCTCTACCGAAGCAACCTCCGGTGCGGGGTCGTAGCGATGCCATTTTAAATCCGCCCTTTGCCAATAGACCTTCCAGAGCCGAGTACTTTTGACGTAGGTGGCTTTGGCAAAGCCAGATTCGAGGATCTCTTCCGGGACATCCCAGCGCGGCCGGATTTCAAACAGTTCCAGGCTTTGTTCCTGCAAGCAATAACCGAAATCGAGTTGTGAACGGACATGGGCAGGGGGCCGTTTTCGGTCCATGAATTCGGCCACTTTCTTTTCAATCCGCTTGATTTCAAATTCACTTAAAGACATTTGGCATTTTTCCTTAACCTTGATGAGACCTCTGCCCAGGCTCTGCGGATCAGCGATCCGGGCATCCATAGTTGGCGGCCCGCGCCGCCAGACACTCCTCTTCGCCCAACTCGAATTCCCGGCAGATCCAGGGGCGTTTTTCATAAATTGTGCAGGCCATGGTAGCGCGATCCAGGGCCACACACCAGCCATCTGCCAGACGAGCCATGCTTGCTACGCCCCGCGAGTCGGTGACCACAAAATGATCGGGCACGCCTCGGTCATCAAACAGCATGGCTTGCTGGCGGCAGCAGGCGGCAGCACAATCGCTACAGGTGACTTCTGGATCTGGCGTGGTTTCAGGTTTGCTGTTCATTGCTTCAGGTCTTTCTGGATGGCAATCGTTAACAGTTAAAGGGTCATGGTGCCAGTTCTGCCGTGCTGCATGTTGCAGCGGTTTCCAGCAAACCTCGGCTGGCAAAAACTTCTTTGGCGACAAACATCCCGTTCAGCGCCGCCGGAAAACCTGCGTAAACAGCCATCTGCAGAATGACTTCGACAATTTCTTCCGCTGAACAGCCCACGTTCAGGGCTCCGTTAATGTGCACATTGAGTTGGGGGGCACAATGGCCGAGGGCGGTCAGTGCCGCCACCGTGGCAATTTCGCGGGACTTCAAGTCGAGCTGCGGTCGTTGATAGATATCACCAAAAGGAAATTCGATGGTGTATCTGGCCAGGTCGGGGCAAATGGATTGCAGGCTGTCAATGACCTTTTGCCCGGCTTCGCCGTCGATTTCATTCAGTTTGCTTAAACCTGCTGAGTATCTTGTTGTTGCCATAAGGATTGTACCTCCGGTTAGGGTGAATACAATCAGGCTACAGGTTCGAGCTTACTCTAAGTCAAGGGTTTATCCGCATCATAAAAGGCAATTTTAGCATCCAATGCGCGTAAGTGTTCCAGGTCATTATCGATCCGTGTCTGCAGGGCATTCCGATGCTGTTCCAGCAGCAGGCGGCGTTGTTGAAACGTGTTGGCACCGGCTTCACGCAGCTGGGCATAGGTAAGAATCTGTTTTAACGGCATGCCGGTCACCTTGAGACGATTGATGAACCTGACCCACTCGGCATCGGCCGAACTGTAGCTGCGATGGCCGCTGTCATTGCGGGAAATATGCGAGAGCAAGCCTAATTTCTCATAGTACCGCAGGGTGTGCGGCGACAGGCCGGTCAATGCGGAGAACTTGCTGATATTCATGGGCTGATCCTGGCTCGGGCCGTAGCAGAGCTGATCTGTGAATTCTGCTGCAGGGGTGCGCTGTTTTTTATTCGGGCAGTTTTTCAAATTGGGGGATGTCCGTCAACTCCTGCTCCCACTGGGCTTTGCTGGCAACAAACAGCTGCGCATGGGGGCGGATGCTCAGTTCGCTGTCCAGGCTGCCCGCCGGGACAACCAGCAGCTGCCCCTCCGGTTGGCAGCTGGGCAGGGCCGAGCCGCAGGTTGAGCAAAAGCTTTTCATGTGCCGGGTGCCAGGCAGAGTGAACGATTTGACCAGGTCTTTCCCGCTCAGCCAGTGCAGGATGGCGCTGCTCGAAAACAGGTTGGCTGCGTGGGCGGACCCGGTATCCTTCTGACAGTGCTGGCAATGGCACAGGTAAAAACGCTCAAAGTCGCCCCTGATTTCAAAGCGGACCGCGCCGCAGAGACAGGATCCGCGGTGTACCTTCGTCATCTCGATTCCTCCCGCAAGTTTCTTTGGTTTTCAACGGTCCCGGACGGTTAAATGAGTTCCTTGAAAAAACGCCACCATCTTGGGTGGAGAAACGAGCCGTCTCTGGATAAAGCCACCATGGTAGCCCGGCCGACGATTTCATCCCGCTTCACAAAGCCCAAAAAACGGGAATCGAAGCTGTTGTCACGATTGTCGCCCATCATGAAATATTGTCCGGCCGGAACGGTCACCGGGCCAAAGGAGGTGAGGGACGGGCGTGTCGGCGAAAACATGACCGAATGCGGGGTGCCGGCAAGATTCTCAGCAAAGAACTGATAACGTTCCTGATGAGCAAGGCCCAAATGCTCCACGGTGCCCTGCTGCAGTGGGGCATACGGAACACCTTCGCCATTAATGAGCAGCCGGTTGTCGCGCATGGAGAGAATATCGCCGGGGATCCCGACCACCCGTTTGATGAGGCGGGTTCCATCTTTGGGAGAGTAAAAGACCACGATATCACCTCGTTGCGGGTCGGCCCAGGTGGCAAGATGGCGCGTGGTGTAAGGGATCTTCAGGTCATAGGCGAGTTTGTTGACAACAACCCGGTCACCGACCAGAATGGTCGGTTGCATCGAACCGGAAGGGATATCGTTCCAATCGGCTAGAGATGATTTGACGGATGTTGCAATCACTAACGCGATGATCAGGCTCAGGCCCCAGCCTTTTAAAAAGAGAGCAATTCGTGTTTTCAATTGATTTTTCATGAGGACTTCCCCTATTTCAAGGGCTGCATACTTCGGTTTTCCGTGAAGAGTGAATGCTTGATCGCGAAACGGACGAAGCTGAAAGCATAACATATAACCCTTTCCTCCGTCCTGGCAGGCTGTCGAAAAACCGCCTGATTGAAATATCTGTGCATGTGATGACCATCCAATCAAGGCCATAGCAGGGCCATAGCGATTGGCAAAGCCGGCGCCGCTTGGCAGTCTGGTCCGGATTGTCGTTAGCTGTCCTGTTGGTATTCAAGAATATCACCGGGCTGACAGTCAAGATGCTTGCAGATGGCTTCCAGGGTCGCAAAGCGAATTGCTTTGGCTTTGCCGGTCTTCAAAATGGACAGATTTTGTTCCGTGATGCCGACCAGTTTGGCGAGCTCCATGGATTTCATTTTACGCTTGGCGAGAAGAACATCCAGATTAATGACAATGGGCATAGTATACTCCTGCTAAGTCCTGTTCGCTTAGTTTCTTTTTCATTTTAAGCCAGCCCAGGGGGCCAGTGTCCCGTGTGGCTTGTTCCGGTAAGTCGTTTTGCGGGACTCTAGTCCGACAGGAGCGTTGATACCGTCCTGGTAGCCCGCCGGCAGCAGAAGCGGAAGGAACGAAGGTCATTTACCGCCCGGGACATTAAACGGTCAGTTCGTTTTCTTCGGCCAGGAGACGACCTTCATCCATGACCCAGGCAATGAACAGGACGATTCCCCCCACAATAAGGGTGGTGAGCTCGGCCGAACCGAACCCGACACTGATAACGCGGCTGCCGGGAGGATTGCCCAATGAGAAAAGAACGCTTTGGGTCGAATCGTAGGCAATGGACAAAATCACCCAAAACAACAGTGCCTTGGCGATCTTTTTAAACAGCAGGACATGACTGAACGAAAAAATCACCCCCGCTTTATAATAGGAAAAGAGTTTCCGCAGGTTGATCAGTCCATAAGTGAGAGCGGATAATGGCAGCAGGCTGGCGGCAAAGCCGATCAGCCGGATGGTCACTGATAGCTCATGGGGGGCGAACGGAGTGGATGGGATATTGACGCTAATAAGGGTTTCAGGCAGCTGATTGATGAAGACCCAAAAACAGATATCCAGCAAAGGAATTGCCACCAACAGAACGGAAAACAAGAGTTGAAAACCGTGACTGACTTTTTTGATTCTGAATAAGTTGTTCATGATGCCCTCCTCAAGAGTATGTGATGAAGGGAATATATGAATAAAATTATTCTTGGTCAATCATTTATTATTGTTTTTCGATAAGTTTTTGGTGAATGCATTTCACCTTTCATTGTATTCGTCCCTTTTGCCCAACCTGCAGAGCCTTACCAAGAGGAGTCGCCATGATCGGTTCAGAAAGACTATATGTGGTTGGCGCGGGATCCATCGGGATGCCGCTGGCAGCGTTGTTAACGGACCGGGGCTTGCCGGTCACCGCAGTGCGCACCAGTATTGAGGGGCTGGTCTCCGCCCCGGTTGAAGTCACTGTTGAACTGTCCGCCGGGCAGTCGCTGCGGGCCGTGGTCGAAACAGCATCCCTCTCTGCCATTGGTCCGGTTAATAGTGGCATTGTTGTGCTGACCGCAAAAGCTACGGCAAATAAAGTGCTGGCTGCAAAGCTGCGGGAGAAATTCGCCGGGTTGCCGTTGGTGGTGCTGCAGAATGGCATCGGTGTGGAGCAGCCCTTTAGCGAGGCCGGTTTTGCCGTTGTCTATCGTTGTGTCCTGTACGCCACCGGGCAGGCCGAGGGAAAGCATTGTTACCGGTTCCGGGAGGTTGCCGCATCGCCCCTCGGGGTCGTCAATGGTCACCCGGCCCAGGCGCAGGCCATCGTCGAGCTTTTGTCCTCCCCGGGTTTTCGTTTTTGCTATGAAGAGAACATTGCCGGGCAGGCGTGGAAAAAGGCGATCATCAATGCGGCCTTCAATTCGATCTGTCCTTTGCTCGATGTTGATAACGGAATCTTTCACCGGGATGAAGGGGTTGCCGCCATTGCCGCAGCCGTGATCGACGAAGGAAGTTCCGTCGCCGCCCGGCGCGGGATTTGTTTCGCCGCAGGGGAGTTGTTGGAGCAGTTGTTACTGATCAGTCGCCGCGCCGACGGTCAGCTGATCTCAACCCTGCAGGATCTGAACCAGGGGCGGGAGACCGAGATCGATTTCCTGAACCTGGAGATCGCCCGCGTTGGAGCCGAGCTGAATCCGCCGGTCGACACGCCGATCACCCGTCTGCTGGGGGAGATGATTCTTGCAAAATCCAGAATCGGCCGCAGGGCCGGGTAGGATTGGCGTCGATGGCCGCAGGTGGCCGGTTGAAAGTTACCTGCCGGCCCGCAAGTTGATCCGGCGAAAGGTCTCAAAATAGGTCCCGTTTGGCTGCACGGTTTCCTGCAGCATGGCATTGACCACCGTGCTTCTGAATTCCGCTCGGTCCGGTTCGGCGACGCATTTTATAAAAGGAACCAGGCTCGGCTGATCGATCCAGCGGATCAGCGCCTCGGCATCCGGGAAATAGCGGTCCGCATTCTCTCCCCAGACCTCAAGCTGCGCGAAGGGGACCCGCGCCGCCAGGGTCCGATAATCCTCGATATCCGGCATATACCAGGGCCAGACAAAAGAGCTGAAGTATTTTGCAAAAGCGGGTAGGGCGATGACCTTCTTAATGACGGCGAAGAAATGAGAGCAGTTCCCGTCGGCGGCAAAATTGAACCGGGCCACCCCGTGATCTTTGAGGGCGGCATGAACATTGGTCAGCAGGTTCCGGTGATCCTTGATCCAATGCAGGGTCGCATTGGAAATGATAATGTCAAATTTTTCCGTATAACGAATCGCATTGATATCGACGCGCTGAAACTCCAGATTGGGTAAGCGGTGATTATGGGTAGCGCTTGCAATCATCCCTTCTGAAGCGTCAATGCCGAGGACATGCCCGTTTGGCACCTGCTCGGCGAGCTTGGCAGTGATCGCCCCATCACCGCAGCCCAGGTCGAGAATCTGCTCAGTCCCTTTGAAGCTGAACTCCGCAATTAATTTTGCCCCCCATTCTTTTTGATGGGTTGACGCTTTGCGATACTTTTCGCCATCAAATTCAAAGGTCATCGGTCGTTCCCTTTCTGGTCTGAAGAAAAGCTAGAGGCTCTGACAGGCTGGCGACTCAGGCGGACAGTGTTCCCCTTAATGTTGTCACCGCCTTGCCGCTCAGCTTCACCCGCTGGTTGGCGGACAATTCAACGTCAACAAAGCCGCCCCGGGTTGAGGCCTGGTAGCCGCTGAGACGTGATTGGTTTAACTTTTCTCCCCAATAGACAGCCAGGGCGCAGTGGGCCGAGCCGGTCACCGGATCTTCGTTAACACCGACCCAGGGAGCGAAGTTGCGGGAGATAAAATCGACCTGCGGGGTGGCGGTCTGCACTGTGACCACGATGCTGCGCCCCGGCAGCTGTTTTAAGCTGTCAAAGTTGGGAGTCAACTCCAGCAGGGTCTGCTCACTGTCAAGTTCGAGAAGGATTTTGCTGTCAAAGCCAGCCGTAGCGACGACCTGTTCCGGCCGGAGGCCCAACAAGGGCAACACTTGAGGGTGCGGTGGGACCGTAAAATCAAGGGTTGGGGCAGGGAAGTCCATTTCAATACAGTCCTGATGCGGAGTCGCAGCCAATGGCCCGGACTGGGTTTGAAAAACCAGGGTCTCGCCGCAGGCTGCTCTGCCACTCTCTTTTAAAATATGAGTGGTCGCCAGGGTCGCATGGCCGCACAGGCTGATCTCGACCTGCGGGGTGAACCAGCGCAGGCGCATATCTGCAAGGGCCAGAAAAGCCGTTTCGGAAATAGCCATTTCGGCGGCGATTGAGTGCATCAGGCTTTCATCCAGGCCTGTTTCGGTGATGCACACCCCAGCCGGGTTCCCTTTAAACGGTTCGGCGGTAAATGCATCAACTTGGTAGATGGTCAGGTCCACGTCATGCTCCTTAGCTATCAGGCTGTTGAAAAAACAGCCTGTCGGGCCCATGGATGGGCGATCAAAAACAGTGAGGACTTCTTAAGCCATTGATTTTGTGAGGTGAAGGACTTCGCACCTTCCTCCACCGGGCTTGAAAAAGGCCAGGGATCAACAAGCTGCTATGCCGGTTGGGTCGCGGCCAGGTATTCAGGCGTCGGCAGCAGGCGCCATTGACTGTGCCCCTGTAATTCCAGCACGCTGTCGTGGAAAGGAATGATGGTGGGGCGGTGGCCGACGCTGATGTAGTTGATTCCCAACTCCTGCAGGCGCTGATAGAGGTTGGCTTCATTCCCCACATCCAGGGCGCTGGTCGCCTCATCCAGCACAGCATATTCGGGGCGGTTGATGAGCAGGCGGGCAAACGCCAGCCGCTGCTGCTCGCCCAGCGACAGCACATCGGCCCAGTCCAGTTCGACGTCGAAACCGCCAACGCGTTCGGCCAGGTCTTCCAGCCGCACTGCCTGCAGCACCCGGCTCAGTTCGGCTTCCGGAATCTCATTTTCCAGTTTGGGGTAGATCAACTGTTCCCGCAGCGAGCCCAGCAACATATAGGGGCGTTGAGGGAGAAAGAAGATGTCTTCCAGTGGCGGTCGTTTGATAACTCCCTGCCCCTGCGTCCAGAGCCCGGCAATCGCCCTGAGCAGGGAACTTTTACCGACCCCGCTTTCACCGACCACCAGCAGGTTTTTCCAATCTTTCCGGGCAATAGTCAAGTCCTGAATCAGGGCGTGTTGACGGTCGGGCGTGAGCAGGGTGACCTGATCGAGGGAGAAGCCGTCCGCCTGTTCAGAATGGATGCCGGCCGGCACTGCCCGCTCCGGAGAGACGGTCTCGGCAAAAGCCGAGAGCCGCTGCACCCCGGCGGCGAAGTTGGTGATGGGCTCAATCTGGGCGACGATAAGGGACAGGGCAGCATAGACCTGGGTAAAGGCCATGTTGGCCTGAACCATATCGCCATATTCGATTTTGCCACTGAAATATTGGGGAAACAGAATCAAAAACGGCAGCACCATCGGCAAATAGCTGTAGGCCGTGGTGAAGAAAGAAAGATTCCGCTGCCAGCCGATCAGCAAGCTGAAGTTTTTCAGGACATTTCGAAAGCGTCCGCTAATCTGATCGATTTCCGGTTTTTCGCCCTGGTAGAAGGCGATGGACTCGGCGTTATCGCGAACATGAACCAGGGAATAACGGAAATCAGCCTCGTAACGCAATTGGTTGAAGTTGAGGCGCACCAGGCGCTTACCGATCAGGGCGGTCAGCCCGGTGCCGATCACGGAGTAGCTGAGAACCACGATCACCAGCAGGGCCGATTTGGACCAGAGGATGCCGGAGAAGGAGATCAGATCCATCAGCGAGCCGAGCAGAATCAGCAGGAAGAGCAGTGAGGTTCTGGTAAAAGAACGGATGTCCTCCATGATCCGCTGATCAGGGTTGTCGATTTCTCCACCCGTTTCGATCTCGTAATAACTGCGGTTGCGGAAATAGTTGCCGAGAAACTCGCCGGTCATCCACTCCCGCCAGCGCATTCCCAGGTAATTCTGCACGTAACCGTAGAGGGCGACAATGGGAATACCGACCAAAAAGCCACTGAAATAGACGGCTATAAACAGGTAGGCCAGATCCTGATTCTTTTTCACCAGGGCGTTGGTAAAGTAGTTGCCGATGTAACTGAAGGCGACGTTAATCCCCGTGACTGACAATGACAGCAACAGGACGATGGCCAGCAGGCTCCAGGCGCTCCGGCGCAGCCGCAGCTGCTGACGGAAAAAAGCAAAGACCAGCAGGGGCAGGGCCAGCATGCTGAGCACCAGCCAGCCCTCATTGTGGTAGATGTGCAGAACCAGGGTCAACAGGCCTGGTGCGACCGTAGTGGTTATTTTGGGTGCAAAATGATGCGCGATCAAAGTCAGCCCACCGACGGTCAGAAACAGTAGGCCAAACAGTAAAATCAGCAGCATGACCAACAGCAACATGAGCAGCCAGGCTCCGCCGTGGGAGCGGGGGAAAAAATAGGGTTGGGCAATGGTGAGAAAACTTTTCCAAAGGGAGAGCTTTGCATGGCGGGTATCGTTTTTCATAACTTCGGGCCTTCCTCGGGTTGGTGAGAAGTGCTCCAGTTCGTATAGGCGGGGTCATATTCAAAATTCCCGGTCATCCCTACTACTGACAATAGTAGCGGAAAGATTCTGAATATTGAATATGATCGATAAGACAGGGCGCAATTTGGCGAAGATATGCCGTTGCCAGCTGTTGTTTTGCACGGTTGGATGGCCGTTAGGACAGCAATCCTTTGACAAAGAAGCCAAAGTGGCCCCTTTGGAGTGAAATTTTCCGGTGACTTTTGGCCGTCGGGTTCCGATTGGGCTGGATCAGCCATTGAATGTAGTAGCCGGCAACCCGCCATTTGCCATCCTGATCAAGCATGGCGGTGACGGTCTCTATGGAGTTTTTCTTGTTTTGGAATGATGTCGCAAGCAGAATGACAACATAGTTCCCGACCGGCGCTCTGGGCAATGAGGTTGCATCATGCTTGCTGGTGACGGTTCTGCTGAGGACCGGGCCCAGGGCGGGACGGATATTTTCAAGCTGTTCGACCCACTGCGGCCGGGGAACCTGTTGCTGGAAATAGTTTGCCGATGTCTCCCAGCTGTCAGCGTAGTGACCGGCATCGACAAGGTGCAGGAAATTTTCTGCTGCGGCAACGGCTGCAATATCCTGCGTCTGATCGGCGAAACAGGCGGGAGCCAAGGCAAAAACGGCAAGGAAAACCAGAACGACTCTGCTGACGGTAAAACTTTTCACAATCCCCTCCGGATTTTGTTATGCGTATATGGCACGATTTGAGTGACGTGCACCGCCAGATTATCATAAATCATTATCCTTGCAAGGATCTTCGAGGGGCGATGACTGAGAAGCCCGGAACGGTCCAGCCCCTTTATTGCTGGATGTCCAAGCGCCATCAGGGGTTGAAAAAATCCATCCCTGGACACGACAAGCTGTTGAAAAACCGCCTGCTACAGTTTCGGCTGAATCCCTTTTTGCCATGCCATCGTGACTATAAACAGCGCTTGCCCCGCGATCTGGCTGAGATGGCGGGCTATTGATTTTTTTAAAAATGAATGATATGTTCACTTTTAATTTGGGCATGCCTCATGGAGTCAGGAAGATGGTGCAGGTTTTAAAAGATAGTGTGAAAAAGCAGATTGCAGATGCGGCTGAACGCATGTTTGCAAAAGTAGGATACAAGAAAGCTACAGTGGGGATGATTGCCTGCGAAGCGGGTGTTGCAACGGGAAATATCTATAAATATTACGCTAATAAAGAAAAGTTGTTCAATTCAATCATCACGCCAGAGTTTGTTGAAGAGTTCAAGAGACTGACTCGAAACCGCGTGGCAATTCTGATTAATCCGGCCAAGGCAGAGGAAGCTCGATCAATAGAAACTGGAGACGCGGGAAAATTATTGCGCTTCTGGATTGATAATCGCCTGAAAGTCATCATCCTTCTGGCGAGAGCGGAAGGATCAAAATATGAATCATTTACCGAGGAATATATCCAGGCAATGGCAAAACAAGCGCTGGACAACCTCCCTTCCGCACACCCGAATCTCAATGATAACGAAGTTTTCCGATTTACCTTTAATACCCGGTTGGCAGATACCGTAAGGGGGATTGTTTCAATTCTGCAAACCTTTGAGAACGAGGAACAGATAGTCGCTGCATTTGCGACAAGCTGGGCTTATCACTATGCAGGGATCAACGCTGTCATCAGCTGGTGCAGCCTGCCGAATGACGAATAAAAATTGAGTTTAAAGGGTTGAGTTATGAGCATATTCAGTGTCATTGCCGAAGCAAAAATCCAGGATTGGTTTCGAAGAAAAAGTGCCGGCGAAATTGAACAGCCCGCAATCATTGACCCAATTGATACTGTTAAATCTGCTGAAACCTATTTGCTGGAGGATATTTTGGCGCTGATAGAAAAGGCCAGCAAGGTCGATCCAGAAAGACGGGAGCTGATGATACAAAAATCAAGGCAGATGGAACTTCAATTGCTGACGACCTTAGAAAAAGATGGTTACAATTTGATGTCACAAATGACCGCAAAAACCATTCAAGATCATAGGAAAAAGTTCAGGCCCGAATCGCCACTTTCCTGACCGGCGGAAACTGACTCTCAAGAAGCATTGGTTTAGCTACAGGTTGCCTAGACTCAGGCCTTAAACGGTCTGCCAGAGCAGGTTCAAGCTTTTGCAAGTCATCGCAGATATTGAGGGTAACGTTCGATTTTGGTTTGTAATCTGTCCGCTAAAAACTGATTGGCGGTGCCAAGCTGCTCCAAGATAGTGCAGGCTTCGTCTCTGTATTGCAAGATCTTCTCATTGTTCCAGTGGGCCGGCGGGGGCTGGAGGTTGGTGATTCGATCACACAATTTGACCATCCAGACCGCCCTGGGCTGCTGCTTGATTCTGCGCAGACTGTCGAGCATCTGCTCCTGTTTGGTTGGCAGTTGCAGGTTTTTGCTGAGCGCTGAAACCCCGGCAGCCACCTCGTGACCAAACTCCTCAGCAATGTCTTGGTAGGTCGTCGGAGTATCCTCGATGGCGTCATGCAGCAATGCGCATTGGATCAGCAGGTTGGGGTTTTCTATGCGGTGATTGTCAGCAATGGCGGCGGCTGCTTCCATGGCTACCAGCCCCAGATGGTTGATATACGCAATATCGCTGCCCGGGAGGGTTTGCCCAAGATGGATTGTCGAGGCAAAGTTCCAGGCTTTCAGGTAAGTATCTTGGTTCCACATACTGAAGTTATTCTTTCTTCGGCTGAATCAGCCGTGACGATGTTTTTTTACTTTTGCCTGATAAACCCGGCTAACGTGGATCAGGCTGGCCAGCTTGAGAGCTGGTTTGATCAACAATTGCGCACTGCCCGCGATAAATAACCAGGTGCCACGTTCGACCAGGGAATTTGACAGGAAGAAAAAGCTTCCTATTAAAAACCAGACCGCGATCAGCAGATCATTGATTGCGCCTATCGCTTCATACCTGCGCTGAATAACAATATGTTCCCGGCCTAAATCCAGTTCCAGATTGCGGCTGCGGTATTTTCTCATTCCCTACCTTTTACAGGTTGTTGAAAAAGTCCATCGGCTCGACAGACTGTTGTTAGGCCACCTGTTAAAACTGGCAAGCCTTGGGCAAATTTGAAGTGACCTCCAGAAGATGTTTTGCGCCATTTTCAAGCTTGTAAACAGTGACTCCGTCGATCGGTTCGACAACAACCTCATAATGAGCATTCTCTTCAGGAGTGAAGACCGACGAGGTATAAAAATGCTTATAGCAGTCTCGCTGGCAGGATTGGAATTTGGTCCGAAAGCTGTTGACCAGTGGGACTCCCGCCTTGACCTGGAAGGTCGCCGAAGTTGTGCTGGGTTTTCTCAGGTCCAGACGCCCCATAATTGCCGGGCTCTTGGAACATTCAACAGACTGATAAAGATAAATGACAGTCGGAAAGGTGCGACGGTATTCCGTGCTGATCATTTTCCCGGCAAAGGTCTCTTTTTCCGCTGCGGGAACAATCTCTCCGGTCTGTTCGGAAATGTAATGATTGACGTCATTTCGGATATAGGTGACCGATGCCAGGCCGCCTGACCGATCGACCGAATAAATGGGTTTTGCGCAGCCTGACAGCAGGATGAGGAGAATTGCCAGCACCAGCAGTTTTTTCATCATGATCTCCCTGGATGATCCGATAGGTGATTTATTTCGAGGCCTTCTTGGTTTTTTTGATTTTAGGCGGAGGCAGTTCTTGTTCGGTCAAACGGACCAATTCACTGAGCCAGTCCTTGTCTTCAAGCCGATCTTCGATCAAAAATGACGGCTTCGCCCCCTCGTATGCCGGGGCTTCCACAACATCGTCTATGAATGCCCGGCCGGCACTGGTTGGTTTGACAAACAGCTGATTGTCACAGATTAAAGCGACGACCTTTTCGTTGCAGTAAACGGCATATTCCCCAAACATTTTCCGGGTACGGATGTTGCCGGCCGCAGCTATTTGTTCGCTGACAAACTGCACAAAATTTTTATCTGATGCCATAAATTCTACTCATTGTTTTGAGTTTGTTACCTGTTTGCCTTAAAAAAGCGGCACTGTCAAGGCATGGCGGGCCGCAGCAACAATGCCGATATTGGTCATTCACCTGTGGTTTCGTTGCGGATGATGTAAATAAACCGCTGCGCAAATAAAAAACAGTCCCGGCAAAGATTCTTATGGTGAGCCTGGGGCTGATCAGTGGTAAGCGATTTCATGGTAAACCCAGCACGAGAGATAGTCCCCCCCGCCTCAAGTGCTTAACAGGCTCTTTTTGACCATTTGCTAAGGAACGGAAATAACCTTGACCTTGTAAAAAGTCAATTGCGGCTTACCATCGTATTCGCCGACAAGTTTACCATTATTGGAAAGCTTCAGTTTGCAGCCTGATGCAGCTTCCGCCCCTGGAATTCGGTTGATTGAGAACTCTGCGCTCAGGTTACTGTTTTCCTCAGCCGTGAGTTCAAGGCCAACAAAACAACCACCATCATACCCGGGTCCGCCCTGTTGTAACCGCAATGAGAATTTAAGTTTTTCTCCGGCGGGAATGATATAGCTATCGGCCGGGTGATCATCCACCAGAATGGGCTGAGCGCCCCAGCTTTCATCCTGATTGTAAAGGGAAACCCAGACCGCCTCAGCTTTAAAAATACCTCGTTTCGCCAGGTTGATAGCATTGACGTGCAGTTGAGCTGTTGGCCCGCTTTTCGGCGGCACAATTTTTTGTGGGGCGCAGGCGGCCAAAGAAAAGCAAATCAGGATAAAAATCGCTATGGTCAGTAATTTTTTCATGGAAGATCCTCGTTGAGTTGGGTGTTACGAATAAAATCACTTTTCGTCCATATGATGGACGACTTTAACCGGTTGCGCTACGCAATCGGTTGGGATGATTGGTTATGAATCTGCTGCTAGTCTCATGTTGCCATTGTCATCAAATGTGAACATCGGCCCCCATGCGACTTCCCAATAGTAACCGTCAAGGTCAGCAAAATAGCCACTGAAACCACCCCAGAAAGTCTCCTGCGGTTCTTTGACGATTTTGGCCCCGGCGTTTTCGGCACATTTCATCATGGCGACCACTTCGTCTTTGCTGCGGGCATTATGGGCCAAGGTGATGCCGCTGAAAGCGTTACGTGTTGTCGGCACCTGCGGCGAAATGTCTTCAGCAAGTTTGTCGAGCGGATAAAGGGCCAGCCATGCTCCGGGGAGTTCAATAAATGTGATGGCCGTAGAGGCGGTGTTCGGAGGAGTGTTCAGCACCTGCCGGTAAAATTCCGTGGCCCTGGGCAGATCGTCCACCCCGAGAGAGATCACGGTCATTCTTGGTATTTTCATTTTTTACCTCCCGATAGCTTATGAGCTGATTTGATGGTTGAGCAAGTAAGATCTATCTGGGCAAAGCCAAGGTCGATGAATTTGACTACAAAATCCGATTATTCATTCGTTGAGTCCACGATGTCCTGGCACTCAACACCTAAAACCTATAGAAAAGTTTCAATCATAGAAATCTCTACAGCTGTGTTTTCCATTCGTTGCAATAATTCTTTCTGTAGACCAGCATTTAGGCGGGGGAAAGACAATTTTTATTCCTTTATATTCCTGGGGGAATCAAGGGTCCAGTCTGCTTTTGGTTTTTCCCGCACAGATTTCAATAGTGGCCTGAACTTATGCAAGCACAGCATCACACCCGGCGAGTGCCGAGTTCCGTGAGCCAGTAGAGAAACGAGATTCCGCCAAACGTGCCACCCAGCAACGCGACGCCTGGCCATCCACTCAGCTCAAACATATAACCCGATGATGCGGACCCGACCACCCCGCCAAAGAAAAAACAGGTCATGTACGCTGTCGTTATTCGGCTTCTCGCCTTGGGGTTCAGCGTGTAAATGACGCTCTGGTTCAGGATCTGCGTACCTTGCTGACCAATATCAAGCAGTACGATACCGACGATGATAGCGGAAAGGTGCGTACTGAAGACACCCATGATCACAAACGCGAGAACGACCAGCCCGATCAAAACCCCGGTGCCTATCCGGGTGCCGCCACGGTCATGAATGTGCCCTGCGAAACTGGCGCTCAGGGCTCCCGCAGCGCCAATCAGGCCAAACAAACCGATGGTCGAGTCGTTGTAGCCGTAAGGTGGCCGTGCGAGAAGGAATGCCAGGGCGGTCCAGAATACGCTAAACGCTGCAAATCCTAAGGAGCCATAGACGATACGCCGTCTCAGTAATGGTTCATCACGAAACAGCTGAATCACCGAGCCAATCAGGGCCGAATATGACATACGCGTTTCGCCTTGGCTCTGTGGCAGCATCCGCCACAGCACGGCGGTTTGAACGAACATGCAAATGGTTGCCAGCCCGAAAACAACGCGCCAGCCAAAAGCGTCAGCAATGAATCCGGAAACCGTACGAGCCAGTAGAATACCAAGCAGCAGGCCTGTCATCACCCGACCTATCACGCTGCCACGCTGCTCGTTAGCGGCCAGGGTCGCAGCAAATGGCACCAGCACTTGCGCTACGACCGAAGTAAGGCCGATGGCCAGGCATGCAATAAGGAAAGAACCAATGCCTGGCGAGACCGCGGCGCCGGCCAGTGCCACCGCAGTCCCTGAGGAAACTACCGTGATGAGTCTGCGTCGTTCAAACAAATCACCGAGCGGTACAATCAGTCCGAGACCGATGACATAGCCTAGTTGTGTCATCGTAATAATAAGACCGGTTGTGCCTTCAGAGGCCCCGAAGCTTCGTGCCAGCGTGTGCAGCAGCGGCTGCGCATAATAAAGATTCGCCACGGCCACACCGGATGCGACAGCCATCACATAGACCAGCGAATCATTTGGCTTTAAGGGGAGGATCTTCAGCGATGTTTGGTCGTCACTGTTATGCTGTTGAATCGTCAAGTTAACACTCCCCACCGCATCATGTGCGGGTAGCAGGTGACGAGAAGATAATTCGGTTCCGTGGGCTTCTGGCGAATTTGCTTAACTCCGCTCAGTTCGGTTGATCTACAATTATTCATTATTCTCATGACTTCAGCAAAGAGCACTTCTCCCCAGGATAATTCAATATCGGTTTGGCATATGGGAGAGATGTCATTAACCCCTTGAAATCTAAGGGCTGATCTGACCCCGATGATTGGCACACCCAACGCTTTTGCAAACCCATGGAGGGATTTTTCTAACAACCTGCGGATTGTTCTGATTTAAGCGGATGCTGCTCCAAATGCCGCCCGTGTAAAATTCTGCAGCTTTCTGACAATCGATTCCCGTTCTTTGTCAAATAGCTCTGTCCCGTGGGCATCCCCCGGGTAAAATAGCAATTCTTTTGGATTTTCAAAAAGTTCGAACATCCTGCGAGTATCGCTTGCGCCATCGTCATTTTCCGAATTTATCAAGAGCTTGGGAATTTTAATCCTGCTCAATTCATCCTTACTGTAAAAGACAGTTCCTTCATATTCGATAGGAGCTGAAAAAGCCACGACACCAACAATAGAACTGTTCTTTATCTGGCGAGTTGCGATTTTTATGGATGCGACCCCACCCCTGCTTGCTCCAATAAGAATAATCTTCTTCGCACCTGCATCACAAATAAATGAAATTGCATCTTCAAGAGTTCTTGATTGATCATCCATATGCTGAAAATAGTCATAGGTAAGGACCATATACCCGGCAGAGATCAAGTCTCCAATAATTGAATCCCATTCACTTTGATCATTGGTATCCATGTTGGAAAGGATAATTGCCAAATGGCCTGATCCATAAAGGTTGCCATTGGTAAACCTGCTATCCTGAAATGATTGTGAAATTGGAATACGGACAGATTTTTTGTTGATTAATTTCATTTGCTGAGTCCTTTTGCTGCCTGACTTTTTGCTAACAGGTTCGGTCGTGCCGGGGCAGCTTAGTACAAAAGGAAACCACCTGGTTTTACAAGGGGATAGTTACTCTCTCCACGGGAGTTTTATGCTCCAAGACTCGCTGTGGACTATGTTGATTATAGAGATACGCCTAGTGCCCTGTTCAGTTAGTTGTTTGGATAATTAATGCTGCCGGCTAGTTATGCAACTATAGCGACCAGAATTGATTGATCACCTCTTGAGCCAGATCTCCAATTCACATTCAGTCCCGTTACAGCCATACGAGAATACTGCTATTTGATGCTCATCTGCAGCAACTCCATAGCACCTTTCACTCCCCTCAATCTCCACCTGAGCACAGAGATACGTGCTGTTGTCATCCAATAGCTTGTTTTTAGTGCCATTGGGGCACTTACACATATTGTTGACATAATCGCCGCTGAGGACATTCAGGGTCTGAATGGTTCTCAGTTCCTCTATTCCGAGATTATGAAGCCTGTTGATGATCTCTTTCTGTGACATGGTAACTCCAGCTTCAGGGTAAACTTCTTGGCATGGTCCAATTCCGGTCTATCTGATCGGCTAACTAGAATCCCCTGGAAGTGCCTTATTATCACTTCAGGAGAGGAGGGACCGCAAATTTATGACGTCAATCGTGAGCTGATTTTTTAGCCGCGTCAACAGGTGAAAGGTTTCCGCTCGACTTGAATAAAGAGAAAGAAAATCAAGGCGTTCACACCCCTCAAAACCCATCCGATATATTTGCTTTATCGCTATAACGACCGGGCTTGTCCAGCCACAGGATAAGATCGTGGCTCGTCCCTCGCGCTATCTATCATTATTCGTTAAAATCCATAATCACCTTCAACAATAAAAACTTTTATTCGCTCAGTATCAAACTGACCCTGGATTATTGTGAAGTAATTGCAAATTTTGTCTTCTGCTTTACAGTTCATGCATTTTCCGCTACGTACACAAGGTGTGCTTTTCCCTAATCTTTTAGCATCAATTGGGGCAGCGACATTTCTAACTCTACTAAATGCTTCGACTTCTGATATAACAATTTTATTGGTTCCGCAAATCAAAATAACCTTTGATGGTCCATATATAATTGGTGCGACTCGACTTCCATTGCCATCAAGGTTGTAAATCTTTCCCTCAGTCGATAGTGCGTTTATTCCAGATAAAAAAAGATCTGCACCAAAGTTTTTTATATATAAATCCCTTTTTTCTTCACTAGAAATATTTTCTTTGTATTTATCTAAAAAATTAACATTAGAATTTCTCAGTAAAGAGTAAATCCCAAGTTCTTCTAATGTTATAGAATCTCCGACACCAATAGTCATTTCTGAAGTTAATCGCTCTTTTATGCAGGAAACTAGCGCTTCTTTTGAAGGAAAATACAGTGCTTCAATTCTATTTCTCGATAACGAAGATATTGTTTTGTTAATTTTTTCATCAATCTCTTTCATTGATCTTTCCGGGGAGGTTAGATTTTAACGGTTCATGAAGGCCGGCGGCGACGCGAAGTTTTGTTCACCACCACAATTTGGTTTTGCTTTTCAATTTTGCACAGACGTATTTTCCGTCCGGTTAGTTTGATACTTAGTGCAGGCCCCCTCCAGGTAGCGGACCATCCGCTATCCTTTGAGTAACCATAACCCTCAAAGAAAGGAGCCTGCACCATGAGATTTTACACGAAACAGCATCAGTTTTATTGCGGTGTCGATCTCCATGCCGACGCCATGTATGTCTGCATTCTCAACGCAGTCGGTGAGATCGTTGTTCACAAGAACATTCCGACCAAACCGAAAGCATTTCTGCGCCTGATCAAGCCGTACCGTGAAGGTCTTATCGTCGGTTGTGAATGTATGTTCACCTGGTACTGGCTGGCCGACTTCTGTGCCGATGAAGGTATTAATTTTGTCCTCGGACATGCTCTTTACATGCGGGCCATTCATGGAGGCAAGGCCAAGAATGACAAGATCGATTCGCATAAAATCGCCGTGCTGCTGCGCGGCGGCACTTTCCCGTTGGCTTATGCCTATCCTGCAAAGATGCGGGCGACCCGTGATCTGCTGCGGCGGCGTAATCATCTGGCTCGGAAGCGGGCTGAACTGATTGCCCATATTCAGAATACCGCATCGCAATATAATCTGCCTGATCCTTTAGGCTGTGTCGCAAAACCGAGTCAGCGCGAAGGATTGCCGCAGAAGTTCAAAGACCCCATTGCCCGAGGAATGATAGAAATCGATCTGGCCACAATTGAACACTACGATCAGCTGCTTGGTGTCTTGGAGCGCCAACTCGAAAAGGTGGCCATGAGCCATGACCCCGTCAGCCTGGCACTGCTTAAATCCATTCCCGGAGTGGGCAGGATTCTTTCCCTGGTTATCCTTTACGAAATTGAGGATATCGCCCGTTTCCCCCGTGTCCAGGACTTTATCTCCTACTGCCGGCTGGTCAAGCCGGCCAAGGAATCAAACGGGAAGTCTTACGGCCATTCCGGCAAGCGGATTGGCAATGCTCACTTGCGCTGGGCCTTTGGAGAAGCCATCATTCTCATGCTCAAAGGAAATAAACCCATGCAGCAGCAAGTGCAGAAGATGGCGAATCGCCATGGCAAAGGCAAGGCTTTGGCGAATCTTTCCGCTCGGCTGGGGCGAGCGGTCTATGACATGCTGAAGAATCAGGTGCCTTTTGACCAGGAATTGTTCTTAAGGTCCTGATTCGGGAGGAGGCGGATCAGCCGGAAAGCCTAACTGGTGAGAACCAGCTATCAAGATCGCTCACGGGCCGATAGAAGAGAAACTTCTGGGAGAGCCATCCCACAGCAAAGGCCCGGTGATCATGAATCTCTTCAGCCGGTTTGCGTTGATTGGAGGTCCGTCTCGCTCCCTCATATTTTGCGCGATGGTCGAATGCGGCCCGCGCCGGTTCTGCCCCTGACCCGATTCCGTAGCTAACTGGGATCATCGGAACGCCAGATGAAGCCCGCCCTTATTGACTGGAACGGCACCAGGGTCCGCACGTGTTTCCAGGTGGCAGAAGATCAGGATGCAACCAAAGGTCCGGCTTCTGTGGATAAGAGCCTCGATAAGTGTTTGGGAGCAGAATCGTGACTGCAGCCCGTTGCAAAGCCCAAGTCAGAACCCGGATGGTTGCTAGTAGATCAGTCGCTTGTCAAAGAACGAAAAGATGAATCTTTTACGTTAACGCTATTCTTTACTCTTGACGGCCGGGGGCCTGATAAGGGTTAGAATTTAAAGTGCCAACTTGCATTTTTTTAACTCTTCAATGGCCAAGCCTTTATCAACCAAGTAAGCAGTATGCTCGAAAACCATGGCAGCATAATTTTTTGAAGAAATGCTTACAAAATATGTTTTTCCGGCTTCAACGGTAAACTTTAAAACCCTGTCGATGTTTTGAGTGTCGGTAAAAAGAAATATCTCCCCAGGATCAATCTCTTTTACCAGGTAACTTTGATTACTTAGTTTTGGGGATATTCTTACGTTATTTAGAACCACTTGGTAACTAACAGCTGCACCCGTCATTGCCCAAGGTCTATAAATGTAAAGTAGGGCCTTATCGGGACGATTACTTTTGACGTCAGTAAAAATGGGTCCTTTGGCAGCACATCCTGATAAGATAAATACAAGTGCTATCAATAAAAATATAAATGTTTTTCTATAAGTCATAAATTTCGCTATTCTAACGGTAAAATTCAGCGGGCGCCGTAGGCGATCCGCTGGAATTATTGGTTAGCGATTGCATGCAATTGCATGATTATAAATACGAACAGCTGCGTCCCTGTGCCATTGCTCTGATGGTGAAAAATGAATTTCATGCTGGTGTGTAGGCCATTGCCCTGAGAGATGGCGGCAAGCGAACGCAACCTCTGCTTCAATTGTTTCCATGACATGCAGGGGAGCATATACGCCATTAATTTTCCCGGTCCAAATGGATAATTTTAAATTTGTTTCTAAAAATTTCCATTTATAACCGTGATACCCACCAGAACCATTAGCCTTGAACCCAAAACTTAACCGAGAAGCCATAGGCTGTTTTGCAATACCAACGTAAAGCAATGAGTCGTCACACGAAATAGTATAGAGCTTCGCTACGCCTCGCGTCGTCGCTGGAGCTGAAAACTTACATTCTTTCGATCCCCTTGAGAGACAGTACCATCCGCCTGAAAGGCTCAATTCATAATCTAGGGGATCGTCTAGCATGGGTATGCTTTCGCTAACGGTTCAGCGTAACCGGGCGTCAGCCGGAGGCTGACGATCCGAGTTGACGCACTGGTTATACGTATCCTTCACGACACCGCGATAACGCATCTACAAGACTTGAAGTACCAGTCTTCTGCAGTATTTCGTTTTCATAGCCCTGCATCAGTGGCGTTGAGATGCCTTGCCTTTTTACCGAAAGAAGATAGCTGATACCATCCTTCCCGGACCGCCCGGCTTCGGCCTTTGCGCTTTTGATAGCGAGATCGGCCAACTTTGCGGCATTTGGATCTGTGATATTGGCTCCAAGCTTCGTATACAGCACAACGTCGAGCCCCGCGAAGTTATTCAGTTTCTCCACCACCATTCTGTTTGGATTTGGCTTGGATGGTAGCGCGTAATGCTTGTTGGTGCTTTCGTTCCTTGTCTCTCTCCGCCACAACAAGTCTTGCGCCGTTTTCAGGTCTACACCAGCATCCAAGACAAGAATCGTGGCATGGACGCGGCCCCCACCGATTTCGACAGGAACGACCGTGGGTGCGCCATCACGCGTAGAACTCGACCGGGCAAACTCTATAGAGAATGGAGTTTCGATCCCTTCTTTCCGCTCGCAAATGAGCGGCACAATTTCCTTGCCCGGGTCTTCGATTAAAGAGCCGTAGGCGAGAATTCCAACGCGACTCATCGGTGCGCCTCCTGAAACGTATCGGTAGTGATAAGCGGTGGCGACGAGAACCAGCGTGACCTACCGCAATTTGGTTTTGTATTTCGGGAAGCACCCCGCTATTTTTCCATCCGCTTAATTATATGGTTGCAAGGTTTTTCTCGGCTGTAGTTAAGAATACCAATGTAGATGCTGTCATATGCAGCATGTATGCAACCAAATAACCTGGCACTGTTGTTGGGGTAGAACCTTGTCCATGGCCACTTAGCTTGTTTCGGCCAGTTGGAATACTGCTTTCCAACATGCTGCGTAATGAACTTAGCTGCTGCTGCCAAAATGAAGGAACAAGGTCATTATCAAGACAGACTTGAATTAATGCCTTCGAAGTAGCATTGGCTTGGTATGCCCACTTGCGTTTATCGCATATGGCTTTCATAGTGCTTTCAAATGCTTTCAGGCAGTCATTAAGTGCCTCTTTGTGCTTTCCATGTCTGTAATGCTCATAAGCACTCAGAAATTCTTGTTGGGCACCTTGATAGCTTTTTTCGTTCAGTAACCGCAATGCTGGTTTTACTGCTTCAGAGTGGAGTAACTCAGAATCCACTCGAACAATTTCACCTTCTATGAACTGAAAGCCTATTCCATGCTCTTTGAATCTGGCGTTTAGCTCCTCAATGGCATCGTCCACGCTTTCTGAAGCATTTCGCTTATGCAGATAGTCATATTTGCGGGTGAGTCGATCAATATACCTAAAGCTTAATTCAACAATATCTAGCTGCTTTTCAACCTCGTCAACTTGCAATAGATAATTAGCAAGCTCAGTTAAATACATTCTCTTACCATATTTATCTGCTGTTGGAAGCCGAAACATTCCATACTCTCTGCAAAGAGTATCCACGATAAATTTATAAGCAGATTGGACATTGTGGCCACACCCATAATTGTCGTAATAGTCTTCATTACTTCCAAGTGCATCTGACCAAATATGAACGATTTGCACCCTCAAAGCATTTGGCAGGTCATCGTAGGTGTAAACATCCGGTACGTCCCCCCTTAAGGCTTTTTGCCTTTTGGAGAATAGGTCAAAAATTGCCATCAATGCTCCTTCCTATTGATTGCATAACGGATTGATTTAAGCGGCAGCGTAGAAACTTTTGCATAGCACTGGCCTTTTTCGAAACGCACCGCTGTTGAACTGTCCGCTTGAAATATGGGTTGGGCGACGTCCGTTATACGTGGGAAAAGCAATCATTTGCAAACTCGCGCAGTCGGTCTCTATTCAGTCGGCCTCGTTTCCTGATTTGTTCTTTTAGTTCTGCTTCGTGCCTGAGCGCTGATCCCATCTCGTACATTTTCGAGCCATCCCACATATTCTTTAACTCGCACTCCCAAACGTCCTCGTACGTGCCATTGATCCCGATCATCAATACATTTCCAGGTGACACTCCCGCCTCGCTGAGACTGCGCGATAAACTTATGGCCTTCCCGTCGAATATCAGACTGTAACTAAACGACCACTTCATTCCGAGTTCTGGAACTTCTTTGTGCCAAGGAAGTTTTAGAACGTCGATGATGTGGTTGATTGTTTTATCTGCGGTTTCTGAGAGGTCCCAGTCCATCCGGAAAAATTTGTCAAAACGGGTTGAGTGCAGATATATCGCCTCACTCAACTTGTCTCGTGCGTTTGGCCATGGGTAGAGTGGTTTGCCGCCAGCAACGATAGACGCCTCTCGGTCTTTTCCCCAAACGCCGAGCAACTCTCGGAACCCCTGGTCGTAATTGGTGCGAAAATCGGCGTACCGACGGTGCTTGAGGAGGGGCGGTATGTCACAATCCTCAACAAGAACAGGCAAGATGAACGTGCCGCTCATCGCGACTTGCGACATGAGGGCTGCATTAAGTTCTTCAGTAACCCACCGAGAGGTCAACGCTGCCTGCGATAGGACTATGAGGAAGTATTTGGCCTCAGCCAAGCCTGCATTGATCCCCCCTGGCACGCTGTCACCGATGCGTAGGTCAAACTTGTCATACCACGCAGGGATCTCTCTCGATGCCAAATCGGCTACGAGACGATCTACAAATGGCTTGTTTATGCTTGAGTGAGAGATGAATACTTTTCCAATGGGAGCCGTCATCTATTCTCCTTATCCGCCCAACGTTTGAACTCAGCCGACCTGTGCCGCATAGCGACGACAGGAGCGACGCGGCACTGGGTCGGCTGGAGTGATTTGTTATGGCTCAATGAACTTTGACTCAGCAAAGCCACATGCAGAGCACTTATATTCACGTTCTTTTGCACCCATATCCCCAAAGATTCCGTGCGGTTTAGTTGAAATTATTTCGAACGTGGGGTTTTTACATTTAGGGCATCTCTCACCTGTTGCGCTAGTAAGTGAGTGCATCTTCTCCTTAAGCTCTGCGTTTTCTGACACAAGATAAGCGATCTTTAATTTTGCATCAGCTAGTTCAAGACTCAGGTCCGCAAGTAAGTTCTTGAATTCAGCGTCTTCAATATTCTTACTTATTTCCCTTAGCCTAGTGGCAAGTGAGATTGCTGTAGATACTGATGATATTAGGTCTGCCACTTATCTCTCCATTTTGTAGCCATAACATGTAATATACGTGATATTAGCCGTGTTATAACACGGACGCTCAGCAGCCAAATTTTCTTTTCACTATTTATATCAGTAGGTTCTGACAATTTTCTGAAAAATCTGCTTGCGTGATAGATGGTTTAATGTAGCATAGATCGCTGTAGAATAAATTACTCAATTGACAATGGAGGAGGGGCCATGAGTCAACCGCGTTTACTTGATCTGGTGCGTAATGAAATTCGGTTACGGCATTATAGCATTCGCACTGAAAAATCCTATGTTGACTGGATAACCCGTTTTATCCTGTTCCATAACAAAAGGCATCCACAAGAATTAGGGGCTGATCACGTCAGCTCTTTTTTAACCTACCTGGCAACACGGCAGAATGTTGCTGCCTCAACCCAGAATCAGGCGCTTAATGCCCTGGTTTTTCTTTATAGAAATGTCTTGAAAAGCGAGTTTGATGAGCTCGACACGATGGTGCGGGCGAAGAAACCAAAGAAATTGCCGGTGGTGCTCAGCTCTCTTGACAGGTGATCAGCATCTCTTCGCAGGCTGTTTTTCAACAGCCTTTTCTTCCTGTAAGATTGTTGGGCGCTGAAGATTTTATTCTCTTCATTTGCCAGAGAACCTGTGATGCAAGTAGATTAGTTTTCATCCGGAAACGGCCCTTTTCCGCTGTGGCGGTGTCAATCTGCGGGTTTTCTTGTGCGGCGTAAAGTGCTACGCCTCCGCGCAACCCCTTGATTTCCTTGCCACAACGAAAAATTGTTTGTTTCCAATCTGAAAACTTAGCCGTTGCCCCTCGGAGTTTCCGAATGGCAAGTAGATTAGGTAAAGAGTTGTCTGCAAAAACAAGAAAGGGAGCAGTTGATGAACTACTGGCTGATGAAATCGGAACCGAACGCTTTTGGCATTGACGATCTGCAGAACATGCCGGAGCAGACCGAACATTGGGACGGGGTACGCAATTACCAGGCGCGCAATATGATGCGGGATGAGATGAAGGTGGGTGATCAGGTGTTTTTTTACCATTCCAATTGCGAGGTCCCGGGGATTGTCGGGCTGATGGAAGTGGTCAAAGAAGGGTATCCGGATTTCACCGCCTTTGACCCGAACAGCAAGTATTTTGACGAAAAGAGCGATCCGGCCAAGCCGCGCTGGTTCATGGTCGATATCAAGTATCTCCGCCATACCCGGCGGGTGATCCCCCTTGCGGAACTCAAAGAGCATGACGCCTTGGAAAACATGGCGCTGGTGCGCAAGGGGAACCGGTTGTCGATCATGCCGGTCAGTCAACAGGAATGGGATTATATCCTGGGCCTTGAATAGCAAGCGGATGAATTGTTTTGGAAAGTAACGTTGTGGAAAGTGAACGACCTGTCGGACAGTGTCGTAGTTGTACGCTCCTGTTAATTCAGCGCTGTTATGGCCGGCACTGGTGGTTTTGCCTGGTGCGGGAACCGCTGGTCTGGGGGATGCGGATGCTGGCCTGGTGGCATAGGATCGACGCCCACCGTTATGTTGTTCCCAGTCCAACTTGTCAGGGCTGTATTCGCTTCATGAAAACCGAGCTGGATGAAAAATCACCCCTGTTTCGCGGGCTGAACAAACTGATCGGCCTGCGTTTCAAAGAATTGCGTGACTCCATGTTGACTGAAGGAGATCATCAGCAAGCCAAGCAAGAGGCTGAAGAACGGATGAACCCCGCTCATTCTGAAAGTAAAGCGGAGTGAGCGGGGCGATATGCCTTGCGCAGTGGTCAGGGGATTGGATAAGGCTGTACCAGAAAATCCAGACTGTTCCGGTCGCTTGAGACGCTGATGGGTGACAGTTGCTGCAAGGACGGATAGGCTCCAACGACTTCGGCCATTTCATTATAATGACCATCGTTGTCAATATCGGTTGCGGTATAGAGAATATAAGAGCCCGCTGCCACGTCTGAAAATAGATACCGCAGTTCGCCGTTGGTCAGGGTGCCACTGGTCTCATATTTAATCTCTTCTGTTTGAGGATCGAGCAGTCCGATGTGGAAATAACCGCCGTTGACCAATGTCGTACTGAGACTCTTCTGTACGGTAACCGGGACGGCTACGGGTGAAACATCGGGTGCATCTGAACTGAAGGTCACCGTTGCCAAAGAGGTCCCTGGCGACAGGGTGCTGCGGTCCACACTGAGGGTATAGGTTCCGATGCCCGAGCTGTCGACAGCGCTGGCTGCAACGCTGAGCCAGGTGGCATCGACGGCAATGCTGACAGTGCCGCTGGAGCCGCTTCCGCTGAGATAAAGCTCTACGGTTAAAGAATCGCTGAAGGTACCGAAATTAAGTGACTCCGGATTGGTTGCCAGCGCTGTCGGTACAGTTTGATTGGTCTGAGCCCAGGCGACAGCCTTATAGGCATTGATCAGGCCGTAACCGTAATAGTCGTTACGGCTTGCAGTGTCTGCATCGGTGAGCAGCCCGCTACGCAATAGGGCATCAAAGTCACTGGCCGTCAGGTCCGGATATGCACTTTTAAGCAACGCGGCAACTCCGGCGACATGGGGGGTCGCCATGGAGGTCCCATGTTTATAGCAGTAGGTGTATTGAAGGGTTGTCCCGCTGTCATCCCCGCAGGTGCTGTAAATATCGTAGGCTTCGACATGAGCCCCGGCGCCGCCAGGAGCGGCGACATCAACTGTCGGCCCATAGTTTGAATAATAGGTCAAATCTCCGTTGTTATCGACGGCACTGACCGCAACGACACCATCATACGCAGCGGGGTAATCGATATCTGCCAGGCCATCGTTGCCGGCTGCGGCAACGACGATAATGCCGGCCGCGTGAACCTGATTGTACAAATCCTGTTCGGCCTGGGAGTAGGCGTCGCCGGCTGATCCTAAGCTCATGTTGATGATATCTGCCGGGCGGGCCGGGAGTAAGGTTGAATCGTTGTCCAGCCCGGCCGCATAACGGACCGCCTGGAGAATGTCATAGCTTGTCCCCACCGCCCCGAGTCCTAACGCCCGAAGCGGCATGATTTTTCCGCTCCAGGTAACACCGGCAACGCCGGTTGAATTATTGGTTGTCGCGGCAATGATGCCGGTAACATGGGTGCCATGAAAAGAGCTGCTGCCATCGTTTCTTGACTGATCACCGGGATCGTTCGGATTATCGTCAATACCGTCGCCATCATTGGATCTGGAGCTGTCCGAGACAAAGTCATAACCGGTGATCAGGCGGCCGTTCAGATCGGGATGGTTTAACAAGACACCCGTATCGATAACGGCAACGATAACATTGTCGCTGCCAGTGGTGAGATCCCAGGCTTCAGGCAGGTTGATCAGCTGATAGTTTATAATTTGCTTGTTGTAATCGGAATCATTAGGGGTTGCCGCGGCATAGCGGTAATAATTCAGGTCGGCTGAGGCGACATCGGAACGCCGCCGCAAGGCCTTGATAATCCTGATGGTGTCCAGTTTGCTGATTTGTGTGGCCGACAGGGCCGATACGCCTGTTGTCGGCGGCGATTTGCTGATCCCCAATGTGGAGAATGCCTGGTCCCGGGCGGCATCAGTGTTAAAGCCCATCAGCATGGCCCGGCCCGGTTTCCCGGCCAAGCTCTGCAGCCCTAATTTTTGGGCTTTTTCTGCCAGTGAGGCTGCAGTTGTGACGGCGGCTGCGGACGATGAGACGTCATCTTTTAAGCGCACGATAATATCTCTGGCGACGAAATCGTCGCTCAGATGCATTTCCTCTGCTCCCGAACTGGAGTTGTTCTTATCAATGGTCAGGGTATAGCTGGAGGCGTTCGGAATGTTGGGACCGGCGTTATAGGCCCGTACTTCGATATAGTAGGTTCCCGCTGTCTCAACCCGAAGGGTTTCCGTGGCTCCTGTTCCCATCGAAGCATCGACCTGAAGCTCACTGCTGTCAAAAAGATACAGGTCGAGGTCGGCGGCAACGGAATCCGGAAAACTCAGTACGATGGTCTGGCCGGCAGTCAGGGGGACCCGAAAGAAATCGCTGCTGTCCCCGCTCTGGTAAGACCGCCCGCTGCTACCGGAGCCAGGAAGGTTGACATAGCCGCTGACCGTTGTCGGGGAAGAGATCGTTTGAGCTTCATCGAAGCTATCATTGGACCTGAAATCCGCATCAGGGTCATTGGTGTCGCTGTCAAACTCCATGAACAATGCTGCGCTAATAGTCCCCTGCACGGTATATGTCGCTGCTGCCGTATCCGTTGAGCTGCTGCTTTGACTGCCGCCCCCGCCGCCGCAGGAAGAAAGGCTGAGGGCTATCAGCAAGAGAATCGGATAACCGCAAAGGTGCAGGCTTAGCCGCTTGAAAGAGCGAATTCGTTGCATATTCATCACTGTCCGCTTATGGCAGCTCAGTGGCAGCGATAGGCCAGACCTGTGCTGTCATTGTTCACAATTGAGGGTCGCCAAAGAAGGTGATCGTCCTGGTATGGGTATCTAGTCATGACCATCGGAGAAAAGTCAACGGATCTTTTGGGACAACGATACCCATCACATTTCCTGTTGCGATATGATTGCAAATACGCAGCCCTCTGCGGCGAACTGTACAAAGTACTTGCTGGCCCGTTTGCCTGATCGCGTGGGGAGGACTTATTGATCCGGGTACAAACCCCGCATCCGGCCATGCAACCTCGCCAGCCCCAGCAGGGTTTCCATATCGGGAGTCGTTACCCCGACTTTCTGACCGATTTCGTAAACCGCGCTGACCAGGGCGTCCAGTTCTACGGAACGGCCGGCTTCGACATCCTGCAGCATCGATGTTTTGAAGGCACCCAGTTTGCGGGTGACGGCATTGCGTTCAAGCGGGGTCTGCTCTACCGGGCAGCCAATCCGCTCGCCAATGGTCGCTGCTTCAGTCATGACCCGGTTGCAGAAATTGAGTACCAGCGGGTCATCGAGAATCCGGTCGCAGGTTGCCCCGGTGATGGCGGAAACCGGATTCATGGTCATGTTGCCCCACAGCTTGAACCAGATATCACGTTGGATGGCTGAGGAGGTTTCAATCTCGATCCCGGCCGCGCTGAGCAGATCGGCGAGCTTTTGCAGGCGGGCGCTTTTTTCGCCGTTCGGCTCACCGAGGATCAGTTTTCTGCCGAAGACATGACGGACAAAGCCGGGTTCGTTGAGGGCGAAACTGCCATGGACCACCCCGCCGATAATCGATCGGGCCGGAATCGCTTGGGCGATGGCGCCGCCTGGATCGACCGCCGCCAACTGCAGGCCGGCATAATCGCCGCCAAAACCCTGGAAGAACCACCAGGGCACCCCGTTCATGGCTGTCAGTACCGTGGTTTCCGCTCCGATCAGGGGCGGAATGGCCCCGGCCACTGCAGGCATGGACTGAGCTTTGACGGCAACAATGATCAGATCCTGCTCGCCCAGCTCGACGGGGTTGGCCGTGGCGGTGACCGGAACCGAGATGGTCCTGTTGTCGAGTTGCAGGCGCAGGCCTTGGGTTTGCAATGCGTCCAGCGTGGCACCACGGGCTACCGCGCTCACCTCACAGCCGTTTTGGGCCAGCAATGCGCCGATGAAGCCGCCAACGGCCCCGGCTCCGTAAATACAGATTTTTTTCATGGTGAAAACCTCCTGCAGGCTTGATTTTTTCGCTTCATCCGCTCTTCATGGTTTGATTGGAACAACGAGCGGTGGAATCATACCATGCTTGCAGCAAAAGTCATTCCGCCAGGATTTATGTTTAAGTCACAGTCCTAACCATCTGGTTTTAAAGGAACCGAACAAGATTTCCGAGCGGGAAGGCGTCGCTGACTGTCTCAATTTGAGACTGGCTGCTTTTTTATTCCGCACTTAGCAAATCGCTATGCCCTCGATTGTTCCCGGTTTGACTTTCCTTCAACTTCTGCTCTGCTATTGGCAGGATCTGAAAAATATCCTGGTATAGATCTCACCCCTCGCAGCGGACTATTTTATTTCCGGCTGAATAGCAAATTGTCAGCCCTGAGCCTCGGCTTCCCCGACTCCGGTGCTGACCTTCAGGAAGGAGAAAGCAACATGGCGACGACCGAGAACCGCTTGGAACAGCTTTTCTATGTTGCCCTTGGCAGCGCTTTAGCCGTCAAGGAGAAGATTGAAAAAAACAGCGAAGAGATGAAGGAGGCAGCAGATAAGGCGGAAGAACATGCCCGCGCCCTGTTCAATAAAATGGCCGAGCGCGGCGAACAGGAAAAGGATGTCCTGCGCGGGATGTTGAAGGATGTTCTCAAAGAAGTGGTTGCCGAGCTGAATCTGGCGACCCGGGACGATCTGGAGCAATTGCGTAAGGACCTGGGGCATTAAAGGTGCTGCGGCGGTTTTTTCTCTGTCTGAAGCTGTGCAGTCCGGGGCGCTGCTATGCTGTGTTCCGTTTCCTGGTCACGGTGTTTCTGCTGTTCCGACGGCGACCCCGCTGGCTGTTGTGGCGACCGCTCTCAGCGGAACAGCTGGTTGCTGCCGTCCGGCGACTCGGCGCCAGCTTTCTGAAGCTCGCCCAGGTGCTGGCGACCCGAGCCGATTTTTTTGATCAGGAGTATATTGCGGCCTTGCGCCGACTCCACGATCAGATGCCGGCCATGCCCGACAAAGATCGGCAGCGAGTCTTTCGGCAGGCCTTCCCCGATCCGGAGGTGTTTGCCGATTTTACCGAGGAACCGCTGGCCAGTGCCTCCATCGGCCAGGTGCATAAAGCCCGTCTGAGGGATTCCGGACAGATTGTCGCGGTCAAGCTGCTGCGTGCCGATATCCAGTTTGTGGTGCGAGTCGACATTTTTCTGCTCAATCTGTTTCTGCGCCTGTTTCAACCACTGTTCAGCGATCAGACCCGGCATTCCATCGAGTCTGTCCTGAAGGCTTTTACCCGGATGATCCTGCAGGAAGTCAGTATGCATCAGGAACTGGCCAACCTGGAGCACTTCAGCCAGGTCTACGCCCATACCGCCGTCCGTTTTCCGCAACCCTGTCGGGAGCTGAGTAGTGACGCGGCGCTGGTGATGAGTTTTGAGGAGGGGGTGCGCATTGACGACCTGGAGTCGATTGCCGCGCAAGGAGTCTCATTTCCCGACCTGATGCAGACGTTGGTCCTGTTCTATACCGAACAGATGCTGGTCAAAGGGTTCTTCCATGCCGATCCGCATCCTGGTAATCTGCTGGTCAGCCCGGCCGGGGATTTGATACTCCTCGATTTTGGAATGGTCAGCCGAATTCCGCGCGGCATGCGCGAAGCCATGATCTATGCGGTCAAGGCCG
Source organism: Pelobacter seleniigenes DSM 18267 (assembly GCF_000711225.1). Lineage (NCBI taxonomy): Bacteria > Pseudomonadati > Thermodesulfobacteriota > Desulfuromonadia > Desulfuromonadales > Desulfuromonadaceae > Pelobacter > Pelobacter seleniigenes. Next base: position 1,696,330 of record NZ_JOMG01000002.1, read on the forward strand.
CTTACGAGCGGAATTTCGATCTGCTGGTGAGCGCGACCCGGCGCATGGGTATTCTCACCGAGCAGGCTTCCCAGGGGGAATTGAGTGAGATCGCGGAAAACCTGTTTGCCATCTTTGACAGTGAACAGCTGGCCGCCCGCAGTATGCAGGAGCTGGCCTTCGGAGTCCTGCAGGTCCTTCATGACCAGCCGTTCAAATTGCCCCAGGACGTGATTTATGTCATGCGGGTCAGTTCCCTGGTCGAAGGGTTGGGGACGCAGTACAATAAAAATTTTAACGGCATCAAGGATATCCTGCCGATTCTCAAGGAAAACCTGCCGCGGGCGCTGGGCGAAGGAGAGCACCTCTGGGACCATCTTCGTCATGAGGCGGTCCAGTTACCCTTCACCCTGCTGAAAACCCGGCGTGTGATCGAACTTGCCGAACAGGGGGAGTTGACCGTGCGCATGGCCGCGGCCGACCGGGATTTTCTGCTCAGCCGCCTGCAGGGGTATTTCCGGCTGCTGGTCTGGCTGATCTTTTGGCTAGCCACGGCTTTTTACCTGCTGCAGCTGAAAACCGCCTGGTCAGGCTGGCTTTCGGGCGGCTGCCTGGGGCTTGCCGCATTGTTATTGCTCAGGAAAGGAAAGTAGTTTGGATTATCTGGCAGCGCGTGAAGCTGAAATTGTTGGTAACATAAGGGATTATTTCAGGGAACGGATTCTCAACAACCCGCAAGCCGTTCTCGCCCAGGTGGATGGTGAACTGGCCGCCCTGTATGTCAATTACGGGAACGACTGGACCGGGCGCGGGGTGGTTGCGGACGCGGTACAGGAAGCTACCATCGCGGCCCTGGAAGGAGTGCGTGCCGAGTGCCTGCAGCTGCTCGAAGAGAACGCCTGACTCATGATTTCTTTCAGCCGAACAGCTCGAGTAAGCGCTGGCTGCGGTAAGTGAAGATATCGGCCAGCATTTTTTTGACCGCAAGCTGATGGAGCAAACGCCCCAGCGGACCGCCAGGGAGAGCATAGCTCACCTGGTCGAACATCCGGCAGCTGGTTGCACTGCTGGCGCTGATCTGGTGCATGTGGTACCAGAATTTATAGGGGCCAAGGCGTTGCTCATCGACAAAAGAGAGCCCGGCGCGGATGTGTTTGATTTCCGTCAGCCAGCGCTGTTTGCCGAACCGTGGAATGGTGATCTCATAGAGAATCAGCAGTCCGTCAAACATCTCCTGGGGCGGGTCGGAAAGAATCCGGAAATTCAGATAGGGTGGCGTCAACCGATTGAGGTTGCGGGGAGTAGCAATAAAATTCCACAGTTCAGCGCTGTTGACTCGCAGGCCGATCTCCCGATTCAAACAATACATGGTTATCCTTTCGTCGCCGACCTTGATGATCTCTTTGTCGTAACAGTAAAGCAAATCAGCCTTTGGTTGCTGATCGGTAAAAATTTTCCCCGGAGGGCTCCAGCGGCGTTAAAATGTCCTCTGCTGTAGCAGACCAATAGCCTGGAAAACATCGACCGGGTTCATCCCGGATAAAAAGAATGGAGCCATATGATGGAGAAGCAAGCTGTTTGGGACGATTTACAGGCGGTGCGCAAGCAAGCGCCCCTGGTTCACAATATTACCAATTTTGTGGTGATGAATAATACTGCCAATGCCTTATTGGCGGTGGGAGCCTCTCCGGTCATGGCCCATGCCGTTGAAGAGGTTGCAGAGATGGCGGCCCTGGCCTCGGCCTTGGTCATCAATATCGGCACCCTCAGTCGCGACTGGGTCACGGCGATGGGGCTGGCCATGTCCGCTGCCCGGGAGAAAGGGATCCCGGTTATCTTCGATCCAGTCGGTGCAGGGGCGACCGCGTATCGCACCCGTACCTGCCATGAGCTGTTGGTAGAATACGGCGCCGCGGTTATCCGTGGCAACGCTTCGGAGATTATGGCTCTGGCTGGCAGCACCGTGCAAACCAAAGGGGTGGACAGCTCGGCCGCGGCAACCGATGCGGAAGCCGCCGCTGCACTGCTGGCGGAAAAATACGCCTGTACCGTGGTGGTCAGCGGTGCTGTTGATCTGATCACTGCGGGCAAAGTGAGAGATTACGTGCCCAATGGCCATCCGCTGATGCCCAAGGTCACCGGCCTTGGTTGCACCGCGACCGCTTTGGTCGGTGCTTTTTGTGCGGTGAATCCTGATCCACCGGCGGCGGCAGCTCATGCCATGACGGTGATGGGGATCGCCGGCGAAATCGCGGCGGAAGCCGCCGGCGGGCCAGGGTCTTTCCAGGTCAATTTTATTGACGCTCTGTATCGCTTGAATGACGAACAGCTTGCCATTCACTGGCGCACGGGGGTGAACAGCTGATGAGCCAGGGGGCACCTGAACTGCATCTGGTCACCGATCGTCCGCTGGCATTGGGGCGCGACATTCTCGATATCGTCGGCGCAGCAGTTAGCGGCGGGGTTGATCTGGTGCAATTGCGGGAAAAAGATTGTTCAACCCGGGAGTTTCTAGAACTCGGGCGGGCTATGGTGAAATTGCTTCAACCGAACGGCGTGCCGCTGTTGATCAACGATCGGGTCGATATTGCCCTGGCCATCGGGGCCAGCGGTGTGCATATCGGGCAGAGCGATATGCCTTACGCCGATGCACGACGCTTGCTCGGGCCAACGGCCATTATCGGCCTGTCCGTCGAATCGACCGCGCAGGCCCTGGCCGCCGAAGCCCTCGATGTCGATTACCTGGGGCTCAGCCCAGTCTTTGTCACGCCGACCAAACGTGAGCTGCAGAACCAGCTTGGCCTGGATGGGGTCAGTGCCATCCGGCGGATATCCCGCCATCGTTTGATCGCCATCGGCGGGATCAAGCAGAGCAATGTCCGGCGCGTCCGTGCCGCCGGTGCCGATGGGGTGGCCGTGGTCTCGGCGATCTGTTCGGCCGCTGATCCGGCTGCGGCCAGCCACGAATTGGCCACCCAGCTGCAATTGTAAAAGATCCGGCCCGCCGTTTTTTCATTGTTTTCACCTAACCCTCGGCCCTCGTGTCCCGTACGGTTAGTGCTCTATCCTAATTCTGATCCTTTTTACCGCCGTCTGCAGTCTGCCTTCTCGGCTTAGACCAAGCCAGACTTGCGATGACACGCCTTGACAGCAAATAACTTACCGGACGGGACACTCGCGCCCATCCAGCTGGCAACTACAGGTTTTTTTTCGAGCCTTTTCAAGGTCCTGGCCGAGGCTTGTTGGCGAGTAGTAACCTATTGAAAATACAGGATCAGAACCCGACATCCGGAGGAATATAGGGCGATGTCGAATGAAACGTCCGTTTGAAATTGCTAGAGTTGAGACAACAGAGGCAAACCGCTGAAATTAACTCACCCAGCAAGAGGAGGATACAGATGAAACGGACATTGATCATGATCGGTATGGTTTTGGTATTGGCACTGGCAACTCCGCTGTTGGCATCGGCACATGAGCAGGGCCATCGCAACGGGCCGGGACACCAGCAAAGCTGGCAGGACCACACTTATCGTAATGGGCATCGTGACCAGCGGGACTGGTACCGGGGACATAATCCGCAGCGCCATCACGGATACGGGAAATTACACAGAGTCAAGCGTCAGATTGTCAGGCAGCATCACTATGATCGCCATTACGTCCGCCCGGCAACTGTGCTGATCGGGGTTCCTTCCGTGGTTGTTCGCTTTAACTGGTGACGGTTCGCTTGGCTAAGAATCGCCTCAGATAATGATTAAGAGGGTGGAAGAGGGGTTGTCGATTGATTGGCAACCCCTCTAAATTTTTTTGGAAGTAAGATTCTTGGATTGAAATACAAACAGTTGTCCTTTAGAAAGGAGATATGTCTCAGCTTCGGGTCATTCTCTTACTGCTATCCTTTCTGTTCGTTTTCGCTGCCAGCGCTGGCGCGGAGACCATGACCATTTCCTATTTTGAACGTCCTCCTTATTATTACACAGCCAAGAACGGCCAGCCTGAAGGATTTTTGTTGAACAAAGTCGTGGAAATCATGGAGCAGACGGGGATCGAGGCCCGTTTTTTGAGCCTGACTCCTAATCAGATTTTGTATGTGGTCCGTCATGCGGTGAGCCCGCATTGTTCCATTGGGTGGTTTAAAAATTCACAACGAGAAGAATTTGCCAAATTTTCCAGACCGATCTATCAGGATAAACCGGTTTTGTTACTGATCAGGAAATCCGGCCAGGACCGGATCGGTAAGGAGCATACCCTGGCCGCGATTTTTGCAAACCACAGGCTTATTTTCGCAAGAAATATTCACTATTCTTACGGGGAGTATATCGATGGTCTGCTGCGCGAAAAAGAGCCGGAATCTTATCTTACCGTGAAGGGGCAAGCAAACCTTATCCAGGTGATCGCTGCCGATGACAGAAAATACATCCTGGTGTCGCCAGAAGAAGCGACGAGCCTGATCAAGAGAGCTGGCTATCAACAAGAGGATTTTGCCTTGGTCCCTCTTGCAGATATCCCGGTGGGGAATAACCGTTATCTGATGTGCAGTCAGAGCGTCAGTGATGAACTGCTGGAACGGATTGATCAGGCCATTGAGAGATCCCGTCAATGACATCCCCCAAAAAAAAGGAGGCACTCTAAGTTGCCTCCCTTTTTTGATATGTTAATTTGATCTTTGCGACTTATTTAGCTTCCAGCTTATTCATTCCCGCCAGCAACAGACCCAGGGTGATAAAAGCGCCCGGCGGCAGAATCATCAACAGCATCGGTTGGTAACCGCCCCCGAACACCGTGAAGCCGAGGATGGCTCCGGAACCGAACAGCTCCCGGACAGAGCCGAGGATAAAGAGGCCGAGGGTAAAGCCGAGCCCCATTCCCAGACCGTCAAAAATAGACCGGCCAACCGGGTTTTTGGAGGCAAAGGCTTCGGCCCGGCCGAGGATCAAGCAGTTGACGACAATCAGGGGGATAAAGATACCAAGGGCCTGGTAGAGATCATAGACCCAGGCTTCCATGGACAGCTGAACCACGGTCACAAAAGATGCAATCAGGATAATGAAAGCCGGAATCCGCACTTTCGAGGGGATCAGTTTGCGCAACGAAGCGACCGCAACGTTGGAGCAGACCAGGACAAAGGTGGTTGCCAGGCCCATCCCCAGGGCGTTTTCCGCGCTGGTCGTGACAGCGAGAGTCGGACACATCCCCAGCAGCAGCTTAAAGACGGCGTTTTCTTTCCAGATCCCTGTGGTGAAGTCTTTCATCAGGCTCATTGGGAGACTCCCTGTGCGACGATTTCCTGCTTATGCTGGTGATAAAATTCGAGTCCTTCTTTGACTGCTTTGACGATCGCCCGTGGCGAGATGGTTGCGCCGGTGATCTGATCAAAGTCTCCGCCATCCTTCTTCACGCGCCAGTCGGCATTGGTCAGACTTTTGTTTTTAAAATGGTCCTTGAAGGCAGGTTCGGTAATCCGGGCCCCGAGGCCCGGAGTTTCGGCATGGGCCAGAATCTCAATGGCATTGAGGGATTCGTCCGGTTTGACCCCGACCATGACTTCGATGTTACCGCTGTAGCCATCCGGAGCAATCACTTTGAAGGCGGTTCCGACCAGGTTGCCGGCTTCGCGGGCCCGGTAAAAGATCACATTGATCGGATTACCTTTTTTATCGACCCCGTTTTTCAGGGTGACGGTATCGGTATCGGGGCTGTTGTCAAATTCAGGGAGCACGGCACTCAATGCTTTGAGCATCTGAATCCGCCGTTGTTCTTTGATCGGTTCCCGGGTGACCCCTTCCACCAACGACAGAATAAGCCCTGAGCAGGCGGCAATCAGGGTCAGGGCGATGAGCAGGCGGCTGATTTCTTTCATGATAATTCTCCTCCGCCTAGGCTTTCGCTGCGACCTGCCCGTAGATCTTCGGGCGGGTATAGCGGTCAATGAGTGGGGTTGCGGCGTTCATCAGCAGGATGGCGAAGGAGACCCCCTCAGGATAACCGCCGAACAGACGGATGAGGACGGTGAGCAGGCCGCAACCGAAGCCGAAGATCAGCATTCCGCGTTGGGTGACCGGCGAGGTGACCATGTCCGTGGCCATGAAAAAGGCCCCGAGAATCAGGCCGCCGGTGACCAGGTGGAACAGCGGATTCGGGTATTTGCTCGGATCGACCAGCCAGAAGATGCCACTGAGGACGATAACCGTGCCCAGGAAACTGACCGGGGTATGCCAGCTGATGACTTTTTTGAAGATCAGGAACAGCCCGCCAAGGAGCAGGGCCAGGGCCGAGACTTCGCCAAGGCAGCCCCCCATGTTGCCGAGGAAGTAATGGCCGAAACCGCTGGTGGCGAGGTCGGGCAGGTGACCGGTCAGCATGACCGCGGTCTTCATTTCTCCCAAGGGGGTGGCCGTGGTGACGGCATCAATGCCTGAGCCGATCGGTGCCGGAGCGGTCCAGGTGGTCATCTGCACCGGGAACGAGATCAACAGCACGACCCGGGCGACCAACGCCGGATTAAACGGGTTGTAGCCGAGGCCGCCATAGATCTGCTTGCCGATGAGAATAGCGATAGCCGAACCGAGCAGGGCCATCCACCAGGGACTCGATGGGGGCAGGTTGAGGGCCAGCAGAATGCCGGTTAGCGCTGCGGAACCGTCGGCGATGCTGAGCGGCTGCTTCATGAACTTGCAACCGAGCGCTTCGAAAGCGACACAGCCGAGGGTACAGATCAGCAGCACGCTCAGCGCCGGCAGACCAAAAAAATAGATCGACACAGCGGTTGCCGGCAGCAGTGCGTAAATCACCAGACGCATGATCTTGTCTGACGTCTGCGGACTGTGAATGTGCGGTGAAGATGAGAGATAGAGCTGATTTTCCACGTCAGGATTTCCTTCTCTTGGCCATGATGCCACCCTTGATGTGGCGAATCGACTGGACCAGCGGTAATGATGCCGGACAGATGTACGTACAGCAGCCGCATTCAATGCAGTCCAGAGCGTTATAGTTTTCAGCCTCGTCGACCAGCTCGAGGCGGGCATAGGTTGCGATGGTGGTGGGCTGCAGGTGGATCGGGCACACCGTGATGCAGCGTCCGCAACGCAGACAGGGACCGGCCGGCTTGGTGGAGATCTGCTCCTTGCCGAAAATCAGCAGCCCGGAGGTTCCCCTGATCGCCGGAGCCTCAAGGGACAACTGGGTCTGCCCCATCATCGGTCCACCCATGATGATTTTACCGGGTTCACCGTTCAGTCCGCCGCAATACTCGACCAGATGGGAGAGCGGGGTACCGATGGCGATCTTGAGGTTTTTCGGTTCTTTGATCCCCGGTCCGGTGACGGTAGCGATGCGCTCCACCAAGGGATGACCGAGCCGGATAGCGTCGCTGATGGCTGCGGCGGTGCCGACATTCTGGACCACCACGCCACAATCCATGGGCAAACCGCCGGAGGGAACCTGGCGGCCGGTAATGGCATCGATCAGCTGCTTCTCAGCCCCCTGGGGATACTTAACCTCAAGGGCCTGCACCGCAATGCCGTGAGGGGCGCAATCCTGGGTTAGCTTGGCGATGGCATCGGGCTTATTGGCCTCGATCCCGATCACTGCCTTGCTGATACCGAGGATTTTAAGAAGAATTTTAACCCCGTCGATGATCCGCTCGCTCTCTTCGAGCATGAGCCGGTGATCGGCGGTCAGGAATGGTTCGCACTCAACCCCGTTGAGGATTAGTGTGTCAATAGGCTTGTCCGCCGGCGGCGACAGTTTGACGTGGGTCGGAAAGGTCGCCCCGCCCAAACCGACAATGCCGGCGGCGCAGAGCATTTTCTTGAGGCTGTCCGCGTCAAGCTGGTCGGGATCGCTTCCGCTTAGGGATTCGTCCCATTCATCTTTGCCATCGGCTTTGATGACCACGGCGGGAAGCAGCCGTCCGCTCGGGTGCAGGCGCGGCTCAACAGCAATGACTTCGCCGGAGGTGGAGGCATGCACGGGGACCGATACGAAGCCCTTCGGATTGGCGATGACCGTACCCTTTTTGACCTGATCACCAACAGCCACACAGATTTCGGCGGGAGCACCGATATGCTGAGCCGCGGGAATAATCAGCTCTTCGGGCAGAGGACAGTTTTCGATCGCTTTATGGGCTGAATATTGTTTACTGTCCGGCGGATGGAGCCCGCCGGCAAACGTTCTGAGTTCCATAGCTGTTTTAATCCTTTTTATGCTGCCGTTTCCTGTTCTGCCGGGGGATTGGGGGCTTTGAAGGTGCTGCCTTCAGGGTAGCCGGTACTGAAGTCACGGATACATTTGGTCGGACACTTCTCGACCGCAGCCTCGGCACCTTCATCATGCTCGTAATCGACGGCGGCCAGGAAGTTGTCAATGCTATAGGCATCCGGGACGGTTTTTTTGCAGATGCTGCAGCCGATACAGCCGACCTGGCAGTATTTGCGAATAGCCGCGCCCTTGTCATGGCTGTTGCACAAAACATGGGTCGTCGAGGTTTTCGGGGTCATCGAAATAACGCCGCGCGGACAGGTCGCGACACACTTTTCGCAACCGGTACACTTGTCGCGATTGATCACGGCGAGCCCTTCGGCGGTCATTTCGATCGCATCAAAAGGGCAGGCTCTGGCGCAACTGCCGAGACCGAGGCAGCCGGAGGGGCAGGTTTTCGGTCCATCGGCCAGCTTTTGCGCGGCATTGCAGTCTTCCATGCCCAGATATTTATATTTGCTGGTAGCTTTGGAGTTGTCGCCCTGGCATTTGACCACCGCGACCTGGGGCGTGGTGGCGATCGCTTCAATACCGAGAATCTCGGCAATGGCCGAAACCGTGCCGGCGCCCCCCGGGGTGCAGAGGTTGGGGGCCAAGCGTCCTTCGGCCACCCCTTTGGCATAGCCGGAGCAGCCTGGTTCACCGCAGGCGCCGCAGTTGGCGCCAGGCAGAGAATCCAGAATGGCCGCTTCGCGCGGGTCAACTTCAACAGCGAACTTTTTGGATGCCAGGCCGAGGGTTGCCGAGGCAACCAGGCCGATTCCACCTAAACATAATATTGCTGTGAGCATGAAATCCTCTCAAACAGACATCAACCCGTTGCGAAGTTGTTAGCGCAAGGGCTGAACGGAGATTAACCGATTGCTGAATCACCCCTTGACGAGGCCGGCGAAACCCATAAACGCCAGGGACAGCAGCCCCGCAGTGACCAGAGCGATGGCGGTACCGCGGAAGCTCTTGGGAACCGGACACAGGTCAATCCGTTCACGCAGCCCGGCGAACAAGACCATGGCCAGGGTGAAACCGACTCCGGCTCCGATTGCAAAGACCAGTGATTCGATGAAATTGTAAGATTTTTGAATATTTAGTACGGCAACCCCGAGAACAGCACAGTTGGTGGTAATCAGGGGCAGGAAAATGCCGAGGGATTGGTAGAGGACCGGGCTGGTTTTCTGAATCACCATTTCCACCAGCTGGACCAGTGAGGCGATGACCAGAATGAAAGCGATGGTCTGCAGGTACTCAATGCCGAACGGGATCAGGATAAAGTATTGAATAAGCCAGGTTACGACAGAGGCCACCGTCATGACAAAGATAACGGCCATGCCCATGCCGATAGCTGTTTCGACTTTTTTCGAAACGCCCAGAAACGGGCAGATTCCCAGGAAGCGCGCCAGAACGAAGTTGTTGACAAAAACGGCGCTAATCAGAATGAGTAGCAAAGAAACCATGTTCAAAATGCTCCAGTCGATTAGATATAAAATGGTAAGACCAGGAATTTTTAACGGAGGGCCATTTTTTTGTCAAACTATTTTCTCTTTGAAGAGCTTTGAAATCACGTTATAAAGCTGTTTCCAGACGGCTGCTGTCCTATCCATTGCGATTTGCCCGGGGAGCTCTCTGCACGCATCTGATCGGGCTGGTTTTGCCTTGATGAGGTCTGTTTAAGGACTTGTAATTACAGAGAAAGGTGAATGGATTTTCGGCTACGCACGGGGCTACGGAGAAAATGTTGGCCGAGAGGGTAGAATCCCGTATCTCCGGCCGGTTTTATTCCCAAATATGGGTATAGAATATTAATTTATTTTCTGCTCGGATAAACACCGCAGCCTGCTCGAAATAGCCGGGGCGGTTCTGCCGATCAGGATAACCCATTGGATTTGTGAGAAAAGAAAATCCTTTCCTGATCTTGTCGCTGGGGGATTGGCGGCGCCGGCGAGGACTTGGATGAGGTTCTGAAATCTGTTATCGTGCCCACGTCCGGTGAAAAGAGATCGTCCTGTTTGTACAAAATCAATCTGCAGGAATCATTTGCTCGCCCGGCCTTGGACTGAGCTGACAGTTCTCCAATCGGTGGCGGATCCTTTTTGCCAGCCAACGTGGCCTGTAATGTCCAGATGCAGATTCTTCGGGAAAAACTATGCATTATCTCTTGATCGGTGCAGTACTCGGCCTGACCGCCGGGTTCTCTCCCGGGCCACTCCAGGCGCTGGTGATCGCGGAAACCTTGCAGCATAATATGCGGGCCGGGCTGAAGGTGGCCCTCTCCCCGCTATTGACCGATGTGCCGATCGTCATTGCTGCGCTGCTGCTCATCCGAGGTATCAGCGATTCCGATCTGCTGCTCGGGTTGATTGCCCTGGGCGGCGGTGGTTTTCTGCTGTTACTCGGCGGGCAGAATCTGCTCCTTGTCAAGCTGCCGCAGCAATCGGTCGCAGGAGTTCCCAAGTCGCTGCTGAAGGGGGTGCTGACCAATTTCCTGAGCCCGCATCCCTATCTGTTCTGGATCGGGGTCGGCGTCCCGACCATGACAGCGGCCCTGGCGGAAAGCCGGCTTGCCGGGGTTCTGTTCATCGTCGGTTTCTACGGCTGTCTGATCGGCGCCAAAATGTTTCTGGTGCTGCTGACCGGACAGAGTAAGGCTTTTATCTCGGGAACTTTTTATCTTTTGCTGCTGCGAATTCTCGGCCTGTTGATCCTGGGGCTGGCCGCGGGCCTGTTTTTTGAAGCCTTTAAATTATTGGGACTAACCAGCTGATTAGCAACTAACCATCTTTAAGGGGGAAACAATGACCCATACCATCGTCAGAGGTCAGCATATATCAAGATATTGCCTGGTTTGCGGGATCGAAAATCGCTTCGGACTCAAAACACAGTTTTTCGAAACCACCGAAAATGAGGTGATCGCTGTCTTTTCCCCGCGGGAGGAACATCAAAGTTATCCCGGTATCGCCCATGGCGGAGTCTCTGCCGCCCTGCTCGATGAAGTCATTGGTCGGGCGATTATGGTGCATCATGACCAGGATACCTTCGGGGTTACTGTCGATCTGCAGGTCAAATACCGCAAACCGGTCCCCCTTGGGGTCGAACTGAAAGCGGTGGCGCGGATTACCGAGGATCACGGGCGCATGTTTTCCGGAACCGGTGAACTCTATCTGCCGGACGGGCAGGTAGCGGTCAGTGCGACGGGAAAGTATCTGCGCCGCAACCTGAAACAGATCACCGACAGTGATTTCTATGCCAATGAATGGTTTGCGCCCGTCGGGGAGCTGCCGGAGACCATCCAAATCTGATGCGGTTTTGCACTGCAGCGGAAACTTGTGATCAGGACTCTGACGGACTGTCGCTGCCGCTCTTATGTTCCATGAAATGATCGACCTGTTGACTGAAATCGCTGAACTGGGAAAGATCGGCCTGGTCTTTCATGAAGGTCGGCGCGGTCTGCAGGTAAAGGGCGGTCAGCTCGGCAATGGAGCGCAACGCGTTAAGATGGGTGCGTTCATAACCATGGGACGCGTCGAGACCGAAGCAGATCAGCGCGGTGCGGGTATCGTTGCCGGCCTCCACGGCCGAAGCGCTGTCGCAGCGATAATGCCTGAAGACATCGCGCTGATGTTGAATTTCAAAGGTTTGACAGAGATCGATCAGTTTCCGGGTCAGATGGAAGTCGAAAGGGCCGCTGGAATCCATCATCGCCACGGTGACTCCTGATTCGCGGGAATTCTGGCCGGGAGCCACTGTGCCGTTATCTATGGTGACCAGTTCGCTGGCGCCGCGGTGCAGGATGGAGGATGCGCCGGAACCGGTTTCTTCGGAGATGGTAAAGAGCAAATGGGTGTTCACCGGCAATTGCATACCGGTTTCGCGGATCGCCTTGGCGGCGGTGAGCAAGGCAGCCACGCCGGCCTTGTTATCGAGGTGTCGCGAAACGACGAATCCGTTGTCGAGAAATTCCGGCTGCGGGTCGACGGCGACATAATCCCCGACATTGATCCCCAGGCGGGCCAGATCCCGCTCGGTATGAAGGATCTCATCCACCCGTAGTTCCACCTGCTGCCAGTTGACCGGCTGTTCATCGACCTCTTCGTTAAACGTATGGCCTGAAGCTTTCAGGGGCAGAATGGTGCCCCGGTAACGGTGATGGTCAGTATACAGAGTGACCCGCGCGCCTTCGGCAAAGCGGCTGGACCAGTGGCCAATGGGCATTAATTCCAGTCGCCCGTTTGGTTTGAGCTGTTTGACCATGGCCCCGATGGTGTCCAGGTGGACAACCATCGCCCGGTCCGGATGATGCAGATGGCCGGGCAGGTGGGCGCGGATAGCACCGCGTCTGGTGAGTTCGAAAGGGATATCGAGTTTTTCCAGTTCGTGACCGGTAACTTGGACTATTTCGTCGGTAAAGCCGGTCGGACTGGGAATCGCCAGCATTTTTCCAAGGACTGCGGAAAGGTAGTCAAGATCTATTTTCAAGCGTTGCATGGCCATGAAACTCCTTTGTGTTTTGCAGGTTGCCTCAAAAGGTCCTTTTTCAGACCGGTATCCCATCTTCCCCTCTGACCTTGCATATCTAGCCGTGGCAGGCCTGACAGGCGGTTTGGTAAAACCCTGTCAGGGATCTCCACTGCCCGGCCTAATACTGGTCTGAGGAAAAAGCAGATCGACAAACCGTTCGGCGGTTGGTTGCGGTTCGTGATTCGCCAGGCCGGGCCGTTCATTGGCTTCGATGATGACATATTCAGGCCCGCTCACGTCGGGAACAATAAAGTCGAGGCCGACGACCGGGATCTGCAGGGCGGCTGCCGCTGTTTCCGCGGCTGTTTTCAACTTCGGATGAAGTTCCGCAGTGACGTCATGAATGGTCCCACCGGTGTGCAGATTGGCCGCGCCGCGGACTTTCAGTCGGATTTCCGCCGGCAGGATATCGTCGAGCCCGAAACCGGCATCGGCCAGGCAGCGTTCGGTTTCCTCGTCCAAGGGGATGCTGCTTTCCCCCTGGGTGGCGGCTTTGCGCCGCCGGCTTTGTTTTTCGATCAGGGTGCGGATGCTGTGCTGGCCGGTTCCGATCACGAACGGCGGCCTTCTGACCGCAGCTGCCACCACCTGCCCGTCGATGACGATCACCCGCAGGTCTTCACCCTGATGAAATTCTTCCAGCAGAACTTTATCGCACAGCTCCCGGTCTGCCGCCACCGCGGTTTCGACCGCTGCTGGGCTGTCCAGGTTGACGAATACCCCTTTGCCCTGTTCACCACGCGCCGGTTTGACCACCAGGCGGGAACATTGGTTGAGAAAAGTGGCGTTTGCGGCCGGGCTGTCGGCGGTCTGCTGACGGGGCGTTGCAAGTCCTGCATTTCGCAGTAGTCGGGTGGTGACCTGCTTGTCGTCGCAGCGACTCATGGCCACTGCTGAGGTCAGGTCGCTCAAGGATTCCCGGCAGTGAATGATCCGGCCGCCGTGGGAGAGGGTGAAAAAACCGTTTTCGGCATCCTCAACCGTGGCGATGATGCCGCGCCGGCGAGCTTCATTGATAATGATACGGGCATAAGGATTGACCCGGGCGGCCGGGTCCGGACCGGTAAAGAGCGGTTCATTGATCTCGTTCTTGCGCTTCAGGCAGAAGGTGGGAATTCTCTGGAAGCCCATTTTTTTGTACAGGGCGACCGCTTGTTCGTTTTCATTGAGGACCGATAAGTCCATGAAATTACGGCCCCTGGCCTGGAAATGGCCGGCCAGATAGTCCGTCAGCGCCAGGCCGACGCCAGGGTGAGGACACTGCGGGGCTACGGCCAAGCACCAGAGGCTGGACCCGTTTTCCGGATCGCTGAAGGCGTTGCTGTGGTCGATTCCGGTGGCAGTACCGATAATCTCACCGCTTTTGTTATCTTCTGCAACCAGATAGCTGAGGATACGGCTGCTGCGGTGTTTCCAGACGAATTGGTCCGGCACCGGGACCATCTGCCGGGAGGCGTAAATCTGGTTGATGGCCGCGGCATCTTCTTGGGTCCGCAGCCGCCGCACGCTGAAGCCTTTATGCTGCTTCTGCGCTGGTCGGTAATAACTCAGCCACAGGCGATAGGTATCTGACGGATCAAGGAACAGCTCCTGTGGGGCCAGGGCCAGAATCACATGCGGATTATGCACATAGAGGGCGATATCCCGGCGGCCGGACCGCTCCCGGCGTAAGGTCTCGGCCAGGGGCTCGGGAGTTTTAAAGGTATGGGCGAAAATCAATCGCCCCCAGCCACAGTCGATTTCCGCGTTGACCGGTAGTTTGTCCTGTTCGGTGGCATTCGGTTCGCCCCAGTTCCCCGCAGTCGGTGACTTCATGCGTTGCAGGCGATGGTTCTTCTGATGCTTGTCAGTCATGGGCGGACTCCTCACTCAGATATTGTGCGTCTGTAACCAGTATTCCAGCAAGGCCAGCTGCCACAGTTTGGAACCGCGCAGTGGAGTGATATGGGCTTCCGGGTCTGCGAACAGCTTTTCCAGATAGGCCGGCTGGAACAGTCCCCGCTGGCGGGCTGCCGGCTGGTTCAGGATATCGCGAACCCGCTCCAGATAGGCGCCGCGCAGGTATTTGAGAGCCGGCACCGGGAAATAGCCTTTGGGACGGTCGATGACCGCAGCCGGGATGACCTTGCGGGCCGCTTCCTTGAGGACATATTTCCCGCCCCCGCCGGTTTTGAAACGACCGGGGATGCGCGCCGCCAGTTCCACCAGTTCGTGATCGAGAAACGGAACCCGGGCCTCCAGGCTCCAGGCCATGGTCATGTTGTCAACCCGCTTGACCGGATCATCGACCAGCATCACCGTGGTGTCGAGGCGCAGGGCCTGATCGATGGGATCGCTTGCCCCGGCCCGGGCAAAGTGGTTGGCAACAAAGGCCGAACTGACATCCGGGCCGTGCAGCCGGGGGTGGATGGTCTCCAGTACCTCGGCGTGGTCGCGGTCGAAGAACGCCCGACGATATTCGCCGAGAGAATCTTCGGTCTCCATCAGCGGCGGATACCAGTGGTAGCCGGCAAAGACCTCGTCCGCGCCCTGGCCGCTCTGGACCACCTTGACGTCTTTGGCAACCTCTTGCGAGAGTAGAAAAAAACCCACCGCATCATGGCTGACCATCGGTTCGTTCATGGCTTTGACCGCGTTGTCGAGGGCCGGCAGCAGGCGTTCGCTGTCGACGAAGATCTGATGATGATCGGTGCCGTACTCGGCGGCGACGATATCGGAATATTTGAACTCGTCCCCTTCTTCGGCACCGACCTTTTCAAAGCCGACCGAATAGGTTTTCAAATTCTGTTGGCCGGCTTCTGCAAGCAACCCGACAATCAGGCTTGAATCAAGGCCACCAGAAAGCAGTGCGCCGACCGGGACATCGGCGACCAGGCGGCGTTGCACGGCCAGGCGCAGCTGGTCAAGGACCCGTTCCTGCCACTCTTCGAAGGAGCGCTGCTCGTCTTCAGCGGTTCTTTCAAAACGGGGTTGCCAGTAGCATTCCTGACGGGTGGTACCGTCCGGCTCAATTTCAAGAATCGTGGCCGGTGGCAGTTTGTCGACCCCCTTGAGGATCGTGTGCCCGGGCGGAACCACCGAGTGAAAGCTGAGATAATGGTGCAGGGCGGCCGGGTTGATGTCGGTATCGATATCGCCGGCTTTGAGCAGCGCGGGCAGGCTGGAAGAGAAGCGCAGCCCGTTGGCCCGGCGCGCCAGGTAAAGGGGTTTGATACCGAGGCGGTCGCGAGCCAGGACCAGCTTGCCGCTGTCCCGTTCCCAGATGGCAAAGGCGAACATCCCGTTGAACCGCTCGACGCAGCGTGGTCCCCAGGCATGATAGGCTTTGAGAATAACCTCGGTGTCGCCGGTGGAGAAAAAGCGGTACCCTTGCTGCTGCAGGATCTGCCGTAATTCGGGGTAATTGTAGATCGCGCCGTTGTAGACAATGGTCAGGCCGAGTTCGGCATCGACCATGGGTTGCTGGGCTTTGGCAGAGAGATCGATGATTTTCAGTCGGCGATGCCCGAAGCCGACCCGGTCCTGCATGGAGTAGCCGCTCGCATCGGGTCCACGCGCCACCATCTCCCCTGCCATGGCGGCCAGAGCCATGGGGTCGACGCTGCTGTTGTCGTAGCGGATTTCACCACAGATTCCACACATATGAATTTGCCTTTCCTGATTCTGATAAGCAGAAAGGACTGCCAGGATCGTCTTTCTGCGCGGTAACTTTGACTCCTTTGCCGCAAAGTTTCCCAAACCGGGGAGACTGTTATCCAAACATTCCCGGACTACGGCAGGGGCAGAAAAAACTCACCATATCTTCAGAGGGGCAACAACAACGGAGAAAAGACCTGCCCGTTTTCAAGGCAGCTTCACTGCAGGGACCGTAGCGGGGGAATTGTTTGTGAACAGACGGAACAACCCGCGACCGGCTCCTGGCGGTAATCCCAATCAGCCGGCGTTATTCCGATAGATTTGTCAATACCGCTGTCGGGCCGATTTTTTAAGCAACGGCAGCAGGTGCGGGTCAGGTCGACACACCCTGGCTGGGTGGCGCCTGGCAAGAGAGTAAAACGGTAACAAGAGGACAAGGGCTTGTCAATGGTGCGCCCACTTAACTTAAAGACGCTTTGAATTATAACACTTTTCAGAATTGTTCGTTCCCCAGCCGGAAACAGGCATGCTTTTGCCAAGCCGAGCCTTGTGGGTCACCCTGATTTCAGCACCTTCTGAATGGTGGCCTGCAGCGTGGCAATCTGGAAAGGTTTTTGTAAAAAGGCGGCCAGGCCTTTGCCGATGAATTTTTGCGAGATTTCCTGTTCGTTATAGCCACTGCTCATAATGACCTTGACGGCGGGGTTGCTGCGGCGCATCTCGCGGAATGCTTCGCCGCCGTCCATATGCGGCATGGTCAAATCCATCAGTACAAAGAGGATCTCATCCTGGAGCTGTTCGTAGATACTGACCGCTTCCCGGCCATTCTCCGCGGTGATGACCTCCAGGCCGAACAGCTCCAGCATGCTCTTGCCCAGGCTGCGCATGGTTTCTTCGTCATCCACCAGCAGTACTTTTCCATTTAAGGTCAGCTGGTCGCCCAGGTCCAGCTCACTGACGCTCAGGCTGAGTTTTTCCGAAGCCGGGAACAGCACCTTGATAGTGGTCCCCTGGCCCGGTTCGCTGTAGATTTTAATTGCTCCCCGATGGCCGCGGACGATACCGATCACCGAAGACATGCCGAGGCCGCGGCCGGTAAATTTGGTGGTAAAGAAGGGATCGAAGATCCGCGAAATGGTTTCCTTGCTCATGCCGCAGCCGGTATCGGCGACTTCGATGTAAACGTAATATCCCTCAGTCAGGTTTTCGTCGAGCCAGGTTTCACTCAGATAATTCCGGTCGCATTCCATATAACCGGTGGATATGGCAATGATTCCGCTCCTGTCTCCGATGGCGTCGGAAGCGTTGATGACCAGATTCATGATGATCTGCTGAATCTGGGTCGGATCGGCTTCGATGGTGGGGAGATTATTGTTCAGTTCATAGCGCAGCACGGCTTTTTTGGAAATGGAAACCGAGAGCATATACTCCATTTCCCGGATCAGATGCCCCAGGTCCAGCGGTTCCGCCAGAAATTTTCCCTTACCCGAGTAGGCGAGCATCTGGTTGGCAAGGTCGGCAGCTTTGCGCGCGGCCTGTTTGATCTGTACCAGATGTTCAAACGCCGGCGATTCATGGGTCAGTTTCATCTGCGCCAGATCGCCATGGCCGAGAATGACCATCAGAATGTTGTTGAAATCATGGGCGATTCCGCCGGCCAGAACGCCAAGGCTTTCGAGTTTCTGTGCATGCAGCATCTGTTGTTCAAGCTGCACCTGGCGTTCCTGCATTCTTTTGCGTTCGGTAATGTCCCGCACTGTGGACAGAATGTAGTCCCTGCTGTTCCAGGGGATGACCGCGGAATGGACTTCGGCGGGGAAGATCTCCCCCGATTTCTTGACGTGCCGGGTTTCGACAAAGATTCGGCCAACCTTGCGCAGTTCTTCCTTGCGCCCTTCCGCCAGATGGCGTTTGAGGTCCTCTTCGCAGACAATATCCGAAAGTCTCATCTCCAGCATCTGCTCGTAATCGTAACCGTACAGCTCGGTGGCCCGATGATTGACCTCGCTGAATGTGGCGAACCCTTCATCTTCAAATTGATGGAGGATGATGGCGTCACTCTGATGATTCATCAGAGAGCGGTATTTTTCTTCACTTTCGGTCAGGGCCGCTTCCGCTTTCTGGCGGGCAGCCACCTCTTTTTTCAGCTCGGTGACCGATTCGGTCAGCTCTTGCGAGTGTCTGGCCAATTCAAGGGCGAGCCTGTTTTTGCGAATCAGCAGTTGGGTCAGAAAAACCAGCAACAGGCAGAACAGGGCCGCGCTGCTACCGAAAAGATATTCCAGGTTCCGGGTATGGTTGCGGACCCGACCCAGGTCAACAACGATAACCAATTTGGCTGCACCGTCATAAGAGTATGGAATTGTTCTGGTAAAGCGCTTTTGGAAGGGAGATGGCTCTTTGGAACGGTAGTCGCCCAGCAGGAAGCCGTTGGCCATGGTCAGGCTGATTGAGCTGACATAGTCGGACTGCTGACGACCCCATGATTGCACCAGTGCCGCAGCAGAAGAGTAGTTCTTTTCCTGAAGTTTTTCCTGGATCAGATCCTGTAAAAAAGAAATATAGGTTTCCGTCTTGGTTGAAACGTCTTTGATTTGTGCGTTATGAACCAAAGAAATACTGTACCAGATGATAATAATCTGCAGCAGGCAGATCAGACCGCAGATAGACCAGTAACGGATGGCTAGATTTTTTTGTCCAGACTCATTCATCAAGGAGGCCTTTTTCGGCAAGGTTGTGGAGAACTTGGCGCAGAGGATTGTAAGCAGAGTCCTTAATCGGCACAAACGCCGAGATGGTCGGTGTGATGGCCTGCATGATGACCGTTCCTTCCGGCAGGGATCGCAGGTCGAAGAAGGCACGTCGTAATGCACCCAGTTCGGCTCTGGACAGCCCGTTGCGGGCGACAAACAGATGCTCGGCCGATGCCGGTGAGCGGGCCAGTTCTTTCAGCCCGTGCTGTTTGTAGTTGTTGAAAACGGTTTCTTTCACAGCGCCAGCAATAAAATCCCCGCTGAGAACGCCGAGGACGACATTCTCATGGGTGTTTAAAAATTGGTAGCGGTGTTGGGTCAGCAGCGTCGGGTTGTGTTGACTTAAAACAAACGCCGGCAACAGATAGCCCATCGTGGAATGGCGATTAACAAAAGCGAAAGGTTGGCCTTCAAGAGCGGTCAGGGACGCAATGCCACTATTGATCCGGGTAAAAATAACGCTGTTGGAAATAGGACTTCCATTAGTTTCCTGGCCGGCAATCAGCGGCTTGGGGCCGTATCTATCAACCATTTCGATATAGCCGAGGGGGCCGAGATAGGCGATATCAACCAGATCCCGGCCAACGGATTCGACATGTTCCCGGTAGCTGCTGCCAATGCGCAACTCGACAGGGTGGTCAAGGCGAAGACTTAAATATTCAACCAGGGGTGAAAACTGTCGCTGGAGGATTCTAGCGGATTGAAATGGGTGGATTCCAAGGGTCAGAGGACCTTTTCCCGCCGCCGCAGTGGTATGCAGAACAAGAAAAAGGGTAAAGAGGGCCCCGAAAAGTTTTTTCCCCGCGGTTGAAAGATTGAAACCTTCCATGACCCCTCTCAGCTTGAAATACATAAATGGTAGCGAAAGCAAGGTACACTGAATTAACCGAGAGTTCAAGCCGCAGTTGTCCTGAAGGTTGCAACAACATTCTGTCTTTTGGGCGGATTTGTTGTCCACGGTGCCGGGGGAATGGCGCCGTGGACAAAGGATTGATTATAAATCGAGTCGCCAGATATTGTATTGGCCACCGCCCCGGGTCGAGGTGAAGAACAGGCTATTGCCGTCAGCGGCCCAGGCCGGTTCGAAGTCAAACCCTGTGCGGGTGAGCTGCCGGCTGCTAGCCGTGGCGAGGTCGTAGAGCCAGAGCCCGGCTCGGCCATCCTGGTTGAACGACCAGAACAGAGCCCGGTCGCCAGTTGGAGAGAACCGGATACCACGGTCGCCAAGAGTGGCCGATTTGGAAATCAGCCGCGGGTTTGCGGCGGTTGCCGTTCCGTCCTCCAAACGCAGGTCCGCGATCACCGCCAGATAGCTGATTCGTTCCTTGCCGCTGGTGTCGCTGAGCGCTTCTGCGGTCAAGGCGATCAAGCCATTATCACTGTTCATATCGCTGAGCTGGACCGAATGGGGACCGTCCCAGGCATAGCTATGGGGGGCGTTATAGCCGTTTTCAAAGGTCATGAAGCGTTCGACAGTGAGACCATAGTCCCCGCTTGGCGCGACTTTGTAAGCCATCACCCCGTCAGCATTGAACCAGGGGCTGGTCTCCATGTCCTCGGCGCTGGTCAGCCGGTAGCTGGCGCTGCCGTCTACAGCGATGAGCCAGATGTCCCAATTGCCAGCGCTCTGTTTGGCATAAGCGATATGGCTGCCATCGGGGGTAAAGACCGGTCGCTCGATGGCGCCGCTGCTGCTGTCCAGGGTGGTGAGGTGGCCGGTGAGGTCGGTCATTTGCAGTTTATGCGTCGTGGTTGCCGGGTCATATTCCCAGAAGGCAATCTGCTGACCGTCAGGGCTGAATTGTTGCCAACCCTGGATTCCCGTTGTCGGGGCCAGACGGCGCTGGTTGGAGCCGTCTGTTGCCATCAGCCAGAGCTGGTCGTTGCCGCTGCGGGTACTGATCCAGGAAAGGAGGTGGCCGTCCGGGCTGGCCACCGGCATATTGTCTATGGCGTTGTCCGAGGTCAACTGGGTGAGAGGATAGATCTCATTGCCGGAACTGTCCGGAAGGACCACCGCAGGATCGGTAGCCGGATGCCCCGTGGGCATGGGTGCCGGTAGCCGGTGGCAGCGGTAACAGGACGGGTTGTCGCCATTGGGAATCAGTTGCCGGGTCGGCAAGGTCAGGCGTTCAGGAAAACTGAAGCCGAAATCGACCCCGGCCAGGCTGTAGGTGGCCGGGTGGATCAGTCCGTTTGCGTCGATCTGATACCGGGTCGAGTCCGGCGTTGAACCGTGCCCGCCGGTCAGGGTCTCCATGGTTGGGCTGCCGGCAACAATAGCATCGGCATAGCTGAGGGTCCGGACCGGGCCGAGCGCGGTGTGGAACGCCCCCTTGTTGGTGGCAGCTGTGATACCGGTCGCTTGGTCTTCGCGGAGCGTTTTGTGGACATTGGCCGGCGCGGTGACCGTGGCGTCGCGGCCGTAAATATAGCTTTGTTCGGCGACAATGGACTTGTAGGCCTTGGCCATGGTCAGGGCACGTTCCCGGGACGGATAGAGCAATAGCGAAACGTCGTCATGCAGCTTTTGCAGTTGGTCGCTGTCAATACTGCCGGCCGGGAAGAACTTGGTAATGACCTCTGTGTTGTTACGGAACTCGTCGCCGGCCTGGTTGTAACGCAGGTAGAAACTGTACTCAAACTGAACGCCGGCATTATTGATGGCAAGCAGCGGTTCCTTTGTGCCCTGACGGTTGAGCTGGCTCCAATGGTACCAGCCCTGACGTTCCGTGCGATCAGCCGTCAGTTTGCGCGGAAAGGAGAAGATTCCGTCCACCGTGGCACCGATGCCGCTGTGGCAACCGATGCAGAAAGCGGTCTCTTCATAAGTCTGCGGCCTGAGTTCGCCGTTTGCATCTTCGATGAAGCCCTGATAGAGCCAGCCCTGATCATTGTTTATGCCCTGTTCGACGTTACCGATCAGCTGTCGGGTCCGATCGGGAAAGTCGTGGTTCTCTTTGGCTTCTTCCAATGCTGCCTGGAGCAGCTCCGAGTAGGTCTGCCAGGTTCGCTTTATGGCATAGCGTAATTCTTTGATCCGTGGCGCCAGTTTGACGGCGCCGGTTTCATCGTCGATATCCACATAACGAACGGTATGGAGGAACTGGGTGCCTTCCGGAAACAGGCCGGCGGCCAGGTGAAGCGTGCCGTTCTCCCGTTCGCTTTCCGCCCTGCCCACATAATTCATCTCCCGCCCTTCGGTCGGCGACCAGGCGAAGGTGACCTGGAGGGCGGTTCCCAAACTGCCGTCGCGGTCCAGGTCGATGCCGTAATCTGCTTCGTTGATCGGACTGGCCAGAAGGACATCGCGGCGAGTGACCAGGGCTTCGACAATCGCCAGATTGATTTTGTAGATGGTCAGATCGAAGTCGCCGTCCGCATTTTGCTGGAAACTGTCGCCAAGCCGGATCAGCACATCATTGACCGAACCGTTGGTCGGCCAGAAGGTGCTCGGGAACGATGCGTAGGCAAACGCCCGCCAGCCGGTATAGGCGCTGCCATTCTGATCAAACCCCTGTTCGTCGAAGTTGAAGCGGCAATCCGGGATGTAACCGTCCCACTGGCCGTCCTCGTCAAAGTCCCAATCCGGAGCCAGATTGTTAAGTTTTTCAGCAAGGAGGATCTGCCCCTGGTCATCCTGGTAGTTATCGGTGCGGATGTAGTTGAGAATCTCCGCGTCGGAGATAGCCGCGACCGCTGCACTGCGGTCGATAAACAGGTTGCTCCAGGGATTCTCCAGCAATGCTGCCGGGAAGCTGTACTCCAACTGAAGATCCTGATCATTCACGTAGTTGGGTGGGATGGATGCCGTATGGCAACTGTAACAAGGATTGTAGGTCGGCCCCCCCTCCTCAGGTTGAGTGACGGTGAAGCACTGGGCCGGGATATAAGCGGCCGGATTGACCAGCTCCTTGCTGCGCAGGTCGGTGGTGCTGTAGCTGTTGTCAGGGGTGTCAGCCGGGTCCGGTCCGGAATCGGAACTGCCGGAACCGCCACAGGCCGCCAGGAACAATAGGATGATAGTGCAGAAGGCGAATCTGCTCATGGTCAAACCTCCTTCCCAAAACGGGAAAAGGGGGGAGCGCAACAGCTCCCCCCGATTGATGAAACGGAATGCAGAATCACGGGCTCAGATCAGTCCGCACTATCCATGGCAGGGAACGGACCGACAAAGCCGGTGTAGGCTGCAGCATCCGCCGAATCTTCCAGCTGGTCCTGATCGGACTCGCCATAGGGATGCTGAACCACGCTCATCAGGTATGCGTTACCGCCGATGTTCGGATAGAAATAGGGGGAGGTGGTTTCCGAACCGTAGGGGGTGGTCTGGATTCGGGTCAGCTCCTCCGTGTCGAGATGATAGGCCCAGATGACATCGTTCTGATGGCCGCTACCGGTATCTTCGCCGATAATCAGAGTGTGGTAGCCGGGGATGAAGGTGAGGTTGTCCGGGTTGGCAATACCATTGATATCACAGGTGTTGCCGGCATAGACGCTGGCCGGGTCGTAGCTGACCGGGGTGCCGTTGACCAGGCCGACCATGGTCATGGCGACATAGTTGCTGCCGATGCTGCTATCGGTGCCGACCGCCAGTTGATAGACGGTTCCGCAGGCATTTTTGGGCAGGCGGACCTGGTTCGGTCCGCCGTTATCGTTGCTGGAGCCGTCTTCCATGCCTTTGGCCACTTCACTCATGGCCACGTACAGGGTCATGCCGTCAGGGTCGAAGGTGATCCCCTCTTCTTTGCGCAACTCGGTAGTTGCCCCCAACATGGCGGCATAGCGGCGGGATTCCAGGCGCGAAGCCAGGGTCTCCATGCCGGTTTTGACAGCCAGACATTCATGCCCCCAGCTGGTGTTGATGGAGGTGTAGCCGCTGGCACAGCTTCCGTTCGTGGCCGGTTCGACCGCGTCGAAAATATCGCTGAAGCTGGTTCCTGCGTTGATGGCGGTGTTGAGTTCCGCGAAAGTCGCATGGCCGAGGTCGATCCAGTTGATATCGAAAGCGCCACCGTCTGCGGCGTCGGTTTGATTCAACTGCGCGGCGTAGAGGGTCCCGTTACTCAGATCGCCGGCGGTGTCGGCGACAAACATGAAGAAGCCGACATTGGTGCCGTCGTCGGAAATGTAGACGGTCTTTTCATCCGGCATGACATAGGATAATTCGACCGCCATCCGCCCCATGGCATAGTGTTTAGCGATGGTATAGCTGCCGTCGGCGGCCACGCTGACTTCAGTGGGGAAACCGTATTTGTAAGGATTGAGAACCGCTTTGAGGTCAGTCGCCGTGGTTGCCGCGGCATCCGGATCGACATCGAAATATTTGGCCATCTGATCGAAACTGCCGTTGTCTTTGATCTCCTGGATGCTGGTGGCGTTTTCAAACGACCGCGCATCCGGTTCATACTCTTCCGAACCGAGGTGTGAGTTCCACGGCGTGACGCTGCCGGCGCAGGGAACCCAGAGGCCGCCCCAGGCGGAAAAGTCGATGTTTTGAGTGCTGAGCGGGGTCAGGCTGCCATCGGTACCCTGTTCCAGCCGGGTCAGGTACATGGCGCCGGGGCGACTTTCGAAATGAGAGACGCTGTAAAGGCTGCTGCCCAGATCCAGCAGCGAGGCAAAGTCATTGGAGTTGGAGACGGTCTGGGAGTTGTCGGCAGCGGTCAGCGGGGTACCGTGCTGATCGAGCAATAGCCCGAAAGTGGCGCTGCCGAGACTGTCGCCGCTACGCAGGATGGTGTTGAAGCCGATGGCATGGCCGGTTCCGTTGACCGAAGCGGAAGGGGTGCCCCAGATTTTGCGTTTTTCACTGTCAAGGGTCGGTGCCGGGACGTCAAGGAAGTTGAGGCTGGTCATGCCCTGCCGGCCGCGGGTGTTGTCGACCAGGTTCGGTCCTTCAGCACCGAGGGCCGGGAAAGGGCCGATATAACCGACATAAGCGGCGGCATCAGCCGGGTCAGTCAGCTTGTCCTGATCCGATTCCCCGTAAGGGTGCTGGATAACGCTTATCAGGTAACCGTGGCCGTTCAGGCTCGGATAAATGTAGGGGGAGGTGGTTTCCGAACCGTAAGGGGTGGTCTGGATTCGGGTCAATTGGTCTTTGGACAGATCATAGGCCCAGATGGCATCGTTTTGATGGCCGCTGCCGGTGTCCTCGCCAATGATCAGGGTATCTTTCCCGGGGATGAAGGTAATGTTGTCAGGGTTTGCGATCCCGTTGACATTGCAGGTGTTGCCGGCATAATCGCTGCCATCGGGGTAGGTGGTTGGAATGCCACTGATCAAGCCGGCCATGTCCTTGGCCACATAATCACTGCCGATCAGCGGATCGGTACCAACCGCCAATTGATAGACGGTCCCGCAGGCATTCTTGGCCAGGCGGACCTGGTTGGGGCCGCCGTTATCGTTGCTGGAACCGTCTTCCATCCCTTTGGCCACTTCACTCATGGCGACAAACAGGGTCATACCGTCGGGGTCGAAGGAGATCCCTTCTTCTTTGCGCAGTTCCGTGGTTGCGCCGAGCATGGCCGCATAGCGGCGGGACTCCAGGCGTGAGGCGACGGTCTCCATGCCGGTTTTAACGGCCAGGCATTCATGCCCCCAGGTGGTGTTAATGGAGGTGTAGCCGCTGGCACAGGTCCCGTCAGTGGTCGGCTCGACACTGTCGAAGATGTCGCTGAATACGACATGGTTGTCGATGGCGGTTTTGATCTGCGCAAAGGTGGCGTGACCAAGGTCGATCCAGCTAAGATTAAAAGAACCTCCGTCGGTAGCCGCCAACTGTTCAAGTTGGGCAGCGTACAGGGTTCCGGCGCTCAGGTCTCCGGCGCTGTCGGCGATGAACATGAACAGTCCGACATTGGTGCCGTCATCCGAAATATAAACAGTTTTCCGATCGGGCATGACATAGGGCAGTTCGACGGCCATCCGCCCCATGGCATAATGCTTGAGGACGCTGTAGCTGCCGTTTTCCTGTACGATGACTTCCGTCGGGTAGCCGTAGGCATAGGGATTGACCACCTCTTTGATGTCGGCAACCGTGGTCGTCGGCGCATAAAAGGGGACAGCAAAATAATTGGACATGCTGCCGAAATAGGAACCGATGTCGTCCTTGCTGGTGGCGGCCTCATAGGCACGGGCATCGGGTTCGTATTCTTCAGAACCGAGGTGGGTATTCCAGGGAGTGACGCTGCCGGCGCAGGGTGTCCACAGCCCGCCCCATTGGGAAAAGTCGATGCTGCGAGTGCTGACCGCGGTCAGGGTGCCGTCGCTGGCCTGGTTCAGTTCAGTCAGGTACATGCCGCCCGGCTGACTTTCAAAATGGGTCACGCTGTAGAGTTTGTCGCCGAGGTGGAGCAAGGAGGTGAAATCGGCGGAATTCGAGATGAACTCGGAGTTGTCCTCCTGAATGACTGGCGCCCCCTGATAGTCGCGAATCAGACCGAAGGTTTCGGTGCCGATAACCTGGCCGCTTCTAAGCAGGGTGTTGTAACCGATGGCATAGCTGGTCCCATCAATTTTGACCGAGTCCGTGGCCAGTACGGATCGTTTCTGGGTATCGCTGAGGGGGACTGAAATTTGGGAAAAGGCCATGTCCGCAGGGGGTTCTTGGCTGTTGTTGTCGTTATCGCTGCAGCCGCTCAGTAGCAGTGCCGCCAGCAATGGGGCCAGGAAAAACGACATTCTGATACGTCTGTGCAACCTTTGTGTCTCCATCTGCATCTCCTTCAGTTTGAATTTGAATGATCGAATTTTAGTAACAGCTTGCTGTTCGTTCTGGTTGTCCGGGACTGATGAAGTATAAAAATCGTTGTGCGACAGCTACTTTCGACTATTCTGGTTAGACAGATGTTGTCCGGCGGTTAGGTCATCATTAATGTAGGGAAATAAAAAATACTTTTCCGGTTGTTCTTCGGTTGTTTGTGATTTGGTGCCAAAAATTATCCTAAGTTGCCGGATTGTTTCGACGGGCGTCGGTCCAAGGAGGGCCGGAAAGGCTGTCCGTACGGGGCGGATTGTTAGCTGGTGGTTAGCGGAATGGCTGGGTGAAAGTTGCTGTTAGACAGGTTTAACCTCTTGAATGTTAGGAAAATTAGCTTTTGTGACGGGACAACCACGATGAATCTTTTTGTCTATGGCACCCTCCTGGATGAAGACATCATGCAACTGGTCGCTGGTACGGTACCGCCGTCCATTGCGGTGCGGCTCCACGGTTATCGGCGCAGGAAAATTTGCGGACAGGTTTATCCGGGTATTGTCATCAGGGCCGGGGAGACAGTTGCAGGGCGATTGTATCTCAATGTTTCAGCGGAGTTGCTGGCGCGACTTGACCGGTTTGAAGGTGGCGAATATGAACGGACCACTGTCTTGGTGGAAAGTACCAGTGGCGAGCAGTTGCTGGCGGAGACTTATGTTCTGGCGCCGGGCGGGCAAAGCGCGCTCAGTAACGAGTCCTGGTCATTGGCGGAGTTTCTTGGTCGTGGGAAGCAACTGCTGCTGCAAGAATTGAAAAAATGATGCCAATCGGCCGATTCTGGGGAATAAAGTTGGGCAAGGGGGACTGCCTATCCCCCCTGCCCGTGCCAAAACAACCTTTTGGGAGGATTTCTTGGCAGTTAAAAGCATAGGGAAGTTCCTTGTTTATTGCAAGAATGGAACGTTCTTTTTCATATCGGGGGCAGTCTGCGGCGGTCTTGTCTTGGCTGTTCCGACCCGCTCACCAAGGCTGTTCTGAAAAACTGCACATCTTCTGAATCCTTCCTGCAATTTCAGATGAATAAAAATCCTCTATTTTAAAAACTACGCTTTGTGAGTGTTAAATCTCATCCGGAATTGTTGCAAATCTAACGAAACAATAATCTTTTTCCTGCATTTATCACCGTGGTTCAGACATTTTCCTGCCGATGCAGTGTGGTGCTTGGGGGTGGGATTCATGCGAACTGCAGACGACAAGCTGAATCTGTTTTCAGGCTGTTGGAAACAGCCAGTGATGGACTTTTCTAACAATCTGTTACTTCAGCGGACAGTCTGCCTCATTCATGTCATCCGGCGGTCAGGTGATTGTCCGATGACTTTTCTTTCCAGGAAAAGGGGTATGATTGTGCAACGACGATTACGATTGTGGGTCAAGTGTCCTCCATGGACCAAGGAGTTAATCAGCCTGTTTGCCTTGCTGATGTTGTTGGCGGGGTGTGGATCGGATGGTGATGACGGGCGCGACGGGGCCGCTGGCGCGAATGGTTATGCGGCACCTAAAAACGTCATCCTGTTCATCGGTGATGGGATGCAAAAAGAGCACGAACTGGCTGCCAGCCGCTACTTTTATGGCAACGAGAGCGGTCTGGTCTGGCAGGATCAGAGCGAGTTTCCTTATCAGAATTATGTCACGACCTGGG
Organism: Pelobacter seleniigenes DSM 18267; assembly: GCF_000711225.1. Taxonomy (NCBI): domain Bacteria; kingdom Pseudomonadati; phylum Thermodesulfobacteriota; class Desulfuromonadia; order Desulfuromonadales; family Desulfuromonadaceae; genus Pelobacter; species Pelobacter seleniigenes. The sequence goes on from NZ_JOMG01000002.1 coordinate 1,724,861, forward strand.
ATGTAACCACCTATAACAATTATGCCGGAGAGGCTTCCGCCGCCAGTTACGATCCGGAAAATATTACGGCCAAGTACGGTTATGATCTGCTCAAAGCGGGTTTGTCCACAGCCGCCAAGGATGAATATTTTCTCGCCGGTGCGGCAACCGATTCAGCGTCTGCGGGAACGGCTATGGCGACCGGTGTGAAAACCGACGCTGGGAATATTGCCTGGACGACCGGAGACCCGGTTGGAGGGGAGCTAACCACAATCGGTGAATACTATCGCACCCGGGGGGGAAGCTATGGTGTTGTATCGACGGTGGAATTCTCGCATGCCACGCCCGCTTCCTTTGCCTCCCATAATGTCAATCGCAACAATTACCAGCAGATCGCGCATGAGATCGTGGCGGAAACCCGGCCGGATGTGGTGATCGGTGCCGGACATCCTGATTTCGTCGGTTCCGATCACTATGTCGCGCAGGCCGACTATACCGCGATCAAGGCCGACGCGGAGTATGTCTTTGTCGAAAAGACCACGTCTGTCGATGGCGGCGACGCGCTCCTGGCTGCAGCGGATAGCGCCGTGGCCCAAGGCAAGAAGCTGTTTGGCCTGTTCGGGTCCACCCAGATAGCAACACCGTTGGTCACCGATACTCCTGCAGCGCCGACCTTCAGTAATGCCGATGAGACTGACCCGCTGCTGGCGGAATCGACCGAGGCTGCCATTAAGGTTCTCAGTCAGAATGGCAACAGTTTCTTCCTGATGGTTGAGCAGGGGGATATCGACTGGAGCAACCATGCCAATAATTTCAGCGGGATGGTCGGCGGGGTCATCGACCTGGACCGCGCCGTAGCCAAAGCCGCGGCGATGGTCGACAACGGTGACAATGGCCTGTCCTGGGACAATACCCTGGTGATGGTGACGTCCGACCACGGCAACAGTTACCTGCGTTTCAACACCGCTCTGGCCCTTGGCGCAGGAGATCTGCCCAGTCAGGACGGTTCCAGCTACCCGGATGGTGAAGTGTTCTACGGCACCGGCGGCCATACCAATGAACTGGTCTCCCTCTATGCCAAGGGCGCCGGGGTTGATTACCTGAAAGGTCGCCAGGGAGTTCTTAACCGCGGCACCGAGCTGTTGGACAATACCGATGTTTACCGGGCGGCAAAAAATGCTGCCGACCAGGGTTACAATGTGATTCTGTTTATTGGTGACGGCATGCAGAAAGCCCACGAAATTGCCGGTTCCCGCTATATGTACGGGACCGATGCCGGGCTGTCCTTCCACAATTTCGATTTCACCGGCTATGTCACCACCTGGGATGTGGATACCTACAACAGCTATGCTGCAGCTCGTCATGAACTGGGTTACGCCGCTGCGACGCTGATTGACCAGCTCGACTGCCGAGCCGGTTATGATCCAGCGGTCGCCGGGGGGCTGCCGTATCCGCTGATTGATTCGTATCTGCTGGCTCATGCGACCGATTCCGCTTCCGCCGGGACGGCGATGTCGACCGGGATCAAGACCGATGATGGTAATATTTCCTGGGCTTCGGGAGACGCAGCGGACGGTATGTTGCAGAATGTCATCGACAAAGTCTGGGGACAGCGCGCCGGAGCAACCGGAGTTGTGTCCACGGTGGAATTTTCCCACGCCACCCCGGCAACCTTTTCGTCTCATAACATCAACCGTAACAACTATGGCGAGATCTCGGAAGATGTGATCTTCAACGTGCGCCCTGATGTGGTGATCGGCGCCGGCCACCCGGCTTACAACGGCACTGCGGCCGAACCCGATTATCGCTATATCACCAAAGCGGCCTATCAGGCGATAGCCGCGGATAACGAGTATGTTTTTGTGGAAAAAAACCCGGGTGGCAACGGTGGAACAAATCTCCTCGCGGCGGCTGATCAGGCTGCTGCCGCAGGAAAAAAACTGTTTGGATTGTTCGGTGCCGCTCAAATCGCCACCCCGTTGGTGACCGATACCCCAGGTAGCCCGTCATTCAGCAAGGCGGACAGCGAAGATCCTTGTTTGGCCGAATCCACGACCGCGGCGCTGAAGGTTCTCAGCCAGGATCCGGCCGGTTTCTTCCTGATGGTTGAGCAGGGGGATATCGATTGGAGCAACCATGCCAATAACTTCAGCGGGATGATTGGCGGGGTGGAAGACCTGGAGCAGGCGGTCAAAACCGCCATCGATTACGTCGAGCAACCGGGTGATCAGATTGACTGGTCAAATACTCTGCTGATTGTGACGTCCGACCATGGCAACAGCTTCATGCGGGTTAATCGTGCCCTCAAACCAGGCCTGGGTGATCTGCCGACCCAGCAGGAGGCTCCAACGGAATGCAGTGATGCCTATTGCGGTTCATACATTTATCCCGACGGGGATGTTTTTTACGCAACCGGCGGGCATACCAACGAACTGGTTTCGCTGTACGCCAAAGGCTATGCCGCCGCGGACCTGTTTGAAAAGTATCAAGGCCGCATGTATCCCGATGTGGAAACCCGGGTCATCGACAACACGGATATTTTCAAAGTGATGGCTGAATTTTTCGGGATCACTCTGGATCAGTAACAGACCATCCCGCTCTGTCCGAAAAAGGGGTGGAGCGGGTTTCTCAGAGTTTTTACAAAAAAACCGGTCCGTTGTATTGGACCGGTTTTTTTGGGGGGGTGCTGAGCTGACCAGCGCAAACGCTGGCCATGGAAACGGCCCGCTCAGGCGGTGGGCAGGTGATGAAACCTGACTTTCCTTGCGCAGGAGCAGCGCCGTTTTTCAGATCAAGGCAGAACTTTGTTCCAGCGGTCGATGGAAACCTGCTGAAAAAGTCCGGCTTTGGCATAGGGATCGCCGGCGGCGAAGGCTTCAGCGGCGCTGCGGTCGGCAACATCGAGAATGATCACCGAACCGCACATGTTGTCCTGGTCGTCGAGAACCGGACCGGCGGCATGGAGCTGAGCGGTGAAGCTTTTCAGATATTCGATATGGGCCGGACGGTTATCCTGCCGGACCTGCAGGGAATCGGCTTTATCGACACAGCGGATGACGTATAACATGGGCTTCGAACTCCTCTTTTGAATGAGCGGTTAATGCAGCAAGTCTTTTGGGCGTTATGCCACAGATTTATGGTTCGTCGCAAGTTTTCCTCCACCTCACAAAATCAATGCCTTAGCAAGGCGGCATTGCTTTTGCTCGCCCATTCCTGAACTCGGCAGGCTGTTCATCCTGTTAGAAATAATCCTGCAGGCCTTGTTCCGGCTCCTCATAGGGGGCGATTTCCGGGAAAAACTGGCGCAAGCCGACCATTTTTTCATCGCCCGGGCGGTTGAGCAGGGCTAGAAAGGCATCGACCCGGGCACCCTCCAGAGTGAAGGTCTGCGTTTTGACCCGTTCTGCGAATATCTTGGCCGAGCTCGGCAGACGGACCTCGCGAAAGGGATTGCGGTAGGAAAGGGCTTCGTGAACCGGGGTGGCCGCATAGCTGACTCGCAAAGAGAGGGCAGCGGCCGCGAGCAGCGGTGCCAGCTCGGCAGCAAACGCCAGGCTTTGGTGGGCTGTTGCCAAGGTCCAGCTGGCAGCGTCCACGTCCGATTCCCGCAGCTTGGCGGCGACCTGGGTCAGGTTCTTCTCCTCGCCGCTCAGTTCAAGGCTGCGGAGAAAACCCGCCGCCGTTGCTGTTTCCCAGCGTTGTTTGAACAGCTCAGTTCCGCGGCCGCGGGCCGCAGCCTGCTGATAACGGTTTTTATAAGCAAAAGAGCAGTAATTGACCCCGACCGGCAGTTGTTGTTCAAGGCTGTAGGCGACTAATTCCAGGGCGGTCAGCTCTGATTCGAGAACCGTGATCTTGGGGCCGTGAAGATAGGTGTAGGGGCGTTTGGCGAGGCGCTGATAATTATAATTGGTCAGCCGTAACTGATGAAGATTGAAATGTTTGATGCCGCATTCCGCCATCTCGCAGAGGCGTTGTTTGAGCCTCTCGAGCTGTTCCGGGACGGCCGGAATCTCCACCGTCACCGTCGGAATGATTTTGACGGCCAGGGCCGCTTTATCCAGAGCATAGTCAAGGGCCCCGATGTCGAAACGAATTTCATCCAGCCCGGCATCGCGCAAGCGCAGCAGGATATTTTCATCCACCAAGCTGCCGTTGGTATAAAGCCAACTGTGCAGCTCACAGCCGAAGCGTCTTTTGGCCGCAGTCAGAAAGGCCAGGGAACGGCCCGGGGTGAGCAGCGGCTCACCGCCGGAAAGGCTCATGCCGCGAAAGCTGAATTGCTGCAGGTAGGCGACATAATCCGCCGGGGAGCGGAAGGTAATATTGTTGGTGGTTGGCAAGCCGATGGCATCCTGGCTGGTCGGGCAGTAAAAGCAGCTGCGGTTGCAGCGGCCATTGATGAACAGACACGACCAGGCCCCCTCGGTGCAGATCCGACACCCGGGCGAGAGCTGCCCGGAGAAGGGTTTGGTGCCGCCGCAGACCGCCTCGCCTCGACTGTTGATCAGGGCTAACAGTTGCTCGCGCCGCTCCGTTGCCGCAGAGGCAACGGCCGGGGCCGGAAAGGCCAGTTGAGAATAAATCGCGCTGAAGTCCCGGCGGTTTTGTTCGATGATGAGCTGGCGCGGGGAGCGTTCCGGGGTGATGGTCATATGACCTCCACAAAGAAATGTTTTGGGGCTGAGCAGCGCCGTCAGCAGGACGCTGCCAGGCGCATTTCAGGTTGCGCTTATCTACCTGAATCGGTGGCGCAAAAGCAATCAAAAAAAGACCGCATTGCAGGGGAATAGGTGTTTTTTTCGGTGGTGGCCCGGACCCGTGGAAAGTCGGGTGCAAGGGAGTGGAAAAATCCCCTTGACTTCAATATTATTTATCTATATAACGATAAGAATATCGACATATTTTTCCTCCCTTCTTCCGCAGGATGGTTCAATCGGCGAGCCCTCCTGCGGAAGGATTTCTGCCAGACGTTGCTCCGTCCATCAGATTCTGTTCAGGATACCCATCCTCTTGCCGAACGTCAGGGTTGACGTTCGGCCTCTTTTTTCTCACTCTGCACTGCAGACCCGGCATTGCCTTGGCCATCCAGCGCCATGTCGAGCCATGGCCGGACTCATTTTCCCAGTCTGCAAATAGCGGGCTTTTCCAGGCGAAATCTCCTGCTCGGGGAGGGGCAACCGCGCAAGGAAATAATCATTGCGCCGAGATAGATAGGGTGCTATCAATTTAGAATGAGTTCATCTTTAAGCAAAATTGTTGATGGCGGGCCGCTGTTTCGTTTTGCTCTGCTGACTCGGCGCTGGCGGCAAATAGTGGATCAGGAACTGCGCACCTCGGGCCTGACCGATGCGACCTGGCGGCCGCTGTTTTATCTCAATATCCTCGGCGACGGGACCCGGCAGAAGGACCTGGCTGAAGCTCTCGGGGTCAAAGGGCCGTCGCTGGTCCGGCTGTTGGAAACCCTGCAGGACAAAGGACTGATCGAAAGCAGTGCCGACGCCCTGGATCGGCGGGCTAAGCGGCTTTCTTTGAGCAGCGCCGGGAAAATTTGCGCCCGACGGGTTCAGCAGCGGGTACAGGCTCTTGAGGAACAGTTGCTGGCTGTGCTGAATGAGGAACAGATGACGCAGCTCCCGGCCATGATCCAGGCTTTAGAAAGTGGTTTGGAGAACTGGACCGAGCAAGCTTAAAACAACAATAAGCCACTTTGGCGCAAGGTTTGTCCAGGTTGGCACCCGTTGTAAATTACCAAAATACCAGGGGAGATTATGCCGTTTTTAAGATTCAAAGGGTTCGAGGAGAACTGCCTGCGCCGGTTACTGCCGGCATTGGTGGAAAAGTTTTCCTGGGCGGCGGCCGTTCCTCGGGAGATTGTCAAAATTGAACTTCTGAAAATAATCCAGCTGTCTGAAACGCCGCAATCATTGGAAATTTATATGTTTCCCCGCGAGCAGAAAAAGCATGATTTGATTGCCGCGACCATGAACGAGTTGCTCAGTGCAGAGGGGTTCGGTGGAGTTCATATCTTTTTCGTATTACTGAATCCGGCTCTTTATTATAAAGAAGGAAGACCGGTGCAGGATCTGTTCTGGCTGTCCTGAATCTGTCGTTCCGCCCTGCTTGTTCATTACGCGGGGCAGCGCTGCAGGCCGGCCGAACCCGCAGGGAATTTTTGCTTAGCAATCGGTTCGAGGCTTTCTTATGGTTGTCTACATTATCCTTATCCTGATTCTTTTCGGCGGCCTGATCGCCGGTTATGTGCATTTCTTCGGACCGCGCAAGGCCAATAACCAGGCGGGCCAGGGGGACGGCGACGCTCCTCAAAAGGATCCTGTCCAGGCGGAATTGGCGGAAGAGCGGATCCGCTTCCGGCTTGATGTCGCTTACGCCTCTTCGGATAATTCACGGCAGCGGCTCGATATTTTCCGCCCCATTAAACCGCATGCCGACAAGTTGCCGGTGGTGGTCTTCTTTCATGGCGGGGGCTGGACCGAGGGGGATAAAAAGGACGGTCTGCCCCATCTGCTGCCGTTGGTTCGCAGTGGCCGCTATATCGGGGTTTCGGTTGAATATCGGACCGTCAAGGAAGCGGTCTGGCCGGCACAGCTCTATGACTGTAAAGCTGCTATCCGCTGGATTCGCGAGCATGCCGAGGACCTCGGCATGGACCCGCAGCGGATCGCGGTCTGGGGGCAGGAAACCGGCGCTTACCTGGCGTTGATGCTCGGGCTGACCGGAGATCGGCACGGGCTGGAAGGGGGCCTTGGTGCTCACCGCCACGTCAGCAGCAAAGTTGCCGCCGTGGTCAACTATGCCGGAGTCACTGATCTGGCCGCGCTCCTCGGGCAGTCCGGAGCGGATGAGCGGATCAGCTTGGAAGCCAAAATGCTCGGCAGAGAGTTGACTGAGAATGAAACCCAGCTCAGCATCGCTTCGCCGGTGACCCATGTCTCTGCGCAGTCACCGCCGGTGCTGACAGTACATGGCACCGAAGACCCGGTGGTGCCATACGCCCAGGCGGTTTGCCTGGATAAGGCACTGATCGAAGCCGGCCGACCCAGCTATCTGATTCCGGTCAAAGGGGCCGGGCACGGCGAATTTCCCGCTCAGGTGGATAGCCGGACCAGGAATTTTCTGGATCGTTTCCTGCTTGACCTGGAACAGGAGATCGAGACTGACGAATTGTATGTCGACGCATTCAACCGGATGGCCTGAGGAACCTTAGGGCTGCAGCGCCGTCGATGACGGCAAGGAGGTCGCTATGCTACCAATTGCTCACTTGGTGTATTTTTCGCCGACCGGGTCCACCCATAAGATTGTAACCGCAATTGCCCGTGGTCTGGGTGCGGAACAGACCGTCCATTATGATGTCACCCTCCCGCAGGCCAGCTGTGCGGCGGTGCTTGGCGGCGGGGTGGCGGTGTTCGGTATTCCGGTCTATGCCGGCAGGGTGCCGGAGCTTTGCCTGCAGCGCTTGCAGGATTTCCGCAGTGCAGGGGTTCCGGCGGTCCTGGTCGCGCTCTACGGCAACCGAGCTTTCGAGGATACTTTGGTCGAATTGCGTGATCTGGTGACCCGGCAGGGGTTTAAAGTGGTGGCTGCGGCCGCTTTCATCGGCGAACATTCTTACGCGACCAAGGACCAGCCGGTAGCGCTGGGGCGGCCGGACAGTGGGGATTTGGAAAAAGCGGTGACCTTTGGGCGGCAGGTTGCCGGCAAGCTGGAACAGGGAAAAATCATTCCCCCCGTGATTCCCGGCAATACCCCCTACCGGGACCGGGTGCGCTTTGGCGGGATCGCGCCGGAGACCCTGGTGGAAAAATGCACCCTCTGCGGGCAGTGCGCGGCAAGTTGTCCGCCCGGGGTGATCACTCTGACCGATCGGGTGATCACCGACGCTGATAATTGCATCATGTGCTGTGCCTGCATCAAAAACTGTCAACCAAAGGCACGCATCTTCAATCACGATTTTATCCGCGAAAAACGCCAGCAGCTGGTGGAACATTGCAGCCGGCCAAAGCTTCCACAGACCTTTCTCTAACAGGCTGTTGAATAACAGCCTGGTGAGCCCATGGACGGACGGGCTTGAAAAAGGCCAAGGATGGACTTTTTCAACAACCTGCTAAGCTTATCCCCAGCAGCCCCGGGTCGGAATTCTGTCTGCCCGGGTGTTGAATTTAACAGGGTGCCGATTGCAGCAATGGGCCGGGTGGCAGGCGCAGCAGGATAACTTCGGCGTGGCTGCCCGCGGCCAGGTCCGGACTGCCGATAGCGACCGGAAGCAGAGCCTGGGCTCCATGCAGGCTGCGGTTCTGTCCCGAAGAGCGGATCTGCGACGGCAGCAGGCACAGCTCGCCGTTATCGATGACCAGTTGGCCCCAGATGAATTGCTGGCGCTGGCCGCCCCCCTTGACCGCTTCCAGCAGGCGGACTCGGAGCCGCGGTGCCAATGGATCCTGATAGCCCGCCAGGATGCGCAACGCCGGCCGGACCAGAAGTTCGTAAGTGGCCGCCGACGCTGCCGGATTGCCGGGCAGGCCGAACACCGGAAGCGTGCCGATGCGACCGAACAGAATCGGTTTGCCGGGTTTGATGGCAACCTTCCAGAAGATTTTTTCAAAGCCGAGTTGGGTGAGGATCTCCTGGACGTAATCGTGATCGCCCACGGAAATTCCGCCACTGGTGATCAGCAGGTCACAGGCCAGCCCCCTGCGCAGGCGCGACTCCAGATCCTGCCGGTTGTCGCGGGCGATCCCGAGCAGTTCCGGCAGGAACCCTTCTTCGCGCAGCCGCGCCGCCAACATGTGGGCGTTGGAGTTGACGATTTTTCCGGAATCGGGTTTTTCGCCGAGTTCAACCAGTTCATCTCCGGTGGACAAAATGGCCACCCGCGGGGCCGGGTAGACGCTGACATGATCCCGGCCGGCAGCGGCCAGCAGGCCGATGGAGCCCGAATACAGCTGACTGCCCGCGGCCAGCACCGTGGCTCCGGTTTTGATCTCTTCCCCCCGGTAGCGGACGTTGCTGCCGCGTGGTGGCGGGGTCGGAACCTGAATCAGCCCGTCTTTGACCACCACCTCTTCCATGGGCACGACCGTATCGCAGCCGGGCGGTAGCGGCGCGCCGGTCATGATCCGGACCGCCTCTCCCGTCGCCACGGGTCCTGAAAAACAGCTTCCGGCCGGGACAAAGCCGACTTCGCGCAGGTCTTGGCTGCTTTCCAGTCCGCTTCTGGCAAAGGCATAGCCATCCATGGCGGAACAGTCGGCCGGCGGCAGATCGAATTCGGCCGGGATATTCTCGGCGAGGATTTTCCCCCCGGCTTCCGCCAACGGAACATTGACCGGCGGCAGACTGGTTAAATGGCTGGTGACCAAATCGACAGCTTCATCATAACTGATCAAAATTCTGCTCCATCATCAAATTCATTAACCGTCGCAGCTTAATTACGGCGATTCCTTTTGGTTAATTAAAAATCCGCGTTCCGGGTGATGCGCTCCAGGTCCGCCTGGGTATTGATATTGCTCAAAGAGCGCTGCCAGTCGTCGATGTATTGAGCGGGATCCAGGTAGTGAACGGGAATGCGCTGGTAAAAGTCGTAAATGCGGAAGTTGCCCTGCTGCAGCATGGCTTCCAGGTGCACCAGGCAGTCTTTGTGATAAAGGGCGAACAGCGGCTCGAACCCGGCGGCGCTGCGTGGTACAACCGCAGCGACAGCGGCGCGGTGAGCGAGCAGAACGGTTGCCAGGGTCGGGTTGGGAAAGGGCATGTCGCAGGGCAGGGCGAAAATCCACTCGCTGTCCGCGTTGCTGAGACCGTTATACAGACCGCCGAGGGAACTGCCCGGGTAGCGGTCGGGGAAACACTCGATCCCGGGGCGAATCAGGTCGGGACGGTCGCCGGCGATCAAGGTGCGTGGGAACAGGCTTTGTAAAAATGCCAGGACCCGGTCGGCCATGGTCTGCCCGGCAACGTTGAGCGCCGCCTTGTCACGCCCCATGCGCCGGCTTTGGCCGCCGGCCAGCATGACGCCGGTGACATCCGGGAAGTTGCTGGGTGAGGGTTCTTTGTCCATGGCGAGGTATGATAACGGAATTGAGACTTTTTGCAGCAAAAAATTGCGTTTCTTTCAAGGGGAGCGGACAAACTTGAACGCCAGCTCCTGGTTCCGGCACTGATCGATGCAGGCACCGCAGTTCCAGCAGTAAACCGTGCGGCTCTCCCCCTGACTCGGTCGCAGCCCCAGCGGACAGCTGCGATCGCAGCGGCCACAACTGCTGCAGGCGGTGTTTTGCAGGCTGACCCTGAGCCGTCGCCGGGTTCCGCACAGGGCCAGAAGGCCGCCCAGGGGGCAGAGGTAACGGCAGAAAAAGCGGCGGCTGAGCAGGTGCAGCAGCAGGACCACGACAATGATGATCCCTTCCAGCTGCAGGCTGTGAAAAAAGATCAAGGTCATCAGTTCGCGGCCGACCAGTCCAGGCGGGGAGAGAAACACGAACAGCGGCGCGCCCAGGACCAGGCTCAACAGCAGCTCCAGCCCCAGGCTTAGCCAGAGTAGTTGGCGGAACAACCGCCAGCGATCCCGGCTGGGTTGCAGGCCGAGCAGTTGCCGGAGCCGGTCGAGGCTTTCGGACAGAAAGCTGAGCGGGCAGATCCAACTGCAGAAGACCCGCCCCAGCAGCACGGCCACCAGCAACGGCAGCAGCATGCCGACCAGCAGCGGCCCGTAGGCGCGCCGGCTGATGAGCAGACTTTCCAGTCCTTCCAGGGGGGAGACGATCCAGAGATCGCCGATGCCGATGGACTGGTACCAGCCCTGCAGAAAATTCCAGTTCAGGGAGGCGTTGAGCAGGGGAATGACCAGCAGCAGGCTGCAGGAGGCGGTCAGGCTGGCATAGCGCAGGCGGTTCCAGGACGGCCGGGTCACGGGCTGACCTCCGGTAACCTAATGGCTGAATAGATCGGTTTGATGTTGATGGCTTTACCCCCCTGCTCCCGCTGGACCAGGCAGGCGTGGGTGCAGATGCCGCAGCCGGTACAGAACCGTTCATCCACGACCGGCCGGAATTCCTCCAGGCGGATGGCCTGGTCCCGGAACGGGCAGACATTGTAACAGGTTTTGCACATGAGCAGACTGTCCTGCTGCCAGGAAACGCAGCTATGGTGGTCGATGACCGCCAGCCCCATGCGGGTTTCGGCCTGGCTGATGCGGTTTAAGGCCCCGGTTGGACAGACCTGAACACACTTCATGCACAGATAGCAGGGACTCTTTTCCACCGCGATGACCGGAGTGCCGGCATGGAGGCCGGCGCGGATATCGAGTTGGCTGATGCAGTGATAGGGGCAGACCTCGGCGCAGCGACCACAGCGGATACAGGTGCCCGGATAGCGTTCTTCCAGGACCGCTCCGGGTGGCCGCAGCAGGTTGTCGCGCAACGGCGATCCGGCCAGGGTCCGGGCCGCGGCCGGGGCCGGCAGGTGGAGCAGGCCAACCCCGGCCAGCAGTTTAAGAAAATGTCGCCGGTTTTTCACTTTTGCGACCGAAGGAGAACTCGGGGCGAAACTCGCCGCTTTCGATGCGGGCGATTTCATCTTCAGCATTGAGATAGACCGGGGCCAGGGACAGAACGCCGTCGAGCTGTTGCAAGCGGGCAGCCAGCTCCTCCATGCGTCTGCTGCTGGCTGCGTCAATGACCACAACCGCCAGGCCGGCATCATTCAGGCCGTGGACCTCCACTTCGGGGTCGCGCTGGCAGTTGCGGATCAGCTGTTCGGGGTCGCGTCGGTCCAGGGTCATGATAAAGCTGGCGATGGGCATGGCAGCTCCTTTTCTGGGGATACTCCGGAGACCGGTCAGCGGTCTCCGGAAGGGTTGACTGAGAATGTGTCCGCAATCAGCTGACCACGAAGGGTTTGAGGGCCTGCGGACTGGAGACCCGCCTGATCCGGCAGGCGCAGATCTTGAATTCCGGTTCCTTGGAACCGGGATCAAAGCTGTCCTTGACCACCTTGTTGATCATCCGGTCCTCGTGCATATCGTGCCAGTAGGCGAAGACCGTGCCGACAATGGGCCCTTCGACCACCTTGGCCGGCATGGTCACCTTGCCGCGCCGGGTCTCGATTTCAACCATGTCGTTGGGGCTGATGCCGTACTGGCGGGCATCGCGGGGGTTGATCTCGACAAAGGAATAGGGGTTGGCGCGCATCAGCTCGGGAATACGGCCGGTCATGCTGGTGGTGTGCCAGTGATCGATGACCCGCCCGGTGGAGAGGAACAGCGGCCAGCTGCTGTCCGGTTCCTCGTCGGCCCCGGCCTGAGGGCGGAGCCAGACCCAGAGTTTGCGGTCCGGGTGGGCCGGGCCGTAGAACTGAAACGGCTTGTCATCCTTGGATTCACTGCTGGCCAGGGGGTCGATCCCCTTGACGAACTTGATACCGGTGCCGCCGGTCAGGGCGTAGTCCTCGGTGGGGGCTGGCCACTGCACGCCGTCGGCCATCTGCCCAAGGACCTGGTAACTGGCGCCGCGCAGGTCGTTGTCGCGGTGCTTGGTCAACTGCTGGGTGTATTCGTCCCAGATCGCCTGCGGCTGGGCCACGGCCATCTCCTTGCCGAGGAACGGTTTGACCGCCTGTAGCGCGACCGGGTCTTGCAGTTGATCGGCCATGCGGGCACACCATTCGGTGGCGATCCAGGTTTCCGGGCGCGCATCTCCGGGCGGCTCGACCGCTTTCAGGGTCAGCTGGCTGCGGCGCTCCGAACAGCCGTAGACGCCGCTCTTTTCGAAATGGAAGGCGGTCGGCAGAACCAGGTTAGAGAGTTCCGTGGTGCGGGTCGGAAAGATATCACTGGTGACGATGAAGACATCCTCGCGCGCCATCCCCTGCCGATAGAGGTCGACATTGGGAAGGGACTGGGCCGGACTGGTGCAGTTGATCCAGAGCGCCTTGATCGCGCCGGCGTTGACCTGCTGGAACATTTTCATGGTATGAGCGCCGGGTTTAGGGGCGATGCGCCCGCGCGGAATCCCCCAGGCGTCCTCCACCTGGTTGCGCAGCTTTTCGTTGTCCACCGGCCGGTGGCCGGGCAGGATGTGGCAGAGCCCGCCCCCTTCGCGGACGCCGCCACAGGCGTTGGGCTGGCCGGTCAGGGAAAAACTGTCGGCGCCTTCGCGGCAGAGCTGGCCGGTCAGGATGTGCAGGTTGTGGATCAGGTTGTTGGCCCAAACCCCGCGCTTGCGCTGGTTGATCCCCATGCACCAGAAACTGACCGAACCCTTGCTGGTGGCGAACAGGCGGGCCGCAGCGCGGATCTTTTCCGCGTCGATGTTGCCGCCGCAGATGGCCGCGGTTTTTTCCGGGCTGTAATCCTGCAGGGACTGCCAGTAGGCGGTCATGTCGACCTCTTCAGCTTTGCCCTGGCGGAAGGTGGCGTAGTCGGCCAGGAACTGCTGGTCAAAAAGCTTTTCATCGATAATGGTGTAGGCCATGGCATTGAGCAGGGCCAGGTCGGTGCCGGGTTTGAACTGCAGGTGCAGGTCCGCGATCCGGCTGGTCGCCGAAAAGCGCGGATCTGCATTGATGATCTTGACCTGGTCCCGGTTGTCGAGCTTGTGGCGCATGACCCGGCGGAACAACACCGGGTGGGCTTCCGCCATGTTCGAGCCGATCAGGAAGATACAGGAGGATTTTTCGATATTGGCATAGCTGCCGATGGGTTCGTCAGCGCCGAAGGAGCTCAGGTAGCCGCCGACCGCGCTGGCCATGCACAGGCGCGGGTTCCCCTCGACATTGTTGGTTTGCAGGGCGGTGCGCATGATTTTCTGAAACAGGTAGGTTTCCTCGGTCAGGCATTGGCCGGAGCCGTAATAGGCGGTGCTGTCGGGGCCGTGCTCGCGTTTGGCCGCAGCGAACTTGTGGGCCGCGATATCGAGGGCTTCGTCCCAGCTGATCTCGCGGAACGGCTGCTGTTTGCTCTCCCGATAGAGGGGCTTGGTGAGGCGGTCGGGGTGGGACATGATCCGGTAGAACATCATCCCCTTCATACAGAGGTAACCGAAGTTGGTGCGCGACTTGGGTTCACCGCGCAGCGCGACGGCCACGCCCTTGGCGTTCACCCCGAGCTGGACGCGGCAGCCGACGCCACACAGCCGGCAGGAACCGCGGTGCCAGGTCAGTTCCTCGGCAGCCCGGGCGGTGGCGGCGCCGGGCAGGGTCATGCCGATATAGGATGCCGCGGTCAAAGCGGCGGATCTTTTGATAAAATCACGACGGGACAGGCTCATCTTCTCCTCCTTGCGCTATTCGGCATATGTGAAGCTGTGCGGGGTATGACAGTCCCAGCACAGGCGGTTGCCGGTGTGATCACCCAGCTTGTTGGCGTGGCAGGCACCGCAGGAACGGGCCATATCCGGAGTGACACTGAGGTTTTCGTAGGTGCCATGGCACTGATAGCACTTGACGTTGTCAAGGCCGTGGGTGCTGGCGTACCACTCGGAATAGACCCCGGGGGTGACCTCCTGATGACAGCTAGAGCAGGGGATCAACATGTCCTGTGCGCTGAGGGCGGGATGTCCGGTTGCGGCGGGCGGTTCCACCGGTGGCCGGCTGCAGGCGGCAAAAGCCACCAGCAGGGCGAGGAGTAAGAGTGTCAAAAGCTGTTGTTTCACTGCAGACCTCCTGTGTCAAAGTAGAAATGGGCATGGGAACGGCGGCACTTCCTGGCCGGCGGTGCAATTGCCGCGCGCAAGGTGGCTCCGGGACAGGTGGCAGCTCTGCCCTGGTGGACCGGGAATATCTGTTCCCGGTTGCAACCGGTGTGCCACTGAAGAAGACTGTAATTACAGGGAGTTGGCAGTTGGTTAAGGAAGAGGTTGTTACCGATCGGTAACCGGGTTGGCTGAAACTGTTACCGATCGGTAGTGACAAGGAGGCGGGAGTTTTTTATCACAGGTCGTCCAGACCGTATTTTTTCATTTTGCGCCAGAGGGTGGTTTTGTTGATACCGAGCATTTCAGCGGCCTGAACCCGTTTGCCGGCACATTTTTCCAGCACGTTGAGAATATGCTGTTTTTCCGCCTCGCGAATCGGCAGGTCGGTGGCCATGGGCTGGGGTTGGCGTTGCAGGGCAGGGCGGCAGTCGATAAACAGGCTGGCGGCGGAGAGCAGGGTGCCGCGTTCCAGGATCATGGCGCGTTCAATGATGTTTTCCAGTTCGCGGACATTGCCGGGGAACGGGTAGCTTTCGAGGGCGGCGAGGCCTTCGGCGCTGATGCCGCTGACCGGCGGGTTGATATGGCGGTACTTGGCAATGAAATAATCGACCAGCTGCGGAATATCGTCCCGGCGTTCGCGCAGCGGCGGTATCTGCAGGGTCATGACGCTGAGCCGGTAGTAGAGGTCGCTGCGGAACAGGCCTTGTTCGGCGTCCCGTTTGAGGTCCTGGTTGGTCGAGGCGATCACCCGCACATCGATATCGATGGCCGCGGCGCTGCCAACCCGGTAGAGCTTGCGATCCTGCAGCACGCGCAGCAGCTTGACCTGGAAGTTGCCGTCGGTGGTGCCGATTTCATCCAGCAGGATGGTGCCCTGGTCGGCCATCTCGAAAAAGCCGAGGCGTTTGTTGGCGGCGCCGGTGAAGGCCCCCTTTTCATGACCGAACAGTTCGCTCTCCATGACCCCCTCGGCCAGGGCGCTGCAGTTGATGGGAATAAAGGCGTGCTCGCTGCGCGGACTCCATTGATGGATCAGTCGCGCCACCAGTTCCTTGCCGACCCCTGTTTCCCCCTGAATCAGCACCGTGCTGTCGGTGCGGGCGACCCGTTTGGCCAGCTCCAGCACCTCCAGCATGCGGCTGTTGCCGGTCACAAAATTCTGCTTTGCTGTTTCCAGCTCTCGTTCCCGGCTGAGGACCTCGACGCGCTGCTGCAGCTGGTTTTCCCGCAGCGCCCGTTCCAGGCGCAGGCCGACATCGGCCGGATCAAAGGGTTTGGAGATATAGTCGTAGGCGCCCTGCTTGATGGCGGACACCGCCGAATCAATGCTGGAAAACCCGGTGATCACAAAGACGATGGTCTCCGGGCGCGCCTGTTTGATCCGGGCCAGCAGCTCCATGCCGTCCATTTGCGGCATTTTCAGGTCAGTGAGGACGACTGCGGCGCTGTTGGCCAGAAATTCCCGGAGAGCCTCTTCGCCGTTGGCGAAATCCCGCACGTCATAATCTTCTGTCAGCATCCGCACCAGGATCCGGCGGGTCATGGGGTCGTCGTCGACAACAATGATTCTGGGCTTGCTCATGAGGGTTCTCCCGTTGCCAGGCTGATGGTAAAGGTGGTGCCGTGCCCTTCCGTGGAGTCCACAACAATGGTCCCGCCGTGGTTCTTGACAATGCCGTAGCTGACCGAAAGGCCGAGCCCGGTCCCCTTGCCAACCTCCTTGGTGGTGAAGAAGGGGTCGAAAATCCGTTTCTGGTGTTCTGCGGAGATGCCGTGGCCGTTATCGGAGAAGCTGATCTGAATCCGCCCCTGGTGAAATTCAGACGCCACCTCGATTTGTCCGGCGGGGCCGACGGCATCGAGGGCATTGAGCAGGATGTTGATGAACACCTGCTGCAGCTGATTGGGATCGACCTTGATCAGGGGGAGCTGCGGGTGTGGGTTGAAACGGACTGCGGTGCCCTGGTTTTCACTTTTGATCCGGGTCAGCTCAAGGGAATGTTCGAGCAACTGGTTGATGTTGCAGAGGCTCATTTCACTGGCCTGGCGGCGGGCGAAGCTGAGCAGGCCGGAGATGATCCGACTGGATTTATCGATCTGGTCGATGATGTCGCTCAGGTCGCTGCTTAACGCTTCCGGGTCGGCGCTGCCCCGGGCCAGGTCCTGGCGGGCCAGGGAGGAGAGGGCCTTGATGTTGCCGAGGGGGGTGTTGAGCTCATGGGCCAGCCCCGAGGCCATCTCGCCGATGGAGGCGAGTTTCTCCGAATGGTGAATCTGCTCTTCGATGCGTTTCTTCTCCTCCAGATTCTCCTGCAGGTTGGCGGCCATCAGGTTGATCTCTCCGGCCAGCACGCCGATTTCATCGTGGGCGGCCAAGGGAATCCGGCTGTCCAGGTCATGGGAAATGGCATGGGTGCCGTCAATCACGGTCTGGATCGGGCGGGTAATGGAACGGGAAAAGAAGCCGGCGACCAGCACGGCAAAGACCAGCACCAGCAGGGTCGAAAAAAGAATCCGCTTCTTGATCGCACTGAGGGGGGTCATGAAGTAATCCTTGTGGGCCTCGACCACGACCACCCAGCCGCGGTCGTTGTCCTGATAAGGGGTGTAGAAGGCGTGGGCGAGCAGATCCCGCGAATCAGGGGTCTCGGTCACCCCTTCGTCACTGCTCATCCAGCGTTGGGTGACTGCCGGCGGGTAGCGCTGGAAGACATTGATGTTGGTGCCGGTCTGGTTGCCGAATTCGCAGGTCGGGTCCTGGGAAAAGAGGAAAATGCCGTTGCGGGCTGGGTCCCTGCGGTTGCGTTCGATGAGAAAAGCCTGCCCCTGGTCCGGGGTGATCAGGCTGTTGATCTTGGTGCCGACGGCGGCGCCCCAGACATTGATGATCAGCGCGCCGGCCCGCCGGCCGTCCGGGTAAAACAGCGGGGTTGAAAAGCGCACCATAGCCGGGCACCAGTACTCCTCGCCTTCGATCCAGCCGCGTTCCAGATTGGAAATCCAGGTCTGCCCCCGGCTCAGTTCCATGGTGTGTTGAAAAAAGGAACGGTCTTCAATGGAGCCGACGGCATTGAAGTCAAACCCGGCCAGGGGAGCACCTTTGTGGGGCATGACTTTGCCTTCGCGGACCTTGGTGATCTCCTGCCCGGTGGTGTTGACCAGGCGAATCGCCTGGAGGGTCGGATCGAGCCGCTGAAAATCGAGGAAGGTGGTTTCCAGACGCTGCAGCGCAGCTTTAGTAGCAGCGGGGTTACCGGCCGCGGCCGTACTCAGGAAGCTGTTGAGATCATTGGTTGCGGCAATGCTGTGCAGACTGGCTTCCGACTTCTCCACCAGTTCGACCAGGTTCTGTACCGAAACCTCTGCCAGCCCCTGAATACGCCGGGTGATGTTCTGCTGAAGAATCTGTCCGCTTGAGGTGATCATGAGAAAGGAGAAGATTCCCAGCGAAACGATGGTCACCCCGAGCATGGCCAGGAGGACTTTCTGGCTGATCCGTAAGCGCATAATCCGGTCTCCTGTGTTCTTTTCAATTATCCTTTACGGTGCAAATTGCACCGAAGGTGCAGAATTGCAATGCTGTAAAAAGGTTGCAACTTGCACCACTGTTGACAGTATCCGCGCCGTCCTCTCCTGTCAAGAAATAATAAAAAGGTCAATATTCTAATAATTTAGGGTTTGTTTGTCGACCTTCAGGACAACTGGCACGGCTCTTGATATGCTCATGACTATAAGATCGTTCGGACCGACCGGGCTCCCGCTGTTCTGCCACCGGGTAAGGGAGCGGCCGGGAATTGCTGATGCACAGACAAGGAAGG
This sequence comes from Pelobacter seleniigenes DSM 18267, assembly GCF_000711225.1. Classification (NCBI taxonomy): domain Bacteria; kingdom Pseudomonadati; phylum Thermodesulfobacteriota; class Desulfuromonadia; order Desulfuromonadales; family Desulfuromonadaceae; genus Pelobacter; species Pelobacter seleniigenes. Next base: position 1,743,372 of record NZ_JOMG01000002.1, read on the forward strand.
GTGATTTATGAAGCAGACACGAAGAGGATTTCTCGAACTGTTCGTTCCGGGAAAGGCCTGGGCCGGAGCAGAGCGGACTGATCCCGGGCCGGTTCACTATGCCATGGTCATCGACCTGCGCCGCTGCGTTGGCTGTCAGGCCTGCACCATGGCCTGCAGTATGGAAAATCGCCTCCCTGCCAGTCAGTGGCGGACCATTGTCTCCGACTATGAACTGACCGTGGCTAACCGCCCGCGTCGCTCCCCCCTGCCGCGCCTCTGCAACCATTGCGAACAGCCGGCCTGCGTCAGTGCCTGTCCGACCGGCGCCACCTTCAAACGGCGCGATGGCCTGGTGGTGGTCGACAGTCAGGTCTGTGTCGGCTGTGGTTACTGTGTGCAGAACTGTCCCTACGACGGGCGTTTCATGAATGAGCAGACCCGCACCGCGGACAAGTGTACCTTCTGCATCCAGCGCTTGCAGAGTGGCTTGTTGCCCGCCTGTGTCGAATCCTGTGTCGGTAAGGCGCGGGTTTTCGGCAACCTGAACGATCCGCACAGCGCGGTGGCCAGGCTGGTCCGTGAGAACCCGGTCCAGGTCCTGAAGTCGACCATGGGCACCGGGCCACAGGTGTTTTACCTGGCCCTCAACAGTCAATTACAGAACCGGGTCAAGGGCACGGCCGCGCCATTCAGCTCTGACCACAGCAGCGCCAAGGAGGGTTGATCATGACGGCTATCGAACTGATGGGAACGTCCCAACAGGTGGTCTGGGGGATGACCAGTATCCAGTTTTTTTTCATGGTCCAGGTTGCTGCGGCCTGTATCGGCCTGGCCGCGGCGCAGCGGCTGGTTGCCCGCCAGGCCCTGGAACCCTATGCCGGGGTCGGCCTGTTTCTCGGTCTGGGGCTGGCCGTGACCGCGCCCCTCAACCTGATTCTCGAACTTCACCAGCCCCTGCGCTTTCTGTCCATGCTTTATCGGACTCACCTGACTTCGCCCCTCTCCTGGGGGGTGTTTATCCTGCTTGGCTTTATGCTGGTGAGCGCCTGCTTTGCGCTGGTTGTGCTGCGGGAAAAACTGACCACGGCCTGCTCGGACAACCTGGATCGTCGCGCGTCCGGGGGCAGGGTCAAGGTGCTGGCGCTGCTCACCCTGCTGGCCGCAACGCTGATTTTTCTTTACAGCAGCATGGACCTGGCTGCGGTCAAAGGCCGCGGGCTCTGGCATTCCTCCATTGTCCCGGTGGTGTTCATCTGCTCTGCGCTGGCAGCGGCAACCGGGCTGAGCGGTCTGTTCGCCATGCTGGTCAAGCGTTTGAACCAGGAACGGTTGACCCTGCTGCGCGGCTGGCTGGGCTTTTTCCTGACCTTGCAGCTGTTTGCGCAGGTGCTCTGGTTCCTGATCGCCTTTGTCTTCGGCGACAGTTTCGGCCGCTTTGCCTTTGACTATATTCTGGCCGCCGGGTTCGGAAATTTCATTGTCCTCGGCCTGGGCGGCACAATTCTGCTGCCACTGGTGCTGCTCTACTGGGCCCGCTCTTCGCGCCTGCTGTTTGCCCTGGCCGCGCTGCTGAGTCTGGCCGGAGCCTACCTGGTGCGCTGGAATGTCATTATTACCGGCCAGCAGCTGCCGCGCACCGGCACCGCGCTGCTCCCCTTTGCGCCGGAGTGGTGGGGGCAGGGGGGACTGTTGCAGGCCCTGGCACCGTTGGCTCTGTGGATATTGCTGATGATTCTTGCAACCTGGACCGGTCCTTGGAAACGTCTGGTCGGGCAACAACAGGAAGGGTAGGAGACCATGCAGATCAAACGTCGTGATTTTGTCAAAGGCCTGGGTGCCGCTGGCGCCCTGAGTGTTTTTGCTGCCGGTAGCGCACCGACCCTTAAGGCGGTTGCCAACGGCTGGTGGGCCGGGGAAAAACCCCTCGACCGGATTGCCGGAAATGCCTTGCCCCCCGAATATTCCGTTGATCCGGCCACCGGCAAGGTGGTCGCCAATCCTGATCAGTTTATCGCCAATGCGCTCTGTAACGGCTGTACCAGTCTGTGCGGGATTCGCGCCAGGGTTGATCGCACCAGTAACCGGGTGCTGCGGGTCAGCGGCAACCCCTATCATCCCCTCTCCGCGTCTCCGGTGCTGCCCTTTCAGGCTAGTATCAGTGACAGCTTTCGCGCCCTCAGTCGCTTTGAGGAGAGCGGCCTGGCCCAGCGCTCCGTTGCCTGCAGCCGAGGCAACGCCGCTCTCGATATGCTTGCCGACCCCAAACGGGTGCTGACGCCCCTCAAGCGGGTCGGTCCGCGCGGCAGCGGCAAGTGGCAACCGCTCAGTTATCAGCAGCTCATCGAAGAGGTGGTCGAAGGGGGCAACCTGTTCGGCGAGGGGCAGGTCGATGGCTTGCGCGCCATCCGCGATACCAAAACCCCCATCGATCCCGCTGCGCCGGAACTGGGGCCGCGTTCCAACCAGCTGGCCATGGTCAACGGTTACAAAAACGGGCGGCTGAGTTTTGCCAAGCGCTTCGGGGTGCTGAGTTTCGGGTCGAAGAATTTCACCGGCCATCGTGGCAACTGCGGCTTGTCGATGCGCGGCGGTTACGCGGCCCTGCTCGGCGACTGGAAGAACTATCCCCACCTTAAGCCCGACTATGCCAACTGTGAGTACTATCTGTCCATCGGCACGGCACCGGGGAACGCCGGGAATCCGTTTAAACGTCAGGCGATGCTGCTGGCCGATGCCCGCACCAGCGGGCGGATGAAATATGTGGTGGTCGATCCGGTGCTGACTAACGCGGACAGCCTGGCTGCCGGCGAGCGCTCCGAGTGGTTACCCATCACCCCGGGGACCGACGGGGCCCTGGTCATGGGGATGATCCGTTGGATTCTCGAAACCCAGCGCTACAATGCCGACTTCCTGGCCCAGCCCAATGAAAAAGCCGCAACCGCCGCCGGAGAACCGAGCTGGTCCAATGCCACCCACCTGGTGGTTACCGATCCGGACTCTCCCCTGGACGGCACCTTTCTGCGCGCTGCGGCCCTCGGGCTGGGCAGTGCGGAGAGCATGGTGGTCATCGATGCCCGCAGCGGACAGCCGCTGGCCCAGGAGCAGGCCAGCGGTCCGGCGCAGCTGCTGTTCAGCGGGACGGTCAATGTCGATGGGCAGGACCTGCGGGTCAAAACGTCCCTGCAGGTGCTGTTCGACGAAGCCTGCAAGTTGACCTTGGACGAGTACAGCGCCGCCTGCGGCGTGCCGGAACAGACCATCATCCGCTTGGCCGGTGAATTTACCTCCCACGGGCGCCGGGCCGTGGCCGATACCCATGGCGGGACCATGCACAGCAACGGGTTCTACACCGCCTATGCTATCGTCATGCTCAATGCCCTGGTCGGCAATCTCAATTGGAAAGGGGGAATGAGTGCTGGCGGCGGTCGCTTTGCCGATGTCAAACCGGGTCCGCGCTACAACATGGTCAAGTTTCCGGGCAAGGTCAAACCGCAAGGGGTGACCCTCTCCCGGCACGATTTTCCCTACGAGAAAACCAGCGAGTTCAAGCGCAAGCAGGCCGCCGGCAAGCCCTACCCGGCGGATGGCCCCTGGTTCCCGCTCTCCGCCGGGCTGCAGCCGGAATTCCTCCTCGGCGGTCTCAACGGCTATCCCTATCCCCTCAAGGCGCTGATCTTCTGGAACACCAACCCGGTCTACGGTCAGTCCGGGCTGGCCGGTCAGCTCGATAAACTGCGTGATCCCAAGCGGATTCCCCTGTTGATCTGTATCGATTCCTTCCTGTCGGAGACCGCGGCGGAGTGCGATTATATTGTTCCTGATACCTCCCTCTACGAAAATTTCGCTTCGACGACGCCCTGGAGCGGAACCCTGACCAAGGTCAGCACCATCAGCTGGCCGGCGGTGGCGGCGCCGCAACAGACCACTCCGGCCGGGGACCCCATCTGCATGGAGAGTTTTCTGATCGATGTGGCCAAGCGGATGAAACTGCCCGGTTTCGGGGGACAGGCGATTCCCGATGCCGACGGCAAACTGTGGCCGCTCCACCGCCCCCAGGACTGGTATCTGCGGCTGTTTGCCAATATTGCCTTTGACGGTCAGCCGGTTCCGGATGCCAGCGATGAGGATCTGCAGCTGACCGGGCTGGACCGCTTTGCACCGCAGCTGAAGGCGGTCCTCAAGCCGGAAGAACAGCGTAAGGTCGGCTATGTCATGAGTCACGGCGGGCGTTTTGAAGATGAGGGGAACAGTTACCAGGGTGAGTGGCTGAAACGTCGCTACCAGGCGCCGCTCCAGCTCTACAACGAACCCCTGGCACGGCAGCGTAACAGTATGACCGGGCAGCGCCTGTTCGGCTCCGCGACCTGGTTGCCCCCGCTGTTCCTGGATGGCAGCAAGCTTAGCGACAGCTACCCGGTGGGGCAGTGGCCGTTCCAGTTGATTTCCACCAAGAGTCAGTACATGAACTCCGGGACCATCACCGCCCGCAAATTGCGCAAACTGCGCCCGGTCAACGAGGTCGCCATGCAGGCTGATGACGCCCGCCGCCTGGGCCTGCGCAACGGCGACCGGATCCGCCTGACCACCCCCGGCGGGCAGGCCGAGGGGCGGGTGGCGGTTCGCCACGGGGTCATGCCCGGGGTGATTGCCATCGAGCATGGCTTCGGCCACTGGCGCTACGGCAGCACGGCCATGCAGATCGGTGGGAAAACCATCGCCGCAGATCCGGACCTGGCCGCCGGGCTGGCCATCAACCCCCTCGGCCTGAGCGATCCTTCCCGGCCCGGCATCTCGACCCTGGCGGATTTCGTGCTGGGCGGCAATGCCCGCAACGGTCTGCCCGTGCGGGTGGAGAAAGTCTGATGGCCGGCCTGAACATCCCGAACGCGGCCGCCCTTTGCGAGCTGGCGGCCGCGCTCTACCTCAAGCCCCCCTCAGCCGAGTTGGTCAGTGACCTCAACGAGCTGTTTGCGGGCACGGAGAACCTCGGGGGCGACCCTTTACCGGTGCTGGTGGATGAGTATCATGAGTTGTTTTTCAATCCGGCGGCGGAGCGCTTTCATGCCCCCTTCGAATCGTTCCAGCGTGGCGGTCGTTATTGGGGTGAGCAAGCCGTTGCCGTCGGCAAGCTGTATCGGCAGAGCGGTTTCGACCCGGCTCTGTTGCAGAGCGAGAGCTATTGGCAGAGTCAGCGGATGCCGGATCAGATCGGTTTTGAGCTGGCGTTTTTCGCGGCCCTGCTGCGCAACGCCGAAGGCCAGGTCGAGGCCCGGGATGACTTGTTGGCAACGGCCTGGGGTTTTCATCAGGCTCACATGGCGTCCTGGTTCAACGCTTACGGCGGCGGGCTGATCGCCAAAGCGCGAACCGCTCTGTACCGGTTGCTCGGCAGGTTGACCATTGAAGTGAGTGAGCTGCAGTTCGGGCTGGCGGTTGAAAGATCCTTTGCCGAACTATGACTCCGGCTGCTGAGTGCCGGCCGCCCCTGCTGCGCTGTTCGTCCTGGCGGCGAGCAATTGCCCCGGGTCGGTCGGGGCTGCGCTGCTCAGCCCGGAGCAGGGCTGGCCGAATTCCTGCTGAATCAATTGATAGGGACTGTAAATAAAGAGGAAAAATTTGAAAGATGCCATTTTCAGATAGGCATAGGTCGGCGTGATGGAGACGCAGCTCAGCAGAATCCGTAACGCCGCCTGGTCCAGATACAGCAAGGCCCCCAGCGGAATAACGGCAACAAAGAGCGTTTCCAGGATAATCCTGGCGAGAAAAAACAGCCAGGAGCCGAGCAGGACGCGCGGGGAGCGGAGCAGTTCCAGGAAAAGGCCAAATTTTTGCCGGAAGGAACCGTTGCCAAGGACCGCCAGTTTGGAAGAATAAGACAACCCCGCCATGATCAAGGGCCAGGCTGCGGCCAGCGCCAGGAGCCAGGCCCAACCCGCCAGGGCCGTTCCGCTCTGTTGCCACCAGAACCGGCAGATCCCGAACCAGAACCCCGCCCAGCCCAGGCTGAGCAGAATAATCAGTCCCAGGGCGCAGCAATCCCAGCAGAATTGACGTAGCTTCAGGCCGGTCAGGGATTGGAGCAGGCCGGCATTGGTTTGGTCATTATGCCAGCGGCGCAGACTGCAGGCTCGCTTTCAGCCGCTCCGGATTGACCACGCTATGCAGGATTTTGTCGAGCAGCAGGATGATGAAAATCAGCAGCACAAAGGAGCGATGCCTGACCAGCGCCCTGAGGGAATCAACGGTCAGCACGGCGAGCAGCATTTTTTTATTGGAGGGCAGCGCTGGATTCGGCATGAGCACTCCTGGTGCTGACGATGCGACCGTTGACAAGAATCCTGGTGAAATTTTTCCGGGCGCTCGGCAGGGTCAGAATCAGGTCATGGTCGAGTTCGGCAAAATAGCCTTTTTCGGCCAGCTGCAGCTCGAGTTGCAGGCTGTGACCGCTTCGGGACTGTTGCAGGATATGCCGGTATTTCGCCTTGATCCAGCCGAAACCGTGGGCATCGATCCGCAATAGCCCTTCAGGCGCATCGCTGTACTGAACTTTCACCTGCTCCGGTCGCTCTTTCATCCTGATGGCAATGGTTTCAACAGTAGCCAGCTGCAGGGGATATTGACGGCTCTTGAAAAACGGTCTGCGGGTCAAAAAACCGGCACTCATCAGCACAATGGCGAGCAGAACCAGGGCGGTGATCAGGTGGCGCCGATTCCGGTTGGCTGCGGTTGCGACCCCGGCGGGAGCCGGTTCCGGAAGGTAATAGATCAGGGCCATAACCATAATGCCGATCAGGCCGAAGGACCAGAGCGCGTCACTAAGGAAATGAGCCCCCTGGACAATCCGTCCGGCCGACAACAGGACGCCGGCGGCAATTCCGCAGATGACGCCGGCGCCGGCCAGGCGTCGACTGTGCCGGTAACAACCGGCGGCGGCAAGAAAAACAAAACCCATGGTCGCGTGTCCGCAGGGAAATGATGCCCCCTGGCCGGGCGGACCCGGATGGAAAATCGGCCGATATTCCCATTGCCCCCCGTATTCAATGGTCTGACTGGGGCGCGGTCGCCCCCAATATTGTTTCAGCACCGCATTGACCAGCAACCCGGCGCCGAGCACCGCGGTCAGGACGATCACCATACAGGGTTTGCGCCAGGCCCGCAGGCCGGGACGGTAAAAACTGGCCAGCCAGGTGACCAATCCGGCCAGGCTGAACAGCAGTCCCGGAAGTGTCCCGTAGTGGTGCAGCGCGTCCCAGAACGGCCTTTTTTTCAGAAACCAGCCGGATTCTGCGGAATAAAAATGGCCGGCCAGGGTTTTATCCAAATCGAAAAACTCCAGGAATAAACTGAGCAACACCAACAGCGCAAAGCCGAGGGCGAGCTTCTGCCACCGATGGTCGAAGCGCTGTTCCGCCCGGAAGGCGGGAGCGGTCAGCGGGGAAAGAGCGTCCAGGGTCGATTGCCGGGGTTCTGTGGCCATGTGCAAGGTTTCCTTCCTGCGGTCATCCACACTGAATTCAGTTTTCGACTGAAGTGTCCTGCCTGCTCGGGCAGACCATTACAAAATCACCTGCCCAAGCCCGTCTTTGCCAATGCAAAGTTTTTGCAACGGCTGTTTATTATCTGAGTTTTATGAATTCGGGTTTAGGGTTCGGTAAGGAGAATATGAGTCAGCTTGTACAAATTTGACTGGCGTGGATGACCTCTGGATGGGGTGGTCTTTTTCCCGCCGGGGCAAGACTGGCATGCTGAAATGAACAGGATGCACGAATGGCGCTAGTTTAAGAGTCGCTGGCAGCAAAACCGGGACTGTCCCCGCACGGGGGCTGTCCCAGGTCTTTGCGGTGTTAACCGCGACAGTTTCATGGCTCGCAAACTCTTGGGACAGCCCCCGATGACCCTGGGGACAGTCCCGAGTTTACTGCAAAGTTGCTTAAACTAGCGCCATTCACAAGATGCTCTTCCTTCTTGGGGTGCGCTATTCGGGTTCTCAGTCAGCGGCCGGAGATGTTACTATCAGTCGAGATAACGCCCTGTCGGAGATTCAGCCGGTGGCTTGCCGGGCTCACCTTTGATGGGGGATGGCTGTTGTTTCTGACCTGTTGGCCGTGCGCCGAAGGCAGTGCCGCCGGTTGGCGATTACTCTGAAGGATAAAAAATAATGAATTTGACCCTATCTGATGTTGTTATTCTGGCCATCGGGTTTTCCGGGCAAGCGATGTTTTTCATGCGCTTTTTCGTGCAGTGGCTCTACTCTGAAAAACACCGCCGGAGCATGATTCCAACCGCCTTCTGGTACTTCAGTCTGGCAGGCAGCGTGCTGTTGCTGACCTATGCCATCATTAAAAAGGACCCGGTGTTTATCGTCGGCCAGTCGACCGGGTTCATTATTTATACCCGGAACCTGGTACTGATTCGCCGGGAGCAACAAAAAAAATGGGCCACTGCCGAGTAATCAGCACCAGCGTAAGGCCATTGCTCAAGGTTTGAAATAGAGGTCCAGGGTGATTTTTTTGCCCTTGGAATAGTTGAAACCGCTGAACCGGTCGAGATGCCGCATTCCGCTGAGCAGCTCCTTGACGGCCGCAGCATGTTTGCGCTGTTCCCTGGCTTCCACCAGCAGGTAACGGTATTGCTCCTGGTGAAGCAGCAGCGCGGCCTGGCTGGGGGTGGTCATGACCGTCTCGGTCCCGACCAGAAACGGCAGGCTTGGTTCGCTGTAGCCGACGGAAATCAGTTGCCCTGGCGACTGTTTGCTCAGCACCTCGGCAACATGGCGACTGGGCCAGGCGAGTTCCAGTTGTGGCAGGATGCCGGCAAAAGCCGGCGGGAAGGTCAGCAGTGCGACAAGGAAAAAGGTCGGCACCAGGCGCGAAACGCAGGCCCTGTCATGACGATATTGCCAGCCCGCCACCAGCATCAGCAGCAGCCCGGCAAAGGGGAGTAGATCAAGGGCCTGAAACCGGCCGAAGCGGGCGGCCAGTACCGGCAGGCCGATGCCCAGAATGACTGTGGCCAGCAACCACAGCCCGCTGCCAAGCCAGCGGGGCAATTTTTTCAGCAGTCCTTCCCGGCCAGGTTCCGGCCGACTTTGTTGCAGGGCGCAGGCGGTCAACAAGGCTATGGCCGGAAAAAACGGCAGGACATAGTGGGGGAGTTTGGTCGGCACCAATTCAAAGATGATCCAGGCTGGAATGATCCAGGCCAGCAGGAAACGGACTCGTTCCTCCCGCAGCAGCGAGCGCAGCCTGGGCAGGCCGGCGATGGTCAGCAGCGAGCCCGGCCAGAACAGCACCGGGAACAGCAGCAGGTAATAGCCCGGCGGCGCACCATGGGATTCCTGGCCGGACAGCAACTTGGGAAGAAAATCCTGGAACAGGGCCTGTTGGATAAAGGCTCCGTGAGACGCGGACTGGATTGCAACAAACCAGGGCAGCACAATCCCGGCCAGGAGCAACAGTCCCGGCAGCGGGCGGAGCACCCTGAGCAAATCCAGGCTGCGGTCGCTGGCCATCAAGGTGAGGATGGTTGCGGCTGCGATGACCAGCGGTACCGGTCCCTTGATAAGAATACCCAGTCCGCAGGCCAGCCAGAACATGATCCACCCCGGCCAATGCTTGGCCGTTTCCCGCTGCCGAGCCAGATAGAGCCGGGCCAGGCCGCTTTGCATGATGACAATACAGAACAGCAGCATGGCGTCGGTTTTGGCCAGCCGGGCTTCCACATTCAGCAGCAGACATCCCGCTAGCAGCAGACCGGCCAACAGGCCGGTGCGGCGATCGAACAGCCGCGTTCCGAGCAGGGCGGTGCAAACGACTGCCAGCAGCGCCCCGAGCAAGGACGGCAGCCGGTACGGACCGATCTGATTCAAAGGGGCGTTGCTGAGGCGAACCGCTGCGGTCTGCAACCAGTAAATCCCAATCGGTTTCTTATAGCGCGGGACTTCCTGAAAGCGGATGTCGACATAATTCCCCGTTTCCAGCATCTGTTTACTGGCTTGGGCAAAGCGCGCTTCATCGCGGTCCGTGGTCGGCAGGCTGCCTTGTCCAGGGGTAAATATCAGCAGGCAGAGGGCAACCAGAAGGACCAGGCCGAATTTGCTCGACACGGCGGTCTCCAGCCGGGAGGCGTTGTCAGGCATAAAAACTCCGGAGGACAGAATTTATAACGGATAAGCGATGCGGCTGCGAAATTTTCCATACAGCCGGCAGCTCTGGCGCAGGCAGAAGTAACCACTAAAAACTCCGGCCGGGAGCAACAGGCTGTAAGCGAAATTTTCGTGCCGGAGCAGTGCATGGATCCCGAGCAGTATCAACATGATGCCGCAGCCGAGGCCCATTGTCCACAGCCCCAGCAGTAATTCCCAGCAGGCGGGTAATGCCGGTTGAAGCGAAGTCTCCCTGCTCAGTTTGTCCTGTTCCGGGACACGCAGAATCCAGAAATAGCTGATATGGATCAAAATCCAGGCGGTGAGCAGGCCGAGCAGGCCGTCGCTGAGCCAATGACTGAGGGCCATGGACCGGGCAACGGCCATGGTGAGCGCATTAAGAACAGCGAAAATGCCGCATAACAGTCCGAGAAAGCGGGTGCGAGACGAATGGGCCGGGTTGCCGGCCAGGGCATAGGCGAGCAGGATGGGGAGCAGCGCTTCGATGGTATGGCCGCTGGGGAAGCTGCCCCGGTAGCGCCCTTCGGATATGAAATGCGAACCGAAGCTGAACCAGTCGCTGTAGGCAAGATGGTGGCGGAACACCTCACTGGGGCGCGCGCGGCCGATCGCCCATTTGCTGGTATGCACAAAAGTAACAGCGCTGGTCAGGCCGGCGAATACGGCGAACCCCAAGGCCGGTCGCCAGGCAACGGAGCGCCTGGTTGGCGGGCCCAGACAACAACGGAAATAGCCCAACAGGGCAATCATCAGTCCCAGGACCACGAAATCGCCGGATCCCGGCAAGTCACCTTCAAACAGGGTACGGCTGTAAAAATCGCTCAACAGGGGGAGCGCATTGTGGTTGGCGTAGAGGGTGAGGAAAAAATCGCGCTGTGGAATGATCACGGCAACCAGCAGGAAAAGCGTGATCAGCAGGCTGAACAGGGGATGACGACGCAAGCAATTCATGGACTTTTTCACAGGCAGCATAGGCAGATACCGCGGGAAGAAGGAAATCCGTTAGCTGCCGGTGTGACAGCAAAATGTTGCGTATACGTTACATTCTAATATGAGAATACCATTGGTGAAAGGTTATTTTTCCGTCAAAAGAGCCAGCTTTGCCAAATAGGCGGGCGAGACAAGCCGCTTGGGAGGTGCGGGGTGGCTGCAGGTTCAATCCGCCAGCCGGTCGGCCAGGGTGCCGACGGCGATGGCGAAGGACAGGGAACGGTTCCATTTGAGCAGCGCATGGAAGTTGGCATAGACCAGGTAGGCTGGCCCGGCCGGGCCTTCGGGCAAGATCAGCGAGGCGTCCAGGGGACGTTTTGGTAAGGCGCTGCCATTGCTGCGGCGCACCCCGAGTTGCTGCCAGCGGGGCAGGGGCAGGGTTTTATCCAATCCGGCGAGGGACAGGTCAAAACCGACCGGCAACAGAACCTGCCGCCCCCAGGTCTGATCATCCTGCCAGCCGTTCTGTTTGAGATAATTGGCGGTTGAAGCAAAAACGTCGGGCAGGGAGGTCCAGATGTCGATGCGGCCGCCGTCGGCATTCACCGCATAGCGGCGGAAAGAAGAGGGCATGAACTGGCACTGCCCCATGGCCCCGGCCCAGGAACCGTAAAGCTGGTCCGGCCGGATCCGGTCGTTGTCGAGCAGTTCCAGCAGTTCGAACAGTTCGGTGCGAAAATAGGTGCTGCGGCGGCCGTCAAAGGCCAGGGTGGCCAGGGCCGGAATAACCGGCATGCGGCCACTGTATTGGCCGTAATGGGTTTCGATCCCCCAGAGAGCGACGATAAAGCGTCTTTGGACCTGCTGGCTCTGTTCCACCCGGCCCAGCCAGGTTGGGTAGCGTCGCAGCATACGGTGGCCGTCTGCAATCCGTCGGGGCGTGACCCGGGCCGTCAGGTATTGGGCGAGAGTCTGGACGGTTTCCGGCTGATTGCGATCCAGCTCGATGACTTGGGCGACCGGTTCGTCCAGTTCTGCAAAGGCTGCGCTCAGGGTGGCCTGGGCAATTCCGCGCTGTCGTGCTTCGTCTTGCAGAGCGTTGAGCCAACTGTTGAAATCAGCGGCATTGGCCGTCCCGAAAATGAGTAACAGCAGTCCGGCCTGAACGATCAACTGCCTGAATTTCATTCTTCCCCCTTGGATGATGTTCTCCCCGCGCAAAAGCACGGTCGGTTACTGTGCTTTTGCGCGGTTGTGGCTTGTCTGAATACTCCGTTTTGCCAGCTTGGCTGCCGCCGGGCTTGACTCTGCAGTTGTTCCTTGTATAACTATACCTCTGTCAACTTGGACGGTTCATTTCCATATGGATAAAAAAGTGAAAATGGTCAAAAAAGTTGTGCTCCAGCCGACCCTGCCTCCGTTGTTCTGGTTCTGTATCATCAGCCTGCTGATCGCCGTGCAGTTTCAGACCGTGGCGTTTGCTGCGGATCACTTCGTGGTCATTGAAGGGGCATCCACGGTCGGTGACGTGCTTCAGGCGGAGTTCACCAACATCGACCTGGACGGCCGTTTTTCAGATATTTCTCTGAACACCCACCGGAATATCCGCCTGGAAGGCACGGACGGGGTTGCTGTGTGCGAACCCCTGCTCTGTTCCGTCTGCGGGATGACCGATCCACGTTTCGCTCAATTTATCCGTCCCCCACCCGTTTCATTGTCCTGAACAACTCTTCTTGGTAAACAGTCTGGCCTGAGGGGGAGCACCTCTCCTGCCTGCATATCGTTGAACGGTTTTCCCCAAATCGGCCTACTTTGGTCGCTGTTGCGGGATCCTGGCTGGCGTTTCTTCAGCTTTTCAGCCGGGACATGAAGACCCTTTATCTATTGTTTTAGCAGAGGTGGACAATGATTCAACTACAACACGTCAGTCGCCGCTACGGTGATTTTGTCGCCGTGGACGGAGTCTCTTTTGAGATCGGCCGGGGTGAAATAGTGGGCCTGCTCGGTCATAACGGGGCCGGCAAATCGACCATTATGAAAATGATTACCGGCTTTCTGGAACCGAGTGAGGGGATCATTCGGATTGCCGGAGACGATATCTGGAACGATCTGCGCGGGGCCCAGGCTCGGATCGGATACCTGCCGGAGAACTGCCCGGTTTACCCGGAAATGACCGTGGTCGATTTCCTCGATTATTCGGCTTCGCTGCGCGGGCTGGAGCAGACCGACCGGGACCGCGCGGTGTTGCGGGCGATTCAGCAGACCGAACTGGGAGAGAAGGCCGGCGCTACTATCGCAACCTTGTCGCGCGGCTATCGGCAGCGGGTCGGGGTGGCCCAGGCCCTGCTCCATCAGCCGGAAATACTGATCCTGGACGAGCCGACCAACGGCCTCGATCCGTCACAAATCGGGCACATGCGGGAGCTGATCCGCGAACTCGGCCAGCAAGCCACGGTCATTGTCTCCACCCATATTCTTCAGGAAGTCGAAGCGGTTTGTGATCGGGCGTTGATCCTGCGCAAAGGTCAGCTGGCCCTCGATGCCCAACTGGCCGAGCTGACCCGTGGCCGGGCGTTGATCCTGCGGTGCAGCGCCGCGCCGGAAGAGGCCCTGGAGCGACTCTCCCGGCTGCCTGGGGTAACCGCAACGGCTCTGCCCGAGGAGAGCGGCTATGGGCATGGTTATCGCTTGGAGGGCGCCACCGACCTGATTGAACTGGCTCCGGCAGTGGCCGAGCTGGCGGTCAGCCGGAACTGGCAGCTGTATGATCTGCACCGGGAAGAGCGCACCCTGGAAAAGGTATTCAACGAAATATCCTTAGTTGCCGAGGAGGTGGGTCATGCTGCGTAGTCTGTTCCGGGTGACCCGCAAGGAGCTGGCCGGGTTTTTCGCCTCGCCGGTTGCCTACATTTTTCTCGGCGCATTCCTGGTCGTCACCCTCTTTACCTTTTTCTGGGGAGAAGCCTTTTTCGCCCGCAATATCGCCGATGTCAGGCCGCTCTTCGAATGGATGCCGGTCCTGCTGATCTTCCTGGTCGCGGCATTGACCATGCGGATGTGGAGTGAAGAGCGGCGCATGGGCACCCTGGAATATCTGCTCACCCTGCCGGTCAGTCCGCTCCAGTACCTGATCGGCAAGTTCCTCGCCGCTCTCAGCCTGGTCGCGCTGGCGCTGATCTTGACGTTGCCGCTGCCGATTTCCGTCTCTTTCCTCGGCTCCCTCGACTGGGGACCGGTCTGGGGCGGCTATCTGGCGGCCCTGTTTCTGGGCGCCGCCTATATTTCCATCGGCCTGTTCCTCAGTGCCCGCAGTGACAACCAGATCGTCAGCCTGATCGGCACGGTTCTGGTCTGCGGCCTGTTCTATCTGCTGGGCAGCGATCTGCTGACCGGTTTTTTCGGCAATCGCGCTGGCGAACTGCTCAAACTGCTGGGCAGCGGTTCGCGCTTTAATTCCATTACCCGCGGCGTCATCGATCTGCGCGACCTCTATTATTATCTGAGCCTGGTCGGGGTCTTTTTCGCCCTGACCCTGTACAGCCTCAAGCGTTTGCGCTGGGATACCAAGGCGCTCGCCAACCGGCGCCAGCATCGTTTCCATGGCGCGCTCACTCTGCTGCTGATCGCCAACCTGCTGGCCGGCCACCTGTGGCTGCAGCAGATCGGCTCCGCCCGCATCGACCTGACCCAGGGGAAGATCTATTCGATTTCTCCGGCCACCAAGCAGTATTTGGCTCATCTTCAGGAACCGCTGCTGATTCGCGGCTATTTCAGCGCCAAAACCCATCCGCTGCTGGCCCCGCTGGTGCCGCGGCTGCGCGATTTGATCCGGGAATACCAGATTGCCGGGCACGGCAACGTGCGGGCCGAGTTTATCGACCCGTTGCAGAATCCTGACCTGGAAGCCGAAGCGAACCAGAAATACGGCATCAAGCCGGTGCCGTTTCAGGTTGCCGATCGTTACCAGTCGGCGCTGGTGAATTCCTACTTTCAGATCTTGATTCAATACGGGGATCAGTTTCAGGTCCTTAATTTTCGGGATCTGATTGAGGTCAAACAGCAGGGCGGCCAGGGGATCGAGGTCGAGCTGAATAATCCCGAGTACCAGCTGACCCGCAGCATCAAGCGGGTGATGAACGAATTTCAGGGGGGCGGCGACCTGGTTGCCGGGCTGCAGCGGCCGGTGACCTTGCACGGCTATATCTCCGCGGATGCGGCGTTGCCCGATTTCCTGCAAAAATTCAAGCAGGATCTGCAGTCCCTCGGCCAGCAGCTGGAACAGAAATCCGGCGGCAAGCTGTCCCTTGAAGTCCTCGATCCGCAGGCCGG
Source organism: Pelobacter seleniigenes DSM 18267 (assembly GCF_000711225.1). Lineage (NCBI taxonomy): Bacteria > Pseudomonadati > Thermodesulfobacteriota > Desulfuromonadia > Desulfuromonadales > Desulfuromonadaceae > Pelobacter > Pelobacter seleniigenes. Next base: position 1,758,778 of record NZ_JOMG01000002.1, read on the forward strand.
GAACGGTGAGCTGGCCAAAAAACTGGCCGCTGACTACGGGTTCCAGCCGATGCAGGCCGGTTTGCTCGATACCCATCGCTTCTATTTCTATTTGACCCTGGACAACGGTCAGCAGACGGTTCAGGTCCAGTTGCCGGAGGACTTTTCGCGGGACGGCCTGGAGCGCAATATCAAAGCTGCCCTGAAACGGTTTTCCAGTGGTTACCTGAAAACCGTGGCCCTGGCCGTGCCCAAGCCACCCAATCCTTACCTGGCCCAGTATGGGATGAACCAGGACAGCAAGGAGTTCAGCCTGCTGCATAGGCAGCTGGCGGAAAATTATCAGGTCGAGCAGGTCGACCTGGAGCAGGGAACCCTGCCTGATGCGACGGATGTCCTGGTCGTGGCTGCGCCTGAAAACCTGAATGATAAAGGCTTGTTCGCCATCGACCAGTTCCTGATGAAAGGTGGCACCGTGGTGCTGGCAACCTCGCCCTTTGATGTCAGCTTGACCCCGAAGAGCCTGGCGGCCACGAAAAATTCCAGCCACCTTCTCGACTGGCTCAAACATGACGGGATCAGCATGGAACCAAGCCTGGTGCTGGATGAGCAGAACCAGCCGTTCCCGATCCCGGTCAGTCGCCATGTCGGCGGGATCACCCTGCAGGAAATGCGGCTGATTCCTTACCCCTATTTCGTCGATCTGCGCGGGGCCGGACTGAATCCGCAGGTCCCGGTAACCTCCGGGCTGGAGCATCTGATGATGAACTGGGCCGCGCCGATCAAGGTTGATAAAGAGCAGAATAAGGAGCGCAAGACCACCTGGCTGCTGAAAAGTTCGGCTGATTCCTGGACTTCGGATTCGGAAAACCTGTTGCCGCGGATCAACGAGCAGGGGCAGCAGGGCTTTGTTCCGGGTGCGGACCGCGGCCAGAAGTTGCTCGGCGTGGCTGTGGAAGGGGTCTTCCCCTCCTATTTTGCCGGCAAGGAATCACCGTTGCTGAAGGATTCCGCGAAGAATCAGGATGCGTCCAAAAAGGCGGATAAAAAAGAGACGCACCAGGTGGCCAGTGTCATTGACAAATCGCCGGAATCGGCACGGATCATTCTGTTCTCCTCGGCTGATTTCCTCAGTGATCAGACCATGCAACTGGCGGCCAGTGTTGCCGGCAATCAGGACCTGGGGGCTTTGCAGCTGGTTAATAACAGCCTGGACTGGGCTCTGGAAGACGCCGGTCTGCTCAGTATCAGCAGCCGCGGCCATTATGCCCGGACCCTGATTCCTATGAATCTGGACACCCAGCTGACCGTGGAATACCTCAACTACGGGCTGGCGCTGGCCGGGCTGGCACTGGTTTATCTTATTCATCGTTGGCTGCAGCGGCGCAGGCGGCTGCACTTTCAACGGTTGTTGGAAGGGAGGGCTTAAGTCATGAAACGTACTCTGGTTATTCTGACAGTTGTGCTCCTTGTCCAACTGGGACTCGGGGTTGCCTTTTTCGTAGCGGGGCAACAGCCGACAACGGTCAAAGGGGAGGCTACCCTGTTGACCTTTAGCCCGGATCAGGTCGATGAACTGGCTGTGGTCGGTCCGCAAGGGGAGCAGGTCACCCTCAAGAAAACTACCGCCGGCTGGGTTCTGCCGGAGCACTTTTCCGCGGCGGCCGACTCCGCCAAAGTTGAGGCGTTACTGCAGGAGCTCTGTGGCTTGAAACGCCCTTGGCCGGTGGCCCAAACCGCGGCCAGCGACAAGCGCTTCAAGGTATCGGCAGAGGATTTTGATCGTAAGCTGGTATTTTCCGCCGATGGCAAACAGCTGGCGGAGCTGCTGATCGGTTCGTCACCGGGCTTCCGTAAGGTGCATGCTCGCTTGGCTTCTGAAGAGCAGGTCTATGACATTCCGTTCAGCGCCTATCAGGCGGGCTTGAAAGCAGGCGAGTGGTTGAATCGAGACGTCCTGCAACTGCCCAAGGAAAACATCAGCGGACTGGAATTGCCCGGCCTGAAGCTAACCCGCAAAGACGGGGCCTGGCAGCTGGACCCGCCATTGGAGAAGGGCAAGATCGATCCACAGCAGGTCGATCAGCTGGTGAACCTGCTGGCTAACCTGAAGATCACCGATGTTGCCGGCAAGGCTGACCCGAGCCGGCTTGATCAGGCCACCCTGCAGCTCAGTCTGCAACTGGACGGAGGAAAGAGTCGTCATTACGCTTTTTTCACTCCCGGGGACGACAAAGCCGCTGCCGCGCTGCTGCAGGTCGACGGATTCGACCGGCAGTTTCAGGTCGATAAGGACCTTATCGGTAAACTCAAGGCTTTTGATCGCCAGCATCTGATGCTGAAAAGCACTGCCCCAGCGCATGAGCAGGCTGCCTCACCTTCTGCCGAGGACACGATGAAATAAATCAGCCTGTGCCCGGCTGTGTCAGGGACAGGCGCAGCCGGGTTTTTCTTCTGCAAACGGGGTTAAAAGGATAGACTTGGCAACAGTTTTTGCAGATGTTACATCAGTTTGGATGGAATAGCGCTTGTTTAAGCAATGTTGCAGTAAACTCGGGACTGTCCCCAGGGTCATCGGGGGCTGTCCCAAGAGTTTGCGAGCCATGAAACTGTCGCGGTTCGCACCGCAAAGACCTGGGACAGCCCCCGTGCGGGGACAGTCCCGGTTTTGCTGCCATCGACTCTTAAACCAGCGCCATTCTCAATTGGGACGGATTTTTTCAGCCACCTTAACAGGCCCGCCGGATCGGCAGTCGATCAGGGCAGGTCGCTACGATAACCATGTCCAAGGACGTTATTTATGGAATCGATTCAACAACGTTTCAGCGAACTTTCCACCAACCTGGAACACCAGGTCATCGGGCAGCCACAGCTGATTGAATGTCTGCTGATCGCGCTGTTGGCCGACGGCCATCTGTTGGTGGAAGGTGCCCCCGGCCTGGCTAAAACCCGGGCGATTCGCCAGCTTGGGGAATTGCTGGAAGGAAGCTTTCACCGGGTGCAGTTTACCCCCGACCTGCTGCCGGCCGACCTGACCGGAACTGAAGTTTTCCGTCCGCGTGATGGCAGTTTTGTGTTTCAGCGCGGGCCGTTGTTTCACAACCTGATTCTGGCCGACGAGATCAACCGCGCCCCGGCCAAGGTCCAGTCGGCTTTACTGGAAGCCATGGCCGAGCGGCAGATCACCGTGGGTCAGACCAGCTATCCCCTGGCCGAGCCGTTTCTGGTCATGGCGACGCAGAACCCGATTGAACAGGAGGGGACCTATCCGTTGCCCGAAGCGCAGCTGGACCGGTTTCTGCTCCATGTGTTCATCGATTACCCGAAGGCCGAAGTCGAGCGGCAGATCCTGACCCTGGCCCGGCATGAAGCCGGTGCTGCCCTGAACGGGTTGCCGGGGCCCACCGGCCAGGCCGCTTTTCAACCGCTGAGCGGGGCGGAATTGCGCCAGGCGCGGCGGGAGGTGCTGACCATCCATTTGGCGGAAAACCTGGAAGAGTATCTGCTTCAGCTGGTTCTGGCCACCCGCGACGCACAGCGCTGGGGGGAGGATCTTGCCAACTGGTTGACCTACGGAGCCAGTCCGCGGGCCAGTATCGCCCTGGATCGCTGTGCGCGGGCGCGGGCCTGGCTGAAAGGGCGTGACTATGTCATCCCGGAGGATATTCAGCAGCTGGCCTTTTCTGTCCTGCGCCATCGGCTGTTGCTCAGCTATGAGGCCGAGGCGGAAGGCGTCAGTGCCGAACGGGTGATCAGTGAACTGCTGGCCCGGGTGCCGGTCCCGTAATCGATCGTCTCCTCAAAGGGAAACGCAAAGAAGAGAGTTGCATGGTGAAAACAGTTAAAACAGCATCGCCGGTACAGATCAGCCTGCCGCAATTGGTCGGCCTCAGGGCCGGGGCCGGAGTGGTCAAGGGGCCGAAATCCCCGGCCACGGCCACGCGCGGCGGCGGCCACCGCTCCCGGTTTCGCGGCCGGGGGATGGAGTTTGCCGAGGTCCGCGCCTACCAGCCCGGCGACGATGTGCGCAATATCGACTGGCGGGTGACCGCCCGGCGGGGCACGGCTCATACCAAGTTGTTTCATGAAGAGCGCGAACGACCGGTGTTGTTTGCCCTTGATTACCGGCGGCCGATGTTTTTTGCCACCCGCGGCTGCTTTAAAGCGGTCCTGGCCTCGCAATTGGCTGCTGTGCTGGCTTGGGGAGCCCTGGCCCAAGGGGACCGGATCGGCGGCTTTCTGTTTTCCGAAGAAGGGCATATCGAACTGCGTCCGGCCGGGGGGCGCCGCGGCGTCCTGCGCCTGTTGCAGGGGATGGTCAGCGATCCGGTCTGGAGCCGCCCAGCCCACGTTCCCTTTGATCCCCATCGGCGTTTGGCGGAAACGATCCAGCGCCTGGCCCGGGTGGTCCGTCCCGGCAGCCGCATTCACCTGTTCAGCGATTTTACCCAGTGGGATGACGACGTGGAGAAACACCTGGCCCTCTTGTCCCGCCAGGCTGATGTCGCCCTGTATTTCCTGTTCGACGCCCTGGAAGTGGAGTTGCCGGGTTACGGCAATTACCGCCTCAGCGACGGGGAACGGGATCTGACCATTGCCACGGACCAGGCCCGGACCCGGCGGGAATTCCACCAGGCCTTCAAAGCTCATCGCGCCCGCCTGGAAGGCTTCTGTCGCAACCGGCGGCTGTTGTTTGTGCCGGTGGCGACGGACAGTGACCCGCTGCAGGTGCTGCAGAACGGCAGGAGCGGCCATGGCGGCAATTGATCCACAGGCGCACCCGGCAACTTTGCCGCTGCGCGATATTCACCTGCCGCCCGCACCGGGCTGGTGGCCACCGGCACCGGGTTGGTGGGGAGTGGCGCTGCTATTGGTGCTGTTGATCCTGGTCGCGGTTCTGCTGCTGCGCCGCTACCGGCGGTTGCGTTACCGGCGCGCGGCGCTGCGGGAATTGACCGCACTGGAACAGACCGGCGGGCTGGCCGACCGGGAATTGCTGGCCGGGTTGTCACAACTGCTGCGGCGGGCCATTGTGACCGCATATCCCCAGGACGGTTGTGCCGGGCTCAGCGGCAAAGCCTGGCTGCAGGTACTTGATCGCGGTTTTGCCAATAATCCCTTCAGCAGTGGGATCGGCCGCTGCCTGGAACATGGGCCTTATCAGCCCGCCGTGCAGCTGGAACGGGACGCGCTGCTTGAGCTTTGCCGCCAGCGGTTGAAAAAACTGCCGCCGTTGGGCCGGACGGGGAGGCGCTCATGATCCATTTTGCCTGGCCCTGGGCCTTACTGCTGCTGCCGCTTCCCTACCTGGTCAGATGTTTGGCGCCGCCGGCCCTGGCAGCCGAAGAAGCGGCCCTCTGGGTACCGCGGTTGAGCCGTTTCGATGTTGCTCGGCATCAGCAGTCGAGGCGCGCCCGTTCGCGGGTTGCCATGCTGCTGGCAATTCTCTGTTGGCTGTTGCTGGTCCTCGCCTGCGCCCGGCCGCAGTGGCTCGGAGCCCCTCTGGAATTACCGGTTTCCGGCCGCGATTTGCTGCTGGCCGTGGATATTTCCGGGAGTATGCAGACCGAAGATTTTGAACTGCACGGTCAGCAGGTCGATCGGCTGACCGCCCTCAAGCAGATCGCCGACCCTTTTATCGCCCGGCGTAGCGGCGACCGGATCGGCCTGATCCTGTTCGGTGACCAGGCTTATGTGCAGACCCCGTTGACCTTTGATCGGACCATGGTCACCCAACTGCTCGATGAAGCGGCCATCGGTCTGGCCGGCAAGCAGACCGCCATCGGCGATGCCATCGGGCTGGCCCTGAAGCGGACGGCGGAGGGGGAAGCGCACAAGCGGGTGCTGATCCTGCTCACCGATGGCGCCAATACCGCCGGTCAGCTGGCCCCCCTCAAGGCTGCTGAGCTGGCTGCCCAGCAAGGGCTGAAGATCTATACCATCGGCATCGGTGCCGATGAAATGCAGGTGCGCAGCTTCTTTTTCTCGCAGACCGTCAATCCCTCTGCCGATCTCGATGAAAAGACCCTGCGCAGCATTGCCGAGCAGACCGGCGGGCGCTATTTCCGGGCTCACGACAGTGCGGAACTGGAGCAGATCTATCAATTGCTCGATCAGCTGGAACCCGCGGTCCGCGCCCGGGAACTGTACCGGCCGGTGACCGATCTGTTTGTCTGGCCCCTTGGCCTGGCCCTGGCCGGGGCGGTAATCCTGCTGCTGCGCGATGCGCTGGCCGCGTTGAGGAGGCGGGCATGAGTCTGTTTCATTTTCTCCGCCCCTGGTGGTTTCTTCTCCTGCCGCCGCTATTGGTCCTGCTCTGGCTGTTCTGGCGGCGGCGGTTGCAGAGCCGCAGCTGGCAGGAGATCTGTGATCCGCAATTACTCCCCCATCTGTTGATCGGACGGTCGCGGCGGCGCGCCCATTGGCCGCTCTGGCTGTTGCTGGTCGGGTTGCTGTTGAGTATCACCGCCCTGGCCGGTCCGACCTGGCGGAAACAGCCGCAGCCGCTGCTCAAACAGCAATCCGCCCTGGTCATTGCCCTGGATCTGTCGCGCTCCATGCTGGCCGCTGATCTGAAGCCGAGCCGACTGGTGCGGGCGCGGCTCAAGATCGAAGATATTCTCCGCCAGCGCCGCGAAGGGCAGACCGGCCTGGTGGTTTTTGCCGGTGATGCCTTTGCGGTCACCCCGTTGACCGATGACGTGCATACCATCCAGGCCCTCCTCGGCAGTCTTGATCCGCAGCTGATGCCGGTGCAGGGGAGTCGGCCGGCGCGGGCCTTCAGCCTGGCCACGGAACTGGTCAAGCGGGCCGGATTGCAAAAGGGGACCGTCCTGCTGGTGACTGATGAAGATCGGCCCGAGCTGAGTCTGGACGCGGCCCGCGAGCTTGCAGCAAGCGGGCTCAAATTGGCCGTGCTCGGGGTCGGGACCCCGGAGGGTGCGCCGATTCCGCTGCCGGACGGGGGCTTTTTCAAGGATAGCCAGGGTAATTTGATCCTGCCGCGCCTGGCTGAATCCGGGCTGCGAGAACTGGCTCAGGCCGGCGGCGGAGACTATCGGCGGATCAGCATTGATGACAGTGATTTCAAGGCCTTGCTGAGCACTCTGGACAGCCATCGTCTCGACCGCGCCGAACAGGGGCCAAAGCGCACCGGCGACCTCTGGCAGGATGCCGGCGTTTGGCTGCTCTGGCCTCTGGCCTTACTGGCCGCTGCTGCTTTCCGGCGCGGCTGGCTGCTGGTGCTGGCGTCGCTGCTGTGGCAACCGGCCCCGGCCGAAGCGTTCAGCTGGAATGAGCTCTGGCTCAATCAGCAACAGCAGGCTTATCAGGCTTTTGCAAACAAGGATTACGCCACCGCTGCGCAAAAGTTCAGCGACCCGCGCTGGCAGGCCGGCAGCCACTATCGGGCTGGCGATTATGCCAAGGCCCTGCAGGCCTTGCCGGACCCGCAGAGCGCAGATGACTGGTACAATCGCGGCAATATGCTGGCTCAGAGCGGGCAGCTGCCCGCCGCCCTCAAGGCTTATGATCAGGCACTCCAGCTTGATCCCGATTCCGCCGATGCCCAGGCCAATCGCAAGATTGTCGAAGACGCCCTGAAGAAGCAGCAGCAACAACAAGACCCCAAAGCTGGCGGGCAACAGCAGCCCCAGGGGGAGCGGCAGCAACAGGATAAAGAGGGGCAGCAGAAGCAGCAACAGTCAGGACAGTCTGCGAGCGACAAATCCGGGCAAGATCAGGCTCAGCAACAACGGCAGCAAAGTGCTGCCGAACATTCCCGGCAACCGGAGTCCGCTGAGCGCAATCAGGCGGATAAAGCTCCGCAGTCTGCACCCCAGCCGGACCAGGCGAACTCCGCACCGGCCAAGCAAGATCAGGCTGAAACGGACAAGGTCGGGGATAAACCTCCTCAGCCAGCCAGTCCGGCGGCCCAGGCCGACGACCAGCCGCAGACCCCGGAAGAACAACAGCGGCGTCAGTTATTGCAGCGGATTCCCGATGATCCCGGTGGCTTGCTGCGGCGCAAATTTCTTTACCAGTATCGACAACGTGGCGAGCAACAGGAGAGTGAGCGGCCATGGTAAAAAGGATTCTTAGTTTTATTCTGATTGGCCTGTTGCTGGCAGCGACACCGCTCTGGGCCGCCCAGGTCACGGCGGTTGCCGACCGTGACCGGATCGGCGAAGGGGACAGTCTGCATCTGGAATTGCGGGTGCAGGGCAAGCCCGCTGCCGACCCGGACCTGAGCGTGCTTGAGCAGGATTGGGACATTCTCAATCGTTCCCGCAACAGCCAGGTCCAGATCGTCAATGGGGATTTTACCCGTTCGCTGGTGATCAGCCTGACCCTGATGCCGAAACGCAGCGGCGAAATGACCATTCCAGCGGTCTGCTTCGGGTCCGACTGTTCCTTGCCCTTGCCGATCCAGGTGTCGACCCAGCCGCTGGCGACCAGCGCCGGGGACGAACTGCTGCTGGAAGCGGACGTTGAGCCCAAACAGGTGTTGGTCGGTCAGCAGGTCGTGTTGACCATCCGGGTTCTGCACCGAGGCACGCTGACCGCAGCCAGCCTCAATAATGTGCAACCGCAAGGGGTGCCGGCCGATATTCAGGCGTTGGGCGAGGACCGCAACTTTGAAACTAAACGGGACGGTTACCGTTACCAGGGGATCGAGCGCCGCTATGCCCTGTTCCCGCAACAGGCCGGAGAGCTGCTCTTGCCGCGCCTGACCTTGCAGGCCCAAGTGGCCAGCGCGAATGGCTTTGGTGCATTCGGCACCTCAACCAGGGACCTGCGCAGGTTCTCCCCGGCCTTGACCGTGCAGGTAGCGGCACAACCGGGGACCGGCAATGGCCGCCTGTGGTTACCGGCTACGGCTGTGACCCTGACCGACAGCTGGCAGCAACAGCCGCCGCAATTTCGGGTCGGTGAGCCAGTGACCCGCACCCTGACCCTCCAGGTCACCGGACTGCCGGCCGCCCACCTGCCTGATCTCAAGTTACCGTTGCCGACCGGCTGGAAGAGCTATCCGGATCAGCCCGTTCGCAACGATAGCGACGCCAGCAGCGGCGTGGTCGGGACCCTCGAGCAGAAGATCGCCGTGGTGCCGACCGCTGCCGGGACACTGCAACTGCCCGGCTTCGATCTCGATTGGTACGACGTCAACAGCGGGCAATGGCGGGTCGCCAAAGTCGCTCCCCTCAGCGTGACTGTTGCCCCGGCTGCTCCCGGCAGCATCAGCCAGCCGCCGCCGTCCGTGGCGCCACCTGCCCCCGCACCGGCCCAATCGGCGCCCCCGGAATCTGCCCCGGCTCCTGTGTCGCAGCCGAAAACTGCAGCGCAGGCTTCACCGACTCACGGGATCTCCCCCTGGTTGTGGGTGAGTTGCGGCCTGGCCATCGGCTGGTTGTTGACCCTGCTGTGCTGGTGGCAGCAGCGCCGCAGGCAACCGCAGGGCAGGGTTGACTCGATTATCGAAGAGTCGCTTGACGTGCGGGAAAAGGATGCTTTTAAGCAACTGCTGGCCGCCGCCCGAAGCAATGATCCGGCTGCCACCCGCCAGGCCCTGGTTACCTGGGGGAGGAGTCTTTGGCCGGAGGCGGGCAGCAATTTAGAGCAACTTGCGTTGCTGCTGGACGAGCCCTTGCAGATCTTAATTGAAAACTTGAGCAGGGAGCTCTACAGCAAGACAGCAGGTGCTTGGCAGGGGGAAGATCTGGTGCGCGAGCTGCAACGCTGGCGGGGGCAAAAAAGGGAAAAAGGGAGGCCTGTCGAATTGCCGCCGCTTTATCCGTCCGGGAAGTAAGGGAGCCGGTAGCTGTTAAGAATTTTCAGTCAAAATCGCGGGATTGAGATCCCGCCCGCCGTCATATTCTTTTGTTGCGTGACCGAAGAATATGCAGAAAAAACACGTCCAGCATTTGATCCGCCAGAATATCGGCGGTTGATACCCTCCGTTTCACGCTGGTCAGCCGAGTCGTGAGCGACTCGGCTGGCACCTCAAACAGTTGCCGCTCTGGCTCAATTGAGTGCCAGTTCATTTCGGCGGTGGCATATGGGGGTGTTCGGTGAGTCCAAATCCCCCTTTGCTAAAGGGGGGCTGGGGGGATTTATATGGTTTTCTGGCTAGTCAACGGGCTGTTCCGGTTTCGCAGCAAAATCTCAAGATCACAGCCACGGTCGCGCTCCTTTCTTTCGCTAAAGTGATATAGCATTAATGGTAAATAATTCCTGTTATGGCTTAAATTGTATCTAATCAAGTTATAATTTAAGCCATGGCTCTGTCCGCGGAAGTCGATTCTCTTGCTAGGTTTTTCTTGTCCTGTCCCAAAGATCGGCTCTTCAGAGTTATTTATCAGAACAACACCACATGGATTTGGAGCTAAAGATATGAGCGAAACAATTGCAATGTATATGGCACGGTTACTGGTCGAAGCCGGGGTCAAACGGATCTGGGGAATTACCGGAGACTCTTTGAACGGTTTGAACGACAGCCTGACCAGGCTTAACCGGATCAAATGGATCGGGACCCGTCATGAAGAAACCGCCGCCTTCGCCGCTGGTGCTGACGCGGCCATAACCGGTAAATTGGCGGTTTGCGCAGGTTCGTGCGGGCCAGGAAACCTGCACCTGATCAACGGGTTGTTCGATTGTCAGCGGAGTCATGTCCCGGTATTGGCCATTGCCAGCCATATTCCTTCCAACGAAATCGGCAGCAACTATTTTCAGGAAACCCATCCTCAGGAACTGTTCAAAGAATGCAGCGTCTATTGCGAGATGATCTCCAACCCGGCACAGCTGCCTTATGTTCTGCATACCGCCATGCGCCAGGCGATCCTGAAAAAAGGGGTGGCGGTGGTCGTGATTTCCGGCGATACGATGCTCAGGCCGATGCCGGAAGGGGTGCCGGTCAAGTGGCAGACGCCTCAGGCGCCTGTGGTCATGCCGCCGCAACAGTCCCTGGAGCAGTTGGCCGCTCAGCTCAATGTTGTCGGGCGTGTCACTCTGCTTTGCGGCGCCGGCTGCCAGAATGCCATGCCCCAGGTTCTGGAACTGGCCGAACGCCTCAAAGCTCCCATTGTCCACGCTTTGCGGGGCAAGGAGTGGGTCGAACCAAACAATCCTTATGATGTCGGGATGACCGGACTGATCGGTTTTGCTTCTGGATACCATGCCATGCGGGAAACCGAACTGTTGCTGGTGTTGGGATCGGCTTTTCCCTATCGAGAGTTTTATCCCGATAATGCCAAAATCGTCCAGATCGATGTCAACTCCGAGGCTCTTGGGGTCCATGCCCAGATCGACACCGGTTTGATTGGAGACATCAAAAGCACCCTTGAGCAATTGTTGCCGCTGCTGAAAGAACAATCCGACCGCAGTTTTCTGGATAAGGCTCTTGGGCATTACCGTGAATCACGCAAAGGGCTTGATGCTCTGGCCAGCGGCAAGTCATCACAGGACATTATCCATCCGCAATATCTGACCCGTTTGCTGAGCGAGAAAGCGGCTGATGATGCGATATTTACTTGCGATGTCGGGACTCCGACGGTGTGGGCGGCCCGTTATGTCGAAATGACCGGAAAGCGGCGTTTGCTGGGATCATTCAACCATGGTTCCATGGCGAACGCCATGCCCCAGGCGATCGGTGCGCAGGCGGTCGATCCCGGGCGACAGGTGATCGCTCTGTGCGGTGACGGCGGTTTTTCGATGCTAATGGGGGATATCCTGGCGGTTCGCCAGCATCGTCTGCCGATCAAAATTGTTGTTTACAACAACCGGTCTCTGGGGTTTGTCGCCATGGAGATGAAGGCCGGCGGCTACCTGAACGACAACACTGAACTGGAAAATCCCGATTTTTCTGCTATTGCGCAAGCGATGGGAATCAAATCAATGCGGATTGACGACCCGAAAGACCTGGAAGCGGCCATCGAGGAGTTTCTTGCCTGGGAAGGTCCCGCCCTACTTGATGTTTCCACCGCCAAGCAGGAATTGAGTATGCCACCTAAAATCAGCATGTCCCACGCCAAAGGGTTCGGGTTGTATATGCTGCGGGCAATCATCAACGGTAAAGGGGACGAGATCGTCGAACTGGCCAAGGAAAATATTCTGCGCTGAGCCGGCGGGACGAGACCCCGCCGGTTGGACTATTTACTTGATAATTCTCCGCACCATCAATGCAATAGCCAGTGGCACCAGAATCGTCGTGGCCACGGTCAGGTAGAGCAGGCTACCCCACAGGCCGACTGACCAGAGTTGCAGGGCGCAACCGCGCGCCAGGGCCACCAGGTGGGTGAGGGGCAGGAACTGGGCGATGAACTGGGCCCAGCCGGGCAGGTTCTGGAGCGGGAAAAAGGTGCCGCTGAACAGGAACATCGGGGTGATCCCCAGAAAGATCGGCAGGTTGAACATGTCGATAGTGGGGATCACTGCGGTGCAAACCATGCCGAGGGCGGCAAAAAACAGTCCGCCGAGGGCGGCCAGGGGGAGCAGCAGCAGCGCTCCGGGATAGCTCAGCAGGCCGAACAGGGAGAGCATGAGCCCCATCAGGAAGACCGCGATCAGCGCTTTGGTCGCCGCCCAGAGAATTTCACCGAGGATGATCTCTTCCAGGTTGAGGGGGGTGGCCAGTAACGCATCGAAGGTCTTCTGATAGTACATCCGCACGAAGCTGTTGTAGGTGGTCTCGAAAAAGGCATTGTACATGATCGCCACGGCCATCAACGCCGGGGCGATAAAGTTGGTATAGCCGATGGTCCGGCCCTGAACCTCGAAGTCGCCGACCATGACCGACAGGCCGACGCCGAAGGCGAGGATGTAGAAAACCGGCTCGAACAGTGGCGGGATAAAAGAGACTTTCCAGTTCTTTTTGTAGACGTCGAAGTTGCGCTGCCAGACCCGCAGGGTGCGGCGGCTGAATTGAGAAGGTCTGGGGCAGGTCATTCGCGTAGCTCCCGTCCGGTCAATTTAAGGAACAGATCTTCCAGCGAGGCCGGCCGCAGGGTACAGCCTTCGGCACGGATGTCCCGGGTCAGTTGTAAAAACAGCTCGTCGCCGTTGTCCAGGTAGACCAGCAGGCGCTCGCCAAGGTCTTCCAGCCGGACCTGATGTTGCTGCAGGAATTCGCGAATGCGGTCGTCGGGGTCGGCAATCTCCAGCACCTCGCGGCCGATTTCGCGGCGGATCAGTTCGCGTGGCGGGCCTTCGATGAGGATTTTGCCATGGTCGACAATCACCAGCCGGTCGCAGAGGCGTTCGGCTTCTTCCATGTAATGGGTAGTGAGCAGGATGCTCAGCCCCTGCTGTTTGAGGGCGGCCAGCTTGTCCCAGAGCAACTGACGGCTCTGCGGATCGAGCCCGGTGGTCGGCTCGTCCAGGATGATCAGCTCCGGATTGTTAATCAGCGCGCGGGCCAGCATCAGCCTGCGCTTAAGCCCGCCGGAGAGGACCCGGACATCGTCGTTGGCCCGGTTTTCCAGGGAGAAAAAGTGTAGCAGTTCGTCGGCACGCTGTTCCGCTTCCCGTCTGGGGATGGAGAAGAACCGAGCAAATCCGACCAGGTTGTTGCGCAGGTTCAGATCCGGGTCGAGGGAGTCTTCCTGCTGGCAGATGCCGATGCGGGATTTGATCTCGCGGAGGTGGCTGTCCATATCGAGACCGAACAGCTTCAAGGTGCCACTGTCGCGCGGGGTGAAGCCGTAAATCATCCGGATCGAGGTGGTCTTGCCGGCGCCGTTGGGGCCGAGCAGGCCGAAACATTCCCCTTTTTCGACACTGAGGCTGATCCCGTCGACGGCGTTCAGATCACCATAACTTTTGCGTAAATCGGAAATTTCAAGCAGAGCTGGCATGGATGTCTTTCAGGTTTGTCCGACTTTGAGAAGGAGCTTCTCAAAGGTTATATTGTTTCATTTTTTCCCAGAGGTTTTTGCGGCTTATGCCGAGGATTTCGGCGGCTCCGGTCTTGTTGCCGCCGGAGGTTTGCAGCGCTTTGAGGATACACCTTTTTTCGGCGCTTGCAACCGCTGCAGCCAGATTGATTTCAACTTCCTCGTGCCGGTCTGCACTAAGCCCGCGGAGTTCCAGGGGTAAATCCCAGAGTTGAATCCTGGGGGCCGGAGCCAGCACCGTGATCCGCTCCAGCAGGTTGCGCAGCTCGCGGACATTGCCTGGATAGTCGTAACTGTCCAGGGCCGCGGCAGCTTCCCCGGTCAGGGTAAAGTCCAGGCCGCGTTCCCTGCCGAATTTGTGCAGAAAATAGCTGCTCAGCTCGGGGATATCCTCCTTGCGCTCGCGTAGCGGCGGGACCATGATCGGGATCACCTGAAGTCGGTAATAGAGATCTTCGCGGAAACGCCCCTCCTTGACCAGCCCGGCCAGGTTTTTGGCCGAGGCGCAGAGGACCCGGACGTTGATCCGGCGCGGCTGCTTGCCGCCGACCCGCTCAATCTCCTGCTCCTGCAGGACGCGCAGCAGCTTGACCTGAAGCTCGATGGGCATGTCGCCGATTTCGTCGAGGAGGATGGTGCCCTGATCGGCGAGTTCAAATTTGCCGGGTGAGGCTTGATCGGCCCCAGTGAAAGCGCCTTTTTCGTGACCGAACAGTTCCGATTCGAGCAGCCCGGCCGGGATCGCGGCGCAGTTGACGCGGACATAGGGTTTGTTGGCACGACTGCTTTCATAGTGGATGGCGGCGGCGACCAGCTCTTTACCGGTGCCGCTTTCCCCCTGGATCAGGACCGTCGAGTCGGTCTGGGACACCTGGCTGATCAGGTTGAGCATTTGCTGCATGGGAGTGCTGGAACCGAGCAGCGGCTGGCGCTGGCCGCCATTGCTTTCCAGGGAGACGCAGCGGGCTTTGATCTCCTGGATCCGGACGATGCGCTGAATCCGGCAGCTCAGATCATCGAGGTCAAAAGGCTTGAGGATGTAATCCGCGGCGCCCTGCTTGAGGCAGGCAACCGCGTGGTCGGTGCTGCCGTGGGCGGTCATCATGATGACTTCGGTGGCCGGACTTTGCTGTTTGACTGCGGCCAGTAATTTTTCCCCGTCCATCCCCGGCATGCGGATATCCGAGACGATGATGTCGTAGCTCTGTTTCTGCAGCAGGGCCAAGGCCTCGTTGCCGCCGCTGACTTCGTCAACCTGCCAGCCTTCGCTGCGCAGGTGATCTGCCACAGTGATCCGCATGATCTCTTCATCTTCGGCAATCATGATCCGCACGCTCATTTATTGCTCCTTTACAGGCTTAAGGGGAATGACGATGCTGAAGCTGGCTCCGCTGGCAGAATCCTCCGCCAGGCTGAGCTCGCCGCCAAGCTGCTTGACCAGGGAATGGGAAACCGACAGCCCCAATCCGGTTCCTTCGCCGACCTCCTTGGTGGTGAAGAATGGTTCAAAGATCTTGGCCCGATGCTCAATCGGGATCCCCGGTCCGCTATCGGCAATCTCCAGCCGCAGCAGGTTCTTCTCCAGACGGCTGACAACACGAATTTCCCCCTGTTGACGACCAATGGCCTGGACCGCGTTGCCGGCCAGATTAAGAACCACCTGGCGCAGAGCTTCGATGCCGGTGGTGACCGGGCTGGCGATATTCAGATCCAGGTGGACCGCGATGTTCTTGTGCCCCATGCAGGTCAACTCGACACAGTCGCGAATGACCCGGTCGATATCGTCACTGCGGATTTCCAGAGGTTCTTTGCGACCGATGTTAAGGAGCTGTTGGACGGTCCCTTTGATCCGGTCGACCCCTTGGCCGAGCAGGGTCAGATAGCGCTGGTGCAGTTCGGCCTGATCCGGATTCTTGCGGATCATCTGCAGGCAGTTTTGCATGCCGCCCAACGGATTGTTGATTTCGTGGGAGATCCCCGCGACCAGTCGACCCAGCGCCGCCAGCTTTTCATTTTGAAAGACCTGTTCCCGGGTTTTGTCGAGCTCCTGTTGCGAGGCTTCCAGACGTCGACAGAGCTGTAGGAAGCGCTTGTCCAGCATGCCGATTTCATCGTTCTTTTCCAGGGCCTGGGCCGGTGGCTGGAAGGGTTGCGCCGGGTAGTTGTCCATGGCCGCGGCCAGGCGCTGCAGGCGTCTGCCGACCAGGCTGTTGAAGAGGACAAAGATGCTTAAGGAGACCAGCACGATGGTGGCCAGGGCAATATTGAGCAGCAGTCGGTTATTGGCGTGGATTTCAGCGAAGGCCCAGTCCATGGGGACAGTGACGTTCATGCCGCCACGGATGTCGCCAAGCTGATAGCCCTGGCGGCCATGGCAGGCCAAACAGCGTTGGTCCACCAGCAGTGGCGCCATGTAGCGCAGGCGGTAGTTGCCGGCAACCTTTTCAATCTCAACGGCCTCGGTCTTGCCCTGTTCGAATTCCTTGAGGGTGCGCCGCTCAAAGTCGTCCGGGGCGTTATCCGGATTGACCGGGCGCAGGCTGGTGACATTGAACTGCCCCATTCCTTCTTTGGCGGCATACAGGGACAGTTCACGGGTGACCATGGCGGGATTGCGTTTAACCAGCCAGTTCCCCTGCGCGTCCTGAATCTCCCCCTGATCCAGAAATGGGTTGGCCTCGACCCCGGGCTCCTTGACCAGGAACAGACCGTTGTGGTCCGCGATCCACTGCCGGGTCAGGCGAATCTGATGAAAAAGCATCTTGGCCTGCCGGGTCGCCTGTTCCACCACCAGCTCTTCCTGGAAGCTGGCAGTGCGGTAGAAGGTCACCCCATAGGAGAGACAGACGATCAGGCCGATCAAAAGAATGAACTTGGTTTTCAACTGCATGGCACCCCACCTTTGACCAACAGATATATTGTGACCGTCAATCCCAGGGCTTTTCCCGGCCCGGCAAACCCTGCCGGCGGAAGATCCTGTGCCCGGGCTTGCCTTGTCTTGAATGCTACCGAACGGTAACACAGAATCGCTCCGCAAAGCTACTCATTGGTAACATTTGGTCGGAAATTTCCGCATAACAGGCTGAAAAATAAGACTATCTGTTTGTGGCATGTTGGTTGCTAAAGTGACTAGCCAGGATACCGAGAACGGTTCTGTTTGAGGGGTGAAAATGCTCCGTGCGAAAATTTTTTTCAAAGCTATGCAAGAGGAGGTGAGCGAATGAGTGAGACTCCCGGGTCGCGTAAATCACGTTGGTCGAGTGCCTGGTTATGGGGGGTACTGGTCGGTGTTGCCGGTGTGCTGGTGGCGGTGTTGGCCTCGGGCTACATGATCGATGCCACCAATACCGATAAATTCTGCGGCTCCTGTCACATGATGGAACCGTTCAAGCAGTCATGGCAGGCGTCTGTGCATGGCGGCATGAACCCGAAGGGGTTTGCCGCCCAGTGTGTCGATTGCCATCTGCCCCATGGCAGTTTTGTCGATTACCTGACCACCAAGGCCAGAACCGGGATCTACGATGCCGTCCAGTCGGTGCGTATCGATGCGGCGGCCTTTGACTGGAAGGGGAACGCGGAACGGCACCGCCTGGAATTCACCTTTGATAACGCCTGCCACCGCTGTCATAAGAATCTGCTGCCGCCCGGACTGCCACGCGGCGGGTTCCTGGCTCACCGGGATTATCTGAACGGCTTTACCGATAAACGCTGTACCGAGTGTCATGCCCATGTCGGGCATAAAGATATCTGGCAAACAGTCAACGCACATTATCAGAACGCAAAGAACTGAACACAGAGCCTGTCACACACACAAGGAGGTTAATATGAAATGTCGTTTATGGGCGGTCGGCCTGGCCGTGATCGGGGTGGTTTTCTGCATGTCGCCGGTCCTGGCGAAAGAAGCAGCGGACCAGTACCTGGACCTGGGGCAGAAAAAACTGGAATTATCCCGCGGCCTGACCAAGGAAGCCGCAGCCTGTGTCGAATGTCACTCCAAGAAGACGCCGGGCGTGGTGGAATCCTGGAAACTGGGCAAAATGGGGCATGCTTCGGTGTCCTGCTACGATTGTCACGTGGTTGATAAATCTTCACCCATGGCATCCCAGTGCGAAGGGACCAAAGGGACCAACACCTATATTTCACCGATGGTTTCCAGTGGCGTCTGCGCCCGCTGTCACCCGACCGAGGTCGATCAGTTCCTCAAGAGCGGGCACGCCATGCTGGCCAGCAAAGCCGTGGTTGACAACAAGGGGATGGATAAGCTGATCCATCATTTTGAGGGCGGCGAGTTCATCGGTATCGACCGGAACGACCCGCAGAACCGCGCCAGCAAGGAGGCCGGTTGTCAGATGTGTCACGGCGGCAAAGTCGAACTCGGTGTCGATCACAAGCCGATCAACGGGACCTGGCCGGCCGGCGTCGGGACCCGCTACCCTGACGGCTCGGTCGGGAACTGTACGGTCTGTCATACCCGCCATCAGTTCTCGGTGGCCGAAGCCCGCAAGCCCGATGCCTGTGCCAGCTGTCACCTGGGACCGGACCATCCGAACATCGAAATCTATATGGAAAGCAAACACGGTCAGATCTACCAGGCGCAAGGGGAAGACTGGGAATGGGACAGCGCACCGGATGCCTGGGAGCCGGGTGACTATACCGCCCCGACCTGTGCAACCTGTCATATGAGTGGCATCGGCGAACTGGCCACCACGCACAATATCAATGAGCGGCTCAAGTACGACCTGGTGCACAAGCGTAGCGTGGTGCGTTCCGGCGAGCGGGGCGACGGGGAGAAAGGCGAGCTGCTGATGAAGAAGGTCTGCGCCAACTGCCATGGTTCCACCCATGTCGAAGGCCAGCGCGATATGCTCGACAATACCGTGAACCTGTACAATTCCTACTGGGGCAAGATCGTCGCCATGAAGAAGGACCTCAAGGAGAAGAATCTGCTCAAGGATGATCCGTGGAAGGATGGCTTCCAGGAGCTGGAGTACTACTTCTGGCACCATGCCGGGCGGCGCGCCCGTCACGGCACGGCAATGAACGGTCCCGACTATACGCACTGGCACGGCTTCTTCCAGCTGTTCCAGATTTACAAGGATATCGAGGATATCTACAACATGCGGATCAAGACCGGCAAGATCGAAGAAATCAGCACGGTCATGAGCACCGGTCCGATTTAAGCGTATCCTGAGCGCATCCCGGACAGCCCCTTGCCGCAATGGTGGCAAGGGGCTGTTTTTTTGTGACGTTCGGGAATTGATTTGGGAGCTGTCAGCTGGCCCGGCGCGCTTCGTCCGTAATGAAGGCGGCCAACTGGTCGACCAACAGTGGATACAGGCCAGCGTTGATGGTGGCGGTCTTGAGTCGTTCCGGGTCGGCAAGAAAGTCGCGGATAAAGATGATCTCCGAGGCTTTGGCGTAGGTGGCATAGGGGAGCTGGTAATTGATGCCGAGCAGCTGTTTGACAATTTCGTAAGGGCTGGTTTGCGCCGGGAACCGACATACCCGCTCCGCCCGGCTCAACAGCTTGTGCAGATAAAAGAGCAGACAGTTGTCAACGCTGGTTACCTGTTGGCGATGCCCCGGCAGAATGGTTTTGTCGCGCAGAGTCGCGATCCGTTCCAGGCTGGTGCAGTAAGCCTGGTAGTTGGAAAAGCGCTGCCCAGTGAGCAGGTCGATCTCCAGGACCGGGGCCTGAAAAATACCCGCCAGCATGATATCCCCGGTCACGGCCCAGCCCGCTCCGCACAGGGCCAGGTCGCTCTGGGAATGCCCGGGACAGGGCAAAACGCTGATTCCCAGTCGGGCCGGCAGCTCCTGTTCGGTGATCAGGTACTCGCTCGGCGAGGTCGGGTAAATCAGGTCCGGCACGCTGATATGTTCGCTGAACGCGATCGTAAATTTGTCCGGAAACCCGGCCTCGCGAAGCAGCTCCACTACTCCGGCGATATGCTCCTGCGTTCTGCTGAGCCTGAGGTGATCGCGGTAGGGCAGGTAGAGTTTGGCACCGGTCTGTTGTTGCAACTGCGCCGCCAGGCCGTAATGATCGACATGGCAGTGGCTGATGACAATATGTTTAAGCCGCTCCAGGGGAATAGTCCGTTGCAGTTGGGCCAGAGCTTCAACGCTGGGCGGGCCACAATCGAAAAGCACCAGCTCACCGGCCAACTCGGCTGAATAACAGTGGACCGGACCGACCAGATAGGGGGTGTTCAGGGTATGCTGTTGTGGAATCATGAAGGTCTCTTGGTGTTGGTTCGTTGCGCTTGGTGGTTATCGATATTTGCCGCTGTCGAGTCGCCAGATATAAATGAATAACGGGATAACCAGCAGGCTGGCACAGATATAGGGGAGGCTGTGCCCCAATTGATAAAGGCTGGTGCCGAATAGTGGCCCGATTATGAAGCCGCCGGCAGGGCAGGCGGAAACGATGCCGCCGATGGCCCCTTGTTCATGCTGGCCGACCGCGAGGGAGGCCCCGGCCGTAAAGCCCGGTGCCACCAATCCCAGCCCCAACCCGAGTCCGCCAAGAATGGCAAAGGCCAGGGGCAGACTGTTAATAACGGGCAACAGGGCATAGCCCACAATCAGTAGCGGCAAGCCGCCACGCATCAGTTGCAACGGGGTCAGTTTCAGCCTGTTGACCAGAAACGACTGGGAAAAGAACGACATCAGCGCTGAAATCATCATCCCCGTGCCGAGGGCCTGGGCGGTTTCCTGGCCATTGAGAGAGAAGATGTCCTGAAAGTAAAAACCGATGGTTTGGCCCATCATCGAGAAAGAGATAAAGGTCAGCAGACCGGTCAGAACATAGGGGCGGTAGCGGCGGTCCAGCCACTTCAGTTTTTTAGCCGGAGTGGTCTTTTTGGAGGTGTGGCGTGGCTCTTTAAGAGTCGTGCCCAGCAGGACGGTGCTGATCAGGGTGATGCCCGCAGCAATATACAGGGGGGCGAGCAGACCGAAAACCGCCAGCACGCCGCTTAAGGCCGGCCCGAGGATAGCTCCCAGGGTGCGGGCGGCGCCGAGGCGGCCCATGCCGGCGACCCGCTGTTCCGCGTTGGTGGTGTCGGCGATATAGCCGGCTGCGGCACTGGGGCCGGCGGACATCAGCAAGGCCATCATGACCCGGGCCAGAATGACCAGCAGAAAGAGGGCCCAGCCGGAAAGAATCCCCTTGAAGCCAAGCAGGAACATGGAGGCAAAAGTGGTACAGCCGATGACATAGCCGGCCATCCCCAGCAACATGATCGGTTTGCGGCCCAGCCGATCGCAGGCCCGGCCCCATACCGGGCTCATCAGGGTGAAGGTCAAGGCCGCACAGCTGATGATTATGCCGACCTGGACTTCCTTGAAGCCGATTTCACGACCGAGAGGGGCGAGCAGGGCAAAGGTCATGGATTGGCCGATGCCGATGGTCAGGACACTGAACAGCACCAAGCCGGTTCCCAATGTGTTGCTGCGGTCAGTGGGCAGATGGTGGTTATGCTTGCTTTTCAATAGGAGCCAACTTTTCCTGGTGATGACGATTGTTATAAAAATGTCCATGCAGCGTTGTCAGCGTGAGCTGGCAAGGTTGTCCGGAAACCGTTGGTTATTTTCTCTACCTGAAATCAAAGGGTGGATACAGGGAAGATTTGTCCGGTGCGCAGAACAGGGCTAATTCTTTGGTAAGAAGCGGATACAGGCCGATCTCTGTTATAGCCTGATATAATAGCTCCGGTTCAGCGAGAAAATCACGCAGAAAAATCACTTCCGACACTTTCAGGAAACTGATCATGGGTGCTTTGAAATCATCATTCAACAGTTTGCTGATGGTTTCAACCGCATTCATGTTCAGCGGCAGTTTGCTGATTCGGGCCGCTCTGGCCAGCATCTTGCGCAGGTAAAACAAGAGGCAGTCATCGACGCTGGTGATGTATTCCCGGTGTCCGGGGAGGACCTTTCTGTCCTTCAGCCGCGACAGTTTGGTCAGGGTTGCGCAGTAGGCGTGGTAGTTTCTGAAGCGCTGCTCTGTTACCAGGTCGATATCGAGTAACGGGGTCTGGAAAATGCCGCGCAGCAGCACGTCCCCGGTGACAGCCCAGTCCGCACCGCTCAGCACCAGATCGCTTTGCGAGTGTCCGGGGCAGGCCAGGACTTCGATGCCGAGCTCGGGCGGCAGGCTTTCTTCGATAATTTTGCAGCGCTCCGGCCAGCTCGGGTAAATTTCCGGTTGGCGGTCATTGCCTGCCAGGCGCTGGATGAATGTATCGTCAAAGCCGACCTGCAGCAGCAGCTCGCGCAACAGGACTTTCCGTTCCTGTTCTCTGCTGAATTTGAGGTAATCACGAAACGGCAGGTAGATAGTTGCGCTGCTATGCTGTTCGAGCCAGTGGGCCAGACCGTAGTGATCCGGATGACAATGGCTGATGATGACATGCCGGAGTCGGGAAAGATCGAGGGTTTGGGCCAGATAACGGCTGGCGGCCAGGGTTGGCGGGCCGGTATCGAACAGGATCAGCTCGCCGTCGATTTCGGTGCTGTAGCAGTGAACCGGACCGACCAGATAAGGAGTATCGAGGGTGTGTTGTTCTGGTATCATCCGACCAAGTTTATACCGATTTCTTGTCCAAGGGAATCTGTCCGAATAAAAAAACGCCTTCCACGGTGGCCCGGGAAGGCGTTTTTATTGCGATGTCCAGGTCCGGATTAAAAGTTATAGGTCAACTGAATGCTGACAATGTCAACGGAGTTTTCATATTCCCCGACCAAGGTGCCGCGGGCGGTATCCTCTGGATCGGTTGCGGATTTTTCCAGTTTGGAATCAGCGACGAATAGATGGGCGTAAGCGGCGTCCATGGAGAGACGATCAGTCAAGTGGATGCCCGTACCTAACGAGAGCCAGATCCGGTCTTCGCCGGGAATGCGCGGGGTCCGGTATTTGTCGGAGATCGGGGTTTCGTCAAAAGCGACCCCGCTCCGCAGCACCCACATCTCGTTGACCTGGTACGTAGCGCCAAGGGAATAGCGCCAGGTGTCGTTCCAGTTTTCGGTGGTGGTCGACTCAGTAGCACCGGCAAAGGTGTCGTCGAATTCGATGGTCAGCTTGTCAAAGGAACTCCAGCCGGTCCAGGTGATGTCGCCCATGATGGCCAGCTTGTCAGTGAGCTGATGGTAAACGCTGAACGAGGCTGTAGCGGGCAGGGTCAGATCGGCGGTAATATCCTGGGTTGCAAAAGCCGAAGAGAATGCAGCCAGGGCCGTCGGGAAGTCCTTGGCCTTCAGCTGGCCTTTGAGCTTATGCTTGACCTCGGAACGATAGGCGGCGCCGATGCGCGTGCTGTCGCTCAATTCGTAGAGGATACCCAGGTTGAAACCATAGCCCCAGTCGTCGCCGGTGTTTTCTGCGAGGATATCGAAATTGGTATTGCTGACATAAGATGGATCGTTGGTCTGTTTGTAGTAAACCAGACCACCGTCGACCATACTCGACAGGGTTGCATCGATGTATTGGGCACTGACGCCCATGCCAATGCTCAGTTTGTCGGTCACTTTGATGGCCAGGGCCGGATTGATGTTCATGGTTGAAACATCCGATTCCACGGCGTGATAACGACCCACCCAGTCCTTGTCGTATTTGGTGGCCAACCCGAACGGAGCCATAATGCCGAGGCCGACGGCAAGGCGGTCAGAGATGCGGTTGCTGTAATAAAAGTTGGGGACAAATTTGCTGACCCCGCCCTGGCCGCCGTCATTGCTGCCCAGGGAACCACCGAGGACATTGGTTGCCTGGCTTGAAGAAAACTTGGTTGACGGCATAATATAATGGACTCCGGCGATGATCTGCTGCCCTTCGAGCAGGGTCATCCCCGCCGGATTGAAGAAAATCGTGCTGGCATCCTCTGCCGCGGCAGCTCCTCCGGCAAATGAATTTCCCAATCCGGTGACCGATTGCTCGACAATGGCAAACCCTGAGGCAAAGGCACTGCCGCTACAGCTGGCGAACAAGGCCAGAGAAATCAGTAGTGGACGCATGGTTTTCAACATCAGAAGGACTCCTTTCAAATAAAGCGCAGCTTTGATGACAATAACAATAGGAAATAGCGGCAATAATATGCTTATTTGCCTGTTTGATGCAATAGAACGCTATTCTTTTTTTTACGATCAGCGTTTTACTCCGCGAGGGATCTTTCCCCCTGCGGCTCCCGGTAGCTTCTTGACAGCTGGAAATGCCTGTGTTAACGAAGTCTGACGAAGAGAAGTCGTCATTCATTAAAAAACACGCTGAGAAACTTTTTCCTTTTCCAGGGAGTGTCAAAATCATGAATCATGAGCGGTCGGAAGCGCTTTTCAATGCGGCGAAAAAGGTCATTCCCGGCGGGGTCAACAGCCCTGTCCGCGCGTTCAAGTCGGTTGGTTGCAACCCGGTATTTATTGAGAGAGCTGCCGGCAGCAAAATTTACGACGCCGATGGCAACGCATATATCGACTATGTCGGTTCCTGGGGGCCGATGATTCTTGGCCATTGCCATCCCAAAGTGGTTGAGGCGATCCAGCAGACCGCAGCCAGCGGTGCCTCTTTCGGCGCTCCGACGGCGCGGGAGACGGTCCTGGCCGAGTTGGTGGCCACGGCCTATCCGAACATTGAAAAAGTACGCATGGTCTCCTCCGGTACCGAGGCCACCATGAGCGCCATTCGGCTGGCCCGCGGTTTTACCGGACGCGACAAAATCCTCAAGTTCGACGGATGCTATCATGGCCATGCCGATTCGTTATTGGTTAAGGCCGGCAGTGGTGCGGCAACCTTCGGGGTGCCGACATCCCCCGGTGTCCCCGCGGATTTCGCCAAATATACCTTGACCGCAACCTATAACGATCTGGCCGAAGTCAAGACGCTGGTCGCTGCCAATCAGGGCGAAATCGCCTGCATCATTCTTGAGCCGATTGCCGGAAACATGGGCTGTGTACCGCCAGTGGCCGGTTTTCTGGAAGGTTTGCGCGAACTCTGTACCGCTGAAGGGATCGTGCTGATCATCGACGAGGTCATGACCGGCTTCCGGGTCGCTTTTGGTGGTGCCCAGGAGCGTTTCGGGGTGCGTGGAGACCTGGTCTGCCTGGGGAAAATTATCGGCGGCGGATTGCCGGTCGGCGCCTTCGGCGGCAAACGTGAGATCATGGAATGCCTGTCCCCGGAAGGGGGCGTCTATCAGGCCGGTACGCTGTCCGGAAATCCCCTGGCCATGAGCGCCGGGATTGCCACCTTGCAGCTGATTCGGGAAGAGGGCTTCTACGAGCAGATCGAGGAGAAAAGCGCCTACCTGGAAAAGGGGCTGCGCCAGGTCGCCGGAAACAGCTCGGTCAGCACTTGTTTCCAGCGGGTCGGCGGTATGTTCTGCACCTTTTTTCACCCCGGCCCGGTGAATTCATTTGCGGATGCGGTACAAAGCGATACCGTTAGTTTCGGAGCGTTCTTCAGGGCTATGCTCGAACAGGGGATCAACCTGGCGCCGTCGCAGTTCGAAGCTGGCTTTATGAGTATTGCCCACAGCCGGGAAGACCTGGATAAGACGATCACCGCCGTGGAAAAGGCCCTCGCCACGCTTTGATTTGCAGGGCGCAGAGGCGATCAAATACGGTTTTAATGTGCCGAGAAAGCGATTGACTTCGCCTGGGCGCTGTGGTACTAAAAGTCGCTTTTACGGCTGTTTGGCAGCCGGTGAAATGTCCCGATGAGCGAAGACAAACACCAATTATTCAAAAGCCTCGGTTTTTTGTCGAGTGTCGGTATCTCCCTGGTTGCATCGATCTTGATCGGTCTGGCCATGGGTTATTATCTGGATCAGTGGTTGGCGACCAAGCCGTTGTTCACCCTGGTCATGCTGGTCATCGGGATTATCTCGGGCTTTCGTAACGTCTACATTCTGACCACACGTGAACTGCGGCGGCAACAGCTGGAAGACAGCAAGGCCGAAAGCGATAATGACCGAGCAGGATGACCGGTTGCTGGCTGAAATGGCCGTGAGAAACTGGATCATCCTGGCGTTGTTGCTGTTGTTGAGCCTGTTCTGGAGATCCTGGTCAGTGTCCCTGGGGGTGTTGTCAGGCGGGGTCCTGGTGATTATAAATTACCGCTGGCTGGGCAGGTCGCTGGCCAAGCTTTTGAACAACCCGCAACGGGCGGCGCAGCAGGGTTTCAAGAGGAATTACCTGTTTCGACTGCTGTTTATCGCCAGCGCCATCTATTTGCTGCTGGTCCGCGGGGGCGTCAATCCCCTGGCCCTGGCGGCCGGTTTATCCGTTGTGGTCATTAATCTGCTGGTTACCACTATGAAACGCCTGTATTGAGATATTTGACATTAAATTTCGGATAGGAGAAAGCGATGACCCATCCCTTCTTATTTTTACAATGGCTTGAACAGCAGTTGCATCTTCATTTCGGCGACCATGTTACTTACACCTGGTTTGTCATGCTGGTGCTGATTCTGGTTGCCTTTTTGGCCTCCCGTTCCATCAGCATGATTCCCTCCGGAGTTCAGAATCTGATGGAGTCGGTGATTACCGGGATCGAAGGGCTGATCGAAGAGACCATGGGGGAAGAAGGAAAGGCGTTTTTTCCGCTGATCGCAACCTTTGCCCTGTTTATTCTGGTCAGTAACCTGATCGGGCTGATTCCCGGTTTTTATCCCCCGACCGCCAATCTCAATACCAACGCAGCGCTGGCTTTGATCGTGTTCTTCATGACCCATATCGTTGGCTTTAAAAAGCATGGAATGGCTTATGTCAAGCATTTCATGGGGCCGATCATCTGGCTGGCCCCACTGATGTTCGTGATTGAGATCATCGGTCATCTGGCCCGGCCGCTGTCATTGACGTTGCGTCTTTTCGGCAATATGTACGGCCATGAAATCGTGCTGATGATTTTCCTGGCCCTGGTTCCGTTGTTTCTGCCGATTCCGATGATGTTGATGGGGGTTCTGGTGGCTTTTATCCAGACCTTCGTGTTTACCCTGTTGGCAATGATTTATATTGCCGGGGCACTTGAAGAGGCGCACTGATTTTGTTTTATAGGCTTTTCACAGGGGTGAAGAGCAGGTCCTATAGCATATAGGAACAATATATTTCTTGAGCAAAAGGAGAATGAAGAATGGAATTTTTCGCTTGGTGTATGCTTGCAGCCGGTCTGGGAATGGGTCTTGGTTCTGTTGGTACCGGTATCGGTCAGGGGATTGCAATCCGTAGCGCCTGTGAAGGTGTTGCCCGGAATCCCGGCGCATCCGGTAAGATTCTGACCACCATGATGATCGGTCTGGCCATGATTGAATCCCTGGCCATTTATGTTTTCGTTGTCGCGATGATTATTCTGTTTGCCAACCCCTTCACCGAGCAGGTGGTCGAGTTGCTGACCAAATAAGCCGTCCGCTAAAAAAAATTAAAAGCAGCCCTTTTGGGCTGCTTTTTTTTTGTATATTGTATACACTTTAAAAAAATCCTGAAGGCCGGAAATGTCTGTGTTTTTCAGTCAGTTATTGTACTTCTTTGGCCTTTTGAGGGGATTTTTTGTTGCATTAAGTCGACGATAAGGGTACTGTCCGCCCTGTATGGTAAAAATATACACCGGATCGCCCCGGCGAGTATTCAATACGCATGAGCACCGTTTTTTCTGCCACGACCTTCCAGCCACTGCCTGCTGGGTGCTGATGTTGTTTCATTGCGTACCATTTTTGAACAAGTCCATTTATATTTTTCAAGGAGAGGTTTGATGCGTAAGATCCTTTACAGTTCTCTGCTTTTGCTGACCCTGTTGTGGAGTTCGCAGGCTCTGGCTCAGGAGGTGGCTGCTTCACCGGAAACCTGCCTGGAGTGTCACGAGGATGTGGTTTCGGTGGAGGATTTCACCAATTCTGTCCACGGCGCCAACGGCTGCGTTGCCTGTCACGTCGAACTCATCGCACTTGACCTGCATATGTCAGGCGATCTGATGCCTGAGCCGGTCAAATGTGTACGTTGCCACAAAGAAGAGACGGCGCAGCATTATGCCAGCGTACACAAACTGAACGACATTGATTGCGCAACCTGCCACTCGGAAATTCATCAACAGAAGGCCTGGCATGGTGACAAGCGGATTGCCGTTGAAAAGTGTGGCGAGTGTCATGACGATGCCTATAGTGAGTATCAGAACTCGATTCACGGAACTTCGCTGCAGGACGGCAACATGGACTCGGCTTCCTGTATCGATTGTCATAATCTGCATGAAATCAAGGAAATTGGTGACCCTAATAATCATGCAGTGCGGGCGTTCCATACCGATGTCTGCCTGAAGTGCCATGATAATGAAGAGTTGATGGAACGCAACGGCATCACCAATATTGCTGTGGAAACCTATCTGACCAGCTATCATGGCAAAAACTACCGCCTCGGTTTTCCCGAGAAAGTGGCTGGCTGTGCCGATTGTCATAATTCCCACTCGATTCTGCCTCCGGATAACCCGCAATCGAGCCTGAACCCGAAAAACCTGGTTTCGACCTGCGGCAAGTGCCACGCAAACTCGTCTACTCAGTTTGTCAAGTTCTATCCCCACGGACAGATGACCGATAAGGCTAATTTCCCCATTCTCTACTACACCTATATCAGTATGACCGGATTATTAGTCGGAACCTTCGGCGTTTTCTGGGTCCATACCTTGCTCTGGCTGTTCCGCGGCTTTGTTGAAAACCGTGAAAAAAAACGGGCCATGATTGCCGGGACCTACCATGTTATTCCCGACGCACATAAGATCTATCGGCGCTTCAGCAAGGTGCATATCTTCCTCCACCTGTTGGTCATTGTCAGCTTCCTGCTTCTTTCGCTGACCGGCATTCCGCTGAAGTTCGCCGAACAGCAGTGGGCGGCCGTGATGATGAATTTCTATGGCGGAGCCGCCAATGCGGCGTTGCTGCACCGCCTCGGGGCCTGCATCACCTTTGTCTACTTCGGTGCGGCCCTGTTCATGAGCGCCAAGTTCCTGTTTTATAAACTGCAGTATCCGGCCGACTTTTTCCGGCGCCTGTTTGGCCCCGAATCCCTCTGCCCGAATCTGCGCGATATCCAGGATGTCACCAACATGGTGCGCTGGTTCCTGTTCCTTGGGCCCAAGCCGTCCTTCGACCGTTGGACCTACTGGGAAAAATTCGACTTTATCGCCGTCTTCTGGGGTATGTTCGCCATCGGCGGGTCCGGACTGATGCTTTGGTTCCCGGAATTCTTCGGGTCATTCCTGCCGGGCTGGGTCTTTAACGTCGCTACGATCATTCACTCTGACGAGGCTTTGCTGGCAACCGGCTTCATCTTTACGGTTCACTTCTTCAACACCCATGGCCGGCCTGAGAAATTCCCCATGGACTTTGTTATCTTTAATGGCGAACTGGCCAAAGAGGAGTTCATGGAAGAGCGGGCTGATCAGTGGAAGCGTTATGAAGAGGCTGGCATTCTTGACCAGTATGTCAAAGAAAAGCCGAGCGGAATCGCCTATGATTTCTTCATCAAGGGTTTCGGCTTCACTGCCCTGTGTATCGGTATCGGCTTGCTGTTGTTGATGCTGTACGCATTCATTGCCGGCGGCCATCACGTGTAGGGTCGTTCTGCTTCCCTCAATCCGAAAGGGGTTGCCGTTCGGCAGCCCCTTTTTTTTGACTGAGTGCATTCACAATGTTCAAAGACAAAGATCTCATCCTGTCGGTGCTGGCCATCGGCGTCTATATCATTGGCGGTATCGCAACCTTCGCCGGAATCGGCCTGATCCTGTTCATGAAGGGCAAGGATCTTTGGGGATGGGGGGAAGGGCATACCTTCGGTTACCTGCTGGTTTGTGTCGGTCTGATTCTCTCGATCCTCGGAGTTCTAGTCATGCGGATTCTGCGAAATCGCTTGTAATCAAACCTGACCCGGCTGTTTTACAACACGCGTTTGTCCCGGTTGCTGTAAAATTGTAACAGTATATTATCATTGACAGTTCTTTAGTGGGATGCTAGGGTTTCTGTCGTTAAAACAAACTCTGTTCTAAAGTTTTTGATTCATGTGCAGTTCAGCAAAGGAGAGGTTTCGGCATGGCAAGGTTAACCGATATTCCCAAGGCGTTTATCAAAGGAATAGCGCACAGCTGGATATCCCTGGTCGGCGCTATGGTGGTCACGGTTGTTTTCCCCTTCTTGATTGGCGCAATCCTTTACGACATCTTTCTTCATATCGATAACCCCTACCTGAGCGGATTTATTTATATGATGCTCGGGCCGGCCTTTATCGGCGGGCTGGTGCTGGTTTTTGTCGGTCTGTTCTTTGCCCGGGGCAAGGAGGAAGTCCGCCTTTTTACCCTTGATTACCTGCGTGAAAAACTCACCGATGAGTCCAGTTTCAATCGGGTCCGCAAGCTGGTTTTTGTCGGGGTTTTCCTGACCTGTGTCAATATCGTGGTGGTTGGTGTGCTCGCCTACAGCGGTTATCATTACATGGAGTCGAATGCCTTTTGCGGAGAGGTCTGCCATGTGCCGATGACCCCTGAGTATACCGCCTACCAAAACTCGGCCCACTCCCGGGTCGCCTGTGTCGAGTGTCATATCGGCTCCGGTGCGTCTTGGTTTGTGAAATCGAAGATTTCCGGTGCCCGGCAGCTGTATGCCGTGCTGGCCGATACCTTTTCCCGCCCCATCCAGACGCCCGTTCATGGCTTGCGGCCGGCGCGGGACACTTGTGAACAATGTCACCGGCCGGAAAAATTCCATGGCGACAAGCTGGTGATCCATGACAAATATCAAGAGGACGAACAGAATACCCACGTCCAGACCGTATTGCTGGTAAAAATCGGCAGCGCCGGGGATCGCACCGGCTCGTCCCATGGTATCCACTGGCACGTTGCCCCGGAAAATGAGATTGTTTATACCGCGGCAGACTGGCAGCGCAATATCATTCCGGAGGTCGATTTGAGTACCCAGGGCGGGAATAAAAAAATCTTTCGCTCGCCGGATGCCGATGAACAGATCGCCAAGGCGACTGACCTGCAGAAACGGGTACTCGACTGTATTGACTGCCATAACCGGCCGAGCCATATCTACCTGACCCCGGACCGGGCCATCGACAATAAGATTCTGGCTAAGGACATACCGGTAGAGTTGCCTTTTATTAAGCAGCAGGCCATGGCGGCGGTGCAGGTCAAATATAAAACCCAGGGCGAAGCAAAAACAGCTATCGCGGTTCAGCTGAACAACTATTACCGGCAGAAATATCCCCAGCTTTATGATGCCAAACGCAAGCTGATCGAGCAGGCGATTGCAGGTGTCCAGGCGGCCTATGTGGAGAATGTCTTTCCGGAAATGAATATCCAGTGGAATACCTATTCGACCAACATCGGCCATGCCAATGATCTGGGCTGTTTCCGCTGCCACAATGAAGAGCATGAAACTGCCGATGGCGAGGTTATCTCCATGGATTGTGATACCTGTCATACCATTCTTGCAGAAGACGAAGAAAATCCGGAAATTATCAAGACTCTGCTCGGTCAGTAACTAGTTGCAGGGCCATACCCTGCCAGAGCGCTGCCTTTCACAGGGGCTTTCGGGGTAACCGAGAGCCCCTGTTTTGTCTCTTCAGAAAGCGTGATTGCTAACATTGTTTTGCTTTGTTCTTCCCGGCTGATCTTTGAAACAGTTTTCATTTGCAAGGGAAAGACAAGTTGTTGAGTCTGTTCCTCGGCTATCTTTCAGGACGAATGAATAAAAATGATTTACTTAAACTAAAACATTGTTATAATAAATCCGGATTGGTCATTTAAACCCGAAACCGAGGCTCGAATTCGGGTGCCTTTTTGCAATGTTGATAAAGGTCTGAGATGGGGTTCAGCGTAAATTTTTTGCCAAGGGAGATGGTATGAAAAAGGTACTGACGGCATGTATGGTTATTATTGCTCTGACTATGTCCAGCGGCGCTGCTTTGGCTGATTCGCATAAGGCTACAGTGGCAGAGTGTATCGAAATGTGTAAGCTGGCGGCAGATATGATTCTTAAGGACAAGGACGCCGCACTGGCGGAAATCGCCAAAAAAGACGGTCGCTTTGTCTGGAAAGATTCCTATGTCTTTGCCATGGATCTGACCGGGAAAATGCTTGCCCATCCCATGCAGCCGGGCTTGATGAAAATGGACAGTCTGCTTTCGGTGCCGGATAAAAATCCGACCAAGCCGAAGATGCTATTTGTGGAATTTGTCGTTCTGGCCGCCACCGAAGGGGAAGGTTGGGTTGAGTATATGTGGCCGAAACCGGGCTCCACGGAACCCTCTATTAAAGAAACCTACATTTATCGGGTTCCCGGCACCAAGATCTTTACCGGCGCAGGGATTTACCGGTAGCCAGGACATCGGTCATCGCCAAAGGAGATCCGCGATAGCAGCCTCCCCGGAGTTAGGGAACACTGCTAAAGCGGATCTTTTTTTTAAGAAACCGCTGGCTGGAGGCGCGCTTGGCAACTTTTCGGGTGCGGCTGGTCTTTTCCTGTGACAAAGGGTCCCGTAAACCTCTATACTGCAGCGATAAATTCATCACGGAGGAGCAACAATGACAGCTGTGAATACAAAATTTCGGCTCGATATCAATCGGGCTGCCTTATTGATTATCGATGTGCAGGAGAAGCTGGTGCCGGCGATGAACCAGCCCCTTTACACGCAACTGTTGCAAAACGCCAGGTTGCTGCGCGAAGGGTTTACTGCTTTCGGGCGGCCGGTCCTGGCCACGGAGCAGTATCCGCAGGGCCTGGGGCATACCATTAGCGAATTGAACAGCGGAATCACTGCCACTGTTGCCAAGCGGGCATTCAGTTGTTGCGGGGAAACGGATTTTTTGACGGCTTTAGAGAAAACCGGCGCTGACCAGGTGGTGGTGATCGGCATGGAAACTCATGTTTGTGTCTATCAGACCGTGCTGGATCTGCTGGACAAGGGGTACGCCGTTCATCTGGTGCGGGATGCTGTGGCGTCGCGCTTTGTGAGCGACTTCGAAAATGCGTTGCGGCTGGCCGGCGAGGCCGGGGCGGTGGTGACCACGACCGAGACCGCTCTGTTCCAGTTTGTCCCGGTGGCCGAAGGGGACGGTTTCAAAACGATTTCCAAGCTGGTAAGGACGCGGACTGCCTGAAGCAAAGGCAGGGTTTGTGCCACGTAGAACCCGGAGACCGCTGCGCTTTACCCCGTACGCCCTCCGCTAAGCCGGGAATTCACCGGCATTAATAACGCTTTGCAGAGTCCGTCACGCCTGCTGATCTTCAGGACAGGCCTGGCGGACTCTGCTGTTCCAGAAAGAACCGGAAAAATAACACCATGTCCAATCTGTTACTGATTCTCCTGATGTCAGCCGGCGGTGTCGCCGTAGCCCTGCAACCATCCATCAATGCCCGGCTGGCGGAAAAAACCGGCTTCCTGCAGGCGGCGACTATTTCCTTTGCCATTGGCACCCTCTGTTTGCTGCTGATCTCCCTCTCTTCCGGGCAGGGCAGTTTCCGGCGGATGGGCGAGGCTGACTGGTGGCAATTGAGCGGTGGGCTGTTCGGGGCATTTTTTGTGGCCATGACAGTGCTCGGGGTGCCCCGGATCGGCACCACCGCGGTGTTGGCCTTGACCATCGCCTCACAGCTGATCGCCGGGATTCTGCTCGACCATTTCGGGGTGTTCGGCATGCGTGGGATTGCCATCGATTTTCGTCGCGGCGCCGGGGTTGTGCTGCTCCTGGCCGGAGTCGTTCTGATCTGCCGGCGCTGAGTACCGGAAGGCGAGGCCCGGCCGGGGGTTCTGTCCAGACTATCGCCAGCCTGTGCGGCAGCGGATTATTCCTGCCAGAAATAGCCGAGTGGATCCTGCCTGATGGCGGTCAGCAATCGTCCGAAATCGAGGCTGGGTTGAATGTTGAGGTAGAGCTGCCAGTGTTCACCGTTCTGATGATGCAGGGTCCACTGTTGCAGTTCAGGGCTGAAACGGATTTTGGCCATCGGCAGTTCCTTGTGCCGATCGGGCTCGTTGCGATAGCGGCGGACCTCGACCAGGAAAACCTGAGCACCTTCAAAGCGGTAGCGAAGATGGCGGGGCCGGTACGGGTCGTTGGCCGCCCGGATGCAGAACTCATCGAGCTGGCGGACGGCACTTTTGCGTAACAGTTCCGGAAGGGTGCTCATGGCGGGCATTCCGCACACTGGGAGCGGAACAGGTTGGTGCTCAGGTAACGATCGCCCCGGTCCGGCAGCAGGGCGACGATGGTTCCATGCTCGATTCGTTGGGCGATTCGCAGGGCCCCGGCCACCGCGGCCCCGCTCGACATGCCGGCGAAAAGGCCCATCTTCAACGCAAGTTGGCGCGTGGTTTCATAGGCTTCCTCGTCACCGACCAAGAGTTTTTCCGCCAATTTGCTCTCGTCATAGATCGCCGGAACAATGGCTTCACACATGTTTTTCAGTCCTTGAATCTTATGCCCGAGGCCGGGTTCAACACCAATCACCTTGACGGCGGGGGCAACTTCGGAAAAATACCGACTCAGCCCCATCAGCGTCCCGGAGGTTCCCATCCCAGCGACCAGATAATCAATATCACCGGCGGTCTGGCTGAAAATTTCCGGGCCGGTCGTCTCGTAATGAGCGAGAGGATTGTTGGGATTGCTGTACTGATTGGGCATGTAATAACGATCTGGATCTTCGGCGAGGATCTTGTGGGCGAGGTTGATGGCGCCGTCGGTCATTTCACAACCCGGGGAGAGTACGGTTTCCGCGCCATAAGCCTCGAGGATTCCCCGACGTTCGGTGCTGACACAGGCTGGCATGACCAGTTTGACCCGGTAACCTTTGGCGGCGCCGATCATGGCAATGGCGATGCCGGTATTGCCGGAGGTCGGTTCAAGAATGATTTTTGCGCGGGTCAGTTCCCCGCTTTGTTCGGCCTTTTCGATCATATACAGGGCCGGTCGGTCTTTGACCGAGCCACCTGGATTGCTCCCCTCCAATTTGGCCAGGAGGCGGACGCCCGATTTGCCGAGCAGGACTGAGATGTCAACCAGCGGGGTATTGCCCACCGCACCGATGAGCGGGGGAACATAGACCTGCTGAATATTCGGCTGCAACATCATTTTATCTCCATCAGTTGGAAAGGCAACGGGCCATTTTCCAAGGGTTTTCTGTGGCCGCTTTTGCGGTGCCGGTGTGGCTAAATAATACCATGAAGCGGTCCTCCCGGGGCGCCGAGCTGATCAACCTGTTTTTCTATTGCGGGATCATCCAGAAGTTCCGGCGCATGGTGGGGTTTCCGGCGCGCATCAATGATCAGCGAGCCGTTGCAGCCCCAGTGTTTGGCGGTGATGAAGCTGTCGATACCATAAGTGTCTGCCGCCGGATTGGAGCGGGTGAAAGTCACCCATAGCCAATTGTTCAGCGCAGTTGCACAGAAGTCGCTGTCATCAACAACAACAATCAGAGGGATTGCGGTCAATTGCGATGATCCGGAAAAGAAGGCACAAAAATCCAGGATAGCAGAATCTTCACCGGGGAGATAGTCGCTGCAAGGTGGCCCCTTGACCACGAGGGCCCCAGGGAGGATCAGCCGGGGCTCTTGAAAGCGTTCCGGCAACTGCAGCTGATCGGGCAGGGCCGTGGCCAGGGTTCGGCGACGCGGACCGACTGCGGCCAGCACCAGTTTGGAACCCTGATTGAGACCGTGTCCGCTGTAGTCGAGGGTGTCGATGGTCGTGGCGGTCTGAAAGTGGAGGTCACGACGCCAGTCGATTCGTTCCAGCAGGTATTGGAAGAAAGTTGGAATATCGTGCAGGTCGAGTCTGGTGCGATCGTCTTCAGCCACGATCAACAGGTATTTAGCCAGGGACAGCTGCCCCTGGCCGAGAATGGCATTGGCCTGGGTCAGCAGCTCCTGCGGTTGATCCGGTTGCCGGTAGGGGGTATAGCGTTCGCTGCCGATGGCCAGCAGCAACGGATGAACCCCGGCGGCATCGACGGCATGAACGGCTTTGACTCCGGGCAGGACAGTGGGGATGAGCGCCCCGGTCAATTCATGGATAAAGGCCCCGAAACTGGTGTCTTCCTGCGGGGGGCGGCCGACGGTGGTAAAGGGCCAGATGGCATCGGGGCGATGATAGACCCGTTCCACCTTAAGAAACGGAAAGTCGTGCGCCAGACTGTAATAACCAAAATGATCCCCGAAGGGGCCTTCCGGTTTCTGCTGCGCAGGGTCAATGGTGCCGCTGATGACAAAATCGGCCTCGGCGGGCATCGGCAGCAGCCCGGCCGGTTGTACCAGGGGGATGCGGTGGCCACCCAGCAGCCCGGCGAAGGCCAGCTCCGGCATGCCTTCCGGCAGCGGCATGACCGCGGCAACGGTCAGGGCAGGGGGACCGCCGACGAAAATGTTGACGCGGAACGGTCGGCCGCGGCGCAGGGCTTCCCGGTGATGCACGCCGATGCCGCGATGGATCTGGTAATGCAGGCCGATTTCCCGGTCCTGTTGATAGTCGTTGCCGGCCAGCTGAACCCGGTACATGCCCAGGTTCGATGCCCGCAGCCCCGGTTTGTCTGTGCTTTCCGAATAGACCTGGGGAAGAGTTATGAAGGGTCCGCCGTCGGCGGGCCAGCTTTTGATCTGTGGTAAATCGCTGATGTTCGCCTGACAGCTGAGGATCGGCCCTGAAGCGACTCGTTTAGGCAGCAGATGGAAAGCAGCGGTCGGAGCGGTAAGCAGGCCGCGTGGCGCCTTAACGAGGCTCTTCGGATCAAGCTTAAGCTTGACCAGGGTTTCGACATGGCGCAAGGTATCGCGAAACAGGTACCGGGTTCGCTCCAGGGTACCGAACAGGTTGGCAACCGCCGGGAAACGACAACCGCACAGATTGGTGAACAGCAGGGCCGGACCCTGGGCCTGGTAAACCCGCCGTTGAATGGCCCCGGCCAGCAGTTCGGGGCTGATCGGCTGGTCGATGCGAACCAGTTGAGCAGTTTTTTCCAGGTCGTTGATGGCCTGACGAAGAGTCCTGTAACCCATGGCAAGATCTTTCTGTATTGCACAAGTGAAGAGATTTTATACTTCAGCCGGCCTGAAAAGGCAATGCGGCTCTTGCCGGGAGGCAGTCCTTCTCGGTCGAATAAGCTGTTTTGGCACGATCGATGAATAGTTCAAATCAGCATAACCATCGATTGGGGAATTCGAGATATTCCGTTTTTCTGCTATGGAGAAGTTGTCAATGCGTATCCGTCTGGCGATCAGATTTACGGTGATTATAAGTGTGGTCCTGCTGGTGGTCATGTCGATTGCCGCTTTCCTGCATATCAATAAGGTGCAGAATGCCTTCATTGAGCGGGCCAAGGTGGAAACCGACATGATTTCCGACATGATCCTGCGCGATACCTACCATATGATGCTGGAAAACGATCGGGCGCGCCTGCAGCTGACCATGGAGGAAACCGGCGCCTCGGACCGAATCCAGCGAATCCGCATCCTCGGCAAAGCAGGAGTGATCAATTTTTCCAGCAATGTCAATGAGATCGGTACGACTTTAAGTGAGACGGACGACAGCTGTGCTTTCTGCCACCTGGCCGGATCAAAGGTCCTGATCGATGCGCCCATCGACTCCCGGAGCAGAGTCTTCAGTGATGAGGCCGGCAATCAGTATCTGAGCGTCACCCGGGGCATTTACAACGAGCCGAACTGCTATACCGGCGACTGCCATTTCCATTCGCCGGATGAGAAAAAGATCGGCGTCATCGACATGGCTGTTTCTTTGCGCGAGATGGTGGATGTGGCCCATTCGCACCATGTTGACGTCATCACCCAGACCTTGATCATGTTGCTGATTCTGTCCCTCTGCCATTATCTGCTGACCCGGAATTATATCTGCGATCCGATCCAGAGCTTGCTGGAACAGACCAAGGCCCTGTCCAAAGGCGACTTGACCGCCAGAATTGAGCGGACCGCACAGGATGAGATCGGCGAACTTGGCCGGTCTTTCAACGAAATGGCGGAAAACTTGGCCCAGGCCCAGCTTGAGCTCAAGGATTGGGGAAACACCCTGGAACAGAAAGTGGAAAAGCGGACGGAAGAGATCCATGCCATGCAGGATCAATTGCTCCGCTCAGCCAAGCTCGCCTCCATGGGGGAACTGGTCGCCGGGATTGCCCATGAAATCAACAACCCGTTAACCGGAATACTGATGTTTGCGTCCTTGTCGGCCAAAAATCCCGATTTACCGACACAGGTCAAGGACAATCTGGAGCTGATTGTTTCCGAAACCGGGCGCTGTGCCAAAATCGTTCGCGGGTTGTTGGAATTCGCCCGCGAATCGATCCCCGAGAAAAAACTCGATTCGATCAACCGGATCATCCGCCAGACCCTGGAGCTGGTTGCCCAGCAGACCATTTTTCAGGACGTCAAGATTCGCTGCCATTATGAGGAGTCTCTCCCCCAGCTTGCCGTGGATGCCGATCAGCTCCAGCAGGTCTTCCTGAATATGCTTATTAACGCGGGGCAGGCCATGCCCAACGGCGGCAGTCTCTCCATTTCAACCGCCTTGGTTGAAGATGCGGTGCGGATCGTTATCGAGGACAGCGGGGTCGGCATCAGCCAGAACGATATGAACCGGATCTTTGATCCCTTTTTCTCGACCAAGGCCCAAACCGGCTTCGGTCTCGGTCTGTCGGTTTCCTACGGCATTATCCGCAACCATGGGGGGCGAGTCGACGTGGACAGTAATCCTGGGCAGGGGACGCGGTTTTCCATTTTTCTTCCCCTTCAGGAAAGCCGGGATCTGCAGGTTGGCGGCGAAGAGCCAAAGCCCGAGGGGGGCGGTGCGGCTCAGGAGATGTGATCTTTGACTGAGATGCCGAGTTTTTTCAGCAGGGCCTGGAAGTTGGGCCGGAGCATGCCGGTTTCTTCAGCAGCTTTGGTGACGTTCCAGTTGTTACGTTCCAGGGCTGCATAGACGAAGGCCTTTTCGACGGGTTCAACCGCCTGCTCGCGGACCTTGCGTTTCACTTCTTTGAGTTCTTCGGTATTGAGAGGGGCGGTGATCTCGGTGTTGGCTTCGCCGTCGCTGCGGCTGGTCGGAAGCTCCAGGCATTCGCGCTGGATCGTCTCACCCTGGGTCAGGACCACGGCGCGTTCGATAATGTTTTCCAGCTCCCGGACATTTCCCGGAAAAGAATATTCATGCAGGGCCAGATGAGCATCAGCGGATAACCCCTTGATCCCTTTGCCAACCTCTT
The DNA here is from genome assembly GCF_000711225.1 of Pelobacter seleniigenes DSM 18267. NCBI lineage: Bacteria > Pseudomonadati > Thermodesulfobacteriota > Desulfuromonadia > Desulfuromonadales > Desulfuromonadaceae > Pelobacter > Pelobacter seleniigenes. The sequence continues at coordinate 1,797,884 of NZ_JOMG01000002.1, forward strand.
CGGAAAACTTTTTCAGAAAGAAGTTGATCAGCAGCGGCACATCACCGGCGCGTTCGCGGAGCGGCGGCAGTTCGATAGGGATGATGTTGAGGCGAAAATAGAGATCGTCACGAAAGGTTCCGGCTTCAACCATTTTGTCGAGGCCGCGATTGGTCGCGGCGATCAAACGGATGTCGATGGGGCTGGCTTTGGTGCCGCCGATGGGAGTGACTTCCCGCTGTTGCAGCACCCGCAGCAGTTTGGCCTGGGTCGCCATGCTCAGATTGGCGATCTCATCAAGAAACAGCGTACCGCCGCCGGCAACGGTAAACAGGCCGGGCTTGGACTGCGTCGCCCCGGTAAAAGACCCTTTGACATGACCGAAAAGTTCGCTTTCGAGCAGGTTCTCCGGCAGGGAGTTACAGTCGACGGCCACAAAGGGTTCGTCTTTGCGTGGACTGTTGCTATGTACGGCCCGCGCGACCAGTTCTTTGCCGGTGCCGCTCTCGCCGGTAATCAGGACCGTGCTGTTGGTTGGCGCGACCTGCAGGATTCGCTGGAAAACCTTCTGCATGGGAGCGCTTTTACCAATAAAAGAACTGGTTATCGAATCTTCTGGAAGGCGAGCGTTGATCACTTCCGATTCCAGGGAAAGGATTCTTTTCCTGATCGCGGCACGCACCTTGTCGACGATCTGATCGGGTAAAAAAGGTTTGGTCAGATATTCAAATGCGCCGTTTTTCATGGCGTCCACGGCCGAATCGACGGTGGCAAAGCCGGTGATGATAATGACCGGCACATTTGGTTGCAGGACCTGAATGGTTTTCAGCACATCAATGCCGCTCATGATCGGCATCTTCAAGTCACTGATCACCGCGCTGAAGTCCTCCTTTTGAAGTTTATCCATGCCGGCTTTGCCGTTGGCGGCAACCTCGACCTGATACCCCTCAAGAACCAGCGTCTGGCGCAGGCCTTCGCGAATAACGGCTTCGTCGTCGATGACGAGGATTTTATGGTCAGTATACTCACTCATAAATCTGAAATGCCGCACTTGACAGAGAAAATTGAAGATGTTGATTTTCCGTTTTTGGCCCAGCTCGCTATGTTCAGCTGGGTGAACGGATATGGACATGTTAAATCATTAGCAAAATTCACGCCGATTCATACTAATCGGGGTTGAATAGTGCCGTCAAGCGGATTGCCGCTAAATGCCCCGAATCTCCCGGCCCCGTTCCGAAAATAGTCGTAACGCCTGGTCGTGTTTCCTGGCGCTGTCGTTTAACCCGGTGAATTCTTAACATAATCGCATAATTTTATAAAGGCTGTGGCCGCAGATTGGGTGGTCGCCATCTTCCCCCCGACCGCGCGAAGGGTCCGGCTGAGCTCCAGCTACGAATCCTTGGGGTTGAGGCCGCCAGCGGCTGACCGGGTTGCCGATGTCCCTATGGGTGTATAGAAAAAATATTCCCAGAGCCTCCTGCGCCGCTGCTGACGTCAGTAGAATATCCCTGAAGAATATTGGTAGTGGCAAGGATTTGCCGACAAGGTGACCGGTTTTTTCTTTTTTTCAGCAAAGAAAGAACGCTCTTTGTGGGGCGGGGACGAAAATAACCAGGTTTCGCGACTGGGTCTCCGATGATTCCTTTGCTTGGCTGCGCAGGGGTGGTGCCGTGGTAACGCGGCTCTGTATACAATCTTTATGCGTGAAAAATCATCAATATATTCAAGTTGTTATCCATCTAATGGTGGCGCGCTGGGCTAGGCATTTCCCGTCACTGTATGTTTATTCTATACACCGGAAGCTTTTCTCTGCCCACCCTTCCGTCTCAAATATTTTTAAAAAGATTTATCAAAACAGCTAGTTATGGCGATGATTTTTTTAATGGCCGAGCTGGCATAACCTCTGCAAAACCAGATGAGTGCAAAACTGGGTGATGCGGGTACCAGTTTGTGCAAAGTGCTATTTGACAGTGTCATGTCGAGACAACGGGTGCCGAAGGTTTCGGTGAGAGGAGGGCGGATCCTTTTTGCCTGCTGTTGCTCATGTGGGTCGGTTGTTACGTTTCTTTATTGTTACCCAACTGCTCCAGGCACCGTTGGCGCTGTTTGGAATGACCGACGCTGCGACTCAAAATAGCACAGCTCACAGGCAGGCAGCTGTCGTGAAGCAGAACACTACAACCCAATTAAGGAGAAAATGATCATGATCGATTTTTTTCTGAATGTCGGCAGTGTTGAGCAGATTTATACGGTCGTTGATTTTTACACCTATATCAAAGGACTTGAGTATCTGATCTGCCTGTTGCTGTTCAGCATCTTCCCCATTTTTTACCGGTATATCCATGGCGGCGGCGAAGATTGATTCCGTGGCATGAAATGTGAGCATTGGAGCGGAGCGCCGGAAGGTTCCGAGCGCAATTCATTTGCGAGGCAAGGAGTAGAGGTTATGGTCAACCCAGGAAAACAGCTGATCAAAGTACTGGCGATCGCGGCATTGTGTCTTTCGGTAGCTTTGAGCTGTTATGCAATGGATGATTTTCCCGATGAGGTGGAAATTTCCTCGCTGGAGAATCTTTTTGGACCCGTTGAATTTGATCATGCGTTCCATGTCGATGTCACGGAAAGCTGTGCCCAGTGTCATCACCATACCACCGGCGCCCCGGTGGTCAACGAGTACTGCGGCAAGTGCCACAATGCCGAGCAGGAGATGGATGTGGTGGCCTGTCAAGACTGCCACAGTGCCGATTCCGGGAGTGCGGAAAACCTGCAAAAAACAGCCACTGAATATTTCTTTCATGACGATAAACCCAACCTTAAAGCGGCTTATCACTTGAATTGTCTCGGTTGTCACCGGGCCATGGACGGTCCGACCGGGTGTGAAGATTGTCACGCCAAGACGGAAGCCGGGAATAAGTTTTATCGTTCTGGAAAGTTCGCCCCTGAGCCGGCCGCAGGCGGATCAGAACATCATTAACAAGGATAATTTTGAACCCAGGGGCACTATCAAGGAGATTTCGTCATGAGTAAAATTACACGGAGAAAATTTTTAGCCGGCAGCGTGGCGGGGAGCGCCGCTGTAATGATGACTCCGGCCAAAAAAGCGTTGGCTGCGGGTTCGTTTGAAGGTTTCCCGGACGGAATGGGTGTGCTGGTCGATCTGACCCGCTGTATTGGTTGCCGAACCTGTGAAGCAGCCTGTAACAAGGAGCAGAATCTGCCTGCCCCGGATAAGCCGTTTGACGATTATTCGGTGTTCGATGAGATCAAGCACGGGCAGAAAAGGCGCACCACCGAAAAAGCCTACACCGTGGTCAACCGTTATGAGCCGACTGGTTCCGCTCAGCCGGTGTACCGGAAAATCCAATGTAACCACTGCAACGAGCCGGCCTGTCTGACCTCTTGCTTCGTCAACGCCTATACCAAGACGCCCGAGGGCGCGGTTATTTATAATTCCAAGGTTTGTGTCGGCTGCCGCAACTGCATGATCGCCTGCCCCTTCGGGATCCCGGCCTATACCTACAGCTCGGCCTTTAATCCGGTCATCAAGAAGTGCATCTTCTGTTATGACACCCGTTTGAAAAAAGGCCAGCCGCCAGCCTGTGTGGAGAGCTGCCCGCAACAGGTCATGACCTTCGGCAAGCGCAAAAAGCTGATGAAGATCGCCTATGAGCGAATCCGGAAAAATCCCGAAAAATATGTTGATCAGGTCTACGGGGACAAAGAAGTCGGGGGCACCGGCTGGTTCTACATTTCCAGTGTACCTTTTGAGGAAGCCGGTTTCAGCACCTCGTTGCCGAAACATCCGATTATCAACAATGTTAAAGACTTTCTTGCCATCGTGCCGATGGTGCTGGCGATCTGGCCGGCCCTGTTCACCGGTTTTCACCTGCTGGCAACCAAGGGGAAAAAGTCTCACGGGCATGCAGACGATCACAGCAATGACGGGCGGGAGGATCACTGATCATGAAAAAATTAGCAACCTACGGAGTCAAACCGCATGATTCGGCCGTCAAGCCGAACGGGCAGAAATGGACCCTGATGGAAAAGCTGCTGCTCGGACTGACGCTGGATCAATATCTCGGCCAAGTGCTGCGGAATAAATTCAACTGGCTGCTGGCGATTATTTTTGCCATCGGTATTCCGGCGATTATCTATCGCTATATTTTCGGGCTGGGAGCAGTGACCCACAGCTCCTATGATTACCCCTGGGGCCTGTTCCTTGGCTTCGGCCTGTTCTGCATGGTGCCGTTGTCGGCGTCCGGGTTCATGCTTGGTACCACGGTGGAGATTTTCGGGCGCCATGATTTCGAGCCGATAGAGCGACTGGCCCTGCTCAACGGTTTGCTCGGTTATTTCTTTGCGGTGGTTTACCTGCTGGTCGATCTGGGGCAGCCCTGGCGCCTGGCCTATCCCATGGTCTATTCCTGGGGGCCGGCCGCGGTCCTGTTCCTGGTCGGCTGGCATGTGGCCACTTATCTATCAGTTCAGGTTGCCGAAGTATCGACGGCTTTTTTCGAGTGGATCGGTTTTCCCCGCGGCTATGAATTCATCCGCAAGGGGACCGTGGGGCTGACCGTGGCCGGGATCATCTTGTCGACCCTGCATCAGGGGGCATTGGGAGCGTTGTTTGTGTATGCGCCCGGCAAGGTCCATCCGCTCTGGTACTCGGCATCTTTCCAGTGGATTCATTTTTTCGTCTCGTCGATCCCGGCCGGGCTGTGCATGGTGATCACAGTGAGTACGGTGGTCTTCTATACCATGCGCTGGCGCTGTGACCAGCGGTTTATCGAGAGCCTTGACCGCATCACCATCTCCCTTGCCAAAGGCGCGGTGATGGGTTTGATCACCTACCTGTTCATCAAATTCCTGGCTGTCGCCCATGACAACGAATGGGCCTATCTGGCGACCGGCTGGGGAGCTTGGTGGTTGTTTGAGATCGGTTTCGGTGTTATTCTCCCATTAATTCTGCTGTCTTTTGGTATTCATCATCGCCTGGTCGGGGTGTGCCGGCTCGGGGCGTTGATTACGGTCCTGGGAATTCTGCTGAACCGGCTCAACACGGCCCTGATTGCTTTTAACTGGAATCTCTATCAGGAGATTCCCCATGTTCTGGAAGTGATAATTTCGATTACCATTTTTGCCATCTACGTGACCACTTATCGCTTTATCCTGAACCGGTTACCGATTCTCTACCAGCTCAAAGCCAGTCCGGTGGAAGTTGAAGCCAAGGTTCCGGCGGTGGCGATAGCAAGAGAAGAAGTATCTGCAAGCGCCTGACGGCGGCGGTCCCGGGCGGGCAAATGTCCGTCCCGGGACCATGAAAAGAGAGGGAGTATGTTTGATAATCTGATTGCCAGGGCTATTGTGCCGGTCACAATAGCTGTCACCGGTTTTGTCATCTTCGGCTGTCTGCTCCTGTATTCTTTTATCAAGTCGGACATGACTGCCGAAGCAGTCAGACATGTGGATGATCTGGTCGTTACGGTCTATAAATCGACCCATTATGCAATGATGGAGGATGATCGGGATTCGTTGCGGAATATTCTGGCCAATGTCGATACTCTTGACGGTGTCGAGCGGGTCCGGATTTATGACCCGCAGGGAACCCCTAAATTTTCCGACTTCGAGCAGGAACCGGTCGGTAAAACCTTTGCCCCCGAAGTGGACCGCTGGTCGACTTCGCTGATGAAGGATGGCCATCCCGAGCGGGAGGCGACCCAGTACAAGGTCGATCACGATAACGGCTTTATCGCCGTAACCATGCCTATTCTCAACGAGCCCCAGTGCTCCACCGCCGCGTGTCATTTTCACGCCGATAGCAAGCCGGTGCTTGGTTTCCTAAGTATCGGACTGTCCAGCGCCAACTTGGAGAAAACCCTTGCTCTGCTCAGAAGTCGAATGATAGCTTTCAGTGTCATGGTCCTGTTCCTGACCGTCGGCGGGGTCACTGCACTGCTCAGAGTGAATCTCTTTCTCCCGATCTTGCGCTTGACTTATAATGTAGAACAGGCCGCCGCAGGGACGGCTGAGGCGGATCTGCCCAAATCGGATCACAAACTGGGCAAATTAAACCGTGATTTTCGTACCCTGGTCAGACAGAGGGATCAGGCCCGGCAGGATTTGAAAGCATTGGAACCCGCAGGTAGGGAGTCAGATGATCGACCCGACGAATCACGAACCGGAGGAGCCCCTGCCGGACATCAATCCGTTGCGGAAACAGGTTCAGGCCAAGATCAAGAGGCTTGAATTACGCTCCAGCTCCGGCCTTTGGTTGCTTGCCCTGTTCACTTTGCTGAGTATGGGGGCGTTTCGGGATTTTGCGATTCTGCCTTCGTTGAGCGAAGAGGTACATGCCTTTCTCGGCAAGGGACCGAACCCCTATATGATCAACTGGGCTCTGGTGGTGTATGCTTTTTCCGCCCTGATCATGGTTTTGACCCAAATGGCTGGGAATAAAAAACCCGCCAGTGGTCTGCCGCATTTTGCCTATCTCGGAGGCTTTTACGGCTTCTATCACCTGACCAATTCCCTGAATGAAAATTTCTGGGCGGTTTTCGTGGTCGGCCTGACTATCCTCGGCCTGCAGAGCTATCACATCTGGAACTACTATCACGAGCAGATTCAGGAGCAGAAAGAGATCCTGGCTGAACTGGATAAGTTAGTGGATTGACCGGTTCGGCAACGGCTTCGCGAAGGGGTGGTGCTGCGGTCCGGCCTGTCTCGTCCGGGCCAGGCGCTGGCTTTTCTCAGCAACACAGCTTATTGTCACCCTGGAAGCGTTCCGCTACAGGGATTTCTCTTCGTCAGCCAGGTTCTCCAGATCTTCCAGTTCGATTTCGATCGCTTTGGTACTAATGGCGATTTCCAGTAATGAACAGAGCAGAGAAAGCGCCAGCAGGCAGATGCTGATGGCAAATATCCATTCGGCCGGAACCATCCACTTCAGAAATAGCAACAACATGGTCAGCACGCAGAGCAGAAAGCTGAGGACTCCGAGCCCCTGCATCGCTTTGATCAGAATCAGCCGCAGCCGCAGGTTGCTGATCTGACGAATGACCATTTCGGTCATAGTCGCTCGCTGGCTGTGGAGCTGGCGGATCAACTGGGCAAGGACCAGGAAACGGTTGGTGTAGGCCAACAGCAGCAATGAAATAGCCGGGAACAGGAGAGCCGGAGTGGTCAGGTCCATAGATGATTCCACCCAAATGAGGAGTTAGGGTTTGCGGGCGCTGCCGCGGATGGTTCTGTTCACAAAAGCCGGGGCACCGCAGAGCGGCGCTTCGGTCAACTGTTCCATCTCCAGCCCGGCGGCGCAAATGGCTGCTGCGGTATCACGGGTCAACCGACAATTCCCGGCGCAGCAGCTCCAGAAGGGTTCAATCCGTTGCTGCCAGCGTCTGAGTCCGGGTTGCTCGGCAATGATATGTTCCAGAAACAGCAATCGGCCACCGGGGCGCAGTAGACGAAATATTTCCTCCAGGCTGGCCGCGAGATCGTCGACCGAGCACAGTACCAGGGTTGAGACAATGGTGTCAAAGGAGGCATCCGGCATGGCGATGGTCTCGGCAGGCCAGGGTTTGAGCTGAATCCGGCCGTCCGGGAGATTGGCGGTTTTTCGGGCCAATTGTCGACGCATCAGCCGGTCCGGTTCGCTCAACCAGACCCGCAACCGCTCCAGCGGATAATACTGGAGATTCAGGCCGGTTCCGGCTCCGATTTCAAGCAGGTCGCCTTGCGCCCGGTGGAGCAGTTCGTGCCGCCAGACGCCGAGGCAGCGTTTTTCAACGCCAGCCATGGCCCGGTCATAAAACCGGGCGAGCAGATAGGAGCGGATTGTTCGAAAGGTTTTGACCATTTTTTCTCCGGCAGCGAGTTCTGTGTAATCGTGTTAAGCTTGCTACTCATTATCATCGGCATGGTTCGCAGGGCAAGTCAAGGCATTGTCCTGATCACGGTATTCATTGAGTCAGAGGTGGGTGTTGCTTTCTCTGTGCTGATGACTTGTCAGGTGGCATGGGGAGAGGTATAGTCGCGCCATGAATGCTTTGGAGATAGAAAACCTATACAAATCGTTTGATGGAAAAGTCGCGGTCAACGGGGTCAGTTTTGCCATTGAAGATGGTGAAATCTTCGGTCTGCTCGGTCCCAACGGCGCCGGCAAGAGTACCATCATCAACATGATCGCCGGGGTATCGCGCATCGGCGGTGGGCGGATTTCCGCGTTCGGTCATGACAACCGGCGCGACTACCGGCACACCCGACGGCTGCTCGGGGTGGTCCATCAGGAGATCGTGACCGATAATTTCTTTACCATTGGCCAGGCCTTGAAAATGCACGCCGGCTATTACGGTGTCAAGGACGATCCGGACTGGCGCAGCCTGCTGATTGATCGCCTTGACCTGCGCCCGCATCTGGACAAGATCATGATCAAACTGTCCGGAGGGATGAAGCGCCGCTTTATGATTGCCAAGGCGTTGATTCATCGCCCCAGGCTGTTGATCCTTGACGAGCCGACCGCCGGAGTGGATGTCGAGCTGCGTCATGGCCTGTGGGAGTTCGTTCGCGAGATCAATGAGCATGGCACCACCATTCTGCTGACCACCCATTATCTGGAAGAGGCGGAGCAGATGTGTGATCGTATTGCTATTATGAATCATGGTGACCTGATCGCCATGGAAGCGACCCATGAACTGGTGCGGCGACTTTCCAATCGGCAGCTCCGCTTCTGGCTGGAGCAACCCTTGCCGGAGATGCCCACCGGTCTGGATGCCTATTCGCCACGCCTCAAAGGGGACGGCAAAGAACTGCTGCTGAATCTTCCTGCCGGGGAGAGTGCCGGCGATCTGCTCGGCCAGGTGTGTCGGCTTGGGTTTAAAATCCGCGATATCGAGACCGATCAGAGCGGCCTGGAAGAGGTCTTTATCCAACTGACCGGAGTCAATGGAGGTGTCCATGGTGACCGACTCAAATAACCGGTTTTACCCCTGGTTGCCTTTTTATACCCTGTTCAGTAAAGAGGTTCTGCGTTTTCTGCGGGTTGCCAAACAGACCCTGCTCACCCCGATCGTGACCGCGTCGCTGTACCTGTTTGTGTTCGGAGCCACGCTCGGCAATAGATTGAGTGTGCTCGAAGGATTCAGCTATGCCCAGTTTGTCATCCCGGGACTGATTATCATGGGGGTGATCAATAACTCCTTTGCCAATACTTCGTCATCTCTGTTCATGTCCCGCTATCTGGGGGGGATTGTCGATCTGCTGGTGACCCCGGTCACGCCGCCACAATTCATTTTGGCCTACACTCTGGCAGCCATGTTGCGGGGGCTGCTGGTGGGTGGCGTGGTGCTGATTATCTCGACCTTTTTTGCTCAGCTGCCCTGGACCTCTCCACTGTTGGCGGTGCTGATGGCCATGATTGCCAGCTTCCTGTTTGCCCAGTTCGGGCTGATCGCGGCGATTTACGCGCACAATTTTGATACTCTGTCGATGTTCAGCAATTTCCTGATCCTGCCATTGATTTACCTGGGCGGAGTGTTTTATCCGATCTCCATACTGCCGGCCCACTGGGCCAGACTGTCTTACCTGAACCCGCTTTTTTATCTGATCGATGGCTTCCGTCATGCCGTTATCGGGGTCGGTGATACCAGTTTCCTGGTCTCTTTCGGGGTCAGCCTGGCCATGGCCGGCGGGCTGTTCGTCTGGGCGGCCTGGATGATTGGCAGGGGCTATCGACTGAGAAACTGAGCTTCCGGGTGAGGCGGGTGGCAGTCCGACAGAGAGCTGGCGAAAAACAAATTTAGAAGAGGCTATGAGGTTGAAACAGAAATGAAGGATCATCTTATTCGAGTCGTCAGTGAAGATGGGTTGCTGCGTGGGGTCGTGGCGGTAACGAGCGACCTGGTACGCACGGTCTGCACGGCCCAGCAGGCCGATGTCACGGCTTCGGTGGCGTTGGGGCGCCTGTTGACCGGTGGCGCGTTGTTGGGTTGCCTGCTCAAGGGGCAGCAACGGCTGGCCCTGCTGGTGGAAGGGAATGGACCGCTTGGGAAGCTGCGGGTGGAGGCGGATGCCGCTGGCCGAGTGCGTGGTTCGGTTGCCAACCCGGTGACCAATCTGCCGCCCAGAGACGGCCGCTTCGATGTGGCCGGCGCCATTGGCAAGGCCGGATTTCTTCATGTCTGGAAGGATCTCGGCCTGAAGAATCCTTATCAGAGTATGGTGCAGCTGCAAAGCAGTGAGATTGCCGAGGACCTTGCCTGGTACTTGAGCAGTTCGGAGCAGGTCCCCTCCAGTCTTGGACTGGGGGTTGAGCTGGACCAGCAGGGGCGGGTTGCCGTGGCTGGTGGTTTTCTGGTGCAGGCCCTGCCGCCGGGGGATGAGGGGCAGGTTGAGCAGATGATCGCCAGAATCAAGCGACTGCCGCCGACCACCACCATGCTGCGGGAAGGTATGACGCCGGCGGAGATAGCGTCCCGGCTTTTTGCCAGTCTGGCCTTCCGAGTCCAGGAAACCACCGAGTTGAGTTTCCACTGTCCCTGTAATCGCAGCCGGATTGAGCAGATGTTGATCGGTTTCGGCCGGCAGGAGCTGGAGACGCTGGCGGCCGAGCAGCCGGAGGTGACGGTGACCTGCGAATATTGTAAGCAGCAGTACAGCTTTGCCGGGGACGAGCTGGCCGCATTGATTGTTGCGGCTGGTTAGGCTCCACTGCGGCCACTGCTGCTCATCCGGTCCGGCTGGGTTTAAGCTGTTGAGCTTGCCAGGGAGCGGCAGTGCCTAAAGGCGATGCGGCCGACCGGCTGACCGGTGAAGGGAAGGTTGGCAGGGTTTCGATTTTTAGAAATACTATCCTTATCTGTAGATTTATTATCCTTTTGAATAGTATTATTTTATAGTTGGAAAGCTTTCCCGATCTGTGCTTTAATTACCCGCGTGACTGCTGGGCTTGAAAAAGCAGGAAATGGAGCTTCGGATCGTCGCAAACAAACAGGGTTTTATTTAATGGTCGGTGCGGTCGCGTTCCGCAACCGTTGCAATTTCCCCTCTTTAAAGAAATCATAAATATTCAAAACTTCAGTAATATCGGCCGAAAAGAAGATCAAAACGGTCGGGTTAATTGCATACTGTATACTGTATTTTTTGCTTGACATGTCGCCGTGAAGTGTCCTAATTTTCGACACGCTGTGACATGTTCTATCAATTTCAATGGACACGGCAAGGGGTCCAATTTCTTCAATGGAAGGAGCGGTTTCTATGCTGGATATTTACTTGCCGATTCTGGTCGTGATCGGCATCGCCTTCGCTTTTTCAATCGGCTCGGTGGTTCTGTCCCGCCTTATCGGGGTGAAAAAGCCCAGTGCGGTCAAGCTGGCACCGTACGAATGTGGAATGCCCTTGATCGGTACGGCTCAAGAGCGTTTCTCCATCAAATTCTATATTATTGCCATGCTTTTCATTCTCTTCGATATTGAAGCCGTTTTTCTTTATCCGTGGGCCATTATGTTTAAGCGCCTGGGGATTTTCGGCTTTGTGGAGATGGGAGTGTTTATCATTATCCTTCTCGTCGGCTTTATCTATGTATGGAAAAAAGGAGCTCTGGAATGGGAGTAGAGCAGCCCAAAACGCTTGGCAGCGGCTTTATTACAACGAGTCTGGACAAACTGGTCAACTGGTCGCGTGCCAGTTCCATGTGGCCGATGACTTTCGGGCTGGCCTGTTGTGCGATCGAGATGATGGCAACGGGTGCTGCCCGTTTTGACCTTGACCGGATGGGGATTCTGTTCCGCGCCTCACCACGGCAGGCCGATGTCATCATTATCGCCGGGACCGTGACCAAGAAGATGCTGCCGGTTATCCAGACCGTCTATGAGCAGATGCCGGAGCCGCGCTATGTCATCGCCATGGGAGCCTGTGCCTCCTCCGGCGGAATTTTCGATACCTACAGTACGGTTCAGGGGATCGACGAAGCATTGCCGGTCGATGTCTATATCCCCGGCTGCCCGCCGCGCCCGGAAGGGTTGCTCTATGGCCTGATGAAGCTGCAAGAGAAAATCAGATCGGAACGCAATACCTTCGGTGCAGCTATCGGCGTCGGTGAAGTCATCCGTGAGGCCTGAGCGCCTCTGCCAATAACAGGGATAAGTCAATGAGCGATCAAGCGATTGTTGAAAAGTTGAAGAGTAGATTCTCCGCGGAGATTCTGGACGTTGTTGAATATCGTGGTGAAACAACCGTCACCGTTAAAAAAGAACAGATTGTGGATATCTGCAGCTTTATGCGGAACGATTGCGGTTATAACCTGCTTTGCGATCTCTGCTCTGTCGATTATCTTGGGCAGGCCCCCCGTTTCATGGTGGTTTACAACCTTTATAACATTACGACCAAACGGCGGATTCGCCTGAAAGCTCCGGTTGAAGAGCGGGCTGCTTCCATCGATACGGTCAGTGGTGTCTGGTCGACAGCGAACTGGCTGGAGCGGGAAGTCTGGGATCTGATGGGGATCGTTTTCAACAATCACCCGGATCCGCGGCGGATTCTCATGCCGGCCGACTGGGAAGGTCACCCGTTACGCAAGGACTATCCGGTTCAGGGGCCTGATCGCGAGCCTTATCAAGGCCGACTCTCCTAATTGATGATTTTAGATATTCCTTAACAGGACGAGGCATAACATGGCAGCAAATACCACCGAAACAATGACCATCAACATGGGGCCCCAGCACCCGTCGACCCACGGCGTGTTGCAGCTGATCCTTGAGCTCGATGGCGAGATTGTCAAGAAGGCGACTCCCCATATCGGGTTTCTCCATCGCGGGGTGGAAAAGCTTTCGGAGCACCGGACCTATCATCAGGTGATTCCGTTGACCGACCGGTTGGATTACCTGGCCCCGATGAGCAACAATCTCGGCTATGTTCTGGCCGTTGAAAAGTTACTTGGAATAACGGACAAGATTCCAGAACGGGCTCAGCGGGTCCGTGTCATTATGGCGGAACTGACCCGGCTCAAAAGCCACCTGGTCTGGCTGGCCACCCACGCCCTGGATATCGGGGCAATGACGGTCTTTCTGTATTGCTTCCGTGAACGCGAATGCATCATGGATATCTACGAAAAGGTTTCCGGTGCGCGGATGACCTCCAGCTATTTCCGGGTCGGTGGCTTGTCCGCTGATCTGCCCGATGGCCTGGAGCAGGAGATCCGCACCTTCACCGAATCAATGCCCGCCCATATCGAAGAGTATGAGGGACTGCTGACCGGCAATAAAATCTGGCAGAAACGGACTATCGGCGTTGGACACATCAGTGCCGAAGCAGCCATTGATGTTGGCCTGACCGGTCCGGCCCTGCGCGGTTCCGGGGTCGATTGGGATCTGCGGCGCGACAATCCCTATTGCGGCTATGAAGAATATGATTTCGAAGTACCGGTCCGGGACGAAGGTGACACTTTTGCCCGTTACAAGGTCCGTCTCGACGAAATGCGTCAGGCCAGCCGGATTATTCTCCAGGCGCTGGACAAGCTTAAGCCCGGCCCGGTGCTCGCCGATTGCCCACAAATCGTGCTGCCGCCGAAGCAGGATGTGGTCAATACCATCGAAGGGTTGATCCACCACTTCAAGATTATCTCCGAAGGCTTCAAACCGGAACCTGGCGAAGTCTTCCAGAGTATTGAGGCCCCCAAAGGCGAATTGGGTTATTACCTGGTTTCGGATGGCTCGGCCCATCCGTACCGGATGCGCATCCGCCCGCCTTCCTTTGTCAATCTCCAGGCCTTGCCGCAGATGGTTGAAGGAAAAATGCTGGCCGACGTTATCGCCGTGATCGGGACGCTTGATGTCGTTCTCGGTGAAATCGATCGTTAATTAAATAGGTGTGCAAGAGGACGTTATGACAGAAAACACCGAGCAGGTTCAAGAACAGGTCGAAGAGCAGGAAGTCGATCTGACCGCAGCAAATGAGGTTATCGACAAGTATCTGGACATGCATGGCAACCTGATGCCAGTTTTGCAGGGCATTCAGGAAGCCTATGGTTATGTTCCGGAAGAGACTGTTCACCTTGCTGCCGAGCGTCTGAATGTCTATGCCAGCCAGATTTACGGAGTGCTGACTTTTTACGCGCAGTTCCATCTCAAACCGCGGGGTAAATATATCATCCGGGTCTGTATGGGAACAGCCTGCCACGTCAAGGGGGCCGGCCGGATCGGCGAGACCCTCAAGGACCGGCTTGGAGTCGCCCATGCGGAAACCACTCCTGACCTGAAATTTACTGCCGAATATGTGGCCTGTATCGGTGCCTGCGGGATGGCCCCGGTCATCATGGTCAATGATGCGACTTACGGCAGTATGACAGTGCAGAAGATGGATGAAGTTATCGCTAAATATCAGGCTATGGACTGATTCAAGTTATACACCGTACTCGGTATTGAGGAAGGCTTTATGTCCGAAACTGCTGAAAACATGAAAGTTCTGATCTGTACTGGGACCGGGGGTCTGGCCTCCGGCGCAGCAGATGTGGTCGCCGCTTTCGAAGCGGAATTTGAAAAGCAGGGTGTCGCCGGAAAAATCGGCAAAGCCTGTGATGTCAACGGTACCGGTTGCCGTGGACTGTGCGCCAATGATGTGCTGGTGGACGTCTGCATGCCCGGTCAGGAGCCGGTGACCTATGATTTTGTCACCCCGGAGCTGGTCCCGCAGATTGTCGAGGAGCATATCCTGGGCGAGGGCCCCGTCGCCAAAAAGGTGGCCGGCCCCTATTACCACAAGTTCCTTGAGAAACAACAACGGATCATCTTTTCCCGGTGTGGAACCATTGATGCCGAGAGTCTGGATGATTTTCTTGCCCACCGGGGCTTCCAGGGGATCAAAAAAGCGGTCACCATGTCTCCGGATGAGGTCATCAGCGAAGTCAAGAAATCGGGCCTGCGGGGACGGGGGGGCGGTGGTTTCCCGACCGGCATGAAATGGACCTTTGCCAAAGCCTCGCCGGGCACTGAAAAGTACCTGATCTGTAATGCTGACGAAGGCGATCCGGGCGCGTTTATGGACCGCTCCATCCTGGAAGGCGACCCCTACGGGCTCATCGAAGGGATGATGATCGGCGCTTATGCCATCGGCTGTAACTTTGCCTATGTTTATGTCCGCGCTGAATATCCCCTGGCTATCAAGCGGCTGCAGATGGCCATCGATACCTGTTATGAAAAGGGTTTCCTGGGGAAAAACTGCATGGGGCTCGGTTTTGACCTGGACATGCGCATCAAGGCCGGTGCCGGTGCCTTTGTCTGCGGTGAAGAGACGGCCCTGATGGCGTCCATCGAAGGGCATCGCGGCATGTCACGGCCGCGGCCGCCGTTCCCGGCGGTGCGGGGACTGTGGGGCAAGCCGACCAACATCAATAACGTCGAGACCTATGCCAACGTCTCTTATATCTTTTATAACGGCGCCGACTGGTATTCCAGCATCGGCACCGAAGGGACCAAGGGGACCAAAATTTTCGCCCTGACCGGCAAAGTCAAGCACACCGGTCTGGTCGAGGTTCCTGCCGGAACCACGATGAAAGAGGTTATTTACGATGTCTGCGGCGGCATCCTCAACAACCGCAAATTTAAAGCGGTTCAGGCAGGTGGACCATCCGGCGGCTGTCTGCCGGCCGAGGCCCTGGATGCCGAAGTCGATTACGATTCACTGATCAAGGCCGGCGCCATGATGGGTTCAGGCGGCCTGGTAGTTATGGACGAAACGACCTGTATGGTCGACATCGCCCGCTTCTTTCTCAATTTTACCCGGGTCGAATCATGCGGGAAATGTATCCCCTGCCGTATCGGTCTGAAAATCATGCTGGAAATCCTTGAGCGGATCACCGAAGGCAAAGGGCGTGAGGGCGATATCGAACTGCTCCAGGACATGGCCTACGATATCAAGAAGAGTTCGCTGTGCGGACTTGGGCAGACGGCTCCGAACCCGGTTCTTTCAACGATTCGTTATTTCCGTCATGAGTATGAGGCCCATATCAAAGAGCAGGAATGCCCGTCGCACTCATGTAAGCCGTTGCTGCACTTCCGGGTGGTTGAAGACAAGTGTAAAAAATGCGGCATGTGCCCCAGGGTTTGTCCGGTTGAGGCGATTACCTGGGAAAAAGGCCAGGTTGCTTTCATCGACCTGAACAAATGTACCCGCTGTACATCCTGCTATGACGCCTGCCGATTCATGGCTATCGAGTAAACGCATACCCTGCTTGGGCAATACGAGGTCAAGATGGTTAATCTAACGATTGACGGAAAACAGATAACAACAAGTAAGACGTCCACGATCTACCAGGCCGCCAAAGAGAACGGGATTTATATTCCCGTGCTTTGCTACGCCAAAAAACTTCTCCCTTACGGTGCCTGCCGCATCTGTTTGGTGGAAGTTGAGCAGATGAAAGGCCGTCTGATTCCGTCCTGTACCACCCCGGTCACCGAGGGGATGGTTGTCACCACCATGTCCGACGAAATTCGCAAAGTGCGTAAGACGGTGCTTGAGTTTCTGTTGGTCAATCACGTTGTCGACTGTCCGGTCTGCGATAAGGGTGGGGAATGTGATCTGCAGGATCTGACCTATGAGTATCAGGTCGTTTCCAACCGCTTCAGCGGTGAAAAGTTCGATCTGCCCAAGGATGAAATCAATCCTTTGATCGAGCGCAACATGAACCGCTGTGTGCTGTGTGGCAAATGTGTGCGGGTCTGTGACGAAATCGTTGGCTATGGATCCTACTCATTTATCAATCGGGGTTTTGAAACCAAGATTGCCACGGCTTTTGATCGCGGCCTGAACTGTGAGTTCTGCGGACAGTGCGTTTCCATGTGCCCCGTCGGAGCCATTTTGCCGCGACCGTTTAAGTTCAAAGCTCGTCCCTGGCAGCTCAAAGAGGTTGATTCGGTCTGCGGTTATTGCGGTAACGGTTGTACCGTTACTTTCGGGGTCAAGGACAACGAAGTGCAGACCATCCGCTTCAATGACCAAACCGGTGTCAATGACGGAAATCTCTGTATCCGTGGCCGCTTCGGCTACTCCTATGTCAACAGCAAGGAGCGCCTGACCAAGCCACTGGTGCGGCGTGATGGCCAGCTTAAGGAAGCCAGCTGGGACGAAGCTTTGGCTGCAGTGGTGGCCGGGCTGAAAGAAGCTGGTGATCAGGTCGGGATTATTTCCGGCGCACGTCTCAGCAACGAAGAGCTGTTCCTGGTGAAAAACCTGGCCAAGGCGCTCGGTACCGCCAACCTCGACCATTCCGGCGGTGAATGCTACCGGGGGTTGACCGAGGGGCTCAAAGAGACTCTTGGCGTTCAGGCTTCGACTGCGACCTTCCCGCAGGTGGAAAACTGCCAGGCTATTCTGGCGATCCGCTCCGACTTTTACGAGACTCATCCGGTGTTCGGGATGGTGGTCAATCAGGCGATTCGGCGGAATGAAGCCCAGCTGTCGGTGGTTGCCGACAAAGTTGGTAAATTAGGCCGTTTGCCCCATGCCCGGACCCTGCTGCACAAACCCGGTCTGGAGCTGAATGTTCTGAACGCCCTGTGTCATGTCCTGATTGCCGAAGACCTGGTCAAGGCTGATGGTCTGGAGGGGCTGGCCGAACTGACGATCGCTCTGAAAGACTACAGTCCTGAACAGGTTGCCGCCGTTACCGGAGTTGCCGCCGAAGCGATCCAGCAGACCGCCCGGGAACTGGCCGCGGCGGAAAATGCGGCAATTCTGCTGGCCTATGGCTTGCCTTACACGGCGTACAGCAAAGAACTTGGGATTGCTGCTGCCAATCTGGCTCTGCTTACCGGTATCGCCGGACGTCCCGGCTCCGGACTCTATGTCTGCGGTGAAAAGGCTAACAGCCAAGGTGCCATCGATCTGGGGATTCTGCCGGGGGAAACAGGCCTGGGGGTTAAACCGATGTTGCGTGCCGCTGCCGCGGGTGAGCTGAAAGCGCTTTATCTGCTCGGTGAAGATCCGCTGGTGTCCTATCCGGATCGCGCCCTGGTTGAGCAAGCTCTTGACAAGACCTTTACCGTGGTCCAGGACCTGTTCCTGAGCGCGACCGCCAAGACCGCCGATGTTGTTCTGCCGGCGACCTCCTTTGCGGAAAAAGACGGTACCTTTACCAATGCCGAGCGGCGGATTCAACGCCTGCGGGTCGGGATCAAGTCTCCCGGGGAGGCGAAAACCGACTTTGCCATTCTGCAGAGCCTGCTCAAAGCTCTGGGCAGTGCGGTTCCCGCGACTCCTGCTGCCACTTTCGCAGCACTCAGCGCCGAGGTCCCGGGCTATGCAGGAATCAGCGTCGAGCAGATCGGTCCCCAGGGGCATGTCTGGGGCGGTGAAACCTTGACGCTGGTGAGCAGAAAACTGATCCCGGTCGCCGCTGGACAAGCGCTTGAGGCACCTTATCAGTTGCTGGTCGGCAGCGCCCTGTACCACAGCGGAACCGTTTCGGTTCATGCCAAAGGGCCATTGGCCGTGGTTCCCGAACCCTATGTGGAGCTTTGCCGTGATGATGCGGTGGAACTGAAGGTTGCCGAAGGCGATATGCTCAAACTCAAAGCCGAGGGCGGTGAAATCCAGGCCAAGGTGAAGATTGACCGGCGGTTGCCGAAAGGAGTGTTGTTTGCTCCTTATCACTTCCCGGCGCTTGGACTGAACAGAATTTATACCGGTCAGGCTGTGATCGCGGTTGATGTGAAAAAAGGTTAATTCGGTTTTTTTGGATTGCCGGTGGTCGCAACCGGCTGAAATCGGCAGAAATGCCATAGACTGACGAAGGAAGAGGATGGTCATGACGCCAGAAGTTCTGACACTCTCGAAAACACCCCTGCTGTTTACCGTGGCCATGTTGTTGAAGATCGCGGTGGCATTTGTCGTGATGCTCTGTATCGTGGCTTGGGCTACCTATGCCGAGCGTAAGATTATTGGCAGCATGCAGACCCGCCTGGGACCGACAATGACCGGTCCACGGGGGTTGTTGCAACCGATTGCCGATGGTCTGAAGCTGTTTTTCAAAGAGGACATCATCCCGGCACAGGCCCACTGGTTTGCTTTTATCCTGGCGCCGATGATGATCCTGGCCCCGGCCTTTGTGGCGATCTGCGTGGTGCCCTTCGGTGGTGATCTCGAGTTTACCTATCACGGTGTCCTGTATACCGTACCGATGCAGATTTCTGATCTTAACATCGGCGTTCTCTTCATCCTGGCCATGGCCGGACTGGGTGTTTACGGCATCGTACTCGCCGGGCTGGCCTCCAACAGCAAGTATTCGCTGCTCGGTGGGATTCGCTCCACCGCACAGATGATCTCTTACGAACTGGCGGCAGGGCTGTCCATCGTGGCCATTTTCATGCTCTCCGAAACCCTGAGCATGCGCGGCATCGTCTTGGCCCAGCAAGGCCCCCTGTGGGGTATCGCTGCTCTGAGCTGGCTGCCGAACTGGTTTGTGTTTTCCCAGCCGCTGGCTTTCCTGCTGTTTGTCGTCGGCTCCATGGCCGAGATCAACCGGACCCCGTTTGACCTGCCGGAAGCAGAAACGGAACTGGTTTCCGGGTTCTGTACCGAATATTCTTCCATGAAGTACGCCCTGTTCTTCATGGCTGAATATGCCAATATGATTACCGTTTCGGCAATCGGTGCGACCCTGTTCTGGGGCGGTTGGGGCGGACCCTTCTACGGCTGGATCAACTTCCTGATCAAGGTCTTCGCTTTCATGTTCTTCTTCATCTGGATCCGGGCGACCTTCCCCCGTCTGCGTTACGATCAGCTGATGTACCTGGGTTGGAAAGTTATGCTGCCCCTGGCCCTGGCCAATATCGTATTCACGGGTTTTGCAGTCCTGCTCTGGCAGTAACCACAAGTTGCGTAGAGGATAGATATGTTTAAAGAGTTTGCCAAAGGCTTGAGTATTACACTGAAGCACCTGCTGCCGGGGAACACGACCACCGTTGAGTACCCCAAGCAGAAGCTGGAGATGTCGCCTCGCTTCCGTGGTCTGCACCGCCTGGTTCCGACCGCTGACCGCGAAAAGTGCGTGGCCTGCTACCTTTGCCCGACTGTCTGCCCGGCCAAATGCATCACTGTCGAATCGGCGGAGAACGACAAGGGCGAAAAATATCCCAAGGTCTACGAAATCGATATGCTGCGGTGCATTTTCTGCGGCTACTGTGTCGAAGCCTGTCCGGTCGAGGCAATTGAAATGACCAGTGCCTATGAACTGGCGAACTTCAAGCGGGAAGATTTTAAATTCGATAAAGAACGTCTTCTCAAGTCGTAACAAGGAGCTGCGTTATCATGGAAGCCTTTCTTTTTTACCTTACTGCTATTGTTGCGATTGTTTCGGCCTTTTTTGTGACCAAGTGCCGCAACCCAGTCAACAGTGCGTTGAACCTGGTGACCACCTTTATCTGCCTGGCGGTGTTTTATGTCATGCTCGACGCACCATTCATGGCGGCGATTCAGATTATGGTCTATGCCGGGGCGATCATGGTGCTGATTGTGTTCGTCATCATGTTGCTGAACCTCGGTCTGGCGGTCAAGACCCGCTACACCCATGCCCTGGTGGGCGGCGGGGTTCTCTCGGTGCTGTTGCTGTTTTTGACCAATTATTTCCTGCGGGCCGGCGATGCCTCGGCAACCGGCGGCGAAATCACCAGCGCGGTCATTGCCAGCTACGGCCATACCGAGTTGATCGGCAGGGCCATGTTTGTGGATTTCCTGCTTCCTTTTGAGATTGCATCGATACTGCTGCTGGTTGCAATAGTCGGCGCTGTTATTCTCTCAAAACGCAAAGTTTAATCGAGATTGCCTCGGGAGATAGATCATGATTAGCGTAAATCACTACCTGTTGTTAAGCGCCATTCTGTTCGCCATCGGAACTTTCGGTGTGCTGACCCGGAAAAACGCCATTGTCATCTTCATGTGTATTGAGGTGATGCTTAACTCGGTAAACCTGACCTTTATTGCCCTGTCACGGCACGTCGGTAATATGGATGGTCAGATCTTTGTCTTCTTTGTTATGACGGTTGCTGCTGCTGAAGCGGCTGTAGGTCTGGCTTTAATGATCGCATTCTTCCGCAATAAAGATTCGATCGAAGTCGACGATTTCAATATCCTCAAGTGGTAGCGCAATCCACTGTTACGGGTGTTTCAGCTAATAGGAGAGTTTGATGTACAGTAATCTGTGGCTCATCCCATTCTTCCCACTGGTAGGTTCCATCATCAATGGCTTGCTGGGTAAGAAGATCAAAAATGAAACGGTTATCGGCAGTATTGCCACCGTGCTGATGTTCTTTTCATTTCTGGTCGCGGCTATGAACTTTTTCACCCTGCTGGGTGATTCGGTCAAAGTTCATGAACTGGTGGTCGGAACCTGGATATCGATCGGGGATCTGCAGGTCAACTGGGAATTTCTGCTCGATCCGTTGTCCGCCGTCATGATCATGGTGGTCACCGGTGTCGGCACCCTGATCCACCTGTACTCTATCGGTTACATGCACGGAGAGGTCGGTTTCTACAGATTTTTCTCCTACCTGAACCTGTTTGCTTTCTCCATGCTGATGCTGGTGCTGGGTGGTAACGCCCTGGTCATGTTCATCGGCTGGGAAGGGGTCGGGCTCTGCTCCTACCTGCTGATCGGCTACTACTTCGAGAAGAAGAGTGCCGGTGATGCCGCCAAAAAGGCCTTCGTGGTTAACAGGATCGGCGATTTCGGTTTTCTCTGCGGTCTCTTTATTCTGTTCTGGACCCTGGGCAGCAAAGGGGTCTGGACCCTTAACTTCATGCAGATCACCGAGAATGCCCACCTGCTGCAAAACGGCGGCATTATCGTCACCATAGTGACCCTGGCCTTCTTCCTCGGCGCGACCGGTAAATCGGCCCAGATTCCGCTCTATACCTGGCTGCCTGACGCCATGGAAGGCCCGACCCCGGTCTCCGCACTGATCCATGCCGCAACCATGGTTACCGCCGGCGTTTACATGATCGGCCGGATGAATATCCTTTTTGCCATGGCCCCGACCACTATGATGACCATCGCCATTATCGGTGCGGCCACCGCTATTTTCGCAGCTTCCATCGGCCTGGCTCAAAACGACATCAAACGGGTTCTGGCCTATTCGACGGTTTCCCAGCTCGGATATATGTTCCTGGCCATGGGCGTCGGGGCTTTCTCGGCCGGTATCTTTCACCTGATGACCCACGCATTCTTCAAGGCCTGCTTGTTCCTTGGTTCCGGTTCGGTCATTCACGGTATGCACCATGCCTATCATCATGCCCATCTCCACGATGACCCGCAGGATATGCGGAACATGGGCGGGTTGCGTAAAAAGATGCCGATTACTTACATCACCTTCCTGGCTTCAACGATCGCTATTTCCGGGATTCCGTTGTTCTCAGGGTTCTTCTCCAAAGATGAGATCCTCTGGTGGGCTTTCGGCTCGACCCGTGGTCACTGGTTGCTCTGGGTGATCGGCGCTGCCGCTGCCGGCATGACTGCATTCTATATGTTCCGGCTGGTCTTTATGACTTTCTTCGGCGAGCAGAAAACCGACCCTCGGGCCAAGGATCATATTCCGGAATCGCCGCTCACCATTACTATTCCGCTCATGGTCCTCGGCTTCCTGGCTGTGGTCGGCGGTTATGTCGGCGTTCCGGCCATCCTCGGTGGCAGCAACCGTTTCGAGCATTTCCTGGCCCCGGTTTTCGAACATGCCCAGCACCTGCATGAAATAGAAGCCCACGGCGCCCATGCTACGGAATACATGTTAATGGCGATTTCGGTGGCCGTGGCGGTGTTCGGGATTTTTCTCGCCTGGACCATGTACATCAAAAACCCGGAACTGCCGGGCAAGTTTACCGCCAAATTCACCGCCGCGTACCGGGTCATTTTCAACAAATGGTACATCGACGAGCTCTATGATTTCGTGTTCGTCAATCCCTGCAAAAAGCTCGGGACCTTTTTGTGGCGCGGCTTCGATGCCCGGTTGGTCGACGGTATTGTTAACGGCTGCGCCTGGGTGATCAAGGGGATTGGTGCTGGACTGCGCTACACCCAGTCCGGATATCTGTATAACTACGCGATGGCCATGGTGGTCGGCGTAGTCGTGATCGTCGGCTATTACATCTTCGGTTAATTTTAAGTTCGCCAGCGAATACGATAAAGCTTTAAGGAGCGATTCCACATGGCTGATAACCTTCTCAGTATTATGACTTTCTTCCCATTGTTGGGGATGTTGGTTCTCCTCTTCATTCCACGGGAGAATGACGGGCTACTCAAAGGGTTTACCCTGGCTGTCTCATTGATCACTTTTGCGATCAGCCTGCCCCTGGCGTTTGATAACGTCTTCACCACTTCCGGTGGGATGCATTATCGCGAATTTTCCGAGTGGATCAATATCGGCAACTACTTCCAGATGAACTACAACCTGGGGGTCGATGGAATCAGTCTCTGGCTGGTCATGCTGACCACCTTCATCATGCCGATTACCGTGTTGTCGACCTGGCATGCGGTGGAAAAGAATGTCAAAGGTTTCATGGCCATGCTGTTGCTGCTGGAAACCGGCATGCTCGGCGCCTTTGTCTCCCTTGACCTGTTTCTGTTCTATGTCTTCTGGGAACTGATGCTGATCCCCATGTACTTCCTGATCGGGATCTGGGGTGGCAAAAACCGCATTTACGCAGCGGTCAAGTTCTTTATCTATACCGCGGTCGGTTCCCTGCTGATGTTGGTCGCCATTATCTTTGTCTACTACTACGCAGTGCAGAGCGGCGCGCCGATGAACGGCTTCGGCATTGAGGAATTCTACAAGCTGCACCTTCCTTACCATGCCCAGTTCTGGTTGTTTCTGGCTTTCGGTTTCAGCTTCGCCATCAAGGTGCCGATGTTTCCGTTACACACCTGGTTGCCCGATGCCCACACCGAAGCACCGACCGCCGGTTCCGTTATCCTGGCCGCAGTCCTGCTGAAAATGGGGACCTACGGTTATGTGCGCTTTGCTATGCCGCTGTTCCCTGAAGCACTGCCGACCTTCATCCCGTACCTGGCTTTCCTCTGTGTGGTCGGGATCATCTACGGTTCCCTGGTCGCCATGATGCAGGAAGACGTCAAGAAGCTGGTCGCCTACTCATCGGTGGCCCACCTCGGCTTTGTCATGCTCGGTGTGTTTGCCATGAACCTGCAGGGGCTGGCCGGCGGTATGATCCAGATGATCAATCACGGTATCTCCACCGGCGCATTGTTCCTTATCGTCGGCTTTATCTATGAGCGGCGGCATACCCGTCTGATCACCGAATTCGGCGGTCTGGCCCATAAAATGCCGATCTTTGCGACGATCTTCATGATTATCACCTTCTCGTCGGTCGGTCTGCCCGGCACCAACGGTTTTGTCGGCGAGTTCCTGGCGCTGATGGGGGCCTTCCAGGGAGGCTTGCGCTGGTATGCGGTCTTCGCCACCACCGGCGTTATTCTTGCTGCTGTCTACATGCTGTGGATGTACCAGCGGGTCATGTTCGGTAAGGTGACCAATCCTGCCAACGAAAAACTGCAGGATCTTTCCGGGCGGGAAATCGCCATTATGCTGCCGCTGCTGCTGTTTGTGTTCTGGATTGGCGTCTATCCGAGCACCTTCTTTGACAAGATGAATCCGGCTATGGAGCAGGCCCTGGAGCAGATGAAAAGCCGCCAGGTTGCTGTTGTTGAGGTCGCGCAGCCGACTGTGGCTACGATTCAGGATCTCAAGTAATTTATTGATCGCATAAACACTGGTTCCGAGGAGCTGTTAGATGGAAAATCTGGTTCAAGAAGCCATCCAGAATGTCAATTTGCAGGCGATAATGCCATCACTGGTACTCAGTGCCTTTGGCATGATTCTGCTGATGATTTCGGTGTTCTCAAAACGTGGCAGAACGACTCATGTGGCCTGGCTCAGTGTCGCCGCATTGGTCATTACCGGCATGATTACTCTGGCTGGCTGGAATCATCCGCAATCCGGATTTGCCGGCAGCGTGCTGCTCGATAATTTTGCCACTTTCTTCAGCATGATCTGTATTGTGGCGGCCACGTTGACCATTCTGATGTCGGATGACTACCTGAAACGGGAAGATTTCCCGGTGGGTGAATACTACCCGCTGATTTTGTTTACCACTGCCGGGGCAATGTGGATGGCTTCGGGAACCGACCTGATGACCATTTTCCTCGGTCTGGAGGTTCTCTCTGTTTCCTTGTATGTTCTGGCCGGTTTTTTCCGCGACAAGCTGAGTTCCAACGAAGCCGGGCTGAAATACTTCTTCCTCGGTGCGTTTTCCACCGGGTTCCTGCTCTACGGGGTCGCACTCCTTTACGGAGTCACCGGAACCACCAAGATTCAGGGGATCGCCGCCTATGTTCAGGCCAATCCTGATGCGGCCACCAATACCATGTTTATCGCCGGCGGTCTGCTGCTGCTGGTTGGCTTCCTGTTCAAGGTGGCCGCGGCTCCCTTCCATATGTGGACACCGGATGTTTACCAGGGCGCACCGACTCCCATTACCGCTTTTATGAGCGCCGGGCCGAAAGCTGCCGCGTTTGCCGCTTTTATCCGGGTGACGATCGTCGGCCTGGAAGGGATGCAGAGCGAATTGACCTCACTCTTCTGGTTGCTGGCGGTTCTGACCATGACCATGGGGAACTTCATCGCTTTGAGTCAGAAAGACATCAAGCGGATGCTGGCTTATTCCTCCATCGCCCATGCCGGTTACGCTCTGGTCGGTCTGGTGGCCTGGAATACCGTCGGCCTGTCGGCCATCATGTACTACATGCTGGTTTATACCTTCATGAATATCGGTGCCTTTGCCGTGCTGGTGCTGATTGGCAAAAAAGGTGAAGATAACCTGACTCTGGACGGCATCACCGGTCTTGGCTACAAGAAGCCGTTTCTGGGTATCGCCCTCTGTATCTTCCTCTTTTCGTTGATGGGACTGCCGCCGACCGCTGGCTTTACCGGGAAGTTCTATATCTTCGCCGGGGCTATCAAGGGCGGTTATGTCTGGCTGGCCGTGCTCGGGATGCTCAACTCTGCGGTCTCTCTTTACTATTACCTGCGGATCATGGTGCAGATGTACTTCAAGGATCCGGTTGAGGATTTTGCCTGGGTCTCGCTGAATTTGCCGACCATGGTTTCCATCATTATCTCGATTGTTGGGGTTCTTTATCTCGGAATCATGCCCGGTTCCCTGATGCAACTGGCCAAACTGGCCGGTTTGTAAGCGCCTTTATTGCCAGATCTTGAAAAGCCCTCCAGCTTGCTGGGGGGCTTTTTTCGTTTGTGGCAGAACGAAGAGGGGAGCTGTACCACAACTGTTTCGGCCTGTTGCGTTTGGCGGCTCCCTGGTCGATTCGGAAATGCTCGCCAGTTGACAAAAACCTGTTCAGAATGACGGGAAAAGCGCTAGGATAGGCGCATGGATTTCAGAGCTTATCTTACCGCCCTGGCTGCTGACGGTGATTTATATACAATAACCGCACAGGTATCGCCGGATCTTGAATTGGCGCGCTGCTGCCGCCGGGAATTCAGCCGGCGCAATGGCGGCCGGGCGCTACTGTTCGAACACCTGGAGGGCGGGCGGTTTTCGGCCGCCGCCAACTTGTTCGGCTCGGGTTCGCGGATCAGCCGGATGCTGCATGGGGACACCCTCGACGATTTTGGGTACAGGCTCAGGACATTTCTGGGCCAGCGCAGCGGCTCAAGCACCGAGCGGCTGCAGATTGTCCAATCAAAGCAGTCTGCCCAGGGCTCGGTATTGCAGCCTATGGACAGCGGCGGTGGCCTTCTTCAGTTGCCAGCGGTCCGTTCCTGGCCGGGTGAGCAGCGACCTTATCTAACCCTGCCTCTGGTCATCACCAGGGATCTGCACAATGATACAACCAATATCGGTTTGTACCGCGCCCAGGTCATTGCCGACGATCAACTGGCGATTAATTTCGGGACCGGCAGCGGTGCGGCCCAGCATCTGGTCAGTGCCGAACAGTTGCGCCAGCCTTTGCCTGTGGCTCTGGTCTTTGGCGCGGATACTTCCCTCTATTGGGCAGCAGCAGCGCCATTGCCGAGCGGCTGTGAGGAGTTGGCCTTGTGCCAGACCCTGTTCAATCCGGGACTCGGTCGGGAAGATTGCCAGACCCAGCCGTTGCAGGTGCCGGCAGGAAGCGAGCTGATCATTGAAGGGGAGATTCGCCCCGGATGCAGGGCCGAGGAAGGACCCTTTGGGAATCACAGTGGCCAGTATGTGCGGCGTGCCGATTGTCCCCTCATGCAGGTGACGGCTATCCGCAGGCGGGAACAGCCGATTATTCCGCTGACTGTGGTCGGCCCGCCGCCGAGTGAAAACATTCAGCTGGCCGCGGCAAATGAGGTTTTTATACGCGAGCTGTTGCGTATCGATTATCCGCAGGTTGTCGCCATGCATATGCCACGGGCCACCATTTTTCATGGCGCTGTTGTGCTGTCGGTTAAACATCGGGCAACTCTCACCGGAAAAGAGCTGATCGACCGCCTCTGGCTGGACAGTCCCCTGCGCAATTCCCGTTTCATGCTGCTGGTTGACGAAGATATTCCGGCCGCTACGGTCGAGAAAAGTTGGTGGCGGGCCATCAACATGCTCAGCCCGAAGCGGCTCTATCAGAGTGACGGGCGAATGGCTTTCGATGCAACCGGGGTTGACCCGGCCCTGCTGGTCATGGAAGATAAGGCTCCCGGTAATTTTTTTAATCAACCCCCATGCGACGATCCGGTTCAGAAATAATATCGATGTATATTCAGGCAGACTTACCCACCGTTTCCACCGAGGCTATCCATACCACCCTGCGGGATGTGTTCGGCTACCAATCTTTCCGCCCCTTTCAGGAAGAGGTTATTCGCGACCTTATCGAGGGGCGCGATGCCTTTGTGTTGATGCCGACCGGCGGGGGAAAGTCGCTCTGCTACCAGATTCCCGCCCTGCACCGGCGCGGCGTGGCCATTGTCGTTTCACCGCTGATCTCGCTGATGAAGGATCAGGTCGATGCCCTGCTCTCCAACGGGGTCAGTGCCGCCTGCTACAATTCCTCGCTGAACGCAGAGGAAGCCCGCCAGGTGCTGGCCGCACTTCATGGCGGTCGCCTGGATCTCTTGTATGTGGCCCCGGAGCGGCTGGTCAGCCGGGATTTCCTCAGCCGCCTGGAGAACATGGACATCGCTTTGTTTGCCATTGATGAAGCTCACTGCGTATCTCAGTGGGGGCATGATTTCCGCCCCGAATATGTGGAACTGGGCCGCTTGCGGGAGGAGTTCCCCGACGTGCCGATGATCGCCCTGACCGCGACGGCGGAAAAGCAGACCCGCAACGATATCATCCGTCATCTCTGCCTGCAGGACGCCCACCAGGTCGTGGCCGGTTTCGACCGTCCCAACATCCGTTATACGGTTATGGACAAGGCCAAGCCCTATCTGCAATTGCAGTCTTTCCTCGGTCAGCATCAGCAGGAAGCCGGGATCGTCTACTGCCTGAGCCGCAAGCGGGTTGAAGAGGTGGCGGACAAACTCTGTGCCGACGGTTACCGCGCCGCAGCGTATCATGCAGGATTGACGGCGGAGCGCCGCAATCAGGTGCAGGAAGATTTTTTGCGCGACAACCTTGAGATCGTGGTAGCCACGGTGGCCTTCGGCATGGGAATCGATAAACCGAACGTGCGCTTCGTGGTGCATTATGACCTGCCGAAGAATATCGAAAGCTACTATCAGGAGACCGGCCGGGCCGGTCGCGATGGGCTGCCGGCCGAAGCGTTACTGCTGTTCGGCTACGGCGACATTGCGGTCAGTCGCGGGCTCATCGAAAAAGGCACTAACTCAGAACAGAATCGCATCGAGATCCATAAGCTCAATGCCATGGTTGCCTATGCCGAAGCCGGCAGTTGCCGACGGCGGGCGCTGCTCGGCTATTTTGGTGAGACCCTGGAAGAGGATTGCGGTAACTGCGATATCTGCCTGAATCCGCCGCAGCGTTACGACGCAACCGAGGATGCCCGCAAGGCTCTCTCCTGCGTCTACCGGGTTGGACAACGCTTTGGGATCGGCCATGTCATCGAGGTCCTGCGCGGCGCCAAGACCCAACGGGTACTCGACTTGCGCCATGATCGGCTGTCCACCTACGGCATTGGTCGGGAGCAGGGCGCCGATTACTGGAGCCATTTGCTGCGGCAGCTGATCCACTACGGCTATCTGGAGCAGGATATCGCCAACTTTTCCGTCCTTAAGCTGACCGAAGGGGCGCGGCCGCTGTTGCGCGGGGAAACGCAACTGACCCTGACCGCGCCGCGGGTCAAACCCGCCCGGAAAAAGAAGCCGGAACGCAAAATCATCGGTTTGGAGTACAATCAGGAACTGTTCAACCAACTGCGGGTGCTGCGCAAGGAGATTGCCGACCGGGAAGGAGTGCCGCCCTATGTGGTCTTCGGCGACGCCAGCCTGGCCGAAATGGCAGCGACCCTGCCGACCGACCAGGAGGCGATGCTCGGCATCAACGGGGTCGGCCAAACCAAATTGCGCCGCTACGGTAAGGAATTCATGGAAGAGATCATCGGTTTTTTGTGCCGATGAGCAGATGAGTTAGTTGTCATCCGGATACTTCGGAGGGCAACAGCTAAGTCTTCAGATCGGAAATGAGCAATTTTTCGTTGAGGCAAGGAAATCAAGGGTTTGTACGGAGGCGTAGTACTTTACGCCGCACAAGCAACTCCGCAGATTGACACCGCCACAGCGGAAAAGGGCCGTTGCCAGATGAAAACTCGTTAACTAGTCGATCCCCTGAATAAGGAGAAGAGTGTGAAAATCATATCCTTCAATGTCAATGGCTTAAGAGCGCGGTTTCATCAGTTGCAGGCCCTGGTGGACAAACACGATCCGGATATCATCGGTCTGCAGGAGACCAAGGTCCATGACAGCGAGTTTCCCCATGACCAATTAACCGACCTCGGCTATCAGATCGTCCACCACGGCCAGAAAGGCCATTACGGGGTGGCGACCTTTTCAAAATTAGCGCCGGTTGAGGTCGCCAAGGGCTACCCGGGGGAGGATCCCAAGCATCAGCGGCGGCTGCTGATTACCAGCTACCGGTTGGAGAATGGACAACAGCTGCGGGTGGTCAACGGCTATTTTCCACAGGGCGAGAGCCGTGATCATCCGGAAAAGTTTCCCAATAAACGAAATTTTTATGCCAATCTGCAGGGCTGGTTGGAGCAGGAGGCGGATCCCGGGGAGCTGCTGGTGGTTCTAGGTGATATGAATATCTCCCCGGAAGATGCAGATATCGGTATCGGCGAAGATAACCGCAAGCGCTGGTTGAAAACGGGCAAATGCAGTTTTCTGCCCGAGGAGCGGGAATGGCTCAACCAGGTCAAAGCCTGGGGATTGGTTGATACCTTTCGCGCGGCCCATCCGGACACCGCCGATCGGTTCAGCTGGTTTGACTACCGTTCCAAAGGTTTTGAGCGCGAGCCCAAAAGGGGCTTGCGCATCGACCTGATTCTTGCCTCACACCCGTTGCAGAGTCTGTGTACGGCGACCGGCATCGATTACGACCTGCGCAGTATGGAGAAACCTTCGGACCACTGTCCAATCTGGGCTGAATTCAGCCTCTGACAGACGCCGGCCCCGATAAAAAGATTGTCCGGAGCGATTACCATCACCGGGGAACTTCTGCTAAAATAAGCGTTTCACAGACTGACAGGCCAGTTCAGGAGCTTTTCAGGAGGCGCAGCAACCGATATAGCATCAGGAACTCGGGAATTTGTCCTTGAAAATATTGCTTCCTGTTAATATTATGGCCTGCCGATTGAACTTTTCTCAGAAAGGATAGCTAAATGCGAATGTTTTCACGACGATCTTCCTGGATTCCTTTGGTGTCAATCGGTATATTACTGGCCCTGTTGGTCGGCCTGGCCAGTGCCGAAGAGGTTCGCTACAGCAAGTACAATATTCATACCCAGACCAAAGACGGGCGCTTGCTGAAAGCGAGCTATGCCAATTATACCGATCCCGGCTCCGGCCATGTCATTATCCCGGCCGGGAGTAAAATTTTCATAACCGACATCGGTCGGAAAAGCTTCGAGTTCACCTTTGGAGATCGCAGTAAAAAGATTGTCTTTGAATACCATAGCAAGCGCATGGGCATGGATACCCAAGCATACATCGACCTGATTACCTCGCCCGATCCGGTTTCCTTCGAGCAACTCTCCGAACTGGATAAAAAGGGGATGGCAGAGGGCAAGGTTTACAAAGGGATGAGCAAGGACGGTGTGTTGGCCGCCTTTGGCTATCCCGCCGCCCATCGGACGGCATCTTTGGATGCACCCAGCTGGACTTATTGGACCAACCGGTTCGGCACCGTGGTTGTTGAGTTTGATGATCATGGCAAGGTTGCCAACATCATTGATTGAAGCAGGAATGCAATTCATTAAAGACAGGTAGCGTTTTAGATGCAGGAACAGAAGATCGCCCTGGTGACGGGCGCAAGTAAGGGGATTGGTGCCGCCATTGCCCGGGAACTGGCCGGGAGCGGATACCATCTGTGGTTGAACTATCGCAGTGATCATCAGGCTGCCCAGAGCCTGGCCGCGGAACTGGAAGAGCAGGGTGGCAGTTGCACGCTGCTCCCCTTCGATGTGGCGGATCCAGCAGCCACGGCCGCGGCCCTGGAGCCGCTGCTGGAAGAACAGACCCCCTACGTTCTGGTCAATAATGCCGGCTTTGCCCGTGACGGGATCATGGCCCTGATGAGCCAGGGGGACTGGGATGATGTCCTCGCGGTCCATCTGGGCGGTTTTTTCAATGTCACCCGACTGGTGGTGGCGCGGATGCTGAAAAAAAGACGGGGTCGGATCATTAATATCGTCTCGACCTCGGGTGAGACCGGGATGCCGGGGCAGGTCAATTATTCGGCCGCCAAGGCCGGCCTGATCGGTGCGACCCGCTCGCTGGCCGTGGAAGTCGGTCGCCGCAATATTCTGGTCAATGCGGTCTCGCCGGGCTTCATCGCCACCGATATGACCACCGAGCTGCCCCGGGAGCAGATTCTGCCGATGATTCCGTTGGGCCGCATCGGTGAACCGGAGGAGGTCTCCGGGCTGGTCGCTTTTCTGTGCTCGGACCGGGCCGGGTACATTACCGGACAGGTCTTTTCCGTAAATGGCGGGGCACACATTTAGCATGCTCTTGAAAACAGTCTATCGAGCCCATGGATAGACTGTTCCACAACCTGCCAGAGGGTGGTTATAAATTATCAACGCGGGCGGGCAGTATGCCGGTTATTCCGCCGCAGGGCATATTCCGACATTCTGGAGCCTACGCTATTTCCCGGACCGGAATCAGTTGGCATCTTGCAACAGAAGGATTGAACTTTGTATCGAGTCGCTATTACCGGAGTCGGAATCGTCTCCTGCCTGGGCAATGACCTGCAGACCGTGGGCAAGGCTTTGCGGGAAGGCCAATCAGGAATCGTTGCCGATCCGCAGCGTCTGGAGCTGGGTTTTCGCAGTTCGCTAACCGGCCGGATTGCCAATTTTGACCCGAGCATTTTGTCCCGCAAACAACGCAAAAGCATGCCGGAATTCGCGGTCTGGAGTTATGCCACGGCACGTGACGCCTTGGCCATGGCCGGCCTGTCCGCGGCAGCGATTGATAATGACCAGACCGGGCTGATCTACGGCTGCGACTCAAGTTGCCTGGCGGCTATTGAGCAGGTCGACACCCTGCGCGAAAAAGGCGAAACCAAAGCCATCGGCAGCGGGCAGATTTTCCGCTCCATGACCTCGTCCATCACCATGAATCTCAATACCCTGCTGCAAACCAAAGGCGCCTGCTGGAGCCTGAGTTCAGCCTGTTCCAGCGGCGGGCATGCCATCGGTCAGTCTGCCGACCTGATCCGCCTGGGGCGGCAGGAACGGATGATCTGTGGCGGGGCGCAGGAAGTGAATTGGCAGTCGATGTGCAGCTTTGACGGGCTCGGCGCTTTTTCCATGCGGCTGGAAGAGCCGGCTGCCGCCTGTCGGCCCTTCGATGCTGATCGTGACGGGCTGGTGCCGAGCGGCGGGGCGGCGACGGTGGTCTTGGAGCGCTATGACCTGGCCGAACAGCGGGGCGCAAAGATTTATGGCGAACTGCTCGGTTACGGTTTCTCCTCCGATGGTTCGCAGCTGTCGGTACCGAGTGATGATGGGCTGTACCGGGCTATGAAGAGCGCCCTTGAGCAGAGCGGTCTGAGCGCTGGCGAGATTGATTATCTCTGTGCCCATGCCACCTCGACGCCGGCCGGGGATGCGGCGGAAGCAGCCAATATCCGCAAGCTGTTCGGTGCCCAAACGCCGCTGGTGTCCTCATTGAAGTCGATGACCGGGCATGAATTGTGGATGTCCGGAGCCTCCCAGGTAGTCTATTCCACCATCATGGCGGAGCAGGGGTTCATTGCGCCCAACATCAACTACCGGCAGCCGAGCGAGGCCACGGCGGGGTTGAACATCATCCGCGAAACCATCCCCAGCGGACCGAAGAAAGTCCTGTGCAACTCAGCCGGGTTTGGTGGCACCAACTCGTCGCTTGTGCTCGCCTTTTCCTAGCTGTTATGCGATATGATTCCATCGTCATCGGCGCCGGCCTGTCCGGGTTGAGCAGTGCTCTGCTCCTGGCCCGGAATGGGCGCAAGGTGGTGGTGCTGGAGCAGCATTCGTTGCCGGCACCGGTGGTGCGCGGTTTCAAGCGCGACCGGCTCTACTTCGACAGCGGTCTGCATTATGTCGGCGGCTTGGGACCGGGCGGCGCTTTCCGGCCATTACTGAGCCATCTTGGGGTATTGGACAGGCTGCAATTGTTTCCGTTCGCCGCGAACGGTTTCGATCGCCTGCGCATCGCTGCAACCGGGGAAACCTTTTCCCTGCCGGTCGGTTTTGCGGCCATCAAGCAGGCGCTGCAGGAACGCTTTCCTGCGGCCCGAACGGCCCTGAACGAGTATTGCAACGGCATCGAGAACAGCTGGCAGCGTTTTCCCTATCTGGATTTGGATATCGATATCGCCGACTTCCCCATGGAATCGGTTCATGGGCAGACTCTGTCCGAGCGCCTGCAGGTGTTTGCTGACTTTCCCGAGCTGCAAAGCCTGTTGTCCATGCATTCGCTGCTCTACGGGGTCGATCCGACCGAAGCGTCGACCACATTGAACGCGCAGGTCGCAGGCTCCTATTATCATTCGGCCCACGGCATCGTCGGTGGGGGAAAGGCTCTGATCGACGCTCTGCTCGCGTTGCTGGCCGCCGCCGGTGGCGAGGTCCGCTGCGCGGCCCGGGTGACACAGTTGGTGACGGATGGCGCAGGGATCTGCGGAGTGCGCCTGGCCG
Organism: Pelobacter seleniigenes DSM 18267; assembly: GCF_000711225.1. Lineage (NCBI taxonomy): Bacteria > Pseudomonadati > Thermodesulfobacteriota > Desulfuromonadia > Desulfuromonadales > Desulfuromonadaceae > Pelobacter > Pelobacter seleniigenes. Next base: position 1,832,259 of record NZ_JOMG01000002.1, read on the forward strand.
ATGGCGAAGAGCTTACGGCCAGGGAAGTGCTGTCGACCATCAACCCGACGCTGCTCCCCCAGCTGCTGCCGGAACGGACGTTGCGGCCGGCCTATGTCAAGCGGCTGAGCAACCTGCGCCAGACCACCTCGGCTTACATCCTGTTTGCCCGCGGTTGCGGGGCGGCTGAACTGCAGAGCAGCAACTTGTTTGTGCAGCAACGGGCCGGACTGTTCTCAACGGCAACGGATCGGCCGCTGGAGGAGCGGAGCTTCTACCTGAGCGCGACCGCTGGGGAGGCGACGGACAGGGGCCGCGCCATCGTCGGTATTGTCCCGGCGGGGTTCAGCGAGGTGGTTGAATTTGCCAGTGCCGCGCAACGGCAGGGCACGGCTTATGCGGCGTTGAAGGACTCCCTCAGTGAGCGCCTGCGGCGGATGTTTCTTGCCGGCTGCCCGGACCTGGTTGACCTGGATGTTTTGGAGCTGGCGACCCCGTTGACCCTGCGCGATTATTCCCTGGCTCCGGATGGGGCGATTTACGGGGTTGGCCGGTTTGTCGGGCAGTATAATCCCCATCCGGTCACCCGGTTGCCGGGGTTGTTCCTGTCCGGGCAGGCGATTGCCGCACCTGGGTTGCTCGGCGCGGTGGTGGCCGCCTACCTGACCTGCGGGACCATCCTTGGCCATGATAACTTGCGGAAAGAGATAAAAACATGTCGCTAGAATCTGTTGTTGTCACCGGTGCGGGGATCATTTCCCCCCTCGGCCATAGTCTCGAAGCATTGACCGCGGCATTGCTGGCCGGCCGGTCCGGGGTTCGCTATGTCCCGGAACTCGAAAAAATCGGCGGGCTGCGCTCACGGCTGGCTGCGACGGTCACGGATGTTGATCCCAAACAGATTCCGCGTAAAATCAGACGCTCCATGTCAAAAATGTCCGTTTATGCCTATCTGGCCAGCTGCCAGGCCCTGGAAATGGCCGCTTTTCCGGTTGAGCGGCTGGCTTCCGGGCGGGTCGGGGTGATCGTCGGTTCAACCCTCGGCAGCACCGAGACCACGGAAAACTTTTTTGCCGATTATTTTCGCGATTACAGCCTGGAGCGCATGAAGTCCGGCCTGTTTTTCCAGATCATGGGGCATTCCTGCGCTGCCAATATCGCCCAGTCCCTCGGCGTGACCGGCCGGGTCATGGCGCCGTCGGCGGCCTGTGCCACCAGCTGCCAGGCCCTCGGTTTTGCCTATGAGCAGATCGCTTTCGGTCGTCAGGATGCGGTGATCTGCGGTGGGGCTGACGAGCTGCACCCGTTGACCACCGCGACCTTCGATGTCATGCACGCCGCCTCGACCTCCTACAACGAACATCCGGAACAGGCCTCCCGCCCCTTTGACGCGGACCGCGACGGGATTGTCTGCGGCGAGGGGAGCGGCATCCTGCTTCTCGAAAACCGGGTCCTGGCCGAGCAGCGCGGGGCGCGGATTCTGGCGGAAATCATCGGTTTTGCGACCACGTCGGACACCTCGAGCATTGCTAATCCCGATGTCGAGGCCATGTACCTCTGTATGAGCCAGGCCCTGGCCGATGCCGGTATCGACCCGGCGGAGATCGATTATATCAACGCCCATGCCACCGGAACCGTGCAGGGGGACGCAGCCGAGGCCGAAGCGATCCGCAGGCTGGTCGGCGCCGCTACTCCGGTCAGCAGTCTCAAGGGGCACCTGGGGCATACCATGGCCGCCAGCGGTGCTATCGAGGTTGCCGCCGCCATCGGCATGATCCAGGCCGGGGAACTGGTCGCGACCCGCAACCTGCAGCGGATTGATGAAAATTGCCAAGGGATCGCGCATCTGCAGAGCAACCGCAAAGCGCAGCCGAAGATTATTCTGAAAAACAATTTTGCGATGGGGGGCATCAACTGCACCCTGATTTTGAGGAGCTGTGATAATGACTGAACAGGAAGCAATTGAACTGATCGACTCAAGCCTGGCCGAAGAATTTGAACTGGACCGGGCCGATATGACCCCGGACGCCAATATCTACGAAGATCTCGGGCTGGACAGTCTGGATACGGTCGATATGGTGATCGTGCTGGAAGGGGCCTTTGATTTCAAGATCCGCGAAGAGGAATCGGTTCGGGCGATTCGGACCCTGGGTGATATTCACCGCTTCGTATTGAGTAAAATCGCCGAGCAGGGCTGAACTGAACCGCGATGGAAGCCCTCAAGGATGCCGGAATGCAGAAAATTCACCCCCTGCTAAGGGTCGTCGGAATTCCCCTGATGAACCTGTGGTGCTATAGCCTGCTGCTGGTTTGGACCCTGCTCGGGATTCTGGTGTTTCCAGTCGCTTTCAGCCTCGGGCTGATTTCCCTGCGCTGGCCGGCGGACCGTCTGGCGCGCTGGTTCATCTGGCTGTATGGACGGGGTTGGCTGGTGCTGATGAGCCCGTTTGTGCGTTTTCGGCGGGAATTTCCGGAACGCCTGCATACCGGGCAGCCCTGCCTGCTGGTGGTCAATCACCTGTCCTTTTTCGACACTTACTGCATGGCCCTGCTGCCGGTCTACGATATCACTTTTGCCGTGCGCTCCTGGCCGTTTCGGATGTTCTGGTACAGCGGTTTCATGCGCCTGGCGGGTTATCTGGATGTGGAAGGGAACGCTTGGGAAGAGACCCTGATCAACAGTAAAAGGGCCTTTGCCAGCGGCGGCACCGTGCTTTTTTTTCCGGAAGGGCATCGCAGCCGGAACGGGCAGTTGCAGCGATTTTATTCCGGTGGGTTCAAGGTCGCCATTGCCGCCGGGGTGCCGGTGGTCCCGCTCTGTATCGACGGCACCGATGCATTGCTGCCGCCCGGGCGCAAGCTGCTGCGGCCGTGCCGGGTGACCATGCGCGTGCTGGAACCGATCGGCACCGAGGACTTTGCCGACCACGACGGGCATATCCGCCTGCGCAAACTGGTCAAACAGCGGATGGCGACAGCCCTTGCCGATATGCGCAGTCAGCAACCGGCGGAAACGGAATAATTGATCATGGACATGACAGCCTCAATTGAAGAGATAAGAAAAGGACAGCTGGCCCTGCTGCAACGGCATCTGGGTTACCTCAACCAGGCTTCACCGTTTTACCGGGCCCGGTTTGCCGCCAGCGGTTTTGACCCGGCCGGGTTGACCTCCCTGGATCAGTTGGCGCAGCTGCCCCTGACCGACAAGAGTGACCTGACCCTGCACAATCGGGATTTCCTGGCCGTGGGCGAAGAACAGGTGGTCGATATCTGCCAAACCTCCGGTACCACTGGCGAGCCGGTTGCTTTCTGGCAGACCGAGGCCGATCTGCAGCGCTTGACCACCAATGAACAGCTCGCCTTTACCACCGCCGGCATCACCCGCCACGATCGGGTTCTGATCGGCGCCGCCCTGGATCGGGCCTTTATGGCCGGGCTGGCCTATTTTCTCGGTTTGCGGCAGATCGGTGCGACCGTGATCCGCAGCGGCTCCGGGCAGTTGATGCTGGTGGCCGAATTTATCCGCCGTTATCGCCCCAATGTTCTGGTCGGGGTGCCGAGCTTGTTTCTGGCCCTGGGCCGCAAACTGCAGGAGGGCGGGGACGACCCGACCCGGCAGGGGGTGGAAAAGCTGATTTGTATCGGTGAGCCGGTCCGTAACCCGGACCTGTCCTTGGCGCCGCTGGGCCAGGCCCTGGCCGAAACCTGGAGGGCGCAGGTCCTTGGCACCTATGCCAGTACCGAGATGGCCACCTCATTCAGCGACTGCCCCTGCGGCTGTGGCGGCCACCTGCTGCCTGAGCTGATGGTGGTGGAGATCGTCGATGAACAGGGCCGGCCGGTGGCACCGGGCGAGGCAGGCGAGGTGGTTGCCACTCCCCTGGGAATCGAAGGGACCCCACTGTTACGCTACCGCACCGGCGATATCGCCAGCCTCCATCATAAACCCTGTGCCTGTGGCCGGCAGACGCCGCGCATCGGACCGGTGCTGGGGCGTCGCGCCCACATGCTCAAGTGTCGGGGGACCACCCTGTTTCCGGCGGCCATCGGCAGCGCGCTGCTGACCTTGCCGGAGGTCCAGGGGCATTATCTGGAAGTTTATCGTGAATTCGACCTCTCCGACCGTTTGCGGGTGGTGGTCGGGACCCGCAGCAGCGAACTGAGCCCGGAACTGGTCGGCGAGGTGATCGCCGCCAAAACCCGGGTCAAGCCCGAGGTGGTGCTGTGTACTCCGGAACAGATTCAGCACCAGACCATCCGGCCGGACCGTCGCAAGCCGGTTACTTTTTTCGATTATCGTCAGCAGCCAGTAAAGGACACCTGTCAATGAGTCAAGCCGCACCCGTAATCCTGAATGGAAATGATCTGAGCATCGATGATATCGTCGCCATCGGGGTTGGGGACAAGCAGGTCGCCCTTGACCCGCAGGCCCTGCAACGCTGTCGGGCCAGCCGCGCCTTTTTGGAAGACGAAGTCGCCGCCAAGCGGGTGATCTATGGGGTTAATACTTCCTTTGGGCCGATGTGCAACAAGATCATCGATGATGAACAGATTCAGGAACTGCAGGTCAACCTGATTCGCAGCCATGCCGCCGGGCTCGGCGAGCCGCTCAAGGATTATATCGCCATCGCCGTCATGGCGGTGCGCCTGAACACCCTGGTCAAGGGCTTTAGCGGGGTCCGGGTTGAGTTGCTCGAGCATATGCAGTGGCTGATCAATCAACGGGTCGCGGCCTATATCCCCGAATGCGGCAGTGTCGGCGCGTCCGGCGACCTGATTCATCTGGCCCACCTGGCCCTGGCTGTCATCGGCGAGGGACAGCTCTACTATGAAGGGGAACTGCGTCCAGCCGCAGCAGTTTACGAGCAACTCGGCAGAGCGCCGCTGACCCTGCGCTTTAAGGAGGGGATCGCGCTGATGAACGGCACCAGCGCTATGACCGCGCTGGCCGCTTTCGCCATCTTCGGGGCGCGCAAGCTGCTCAATATCAGCTGTGTGACCGGGGCGTTCGCCATTGAGATATTCGGCGGCATCGACGATGCCTTCGATGAAGACCTCCATCTGGTCAAACCCCATCGCGGGCAGATTCAGATTGCCGACACCATCCGCAAACTCTATCAGGGTTCTGCCAACATCACCCTGCGTTCGCAGATGCATGAACTGATCCGGCAGCAGAAAACAGACGGGCCGGTCTTCGAAACCACCATCAACGTGCAGGATGTCTATTCAGTCCGCTGTACTCCCCAGGTCCTCGCCCCGGTGGCCGAGGCCGTGGCCGAAGCCGTGCGGGTGGTCGAGATCGAAGCCAACTCCTCCAATGACAACCCGATTATCATCGCCGAGCAGAAAAAGATCATTCATGGCGGCAATTTCCATGGTCAGAGCATCGGTTTCGCCATGGATATGCTGTGTATGGCCATGGCCACCCTCTGTAACCTGTCGGAGCGGCGGACCAACAAATATCTCGATAAGAATCTCAATGAAGGGCTGCCGGAATTCCTGATTCCCGGCACCCTCGGTCTGACCATGGGGTTCATGGGCGCGCAATACCTGGCGACCTCGACCACGGCAGAGAACCGCCAGCTGGCCGGCCCGGTCAGTACCAACTCCATCAGCTGCAATGCGTCCAACCAGGATGTGGTCAGCATGGGAACGGTCGCCGCTCGCAAAGCCTTCAAGTCAGTGAGCAACGCCAAGCATGTCATCACCCTGGAGGTTCTGGCTGATCTGCAGGCCCTTTCCTTCGGTCAGGCCGCCAGTCAGCTGGGACGGGGCACGGGGCGGATCTATGAACTGCTCAAGGCCGAGTTCAAGGTCTACGACAACAGTGCGATCTTTCATGACGAACTGGTGCGGCTGCGCCGGCAGCTGTTTTCCAGCCAGCTGTTCGACGACCTGGCGGTTTACTGGAGGGAATAATGGCGGAACTGCAATTACCGATGGCGGCGGAGAGCCTGGTTCCGCACCGTCTGCCGATGCGCCTGGTGGAACGGCTACTGGCGGTGGAGGGCAAAAACGGGGTGGTCGAAGCCCTGGTCAGCGCGGACGGGCTGTTGGTTGACGCGCAGGGCCAACTGGAAGAGGTCGCCCTGGTTGAACTGATTGCCCAGGGTTATGCGGCTTTAAAGGGCTACCTTGATCGCTGTGCTGGCCAGCCGGTGCGACAGGGATTTCTGGTCGGCGTCAAAAAATTCACCAGCCTTGCTCCCGTCTATGCCGGAGACCGGTTGCAAATTGAGATTCGGACCCTGGCCGAACTGGAGGATTTTGCCGTTGCCGAGGGTGACATCCGGCGTGGCGGAGACCTGCTCGGCCGGGGTGAAGTGAAAGTCTGGATACAATGAACATGAAGATCGCACAACGGTTGTGGATAACTTTGTTGATAACCCTGCTGACCTGTTCAGCAACGGTGACTCGGGCTGCCGATCTGGCGACGGTGCTGACGGAAGTAAAGGCGGTGGCTGGCCAGACCGATACCCTGTACAGTCATTTCACCCAGGAAAAGCATCTTGATATCATGGCGGAAACATTGCTCTCCCAGGGGCTGTTCGCCTATCGCAAACCGGACCATTTGCGCTGGGAATTGTTGACTCCCATCGCTTCCGGTTTTGTCCTGCGTGGTCAGCAAGGGGAGCGCTGGAACGGCTTGAGCAGGGAGCTGGAGCGTTTTTCAGTGGATCGTGATCCGCTTATGGGGATGATCGCCCAGCAACTGTTGGCCTGGGCGCGGGTCGATCTCGATTGGTTGCAGCAGCGCTATGTCATGGAGCTGGTCAGTGAACAACCGCTGCAGCTGAAACTGACCCCGCGTGATGCGGGCGAGGCCGGCTTCATCGATCACCTGGAGATTTTCTTCGCTGCTGACCGACGCTATGTCGAGCAGGTGGTGCTTGTGGAAAAGTCCGGGGACAGCACCCGCTTGCGCTTCACCGATGTTAAGGTCAACGGCAGTTTGCCGGATGATATTTTTGCGGCGCCGGGTTTCTGATGAAGCTGTTCCAGACGTGCTATGAAAAGCTGGCCCGCCGCCGGGGTCGGCTGCTCCTGCCGGTGCTGTTGCTCCTGGGCCTGGCCCTGGCCTGGCTACCGCAGTTGCGCATCGGCGACAGCATCGTGGCCATGCTGCCGGACGGCAACAGCCAGGTGGCGCGCGATTTCGGGCTATTGCAGAAGACCCCGTTCTCCCGCAAGCTGGTCATCCAGCTGCAGGCGGCCAAGACGGTATCGACCGCTGACCTGGTCGCGGCAACAGATCAGCTTGGACAACGGTTGCCCGCCGAGCTGTTTACTCATCTGCAGAGCGGCCCGGGGGATATGGGCAAGCTGGCGCTGCTCAACGACCTCGGCAAATACCTGGCGGTGTTGGCGACGAAGCAGGATCTTCAGACCATCGCCGAACGGCTGACGCCTGAGCAGGTCGACCGGCAGATGGCGGAGAATCTGGGCAAATTGCTGCAGCCGCAGGGGGTGGCCCTGAAAGAACAGATCCGCCGCGACCCGCTGAACCTGACCCCTCTGGCGCTGCAGAAGTTGCTTTACCTCAACCCTTTGCCCGGGGTGCGGATTGAACAGGGGCACTTTATCAGCGCGGACCGACGCAGCAGTTTGATCCTGGCCGACACCCCGGTGCTGATGACCGATGCCGCCGGCGCCCGGCGGCTGGTGGACGCTTTTCAGCAGGCCGCGGCCCAGTTGCCGGCGGGTATTTCGGCCAGTTTGTTGAGCGGTCACCCCTATACTTTGGCCAACACCGAGATCATCAAGGCGGATATGGGGCGGGTGTTGTTGGTCTCCGGGATCGGCCTGCTGGCGTTGTTCCTGATTTTTTTGCGGCGGCGCCAGGCGCTGAGCGTTTTTCTGCTCCCCTTTGCGAGTATGCTGCTGGCGCTGGTGGTGACCTCCTGGTGGTATCCGCAGCTGTCCGGCATTACCGTCGGGTTCGGCGCGGTGCTGCTCGGGATCACCATCGATTACGGTCTGCATGTCTATTTCGCCCTGTGCCGCAGCAATGACGGGCGGGGCGCCCGACTCCAGGCCGTGGCCCGGCCGCTGCTGTTTGGCGGGTTGACCACGCTGGTGGCCTTTGCCGTGTTGCTGCGCTCCGAACTGCCGGGGCAGCGTCAGCTGGCGGTTTTTGCTGTGACCGGGATTCTGGTCGCCTTGCTGCTCGCCCTGTTTGTTTTGCCCCAACTGGTCGGTGCGGCCGTCACGCGGCCCGAACTGCGCAAGGGCTATCGACGCCCCCTGTTTGAACGCCACCCCAAGCTGCGTTGGACCGTGCTGGGGGTGTGGCTGGCAAGCATGATTTTCTGCGCGGTGGGGGCGCAGCAGCTGCGCATCAACGGCGAACTGCGTCGCCTGAGTTACGTGCCGCCGGCACTGGCCCAGGCGGAACAGCAGTTGGCTGCGCACTGGGGGAACATGCGCGGCCGGGCGATGATTTTTGCCGCCGGGGCGGACCTGCAAAGGGCGCTGCAGCGCAATGAAGAGGTTTGGCAGCGCCTTGGCCGGCACCAGCTGCAGGATCAGGTGGTGAGCCTGGCGCCGCTTTATCCACCCCTGGCTCTCCAGCAGCAGCGGCAACTGCACTGGCATAACTTCTGGGCCGAAAAACAGCCGGTTGCCGATGAGCTGCTGGTGCAGGCCGGGGCCAAATACGGCTTTACCGCCAATGCCTTTGCCCCGTTTGACCAGTTCCTGAACACGGATCCTGGTCCACTCGACCTGGCGGTTTTGCAAAGCTGGGGGCTGGGTGATTTGCTGGGCAACTTTATTTTTCAGGATGGTTCGGAGTTCCAGGTGTTGACCCTGCTGCCGGACCGGCCCGAACTGATCGCCGTCCTGGATGGTGAATTCGCCGACCTGTCGGGCGTCACCCTGGTGTCGCAAAGCCACTTCGGCCGTCAGCTCAGCCGGGCCATCGCCGGCGATTTCAGCAGCTTTATCGCCACGGCCGGAATTGTGGTGCTGATCCTGCTGATTGTACTGTTTCGGAAACTTGCCGATGTGCTGCTGGCGGTGCTGCCGGTGCTGAGTGGCCTGCTGTTCATGTTCGGCTGGATGGGCTGGCTCGGGGTGGAGATGAACCTGTTCAATGTGGTCGCCTCGATCCTGATCATCGGGCTGGGAGTGGATTACGGAATTTTCATGACCTGCCACAGCCGCCAGCCCCAGGACCTGGGTTCCGGGCAGGCGATTCTGGTCTCCGGGTTGACCACGCTGGTCGGCTTCGGGGCGCTGGTGGTGGCGCGTCACCCGGCCCTGTACTCCATCGGCATCACCGTGTTGCTCGGAATCTGCGCGGCCGTGCCGACCGCGGTGCTGGTGATTCCGGCCTTCCGGCCGAAAAGGTGGTAGGGATGATAATGCGGCTGCTGATTATTTTTGTGCTGCTGCTGGGGGGCTGTGGGCCGACCCTGTCCCGCCAGCGGCTGCCGACCGATTGCCGGGCCGAAGCACCCGCGGAGCAGCTGGTGGCACAGCAGTGGCTGCAGCAGCCGGTCATCTGGCGTTTGCGCCAGGCGGCCCTGCTCGAAATCGGGCCGAAGAAAATCGCCCTGGAAGGGTTCCTGCGCCTGGACCTGGTTCATCAGCAGGCCCGGCTGGTGGCGCTGAACGAGATGGGGCTGGTGCTGTTCGACCTGACGGTCAGCAGTGACGCTGAGCAGCTGCAACGGGCCATCCCGCAGTTGCAGCAGCAAAAAGGGCTGGCCAAGGGGATCGCCCTGAGTATCCGGAGTATTTTTCTCCAACCCCGGCCGCAAGCCGCGGACCGGTTGGTCAAAGAGGGCTCGGTCGAGCGGCTGCTGCGCCAGACCGCCGCGGAGCAGGTGCAATTTATTTTTGATTGTCAGGGTGATCTGCGCCAAACCCGACTGAACTCGGCTGGGCAGGAATGGCGCGTTCAATACGACAGCTACCAGCTTTATGAGGCGACCCGGCTGCCGAGCGAGATCGTTTTTTTCGATCAGCAGCATGCCGTGAAGCTGTCCCTCTGGTTGCGTGAAGCGAGGCAGGAACCATGAATCAGATGCGTGAAGCACTGTTGCAGGCGGCCACCGGGCCCGCCCTGCTGGCTGAAAACAGCTGCCGGCAGGAGTTCTGTTTTGCGGAAAATTTTGTCGGCTTTGGCGGACATTTCCCGGGTTACCCGATTCTGCCGGCCATGCTCCAGGTGTTGCTTGGACAGCTGCTGGCCGAAACCCTGCTCGGCAAACGGCTGCAGCTGGTGACTCTGGACCGCGCCAAATTCATGCAACAGCTGCGCCCGGGTGACATAATCACGGTCAGCCTGACCTTGACGGAGCAGCATGGCCAACTGCGTTGCAGTACGGAATTACGGAGCGCCGAGACGGTCGCTGCGCGTTTTGTCCTGCTATTGAAAGATGGTGAATGAACAATGAGAAAACCCTATTTTCGCACTTCCGCCGATGCCCCGCCGCCGTTACGCTGCATGGCACAACGGATTGTGCGCTTTGAAGAAGTCGATCCCCTCGGCATTGTCTGGCACGGCCGTTACCCGAGCTATTTCGAAGACGGGCGGGTGCTGCTCGGCAAGCAGTTCGGACTCGGCTACCTGGATTTTTATGAGCAGGGGATTGTTGCGCCCATTAAACAGATGCATGCCGATTATCATCTGCCGCTGCGTTTTGGCGATGAGTTCAGCATCGAAGCGATCCTGCACTGGAGTGACGCGGCGCGGCTGAATCATGAATTTATTTTGCGCAACGCGGCGGGCGAGGTGACCACCACCGGTTATTCGGTGCAACTGCTGCTGGACAGTGATTTCAACGTGCTGATGCTGCCGCCGCCCTTTTACGAAGCGGTGCGGGAGCGCTGGCGGGCCGGAGAGCTGACATGAACAACCCGGTCGTGCTGGCCAGAAGCATTGCCGTGACCGCCCTCGGCAACGATCTCGATGGCCTTTGGCAGGGGTTGCTGGACGGCCGCCGCGGGATCGCCGCGCTGGACCGTTTTTCCTGCGCCAACTATATCTCCGCCCTGGGAGGCTGTATCGATGGTCTGGCCGCCGCGCCGGGGTCGCTGTTTCAGGCTCTGCTTGAACGGGTGGCGGAGCAACTCGGCCCGCTGCCCCAAGATTGTCGCCTGCTGGTAGCGTCCACCAAGGGAGAGGTCGATCTGTTGCAGCAACAGCGCGGCGACCTGCGCCCGGAACTGCTGTTCGAAAACCTGCTGGCAACCATTGCCGCGCGCCTGGGGCTGAGTGATCGGGGGATGAATATCAATGCCGCCTGTGCCTCGTCGACCGTGGCCGTCGCCCGTGCGGCCGCGTTGATCGCTGCCGGTCAGGCCGAGGCGGTGCTGGTGTTTGCCGCAGATGTCTTGAGCGAGTTCGTATTTTCCGGATTTTCCGCCTTGCAGGCCCTCTCCGCACAGCCCTGTCGGCCGTTTGACCGACAGCGCAACGGGCTCAACCTGGGGGAGGCGGGGGTGGCCCTGCTACTGCTCAGTGCCGACCGTGCCCGGCGCGAGGGCTTGGCGCCGCTGGCGACCGTTCGTGGCTGGGGAGTGGCCAATGACGCCTTTCACGTGACCGCCCCGGCGCGGGACGGCCGCGGCCTGATCCGCGCCTGTCAGCAGGCGTTGCAGCAGGCGGAGATTAACCCCGAACAGGTTGCCGCGGTCAATGCCCACGGCACCGCCACGGTCTATAACGATGCCATGGAGTTGACCGCCTTTGCGGCTGTTTTTGACGGCCGGATTCCACCGTTGCACGGCATCAAGGGGAGCATCGGCCATTGCCTGGGCGCTGCCGGCGGGGTGGAGATCGCCATTGCTGCGCGGTCATTGCTGGAACAGCGCATTCCCGGCACGGTCGGCTGCGCAACCCCGGAAGAGCTGGCCGGTGATGCGATCAGCACTGCCGTCCGTGCCATCAGCGGTGACTATCTGCTCTGCAGCAACTCCGGTTTCGGCGGGATCAACGGGGTGGTGATCCTCGGCAGGGGGGCGCTATGAAAGCCTGGCTCAACGGTATCGGCTGGCAGACTCCGGCCGGCCCCGGCCCGCAGGGTGCCGCTATTGTGCAACCGCTGATCGGCGGCCCTCTGGAGATTCCGACCCGGAAACAGATTTTTGCCGCGGCCGACAAGCGCTTCGGCCGGCTCGACGACTTTTCCCGGGTCGGCCTGGCCGCTGCGGCCTTCTGTCTGCGTGACGCCGGGGCCGAAGACTATCAGGAGACCCGGCCCATCGGCATTGTTGCGGCCAGCCGCTACGGCTGCCTGGCTACTGACATCGCCTATTTGGAAACCATGCTGGTCGATGGCGGCAAGCTGGCCAGTCCGAATCTGTTCGCCTACACCCTGGCCAACAGTTTCCTCGGGGAAGTGGCCCTGCGCTTCGGCCTGGGCGGCAATTCCCTGGTCATCAACCAGCAGGACAACAGCCGGCTGGCGGCGATTCATTTTGCCCTGGAAGAGCTTGCCACCAGCACCCAAAGCGGCATGCTGGCCGGAATCTGCGACCTGCCCGGACCTGACCCGGCCGACCAAGCTGACCTGCCGGGGGCGGTCTTTCTGCTCCTGGCCAAGGAACCGGGAGCAAGCAGATGCTACGGCTGCCTGGAAAACACCGCCAGTGGGCTGAGCCTGGCGGGAGAGCGCGTCAGCAGTCTGGCGCAGTTACTGGAACGCTGCCTGATCCAACAGTCATGAACGTCCCGTGCGCAGGAGCACAACCTGCCGGGAGAAGGAGATAGCTGCTTATGAAGATGGAATTGATCTATCCGCGCTGGCCCAAGCTTGACCGCCAGACCGAATTTCACCTGCCGCCACACGGCCCGGTGGTGTTTGCCGCCGCCGTGCCGGAAGAGGTGGAGATCAACTTTACCGATGAAAACCTCCAGCCCATCGATTTTGACGCCAGCTGCGACCTGGTTGCCATCTCGACTATGCTGACCTCGCAATTGCCGCGGGCCTTCGAAATCGCCCGCGAATTCCGGGAGCGGGGAAAAACCGTTATTTTCGGCGGGATCTCCACCATGCTCCATGCCGAAGAAGTGGCCCGGCATGCCGACGCGGTGTTCCTGGGCGAGGCGGAAGGGCGCTTCGGGCAGGTTATCGAAGATTTTCAGCGCGGCGAGCTGAAACCGGTTTACGATTACATGCACAATCATCCCGACATCAACCTGGTCGGAACCGCGCGGCGCGAGATCCTCGATCGCGAGCTGTACAATTACCGCGGGGTGCAGATGCTCGATCTGGTCCATGCCTCGCGCGGCTGCAAGTTCAACTGTTTCCCCTGTTGTACCGGCTACCTAGGTGGCAAGGAGTTCCGGCCGCGCCCGGTGGAACAAGTCATTGCCGAGATGGAGGCGATTCAGAACAACCGGCTGTTCATCGTCGACAACTCCCTGGCCCAGGATAAGGAGTGGCTGCGGGAGCTGTTTACCGCGATGATTCCGCTGAAAAAGAAATGGGTCTCCCATCCGATTCTGGACGATGACGAGATTCTCGAACTGGCGGCCAAGGCCGGGGCCTGGTACGTCTACCAAGCGGTCTTCGACACCTCGGACGTGATCCGGCGGCGGATCAAGCGGCTCAAGGACCATGGTATCGGCATCGAGGGGACCATCATCCTCGGCACCGACGATCAGGATGAAGATTACATCAAACGGCTGGTCGATTTCCTCATGGAGGTCGAACTGGATGTCGCCGAGTTCACCATCATGACGCCGTTTCCCCATTCGCCGATCCGTGCGCAGATGGAGAAGGAGGGGCGGATCCTCTCCAACGACTGGCTCAAATACACCGCCGACAAGGTGGTGTTCCAGCCCAAGCAGATGTCCCCGGACAAGCTGCAGGAGATGTACTACTATGCCTGGGACACCTTTTATGCCGACGGTGGTCACCAGCTCAAGATGGGGGAACTGTTCAAAAACGTCATCCGTCGGGAGATGGATGATGGCACCTACCATCGCTACAACCCCCGCAAACGCAGACTCTTCAAAAAGGCGGATGTGTGAGGCGGGTCTTTTTCATCTCCTGCAATACGGCGACCGATCCCTACGCGGTCTACCCCCTTGGCATGGCAGTGGTGGCCGGAGCGCTGACTGCGGCCGGGCACCAGGTCCGGCAGTATGACTGCCTGGTCCACGGAGCAGGCGAGGAGCCACTACGCCAGGCCATTGCCGAATTCGCGCCCGAGGTGATTGCCATCTCCCTGCGCAACATTGACAATGTCGATTCTTTCTGCGGGGAGAAGGGCTGGTATCTGCAGCAGACCAGAGACTTAGTGTCCAGTCTGCGGACCATGAGCCGGGCGCCCATCCTGGTCGGCGGACCGGCCCTGACCATCATGCCGGAAGTCATTGCCGACTATCTCGGCGTCGACCATGCGGTGATCGGCGAAGGGGAGCGGGCCGTCCCCGAACTGGTCGCCGCCCTTGCCGCGGGCCAGACCATGCCCAAGCTTATTCACCGGCAGGCGCCGCTGAACGGCAACGATTTTGCCACCCCTTTGTATGAGGCCGAGCTGATCCGTTACTATCAGCAGGAGAGCGATGTCGTTAACCTGCAGACCAAACGGGGTTGCCCCTACCACTGTACCTATTGCTCTTATCCCCATCTGGAAGGGCATCATTTCCGGGTCCGTGAGCCCCGGCTGGTGGTGGAGGAGCTGCGTCGGCTGCAGCGTGATTTCCAGGTCAACAGCCTCTTTTTCACCGACTCGGTGTTCAACGACCCCAAGGGGTATTACCTGGAACTGGTCGAAGAGCTGCTGCGCGCAGATCTCGGCTTGCGCTGGTCGGCCTTCTTCCGGCCGCAGCGTCTTGCGCGCGCCGAGCTGGCGCTGATGAAGCGGGCCGGTCTCTACGCTCTCGAACTCGGCACCGATGCGGCGGCAGACCGGACCCTGGCCGGGATCGACAAGAAGCTCAGTTTCGCCGAAGTGCTGGAGGTCAATGAGGCCTGCCTGGCCGAACGCCTGCCCGCCGCCCACTATGTGATGTTCGGTGGTCCGGGCGAGGACGACGCCACCCTGGCGGAGGGATTGGCCAATATGCAGCAGCTTGGGGCGTCGGTGGTGTTCGCTTTTTCCGGGATTCGCATCTTCCCGGATTCGCCCCTCCACCAGCAGGCCATCGACGAAGGGGTGATCAGTGCCGATACGTCCCTGCTCAAGCCGGTCTACTACTTTTCCCCGCAAATCGACCGCAGGCAGATGGAAGAGCGGATCACCGCGAGTTTCGCGGGGCAGAAGAACCGGATTTTCCCGCCCTCGGAAGGGCTGAAGCGGTTGACGGTGATGAAGAATTTCGGTTACCGCGGGCTGATGTGGGATCACTTGGTCCGTTTCCCCAAGACCGGCAACTGAGCAGAGGAAACAGTGATGGACGGGCTGAACGAAAAGAACATTTTACTGCTGCACCCCCTCGGCTACCAGGTCGAAGCGGCCAAGCGCGATATCTCCCGCAAAGCGAATATCATGCCCCCGCTCGGGCTGGCCAGTATCGCGGCCTACCTTGATCAGGCCGGGTTCAATAGCAGTATTCTCGATTGTTATGCCCATCCGGATGCCGACGCCTGCTTTGTGCAACTGTTGCGCGAACTGCGCCCGGCGCTGCTCGGGATCAGCGTCACCACGGCCAGCATCCATGACGGGGTGCGCATGGCCGGTCTGGCCAAAGCCGAACTGCCAGAGCTGAAGGTGGCGGTGGGCGGCCCCCATGTCTCAGCCCTCAAGGAGAAGGTGCTGGAGTTCTCGGCGCTGCTCGATTATGCAGTGATCGGTGAAGGGGAGCAGACCCTGCTCGAACTCGCCCAGCTTGGCGGGGCCGTGCCGGAACGGGTCGAAGGGGTGGTCTGGCGGCGGGGCGACGGCAGCATTGCCAATAACGGCTACCGGACCACGGCGCTGGTCCTTGACGAGCTGCCGTTCCCGGCCTACGAGAAGCTGGCCGGCTACCCGGACGCCTACAAGCTGCCGATCTTCAATTATCCGAAAGCGCCCAACAGCAGCTGCATCTCCAGCCGTGGCTGCCCCTACAGTTGCAGCTATTGCGACCGCAGCGTGTTCCGGCGCACCTTTCGCTATAACTCGGCCGACTACCTGTATCGGCACCTGGCCTATCTAAAGGACCGCTTCGGCATCCGGCATATCAATTTTTACGATGACCAGTTCACCTTTCATCGCGGCCGGGTCGAAGAGTTCTGTCGGCTGATGATCGAGCGGCCGCTGGGCATGACCTTCAACTGCGCAGTGCGCGCCGAACATGTCGACCGTGAACTGCTCCAACTGATGAAGGCGGCCGGCTGCTGGATGGTCAGTCTGGGAATCGAAAGCGGCGACGAAGAGCTGCTCAGCCAGCACCGCCAGAATGCTAACCTGGATCTGCTCGCCGAGACCATCCGGACCATCAAGTCCTGCGGCATCCGCACCAAGGGACTGTTGATGATGGGGCTGCCCGGTGAAAACGAGGCCTCGATCCGGCGCAGCATGGAGTATGTCTACTCCCTGCCCATCGACGACTTCAACCTGGCCAAGTTCACCCCGTTTCCGGGCTCGCCGATCTACGAAAATATCCGCGAACTCGGCAGCTTTGACGAAGACTGGCCAAAGATGGACTGCATGCATTTTCAGTTCGTGCCCCACGGCATGGACAAGGAGCGTCTGGAACAGCTGTTCATCGAGTTTTACAAGAATCACTTCCGCCGGCACCGGGTGCTCTGGGGGTATCTGACCATGCTCTGGAAGTCGCCGGACAGCTGGCGACGGTTCCTGGCCAGTGCCGGGCAGTTTATCCGTTTTGCCGTGAGTAATAAACGCTATGGTGGATGAGCAGCGCCAGCCGCGGATTCTGGTCGTAGTGCCGGTCTATAACCATGGCGCTACCCTGCGTCAGGTGGTGAGCGGGGTGCTGCAGCGGCACGCCCGGGTTCTGGTGGTGGATGACGGCAGCAGCCCGCCGGTCGCCGAACTGCTGAGTGGTCTGGCGGTCGACCTGCTCAGCCATCCGACCAACCTGGGCAAGGGGGCGGCCCTGCTCTCCGCAGCGCACTGGGCAAAGGAGCGCGGCTTCAGTCATATGGTCTGCCTGGATGCCGACGGTCAGCACGATCCAGCCGATCTGCCGGCCTTCCTGGCGGAAGTCCGGGCCCATCCGCGGGCGCTCATCGTCGGTCATCGCGATTTCGAGCAGCAGAGTATTCCCGGTGCGTCGCGCTTCGGCCGGAAGTTTTCCAATTTCTGGCTACGCTTGCAGACCGGCCGGCAGCTCAAGGACAGCCAGAGCGGTTTCCGGGCGTATCCGCTGATGATTTTCGAGCAGCTGCGCTTCTGGACCCGGCGCTATAATTTCGAGGTCGAAGTGCTGGTGCGTTCGGCCTGGGCCGGGGTGGAGTTGCGCGACATCGACATCTCGGTTTACTATCCGCCGCAAGACGAGCGGATCTCCCATTTTCACGGTTTTCTCGACAACTGGCGGCTGACCCTGCTCAATACCCATTTGACCCTGCGCTCCATCGTGCCCTGGCCGCACCGCAAGATCGCCGGGGCAGAAAGCGGGCAGGAAGACGGAGGGCGGATCAAGACCCTGTCGCTGATTCATCCGTTGCGCTCGCTCAAGCAGCTGCTGCGTGAGCATAGTTCGCCGCGCCAGCTGGCTTGTTCGGCCGGGGTCGGGGTTTTGCTGGGGACTTTGCCGCTGCTGTTCTGCCATACCATTGCGATCCTGTTTGTGTGCAGTTTTTTCCGTCTCAACAAGGTTGCGGCGGTCACCAGCAGCCAGCTCTGCATGCCGCCCCTGGTCCCGGCGCTCTGTATCGAGGCCGGCTATTTCATGCGCAATGGGGAGTGGCTGACCGAATTTTCCCTGCAGACCCTGGGTTACCAGGCCTTGCAGCGGGTTTATGAATGGCTGCTCGGCTCGTTGCTGCTGGCCCCGCTGTTTGCCGTGGCCATCGCTATTGTGACTTATTTCCTGGCTGAACTGGTCAGCCGCCAGACGGAATCTTCGGATGCCGCCCAATGATGCAGAGATGAAGACAGGCCCACAGGAACAGCAGAACTGGAGCAGCCGCAGTGTCGGCAGCAACTGGCAGCACCAGGCTTTTTATCTGGCTATCCGCCTGGGTGGGCGGCGAGCCGCCTATCTGCTGCTTTATTTTGTGGTCGCCTATTACGTGCTGTTCAGTCGCCTGGCTCGGCAGCGGGCCGCCCATTACCTGCAGCGGCGCTTCCCGGCCGCCACTGGGCCCAAACGGCTCTGGCACTGTTATCAGTTGATTCTGGCCCTCGGCAAGGTGCTTATCGATCGGGCTGTGGTCGGGATTCTCGGCCCGCAGGCTATGGCGGTCACTCTGGACGGGCGGGAGGAACTGCTCAAGCTGCGCGACGAAGGGCGTGGTCTGATCATGATGACCGCCCATGTCGGCTGCTGGCAGGTCGCCATGTCGGCCCTCGATTTTCTTGATCGCCCGGTCAACATGCTGATGCGGCGGGAGGACGGGGATATCGACCGCCATTATTACGAGCATGCCGGGATCGATTGCCCCTATAAGATCATCGATCCACAAGGTTACCTCGGCGGTACCCTGGAGATGCTCGGGGTCCTCAAACAGGGGGAAATCCTCTGTGTGATGGGGGACCGACCGATGGGGAGCGAACGCAGTCTGGTGGAGATCGATTTCCTCGGCGCTCCCATTGCGGTGCCGTTCAGTGCCTACAAGCTGGCGGCGACCACGGGTGCGCCGATTGTGGTGTTTTACAGCTGGAAGAACGGAGCCGCCAGTTATCGGCTCAAACTGGCCCGGGTGATCCGGGTGCCGGAAATTTCCGGTCGTAAGGCGGAACTGTTTAGGCCCTTTGCTGTTGAATTCGGTGCGGCTCTCGAAGAATACTGTCAGGAACACCCGTACCAGTTTTTCAACTTTTTTAATATGTGGTTGCGTCAGCAGCCTGCCACCAAAGATGGATATAAGGAGTCATGATGGAGATCAAAGCCAAACTGAAGCAGGTTCTCATTGATGAATTAAACCTCGAAGATCTGACCCCGGATGAGATCGACGACGATGCCCCCCTGTTCGGTGAAGGGCTGGGCCTCGATTCACTGGACGCGGTCGAGCTGGTGGTCGTGGTGCAGAAGCATTTCGGGGTCGAGATCAAAGATATGGAAGAAGGCCGGCCGGCGTTGCAGTCCATCAACAGCCTGACCGCCTACATCGAGGAAAAGCAGCAGGCATGAGCCGCGGAGTCGCCGTGACCGGCCTGGGCTGCTTGTCCGGGGCCGGGATGAATCTTGCCGAATGCCTGGACAGCATGTTTCGCAACCAGCGCTATCCCCATCCGCCGGTGCGTTTTTCCACCGACCACCCGGTTAGCTACCCGGTGCTGGAATTGCGTGACGAATTCCAACTGCCCCTGGACGATCAGGAGACTGTCTACACCCGGACCAGCCAGCTGGCCCTGGTCGCGGCCCTCGAAGCCCTGGCCGATGCCGGCTGGGATGCGGAGAGTCTGCGTGGCAAGCGGGTCGGGGTCTGTATCGGCACCACGGTTGGTTGCGCCCTGAACTGCGACGACTTCTACCGGACCTATAAATCTGGCGCCAACCCCAAGTTGCAGGTGATCGAACGCTTTCTGCGCAGCAACCCGGCGGCGGTCATCGCCCGTCAGCTGCAGTTAAACGGGCCGACCCAGGTGGTGGTCAATGCCTGTTCCTCCGGCACCGACGCCATCGGCATCGGCGCGTCCTGGCTGCGTGCCGGTGCCTGTGATATCGTCATCGCCGGCGGTGCCGACGAACTGTCGCGGGTGACCTATGCCGGATTCAGTTCGCTGATGATTACCGCCACCGAACCCTGCAAGCCCTTTGACGTCAATCGCAAGGGGCTGAACCTGGGCGAAGGGGCCGGGCTGGTCATTTTGGAAAATGAGGCGAGCGTAGCGGGGAAAGCCGTGCGCGGCCGGGTCATCGGCTACGGCTCGGCCTGCGACGCCCACCACCTGACCGCGCCCCACCCGGACGGACTGGGGCTGAAACGGGCCCTGGCCGAAGCCCTCGACATGGCCGGACTTGGTCCGGAACAGATCGCCTTTGTCAACGCCCACGGCACCGGCACCCCGGACAACGACCGCATCGAAAGCCGGGTTCTGCACGAGGTGCTGCGCGGTGTGCCCTTTATTTCCACCAAGGGGTATACCGGTCATACCCTGGGCGCGGCCGGCGGGATCGAGGCGGTGTTCACCCTGGCCTGCATGGCGCGCGGGGAGATCCCCGCCAATATCGGCTTTGCCGAGCCGGACCCGGCGCTGCCGAGCACCCCGGTGACGGCCAACACCAGAATCGAGGCAGATTACGCCCTTTCGGAATCCCTGGCTTTTGGCGGCAACAACGCGGTGCTGATTTTTGCGAAAGGAGACCACTGATATGCGTATGGCGATCCAGGGCATCGGTCTCAGCGGTGGCTTCGGTCAGGGCGTCAAGGCTCTGCAGAAAGCCCTGCAGCAGGGCACGGTCGCGCCGCAGCCGACCATTGTCGAGCGCAGTTCCGGCGTGGACAGCTTTCCGGCCTATCGGAGCGATATCGAAGGCCTCTACGAGTTTTTCCCGAAACGGGCGTTGCGGCGGATCGATCATTTTTCCAAAATGACCCTGCACAGTGCCTGCCTGGCTCTGCAGGATGCCGGTCTGCTCGAAAGCGACCGCTCCCGTACCGGGGTGGTTATCGCCTCCGGTTACGGAGCCATGAAAACCACCTTCGATTTTCTCGATTCTTATCTCGATTTCGGCTATTCCTGCAGTTCGCCGACCCACTTTTCCAACTCGGTGCATAATGCCGCGGCCGCCCATGTCTCCATGCAGCTGCAGGCCACGGCCCCCAGCCTGACCGTGACCCAGTTTGAAATGTCGGTTCCCTCGGCCTTGCTGACCGCCCAGCTCTGGCTGGTGGAAGGACGGGTGGACCAGGTTCTGTTCGGTGCGGTTGACGAGTATTGCGAGGTGCTGCGTTACTGCCGTAAACAGTTCTTCGGTGAGGGCGAAGCCGGACCCGTAGCGCCCCTTGATTTCGACCGGCAGAGCGCTGTGGTCGGTGAGGGCGCGGCCTTTTTCGTGTTGAGCAAAGCCACCGAGCAGGCTGCCGCCTACGCCTGCATCGATACGGTCACCCTTGGCAATCATGCGGCCTGGCCGCTGACCTTGCCGGAGGATGACCGGCTGATCATCGGCGCGGACGGCCACAAGACCTGTGCCGACTGGTATCGGCAGACGCTGAGCGGGCGGCGGGTGGCGGCTTATGCCCCGCTCTACGGCAGCTTTCCGGCCGCAGCCGGGTTCGACCTGGCGGTTGCGGCGCTGTCGCTTCGGGACGGCAATTTCTATCAGGAAGCACTGCTGGGGACGGCTGCACCGAAGGCAACCCCGGTCAGTCCGTTGGCCGCCGGGGAACGGCTCAGTTGTCTCAAATTCGGTCCGGGCGGTGATTACGGCCTGATCCAGCTGGCGCGGTGAGGTGGCGATGCGGGAGGTGCTGAGCTGGTTGCTGCTGGTTGGCTGCGGGTTGCTGCTGAGTACAGCCCCGGTCCGAGCCGCAGAGACTGGAAAGGAGCTTGCTCCAGCCCGTTATGGCATAGCTGTTCTTGGGGGTCAGGCTTATGATCCTGGGCATTTTGGTTTGGTCATTGTCCAGGGGCAGATGCTTCTCGATTACGAACGGGTCTTCTGGCATCCGGCACCCAAGGCGTTACGCCTCAAGCTGGAAGCTAATCTCGGCTTGCGGACCGATTCCAAACCGCGCGGACTGGTCGCGGCCAATGCCCTGGCCCTCTATTACCTGCAGCCGGATGGACAAGCCTGGCGTCCCTATGTCGAAGCGGGCATCGGGCTGATCTATACCGATTTCCAGGTCGCCGGGCAGGGGTTGCGGGTCAATTTCAACCCGCAGTGCGGAGCGGGTCTGGAATACGCGCTGGCGGACGGGGCCGCCATGACCCTGGGGGTGCGGCTGAGCCATATTTCCAACGGCAACCTCCATCATGATAACCGCGGTATCAATGCCGCCCTGGTCAGTATCGGATATCTTTTTTAGACGATGAAAAAAGCGGATGTCCCCCAGCAGAGCGGCCTGATGGCCGGCTGCCGCGAAGTTAATTACGCGGTCGACGATGACGGCAGCTATACCCTGGCCCCAAGTTCCGGCTGGGAGGCGAAGAATGTCGCCCTGCGCCATGCCTGGGAGGCGATTATCGAGCAGCTGGAACAGGAGCTGGCCGCAATCAGGGCAGGGCGGAAAAGTCCCTTAAGCTATCACATGGTCAAAAACCAGATGGACCCGGCCCTGCTCGCCAAGTATTCCGGCATCCCCCGCTGGCGGGTCAAGCGCCACCTGAAGCCGGCGGTCTTTGCCAAGCTCGACCGGGCGGTGCTGACCAGCTACGCGGAGCTGTTCGGCATCAGCATCGAGCACCTGTGTCGGGTACCGGACGTTCCGGACCTGGCCCTGGCAGATTTTGACCGTTCTGAAAGCAGATAACAACGTGAATATCGATTTTCCCCATCGACAGTTTGCCCATTGCGAAAGCGGGGTGACCGCCAACCTGCTGAACTATTACGGCCTGCCCTGCAGTGAAGCCCTGGCTTTCGGCATCGGCGGCGGGCTGTTTTTCGCCTATGTCCCGTTTGTCAAAATCAATTTCCTGCCCCTGACCACTTTCCGGATCGGGCCGGGGAGTATTTTCAAGAAAACCACCAAACGGCTCGGGGTCAAGGTCGGTCGCCAGCAGTTCAAGGATCCCCGCGCAGCCGAACAGGAGCTGGACCGGTTGCTGGCCAGCGGCTGCCCGGTCGGTGCCCAGACCGGGGTGTTCTGGCTGCCTTATTTCCCGCCAGCTTATCGTTTTCATTTCAACGCCCACAACCTGGTGGTGTACGGCAAAGAAGGCGACGAGTACCTGATCAGCGATCCGATTTTCGAAGAACCGGTGCGCTGCGCGGCCCGGGACCTGCGCAAGGCGCGCTTTGCCAAAGGCGCACTGGCCCCGAAAGGGAAGCTTTACTATTTTGAGAAGATGCCGGAGCGGTTCGACGTGGCTCAGGCTGCCGTCGCGGGGATCAAGGATGCCTGTTGGGCGATGCTGAAAATCCCGCTGCCGCTGGTCGGAGTCCACGGCATCCGTCTGCTGGCCCGCCAACTGGCCAAATGGCCTGTCAAGCTGGGTGAGAAAGATGCGCTGCAGCATCTTGGTCATGTGGTGCGCATGCAGGAGGAGATCGGCACCGGCGGGGGCGGCTTTCGTCTGCTCTATGCGGCTTTTCTGCAGGAGGCCGCCGAGTTGTTACAGAATCGGCCGTTGCTGGAGTTGTCCGAGCGTTGCACCGCGGTTGGCGACCGCTGGCGGGAGTTTGCCGTGGCCGCCTCGCGGGTCTGCAAAGGGCGGCAGGCCGGACCGGATGCTTTCCGGGAGCTGGCTGAGCTGTTGCGGCACTGTGCCGGGCAGGAAGAGGCGCTCTTTACCGATCTGCACCGGGCCGTCAGCGCCAGAACCCGTTGAGCAGGATGCTGCGAGATGATGTCCGCCACTGTTAATGATATCGCCCTGAGTGTTGCCGACCTGGTCAAGACCTACCCCGGGGCAACGCGACCGGCCCTTGACCGGCTTTCCCTGGAGGTTGCGCGGGGCAGCATCTTCGGTCTGCTCGGGCCGAACGGGGCCGGTAAAACCACCCTGATCTCCATCCTTTGTACCCTGCTGCGGCCAAGCGCCGGAAGCGCGGCGATATTTGGTCAGGATGTGGTCCGCCAGGCCGGTTCGGTGCGCCGGACCATCGGCCTGGTGCCTCAGGATATCGCCCTCTACCCGACCCTGACCGCGCGGGAAAACCTGCGCTACTTCGCCCGAATTCAACGTTTGCCCCGGCGGCATCTCGAAGCGCGGGTCGAGGAATGTCTGGCCACGGTCGGGTTGCTCGATCAGGCTGATCGGCGGGTGGCGAGTTTTTCCGGCGGCATGAAGCGCCGCGCCAATCTGGCCGTGGGGATTCTTCATCAGCCCGAACTGCTGTTTCTGGATGAGCCGACCGTCGGCATCGACGCTCAATCGCGCAACCTGATTCTGGATCGGCTGACCGAACTGAATCGCGCGGGGATGACCCTACTTTACACGACCCATTACATGGAAGAGGTTCAGCAGCTTTGTGACGATATTGCCATTGTCGATTGCGGCAAGATCATTGCCCGTGGTGCGCCCCGCGCTCTGCTCGCCGAGCAGGACGCCTGCCAAAATCTCGAAGAACTGTTCCTGGCTCTGACCGGGAAGCAGTTGCGCGACTAAAGGCGATTGCATGCTGTTACTGGCCAACATCAAAAAGGAACTGCTGCTGCTAAGCCGCGACCGGGCCGGGTTGCTGGTGCTGTTTGTCATGCCCATGCTGCTGGTGCTGGTGCTGTCCCTGGTGCAGGACGACCTGTTCCGGGCATCCGGGCAGGCCGCCACCCGGGCGGTGTTTGTCAATCTTGATCAGGGTTTGGCCGGCGCGGATCTGGCCGCCCAATTGGAAGCGACCGGCGCCCTGGACCTGATCCGGAAGCAGGATGGCCAGGCCATCGGCGCGGACCAGGCCCGGCAACTGGTGCTCAGCGGCGCTTATCAGTTCGCCCTGGTCGTACCCAAAGATTTCAGTCAGGTTCTGGAAACCTCCGCCGAAAGCACGGTGCAAGCCGCATTGCGCAAAGAGAGCAGCTATCCACCTCTGGAAAAGCTGCTGGTCTATTTCGATCCGGCGGTGCGCGGGGTCTACCGCAGCGCCGTGACCACGGCTTTGCAGCAGGGGCTGTTAGCCTTGGAGATTGAGCGCAAAAGCGCCGCCCTCGGACGCTTGTTGCCAGCTGAACTGGAGCGGACCGTCAAAGAACAGTTGGGGCCGTACGGGGCACAAAATATTCCCATCAACCTGCCGCAGCTCGGCTCGGCCTGGGCGCGCAGGCCGCTGGTCAAACTGGATGAGGAATCGGTGTTTGCCGAAAAATATCCGACCCTGCCGACCTCGGTGCAGCAGAACGTACCGGCCTGGACTCTGTTCGGAATGTTTTTCATCGTCATTCCCCTGGCCGGGACCCTGATCCGCGAGCGTCAGGAAGGGACCCTGGCCCGACTGATGACCATGCCGGTCAGCAACCGCAGTCTGCTTCTCGGCAAGGTGAGCGCCTATCTGCTGATCTGCCTGGTGCAATTCGGCTTGATGCTGGCGGTGGGAAAGTTTATCCTGCCGCTGCTCGGTACCCCGGTGCTGGAACTTGGCTCGGCCCCCCTGGCGCTGCTGCTGGTTGCGCTCAGTGCGGCCCTGGCCGCCTGCGGCTACGGCATTCTGGTCGGGGTGCTGGCGCGCAGCTACGATCAGGCCTCGACCTTCGGCTCCGTCTCGGTGGTGATCGCCGCGGCCATGGGCGGGGTGATGGTGCCGGTCTATGTGATGCCGCGCGCCATGCAGTCCCTCAGCGTTTTTTCCCCCCTGGGCTGGGGGCTGGATGCGTTTCTGGATATTTTCGTGCGCAACGGCAGCCTTCACAGCGTTTTGGGCAATGTCGCTGCGCTGGCGCTGTTTTTTCTGGTCTGCCTCGGGTTTGCCCTGGTGGTGTTTCAGCGCTGGCGGCGGGGGCAATAGGCGGTTTTTATCTGTAAACGGCTCTTTTCAGTTGTTGCGGCGTTAATCTGTGGACTTTTTTGCCACAGCGGAACATGTCTCGATTTCGGTCTGAAAACTTAACGTTTGCCATCCCCTGGTTGCGGACGGCAAGCCATTTAATTGTATTGTCACAATGGAGCAAGCAGAATGAATGACAGGTTGGAAAGCGAACTGGTGGCCATGATTCTTGAGCTGTGCAGTGTCGATGATATCCAGGCCGAAGATGTCCCGGCGGATGCTCCGCTGATCGGCCCGGAATCAGCCATGGGCCTTGATTCCCTGGACGCGGTCGAGGTGGTGGTGGCCGTGCAGAAAAAGTACAATGTGCGCATCGGCGGCAAGAAATCGAGCCGCGAAGTGCTGCAGTCCATCGCCAGCCTGGCCGACTATATCCGGCGCAAGCAGCCTGCCTGTGCCTGATGCCCTGGCAGCCAATGGGCGAGTCCCACAGCGATGAGGTGGCCGCGCCTTTTTGAACTGGAAGATCAGCGCTGGCTGCCGCGTTTGCTTCGCAACCAGGTCACGGATGCTCTTCATGCGCTGATTGTGGACATGCGGGCCTATGCGCCGAGCATCCCGGAACTGCTCTGGGTCATGCAGCAGTCCAAAACCAAACAGGTGATCGACCTCTGTTCCGGCGGCAGCGGCCCCTGGCCCTACCTGCTCCGGGAAATCCGCAACTCGGAAGAGGTGATCGAACAGGTCACCCTGACCGATCTCTATCCCAATCAAGCCAGCCTGGAAAAGATCTCGGCAGCACATCCGCTGCTCAGCTATAAAGTCGAACCGGTCAACGCATTACAGATCAGCGCTGATCTAGTCGGGGTCAGGACTTTATTTTCCAGCTTCCATCACTTCAACCCGACCCAGGCCACAGCCATCCTCCAGGATGCCGTCAACCGGCAGATGCCGATCTGCATCTTCGAATTCACCGGCCGTCGCAAAGCTCATTTCCTGCTCATGCCGCTGATGACGGTGCTGCTGTTCACCCGGCTGCTGTTCCGCAAACCTTTTAGCCTGTCAAAGCTGCTGTTCTCCTACCTGATCCCCATTGTCCCCCTGATTTTCCTCTGGGACAGCACCATTTCCCTGTTGCACAGCTATTCCCAGGAAGAACTGGAAGACATCCTCGCCGCCGTCACCAACGCCGAATCCTTTATCTGGGAAATCGGCGAAAGCTCCTCACCCAAGACACCGTTGCAGAATACTTATCTGATTGGGTATCCGAAGGGGTGATTAACAGGTTGTTGAAAAAGTCCATCCTTGGCCTTTTTCAAGCTCGGTGGAGAAAATGTGATTTCCACCACCTTACAAAATCAATGCCTTAGCAAATCGGCATTGATTTTGATCGCCCATCTATGGGCTCGGCAGGCTGTTTAATTTGTTTTGGATTGTTTTTGTGCGCTTGTTGTTGAGTTGATTTGTCTAGATTTTCCTATGGACCTCGCTGAGAAAAATTTCAGAAATCTATCAGAATTGCTGGATATTATTTGAAAACTGGTCATTTTCTAGAAGTCCAGCCGTGTTATAGCACGGGCATTATCATTAAATGTAAATTGATTAAAAGGGGGGAAATATTATGCTGTCGTATAGATACCTGACCATCACGGTCTCTTTGCTCCTTTTGCTTGTCCTACCTGGTTGTGCATCACATTCCAACGTCTTCGAATTCCCTCAATGCGAAGGCCAATCCTGCAATATCACTGCAATCACTAAACCATTGCCTCCTCATCCGGAGAATGGTCGATATACGATCGATCTTGATCAATTCAGCATCATCCTCCCTTCACCACCATTACGGATTTACACACTCCTGGATGGTGATGTTTATGTGTACTTTGAAAATGGCGATTCATTAAGTTTCAGTTTGGACTCCCAAAAATCACTCTCAGAAGATGATCAATGGCCCGCCAGTAGCAATTACTCCATAGCTGATTCAGCTGAATTTATCTTTACAAAGGCAGAAAAAGACTTAGCAAGCCTAACGGATAAAGGTGACATATGGATAATGAAAAGGGCCTTGTTTTTAAAGGGAGAGCTTTTTGGTCCTCATAGTGAAATTCAATATTCAAGAAAAACCGATTTTTCTTTGTATTACTGGAACGACACGGCAATGAAAAACGTATGCTTTGCATACATATTCAGCGAAAGCATAAGGGACAGATACCTCAGGATATCATCAAACAATATGCAATTTGATGCCTTTAAAAGCATCGTAGCGTCTATCAAAACTACAGATCATTGCAGAATTCGGAGGGGCGATAAATGAATGAACTGACAGAAAGAGAAGAGAAAAACTTAAAAATAATACTCGTCCACATTTTTGGAAGTGAGGCTGCAAACTGGCCAATGAATAAAGATACCCTCAGGGCGACGGGTGATATGCTCGAAGGATCGAGAAGGTGCTCGGATGCCCTGGATTACGTTCCACGACCAGCGGGATTTATGCCTGGAGTTTCATATTTACGAAAGCAGCTTGAAGATTTGGCCCGTCGTGCAAGGCAGCATGATCAGCTGTATGAGGCCTGCAAAAGGGGCGCTAAGATAAAATGGAAATCGACTGTATACAACGCGGCTCAAGGACTTTATTACTGAAATTCAACAGGTTTTTAGTGATTTTATAGTTGCGGGAACCGCTACAGCACTGTCAGCACGGCTATTTCAAGATTTGAGTCTATGATGGAGGAGAATGTTACTGTCCGGGAAATGTATGTGCAGGTATGCCGGAAGATGAAAATCAGTCAACCGTAGACTTGACCTCTCCTTTTTTGACCCCTTCTTTCGGTTAACGGTTAACTAGGAGACAGGCCTGTTTTTAGATGTGAACCATTGTGTCTATGCATTACATCGTCGAATGTGAGTAGCAAATGAGAGTTCATTTGAGTACCGCAACGGTGATGTCCTATGAAAACAGGCGTCAGTCGATGAATTTGCACTTTAATCCTGTGGTGCTGTTCGAAGATAGCTGGCCCTTTCCGGTAGACCATTTGAAAGATATAAGCTGGAGTATAGAGGCCGAACCGGTAGGGAAGCTAGATTTTGAGTTCACCACTGGTTGCGGTTCACCGTTTGAG
The DNA here is from genome assembly GCF_000711225.1 of Pelobacter seleniigenes DSM 18267. Lineage (NCBI taxonomy): Bacteria > Pseudomonadati > Thermodesulfobacteriota > Desulfuromonadia > Desulfuromonadales > Desulfuromonadaceae > Pelobacter > Pelobacter seleniigenes. The sequence continues at coordinate 1,860,957 of NZ_JOMG01000002.1, forward strand.
GCGCAAACGGATCGGAATTACATAGAATTTTTCCTGAGCAAGAAGAACGCGCCATTTCAATATGACGATTACCCTTGCCAGATACTATTCTCGGTTATATTGGACTCTCCTCATTCTGGTCCGATAGAGATAGATCATCGATTTTTTGGTGTGGTTAAAACAGTGTGGTCCAGAGGGCTACGATAAAATACATAACCAAGCTAGGCACAGCGAAGGCTTTTCTGTTGCGGCTTCGCCTCTACTACAAAGCCGCGCGTGCTGGCGGCGACAGGATGGACCGCTGTGTACTCCATCCCATCGGGCCGAGCTGTCTTACCTCACGCTATTGAGAGATTCCGCGCTACGCGTTCCACCTATCAATGGCGTTCGAGCCGACTGCGGTTCTCGACCCGAAAAATTTCGTTTCTCTGCCAAGATCTCTACAGCATACCCACGGGACTGCGATTACTTAAAAAAATCCATAGCCGAAATTGCATTTAATGTGACCTTAAATTGTTATCAATTTGGATCTGGCTATTGGAATTTTTCTTTATGTTTTTAAAAATATTGACATTTTAAGCGAATGATGTATCCTCACAATTAGGTTTTATATACTATCAAGAAGGATGTATTGGAGAGTCGATTGAGTCATTAATTCTTATTTACGCAAACAAATTAGGAGGAAAAATGTCAGGTGCACGTCTATTCTTTCTTGCCGCTCTTTTTGTCAGCTTCTCTTTTCCTGGGGCATTGCATGCTGAAGGTTTTCCCGGGAAAGCCCTCCAGGGAGTGATCATGTGGGGAGCTGGTGGAGCTATGGACAATGTCTCAAGGGCAGTAACCCCTAATGTCGAACCCAATTTGGGAACAGAAGTTGTTCTAGTAAATAAGCCTGGTGGAACAGGGGCAATAGCAACTCAGTTTGTGTTCAGTAGCAGGTCAGATGGCTACACTCTTCTCTATGGTGCTGAAAACCCTCAACTCTACGGTGTTTTGGGCTTGTCGAAGCTTGACTACAAAGATTTTTTTCCTGTGAATATTCTGGCACGGGGTCTCACTGTAATCCTGGTAAGAAATGATAGCCCATGGAAAAATCTCAAAGATCTCGTCAACGATGCGTTAGCTAACCCAAGCAAAATTAAAATGGGTGCAACTGGTCCTGGTGGTGTTCCGTATGTTGTTGGAAAACTTATTGATACCGTTACCGGCATAAAAACCTTATCTGTACCATTTAAGGGTGAGGGCCCCGGAATTACAGCCCTCTTAGGAGGTCATGTCGATTTTATTCCGACTGGTCTTGCCGCAGCCAGCGAGCATATTCGTTCTGGTCGCGTTCGAGCTATAGCCGTAGTCGACTCATCCCCCCTCACTTTGGGGGATAACGTCATCCCGGCCATTACTGATGATTTTGAAGCATTTAAAAAATACGTTCCTTGGGGGCCTTTTTACGGGGTTTTCTGTAAAAAGGATGTCCCTGAGGCTGCTAAAAAGATCTTGGTTGATGCTTTTAAAAAGGGAGCTGAGTCTGATCGGTTTAAAGAGTTCTTAAAAGCAAATCAATTGGTTTTGATGAATATAAATGGTGACGAAGCGAGTGAATATGCCAAGAGATGGCAGTCAGTTACAACTTGGTTGCTGCATGATGCCGGTGCTACCAAGATTTCGCCTGCTGAACTTGGTATTCCTAAGCCCTAATTCAAGTGAACCTCAAAGGCATCGTTTTTATTTTTAAAGCGATGCCTTTTTTTATGAAGAGGCCAAAGCAAAATGAATCATGAAAAAGGTAAGAAGCTTCGTGCTGGCGAGCTTTATTTCGATTACTTAGTTCTTGCTTTTAGTATTTTTCTTTTAATCGTTGCTTATCAAATTTCAGGATTTGCTATCAGTGGTCCCGGAACATTTCCAATGGCATCTACGGCAGTTATGGTCTTTTCAATGCTATTTGTCATTTTAGGAAATCGCAAATTAGAACGTGAAGTCAAAGATGGTTTCTTTAGTGAGTGTCGCCAAGCAATTCGCGAGGTTTTTACCCCGACTTTTTTCATTTATACTCTCATTGCAATTGCATATGTTGTCTTAATTCAGCCCTTGCATTTTTTGCCAGCATCATTCCTATTCCTGATTTCATCTATGATTTTCCTAAAAGGAAGCAGTCCAATTAAAGCGATATTAATATCAACGGGAACGTTGGCAGTTATTTATATCATTTTTCTATATTTCTTTAAAGTTCTTCTCCCATAAATAACAGAGGAAAATTATGACTGGATCAGCTATTTCTTACTTTTTTATGGGTTGGACTGATATCTCATTACTTTCATTGACTGCTCTTGGCACTTTTGCTGGGATTTATATCGGTGCAATTCCTGGACTGTCAGTAACCATGGCAGTTTCTATCTTGATTTCCTTTACTTTCTCATGGGATGTCAATTCCGCCTTGGCATTGATGGTGGGAGTTTATATGGGTGGAGTGTACGGCGGTTCGCGCTCTGCTATTTTACTTAACATTCCTGGGGCTCCTTCCTCTATTTCAACAAGCTTTGACGGTTTTCCTCTGGCCCAGCGAGGTGAAGCTGGGCAGGCCATTGGGATCAGTACTATCATCTCTGGAATTGGTGGTTTTATAGGTATTGTCGTACTGGCAATAGCTGCTCCCGCTGTTGCTGAATTCGCACTCAAATTTGCTCCTCGTGATTATCTGCTGCTGGCACTAATGGGGTTGCTTCTCGTTGGTAGTCTTTCTGGAGAATCAATGGCCAAAGGTATTTTTGCAGGAGCATTGGGTGTAACTTTGGGAATGGTGGGGATGGACCCTATGACCGCCGAGGGCCGTTTCACTTTCGGTTCCGTAGAACTCCTTGGGGGCATCCATTTTGTCATTGCAATGATTGGACTGTTTGGTTTAGCTGAAGCACTTTTTCAACTCCACTCGCTTAATTTAAAGCCGATCAAACAGGATGTCTCAAAGATCATTCCTTCTTGGGATGTCATCTTGAAATACTTGCCTCTGTCTATTCGGACTTCTCTCATTGGCGTTATTATCGGCGCGTTGCCTGGTACAGGTGGTGATATTGCTTCACTGATGGCATATGACCATGCCAAACGTTCAACTAAAAATCCATCCCGTCCATTTGGTGAAGGTGCTTATGAAGGACTTATTGCTCCAGAGTCAGCTAATAATGCTGCCGTAGGCGGTGCCTATATCCCAATGCTGACCTTGGGAATCCCAGGAGACGCGGTTACTGCTGTTTTTATCGGGGCATTATTTATTCACGGCCTAAAACCTGGGCCAATGCTCATGATCGATTCGCCCTATATGTTTTGGTTTATGGTAGGAAATCTTGTTCTGGCAAACATATTTATGGTCCTTTTCGGTCTTACGGGCATCAAGATTTTTGCCAAACTGGTCGAGATCAAAAAAGGAGTTCTCATTCCCTGTATTATCGTTTTGTCAGTTGTGGGCACATATTCGATTAATAACAACATGATAGATGTTTATTGGATGTTGGCTTTTGGAGTCGCGGGTTACTTGATGAAAATGTTCGGGTATCAGGTTGCTCCTGTGATATTAGGAATAATTCTTGGTCCATTAATGGACAATTCTTATCGCCAAGCAATGTTATCTGTAAATAATAATGTTGGGTCTTTCTTCTGGGATCTTGTGAGTAATCCATTGACATGCATATTGACTCTAGTAGTTATATTTATGATTATCAGCAACACATCTATTTGGAGAATAATCAAGAGACAAGTTCGTCAGGCTAAAGGTTAATTCATCTTACGTTGATGAGAAAATAATTACTTCTTCTTTTGGCCTGCGGAACGAAGGCCTAAGGACTGGTTGTCATGAAACAGGTACAACTAGGCATTATTGGTGGAGGCTGGATTTCGTCAAAACATATTGACGCGGCCAAAAAAATTAGTAATGGAGAACTGGTTGCCCTTTGTGACGTCGATGGATCACGTAAAATTGTGGCGGAGAAATTAGGGATTCCTTTCTTCTCGGACTACAGGGAAATGTTGGCACAAGCGGATCTTGATGGAGCGATAGACGCCACCCCTAATCACCTTCATGTTGCTATTGGAAGCGAATGTGCCAAACGCGGTATTCACATTTTAACCGAAAAACCTGTGACGACTACCCTTAAAGAGGGCAAGGAATTTGTAAAGATCATCAAACAGAGTGGCATCCGTTCACTGGTGGGGCATCATAGACGCCATTTTCCTTTAGTGAGAAGGGCACGGGAAATCGTAAGAGGAGGAGAGCTGGGAGAATTAGTTGGAATTTCAATTGTTTGGGCTTTAATGAAGGGGGATGATTATTTTATTCCCGAATGGCACTCATTGCCAGGAGGGGGGCCCGTTATGTGTAATCTAATTCATGAAATTGACAACCTGCGATATCTCTGTGGGAATGTTGCTGAGCTGACTGCAAAAACCAAACGCCTAGTTCGCACAGGAATGGTTGAGGATACCATCTCGATGAGCTTCGAAATGACAAGTGGGGCTCTCGGCACAGCCTTTGTTTCTGATACAACGCCATCTCCCTGGTCTTATGAACTTACCTCTGGAGAAAATCCCGAATTTTTCAAAACAGATCAAAATTGCTATCAATTTTTGGGCTCACAGGCTTCATTGTCTTTTCCCAGTTTGCAACTTTGGAGCCATGCTCATGGAAGTACTAAGGGTTGGTGGGAGCCGCTCATGGCCCGTTCTGAGAATGTTCCTTATGTTTCTCCTTTTGTCGCTCAGCTTGAGCATTTCTGCAAAGTCATCCAAAGACAGGAAGAACCGGTTATAGATGCTGAAGATGCGCTACTGACATTGGCCGTTCTGAAATCTAGTGAGACGGGTCGGGCAGTGCGTCCTGACGAACTTTTGGCAGCAAGTTAAACGATTGCTGACTTCAAAATCGCTCTAAATAATTGTCTAATCGAATTGGACTACGCGCTCTGACCTCTATCCCGTAAATAGGCTTCAGGTCTACCCTTGGCTTTTAAAGAATTGATGGCACCTTGCCCATACCTCCATCCCTTTGCCCATGACATATCCCGGAGCCTGGTATCGTGCGATGAACCGAGCCGTTGTCAGGACACCATCTTTCTAGATGAAGATCATTCTTACCTTTTTCAGGGGGTTTGTTCTTTAGAGATTTTTTTGCGCTGTATTGATGTAAATATCTCTCAACTTTAGAGTGAATCTGCCCGGCTTTCCATCAGCGATGGGCTTGCCATCAATTTCCACAACGGGCCATACAAAGGTTGTTGCTGAACTGATGAAAGCTTCTTTTGCTGCGTACGCTTCCTCAATAGAGAATGGACGTTCTTCAATTTCAATGCCGGTGTCTCTTGAGAGTTTCATCAATGAGTCACGTGTAATACCGCTCAGGATATCTTGACTCAAAGGGCGAGTAACCAATTTGCCTTCCTGGGTAATGATGTAGGCATTACTCGATCCACCTTCAGTAACAAAGCCATCTTCAATCAGCCAAACGTCATCAGCGCCAGCAGCGTGGGCAGCATGCTTCGCCAGGCAGGCCGGTAACAAACCGCTGGTTTTAATGTCGCGACGGCGCCAGCGAATATCCTCATAAGAGATGACCTTGATCCCTGTCTTCTTTTTGGGGGTGTTAACGATCTTTCTGGTTTGTGTAAAAAGAACTAATGTCGGTTCAATCTCTTCAGAATAATCAAAGTCCCTGTCACTTTCAGCACCACGCGACAGCTGAACATAGATGCTTCCTTCTGCAAGATTATTTTTTTCAATTAGCGACTCTTGAATTGCCGTGAGTGCTTCGCTAGTCATCGGCAGTTTGATTCCCAGCTCTTTCGCTGAGTGCTCCAACCTTGCCAAATGCCCCTCATTATCAATTAATTGACCGTCTAGCACGGCCGTGACTTCATACACCGCATCGGCAAAAAGAAAGCCCCGGTCGAAAATTGATATCTTTGCTTCGGTTTCAGGGATATATGCTCCATTTAAGTAAACGATACGTTCCATCATAAACATCCTTCATTTTGTTCCGTGGTTGGTGGCAGCAATAAGGGAGAAAGCCTGCATGGTTGTGCCGTCAATGTGATGGCCGGATCGGTGCAGCCGAGCCGAGGGGTTTGCTAATATGTCTCATTCGGTTTTCTGTCGTCCAGGCACGAATGGAGCGTCGCTTGTTAAAAAGATCCCCATTACCGGTCATCAAGATTTCGCTGTCCAAACTAATCTTGGAGTCTGGCCTGGTCAAGCATTTGCAGCAACCGGGAAAAAGAATATCTTAGCCCTGGAAAAGAGTGGATAGTCTGATAATGTGGATCAGAATTCGCCTCATTGCCGTAAGAGTCACCCAATTTTTAAAAATTTCTTCCTGAAAAATATCGGAAACAGACTCTTCGTCCTATTTGGCAAGACCAAGGTTAATAGTCTTTGACAGCATGCAGCCCTGACCTGGGTTCATCGATTTGGGACCACTGTGAGGAAAAGTGTCGAAAAACAGAAAAAAGTCAGAACGCAGGGGTATAAGAGAAGAGAGCCTATCAAGTGGACGAAAAATTCGAGCGACTAAATTTGAAAATATCCGGCAGTGGCCGAAATCTTACGCTGCCGGTGTTTATCTAATTCCGTAATACACTTGAAAGCAAATATATGTTCCAACAGCAAACCATATACATAAAAGTGTCTATCAATAGATTTGATCTTCGGCATATTGAATCTGGGAAAATAATTTCAATTTTAGCAGTTGAGCCATTTACGACAGAACGCCTTCTGATTGGCCAGTTCCATTCGGCGGAGAAAGCTCTTAACGATGGAATAAAACAAATCACAGGTCATCGGTTAATGGCATCAAAACCAAGAGTGCTCATACAGCCCAGGGAAAAAATTGAGGGTGGTTTATCTGAAGTTGAAGAAAGAGTTCTGCTGGAAGTGGCAACAGCTGCAGGGGCAAAAGAAGTAAAAGTGTGGGTTGGTCATGAACTGTCAGACCATGAAGTGATAGAAAAGATAAAAAAGCCAAATGGATGAAGCAAGATTGGGTGATTATTGTAAGGATGCTGTCAATCTGCGGGTTTTCTTGTGCGGCGTAAAGGACTACGCCTCCGCGCAACCCCTTGATTTCGTTGTCACAACGAAAAATTGCTCGTTTCCAATCTGAAAACTTAGCCGTTGCCCTTCGGAGTTTCCGGATGACAACTAGCTAGCAGGTTGAGTCTTCGAGTGGGATGAAATCGAAGAGGCTCCGGATCAGAAAATTAAAGCGGACGGAGAATAGCTGCGCTGATATTCGTAACCATGTGATAGGGGGATAACGGCATTCGGGGACCTAAGAAAGTCAAATCCCGAAGCTGATTTTTTTCAACATTGGGACATCGGTTTTTTTGCGTCCAAGGCAAAGTAAAGGATGGGGCAATGGCAGGATCATTAGTAGCAATAGCATTTTTTATCCTTCTTGTATTTTTGTGTGTAAAAGGCGTCATGTGGGGTGCGTCCTTCTTGGTGCTCGTGCAAGGGACTGTTTCGTGCCTTGTTATCTCACTGATCATCCTTTTTGCCCTTCCGGAAGGAAGCCAAGTGGTTGGACCGAATATTCCCTATCTGCCGATCAGTGTTTCCGCGGTCATTCTGGTCTCGGCTGTACTGTCAATCGTTATTGCCCAAAGAAACAGAAAAGAAGCTACTGGAAATAATCACAAGGCAGGTATTGCTGTTTTGACGGTTGGGGTTGTTCTTTGGATTATTGGTTTTCTTGCGTTTTGTTTGTTCGTGTTTGGTAACCTTGAAGGGGGGCCGGACTCCAAAGCTGCTGCCCTATCTTTTTCAGCTTTAACTTATGCAGGCTCAATCTCGCTGTTCCTTGCAACAACATATGAATCAGTCAGGTTTCCCAATATTTATCGCTGGATCATATTTTGGGCTTCAAACTTGATGTTTTCGGCAATTTTTATATGTAGCATGATTTTTCTTTTTGCCTTTCCAGGTGTTCAACCGACAACACACTCTTTCTGGGCTGCGATAAATTCAATTAACTATGTCCCCGTTGCACTGTTATACATAGCCATCAATCATCGTTTTGTGAAGAAAAAGCTGATCAGTCAGCCAAGCCTCCGGGGGGAAGACACGGCTGCTTTTAAATTTGAGTAATAGTCGTGGGATGCCAAAATCTTACGCCGTCGCTTGCAACGTGAGGTCTTAATCTGAAGTTTTAGAATTTTTATTGAGCTGTGACTTTTTTTATAGGTTTGTCGGGAAGTCATACCCTGTTGGAAATTAGCCATTCATATCAATCACGGAGGGTGCCACCATGTACAAGTCCAAACGTTTTATTATCGCAGTTTTGCTCATTGTCAGTTTCTCTTCCGTTCCGGCGTTCAGTGCGGAGTTAGAGCATGTCGTTGGGGCTGGAATAGGTCTTCCTTATGGGGGCTTTGGGGTGAATTATGAGTTGGGTGTTTGTGATTACTTTGCCCCGGTTTTGGGGGTCGGTCTTCTCCCGGACAACATCGGCTGGAATGTCGGTGCCAGGTTGTACTACCCCGGTCGGGATGCAAAGTTCAGGGCTCGTCTTACTGCACTTTACGGCACGAATACTCTTGTTGAACACAAACATTCCAATGACGATTATGACACCGAAACAGGCATGTCCGGCGGCGTTGGGCTCAACTGGCGATTTGCGCAACATTGGGCCCTTGATGCAGATCTTTTTGTTGTGGAGAATGATGTTCCTGATGGTTATGAACAAGAAGGGTCTGATGTCAAAATAGCGCTCGGATGCAGTTTTCGTTGGTAGATAATAAATAGGGGATAAGCCTGCTCCTGGCTTTTATGTGATTGGCATTTTCCTCATATTTCCAGGCTTTTATGAATGACATGCCCCTGGGCCTGGAATCATGTGATGAACCGCGCCAGCACTCTTTTCGACTGGCAAGGTCTATGAAAGACCCTGGTCAGCAGAAAAGAGCGCTGGCATAGCAAATTCACTGTGCCTGCTTCAACATGATCTTGCGCATTGTGTCCAGGCGCTGGGGAAGCCCCTCGTCTTCCAGGTCGGCAACAACTTGAGACAACATATCGGGAATTTTGATTTGCTGAGGGCATTTTTCGATGCATTGCCCGCATTGAACACACTGCGACGCGTAGCCGGGGACGCCATCCGTCAGATCTCCACCCATGCGAAAAGCGTAACTCAACCGCGCGACATCAGACTGGTTGAACATATGGAAGTTATTAAACACTTCAAAGCAAATAGGGATATTGACGTCAACCGGACAGGGCATGCAGTAACCGCAACCGGTGCAACCAACTTTCATCAAGCGGCGATAGGTCATGCCCGCTTCTGCAACCAGTTCAAGCTCTGAGGAGTTTAGAACTCCGGGTCGGGCCTGTCCTGCCAGAGCCAGGTTCTCATCAATATGGGATTCTTCATTCATCCCGGACAGGATCACCGTCACCTCCGGGCTATTCCAGATCCACAGCAAAGCCCAGGCCACCGGAGTACGGGGGAACTCGGCCTTCGCCCAGATCTCTTCAATGGCTGGCGGCGGCGTCGGGCGGCCAAGATTGCCACCCCGAAGCGGTTCCATGATAATCACGGCCAGGTTTTTTGAAGCCGCATATTTGAGTCCGGCGACTCCGGCCTGGTAGGATTCATCCAGATAATTATACTGAATCTGGCAGAATTCCCAGGGATAGGCGTCGACGATGCGGTTAAAGTCTTCGGGCAGGCCGTGATATGAGAAACCGGCATTGATAATACGGCCATCGGCCTTGGCCTGATCAAGAAACTCAAAGATTCCCAACGCCACCATCTTGTCCCAGACAGGGCCGGTGAGGGTGTGAACCAGGTAGTAGTCGATGTGATCCGTCTCCAGCTTTTTCAACTGGGCATTCAGAAAACGGTCCATATCCTCCCGGGTTTTGACCAAAAATGACGGCAGTTTGGTGGCAAGTTTGACCCGCTCTCGGTAACCTTCCTGCAGGGCCTTCCCCACGAGGGGTTCACTCTGCCCTGCATGGTATGGCCAGGCGGTATCAATATAATTGACCCCGCGGTCAATAGCCGAGCGGATTTGTGCAATCGCCCGGGGCTCATCAATCTGTCCATCCCGGGTCGGCAGGCGCATACAGCCGAAGCCTAAAATGGACAATTCATCTCCGTTTTTGGGAACCTTGCGATATAACATACTATTCCTCCTTGAGCCTTTTGAAGACAGTCGGGCCAAACAATTGTCCCGTTGGCCTGTATTATATAATTTAATAGTCAACAATCCGTCTTTAAGCTTCCAGAAAACATTCCGAGACGGGATAAAAGATTTTTTGAATACCGGATGGGCTTTTACACAACCGCTTACGATTCAGATATTGAGATGTTCTGCTTTCTATCGGGATAGCCCACAAATGATAGCAAAAAGGGCAGGACGTTTAAAAGGATACCGATAAAAAACCCAAACCGGTAGCATAATCCTGCTTGATTCTTGCCTGATTATCCTTGATGAACATGATAGGGGGAGCCTGCTCTTGGCTCAGAGTTTTTGGCAACCAGGTATTGCCTGTTGATTTGTCATCCAACGGTATCCTCACCGTATTTTATTTATTGTCTGCAACAAGCTCACCGAGCCGTTTCAAGGCATGATCTATCTGTTCACTGTAGGGATGACCACAAGACAACCGGAGGCAGTTTCGATAACGGTTTTGCGCGGTGAATATCGAACCGGGGGCGACTCCTATCCCTTCCGCCAGGGCTTTGGCGTAGATGCGGTTGGTATCGATCTCCTCCGGGAGTTCCGCCCAGAGAAGAAACCCTCCTTGCGGTCGGCTTAGTCGGGTGGTTGGCGGAAAATATCTTTCCACCGCGGTGGCAACCTGGCTGACCTGCTTTCTGCACTTTGCCGAAAAGTTTTTCAGGTGTTTACCGTAGCGACCGTTTGCCAGATAATCTCCCAGTGCAAGCTGGGCAGGGCGGTTGGTGTTAATGGAGGTCGCCAACTTTCTTTTGAGTAATTTTTCCCGCTGTTCTTTCGCGTAGATCCAGCCGATGCGAAGCCCTGGTGCCAGCATTTTTGAAAAAGAGGAAATGAAAATGCTATCCGCCCTGGTGCTGAATGATGTCATGGCCAGTGGCCGTGTTCCAGTGAACGGCAGATCGCCAACGATATCGTCTTCAATGAGGGGCACAGCGTGTGCGGCGAGCAGCTCAGCAATTTCAGCCTTTCTCTGGTCCGGAGTGAGACACCCAAACGGGTTGTTGAAGTTCGGTTGTAGCAGGCAGGCTTTGATTTTGTATTTCGCCAGCGCCTGGCGGAGGGCTGCGAAATCGATTCCGGTTTCCGGGTCGGTCGGGATCTCCAGGGCATAAATACCCAGTGTTTCCAGAATGTGCAGATAGCCGAAATAACAGGGTGATTCTATAGCAACAGTGTCGCCCGGCCCGGCCAGGGTGGACAGAGTGAGAAAGAGCGCTTCTGTTGCACCATTGGTGACGATAATGTCATCCATATGGGCATTGATTCCAGCGTCAAGCATATGATAAGCGATCTGGGCGCGCAACTTTCGGTTGCCAGGGATCTCTTCGTAGCCGTAAGCATTTGGGTGTGTGTTTACCGCCAACCGATAGAGTTTGGTCAGTACCGCCGTCGGGAGTAGCTCGGGTGATGGTATGGCGGTACCGAGGGGAATAATGTTGGTGTTCGCCATGGAATTCAGGACATCGTATTGAAAAGAGAAGGAATCCAACCGGCTCGGTTTTAATTCGGGACAGGTCATCTGCGGCGCCGGTATCCCGCCAAGTTTTTTTCTGATGTAGAATCCAGACTGAGGGCGCGATTCAAGCGTTCCTTCTGCTTCCAGTTCGAGATAGGCTTTCAGAACCGTACTGATGCTCACCCGACCTTTTTTACCCATTTCGCGCAATGAGGGGATGCGGTCACCGGGGAGCAGGGCTCCGCTTTCGATCGCAGACTCGATCTGTCTTTTAACAGCTTCATATTTGTAACTATCGGCAAGATCCTGCTGCTGAGAAATCCTCATCTCATCTCCAAACTGTTATGTATTCAATTATCAAAAATTGTAACTGTTATCCTATGCAAAAAGGACATATTCTGCAAGCAGCAGTTTGGTCGTCGCGGTTTTTTACCGTTTTTCAGCAGTGAGGTGCGATTTTGTTGAAGATATCCGATAGACAAATGACTTTCCCTGTCCGGGCCGTTTGCGGTGGGATTGTCGCAATGTTCCTGGCTTTTGGAATTGGCCGTTTTGCTTATTCACCGTTGTTGCCACTGATGCAGGTGCAGGCAGGACTGGCGGTGGATATGGCGGGCTATCTTGCTTCGGCCATGTATTTTGGCTACTTATTCGGCTCAGTTGCCGTAACGAAAACACTTGCGAAGGTCGGCGCACTCCCGACCTTGTGTTTTGGCCTGACTGTTCTTGTCCTCGGCAGTTGGGCGATGTCGTTCGGTGGTTCCTTTGATGCCTGGGCGCTGATGATGTTCTGCATCGGTTTTTCGTCTGCCGCCACTTTTCTGGCGACCCTGTCGATTGTTTTGGGGGTGTTCCTGGAATATGGTGCTGGCTGGTTAACCGCAATTCTCTATTCCGGGATCGGTTTGGCGATTGTCGTTATCGGGTTCGCTATTCCTGAGATCGCGGTGGTCAGTGGTTGGCAGGGTGGGTGGCGCTTTGTTGCTTTGACGGCAGCGGTGGCAGGAATTGTTTGCCTGCTATTGTTAGCTCCAATCAGTCGAAGTCTGCGGGGCACGACTTCAACGACAGCCACGACCGCTAGTTATGGCACAGAGCGCGCGATGATCTTGCTGCTGGTTGCTTATGCTTTGTATGGCTTTGCCAACACGATCGGCAGCACCTTTCTGGTTACGATGTTGGCACAGTTTTCCGGATTGCAGGATCGTGCCTATATGGGGTGGGTTCTGGTTGGGATGATGGTGATTCCTTCCTGCATCATTTGGCCGTTAGTTGCCGCACGGGTCGGCGAAATTAGAACAACGGCCTTCCTACTGGTTCTTCTGGCTCTGGCAAATATCGTTGTTGTGACCTGGCAAAATCGGGTCGGAGTTCTAGTTGCGGTCGGGATATTCGGCAGTTCTTTTCTGGCTATTCCCGGGCTGGTGCTGGGTATGCTGGGCAAATTGGCCGGCAATAAGAAAGATAAAGTGACCGGTATCGCGACGATCATCTTCGGTGCATCGATGGTCATCGGACCCTCCGTTGGCGGCTATATCGCCAAGCTGACGAATTCTTTTGATTGGTCACTGATGATGGCAGGAGGGCTGCTCCTGTTGAGTTCGTTCATTATGATTCTGGCTGAACAAGCAAATCGCTCGGAAACTGTTCAATTATGTGTAATGGATAAAGAAGCTGAATCGCCGCTATCTCGATAGAACCCGTGTGAGTGGGGCGGCAAGTCTTCTCCCGGTTTTTGGATAATTGGTATTCTCCCCATATGTCCAGACCTTTATGTATGTCAAAGTCTGGCCAACCTGAAAAAACAGGTCACGGACCCCATGAACCACACCCTCGTCATATCGTATCAAAGGGTGGCTTGCCATCTGCTAAATCTAAACGCTAGTGTCCCGTTTGGTTAGTTATTCGAATTAATTTTGAGTCATTTTTGTTGCGGTCAAGGCGTGCCGCCGCAGGCCTGGCTTGGGCTAAACCGAGAAGGCAGAACGTAGACAGCGGCAAAAATGATCGGAATTGGGATAGAGAACTAACCGTACGGGGCACTAGACCCCTAATCCACATGATGAGAATGCCTCCGGATAATTCCCAAATTTACAGGCCAGGAAGGATGTCCCGGTGCGATCATGGCTACTTCTTCATGAGGTTAGCAAATGAGGACTTGCCAGCAGTACAGCAACGGTGAATTTAAAAGAATCAAGTTGCAACGAGGTCATCGAGATCCTGAATCCGTTTACAGAACAGGTCGTGGCCCATGCGGGAAGATCGATGGCGAGGAGGCACTGTCTGCGGCAAGCGAACGGGCCTCTTATCCTAAAAAAAGCAGCAGTCATCTGCGAGAATCATGTGGAACTGGCGCAGACTCTTATGGAAGAACAGGCGAAGGTTTCCTCTCTGGCGCAAGTCGGGCATCGACAGAACAGTCGGCAGGCACAGACTCTGCGAATACCTGTCGGCCCACTTGGTCTTTATTCAGAATTGATGGGTCTTTCCGGCAAAGCTCATTTGCAGAGAGTTTAATTCTATAGATAAAGCAGTGAGCTCTCCTCGGCAAAGCAGAAGTTCGTTTGTTTTTTGACCGGGCTTCTATTTTTGTTGCGGGAACCACATATTTGAAATGGGCGAGAAAGGCCGAGAGAAAGGAATATTTTAATAATTTTATTTTATTGCCGGTTTGTGTAGAATCTGCTGTAAATGTTCAAATTTAGCAGGATTGCTTGCTGGAAACAGGACCTCCTGTCTTTCAGAAATTTAACCTGGAGATTTGGCGAGGGCTCCCTTTTTACACGGGCCAAAAATGAAAGTTATCAGTTCTTCAATTTCGGTGCCGGAGATCATTTGGCCTTCTGTATTGCGAATAATTGCAATATGTCTGTTAATCATTTCGAGTTCCTCATTCTTAACTGTTCCTGCAAATGCCTCAGATGAAAAAGAAAAAAAGATCTTGATTCTTAATTCCTACCATCATGGTTTTGCCTGGACCGATGAAATTGTGACAACCATCCAGAAGTCTCTTGCTAATAAATTTGGAAAAATTGAATTCTATATCGAATATATGGATCACAAACGTATTGTCGATCCTGATCTAGAGGTGGTTTATTCAAGAGTTTTGGAAATAAAATATCGAAACCAGGGGATTGATCTCGTTATCGTTTCCGATGATTATGCCCTGCGTTTTCTCAAAAAGGTTCATCACAGGATATTCAGACAGGTTCCTGTTGTTTTCTGTGGAATCAATAGCCTCGAGAACGCTTTGTCTGTGGATCGGGATTTTTTCACGGGGGTTGTAGAATCTCTTGATATCTCTTCAAATATTGCCTTGGTTTTGCAGCTTTTTCCAGGTACGGGTTCTATTGCCATTGTCAGTGACGGAACACCAACAGGTATTGGGACCAGAGAAATGGCGAGGGAGGCTGCAGGAAAATTTACGAATATCTCCTTTATATATTTGAACGGAGAGGAATTAAACACAGGAGAAATGCTAGCGGAATTGAAAAGACTCCCCGTAAACAGTGCGGTGATCGCACCGGCCTGGTACCAGGATAAAGAAGGAAACACGTTTAATAATCAGGAGATTTATCCGCAGATAAGTGAAGCAGCGGATGTCCCGGTTTTTGGCACCTCCAGTGCAAATCTTGGTTTGGGAATTATCGGGGGGAAAGTAAATGGGGGAGAAATCCAGGGGCGTTACGCGGCTAATTTGGCCGCACGAATTCTCACAGGTGCGGTCAGCCCTAAAGATATCCCGGTGGAAACTGAAGGGCAAAACCGTTATATGTTTGATTATCGGCAGCTCCAGCGTTTCGATATTCCCGAGGATCGTTTGCCTAAGAACAGTCAGATTCTTTTCCAGCCTTTCTCTTTTTATCAGACCTACCGTTATCTGGTTTGGGGTGTTGGTATTGTTTTCTGTCTGTTTGTCCTTATGATTATGTTGTTACTCGTTGCAATTCAGCATTTGCGACGAACCAAAAACAGTCTTGCCGCCAGCGAAGAAAATTTACGCGTGACTTTGCAGTCTATCGGTGATGCTGTTATTTCCACCGATATCTCTGGAAAGATCACCAGGATAAACCGGCTTGCAGAAACCTTGACAGAGTGGCCTGAAAATGATGCCGTTGGACGGCATCTGGAGGAGGTGGTTTGCCTTATATCCGCCAAAGACCAATCCCGGATCAGCAGTCCTCTCAAAGCCTGTCTCATTGATGGTCGAACCAAAGGGTTTGATTATGGAACCATTCTTGTTTCTAAGTATTCAAAAGAATATCGAGTCGAAGACTCTTGTTCAGCAATCACCGATGATGCAGGAACCGTTGTCGGAGCGGTCCTTGTTTTCCGGGATATCACTGCTGAATATGAGCGGGAAGTATGGCTCCAACAGAGTCAGAAGATGGAGGTTGTCGGCCAACTGGCCGGTGGAGTTGCTCATGATTTTAATAACATGCTTAGTGGCATCATTGGGGCCGCTGAGCTCATTGCCAGAGATCTTCCAGGCCGAACCAGAATACACAAATATCTTGATATTATCCTAGAATCCTCCGGTAGAGCTGCCGGGTTGACCAAAAAGCTGCTGACTTTTGCCGGGAAAAAAACTCCGACTTCAACGGTGATCGATGTTCACAAGGCATTGGAAGAGACGATTGCTTTGCTGGAGAACACCCTTGACCGGCGAATCCTTCTTGATCTGTCTCTTGATGCCGAGCACACCACTGTCGTTGGAGACGCATCACAACTGCAGAGTGCGTTCCTGAATCTGACTATCAACGCGTCGCATGCCATGTCAGAAGGGGGAACAATCATGATCTCCACAGACAACATTTTTCTGGACAGCAGCTTTTGCGAAGCCAGTACTTTCTCTATCGAGCCAGGTGACTTTGTTAAAGTGACTGTTCGTGATACAGGGACGGGGATCAAGCCTGAGATCATACCACGTATTTTCGAACCCTTCTTCACCACAAAAGAGCCAGGGAAAGGAACGGGCCTGGGGCTGGCTGCAGTTTTCGGGGTGGTCCAGCAGCATAATGGAGCGATTTCAGTTCGTAGCGAACTTGGTGCCGGATCTAGCTTTGAAATCCTTCTGCCATTGACCGACAGGGCTTCTGATACAGACTTTCTTATAACCGAAACAATATCGGGGCGGGGGAAAATATTGGTTGTCGATGACGAAGAAATTATGAGGATAACCGCCAAGGCGATCCTCGAAGGTCTTGGCTATGAGGTCGATGTCGCATCAAGCGGGCATGAGGGACTTGCATTGATAGAGCAGTCACCCCATTCTTTTGACTTGGTTATTCTGGATATGATCATGCCGGGAATGACGGGCAGGGATTGTTTCATCAAGATGAAAACAATAGCACCAGAGATTCCGGTGATTCTGTCGTCGGGATTTTCCAAAGAAGAAGATGTCCAGGATATGAAAGACGAAGGACTTTCTTATTTCATCAGTAAACCATTTTATACAGCGGCATTAAGCAAGGCCGTCCACGAGGCTCTCAGGGCAATATCATAAAGCGGGACCTGGCAGGGCAAGGGATTGTAAAACAAAGGGCCAGTCCCTTGTCGTGGATTCTCTCGACACGTATTTTTCCTCCAAGAAATAATAGGCTGCTACCATTTAATGACGCTAGGTTAAGAGCAGGTGGCAGCAAAATCAGGACTGTCCCCGCACGGGGCTGTCCCAGGTCTTTGCGGTGCTAACCGCTACAGTTTCATGGCTTGCAAACTCTTGGGACAGCCCCCGATGACCCTGGGGACAGTCTCGAGTTTACTGCAAAGTTGCTTAAACTAGCGTCCCGTACGGTTATTCTCTATCCCAATTCCGGTCATTTTTGCCGCTGTCTATGTTCTGCCTTCTCGGCTCAGCCCAAGCCAGGCCTGCGGCGGCACGCCTTGACAGCAACAAAAATGACTCAAAATTAATACCAATAACTCATCGAACGGGACACGAGCGCTATTAGACTACCATTGGATTTAGCGGATGGCGGGGCACGAGAGTATTTGACTTGACGGGGTGTGGCTCTTGGGGGCAGCGACCTGGTTTTTCAGGTCCGCTAGACTTTGAAATGAGGTGGCCGTGGATCTCCATCGGAAACAGGTTCCCACCTCACAACATCAATAACTTAGAAGACCATTATCGATATCGATACAAAAAACGCTGGAAATACTACTTTCCAACTGCCCCCTGAACAGGGAATCTTTCGGGGCTTCTTTAGTCTGCCTGATAAAATATTGTAGTATTAGATACGAACCATGGAGAATCAGGCGGACACTAGCTGGTTTTCATCCGGAAACGGCCCTTTTCCGCTGTGGCGGTGTTAATCTGCGGGTTTTCTTGTGCGGCGTAAAGGACTACGCCTCCGCGCAACCCCTTGATTTCCTTGCCACAACGAAAAATTGCTCGTTTCCCATCTGAAAACTTAGCCGTTGCCCTGCGGAGTTTCCGGATGGCAACTAGCTGGCTGCGATTTTTCATGAGCAGTTCTTCGCTAAAAGAAAAATCATCTTTAAGTCCGTGAAAGAAGAAAGGGTTGTTTTATGAAAACAGTCGGTTATGCGGCACATTCTGCCGATGCGGAACTCGTTCCTTATCATTTTGAACGGCGGGACCTGCGGCCCAATGATGTTGCCATCGAAATCTTATACTGTGGGGTTTGTCACTCTGATCTACATACCGTCAACGGCGATTGGGGCCCCCAGCCTTACCCAGTGATCCCGGGGCATGAAATCGTCGGTGTCGTACGTTCGGTCGGGGCGGAGGTGAAAAACTATCAAAAGGGGGATCTGGTTGCCGTCGGCTGTATGGTCGATAGTTGCCAGGACTGCGATCAGTGTCATAACGGTGAAGAACAGTATTGCCGTAACGGGATGACCCCGACCTATGGTGCGCCGGACCGGATCGATCGGAAGATCACCCAGGGGGGCTACTCCAAGCATATCGTGGTGCGTGAAGAGTTTGTGCTGCGCATCCCGGACAATCTGGATATCTCCAAAGCCGCGCCTATTTTATGCGCCGGGATTACCACCTTTTCGCCGTTGCGTACCTGGAAGGTCGGTAAAGGGAGCCGCGTCGGGGTCATCGGCCTTGGCGGCCTTGGGCATATGGCGGTGAAGCTGGCCGTGGCCATGGGGGCGGAAGTGACTGTGATCAGCCGTTCCACGCATAAGGAGAAAGAGGCCAAGGCCAGTGGTGCCAAAGGCATTCTGGCTTCCACGGACAAGAGTGCCATGAAGGCGGCGGGCAGTTCCTTTGACCTGATCATCGATACCGTACCGGTCAAGCATGACTTCAGCCTTTACACTCCGCTGCTGGATGTTGACGGTTCGCTGGTCATTGTCGGCCAGGTTGGCCCCATGGAAGAGTCCATGACCATGCCGCTGATCTTTGGCCGCCGGCGCGTGGCCGGGTCGTTGATCGGCGGGATCGCGGAAACCCAGGAGGTACTGGATTTCTGTGCCGAGCACCAGATCTATCCGGAATGTGAAATGATCTCGATTCAGCAGATCAACGATGCTTTTTCGCATCTGGCCAAAGGGGATCTGGCCCATCGTTACGTGATTGATATGGCTTCCCTTGCCGCGGAATAGTCCTTGTTCACAGCCGGGCAGAATGGCCCTTATGCCCGGCCCATTTGGGCAGCGGGTCAATAATGTCCAGCGCCCGCTGGGCATAAAAGATATGGCAGGTTGGCCGGAATGGCTCCGGCACTTCGCCAGCTGGGCCAAAGTCGAACAGGCTGGGGAAGGCGAGCCACATCCTGCGGCCTTCGTCGGCAAGCGGGGTTCCACAGTGTTTGCAGCTGACCTTGCAGGGGAGGATGCGTTCATTGAGGCCCTGCTCGCTATGATAAAAACGCAGTTGCTCCAGACCGGCAGTGAACCTGACCTGGTGTTTGTGAAAGATGGCCGCCCATTGCATGGGCGCGCCATGCAGGGCCTGACAGGCTTTGCAATGACAGATTTTCGCATCCACCGGGTCAGCGCTCACTTCGTAACGAACCGCGCCGCAAAAACAGGCGGCCCGGTACTTGGGGATAAAGGCCGGATCATCCAGGGATGCGTAGGCGGATCCGAAGCTGTGCTGGGCGGAATGCATTGTCAATCCTTTCGAAGCGGGACAAAGCTTGCACAGGAGGCTGCTGGATATTTCCCTGTTATTAAGGCCTGACCCCGATTAATTCTTTAGCAGAGGTGAAGTGTCATTCTCGCTCAAAAATGTCATTCATTTTGCCCGAGCCGACTCTTCTATAGCCCACCCGGGAGAGTAACTCTCCCATCCCTTCGGACTGTTCTTTGGTGCAGGTCTCACAAATAATCGATCCTGGCCACAGGACCTTATCCGCAGCCTGGAAGAAATGCTGCATGACACGGTATTCATGCCCTTCAATATCAATTTTTAAACCATCAATTCTGGAAATTTTATAATCCTGGACCAGGGAAAGCAAGGTGGTGACATGAACAGGGATGCTGGCGGCGGTATTGCCGGATGTCTGCAGAACGTTTTGACCTCGATTCCCCTGTGCCATCGCAAGATGCATTTCCCCGTTTTGATTACTCAAGGCATGACTAATCGGGGTAATCGATGTTGCGCCATTGGTGGCCACATTAAATTTGATCCGTTTCTGTAATTCCGGGTCGGGTTCGATGGCGTAGATTGAGCAGTCCGTCTTCAGGCAGCTGTAAACCCAGAAACTATAGGCTCCGGCATTGGCGCCGATATCCAGGAAGACCGCTCCGGGTTGTAGTTTTTGCTGCAGGTAGTGGCGTTCTTTCCGGTCAAACAGGCCAGGGAGGAAAAGCATGCGCGATTCCGACAAATTGCCGCGCGGCATCAAGCGCATTTTCAGCCCCCAGATTTCCGTGTCAACCGGTCCGGACAGGTCGTGTTTCAACGGATGACGCAACCAGAACGCAATTCTGCCAAAGCCCTTCCAGGTAGAGACCCTTTGACATCGGTTGAGTCGTTTTGAAATTTTGCGGGTTAAGGCATGAATTCCCCAGGGGCTGACGTGATCAAAAACCAGCTGTTGCTCGTTCATCATGAATCGCCTCAGTCTGTTGGTGTTAAGAGTTACCAGGGAAAGGACATCCAGAGTCCGAAAAAGTTGGCACTGTAAACCGGGGTGATGTTGATATCTTCATAGGGGGTGGTCAGCCACCAGCTGCAGGCAATCCCCAGGCCCGCACCGGCCAGAACATCGCTGAGGTCATGCTTGTCGGTTTCTCCCTCAATCCGACTCCAACCGACATAAGACGCCACGAGGTAGGCCGGGGCGCCATAGGTCAAACCGTATCTTTTATGGATAAATGTCGCGGCCTGAAACGCGGAAGACGTATGCCCTGAAGGGAAAGAATGATCGCCGTGCCCTTCCGGGCGGGGTTTGTTGATCGCATATTTCAAGGCAATCGTTGTGCCTGCGTTGAGGAAAAACGACTTTAAAAATTGATTGCGCCCTTCCGTGTCATCAAGCAGCAGGGTGGTTGCAAATGCACTGGCGGGCAGGGCAATTTCCGCAATATCCCCCGCTGTTTCAAAACCGCTTTGGCCGGCAAAACCGCTCGGTATCCGCACCGCCAGGAGCGTGACTAAAAAGGTAAACCAGATAACCGATCTCCTGAACGTCATAGACCACCCTTAACCTGTTGAACTAGAAGAAAAGCCGCCAAGGTAACCCCGCCTGCTGATAGCCGGGGGCGCTGGTATCCGGCAAGCCTTGACAGCCGTCAAGATGACTTGAACGCAAGGTGTACACCCTCACCAGCCGGAACCCTAACGAAGCAAGCTTAAGGCAACCTTAATTGCTGCTGAAATTGCCGTTGTTTCGGAAATGTCAGCAGCACCGGTAAATAAGAGCAGGCTCTTGCTGAGGGGGGGGGGGGCTAGGCGGGAGGGCGGGATTTTCCGGGCTCACCTGGTTGAGCATCCAGGTGAGCCCGAGCTGCAGTCGGTGTTCTTTAAAATTTCTCAGTCTCTTCAGCGCAAGCAGTTTCCACTGCTGGTTTGACTCTTTTTTTAAGCCGCCACAAGTAAAAAACAAGGATCACCCCACAGAGCGCGGCCAGCGCGAACAGGGCCTGATGCATGTATTGGCTGATGAGTTGCTGGTTGTTGCCGATCAGATAGCCACCCAGGGCTAGAATGACCACCCAGATGCCGGCGCCGCAGGCTGTGAAAATGGCGAACAGCAGCAGGTTCATCCGTGCCAGTCCGGCGGGCAGGCTGATATATTGCCGGATGCCGGGCAGCAGCCGGCCGATAAAGGTCGAAATATGTCCATGCCGGGCAAAGAAACGATCCGCTCGTTCCAGGGTCTGCGGACTGATCAGCAGGTAGCGGCCGTAGCGTTCAAAAAAGGGCCGCCCCCAGGTGCAGGCGAGCCAGTAATTGAAGCAGGCGCCAAGCAGGCTACCCAGAATTCCCATGCCGATGACCAGAGGCAGGGACATTTCTCCCTGGGCGGCCAGATACCCTGCCGGTGGGATGACCACTTCGCTGGGGAAGGGGAAGAACGATGATTCGAGAAACATCAGCACAACGATCCCCGGATAACCCCAGTGACTGACCGTTGCGACAATCCAGACAATCAGATCGTGAAACATGGTGAATAACATCCTCCTTTGTAAATAAACATACGATGATGGTCGGTCGCGCAGGGCGGCTGTATAAGGTTATCCGCCTGGGCCGGATAAGTTCCGTTTGCAGGGAGCATGCCCGATACTGCGGATTCAATCAAGGGGAGATAGCGGGAGCGCGACGATCACTTTGAGACCGCTGCCGCTGTCTCTGTCTGCCAACACAATGGTCCCCTGATGATTTTTGACAATCTCCTGAACGATGGCCAGGCCAAGGCCGCTGCCGCTTGTGCCGGTATCGGCCCGCCGATAGAACCGGTTAAAAACCAGCTGGCGATCCTTTGGGGGGATTCCAGGACCCTGATCCTGAACAACCACCTGTCCCATTTGCCGGGTCTGCGCCAGGCTGATATCCACCCGCCCGTGTGGAAATGAATAGCGGATGGCGTTATCGACCAGGTTGTTGAACAGGACCCGCAGGCTTTCGGCATCTCCGTTGACCTGGAGCGGTGTGCTGTCTTTGATCCCCAGATCAATGTCCCGGGCCAGGGAGGCAGGCGTCAAATCGGCAACCACGGTCCTGAGCAGCCTCAATAAATCGATTTTGGCAAAAGGCCGTTCCCAGCGGTCCGGTTCCATCCGTGCCAGGGCCAACAACTGCTGGACCAGATGGCCGGAGCGGATGACCCCCTCATTTAACTGGTTGATTAACTCTTTGCGTTGTTTTTGATCCTGACACTTTTTCAATAGCTGCACCTGCAGATGAACCGCGGTCAACGGAGTTCTGAGTTCGTGAGCCGCATCAGCGGTGAACTTCCGTTGCCCTTCAAGGGTGTGCTGCAGGCTGATCAGCAGATGATTGAGGGCTTCCACCAGCGGGACGACTTCCAGGGGCAGGTTATCCAGTGCAATCGGGGTCAGGGAGTAGGGATTCCGCTGCCTGACTGAGTCGGCCAGGGCCGTTAACGGGGCCAGGCTGCGGCGCACCGTTAACCAGACCAGACCACCGAGAAGAATGATCAGCACCAGGATCGGAGCGGTTGCTCCAAGGGAAATGCGCAAACTCATTTCCAGCCGATCGGCAAAAGGCTGGCTGATTTGGACCTGGTATTGATCACGCTGCAGGACAAAGGTTCGCCACAGCTTGTCATCGGAAAACTGGGTGCTGAAGCCGATCTTGGCCTGTTGCGGACGGCCTTCGTCCCGGTTGAGCTGGCTCAATAGCGTCCCTTGAGTATCCCAGATCTGGATGATGAAATCGTCTCCGTCTTCATCATCAAAGGCGTTGCTGCTGCGTGGCGGCGCGGTCGGTAGAATACTGGCGGAGAGCGGAATGCTGTATGCCAGTTGCCGCAGACGGTCGTCAAACAGGTTCTCGACCTGATTGCGAACATAGAAAAAGGAGATGGCACCAGTGACAACAATCGCCAGAACCTGGCCAAGCAACAGCCAGAGCAGCAATTTCCGGCGAACCGAGATCACAGGTTTTGCCCCAGAATATAGCCTACGCCGCGAATCGTCCTGATGACATCGCGGGCGAGTTTTTTGCGCAAATTGTGGATATGGACTTCGACCGCATTGCTTTCGATTTCTTCGCCCCAACCGTACAGGGTTTCTTCCAGCTGGCCGCGGGAAAGAACACAGCTGGGCTGTTCCAGCAGCTGCTGGAGAAGAGTGAATTCCTTGGCGGAAAGTGCGATATTACTCCCTTGCCAAAGACACTCGTGGGTCGCCGGGTTCAAAGCCAGTTGCCCCCGTTTCAGCCAGGTATCGGCACGGCCGTGGCGTCTTCTGTGCACCGCACGCATGCGGGCGCTCAACTCATCCAGATCGAAGGGCTTGATCAGGTAGTCATCCGCGCCCAGGTCAAGACCCGCGATGCGGTCGGCGACCGCGTCGCGGGCGGTCAGAATCACCACCGGGGTGTGATCGCCCCGGCGGCGCTGGCTGGTGAGAATATCCAGCCCCGAGCCATCCGGCAGACCCAGGTCGAGCAGGATGACATCATAGCTTTCGCTGGCCAGCCCCAGACGGGCTTCTTCAACATCATGGGACCAGTCAATGGCCTGCCCCTCCTGTTTGAGAAAGGTCATTACCGCGCTGCCGATCATGTCGTCATCTTCAACCAGGAGGATTCTCATCTCAACACCCTGCTTTTTGGTTCTGCTGAACGCAGAACTGATCTTTTTGCGGTAATGTTTCTATCGGGAAGTTGAACAGTTACGGAGTTGTATAGGATAGAAAACTTAAGACCAGCTTAAAGGACTTTTGAATGGGGATCGGCAGAAAGATTGGGTGTGCCGAACCGGGAGCCCCCGGTTCGGCACCTGGCGTTTGCTTAGTCCCTTTCTTCCTCGTCGCCATCGTCATCTGCAGATTTGAGCTTGTTTTTGAGAATCTGTCCGGTCATCCGGTCGACCGTGATTTTATGCTGACCGTCCCCGGCGAAAACTTCCACGACGTAGGCGGGTGACTTCAGCTCATCATCAAGTTCTGCACTCACAGCAGTGCCGGAGACTTCCTGTAAGGCAAGATTGATGGCCTGCGGCAGGTTGACTTTGGATGTTGCCAGCAGTTGCTCTTCGGACTTGTCCTGCTGGGTGCCGGCCAGTGCTGAGAACGAGGTTATGGTGAGCAGCAACAGGGAGAGGATGATTCCGGATAACAGTTTCTTGTTCATAAAAGTATTGGTCCTTTCATGTTTGGGTTGATGAAATACCGCTGTGATTCTCTTGCCGGCCTCAGCGTGCTTCCTGACGATGACCCTACGGCCGCATTCTTAACTAAAACTTAGGCGGGAATATTTCGATTTCTGCTTGCCAGGGAAACCCGTATTGCGTTAAGTGAAGCTTGGCAGAAGAAGCGAGCCGCGAAGAGGCGGAGCGGGTTGTTGGAAAAGACCGTCCTGGACTTTTTCCTTCATGGTGGGAGGCTATGGGATGCTTCCTCCCTTCTAGAATTAATATGTTAGACAGTTCATTGATTTTGATGTCTCGTCCACTGGCTCAGGATGCGGTTCTTCAACAGTCCGAAAGGAGACGGACCGGCTGGGTTGGGCATGTCACCCCTTGTAAAGGAACACGTTTAATGACCAAAAAAATAGTACTGCTGATTTTAACAAGTTTTTTAATACTGCCATGTGTCTTTAGCGTCGCCGTCGAGCAACAGGCTGCTGAGCCTCTGGTGGTCGCCGGCAAGAGCATCATGACCACTGGGCAGGCCGTTGTGTTGGGAATTGTTGAAGGGCTGACGGAATACCTGCCGGTCAGCTCTACGGGGCATCTGCTGCTGGCAGAACAACTCATGGGCATCGGTCTTGAGCCTGGCCAGTCTGTGGAGCAGCAGGAGAGTATCAAAGAAGCCGTCGATGCCTATACTATCTGTATCCAGGCGGGAGCGATCCTTGCAGTTCTGTGGTTATATTTCGGCCGAGTCAAGCAGGCCTTGCGCGGCCTGACCGGGAATGATCCCGCCGGTCGGCGGCTGTTGATCAACATCATCGCCGGATTTATTCCTGCCGCTGTTCTGGGTCTGGCGTTCAATAAACTGATCAAGTCTTATCTGTTTGGACCCTGGCCGGTGGTCACGGCCTGGTTCCTGGGTGGCGTGGCCATTTTGCTGGTGAGCTGGTACAAAAAGTCGCGCCAGCAAGAAGGAACCCCCGGCAGGTTGCTGGATGTCATGCACTGGAAGATGGCGCTGATCATCGGCTTTGCGCAATGTATTGCCATGTGGCCGGGGGTCAGCCGTAGTTTGGTCACAATTGTTGGTGGTGTGCTGGTTGGCTTGTCCCTTGAGGCCGCGGTTGAATACAGTTTTTTGCTGGGAGTGGTGACCCTTGGCGCTGCTACGGCTTATGATACCCTCAAACATGGCCAGTTGATGCTGCAGACCTTCGATCATTTTTCCTTGTTTATCGGGATTGTCGTTGCGTTTATTGCTGCCGCTATCTCGGTCAAATGGATGGTCAGCTACCTGTCGCGACATGGGCTGGAGATTTTTGGTTATTACCGTGTCTTGCTGGCCCTGGGAACCCTGGCCTTTCTGCTGACCACCTGAACACGAATCTCGCTGTGGGCGAAGGTTGATAATTTTCGGTCGTCGTTGCCCGCCCGACTCCTCCGACCCGCATAATCTGACCAATATGTAATCCCGGTGCTGATCCTGTTTCCTCTTCGGAATGATCATGCAACCAGTTGAATTTAATAGGAGACTTTTCATGACAGCAGACTTTAAACCGAAAATTTTTGTCAGAAGCGCCTGCCCGTTCTGTATCAGACTGGAGCGCTATTTTGAGCAACTCGGTTTGTTGGAGAAATTCGAGGTGATTCAGTGTGACGCCAATGGCGAAGAGGAACTGAATCGCTATCGCGCGTTTCTAAGCGAAAAACTCGGGCACCGAGCAAGTTTTCCGACCATGGAGATTGCCCCGGACCGGTTTATGAGCGATTCGACTGCGCTGATGGATTACTATGCCGAGGCTGCCAAAGCCAGTTGAGTCTGGCGAAGAGCCGGGCGGGCGTTGCGGGAACCTGCCGGCTCCAAGCCCCATCGCTTACTCGGTCTCGAAGGCCGGGTTGCAGCATTTGTCTCGGGTTGCCCTGCATGGTCAACGACGTCGCTCCAGGATCGATGGAAGGGACCCGTATGGCCGGCAACTGACCCCAGAGCATTTTAACCACATTCCGGCTAGTCTTCTTGACCCGTTGCGTGGGCCTGCGGACAGGAGGTTATATGAACAAGGTTCTGCACATCACCAGCGGTGACATGGCTGGGGACAGCCTGGCACAGGCCGGTCTGGGCGGGGACATCCTGGTCTGGCACGATATCCTTTATGACGGACCACGGGAGCCGGGCTGGCCGGATGAGAAGACCTTTCGTGCCCGGGCCCTGTTTCTGGAGGAATTGACCGCCGGGGGGCTGGGGCGGGAGCACATTCTGGAAACTATGCGCAACCAGTACCGGCAGCTGGCAACCGCTGGTTCCTATGAACGGATCGTTCTCTGGTTCGATGCCTGCCTTTTTGACCAATCCATGCTGGCCCATGTGCTGACTTGCCTGGCTCATCAGGGTCTCCATCAGGTGGACCTGCTGTGCATCGATGCATTTCCCGGTATCGAGCCCTTCAACGGCCTTGGCCAATTGCAGCCGGGACAGCTGGCCTCTCTCTACCGGGACCGTGGTCCGGTCAGCACTGAGCAATTTGCCTTTGCCGCTGCTGTGGACCGGGCTTTTGCAAGGCAGGATAAAGCTTTGTTCAGGGATTTGGCTGCCATGAGCGCGCCGCCTTTGCCCTGGGTTCCGGCTGCGGTTAAGCGCTGGCTGCAGGAACAGCCCGACCCGGCAACCGGGTTGGGGCGGTTGGAAAGCCTTGCCCTTGCAGCGATCCGCAGCGGCTGTAACACTCCGGGGGATATTTTTGCGGCTGTCGCTGCCGCGGATGGACCACCGCAGTACTGGGGTGACATCACCCTGTGGGGCAAACTCAACGGCCTCGCTGACCGTGTCCCTCCGCTCGTTACCATGAGCGGACCCTTGGCTCGTCTGCCGCAGTGGGAGAGCCCTGTGCCGCTCAGTGAGTTCAGGATCTCAGTTTGTTGAGCCGTCGAAGGCAAAAAAATCAACGGCAGCTCTCCCCAGTCAGATCTGTGTGAGAAACGGGTGTTATAATCCAGAAACGAATCAACCGGACCGACGGGTTGCAATTCCGGCCAGGATTTCGGCTATTGACATGAGAATAATGCATTAATCTGTTTCGATTTTTCAACCGGGGGGGATGGGATTAGGTCAGCAAATCTTGTGCTCGATGTTGCGAGCATTTGCCAGTCAAAAAAAGCCTGGGTTCAGACCTGGTGCTCCTCCCGATTTTTGTCAGCGCTGTAATCGAATGGTCAGTCGGTATGACTTGTTACCTGCTCCATCTGGCTTTCCGGAGAAAAATGATCAGGTACTGCCCCGGGGTCGACTCGCTGACGGGTCTTTACTCAGCGGGTAGGCCGAAGGCGAACACCAGCAGGCAGAGCAGGGCGATAACGGGAAACAGGATCAATTTGACCGAGCGCTGCGGAACACTGTGGTCCTGGATCACAACCAGAACCGCAACCAGGCTCTGGAGGAAATAGAATAGAGCAAAGGCGCGGGAGGCATAGGCGATAATGCTGTTGACATCGGTCTCCCAGGTCAGGGTTACGGTGATGATGAGAATGATCAGGTACGCATAGCGGACCGGCAGTTTGTGGTGGGTTACGTCCTCCAGCAGGCCGCCGGCGCCTAAATTGTCGGCAACCGCGGCACTGAACTGGCTGCCGATGGCCGCAATGGCGAGTAGCACGGGGAGCACCGCGGCAACCGGGCGGGTCAGGTTAATAATGGCCGTGACATCGGCATTGAGGCCACTATGAAAGAGCACGGTCATCAGGGCGATAAAAACCAGGTAAATGACGCTGGAGATCAGCTGGGCGGCCCGCATGGTGCGAATCCGTAGTTCTGGGCCGTGTTCATCGCCCAGATAACGGGAGGTCTCAAAGCCCTGGACAACGATCAGCAGACCGAGCAGGATCCTGGTGTCGTGCAGGTTGATGGTTGTGGGAATGGCGGGAATCTGCCAGGCTCCTCCGCTTAGCAGCTTAATGTTGTAGATGCCCAGGGCAACCAGCAGCGCGGCGATCATTCCCAGGTTCAGGCTGACCGCATAGCTCTCGAGTTTTTCCAGTTTGCCAAGGCCGCGCCACATGCCGATGCCGCCGATAGTCAGGAGCAGGGTTGTCGTTATCAGATTGGCTATGGTGGGGTCAGGCTTGTTGATCAGACTTAATAGAAAAGCGGCCAGAAGCTGCAGGTAATAGGCTACGGAAATAAAATAGGCCCCGGCCAGGACCACCCGAGCCAGAAAAGCGATGTCCTGGGCTGCACCATGGCCGTTGTTTTCGATGGGCTCGAAATGGCGGATGTTGAAACGGATGATGTGGCCCACCCCGTAAGCGAGCAGCAGCAGGGCGGCCATGCAGAAGAATGCCAGGTAGCCGACCGTGCCGGCCAATAGCGGGGCGCTGATCAGAAAGCCGCTGCCCATGATTGAAGCCAGCGGGGTGACGGTTGCCTGCCAACTGGCCGATGAGCCCAGGCGTTTCGAAAAGGCCAGATAGCTGGCGACGGTCACGGTCACGATGAGAATAAGGACATTCAGCACGGTATTGTCCGGATTGGTTGAGCGATATCTGCAGCAATGGCTCCAGAAACAGGTTAATTCTGCTTTATACTAACATAACTCCAGGGGAATCTGCCGAGCAGGAAAGAACGCAATGGTAAATTTAATAGATTTAATTTAAAAAACCGATCAAATGTTTGACAATATTGTTTTTTTACGGCATCTTCAAGATGTTTGTAACATGTTAGTTCAATGTGATGGCAAATGCCGTCTGGCAAGAATCTATGGCCGACGGCTTTGTTTGATAATCCCTTAAATGTAAAGTTGAAATAAAAAATGAAAACCTTCCTGTCCGGTTTTTTCAGTTTTTTCCATGCCAGCACCGAGGTTTGCTGTTTGTCCTTTGTGCTCTGGCCTGTTATCCCGATTTCGACAGACAACCGTCAAAAGTTTCCCACTTTGAACCGTTTTGCCCTACAGGCTTTATTCCGGCCCGTTGCGGATTCCGATCCGAAGGAGAGCGGCAGGCCATTGGTACGACCCTGGCGATTGTTCAGCTGACCGATTCTATTGACCCTCCCGGAAAGCATTAAGTTTTCCGGGAGGGTCTGGAGGGGGGCAGGCCGGATATCTGATTTTGAGAGATATCCGGCCTTTTTTTGGCAAAGAGGATTTTGGATTCAACTGGTTCATTTCAATACTCCTCGTTTTTTCAACGAACGGCTCTCCTGTTTAACGATTTCGACAAATTCCTCCTCAATGGCGCTCATCGGTTTCTTGTTGCGAAAGTAAAGAGCCATATCCCAGTAGACCGGATAGGCGAGGGGGAGATGGACAATTCCCTCCGGGTTATTCAGCAGCTCGACAAATGGATCGACGACCGCGATTCCAACGCCACGTTGCACCAATCCGAAGACGGCATTGAGAGTGCGGGCTTCCGCGGCTATCTGCCGTTGAATCCCCTTCGATTGCATCATGTAATCGACCCTGGTACGGAGCGGACTGCCTAAAGAGAGTTCGACAGTGGGGGTGTTCTTGAAGTCGCTGAGCTGGATGATTTTTTGTTGCGCCAGGGGATGGTCTTTGCAGACGATACATCTGGCTTCACAGCGACCCAGAGAAATGCGCCGGGCATGATATGCGCCCGCATCCAGGGTAATGCCAATACCAATATCGCAGCTGTGATCGGCAACATTCTTAAGAATTGCCTCAAGGCCGACATCGATGATTTTTATACCCACGTAAGGGTGGGCCTGTTTAAACTTGGCAACAACGTCCAGCAGAAAGGTATCGATATAAATTGGCTGCGCCGCAATGACAATGCGCCCGAGCTGTTTATTGGAGATCGCTTTTGCCTCATTGTGGATTTCACTTAATGCCGTCAGAAAACGCGGAACTGTCATGTGAAAGGATTGCGCTTCCGGTGTCGCAATCAACAGGTTCCGTTTGCGTTCGAACAGTTTGAACCCGACATCCTGCTCCAGTTGACTGAGCAATTTGCTGATCATCGGTTGGCTGGTATTCAATTCCGTTGCTGCTTTGGTGACCGATCCGGTCGTCATAAAAGCGTGAAACGCTTCAATCTGCCTGATCTTCATGCCTGATCTCCCGATTATAGCCAGTATGCTATTTAGTTATACTGAAAGCTTATTGTTGAACTTATAAATATGTTCTGGCAGTTTGTACGATATCGGGGGAGGGCTCAAGATTTTTTTCTCTTTCATCCATTACGGAGGACGTCGTCATGAACAAAATTTTTGGAATCCTCGCTGTTCTGTGTTGCCTGGCTTTGCCAGGGATAAATTTGCAGGCTGCCGGTTATCCGGACCAACCGGTTACGCTGGTGGCTCCGTATGGCGCTGGCGGGGCGTCGGACCTGGTCGCCCGGGCGTTGGCCGAAACCGCTCGCGGCTACCTTGGCGAACAACCTGTTATCGTCATTAACAAGCCTGGTAACGGCGGCATGACAGGATCCCGCTATGTTGCCAACGCTGATCCTGATGGGTATACATTGCTGCTGGCCAGGGTCGGTATGGCACTGTATCCCGCGGTTCATGAAAAGTCCCCCGTGGCCTGGGATGAATACACGTTCCTTGGCCTGTTGGAAGCGACCCCGATGATCCTCTGCGTTAATGCAGATTCTCCTTATCAGACCGTTGAGGATTTGCTGACCGCCATTAAGCAGAATCTCGGCCGGATGACTTATGCCGCTTCCGGAGCCGCTGCAATTGATGGCTTTGCCACGCAGACCCTGTTAGCCGATGCCGGACTGGATCCTCTGACCGCCGCGACCTTGGTCCCCTATAAAGGCGGCGGGGCTTTGGCAACCGCTCTGTTGGGTGGTCATGTTGATTTCCTGGCGGTCTCTGCAGGGTCACTGATGCCGCATATCGAAGCCGGAAAAATGCGTGCCCTCATGGTTTATTCACCACAGCGGATGAGCAAACTTCCTGATGTTCCTACTGCTACCGAGAAGGGCTTTACCCTGGCCGGGCAAGTGACTGGCTGGAGCGCTCTTTATGGTCCCAAGAATTTGCCTGAGAATGTCGTCTCCAGCTGGAAAAATGCCCTGGACAAAGTGGCAACCGATAAAACCTGGATGGAACTGGCGGATCGGCGTGGTTCGATTTCCGCCATTGGGACTGTCGATATGGCGGAATATGCTCAGAAACAGTTTCAACTTTACAATTCATTGGCAAAAAAATTCGGTTATTTGAAATAGCGCCCGCAAAAATCGTAACCGCCTTTTTATTGCTTAAGGACGTTGCTTTATGAAAACAACTGCAGATTTGCGACGTGGCTGTTTTATTGCCCTTCTGTTTGCGGTCGTGTTGTTTATCCTGATTCCGGAGTACGTACCGCGGCCGGCGTTTATTCCTGGATTCGCCCCCCCTCCGGACATGTGGCCACGGGTCGTTTCTGCCTCGGGTATGTTGCTTGGTTTGTTGGAAGTCATGGTCGCCCTGCTGGAACGCAGGGCGCCTCATGGCCCGAGGACGCCTGTAGCTGCCTGGTTGCGGATGCATGCCGGTCAGCTAGGGCGCTTTTTTCTCGCCGCCGTCGCCTTGATGATGTTTCTGCTGCTGATTCCGCTACTGGGTTTCCTGATGGCGTCGATTCTGATCGGCCTGGCCAGCTTTGCTCTGGCCGGCGGCTGGAAGTATCGCTTCTGGATGCTGGGGATGGCGACTTTTCTGCCGCTAGCGCTTTACTTTATTTTCAAGCACTTTATCAACACTCCTTTTCCCCATGGGAGCCTTTTTAAGGCTCTGGGAATGGGCTGATATCGAGGGAGTTGTCCATGTGGCATGATGTTGTTCTGGCAATGCAGGCCGTCGCGACAGTTAACAATTTTCTGGCGATGGGAGCCGGGATTTGGGCTGGGGTCATTATCGGCGCCATCCCCGGTATGACGGGGACCATGGCAGTGACTCTGGCCCTGCCATTCACCTTTTACATGGAGCCGGTCACCAGCCTGTTGTTGCTTGTTGCCCTTTACAAAGGCAGCACTTACGGCGGATCCATCTCCGCGATTCTGATCAAAACACCGGGCACCGCATCAGCGGCCTGTACGGTACTGGACGGCTTTCCCCTCGCCCAGCAGGGTAAGGCAGGAAAAGCCCTGAATATGGCGCTGGTCTCTTCGTGCATCGGTGATTTTGTATCCAATCTGTCATTGATTTTTTGCGCTGCACCTCTGGCCTATCTGGCCTTGAAGGTCGGCCCGCCGGAATATTTCATGCTGATGGCCTTTGCTCTAACCATGGTTGCCGGGATTTCAGGCGACTCGCTGTTGCTCGGCATTGTTTCCGCGTGTTTCGGTTTGTTGCTGGCCACCGTCGGTGAAGACATGTATGGCTCTTATCGGTTCGCTATGACCGATAACATGATGAATGGACTTTCCGTCGCCCCGGTTCTTATCGGGCTTTTTGCATTGCCGGAATTATTAAAGCTGATTGTTTTTGGCGATACGAAAAAAGGGGAACTGATGGCGATGGGGGAAGACAGATTGACCTTGAAAGAGGTGCGTGGATCGCTCAAATCCATTTTTAGAGGGAGCTTTATCGGCTGTATCCTTGGGGCTATGCCCGGGGTTGGACCGGCTGCCGCCGCTTTTTTCTCTTACGGGGAAGCACGCCGCACATCGCCTAATGGGGCTAATTTCGGCAAAGGTGAACTTGAAGGGATTGCTGCATCGGAGTCGGCCAATAACGGCTGTTGCGGCTCGACGATGATACCGCTGTTGGCGCTGGGTGTTCCGGGCGACGTCATTACCGGGGTCATGCTTGGCGCGTTCATGATCCAGGGCTTAACTCCCGGACCGTTGTTGTTTCAAAACAACATTCATGAAGTCTATATGCTGCTGATCGGGATGATGTGCTCATCGGTCTTTTTGTTCGGAGCCGGAAAGGTGACCGCGAAATTTTTTTCCTATATTTCCAGGATTCCTTTGGCCTTGCTGACTCCTTCCGTTCTTTTGCTGTGTGTCTTCGGCATTTACTCGATATCCAGCGACCCATTCGACGTCACGGTCCTGATCGTCATGGGGGTGGTTGGTTTTATAATGATGTTGCTGAACATTCCCGCTGCGCCGTTTCTGATTGCCTTCATTCTCGGGCCCATGTTCGAGGACAATCTCAGGCGCTCGCTGGCGATATCCCATGGCAGTGCGAACATTTTTTTCCAATCGGTTATTTCTTGGATTTTCTTTGTGCTGATCATCCTTTTTCTGGGTGTTACGGCGCGGCGTGAGTGGCAGAGCTTTCGCGCTGGAAAAGCAACCGATTCTTCTTCTGCAAAAAAAACCGGAGTGGCTCAATGATCGACCTTGAAAATGCCAAATCGCTGCTGCGCGATTTGGTCGGTTTTGATACGACAAGCTGCAATAGCAACCTGCCGCTTGTCGACTATGTTGTAGAATATCTGTCTCGCTATGGAGTGGCATCAAAAATTATTCGTGATGAGAGCGGCCGTAAAGCGAATCTGGTTGCCTGTATCGGTCCCGCGACGGTTCCTGGAATTGTGCTCTCTGGCCATACGGATGTTGTCCCGGCCCGTGAAGATGGCTGGCTGGGATCCCCTTTTGAGCTTCTTGAACGTGATGGCCTGCTGTATGGGCGTGGCACCAGTGATATGAAAGGGTTCCTCGCCTGTCTGCTGGCAGCTGTGCCAACCATGGTAGCAG
This sequence comes from Pelobacter seleniigenes DSM 18267, assembly GCF_000711225.1. Classification (NCBI taxonomy): domain Bacteria; kingdom Pseudomonadati; phylum Thermodesulfobacteriota; class Desulfuromonadia; order Desulfuromonadales; family Desulfuromonadaceae; genus Pelobacter; species Pelobacter seleniigenes. The sequence continues at coordinate 1,895,516 of NZ_JOMG01000002.1, forward strand.
CACCCTTGAAAAGACCCCTTTACCTCTGTTTTTCCTATGATGAAGAGGTCGGTTGCGTCGGCGTTCCATCCTTGACCCAATATCTCGCCAATCTTCCGGTCAAGCCTTTGTTGACGATCATCGGCGAGCCGTCGGAGATGAAATATATCACCGGGCAGAAGGGGAAAATCTCCATGATCTGTCGTGTCCATGGCACGGCAGGCCATTCTTCGCTGGCCCCGAAACATGTCAATGCCATTAAATACAGCGCCCAGATCATTTCGATGATTGAAGATCTGACGGAATCGTTCAAGCAGAACGGCCCGTTTGATGAGGATTATTCGGTCCCCTATTCGACCATGTTGACGACGATTATTCATAGTGGGGTCGCGACGAACATCACGCCCGATTCAAGCTCATTCAATTTTGAAATAAGAAGCTTGCCGGAGCATGATCCTGTTGCCGTTATCGAAGCCCTGAAAAAGCGGGTTGCTGAGGATCTGGAGCCGTTGATGAAAGCTGTCAGTCCCCTGGCCGGTGTCGAGTGGGAAGAGCTTTTTTCCTACCCGGCGATGGGGGATGCCTGTGGCAGTGAGGGCTTCGAATTAATCCGGACAATTCTTCCGGCCTGGGGTGGGAAGGTTTCCTATGGCTCGGAAGGTGGCATGTATGAGACCGTTGCTGGAATCCCGGCGGTGATTTTGGGACCCGGGTCGATCGTGCAGGCCCATAAAACCAATGAATATATTGAGATTGAACAGCTGGAAGAGTGCCTTGCTTTTCTGGAATCGCTGGTCGAACACCTGAGTAAGACCGCTACCTCTGCACAGGATGTCAATCTCCCTGCAGCAGCGCACCGCTAAAAGTTGACTTGACGCGCCACCATACCGGGAGGGTCGGTATGGTGGTTTTCACCCGCATCCTGTTTGCTCACCCTGCCCCGGTATCCAGAGCCATTTTCTGATTCTGCTTGCGAAACACTCCGCGTTGGGATTTTTTCCAAGTTCCCTGCTCGCCAGTTCCTCAGTCCTGTTGATCCTTGATAAATCTGGCGATGGAGCGGTCGTAGCTTCGTTCAGCTGCGGCGCTGAAAAAGCAGCCCGGAATCTCGCCGTGGTCGCGATGTTTTGGAACACGGGCGCTACAGTCTCCCCAGGTCGGGCAGGCGGTATAGAGTACTAGGTGCAATGGGGTTGGGGCATGGTCTTCTCCTGAAATTCGTAGCGTTGAAACGGATTGCTCTCGATCGGTCAAAGCGTAAGTCAGACAACCGTGAGCAGCATGTAGCACATGGAAAAACGGCCGCTCTCCGGAATAAAGCAGAGCAACTTCTCGCCTTTTTGCAATTTCCCGGAATGAAACAACTCTTCCAGAATGATGTAGATGGAGGCCGAGCCGGTATTGCCTTTATTGCCAAGGTTGGTGAACCAGCGCTCCAGGGGGATGGTGAAGTCGATGGCGGCCATGCGTGCAGCCAGGGCTGCGCGGAAAAAATCGGACGAATAGTGGGGCAAAAACCAGTCGATCTCCTCGGCCTTGAGGCGATATTTCTGAATAATCCGGGTGAGCATTTTTTCTACGGCAACGCTGATAATATTGTCGTTGAGCAGCTTGACGTCCTGCTTGATCAGAAAACTTTGCGCGGCAACAGCATCGGCCAGGCTTGGGTATTCGCGCCAGCCGCGCAGGCTGCCATCGGCCTGTTTTTCGGCTCCGGCAAACATGCAGGGGGGATACTCATCGGCGAAGGAGAGCAAATCAATCCACTCGATCTGCAATGACGGCCCGGCGGGGGCGGGGCGGTTGCTGAGAAACGCGGCCCCGGCGCCGTCCGACAGCATCCAGCGCAGAAAATCCGCTTCAAAGGAGAGGGCGGGCTGTTTTTCAAGCAGCTCGACTTTGTCCTGATCGACGTCACCGGACAACCGTGCGCGCATGAAGGAGGAGGCGATTTCCGAGCCGGTGGCGACGGCGTTGGCGGTGAGGCCGAGGGCGACATTCATCCAGGCGTAGCGCAGTGCGCTCATCCCCGAGGTACAGATGCCGGCGGCGCTCAGGACGTCGCAGGGGCCGCCGCCGATGGCGGCGTGGACCATCGGCGCATGACCGGGCATCAGCTGGTCCGGCGAGGAGGTGCCGCAGCTGAGGCATTCGATATCTGCGGTCGAGAAGCCCGGGTAGGGGGTCAGCCCCTTGATGGCGGCCGCGGTCAGCTGCACATTGGTGTGGGTGGTTTGGCCGGTGGCCGGATCGATGGCATAGTAGCGGGTGGTGATCTTATTGTTACGGAGGATGATCCGCCGGGTGCGCGAGGGCAGCTGATTGACCATGCCAAGAATCTCTTCCATCTGTTGGTTGGAGACCGGCTGGTTGGGCAGGAATGCGGCAAGATCGGTGATGTAAACAGACATGAAAAGCTAAACCTTTGCGTTGTGATGGCCGTCCTGAAGCAGTGCCGCGTAGCGCTGGTAGAAGAGTTTTTCTTCCAACCGGGTCGGAACCACCGCATTGGTCAGGGTGTAATAGTCGAGGTTATGGTTGCTGATTTCGGTTTTCATCCGTTCATATAAGCCGGTGCCCGGCAGCGGCGTCAAGACCGTGTACATGGGCAATTCAATCTGCTGCTCGCGGACAAACTCGCCGAGCCGGTCAAATTGATCTTCAGTATAATCCGGCGCAATAATGAAGTCGCCAACAATGGTCAGGCCGAGATCGTGGAGGATGCGGATCGCTTCGCGATTGTTGGCCTGGTTGTTGGCCTTGTTCATATTGCCGAGGGCTTGATCCTCGATTTCTTCAAAGCCGATGACCACGGCGCGCAGGCCGACCTCCCGCCAGCGTTTGAGCAGGTGCGGTGTACGGACCACCATATCGGAACGGACATCGGCCAGATATTGCTTGCGCAGACCGACCTCGGCAATGGCTTCGGCCAGGGCCAGGGCATGGTCCGGCTGCCCGAAGCTGTTGGCATCGACCAGGCGAATGACCGGGGCCTGGGGGAGCGCCCGGATGTCACGCAGCACCGTTGCGATCGACGCGGTCAGGTAGGCCCCGCCGGTCAATGGGCCGATGCAGCAGAAATTACAGTCATAGGGGCAGCCGGCGGCGCTGGCGACCAGACCCATCTGCAGTCCGAGGCCTTCCAGGGTATACTGGGGGCGGTAGTGGTCGACCAGGTCATAGCGTGGCGCGACGCTATCGGCAAGGTCGGCCCGGCTGAATGATCTTGGCTGCCAACGCAGTTTTTGGCCAGGATTCGTCCTGGCTATGCCGGGGACAGGCGTTTGATCTCCGCTCTCAAGATGAGAGATCTGTTCACGCAAACTCTGTTTGCCAAGACCGATGGCAATATAATCGATGTCCGGATGGTTGAAAAAGTCCGGGTCATTGGATGCATGCACGCCGCCGACCACCACCGTTGCCGGAGCGTTTTTTTTGATCGCGCCGGCCAACGCCAGCACGGTATTGGCTTCGCAGGTCATGGCGGTCAGCCCGACCAGGTCCGGGACAAAGGCCGCCAGGGTCGCTTCCAGGCCGGCCGGGTCGGCTTTGAGATCGAGAATCCGTACGTCATGCTCGGGCAGGTTCCCGGCCAGGGTCTCCAGGCTCAGCGGCTCGCCACGAAAAATCTGTTTCAGGGAGGTGATCCCATAACGTTCTTCGGGAATGCTGCGGCCGCAGTTGGGCGGATTGATCAATAGAATTCGCATCTGCTTTAGGTTATACCTGAGATGATTAACGCTGGAAAATTCCGCATAACGGGTCGCTTTACAAGATTCTGACTATCGGAAAAATAGGCAGTGCTGTCAAGTAGAATGCCGCCGGGAAGGCTCTGCGCCGGGATTCCTGGCGGGACGCGTTCTTTTGACCAAGGCCGGCTGATCATGGTTGCGCCAGGAAGGGGATGAAATGCAAAGGATAACCCGGGGCGACTTGGCTGCGGCTTGTCGGTGGCAACGGCTACGGCGCGTTCGTCTCCGTGCCGTTTGGCCGCTGGCCGGCCTGCTGGTCATTCTGTTAACCTGTCGATTTGGCGGGGTGGCTGATGCGGCAACCTGGTCCAGCGAAAAGCTCGTGACCGAACCCTATTTCAACGGGCAGATGCTGATCCGCGAGGCCGGGCAGGAGCATCCCGAACTGGTCCTGCTGCTCCACGGTCTGGGGGATGAAGCCGGCACTACGTGGGACTCACTGCTGCCGGAGCTGGCGACTCATTATCATGTGGTGGCCCCGGATCTGCCCGGTTTCGGACGTTCCGCCAAGGGCAATCAGCTCTACACTCCTGAGGCCTATGCAGCCATCGTTGACTGGCTGGTGGCAACCCTGCCGGATAAACCGCTGACCCTGGTCGGGCACTCCCTGGGTGGTGCGGTAGCTATGGTCTATGCCTCCCGTCATAGCGCTGAGCTGAAGCGTTTGGTGCTGGTCGATACGGTCGGCACCCTGCATCGGCTGGCCTTGAGCCAGTATTTCGTCCGGCAGCAGCTGCGTCTGGAGGTGCCGTTTTTTGCGGATTCCCTGCAGTCATCGCTGGGAAAGGTGGCCGGCCTGCTGCTTGAAAAAACCTCACGGATACCATTGGACCCGGGCCTGATTCTGACCTCGGCGGAGCTGCGTGAACGTTTCCTGGCGGGTGACCCGGCGCGAATTGCCGCCTTGGCTCTGGTGGAAACCAATTTTTCCCTGCTCCTGCCCCGCATCAGGGTGCCGACCTGGCTGCTCTGGGGGACCCAGGATCAGGTGGCCCCGTTACGGATCGCCAAACTGCTGGCCTGGAACCTGCCGCAGGCCCAGCTGGTGCTGCTGGACGGTCTGGGACACACGCCGATGGCGGAGAACCCGGCGCGCTTTAATAATGCGCTACTCGGCAGGTTGACGGAGAATCCACAACGCCCCCAGCCTGTCGCCAGTCCACCTGAACTTGCGGCCGGCTTTTGCGAGGGTGAAAATGGGCGGGTGTTCAGCGGTCATTATTCCACCCTGAGCATCCAGCGCTGTCGCAATGTGCGCCTGGAAAACCTGTCGGCCCGGCATATCGAGATCCACGATTCCGAAGTGACCATGGAGTCTTCCCGGATCCATTCGCTGACTGAGGCTCCGGCCCTACTGGTGAGCCATTCCCGGCTGACCCTGACCGGGGTCGATCTGCAGGGGACGGTCGGTATCCTGACCGAGCAGAGTCGACTCGACCTGGCCGGCGTGCGCTTTATCGATACCCCGGTTGCGATCAGCGCGATCGGTCACCCGTCGGCCTTGCTCAGTTCCAGCTCCGCCAAATTCATTGGCAACCGGGCACAGGGGCTGCAGATGAACCGTTCCCTGGTCGCCGGGGATCGGCTCTAGCAACGCCTGATCGGTTGCATTCGCCTATGGTCGAACGTTCGGCCGAGAGTTCAGATGGCCGGGTGGGGCCGCTACTGCAACTGGTGCCCGGCGATCACCGCTTGCCCCAGAGCCAGGCCGCCATCGTTGGGCGGGACCAGGGAATGCGTAACCGGCTGGAAATCCTGTTTATGTAACAGTGACAGGATGGTTTCGGTCAGGAACCGGTTCTGGAAGACCCCGCCCGATAAAACCACCTTGCACAGCCCATGAGCAGCGCGAATATGGCTGCAGACATCGACCATCATCACCGCCAGGGTGGTGTGAAAACGACCACTGATCATTCCGACGTCAACCTCCTCAAACAGATCGTTGACGATGGCGCGGACACTGGGCCCCGGATCGAAAATCCACTGCCCGGCCTGCGGTTCGAGCTGGTAAGGGTAGGGGGTAAAGCAGTTGCCGCTGATCGCCATCTCCAGTTCCAGCGCGGCCTGCCCTTCGTAATGACTGTGGCTGCGCAGTCCGGTCAATGCCGCGATGGCGTCAAACAGTCGCCCGCAACTGCTGGTCAGCGGGCTGTTGACCCTTTTTTCAATCATTTGCAAAAGCAGCTGCAGGGTGCCGTCCGGGACGCTACGTAAAAAGGGCAGCTCCGGTAGCTCCCGTCCATAGACCCGGTGTAGGAGACTGATCGCCATGCGGTAGGGTTCCCGGGTGGCGGCATCCCCGCCGGGCATGGGCAGGTCAGCGAAATGACCGACCCGTTGATAACTGTGGTAATCGCCGATCAGGAATTCCCCGCCCCAGATCTGTCCGTCCTCGCCGTAGCCGATCCCGTCGCAGACCAAGCCGATGCAGGGTTCGCTGATGCCGTTTTCAGCCATGCAGCTGGCCAGGTGAGCATGATGATGCTGGACCGCGATGCAGGGCAGCCCGTTGTGCTGTGCGGCCCGCTCCCGGGCGTAGCTGGTCGACAGATAATCGGGATGCAGGTCATGAGCGATCACTTCGGGCTGCCATTCAAGAATCCTCTCCAGATGAGCGATACCGGCAGCAAGGGACTGGGCTGTCTCCAGGTTCTTGAGGTCACCGATATGCTGACTCAAAAATGCCCGGTCGCGGCGGCTCAGGCAGAAGGTACTCTTCAGCTCCGCCCCCAGGGCCAGGACTCTGGACTGTGCCCCGGGCAGGGGCAGACTGTGGGGTACAAAACCGCGGGAGCGGCGCAGCAACAACGGTTTGCCGGTCATCACGCGGGCGATGGAATCGTCGCAACGGATGTGAATGGCGCGGTTGTGACTGAGTCGGTAATCGGCGATGGTGGCGAGGCGCTCGCGGGCATCGTGGTCCTCAAAAGCGATGGGCTCGTCGCTACGGTTGCCGCTGGTCATGACCAGGGCCGGAAACTGGCGCAGCAGCAGGTAGTGGAGCGGGGTTGCCGGGAGCATGACGCCAAAATAGCGGTTGCGCGGGGCGACCAGCTCGGCAAGGTTGTGTTCGGGCAGTTTTTCCAACAGGACGATGGGGCGCTGCGGGCCAGTCAGCAGCGCGGCTTCCGCCGCGCTGACCCGGGCGTAGCCGCGAATCCGCTCCAGATCGAAGCTCATCAGGGCGAAAGGTTTTTCATCCCGGGCTTTGCGCCGCCGCAGCTCGGCAACCGCCGCAGCATTGTCGGCGGCTACGGCGAGATGATATCCGCCCAGCCCTTTAATGGCGATAATATGGCCTGCGGCGAGCAGGGCGCTGGTTTGCGCAATCGGGTCGCCGTTGACCGGGTTGCCGGCGGCATCGACCAGCTGTAGCTGCGGTCCGCAGACCGGGCAGGCATTGGGCTGGGCATGAAATCGGCGGGAGCCGGGATCGTCATATTCGGCCTGGCAGTGCGGGCACATGCGGAAGGCGGCCATGGTGGTGTTGGGGCGGTCGTAAGGAATGGCCGTGACAATGCTGTAACGGGGACCGCAGTTGGTGCAGTTGATAAACGGATAGCCATAACGGCGGTCGGCGGGATCAAACAGTTCGGCCAGGCAATCGGGGCAGACATAACTGTCCGCGGCGACCTGGATGTTATGGTCGTTTTCCGTGGCACTGGCCCGGATCTGAAAGGAACTCTCCCCCTGGGCCGGGATCGGCTGCCGGACCAGGCGGGTGATGCTGGCCAGCGGCGGTAGCCGCTGTTGTAGGCGCGCGAGGAATTCTTGCTGCTGCGCGGGCAGCCCTTCGATTTCGATCAGCACCCCTTGGCTGTTGTTCAGCACCCAGCCGGCCAGGCCACAAGCCTGCGCCTCGCGATAGACAAAAGGGCGAAAACCGACCCCTTGGACGATCCCTTCGATATGCAGCCGTGTTCTGGTTATGGCTTTGTTCACTGCCTCTCCCACCGTTCAGCAGATCCGCGGCAACTGCTCCCCAGCCAGCATGTCGATAGCCCGTAGACCGCCCAGGGCGGTGCGCATGGCCACCCGGCCGGTAGAGGCCGCGCTGACTTCACCGATAATGGCCGCTTCCAGGCCGCGGGGATGGCTGCGCATGATCTGCAGGGCTGCTTCGGCCTGGTCCGCGGCAACCACGGCGAGCATTTTTCCTTCATTGGCGACAAACAGCGGGTCCAGCCCGAGAATGGCGCAGGCGCTACGGACGTTGTGATGGACCGGTTGCGCAGTCTCATCAAGCACGATATCGACCCCGGACTGCAGGGCGATCTCCTTGAGAGTCGTCGCCACGCCGCCCCGGGTCGGATCGCGCAGGACATGCACGGCCGCACCGATGTGGGTCAGCAGGGCCTCGACCAGACCGTTGAGGGGAGCGCTGTCGCTGCTGATATCGGTCTCAAGGGCCAGCCCTTCACGACTGGCCAGGATCGCCATACCGTGATCGCCGATGCTGCCGTTGATCAGCACCTTATCGCCCGGGCGGGCATTGTTGCCGGTCAGGTTGAAGTCATGAGCGAAGACTCCGATGCCGGAGGTGTTGATGAATATTTTGTCCGCTTTGCCGCGCGGCACGACCTTGGTGTCACCGGTCACGATCCTGACCCCGGCACTGGCTGCAGCCTGTTTCATGCTCTCCAGCACCCGCTGCAGATCGTCCTTGGGCAGCCCTTCTTCGAGAATCAGGCCGACGCTGATAGCGAGCGGCTGGGCGCCGACCATGGCCAGATCATTGACCGTGCCATACACGGCCAGATCGCCGATGGTGCCGCCCGGAAAAAAGATCGGGTCGACCACGTAAGAGTCGGTGGTAAAGGCCAGCCGCTGGCCGGCGTGGGTGAGCAGCGCCGCGTCGTTCTGGTCTTTGGTCTCAACCTCGGAAAGCATGGGGATGATCAGCTCGTCCAGCAATTGGTGGCTGAGCTTGCCGCCACTACCGTGGCCGAGCAGGATAATGTCATCAGGCATATTGGTTACTTTCTCTCCTTTGGCATCCACGGCCCCAATCAGGCAAGGGGCCGGAGCAGAGGAGGATACTCTGGCTAAAATCCATACTTGTACTCGGCCGCGCAGGTGCCTTCGCTGGACACCATGCAGGCGCCAACCGGGGTGGCCGGGGTGCAGCGCTGGCCGAACAGCGGGCAGTCGCGGGGGCCGAGTTTGCCTTTAAGGATTTCTCCGCAGCGGCAACCCAGCGGCTCAGCGGCCGGTGCCACCGTGACCCCGAAGCGCTGCGCGGCGTCAAAAAAACTGTAAGCTGCTCTGATTTGCAGGCCGCTGGCGGTGATCAGGCCCAGTCCGCGCCAACGGGCGTCACAGGGCTCGAACACCTGGGTCAGCAGCTGTTGGGCACGCGGATTGCCGGCGTTTTTGACGTAGCGGCAATACTGGTTTTCAACCCTGGCGATTCCGCCGACGATCTGGCTGACCAGCATATCCACTCCCTGCAGGATATCGAGGGGCTCGAAGCCGGTGACCACGCAGGGGACCCGGTAGCGGGTGGTCAGTTCCGTGTAGGCATCGGCGCCGATGATGGCACTGACGTGGGCCGGGCAGAGGTAGCCGTCCACCTGCAGGTCGGGGTCGGCGCTGAGCGCCTGCATCGGCGCCGGCATGGTCTTGTGGGCGCAGAGGACGGAGAAATTGTCCAGCCCCGCCTGCTGGGCCTGCAAGATCGCCCCGGCTACGGTCGGCGCCGTGGTTTCGAAGCCCACCCCCAGGAACACCACCTGCCGGTCCGGGTTATGCCGAGCCAGGCTGACCGCATCGAGGGCTGAATAAACAATGCGGATATCGGCCCCACGCGCTTTTTCTTCAAGCAGGCTGGTTTGCGAGCCCGGCACTCGCACCATATCGCCGAAGGTGGTGATGATGGTGTCGGGCAGCCGGCACAGGGCCAGCGCCTGGTCGACATAGTCGATGGGAGTAACACAGACCGGGCAGCCGGGGCCGGACACCAGTCTGATCCCGGCTGGCAGCAAGCCCCGCAGGCCATGTTCATGGATCGCCATGGTGTGGGTGCCGCAGACTTCCATCAGGGTGACCGGACGGGCAAATGTCGCCGCCTTGTCGCGGATGCGGTCGAGTAATCCGGCGGCAACCGCCGGATCGCGATAAGCGCTGCTTTGGGTCATGGTTCTGCCTGTTCCTGTGCGGCAATCGCACGGAACATCTCCAGGGTCTTTTCAGCTTCCCGCGGATCCAGCTTTTCAATAGCAAAACCGGCGTGGATCAGGACAAAGTCGCCGACCTTGACATCGTCAAGCATCATCAGGCTGGCGCTACGACGGACGCCATCCACTGCGCACAGGGCGTTATCCTGATCAATTTCCATAACCTGCATCGGTACGGCTAAGCACACGGTGACAATCCTTTACTTGTTTGTTCCGTTTTCGTTTGCACCAAGGGAGCCTGAGTGGAAAAAAACTCTGAGCAAGAGGTTTAGCAGGTGCAATGTGTCAAAATGACCCAATCCGGATCAGATCAGAATCTGCTGACGCAACCAGCCCAGCCAGTCGTCAAAGCCGGCACCGGTTTTACAGGACAGTTCAAAAATGCGAATCCGCGGATTGACCTGGCGGGCGAAGTCCCGGCACTTGTCCAGGTCGAAATCAAGATAGGGGAGCAGGTCGGTCTTGTTGAGCAGCAGCACATCGGCAGCCCGGAACATGTGCGGATACTTGATCGGTTTGTCTTCCCCCTCGGTGACCGAAAGGACCACGACCTTGTGATGTTCACCCAGATCGAAAGAGGCCGGGCAGACCAGGTTGCCGACATTTTCAATCATCAGCACATCGGTCTCGGGAAGGTCGAAGTCGGCCACGCCGTGGCTGACCATGTGGGCGTCGAGGTGGCAGCCGGCACCGGTGTTGATCTGTTTGACCGGGACGCCGGTGGCGGCGATGCGCTCGGCATCGTTGCTGGTCTGCTGATCCCCTTCGAGGACGGCGATGCGCATTTCAGGGGCGAGGGCGCTAATGGTTTTTTCCAGTAAAGTGGTTTTGCCCGATCCCGGCGAGCTGACCAGGTTGAGCACGAAAACACCCTGTTCCCGGAACATCTGCCGGTTCTGGCCGGCCAGACGGTTATTTTTGCTGAGCAGGTCTTCCTCGATCCGCAAGGTTTTGGGTCCATGCTCATGATGGTGAGGATGCTCATGGTCGTGAGCAGGATGAGTTGCTTCTTCACAGCCGCATTCGATACACATGATTATTCAACCTCCAGTTCGGTCATTCGCAATTCATTCCCCTGCGTGGTCTGGACCAGAAAACTGTCGCAGGCCGGGCAGGAAAAGGTCAGATTGTCAGCGGCAAACACATGCCGGCACTCTTCACAAGTCATTTTACCAGGGATCCGGTTGATCAGCAGGGTCGCCCCTTCCAGCATGGTGTCCTGAGTCACCGCTGAAAAGCAGAATTCGACCGCCTCTGCCACCACCCCGGAGAGCTCACCGATATCCACGCTGACCGAGAGAACGCGGTTGCTGCCGGCCCGGCGGGCATGGTCTTCGGCGATTTCGACAAGGTTCCTGGTGATACCGACTTCGTGCATGAATATATTCCACAGCTTTGGGTTGGCAGGTGATTATCCCGGCGGCAGACAATGCGCCATCATACTATAGCGGGCTGTCGAAAAACAGCATCCTCGTCCCTGCTCGGACTCCAGCAGCTGACGATGCCAAGACGCAAAAAAATTTGTCGATGGTCTTTTTCGCCGGCCGCAGCGGTACGAGCTGATGCAAAAATCAAACCGGAAAACAGGATGGAGCAAAAGGGCGGCTGCAGAGCGCCCGGCAGGCCGGTGTTGACGCGAATGCAAAATTACCCTTTAATGCCTTGGACAAAATGACACAATTTCCCGGGAGGCGGTTTTATGCAGCAGGGCACCATCTATGTTTGCGACAGCACTGAGCAGGCGCAGTCTTTCCTGGTCCCCTGGCTGGAAGCGGCGGGGCATCAGGTGGCTTTGTACAACAATGCCCAGCAGCTTATGGATTTGCCGAAAGGGCACAATGCCGAGTATCCGGACCTGATTTTTATCGATGACCAATTACCCGGCGCTCCCCTTGATGATCTGCTCAAACGCCTGGTCACCGCCTATCCCAGGGCGACACTGGTGGTGGTCAGTGCCTTGGCAACGGTCCGTAAAGCGGTCAGGGCGGTGCAGGCCGGCGCCCATGAATATCTGATCAAGCCGTTAGGGAGCGACGATGTGGCGGCGATTGTCAGCCGGGTCCTGGAGCGCAGCCGGCTGGAAAAGGAGAATCAGTCCCTGAAGGCGGCACTGAAAGACCGCTTTGATCCGGGCCAGATTATCTTTAAAAGTAAATGTTTTGAACAGGTTTACGCGCTGGCCCGCAAGGTCGCGGACAGTGATGCGAGCGTCCTGGTGCTGGGGGAAAGCGGTACCGGCAAGGAGCTGATCGCCTCGACCATCCATTATTCAAGCCCGCGTCGCGAACATCGTTTTTTGACCATTAACTGCGCCGCCCTGACCGATACTCTGCTGGAAAGTCAGCTGTTCGGGCATGTTAAAGGCGCCTTTACCGGGGCCATCGCCAGCCAGAGCGGGCTGGTCCAGGAGGCTCATCGGGGCACCCTGTTCCTGGATGAGGTCGGCGATCTGAGCCCGGCCCTGCAGGCCAAGCTGCTGCGGGTGCTGCAGGAAAAAGAATATATGCCGGTCGGTTCGACCCAGGTCAAGCATGCGGATGTGCGTTTTGTCGCAGCGACCAACAAAGATTTGAAGGAGGAGGTCGCGGCGGGGCGGTTTCGTCAGGATCTTTACTACCGGATCAATGTCGCCACCCTGAAACTGCCACCCTTGCGAGAGCGGCGCGAAGACATTCCGCTGCTGGTGCGGTTTTTCCTGCGCAAGCAGGAAGGGCGGGAGTTGGACATCGAAGCGGCGGCTCTGAAGCGCCTGGTGCAGTATGAGTGGCCGGGCAATGTCCGGGAGCTGCAAAACGTGCTGGAGATGGCGGCGCTGCTGGCCGATGACGGTCTGATCAAAAGTTCCCACCTGCCGCTGAGCATTATCGATGGCGGCACCACGGCGTTCAAACTTCCCGCCCAGCACATGTCCCTGGCGGAATTGGAGCAGCTTTATATTGAGCAGGTTTTTCGCCAGACCCGCTATCACAAGATGAAAACAGCTGAAATTCTTAAGATTTCCCGGAAGACGTTGGACCGTAAACTAGAGCAGTATGCGATTGGCAAACCGGAAAAATAGTCGTCGCGAGCAGTCCGGGTAAAATTTTTTTCCCGGTTAAGTGCTTTTGCCGCTGTTGCAGCTGGCAATTTTGTGTAGGTTTGAAACAAATTCTGGACAGAATGACCCATTTCTGAGAATCCCTTCTTTCGACCGGTTATTCTCAAAAAACAGCCTGTCACCACTAAAATCATACCTGTTGCAAAGAAAAATTTCTGGTTGGCACATTCCTTGATCTGTGACCGATGTTTTATTTGCGCAACCTCCCCGTACGGTTACCGCAGCTTTTTAAGGAAAGGAGCATAAAGAAACAGGTCAAGACGGGTTGGTTGCTGTTGTGCCATTTTTTTTATGAGATCAGGAGAGAATCCCATGTCAACAAAGATTACCATCGACCCCATATCCAGGATTGAAGGCCATCTCAAGATTGAAGCGACCCTGGATGGCGGGATCGTCAAGGAAGCAAAGAGCTCCGGGATGCTTTATCGCGGGCTGGAAAATATCCTACTTGGCCGCGATCCTCGCGATGCCGCGCGGATCATGCAGCGCATTTGCGGAGTCTGCCCGACCTCTCACGGCCTGGCCGCGGCTTTCGCCCTGGATCAAGCCTACGGCGTGCAGGGTAGTATCACCGATAACGGCCGCATTCTGCGCAACCTCATTCAGGGGGCGAACTACCTCCAGTCCCATATTCTCCATTTTTATCAACTGGCCGCCCTCGACTATGTCGATGTTACGGCGGTGGCCGATTACAGCGGCACTGACCCGGTCCTCAAGAAAGTCCAGGATTTTATCAGCCGCGGCCATCTGGGACCCTTTGTGCCGCGCTATGAGGGGGACTATCGGCTCAGCAAAGAAGAAAACATGGCCGCGGTCGCCCACTATGTCGAGGCCCTGAACATGCGCCGCCTGGCCCATGAAACCGTGGCGTTGTTCGGCGGCAAGATGCCCCACAATATGGCGATCGTCGCCGGCGGCGTGTCAACCCAGCCGACTCGGGACAAAATTACCCAATTTATCGGCAAGGTGGACCAGCTGATCGATTTCATCGATACCTGTTACCTGCCGGATGTGCTGTTGGTGGCCGGCCGCTACAGCGATTACTTTGAAATCGGCGCCGGTTGCCGGCAATTCATGTCCTTCGGGGTGTTCGACCTGGACAGTGACCCGGATCTGACCAAACGCAAACGCTATCTGCCGCAGGGGATTGTCAGGGGGAAAGATCTCAGCATGGAGCGGGTCGATCCGCTGCTGATCACCGAAGATGTCCAGAACAGCTGGTATGTCGACTCCGGGATTCGCCATCCCTTTGAAGGGGTGACCGAAGCTGATCATGACAAGGCCGGCGCTTACAGCTGGTGCAAGTCGCCACGTTACAACGGCGAGGTCATGGAAGTTGGGCCGCTGGCGCGGATGCTGGCCAGCTATGTGTCCGGCGATGTCCAGATCCGGCGCCTGATCGATGGCGTGCTGGGCCGCTTCAATGCCTCCCCAACTGCGCTGTTCTCGGTGCTGGGCCGGCATGCTGCGCGCGCCATCGAAACCCGGGTCGTGGCCGGCAAGTTGCGCGACTGGGCCATGGAGCTGCAACCGGGCCAACCGTCCTTCACCGATTTTGATCTCAATGTGAGCGCACGGGGGATGGGCCTGCACGAAGCGCCGCGGGGCGCCCTGGGCCATTGGATCGTGGTGGAAGAAGGCAAAACAAAAAACTATCAGGCCGTTGTTCCGACGACCTGGAACGCCGGACCGATGGATTCCACCGGTCAGCCCGGTCCCATTGAACAGTCCCTTATCGGCACCTCGGTCAAAGACAAAAATAATCCCTTTGAGCTGGTTCGGATCGTGCGTGCTTACGACCCCTGCCTGTCCTGTGCCGTTCATGTCGTTGACCCCAAAGGGCAGGATCTGGGGCGCTTCGTCGTCGGGCCGCAGGAATGACTTCTGCAGCTGTGGCCTTGCGTGCTCCGATCCTGGTGATGGGAGTGGGCAATATCCTTTGTCGTGACGACGGCTTCGCCGCTGCGGTGCTGAGCGCTCTTGACGCGGAAAACCTGCCGGAACAGGTCGAACTGTTTGATGCCGGAACTTCGGCCATCGACCTGATGGATATCTTTGCCGACCGCCGCAAGCTGATTGTGCTTGATGCGGTCCGCGGCGGTCAGGAACCGGGGACGCTGTATCGGTTCAGCCCGGATGAGGTCGAGCAGGGAGGATTGCCGATGAATTCCCTGCACCAGGTTGGTTTGCTGGAAACCCTCAAACTGGGGGAGCTGGTCGATTGCAAGCCGGAGCAGACCGTGGTGATCGGTGTACAGCCGGCATCGACAGCGCTGGGCATCGGGATTTGTGATGCGGTGCGGCAGGCGGTCCCCCAAGCGGTTCGCCTGGTCGTCAATGAAATTGAACACCTGTTGGGGGTGGATGACCCCCGGGGAGAGAACTAATGGAACTGAGTCGACGTAAATTTTTAAAAGGCACGGCCGGAGCAGCAGCTGTGTTCGGGATGAGCCTGTTCGATAACCCGCTGCTGCGCAAGGCGTTTGCCGAGGCCCTGGAAGAAACCCCGATCATCTGGCTGGCGGCCGGAGCCTGCAGCGGCTGCAGCGTATCGCTGCTGAACGCTCTGTCGCCACGGATTCAGGATGTCTTGCTCGGGCAGATCGTGCCCGGCCATCACACCGAGCTCGCTTTTCACCCGACGGTGATGGCGGCCTCCGGCGACCTGGCCATGCAGGCCATGTACGATACCGAGGTCAAACCGTTTCTGCTGGTGGTGGAAGGCGCCGTGGCCACCAAGGACAACGGCACCGCCTGTGAGGTCGGGGAAAAGAACGGCCACGGCATCACCGGGCTGGAGCATGTGCTGCGGCTGGGGCGCAAAGCCAAAGCGGTGATCGCGGCCGGCAGCTGTGCTTCCTATGGCGGGGTGGTCGGGGCGGCTCCCAATCCGACCGGGGCCAAAGGGGTGGCCGAAGTGTTTCGTGACCATGGCGTGGTGACGCCGACCATCAACCTGCCCGGCTGCGCCATGCACCCCGACTGGTTCATCAGCACTGTGGCAGCGGTCCTGCTGGGCGGTCCCAAGATCGTCAAAGTCGATGAGGTCGGTCGGCCAGTGGCTCATTACGGTAAGCTGATCCACGATAACTGCCCGTTGCGCGGCCACTTTGATGCCGGCCGCTTCGCCCAGAAAGCTTCCGATCCCTATTGTCTCTACAAGCTTGGCTGTAAAGGTCCGATCACTCATGCCGATTGCCCGGAAAAACGCTTCAACGGCGGCACCAACTGGTGCATTGAAAACGGCCATCCCTGCATCGGTTGCGTTGAACCGGCCTTCCCCTTTGACCAGTCTTTGGCCACCCCGGTGCAGATCAAGGAGGTGACCCCGCCGGCTGCCTATCCGCCCATCGCCACCGATCACCATAAGGATGTCGATCTGACTCCGGTCTATACCGGCCTGGCCGGGCTGGCCGCCGGCGCTGTCGCTATGAAGGCAACGGCGGGGAGAAAAGAGCCGCAACCTCCGGAACAGGATAAGAGGGGGTAGGCATGGACATCTCACGAAGAAAGTTTTTCAAGTTAACGGCCGTCGGAGGGGCCGCGGTCTGCTCTGCGGCGACCCCGGCCGCAGCCCAGCGGCAACCGGTGAAAGCAGATCCGGACTGGTACGGGATGCTCAATGATTCGACCCGCTGTATCGGTTGCAAAGCTTGCCAGGTGGCTTGCAAAAAAGAAAACGGCCTGCCGCCGGAAGCGAGCTTTGACGAGGGATTGTATGATTCGCCCCGCGAACTGTCCCAGTACTCCTATACCCTGATCAAGATGTATCGGGATCAGCAGGGGGAAGCGACCTTTGTCAAACGGCAGTGCATGCATTGCATCGATCCGGCCTGCCAGTCAGCCTGTATCGTCGGAGCCCTGAAAAAAACCGCCGATGGCTCGGTGCAATATGATGCCAAGAAATGTATGGGCTGTCGCTACTGTATGGTGGCCTGCCCCTTCAACGTGCCGCAGTTCGAATGGCAGAAGGCCATTCCGACGGTGAAAAAATGCAACCTGTGCAGCAACTCCCGGATCAAGCACGGCATGCCGACCGCCTGTGCCGCAGCCTGCCCGGCCGGTGCCATTGTTTTCGGCAAACGCCAGGAATTACTCGAGATCGCCCGCCAGCGGATCAGGGAAAACCCGGACCGTTATGACGACCACATCTATGGGGAGCATGAAGTCGGCGGGACCGATGTGCTCTATCTGACCAAAAAAAATGTCGCTTTTGCATCCTTGGGGCTGGGCGATTTCGAAGACAAGCCGGTTTCATCGCTGACCGAAAGTATTCAGCATCGGATCTTCCAGTATTTCATCCCGCCCATCGCCGTCTATACCATCCTTGGTGGCATCATGGTCTATAACAACCGGCGGAAAACCGCTAAGGAGCAGAGAGGAGAGCACGATGAGTAACCACGCCTGCGCCTTGCGGGGCAAATTCCTGACCTTCAATACCTGGGTGCTGTTGTTTTTCATCGCCGCTGGGTGTTATTTCGCCTATTTCCGCTTTTTTTACGGCTTCGCCTCCATGGCTCACCTCAACCCCGGTTATCCCTGGGGTATCTGGATCGCCTTCGATGTCGCCTGTGGGGTGGCCCTGGCGGCCGGCGGCTTTACCACTGCGGCCATTGTCGAGATTTTCGGCCATGAAAAATACCATGCCCTGCTGCGGCCGGCGACCCTGACCGCTTTCATCGGCTATTTTCTGGTCGGTCTCGGGGTCACCTTCGACCTGGGCAAATATTACAACATCTGGCATGCCCTGGTGTTCTGGAACGGGACCTCGGTGCTGTTTGAGGTGGCCTGGTGCGTCATGCTCTATCTGACCGTGCTGGGGGTCGAAAACCTGCCGGCATTGTTCGAAGAATACCGTGGCCGGGTCAATCTGCCCGGTCCTTTCGGCGCTCTCAACCAGCCAACGGAGTTTCTGATGGATCGTGGTGAGCGGCTGCTGCGCCGGATCATGGCCTTTTTCATCATCGCCGGCGTGGTCTTGTCCTTTGGCCACCAGTCGTCCCTGGGGACGCTGATGCTGATTGCACCCTACAAGTTGCACCAACTCTGGTTTACTCCCCTGTCGCCGCTGTTGTTTCTGACCTCGGCGGTCAGTGCCGGCTTGCCGATGGTCATTTTTGAAGGGACTCTGGCGCGGATTTTCTTCCGCACCAAGGTGGAGGACAAATTGCTGGCCGGAATCGCGGAATTTATCCCCTACTTTCTGGGGACCTATCTGCTGCTGCGGATCGGTGATCTGGCTTTTCGCGGGGTCCTGGCCAGTGCCTTTGACGGCAGCGTCCAGGGGTATTCGTTCCTGGTTGAGTTCGCTTTGTTCGCAGTCCCCTATTTTCTGCTCAAACGGGAAAGAGTCCGGCAGCACCCGGTCAAATTGTTCTGCTGCGCAACTTCGGTCATCCTCGGGGTGGTCCTTAACCGCTTCAACGTGTTTCTGATCGGGGTCGATCCGGGGACCGGTTGGAATTATTTTCCCTCCGTTGGCGAAGTGGCGATCACTCTGGCCTTTGTCGCCTTCGGGGTTCTGTTGTATAAGATTGGGGTCACTTATTTACCCATTCTTGAGCCGGATGATGCCAGAGAGGCGCCGCTCGGCTGAGGACGGGCCGCGCCGAAAACTTCAGCCAGTCAGGCCGGGGCGAGTGCGGTGGCCCCGGCCTTATCCAAGCCATGGTTCAAGACCCGCCATTGCGGGGGTCGGTCTTTTTGGGTTGCGTGGGCGGTTTTTCCCGTCGTCTGCGGTCCGGGGCGGGACTTACCGGTTGCTGAGAGACCCGGCCGGCGCCTGGGCGCTATCTTTCCTGAGCAGGTGAACGACGCAAATGGCTGTGCAGTCTGAAACAATAACCGCGGAAAAATACCCCTGGCGGCAGGTCAGCCGGGAAGAGCTTGATCAGTTTGTCCGTTCGTTAAGCCACTCCTATGAGGTTGTCGGGGTGCAGGAAAAACGCGGCCGGTTACTGCTGGAACAGGTTGATGATCCGACCCTGCTGCGGCTCGAGTTTCCCCCCAGGGTTCATTCGCCCAAGAAATACCTGTTTCCGAACTGGGACAAACTGTTCCGCTTCCGCATGGCCGGACCGGTCCTGCTGGAACCGGAACAGGCTGCCCAGCCCCGGGTGCTGTTCGGGGTCCATCCCTGTGATATCCACGCGATCCGGGTGCTGGATGACTGCCTGTTTGAAGGGGAAGTGGACAGCACCTACAAAGCCAAGCGCGAAGTGACGCTGATCGTCGGCGTCGATTGCGTGCCGGACGCTGACTGTTTTTGCACCAGCATGGGAACCGACCGGGTGCACAGCGGTTTCGACCTGTTTCTCCATCGCAACGCGGAAGGTTACCTGCTGCAGGGCGGTACGCGCCGCGGCTGGGACCTGGTGGTGCGGCATGCGCCTGCCGTTGCGGCGCGGGAAGCGGCCCCGCCGCTTGCGCTGCCGGCAAAAGAAGCGCAGAAAAAGCTGCAGTTTCCGGCCGCTACGTTGCCGTCCGTGCTGGCCGACAGTTATGACCATCCGCTCTGGGGACAGGTCGGCGAGGACTGCCTGGGCTGCGGAATCTGCAGCCTGGTCTGCCCGACCTGCTATTGTTTCAACGTCAAGGACAAGCTGGATCTCAACCTGGAAAGCGGTGACCGGGTGCGGGTCTGGGATTCCTGTCAGCTTGACAATTTCACCCAGGTGGCCGGGGGCATGGAGTTCCGCACCAGTCAGGCCGACCGCCAGCGGCACCGCTTTTATCGCAAGTATAAATACCTCTGGGAGCAACGACAGCGACTGGCCTGTGTCGGCTGCGGGCGCTGTATCAGGGAGTGCCTGCAGCATATCGATCCGGTGGAGGTGCTCAATAAACTGCACCATGAGCGGGCTTTCCCGGAAACCGTCGGACAGCCGGGGCAGGAATACCGACCGCTGCAGGCAGAAGTCCTGGCGGTGGAAACGTTGACACCCCAGGATAAGCTGTTTCGCCTGCGCTTGCCCAAACCCATTGACTTCACGCCGGGGATGTTTCTGCAGCTGTCGATTTTCGGCCTTGGTGAAGCTCCTTTTACCATTGCCTCACCGGCCGATCACAGTTTGTATGTGGAAATCGTCGTGCGCGCGGCCGGCAGTTTGACCCGCGCTCTGCATCGGCTCAAAACTGGTGATGTGATCGGAGTGCGCGGTCCCTTCGGGCAGGGTTTTCCCCTCGAACAGTTTCGCGGCCAGGATGTGCTGCTGGTGGCTGGCGGCCGCGGGGTGATCACCCTGCGCTCGCTGTTGCTGACGATCCTGGCCGAGCGGCGCCAGTTCGGCCGGGTGCAACTGTTGTACGGGGCTCATGATGATGCCGTGCTGCTGTTTCGTGACGATCTCAAGCGCTGGCAGGAATCGGCGGAAATGGATTGCCGCTATATTGTTCAGCAGGCTGCCGGTGACTGGTACGGGCTGGTCGGGGATATTACCCTGCTGCTGCGGGATCTGGACCTCGCGGCTGAGCGCACCTGCGTGGCCGTGTCCGGCCCGGCCGGGATGTATCGCTTTACCAATCCGTTGCTGTTCCGGATGGGGTTTCGCGAGGAGCAGCTGTTCCTGAACCTGGAGCGGCATATGAAGTGTGGGCTGGGAAAATGCGGGCGTTGTCAAATCAACGATGTCCGGGTCTGCGAGTGCGGGCCGATCTTTTCCTATGACCGGGTTCGGCATTTGCGGGAAGCCATTGAGCGATGAAGAAGAAAATCGGTTTCTTTGATTTTACTGGCTGTGAAGGCTGCCAGCTCAGCATCCTGGGGATGGATGAAGAGCTTCTGGAGGTGCTGGAACTGGTCGAAATCGTCGAGTTCCGGCAGATCCTCGATGCCCTGCCGGGGCAGGCGCTGGATATCGCTTTTGTCGAAGGCAGCGTCTGCACGGCGGAAGAAATGGAGCGCCTGCGGCGGATTCGCAAGCAAAGCAGGGTGGTGGTCGCGCTTGGTGCCTGCGCTGATCTGGCCGGGGTTAATGCCCTGCGGCGGTTGACCCCGGAAGCCCAGCTGTGCCGGGATGTTTACGGTGCCGTGCATGACCACCTGCTGCCTGGCGAACCGCAACCTTTGGCCGCCATGATCGAGGTTGATTACCGGTTGCCGGGCTGCCCGGTCATTGCCACAGAGTTTCTGGCCCTGCTGCAGGCGCTGCTGCTCGACAAGGAGCAGGAACTGCCCGGCTATTCATTGTGTGTCGAATGCAAGCTGGCGGAGATCCCCTGTACTTTTGAGCGTGGCGAAGTCTGCCTCGGCCCGGTGACGCGCGCCGGTTGCCAGGCGATCTGTATCGATGCCGGCGACCGTTGCCGCGGTTGCCGCGGTTCCATCGATAATCCGCGCCTGTCACCGTACCGCCAGGTTCTTTATGATCACGGGCTGACTTTGGAGGATGTGTTGCAGGAATTCAAAACCTTTAACTTTAGCATCGACAAAGACGCATGAAGCTGGAGATCAAGCAACTGACCCGGATTGAAGGGCATGCCAACCTGGTGATCGACCTGGAGAAGGGCGAATTGCAGGAGTGTCGCCTGGAGATCGTCGAAACCCCGCGGTTTTTCGAAAGCTTCCTGATCGGCCAGCACTATACCGATGTGGCTCCGATCGTCGCGCGGATTTGCGGAATCTGCTCCAATTCCCATACCCTGGTCGCGCTGGCGGCGACGGAACAGGCCCTGGGGATCAGCGTCACCAATCAGACCCTGGCGTTGCGCCGCCTGCTCGCTTATGGGGAAATCCTGCAGAGTCATCTGTTGCAGCTGGTGTTCATGGCTCTGCCCGATTATCTCGGGGTCAGCAGCCTGATGGCCCTGGCCCAGAGTCATCGCGAACTGGTCAGCCGGGCGCTGCGCCTGAAAAAACTGGCCAATGACCTGTGCATGACTATCGGCGGCCGGGCGATTCACCCGGTGACTCCCTGCATCGGCGGTTTTTCACGGCTGCCTGAGCCGGACGAACTGCAGGGGTTGCGTAAACGGCTGGTGGCGATCCTGCCGGACCTGGAAAACCTGGTGGATCTGTTTGCCGATTTCGCTGTCCCGGAGTTTTCCCGGCCGACGGAGTACCTCTGTCTCAAAGATGACAACAAGTACCCGTTGTTGTCCGGAAGACTCTATTCCAGTGCCGGCATTTCCGGTGAGGTTGGCGAGTATGCCTCCCTGATCGAAGAATATTTGATGCCGCATTCGACCGCCAAGTTCGCCCGGGCTCTGGCCAACAGCTACACGGTCGGCCCGCTGGCGCGCTACAAGAATACCGCTCGGGAGCTGTCGCCGATGGCGCAGAAGGTCGCTGCGGCCCTCAAATTGACCCCGGAGGTGGTCAACCCCTTTGCCGCCATGCCGGTGCGGCTGGTCGAAGTGGTGAACTGTTTCGAATCGGCTATTCATCTTATTGATCGGCTGCTGCTGGAAGGGCTGCAGCATGATCCGCCGGCCGCGCCACAGGGCTTTGGCGAAGGGGTCGCGGCCATCGAAGCGCCGCGCGGCACCCTGCTTCACCATTACCGCTATAATGACGCCGGCCGGGTGGTCATGGCCAACTGCCTGATCCCCACGGCCCAGAACCTGGCGAATATCGAGAATGACCTGAAGGCGCTGGTTCCGCTGCTGCTTGATCTGCCCCGGGCCGAGCTGGCCCAGCAACTGCAGATGCTGGTCCGGGCTTATGATCCCTGTATCAGCTGCTCCACCCATACCTTGAAGGTCTCCTTTGTTTAGCTGGCGGGTGATCGGCATCGGTAATCCGTTGCGCGGTGACGACGGCCTCGGCTGCCGGGTGATCGAGGAGCTGCAGCGCATGCCCCTGCCGGAACAAATCGAGCTGGTGGACGGCGGGACCGGGGGCATGAGACTGTTGTCACTGTTGACTGATGCGGCCGGCATCCTGCTGGTGGATGCGGTCGATATGGGGCTGGCACCGGGGACACTGGTGCGCTGCAGCGGTCCGGAGCTGCTGGCGGAGAGCCGTTTTGGCGGAGCCGGTGACAGCCACAGCGGGTCCCTGGTGCAAACCCTGCAACTGGCCGCTCTGCTGCAGCCGCTGCCGGAGATTGTTTTTTTCGGTCTGCAGATTGAGCGGGTCGAATACGGCCGCGGGTTGTCGGCTGCAGTGAACAGCGCGTTGCCGGGTTTGCTGACGGAGATTCGGCAACTGTTGGGCGCAGCGCCCTGAGCCGGCCGGGGCAAATTTTTTTCAGGACAACAGTCTTTGCCGCAAGTAGACTGTTATCAAGAGCAGGTTGCTGCCTGTTCATATTCCATTCAATTCGATGAAGACATGACAGGAGAATTCTCATGCATATGGCAGATGCGTTGTTGAGTCCGCAGGTGGGCGGGGTTTTGTGGGGAGTCACCGCGGGGACGGTGGCCTATTGTTCCCGCCGGGTGCGGCAACTGGAGGACGACAGCACGGTTCCCATGATGGGAGTGATGGGGGCGTTCATCTTTGCCGCGCAGATGATCAATTTTTCGATTCCGGCGACCGGCTCGAGCGGTCACCTGGGGGGAGGGATGATCCTGGCCATACTGCTGGGCGGTCCGGCCGCTTTTCTGACCATCGCCTCGGTCCTGCTGGTGCAGGCGCTGTTCTTTGCCGATGGCGGGCTGCTCGCGCTGGGCTGCAACATCTTCAATCTCGGCTTTATCCCCGCGTTTCTTGTTTATCCCTTTCTGTTCAAGCCCCTGGCCGGGGCTGATCCCGGCCGTCGTCGACTGTTCCTGGCCTGCCTGGTCAGTGCGGCCGTAGCGCTACAGCTCGGGGCGCTGGGGGTGGTGCTGGAAACCACCTTTTCGGGAATTTCCGCTTTGCCGCTCAGCTCCTTCCTGCTGGTGATGCAGCCCATTCACCTGGCCATCGGCCTGGTTGAAGGGGTGGTGACCGCCGTGGTCGTGCAACTGATTCGCCAGCAGCAGCCCGGGCTGCTGCAGTTGGCCTCGGCAACCCCGGCCCGGCCGCTGTTCTCCTGGCGGCGCACCGCGCTGGCCCTGCTGCTGGTCAGCCTGCTGGTGGGCGGAATCGGTTCCTGGTATGCCTCGTCCCAACCGGACGGCCTGGAGTGGTCCGTCGCCAAGGTGATCGGTGGCGAGCTGGATTCCACGTCTTCACTGATCGCCACCCTGGACAACTGGCAGCAACGGATCGCGGTTCTGCCCGATTACGACTTCGCTTCCGCCACAGCAGACAGCTCCTTGTGGAGCAGTCGCTTCGGCACCAGCCTCTCCGGGGTCCTCGGGGCCACGGTGAGCCTGACCCTGATCGTCGGGCTCGGGGTGCTGGTGCGGAAACGCAACCAGCGATGAGGGCGATGGTGCTGGAGTTGTAGGCGTGGCCGGAATTGATCACAGCCTGTTTGATTTAACCGCCCTCGATACTCTGGCCTATCAGGACAGCCCGGTTCATCGTCTGGATGCCCGGGCCAAGGTGCTGACCGTGCTGGTGTTTGTGGTGGTGGTGGCGTCCTACGACAAGTATGCCGTGCTGGTGTTACTGCCGCTGTTGTTGTTCCCGGTCTCCCTGCTGATCATGGCCCGGCTGCCGATCGCTTTCTTGCTCAAACGGCTGGCCCTGGTCGCGCCCTTTGCCCTGCTGGTCGGGATCTTCAACCCGTTCTTCGACCAGCAGGTTCAACTGCAGCTCGGCGGGCTGGCGATCAGCGGCGGCTGGCTCTCTTTCCTGTCAATTATCCTGCGCTTTACCCTGACCATCGGCAGCGTGCTGGTGCTGATCGCGGTAACCAGCTTCCCGGCGATCTGCCATGCCCTGGGGCGCCTCGGCGTGCCCTGGACCTTTGTCCTGCAACTGCTGTTTCTGTATCGCTATATCTTTGTCCTCGGCGCGGAAGCCGAACGGATGGTGCGGGCTCGCTCGTTACGCTCTTTTCATGGTCGTGGCAACGGGCTGAAGGTCTATGCCGCGTTGCTTACCCAGCTCTTGTGGCGAACTCTGGAGCGCGCCCGCCGGCTTTACCGGGCCATGCTCAGTCGCTGTTTCAGCGGCCGCTTCCGACTGCTCTCCACGTCCCGTTTCGGACCCAAAGAGCTGCTCTTCGTGGTGGGCTGGAGCGGCTATTTTATCCTCCTGCGGTTGGGGAGCGATGCGGCCGCGGTGCGCGGCTGGCTGGAAGGAGTTTTTTGACCATGAGCCATCATCTGGTGGAGATGAAGAATGTCTGCTACGACTACCCCGATGGAACCCGGGCTCTGCAGCGGATCAGTTTCCGGATTACCCATGGCGAATCCGTGGCCGTGGTCGGGGCCAACGGGGCTGGCAAGTCGACCCTGCTGCAACACCTGAACGGCTGCCTGCGCCCGGCCGAGGGGGAGGTGAGAATCGGCGATTTTCCGGTCACCAAACAGACCCTGCAGGATGTCCGGCGCAGTGTTGGCATGGTGTTCCAGGATCCCAACGATCAGCTGTTCATGCCGACGGTGGCCGAAGATGTCGGCTTTGGGCCGTTGAATCTGGGTCTTTCTCCGGCTGAAACCGAGGAGCGGGTCGAGAGTGCCTTGCGCCAGGTCGGCGCGCTGCATCTGAAAGACCGGCCGCCCCATCATCTTTCCGGCGGGGAGAAACGTTCGGTCGCCATTGCCACGGTGCTGGCCATGTCACCCGACGTCCTCGTGCTTGACGAGCCCAGCACCGGGCTCGATCCGCAGAGTCGACGGCAGCTGATCGACTGGCTGCGCAACTACCGGCATACCAAGATCATTGCCGGGCATGATCTGGACCTGGTTCTGGACCTTTGTGAACGTACCCTGGTGCTGGCCCAGGGGCGGATTATTGCCGACGGCCCCACCCGCGATATCTTCAGTGATCAGCAGCTGCTGGAACGCAGCCATCTGGAAAAACCGTTGCGGCTGCAGGCCTGCCCGGTCTGCGCCGGCCGTTAACCAGCCGCGGGCTCAGGCTTCGCCGCTGTGCAGATCGATGAGCGGGCGGATTGCGCTGACTTTGAAACGGACCACCGCGGTTATGGTGCGGGCCGCCATTTTGCCGGCTTTGGCCTCGATATCGCGGACCGTTTCGTTGAACAGAGGGCCGCTCTGCACCAGCTCCTCCAGTTGCAGATAAAGCCGGGCTCCGCGACTGTCAAAGACCATCCGGCCCAGGGTGTAAAAAAGCAGCACTGCCTGCGGATTCTGCCGCAGATTGGCCAGGGTCCGGTTATCGCCCAGCCCGAGGACGATGCGGTCTGCACCGACCAGGCGGGCCGAGCCGAACACCGCGGCGTTGACGTTGCCCTGGCCGTCGGCGGTGGAAAGGACCCCGGCCGGGTGTTCGGAAAAGATCTCCGCAAGATTGTGCTCTGCCATGATGATTGCTCCGGGACAAGCGCTGCTGGTTTTCCAATCTAGATCATAGTATTCTTGGCCCTTCACTGTATGTTTTTTCCGCTGTTGTTTCAAGCCGTTCAGGCTGAAGAGGGAACCGGGTGCCAGCCAGTTATTTGCAGAGGAGCATTATCAAAGGAACGGTTGGAGTGTGGCTGTTGCTGCTCTGCACCCTGTCGGCCTGTAGTTCCTCGCAAAATCACCTGGCTAAACTGGCAAAAACCGATATCGACATGGTTGCGGATATTCATATCCATCAGTCCGATGAGCTGTTACGCCGGCTGGCCGGCAAGCTCTATCGACGCAACCCGCGGGAATTGCATAAAATTCCGGGCATGACCGTAGAGGGACGGCTGGCCCAGCTGTTCGGCGGCGACCGCAGCCTGCTCTTTTCGGAGCTTGATAATCAGCGCGGCGTCGAGGCGATGCTGCTGGCCTTTGATCAGGATTATGCCGGCGATCGGGTCTTTGCCCTGCTGGTCGGGCTGGTTTCGATGGTGCACAACGCTTATGGCGACAATGCTGAATTCTTCATGTTTGACAGCCTTGATCCGCAGATCCTCTATAACAGCGCCAGGAATATCGAAATCTTGGTCTGGCGCCTGAAAGCCCGCACCGGTGCTGACGGCAAACCCCTGCTGCTCACCAACAGCCTGCCTGACGAGGCGGAGAATTTAAGTTTTGAGCGGCTGTTCGGTAAGCTGATCTCCCTGCAGGATATGATGTCCGCGGTAGCGGCCCAGAAGTGGGACCGGACGGTTAATTTTGTGGTCCAGCGGGCCGCCACAGCAACCTTTTTGCCCATCGGTTTGTGAGTTGGTTTCATCCCCATCCCGGCCTTCCCCCATCAAAGGGGGAAGGAGTATGACACGGTCGAATGGCGCTAGTTTAAGAGTCGCTGGCAGCAAAACCGGGACTGTCCCCGCACGGGGGCTGTCCCGGGTCTTTGCGGTGTTAACAGCGACAGTTTCATGGCTCGCAAACTCTTGGGACAGCCCCCCGATGACCCTGGGGACAGTCCCGAGTTTACTGCAAAGTTGCTTAAACTAGCGCTATTCATGACACGGTCATAATCTTGTATAAATCCCCCCGGCCCCCCTTTTTTTAAAGGGGGAGTATTCGTTCCTGTTAATAAATAAAAAATTTTTGCCTGTTTCATTTCCCCCTTTAGCAAAAGGGAGCTAAGGGGGATTTGGCTGTTTCTTGTTGTCCCCATTCCAATGTCCGGAAAACTCACCTAAATCATGTATAATAATGAGAACGAAAGGACATGCATCATGGATTTTTGGGGAGCCCAGGTTTGGGATAAAATCAGTTATTACTACAAGGATTTTGTCCTCTTCAAAATTCAGGACGTCGGTATAACTCTCAGTCACCTGGTGGTCGCTCTGGTGGCGGTCCTCTTGTCCCTGCTTATTTCCAAAATCCTGCGTTCCATGCTGCAGAAGCAGGTTTTCGACAAGATGGACATGGACGAAGGTCTGAAATATGCGCTGTCGCGGTTTTTGCACTATCTGATTCTGATCCTTGGTATCTACATCGGTCTGACCACAGTGAACATTCCCCTTGGTGCGGTGATCGGCTTGTTTGCGGTGATCGGCGTGGGGATCGGTTTTGGGCTACAGAATATGGCCTCCAATTTTATCAGTGGGGTGATTTTGTTGTTGGAACGGCCGATCAAGATCGGGGATCGCCTCGAAGTTGGCGATGTCTGGGGGGATGTCAAACGCATCAACCTGCGGACCACCCTGATTCAGACTCCAGACCATATCTCCATTATCGTCCCCAACTCCATCCTGCTGGAGAATGCGGTTACCAATTATAGTTACGGCGATGCTCGTTTGCGGCTACGAATCCCGGTCGGGATCGCTTATGGCTCGGATTGCGATAAGGCCACGGCACTGATGATCGAAGCAGCTCAAGAGCATGATCGGGTTTTGGACGTACCGGCCCCGAAAACCTGGTTCCGAGAGTTTGGCGATTCTTCCCTTAACTTTGAACTATTGTGCTGGATTCCTGATGCGGCCCGTAAGTTCGACGTCATCAGTGACATAAATCATCAGATCGACAGGTTGTTCCGTGCCAACGGAATCGAGATTCCATTCCCGCAGCGTGATTTGCATCTACGTTCAGCATCGACATCTCTGCGGGTGGACGCAACCGGAAAAGACCCAGCCGGTTCCGAACCATCCTGAGTGGGCGGCTGGGCTGAACAATGGTTTTTATTCTGGAAAGGCAGCTGTTTACAGGTGAAATTTGGTAGGTGAAGAGAAAAGTGATCGACAATAATTCAAAAATACATATATAATGATTCTTGCTGCGGTTCTGACTTGTTGAACCCGGCATTTGATGAGAGGTTGCATTTATTTATTCTGGAGGTCTTGTCCATGCTCAGGTTTTTGCTGGTGATTGCCGTTTGTCTGCTTCCTTTCAACGGCTTTGCGCAAACCTATACCCTTGACCAGGCAGTGCGAATCGGCTTGGAGCAGAATCCCACTTTTTTGGCGGCCGCTGCCAACAGTGACGCTGCCCGGGAGGCTGCCGCGGTGGCGGAATCGCAGAAGCTGCCGCGGGTCAATTTAAGTGAAAAATTTCTCTGGACCGACGAACCCGGCAGCGCCATGTTCATCTGGCTCAATCAGGAGCGGTTGCAGGTGAGTCCGTCGGCCGACATCTATAATGACCCGCCCGCCCGCCATGATTTTGAGACCCGCCTGCAGTTGACCCAGCCGCTCTATGACCCGGATATCTCCTATGGGACCCGCCGTGCCGCGCTCCGTGCGGAAGCTGCCGGAGCAGGGGAGCAGGCGGCCCGGGAACAGGTGGCCTGGCGGATTTTCTCGGCCTATCTCGAAGTCCAGCGCAGCCGGGCGGTCATTGACTGGGTCAACAGTTCCGTGCAGGAAGCGGCGGAAATTCACCGCCTCGCTTCGGAAAAGGAAGCGGCCGGCACCGGGCTTAAAGCCGATACCCTGACCGCCAATGTTCGTCTGGCGGAAAGCCGGCGCTTGCAGATCAGTGCCGATAATGCGCTGATTCTGGCCCAGCGGCGGCTTGCGCTGGAGATGGGCAATGGTGAAGAGAGTGTCGATATCGCCGGACCCCTGCGAACCGATCTGATCAGCGCGCCGCAGCCGCAGCAACCATCGCAGCGCCCCGATCTGCAGGCCCTGCAACTGGAGCATCAGGAGACGGTGGAGGCCCGCAAACAGAGTAAGGCGGCCTGGTATCCGCGGCTGCAGGCCGGTGCCTCCTGGGCGACTCACGACCGGGACTATCCTTTCTCTGACACCGCCGATAGCTGGATGGTGCAGTTGCAACTGAACTGGCAGCTGTTTGACGGCTTCAGCCGTCGCCATGCCAGCGCCCGCGCCCTGTCCGAAGAGCGCAGCGCAGCGGCCCGGCAGCGGCAGGCCGAGGATCAGGCCCGCTTTGATGTCGGCCAGGCCCGGTTGGATACGGAAACCGCCCGCCAGCAACTGGATGTCAGCCAGATCGGTTACGCCGCAGCTGAAGAAAGCTACCAGCTGCTGGCCAATCGCTATCGGAACGGTTTGACTCCGCTGGCGGAGCTGTTGACAGCGCAATCGCGGGTTGAAAAAAGTCGGGCCGATCTGGTTACCGCCAAGGTTCAACTGATCAAAAGCCTGGCCCGGCAGCATTATTTACTCGGTACTTTGGTGACCGCAGTCCTGAATCAGGAAGGAACAGCACAATGAAAACTGTTGTGACGATATGTTTACTGTCGCTGCTGCTCTGGGGGTGCGGCGACCAGATTGAACCGGGCCGCAGTGGCCATGACCAGACCCCTGAGACGCTGTCGCTGCCGGTGATGACGGTCGAGACCAGCAAAAAATACGGCTCCGAACAATTCGTCGGGACCCTGGAGAGCCGGGATCAGGCCCGGCTGGTTGCACGTAGCAGCGGGAAGGTGACCAATCTGGCGGTGCGGGAAGGGAATCCCGTGAAAAAAGATCAACTCCTGCTCGAGATCAGCGACAATAGCGCCAGCGAACGGCTGCGTTCGACCCAGGCGACCATTGAGGTCGCCACGCGGCAGATGGAATCGGCCCGGGCCCGGCTGACCCTGGCCCAACAGACCGCGGCCCGCTACGAGCAGTTGCTGAAGGCGGAAGCGGTTACCCCGCAGGAATACGATCAGGTCAGTGCCGAGTTGAGCATGGCCCGCCAGCAGCTGGCGGCCGCCGAAGCCGAGATTGAACGGGGCAAGGCCGAACGCGATCAGGTGCTGCAACAAAACAGTTATAATCGGGTGCTGGCGCCTTTTGACGGGCTGGTGGTCAGCGTGCAGGTCAAACAGGGGGCAACGGTGCTGCCGGGTACTCCGCTGATGGTTCTTGATCGGGAGGGGGAACGTCAGGCCCGGGTCAAGGTTCCCGAACGGCTGCTCGGGCAGATCACGGTCGGTACGGAAATGGCGGTGGAACTGCCGTCCATGGAGCGGGTGCTGGCCGGCACCGTATTGCGGGTGCAGGGGGGGAGTGATCCGGCCAGCCGCAGTTATGATGTCATTGTCGAACTGCCGCAAGGCAAGAATCTGCCGACCGGGATCTTTGCCCGGGCCCGGCGGACCCTGCCGGCTGAAGAACTGGTGCTGATTCCGAATACGGCCGTGACCATGCGCGGTCAGTTGAGCGGGATTTTCCTCCTCGAAGGGCAGACCCTGCATTTTCGTTTGGTGCGTTTGGGCCGCACCTTCGGCGACAAGGTCGAAGTCCTCTCCGGCCTGGAGCCCGGTGACCGGATTGTCAGCGCCGAGGTGGAAAGGGCCAAAGACGGAGCCCGGGTGCAGCCATGAGCGAAAGTCCCAAAAAACATACCTTCGCCACCCGGATCGTCGATCATTTTCTGGAAGGCAATCTGTCGGTTATTCTGATTCTGCTGGCGGTTATTGCCGGCATTGCCGCGCTCACTCTGACGCCGCGTGAGGAAGAGCCGCAGATCGTGGTGCCCTTGGCCGATGTTTATGTCCATATGCCGGGAGCCAGTGCCGCCGAGGTCGAGAAACTGGTCTCGACCCGCTTGGAAAAGCTGCTTTGGCAGGTCGACGGGGTCGAATACGTTTATTCCATGTCGCGTCCCGACCTGGCAATTGTCACGGTCCGTTTTTATGTCGGCGAGGACCGGATCGCTTCTTTGGTCAAGCTGCACAATAAAATATCCACCCATATCGATATTGTCCCGCCCGGGGTGACCGGCTGGGTGATCAGGCCAATCGGGGTCGATGACGTCCCCATCGTGAATCTGACCCTCTATTCGGATACCGAGTCCGACCATCAGCTCCGCCGGGTCGCCGAAGAGGCCATCGATCGTCTGCAGGCGGTCGAAGATACTTCCCGAACTGAACTGATCGGCGGGCGCCCGCGGCAGATCCTGGTGGATGTCGACCCGGCGGCGCTGGCTTCGCGCGGGCTGGATCTGTTCAGCGTGCAACAGGCCCTGCAGGCCGCCAATCTGGAATTGCCCTCCGGCAGCTTTGAGCAGAACAATCGTCAGATCCTGGTGCGCGGCGGTGGCTTTCTGCAGAGCGCCGAGGAGGTTTCCCAGCTGATTATCGCGGTCAGAGACGGGGCGCCGGTCTACCTGCAGGATGTTGCCAAGGTCAGTGACGGGATCGCTGAGCCGGAGACCTACACCCGTTTACGCTTCGGTCCGGCTGAAGCGGACGCGAATCCCGGCCAAGAATATCAGGCGGTGCATATCGCCGTGGCCAAGAAGAAGGGGACCAATGCCGTTACCGTGGCCAGGGATGTCATTGCCAAACTGAATTCCCTGAAAGGGGATGTCATCCCGGATGATATTCATATCAAGGTGACGCGCAACTACGGGGAGACCGCCAATCATAAGGTCAACGAACTGATCACCCACCTGGTCATTGCCGTGGTGACTGTACTGGCCCTGGTGCTGTTTGCCCTCGGCTGGCGCGAGGCGTTCATTGTCGCGGTCTCCATCCCGATCATCTATTCGCTGACCCTGCTGGTCAATTACTGGTTCGGCTACACCATCAATCGGGTCACCCTGTTCGCCCTGGTGCTCGCTTTGGGGTTGCTGGTGGATGACCCTATCGTCGATGTGGAGAACATTTACCGGCATTTCAAAATGAAGAAAGAGCCGCCACGCGAAGCGGTGCTGACCGCCGTCGATGAAGTCCGGCCACCGGTGATTGTCGCCACCCTGGCGGTGATCCTGTCTTTTTTGCCGATGCTTTTTATCACCGGGATGATGGGGCCGTACATGCGTCCCATGGCCGTCAACCTGCCGTTGACCATGCTCATGTCGTTGCTGGTTGCCTTTACCGTCACTCCGTGGATGACCTACCATGTGCTGAAAGGTGAATACGGCAAAGTTGAGGAAGGGGCGTTTGTCCTCGAGGAGACCCGCACCTACAAGATTTACCGCAAACTGCTGATGCCGTTTATCAAGCATCGCGGCTATGCCTGGCTGCTGATCGGCGGGGTCGTGGTGCTGCTGCTGATCTCTGTGGCTATGCCGGCTTTGAATCTGGTCCCCCTGAAGATGCTGCCGTTTGATAACAAGAACGAGTTTCAGCTGGTCCTCGACCTGCCGGAGGGGGCGACCCTGGAAGAGACGGATGCGGCCGCGCGGGATCTGGAAGACTATCTGGCCACCGTCAATGAGGTGACCGACTTTGAAGCCTATGTCGGCACCGCCAGTGCCATTGATTTCAACGGCATGGTGCGCCATTACTATATGCGTCATGGCGCCAATCTGGCGGATATCAGGATCAATATCGCACCCAAGGGGAAGCGGGCGCAGCAGAGCCATGAAATTACCCTGCGGCTGCGTAACGACCTGACCGCCATAGCCAATCGGCACGGCGCCTTGCTCAAGATTGTCGAACTGCCGCCGGGACCGCCGGTTATTGCCACCCTGACCGCTGAGGTGTATGCGGATGACGGGATCGATTATGCCGGACAACTGGCGGCTACCGAACTGGTGCGTAAGCGCATGGCCACAGAGGATAAAGTTGTCGATGTTGACACCAGCATCGAAGCTGCCCAGCGGCAACTTCAGTTTGTGCCCGATCGCGATAAACTGGCCCTGGCCGGGCTGACCACCGCCGAACTGGCCAAGACTCTGCAGATCGCCTTGTCCGGAGCCCAAGTCGGTACACTTCATGTTGACAGTGAACGCAACCCGCTACCGATTCTGCTGCGCCTGCCGGTGGAGAAACGCTCTTCCACGGAAGTGCTCAATAATCTGCAGCTGCAAGGCCCCAATGGAAACCTGATCCACCTCTCCGAACTCGGTCATTTTGTCGAGCAGCGGCTGGAGCCGACCATCTATCATAAAAATCTGCGCCGGGTCAGTTATGTCTTCGGGGAGATGGCCGGCAAGAGCCCGGTCAATGCCATCCTTAACCTGCAACAGCATTTCAAGGAACACCCGCTGCCGCTGGGAACTTCGGTGGTCTGGAGCGGGGAAGGGGAGTGGAAGATCACCCTGGATGTGTTCCGCGATCTCGGCATTGCCTTCGGCGCAGCCATGGTCCTGATCTACCTGCTGCTGCTGGTGGAAACCGGATCCTATGTCATGCCGTTGATCATCATGGCGGCGATTCCGCTGACCATGATCGGCATCATGCCCGGCTTCTGGCTGCTCAACCTGGTTGCCGATCATCCGGTGGGCGGCTACGGGACGCCGGTGTTCTTCACGGCAACGGCGATGATCGGGATGATCGCCCTGGCCGGGATCGTCGTGCGGAATTCGATTATCCTCATCGACTTCATTCACCACGCCTTAAAAAGAGGGGTGCCTCTGGATGAAGCGCTGGTGGAGAGCGGCGCGGTGCGGCTGCGGCCGATCCTGCTGACCGCCGGAGCAGCTTTGCTGGGGAACTGGATCATCACCTTGGATCCGATTTTTTCCGGGTTGGCCTGGGCAATCATCTTCGGGGTGTTCGCCTCAACAGCCTTTACCCTGATTGTGATCCCGGTGGTCTATTGGTTGATTTACGGCAAGAAAACAAAACCTGACAATAATTTATAAATATTTGTGGAAGAGAGCGAACCGAGTCTTGGATGGACTTTAGAAGCAGAAGGTTCTTTCCGAGCCCAGGGATGAACGAGCCAAAAACAAGAGGAGGTTGATGTCTTGTTTTTGTGAGTGAAGCAAAATCGCATTTTTGCGCAACGGGCATTCTAAAGTTCAGGATGGACTTTAGAATCAGATAAATAAAAGCGGGCAGGCCATTTGGCCTGCCCGTTTAGTTGCCTGTCGCTTAGTATTTGCCGAATTCGTCATCATCGAGTGCGATGATCGGCTTGGTTGCTTTCTGCCCGACCTGGTCCCAGCCGGAAGGTTCCGCCAGTTGCGGTTTCTGTGCCGGGGCTTTGCGCTCCTGCGGCTTGGTGACCGGTTGTTGCGGCAGCGCCGTTACCACCGGGCGGGTAGTCGTCTGCCCCTGACCGCGCAACTTGAACTGCTGCAACAGTTGGCGCATGTGGGCCGATTGGCTGGACAGCTCCTCGGCCGCGGCCGCGCTCTCCTCGGCTCCGGCGGTGTTGCGCTGGGTGACCTCGTCGATCTGGGAAATCCCGTTGTTGACCTGGGCCAGTCCGTCCGACTGTTCCCTGGACGAAGCTGCAATCTCCCCGACCAGATCGGCGGTCTTGCCGATTCCGGCAACGATCTCTTCCAGGGCGGCTGCCGTCCGGTTGGCAATGGCGGTGCCGTTTTCCCCTTTTTGGACGCTCCCCTCGATCAGATCTGCGGTTTCCCGCGCCGCCTTGGCACTGCGCGCCGCCAGGTTGCGGACCTCCTCGGCGACCACCGCAAAGCCTTTGCCGTGCTGACCGGCCCGGGCCGCTTCCACCGCTGCGTTCAGGGCCAGCAGATTGGTCTGGAAGGCGATCTCGTCAATGGTCTTGATGATCTTGCTGATGCTCTGGCCGGAGGCGTTGATCTCCTGCATGGCGGCCACCATCTGCTGCATCTGGCTGCTGCCGCCGTTGGCCGCGTCACGGGCGGTGTTGGCCAACTGGTTGGCGGTTGCGGCGTTGTCGGCATTTTCCTGGGTCCGGCCGGCCAGCTCACTGAGGCTGGCACCGATCTCCTCGATAGCCGAGGCCTGCTGAGTAGCGCCCTGGGAGAGGTCCTGAGCGGAATCTGAGACCTGGCCGGAGCCGGAATCGATCTGCTCACTGGCGGCATTGATCTGGCTGATGATGTCGTTGAGGCGATCGGTCATGCTGCGCAGTGCTCGGCCGAGGACATCGTTGGGCGAGGCCAGGGTGACATCCTGACTGAGGTCGCCTTCGGCAATGGCTTCAGCGAGTTCGGCGCGTTGCTGGAGGCTATCGGCCATGGTATCGAGGGCGGCGCCGAGTTGGCCGAGCTCGTCACTACGGTCGAGGTGGAGGCGACCGGAGAGATCGCCTTGTTGAATCTCTTTGGCAAAGGCCACGCCCTTGTTAAGGACAGAAATAATTGGCCTGATCAGCAGGATGATGACCACGGCCAGCACCAGCACCACGATCACCCCGGTGATGATATTGCGGATGGTCAGGCTGTTGGCTGCGCTGAACATATCCGAGGTCGCAGCTCCGGCGGCGATCACCCAGCCGGTGGTCGGCTCGGTGCGGAAATCGACCAGCTTCTCAACGCCGTCCATGGTGTAAGTGATCATGCCGTTCTGGCGGGTCATGATCTCCTTGCCCCAGGTAAAGTCACTGATATTTTCTTTCAAAATGGTGTCTGGATGCGGATTGGCGGACATCATCCCGGTTTTGTCAGTGACAAAAGCATAGCCTTCATGACCGATTTTGACGGGGATGATGAACTTTTCGGAAAATTTATCCATTTCAATGGCGGCAATGAGCACACCGGCCACATTTTCAAACGGGACCAACGGTTCGGAGATAATAAAAATTGGTCGGCCGGTGGTTTTGCTTTTGGCCGTATTGCTCATACCTGCTCGGCCCTGCATGCCTTCTTTGAAATAATCCCTATCGCTCAGATTGATGCCCATTAACTTGGGCTCAGATGAAGCGATGGCAATCCCATCTTCATTGAGAATGGTCAGTGAATCGTAGACGCTGTAACTATCGACAAATTCTTTCAGAGATTTATTGGCGTTCTCGACATAATAGTCGTTACCGAGGATCCCCTGATTCATTAATACGTCTCGATAGATTTCCCGTTTGCCCTGGGATTTGATATCCACGCGCAGATCGGTGATCCATGACGTTACCTGGGTGGCCAGGTTCTGGGTAATGGTTTCCAACTGGTTGATGACGATCTCGCTGATAATAGAGGAGGTGGTTCGGGTAGACAGGGTGGTCAGAATGCCGATGCCGAGAATAATCAGGATAATGATCGGCAGCAGGATACGGAGACGCAGGGACAGCGCTTTCATGAGAGAGATTCTCCTTTGCTGAGATGTAAATAAAAATTCATTGCAAATAGTAAATTAATGAATATTTAAAGGCAAGGTTTTATTAGTAAGTATTGAATAGTGGATTGTAACTGGTTTTCCGCAGAAAAGCCCCCAAGGCTGTCCGGGGACGGATAGCCTTGGGGGAAATAAGAGAAACAAGGTAACAATCAATACTTGCCGAATTCGTCATCATCGAGTGCGATGATCGGCTTGGTTGCTTTCTGCCCGACCTGGTCCCAGCCGGAAGGTTCCGCCAGTTGCGGTTTCTGTGCCGGGGCTTTGCGCTCCTGCGGCTTGGTGACCGGTTGTTGCGGCAGCGCCGTTACCACCGGGCGGGTAGTCGTCTGCCCCTGACCGCGCAACTTGAACTGCTGCAACAGTTGGCGCATGTGGGCCGATTGGCTGGACAGCTCCTCGGCCGCGGCCGCGCTCTCCTCGGCTCCGGCGGTGTTGCGCTGGGTGACCTCGTCGATCTGGGAAATCCCGTTGTTGACCTGGGCCAGTCCGTCCGACTGTTCCCTGGACGAAGCTGCAATCTCCCCGACCAGGTCGGCGGTCTTGCCGATTCCGGCAACGATCTCTTCCAGGGCGGCTGCCGTCCGGTTGGCAATGGCGGTGCCGTTTTCCCCTTTTTGGACGCTCCCCTCGATCAGATCTGCGGTTTCCCGCGCCGCCTTGGCACTGCGCGCCGCCAGGTTGCGGACCTCCTCGGCGACCACCGCAAAGCCTTTGCCGTGCTGACCGGCCCGGGCCGCTTCCACCGCTGCGTTCAGGGCCAGCAGATTGGTCTGGAAGGCGATCTCGTCAATGGTCTTGATGATCTTGCTGATGCTCTGGCCGGAGGCGTTGATCTCCTGCATGGCGGCCACCATCTGCTGCATCTGGCTGCTGCCGCCGTTGGCCGCGTCACGGGCGGTGTTGGCCAACTGGTTGGCGGTTGCGGCGTTGTCGGCATTTTCCTGGGTCCGGCCGGCCAGCTCACTGAGGCTGGCACCGATCTCCTCGATAGCCGAGGCCTGCTGAGTAGCGCCCTGGGAGAGGTCCTGAGCGGAATCTGAGACCTGGCCGGAGCCGGAATCGATCTGCTCACTGGCGGCATTGATCTGGCTGATGATGTCGTTGAGGCGATCGGTCATGCTGCGCAGTGCTCGGCCGAGGACATCGTTGGGCGAGGCCAGGGTGACATCCTGACTGAGGTCGCCTTCGGCAATGGCTTCAGCGAGTTCGGCGCGTTGCTGGAGGCTATCGGCCATGGTATCGAGGGCGGCGCCGAGTTGGCCGAGCTCGTCACTACGGTCGAGGTGGAGGCGACCGGAGAGATCGCCTTGTTGAATCTCTTTGGCAAAGGCCACGCCCTTGTTAAGGACAGAAATAATTGGCCTGATCAGCAGGATGATGACCACGGCCAGCACCAGCACCACGATCACCCCGGTGATGATATTGCGGATGGTCAGGCTGTTGGCTGCGCTGAACATATCCGAGGTCGCAGCTCCGGCGGCGATCACCCAGCCGGTGGTCGGCTCGGTGCGAAAGGCGGTCATTCTTTTGATCCCATCTAGCGTATAAGAGATCATGCCGTTTTTCTTCGTCATGATCTCTTTACCCCATTTAAAGTCAGAGATATTGAATTTAAGAAGTTTATCTGCCTCCGGGTGAGCTGCAATGGTACCCGTGCTGTCGGTCATATAGGCATAACCTTCGGAGCCAATCTTAATGGGCTTAACAAATGTGTCGGAAAAAGAGGACAGTTTAAGGGCTGCAATTAAAGCTCCACTGACCTCTCCGAAGGCCTCCACAGGTTTGGAAATAACAAAAATAGCGCGTCCGTCTGCTTTGCTGGGGACGACATTGCTGATTTCTTCTTGTCCCTGCATCGTTCTTTTAAAGTAGTCTCGATCGCTTATGTTGATTTTTCCGATCAGATTAGGGTCGGATGAAGCGATTGCCAATCCTTTATTATTGACAATAGATACGGAGTCATAAAGCGGGTAACGGTCAGCAAAGGCTTTCAGGGATTTGTTGGCTTGTGTAATGTAAAAATCATTGCCAAACGACTGATTCTTCAGGGTGTTTTGGTAAATTTCCAATTCGCTCTGGGTTTGCAGATCGGCACTTAAATCCTGAATCCAAGCAGACACCTGAGTTGCCAGATTCTGGGTAATGGTTTCCAGCTGGTTGGTGGCCATGTCATGGATAATGTTGGAGGTGGATCGATTGGAAAGAGCGGTTAAAATTCCGATGCCGATGATGATGAGGGCAATGAGCGGTAGTAAGATTCTCAGGCGTAAAGAAAGCGATTTCATGTGGCAGTATCCCCCTGCGGAAAAGGTGAAAAAATATTATGGAAAATAAATTAAATATTATTAAATGTCAAGCGTGACTAATTTACTCTTATTTATAATTTGAGATAACTGTTTATGAAAGATCCTTGAACGAGGTCCAAGGTAAAGATAAGAAGGGGCGGGGACGATCCATAATGACCGCCAAAAGAAGTGATGTTGGTGGTGTGCAATTTGGAGGAAAATGCTTCCCCCCCTGCTTGATCAGTTTGTAGCAAACTCCTTGATGGTCTTTGCCAATCGCCGGTTAAGTGAAGAGTTTTTTGTCAGTCGAGCGCCTTTGCGGCAGCAAGGTCGTGAATCGCTTGATAGTCGGCATCGGCGACCGCAACGATCCCTTTAATCAGTAACTTATTGAACATGCTTTGCAATTCTGGAGCGTCAGAGAGAATAAGGGTACGAATCTGTTGGCGGGTTTTCTGGTCCAGGCTACTGCTGAAAACAAAGGGATCATGATGGATTGGTTTGGAGGTCCAGAGAATATTGACCCGTTCGGGAGGGAGCTGCCCTTTGCGGATCGCCTCATCAAGCCGGGCGCTGGACACGAATGCAGCATCAACCCTGCCTTGCAGCACCGCAGTAATGGCGCGGTCATGGGACCCGGTGTAAATCTGTTTGCCGACAAATTTATCCAGGGATTGGCCGATAAAATTGGCAAATTCAACGCTTGGAATCAAGGCCCCAGAGGTGCTGGCCGGATCGGTAAACGCCACGGTTTTTCCCCGCAACTGTTCCGGCTTGGAAAATCCCGCATCGGCCAGGGTGAACAGGACAGCATAGTAGTAGCTGCCCTGCGGCGTGACTATTCCCTGGGCTTTTTCAAAGGCTGCGAAAGCGGTGATCTGATGATCGCGTTGTTTGGCGTAGGCGTAGGAAGCAGGGCCGAGAATACAAAAATCGATCTTATGGGAGAGCAGGCTTTCAATCACGGATTGATAGGATTGGGGGCGGACAATCTCAATCGGTCTCTTTAAATTTTTCTCCAGAAGGTCAAAGAGGGGCTGAAGTTCGGCCAGTTGCTGACTGATATTTTTTTTAGGGATCAATGAAAAATAAAGGGGTTTGCCCTGTTGCTGGCAGAAGCCGATGCCGGCAAGGGGCCCGAGCAGCACAAGAAACAGGCAGAGGCTGTGGCGGATGATTCTATAGGTCTTGCTCATGAGGCTTTGGTCCTGTGCGGATTGATTAAAAATTCGGTGATTTGTTGGGCCGGAAGCGGTCGGCTGAAGAAATAGCCCTGGACCTGGTCACAACCGGCCAGTTTCAGGTGGATAAACTGGTCGTGGCTTTCAATGCCTTCGGCAATGACGGTCAGGTTGAGCTTTTTGGCCAGGGTGATGGTCGAGGTCACAATGGCGTTGTCGTTGCGGTTGCTGCGAATATCCTGAATGAAGCTGCGGTCGATTTTCAGGGTGCCGATGGGGAGCGAACGGATGTGGTTGAAACTGGAGAAGCCTTTGCCGAAATCATCCAGAGAGATGGTGACGCCGCCATCGGACAGCTCGCGCAAATTATCCTTAAGGACTTTTTCATGTTCGATAAGGGCGCTTTCCGTCACCTCGATTTCAATATCGGCAGGCTGCAGCTGATAGTGGTGGATGGTTTGAAAGAAATGGGCGGCGTACTCAGGATTCTTTATTTCCGTCGGTGAGACATTGATGGCGATGGGAACAGTCGTTAAGCCTTGGTCGCGCCAGTTGACCAGCTGCCGGCAGGCTGCCTCCAGAACCCAGCCGCCGAGGTGCCCGATCTGGCCGCTTTCTTCGATCCTGTCGATGAAGTCATTGGGATAGAGCAGTTCATAAAGGGGATGCTGCCAGCGAACCAGGGCTTCCAGACCGATGACCCGGGAATCCTCAAGGCGGATTTTGGGTTGAAAGTGAAGCACGAATTCGTCATCTGCGATGGCTTTGCCGACCCGCTGTTCCAGTTCAAACTGTTTGATGGAAACGGTATTGAGACTGGAATCGAAAAAGCTGTAACGCCCGCGTCCCGATTTTTTGGCGCTGTACATGGCAGCGTCCGCGTTGCGGAGCAGTGCTTCAATGGTGTCTCCATCCCGTGGAAAAATTGCTATTCCGACGCTGGGGCTGACCGAGAGTTGCTGATTATCCAGGTGACAGGGTTGCGAAATGGCGTGAATGATTTTTTCGGCAACCGGCAGGATATCTTTAACTGCGGCGATTTCCGTCAGCATGACTACAAATTCGTCACCGCCGAAACGGGAGACAATATCCGATTTGCGCAGGCATCCTCTCAGGCGGCTGGCAACCTCTTTCAGCAACAGATCACCGATCCGGTGTCCCAGGGTGTCATTGATGGTTTTAAAACGGTCCAGGTCGATGAACAGAACACCACAATTGAGACTGTTCCGTTTTGCCAGGTTCTGTTCCGCCAGAGACACGAACAGCCGGCGGTTGTAGAGATTGGTCAAGGCATCGAAAGAGGCGGCGTTGACGGCCGTCTGATGCTCCTTTTCCAGTTTTTCGATCAGTTCCTTGTTCTCTGTAAATGAAGCATCCAGGGTTTTCAAATAGTGCTGTTTGCGATTGATCAACTGAAGGAACAGGACAAAGCCGGCCAGGCCGACCAGGGTCAAGATCGTCAGAACCCAGAGCTGTTTCACGCGGTAGGCGTCGAATTCGGCGAGTCCTTCCCTGAGATTGCGACTGACGGTAACAATTAAAGGGTATTGGGCGACTGGTCTGAAGGCGATGAGACGCTGATCGCTGCTGCGGTAATATCCGCTCGGACTGGGCGGCCGCGCGTCGATTTTTTTGCTCAGCTCGGCGCAGCCCGCAGACGTTGAACCCATTACCAGGCCGCCGTTTTCAAAGCGGGCCAGTTCTTCTCCCCGGTCGGTACAAAGCCCGATGTGACCGGCCCGGCCGATATCGATATTCTGGAGCAGATTGAGGAGATAGCCCAGATTCAGTTCGAGCAGCATGGCTCCGGTGAGCTCGGTGCGGCTGTGCATTGGAAAGAGAATGGGAACCTGCCAGGAAGAGCCGCCCTGTTTGCTGGTCGGAACGATTGTCGCTGGCGCAGTGGTTGCTTCCAACTGGGCAAGCAGTTGCCTGATGAGCGCCGGGGAGAGCAGGTATTCGTCCTGCACCGAGGTCTGGTAAAGCTGCTGGCCGCTAAGATCGAAGAGCGCCACCCGGTTAAAGGCCTGCTCACTGTAAATAAAATGATTGACTTCGTCCGGCCGCCCCTGTTGATGATTTTTGAGCCAGCCTTGGACGATCATGTTAATGGCCTGGTTCTGATCTAGCACCTGAAACAGGTTTTCCGAGATGATTGCCGCCAGATTGGTCTGTTCTATCTGCAGTCCATGAATAATGAATTTTCGATTTTCCTTCTGTTGAGCCAGGGTCTGGCTCCAGGCGAGGATGATGATCAACAGAAAACAGCCGGTCAGTCCGACTTGCAACAGGGGACTATGGAGAGCTCGGTGTTTCTTTTTGGCAGCCAGTCCACTGGTACCGTAGAAGAACGTACTGAAAGTGTTCAAAGTCGTAAATCCGCAAAAGAGAAAAATCCCCCCCGGGACGATTGCTTCAGCAGGAAAGATTAGCGTACGGCAATGACTATCCGGGAACCGGGCATTAATGTCAATAAGCTAACAAATTTCTAACAATATCCGGCTATTGCCCTGGTGATTGGGACCGTGGGACAGCCCTGTTTGGTCACTCCTGCAGAAGAATTCATGGATTGCTAACCCGGATTTCACCTGGGCTGAAAAGTCATCGGTTTTAGTTGAGGCCGGCGTTGATCGACAGGGAGTGACAACCAATTATCAGGGGGAGCAGAACAGAGATGAAACCAAAACGAATTATTTTGATCCGTCACGCTGAATCCATCGGCAATGTGGATATGGCGGTTTACAGCAAAATTCCCGACTATGCCCTGGAGCTGACGGAAAAGGGGCGGGAGCAGGCGCGTCGGGCCGGGAAGGCGGTTTCCGCTGTCATCGGTACAACCAGGGTTAAGGCTTATGTGTCGCCCTGGAAGAGGACTCGCCAGACTTTCCAGCTGATGAGCGAGAGTCTAAAAGAACGGCTTGTCGACAGCAGTGAAGATCCATTGCTGCGGGAGCAGGATTGGGGTTATTTTTCCAGTGTCGAAGAGTTGCTGCGCATCAATCGGGAGCGGGAGGCCTATGGGCAATTTTACTACCGGGTGCCGCGGGGCGAATCCGGGGCCGATGTCTACCAGCGCATGTGCCTGTTTCTGGACAGCCTCAACCGGGACTTTACCCGCCCGGAGTTCCCTGATAACGCCCTTATTGTCACCCACGGGATGGCGTTGCGGGTGTTTCTGTGCCGGTTCTTCAAATATTCGGTGGAATATTTTGAGACCATCGATAATCCGGACAATGGAGAAATCTTTGTCATCGAGCAGAACAGTT
This sequence comes from Pelobacter seleniigenes DSM 18267, assembly GCF_000711225.1. Taxonomy (NCBI): domain Bacteria; kingdom Pseudomonadati; phylum Thermodesulfobacteriota; class Desulfuromonadia; order Desulfuromonadales; family Desulfuromonadaceae; genus Pelobacter; species Pelobacter seleniigenes. The sequence continues at coordinate 1,939,016 of NZ_JOMG01000002.1, forward strand.
TCGGTCATTATGTGTTGAGGACACCGTTACGGTTTCAGCCCTATCGCGATAAGTTCGAGATGGCGGTCTGATCAGCCTCGTCCCGGGCGCAGCCGGAAAACCCAGAAGCCGGAAAGCATAGCCAGTCCGGCACAGATGAACAGGGCGGCAAACCCGGCCTGCTGGCCGATCACTCCCAGCAGCAGCGCTCCGAGAAAGCTGCCGCTGTCGATACCGCCGGTGAAAATACCGGTGACCTTGCCGCGGACCGCATAGGGTTCATTCCGAATCGCCATGGCGTTGAGGGACGGAAACAGCAGGCCGTGACCGATCCCGAAGAGAAAGCCAATCCCCAGCAGCAGAACATTGTTGGTAATTAACGGGACCAGCAGCAGGGCGCTGGCGGCAATCGCCAGCCCCCAGGGAATGATCTGATTTTCGCCGACCCGGTCGGCCAGTTTGCCGGCGACAAAGCGGACCGAGACCGCGGCCAGGGAATAGGCCAGGTAGTAGAGGGAGATATACTCAAGATGGCGTTGCTGGGCCAGAGGTGCGATAAAGTTCCCGGTTGCCGCCAGGCCGACGCCGAACAGTAACGCCATGGCGCCGCTGACCAGCTGTTTGCGGGTTTTCAGCAGGGCGAAAAACGAGGGCGTGGCCGTGCAGGGTTCCGCCTGCTTTCGGTCGCGGACCGGCAGGTGCAGCAGCAGGGCCGCTGCGCCAAAACCAGCCGCGGTCAGAAAATAGGCGGGAAAGCCGAAGCGGTCGAGAACCGGTTCGGCGATCAGCGGCCCGATAGCCAGCCCGATCAGCCCCGAGGTACCGAAAATACCGATCCCTTCATTGAGGCGCTGGACCGGGATCAGGTCGATGATAAAGGTGAAAATGGCGGTAAAGCAGATGGCCAGCCCGATGCCGTGAACCGTACGGATCAGCAGCAGGGGGGCATAATAAGCGCTGAGCGGGCCGGTAAGCAGCAGATGCACCAGGGGCAGGGCGGTCATCATCAGCGTGCCGATAGTGTAGCTGCGTTTCCGGCCGATCCGGTCGATCATTTCCGCAACCCAGGGCCTGCTGAACGCGGAGGCCATGGCAAAAACCCCCATGATGATCCCGATATCCTGATTGTTCCCGCCGTTTTTGGTGATAAACAGCGGAAACAGGAAAAAGGTCGAATAGCTCGACACCATGGTCAGGTTAGCCAGAAACAGGGCTGCAAAGGCAGGGGTATAGAGTTTCATCGGGTATCCGGGTCAGGTGAGGTATTGGCCGGCTTCAAGCGTCACCACAGCCAGAAAACTGTAGCGTAACCCTTTGCCGATGGCAACGAGCAGAGTAAAACGGCCCGGCGGAGTTTTCAGCATACCGCTGACCACGCAGAGCGGGTCGCCGATCACCGGCAGCCAGGCCAATAACAGAGCCCAACTGCCGTAGCGGTCGAACCAGCGGCCGGCCCGGTCCAGCTGAGCGGTATCGAGCCGCAACAGTTTTTGCACCAACCACTCGCGGCCATAATAGCCGATCAGGTAATCGGTGGCTGAGCCGAGGGTATTGCCAAGGGTCGCCACCAGCACGGTCTGGGCTGGTGCGTGCCCTTCCACCAGCAGCGCCACCAACAGCCATTCCGAGCCCAGCGGGAGCAGGGTAGAGGCCAGAAAACTGACCAGGAACAGCGCAGGCAGACCATATTGGTTGAGTGCCTCAAACATGCCCCGCATCATAGCAGAGCAGCACCGCCGAACAAATCATTGAAAAGGCCTTGTCGCATTTTCATGTGAAGTGTAAATTAAACGTTTTGACACGGATCGATTCTTGATCTCCGCGGTTGTTTTTGCAGACGCGGAACATTTTCGCTCTGCTGCACAGAGCTGCCGGGGATGCTGCCCATGGATAAAAGTCTGTTATGGAACAAGGTGAAGACGCTGCTGGAGATGATCAAATTCTCCCATACGGTTTTCGCTTTTCCTTTTGCCCTGATGGGGGTTGTCCTGGCCTCACTCGCCAGCGGTCATGCGCCGGGCTTTTTACAGGTTTTCTGGATCTGTATGGCCATGGTGGGGGCGCGCAGTGCCGCCATGGGGCTGAATCGGCTGATCGATGCCAAGATCGATGCGGACAACCCGCGCACCGCTGAACGGCACATCCCGGCCGGTAAAGTGTCAATCAGCGAAGCGTTGCTGTTTATCCTGGTCGCCCTGCTGGTGTTTTTCCTGGCCGCCTGGATGCTCAATCCGCTCTGTCTGAAGCTGGCCCCGGTGGTGGTCGGACTGTTTATTCTCTACGCCTACTGCAAGCGTTTTACCCACTATGCCCATATCGTGCTCGGGTTGTGCCTGGGCATCGCGCCCATCGGCGCCTGGATCGCCCTGCGCGGCGATATCGGCTGGCCGGTGATTCCCCTGGCCGTGGCAGTGCTGCTCTGGGTGGCGGGATTCGATATCTTTTATGCGCTGCAGGATTACGACGTCGATGTCGAACGGGGGCTGCATTCGATTCCGGCGAAACTGGGCAAACAGAAGGCCTTCACCCTGGTGAGGATTTTTCACGGTCTGATGCTGGTCTTTTTGCTGCTGGTCATTCCCGGGAGCGGGCTGGGCTGGATTTATTTTGCCGGAGTGGTGGTCGTGGCGCTGCTGCTGGTTTACGAGCATCTGTTGGTCAAGCCGGATGACTTGTCCCGGCTGGATGCCGCCTTCTTCAATATGAACGGCTATATCAGCGTAACGATTTTCATTTTTACCCTGATCGATGCCTTGGCTTGAAGGCAGGCCCGGGGCTAGAATGATCCTATTGACGCGACTGTCGTGGCTGACCAGCCAGGTCGCTGCTTGACAGTCTAAAGGATTGAGCGGATGAAACGGATTGTTGTCGGCATAACCGGGGCTTCCGGGTCGATCTACGGTTTGCGGCTGATTGAAGAGCTGTTGCGGGCTGGGACCCAGGTCACGGTGTTGGTGACGGTGGCGGGGCGGCAGGTGCTGGCCTATGAAACCGGCCTGGAGCTGGACCCGGCTGCCGAGCGTTGCACCCGCCAGCTGCAGGATTACTTCCAGGCCGCGGACAAGCTGCGCCATTTTGCCCTGGATGACTTTTTCGCTCCGGCGGCCAGCGGCTCGAATGCTGCGGATGCGGTGGTGATCTGCCCCTGCTCCATGGGGACCGCCGGCCGGATTGCCGCGGGTTTGGCCGATAACCTGCTGGAACGGGCGGCAGATGTGGCTCTGAAGGAGCGGAAAACCCTGTTGCTGGTCCCGCGCGAGACCCCCTTTAACAGCATTCATCTGGAAAATCTGCTGCGCTTGACCAATGCCGGCGCGCAGATCCTGCCGGCCATGCCGGCCTTTTACCGGAAACCGGAAACGGTGTCCGATCTGGTCGACTTCATGGTCGGCAAAATCCTCGATAGCCTCGCTGTCGAACATCAGTTGTTTGCACGCTGGGGTACGGAACAAGCTTAATTAACCCCGTCAGCAGATGACGATATCAGATATGGACCGCTTTGATGGACAACCTGTTTACTTCCCTGCATGAAAAGATTGCGGCCGGGCAACGCATCACTGATGCCGAAGCGCTGGCTCTGTTCGAATCGCCCGACCTGCTGGCTATCGGTGAGTTGGCCGCAGCCGCTAACCACAGGAAGAATGGCGACCGGGTCTATTTCAATGTCAATCGGCACATCAATTACAGCAACCTCTGTGTCAATCAGTGTATCTTCTGCGCTTTTTCCAAAGAGGAAGGGGAGGCCGGCGGCTACACCCTGGCCCTTGAGCAGATTCAGGAGAAAGCTGCGGAAGCGGTTGCTGCCGGCGCCACCGAGATCCACTCGGTCGGCGGCTTGCACCCAACCCTGCCGTTCTCTTTCTACCTGGAGATGCTGGGCGCTATCAAAGAGGTTTCGGCGGAACTTCACATCAAGGCCTTCACGGCCGTGGAGATCGACTATTTTGCCCGAATAACCGGGAAAAGCGTGCCCGAGGTGGTGGCCGAACTTAAGGCTGCCGGACTGGGCTCCATGCCGGGGGGGGGGGCGGAAATCCTCGGCCAGGCGGTGCGGGACAAAATCTGCCCGGAGAAAATCTCCGGCCAGCGCTGGCTTGAAGTGACCGAACTGGCCCATCAGGGCGGCTTGCGCAGCAATGCCAGCATGCTGTTCGGTCACCTGGAGGAGTTTGCCGACCGGGTTGAGCATATGCGGCTGATTCGTGAGCTGCAGGATCGGACCGGCGGGTTCCAGGCGTTTATTCCCCTCGCGTTCCAGCCGGACAACACCCGCGTTCCCGGTGCCAAAGGGGTGGGGGGCGTCGATGCCCTGAAAACCCTGGCCATCAGCCGGATCTATCTGGATAATTTCCGCCATATCAAGGGCTACTGGGTCATGCTCGGCCTGAAGATCGCCCAGACCGCCCTCTGTTTCGGAGTTAACGATCTCGACGGAACGGTGATCGAAGAAAAGATCGGCCACGATGCCGGGGCCGACTCTCCTCAGGTGGTCGCCCGGGAGGGGATCATCGAGCTGATCCGCAAGGCGGGCAAGATTGCGGTGGAACGGGACACTCTCTACAACGAAATCAAGGTGTACGCATGAACCCGGCAGACCTTGGACAAGCGCTTGCCGGCGGCGCGCAGCTCGACCGTGCGGCTGCGTTGCAGCTGCTGACCGAAACCGATCTGCTCTCCCTCGGAAAATTGGCCGATGTGATCCGCCGGCGCAAGCATCCCGACAACCGGGTGACCTTTGTGGTCGACCGCAACGTCAATTACTCCAATGTCTGTGAATCGAAGTGTAAATTCTGTGCCTTTTACCGGAATGAAGATGACCAGGACGCTTACCTGCTCAGTTATGAGGAGATCTTTGCCAAGGTTCAGGAACTGGTTGAACACGGTGGCACCCAGCTGCTGATGCAGGGCGGCTTGCACCCGACCCTGAAAATCGACTGGTTTGAAGAGCTGTTTCGCCAGCTCCATGAACGCTTTCCCCAGGTCCAGATCCATTCCCTGTCACCGGCCGAAGTCACTCACATCGCTCGGTTGTCCGGGCTGAGCATGGCGGACTGCCTGCGGCGTTTGCAGCAGGCCGGGTTGGCCTCGGTGCCGGGGGGCGGGGCGGAAGTCCTGGTCGACGATGTCCGCCAGGAGATCTCCCCCAACAAGATCGGCTGGAAGCAATGGGCTGCGGTCATGGAAGAGGCCCATCGGCTCGGCATGCGCACCACCGCAACCATGATGTTCGGCAGCCGTGAACAACCGGCGGATATTGTCGAACACCTGTTCCGGGTGCGGGAGATCCAGGAACGGACCGGTGGTTTCACTGCGTTTATCCCCTGGACTTTCCAGCCCGACAATACCGAGCTGGGCGGCGCGCAGGCCAGCGGTGTCGAATATCTCAAAGTGCTGGCGTTATCCCGGATTGTGCTGGATAATGTGGACAATATCCAGGCCAGCTGGGTCACTCAAGGGGCGCGGATGGCCCAGGTGGCCCTGTTTTTCGGAGCCAACGACATGGGCGGAACCATGCTCGAAGAGAATGTCGTTGCCGCGGCTGGCTGTTCGTTCCGCATGTCCCAGGCCGAGATCGTCGAACTGGTTCGTGGTGCCGGGTTCATCCCCGCGCGCAGAACCACCGAATATCAGCTTCTACAGGAATATTAAGTCACGACCCTGCTTCGGTTGGTGCTTAGCTGCCTGTAAAAATATCGTTTTTTATGCTCAGTTGAAGGACGAGTCAAATGTTGCCGATGCGAAAAATTATTGCCGAAATGGCGGGGTATGTGCCCGGCTTCCAGCCGAATGAAAGTGGTTGGATCAAGCTGAATACCAATGAAAATCCCTATCCTCCGTCACCCAAAGTGGCCGAGGCGATTCTGGCCGAGGTCGCTGGTGATGGCGCCAATCTGCGCAAGTATCCGGATGCCGGCAGCAAGGAAGCGCGGCGTGCGGCTGCAGAGCTCTACGGGGTCGATCCGTCCTGGGTGATCATGGCCAACGGGTCGGATGAACTGCTCAACAACCTGATCCGGGCCTTTGCCGGGGAAGGGGAGGAGATCGCCTATATCCACCCGTCCTATTCCTATTACCTGACCCTGGCCAATATCCAGGGCGCGCGGGTGCGCACCTTTGGCCTGACCGATGAGCTGCAGATCGCTGATTTCCCGGCCCGCTACGAGGGCAAGCTGTTTTTTCTGACCAGCCCCAACGCTCCGCTGGGGTTCCGTTTTACCAACAGCTACATCGCAGAGATCGCCACCCGTTGTGCAGGAGTGCTGGTGGTTGATGAGGCCTATGTCGATTTTGCCGACCACAACGCCATGGACCTGGTCAAAGAACACGAGAATGTGGTGATCACCCGAACCTTCTCCAAAAGCTATGCTCTGGCCGGGATGCGACTCGGCCTGGCGGTGGCCCGGCCGGAAGTTATCCAGGCCCTGGACAAGATTCGTGATCACTATCACTTGGATCGATTGGCCCTGGTGGCAGCGACGGCTGCTCTCAAAGATCAGGATTACCTGCAGATGACCGTCAACCGGGTGCGTGAAACCCGCGACTGGTTCTGCTCTGAACTGCGCAAGATCGGTTATCGGATTGAGCCGTCGCATACCAATTTTGTCTTTGCCGAACCGCCGGATCGTTGCGGGCAAAGGGTTTATGACGGGCTCTACGCCCGCAAAATCCTGGTTCGTTATTTTTCCGATCCGTTGCTCAAGCACGGCCTGAGAATTTCCATGGGGACCCGCGAAGAGATGGAAACCACCCTGGCGGCAATGGTGGAAATTGGCTGATCTGCCCTTTTCTCCCCAGCAGTATGTCGAGCAACTGCTCAACTGGTACGGTCGTCAGGGGCGGGATTTGCCCTGGCGGCAGAGCCGCGATCCTTACCGGATCTGGCTGTCGGAGATCATGCTGCAGCAGACTACGGTCGCCGCGGTGCGCGGTTATTACCAACGCTTTCTGGACAATTTCCCGACAGTTGAACGGCTGGCGGCCGCACCCCTGGAAGCGGTGATCGATCTCTGGGCCGGACTTGGCTATTATTCCCGGGCGCGTAACCTGCATGCCACGGCGCGAATCCTGGTCGAAGAATATCAGGGACGTTTCCCGGCAGATCCGCAGCAGTTGCAGCAACTGCCCGGGATCGGGCGCTCAACCGCCGGAGCCATTGCCGCGCTGGCATTCGAGCGCCGGGCAGCGATTCTCGACGGCAATGTGCGCCGAGTGCTCTGCCGACTGTTTGCCTTTGCCCAGCCACCGCGCTCGACACCGGCCGAGAAACAGCTCTGGGCCTGGGCCGATCTGTTGACCCCGGTTGAGCGGGTGCATGATTACACCCAGGCGATCATGGATCTTGGCGCCACAGTCTGTACGCCCCGTCAACCGCAGTGCCCCGAATGTCCGTTGGACAAGCTGTGTCAGGCCCGCCGCTTCGGCCTGGAGCAGGAACTGCCCGTCAAACAGAAAACCAAGCAGATCCCGACCCGCCATGAGCTGACATTGCTGGTGGAAGACGACCGGCAGTTGCTGGTCCGGCGCCGGTTAACGGATGGGTTTCTCGGCGGGCTCTGGGAATTTCCCTGCATCGGTCTGGCTGCCGAGGCAGATGCTGAGGCCAAACTGGCCCAGCTCAAAGCCGATCTGGGTGTTGTCGGCGAAGCCGAACCGCTGGGAGAGGTGCAACATGTTTACAGCCATTTCCGTTTGCGGAGTTATATTTATCACGTCCGGGTGGAACAGCACCTGCTGATTGCCGATGCGGTCGGCTGCTGGGTTCGGCAAACAGAACTGCAGCAACTGGCGTTGCACGGCGCCCATAAAAAAGTTCTGGGAAAATTACTGAACCACGGAGTTTAAATGTCTTTACCGCCGATTCTGACCACCACCGAAGAGATTGCTCAACTGGCCGCAAGGTTGAGTCAACATGCCGCTATCGCTGTCGATCTGGAAGCTGACTCGATGCACAACTATCTGGAGAAAGTTTGCCTGCTCCAGTTTTCCACTCCGGATGAGACGGTTCTGGTCGATCCCCTGGCCGATGTGGAGTTGGCGCCATTAAAACCGGTCCTCGCCGATCCGGCCATCCGCAAGATCTTTCATGCCGCAGACTATGATATCCGTTGTCTGGCGCGGGATTTCGATATCGAGATCAATGGCTTGTTCGATACCATGATCTCCAGTCAGTTTCTTGGTGAAGAGCGTTTCGGCCTGGCTGATGTGCTGAAAAAATATTTTGGCGTGGGACTGGACAAAAAATACCAGCGGGCCGACTGGTCCAGGCGGCCTCTCTCCGACGAGATGATCCGTTATGCGGCGGGGGACACCTTTTACCTCCATCGGCTGGTGGAGATTCTGGAAGAGAAGCTGATTGAAAAAGGTCGTCTGGAGTGGGTTCAGGAAGAATTCCAGCTGCTGGAAAAGGTCCGTTTTACGGTTCATGAAGGGCCGGAGTTCCTGCGCTTCAAGGGTGCCGGAACCCTGAATCCCCGCCAACTGGCGGTTTTGGAAAGCCTGCTGCAGTGGCGGGACAGCGAAGCACAGCGTCGGGATTGCCCGCTTTACAAGGTGCTGGGAAATAAACAGGTGCTGGAACTGGCCAGGGCCATGCCGCAAGGGCGCAAAGAGATGGCTGTTGTCCCTGAACTGGCGCCGCGTCTGGTCGAACGTTACGCTGGCAAGCTGTTGTTTGCAGTGACCCAAGGGCTTGAAGTCCCGGACAACGAACTGCCCCACTATCCGCGGATGCAACGGCGGGAAAAAGACCTGCAGGCAGAGCAGCGCTTTAACCGCTTGAAGGACTGGCGCAAAGGGAAAGCGGAATCCCTGGAACTGGATCCGGGGGTACTGATCAACAACGCCATTCTTGAAGAGCTGGCCAAGCGCTGGCCTAAGCAGATTGCTGAACTGGCGGATATTCCGTTGCTGAAACGCTGGCAGGTGCGGGAACTGGGGGCGGATATCCTGAAGGTGCTGAGGAAATAGCTGGTGGCCGCTGGCGGTCGGTCCTTCGTGTTATTGCCTGGCGGTGAAATGGGAGATAACACAATCCCATCAACCAGCAACTCTTCCAATTCCGTAGATCCTGACTCCGCCAGTACGAGAAGCGCAGCTTCTCGTCGGGCGCATTCGACGACCATTCGGCTGGTAGCGGCCATGTTCCGTGATTAAACGCAACGGTGACCAACCCTGTCCAACTATCAGCGAGCAGCGCGACCCTGCATCCTCCTCGGAACAAACGAAACTCCCGAGCAATCAAAAGGCCATTTTTTTCCATCTTTTTGTTGGCCTGGACAAAAAGATGGGCGGCTGCGGGGCCGCGACTGTGATTTTGATTTCAGTGTTTTGAAGGTTTTCGGCATGAACGGATATTGTTCGTTAAGAAACGACAGAAACCTGCGGGTCTCGTCCCGCCAGACGAGTGACTTTTCTGCTTCAGGTCAGAAAAGTCACCAAAAGCCCCCGCCCCAATGCCAGCGTTTGGCTACACCAAGTCCCTTCCGCTCCAGCGCCGGCAAAAGGGGGGAAGAAAGTCAAAAGCCACAGGCCTATCAATAGAACGAACTTCCATGTGCCGCCGCCAAAATGAAACACTAAACGGAGTTAGCTTTTGGGCTCGGTCATGGTCGCCGGATCAAGCAGGCGGTCGAGAACATCCGCCGGGACTCCGTCGGCGAGAGCCAGTTCCCGCAGGGTTTTGCCGGTTTTGTGTGCTTCCTTGGCCAGTTCTGCCGAGCGGTCGTAACCGATCTCCGGAACCAGGGCGGTGACCAGGGCCAGGCTCTTTTCGAGCAATTCTTCGCAACGTTTTTCATCGGCCTGCAACCCGGCCAGGCATTTCTCCTCAAAAACCTTGATGCCGTTACTCAACAGTTCAATGCTCTGCAGAATGTTGTAAGCGATGACCGGCATCATCACGTTCAGTTCGAAATTCCCCGACATCGCTGACAGGGCAATGGTGGCATCATTGCCTATGACCTGGGCGCAGACCTGCATCAGGGATTCGGCCATGACCGGGTTGATCTTGCCGGGCATGATGGAACTGCCGGGCTGCACCGCCGGCAGCACCAGTTCGCCGATCCCGCAGCGTGGACCGCTGGCCAGAAAGCGGATGTCGTTGGCGATTTTAAACAGGCTGACGGCACAGCCTTTAAGGCAACCGCTGGTGGCGACCAGGGCATCCTTGGCCCCCTGGGCTTCGAAGTGGTTGCCGGCTTCGCGAAACGGCAGGCAGGTATCGCGGGCTATGGCGGCAATGGTTTTGGCCGCAAAGGCGGGGTGGGTGTTGATCCCGGTTCCGACCGCGGTCCCGCCCAGAGGGAGTTCGTAGAGGCCGCTCGAAGCGGTGGCGAGTCTTTCCTGGGCCATCTCCGCCTGGCGGGCGTAGCCGGAGAAGACCTGCCCCAGTTTGACCGGAGTGGCATCCTGCAAGTGGGTGCGGCCGATTTTCAGTACATCCCTGAAATCCACGGCTTTTTGGTCCAGTTGCCGGAACAGTTGTTCCAGCGCCGGCAGCAGGGCCTTGTGGAGCTGTTCAGCGGTAGCGATATGGATCGCGCTGGGGAAGACATCATTACTCGACTGCCCCATGTTGACGTGGTCGTTGGGATGGACCGTTTTGCTGCCGATGGGTTGTCCCAGGAGTTGGGCGGCACGGTTGGCGATCACTTCATTGACGTTCATGTTGCTGCTGGTGCCTGAGCCGGTCTGGAAGATATCGACCGGGAACTGAGCATCCAGTTTGCCCTCAATCACTTCGCTGGCGGCCTTGCCGATGGCTTCGGCCAGCTCGCCGGAGAGCAGCTCCAGCTCACGGTTGGTGCCGGCGGCATGTTTTTTGAGCAGGCCCAATGCACGGAGCATGGGCCGGGGCAGGGGAATTCCGGAAACCGGAAAATTAGCGATGGCGCGGGCGGTCTGAGCCCCGTACAGGGCGTCCTGGGGGACCTGCATAGCGCCGAGGGAGTCTTGTTCAGTTCGGTAATCTGTCATGCTGTTTCCTTTCCAGCGTATCTGGCATCTTTGACATAGCTGCTCACCACTTATGAAAGCATATCTTCGATCCGGCGGCTGTCAAAGGCGCTTTCCATCACCAGATCAATCCGCTATGCTGCCGACCATGCAAACTTTAGCCTTACTGCTGATCATTATATCCGCTTTGATGCATGCTTTGTGGAACCTGCTGGTCAAAAAGAGTGGCGACAAGACGATTTTTATCTGGTGGATGTTCCTCTGCGCCTGGGGGCTGATGTCTCTGTCCACGGTGGCGCTCGGTTTTTATCCGATCCTCTCGCCGCGTTCGCTGGCGACTGCAGCGGGCGCTGCGGTCTGTTTTGTGCTGTATCACTGGCTCGGCGGCTTTGCCTATCGCGAAGGCGACCTGTCGGTGACTTATCCCCTGGCCCAGACCGCCATGCTTTATGTGCCGATCTGGGGTGTTCTGTTTCTGGGGGAACAATTGACCACGCTGGGGATTTTCGGAATCCTGATTATTGCCTTCGGTGCATATTGCATTCAATTGCGTGTCCTGTCGGTGCAGGAGCTATTGCGCCCCTTGACCCAACTCGGCAACCGCTCAGTCCAAGCGGCGTTGTTGGCCGGTTTTACCTATTCCATCGGCGCGATTATCGATAAATCCGGGGTTGATAGCTATTCCGCCTACCGGTTTACCTATACGCTGGTCTTTTTCATGGTTTTTTATATGTCCCTGAATCTGCTGCGGCCTCGTTATCGGGGGCGGGTGGTCCAGGAGCTGCGGCGAAATCCCAAGTTAGTATTGTTGTCCGGACCGACGGTGTTCGCTTCTTTTTTGACTTTTCGACTGGGGCTGCAATTGGCTCCGGTGAGTTACGCTGTGCCGGTCCGTCAGGTCAGTCTGCTGATCGGGGTGTTGATCGGGCTGGTTTTCCTGCGTGAATCCTATGGCCGCATCCGCCTGGCCTCGGCGGCATTGATCCTGACCGGAGTGGTGTTTGTCTGGCATGGCTGAGAGCGGTGGTTGAAAAGGGCTGCCGACAGGTCTATGCTAGTAGCCTGTTCGGCCATTACCCTTGTCAAATTGAGCAACTGACCGTCCGACGGGGGCTTTCCCGAGGATGGTTTGGAGAATGGATTGATGAAAAATATCGCAAATTTTCTGTTTGAAGTCGGCATGCTGAAACGGACGCCGCGAACCGGTTTTCAGTTCCTTGGCTCCGGTGCCCAGTCGGTGGCCGAGCACAGTTTTCGCACCGCCATGATCGGCTATACCCTGGCACAGCTGGATGGCAAGGCTGATGTGGCCAGGGTTCTGCAACTTTGCCTGTTTCACGATATCCCGGAAGCACGCACCGGCGACATGAACTATGTCAACAAAAAGTATGTTCAGGTGGATGAGGAAAAGGCCATTGAAGATCTTGCCAGTCAGCTTCCTTTTGGGGATGATTATCGGCAGACGGCCCTGGAATATATCGCCCGCCAGACCCCAGAGGCGCAGCTGGCCCACGATGCCGACCAACTGGAGATGATCCTGTCCCTGAAGGAACGCAAGGATCTCGGTAATCGCTATGCCGATGAATGGTATCCTTATTCACAGCTGCGCTTGAAGACCGAGGTCGCCAAACAGCTGGCCGAAGAGATCTGGGATACGGATTCTTCGAAGTGGTGGTTTGATGACGACAAAGAATGGTGGGTTAATGGGAGTCGAGAGTGAATGCTGCACGCCATCTGCGTTGTTGTGGGGAAAATTCCGTCCTCAACGTAGCTACCGCTACGCTTGCGGGTGAATTTTTCCCACGCCTAGCAGCTGACGCACATCATTCACTCTTGGGGCTGGGGTTGGATTGCCTGCGGATCGAAGCCGCAGGGCGCCTTGCAGCTGAAATAAATCTATTGCCCGTGAGAGGCAGGGGTGGAGTCAGTTGACGGCAGGTGAATTTTTCCCACGCCTAGCAGCTGACGCACATCATTCACTCTTGGGAATGATGTTGGCTTGCCTGCGAGTGACATCGTTTAATCCCTTTCTCTCCACGGTCTGGGAAAAGCCTGCAATCCTTGACCCTTGCGGGGAGAAGTGGTATCAATTTTCGTTTGAATTCATCAAATCCAGCGCATGGAGGAATAAATCATGCTCGATATCAGATATCTGCGGGAAAATTTTGATGCCGCAGCCAAGGCCTTGGCCAACCGTAGCGGCGCCATCGATTTGTCCGCTTTCAGCGGCCTGGACCAGCAACGGCGTGACTTGCTGACCGAAGCCGAGGCACTCAAGGCTGAAAAAAACAAGGTCTCGGCCCTGATCGGGAAGACCAAGGACAAAAGCCAGGTGCAGGATGAAATCGTCCGCATGAAAGAGGTCTCCTCGCGGATCAAGGAGTTGGATGATCAATTGCGGAACGTCGAGGAGCAACTCAATGAGCTGCTCATGGGCATTCCTAATATTCCCCATGAAGAGACCCCGGTCGGGCAGTCTGAAGAGGATAATGTCGAGATTCGCTGCTGGGGTGAAAAGCCAACCTTCACCTTTTCTCCAAAAGCACACTGGGATATAGGAGAAGACCTCGGGATTCTCGATTTCGAGCGGGCCGGCAAGCTCTCCGGTGCCCGTTTTGCCTTGTATTTCGGAGCCGGCGCCCGGCTGGAGCGAGCATTGATCAACTTCATGCTCGATCTGCACACCGGCGAACACGGCTATACGGAAACCCTGCCGCCGTTCCTGGTCAATCGGGCTTCCATGACCGGAACCGGCCAACTGCCCAAATTTGAAAGTGATTTGTTCCACACCGAGGAGGTCGATCTGTTTCTGATCCCGACTGCAGAGGTGCCGGTGACCAATATTCATCGGGATGAAATCCTCCAGGAAAAAGACCTTCCCCTGGCCTACACCGCCTATACGCCCTGCTTTCGTAAAGAAGCCGGGTCACACGGCCGGGATACTCGCGGTCTGATTCGCCAGCATCAGTTCAATAAGGTCGAGCTGGTCAAATTTACCCGCCCGGAAGAGTCGGACGCCGAACTGGAAAAATTGCTCAACAATGCCGAGAGAGTCCTGCAACTGCTCAAACTGCCATACCGGGTGGTTGACCTGTGTACCGGGGATATCGGTTTCTCTGCCGCGCGGACTTTTGATATCGAGGTTTGGCTGCCCGGGCAGGAGTGTTATCGGGAGATTTCTTCCTGCTCCAATTTCCGTGATTTCCAGGCCCGGCGGGCGGCGATCCGCTTCAAACGGGAAGGCGGCAAGAAGGCGGAACTGGTCCATACCCTGAACGGCTCGGGGCTGGCGGTTGGACGGACATTGCTGGCCGTGCTTGAAAACTATCAGCAGGAAGACGGTTCCGTGGTGGTTCCGGAAGTCCTGCGGCCGTATATGGGCGGGCTGGAAAAAATCACCAAACGTTGATTCGACGCCGACCCGCAACTGTGTGGGGCAGGGCAGGAAGCAAACAAAAACCCCGGCAAGGGAATCTCCCTTGCCGGGGTTTTTTAACTGTGCAGGCTGGTTCCCTGCTCAGTCCAGGGCGATTTGCCTGGTCGCTTTTTCGATAACGAAACGTTGCAGCATTTCGCGCAAATGAACCGCCTGGCCCGAAAGCTCCTCCGCTGCTGCGGCACTCTCTTCCGCGCTGGCTGTATTTTGCTGGGTGACTTGATCGATCTGGGCCAGTCCGCTGGTGACCTGGCTGATCCCCTGGGCCTGCTCATTGGACGCAGCGGCAATTTCTTCAAGCAGGTCATTGACCTGGTTGGTACCGGTCATGATGTCCTTCAATGCTGTTGCCGTTTGATGGGCCAGTTGGTTCCCCTTGTTGGTCAGAGCGACCGATCCCTCGATGAGCTCGGCGGTTTCCCGGGCTGCTTTGGCGCTGCGGGCGGCCAGGTTACGGACCTCTTCAGCAACCACGGCAAAACCTTTGCCATGCTGGCCGGCCCGGGCCGCTTCGACTGCGGCATTGAGGGCCAGCAGGTTGGTCTGGAAGGCAATTTCGTCAATGACCTTGATAATCTTACTGATGTCCTGACCAGCCTGTTTAATCTCCTCCATGGCGCGAACCATATCGGCCATTTGCCGGTCGCCGTTTTCCGCGGCCAGTTTCGATTCGCCCGACAACTTATTGGCGCTGGTCGCGTTTTCCGCGTTGGTACGGACCTGACCAGCCATCAGGTTCATGGACGCCGTCACCTCCTCCAGTGAGCTGGCGGATTCCGTAGCCCCTTGGGACAACGCCTGGCTACTGTCAGAAACCTGGGTTGAACCGCTGGCGATCTGTTCTGCGGCGGATTGAATGCCACCGACCATGGCCCGTAGCTCGACCAGCATGTTCTTAAGTGCATGGCCGAGCTGATCGTTGGGTGAAGCGAGGCTGACTTCGGCAGTCAGGTCTCCTTGAGCAATGGCTTCCGCCAACTCACTGCGACCCTGCAGGTTTTTGGCCATGCCGACCAGGACCGAGCCGAGTTCGCTGATTTCGTCGCGGGCCCCGTAGATTTTGCATTCTTTACAGTCGGCGATTTTTCCATTGAGAATCTGCGGGCAATCAGGAGCGGGGTTGAAGCTTCCAGATTCGACCCAGCAATAGGATTCGCGGCCATAGCTGCGGCAGTCTTTTTTTCCGCAATTGGTCAGTTTTGAGCAATTCACTGCACGACCCATGGGTAGATTCTGATTGCGCGTATCACCTTTGCTATACTGCGCAATGGCGGCAAAAGCACGGTGCAACGGATTGGTGATACTGCGGGAAATCAGCCAGGAAGCAGCAATCCCAAGCAGAATAGATATCAGCAGGCCGACTTTTAGAGTTGTATTTGCAGAACCCAATAATGAAACGGCTTGCCGGGTCATGGTTTTGGTCTGTTCAATGCCGCTGAGGGAACCGGCCCTGGCTTCAGAGACAATCTTATTGCCGATGTCCGCCCGCTTTTTCGTCCCGGCGATATTCTGTTTCCAGTATTTCAAATAGACACCGGTTAATCTTTGGTAATCCTGGGCCGCGGTCAATGTTTCCTGCAGCATGGCTTTGACCTGCGGGTCGTTGGCTGTGTTCGCCAGGTTGCTAACCAGTTTTTCGATCGTCTTGAATTCGTTTTGTTTGTCCTCAATCAATTGTGGGTTCCGTTCGACGAGGGTCCGTAAAATAGCGACCCTGACGGCAGTTCCAGCCGTGATCACATCATCAATAATAGCGATATCTCCAATGTAACGTTGTAGCTGGTCTGTTGCGGCGCCGTTTGCCATCACTTGATTGGCATTTTCCCACTGCTGAGAACGGTAAGCCAGGCTGTTTTTCATGAATGTTCCAGCGGCTTTGGTGAGCTGCTTTCTGGTCGCCTCGATTGCCGCCGTGTTTTCTTGCGCTTCGACAACCAGCCTTTCAAAATCGATCAGCTGTTTTTCACTGTTGGCAATACTGTCAGTCAGGTGGCTGAGCTTTTGGGAATGAGCGACTACCTGGGCAGCATGTTCCAGAGCGCTGTGCAGATCCTTGATGGAATTGTGAGCAGCTGTGATATCGGTCTCATTGGCGCTATAAGAATAGTCGAGCATAGCGGTGGTGGTTTGGAGCGCACTGCGTTCGACTTGGTTGGCAGATTCGACCAAGGGGACATATTCCTGGTCGAGCTGGTTGGATTGATGGGAAACTTTCTGCATGTTGCTGATCGCCAGATAGCCCATGGCGCACATCAGCAAAAGGAGCAGGCCGAAGCCCGAACCGATTTTTTTTCCTAGCTTGAGACTTTTGAATGACAGTTGCATTGTTGGATACCCTCCAGGTGGTAGTAGTGAAGTGATATTGACAGGCACCTACCCATGTAGAATGCAAGCAATCGAATAATTTTATCGAGGGGACCTCCCATGGATAAATGAGATGTTGAACCGGGCATAGCCATCTTCCGGATGCCCGAAGAAAAAAACCAAAGTATGTGGGGAGCGATAAACTTTACTTAAGGTTTGTTGAATCTAATTATTGAAATTAAATCTTGTTATTCTTAAAGTCAAGGTTTTTTAATGTTTGGGAAGGGTAAAAAATGTATCGAACTCAACGAGCTTAATGTGAGCTGCTTGATAACAATTTTTCTCTTCCTTCTTGGAATATTTACAATAGGTTGAGCTATTTCGGGGGGAATGGTTTTCCGTGCTTGTTTTAATCCTGCAGGTCGTGTTATGCATACAGGCTCTCTGTCCGGACAAGTCTAAACAAAGAGGTTTTGCGGGGAGAGTGCAAAGCAAGCAATGCGATAGAAAAAACTTGTGCTTTGGTCTTGCATTTTGCCAAGTTTTTGGTTACATTCCCCAAGTTTTTCGATAAGCTTATTTATTGTCGAAGGCTACGGAGGAGTGGCCGAGTGGCTTAAGGCGGCGGTCTTGAAAACCGTTGAACGAAAGTTCCGTGGGTTCGAATCCTACCTCCTCCGCCACTTGACAAAGACAAAAAAAAGCTGACGCAAGTCAGAAAAAAACTTAATATACAAGTTGCGGAGAGGTGACCGAGAGGCCGATGGTACGCGCCTGCTAAGCGTGGGTACGGGTAACCGTACCGAGGGTTCGAATCCCTCCCTCTCCGCCATTTTTATTCAGCCCGATTGTCGTTCTCGCATGGGCAGTGTCACCAGAAAAAGGTTGACAAATTTTCCCGCGTGAGCGATAAAGCTGCTCTTTCAATATGCGCCACTAGCTCAGCTGGATAGAGCGTCTGACTACGGATCAGAAGGCCGGGAGTTCGAATCTCTCGTGGCGCGCCACTTAAAAACAAGGCCTTAGCTCTCTTGGGAGCTAAGGTCTTTGTCGTTTCTTGATACTCCGAGGTCCTCTCGGGATCCTATGAATTATTCTAACGTATTTCTACCCACTAACCGGAGTAAGGCCCTGACGGCTAGCGAGAAGAGCAACGTTCCTGTGGTTGGCGGCACGGTGGAGGCGCCGTAGGACATTGTGCTGAGTTTCGGGCGTTCAGCAACCTTTAGTCAAAGCCAAGGCCTTGCCGAGAACGGCGGCCGCCGTTTCGCTGGCGTGTTCGAGGGCCTTCTGTGTCAGGTGGGTGTACGCTGCTTGTGTGCCCCGGACGTCACTGCACCTAGATCAGTGTCAACTTCAAAAGGTTAATATAATTTTTGCGTATGCATCCCAGGCAGTATCAACGACGGGCAGTAAAGAATATTCTGCGCCGTCCTCAATGTCGCTGATTTTCTTCGGCTTTCCGACCGGGGAACCGCTGCCAGAATACTCATAGTCGTAGTAAATGGCGCCGATTTTTATAGATGCGGCTTGGCTAACATTGAGAATGTAATAGGCTTCGCCAACATGACCACGAGTGGCGAGTTTATTGCCAAGGACGTCATCCTGAATTCGGTTGATCGGAGTCCAGTACTTGGAGCCATAGTTGTATTCCAGTCCGAATTTTCCCATCGGTGCGGGTATTTGCATACCAACGTAAACGCCATAGCCTTCTTGGTGATCGTTGTTTTCAGAATAAGCTGGAGACATGATTATCTCGCTGCCGTCTTCTGAAAGAGTCACCTGAAAAACAGCATCGCTTCCCATACCTCCAAACATTCCAGCCTTACCGTTCGGACGTAGTTGGGTCATCGCGATCGAACCGAACAGAACGAAACCACTCTCAAACTCGTGAGAGACGTTGAGGTCAATTAGAATAATGTCTCCAATGGTAGTCGTTGGAACGTAGCGAGTAGCGAAGTTGAAAGTGGGGAACTTCTCCGTATCTTGAGCGAACAACGTTGCGTACTGAGTAGGAAAGGCAGAGGTGCCATTAAAACCATCGTTAATATCGTGGGCCCTGAAAAAGCTAGCCAAAATCAAGGTTTTGTCGTCATGATAAAGGTCAAAGCTAATCCCGGCAAGTTTAGCACCTTCAAGGTTTTTGTCCGTAGCACGTGTCCCATTCCCCCACTCCTCTTCAATTCCCAAACCGTAACATAGCCGAACATTCATCCCCTTGATATCAGTTAGAGGTTCCAAAAAATATCCGATTGTCGCACCATCAACATTGAAATCGCTGGGGGTCCTATATGGAGTACCAGAATAGATGCCATCATTGGAGACTACCATTGCTTGCCCATAAAAAAAAGGTCTCCGCCCTATCGAATAATTAAAGTTGCTGTCTAGAATATTCCACCATTTAAAATGTAATCTCTCTAAACGCAAAGTATCAAAATTTGTTTTATCAAATGTTTGATCCAACTCACCCATATATTTGTACCCATACAACTGACCGCCAAACACCATGTTGTTGTCTGACTTTACTTCCATGCCTAATCGCAACTGCGAACTATACTCAATATTTTCATAGTCATCTGAATTTACCGATACAACCGAAGTAATGAGTTCACCACCAAGAGAAAATTTATCGGAATCAAAACCAGCAAATGAAAAATTTGGAAGTATAAACAAACCGCATAAAATCAATATTGCAAACTTTTTCATTATTCCCTCAAAATGGCAGCTAAGAAAAAATCAACTTTTACAGACGGATTTTATTTATTTCATGTCGCATCCACCTCTGATTGCTAGATATAACCGATCTACTACGAGATAGTTTTTACCTCACTCGGTTCTTACTACCAAATCGTTAGGCGGAAATTTTGACTCTGTCGAAATTTTGTGTTCCTGATTGCCGGCCACCTCTTCATGGAAAAATATATTAGGCGCCGTTTCACCTATACCTTTTCCATCGGAACGGTTGCTCAGCCGGCTAATAATGAAGTGCCTAGCACGATTGCCACAAGTACATATTCCATTGCATTTGCTTTTTTAATTCTAAGCAAGATTGTTCTGTTGATTGATATTTAGAAGTGACGGCTCACGATAAACTTTCCCCAATTGCTAGGGGCGCCTATTTAGTGTCCTGTGCGGTTAGTTCTATAGTCTAATTCTGGCCATTTTTACTGCTGTTTACGGTCTGCCTTCTCGGCTTGGCTTTGGCCAGGCCTGCGGCGGCACGCCTTGGCAGCAGTAAAAATGACTCAGAATTTATACCGACAACTCACCGCACAGGACACTAGCATTCTCTGCAACCTTCAAAACCAAGTAGGTCTAGTGGTTTTGCGTCTTCGAATTGCTCTGGGTTTGCCTTTTTAATTGTTGACTACTGTACAGACACCATCTGACGGATTTCTGATAAGCAGCAGGTTATATCAAAATATGTAGTTTGGCTACGGCGGTGGTATTTTTATCGTTGACCACCAAAACAGAAACCGCCATTCCTCCTTAAGGGGTTGTACCATAAAGGTTCCATAGAGGTTGCAGTGTCGGGTTCGATGCTCAGTTGGCTCCGCTAACTCGTTGGTTTGTCACATTTTCGTTATCACTCTCTGATTCTGAGCTGTCATCTATTGGGTTTTGTGGGAAAATCGGGCTCCCTGTTCTCCTTGCAGCTACGGAATAAAGCTTTTCTTTCTGTAGTTACTTTGTTAGGGTTTCGTAATGAATTGACACCTCTCTGATGCCTGACAGAGTTTTTACCCGATGAAACCTGCAACCAAGCAATATTCTTTTCGTTTTTTGGGATCCGTTACGGTAGAGAGTGATGGGCGGCGGCTGGAGGCGACATTGCCGCAGAAGGGGCTGGCATTGTTGGCCTATCTGGCGACAACCCCGGGGGTGCCGCAGGCGCGGCGCAAGCTGGCCGATTTCTTCTGGCCGGAACTGTCCGAAGAGGCCGGGCGAAACAACCTCAGGCAGGTTCTGCTGGGGTTGAAGAGGACTTTGGGAGCGGCTGCTGAACCTCCCTGCCTGATCACGACCCGTAATGAAGTCTGCTATCAGGCTGTTGGACACTGCTCCTCGGATCTTGCCGATTTTTTGCTTGAAATCCCTGCCTGTCAGACCTTTGCCAATAACGAGGACTGTGCTGTTTGCCTGCCCGCCCTGCAAGCCAAGGCCGATCTCTACCGCGGTGCTTTCTTGGAAAACCTCATGCTGGAGGGCAGTCCGGAGTTTGACAGCTGGCTGCAGATTCAGCGAGAAAGACTGGAGCAGCGGGCGCTGTTTATGCTGGAACGGATTGCTTCCTGCCATGAAAATCAGGGTCGACTGGATGATGCGCTGGCGGTGGCGGAGCGTTTTGCGGAACTGGCCCCCTGGAGCGACGAAGGCATACGCAGGGTCATCCGCCTGGCGGCATTGACCGGACAGCGCGGGTTTGCCCTGAACCGGTATCAGGCGTTCTGTCGAACCCTGAAAGCAGAACTTGGCGTGCAGCCGGAAAGCAAAACACGGCAGTTGGCACAGAATATTCAGAACGGCGAGCTGCTCCCCTATCTTGCCCCTGCGGCTCCGCCGCTTGAAAGTGCTGCTGAACTCCCTTCACAAAGTCTCGAACGACGGCAGGTCACCATCTGTTATTGCCGCTTGCTGCCGCTGCAGGCAGGAGATCCGGATGAAGAATATGAACTGCTGAAAATACCCCTGCAGCGCTGTAAAGAGGTTCTCCAGCGCAGCGGCGCATATCTGCTCGAAAACATGAGCGGTGCCGGCGTGCTGGCTTATTTCGGGTTTCCGCAGGCCCGGGAAAATATGGCTGCGCTGGCGGTCAATGCCTCGTTACACCTGAAAAATCTTGATTTGGCTGGGGTGAGGTTGCAGATCGCTATCCATAGTGGGCTGGTGCTGAGCGCCATGGATAAGTTGCAGCCGGATGTGATCGGCAGGATAACCGGGCGGGTGCTGGAGTTGGCCAATCTGGCGGCGAACAAAGATATTCTTATCAGCCGCACGGTTTATGAACGGGTGCAGAATTTTTTTGAGTGTCGCGAGGTGGCAACTCGTCCGGTTCCGGAGGAACCGATTGCTGAGCCCTGCTATCTGATTGTCGGGGCCGCTTTCAGTGAGAGCCATCTTGACCGGTTGGCCGGAATGCCCCCGCTGGTTGGGCGCGAGCAGGAACTGGCCAAGCTGAAAGAGTGCTGGGCTGCCGTGACCAAAGGGGCGGGAAAAGCGCTGCTCGTGCAAGGCGAGCCGGGGATCGGTAAATCCCGATTGCTCAGCAGTTTCAGGGAAATTTTGCCGGCAACGGGCTGTCTGATCTTGGATTTGAGGTGTTCCTTTGAATTCAGTCAATCTCCGTTCCAACCGGTTATCAATCTTCTTAAACGCAGCCTCGGTTTCCAATCGGGCGCTGATCCGGCGGCTCGTTCGGCAAAGCTGGCTGATGCGATCTCGTTGTTGTACCCCGATGACAGCGGCCAGATTTTGAGTGCGGCGGCCGAGTTGTTGGCTGTGCCGGTGAACGGCCGGAACCTGGCCTCGGGGGTCACCGTGCCACAACGACGGCAGTTGACTTTGACCCTGCTGCTGGAGTTGCTGGCGAAGCTGGCCAGCCAGCGCTCGGTGCTGGTCGTTGTCGAGGATCTCCATTGGAGTGACCCCTCAACCCTGGAGCTCGTGGAACTGCTGCTGGAACAGGGGGTTCCCAATGGGCTCTGTTTGCTGCTCACAGCCCGGCCGGAGTTTGCTCCACCCTGGCAACCCGCAACCGTCGCTAGTGTCCGCCTCGGACCATTGTCGAACCAGGACATCGCCGCCATTGTCACCGCAGTGGGGCCGGATACCGGACTGTCATTGCGGCAACAGATCGTTGCCCGCGCTGATGGTGTTCCGCTGTTTGCCGAGGAGCTGAGCCGGTTGCCGACGGGCTTTGCTGAGGGGGATGCCCCTGCGGTGCCGGCCAGCCTGCATGACCTGCTGGCAACCAGACTGGATCGCCTGGGTCAGGATAAACGGTTGGCTCAGCTGGCCGCCACAATCGGCAGGGAATTTTCCCCTCAATTGGTTGCGAAACTAACTCTTTTGGAAGAGGAAGAAACCATCGCGGCTCTGTTGCGGTTGAAGCAGGTTGGGCTGGTTGCTATTCTTACGGCCGATCGCTGGCAGTTCCGCCATGCTCTGTTTCGCGATGCGGCCTATCTGTCGCAGACCCGCGGCGATCGGGAGGCCGCCCACCGGCAAATCGCGGAGATTCTTACCGCCGACTATCCGGAGATCGGCAGCAGCCAGCCGGAATTGCTGGCTTACCACTGGACCAGCGCCGGCGCGTTTGAGCCGGCCATCAACAGTTGGTTGCAAGCGGGGCTGCAGGCTCAGTCGCACAGTGCTCACCAGGAAGCGGTCAGGCATTTTAATGCCGGGCTTGCTTTGCTGACGCGGTTGGAGCCGGCTCAACAAAGCCTGCACCGGGAATGGCAATTCCTGGTCGGTCTGGGGGCATCGGCCTATGCCACGGAAGGCTATGCGTCCCCCCAGGGCGCGGCCGCCTATCTGCGCGCGGTCGAGTTGGGCGAGCAGAAGGAATTTCCGGAGCAGAGTTTTCCGGCGCTGTGGGGGCTGTGGGCCGGGGCCAGTTCCCATGCCAACTGGGGGCATTCCCTGCATCTGGCCAAGCGGCTGGTCAAAATCGTCCAAAACGGGAAAGACCCGCTGGCCCGCCAACAGGGCTACTTTGCCCTGGGGAATGTCCAGTTCTGGCGCGGTGAATTCCTGGAATCGCGGCGCTGCCTGGAAAAATCGCTTCGGGAGTATCTGCCTGAACGGCATATGGAACTGGAAAGCAGTTACGGCGAAAACGCCTTTGCCACTGGCAACGGCTATCTGTCCTGGAACCTCTGTGTACTCGGGTTTCCCCGGCAGGCGCTGGCCGCCGGACAACAGGCCGTGGCCGAAGCCGAGCGCTGTGGTCATCCTTTCAGCCTTGGCTATGCCCTGACCTTCTTGACTGTTCTACAGCGGATGCGCCGGCAGCCCCGGTTGACCCTGGAATTGGCGGAGCGGACCATTGCCCTGGCCCAAAAGCATGATTTCCCATTATGGCTGGTGGGAGCAACCGTAGAAAAAGGCTGGGCCAAGACCATGCTGGGGCAGCTCGACGGACTAACGGAGATGCAGTGGAGTCTGGACCAGGTTGCTTCGCTGATGAGTGGAATCTCGGTGATCTTCCTCGAAACCCAGGTGGACAGTTTGCGTTGTGCGGGGCAGACGGAGAAAGCGTTAACGGTCATTGAGCGGGCTTTTGAGCTGATTGAGCAGCTGGACGATCATCATGCCGAAGCGGAACTGTATCGGCATAAAGGCCTCTGTTTGCAGCGGTTGTCCGCCGGCAATGCTGAACCAGCCGAGGCCTGTCTGCGGCAGGCGCTGCAGATCAGCCGCAGGCAGGCTGCCCTGCTCTACGAACTGCGTGCAGCAATAGCGCTGAACCGGCTGCTGAACCGGCAGGGCCGGGGTGAAGAAGGGCGCCGACTGCTGACTGATGTCCGCCGGCGCTTGAATTTGACCTGTGCGTCTCCCCATCTTTTGCCTGCGGTGGTTTGATCTTTTGGGCAAGCAGAGTGGTCACTTGATAGCCGCTTGAAAAGTCGCCTGCTGAGCCCGGGCCTGAAAAGCCCGGGGATATATTTTCACCAACTGGTTAAGCCCACCAGACCGAATAACTGCCGCTGTAGCTGATTTTTTTCAGTGCGGTGGTTTCTTTACGTTCTTCATCCAGCTGAATGAATTCGACTTTGAGCTGGAGCAATTGAGGGCCGTCGATCCGCGCCCAGATGTTTTTTATCCGTTCCATGGCGCCGTAGTGACGGGAATCCGTTTTGCGGCCGAGATCCTGCCTGCTTTTGACAATTTTGAATTCCAGACACTCCGGATCGATACGCTGAATCTCACCTTTGATGGATTTGGCCAGGATCGGTTGTGGGTCGAGTCCGAAAATCTGGGCGATTCGACAGATGTCTTCTCCGGCCAGGGAATAGCCAATACCTTCATACTCTTTAAACTCGCGCCAGCCAAGCACGTCACTGCTGTGCTCCGGGGAAAGACACACGCCACTGTCATGGAGTTCGACCAATTCAACCGGCTTGAATTCTTGTGAAGGCATAACATCTCCTTGGAAAGGGGGTTATAGTTGGGGAAGATAAAAAATATTCACATCCTGATTTTGAGCAGTCCTGGCTGATGGCAAGTGTTTATGCAATTTGGTATATATATTTATAATCGGATAAAATATACAAGAAAAGGGATAAATTGATTATTAGCAGAAAGATGTCGTGTTTTTGGGATTTTTCTTTCAAAAACAGCAAATTTTTCGGCGTAAACTTTTTCCCAGGAGGTTTTGGCGGGCAATGATTTCAGTTGAAGGAGAACTGAGCGGGCAACTTTATGACGCCGATAGACTGGCGTTTTTAATTGATGGTGAGGCTTATTATCGGGCTGTTGCAGAAGCCTGCCAGGCCGCACAGCGTTCCATCTATATCCTTGGCTGGGATGTCGACAGCCGCATTCGGCTGCGCCGGGGCGAGAGCGCTGACGAGGAGCCCTTTGGTGCATTTATCGATCGCCTGGCCAGAACGAAACCGCAGCTGAATGTTTATATCCTGGAATGGGATTTTTCCATGCTCTATTCCTTGGAGCGTGAAGCCTGGACCATGCTGAGCTTCGGCTGGATGACCCACGAGCGGGTCTGTTTTGCCCTTGATGACAATCATCCGGTCGGGGCGTCTCATCATCAGAAAATTGTGGTGGTGGACGATCTGGTTGCGTTTACCGGCGGTTTTGACTTGGCGAGTTTTCGCTGGGACACTTCGGAGCACCGACCGGAGCATCCGCAGCGGGTTGATAATGGCACCGCTTACGGCCCGGTCCACGATGTGCAGGTCGCGGTGAGCGGGCCGGCGGCAAAGGCCCTCGGCGACATTGCCCGGCAACGCTGGGAGCGGGCGACCGGCGACCGGTTGGCGCCACCCGAGTCGGTTGCCGGCGACCCCTGGCCAGCGTCGGTCAGTGCCGATCTGGAACAAATTCCCCTGGCCATTCTCCGCACTGAGCCGGAACATGACGGGGCAGTCGAAGTGCGTGAGATTGAACAGTTCTATTTGACTTCGATCGCCGCGGCCAAGACGCAGATCTACATCGAAAATCAGTATTTTTCGTCCCATGTGATCGGCCAGGCCCTGGCTGAGTCCTTGCAACACGAAAACGGTCCGAAAATCCTGTTGGTGCTACCGAAAAAGTGCCCCGGTTGGCTGGAAGAGGAGACCATGGGCTTGCTTCGCAACAGGCTGTTGACGCGTTTGCAGGACGCCGACAGTCATGGCCGGCTGCGGGTCTGCTATCCCGACCGGCGGCAGCTGGACCCCGAGGTTATTATTGTCCACAGTAAGCTGATGATCGTGGACGATGCACTTATGACCGTCGGCTCGGCGAATATCAGCAACCGTTCCATGGGGTTCGATACGGAGTGCAATATCGCCCTGGACGGCAGGGAGAATGCCAAGATCGCGGCGGGCATTAGCGCTTTTCACCAACGGCTGCTCGCTGAACATTTGGGGACGGACTGTGCCACGGTCGCCGCGGCGCGGCAGCGCGACGGTTCGCTGAGTGCCTTGTTGGCGCTACCCGGTGACGGCGTCCGCACCCTGAAAAAACTGGAACCCGCAGGCAGCAATTCGACGTTGGCGACATTGCCGGCCGACCTGATTGCCGATCCGGAACAGCCGATCGGGTTTGATTCCCTGTTGGTTCATCTGGGCTGGGCCGAAAACGGGGCAAAAGATAACGGTGATGTGCGTCGGAAAGCCCGTCTATTCATGGCGGTCATCCTGCTGGCTCTGCTTCTGGCGGTGCTGTGGCGCTGGTCGCCGGTCGGACACTGGCTCAGCGTCGACAGTCTGGTTGCCGCGGCGCAGTATGTCCAGCAGAGCTCGCTGGCCATCCCGATTGTCTTGGGCCTGTATCTGCTGGGCAGTTGCCTGATGGTGCCGGTCAACCTGCTGATTCTGGCCACGGCATTGAGCTTCGGGCCTTACCTCGGATTCGGCCTCGCCCTCTCCGGCAGTCTGGTCGGCGGGATGGCGAGTTATTTTCTCGGTCATTGGCTGGGGGGCAACGCGGTGCGCAAGCTGGCCGGAAAAAAATTGAACCGGCTCAGTCGCAAACTGGCCCAAAAAGGCTGGCTGGCGGTTGCTCTGGTGCGGGTTGTGCCCATCGCTCCTTATACGGTGGTTAACATGGTGGCTGGCGCCAGTCATATTTCCGCCCGCTCCTTTTTGCTCGGTACGGCCATCGGGATGTGCCCGGGTATTCTGGCGATCATGATTTTCGAGGAGGGGTTGCAGCGGGCTCTGGCGGAATGGAGCTGGGGCAGCCTGATTCCGGTCGGTTTGGCAGTGCTGTTTGGCGGGCTGGTTTTTTATGGCGGCCGGCGCCTGTTGCTGCAGCGGGAGGCTCAGCGGAAATGATCGAACAGGCATTGCGGCTGGCGACCTGGAATATTCATATGGGGATCGGCCGGGATGGTACGCGCGACCTGCAACGCACGGCAGGGGTCATCTCGCGAATGAAGGTCGATCTGATCGGTTTGCAGGAGGTGGACAATCACTCTCGTGCAGCGGGCGACGACCTTGATCTGCTGGGATCATTGACCGGTTTTACGGTGATTCCCGGACCGACCATGTTGAAAGAAACAGGGGATTACGGCAACGCCCTGCTCACCAAGCTGCCGCTTCTCGATGTCCGGCGCTATGATATCAGTTATCGGGATTATGAACCGCGTGGTCTGCTGCTGGCCGACCTCGACTGGCAGGGAGAACGGGTGCGCGCAGCAGTGACCCACCTCGGCCTGCGGCCAGCGGAGCGGCGCTATCAGGTTAAAAAGGTGATAACCCATTTGTCCGGATCGGAAACCACACCATTGTTCCTCATGGGCGATTTCAATGAGTGGTTGTTGTGGGGGCGGCCGCTACGTTGGCTGCAACGGCATTTCGGCCGGCTGCGCTCACCGGCCACCTTCCCGGCACGCTGGCCGTTGCTCTGTCTGGATCAGATTCTGGCCGAACCGCGGCACCGGTTGCATGCCAAGCAGGTCTGCCGTGATTCCCAGGCCGCGCTGGCCTCGGATCATTTACCGCTGCAGGCCTGTTTTGCGCGGGGCGCAAAACGGTCTGTTTGAATTGCCGGGTGGGGATTGGCAAAGGCCCGCCCCGGGCGCTTTTTATCGGCAAAAGCGTTTCGGGCCGGGCCTTTTGTGCAGGAAAGAGAGCCGCCGGCAGGTTGTTCTCCTACCGCCAGCCAGGGTGTGAGCTATTTTTCCCAGAGCGACTCCCAGCTGTATGCGCTGCCGGGGAGGGTCCAGGCGTTGCCGGTGTAGTAGCGCCGGTTGCGGTCGAGCTTGGCGATGCGCGCCATGTCGTCCTGGGTCAATACCACTTGCGGGGCGGCCAGGTTCTGCTTGAGGCGTTCCGGATTGACTGATTTGGGGATGACGATGGCACCCATGTCCATGGCCCAGCGGATCAGTACCTGGGCTGGCGATACCTGGTGTTTTTCCGCAATCTCAATAATTGTCGGTTCTTTCATCAGGACCGGCTCGTCGGCTTCCTTGATCCGGGCCGGTCGGTCCGGTGAACCCAGGGGCGAGTACGCGGTCAGCAGGATGCCGTTTTCCTTACAGAACGCGAACAGTTCCGGTTGCTGCAGGTAGGGGTGGATTTCGACCTGATTGATTTCCGGTTTCAGGGTGGCTTTGGTGAGCAGATCCTGCAGTTTCGGGATATTGAAGTTGGAGACGCCCAGATGGCGGCAAAGACCGGCCTCAACCAGTTTTTCCATAGCCTGCCAAGTGCTGGCGAGAGGGATCTCGTCCAGGGAAATCAGATCTTCGGCGGCAGCGGGGAACGACAGTCCCTTTTTAATGGCGACCGGCCAGTGGATGAGGTAGAGGTCAAGGTAATCCAGCTGCAGATTTTTGAGGGTGGTCTCCAGGGCCGGGCGGACATCTTCCGGGGCGTGAGCATTGTTCCACAGCTTGGAGGTGATCCACATCTCTTCGCGGCTGACAATCCCTTCTGCAAAGGCCTCGCTCAGGGCCTTGCCGACCTCCGCTTCATTACCGTAAATATGCGCACAGTCGATATGCCGGTAGCCGAGCCGAATGGCTTCTTTGACCGCGCCGTAGACTTCGTTGGGGGCTGATTTCCAGGTGCCGAGGCCTAGCGCGGGAATGCGATCGCCGTTTGTAAATTCAAGTGCTTCCATGCATTGTCCTCCATGGGGAAGTGGATCGGATTGAGCGCGATCCAGGTGGTGACTTCAGGATAAAGGCAGTGTTTTCGGTCCGGTGTTCAGGAGGCGGCCAGCTGTCTGATCTTGTTTTTTGTACAGCCCATTTTTACGGAAATGGTCGCGGCCGCTTTGACAATCAGTTTAGCATAATTCTTCCAGGTCAATTCCGGATTGACCTGGATATCCCAGACAACGCTGATCGCGGCAATAACCCGGTCGCGATAATCGAAGATCGGCGCACCGATACAGCGGGTGCCGATTTCTCGTTCTTCATCGTCCATGGCCCAACCGCGTTCGCGGGTCTGCCTGATTTCCGCCATCAGCGCATCGATGGTAGGCAGGGTTTTGGCGGTCAAGCGGGGCAGGTTCCGCTCCGGATAGAGTTCTTCAATCTCCCGGTCGCTGCAGCCGGAGAGCATGGCCTTGCCCAGGGAGGTTGCATAAAGGGGAAGACGTTTGCCGATGATGGTGTAGCGACGCAGGCTGTTGTAGGCTTCGGCTTTGTCGATGTAGACCACCTCGGTCCCATCCATGATCGCCAGAAACACCGTCTGTCCGGTCGCTCTTGCCAGTTCATTGAGAAACGGGCTGGCTTCGGTCTTCAATTCCAGGCTGTTCAGGTAGAGGCTGGCCAACTCGACAAAGCCCAGCCCCAGTTTATAATTGCCGGACTCGGCTTCCTGTTCGACATAGCCGCGGTTGCGCAGGGACGCCAGTAACCGGTGGACCGTGCTTTTATGCAGGTCCAGACGGCGACCGATTTCGGTCATGGGGATGCTGCGGGATTCCCTGGAAAGAAGCTCGATGATATCGAACGCACGGTCAATGGATTGAACGCTCATATCTGGTTACCCTTTACTTTGATCTAACGCTGTTTGTGTATGACCGACAAGAATCTCATCTGGGGTTTCTCTTGTCAACCGCGGTTCGCTGGCCGTTATTCCCGTCTGGAAAAGGCTTTTCCTGCTTCGGTCGTTTAAAATTACCCCCAATTTCGGAGCGCTGGTCGTATCGCTTGAACAGAAGGCTGGTTTTCCTGCCCGTTTCAGGCAAGCAGGTTGCTGAGTTCATGCCGTTTCTTGAGGGGCCATGTACCGCCCGGCACAAGCGCAAACCGTCCCGGGCCGTTCAGATCAGCGCAAGTCTTTCATGGCCACATGGTCCATGTCATCAAACAGCTGGTTTTCTCCGGCCATACCCCAGATAAAAGTATAATTGGCGGTGCCGACCCCGGAATGGATCGACCAGGAAGGGGAGATGACCGCTTCTTCATTGCGCATGATAACATGACGGGTTTCATCGGGCGGACCCATCAGATGAAATACGGCCTGTTCGGCGTTCATTTCAAAATAGAAGTAGGCCTCCATGCGCCGTTCATGGGTGTGGGTCGGCATGGTATTCCAGACGCTGCCGGTCTCCAGTGAGGTCATGCCCATGACCAGTTGGCAGCTTTTGATACCAGCGGGGTGAATATATTTGCGAATTGTTCTGCGGTTGCCGGTGGCCGCCTCGCCCAACTGAACCGGGCTTGCATCGGCAAACCGGGCCAGGGTGGTGGGGTAGGTGGCGTGAGCGGGAACCGAGTTGAAGTAGAACTTAGCGGGTTGTTCGGCTGAAGTGCTGGCGAAGACAATCTCCTTGGCTCCCATGCCGATATAGAGACCGTCTTTGGGAGCAATGGCGAACTTTTCCCCATCTACGGAAATAACGCCTGGGCCGCCGACGTTGATGACCCCCAGCTCTCTGCGCTGCAGGAAAAAGTCGCTGCCGATGATTTTTTGATCAACCTCCAGGGGCAGGGGGGTGATCGGGCAGGCGCCGCCGATAATCAGCCGGTCATTGAAGCTGTAGACCAGTTTGAGCTGGTCGGGCAGGAACAGATTTTTGACAAGAAAGTGCTCGCGTAGCGTTGCCGTGTCCATTGTCTTGGCCTGTTCCGGATGGACCGCGTATCTGATCTCCATAATGATGAATCCTCCTGCTGAAAGATGAAGCTGATGATCAATAAGAGCCGCAGGGTGTGCCCGGCCGGTTTGCGCTTCGCACAATGGTCATGGGTACAAGGCTGCGGCAGTCATTGCCCGGTTGAAGTGTGTCATGGCCCTGAATCAGTGGAGCCTCTTCCGCAATATGAACACATTTTTTTAATATTTGGCAACCAGTTTTATATTATGAAACTTTTGGTATGGTGATTGTCAAGAAAAACCGTTGCAAGTGGAAGCGTTTAAAAATCAGGATATTGGCGAGCGGAAAGATTCCATATCATTCAAAATTTACTGTGTATAGAATCTATTGAAATGGCGGGCTCCTCAAGCCAGTCGTGAAATGGAATTAGAGGTTGACAAAAATGCGCAACATAGTTTTATATTGCGGAACATATGGCTTATCAAAATAAACCTGATTCCTGAGCCGGGATTGGCTTGAATCTTCACCCTGTTGTCATCCGGAAACTTCAGTTGACAACTCACCAGGCGAACGGACCGTTTTGGGTTGTAGTAAGGAAATCAAGGGCTTGTGCGGAGGCTTCGTTACGCCGTAGAGGCAAGTCCGCCGATTGACGCTGCTGCAACGGAAAAGAGCCGTTTCCGGACGAAAACCAGATTGCCCCGTCGGCAAAAGGATATGTGTGATGGCTGAATCGAATAAGGAAGTTTACGTCAAAGCAGAAGAACTCCTTTCCCTGGTGTCGACAAAGTTGGCTAATGCTGGTCTGAACAGGAAACATGCCGAGTTGACGGCGGATGTTCTGGTCAATGCTGATTTACGAGGTGTCCATTCGCACGGCGTTATTCGCACAGAACATTATGTGCGCAGGCTGAAAGCCGGTAGCCTGAATGGCAACCCTGATTTTAAATTCAAAACCTTGCGCAGCGGTTGCGGGCTTTTTGATGCTGACGACGGCATGGGACATGTGGCCACCAACGAGGCAATGACCTATGCCATCAATATGGCGAAGGAGTCAGGTATCGCCATGGTTGGTGTTGAGAACAGCAGTCATTGCGGGGCATTGTCTTATTTTGTCACCCAGGCGATCGAAAACAGGATGATCGGTATCGCCATCGTTCAGACCGACAAATGTGTCAATCCTTTTGGTGGCGCCCAGCCTTTTTTTGGCACCAACCCTATCGCCTTTGGCTTCCCCTGTGAAAAAAATCCTCCGGTCATTCTGGATATGGCGACGAGTAACGTCGCCTATGGTAAAGTTCTGCATGCCCGAGAAAAGAACGTCTCTATTCCCGAGACGTGGGGGCTCGACCAGGACGGTGCGCCGA
This sequence comes from Pelobacter seleniigenes DSM 18267, assembly GCF_000711225.1. NCBI lineage: Bacteria > Pseudomonadati > Thermodesulfobacteriota > Desulfuromonadia > Desulfuromonadales > Desulfuromonadaceae > Pelobacter > Pelobacter seleniigenes. The sequence goes on from NZ_JOMG01000002.1 coordinate 1,971,287, forward strand.
CGACCGACCCACATCTGGTGCGTGGACTGACCCCTCTTGGAGGCTACAAAGGGTATGGCATCGGCATGGTCGTGGATGTCCTCACCGGCATCTTGCTTGGGGCTCAGTTCGGCCCTCACATTGCGGCGATGTATGACGGATATGAACAGAAACGAAAACTGGCAAGTACGGTGATCGCGATTGATCCTGCCACATATATATCGGCAGATCACTTTATGAGCCAGATGGATGCCATGGTTGATCAGCTTCATGCTCAACCGACCGGACCCGGGTTTGAAAAAGTCCTCGTCCCGGGAGATATCGAGCTGGCACTTGAAGAACGCTACCGGAAAGATGGCGTCCCTGTTGTTGGCAGTATATATCAGTATCTGAAAGGAGATCAGTAGGCACTGAACACATAGTCATTATCTCTGACCAGAGATTTGCATTGTCAATGTCGTAATAAAGGCTCATGGATTTCAAGATGGAATAGAGCAGAATAAAGGAGTTGTATGAGATGCAAAATGTTGTAGCAATGTGGGACAGACTTAATGGGATGATTAAATGGGTGGAAAAATGGGCTCTGATTATCCTGTTTGTCGGAATGCTTTTATGTGGAGGCCTGCAGATATTCGCGCGGTTTATCCTTCATGCGCCGATTTCCTGGTCGGAAGAGTTGCTGACCTATGCGTTTGTCTGGTCCAGCTTTCTTGGTGCCAGCCTTGCCGTAGATCAGCTGGCTCATTTCAATGTTGATATTTTTATCCATCATTTCCCGCCGAAATTTGCCAAGATTGTTCTTTACCTCGTCTGGTTGACGATGCTCTGGTTTACCGCCTTTCTGACTTATAAAGGCACTATTCTCGCTCAGCTTAATATTGTTCAGACCATGGATGTCCTGCCCCTCTCAATGGTATGGGCGTATGCGTCAATACCGGTCTCTGCAGCGTTTATGTTTGTTCATACTGCGGATAAGGTTTTGACCGGCTCATTCCAGCCTGTCAGCGAATAAGGGAGGATGATCAATGGCGACAACATTATTCTTATTTTTTGTGATCTTTCTGATTGTTCAGATGCCAGTGTCTTTTTGCCTGGTTATCTCAACGGTGCTGGCCATGTTTATCGCCAGCGATATCGATTCCATTGCGATCATTCTGAAGCTGTTCCGTTCTTGTGGTAACTATCATTTGATTGCCATTCCCTTCTTTATCCTGGCCGGCGGTTTTATGGAGTCAGGCGGGATTTCGCGCCGCCTGGTGACCTTCTCATCCGCACTGATCGGCCATGTTCGTGGCGGCCTTGCCAATACCAGTGTCGCGGCGGCGATGTTCTTTGCCGGGTTGTCCGGGGCCGCCGCCGCAGATACCGCAGCGGTCGGCAGCCTGTTGATTCCGGCCATGAAGCGCAAAGGCTATGGCTCGGATATGGCGACCTCGGTTATGGCGACTGCCGGCTCTATCGGGATCATTATCCCGCCATCGATTCCAATGATTATTCTTGGGGTGACTGCCGGGGTTTCCATCGGCGGACTGTTCATGGGCGGGGTTATCCCGGGCATCCTCATGGGCGGTGGCCTGATGATCGTTAATTACATTTACTGCAAGGTGCGCAAAATCGAGCCCGAAGAGCGGGTTTCCTTCAAGGAGCTGGTGCGTTCCTGCATGGATTCGATTCTGGCTATTCTGACCGTGGTTATCATTGTCGGCGGGATTGTCGGCGGGATGTTTACCGCGACGGAAGCGTCGGTCGTTGCCGCTCTTTACTCCTTTGTCGTCGGCTTCTTTATCTATAAAGAACTGAGCTTCAAAGATCTGCCCGGAATTTTTGTGAAATCGGCAGTTACTACTGGCGTGGTGGTCTTCACCGTGGCCGCTGCTTCAGGTTTCGGCTGGATTCTGACCGCTGAAAACATCCCGACCGAGATCGCATCATTTGTTGTCGGCCTGTCTGACTCCAAGTGGGTTATCATGCTGATGCTGAATGCGCTGTTCCTGGTTATGGGGACCTTTCTTGACCCTTCAGCAATCATCATCATTCTGGTGCCGATTGTCTGGCCGATCGTCATGAAAATAGGTATTGAGCCGATCCACTTTGGTGTGGCGATGATCGTCAATATGGCGATCGGACAGTGTACTCCGCCTGTCGGTATTGCTCTGTTTGTGGCATCGGGAATCTCCGGAATAACTTTAAACCAGGTCATGGGTTGTTACTGGAAGTACCTGTTGGCCATGGTTGTTGTACTGCTGCTCGTTATCTTCTTTCCGTTTTTCTCCACATGGATACCAACCATGCTGGGCTACATCCAACCCTGATAAGGAGGCTTGACCATGAAAAGATTGATTGTGTTGACCGTTCTGCTTTTGATGGTAGCAAGTACCGGCTTTGCTGCGCCGATCGTACTGCGTGCTACCAACACCCTTGGCGAAGATCATCCGATGACCATGGCTCTGCGCTATATGAGCACAGAAATTGCCAAAAGAACCAATGGTGAAGTCAAACTCGATGTCTATCCCAACAGCCAGTTGGGCGGCAACAAGGAAATGGTTGAAGGCGTTGTTTTGGGGACCATCGATATCGCCCAGCAGTTTGCCGGGACTTTCTCCTCTTATGTGCCTGAAATGGACATCCTCGCTCTGCCTTTCCTGTTCAAGTCAGAGGACGCCCTGTTTGATTCTCTGCAAGGAGAAGCTGGTGACATCCTGGCCAAGTCCCTGGAGAAAAAAGGGTTCATTCCGTTGACCTACTTCTACGGCGGCGCCCGGAGCTTCATTAATAACGTGCGTCCGATCAACACTCCGGAAGACCTCAAAGGCCTGAAAATCCGCGTTATCGGTGTTAAAACCGTTATCGAAGCCATTAACGCTCTTGGTGCTATCGCCACCCCGATGAGCCAATCCGAAGTTTACTCGGCACTGCAGCAGGGCGTTCTGGACGGCTGGGAAAACAGCCCGGTGACCCTGTACTCCCTCAAATTGTATGAGCAGTCCAAATACTTCTCCTACTCCAAACACCTGATGACTCCTGACCTGGTCGCTTTGAGCAAAGTCACCGCCAAGAAGCTGGGTGAGAAAAACCTTGCTATCCTGAAGGAAGTTGCTCGGGATGCCAGCAAGCTGGAGCGCAAGCTCTGGGCTGAAAACGAAGGTAAGATGGTCAAGGAAATGACTGATAAAGGATGGTGTCAGTTCAATGATATCGCCGATCTCACTCCTTTTATTGAAAAGACCAAATACCTGCAGGATGAATACGAAGCAAAATACCACAATGGTTTGATCAAGATGATTCTGAGTAACCAGAAGTAAGACCTTGAATATGTCGATCGATATAAGCGGTTGACGACTTGTTCTGCCCAGGGGGCCGCTGAATTACGGCGGCTCCCTGTTTTTTCATCCCCAATTTGGCCAGCTGGACGGCTGTCAATACTGTGGGGAGTTCATGCCGCCGTAGAAGGATAAATCATATGGAAACAATGAAAACACTGACCTGTGAAACACCAGGTAAATTTGTCATGAGCGATCAGCCGGTTCCTGTCCCCAAAGAGGGAGAGGCCCTGGTGCGCATCACCCGTGTCGGTATTTGTGGAACTGATCTTCACGCTTTTGCCGGGAATCAGCCCTTTTTCAACTACCCCAGGGTCCTCGGGCATGAACTGGCCGCTATCGTCGAGCAACTACCCGAGGGGACGACCGGGCTGGCGGTCGGTGATCAGGTCTGTATCGTTCCGGTGATCGGCTGTGGAACCTGTATCGCCTGTCGCAACGGCAAGCCCAACTGCTGCGTCAACATCAACCTGCGCGGTGTCCATAGCGACGGCGGTATGTGCGAATACATGGCCGTGCCGGTCGAGAATCTGATCAAAAACAGCAACCTGACCCCGGATCAGTTGGCCTTGGTGGAATGCTGCGCGATCGGCGCCCATGCGGTTCGGCGGGCACAGATCCAGGCGGGTGAAAAGGTGCTGGTGGTCGGTGCCGGTCCCATCGGCCTGGGACTGATGCAGTTTGCCCGCGCTGTCGGCGGCGATGTCATCGTGATGGATGTTTCCGCCACGCGTCTGGCCGTGGCCAAAAATGACCTGGGTTTCACCCAGACCATCCAGATCGGTGTCGATGATCCCAAGGCCCGTCTGGCGGAATTGACCAATGGCGATTCCCCCACGGTTATCTTCGACTGTACCGGCAACCCCAAGGCGATGATGGACGGCTTCCTGTTGCTCGCCCATACCGGCCGCTATGTTCTGGTCAGCCTGGTGACCGCGGATATCACCTTTCCCGATCCGGAATTCCATAAACGCGAAACCACCCTGTTGTCCAGCCGCAATGCCAACAAGGAAGACTTTGAGTGGGTCATGGAGTGCATGGAAGCAGGGAAGGTCAATGTCGGGCCGATGGTGACGCATCGCTGTCAATTTGACGAAACCCTGGAGCAGTTCGCCAGCTGGACCAAGCCGGAAACCGGTGTGGTCAAAGCGGTTATCGAAATCTGAACAAAAAAGGGGCGACTTTGGCAGTCGCCCCTTTTTTATTGAATCACCCTTGCTCTTTCGCCCTTGTCCCCGGGCTCAGCTGGCCGGGTTCAGATATTGTGGGCCAGGTAGCCGCCGTCGACCGGAATGGAAACCCCGGTGACAAAGCCGGCGGCCTTGTTGCTGGCGAGGAACAGGGTTGCCCCGGCCAACTCCTCGACATCGCCAAAGCGGCCGTAGGGGGTGTGGTTGATCACCGCTTTGCCGCGGGCGGTGTATTCACCGGTTTCCTGGTCGATGAGCAGGGCTTTGTTCTGTTTGCCGATGAAAAAACCCGGGGCAATGGCGTTGACCCGGATGCCATGCTGGGCGAATTCATTGGCGGTGGCCACGGTCAGGTTGAGGGTTGCGGCCTTCGCTGCATCATAAGCCCAAACCCCGGAGAGGGGATTGTAAGAGGCCATGGAGGTGAGGTTGATGATCGCGCCACGGATGCCGGCTTTGATCCAGTAATCGGCCAGGACCTTGGTCGGGATCATCAGCCCGGCCACCAGGTTCATGTGGAGGACTTTTTCAAAGGTCGCCAGGTCGGCGTCGACAAAGGCCGATTTGCCCAGGTTGCCGCCGACTCCGTTGATCAGAATATCGACTTTGCCGAAGCAGGCGATGGCATTCTTCAGGGCCTTGGCCACGGCTTTTTCATCACCGGTATCGCAGCGTTCGCCGCGCAGTTCGCCAGTAGGCTGTTCGTTGCTGCTGAGTTTTGCGACAGCCTCGTCAATCGATTCCTGGCTCCGGCTCCAGATCATGACATTGGCTCCGGCCTTCAGCAGTGCGGCGGACATGACGGTGCCGATAGCTCCGGCGCCTCCTGTGACGATTGCGGTCTGACCCTTCAGGCTGAACATCTCTTCCAGGTATTGCATGCGATCCTCCATGGTGGTGAGAGTAAATAGTTTTAAAATACGATAGATAGTTTTGTATCATGAAACTAAATCATCGTCAAAAATAATCCTTTTACCGATTCCAATGGTTTTGTCAGGACAAAGAGCTTTTACTTAACTTATTGGTATATAGATTTTAATCTCTAGATCTTTGATTCGATTGTGATAGAATTTCCGAAGTTTTAAGTTTCATAAAATCTGTCATGTGTTTTGTATTATGAAGCTTGCGTCATGGTTCCATTTTCCTGAAGGAGTTATGCTATGAGTATTGTTGAAAAATTTTCCCTGGTCGGGAAAACCGCACTGGTCACCGGTTGCAAGCGTGGGATCGGCAAGGCCATGGCCGTTGGTCTGGCTGAAGCCGGCGCGGATATTATCGGCGTCAGTGCCTCTCTGGAAGAGACCGGCAGCGAGGTGGAAAAAGCGGTCCAGGCCTGTGGGCGTAAATTCGCCGGCTATCGCTGTGATTTCAGCGACCGCAGCGCATTGCGCGGTTTTATCGCCCGGGTCACCAAGGAGCATCCGGTCATCGATATCCTGGTCAACAATGCCGGCACCATCAAGCGCGCCCCGGCTGCAGAACATCCCGACGAAATCTGGGATGAAGTGATCGAGGTCAACCTGAGTTCGCAGTTTATCCTCTCCAAGGAGATCGGGCGCGGCATGCTCGAACGCGGCTCAGGCAAGGTTATTTTTACCGCCTCCCTGCTCACCTTCCAGGGTGGGATTACCGTGCCCGGCTATGCCGCCAGCAAAGGCGGTATCGGCCAGCTGACCAAAGCCCTGGCCAATGAATGGGCCGGACGCGGGGTTAACGTCAATGCGGTTGCCCCCGGTTATATTAAGACCGACAACACCCAGGCCCTGCAGGACGACCCGGCCCGCAGCAAGGCGATCCTGGAACGGATTCCGGCCGGACGCTGGGGAGTCCCGGAAGATTTTGCCGGGCCGGTGGTGTTCCTGGCCTCGGCGGCCGCGGATTACATGCACGGTGAAGTCATGGTTGTGGACGGCGGCTGGATGGGGCGCTGAGCAGAGCGCAAAGCGGGACGTGAAGTGTGCAGCGGCGGATTTTTTAGCGCTCCACGCTTCACGTTTTCTTTTCCTGGACGGTTCAGTTATGCTTTAGCCGGAGGATGAAAAGTTTAAAGGAAAATTTTCTCAGCAGGGCAGGCTGCTCAGTGTTTTGGATGGGTTTATGCTAAAGCCGTTTTTCCAACATTTTTCCGCGCCGGGGCTGGTCTGTGCCCATCGCGGAGCCCGTTCCATCGCCCCGGAAAATACCTCGCTGGCCATGGTCAAGGCCCAGGCCTGTGAGGCCGACCTCTGGGAGACCGACGTCCAATTGACCGCCGATGGCGTGGCCGTCCTGTTTCATGACGATACCCTGGTGCGCACCACCGATATCCTGGACAGAGCCGCCTTCAGTGGCAAAGCAGGACTGCGGTTGACCGAATTCAGCTGGGCCGAGTTGGCCGCTCTGGATGCCGGCTCCTGGTTTATTCACACCGATCCGTATGGCACCATCCAAAGTGGCGAGGTTCCTCAGGAAGCTCTGCCGCTGATCGCGCAGCAGCGTATTTTACGGCTGGAAGAAGCCCTGCGCTATTGCCGCCAGCATGTTTTTCCGGTCAACCTGGAACTCAAGGATCAGCGCGGCACCGCGGCCGATGGCCGGATTGTGGCAACGGTGCTTGACTTGATCCGCCAGACCGGGACCGAGGAGCTGGCACTGATCTCTTCCTTCAATCATGATTACCTGCGCCAGATCCGTCAGCAGGCTCCCGAACTGGCGATCGCGGCCCTGGTGGAAGGGGCTCATCCGCCGGAGCTGGTGAACTATTTAAGGACGCTTGGTTGTGATGCCTACCATCCTGATCAGCGTTTGATCGATGCCGACTTTGTGCGTCAGCTGAGCGCAGCCGGTATGCCGGTTAACCCCTGGACAGTCAATGATGAGGCCCAGGCCCTGGAGTTGCTGGACGCCGGAGCTTTTTTCATCTGCACTGACTGGCCGCAACGGTTGCGCAAAGCGCGTCATTCTGCTTGAATTAAATTCGTTTTCATGATAGAAGCACAAACCTGCCCGATTGAGGCACCAGAGGGCGTGATTAATGAACTCAACGCAGGAGCAGGACCGGTACTTCATGCAGCAGGCTCTTGATGAGGCTGCCCTGGCTGAACAGCTGGACGAAGTCCCCATCGGCGCCGTTGTCGTGTACAAAGGTGAAATTGTCGGTCGCGGCCATAATCTGCGCGAAACCAGCAATGATCCGACCACTCATGCGGAAATGATCGCCATCCGCCAGGCGGCGCAAGCCCTTGACTCCTGGCGGTTGTTGGATTGTACGTTGTACGTGACCCTGGAACCCTGTGTCATGTGCATGGGCGCCATCATCCTGGCCCGGATTCCAAACCTGGTGTTCGGTTGCCGCGACCCCCGGGTCGGCGCCGTCGGTTCCATCTACAACCTGGCGGAAGATGAACGCTTCAACCATCGCGTTGCGGTGCAAGAAGGGGTTCTGGAGCAGGAATGCAGTACCCAGCTGAAGAATTTTTTCCAGCGCCTGCGGGCACGGAATAAGGCAAGGAAGCTGGTTCAAGAATAAACATGGAGAGGTGTCCGAGCGGCCGAAGGTGACAGACTCGAAATCTGTTGTCGCGCAAGCGACCGGGAGTTCGAATCTCCCCCTCTCCGCCATAACAAAAATAGCTCCTGCCGTAAGGTAGGGGCTTTTTTGTTATTCGCAGTCCAGGAGATTCGAAGCGCAGTGAGCGCTGACTGAATGTCAGAAAAGCGGCCAGGGATGGCCGCGTCAGCGAACGAAGGGGAGCCGACGCAGGATTGAGCGTGAAGCGAAATCCGTAGTGGGGGAATCTCCTCCTCTCAACCATAATGAAAACAGGTAGTTACCTCATGCTGGCTACCCGTTTTTTCTTTCTTATTTTATTCTTCGAGGTAGCTCTCAAGGTAGCTTTTGAATTTTGCTAAAGGACCTTGCGAACACCGCCGAATCTTTTCAGATTATGGCGCTCGCGTTTACCTTCTGCCTGCGTGTCTAAGCATTTTTCTTTCGGAATAATATGCGAGTTTTAATACCAAACTTTTCAATATGTGGTTGAAGGTTATGGATAATTTTTTCTGTTTCTTTGTTTGAATAGTACGGATCGGATATTTGAGCTTCTGAAATTTCTAATATTTTAATTTTGCTTAGATTTCTCAGATCTGTCTCAATATTTTCACGAATTATTTTTTCAACTGTTTTTTCGGGATCACCATTTGTCGTTGCTTTAAAAAAAGCGATTGGATCCTGAATATTCCAGAATAGTTTTGCAGTTATCTCTGGAGTGCCAGATAAATAAACCTCAACCGTCTGAACGCGATGTGCCTTTATCAAGTGGGCCTCTTGAAGGAATGGTATTTTGAAATGAAGGCCTCCCTTTACAGGCTTGCCAACTATTTCTCCATTCTGCGTGATAATTGCTACTTCATCGACGTTCACTTTGTAAAAGAAATTAGGGTCGCATCCTTGGATGAGCGGAAAAATCAGTAACAGAAATATTAGGGCTATTTTTTTCATACTAATCATACTAATTATAGTGCCTAACGTAGTGAAAACCGGCGGCGACGAACTGCTGGGTAACCACCGCAATTTAGGTTTTTCTTTTCGGGAAGCACCCAGCCATTTTCCATCCGCTTACTTTAATGGTTAGCAGTTTTTGCTGCATGAAATAGACACTTTAGTACTGCTACAATAGCCGATAAAAGCACAGCAAAGATGGCATTGCTGATAAAAATTGTGCCCCAGAGAATAATGGGATTTTCTGGCTGGAACCCGACGCCTAGATAAAGCGTATTCACTAACCCCGCCGGTACCATTAAGAAGAAATAAATAAGCATTGTGGCGTTAGCGATGAATTTGGGCAGGGAATACGGCAGACTACCAACAACAAGGCAAAGCGCACAGAGGGCGGCATAAGCCCCTAGTAGACGCCAATAAGTTCTTTTAAAAACTTGAGAAAATGTCATAGGGTTGGCCTGCTAACGAGGGTGTAGAAAAACCCCTGCGCTCCAATGTTGTTGGGAAATCGGCTTCGCCATTTTCCCTCAGATCAACGGTTTGGTGACCGGCTGCGTCGTGCCGGGTCAAAATAGTAGAGACCTTTACGAGGACCGCCCCAGCATCACCAGTCCGGTCGACTGGATTGTTGGAATCCCTCGGCTCATTATTCTGCGAACAACTCGTTCACCAACTCTGGCGTCATGGCGAAGTCACTTAGTCCCTCGACCTGAGTACCAATGCCGCGTATACGATTTTGCGGCACAAGAAAGATTTTGCTTTGATCGAGCAAAACTCTATCCTCGTCTGCAATGAGTTGAACCACTGCAAGGATGTGAAAAAGATTAGGCAACCTGTTTATTCTGAAAGTGTCGCCGGTGGTTGTCTTCACTTGAATAGCTCGAAAGGCGTTACCTCGGATGGCGATAAGATCATTTCCAGAGTCTTTGATCGGCGGTGCGGCCTGGACGCCATGCTCGAGAAGACGAAGCTGGACGAGGATTTCGCCCGCTGTTCCTGTGCTCATGTTGTTTGTAATCGGGTTCATATCATTCAATTCCAACATGTAATATGCTTGATACTGGCCATGTTATAACACGGCTTGTGTCGGGAAATCTTAATTTAATCTTTGTTATTTCAGTATGTTATCTTCTTTTCTTAATTTTCTCTTTAACGTGATATATAGTTCCTGCTGCTATTTATTAATGTCTTCCCCCCAGCCCAACCGCCTCAACTCTATCCAGATTTCAGCTTTGGACAGTCTGAGTCCTTCCGATCGGTGCTTTTTGACTTCTCCGCAGAATTCTTGAGCATTGTTAAAGCAGCTTCTTTGATCGGGGCCTCTGAAGCATCATAGGTACTGATCAGCGATAAATGTTCCTCTGACAATCCTTCGGCAGAGCTGTTTACCTTCCTGCTGCTATAAGATTGACTCTCTCCAGTCAGGGCCCACTCAAGGTCAAAACCTTTTTCCCTACAAAATGAGTATTGATAAATTACCAATCAAAAGCCAAAGCACCAAAAAATAAAACAAAATTCTAGCACGAAAGGGGGGCCTTATGGACGCAAAAAATAGGCTCAGGGAAAGTGAGACCGATCTTTCAACGGCTGAAGAGCTGGCGAATCAGGTTTTTCGGTGTAGCTATCACACCTGCATGACCGAAATAAAAGTCATAAAAGGCTTCCCACCGGCCATAGGTCACCCAGGAGTTAAGGGGAAATTGCACTGGGTGCGCGATGATGTGATCAACAGGCGCAACGAAAAATACCGTCGCGCCTGTTGATATCAGTTTTTCCCGGTAATAGCCGTTATCGGGAAAAAAGAGAGGGGGGAGCAGTGTAGCTATTGCTCCGGTGATGAATCAGTAAGATCAGGCCGCATAGGAAATCTTGGGATGCCTGAAGTTATTTTGCACATGCCTTGGTCGATTCTGCAAAGTCTACTGACATGGTGTTGATTGAGGCCACCGCTTTCGGAATGTCCAAACCTTTTTCACGTAAACGAACTACCTGCTTACGGTGGTCGAATTGCGTCTGTTGATTGAGCTTTCAGCCGGCGAAGTTATTCATACTTTATGGCGACACACTATAATGAAAAATCAACTAATGGCGTCGGATAAAAGATCAAGAATATGGACTGCATGTTGTTTTCCCCCGGCGTGATTGATGCTGTCCTGCAGTTGCATGATGCACCCCGGGCAATCGGTGGCTACCAGACCGGCGCCGCTCTGCGCGATATGGGTGGCCTTCTTGGCGCCGATCTTTTTGCTGGTGTCGTAATGATAGACCGAATAGGTGCCGCCCAACCCACAGCAGCTGCCGGCATTGTCCATCTCGACGTACTCAACCTGGGGCAAGGCTTTGAGAATCGCCCGGGGCTCCTTGGTGATACCATGGTTACGCAGGTGGCAGGGATCGTGGTAGGTCACCCTGGTCGGTTGGGCCACTTTGGGCAGGGTCGCCAGTTTTTCCGGCAGCCCCTGCTGAACCAGAAATACGAAGATATCGCGGACCTTGGCTCGGTAGGCCTCGAACTCTGTCCCCATGCCCGGATAGATCTGGGTCAGGCCGGAATGGCAGGAGGCACAGGCGGTGACGATATAGTCGTATTTGTGGGCCTGCAGCATGGCCAGGTTTTTCCCCGCCAGGGATTCGACGGTATCCTTGGCCCCGGCGGACACCGCCGGCAGACCGCAGCAGTTCTGGTCTTTGGGGATGATGATGGTCACCCCAAGAAACTTCAGGGCCTTGAGCAGGGCCTCGCCGCTGTCCGGGTACATGTAATTGATGCCGCAGCCGGTGAAAAACAGCACCGTCGGCTGGCCTGCCTGGCCCGGGATCACCTCGGGGTGACGCTCGCGGAACGGTTTGGCCGTAATCGGGGGCAGGGTGCGGTCTGAGCTGATGAAGGGGGCGGGAAAGCGCAGCCGCAGACCACTTTGCTCCGGGACCTTTTTGAACAGCAGCTTGGAGAAGGCGCCGCCGCTTTTGACCAGCAGGTTCATCAGCCCCTGGTGCTTGAGCACGGTGGCAACGCCCTTGCCGAAGGTCGAGAGCCCTTTGCGTTCGGCGATCTCACGCCGGGTCGCGGCGACGATCTCTTCGGTATGGACCTTGTTGGGGCACTGGCTGTAGCAGCTGCTACAGAGCAGGCACTGGGACATGTCGAGCAGGAACTGCTCTTCCAGATCGACGTTACCTTTGAGCAGGGCGTCGGCCAGGGCGATCTTGCCCCGCGCCACACGGCCTTCGTGCTTTTCGGCGCCGAAGGCCGGGCAGTGAGCCCGACAGGCGCCGCATTTGACGCATTGTTCAATTTCGCTACGGTAGTCTTGGAGTTTTTTAAGTTCAGCCATAATTGCTCACCATAACCGCCGCTTAGTGAGCGGCGGTAACGCCGGTTTTGTCGCTGGGGAACATTTTACCCGGGTTCAGAATGTTGTTGGGGTCAAGGGCTTTCTTGATGGTTTTCATGTAGTCGATGCTGGCATGACTCAGTTCCATCTCGATGTAGGGGGCCTTCATGATGCCGACTCCATGCTCGCCGCTCATGGTTCCGCCCAGTTCCAAGGCGCCGGCAAACACTTCCTTGATGGCCTTTTCCGCTTTTTCGCTCTGCCCCGGCACTTTGTTGTCGATCATGACGTTGACATGGATGTTGCCGTCGCCAGCATGGCCGAAGTTGACGATGGGGATGGCGTAGCGGTCGGAGATCTGATCGATCTTGCGGATCATCTCCGGGACCTTGGAGCGGGGAACGCAGATGTCTTCGTTGAATTTGTCGGGATTGACCCGGCGCAGCGAGGCCGACACCGAGCGGCGGATCTGCCAGAGGGCTTCGCTCTGTTCCGGGGTTTCGGCGATGCGGGTTTCGACCACGCCGAGGGGTTTGATGATGGCGGCAATCTTGGCAGCCTGTTTGTCGAGGAACTCGCGGTCGCCGTCGACTTCGATGATCAGCACGGCGTTGGCACCCTCGGGAACTTGCAGGTCGGTGGCCTTGCGCACGCACTCCAGGGTGCGACCATCCATAAACTCCAGCGTGGTCGGGATGATCTTGCCGCGGATGATAGCGGAGACCGCCCGGGCCGCACCGTCGATGGAGTCGAACAACACCAGCATGGTCTTTTTGGCTTCGGGTTTGGGGAGCAGCTTGATGATGATCTTGGTGATCACCGCCAGGGTCCCTTCGCTGCCGCAGATCAGCTTGGTCAGGTCGTAACCGACTACCCCTTTCATGGTCGGGCCACCGGTCTTGATGATGTCGCCGGTCGGGGTGACGATCTCCAGGCCGATGATGTAATCCTTGGTGACACCGTATTTGACGCAGCGCGGCCCGCCGGCGCATTCGGCGACGTTGCCCCCCAGGGTCGAGACCTTCAGGGACGCCGGATCGGGCGGATAGAACAGGCCGACTTTTTCCACCGCCTGCTGGAACTGTTCGGTAACCACGCCGGGTTCGACGGTGGCGACCAGGTTCTCTTCATCGATCTCGAGGATTTGATCGAGCCGCGACAGCCCCAGCACGATCCCGCCGCTGACCGGCAGGCTGCCGCCGGTGAAACCACTGCCGGCGCCCCGGGGAAACACCGGGATGGCGTTGGCGTTGGCCAATTTCATGATCCGGCTGATCTGTTCGCTGCTGTCGGGATGGACCACCACATCGGGCAGGAACTGGCGTTGAGTGGCGTCGTAGCTGTAGCAGATCAGATCGGCTTTTTTAGTGGAGACATGACTCTTGCCGCAAATCTCTTGCAGCTGTTGCAGTATGGTTGGCGATAGCATTGATTCTGGCTTTCCTTTCAAAAAATCCTGTGTCCACCGATGACTGTCTTAGCAAACCCCATTCAGCAAGTGGTCAGCGATCATACTTTCAGTTGATATCCTTTAGCATTGAGATAGTCGACGATCTGGATCATCTGCTCCACGGTCTTGGCATCGGCATCCATGCCTGGATGACGCACCTTGGTCGAGGTAAACACCCCCATGCGCTTGAGCAGGTGCTTACGCAGGGAGATCCCCACCCCGGGCTGGAACTCCCAGCGCGTCAGCGGCAGAAAATCGTAGAACAGCTGCTTGGCTTCCGTCCACTGCCCGGCCTGGGCATGATTGAACAGCTGCACCAGCAGTTCGGCATAGACAAAGCCGGTCATGATCCCCACCGCCCCCAACTGCAGCTCTTCCAAGGCATAGTTGCCACCCAGGGCACCAAACACTTTCAACGGCTCACCGACGGTTTTCTGCAGCGCCTGCATCTTCATTCCGGTTGGAGGATCTTCCAGCTTGATGTATTCGATGAATTCAGCCGTCTCGAACATTTTCGTGATCAGTTCCACCGACATAGTGATGCCGGTCACGGCCGGATAATCATGGATGATACATGGGATCCGGGCGGCCGCCGAAACCTGCTGATAATATTCCAGCAGCGGCTTGTCCTTCTGGATTCCGTGCGGCCCCAGCAACAGAGCATCGGCGCCCAGGTCACGGGCTTTCTGTGCTTGCAGCCTGGCCGGGTCGGTGGCCGGAGCCCGGGTGCCCACCACCAGGTGCATGTCGGAGGGCATCGTGCTACGAAACAGCTTGATGATCTCGGTGCGCTCAGCGTCGGTCATTTTGGGACCTTCGCCGAGCGCGCCCATAATCGCCAAGCCGTGCACTTTTTTCTCGGCCATGCAGGCCACCAGGCGTTCAATGCTGGCATAGTCGACCGAACCGTCATCGAGAAACGGGGTCGGGACAATCGGGTAGATTCCTTTGAGTTCCATAGAATAGACTTTCTCAGCTTGTTATTTAGTTTTCATCCGGAAACGACCCTTTTCCGCTGTGGTGGTGTCAAGCTGCGGGTTTTCTTGTGCGGCGTAAAGGACTACACCACCGCGTAACCCATTGATTTCATTGCTACAAAGAAAAATCGCTCGTTTCCAATCTGAAAACTTAGCCGTTACCCTGCGGAGTTTCCGGATGGCAACTATTTAGCGTAGACAACAGGATTCATTGGCAGAATATGGTGGGTTTATTGGTTATAACAGCCGTCTCAATTAACTCTATTGAGTTGGTGTCCTTGTAAAAATACCTGAACGTTGCCTATTACGGTATTCAGCACCTTGACCTTCCCTTGCCTGAGGGCCTCGGCCAAATCTTGTTCACTCATCAGAGGGCCCAGTGAAGTGTTAAGATTGACCTGTTCCGGACGCATCTGGTCGATGCGTCCGGAGACAAGCTGTTAATTACTGCTTCACCCAGGGGTTGGTTTCCCACAGATGGCGAAAATCATTCTGGTTGGCCTGGAGAGCTTTCAGGAAGTCTTCGGGTCCCAAATAACGCAGAGGCAGATTTGCCTCCTCGCATTTTTTCTGAAATTCCGGATCATTAATTGCTTTTTCCACGGCTTCTGCAAACTTTTTCACGATTTCATTAGGGGTGCCGGCAGGCATGGCAATCCCTCTTATCGATGCCATGATGATGTCAAATCCTTGCTCCTTGAAAGTCGGAGTGTCTGGAAAAAGAGCCGTTCTTTTTTCTGACATTTGGCCAAGAATTTTGACCTGTCCGGTCGAAACAAATTCCTTACCTTCGCTAACGTTGATGACACCGACATCGACGTGACCACCAAGCAGTGCCGTTCTTGAAGCACCAGCACCGTTGAAAGGAATATGTTTCATGGTAACACCAGCCGCCTGAGCAAAGAGTTCAGCCGCGATATGGTCGTCAGATCCGATTCCGGTTGTGCCATAGCTGACTTTGCCTTTTTTTTCCTTAACGTAAGCAACCAAGTCCTGCAGGTTATTCAGAGGACTGTCACTTTTGACCAAAAAGGAATCCGGATCATCCATCAACTGAGCCACGGGAATGAAAGATTCCAGCTTATAGCGGGTGTTTCTTTGCATTGGGATGGTGAGAACGTTGGGAGTATTAATGAATCCAACGGTATAGCCGTCAGGTTGTGCTTCAGCCAGTGCGGTAAACCCGATTTCTCCACCGGCCCCCGGTTTATTCAGAACAACAACAGACTGGCCAAGATACTTTTCGATATATATTGCTGCCATGCGTGCAGCAACATCGGTCGATCCCCCCGGGGAATAGGCAACAATCATGGTGATTGGCTGATCACTCGGCCAGGCGGCCTCTGCCTTAGGCGCCATCGGCAATGCAAAAGTCGCTATCAAGACCATCAGGAAAACGAACTTCATTGTTTTTTTCATCAATTTCCTCCTGTAAGTTGTGTTGATATTCACTGCTGCTGTCTGAGCTATCTCATCTGCTTCTTGAGCCACTTCGCTATTGATTCAGGGATTTCGACCTCCTTTTCTGACGACTTCTTATGATTGAAATTCCACAGAGTTTTCAGGTTTATGGCAGTTATTAGAAATCACCGCTGGCAAGTGCGGCTTCCTCGGTCCCGCCTGCTTTTCTCCTGCGGTAACTCCGATATACCGGAAAAATGAGGCTGATGGCGGTCAACAGTACCAGTACCGCGGATAATGGCTGGGTAAAAAGTTCAACCGGGGAATCAGCCAGCATGAGGGCTCGGCGCAGTTCGTCTTCGGCCATACCCCCTAGAATCAACCCCAAGACGGCTGGAGCGACGGGAATACGAAGCCGCAGCATGACCAACCCAATCAGGCCGCAAATCAGCATAGTATATACATCGGCAATTGAATTATTGATGGCGTAGGTGCCGACAACACTGAGTACGGCGATGGCTGAGGCCATCAGGGTGGGAGGAATTTTCAGGCACTGAGCGAAGACGCGGGAACCAAAATAACCAAATGCAAGCATAATGAAGTTAGTGAAAAACATACCCCACATCAGGCCATAAACGATTGTCGGAGATTTGACAAAAAGATTCGGACCGGGCTGCAGGCCATGAATCATCAGCCCGCCGATCATGACTGCGGCAACCGCGTTGCCAGGGACTCCAAACGACAGCATAGGCGCCAGAGCGCTTGCCGTTACAGCATTGTTAGCGGTTTCTGACGCTTTTATCCCATCGATGGCACCGCTGCCAAATTGGCTTTTTTGCTTGGAGCGTTGGCGTGCGTCATTGTAGCTGATAAATGCAGCAATATTTGCCCCGGCGCCCGGAAGCATGCCAACGACAACGCCAATCACTGACGAACGTATCCATATACCCCAGGACTGTGCCGTATCCTTGGTCCAATTCCAGCCTTTTGCCGCGCCGAGGACAATTTTGTCCTGTGACTGATTCTTACCGTGTTTTTCCAGAATGAAAAAAACTTCCGGAATGGAGAACAGGCCGATTAAGGCAACGAGTTGAGGGATCCCATCAACCAGATAGGTCGAGCCGAAATCAAACCGAGTGATGCCGGTGATAGCATCGGTGCCGCTGGTGCTTACCAGAAGGCCGATAAAACCGCTGATCAGGCCCTTGATGGTCGAGCCACTGATAAAACTGGCGATGGTGGAAAGACCGAGCACCGCAACCCAGAAATATTCGGCCGGACCAAACTTCAATGCCAACGCTGCCAGATAGGGTGCCACAAACATCAGTGCCAGGGCGCTGATGGAACCACCAAACGCGGAACTGATGACCGATGTTTGCAAGGCAAGAACTCCTTCGCCACGTTTGGCCATCGGATAGCCATCCAGGGTTGTACAAACGGCCGCTGGTGTCCCTGGAATATTGAGAAGTATCGCTGCAATGGAGCCACCGTAGATGGCTCCGTTGTACATACCCGCCATGGCCAGCAGGGCCGTAAGGGAATTCAGGCTGAAAGTAAATGGGATCAGTAAAGCGACTCCCATGGTGGCGGAAAGGCCAGGAAGTGCTCCGACGATGATGCCAACGCCGGTCGCGACTACCATAGCTATGATCGACGTCCATTCAAAAACGGAAGACAATGATGCAATTAAATGTTCAATCATGATTTACCTCATCAGGCCAACGGGCAGCGGAACTTTGAACAGAACCGTAAAACAGAAATAGAGAAAGACCATGAGGCAGATGGTAAACAGAAACACGGTCCGTTTCTTCACCCCTCCCCAGCAAAGCCCAACGGCAATCAGGAAAAGAGCACTGGATGTGTAAAATCCAATAATTTTCAAGGCAATGCCATAAGCAGCCAAGACCCCGGTAACCAGAAGAAACGGTCCCCAAGGCATTTTTTCAGCCATAACAGGCTGTTTCTGCGTCAGGCGTTCTTTGCGCTGGGTCAGATAGCCCTCTATGGCAAGAAGAATGAGGAGGATACCGATACTGATCAGGCATATTCTCGGGAAAAAGGCACTATCGGCATCATAACCTGTTGTGATCCATATCCCGATAGCCACAAGCACCAAGCCGGAGACTGCAATAAATCTGTCTTGAACGATTTGCCGCATTCTTTAAATACCTCTCTGATAAGTCACTAAATTCTGTTCAGCCATCAAATATTCAGGGAGTGACGTAAAACACCAGGCCATCACCCCGTTGGTTAGTCGATAAATTCGCAGCCTTTTTTTAGCAACGTCGCCTCGACCCATGCCCGGTCCCAGGTCAGATTTTCAATTGCTTCTTTTTCCCTCACCTCGGCATCGTTTTTAGCCCTGGCTTTTGCCAGAACATCCTTGGCATCTTGAGGATTTATCACCACGATTCCGTCAGCATCACCGACCAGGATGTCGCCTGGGTGGATGATTAACCCACCACACATAATGGGGAAATTGACTTCACCGCCCCCTTCTTTCAGGGGGCCGTTAGGTGTAATGCCAGTGGCATAGACTGGAAAATCAGTGAGGTTGCGCACCGCATCGATGTCGCGAATGCAGCCATCGACAACAAGCCCTGCAATTCCCCGGCGACGCATCCATGAAATCATCAGCTCACCGGTAATCGCGTAGGATTGTTCATTCTGGGCATCGACGACAATGATATCCCCGGGACCTGCCATGTCGATGGCTTGATGCATCAGCAGGTTGTCGCCGGTACGGACTTTAACCGTCAGTGCGCATCCCAACAGCGGAGCTGTATTCATCGGCCTGATTCGGGAATTCATACAGTTGATCCGGTTCATGCTGTCGCCAATGTTCGCAACCGGAATGGAACGAAAGGGCTCTATCAGCTCTTGTTTCGGACGGACAAAGTTTTTTTTAACTCTTAATCCTGGATTTGCCATATACGTACCTGTCA
The DNA here is from genome assembly GCF_000711225.1 of Pelobacter seleniigenes DSM 18267. Classification (NCBI taxonomy): domain Bacteria; kingdom Pseudomonadati; phylum Thermodesulfobacteriota; class Desulfuromonadia; order Desulfuromonadales; family Desulfuromonadaceae; genus Pelobacter; species Pelobacter seleniigenes. The sequence goes on from NZ_JOMG01000002.1 coordinate 1,990,364, forward strand.
TGAAAGATAAGTTTCTGCGCCGTGGATATGGGAAGTTCACATCATTGTGGAGTTCTCAATAGTAGGGAATCTGTTCAACAAAACCCTTCTTACCGTTTGCAAACCAGTAGACAAGGTGCTTAACGGTTTCAGAAGCCTTCGCAGCAGCGGCCACATCCCCATTGAATCCCTGATGCGGCTGAACATAGATATTGTCCGTTCGGTTGAGGCTCATTTCGACAAGCATTTTCGCTGCGAGATGGTCCAAATCTGTGGTCGTTGATTTTTGTTTGATGAAGTCGGCAAAATCGCCTTCTTTACTAAAGGCATCAAGGCCGAGACCGATAATTTTTCCTTTTTTATAGAGTTCAAGTAGCAAGGCTTCCGACGCAATATCACCTCGGGTGACGTTGATAAAGATAAGGTTCTTGGTTGCATGGGAAAAAAGGTCTTCGGAGAAATAGCCGACATTGTAGAACGGATGGGCGGGATCTTTGGTCAAACTCATACCGCTAAGAATAATATCGCTTGTGGCCATCGCCTCTGTGGCACTGACAAATTTAACGCTACTCCCATATTGCTGAGAAAGTTCTTTCTCACGAATATCAACGGCCTGAACAGTCAATCCATTCGCTTGCAGCAGGTCATAGATTTGTTTTCCAATTCTACCCACGCCAAAAACGGTAGCGATACGATGGGGACCCAGTTCGAAAAAGGATGGCACGGTTTGCCGATTAAATGTCCTGATAGCTTCCGTGTAGCAATTTAAATAACCGGCTGTCGCATAAAGTAACTTGAGCGCAGTCTGAGCAACGGCGGTGACACAGTATTCTCGCAAAGAAGTCAAATTGACAGAAGGAGCAAGGTATTCAACCGAATCATAGCCAGCGCCACGGAAAATTACATTTTTACGTGCCCCCTTTAAATATGACGCTGGTACTTTGGAATGTGCTTTAACCGTAATCACCTCTGGCAAAGAGGTTTCTGGTTTAGCCAGGAAGTCCTGAATGGTTTCAGATGTGACGAGATAGCTGTGTAAAGGAAGTTTGCCCTCTTTGATAGCGGCCTGGATTTCGTTTTCCAGATGTTGCGATTCCATGCCCAGGGCTTCAAAGTGGATGATGTCGTACTGCATGTTGTCTCCTTGATATTACTTAATCAAATAGTCGTTTTGGTCGTTTTGAAGCGTTCCAGATCGGCCGATTCTAAAACACCTCAGAGTTCTGAATTAGGAAACACCTGTCTCCAGATATCCCGATCCAGTTTCCCTTCAGAATTGAAATGGAGTGGGGCTTGCTCACCTACGATCCTGATTCTCTCGTTGCCTTCCAGTTCTGTGGCGACAGCAGGAGAAATGAGGAGCTTATCCAGATGAAGAGTGTCCAGAATACGAATGGCTCGGATTGAGTGAGCCGGCACAGAAGAGGTTTTGACTCCGCAGCGAAGCACATCTTCATCAGTTTCAAGAACCATCGGCATGCGGACAAAGCTTAGACTGGTACTGGTGATAACATTGGCGTAGGTGTACTCAAAATTGATGCCATCAGCCATGCTCCGGGGAATAATGTCAGCATTTCCCATGCCGGTAGCATTTCCTTTGGTTTCTTCGGTCAACCCAAGGGTAACAAGGCGGTTTACGTTAGGGCCACCGGTCTTTGCGGGGGAACCATGTCGGCCGGTAATATTGGGGTCCATCCCTGCCCCGGAAATATTTTTCCCAATTCGGTCAATGATCAACAGATCAAGATCCTGAATAGGCAGTGACGGCATCAAGGTTTTGGAATAGGCCAAAAGAGAGGCGTCACGGTCCAGGATTTTTTCGGATGTCACCGCCTCAACCAGGCAGGTATTCTCCAGCGCATTTTCAACCACAGCAAGACCGCCGAGGATGGCAGGCTTTCGTTCCAGAACCATACGTGCCATGGCCGGCATGATGGTGGGAAACTGAAAATAGCCAAGGCAATGAGCCGCATTGGCACCTTTCTGTTTGCCAAGTCCAATGGTCAGCATCTTGACCAGCCCGCTCTCGTGGGTTCCGGAAAAGGAGGTATGGGTTTTGACCCGGTTGATGATGAACACGCCATCTGCGTTCCAGGCGTTCTTGTCCATATAAACCGGCAATCCATTGTCGAGCTGTCCAACTTCGACAACCTCCATGGACGATCGAATCGGGCATCCAACGGTTTCTTCGGTAATACCCAGATCAGCAAGAACTTTTACCTGTCCTGGTCCAGTCGCGCCACCATGACTCCCCATACAGGGGATGACAAAAGGTTTGCAACCATTACAGCGAAACCAGGTGACTGTTGAGGCAACCAATGCTGGCAGGTTTGCGATGCCACGGGATCCAACCCCAATGGCCACCTCTTTATGCACTGGAAGTTTCAGTGATAACCCGGATTCATTTAGCGCAGTTACGACGGCTGATGGGATGTCCGTGATACAATCATCTGCAAACGACTGATATGCAGGGATAAATTCTGGTATCTCAGTCTGTTTGATTAAGTCCTTGAGTATTGACATATATGCCTCTGAATTAATTAAAACTGCAGCCCCATCCGCTTGTCGTAGTTTTGCAGCTTGGTTTTAAAGTCATACAGGTATAGAGCAACAACCTTGCCAAAGGGCAGAAGCGCGAAAAAGCTGGCTTTCCCCAAAAGAAAGGTGCATCATTTGTCTTATGCATTGCATCAATTGAATCATATTTGCACATTTTGACGCATTTGGAGTTTTGAATATGGAGCCATTGATTGGGCTGATCCCACCAAATCGGGAGATCGGGGAGCGAGCCATCAAGGTCGCGGCAATGTTGGGATTGGAAGACCGGATTATCTTAAAAGAAGGGGTCGGGGATATTTCGAGAATCCACGCCGTCGAATTGGAAAAGCAGGGGGTTGATGTCATCATTACCAGGGGGATAAATTGCGATATCGTCAAAAGTACAGTCAAAACCCCTGTCCTGGAAATTCCTGTAACGGGTCAGGATCTCGTAACGGTTCTCCATGAAGCTAAAAAGTCGACCAGGATCAACCATCCTCGCATTGCTCTTCTGGCTTTTGCAGCTATCAACAGGGATATTGCCGGTCTCGCAGAGCTATTGGATATAGATCTTCTGATTTACTCAGTGATTAACAATTTTGAATATATCAGGGGGCAGATTCGGCAGGCCATGCGAGAAGGAGCAGATGTTGTGGTTGCTGGCCATATTTCTTCGGGAATAGCCCGGGAGGAAGGACTCCCCACCGTCTTTCTCGATTCAGGGCCTGCCGCACTGAGAGAGGTTTTTTCGGAGGCCCGGAATGTTGCTTATGCCCGAAAGCTTGAACAGGCCAGAACCCGAAGGCTTCAAACCGTCATTGACCAGTCTCCAAATGGAGTCTTTGTTGTCGACTCACTCGGCAATATTCAGGCCATTAACACCATGGCGCGACAGATTCTAAATGCCAATATCGATTACGTAAACAGTAAGGCAACCGAGGTTTTGCCAACCCCATTGGCAGATAGATGTCTGGAATTCAGCACGCCGATCGTTGATGAAATGCTTGAAGTCAATGGGACCCCCATCCTGCTAGGGACCGAATTTGTTAAAATGGGTTCGCAGGTTGTCGATATAATTTTCACAATGCAACCTGCAGCCATCATCGGTGAGCTTGAGTCAAAATTACGCAAAAGCCTCCACACCAGGGGACTGACCAGTAATTACTCCTTCGCCGACATTTGGGGCGACTCAAAGGCGCTTAAGAATACCATCACTTGGGCACGTTCATTTGCTGCCACAGACAGCCCCATTTTACTGATGGGTGAAACCGGCACTGGCAAAGAACTTTTTGCCCAGGCCATTCATCAGGTCAGCCCTTATGGCCCAGGTCCTTTTGTAGCCATTAACTGTGCCTCTCTTCCACCGTCATTGCTGGAATCAGAGTTATTTGGTCACGAGGAAGGAGCGTTCACTGGGGCTCGCAGAAGTGGCAAGCAAGGTCTGTTCGAGATCGCCAACAATGGCACCATCTTTCTCGATGAGATATCGGAAATGGATCATTATGGGCAGACGAGGCTGCTACGTGTTTTACAGGAGCGCTGTACCATGCGTGTGGGTGGAGATAGGTACATTCCGGTGAATGCCCGTGTCCTTGCCGCTTCGAACCGAAACCTTCGCGAGTTGGTTGAGAAGGGGGAGTTCCGTAAAGATTTGTTTTACAGACTGAATATTCTACCATTGCAGATTCCCCCATTGCGGGAGCGATATGGGGATGTTTCCCTTTTGGCCGGCCGATTTGCGGACATTTATAAAAAAAAGTATGCAAGCTCTCTCAAGTTAACAGAGACCATCATGACTATACTCGAAGGACATCCTTGGCCTGGAAATGTCAGGGAGTTGGCCGGGGTCATTGAGCGCTTAGCTCTAATGGCACGTAATGCTGAAGTCACTGACAGTTTTGTTCGGTCGCAGTTGTCGATGGAAGATCGTGTGCCTGAAGCCCCTTATGTCCCCCAGAATGAAAAAGCCGACGAATTGTCCGAGAGGAACAGAATCCTGCAAGCACTAAAACGGCACAATGGCCACCAGGGGCTAGCTGCCGATCATCTGGGAATTCACAGAACAACATTGAAGCGAAAAATGAAAGCGTTGCAGATAAATCGCTTCGGTTAGTACAAAAGCCCCCCCCCGCTTTTTTTATGGTTCTTTTGCGAGCCGCGCATTGTGACGGGCGGCTTTTTGTGCCAAAAATCAACCTGATCAGGTCCTCGCTGCCAGCCCTTCACGGATAACGACCCGCCTGACACCGAACTTCTTGATGAGACGGGGTTCGGAAGGTGGCGACTCGTGTTGATGGCAAATTTGATGGCGGACTTCATCTGGCAGTGAGTCTTTTGTTGACTCGACTGGCTCAAATTTTTCACTAATTCATACTACGAATTGGTTAAAATATTTGTTTTATATGGATTTTTAATAGATCTCATTATTTTAATTCTTATTAGTAGTTGACGTGATGAGTTGTATCGATTAACGTCCGATCAATCTATGATTATTTCATGGCACCATTCATTTCTTCCCTTTTCAGGTGACAGAAAGCCGCCGGTTGAGTACATGGATGGTATGGGGTCATTTTCAGTCTCACAGGGAGCTGTTAGCGGAGGAGCTTCATGCAAAATTCAGCAGGTATGCGCCATGGTGGTCAGATTGTTATCGACCAATTGAAGATTCATGGCTGTGAGCGGGTTTTTTTTGTTCCCGGCGAGAGCTTTCTTGCGGTGCTCGATGGTTTTGTGGATGTCCCGGACATTGAACCCGTGGTTTGCCGCCAGGAGGGTGGGGCGGCAATCATGGCGGAAGCCTATGGTAAGCTGACCGGGAAACCTGGTGTGTGCATGGTCACCCGTGGTCCCGGTGCAACCAATGCGTCCGCCGGGGTGCACATCGCCCAGCAGGACAGCACGCCGATGATCCTGCTGATCGGGCAGGTCGCCCGGCATATGGTTGACCGGGAAGCCTTTCAGGAAGTGGACTACCGCAAAATGTATGAACCCCTGGCGAAATGGGTGGCCCAGATCGATCAGATCGAGCGCATTCCGGAATACCTCAGTCACGCCTATCACGTCGCCACCTCCGGTCGCCCCGGACCGGTCGTGCTTGCGCTGCCGGAAGACGTCCAGTCCGCCTATGCGAAAGTTGCCGACTGTAAACCCTACACCAAAGTCGAGGCGCGTGCCGCGCAGGACGATGTGGCCGCATTCCGCAGTATGCTCGAAGAGGCGGCCAGGCCGTTGGTGATCGTCGGCGGCCATCCCTGGGACGCCACTGCGACGGACAACCTGGTCCGCTTTGCCGAGCGCAACGGGATTGCGGTGGCTAACGAGTTCCGTTTTCAGGACTACATGCCCAACCTTCATCCCAATTATGTCGGCGATGTCGGCATCGGCATCGACCCCAACCTGGCGCGGATGATCGCCGAGGCCGATCTGATTGTGTTGCTCGGGGCGCGCCTGGGTGAGATGGCCAGTAGCGGTTATAAACTGCTGCAGATCCCCTGTCCCAAGCAAAAGCTGATTCATATCTACCCCGGGTCGGATGAACTGGGGCGGGTCTATCGGCCGGACCTGGCCATCAACGCTTCGCAGCCTTCGTTCCTGGCCGCTGTGGCCGCCATGGAACCGATCAACGGCGCAGACAACAGTGCCTGGATCGCATCCGGACATGCCAACTATCTACAATTTGCGGAACCCTTTGACACCCCCGGCGCCGTTAAAATGGCACATGTCATCAGCCAGCTCTCCGCGATTCTCCCCGACGATGCCATCATCACCAACGGGGCCGGCAATTACGCGGCATTTCTGCACCGCTTCTACCACTACCGGAGCTTTGGCACTGAGCTGGCGCCGACCTCAGGCTCTATGGGCTACGGCTTGCCGGCGGCGATCTCGGCCAAAGTACACTATCCCAAGCGCGAGGTGGTTTGCGTGGCCGGGGATGGCTGCTTCATGATGCATTGCCAGGAATTCGCCACCGCCGTCCAGTTTGGCGCCAATATTATCACCGTCATTGTCAACAACGGCATCCTCGGCACCATCCGCATGCATCAGGAGCGGAACTATCCTTACCGAGTCAGCGGCACAACCTTGCGTAACCCGGATTTCGCCGCCTATGCCAAGGCCTTTGGCGGCTATGGCGAGAAGGTCACCCGCACCGAAGACTTTGCCGGTGCTCTGGAGCGTGCCCGCAAAGCCAATTTGCCGGCAATCATCGAATTGAGGGTTGACCCGGAAGCGCTTAGCGTGGCCAAAACTCTTTCCGAGATCCGCAATGGCTGAGTGGGGCTCAGCATATAGCTGCCCTGGGTCGTGTTGACTCTTCTGATGGTGGGATGGCCCTGCTCGGGCTGCTCAGGGATTATTCCGGCCAGACAGGCTGACCCGGTTATGGTATGGTCGAGAGGGATCAGCTTCTTGCTTCACATTCTGCTGCAGTGGTCAACGTTGCGGCGACCTTTGCGGCCAGTTCATTTTTGGAAAAGGGTTTCTGGATGAAGTTAACGCCTTCATCCAATACGCCACTGTGGGCAATGACGTTGGCGGTATAACCGGACATAAAGAGAACTTTCAACTCTGGATAGTTCTGCTTGAGTTGTTGTGACAATTCCCGGCCATTCAGGTCGGGAAGGATGACATCGGTAATCAGCAACCGAATATCCAGCCGCGCGCTACGGACCAGCTCAAGGGCCTGATTGGCGGTTTCTGAACAGATCACCTGATAGCCCAGGCTGACCAGGATCTTCTGGCACATCTGCAGAATGGCTTTCTCGTCTTCGACCAGAAGCACCAGTTCTCCATGGCCGGAAGGGGTTGCGGCCGGCGGGTGAACCTCTTTTTTCGCGGCGACGCCATGGTGCTCAGGGAAATAGATGTTGAAGGTGCTACCGATCCCCTGTTCACTGTAAATGTTGATAAAGCCATTATTCTGTTTGATGATGCCGTAAACGGTGGCCAGCCCCAGTCCGGTCCCTTCATTGACCTTTTTGGTGGAAAAGAAGGGCTCGAATATTTTTTCCCTCGTCTCCCGATCCATCCCAAGTCCGTTGTCGCTGATGCTGAGGCAGATGAACTCTCCCGGTTGAAAACCGTGATGGCGGGCACAATATTCCTGATCGATTTTGACCGACCGGGTTTGCAGAGTGATTTTCCCTCCGGTCGGCATGGCATCTTTAGCATTGATGCAGATGTTGGCCAGAATCTGATCGATCTGGGTTGCATCCATTTTGACCATTCCCAATGAACTTTGTGGGAGCCATTCCAGCTCAATGTTTTCCCCGATCAGTCTGCGCAGTATTTTCAGCATGTCGCTGATACAGGCGTTGAGGTCCAGGGCCACGGGGGCAATGGTCTGCTTTCTGGCAAAGGCCAGGAGTTGCCGGGTGATATCCGCCGAGCGCTGGGCGGCATTGATAATTTCCTTTAGATAGCGGCGATTGGCGTCCGACTCGTCCATATTCATCAGCGCCAGTTCGGCACTGCCGAGAATAACCCCGAGCATGTTGTTATAATCATGGGCCACTCCACCAGCCAGGCGACCGACTGATTCCATTTTTTGGGACTGGAGCAGTTGCTCCTGCATCTCCTGGTGAGCCTTCTCCTGGGCGATGCGGGTGCTGATGTCCTCGACCGAAGCCATGATTCCGACAATGGCTCCGCTGCTGTCGCGAATCGGCGAGGAGGACAGGGAGGCATGAAACAGGGTGTCGTTTTTACGCTTTTGCTGGAATTCCTGTCCCAGCATCACCTCCCCTTGACAAATCCTGGCGAAGATTTCGTTAAAGCGCTCCTGGGCCGAATCCGGAATAATGGGCAATGGTTGCCCGGTCACCTCATCGGCCTGCCAGCCGAACAAACGCTCGGCGGATTCCGTCCAAATGGCCACCGCGCCATGCACATCGACGCTGAACAGGGCGACTGGAGAGCAGGCGATCAGGGCTTTGACTTGCTGGGTCTTCTGTTCGATTTCATAGATATTTCGACGGATAGAATCGCGCATGTGCGTCAGGCTACAGGCCAGCTCTCTGAATTCTTTGACTTTTTCCACCGCAATTTCGCGGGTCAGGTTGCCATTGGCGATATCGGTGGTGACCTCAATGAGATGAGCGATGGGGCGGTAAAGCGCCTGATTGATAAATAACCAGACTAGCAGGAACACCACCAGGAACAGGGCGAGGCAAATGAGAATTGCGCTACGCATGCTGCCCTCAATTTTATCAGTGACGATGCTTTGGGGCAGGCCGACATCAATAGCAGCCAGAAAGCGACCATTTTCAGTGGTGATCGGTATGAGAGTGTGGTAATTCGGGCCGACGAGGACAGTTCTTATCTGCCTGGACTGCAGTGCGGAGAGCAGCGCCGGATCGTTAAGGCGGGAGCCCCAGCGGTTTTTGTCATTGTGGGAAATGATCAGCCCGTTTTCGTCGAGAATGGCGACGAAAGCGACATACCTATCCCGATTTGCCTCATAAAGTCTTTTGCACTGAAAATAGGTCGATTGAAGAAGGAGTTGTTGATCGGCAAGGTTGCCGAAGTACTGGTAGCGGGATTGGATGTCGACATAAAGGCTTTGCACCAGGGAGACGGAGCGCCATTCAATCGCTTCCAGATAATTGGTGCGAAAACTGTTGATATAAAGAAAACTACTGACCCCGATGGTAGCAAACATGATCAGGCCGATGAAGATTATGACCTTGACCCGCAGGCTCTGGCTGGCACGCAGAGTTCGTTTCAGCATGGGGCATTCCGCTCCTGTCGGTTGCCTGTCGCCTCAGTCGTTGAGCTGTGACTGTCTGCTGGCAAATAATAACTTATTGGTAGCCAAGCTGCTTTTCGGCCTCGGCCGTGGCTTGCAAAGCACCCTCGACCCATTCCTTGCCGATATTTTCGTTCAGCCATTGAATAGCGGGCGGGCGGGTTTTTTCCCGGAACAGTCTCATTTCTTCCGCTTATGGAATGGTAATGGTAACCCCTTGGGATTGCAAATAATTGAGATTATATATTTCATTACTGATGGAGAGACCGCGGTTGGCCACGGCAGCGGGCCGTTTGGCCCGCTGGATAATGCGTTTCAGGTCGTCCGGTAGCGCCTGGTACCAGGCTTCGTTCATCAGGAGTGTATAGATGCTGTAGACATGGCTGTCGAGAACGATATAGCTTTGAACCTTTTCCAAATGGGGGATGAGAAAGGTGCTGATGGAGTTTTCCTGCCCATCCACAATGCCTGCTTCAATAGCTTCGTAAACGTTTGCCCAGTTGATGGGCACCCCCTTGGCGCCGAGATCGTTGACGATTTTGACATGCAGGGGGCTGTTCATGGTGCGAATGCGCAAGCCGCTCATATCGGCAGGTGAGTGAATGGCGTGCTTATTGTTGGAAAAATGTCGAAAGCCGCCGTTTTCAATCCAGAACAGCGGGCGCAACCCGGTTTTGGCGGCCATGTCCTCAATCATTTTCTGGCCGAACGGGCCGTCCAAGACCGTCCAGGCAATGTCCCGATTGGCAAACAGGTAAGGAATCGAAAACACCTGAATGGGTGGATAAACAGCGGCCAGGTTGCCATCGGTAAAGGTGTTGGCCTGGATAGCGCCGTTACGGACCATACGAATGGTTTCGAGGTTGGATTCCCAATTTTCTCGGTCGTGGAGTTCGATTTTCAGCCGACCTTTGGATTGCTTTTCGACCTGTTCTTTGAGGACCTCAAGGGGGGTCCAGTAATGAGTATTATGGGTAACCGAGGTAGTGAAGGAAATGCGCATAACCACGGGCACATCGTCCTGAGCGCATGCCAAATGAGGAAGAGTCGTTATCAGCGGGACCGCCAGGAAAAAGAGGACTCTTTTTAGCAATGGCCACCTCCTTCGGCAGAGGGAAAAGGGCTTTTATCGCAACATTTTAGTCTAAAGCTTAGGGATGAAGGAAGCTCTATTTTATGTTGCTGAGACGGGTCGAAGGGCAGGATCATGCTCCGTAAAGCCGTCTTTCGGGTATGGCCCGGGTCTGCCGGAGCAATGTTATTCACACCTTGCGGGCAGGTCGTGCCGCTAATTCTTTGTTTTTCGAGGGATTGAATGGTAGTTTCATGCGAGGGACGAAGGCCGCTTCACGATGTTTGAACGATTTTTTAAGGTGATGCTTTCCGGACCGGATGCTAATCGTTCAGTTTGTAGATTGATAATGAACTCAATAACTTCAAAGGGGTAGATTTTGAATATAGCAATAGCAGAGGTTTGTTATATTGCCGAACGGGCCGGTGCTGCCATCATGGACGTCTATGCTGGTGATGTGGCGGTAGAATTGAAAGAGGACAACTCGCCGCTGACCGCGGCCGACAAGGCGTCACATCAGGTGATCAGTCGCGGGTTGGCGGAACTGTATCCCGATATCCCGGTGCTGTCTGAAGAGGGGAAGGATATCCCTTTTTCAGAGCGCTGCCGCTGGGAGCGCTTCTGGTTGGTCGATCCTTTGGACGGGACCAAGGAGTTCATCAAGAGAAATGGCGAATTTACGGTCAATATCGCGCTGATTGAAGATGGTCGCCCCGTGCTTGGCGTGGTCTATGTTCCGGCCCAGGAAAAACTCTATTGGGGGGTGGTCGGAGAAGGGGCCTGGGTTAAGTCCAAAGGTCAGGAGGCGCAGCAAATTCAGGTTCGTCGGATTGCTCCTGAGCAGGGATTGACCGTGGTCATGAGCCGCTCCCATCCGTCCCCTGAATTGGCCGCTTTTCTTGAGAATATCAAGGTGGCTGAGGCTCTGCCGGTGGGCAGTTCGTTGAAGCTTTGTGTGGTTGCTGAAGGGAAAGCGGATCTCTATCCGCGCCTGGGGCCAACCATGGAGTGGGACACCGCTGCCGGCCACGCGGTCGTTGTTGCTGCCGGGGGAACGGTGGCGACTCCCGACGATGCTCCTTTGCTGTATAATAAGGAAAACTTGCTGAATCCCTTTTTCATTGTCAGGGCTGCAGCCGAATAATTACTTTTCAGGATCTCTTTTTTACCAATTGACAATCCAGTCAATATAGACAATGTCAAGTTTCAGAGGACGATCGGGAATGACGTTAGTTTAAGAGTCACTGGCAGCAAAACCGGGACTGTCCCCGCACTGGGGCTGTCCCAGGTCTTTGCGGTGCAAACCGTGACAGTTTCATGGCTCGCAAACTCTTGGAACAGCCCCCGATGACCCTGGGGACAGTCCCGAGTTTACTGCAAAGTTGCTTAAACTAGCGCCATTCGGGGCTGTCCCAGGCTTTTGCGGTGCAAACCGCCAGCGTTCCAAGGGCCGCAAACATCTGGGACAGCCCCAGATAGGGCTTGGGACAGTCCCGAGTTTGCTACAAAAGTGCTTAAACTAGCGCCACACGGGGGCTGTCCCAGGTCTTTGCGGTGCAAACCGCGACAGTTTCATGGCTCGCAAACTCTTGGGACAGCCCCCGATGACCCTGGGGACAGTCCCGAGTTTACTGCAACATTGCTTAACCTAGCGCCATTCAGGACAACCGGTGTAAAGACCAAGGCAAGGAGGATTTTATGTCCATATTAGTGACGGGAGGTGCCGGTTATATCGGCTCCCACACCGTGGTTGAATTGCTTCAGGCGGGGCAGGAGGTTGTTATTATCGATAACCTGGCCAATTCCTCTCCGGTTGCCGTGCAGCGCATTCAGGAAATTAGCGGTCGGAAGCCGGTGTTCGTCCAGGCCGATATTCGTGACCGCGAGAGTCTGCGCTCGATCTTCGCTGCTCAGCGGATCGATGCGGTGATCCATTTTGCCGGTCTCAAGGCGGTCGGCGAGTCGACTCAGATCCCGTTGGCCTATTACGATAATAACGTCAACGGGACCCTGGTCCTGCTGGAAGAGATGCGCCGGGCTGAAGTCTTTAAACTGGTTTTCAGCTCTTCCGCAACGGTCTACGGTGATCCTGCAACGGTACCCATCAAAGAGGATTTTCCGACTTCTGCGACCAACCCCTATGGGCGAACCAAGCTGATGATCGAAGAGATCCTGCGTGATCTGGCGACCTCGGACCCGCGCTGGGGAATCGTTCTGCTGCGCTATTTCAACCCCATCGGAGCCCATTCGTCAGGGCGTATCGGCGAGGATCCCAAAGGCATTCCCAACAACCTGCTCCCCTTTATCGCCCAGGTTGCCATCGGCCGCCTACCGGAACTGGCGGTGTTCGGCCATGACTACCCCACCCGGGACGGAACCGGGGTCAGGGATTACATTCATGTTGTTGATCTGGCCCAGGGCCATTTAAAAGCCCTGCAGCGGATCAATGCTGAAAGCGGTGTCCTTACCTATAATCTGGGCACCGGCACGGGCTATTCGGTGCTGGAAATGGTGCGCGCTTTTGAAAGAGTCTCTGGACGGGCTGTCCCCTATCGGATTGCGCCGCGTCGGCCGGGCGATATCGCTCAATGTTGGGCTGACCCGGGGTTGGCAAATCAGGAGTTGGGGTGGGGGGCACAGCGTGGTCTGGATGAAATGATGCGGGACAGCTGGAACTGGCAGCACAATAATCCGGACGGGTATGAAAAAAGCTAAAGGCCGCGGACCGCTTTGAATGACGCTCATTTAAGAGTCGCTGGCAGCAAAACCGGTGTCCCCGCACGGCGGCTGTCCCAGGTCTTTGCAGTGCCAACCGCGGCAGTTTCATGGCCCGCAAACTCTTGGGACAGCCCCCGATGACTCTGGGGACAGTCCCGAGTTTACTGCAAAGTTTCTTCAATGAGCGCCATTCGGGACCGCTTCCCTGGTTTGCTGCAATGTTTTTGCGGCGGCAGGAGCAGGGAGGGTGGTCTCGGGTTGGTTGGTGTTTGGACACTTATTTTCACTTCTGGCTGATAGGATCAACCGCTTTTGCCCGGGCAGCGCTTTCTTTTTTATTTATCTGTTGAGTGCCAGGACATCGCTAACGGATTTTAGTGCCACAACATCGCTGACACTCAACACGGTTTATCTGAGCTTGTAATCAAATTCCTCTACCTGGGTTTTGTCCAGATAGAGCTTTAACCTTTGCTCTTTGACATCGATAGTAGCCACCACATATTCGAGCTTCAGTTCCGGCGGAACAGGAAACAGTTCGCCGAGAATGTTCAGCTTAAGATCGCTGCGAATAAGACGAACCAGATGGTAACGGCCTGTTTCTGGTTTCTCCAACCGCTGTTGGCGCTTGTCGTCTGGATTAGGAAACCTCAGGGTGGCCTTACTCGCAGAAAGTGCCTTGATGGGCGTTTTGCCGCCAAGTTTGCTATAGCGGTACGAGCTGTTATGCCGTTGCTCAAAGGCCATTGTTCCGGTCGCCAGTTCATCGGTTGTGGTCATCATGACCTTGCTGAGAAACTTCTGTCGATAATGATCGTTGAACTGCTCGATGTTGCCATTGCGCCAAGGTTCGGCCATAGGAACAAACCAGGGCTCAACACCATGCTGAAGACAAAGACGAACAAACTGGCTCAATGCTCGCGGATACCTCGGACTACCAAGGAAAGACATGGCGTTATCAACTTGGAGGTTGTCTGGTATGCCTAGCCGAGACCAGATGGCCCAGGTTCCGTCCAGAACATCTTCTCCTGCCTTGGATAGCGAGGAGTGCAGCCCACAGCGTGCCGTTGCCGTATCGATCGCGTTGAGCCCGTAGAAACGGATCGGACCGGTCAAATAGCAGGGGCCAACCATGTCCATCTGATGGGTCTGATTCGGCAGCTGTGCCGGAAGTTTGGGATAGAGTGTTCCCTTCGGCTCATATTTACCTGTTCTGCGGTGCGTCAGATCATTGCGTTTTAGGATCCGATTGATCGTACGCAGTGAAGGCAACGGCGATACACCCAGGTCTTCCAATTCCCACAGAATGGCCTGCGCACCGCAAAACAGATCCTGATTGTAGAGATTCAAACGCACAAGTTTGACGATCTCCTCAATCTCGGCGGGTGTACGATGCGGCGTTGATAGCGGTTTGCGAGAACGATCTTCAAACCACAAAGGATCATTTTCGCTGTTTCGCTTAACCCATTTGTAAAGCCAGAATTTTGATTTGCCGAGTGAAGCGCAAATCGCTTCAGGGCTTTCTCCAGCCTTGAACCGCTGAACAGCCAAAACCCGGCATTTCTTGATTTCATCGTCCATGAACACCTCCAGATGGGATTAGGTGCTCACAGATTTACGTGGCTACTATTCGATTGTCAGAGAACATTTGTTATCGATGTACTGGCACATTTTTCAGTAATCGATGTTGTGGCACTTAACATTTATCATCTATAAATCAATAGGTTTTGTCTTTGTCTCAGATTTTTCTGCAGCTTGTCAAATTTTCGACTTTTTAAGGCTCTGTTGAGCGAGATTATCTTTCTGTTAGAAAATGAAGGGAAAATGATGAATAATGTGTCTAAATATTGACACATTATAGCTAATATATTATTTTTATCTCATTGTTTGAATGGGTTATTCTTTTTATACATGCAATACGGAAAATGGCTGCCATGCAGATGATGACAACGAGTGGATACGGAGGGATGATCGGACAGTCGTCCCAGATGCTGGAACTGTTCGAATTGATTTCCTGCGTTGCTGAGGAAGGCGACAGTACGGTTTTGATACAGGGCGAGAGCGGCACCGGCAAGGAGCTGATTGCCCGGGCGATCCATGAAAACAGCCCGCGCCAGGAGGGGCACTTCGTGCCGGTCAACTGTGCCGCCATTCCGGATGAATTATTGGAAAGTGAACTGTTCGGCTATGTTAAGGGGGCTTTCACCGGCGCCCAGCAATCGAAAATCGGCCGGGTTCAGTTTGCTGATGGCGGGACGCTCTTTCTTGATGAAATCGGCGATATGAAACCGACTCTGCAGGCGAAGCTGCTGCGGGTTTTGCAGGAACGCGAGGTCGAGCAGGTCGGCGGGGTTCGTCCCAGCAAGGTTGATGTGCGGGTCATTGCCGCGACGCACCAGAACCTTGAAGGGTTGGTTGCTGACGGCCGTTTTCGGGAAGATCTCTATTACCGGCTGGCGGTCATTCCGATACAGGCTCCGCCGTTACGTGAACGGCGGGATGACATTGTCCTGCTGATCGAAAAATTCATCGATCGATTCAGCCGCAGAAAGACCGATCGCAGAACCACCATCGACCCCATTGCCATGCGGAGCCTGCAATCTTACGGCTGGCCGGGCAATGTGCGGGAATTGGAAAATCTGATTCAGCGTCTGGTCATCCTCCATCGGGGCAAAAAAGTCACTTTGAAGGAACTGCCGGAAAAATATCGCTGCGAAGGGGCATTGCTGGAACCGTTAGAGCCGGTTGCGGCTGACCCGCAGCCTGCTGAAGAGGTGATGGCTGCGATAGTCCCGCCCGAGGTGGAATGGTGCGCGGCCGGACTCGATTTCAACAGTCTGATCAGCGAGTTTGAGGACCGCCTGATTCTTGAGGCCCTCAGCCGCACCGGCGGCAACAAAAAAGAAGCGGCCCGCCTGCTCAATCTGAAACGCACCACTTTGATTGAAAAAATTAAAAAGAAAAATCTGCCGGGGTAGGAAATGAGCGACAGGGCGAAACGGGAATGGCTGCCGCGCGCTGTTCCAATGGCCTCCTCGGGGCAACCGGAACCGCTTCAGCTGGCTTTTTTAAGATAACGATCAACTTTTTCGCGAATCTCGTCATGACTGGCTGGAGTCATGAGGATATCTTTGGCTCCGTATTTCACCGCCCGCAGAACTGCGGAGCGGGTCCATTCCGGCCCGGCAAAAATAATCGGCGGCAGGGTGCGACCCGCTGACTGCAGTTTGATTGCCGCAGCAAATCCTTTCTCACCGACCTGGGCCATAACCAGGAAAATCCCCAGAATATTGTGCTGCTGAAAGAGCTCCTTGACTTCGTCCTGAAAGGACAGCACCCGGCACTCATAGCCGGCCGTAGAGAGAATGTCAACAAAAGGAGCAGTGGCATTTTGTTGATCGCTGACAATCATGACGATCGGCGTGGCTGTGGGCGCTGACGCGGTTACGGCCGGTGCCGCGGGCTGGCTGGCGGCGGGTGGTTGCTGTTGTCGGTCCGGCGTTGCGGGTGTCGCCGGCGGACCGCCCCATTCGCCCGGAGCAGGGGCTGCCGCCGCAGCGGGTTGTCCCGTTGCCGGAGCTTCCGTTGTTCCATCCAGCTGAAAGACCTCTGCCGGAAAGATCAGCAGCATGCGCTGCAGCTCGTAATCCTCCATATGAATCGCGAAGGACGCCAGGTAATAGTCCCCTTCCGGGAAGGGCGCGGCTGAAGCGATGTCGACTTTGGTCGGAACCACGACCTCCGAATCGGTCTTGATAAATCTGATCTGCCCGGGGTAACGGTCCAGAAATGTCTGGGTCAGGCTGCCGGAGAGGATGTTGGCGATCTCTCCATAAGCATCAGCGACCTCACCGTCAAACTGGCCGGCTTGCTGCTGCTCCTCAATCTGATCTTCGGGCAGCATGATCAGGGTGCCACCCATGATGATCGCGTCCGGGATCTGGGTCAGCATAAATCCCAGGCCCTCTTTGTCACCGGTCACTTTGAGGTGAGTCAATACCGATTTTTCCAGGCAATGCTGAGAGAAAAAATCAGCCTTGCTGGTCATCACCAGTTGGACATCATCACACTTGAGGGATTGTCCGAGTAGGGCGCCGATTTCCTCGCCGATTTGACCGATAGTTGCTTTAAAGACCACATCGATTATTTTTTTGGCTTCAACAAAGGGCTTTTTGGTCTGCTTTTGTGGCGCGGCTGGCTCAGCCACCGGGGGTGGCGCGGACTTGGGCTCCTCGACCGGCCTGGGTTGTTCCGGGGCGCTGACAGCTGGCCCGGGTTGCGCCGGTTTTACAGGGGCTGCCTGGGCTGCAGGTGGTGCACTCTCCTCCAGGTCGAAGATGGCGGCCGGGACGACAAATTCCAGTGGCCCGAGGTCCTGGTCATCGATGCTCATCTGACAACTGGCGAGATAATAATTGCCGGGTGGGAAGGGCGTGTCAGCGTCCGGGTCGATCTTGGTTGGCGTCAGCTCTTCAATGGTTTTTTTAATGAAGCGGATGGTTTTGGGATATTTATCAACAAACGCCTGGGTGAAGACTCCGGCGATGATATTGGCAACTTCGCTGTAGGCATCCTGCAGTTCGCCGTCCAGGGTTCCCGTTTTCGCATGTTCCTCGATCATGTCCTGGGGCAGCATGATCAGGGTTCCGCCCAGAATAGCGGCGGTTGAAGCTCTGGTCAGAAGATAGCATTGACCTTCCCGTTCACCACCGACGGACATATGGGCAAGGATGGTCTTTTCGCGCGTAGGATCACTGAACAGCCGGGCTTTGCTGGTCAGATCCAAATGAATCTGCGAGCAGCTCAGGTCCTGCCCAAGCAAGGCGCTGATTTCGCCGGCAAGTTTTTCCAGCCCTGACTTGCAGACGACGTCGATGATGGCGCGGTGATCCAAAATAACCTCTTGTGCACGCTTGGAGCCGCTCCCCATCTGTCCTCGGGCATCGGCTGTCAATGAGGAGTGCCGTGGTTGTTATGGACACCCCCCGATCAATTCAGATTGTATTTGATCTCAATATAAAATGGCCCTTCTGCAACCTGGAAAGGCACAATCACCCGGTTGCTCCCCTTCGGGGCCGAGATCGTATAGGATTTGCCGGAAATCGCGGTTGGAATAGCCAGTTCAAGAGGGATGTCTTCCGCCGCAAACCGTTCTTTGAGCCCGCCGGCAAGCATGTTGGCGATTTCACCGAGGGCGTCTTTGACATCGGCGTCAATTTCCGTAATCTCCATTCCGAGCATGGCTCCGGTTATCCCCAGGCCGACTGCTTCAGGGCAATGAATCCCCAGCATCGCTGAAAACCCCCCGGTCAGTCCAATCATTGCTGAGACATGACAGCCGAGAACCTGCTTCCCCTCAGCGAGGGGAGGATCGGCCGTCAAATCCATGAAGATCATTGTACTGAAGATCTCTTCGGTTGTTTCCGTAATTTTTTTAGCAAATTCCACAATGATTCCTCAGAAATGAAAGATGACTCAGCTGTCTTCACGGATTTGCAGTTCCACCATGAAACTATGCCCATCGAATTCAAAAGGAACCGTCACCATTTCAGCATCAGCCAGACAGTCAATAGCGTACTCGTCGCCGTAGACCGATGACGGCATCGACAGTTTGATGTCGCTACCACTCGGATCGAGAACAGCTTTCAGGCTGCCGCCGAGCATATTGGCGAGCTCGCCGATGGCATCCCTGACGTCTTCATCGATTTCCTCAACATCCATGCCCAGAAAGGCCGTGGTGACGGCCAACGCCGTTGGGTTGGGCAGATGGATGGCCAGCAGTCCTTTGGTGGTTCCGGCCAGGCCGATGATGCCGGAGATGCTGTTTTTCAGCATTTCATTTCTGCGTTTAAACGGTTCTCCCGGAGTGACATCCAACATAATCATACTGGAAAAAATTTCCTGAGTGGATGCTGTAATGTGTTCTGCGTGTTTCACGGATAGCTCCTCATGAACGGATATCTAAGGCTTCGTCTCAGCCCCCTGCTGCGGGGGCTGAGGATTCTTGTGTTAGAGCAGAGCTCCCAGGGTTTCGTTGATCAGGTCCGGGGTGAAGGGCTTTTTAATGGCCCCTTTGGCTCCGTATGATTTAGCCTCATTGATAATATCCGCCCCGGTCTCGGTTGAAATCATAACCACCGGGATATCTTTAATCGCGGCATTTTCGGCTTTGGCTTTGAGAAACTCGAGTCCGTTCATGTTGGGCATATTGATATCGCTCAAAACGACATCCACGCTGTTGCTGCTGAGTACGTCAAGGGCTTCCTGGCCGTCGCCGGCTTCGAGAATGGTACTGAAATCGATCCCTGCCTGACGCAGTGCCCGGGAAACAATTTTGCGCATAGTGTTGGAATCATCGACAATCAATACAGTTTTTCCCATTATTTTCTCCTGTCGCGTATAAAAAGGTTTTCTGTCGAGGCAGTTGGTTATTGGTTTTGTAAAGCAATCAAAGGCGCCCCGGCGGCGCGAATTTCCAACGGGTCATCGTCACTGGTGATCAGCTTCCAAACCAGGGTGTCGGCGTCGGCTGGGGCAAATTTGCCGTGGCCGATGGCCGGTAAACCCAATTTATATTGCTGATCATTGGCCAGCAGATTGGTCATGAACAGGCCGGCAATGGTGTTCAGCAATTCGTTGAGAATGTCGTTTTTCTGGGTGTCCGTCAGCTCGTCCTCGGACATGGCGAAAATATTCCCGGTGAATTTTTCCAGGGTGTTGTATGGCATTGCCAAAACCAGTTCACCCTGGACCGGGTCATTGATCAGCAACGATGTCCAGGCGGTTTCGTCTTCAGGCATGCAATAGGTTTTATCGGGGTGCGCCATGACTTCCAGAAAAACCATGTTTTCAAGAGTCTGGCTGACCGCCTGATGCATTGCCTGATAAAATTTTCCTTGGGTGTCCATTGATTCTCCTCAATCCGTGGCTAGTCTAGAAAGTCCGCCAACGCATCCATCATCACCGGTGGCGAAACCGGTTTGTTCAGGACTTTGTAGGCTCCCAGGTTAAGCAGCTGTGCTTCCTTTGCTGAATTCCCGGCACTGGTGATCACGATGACCGGCAGCTCGCACAGCTTGGGACTGGCTTTGACCCATTTGACCAGCGTTTCCCCATCCATCACCGGCATGTTGAGATCGGTCAGTAAGAGATCGACATGATTGGCTTTGGCTGCTTCCAGCGCTTCCTTGCCATGTTCGACCTCGATGATCTCGGCATCCCCCAGGCCGATGATCTGAAGGCAGCGCTTGATGAACATACGGGCGGTGGCTGAGTCGTCCGCGATAATGATCCGTTTCATGAGTTTTATTCTCCCAGGTCGTTTAGTGACTCTTCGAGTTTCGTAAATTCGGTGTCGACAGCCAACATAATGCTCGCCAGAATATTGGGAGTGATCTGGATATACTGAGCATAGGCTGGATCAAGCTTGTAGCGCATACTGTCGGAGCCGGTCCCAAACCCCCCCATCATAGCGATGCTGTCCCCCAGATGAACTGCGTAGACCAGTGGCTTGAACTCTTCGCTGGCGCGGCCGGGTTCATGGTGGAAGCGAATGACTTCGATCAGTTCTTCCGGCAGTTGCCAGTATTTCGCCAATTCGTAACCGGCGATGGTGTGATCAAAACCGATCAGTTTTTTTTCCGCTTCAAGATAGTCGAAACTGTCCTCTGCAGTCAGCAGCTCAATGGCTTCCGGAGCAGTCCCCTGCAGGTAATCGGAGATCAGGGCTTTACCGATATCATGCAACAGACCGGCGGTAAAGGCCAATTCCGAGCGGATTTCTGCTTTGCCCTGGGTGACCACTTCCCGTGCTGCAATGGCGGCCCGCAGATCATGTTTCCAGAGGTCGCCACTGGCTGCGGCATAGCCGACCAGCTCTTTTTCGAGCAGATTGCCGGCGCAGTCACCGATGGCGATACTGACGATAACCCGTTCACCCAAAAATGAAACCGCCCGGTCGATGGAGGTAATTTTGTTGAGCATGCCAAAGGCAGCCGAGTTGATGACTTTCAGCACTCTGGCGGTGAGATTGGCATCCGTTTTAACCAGACTGACCACCTCGTGAAGGTCGTGATCGGGATTGGCGGTAATCTGTAACAGCCGGCTGGCACTGGCCGAAAGCATGGGGACCGATCTGACGATTGTCTGGAGTTCTTCGCTGCTTATTTGCTTGACCATATTCGCCTCCTATAACTGCCAGTTCGGTTTTCCGGGTGAACTCAGGACAACCTGCCCGGCAGAAACAGAGATGGTGACTGTGCGGCTGAAGTTTCCTCCGAGATCCTCGGAAACAGCTCCCATACCATAGGCCCATAAGGCTTTTTTGATCGCCAGTGCGTTTCGTTTGCCAATTTGAAAGGTGTCGTTGGTATCCATCACATTGGCCCCGCCGCACAATTTTACCACCAATCCCCGGCCGCGTTTATCGCAACCGAATTTGCTCATCAACTCGAGTAATGCCGGGATGGCGGTATCCGCAAAATAACCGGGTTTTTCTGAAGCCTTGGCTTTATTGATGGATGAATCGGGGAGGGCGACATGGGCCATTCCGACGGTCCGTGTTTTCGGATCAAGAAAAATAACAGAAACACAGGAACCGAGTGCAAATGTTTTGACATCGTCTCCTGGTGTGTTCGATGCGCCGTAATCACCGACACCTAAAATGACCTGCCCCATTTATTTTTTCTCCATTAGCAAGCTGAGAAGGGATGACGCAATCTTCTCCAGGGGGACCAGCCGTTCGGCCCCGCCCTTTTCATAAGCAACTTTCGGCATCCCAAAAACAACCGAGGATGCTTCATCCTGTGCGATACAACGCGCTCCTGCCTCTTTCATGGCTAGCATTCCCATGGCCCCGTCCTGACCCATCCCGGTTAGCATGGCGCCGATGGCATTGGCACCGACATGTTTAGCAACGGAATGCATCATGACATCGACGGACGGGCAATGTCCGCTGACCTTTTCTTCTCCTCCCAGGCGGACTTCATAAAAGCCGCCCGAACGCACCACTTCAAGTTGACGGCCGCCGGGGGCGATGAGCACCAGCCCGGTCCGAACCCGGTCGCCATGCTCTGCTTCTTTCACCTGCATGGGACAGAGCTGGTTGAGGCGGTCGGAAAACATTTTGGTGAACCCGCCGGGCATGTGCTGCACGATGACAGTGCCCGGGGTTGAGGCTGGGAAATTTTCAATAACCCTGCGAATGGCCTCGGTTCCTCCGGTCGAAGCACCGATGGCGATAACCTTGTCAGTTGATTCAGCCAGTGCCGCCGATGTGATACCGACCGCTTTTTGCGGTATGACCGGTCTTTTTCCTTTCCAGTGGGACACGTTTGCCGTGGAGGCAATTTTGACCTTGGAGCGCAGTTCCATGAGCATGGCGTTGAGGCCTGCCGAGACATTGCTGGTTGGCTTGGCGACAAAATCGACCGCCCCGGCATCAAGCGCTTCCATGGTGATCTGTTTGCCACGCTGGGTCAGCGAACTGACCATGACCACCGGAATGGGGTACTGGGGCATCAGTTTCCGCAGGAAGGCAACGCCGTCCATCCTGGGCATTTCCACATCCAGGGTGAGGACATCGGGTTGCAGTTCGATAATTTTGTCGCGGGCGATGTAGGGATCAGACGCCGTCCCGACGACTTCGATGCCCGGGTCCAAGGCCAGCCCCTGGCTGAGAATGTTTCGGACCAACGCTGAATCGTCTACCACCAGAACGCGAACCATACGAGCCATCAGAATTCTCCTTTCTGGTAGAGAGCAGGTTTCAGATAACGGTAGAGAGTCTGGCTTCGCCCAAGGGTTTCGGAATGGCCGATAAAAAGGTAACCGCCCGGTTCGGTAAACTGATGATAGCGGTTGACCAGGGCTTCCCGGGTCGGTTGATCAAAGTAGATCATGACGTTGCGACAGAAGATCATCTGGAAAGGTTTTTTAAATGGAAACGAGGTATTCATCAGGTTAAAACGCCTGAAGGTTGCTTCCCGTTTGACCTTGTCGATAACAGCCATTTCATTCGGCCCGGCAGGGGTAAAATATTTTTTGCGCAAGGCTTCCGGCAGTTGCATAACCCGGTCGGTGGAATAGACCCCGCGTCTGGCGCTGGTCAGAGCCCGGTCGGAAATGTCGGTGGCGAGGATTCCGGCATCCCATGCGCTGTAATCGCTGCCGAGATATTCCATCATCAGCATCAGCAGGGTATAAGGCTCTTCTCCGGTTGAACAGCCGGCACACCAGATGCGCAGATCCTTGCGTTTCTCCCGTTTCAGCTTTTCAATCACCGTCGGTAAAGCGGTCTGGGAAAAAAAGTCGAAATGATCTTTTTCTCGATTGAAATAGGTGTGGTTGGTCGAAATAAGATCGACCAGCTCACCCAAAGCCCCCTCGGTTTTGTCATGACTCAGATAATCATAGTAATCCGAAAAGTTGCCCAGATTCAGGTTGCGCATCAGCTTTTGCAGGCGTCCGACCAGCAAGGAGCGTTTTTGCTCGGTCAGGTTGATCCCGAAGCGCTTGTGGATGAGATCGCGCAAGCGGGAAAATTCAGCATCGGAAATGGCCATCATGCCACCCTGCTGCTGGTTGGGTACTGTCTCCATCATGCGCTGCCTCTGTTATTGCTCATCAAGGGACGCTGACAGTTCCTGCATTTCACCACTGTATAAAAGTTTGTGGACATCGAGGAGGATTTTGACGTCGTTGTTGATTTTACCCATCCCCTGGATATAGCTGCTTTCCGAGTCTTTACTGGTTTTTGGTGGCGGTTCCACATGGCTTTCCGGGATGTCGGCGACTTCACTGACTTCATCAACCACCAAGCCGACCTCTGTCCCTTCAACATTGACAACGATGATACAGGTTCGGTCGTCATAGTCGCGATCTTTGAGGTTAAAGCGAGCGCGAACATCCATCACCGGAATCACTTTGCCGCGCAGGTTGATGACCCCACGGATAAAGGAGGGCATGTCCGGAACTTCGGTGATGTTCTGAATGCCGATAATCTCGATGACGTAACGGATTTCAATACCATAATCCTCACCGGCCAGGTGAAAGGTCAGGTATTTATCTTTCTGGGTGTCTTCGTTGTCCAGATTGGTCATGGTCAAGTCTTCAGCCATGGTCTTCTCCTTATGGTTGTATAGTGAATCGGAAGTCGAAACTTTTTTTACTCAACGTCCTCGGAATCCAGCTTTTTGCTGTCGGCCGATTCGACCAGGGTACCGACATCGAGGATCAGGCTGACCCCGCCGTCGCCAAGGATGGTACAGCCGGAAACACCGGGGACCGTGCCGATGAAATCCGACAGTCCTTTGATGACAGTTTGCTGTTGGCCGAGGATCTCGTCGATGAACAGGCAGAACCGGTTCTCAAGGTATTCCAGGACAATCAGAATGCCGTCGGAAAGTTTCCGGGAATCCGGCTCTTTGTCGAGAATCTCATGCAGGCGGACAATCGGGAAGAAGTTCTCCCTGACCCGGGCCAGCTCCGCCCCGTCCGGCGTGATGGTGATCTGATCCATTTCCGGGCGATAGGCTTCCAGGATCGACAGGGTCGGCACGATGCAGGTCGTTGTCCCGACGCGGACAATCATGCCGTCGATGATGGCCAAGGTCAGCGGGATGCGCAGATTAATGCGGGTGCCTTTGCCGGGGGTGGTGCTGACATCGATTTTCCCTTTGATTTTTTCAAGATTACGTTTAACGACATCCATGCCGACGCCGCGGCCGGAAATATCGGTAATTTTCGCGGCCGTGGAGAAGCCGGGCGCGAAGATCAGATTGTTGATCTGTTTTTCGGTCAGATCCGATCCGTCCCCTTCGATCAATCCTTTGCTGATGGCTTTTTCAAGGATCTTTGCTCTGTTGAGTCCGCGACCATCGTCTTCAATGGTGACCCAGACCTCGCCTTCTTCATGGCGGGCCGACAGGCGCACCGTCCCTTTTTCGTTTTTGCCGGCAGCAACCCGTTCGGCCGGGGTTTCCAGCCCGTGATCCAGAGAGTTGCGCAACAGGTGCACCAAGGGGTCGGTAATGGTTTCGATGACCGTCTTATCGATCTCGGTCTCTTCGCCGATCAATTGCAGATCGACTTTCTTTCCGGCTTTGACGGAGATGTCGTGAACCAGTCGGATCATGCGTCGGAACAGGCCGGAGACCGGAATCATGCGGATGGTCATGGCCATTTCCTGGAGTTCCCGGACCAGCTTGGACATGTGTTGTCCGGCTTTGTTGAAGTTTTCCAGTTCGAGGCCTTTCAGGTCCGGATTGTGGATCAGCATGTTCTCGGCAATGACCAACTCGCCGATCAGGTTGATAAGGTTATCGAGTTTGCCCAGTTCGACCCTGATATCCTGACGTTTCGCCGGGGTTTTGGTCCGGGCCGCCGGTTTGGCTTCGGCTTTGGCCTTGTTCAGATTATCCTGCTGTTTCTTGAGCGCGGAATCGATCTGTTCCTTGGACGCCGAGCCCTGCTGGATGAGGATTTCACCGACCGGTTTTTTCTGAGTCTGCACGGCTGTGGAAATAGCCTCTTCAAGGACGCCTTCCTCAACCAGGAAATCTCCCAACAAGGGAGCGACCAGGCGATTGAGGTCGTCGATGTGGTCATGCAGGTTGTTGATGGAATCGGTTTTTCCCTCCGCAACATTATTGATGCCCTGCTGCAGAATGTCGAGGCTGGCCAGTAACTGATCCGCCGGGTTATCGACCGCCAGTTTGGATCCGGATTTGGCTCGATCGAGGATATTTTCCATCTGATGGCTGAGCTTTTCCAGATCGGAAAAACCGAAGAAGCCGCAATTTCCCTTGAAACTGTGAATATGCCGGAAGACTTCACCCAGGGAATCTTTATCTTCAGGAGTTTCGCTCCAGAGCAGCAGCCCTTGTTCTGCGTTTTGCAGCAGTTCGTTCCCTTCCTGAACAAAGCTCAGCCGCATCTCCTCGGTGATTTCCATCTGCGGGAACCCATCTCCGGCGGCCTCCGCATTGTCCACTGGCAAGGCTTGACTGGCCGGTGGTGCTGCTTCGGGCTCGTCTTCCTCCGCAGCCTGGTATTCCGGATTTTTGCCTCGTTCGATAGCCTGATGCAGTTTTTCGGAAACGTCATCGGCAGCGGAGACCATGGAATCATCGTTGTAATCGCTTTCGATCATATCCAGGGCTTCCTTGGCAAAATCGCACGAAGCACAGAGGAGATTGACATGATCCGGGACCAGATCGATTTCTTTGTTGCGGATCAGGTCAAGCAGGTTCTCGGCTGCGTGGGCAACCCGTGTTAAATGATCAAATTCCAGAAAGCCCGCACTCCCTTTCATGGAGTGGAACAGGCGGAAAATTGCATTAATCGTTTCAGGATCGCTGTTCTGGCCCAGCTCGATGATGGCCGGTTCCAACTGTTCGATCATGTCGCGGCTTTCAGTTACGAATTCCTGAATGATTTCAATCTGATCATCATCAATTTGCATACTCATCACGGATCCTTCGCACAATTATTTTACCAGGTCATTAAGATATCTTTTGTCAAGCGATTGTTAATTATACAAAACAAATAAATAAAAACAAAGGGTAAATGGGTGTTGTCAGGAAAAAATTATAATTTTTTCACAAAGGGTGTCAGAATTTACCTCTTTGGGCTTCCTGAGCAAAGGCAAACACCGCTTGTATTTTAGTGGGTTTTACGAAAAATTCCGTAGCTGTTACGATCTTCCTGCTCAATATGTTCGACCAGCCAGTTTTTGAGAAATCGGTAGACATCGGCTGGAGCAATGCGGCTGCCTGATTTGATTTTTTCGACAAAGCGACCGACTTGCTGCACAAAATCCTGGTGCTTTTGTCGGTGCTCGGCCAGCTTCGGGAAACCATCTTTTTTCATCACTTCTTCTTCGGCTCGAAAGTGCATGACGGTATAGTCGACCAGTTCGTCAACGACCTGGGCGGTCAGCATGCGGTCGCCGCCATCCTGCATGCAGTGGAACAGCTGATTGATGAGTTCGACCAGGCGCTGATGATGTTTATCCATCAGGGCGACACCGGTAAGGAACCGGTCACTCCATTGCAGCAGGAGATGATCGTTATCCCTGCGCGGCGTGCTCGGTAATCCACCCCAGTTCGACGGAGGAGTTCCGGTCTGTTTGGGAATCTGTCTGGGACTGCGTGAGGAATTCTGGCGCAAGACGGTTTTTTTGACAATAAAGCGGCTGAGCTGGCTGCGCAGTTCGGCGGCCTGACTGGACAGCTCTTCGCTGGTTGCCGCGCTCTCTTCCGCGCTGGCGGTATTCTGTTGAATAACCTGGTCGATCTGCTGGAGGCCTTGATTGACTTGGGCAATCCCTTGTGCCTGTTCGCTGCTGGCCGCGGCAATTTCCGAGATCAGGTCGGTCACTTTGCCGATAGAACCGACAATTTCGTCAAGAGCGTCTGCGGTTCGTTCGGCAATCTGAGTTCCATTGCCCGTTTTGGCTACCGAGCCTTCGATCAGTTCAGCTGTTTCTCGGGCGGCCTTGGCGCTACGGGCGGCCAGGTTGCGAACCTCTTCGGCGACTACCGCAAAGCCTTTACCGTGCTGGCCTGCGCGGGCAGCTTCGACTGCCGCATTCAGGGCGAGCAGATTGGTCTGGAAGGCAATCTCATCGATGACCTTGATAATTTTACTGATGTTTTGGCCGGCTTCATTAATCTGCCCCATGGCCTGGATCATTTCTTCCATGCGCTGGGTGCCGGTGTCGGCGGCTTGTTGGGCCGATACCGCTAATTGGTTGGCTTGGCGGGCGTTCTCGGCGCTGGTTTGGGTCTGACTGCCAATTTCATTCATCGAACTGCTGATCTGTTCGACTGAAGCAGCTGACTGGGCGGCACCGTCGGAAAGCATTTGGGCGGACTCGCTGACCTGGGAACTGCCCTGGTCGATCTGTTCGCCGGCGGCCTGCAAATCGGCAATCATGGCATTGAGGTCCTCGCCCAGTTTTTTGATACTGTGGCGCAATTGGTCATCCTGATCATGGGGAACGATGTCAAAGGTCAGATCGCCGTTGGCCAGCTGTTGCAGGGGGCCGACGATTTCATTCTGCAGGCTGTCGGCCAGGTCATCAAGGGTTCTCGCGGTGACACCAAGCTCGTCGGCCTGGGTCATCTTGAGGCGGCGCTGGAGATGACCGTTACCGATATCGGTGAGCACGGTCTGGATGGCGGACAGCGGCCGGACGATCATTTTCCGTAACATGAAAAAAAGTAGCAGCCAGGTGGCGATCAGGCTGAGCAAGCCCATACTGACAGTGCTAAAGATACTTTTGGATTTTGCGGTGGCCAGGATTGCTTCATTCTGAGCCTTCTCCTGATGGAGTTTGTCCAGGCTGTATTCGATGTAGAGGACTCCGGCCAGGGTGCCGGGGACGGCTCCGTCATGGCATTCCAGGCATTTTTGCTGGAACATGTGACTGTGGGCTATGAAAAAGGAGGTATCCGACTCTTTTTCCAGAGCGATTTCTTTTTGGGGGTCGGTGATGTTGATATGGGGCTCGTTTTTGCCGATTTGATCCTTCTTGCTGGAATAGATGGTTTTCCCCTGTGGATCGGCCAGGCCGACTTCCAAAACTCCGGGGACCGAACCGAGTCCGGTGACAAGTTCGTCGAAAACATCCATTTCACCACGTTCCAGAGACCCTCTGGTGCCGATTTCCAGGCTGGAAAAAATGCTTCGGCCCTGTTCGAGGCTGACGTCATGAAGAGCTTCAGTGGATTGGTCAGCCTGCCGGCTGAGCAAGTTGCGTGACTGCAATGCTGTTATGGTAAAGCTGATACCCAGGATAATCAGGAGGATTAGAATTAATGCACCGCCAATCTTACTCTGAATACTCTTCAATTTCATGTGGGCCTCATTTTAATGAATTAGGATGTTGATAAAAAATTATTAATCCCCAATGTGTCGGAAGATACCAAGGTTTGTAAAAAATTACAATGCCTTAATTTTCGCGAGTTAGTTGACCTTGCCTGCCTCAAAACCTTCGCCAAAAGGATGATGGTATGTTGTTCTGAATGGCGCTAGTTTAAGCAACTTAGCAGTAAACTCGGGACTGTCCCCAGGGTCATCGGGGGCTGTCCCAAGAGTTTGCTAGCCATGAAACTGTAGCGGTTAGCACCGCAAAGACCTGGGACAGCCCCCGGGCGGGGACAGTCCCGGTTTTGCTGCCATCTCCTCTTAAACGAGCGCCATTCCATGTTGTCCTAGGTTTTCATGCAGCTTGTTTTTTTTGCTTATGCAAAGGGAAATGGGCGGCTTAACGCAGGCCTGGCTTGGGCTAAGCCGAGAAGGCAGAACGTAGACAGCGGCAATAAGGATCGAAATTGGGGTAGAGAGCTAACCGTACGGGGCACTAGCAGGCTGTTGAAAAACTATCTGCGTTGCAATTACTGCGTTAAAAATAGCCTCAAAATGCTCATTTACTGAATGTAAACTGTGCTTTTTCGGCAATTTTTGCCTTGTACTTGCTGCCTCGAAAACGTTTTTCAACACCCTGCTGATATGGCTGACAATTACAAGAGTAAACGCACTGCTCCTTGAAAACTGTGGTTAAATCTCTGTCACGAAAAAACGGGGCCGCTTTTTACGACGGTAGATCACGCTGATATTCGCGGGTTGGTTACCGCCTGTCTTGGCTACGTCGTGGAGCTGCCTCTCGCTAGAGCCGGGAGTTCGGCAAATGCCTGATCCCATAACAGGCCCGAGGATTCTCCGTTACCGGGGCCGCGCTTTTTCGCGACAGAAGCTGGTTCCGTTGTTCCTTGACTCCTTCGCTATGCCGGGCGTGGCACCGTTTGGGCGATGGCCCAGATAAATGCTGATAACTCACGGGCGATGGCCGCAATGACCACCTGACTGCGTTTCCCCTTGGCGGTCAGCAGTCGATAGCGGGAGCAGAGCCTCAATTGTGCTTTCCAGGCGATCTCCCAAACAGCCTGCGGTAGGTGCCTCTGCCGTTCAAGCAGCCGACGACTGACCCGAGCCGGAAGTCGATACGACCAAGCCGCTTCGACCAGCATGCGCCGGGCATGTCCGTTCCCGGTTTTGGTGATCCCGCCACGCTTGACCGTCTCGCCGCTGGAGTGTTCCGAGGGAACCAATCCCAGGTACGCCATGAGCTGTCGAGGATGATCAAAGCGGGTCAGGTCTCCCAATTCGGCAACCGTTGTTGTCGCAACAATCAGGGAGACGCCTCGCAGGGCCTGAATCGCCTCGACGACAGGATTCATGCGCCACGGCTCGGCAAGTTGGCGAATCTGTTCAGTCATGCGTTCAACTCGTTCTGTGCAGGAACGTACGGCATCAATATATTCCTGCAAGGTGATCTGCTGGGCCGGATGCGGCATCTTGATGCAAGAGATCCAGTTCCAGTGAGCCTTGCTCCAGGGTGTTTTCCCGCTGTAGCGGAACCCGCTGCGCAGGAGAAAGGCCCCCAGTTGTTGGCGCGCTTTGCGTTCAGCACTTTTGCTGTCGATGCGGGCTCTGCACAAGTCGCGCATCGCCTCATCTTCGAGACAAGGGACATAGACCGGAGTCAGTTCTCCAGCACGATGCAGCCGCGCCAGCATCTCAGCGTCGCGGCGATCATTCTTGATGCGGTCGCCGCTTTTTCGCGGAATCAGCGATGGGGCAACCACCTTGCAATCGTATCCTTGCTGTGTCAGATGCCGATAGATTTCATAGCCACAGGGTCCGGCCTCGTAAACAAAGGAGGGTCTGGTTCCCCGTGAGACCAGTTTACGGATCACCTTGTCCAGTGAGGCAAGATCTCCGTTAATGGTGCCGTAATAGCGGATCTCACTCTCGCGGCCAGCATCGGCTAACGCGACATCGATCGAGTTTTTATGAACATCGAAACCAACATAAGTGATAGACTTTGTCATGACCTGTCTCCTTGGTTATGGCTCTGTGCCGGTTGTTTCAACGACTCCAGCATAACCCATGTTTGCAAGGGGCAGGTCTTCTCTTTTTTAACTGTCAGCCATGATGGCTAGGACGGTTTGTGACCAGGGGCCGATTTTTTCCGGCGCGTTCTTCTTCTTGCCGGGCGTTGGCCGGACCGAGCCTTTTTGGGACTTTGCGTCTGATGGTTGTGGCTGGCCTGGCGCCATTCCTGGAGCAGGGGGGCCAGCTGTGGTCGGACTTCGGACCAGAGCCGAAACAGCTCGAGGATTTTCGGCAGCTGGGGGCTCTGCAGAAAGCGTTTTTCACCGCGGAACCCGCGGCCGCGGGCGAGGCGGAAACAGCCGATCAGCAGCTCGCGAGCGTCATGCCGGATGCCGCCAGCAATGCTGAAATAGCGGCAGTGGGGGGTGATGATCTCGTTGGCTTTATGCAGGACCTGGGTCAGATTGATATCTGCGGTCGGCGGACAGCTGTCCATGAACAGGCGTAAATAGAGGGCAGCAATACTCAAGCTCTCCGGAATATCCGTGCCGCTGTGGGTTCTTTGATCGATTTTTTCAAGCAGCGCAATCCCTTCGTCGGTTCCAGGATAGCCGGCCAGCAGATGTGGCAGCAGGCCCAATTGACGGCATTGTTCCAGCACCCTGCCCGCAATTCCCCGGCGGAACAGTTCCATGGTTTCTTCACGAACCCGGGCCGGTGCGGCGGTTGCCAGCAAGGCTTTGTGAGTGTGAATGGCCTGCAGAATGTTATCGTCCAGAGAAAAGTCGAGCCGGGCGGCAAATTCCAGAGCGCGCAGCATTCTGACCGGGTCTTCGACAAAACGGACCAGCGGGTCGCCGATGACCCGGAGCTGTTTGTTGAACAGGTCTTCCAGGCCGTTGACATAATCGATGACTGAAAAATCAGCGATATTGTAGAACAGGGCATTGATGGTAAAGTCGCGCCGGTGGGCATCTTCACAGGCCGTACCGAAGACATTCTGGACAAAATGAAAGTGTTCGTCCGGATCGTCCGGCAGTTCGTCTGCGTCAGGCTCACGGCGAAATGTCGCGACCTCAATGATCTTGTTGCCGCTGAAACGGATATGGGCCAGGCGGAAGCGCCTGCCGACCAGGAAGCAGTTGCGAAACAGTTTGCGCACCTGACTGGGGGTGGCGTCGGTGCCGATGTCGAAATCTTTCGGTTGACGGCCAAGGAGTAAATCACGGACACTGCCCCCGACCAGATAAGCCTTGTAACCGTGGCGGTGCAGACGGTAGAGAACTTTCAGGCAGTCGGGATCGATCTGTTTGCGGGAAATGGGGTGTTGATCGCGACTCAGGATAACGGGATTTTTTTCTTTCATGAAACTGACAGCCGATCTGAAGACCAATAACCGGACCTCTTGATATTTTTTGCCGGAATTCCGTCCAGGGAAAAATGATGTCTCGACAGGTCCGGACGAATCATCAGATGCCTCGGGAAAACTGCCGGGGACCGGTTCCGGACGGGTACTGAAAAAGCTACCGGACTATAGCAGATCAGTGGGGAAGGCAAAAGCCTTTTGACAAGGCGTCGTTGAATAGCGCTGTACAAAGGGCGGGAATAAAGGGTGATGACGAACACAAAATTCAATCTATTGGTGATTCTCGGTGCGACCGCCGGCGGCAAGACCGCGCTGGCGGTGCGGGCGGCCAGCCGGTTCCAGGGGGAAATCATCTCCGCCGACTCGCGCCAGGTCTATCGGGGCATGGATCTGGGGACCGGCAAGGATCTCGCCGAGTATGGCGAGATTCCGTACCATCTGATCGATATTGCCGAGCCCGGCTCAGAATACAATCTGTTCCGCTTTCAGCGGGAATGTTTTGCCGCGGTTGAAGCGATCTGGCAGCGGCGGCGCCTGCCCCTGGTCTGCGGCGGGACCGGTCTTTACCTTGATGCGGTTCTGCGCGGCTACCGGCTCATTGAGGTTCCGGAAAATCACCTGTTAAGGGCGGAGCTTGCAGCGTTGAGCGATGCCGAGCTGCAGCATCGCTTGTTGCAGCTGAAGCCTGAACAGCACAATGTCACCGATATGCTGGAACGGGCACGGCTGATCCGGGCCATTGAAATCGCTGTTGGTGAACAGAACGCTGCAGAAGGACTTGCTGCCCCCCCTCTGGCGCCGCTGGTGTTCGGGCTGCGCTGGCCGCGGGAGGTCCTGCGCAAGCGGATTGGCGAGCGGTTGCGGCAGCGGCTTAAAGAAGGAATGGTTGCGGAGGTGCAGCAGCTGTATGAGCAGGGAGTGCCCTGGCCTCAGCTGGAGTTTTACGGCCTCGAATACCGCTTTATCGCCCAGCATCTGCAAGGGCAAATGACCTACGACGAGATGGTGCAGAAATTGAGCATCGCCATCGGCAAGTTTGCCAAACGCCAGGAAACCTTTTTTCGCCGGATGGAGAAAAACGGGGTGGTCATTCACTGGCTGGACGGGCAGGAGGAGCCTTTCGAAGAACTCTGCGCAATCATTGCTCGTCATCAGTTGTTGCTGCCGGGGGATCGTGCCGTGGCCGGAGTTCAGCATGGGGAGTAGTTCGTGGCCGGCCCTGTGAACGGCAAAACTCTCGACAAATATCTTCGCTCCCGGGCGATCAGCGCTCCCTGGACCATCACCGGAGTCAGTCGCCGGGATTTCAAGGCCCTGCTGGTTATTCCGGCCCTGGCCGAGCAGGAACAGTTGCCGTTGACCCTGGCCAGTCTGGCCCGCAACGCGGGCGTTCTGCTTGGGCAGACCCTGCTGCTGGTCGTGGTCAATAATCATGCGACTGCCGCCGCCACTGCCAAAGAGGACAATCAACAGCTGCTGTGCTGGCTGCAATCCTGTTGTTGCCCGGGGTTGCAACTGGCCTGGGTTGATGTCGCCAGCACGGGGTTGGAGCTGCCGGCCGGAGAAGGAGTTGGGCTGGCGCGCAAGATCGGTTTTGACCTGGGGCTGGAGTATCTGGATTGGCACAACGATCCGCTGCTGATTTCCCTGGATGCCGACACCCTGGTGGATGAAAACTACCTGAGCGCGGTCTTTGCGCATTTTGCCAGGAGCAAGGCCGCCGGCGCGGTGATTCCGTTTCGCCACCAGGTGGCCGTGACTCCGGAACGGGAGCGGGCCATTCGTGATTATGAACTGTACCTGCGCAGCTATCTGTTCGGATTGCAGGTGGCGGGATCTCCCTATGCTTATCACAGTATCGGCAGCGCGCTGTGCTGCCGGGCGGCCGCCTATGTTGCGGCCGGCGGGATGAATCGGCGGCTGGCAGCGGAAGATTTTTACTTTTTGCAGCGGCTGGCCAAGATCGACCGGGTCGATTTTGTTGCCGGCACCGTTGTTCGTCCGGCTCCACGTTATTCCGAGCGGGTCCCCTTCGGCACCGGCCGGACCCTGCGCGAGCAGGTTGAGGACGGCCGCCGGGGGTATCGGTTTATCGGCAAGGAAGGATTTGACCTGTTGCGGCGCTGGCTGGCGTTGGCGAGGGAGAACATCGATGCCCCGGCTCAGGTGATCTGCCTGCAGGCCGAAAAGCTTTCGGCCGGACTGGCCGGGTATCTGGCCGAGGTGGATTTCGTGACTGTCTGGGCGAAGTTACAGCGAAACCATCGTCCCGGGCAACAGCGGCTAAGGGCTTTTCAAGGCTGGTTCGACGCGCTGCGCACCCGCCAGCTATTGACCCGGGTGGATGGAACGGCCAGCGCTGAGCCTGTCGAGGTCGTAGCGGAACTTCTCGCCTGGGGCGGCTGCGCCGCTCCCGAGACCCTGGCCGCTCAGTTGCGGCTGCTGGAGCGGCTGCAGGGAGTGGATTGACTGCTCTTTGTCGACCGGGCCGCCGGCAGAGAGCAGGGCACATTTTTACAGCAGGGTGATCCAGTTGTGGTTATCCGGCTCGCGGCCGTACTGAATCCCGGTTAGTTTGTCATACAGTTTCATGGTCAGTTCGCCGGGTTTGCCATCGCCGAGCTGGACGCATTCGTCCCGATAGCAGAATGAGCCGACCGGTGAGATAACCACGGCGGTTCCGGTGCCGAAGGCCTCCTGGAGCCGACCGCTGCGCGCTCCTTCCATGACTTCGTCGACGCTGAGGGCGCGTTCTTCGATCTCATACCCCATTTCCTGCAACAGGGTCAGGGCCGAGCGTCTGGTGATGCCGTCCAGGACGGTGCCGTGCAGTGGGGAGGTGACGATCTTGCCGTCGTACAGAAACAGCATGTTCATGCTGCCGACCTCCTCGACAAAGCGTTTCTCCTTGGCGTCCAGCCAGAGCACCTGATCGTAGCCCTGTTCCGAAGCCTGCTTGGCGGCATAGAGGCTGGCCGCGTAATTGCCACCGGTCTTGGCTTCGCCGGTGCCGCCTTCAGCAGCGCGGACATAAAAGTCGGAAATCCAGATTTTAACCGGAGCGATACCGCCTTTATAATAGGCGCCGACCGGGCTGAGGATGATATAGCACAGGTATTTATTGGCCGGGCGGACACCCAGCATGGCTTCCGTGGCAATCATGGTCGGCCTGATATAGAGGCTGGTGCCGATATTGTGTGGCACCCAGTCCGCTTCAAGGCGCAGCAGCTGAATCATGGCGTCGAGGAAGAATTTTTCATCGACCTGAGGCATGCACAGTCGCTCCGCACTGCGGTTGAAGCGGGCCACATTGTCCGCGGGGCGGAACATGGCGATGCTGCCATCGGGGCGGCGAAACGCTTTCAGCCCCTCGAAAATTTCCTGGGAGTAGTGCAAAACCATGGCAGCGGGATCAATACTGAACGGGCCATAAGGCTGGATGCGGGCTGAGTGCCAACCCTGACCGGTATCGTATTCCATAATAAACATGCGATCGGAAAACAGTTTTCCGAAAACCAGCTGGCTTTCGTCGGTGACTTTAGGTTTCAAAGCAGGGACAGGCAGGACGTTCAGTTCCATGGTATGCATTTCTCCTGTGCAAAAGGCGTGAAAAACTTAAGGTTCTTTTCATATCACAGCTTTTTACCCTGCTGCAACAAGATCCTTATAGCCGCGACAAAGGCGGTGATTTATAGAATCTGCAGCTCTTCAGCAGCGAGAGGAAGCCCCCTTGGCGGGGCGTATTGGTGAGCGCGGGTATCGTTGCACGGTTCCCCAATTAAAAGGTGCGATGGTTTGGCGGGCGGAAAAGATGACAAGATCGGTTTCTTGTGGCTGTTCAATTCGATGCAAAAAGTGATATCATCCGTCCGGTTACGAGTTCGAGCAATTATTTAGTTGTCATCCGGAAACACTGTATGGCAATCATTAAGTTTTCAGATTGGAAACGAGCAGTTTTCCGTTGTGTCAAGGAAATCAAGTGTTTGCGCGGAGGCGTACGCTGCTATGCCGCACAAGTCAGCCTGCAGATTGACGCTGCTACAGTGGGAAAAGTCGTTTCCGGATGGAAACTAATCAAATGAAAACTGAATACAGGGATAGCGCAGATGCAGAGCAAAGAAAAAGCCCTTCAGTACGTGATCGATGCGGGTGCCTTGCCGACCTTGTCAACGGTTGCCTCTAAACTGATCAATATTACCGGAAAAGAAGAAACGACAATTTATGATATCTCCAAGCTGATTGCTCAGGATGTCTCTCTCTCAACCAAAATTCTCAAAGTTGTCAATTCGGCATTTTACAATTTCCCCAATGAGGTCGGCACCATTCAGCAGGCGGTCGCCATTCTCGGCACCAATGCCGTGCGCAGTCTGGTGTTGTCCTTTTCTTTCCTCAATATGGAACGACCCCGCTACAGGGGCGGTTTCAGTTATGAGGATTTCTGGGAAGAGTCCCTGGCTGCAGCGGTCGCCTCCAAACTGATCATGTCGAAGGTTTCCGATCAGGATCCGGAAGAAGCGTTTACCGTTAGCCTGCTACAGAATCTGGGTAAACTGATCCTGGCCTGCGCTTACCAGGATACCTATGATCGCCTGCTGAGCGAAGCGGACGGAATTGAAAGCAGGCTGCTGGAACTGGAGGAGGAAAACTTCGGCGTGACCCATGCCTATATCGGCGGGGAAGCGGCCAAACATTGGAATTTCCCCGAGGCTCTTTCAATTCCGATCATTTATCATCATCACCCGGAACAGTATCCGGGTACGAATCGCAACCTGAAAACCGTGGTGCAGGTAGTCCATCTGGCTGCCTTGCTGGCCAATATCATGTATTCCGGCAAGCCGATTAGCTATCATACCCCATTTCGGGAACGAGCCCAGAAAATGTTCCGGCTGGACGCCAAGACCATTGACGATATCCTTGCCCAGGCCAACGTTGAAGTCGCCAAAGCCGCCGAATATTTCGGGATCAAAATCGCCGGCACCGCCTCAATCCCCGAACTGCTGCAGCAGGCCAATATTGAGCTCAGTCTGCTCAATATGAGTTATGAACAGATGAACCGGGAGCTGGTTCAGGCCAAGATGCAATTGGAAAAGCTAGCCGCTGAACTGGCGGAAAAAAATAGCTATCTTGAAGAGATTGCCAATCTTGACGGTCTGACTGAGGTTTACAACCATCGCTATTTCCAGGAATTTCTCGACCGGGAAATCAGCAGGTCCCTGCGCTTGGAAAATGAACTCAGCCTGATTCTGGCTGACGTTGATAACTTTAAGAAATTTAATGATTTTTATGGACATCAGGCCGGAGATTATGTGCTCAAGGAAGTCGCCGCTCTATGTCGTGATATTATTCGGGAATATGACCTGCTTGCCCGTTATGGAGGGGAAGAATTTGTGTTTGTCCTGCCCGAAACCGGTTTGGCCGATGCTCTGACCGTGGCGGAGAAAATCCGTAGTGCGATCGAACAGCACAGTTTTGAATATGATGGTGATGAATACCGGGTCTCCTGTAGCTTCGGGGTTGCTGTTTTCCCGCTGCAGGACAAGCCAATCAAAAAAAGTGAACTGATCGAACGGGCCGATAGGGCGCTCTATGCGGCCAAGAAGAAGGGGCGCAACCGGACTGAAGTTTTTGTGGAAAAAAGCGGCTGGTTCGGTAAGGGAAAGTAGCGGGCACTGCGCAGAATAGTCTTTCGGTGACTGTTTGGGGGAGGAGGCTTAGACTGGTTTTTTGCGATACCCTGGTAGACTTTACGGCGCATTTACTCAATAATGGCCGCGCGGTAAGATAAGGGCACGCGATGTCGGTCACGTGATCGTCTGCGTGCCTTAAATTTTTGCAGGAGCAGTGAACAAAAGGACTCGTTACCAATGCTTGAACAATCGATCTTGAAACAACTTGAAGAGATCTGCGGTAAAGACCATGTCACCACGGCGACCGCCGATTTGATCTGTTATTCCTACGATGCGACCCAGCGCCAGTATCGTCCGGACGTGGTGGTTCATCCGGGGAGCAATGAAGAGATCAGCGCCATCATGAAGCTGGCCAACAGCGCACGGATTCCGGTCTTCCCGCGCGGGGCCGGCAGCGGCTTTACCGGCGGCAGCCTGCCGATCAGCGGCGGGATTGTGCTGGGGCTGTCGCGACTCGACAAGATCCTTGAGATTGATGAAGAGAACCTGGTCGCCACCGTCGAACCCGGTGTGGTCACCGAACAGTTCCAGCAGGCGGTTGAAAAAGTCGGCCTGTTCTATCCCCCCGACCCGGCCTCCCTCAAGGTCTCGACCCTGGGCGGCAACGTTGCTGAATGCGCCGGGGGGCCGCGCTGCGTCAAATACGGTGTCACCAAAGATTACATCATCGGCCTGGAGATCGTCACCCCGACCGGCGACATCATCAAGACCGGCGGCCCGACCATGAAAGGGGTGGTCGGTTACGACCTGACCAAACTGATCTGCGGCAGCGAAGGGACCCTGGCGGTGATCACCAAAATCATCATCAAGCTGCTCCCCAAACCCGAAGCCAAAAAAACCATGCTGGTGCTGTTCGACTCCATCGATGGCGCGGCCCAGGCGGTCTCCGCCATCATCCGCGGCAAGATCATCCCCACCACCCTCGAGTTCATGGACGGGCGGACCCTTGACTGCGTGCGCAAGGCCACCGATCTGCAGGTCCCTGCGGGCGCCAACGCCGTGCTGATCATCGAAGTCGACGGCGACCGCGAGTTCCTTGATAAGCAGGCGGCCAAGATTGCCGCTATCATCAAACCCCTCGGGGTGGTCGAAACCCGCATCGCCGAAACCCCGGAACAGAGCGAAGCCCTCTGGCAGATCCGCCGCTCGGTGTCGGCTAGTTTACGCCGGGTCAACCCTGACAAATTCAACGAAGACATCTGTGTGCCGCGCTCCAAGGTCCCGGAGATGATTCGCAAGATCGATCAGATCTCCGACCGCTACGCCATCCCCATTGTCAACTTCGGCCATGCCGGCGACGGCAACATCCACGTCAACATCATGATCGACAGCAAAGTCCCCGGCCAGAGCGAAAAAGCGGAAAAGGCCATCGCCGAAGTCTTTGCCGGCGCCCTGGAACTGGGTGGGACCATGAGCGGCGAACACGGTGTCGGGATTATGAAAGCCCCCTTTATCACCATGGAGCTGAGCGACGCCGGGATCGACTACATGAAGACCATCAAGAAAGCCCTAGACCCCAACAACATCCTCAATCCGGGCAAGATGTTTCCCAGCGACCGGGCCGTTGCCCCCGCGCAGTCCTGAGGCGGTGCGATCATGGCCAAACTGAAAGAACTCAGTGAGCTGCGCGAGCAGATCGAACTCTGTGTCAAATGCGGCGGCTGTCGCGCCCACTGCCCGGCCTTTGGCGCCGACAAACAGGAAGGGCGGGTGGCCCGTGGCAAGATCGCCCTGGCCGATGCCCTGCTCAAGGAGCAGGTCGACCTGGAAGAACGCTTTCTACTCGACATGTCCCAGTGCCTGCTCTGCGGCAGCTGCTACAGCCAGTGCCCCAACAAAGTCCATACCGAAGAGATCGTCGCCGCCACCCGCCGTGAGATCGCCAAACGACAGGGACTGTCCACCTTCGGCAAAGGGGTGGCCACGGTGCTCAAGCACCAGGGGCTGATGAATCTGCTCGCCAAAGGCGGCGGCGCCTTCTCCAAGCTGCTGTTCAAAAAGGTTCCCGAGCAGAGCGGGCTGCGGCTGCGCTTTCCCGCCCCCTTCATCAGTTCCGACCGGACCCTGCCGCCACTGACCAGCAAACCGTTTCGCGAGCGCCATCCCGAAGTGATTCCGGGAACTGCGGGCAAGCCGACGGTTCTGTTTTTCACCGGTTGTGGCATCAATTACATGTACCCGGACAGCGGCGAAGCCCTGCTCAAGGCCCTGCAGTTCCTCGGGATCACCGTCATCATCCCCAAAGACCAGGGTTGCTGCGGCCTGCCCGCGGTCTCCGCCGGAGCCAGCGCTACCGTCGAACAACTCGCCAACGACAACCTGGCCATGCTGCGCAAGCACCAGTATGACTACATCGTCACCGCCTGCGCCTCCTGTCATTCCGGGCTGACCCAGATCTACCCGAACATGGGCGCCGAGTTTGACACTTATAAAGAAAAGGTCCGCGACATCTTCGTGTTCCTGGTCGAGCAGGGGCTGCCGGAAAGACTTGCCGAGCTGCCCAAAGCCGCACAGCAGCTCAGGGTCACCTATCACGATCCCTGCCATCTGCGCAATCACGGCATTACCAAACAGCCGCGGGCGATCCTCAAGGCCTTGCCCCAGGTCGCGTATGTCGAGATGGAGGGTGCCGGCAGTTGCTGCGGGCTGGGCGGAACCTACTCGGTCTACCACTACGAGACCAGCAAGCAGATCGGCGCCAAGAAGGCCGCCCACATCGCCCAGAGCGGTGCCAGTCTGGTGGCCACCGACTGCCCGGGGTGCATCATGCAGCTGCAGGACAGCATCAACCACGCCGGTGGACAGCAGCAGGCCGTGCATATCCTTGATCTGCTTGCTGAGGCGTTGCCCTGATTGGTCTGTTAAACTATTCATGCTGAGAGGTCGGGAAATTCCATTTTCCCGACCTGGCCTGCGAAAGAACAAGCTGACTGACCGCTGTCAGGGGAGGTGGGATGCCTGAACTCAAATCATCAGTGATTCAGAACCTGCGTCGCCGCTTGCATGAAATCATCTTTGAGGCGGATACCCCGGCGGGGAAACTCTTTGATGTCGTGCTGATCCTGAGTATTATTGCCAGTGTGCTGATCGTCATGATGGACAGTATTGCGACCCTGCACCTTGCCTACGGGCGTCTTTTCCACTATTGCGAGTGGTTTTTCACCCTCCTGTTTACCCTGGAATATCTCCTGCGCCTGGCCTGTATCGGGCGGCCGTTGCGCTATGCGGGCAGTTTTTACGGTGTTGTCGATTTGCTGTCGATCCTGCCGTCTTATGTCAGTCTTTTTTTACCCAGTGGGAAGTATTTCCTGGTGATCAGAATCCTGCGGTTGCTGCGGGTTTTTCGGGTGTTGAAGCTGGTGCAGTATGTCGGGGAGTCCAATTATCTGCAGCGGGCTCTGTGGGCCAGCCGAAGGAAAATTCTGGTATTCCTGTTTTCGGTATCGCTGCTGCTGATTATCTTCGGGGCCATTATGTATATCGTCGAAGGGCCGGAGCATGGTTTCAGCAGTATCCCGCGCTCGATTTACTGGGCGATCGTGACCATGACCACGGTCGGCTATGGTGACATTTCCCCGCAGACCGGAATCGGCCAGGCAATTGCCTCGATCATCATGATCGTCGGTTACGGGATTATTGCGATCCCGACCGGCATCGTAACCTCGGAGATGGTCTTCAAACAGAATATTTCGACCCAGGCCTGCCCGGAGTGCGGGGCCGAAGGACACGACCACCAAGCCATGTTCTGCAAGCAGTGTGGCGCCAAACTGAACCCGGAAGTCAGAGTTTAAACTGATTAATACGAATCTTCCACAAAGTCGGCTCCCCCTTTCTTAAAGGGGGGGATTCTTCTGTAGCGGAAGATCAGTGCTAATCAGGAAGTT
This sequence comes from Pelobacter seleniigenes DSM 18267, assembly GCF_000711225.1. Taxonomy (NCBI): domain Bacteria; kingdom Pseudomonadati; phylum Thermodesulfobacteriota; class Desulfuromonadia; order Desulfuromonadales; family Desulfuromonadaceae; genus Pelobacter; species Pelobacter seleniigenes. The sequence goes on from NZ_JOMG01000002.1 coordinate 2,032,251, forward strand.
TAATCAGTCGCTGAAATATGAAAATTCCCCCCAGGAGATCCTATTCGGGGATTTGATCGAGTTCTTCCCAGCGGCGGTAAGCTTCGGCCAAACGTGCTTCCGTTGCCGCAAGCTGTTCTTGAAATTGGATGATTTTGCTGCCGTTATTCCCTTTGTAAAGGTTCGGATCGGCTAACTGTTCATGGAGCTGTTGCTGCTCGGTTTCCAATTGATCGATCCGTTCCGGCAGTTCTTCCAGTTCCCTTTTTTCTTTGAAGCTTAATTTGCGCGGCCGCTCCTGGCGTGGTGCGGGTTTGACTTTCTTCTCTTTTTTGGCTTCTGTGGCAGGTTGCTGCAGAACGAGCCAATCGTCATAGCTACCGATAAATTCCTCAACCTCTCCCTGACCAGAAAAAATCAGCGAACTGGTGACAATATTGTCGAGAAAGCTGCGATCATGGCTGACCAGTAGCACAGTCCCCTTGAAATCGTGCAACAGCTCTTCCAGCAGGTCGAGGGTCTCCATGTCCAGATCGTTGGTCGGTTCGTCAAGGATCAGCAGATTGGCCGGCTGGGTAAAAAGTTTGGCCAGCAACAGACGATTTTTTTCTCCGCCGGAGAGGACCCGGACCGGTGTGCGTGCGCGTTCCGGGGTGAACAGGAAGTCTTGCAGGTAACCGTAAATATGGCGCGTCTGGCCGTTGATGATCACCTGGTCGTGATCGTCGGCAATGTTCTGCTTGACCGTTGCGTCTTCATCGAGCTGATTGCGCAACTGGTCAAAGTAGGCGATCTGCAGATTGGTTCCGTGACGCAAGCTGCCGGATGTCGGTTGCAGTTCTGCTGCTATCAGCTTGAGCAGGGTGGTCTTCCCGCTGCCGTTGGGACCGATCAGGCCCAGGCGGTCACCGCGCATGACTCGCAGGTTCAATCCGTTGATGATCGGTTGCTCGGCATAAGCGAAGGAGAGGTCCTTGGCTTCAAGAACCAGTTGGCCACTGCGCGGAGCCTCTTCCAACTGCAATTTGACCTTGCCGGTGCGCTCCCGGCGCTGGCGTCTTTCCTCGCGCATTTTCTGCAGGTCGCGAACCCGCCCCATGTTCCTGGTGCGGCGCGCTTTAATCCCTTTGCGAATCCAGACTTCCTCCTCGGCCAGCTTCTGATCAAACCGGGCCCAGGATTTTTCCTCGGCATGGAGGACATCCTGGCGGCGTTCCAGGTAGGTGGAGTAATCGCAACGAAAATCATGCAGCTGACCGCGATCCAGTTCCAGTATCCGGCTGGCCAGTCTGCGGGAAAAGGCTCGGTCGTGACTGATAAAGATCAAGGTTTTCCTGATCTTCAGCAGAAACTCCTCGAGCCAGCGGATCGCGTCGATATCGAGGTGGTTGGTCGGTTCGTCGAGCAGGATCAGTTCCGGATCCAGACTCATGGCCGCGGCCAATAAAACACGCCGTTTCTGGCCGCCGGAAAGAGCGGATACCTCGGCTTCACCATCCAGTTCAAGCAGACTGAGCGCCTGATCAATTTTGACCTCGGCGGCCAGAGGATCAGTTGTCACTGTGTCAACCTGCAGCCGCAGATAGTCGCGGATCTGCCCGCTCCAGTCGTCCGGAAACTCCTGGGGAACATAAGCGGTCTGCAGACCCTGGGACCTGATGATGTCACCGCTATCCGGCGGAACATCGCCGTTGATCAGGTGGAGTAAGCTCGATTTACCGGCTCCGTTGCGCCCCAATAGACAGATTCGCTCGCCGGAAGCAACCTGCAGGCTGACCTGATCAAGAAGTTTGGGTCCGCCAAAGGCAAGGGAGGCCTGATGAAGAGAAAAAATATTCATAAAGTCGTCAGATGTCTGTCACTGAAAAAGTTCTCTGCCGATTTCATCGGAACCGGCAGAGAACTCAGCTCAAAAAATCAGGAGAAGGGGAGTTTGGGCTGCACTTGGCACTTATTCATTGAATTCGTAAATGACCACTGTTGAGCGGCCTTTTTGAAACAGGGAACCTTGCTTGAATGACATCATCATGACGATTTCAGGCTGACCATCGTTGTCTGCATCAGCGACCGAAAAATCGACCAGATAGCCGTTTTGATCCGAGGTTCGCCAGGTCTCTTGGGGAGCAAAGCCGTTCCATTGCAGGGCAACAACCCGGCTTTTATCAAAATTACGATAGCCTTTAAATATCCGTGGTCCTTCATTCTGTGCGGTCAATAATTCCCCGGACGGAAGCAGCAGAATGCGTTTCTGGATATAGGTTGGCGTTTTCAGTTCAGTACTGTTTTGTTTTTGAACGGGATAAAAACTGGTCTCGGAACCACCGAAATTTTCGTTCGATTCCCAGAGATTATCCCCCTTCAAGGTTGAAATATTCAGGAAATCGCTGGTTGAAATATAGGCGAACAGTTCCTTTGTGTCAGTTCCGATAAAGGGCACAAAGCTGAAGACATTGATATTTTTAGGCACATTGAGCGGCCCTTTGGATGCCAATGAGTTTTCTTGGTATTGCAACTCGACCACCGGGGTCGAAAACGGATTTTCCCGGTCGCCAAAGAGCTGGCCTGCGAGAACCGTCCCTTTATCCGGGATACTGACAACCCGTAAGAACCAGCGGATACCGGTATCGGTTCTTTGGTAGGTCCCGTCTTTAAATTCAACGATTTGGGAGTTGACCTCGGCTCCACTGACACCACTTAGGAAAATTTCCGGAAAGCCGTCGTGATTCAGGTCCAAGCTGTCAGCACTTAACAATTTTATCCCGGTAGGAATGTCGATGGTCGCAATTTGTTGAAACTCACCCTGGGAGATTCTCGCGATCAACAGCTCGGATTCAAAGGCTATCGCGGTTTCCATTTTGCCGTCGTGGTCGAAATCCGCAACGGTAATGCCGACCGGGGTGCCCTCCAGGTTCGGTCCCATCCAGACTGCAGATTGATTTTGCTTGCTGTGAATGATTCCAGGAGCTTCCAGGCGCTCATCCCGTTCATCAAGTCCGACGCTGCCGAAGATATTACCAACCGCCTGGTTGAGAAGTGACTTCTTTTCCTGGCGGGGAGCATTCAGGGAAAACGGGTCATCTGCAGCTTGGCTTGATGGAGCTGTAATCATCGCTGACAGACTTCCTTCTGTGTACTGATAGCGTTTCAGTGGAATGTTTTCGTTATTGCTGACGACCAGAGTATTACCCGGCATTGAAAAGGTCAGGATCGGTTGGGTGGTGTCGGTATCTCCCAGCCAATTCAATTGCGGGAGACCATTCTCAAGTTCTTTACGCAATTGTTCCGGTACTGATTCGGTGATTCGGGACGGGACCTGCTCAAACCTTTTGACCTGGTCTCCTTTGTGTGGAGGAGCATTCGAACTTAGTAGTTTTGCATAGGAGTAACCGGATTTGACCCGGGTGACCTGCAGATATCCTTGAGCGACATCCAAGGTGCCGAGGATCTCTTTGGTGACCGGATGAATAACCTTTTCCCCTTCGCTGATCAGGGTCAGAATGTCGCCTTGCCGGATGCCACTGGTCACATCCAGATCAATCAGATACTCATCGCCGATGGGCATGATGACCACACCTGTCAGAGGGGCAAAGTCCTGTTTGATCTGTTGTGGGAACTCGGCGAAACTTGCTGTGGTTGACACGCAAAGCAGAATAAGGGCTGAAAAATAGATAAGAATACGCTTCATGATTGTTCCGTCCTGAAAAGAGAACCTCTGAATTCTATATTTTCAAAGGAATGGAGGGGGAGAACTTTGTCCCTCGACCATATTCGCAGCGACCAAAATAACGTGATCATATATCAACAGTAAAGGGGATGAAAGAGATATCCTGTTAAAACTTTTGCGGCTCGTAATGTAAATAGTGGGGTGAGGAGAATGGAGGGAAGGTAAACAACCGGGGTGGAGGGAACACGTACTTATATAAAAATATAAAAAGCCCGCTACTTTGGTAGCGGGCTTTTCAAGTCAAGCTTCTAAATAAAAATTAGAAGTTAACGAACAGACCTGCACCAGCGGTCAGGACGGTCGGATCAGAAGGCATGGTGCTGGTTTCGTCAGCAGAGATACCTTTGTACTCAACCTGAACACCGAGAGAGGTGTTAGCCATGACATTGTATTTCATGCCAAGAGCGACCAGGATTGCAGAGTCCAGAGCGGTGTTGCTGTCTTCTTCCGGCTCGGCGTAAGCGAGTGAACCGGACAGGGTCATGTCGTCGCTGGCTTTGAAGCTGGCATAGCCACGGACAGCCATGATACCGGTGTTGCCGGCGTAGCCAAGAGCGCTACCCAGGTCCCAAGGACGGCCCATACCGGCTTTTTCGTTGTCCAGGCCGGTGCCGAGGATGAACATGGAGTCCCAGCCACCGAATTCGTTACCGAGGCAGTAGTACTGAGCTTCGTCAGCTTTGTCGGTACCAAGAGCATAGTAGAGTTGGCCGCCAACAGTGAAGGCTTCGGATGCAGCAACAGAAGCGTCAACAAACAGTTGGGTGCCGATAGCATCAACATTTTCAGCAGCGTCACCGGTGAAGTATTCAAATTCAGCTTCGAGTTTAACAGCACTCAGGTCAAATTTGCCATTAGCACCGACAACAAAAACTTCTTCGCCGTTACCGGTTTGTCCTGCCAGGTAGCCTTCAACAGCAGTGGTGTCAGCTTTGAAGCCGGCTTTTGCACCAAAGTAGTAATCGTCAGAGTTGTAGTTGGCTTTTGAGCTGTAGACGGTTTTGGTGTTGATTTCGCTCCAGTTGTTGTCATTGATCATCCAGAACAAGGTGACCGGAACAGAACCTTTGATGTTCAGAACCAGACCGTTGTCTTGGGCGTCAAATGCGCTGTTGCCAAACTGGAGGAATTGTTGACCTGCACGCAGGTGGAACATCCCTTTGGTGATGTCAAGATGAGCGCGGTCCCATTGCATCGGACGATCAGTACCATCAACAAAACGGCCAGAACCGTAACCGGCTTGATCACCCCAAGCGGATTCAGTTTCATCAAAACGGAAGGTGACGCTGACGCCTTCTGCGATGTTGAATTTACCGCCGATACGCAGGCGCTGATCCATGAAGCTGCTGGTGTAGTCTTCGCTGGCGCGCTCGTCATCCAGGTACCAACCACGGACACGCATTTCACCGCCCAGGCTCAGGCGGTCTTCTGCCATAACAGGTGTTGCTACAGCAGCGATCGTCAGCAGGACGATCATGATTTTCAGAAATCTGCTCATTTTTTGTTACCTCCTAGGTAAGAAAATTTGCCGAACCATTCGGCGTGTGAAAATTAAATTCACGTCTGCTCAGGACATCCTTTAATTTTCATTTGCTGTGTTCTGCAATAAAAGCAAGCTCAGCCTTCCGGCTGGACATCAAATTCATATCCGCATGCAGGGCACTTGACCCTGATGGGTTCAACTTTTTTTGCACATCCGGCGACGGTGAGGGCCAGCATGACCAGCAGGGCTGTCGCAATAATTTTCGGCAATTTTAATGACTCCTGGTAAAACTTGATGATCAAACCAGATTGCACATCAATCAGGTAAATCCAGAGCATGGATTATGCCAAATAAAACTGTTTTATAATGAAAGTCCTCAAGTGCTTGAAATACAGTTTTTTTTTAACCGGCTATAGGTGAAGCAGTAGCCATTTGATTTTATTATGTTGTTTTACTGCAACACTGGTGTGTTGGCTCTTTGCCACAACCGGAAGGTTGTCTGTCCATTTTTGCCAACACTCTCTTGAAATCATGAAACCCGCCGGGCTGATGTAATAGCACAGGTCTTTTGCCCGGTGTGTTATTTTCCTGTTAGCATCTGCTGCAGCTGGGTTTTCAATGCCTTGTCGCCCAGCGGTGCACCGTCTCTGGCAACCAGAAAATTTTTATCAACCAGAATGACGCGTGGAATCGTATAAATATTCAATTCCCTGGCAATCGTCCCGGAATCGAGAACAGCCACATCAGGACTGCGGTATTTTTGATGGTTGAGGAAACGTTCAACTGTTGCTGCGGATTCCTGTACGAAAACTTCCACGTACTGAATCTGATGCTGATCAAGAAATGTATCGAGTTTCTTTATGTCTGCACTCTGCTCTTCACAGGCTGGACACCAGGTTGTCCCGATCTTTATAAGAATTGGTTTCCCCTCCAATTGCTTGAACTCAAAATCACCACCGGATAACAATTTTCCTGTCAATGCAGGAAATTGATCACCTTGCCGCAAGGCGAGAGCCAATGACGGCAATAGCAACAGCAAGTGCAGTACTAATATGATGATTTTTTGCCTTCCGGGCATTTGCATGAACCTTGGGACGGCAGAACCGGTCTGGTCATTTCAAAAATCAGTTTTCAAGCCGAAACAAGTATATTTCTTTGGTCTGCTTAGTCAAATAAAAAATTGCTAAAGAATAAGAAAAGTTAGCTGTGGCGGGGGGGCATTGCAGGGAGTTCTTGGCATATCGCGAAGTCAGTTCTGGGGGACTGTCACTGAACTGCCGCAAAAAGCAAGCGGTTTTGGCTTGGTGGAAGGGCGTTTGGGGCATCATACACGGGTGAGACTTCACCCGTGTATGATGAATTTTGTCGAACGATCAGTGTTGGGGCTGACAGATCTCGGTGAGTACGCCGCCGGTTGCTTTGGGATGGAGAAAGGCGATGAGGCTGCCGTGTGCGCCGAGCCGGGGTTTCTCATCGATCAAGCGGACTCCCTGTTCTTTCAGGTCGGCCAGTGCCGCCTCGATGTCAGCAACTTCATAGGCGACATGATGGACTCCCTGGCCGTTTTTTTCCAGGAATTTGGCAACTGGAGAGTCGGCAGCGGTCGGTTCCAGAAGCTCGATGCGGCTCTCTCCGACCAGGAGAAAAGCGACTTTGACTTTTTGTTCTGCGACGACTTCAGTCCCTTCGAAAGTCATCTTAAGCTGATCGCGATAGTAGGGGATTGCTGCTTCGAGATCATTAACGGCAATACCGATATGGTTGATTTTTTTAGTCATTGTGAAGCTCCAAAGCTAGTAATAAATGGGTATGAATTCAGTGTTAAGGTCCAAGATCAATAAATTATGAGGCCGTCTTCAATGTCTTTTAAATGCTTCTATCAGCCGGCGGGCTGCTACGCTGGGGGACGTTGTCCCGGCGGCGACGCCGGTCTGTACCCGGTCGAGCATACCAGCGACATTTTTATCGTTGCGGAACAAGTCTTTCAATCCGTCCATGACCAGTGCCCACATCCAGTCATTGGCCTGCAGGCTGCGCTTGGTTGCGAATTCACCATGCTCCTGCATGGTAGCAACAAATTTATTGATCATTTCCCAGATTTCATGGATTCCCTGATTATGCAGGGCACTGCAAAGCATGGCCGGAACCTGCCAGTGGGAGCTTTTGGGCTTGAGCAGATGCAGGGCATTTTCATATTGGCGGCGAGCCAGATCGGCCCGGGGTCGATTGTCGCCTTCCGCTTTATTGATGACGATGGCATCGGCAATTTCCATGACCCCTTTTTTGATTCCCTGCAGTTCGTCACCGGCATTGGCCAGTTGCAGGAGCAGGAAAAAATCGACCATGGAGGCGACGGTTATCTCGGATTGCCCCACTCCGACCGTTTCGATGACAATGACATCGTAACCGGCGGCTTCGCACAACAGCATGGTTTCCCGGGTCTTTCGGGCCACCCCGCCCAAAGTGTCACCGGAGGGTGAAGGGCGGATAAAAGCGTTTTTCTCACGGGCCAGCTCTTCCATGCGGGTCTTGTCGCCGAGGATGGAGCCGCCGGACAGTTGGGACGACGGATCAACGGCGAGGATCGCGATTTTGTGATCCTGCTTGATCAGGTTCATGCCGAACGCTTCAATAAAGGTGCTTTTGCCGACACCCGGAACTCCGGAGATACCGATTCTGATGGAGTTACCGGTATCCGGCATCAGTTCGTCGATCAGTTCGGCCGCCTTGCCACTATGCTCAGGATGACGGCTTTCGATCAGGGTGATGGCTTTGGCCAGGGCGCGCATGTTGCCGGCGCGGACGCCGGCTGCTAATTGACTAATATCAGACAAAATATGAACCCGTTAAGATATGTGTGCCGAGGAGAAAGCAGAAGCCGGAATCCTTGTTCTGGCGAATAATAAATTCCGGCTTCTGGATCTTCTTCTAGGGCATATTCCTGCAAACCCTGCGTTTATTTTCCTTCAATCGCATCCAGGGTCTGGCCGGCCGAGTAGACGATTGAGGTACCGGGGCCGAAAATTTTGCTGGCTCCGGCTGCGTACAGGGCATCGTAGTCCTGGTGGGGGATAACCCCGCCGCAAACAACGGCAATGTCTTCGGCTTCGAGTTTTTTGAGCTCTTCGACCAGCTGCGGAACCAAGGTCTTGTGGCCCGCGGCCAGGCTCGAAACACCGACCACATGGACGTCATTTTCAACGGCCATCTTGGCGGTTTCCTCCGGGGTCATGAAGAGCGGGCTGACATCGACGTCAAAGCCGGCGTCGGCGTAAGCAGTGGCAACCACTTTGGCACCGCGGTCATGGCCGTCCTGACCCATCTTGGCGATGAGGATCCGGGGGCGGCGACCTTCTTTGGCGGCAAAGGCGTCGACCCGTTTTTTCAATTCGGCAAAATCACTATCTTCACTCACGACCGATCCATATGCTCCTGAAACCAGTTTGATTTCCGCCCGGTGGCGACCGAAAACCTTTTCCATGGCATCGGAAATCTCTCCCACCGAAGCTCTCAGCCGGGCAGCGGCGACGCTCAGTTCAAGCAGGTTGCCTTCTCCACTTTCGCAGGCTGCGGTGAGGGCGTCAAGGGCCTGCTGACAGGCGGCTTCGTCACGGGATGCACGCATTTTCTCAAGGCGGGCGATCTGTGAGCGGCGAACCGCAGTGTTGTCGATATCGAGGACTTCAATCGGGTCTTCCTTGTCCAGCTTATATTTATTGACCCCGACGATGACATCGCGGCCGCTGTCGATGGCGGCCTGTTTTTTGGCAGCCGATTCCTCGATCCGCAGTTTGGGCATGCCCGATTCAATGGCCTTGGTCATACCGCCCAGCTCTTCGATTTCATCAAGGATTTTCTGTGCTTCCTCAATAAGCGAATTGGTCAGGGACTCAACATAGTAGGAACCGCCGAGGGGGTCGATAACGTTGCAGATCCCGGTTTCTTCCTGGATCACCAACTGAGTGTTCCGGGCGATTCGGGCACTGTGGTCGGTTGGCAGGGCGATGGCTTCATCCAGGGCGTTGGTGTGCAGCGACTGGGTTCCGCCAAGGACTGCAGCCATGGCCTCGATGGTGGTGCGGATGACGTTGTTGTAGGGATCCTGTTCGGTCAGCGACCAGCCAGAGGTCTGGCAATGGGTCCGCAGCATGGATGATTTGGGGTTCTTGGGGTTGAACTGAGCCATCAGTTTGGCCCACAGGAACCTGGCTGCCCGTAGTTTCGAGACTTCCATGAAAAAGTTCATGCCGATGGCGAAGAAGAAGGACAGGCGCGGGGCAAACGCATCGATGTCCAGCCCTTTGGCGATGGCGGCCTTGGCGTACTCAAGCCCGTCGGCCAGCGTGAAGGCCAACTCCAGTGCGGCATTGGCGCCAGCTTCCTGGATATGGTAGCCGGAGATGGAAATCGAGTTGAAGCGCGGCATGTTCTTGCTGGTGTATTCGATGATATCGCCGATAATGCGCATCGAAGGTGCCGGCGGATAAATATATGTATTGCGAACCATGAATTCTTTGAGGATGTCGTTCTGGATGGTTCCGGCCAGTTTTTCCTGGCTGACGCCCTGCTCTTCGGCAGCAACGATATAGTTGGCCATGATCGGCATGACCGCACCATTCATGGTCATGGACACGGAGACCTTGTCGAGGGGGATACTGTCAAAAAGAATCTTCATGTCTTCGACGGAGTCGATTGCGACCCCGGCTTTGCCGACATCACCGACAACGCGGGGATGGTCAGAATCGTAACCGCGGTGGGTTGCCAGGTCAAAGGCGACCGAAAGACCCTGCTGCCCTGCCGCGAGGTTACGTTTATAAAAGGCGTTGGACTCCTCGGCTGTAGAAAAACCGGCATATTGCCGAACCGTCCACGGCCGACCGGCATACATGGTTGCCATTGGGCCACGGACGAAAGGAGCCAGCCCGGGGAGGGTGTCGGCAGTTGCGAGTCCGGCAATGTCAGCCGCCGTGTACAGTGGCTTGACGGTAATTCCTTCCGGGGTGTCCCATTTGAAATTGGAAAGATCGTCTGTTTTCTTCTCTTTTTTCGCCTGTGCTTCCCAGTCGGCGAGAGTCTTCTTTTCAAAACTGCTCATGATATCAATGCCCTTCTTCTTTAAGTCTTCTGTTGCAACGCAGGTTGACAAGCGGATAAAAATCACTGGCGGGATTATATACGCAAACCGATTATTTTATGAATGCCGGTCAGTTCCTGAATTATGCCGGTCACAATTTTTTTTCAGCGTGTGACAATAGCCAGGACCTCGACGGTCGCTCCTTCTTTGAGCAGCAGGCGGTGCTTTACGGTTGAATCAAAATAGACAGCGTCCCCCTCTGTAAGGGTAAAGCGTTCATCGTCCAGAATGATTTCAGCGGTCCCTTTCAGGATCAGCAGGAATTCTTCGCCTTCGTGATTGTAGAGAGTCTCTTCCTTGGCCCGTTCGGTGACCGTGAGTAGAAACGGTTCCATCTTTTTGTTCTTTTTCCGAAAGGAGAGCGCCTCATAGGTGTACCCATGTCGGGTTCCGTCTTTGGAAATGACCCTGCTGACCACGCGACGCTCATCACGCCGCACAATTTCATAGCGGGTATTCCCTTCTCCTTCCTCAAAAAAATAACTCATTTTTACGTCAAAAAAACGAGCAATCTTAGAGAGGGTCGCGATGGGCGGAGAGACATTGTTATTTTCAATTTGAGAGATAAGCGCGGGTGAAAATCCGGTTTCGTTGGCTACATCCTGAAGGGTTAGTTTGCGCATTTTGCGCAGCCCTTTTATCTTCTGCCCAATATTGAATTCCATAATGAACCTGCGCGAAAATTTTAAAAATAAAAAGGTGTTCTGTTTAACGATGCTATAGCGAACATGAGGTCAAAAGTCAACCGCAATAATTTTATCATTATTAAAAATAGGACTTTGCACCAAGCTTGGATCTTTGGGTTCTTAGGAAGCTGTCGGGAAGCGCGGAGCGGGCGGTGGGGATCCTTGGGCGAGCCTGGGTCGGGCGATTCGGTGCAGCAAGGCGGGGGTCCTTTTCTTAAGCCTTACTTGAAATAGCTCCCGCCTGCTTGACTGGCCGATCCGAATGGCGCTCGTTTAAGCAACTTTGCAGTAAACTCAGGACTGTCCCCGGGGTCATCGGGGGCTGTCCCAAGAGTTTGCGAGCCATGAAATTGTAGCGGTTCGCACCGCAAAGACCTGGGACAGCCCCCGTGCGGGGACAGTCCCGGTTTTGCTGCCACCTCCTCTTAAACGAGCGCCATTCGGAGACGTCCCCCAAACAACAGGTTGGACATCACAAATATGCAGGCAGGTGGCAATGCTGCCCGGAGCAGCGGATTGTCTTTATTTGGCGCGGTTTTGGAGTGCTCCCAAAGCGTCGGTCCGGGGAATGAAAATGCCGGCCCGGCGGGGAGCTTTTCTTTTTGTGCGATCGATTTGTTGGCAGATAAAAAATCGCTTGACAATATTGGCGTGGCTATTATTATTACCCGTTGTTAGCACTCAAGCCATTCGAGTGCTAACAACGGGTTGAGACAACCGGCTCGTAGCGATGTCAGCCTCAGGCAGCTTCGCCTGGGCGCTTGTCGTTCGATTGAAAACTATAGCGGCCATTGGCCACATTAATGTAAGTGAAAGGAGAAATTCAGGATGAACATCAGACCGTTGCAAGATCGTATTATCGTGGAGCGTGTTGAAGAAGAGACCAAAACCGCAGGTGGTATCATTATTCCCGACACCGTCTCCAAAGAAAAGCCCCAGGAAGGTAAAGTGATCGCCGCAGGAAAAGGCAAAGTCACTGCTGAAGGTAAGGTTCTGCCCCTGGATGTCAAAGAGGGTGACCGCGTTCTGTTCGGCAAATACGCCGGCAGCGAAATCAAGATCGACGGCAAAGAATATCTGATCATGCGTGAAGACGATATTCTCGGAATCGTAGAATAAATATCAATTTCTGTCGATTGGGGCTGCCGCAGCGCTGGCGGCCTGACTCAAATCAAAAAAAGATCAGACAGATATTTAACCGAATCAGAACCGTCATAAGAAAACGGAGGATTTAAATACCATGGCAAAAGAGATTTTATTTTCCCAAGATGCACGCGCCAAGATTCTTGACGGCGTCAACACCCTCGCGGATGCGGTCAAAGTGACCCTGGGTCCCAAGGGCCGGAATGTTGTTATTGAAAAATCGTTCGGTGCGCCCCTGATCACCAAGGACGGCGTCACTGTCGCCAAAGAAATCGAACTGGAAGACAAGTTCGAAAACATGGGTGCCCAACTGGTTAAAGAAGTTGCTTCCAAAACGTCTGACGTCGCCGGTGACGGCACCACCACGGCAACTGTGCTGGCCCAAGCCATTTATCAGGAAGGCGTTAAACTGGTCACCGCCGGCCACAGCCCGATGGAAATCAAGCGCGGGATCGACAAAGCTGTGGTTGCTGCGGTTGAGGCCCTGCAGGGTTTGTCTAATCCTGTCCAGGACCACAAAGAGATCGCCCAGGTTGGCACCATCTCCGCCAACAGCGACGAAACCATCGGTAACATTATTGCCGAAGCAATGGAAAAAGTCGGCAAAGAAGGGGTTATCACCGTCGAAGAAGCCAAATCGATGGAAACCTCTCTTGAAACCGTTGAAGGGATGCAGTTTGACCGCGGTTATCTGTCACCCTACTTCGTGTCCGATGCAGAGCGGATGGAATGTGCTCTTGACGATCCGTTGATTCTTATCTACGACAAGAAAATCAGCACCATGAAAGACCTGCTGCCCGTGCTTGAGCCGGTCGCCAAGCAGGGCCGTCCGTTGCTGATCATCTCCGAAGATGTCGATGGCGAAGCGCTGGCAACCCTGGTTGTTAACAAACTGCGTGGGACCATCAACGTCTGCGCCGTTAAAGCTCCCGGCTTCGGCGATCGTCGCAAAGCAATGCTCGAAGATATCGCTGTTCTCACCGGCGGCCAGGTGATTTCGGAAGAAGTCGGCTTCAAACTGGAGAACGCAACCATCGATATGCTCGGAACTGCAAAGCGTGTTGTCGTTGACAAAGAAAACACCACCATTATCGACGGTGCCGGTGACGAAGTTGCCATCGAAGGCCGCGTTAAAGTGATTCGTGGCCAGATCGAAGAAACCAGCAGCGATTACGACCGTGAAAAACTGCAAGAGCGTCTTGCTAAACTGGTCGGCGGCGTTGCCGTGGTTAAAGTCGGTGCTGCAACTGAAACTGAAATGAAAGAGAAAAAAGCTCGGGTTGAAGATGCCCTGCACGCAACTCGCGCCGCAGTGGAAGAAGGCATCGTCCCTGGTGGCGGTGTTGCCCTGATCCGCTGCCTGCCGGCAGTCAAAAAGCTTGACCTCCCAGGCGAGCAGCAATTCGGTGTCCAACTGGTGCTGCGTGCCCTCGAAGCACCGCTGCGGCAGATTGCCAAGAACGCTGGCGTTGAAGGCGCTATCGTTGCCGACAAGGTGCTCAATGGTGAAAAAGCTTTCGGCTTTAACGCTGCATCTGACGAATACTGCGACATGCTCAAAGCCGGGATCATTGATCCGACCAAAGTGACCCGCAGTGCCCTGCAAAACGCTGCTTCGGTTGCCGGTCTGATGCTGACCACCGAAGCCATGATCGCTGACAAGCCGGAAGAACATGCTGCACCGGCAATGCCTGGCGGCATGGGTGGCATGGGCGGCATGGGCGGCATGATGTAATTCAGCCGGTCAACGCCTGAACCTCGAAGCCCTGTCGGAGAATTCCGACAGGGCTTTTTTTATACGATCAACTAAATTTGACGTAGAGTTGTGTCCCGGAGGCTATTGGGATCGTTGCGGCGCTGTCCCTATCGGGGGCCGGATTGATTAACAGAGAATATATAATTGAGACTGTTCTCGCGGTAGCGGCTTGACCAGCAGGACCTCTTCGCCGGCGTCCGTCAGGCAGAGGACGGCAACACTGTTTTCCTCTTTGCCTTTTCCGTAAGAGGCCACAATGGCCGCCGCCGTACTCAGTGCGGCACTGTCCGCCGGACCGCTGACCAGGCCGAGGGGGCCGCTGAAATCTTTGCAGCGCAGTTTGCTGTGCTCAGGTTTGGCCAACGCCTGCAGGCGGTCATTGTCTGCTTGATTACGCCCCAGAATCAGCTTGACCGTTTCCGTCAGCCGAAACTGGCGGCCGGCTTTGAGCAGCTCGACATCATTAACCGTTGCCGTGGGATCATGTTCAAGCAGGTCGCGCAGCTGGTTGGAAAAACCCTCTTCAGTCAGCAGGCAGCCGCCGGCCGAAGGCGGGTAATTGTGATATCCCCATTCTTTAGCCAGTGCCTGCTGTCGCTTGCGCGACCGGCCCTGGATATCCAGCAGTTGCTCCCGGTCGACCAGTCCTTCCCGTTCCATTGGGGTTTCCGGGAGTAGTTTGGCGCTCAATGGGCGCAGGACCCGTTCCGCATAGCTGGAGAGGTTAGCCACCGAGCGCAGGGCATTGGCGTTTTGACTCATGGGCCGTTGCCCGAGTACTTCTCCGGAAAAGAGAAAGTCGTAGCCGCCCTGCTGCATCCGTTCGCCAGCCAGGCGGAACATCAGGGCATGGCAGTCGATACAAGGGTTCATGTTCCTGCCGTAGCCGTAGCGAGGCGTTTTGACCATGTGCAGGTGAATATCGCTGATATCTTCGATAATCAGTTCGAAGCCGATCAGCTGTGCGGCCTGGCGGGCTTTTTCGGCATTGAAAAACGGGGTGACGAAAGAAATGCCCGTGACCTCGACCCCTTGCCGCATCAAAGTCATTGCGGCGAGAGTGCTGTCCAGGCCGCCGGACATTAATCCTAGTGCTTTGCTCATCTTTGTTCTCCCAAAAAACATTATCGTTTTGTGCGACTATCACGGCAATCTAGCACAGGCCAGACGCTCTGTTCAATCGCAGAAGTGGTAGGCGGGAAGGGGGATTGAATCCCAGCAGCAGAGGCATTTGGGCCGTTCGATGTCAGCTATGAGGGGATCGGTCCAACTGCCTGACCGGGAAAGGCGGCTTATCCTGTGACATTTTCCAAGGGGTAGTAGCAGGTGTTGAAGAACAGCCTGCGGAGCCCGTGGATGGACTTTTTCAACAGCCTGGAAGTGGTGCGGTAGGGATTTGCAACAGGCCTTTTCAATGCCGCTGGCAGATTGCTAACGCTGATGATGAGCAGGCCGGGGCCGCTGCAATAGCGAAAGGGCCACCTGCCTGCCATGATTCATCGCCCGGGTGATGCACCTCGCCGTGTCTGTCGAAGCGGCCCGGGATCAGTTGATTCTGTTTTTAACTGCAGGATCGTTCAGGACTTGCCCTTATTGTTGTCCGAATTGTCTTTGCTGTTGTCAGAGAGCTTGGTGATTTCGCCCTCTTCAATCTCTTCATCGTTGTCGTTCATGCCTTTTTTGAAATTGCGCAAGCCTTTACCCAGTGCGCCGCCGACCTGGGGAAGTTTGCCTGCCCCGAAAATGATCATGACCAGAACCAGAATGATCAGTAATTCCTGTGTTCCCAACCCAAACATAAAATCCTCCTCAAAACCTGTGTGGCTTTAGTCTTCAATCTTGGTGCGGAACCTTTCACCAACGGTCCCGAATCTTCTCGTAAGGCTGACAAAGATACACCGGATGGAGGGAAAAAACAATCAAAGTTCATTGTCTTTGCTGATTGTCCGGGCACGTGGAGCAGCTCTTTTCTCCGTATGGCCAGTCTGCTAAAGTAAAAATTAATGATCGGAGACTTTCCCGATTGTGAAACGAGGGGGTATTGCTGACCAACAGGGGGCTTATGTTGCAAGATAACAGAATCGAAGTCGTGTATCTGGATGGCACCGCCGGCAAAGTCAGCAACGATGTTCTTGACGTTCTGATTGCGACCGAGAAGATCATGCGCTTCAAGCGGGCGGAAGGATGGGTCGAAATTGTTCGTAAGAATGCCCGGTTGCGAGATTATCGAAATGCCGGATCTTACCACGGCCAGGAAAGAAGGGCTCCCTGGCCGATGAAAAATGGCCGCGCTGGCAGTGATGCCTGAAACTCGAGCTGAGCGCGACTTAGCTCTGTTGCATTCCGGTCAACCGATTTTTTCCTGGCGTTCCTGCTCGGTTTTGCAATCGATACACAGGGTGGTGACCGGCCGCGCTCTCAGCCGATCCGCACCGATCTCTTCTTCGCAGCTCTCACAGAGGCCAAAGGTCCCATCTTCGATCCGATCCAGCGCCTGGCGAATTTTATTGATCAGTTTGCGCTCGCGGTCTCTGATGCGCAGTTCAAAGTTACGGTCCGACTCGAGGGATGCCCGATCGGTCGGATCGGGAAAATTGGCATTTTCCTCGGTCATCTCTGAAACGGTCCGGCCCGCTTCCTGGCGCAGGGACGCTAATTGGCCCATCAATAAATCCTTGAATTCAGCTAACGTCTTTTTATCCATAGCTCCTATCCTTCCAGGCCTGAAGTTTGTCAGCCTTTACAGAGTCAAAAAAGATCCCTGAGTTGAACGTAGATGATCAAAGCCAGAACTGCAACTGCAAGCCAGGCTGAAAAAATATCACTGCCTTTTTGCGGCGGATTCTCCGCCAGACGTCTGGTTTCAGCACTAATAACCGTTTCCGGAAGCACCTTCAGTAGTTGTTGCAGAAGGGTGCCGAAATTTTCATAGCTGTTGGAAATAATGAGAAAGTCGTTTTCGCTGCTCAGGCTCAAAAAAGCACGTTTACGAACCTGGATTATATCAACGGAGGTCAACTCCGCAAAGTTCAGCGTCTTGCAGCGCAAAAGTTTTTTGACCTGGATCGATTCCTGCCCCAGGATGATGGTGCGCCGCAAACTTTCGGCAAAAATAATACAGGCCGGAAGCAGAAAAGCAGCCAGAATAACCATTTTTGCCGTCGGGAGCCGTAAGTACCAGGCACTGCCAAGCAGGACGAAACTCAACAGCACCACCAGCCCCAACGGGATCAGAAAGGTTTTCCGAATTCTGAAACTGATTGATTCCATGCATTTATTGCCGGCTGCGCAAAACAGCGAGGCATCCTTTCCGCAGGTTTTCACCCGTTAGAATTTCTTATAGCAAGTGAATTTATCAGGTCTCGGGGATTTTGCCAACTCCCGGATGCGCATTTCTCGCGGGTGGTCTCAAAACAGCCTGCGGAGCCCATGACCGGGAAATTAAAATTAAAGGCGGTTTTCTTACGGATTGTTCTGTCCAGGTGGGGAAAAGCGCCTTTCTTCACCATGCCTGCTACATAAAAATATGCTCCAGGGCCTGGCTGGCGTGGCTGACCCCGATCAACTCAATCGATTTCGGAATGTCAATATTCTTCAGATTGCCCTGGGGAAGAATGCAGTGGGTAAAGCCGAGTCGCGCCGCTTCCTTGACCCTCAGCTCGGGCTGAGAAACCGCCCTGACTTCGCCGGTCAGGCCGACTTCGCCGAACATCACCATATGGGGGTTGATAACCCGGTTCAGATGACTTGAGGCCAATGCGGCGATGGCCGCCAGATCGACGGCCGGTTCATCCAGCCTGACCCCGCCGGCGACATTGAGAAAGATATCCTGCCCGGCCAGGGACAACTCCACCTTCTTTTCGAGGATCGCGACCAGCAGCGCCACCCGTTTATGGTCAATGCCGATGGCGGTGCGCTGGGGGGTGCCGAAGGAGCTGCCCGAAACCAGCGCCTGCAGCTCGACCAGAATCGGCCGGCTCCCCTCCAGGGCCGCGACAACCGCGCTGCCGGCAGTATGTTCGGGACGCTCGGCCAGGAACAGCTCCGATGGATTGCCAACCTCGCGCAAGCCCTGCTCCTGCATTTCAAACACGCCGATTTCATTGGTTGAGCCGAAGCGGTTTTTCACGGCCCGCAGAATCCGGTAAGGATGCCCGCCGCTGCCTTCAAAATAGAGGACGGTGTCAACCATGTGTTCGAGGACCCGTGGTCCGGCGATGGAGCCGTCCTTGGTGACATGGCCGACCAGGAAGGTCGGCAAGCCGTCGCCCTTGGCCTGGATCATCAGCTGGCCGGTACACTCCCGGACCTGACTGACGCTGCCTGGGGCCGAATCGAGACTGTCGCAAAAAATTGTCTGAATGGAATCGATGACCAGGAACGCCGGCTGCAGCTCCTTGATGCGCTGCTTGATCTGGGCCAGGGATGTTTCGGCCAGCAGGTAGAGATTGTCGGCTTTGACCCCCAGACGTTCGGCGCGCAATTTAACCTGGCGGGCCGATTCTTCTGCGGTGACATAGAGGGCGGTCCCATTCTGGGCGAGTTGCGCAAACGCCTGCAACAGCAGGGTGGACTTGCCGATGCCGGGGTCTCCCCCGACCAGGATCAGCGAGCCGGGCACCACGCCGCCGCCCAGGGTTCGGTCGAACTCGGCCAGCCCGGAACTGAGCCGGTCTTCCTCGCGGCCGCTGACTTCGGAGAGCTTCAGCGGCTTGCCCGGTTCGGCCAGGCTGCGGCTGTTGCTGGACGTCGGCAGCGGATGTTCTTCGACCAGGCTGTTCCACTGCTGGCAGTCCGGGCAGCGCCCCATCCATTTGGGGCTTTGAAAGCCGCATTGCTGGCAAGTGTAAATGGTTTTCTGGCGGGCCACGGGGTCTCCTCTGGCGCTATTTAGTTTTCATCCGGAACCGGCCCTTTTCCGCTGTGGCGGTGTCAATCTGCGGGTTTTCTTATGCGGCGTAAGGGACTACGCCTCCGCGCAACCCTTTGATTTCCTTGCCACAACGAAAAATTTCTGGTTTCCAGATCAGAAACATTACACTACCCCACCGGAGTTTCCGGATGGCAACTATTTAGAAAATGCCGCATCCTATGCCGAATGGCGATAACCTGTCAATTTTAAAGCAGGACTCAGCTCCAGGAACGGGTGCGGCTCTGTTCAGGGCGGGGTGGCTCTGGTATATTTTGAGCAATGCCCGGCAGGCTGTTGGCAAGCGGCTGCCGGAAGCGGATCAGACAATCAAAGGGAGAGCCCATGACCTATGCTGAGTTACAAGCCGCCCTGGCTGAATTCGATCTCTCCGAACAGGCGACCCTGCAGGAGATCCGCCTGCGCCACCGCGAACTGGTCATGCGCTATCATCCCGACCGGGGAGCCAGTGCCGATGAAGAAAAAATCCGCCGCATCAATGCCGCTTATAAAGTGATCATGGCCTATGTTCAGCGTTACAAATTCGATTTTTCCAAGGAGCGGTTCTGGGAGCAATATCCGGAAGAACGCCTCCGCGAGCAATTTTATGACGCTGACCTGTGGCTGGGCAAAGGGCATTGACCCGCTTTTGCAAGGCCCATTCCATAACCTTTCAACCCCGTTTACGGGACCGAAACGTAAAACCATTTACTGTTCAGGAGAATCTGGATAAACGGCTGCGGATCTTTTAACGATAACAGGTGCAGGTAGGACTTGACGGCAAATTTGCCCGGCTCCATGGCCATGTAAGCATCGCTGATCAGATCGCCCGATTCCCAGGCGCCGACTCCCAGCTCGGCGATGATGGCCTGCCGACGTTGGGTGGGGAGGACCGCCAGTTGGGTGGCGTGGGCCAGATATTCCTGGGCCGAGGTGCCGATCAATTTGACCGCCAGGTTGTGCTGAACCACGGCATGGGTTGTCTCATGGGCAATGGCGCCGGCATAGTGGACCCGGTCAAAGGGTTCCCCATACATGGTCGGCGCTGCGCTTAAGGCCATGATGGCGGCATAGGACATCAACTGAATCCGGTCGCTGCGACTGTCGTAACTGCCGAAGGCCGAATAGCCGTGGCTGTCGATCTGTTGATTGGTAATCTCAAGAACAATATCCCGCTGCGGAGATAAGGCGAATTTGGCCAGGAAGGCGATGGCCTGGTCTGCTGCGGAGCAGATTTCGCGTCGTACTGCCGGGTCCGCGACCAGCACGACAACCTGCGGCTGCTGGGGGCAGCGTTCTCCATCGGCGGCCCGGAGTTCGGCATGCCAGAACAGAAGAAGGATGCCGGCAAGGAGGATGAATCTTTGCCGCAATGGTTTATCTGCTTTCTCCCGCCTTTTAATTGAGTGTTTTATTCCATGGCAAGCTGTGTTTGCTGAACAATCAGCCTCAATTCTAAATGAAAATCCGGGTTCATAGCAATGTGCACATTGAGAAAGTGCCTGGGGCTAAAAAATCTGGAGAGGAAAGCCGGGGCTACGCTGGACAGCAACCTGTTTCTGCCCGTATCCTTGACGCAATGGCGCTTGTTTTGGCGGGGCAAGGGTGGTACTTTACCGCCTTTTGCGGAAACGTTTTGCATTCGCTCGTGAACCGGCGGGGGAACCGGGTTGCCAGTTGTTGCCGGCAGGGCGAACGCTCAGATGATAAAACCGTGATTGCTAAAAATCACTGGCGATAAAAGGATTTGAAGCGGTGTCAGAAAAATATCAATCCACAGCATTGACCCAGGTCAGTCGGCCCAGCCGCTACCTGGGCGGGGAACTGGGCAGTATTGTCAAAGCGGACGCCGGCATCGAGGTGCGGATCGCGCTGGCTTTTCCCGATGTCTATGAAGTCGGCATGAGCCATATCGGCTTCCCGATTCTTTACAACATCCTCAACCAGCTTGAATGGGTTGCGGCGGAGCGGGTCTATGCACCCTGGCCGGACATGGAAGAACGCTTGCGGGCCGATGGCCAGCCCCTCTGCACCCTGGAAACGGTACGCCCTTTGGCGGACTTCGATATCATCGGCTTCACCCTCCAGTACGAGCTCAGCTATACCAATTTGCTGGCCATGCTCGATCTGGCCGGGCTGCCGCTGACCCGGCAACAGCGCGCCACGGATGCGCCGCTGGTGGTGGTCGGCGGACCCTGTGCCTACAATCCTGAGCCGCTGGCTGACTTTTTTGATGTTGCCCTGATCGGCGATGGTGAAGAAGCCGTGGTCGAACTGGTCCGGCTGGTTCGGCAGGCCAAGGCCGAAGGCTGGGACCGGGAACAGCTGCTCGCCGCCCTGGCCGGGCATGAAGGCTTTTACGTTCCGGCTTTTTTTGACGTCGCTTACCATGACGACGGGCGGGTTGCCAAAATTCAGCCGCTGCGGCCGGGTTATGAACAGGTCCGCCGGCGTTTCCTGGCTGACCTTGACAGCGCTCCCTTTCCGACCCGGCCCATCGTGCCGTTCATGGATACGGTGCATAACCGGGTCGCCATGGAGATCGCCCGCGGCTGTACCCGGGGTTGCCGGTTCTGTCAGGCCGGTTATATCTACCGCCCGGTCCGCGAGCGGGATCCCGCTACCATCAAGGACCTGATCAAAAAGAGCCTTGCCAATTCAGGGTTTGAAGAAATTTCCTTGTTGTCCCTGTCGACCGGGGATTACAGTTGCATCGAGCCGCTGCTCAAAGAGCTGATGGCAGAGCATGCCGACGAGCAGGTCGCGGTGTCGCTGCCAAGCCTGCGGGTCGGTTCCCTGACCCCGGAACTGATGGAAGAGATCAAACGGGTGCGCAAGACCGGCTTTACCCTGGCGCCCGAAGCCGGCAGCGAACGGTTGCGCCGGGTGATCAATAAGGGGATCAGCGAAGCGGACCTGCTCACCGCCACCGGCAATGCCTACCGGCTCGGTTGGCGGCTGATCAAGCTCTATTTTATGATGGGCCTGCCGACGGAGACCGATGCCGATCTCGAAGCATTGATCTCCCTGGCCTGGCAGGTGAAAAGGAGCGGCAAGGGGACCGGCGGGAATGACGTCAATGTCGCGGTCTCGACCTTCGTGCCCAAGCCTCATACGCCTTTCCAGTGGCAGGCGCAGATCGGTGTCGAAGAGACCCTGCGCAAGCAGCAGCTGCTGCGCGACGGTCTGCGCAAGAGCAAGTTGCGTTTCAAATATCATGAAGCCCAGCTGTCTTTCCTGGAAGGGGTGTTCGCCCGCGGCGACCGCCGTCTTGGCGCTGTCCTGGCCCGGGCCGTGGCCCTCGGCTGTCGGTTTGACGGCTGGCGAGAGCATTTCGATTTTGCGCGCTGGCAGCAGGCTTTTAGCGATTGCGGAATCGAGCCGGCCTGGTATCTGCGCGCCAGGGAGCGCGACGAGATTCTGCCTTGGGACCATATCGACTGCGGGGTGAGCAAAGCCTTCTTCTGGCAGGAGCTGGAAAAAGCCCTTGCCGAAGCCGCCACCGTTGATTGCCGTAACGGCGCCTGCCACAGCTGCGGAGTCTGTGATTTCGAAACCCTGCGCATGCGCTTGCTCGACCCGCGCCAGGCCGCAGCCCGGAACCTGGAGCCGGCCGCAGCGCCACCGAATGCGCCGGCGGAGCAACTGACCCGGGTCAGGCTGACTTTGAGCAAGCTGGGCCGGGCGCGGATGGTTGCGCATCTGGAATACCTGAAAATGTTCCACCGGGCGGTCCGCCGGGCCGGGATTCCGGTGCGCTTTTCGCAAGGATTTCACCCCGCACCCAAGATCTCCTTTCTGGAGGCCTTGCCCATGGGGGTGGCCAGTGACGCTGAACTGGTCGATCTGGAACTGCATTACCCGGTTCCCCTGGAACAGCTGGTGGGCGAGCTGAACCGGCAGCTGCCGGAAGGTTTTACGATCCATCAGGCCGAAGAGATTGCCTGGAAGGCCCTCTCCCCCTCGGCGGCCATTGCGGGCAGCAGTTATCTGGTGCCGGTGCCCGCAACGGTCAGGGCGACCCTGGCGGGACGGATCGCAGAGTTTTTGTCCGCTGCGGAAGTTCCGGCAACACGGCTCAAAAAAGGGAAGGTCGAACAGTTGGACCTGCGACCGGATGTGCAGAACCTGCAACTGGTTGAGGATAACCTGCTCATAGAGCTGCGCAAAGGCAGCCCGCTGCAGATTGCCGCCTGGTTGTTCGAGCAGGATGTCGAAACGATCCGCCGTTCCGGGGTTCGGAAAACAGGAATTATTCTCAAGTAGTTGGCAAATCAGATTGCGGAAAGTACAATAGCAGTCTGAAACAAGCGTTCAACATTATTGATTGCGCAAAACGGCCTGCGGTGCAACGGCTGTCGGGAGCCCTGCCGGAGGTTGTCTGTCCGAGCAGGGGTCCGCACTGGTTTGCCCGCCTCCCGCTCAAGGCCGGGGCGCATGCTTCGCCCTTCAAGCAGGTTTGCGGTGGTCGGCACAAACACCGTCCCGGCGGGTTGCCCGTCGGCTGACGCCTGCAGCGCTCGAATCGAATAGCTTATTTTCTTTTTATATATTTAAGAATACAGGAGTCGGATATGACAAAGGAGCTGGTCATCAGTACCACCTCCCATGAGACCCGTGTCGCCTTGCTCGAAGGGGGGCATATCGCGGAGCTTTATATTGAACGGGAGAAGGAACGGGGGATTGTCGGTAATATCTATAAAGGCAAGGTGATTCGGGTGCTGCCCGGCATGCAGGCGGCCTTTGTCGATATCGGTCTGGAAAAGGCCGCCTTCCTCTATGTCGCCGATGTGTTCGACGAGATGGAGCAGGTCGAACGCACCATCGAGGGGGAAGAGCATCCCCACGACCAGGCCGAGGAGGCCGAACTGCCCCATCTGCCGCCCATTGAGGACCTGCTCCGGGAGGGGCAGGAGCTGCTGGTGCAAATCTCCAAGGAGCCTATCGGCACCAAAGGGGCGCGCATTACCTCGCATATCTCCTTGCCCGGCCGGCATCTGGTCTACATGCCGACCGTCGATCATGTCGGGATCTCGCGGCGGATCGAAAGCGAGGAAGAGCGGGACCGGCTGCGGCTGATCGTCGAAGGAATCCGCAAGCCCGGCACCGGCTTTATCGTGCGCACGGTGTCCGAAGGCAAGAGCGAGGGGGACCTGCGCCACGATATGGAGTTTCTGGTCGGCCTCTGGGAGAATTTAAGTCGCGGCCTCGATGAAGTCAAAGCACCCAGCCTGATCCATTCCGATCTCGACGTGACCAGCAAGGTTTTGCGCGATATCCTGACCGAGGATGTCCACAAGATCGTGGTTGATGATTTCGAAGAATACAACAAGATCGTGCGCTTCTTGCGCACCTTCATGCCACGGCTGAATTACTGTATCGAACTCTATAAAGGGGAAGAACCGGTGTTCGACGCCTACGGCCTCGAAGTCGAGATCTCCCGCGCCCTGGGGCGCAAAGTCTGGCTGAAAAGCGGCGGTTCCATCATTATCGAACAGACCGAAGCCCTGACCGCCATCGACGTCAACACCGGCCGCTACGTTGGTAAGCACAACCTTGAAGACACGATTCTCAAGACCAACCTGGAAGCGGTTAAGGAGATCGCCTTTCAGCTCCGGCTGCGCAATATCGGCGGGCTGATCATTATCGATTTCATCGATATGGAAAAGGAAGCCCACCGGGAAAAAGTCCATGCCGCCCTGGAAGAAGCCCTTAAAAGCGACAAGAACAAAACCAATATCCTGAAGATTTCCGAGCTTGGCCTGGTGGAAATGACCCGCAAGCGGGTGCGCGAAAGCATCGGCCGCACCCTTTGCGAACCCTGCCCCTACTGTGAGGGAAAAGGCTACGTCAAAGGCAAGCTCACAGTTATTTACGAGATCCTCCGCGAACTGCATCGCGAAATGGCCGATCTGCCGGCTGGTCGGGTCACCTTGCTGGCCCACCCGGAAATCGCCGGGCTGCTCATCGACGAAGAACGCGGCGGGCTGGACGAGGTTGAGCAGGCCTACGGCCGGGCCGTGACCATCAACCCGCGCCCCGGGTTTCATATCGAGCAGTACGAAATCGCCGTCGGCTGAGCTATTGTCAAACCCACCGGGAAGAAGGACCGCCCTCGCGGTTTTCTTCCCGGGCGTTCTCCCCTCCGTTTTCCTGAATTTTCTTGCCTCAGTCAACTTTTCGTTTAAAAATGCCTTATTTAACCCGTTCTGTCCGTTTCTCCTGGGGGCAGGCTTGTCATTGAGGAGGCGTTATGGCGCGTAAACCGCGACTGCATTTCCCCGGAGCCGTCTATCATGTGACCCTGCAGGGGAACGCCCGCCAGCAGGTGTTTACCGACGCTATCGACCGGACCCGTTTTCTGCTGCTGATTCAGGAAGGGATCGAAAAATTCGGTCATCGGGTCCATGCCTACTGCCTGCTGGCGGACCGGCTGCGGCTGGTGGTCGAAGTCGACGAAGTGCCCCTGGCGCGCATCATGCAGCAGCTCGGGTTCCGCTACACTCGCTGGTTCAACGACTGGCACGGCCAGATCGGCCATCTCTTTCAGGGTCGCTACAAAGCGATCCTCATTGATCCGGAACAGTACCTGCTGCCCCTGGTCCGCGATCTGCACGTCAATCCGCTCCGGGAAAGACTCGCCGCAGATCCGATGCATTACCCCTGGAGCAGCCATCGCGCCTATTGTGGCCGCGAGACCGTCCCCTGGCTGAGCCGCGAACGGACCTTCCTCGGCATCGAAGACACCGGCATCCGCGCACTGATGAAATTCCACGCCTATGTCAATGAAGGCCTGACTCCGGCGGAGACCAGCGATTTTTCCACCGGCGGAAGCTATGATCCGCGCATCCTTGGCGAAGAGGATTTCGTGCGCGGAGTGATGAAGCTGTCGCGACAGAAATACCGTCCCAAAATCGGTGCCGAGCGGGTCGACCGGTTGATCCAGGAGCGCTTTCGCCTGACCGAGCAGGAACTGGCCGCGCCCGGTAAAAATCGCGCCTGCGCCGATGCCCGGGCCTGCTGGGCCTGGCTCTACCTGGAAACCGGCTGCGCCACCCTGACCACCCTGGGCGACCGTCTCGGCCGCGACGTCTCCTCCCTGAGTTCCGCGGTCCGGCGCCTGCAACTCAAAGCCAAAACCGACCCGGCCGTCGCCGACCGGCTGCAAAAACTGCTTAACCGGCTGCAGCGTTGAGCTTGCGGCAGGGTAGCTTGCCGATGAGGTAGAACCCTTTATACTGATTTCAGTTTACGGTGTTTGAACCCGATGACTTGTGGAGGGGTGGGTGAAGACAGAAGAAATTTACAGCTGATTGCGCACATGGATTTTGCAGCCATGTGCGTTTTTTTGTGGTTGAAGCGCCGGATTAGTTATTTCTTCATTGGTTGTGTGACTTATTTTGACGCAATGGACGGATAGATTCTGAGAGAATCTGTTCTCAGGAGGGACCATGTCTGACAAACACACACTCCGGACCATCACCCGCCGACTGCTACGCTGTCGAGAGTGGTTTCTCAACGTTATCGGCAAGGTTTTAAGCTGCGGAAACAAATACTTTGCGGTTTATGTGGCTGGAGTGGTGGTGATCTGTATTGGCTGGTTATTTCAGGCTGGTTCTCTCTTTCTGGCGGTTGTATTGGGTGGGCTGTGCGGATGGTGGTTGGCCTATGCCCTGGCCTTTTTGGCTTTGCTGGCGTTCAAGCTGTTTCTTCCCCTGTTCGATCTGTGCTTTTTGCCGGTCATCCTGCTTGGCCGCTGTTATGGATACCGTTCTGCGGGGATCTCTGCCAGGGCGTATTTCGCTGATGTTTTTGCACCGTTGGAGATCAACGGGGTGCTCAGGTTGGTGCTGGCTCTGTTTGGGGTTGAGTTGATTTTTGGGGTGTTGGGGGATGATTAGAGGGAGGAGGGAAGGTGATGGAAACCTATTACGCACATTCGACGGAGAGTCCTGATAAGTCAGGCTGGCAGACGCTGGAAGATCATCTTCAGGGAGTCGCCGGATTAGCCAGAGGATTTGCCGCGGTGTTTGGTGCTGCTGACTGGGGGGAGTTGGCCGGGTTGCTGCATGACGTCGGCAAGGCAACAGCTGCTTTTCAGCGCCGGTTGGAAGGGAATTCCCAGCGGGTCGATCACACGACTTTTGGTGCGCGGTTGGCTCGTGAGCATGGTGGGCCACTTGGGCCGCTGCTTTCCTATATGATCACCGGCCACCACGGGGGATTGCCGGATGGCGGTGCCCAGGAGACAGAGCTGCACTGGCGGCTGAAGTACGGCAAGGTTCCCGAAGATGCATCGTTGCTGCCGTCGATTGAGTTGCAGAATGTGTTGCGCTGGCCGTTGGAAAAACCGGAAGAAAAAACGGCTGGATTCAGCATGGCATTTTTCACGCGGATGATTTTTTCCTGTCTGGTCGATGCAGACTTTTTGGATACGGAAACATTTTGTACGCCGGAAAAAGCTGCACTAAGATCCTCTTTTGATTGTCAGCAGCTAGTCGATCTGCGGGAGAAGCTAAACCTCCATCTGCAAAAGCTCACGCAAAAGGCCGAACCAACACCGGTGAATCGGCTCCGCCAAGCCATCCTGCAGCAATGCCGGACCAAGGCCGAGCTTGCCCCACAGGTTTTTTCTCTGACCGTGCCGACTGGCGGAGGGAAAACTCTTTCGTCGCTGGCGTTCGCCCTTGATCACGCCGTTGCCAACAAGTTGCAACGGGTGATCTATGCCATTCCCTTCACCTCGATCATTGAGCAGAATGCCAGGGTGTTTCAGGATATTCTCGGTCGCGAATCGGTCTTGGAGCATCACTGCAATTACAAAGAAAAAGACGAGCCGGAAGAGGCGGTTTACAACCGGCGGCGTGGGCTGGCGACGGAAAATTGGGATGCACCGGTCGTGGTGACAACCAATGTGCAGTTTTTCGAATCGTTATTCAGCAACAAGCCGTCCCGTTGTCGCAAACTGCACAATATTGCTGGCAGTGTCATCGTGCTGGACGAAGCGCAGGCGATTCCGACCGAATACCTGGAACCCTGTCTGGCGGCTTTGCGTGAATTGGTTGAGCGCTACGGGTGTTCGTTGGTGCTCTGCACGGCAACCCAGCCCGCTCTGGACGATAGCGCACTGCGTAATCGGCTGCCGAAAATCCATGAAGTTATTGAGAGACCGCAACAGCTATATACTGACTTGCGCCGCACCGAGGTTACGTTTATCGGTAAGCTGACCAACGGAGAATTGGCCGAACGGTTGGCAGCGGATGAGCAGGTCCTCTGTATTGTGTCTACCAAGCCTCAGGCGCGTAAACTGTTCGAGATGTTGCCGCCAAGCGAAGGCAATTTTCATCTCTCCACCAATATGTATCCCGAGCATCGTCGCCAAGTACTGGACACAATTCGATTGCGTCTAAAACAGAACATGTCCTGCCGAGTTATTTCCACTTCGCTGGTCGAAGCCGGGGTCGATCTTGATTTTCCCGTCGTCTATCGCGCCATGGCTGGACTCGATTCCATCGCCCAGGCAGCGGGTCGTTGCAACCGTGAGGGAAGAATGGCAGGGCTTGGACGGGTCCATGTTTATGAGCCGGAGCAACCGGCGCGCATGCCTTGGGTTAAACGTTGTGCCAGCCGTGCTGAAGAAGCGTTGCGCAGTTTGCCGGATGCCGATCCAATTGGTTTGGAAGTGATGCGGCGATTTTTTGCCCTGCTTTACGACGTGCAGGAATTGGACAAAAAAAGCATTTTGTCGGCCTTCCCGAATCAGAAGCAGATTCAGCTCTCCAGAGATTTCTATTTCCCCTTTCACACAGTTGCCGAGTCTTTCCGTTTTATTGGGGATGAAACCGTTGGCGTGATCATTCCTATAGAACCGGGGACCGAGGAGTTGGTACGGCAGCTGCGGTACACCGAATTCCCTCGGGCCGTTTTACGTAAACTGCAAGGGTACAGCGTTGCCGTACGCAATCATGAATTTGCTGTGTTGAATACGGCGGGAGCATTGGAAATGGTGGATGGACAGTTTCCGGTGTTGAGGAACCTGTCCGCTTATCGTGATGACGTTGGCTTGTGCGCTGAGCGGGGAGAATATTGGGATCCTGGAGACATGATTGGATAAATCAATTCATAAGATAGAGCTAGCTACTAAAAAAATCTTGACGGATTCATTTCTCTCCATTAGCCTTATTGAAACTAATGGAGGTTTTAATGAAGTTTCGACGGAAAATGACCTTTAGGCTAAGGCTGGCACTGTTTGGTAAAGATCTTTTTGGTTTAGAAGTTGAATTGGAGCCTCCATAGGTGCGTTTCATTAGTCGCTCTGCATAGGGGCGTGGGTTGAAACATAAGGTAGAGTAAGCTCAAAAAGGTGCGGGCCGTCAGAATGACGGCCCGCAAATCTCGAATCTCCCCTAGCCCCTCTTTGCCAAAGAGGGGAATTATGCTTCCCCCTTTGAAAAAGGGGGATTGAGGGGGATTCATTCATAATCAAGGAGGTAAGCCCTATGGCGTATGGTATCAAGCTACGGGTCTGGGGGGATTATGCCTGTTTTACCCGACCCGAGATGAAGGTGGAACGCGTCTCTTACGACGTGATGACCCCGTCTGCTGCGCGGGGAATTCTCGAAGCGATCCATTGGAAGCCGGCGACCCGCTGGGTGGTCGATAAGATTCATGTTCTCAAGCCGATCAAATTCGACAATGTCCGGCGCAACGAAGTCAGTTCGAAAATTCCCAAACCAAATCCCGCCACTGTCATGCGGGAAAACAAACAACTCTACTTTCTGGTCGATGACGGCAAAAACCGGCAACAGCGGGCATCCACCTTGTTGCGCAATGTCGAATATGTCATTGAAGCTCACTTTGTCATGACTGATAAAGCCGGTTCCGAAGACAACGAGGGGAAGCATCTCGATATCTTTAATCGCCGCGCCCGCAAAGGGCAGTTTTTTCATCAGCCCTGCCTCGGTTGTCGAGAATTCCCCGCCTCTTTTGAACTGCTCGATGATGAAATCCCTGTATCTTGTTATGCCGGGCAAGAAAAAGATCTCGGTTACATGCTGCTCGACATTGATTTTGCCAACGACATGACGCCGCTGTTTTTCCGCGCCAGCATGAATGACGGTATCATCGAACCGCCGTCGCCGTTAGCTACGGAGGTATGCGCATGATTCTGCATGCCCTCAACAGTTACTACCAGCGGATGCTGGATGACCCCGATGCTGAAATGCCCGCATTCGGTACCAGTGTTGAGAATATTTCTTTTGCCCTGGTGCTGGGTGAAGATGGTTCCTTGCGCAATATTGAGGATTTGCGGGATGGGGAAGGGAATAAAGTTAAACCGCGCAAGATGCAGGTGCCTGCTGCGGTGACCCGGACTTCGGGGGTGAAAGCCAACTTTTTATGGGATAAGGCTGCATATATTTTCGGTGCTGATACCGATGGTGCGACAGAGAAAAATCGTGAACGCTTTGAGGCTTTTAACGTTTTTCTGCATGAGATTGGTAAGGATGTTGATGATCCCGGCTTTGTCGCAGTAAAAAAGTTTCTTGCCCAATGGAACTGTTCGCAAGCCGCTGAGAGCGTTGCCCGCTTTCAGTCGTGGGAAGACGTTTGCAATGCAAATCTGGTTTTTCGGTTGGACGGAGTTCCCGGTTTTATCCACGACCGCCCATCGGTACAGCGGGAGTGGTTGAAGTACGGGCAGAACGATTCTGCTGCCTCCGTAGGGCAATGCCTGATCAGTGGAGAAGAAAACGTCCCGCTGGCCGGGGTGCATACCCCGATAAAAGGGGTGCGTGGCGGGCAAACGTCCGGTGGTTATATTGTCTCGTTCAATGCCTCGGCCTTTGTGTCTTACCATCAGGACAAGGCCTCGGTTGCCGAAACGTCGGCTTTTGCCTACACCACAGCCCTCAACTTCTTGCTGTCCAGTTACAGTCGCCAGAAGATCAGCATCGGCGATACCACTTATATTTTCTGGGCCAAACGGCCGACGTCGCTGGAGCCGTTTCTGGCGGATGTGTTCGAACCGTCCGAGGCTGAAGAAGAACCCGCAGAACAAGACGACCGGAAAACGGCCAAGGATATTCATGGCCTGCTCAAAGCAGTTCGAGACGGTAAAAAGCCGACTGATTTTATGCCCGATCTGGAAACCGATGTGCAGTTCTACATTCTCGGCTTGGCTCCCAACGCTGCGCGTCTTTCTATTCGGTTCTGGCAGGAAACCAGCTTGGGTGATCTGCTGGAGAAGGTCGGTCAGTATTATCGGGAATTAAGCATGGTGCGTCAGTACGACAGCGAACCTGAATTTCCGCCTTTGTGGCGCCTCTTGGTGCAGACAGCAACTTTGGGTAAATCGGAGAACATCTCTCCGGTTCTTGCCGGTGGATTGACCCGCGCCATGTTGACTGGTTGTCCCTATCCGCAGAATCTGTTGCCGGTGGTGCTCGACCGGATTCGTGCCGAGCACAATGTCACCTATTTTCGCGCGGCGTTGCTTAAAGCCTATCTGCTGCGCAATACCAAAATGGAGGAGGTTCCCGTGTCGTTTGATCCCGAAAGAAAAGATTCACCCTATTTGCTGGGACGATTGTTCGCCGTTCTTGAAAAGGCGCAGGAAGAAGCGATTCCCGGTGCAAATGCAACCGTCAAAGATCGTTATCTTGGGGCAGCAGCTGCAACTCCGCAGTTGGTATTGCCCATGCTGCTGAAAAATTCAGCCAATCATATCGCAAAGCTGCGTAAGGATTCCGATAAACGCGGACGGGCTATTTATCTTGATCGCATGATTCAGGATATCAATGGTGAACTGGATGATTATCCGACAACTCAGAACGCCCAGGAACAGGGCTTGTTTATGATCGGTTATTACCATCAGCGCAAAAACTTTTTTACGAAAAATACTCAGGAGGGATAAACCATGACTGCTATTGCTAATCGCTACGAATTTGCTCTGTTGTTCGATGTTCAAAATGGTAACCCCAACGGTGATCCCGATGCCGGCAACACTCCGCGTGTCGATCCTGAAACCGGTCATGGGCTAGTGACTGATGTCTGCCTGAAAAGGAAAATTCGCAATCATGTGGCGCTGGCCAAAGAGGGCGCTGAAGGTTTCAATATTTACGTGCAGGAGAAGGCAGTACTCAATCGCACCAACGAAATGGCCTACAAAGAATTTGATCTGAAACCGGAGGCGAAAAAACTCCCGAAAAAGATTGAAGATGCACAGAAGGTGACCGGCTGGATGTGCGCCAATTTTTACGATATCCGTAGCTTCGGCGCTGTTATGACGACCGAAGTCAATTGCGGGCAGGTGCGTGGTCCGGTTCAGTTGGCTTTTGCAACCAGCGTCGAGCCGATTCTTTCCCAAGAGGTCAGTATTACCCGCATGGCGGTAACCAATGAGAAGGACCTGGAAAAAGAACGCACCATGGGACGCAAGCACATTGTCCCTTATGGTTTGTATATCGCCAAAGGGTTTATTTCGGCGTCATTGGCCGAGAAAACCGGCTTCGGGGAGGAGGATCTTGAGTTGCTCTGGAATGCCCTGATTAACATGTTTGAGCATGATCGGTCTGCAGCGAGGGGAATGATGAGCAGTCAGAAGTTGTTTGTCTTCAAGCACCAGGACAAACTTGGTAATGCGCCCGCTCACAAGCTGTTTGATCTGATCGACATCCAACGCAACAGCCATTCCGAGGGCCCGGCCCGGGCGTTTAAGGATTATACGGTGACGGTCGGTGAGGCTCCTTCCGGGGTGGAGATTATTGAGAAGTTGTGATGAAGGAATCCCCCCTGGCCCCCCTTTGTTAAAGGGGGGTAATAGGGGAGGGTGGTTTTCTAGGAGGGGGAGATGTGCTTGAGTACAATCGTGCATTAAAGCGACCGTCGCGGGATTTGCGGCGGAATATGACTGTTGCCGAGCAAGTTCTGTGGTCTGGTTTGCGGCGCAAGCAACTGCTGGGCGTGCAGTTTTACCGGCAGAAACCGCTTGGCCATTTCATTGTCGATTTTTTCGCTCCAGCGGCCAAGTTGGTTGTCGAGGTTGATGGCGGCCAACATTTAGATGCTGAACATCAAGTCCGGGATCAATTGCGGGACGAATATCTTGCAGAGCAAGGTTTGCTGGTCTTGAGATTCGACAATCTGCAGGTCTTGAAAGAGACCGATGCGGTCCTCAAACAAATTTTTCAGCAGCTGCAGAAACGACTGTCCACTCCCTAACCCTTTGATAAAGCCCACAAAAAACTCCCCCTTTCAGAAAGGGGGATTGAGGGGGATTCATAAAGGAGGGTCCATGTATCACGAAGCTGACTACATCATGCTCTCGGCACTGCAGCATTACCTGTTCTGCCCTCGCCAATGCGCACTTATTCATCTGGAACAGCAGTGGGCCGAGAACCGCTTCACCGCCGAAGGCAGAATCCTCCACGAACGGGCCGACAGCAGCAAGAATGAACGTAAGGGGTCGGTGTTGATCGTGCGCACCTTGCCGATCAGTTCGGCCCGGTTGGGACTGGCCGGGCAGGCCGATGTGGTGGAGTTTCATGATGACGGCACGGTGTTTCCGGTGGAATACAAACGTGGCCGCCCCAAAAAAGATCATAGCGACGAGGTCCAACTGTGCGCCCAAGCCTTATGTCTGGAAGAGATGCTGCAACTGGATATTCCTGCCGGAGCATTGTTCTATGGGCAGAAGAAACGCCGCAAAGAGATTGCTTTTGATCCGGCCTTGCGCCAACTGACCGAACAAGTTTGCCGCGCTGTTCATGAGCTGATCTCCGGGCAGCGGACCCCGGCAGCCGTTTTTGATCAGAAATGTGAGCAGTGTTCGCTGCTGCAAGTCTGCATGCCGAAGGGTTGCACCGAGCAACGCTCGGTCAGCCGTTATCTGATCCGAATGCTGGAGGGGGAGCGATGAGAAAAATGCTGAACACCCTGTATGTCACCACCCAGGGGGCTTATCTGCATAAAGAGGGTGAAACCGTTGTCGTCCAGGTCGATAAAGAGAACAAACTGCGCCTGCCGGTGATCACCCTGAGTTCGATTGTCTGCTTTGGAAATGTCCTGTGCAGTCCGTTTTTGCTGGGGCATTGCGCCGAGAACGATGTCGCGGTCAGTTTTATGACCGAATACGGCCGTTTCCTGGCCCGGGTCCAGGGGCCGGTCTCGGGCAATGTGCTGCTGCGACGCGAACAGTATCGCCGGGCCGATTGTGACCGCTCATCGGCGGAGTTGGCTCGTATGTTTGTGCTGGGCAAGGTCGCCAATGCCAGGACCATCCTCCAGCGCGGCCTGCGGGATCATGGGGCAAAGGCACCAGCCGAAGGACTGGACCAGGCCTGTCGGCAACTGGCTCATTACAGTAAGCGGTTGCTACAGGAAGACGACCTGGAAAGCATCCGCGGCGTCGAGGGGCGCACGGCCAGGGATTATTTTGATCAATTCGACAGCCTGATTGTGACCCGTAAGCAGGATTTTGTTTTTTCCGGCCGGAATCGGCGGCCGCCACGGGACAGAGTCAACTGTTTACTGTCCTTTGTCTATGCACTGCTCTATCACGATACCCGCTCCGCATTGGAAACTGTCGGGCTTGACCCTGCCGTCGGCTTTCTGCATCGGGATCGTCCCGGCCGGCTGAGCCTGGCCCTGGATTTGATGGAAGAATTTCGCCCGTTCTTAGCGGATCGCCTGGTATTGTCGCTGATCAATCTGGGGCAGGTCAAAAACAAGGGATTTGAAGTGACCGCCTCCGGTGCGGTCAGAATGGATGACGAGACCCGCAAAACCGTTTTGGTGGCCTATCAGAAGCGCAAGCAGGAAGAGATTGAGCATCCCTTTTTACAGGAAAAAATCCCCGTCGGCATGCTGGTTTTTGCTCAGGCGCAACTGCTGAGCCGCTACCTGCGCAGTGACCTGGACGCGTATCCGCCGTTTTTATGGAGGTGAAGCCATGATGGTCCTGGTCAGTTACGATGTCAGTACCCTCGACCGCGCCGGGGCAAGGCGGCTCAGACGGGTTGCCAAAGTCTGCCAGAATCACGGGCAACGGGTGCAGTACTCGGTCTTCGAATGTCTGGTCGATCCGGCCCAATGGACGCAGATGCGGCAGCAGCTCATCGAGATTATTGATGACGAGCAGGACAGTCTGCGGTTTTACTTTTTGGGAGCAAACTGGCGCAAACGCGTCGAACATGTCGGCGCTAAAGAAGCAATCGACATGGAAGGCCCGCTGATTCTATAGCGTCCGCGAACCCCTAGCGATGGCATTTCCCCCGGGAGGTTCGCGCAGCCGAAGATCTTTGAAAATTAAATACTTTTTCTTTGGCCTTTAATCAACGGCAGATTTGTTGTACCGATAACCACAAGGTTCGCGGAAACTGTTCTAAAAACATTGTAAAAACATGCTGTTAAAAGCATGCAGTCGCTCCCCACGCGGGAGCGTGGATTGAAACGATAAAACAACGACCCCAGCCTCGGTAATATCACGGTCGCTCCCCACGCGGGAGCGTGGATTGAAACTCTGATACCGTATTCAGGAGACACGAATCGAAAGTCGCTCCCCACGCGGGAGCGTGGATTGAAACAGAAAGCTCTATGTTGGCTGATTTGACGGCGAACGTCGCTCCCCACGCGGGAGCGTGGATTGAAACTGGATATAACCGTCAACTCCGTTTTCCAGGACAAGTCGCTCCCCACGCGGGAGCGTGGATTGAAACTTTTCGCAACATCGGTTTGCGTGTATGCCGGGAAGTCGCTCCCCACGCGGGAGCGTGGATTGAAACGCTGCGACGACTGATTTTAAAACCGGTGCGCAGCTGTCGCTCCCCACGCGGGAGCGTGGATTGAAACGGTGTATCTCGTGTGGGGCCAAGCCACTCCTGCCGTCGCTCCCCACGCGGGAGCGTGGATTGAAACTATGGACCGCATCCCTACCCGGTTGATCCCATCCGTCGCTCCCCACGCGGGAGCGTGGATTGAAACGCCGGCAGCGATCGTGTCAAGCTGATCTCGATATCGTCGCTCCCCACGCGGGAGCGTGGATTGAAACATGCACTGCTCAATATAAATACTTGGAATTGCGAGTCGCTCCCCACGCGGGAGCGTGGATTGAAACACCCTTCACACCGCCAAGGCCGGTCTTAGCGCCCGTCGCTCCCCACGCGGGAGCGTGGATTGAAACCGGTAGTGCTGGCCGGTGAGGAAAATCTTGTCAGTCGCTCCCCACGCGGGAGCGTGGATTGAAACCGGTAGTGCTGGCCGGTGAGGAAAATCTTGTCAGTCGCTCCCCACGCGGGAGCGTGGATTGAAACATGGTGGAGGGAATGATTGCCGACGATGAGGCGGGTCGCTCCCCACGCGGGAGCGTGGATTGAAACTCCGTTGGCCTTTGCACCCAGGCGGCATTTGTCCGTCGCTCCCCACGCGGGAGCGTGGATTGAAACACCGCATCCGTTCCAACCGCCAGTCTCATCGCATGTCGCTCCCCACGCGGGAGCGTGGATTGAAACTCAGCCCACGCAATTGCCCGATCCGCCCAACGTGCGTCGCTCCCCACGCGGGAGCGTGGATTGAAACCACTAAAGGGGGAAGAAGTGGGAAAAATTATTTCGTCGCTCCCCACGCGGGAGCGTGGATTGAAACAGCTTCAGCATAGTCTGAGGTGCCCAAACATTTAACGTCGCTCCCCACGCGGGAGCGTGGATTGAAACTCGCAATTTAACGTGGCTGTGACCTCGGCAATCGTCGCTCCCCACGCGGGAGCGTGGATTGAAACAAAGAAGGCAAGCCAGAACAAAATCCGTACAGGAGTCGCTCCCCACGCGGGAGCGTGGATTGAAACTGCCAGTTCCTACCATATCCCCTGCTTGCAGCTTGTCGCTCCCCACGCGGGAGCGTGGATTGAAACGTCATTGTGAGCGCCTCTTGTCGTGTGGTAGGCGTCGCTCCCCACGCGGGAGCGTGGATTGAAACTGGTTAAATGTCGGCCAGGTCGTCGCGGCATTGGTCGCTCCCCACGCGGGAGCGTGGATTGAAACATTTTAAATAATTGAGCATGGCCCACAGCCCGTGTCGCTCCCCACGCGGGAGCGTGGATTGAAACGTAAGGTTTCCTTCGGATATGTAGTTATACCAGGTCGCTCCCCACGCGGGAGCGTGGATTGAAACCGCTCCTGGTAAATAAATGGCTTAACCGGCCGGGTCGCTCCCCACGCGGGAGCGTGGATTGAAACGTAAACATAAAACGAATAAGAAAGGGCGGAATGTAGTCGCTCCCCACGCGGGAGCGTGGATTGAAACGCTGCGAATCCTGAAAATTATGAAGAGTATTATTGTCGCTCCCCACGCGGGAGCGTGGATTGAAACCGTTGTCATCCGTGGTCGTCGAAACCCCATCAATGTCGCTCCCCACGCGGGAGCGTGGATTGAAACAGTTTGTATCGGGTCGGAAAACCCGTATAAGGGGTCGCTCCCTTCGTGGGAGCGATCGCAAAAGCCGACGAAAGCAAATCAGCGGTCGGGGATTTTTGCTTGACAGCCTCCATGGGCATCGCTATAGTTCGCGTTTGCAGCGCAATACCTGCGTCTGCGGTCTTTTAAGTTGAGATAGGAGAAGATTGACAATGTATGCGGTGATCAAGACCGGAGGAAAACAGTACAAAGTTTCCGAAGGCGACCTGTTCAAGGTCG
Organism: Pelobacter seleniigenes DSM 18267; assembly: GCF_000711225.1. Classification (NCBI taxonomy): domain Bacteria; kingdom Pseudomonadati; phylum Thermodesulfobacteriota; class Desulfuromonadia; order Desulfuromonadales; family Desulfuromonadaceae; genus Pelobacter; species Pelobacter seleniigenes. Next base: position 2,069,752 of record NZ_JOMG01000002.1, read on the forward strand.
AGATGATCGATGGCGCGGTGGGTGAAACCATCGAACTCGATCAAGTCCTCATGGTCGGTGGCGCAGAGGTTAAAATCGGAACACCTCTCGTACCAGGTGCCAAGGTTAAGGCACGGATCGTTGCGCAGGAAAAAGACAAGAAAGTTCTGGTCTTTAAATCCAAGCGACGTGGAGGTAACCGTAAAAAATACGGCCACCGTCAACCTATTACCCGACTTCAAGTCGCGGCAATCGAAGCTTAAGGAGGCGACTCATGGCTCATAAGAAAGCTGCCGGTAGTTCCAGAAACGGTCGTGATAGTGCCGGAAAGCGCCTCGGTGTCAAACGGTTTGGTGGACAGGAAGTGTCCGCAGGGTCGATTCTGGTCCGCCAGCGCGGTACCACTTTCCACCCTGGTAACAACGTTGGTTGCGGTAAGGATTATACCCTGTTCGCGCTGATCGACGGTGTTGTCAAGTTTGAAACCAAGGCGAAGGGACGCAAGCAGATCAGTGTTTATACCGCCTGATCTCTGTTGCCCATGAACCACTCGTAAGAACCCGGTGCTGCTCTGTCAGTGACCGGGTTTTTACTTTTCTGCCGGATGGATTGAAAAAGACTGGCAATCAAGGTACGCTCAGATGACCGCGTGAGCCTTTGACGCAGCTGGGAATGAGGCATTTGCTCTGTTGTCAGTCACGGGTCGCTGGCCGGCATTACTGTAAAACGTGGCAGGCAGGGAGTTAATGAGTCCTGCCTGTTTGGAATCATCAAGGTTGTTGCCCGTTCAGGGTTGGAAAGATACTGATATCTATGAAGTTTGTCGATCAGGTTAGAATTGAGGTCAAGGCGGGAGACGGCGGCCGCGGCTGCGTTTCTTTTCGTCGGGAAAAATTTGTCCCCAAAGGGGGGCCGGATGGCGGTGACGGTGGCAAAGGGGGGAGCGTTTACTTTGTGGTTGATGAGGCGCTGTCGACCCTGCTTGATTACCGCTACATGCATCATTATAAAGCCCAGAATGGCGCGCCCGGCCTGGGCAAGAATATGCACGGCAAGAACGGCGAGTCCCTGGAATTGAAGGTTCCGCCCGGAACCCTGGTTTATGATGATGAAAGCGGCGAGTTGCTGGCCGATCTGACCGAAGCGGGAACCTCCCTGTTGTTTCTGGAGGGCGGCCAGGGCGGCCGGGGCAATGCCCGGTTTGCCACCAGCACCAACCGGGCGCCGCGCCATGCCCAACCGGGGATTGCCGGTGAGACCAAGTCCCTGCGCCTGGAACTCAAACTGCTCGCCGATGTCGGGCTGGTCGGTTTGCCCAATGCCGGCAAGTCGACGCTGATCTCGGCGGTTTCCGCGGCCAAGCCGAAAATTGCCGATTACCCGTTTACCACCCTGGTTCCCAACCTGGGCGTGGTGCGTTACGGCAGCTTCAAGACCATGGTCCTGGCCGATATCCCCGGGCTGATTGCCGGGGCCAGCGAGGGGCACGGCCTGGGTACCAGGTTCCTGCGTCATGTTGAGCGGACCGATCTGTTCCTGCATCTGGTCGACCTGTCCTGCATGCAGGAGGGTGATCCCTTCGACAATTTTCAGATGATCAACAACGAGCTGAAAGGTTACGCTGCCGAGCTGGCCGTCAAGCCGCAACTGGTGGTGCTGACCAAGATCGATATTCCGGAAGTGCGTGAGCAGGCGGAACAGCTGCGGGAGCATTTTGAGTCCCTCGGTTTTCCGGTGCAGGCCATTTCTGCGGTGACCGGGGAAGGACTGAAGGAGCTGGTCCGGGCGGTCGGAACAATGTTGGATGAGCTGAGACAAGCGGGTGACGAAGAAGAATGAAAGCCATGGATCAGGAAATTGCAGCCAGAGGCGTTATGCGCAGCGCCCTGCTGTCTCATGTCAAGCGCGTGGTGGTTAAAATCGGCAGCGGGGTGATCTCCAATGCCGCCGGGCTGGAAACCGAACGGATTGCGGCGCTTTCCGCCGATGTCTGTCACCTGCTCGATCGTGGTCTGGAAGTGGTTATGGTGTCGTCCGGTGCGGTCGCGGCCGGCAAGGGGCTGCTCGGGATCGTCGGCCGACCGCAGACCATTCCGCAGAAACAGGCGGCGGCGGCCATCGGCCAGACGCGGATCATCCGTGGCTACCGGGAGACCTTCCAGGATCACAATTACAATGTCGCCCAGGTGCTGCTGACCCGCGATGACCTGTCCAACCGGCGCCGTTACCTGAATGCGCGCAACACGGTCATGACCCTGCTCGAATACGGGGTGACCCCCATTGTCAACGAAAACGATACGGTGGTGGTTGAAGAGATCCGCTTCGGCGACAATGACAATCTTTCTGCGCTGGTCACCAATCTGGTTGAAGCCGACCTGCTGATTATCCTCTCTGATGTCGATGGCCTGTTTGACAAGGATCCGACCTCCCATCCCGATGCGGAGCTGATCCCCGTTGTTGAGCGGATTACTCCGGCCATTGAGGCGCTGGGTGGAAAGTCCCGGGGCGTGCTCGGCACCGGCGGCATGGGAACCAAGCTGAAAGCGGCCAAAAAGGCGGCTCTGAGCGGGGTTGGGACGTTGATCGTCAATGGCCGCAGCAAGCATATCCTGGCGCGGATCTTCGACGGTGAGGATGTCGGCACCTATGTTCTGCCCGCCCAGTCCAAGTTGACCGCCAAGAAGCACTGGATCGCTTTCTCCAAGAAGCCGCGCGGCAAGCTGCTTATCGATGAAGGTGGCCAGGCCGCGGTGGTCAAGCACGGGAAGAGCCTGTTGCCGTCCGGTATCTGCGGCGTCGACGGCGGTTTCGAACGGGGCGATGCGGTGCGGCTGTGTGATCGGGACGGTCATGAGTTTGCCCGGGGCGTGATCAGCTATTCGCTGACCGAAGTCCTCCAGATCATGGGCAAGCAGTGCGCGGAAATTGAAAAAATTCTTGGCTATAAATATCGGGACGAGGTTGTCTGCCGCGATGATCTGGTGCTGACCCAGGACGAGGAAGAGGAGGTCGATTGATGGGGGTGCGTGAAGATATGTTGACCTGCGCTGTTGCTGCGCAGCAGGCCTCGCGAGTCATGGCGAACCTGTCGACGGACGTCAAAAACCGGTTGTTGCTCAATATGGCCGCGGCTCTTGAAGCCGGCGCCGACGAGTTGCAGCAGCATAACCGGGAAGACCTGGAGCGGGCTCGCGCCAACGGCATGGCCGAGGCTATGCTCGATCGCCTGACCCTGACCCCGGCGCGGATCAAGGGGATGGCTGACGGGCTGCGGGAAGTGGCTGCGCTGCCCGACCCGGTCGGCGAAGTGACCGGTATGTGGTTGCGCCCCAACGGCATCAAGGTCGGCCGGCAGCGGATTCCGCTGGGGGTGATCGGGATTATTTACGAGTCGCGCCCCAATGTCACCGCCGATGCGGCAGGGCTGTGCCTGAAAAGCGGCAATGCGGTGATTCTGCGCGGCGGGTCCGAAGCGTTGCACTCCAATCGGGCCATCGGCAGCATCCTGCGGCGGGCCATGGCCGAGCTTGATCTGCCCACCGACGCCCTGCAGGTGGTGACCACCAGCGATCGGGCGGCGGTGACGGAGCTGCTCAAGCTGGAAGATCACATCGACCTGATCATCCCCCGTGGCGGGGAAGGGTTGATCCGGTTTGTCTCGGAAAATTCCCGGATTCCGGTGATCAAACATTACAAAGGCGTCTGCCACACCTATGTCGATGCGGCGGCTGATCTGCAGATGGCCGAAGCGATCTGCATGAACGCCAAGGTGCAGCGGCCCGGGGTCTGCAATGCCATGGAGACTCTGCTGATCCATCAGGATGTGGCGGCCGAATTTCTGCCGTCTGTGGCCGCGGCGCTGCACCAGGCTGGGGTTGAACTGCGCGGCTGCGCAGAGGCCCGCAAGCTGCTGCCGGATCTGCTCCCCGCGACTGAGGAAGACTGGGCCGCCGAGTATCTTGACCTGATCCTGGCGATTCGGATCGTCTCCGGTTACGAACAGGCCAGGGAGCATATTCAGACTTACGGATCATTGCACACCGAGGTGATCGTAACCAACGACTACCGGCTGTCGCAGCGGTTTATACGGGAAATCAATTCCAGCGTCGTGATGGTCAATGCCTCGTCACGCTTCTCCGACGGCAACCAGCTGGGGCTGGGGGCCGAGATCGGGATTTCCACCACCAAGCTGCATTCCTTCGGTCCCATGGGCCTGGAAGATCTGACCACCCGGAAGTTTGTCGTGTTTGGCGATGGACAGGTGCGGGACTGAATCCGCTCGTTGGTTTTTATCCGGAAACGGCTCCTTTTCGTTGTAGCGGCGTCAATCTGCAGGCTTACTTGTGCGGCGTAACACTGTACGCCTCCGCGTAAGCCCTTGATTTCCTAGCCACAACGGAAAACTGCGCGTTTCCAATCTGAAAACTTAACGAGTTGCCATTCGAAGTTTCCGGATGGCAACTCGTTGATCAGGGGCTGCGCTGAATTTGTCAGCCGAATTCTGTTATGATGGAGTTTCCATGCGCATCGGTTTGCTCGGTGGCACTTTCAACCCGGTTCATTGCGGCCACCTGCACATTGCCGAAGAGGTCCGAAAGTTCTGCCGGCTGGATGAGGTTTGGCTGATCCCGACCTGGCGCCCGCCGCATAAACAGCTGGCCGAGGATGTCTCCTTTGTGCACCGTTTGGCCATGGTCCAGGCGGCCCTGGCGGGGCGCGAGGATTTTCGAACCTGCGCCATCGAAGGAGAACGTGGGGGGAAAAGCTACTCGGTGGAGACGTTGCAGGAACTGACCCGGCGTTATCCAGAGGACGAATTTTTTTTCATCATGGGGCTCGATTCGTTTCAGGAGATTGGTCTCTGGAAAGATTATCCCCGCTTGTTTGAGTTCGCACATATCGTGGTCACGGCCCGGCCCGGCTACACCGGCACCCTGCAGGAATTGCTGCCGGTTGCTATCGCAGATCGCTTCTGCTATGATGCCGAATTCAAAAAACTCCGCTGTAATACGGGGTTTTCGGTCTTTGCCGTGACCCATACCTGCCGGGACATCTCTTCGACCGAGGTCCGTCGCCTGGTGGCGGAAGGCAGGGACGTTTCCGGCATGGTGCCGGCAACGGTCGCCCAGTACATCAAAGCCCACGGGCTTTATCTTCAATAGGAACGGATAACGCTTTGCAAGCAAAAGAAACAGCTCTTTCCGCCGTAACGTACGCCCTTGATAAAAAGGGTTTCGATCTCAAACTGTTCGATGTCAAGGATCTGTCTTCCCTGACAGATTTTCTTCTGTTGATCTCCGGGCGTTCCGACCGGCAGGTTCAGGCTATTGCCGAGCATATCAAGGGAGAGTTCAAACAGCATCATGAGGTGCTGCCGCTGGCTATCGAAGGGATGGACCAGGGCCGCTGGGTGCTGCTCGATTACGGCGAGGTCATGATTCATGTGTTTCAACAGCCGGTCCGCGAATTTTACGACCTTGAGGGCCTTTGGAGCGAAGCTCCCGAAGTTGAACTGGCCGATACCGGCTCTTAAGCCGGCGGATCCCTGGTCATGAAGCTACAGCTGATCTGTGTCGGCAAGCTGAGCGAAGCGTGGCAGCGCGCCGCCGCAGAGGATTATGAAGCTCGCCTGCAACGCTATTTTCCTTTTGAAGTGACCGAACTTAAAGAGGAAAAGGGGGGGCGTAAAAACGACCCGGCCGGTTTGGTCAGGCGGGAAGGGGAGCGGATTCTGGCCAAGGTGCCTGCCCAGTCGTACCTGATCGTTCTGGACGAGCGCGGTCGGCAGCACAGTTCGGAACAGCTGGCCGAACTGTTGAGCCGGGAGATGGTGCAGGGGGGACGCGACTGGACGCTGGTCATCGGCGGGCCTTATGGCCTCGACCCGGCGGTCAGGCAGCGGGCGGACGCGGTTCTGGCCCTGTCCAGCATGACCTTCACTCATCAGATGGCACGGATATTTTTACTCGAACAACTCTACAGAAGCTGCACAATCATCAGGAATGAACCTTATCATAATCGCTAATTTTCTAGTGTGAACGCCGGAGGTTGTTAAGACGTATGGACGCTGAAAAACTGGCAGAAATCAAAGCTCATTTACTGCAGATGCGGGACGAGGTGCTACAGGAATCCGAACGTGCCTATGCCGCTTCGCAGTCGTTGGGGAAAGACGGGGTTCCGGACATTGGAGATATGTCCTCAAACAGCTATAATCAGGAAGTATTGATGAACCTCAGCGCCACTCAGCGGGCGCGGGTCAGGGATATCGATGCCGCCCTGGAGCGGATGAAGAAGGGGGTCTATGGCCTCTGTGCCCGCTGTGAAGAGGAAATTTCCCCGCGCCGGATGGAAGTTCGACCGTTCTCGCGTTATTGTATTGATTGTAAAATCGAAGTTGAAAAATTCGGTGAATAATAACCTCTGTTGCCCCTGTACCGGGTCAGTCTGGAGATGACCATGATCCTCATCGCTCTGTTCATGCTTGTTTTTATCCTTTTTGCCTTGGCATTCCTCTATTTCTGGGGAATCAATCCCGGCGAAGTCACGGTCTTTCTGACCAGTGATCAGAGCTATACCCTGCCCACTGCGATCATGCTGATCTGTGTGCTGCTGCTCGGTTTGCTGATCGGCAACGGTGTCCATATCTTCAGCGCTTTTCTGATGTCATTCCGCAATTGGAAAGGCGGGCGCCAGCAGAAGAAATCCGAAGAGATCAGTGCTGTTTATCGCAACGGGGTCGGTCGCCTGTTATCCGGAGATATGAAAAAGGCCCGCAGCCTGTTGCAGAAAGTCATCGATCGGGATCCAAAACGGGTTGACGGCTATCTGGCCCTGGCCAGCGTCGCCCAGCAGGAAGGCAACCTGCAGGAAGCCATCGAGCTGCTGCAGAAGGCCCGCAAACTGGACCCCAAAGGCATCGAAGTCCTGTTCAAGCTGGCCGCCACCCTGGAAGAAGCGGGGCGTCGCGAGGAAGCGATGGGGATCTACAAGGAACTGCTGGCCGGCGATAATGACAATCGCAAGGCGATGCGGGCTCTGCGTGATATCCAAATGGATCTGGGGGGCTGGGACGATGCCCTGACGCTGCAGAAACGGATCCTCAAGGCATCTTCCTCCGGGCCGAAAGCCGACCAGGAGAAGCAGATGCTCTATCAGTTGCGCTATGAGGTGGCGCGCAAGCAGCTGGAAGCCGGCGAGGTCGAACAGGCGATCGAGGTCTGTCGGGACATTATCAAGCAGAACCCGAGTTTCACCCCGGCCCGGGTTACCCTGGGCGATGCCTATCGGCAATCCGGCCGCGATGTGGATGCCGCCAAGGTTTATCAGGATGGCTATAAAGCGCTCAAAAAGAGTGTTTTCCTGGCCCGCCTGGAAGATCATTATATCAATGCCGAAGACCCTGCGGCGCTGTTGGCCTTTTATCGCAGCCAGATGCAGGTGGACACTGAAGACCTGCTGCTGCGGCTCTATCTGGCCCGGCTCTGTCTGCGCCTGGAGATGGTCGATGAGGCGTTGGAGCACCTGACCGATCTGGAGTCGCAAGGGATCGATTTCACGAAATTGCACCTGCTACTTGCCGAAGCCCAGCGCCGGCGTAATAATGTTGAAGACGCCGTCAGTGAATATCAGAAAGCCCTGGGTATCGACATCCACCTGCGCCTGGGCTTTGTTTGTGAAGACTGTGGCGCAAAGTTCAACGAATGGTTCAGCCGCTGTCCGGAATGCAAAAGCTGGGATTCGTTGGTGTTACCGGAACGAAAACAGATTGAAGAAGCGCAGCCGGTTGATCGGCCCAAAATGATCCCGCACGGCGCTCGAGAGGAGTCATAATGTCGAAAGGTCCTGTTGCCCTGGTTATCCTTGATGGCTGGGGCCTGAGTGATAAATGTGATTATAACGCCGCCTGTCAGGCTGCGACGCCGGTCATGGACCGGCTCCGGCAGGAGTGGCCGACCAGCCGCCTGTCGGCTTCCGGCAGCAGTGTCGGGCTGCCGGACGGGCAGATGGGCAACTCCGAAGTCGGCCATATGAACATCGGGGCCGGGCGGATTATTTACCAGGATCTGAGCCGAATCAGCCTGGCCATTGAAGACGGTTCTTTTTTCGAGAATCCGGCTCTGCGCGCAATCTGTGAGAAAGTTGCCGCCGGGGCCAGCAAACTTCACCTGCTCGGCCTGCTTTCGGACGGTGGGGTGCATTCGCACAATACCCATATCTATGCCCTGGTCCGGCTGGCCAAACAGCTTGGCGTCAAGGATGTTTGTGTCCATGCCTTTATGGACGGCCGCGATACCCCGCCGCAGTCCGGCGTCGATTATCTGCAGGAACTGGAAGCCGAGCTGAGCGCCATCGGGCTTGGCCGGATTGCCACGGTCAGCGGGCGCTACTGGGCCATGGACCGCGATAATCGCTGGGATCGCGTCGAGAAAGCTTACCTGGCGATGACGGCCGGGACCGGTCGGCAGGCGGGTTCCTCCGCCGAGGCGATCAGTGCCGCTTATGCTGCCGGGGAGACCGATGAGTTTGTCTCTCCCAGTGTCATTGGCGGACAGCCGGGAACCATCGACGACGGCGATGGTATCATCTTCTTCAATTTTCGCGCTGACCGCGCCCGGGAGATGACCAGAGCACTGATTCTGCCCGATTTCAACGGCTTTGCGCGTAAGAAGGTTCCACAACTGAGCGGGTTTGTCACCCTGACCGAATATGATGAAACCTTTCATGTGCCGATTGCCTTCCCAGCGGAGACCTATCCGGACATTCTGGCTGAGGTTGTTTCCAATGCCGGGCTGAAACAGCTGCGGATTGCCGAAACCGAAAAATATGCCCATGTGACCTTCTTTTTTAACGGTGGTCAGGAAGTTGCCTGGGCCGGCGAAGACCGGGTGCTGATCCCTTCGCCGAAAGACGTGGCGACCTATGATCAGAAACCCTCCATGAGTGCCCTGGAAGTGACCGATGAAGTGGTGAGGCGGATTGAGACGGAGACCTATCAGCTGATCATTCTGAACTTCGCCAATTGTGATATGGTCGGTCACACCGGTGTCCTGGCCGCTGCGGTCAAAGCTGTCGAAACGGTTGACAGCTGTCTTGGCCGGGTTGTTGACGCGGTTCTCAAGGTCGGCGGCAAGCTGCTGGTGACCGCCGATCACGGCAACTGTGAGCAGATGCTTGGTGCCAACGGGCAGCCGCATACGGCCCACACCAGTAATCTGGTCCCCTTTATTCTGATCGACCCGGAACATCAGAATGCGGCCGTGCGCGACGGTATCCTGGCGGATCTCGCGCCGACGATTCTGCAGTTGCTCGGTCTGGAGCAGCCTGCTGCGATGACCGGAAAGTCGCTTATCGCGGACTGACCAAGCACTATGGAACGGGGGGGATACCAGCTGGCGCGGCACGCGCTTGTCAGCCTGTTCAAGCTGGTCTTCCCACCGGCCTGCCCCCTTTGTAAAAAGACCCTTCCCGGCGGCGCAACAGATATTTTCTGCAGCGCCTGCCGGGCCGGGATCGTGCCCTTGCCCCGGGCGCATTGTCCGCGTTGTCTGCAGCCTTTTCGCGGCGTAAGCCATAGCGGCCACCTCTGCGGGCGCTGCCTGCAAACTCCCCCGGCATTCAGCGGGGTTTTTGCGGTCGGACTCTATGAACAAAGTCTGCGGCGGGCGGTGCAGTCTTTCAAATTCAATCAGCACATCAGCCTTGATCGGCCCCTTGCCAGGCTGCTCGATGATCATCTGGTTCCTCCCCCCGCCGTTGATCTGATCGTCCCGGTTCCTCTCCATGTGCGGGATCTGCAAAAGCGCAGCTATAACCAATCCCTGCTGTTGGCCCGGGAACTGGCCCGGCTCAGAAAATGCCCCCTCCACGAGACCCTGCTGTTGAAAACGCGGCAAACAGCGGCGCAGCATCAGTTGAGCGCTCGCCAGCGGGAAGCGAATCTGGCCGGTGCATTCAGCCTTGCCGAGCGGGTTGATGGTCTTGACGTCCTGCTTGTCGATGATGTCATGACCACCGGCGCGACTGTGGAACACTGCAGCCGGGTATTGCTGGCCGGTGGTGCAAAACAGGTCTCTGTGGTGGTCATCGGGCGGGCCGCCTGAAAGATTTTCCTGCCGCCAGCCTCATGGCGATGATATAGTAGCACTATAGCGCTCACAGAGTTTCCACATTGGGGGTGTCATGAACTCTGCTGTATACCGGCTGCTCGCAGAATATCCGCTCGAAAAACTTCTCCAGACCATACCTACCGGTCTGTTCCTGGTTGATAGCGACCGTAAAATCATCTACTGGAATTCCGAAGCTGAGAGAATCACAGGTTTTTCCGCTGCCGAGGCGGTCGGTCAGGACTGCTCTTTTCTGGATGGTGAACCCTGTGGACAGAGCTGCGGGCTGTTTGCCGAAGGCTTCCCTATGCCGGAAATCAGTCTGATCTGTTCCTTCCGGCATAAAAACGGGCGCAAAGTTGTGCTGTCCAAAAAAGTCGACCTGCTGCGCGATAAAAGCGGCAAGATTATCGGCGGGATCGAGGCGTTTATTGAAATTACCCGGCTCAAGGAGCATGAATCGTTCCTGCGCCAGGCTGTGGCGGAACGTACCGGCCAGCTTGAGGTGGAAAAAGCGGCATTAAGGTCTGTTCTCGACGGGATGACCGACCCGGTCTATATCTGTGACCTGGATTTTAAAATTATTTTCATCAATCGAGCGATGAAGGATATTTTCGGCGATATCACCGGGCATTACTGTTACCAGGCCATCTATGGCGAAGACGCGGTTTGCCATGACTGCCCGATGCCGGAGGTGCTGGCCGGAAAGGTGGTCAGACAGGAAAAGGTGCTGCCCGCGACCGGGCGCAGTTATGAAGTCATTCATTCGCCGCATCCGCTCAAAGAAAATCCGATCCAGAAGCTCGGGGTGTGCCGCGATATCACCAGCCGGCTTGAGGTTCAGCGTCAGTTGCACCAGACCAACCGTGAGCTGGATGCTTTTGTTTCAACGGTTTCCCATGATCTGCGCTCACCGCTGACGCCGCTGATCGGGTTTGCCGACCTGCTCGCCGAACGTTATGCCGAGCAGCTGGATGAGGTCGGACGGACCTGTATCAGCGAGATCCAAAAAACCGCCGGAAAGATGAAGGCGCTGCTCGAGGACCTGTTGTCCTTATCGCGGGTAGGACAGTTGAAACTGCCCGCCACCCCCATTGATGCAACGGCTGTTGCCGAAGATGTGGTGCTGGAATTGGCCGACAAAATCCTTGAAAAGCAGGCCCGGATCCGCATCTCACCTCTCCCTGCCATCCGGCTGCCGGAACCCTTATTGGCCAATCTGTTCCGTAATCTTCTGTCCAATGCCCTCAAGTATGCCGCTCATCACCATCCACAGATTGAAGTCAGCGGGCAGGGGCTGCCTGATCGGGTCCAATACCGGGTCAGTGATCATGGTCCGGGGATTGAGGCTGATGAACGTGAAATAGTGTTTGAACCGTTTAAGCGCGGACGGAGCAGCCAGGCCTCGACCGGGACCGGGATCGGGTTGGCGACAGTGGCCAAAATCGCCAGGGTTTACGGGGGGAATGCCTGGATTGAAGAAACTCCGGGGGGCGGAGCTACTTTTGTCGTTGACCTGGCTCGCCAGAAAAATATCGATTCTTGACCTTCCGGGTTTGACAACGAGCATAACAGAGTTATATTCTTTTGCGAACGGCCTTTTAACTCGTTTTGCTCTCAGGGAGGTGTCCATGGAAAAAAACAACCGGCGCGATTTTCTCAAAAAGGCGACGACAGCCACGGCGGTGGCTGCCACCGCAACGACCATTGGCGCACCGGCCATTGTTCGCGCTGAAAAAACCTACAACTGGAAAATGGTGACCACTTGGCCACCGCATTTCCCGATTCTGGGGGAAGGTGCGGATAAGTTGGCGGAAATGATCGGAGTGATGTCCGGTGGCCGGCTTAACGTACAGGTTTACGGCGGAGGAGAACTGGTTCCGCCATTGCAGGCCTTCGATGCGGTCAGTCAGGGGATGGTGCAGATGGGCCACGGCGCCGCCTATTACTGGGCTGGAAAAGCCCCGGCCGCACAATTTTTCGCGGCGGTTCCTTTCGGGCTGAATGCTCAGGGCATGAACGCTTGGCTGTACAGCGGCGGGGGCATGGAACTGTGGGAAGAGCTTTATGGTAAATTCAACCTGGTGCCGATGCCGGCGGGAAATACCGGTGTGCAAATGGGCGGATGGTTCAACCGGGAAATCAAGACCATTGATGATTTCAAGGGTTTAAAAATGCGGATCCCCGGACTGGGTGGAAAAGTCCTGGCCAAGGCCGGCGGCACGGCAGTGCTTTCCGCTGGCGGGGAGATTTATACCAACCTGGAGCGGGGAGTTATCGACGCGACCGAGTGGGTCGGACCCTATAATGATTATAAGATGGGTTTCTACAAGGTTGCCAAATACTACTATTACCCGGGCTGGCATGAGCCGGGCACCGTGCTTGAGTCCTTTGTCAACAAGAGCGCTTTTGAAGAACTGCCCAAGGATCTCCAGCAGATTGTCAAGACGGCAGCGATGTCGGCCAACCTGTGGATGCTCTGTGAGTCGGAAGCCAAGAATAATTTCTATCTGCAGAAGATGATCAAGGAAGAAGGGGTGCAGCTGAAGAAGTTCCCGGACGACGTGGTCAAGCAACTGCGCCAGTATTCCGCTGAGGTGCTTCAGGAAGTGGTGGACAAGGACCCGATGAGCAAGAAGGTCTACGACAGTTTCAGCAAGTTCCAGAAGGACTATCAGGTCTGGGGCAAAGTCTCTGAAGCGGCCTATTATTCACTCTTTGATTAAGCCCATTCGGTTACGTAAAACAATGCCAGGGAAAGTTCTTGCGACTTTCCCTGGTAGGCTGAAAAGCCCGCCTGGAGCGGGCTTTTATTTTTGATTTTGGGCAGCCGGCCCGCTCATCAAGGGTGCCTGGACAGGTATTTCGGTAGCCAGGTGACGGCTTCCGGCCAGAACACCACAATGACAATACAGAGTATCTGAATCGCAATGAATGGAACGATCCCTTTGTAGATATGCGTTGTTGTGATGGACGAGGGGGCGACTCCCTTCAGATAGAACAGGCTGAAACCGAACGGCGGAGTCAAGAAGGACGTCTGCAGGTTCAGGGCGATGAGGATGCCGACCCAGAGCAGATCAACACCCATCTTTTGAAAAATCGGTGCCACCACCGGAACAATGATAAAGGTGATTTCGATAAAGTCGATGAAGAAACCGGCAATGAAGATAACCAGCATGACGATAAACAGGAAGTGATGGGCCTCAAGGCCGGCATCCATGATCAGCCTGGTGATGTAGTGATCTCCCCCCATGCCGCGGAACACCAGGCCGAAGGCGGTGGCGCCGACCAGCAGAATAAACACCATGCAGGTCAGGGTGGTAGTTCCGCGCATGACTTCACGCAATGTCTTCATGCTGAACTTTTTCTGCCATACGGTGAGCAGGGTTGCGCCCAAGGCTCCGACGGCGGCGGCTTCCGTGGGGGAGGCGATGCCGGCAAAAATGGAACCGAGGACGGCGAGAATCAGGAAGAAGGGGAGCAGAAATGCCCGGACAATCCGCCGATACATCCCCGAGGCCCGAAAGTCGGCCAGCTCATCAGCGGGCATGGCCGGAGCTGATTCGGGGCGGAAGGTGGCGACGATGATGATCCATACGACATAAAGGCCAACCAGAACCAGGCCCGGGATGACCGCACCGACAAACATATCGCCGATGGAGATATTGAGCACGCTGCCGAGCAGCACCAGGACGATACTGGGGGGGATGATCTGCCCCAGGGTGCCGGCGGCGCAGATCGTCCCGGTGGACAGCTCCGGGGAATAGCCCCGCTTGATCATGGTCGGCAATGACAACAGACCCATGGTGACCACGGTTGCTCCGACAATGCCGGTGGAGGCGGCCAGCACGGCCCCGACAACAATGACCGAGATGGCCAGGCCGCCGCGTAATTTACCGAACAGCATGGCCATGGTTTCGAGAAGTTCTTCGGCCAGCCCCGATTTTTCCAGCATCAGTCCCATGTACACAAAGAGCGGAACCGCGATCAGGACATAGTTGGTCATGGTGCCCCAGATGCGCAACGGCAACAGCTGGAAAAAATTCATCCCGAAGGTGAAATAACCGAAGATCAGCGACACTCCGCCCAGGGTGAAGGCGACGGGGAAGCCGAGCAGGAGCAGGGCAAAGACGACAATAAACAGAACGATGGACATGTATTCAGGCATGCTGTTGCTCCTCGGCTTTAGTGGTGCGGGGATCGACAAGGGGTTTGCCGATCAGAGTACAGAAGGAGCGCAACGCCAGGGAAATCCCTTGCAGGAGGACCAGGACGAAGCCGGCCGGGATCATGGACTTGAGCAGATAGCGATAGGGCAGGCCGCCGGGATCGGGGCTGGTTTCCTGAATGGCCCAGCTCATGCTGATAAAGCCCTGGCTGGTCCAGATCACCAGCAGGGAGAACGGAATCAGAAACACAATGCAGCCGAACAGGTTGATCAGGGCCTGGCCGCGCGGCGGCAACAGGGTGTAAAAGACGTCAACGCGGACGTGACTGTCCTCTTTCAGGGTGTAGGCCGCCGCGATCAGAAACAGCACGGCAAAGATATGCCATTCCAGCTCCTGTACGGCCACGCTGCTTTTACGCAGGAAATAGCGGGTGAAAACATCGTAGCAGACGATCACGACCAGCAATGTGCTTAACCAGGATGTAAAATGCCCGACCCGGGTGTTCAGCCCGTCGATCAAACGCACGATCAATCCAATCAATTTCATTCAAATCCTCCATTCGGCGGGTGACATTAATTGGAAAAACAGCTAAGCGGTTATACTCTGTCAACTGTTGTTTTGAGTCAATATATAACATCCTGTATCAAATAGGTTTCCATTTCTTTTATTCGGGTCGCTGTCTTGTCTCAGTCAAGTGTCGTTATGCCGGCGGGGGTTTCGATCCGGGCGCAGAGGCGGGGGCGGGGGGCCTTGCTCAGCTCGATGAGCTGGGCGATCCCCAATTCGTCCAGCAGTGGGGTGAGGGTTTCCGGGTTGGGCGACCCTGCCTCCAGCTTCAACAGGCGGCAGTTACGCTCCGGCAGATTGGTCGCGGGGTGCTGACCGTGCGGCCATTGAATCAGCGACGGCAGGATCCCTGCGGCAGGCAGCGACCCGTCATCCGGGACGGTCAGGGACCAGTGCAGCTGGTTGCGGGACATGGGCAAGGTGCGTCCGAACTTTCCCGGGAAGCGCTGCTGCAGGTTGTCGAGTTGTTCCGTGCGGCAGACCCAGTGGATCAGCCGCGGGCGCACGGAGAGGGCGGCCCGTTGCTCCTCTGTATCCATCCCAAACCAGCGTTTGCGCTGTGGGGATGGCAGGCTCGGTTCGATGGCGATTACTTCCAGGTAGGTGGGCCCGTCCAGCTTAAGCAGGGCGTTATGGGTGCCCATGACGATATGCTGGCCACCGGCTGTGAAAGGGACGCCCAGGCGGGACTCCAGGTAGTCCACCCCGGCGGCCAGGGTTGTTGCCGCCACGACGAGGTGATCGAGTTGCAGAAGTGGTGGGGCCGATTCATTGCTAAGCATTTTTGCGACTCCTCAAAAAAAGAAATTTATTGTTCCAGTACGCTAGTTCAAAACTATGGACTTTCAGTGCATAGTGATTTAGTCCCGAATGGCGCTCGTTTAAGCAACTTTGCAGTAAACTCGGGACTGTCCCCAGGGTCATCGGGGGCTGTCCCAAAAGTTTGCGAGCCATGAAACTGTCGCGGTTAACACCGCAAAGACCTGGGACAGCCCCCGTGCGGGGACAGTCCCGGTTTTGCTGCCAGCGACTCTTAAACTAGCGCCATTCGGTTTAGTCCCTGTCTGGAGAATAGTCTGTAACAACTGTCCGAATTGTCATACAAGGGATGGTTGAATCCACTTGCTGCAATGAAAAAAGCCGGGTCAAGAGTGACCCGGCTTTTTCCAATGAACGAAAGAGAAGCGACTTATTCTCTGACGAAGGTGTCGATATCGGTTTCGTGAACCATCCCCATCAGGCGGGCATATTCGGATTCAATGAGCGCATAATGGTGTTCGGTCGAGACTGCATTCTCCTCAAAAACCGCTTTAACTTCCGGGTCGGCAATCTTGGCGGCCATGGCGCGCAGGCTTTCCGCCAGTTTCTGTTCCTTGTCCATGGCCAGTTCCATGGCCTTGCGATCGTTAAAGTTTTCCAGCAGGGCTTTGTCCAGATCGGAGAGCCATTCGCTGGATTTTTCCGGGGGGGCTTCAATAAATTCATCAAACGGCGGGAGAAGGTCTTCACACATGCATTTATCGAAAAAATGCTTGGCATGGTCACGTTCTTCACGGGCCAGCAGTTCGAAGGTTTTGATAGCGTCCGGGTCTTTCATTTCTTTGGCAGCTATTTGGTAAAAGTTCATGGCATTTTTTTCGGTTTGCACCGAGCTGGCCAGAGCCTTGTTGACTTCGGTCTCGTTCAGCATCAGATTGTTCCTCCTTCTCTCGTTGATTGAAAGGTAATGAATTCAGCTGATCACTCAGCTGCAGCAATCGGGGTAAAGGTCCGGCTGGCGAGCTCCTGATCGATCATCATCAGTCCGCGGCCGTCCTCTTTAACTCTTTTCAACTTGGCAATGATGAGGTTGACACTGGCTTCTTCTTCAATCTGTTCGGTGATAAACCACTGCAGAAAAATCTGCGCGGCATGGTCTTTTTCCTGTTGGGCAAGGTCCATCAGGTTATTGATTCTGGCGGTCACCGACTGTTCGTGTTCGAGGGACACTTCAAATGCCTCCAGCGGTGACGCGTATTCGTTGCGCGGGGCATCGATCTGCTGCAGTTGCACCCGGCCGCCGGTTTCGCAGACAAACTGGAACATTTTTTCCGCATGAGCCATTTCTTCCTGGAATTGAACGTCCATCCAGTTGGCCATGCCGGGAAGATCTTCCGCTTCGAAATATGCCTGCATGGCTTTGTAGGTTAAAGCTGAATAAATCTCATATTGAATCTGATCGTTGATGGCACTGACGAGTTTCTGGTTGAGCATGATAATTCTCCTTGAACGAAGCTGATGTTCCGCTGGTTTGACCCGCAGCTGTCAAGTTCTGTAAGGACGACTACGCGAATAAATATAATTCTACATATATTAACAGAAGCCTGCCGCCAAGATCACTAAAAATTACGGTCAGGCGCATAATCCACCGCCTGACAGGCCATTGGACTCTACGGAAGATGTTCTGTTATCGACAGCTTTATGCCGGCCTGCTATGTTATGTTGTTCAGGAGTCGGCAACAGATTAATTTTGTCCGCCGTGCCGCAACGCGGCGCAGGTGGATTTTGTCACAACTTTATGAGCGCAGAAAGCAGACCATGAAAATTTTTTCCGCTGAATTTATCAAAAGTGCCGCCCGGGTAGCGCATTATCCGCAGAGCGAGCTGCCGGAGGTCGCCTTTGCAGGGCGCAGCAATGTTGGCAAAAGTTCCCTGATCAATGTTCTGCTGAATCGCCGCAATCTGGTGCGGACTTCTTCGACCCCGGGACGGACCCAGCTGCTCAACTTTTTTAACGTTAACAACCTGTTCTCCCTGGTCGATCTGCCCGGCTACGGCTTTGCCAAAGTCCCCCTGACGGTTAAAAAAGAGTGGGGACCGATGATTCGTTCTTATCTGGAACTGCGGGAAAATCTGCAGGCGGTGGTCTTTATCATGGACATCCGCAGGGTGCCGGGGCAAGAAGACATCCAGCTGCTTGACTGGCTGGAGGAGTTCGGGGTGCCAACGATTCCGGTCGTCACCAAGCTGGACAAGGTGAATCGGTCGCAGCGTGACAAGCAGGTGCGGGTGATCGCCCGGGAGACTGGGCTGCCCCTTGAGGCGTTTTCGCTGTTTTCGGCGCAGACCCGGGAAGGCCGGGATGAAATCTGGGAGCGGATTGAGGATGCCCTGGCACTGGCCGGACCGGAGGATAGCCGTGAGCCCTGACCCTGCTGCCGCGGTCAGCCGGTCGACGCCGGGTTGGGCAGACTGGTGGAGCAACAAAGGAGAATCAGCATGAAGGCAACCAGACTGCACCTGTTGCGCCACGGACAGGTTGAGGGTTACCAGGAAAAACGCTACAACGGCCAGGGTGACGTACGCCTGACCGATCTGGGCAGGCAACAGTCAGCCGCTTTTGCCGGGCGGTTTCAACATCATAAATTGAGCGCCATTTATTCCAGCGACCTGTATCGGTGCCGGGTGGCCGCGGATCAGATCGCGCTGTTGCAGAACATTGCGCCGCTTTATCGCGAGGACCTGCGGGAACTGCACATCGGCGATTGGGAAGGGCGCACCTGGGAGCAGCTGCAACAGGAATACCCAGAGTTGTGGCAGGCCCGCCTCAACGATATCGTCAATGTGGCGCCCCCGGGCGGGGAGAGCATGCTGCAGATGGCCGAGCGGATCCGGCCGGCGGTCAAGGAGATCATCAATGCCCATGTCGGCGGCGAGATCGTGCTCGTGGCGCATGGCGGCGTCAACCGGGTCATTCTGCTGGATGCCATCGGCGCTTCCCTGGAGCGGCTGTTTCATATTGAACAGGATTACGGCTGCCACAACATTATCGATTATTTTACCGACGGTATCGCGGTCGTCAAACGCCTGAACGGCTGATCGGGAATCCCGTCGCGCTCGGTTGACAGTTTAACAATGGTTTTGTTTTCGGACTGAACCAGTTACCATAGCGGTTCTTCTTCATCACCTGCTCAGGGCCGGTCGTTGCGGGCTGATTGTTGCCAGGGTTGCCTCAAGGGAGCAAACAATGAAATCGATTCATGTTATCGGAGCTGGAATAGCCGGGCAGGAAGGGTTTACCCCCCGGGCGGTGGAGCTGATCGAACAGAGTGAACTGCTGTTCGGCTCGGCTCGGCTGCTGAAGCTGTTTCCGGATTATGGCGGGGAAAAAGTGCTCATTGAAGATGAGACCCGGGCCGAAATGGTGTCCCGGCTGAGCGATTTTGCGGGGCGGGCCGTGGTTCTGTCCTCTGGAGATCCGCTCTTCTTCGGGGTCGGCCGCTATTTGCTCCGCAACCTGACCGACGAGCTGATTGAGTTTTTGCCGAATGTCACCTCGGTTCAATACGCCTTTGCCAAAATCCGCGAACCCTGGGATGACACGATTTTTGTCTCTGCCCAGGCTAGGGAACTGAAAGAGGTGGTTGATCGCATCGTTGCCAATGATAAGGCCGCGGTCCTCACTGACAGTATCAATACCCCGGGAATGATCGGGCGGGAATTGCTCAGCCGGCAGCGCAGCGGCTACAAAGCGTTCTTGTGTGAGAACCTGGGGACCCCGGAAGAGAAGATCCGGGTCACGGATATCCGTGGTCTGCTCGAACTGGACGTTGCCCCGCTGAACCTGCTGATCCTCATCAAAGAGTATGAAGCGGATGCGCAGCAGTATGTGCCGACCCTCGGTATTCCGGATGATGAATTTGTCAGTATTAAAAAGTTGATCACCAAGGAGGAGATCCGGGTGGTGACTCTGGCCAAATTGAAGCTGCGCCATGACATGTGCCTCTGGGATATCGGCGCCGGTTCCGGTTCGATCTGTATCGAGGCCGATCACCTGCTCCCGAACGGGCGAATCTTTGCCATCGAGCGCAATGAGGAATGCCGCCAGTTCATCAAGGAGAACCTGCAGAAATTCAACACCCGCAACGTCGCGCTGATCGAAGGGGATGCGCCGGATTGTCTCGACGAACTGCCTGATCCGGACCGGGTTTTTATCGGCGGTAGCGGCGGACGGTTGTGGGACATCCTGGAAACCGTTGATCAACGCCTCGGCAGCGGCGGGCGGATTGTGCTCAATGCCATTACCCTGGATACCCTGACCGCGGCCAATGAATTTTTCGGCAACGCCGGCTACCTGGTTGAAGTGGTCACGGTCAATATCGCCAGAACCCGTCCCTATTCAAACTATAAGATGTTCGAAGCCTATGACCCGGTCTATATCCTGACCGCAGTCAAAGAGTAGGGCGCCCCCGGCTGCAGCTCAGCCGCGGTTTTTGCTGAGCAGCTCTTTCTGCCGCCGGGTGTCGAGGATCATGGTTTGGTCAAGGTTGTTGGCTTTGGGGGTGTTCGCGCCCAGGTAGTGAAAAATCAGGCTGTGTTTACCGATGATAATCTCATCGCCGTCGAGCAGTTCGTATTTGTCGATTTTTCTTTCATTGACAAAGGTGCCGTTGGTACTGCCGAGATCTTCGATGACATAGGTATTCATAACTTTTCTGATCAGCGCATGCCGGCCGGAAACGGCCAGGCTGTCGATCTGAATATCGTTCTGCTGGTTGCGCCCGACCTGGATCTTACCGCTGTCGGTGGTAAAGGTTTCGAGCACCGCGCCCTGATAGGTCAACTCGATCTTCAGCATGATTGGCTCCCTTTTCATTTTGGGTGAGGGCCTGTCTTAATTGCCAGGCGCCGATGTTGTCGATTCATCCAGTTCAATAATATCCACCACCACGACCGTGACGTTGTCCAGCCCGCCGGCGGCCAGGGCTTTTTCAATCAAATCGGCACAGGCCTGGGCCGGGGTGCCCTGACTCAGACAACGGGCAATCGCGGCGTCTTTCAGCATCGTGGTCAGCCCGTCGCTGCACAGCAGCAGCCGATCCCGGGCCGCGAGCGGGATGTTTTTTTTACAGATGTCCAGTTCCGTTGTAATGCCGACTGCCTGGGTCAGCAGATTGCCAAGGTTGGAGCGGCGGGCGTCCTCGGCAGTGATGATCCCCATGCGCAGTTGCTCCGCAACCAGGGAATGGTCTTCGCTGAGCTGTTGGAGCTCTTTGTTGCGCAAGCGGTAGAAGCGACTGTCGCCGATATGGGCGAGCCTGGCCTGATTGTCACTCAGGGCCAGAATCGTCAGGGTGGTTCCCATCTTATGCCAGGCTGGATTGACCTCCGCGGCCTGACGGATCTCAGCATTGGCGGCGCGGACCGCTTTGCCGAGCCACAGGTTCAGGTCCGCGGCATTCCTTTTGGCCAGGGCGGTGCAGACCGTTTCGATGGCCAGGCGACTGGCCACTTCGCCGGCCGCATGCCCGCCCATTCCGTCCGCAACAATAAACAGACCGTTGGCCAGGTCGATATGAAAACTGTCCTCGTTGTTGCTGCGTTGCAGACCGGTATCCGTTTTTCCACAGGCTTCCAGCTTCATCCCTGTCCCAGTTCCTTTCGCAATTCGTTAAGTTCCTGGTAAAGTGCGGCCGCTGTTTTGAAGCGCCGGGTCAGATTTTTCTGCATCAGTTTGCCCACCAGCGGATAGACGGCCGCCGGGAGTTTGGGGCGGACTTCCCGCAGTGGCGGATAATTGCCGTGGGTAATATTGAACATCAAAGTGGTGATGTTGTCACCCTGAAAAGGTTTGCTGCCGCTGAGTAATTCGTACATAACGACACCCAGGGAGAACAGGTCTGAGCGGCCATCGACTTTTTTGCCGGCGATCTGTTCCGGGGACATGTAGTTGGGAGTGCCGAGCACGATGCCGGTTTCCGTTGCCGAAGCCGCGGTGAAGCGGGCAATGCCGAAATCGGTCACCTTGACCTGGCCGTTGTCCTGCAGAAACAGATTGGCCGGTTTGATGTCGCGGTGAACGATTCCCTGCTCATGGGCGCAGGCGAGACCGCTTGCCACCTGGGTGACAATGTCGACGACCGCCGGGACCGGCAGCAGCTTGCCGGCTGTGCAGTAGTGGCTCAGGTCCTTGCCGGTGAGCAGTTCCATGGCCAGAAAAGCCAGGTCCTTTTCTTCGCCGATGTCGTAGATTGCGAGCAGGTTAGGGTGGTTCAGCTGGCCGATGGCTTCCGCCTCGCGGAAAAACCGCTCTTTGACGCTGTTCAACAGGTTCGGCTCAATGTTCTGGTAGGGCAGGGTTTTGATGGCGACCTCACGATTGATTTTGGGATCGATGCCGAGATAGACCACGCCCATGGCTCCCTGTCCCAGCTCCTGCTCAATGCGATAGCGCCCCAGGGTCGGTTTTTCTCCCGGCTTTTCAAGAACCAGGGTGGCATCGGCCCTGGCCAGCGTGACCGTACCGTTATCCTGATCGAGTTGTTTCAGGCGGCTGGCACAATCCCGAAAACGCCCCCCCTGAAGAAGATGGCGGTAGGCTGTTGCGGCGTTTTGCGGGCTGCGTTTGCGTTCACATTCGAGGCCGATGGTGTAAATGATCTCACGGTTGGCCTTGGCCCCGGGTTTGAGCAGCAGGGCCTTTTCCAGCGCCAGATCAAGGAGCCCCTGCTCCTGGAAACGCTGGGCGAGCAGCCGGGTGCTTTCCTGGCGATGGCGATCCAGCTCGGACAGCCCATGCTGTCTGCGCAGCAGCAGAAAGCCACCGCTGCAGAAAAGAACCGCGGGGATGATTTTCAGCCAGAGGCCGGCAAAGACCAGGGCACAGGCCGCAAACAGGATCCAGCCGCTCAGGAACAATGCCAGGGTCATGCTCCCGGCCCGCAGGGACAGGCGCGGGATCAACAACAGCAGCAACAGGATGAAATAGAGCTGTACGCCGGCTTCGGCCAGCCAGGCCCAGGGCGGACGTTGCAGAGGACTGTCGGCCAGCAGGGTTGCCGTGGCCCAGGCCGCTAGTTCGCTGGTGCTGACGGTTCCGAAGCCGGGGACGCGCTGGCGGTCGCCGAAACCATCGGTCGGGCCGATCAGGACTGTGCGCCCCTGCAAGCTGTTTGCCGGCAGGCGATCGGCCAGCAGGTCACTGGCACTGACCGTTTGAAAGGGCCGGTGCTGGCCGGAAAAATCGACCAGGGAGCGAAAAAAGCCGTGCACGGGGATCTCGAGGCCGGCAGCGGTCAGCGCTCCGTTCGCGGTACTGGGCGGGTGCTGCAACTGGTCACTCTTCAGCTGTGCGGCCTGCAGGGCCAGCTGCAACGGCAGCGCTGGCAGCAACCGGCCGGCCCAGGGGACGAGCAGGCCCAGGTTGCGCACCCGGCCGTCACAGTCCGGGGAAAAAAGCAGGTGACCGGCGCGTCCGGCTTCAGCCAACGCGTCTGCATGGGGGAACAAAAATCCTTCGGGCTGTGGGCGTTGTTGCCGCCAGGGAGCCAGCGGATTCTGCAAATAAGCGGGCTGGTGACGGGAAACTGCCGTGGACGGGATGTTCGGGATGGTCAATGCTGTCGGCGGTTTGCTCTGCTGCGGGGTTGGTTGCCGAGCCGCGGCAAGGGTCAGGACCACTTTGTTCGGGTCGATGGCATTCAGCAGCCGGTTCGCCTGATCAGGATTGACCGGCAGCGGCTGCAGCAGAGCCGTGCTTGCCGCTCCCAGCCGTTGCACCTGGCGGAGCATGACGGCAAGGGTTTCCGGCGTCTCAAGATCGTCGGCGAAATCCATTCGGCTGCGCTGATCGATGGCGATCAGGGTCACCCGCTCCTGGCTCAGGGCCGGGCGCAGGGTCAGCAGACTATCATAAACCGGGTATTCCAGGGGCTGCAGAATGCCGCTCTCAAGCAAAGACGCGGCGAGAAGGAGCAGGCCCAGGGCCGGCAACAGCAACCAGGGAGAGGTTCCCATTTGCGTGAGAAAACGCATTTGATTCCTTGCACTTAGTCATTTGTATAAGAAAAATCACATTATTGTATAGTAATTCTGAAGAAATTTGGATCTTTTTTTGCGTTATCGACGAGGACATTCTTTTCGGTTTATGCTAATAAACGCATCCGCAAATACGAAAAGGATCTACTCAATGGCAATTGACAGTCTCCCCGATCCGCAACATTTACGCCAGTTGGCGCTGGCCGTCATGCCCTACGGTAAATACGCCGGTCGCTACCTGGTCGATCTGCCGGAACCCTATGTGGTCTGGCTGGTCAAGCAGGAACTCCCGGCGGGGCTGCTCGGGCAGCAGCTGCTGGAAATTTACGAAATCAAGGTCAATGGTCTGGAAGGGCTGCTGCGGCGGCTGATCCGTGAGGCGGGCCGATGAATGCTTTACCCTGGCAGCCGTCGGAAAAGCCGCTGATGCTGGCCCCGATGCAGGGGCTGACCAATGAGGCGTTGCGCCAGTGTTTCATAGAGCGCTATTGCCCGGATATCCTTTTTACCGAGTTTGTCCGCGTCAACAGCCAGTCGCGTAAACGCATCGCCAAGGCCGACCTGGCTGAAATCAAGGCGCATCGGGAGGCCACGCCGCTGGTTGTCCAGTTGATCGGCAACGCTCCGGCGGCCCTGGCCGATGCGGCCCAGCGGGTCCAGACGGTGGGCTGTGGTTATCTTAACCTGAATCTGGGGTGTCCCTACGGCCGCATGACGACCGGCGCAACCGGCGGTGAACTGCTGAAAAATCCCCTGGCCCTGGCCGGTTTGCTGGCTGAGCTGAGAGCCGTGATCACGGGCAGCTTTTCGGTCAAATGCCGGGCCGGTTATGATGATCCGCGGCAGCTATTCGATTTGCTGCCGGTCTTTGCCGATAGTGGTGTCGATTTTCTGATCCTGCATCCGCGCACTGTCGTGCAGAAGTATGCCGGGGTCGCAGACCATGAGCTGACTGCCGAAGCGGTTCAGCGCACCGCCTTGCCGGTGATCGCCAACGGCGATATCTGCACAGCCGGACAAGCCCGGCTGCTACTGCAACAGGCCGGTGTTGCCGGGGTGATGCTCGGCCGCGGAGCCCTCGCCGATCCTTTGCTGTTCAAACGGATTCGCGGGCAGGAACCCGACTGTGTCGATGAAGGGCAGCGGCGCCTGGAACTGTATGCCTTTATTGCCGACCTGCTGCCGCGCTATCTGATCAAGTTCTGCGGGGAGCGACAGGCGTTGATGAAGCTCAAGGATGTGCTGAATTTTATCCCCGACCCGCTTCTCCAGCGCGACTTGGGGAAGTTGAAACGGGCGGTCACTGTCGAGCGTTTTAATGCATTGCTCAGCGAGCGCTTCCTGGCCCCGGCGGGCATTTGAGGGGCGTTGCTGACTGTTTTTGAGGCGGTTGGGAAAACCTTTGCAATCGCTGCTACTTATCAACATTTATCCACAGGTTACACACAGAAGATTGACAATATGTAGTAGCTCCCCGGAAAAAAATAGCTAGATGTAGTGGTTTTTGGGTTGGGTTGCCCACTGACTTATGCTAGTGTCTGCATGACGTATTTTGGTTCTGTAACGTCCTTTCTACTTAGTTTTCATCCGGAAGCGGCCCTTTTCCGCTGTGGCGGTGTCAATCTGCGGGTTTTCTTGTGCGGCGTAAAGGACTACGCCTTCGCGCAACCCCTTGATGTCCTTGCCACAACGAAAAATTGCCCGTTTCCAGTCTGAAAACTTAGCCGTTGCCCTTCGGAGTTTTCGGATGGCAACTAGTTAATTGAAATATCTCTGTTGCAATCAACTTGAACAACCCGCTGCTACGACGGGGAGGGGTTTAAATGCTAGAATTTATCCGTAAACGTGATGGTCGACTGGTTCCCTTTGAAGAAGACAAAATCGCCCGGGCGATTATCAAGGCGGTTGAGGCCGTTGGTGGAACGGATTTCACCAAAGCGGCCGATATCACCCGCCAGGTGAGCGGGATCCTGTCCGTGCTTTACAAGGGCGGCCAGGCACCGACCGTCGAAAATGTCCAGGATCTGGTCGAAAAAATCCTCATTGAAAACGGCCATGCCCAGACCGCCAAGGCCTTTATCCTCTACCGTAAGCAGCATGAAACCCTGCGCCGGACCCGGGAGTTCATGCAGACCTCCATCGATGCCATCGATTCCTACCTGGTCCGGGAAGACTGGCGGGTCAACGAAAATGCCAATATGGGCTACTCGTTGCAGGGGCTGAATAATCATATCGCGGCCAATATTACCAGTAACTACTGGCTGAATAAGATCTATCCGGATGATATTGCCGACGCTCATCGGCGCGGGGATTATCACATCCACGATCTCGGCATGCTCTCGGTGTATTGCTGCGGCTGGGATCTCAAGGACCTGCTCCTGAAAGGCTTTACCGGTGCTTACGGCAAGGTGCAGAGTGCGCCGCCGAAGCATTTCCGCACCGCTCTCGGCCAGGCCGTCAATTTTTTCTATACCCTGCAGGGGGAAGCGGCCGGAGCCCAGGCCTTTGCCAATTTCGATACCCTGCTGGCGCCGTTCATCGCTTATGACCGGTTGACCTATCAAGAGGTCAAGCAGTCGCTGCAGGAATTTGTCTTCAATATGAACGTGCCGACCCGGGTCGGTTTCCAGACCCCCTTTACCAATATCACCATGGATATGATGGTGCCGGCCAACATGGCCAAAGAGGCCGTGGTTATCGGCGGGCAGCTGATGGAACGTAGTTACGGTGAGTTCCAGGAGGAGATGGACATCTTCAACCGGGCCTTCTGCGAAGTGATGATGCAGGGGGATTCCTCCGGCCGGATCTTTTCCTTCCCCATTCCGACCTACAACATCACCCGTGACCTCGACTGGGAGAGCGACCGTTTGCAGCCGGTCTGGGAGATGACCGCCAAATACGGAATCCCTTATTTCAGCAATTTCGTCAATTCCGACATGGACCCGGAGGATGCGCGCTCCATGTGCTGTCGGCTGCGTTTGGATAACCGTGAGCTGCGGCGCCGGGGCGGGGGGCTGTTCGGCTCCAATCCGATGACCGGGTCGATCGGGGTGGTCACTATCAATTTACCGCGCGCGGCCTACTTGGCTCACAACAAGACCGAGTTCTTTGAGCGGATCAGTCGGCTGATGAAGCTCGCCTATCAGTCCCTGGAAATCAAACGCAAGCAGCTGGAGCGCTTTACCGAGGACGGCCTGTACCCGTTCAGCAAGTTCTATCTCGCTTCAATCCGCGAGCGCAGTGGCAACTACTGGGATAATCATTTTTCGACCATCGGTCTGATCGGGATGCATGAGGCCTGCCTCAACCTGATTGACAGCGGCATCGAGAGTGACGCAGGCAAGGCACTGGCGCAGGACACCCTCGAATTTATGCGCAAGCAGCTGGAAGTGTTTCAGGACGAGACCGGCCACCTCTACAACCTGGAGGCAACTCCGGCTGAAGGGACCAGCTTCCGCTTGGCCAACAGTGACCGGAAACGCTATGCGGATATCATTTGCGCGGGGCAGGACGAGCCCTACTATACCAACTCGACCCAGCTGCCGGTAGGGATCACCGAGGACATTTTCGAAGCCCTGACCCACCAGGACACGATGCAAACCCGCTATACCGGCGGAACCGTTTTTCACGGCTTCCTGGGGGAACGACTGGAAGACTGGCGTAGCGCCCGGCTGCTGGTCAAGCGCATCGCCGAAAATTTCCATTTACCATATTTTACCCTCAGCCCGACGTTTACGATCTGCCCGGTGCACGGCTATATCTCCGGCGAGCATTTCTCCTGTCCTCATCATCAGGAAGGGAAGGCCGCCTGACCACAATACACCACTTTATTTGCTTAGGAGAGAGTTTGATGGGAACCAAATGTGATGCTAAAACTGAAGTTTATTCAAGGGTTTGTGGATTTTTCCGACCGGTCCAGCAATGGAACAAGGGGAAGAAGGAAGAATTTAAAGAACGCTCTGAATATGTTGTAACCACCAAGGAGCAACAGCGCTGAAAACGATCCGAATCAAAGGTTTTCAGGGAACCAGCCTGCTCGATTTCCCGGGGCGGGTCGCGTCCCTGGTCTTTACCGGGAGCTGCAACCTGACCTGTCCTTTTTGCCATAACGGCGGTCTGGTTCTGAATCCGGATGACTATCCGGATATTCCCGTGGAAGAGTTGCTGGCAGACCTGAAAAAACGTGGGGGTTTTGTCGATGGAGTTGTGGTGTCGGGCGGAGAGCCGACCATCGATGCTGGTCTGCCGGCATTTTTAGCCCAGCTCAAGGCTTTGGACCTGGCCGTCAAAGTCGACAGTAACGGTCTTGCTCCCAATGTGATCGCGGCGTTGTTGGAACAGGGGTTGGTCGACTCCTTGGCCATTGATATCAAAACCTCACCAGCCCGTTACGCAGAACTCCATAGCGGGCCGGTGGACAGTGTCGCTCTGGCCGAGACCGTGGCTCTGCTGGCAACCGCTCCGGTCAGCGTCGAGTATCGGACCACCTGCATTCCGCAGCTGGTTGGCGCTGCCGAGATCGCTGCCATCGGGGAGTTGCTGCGCGGTGCGCCGTTGTGGGTCCTGCAGCAATATGTTCCGGCTCATGCCATGAGCGCGGACTGGCAGAGGCTGGATCCTTACCCTGCGGCGCAACTGGAAGCCCTGGCCGAACAGGCCCGGAGCTATGTCGCTCAGGTCAAGTTGCGCGGAATCTGAGTACTGGTGATGCTAAACAATCAGCCACGGGCGCTTTGCGCCGTGGCTGATTTTATTTACAGACCCTCTCCGCGTTGTTTCTAGCGGCGGTATTTTAAAGCTGGTTACTCAATGACCTTGTGGCAGAACAGGCAGCGGAATTTGGCCGGATGGTCTGCCGGCAGCGGGACATCGTTCGGATTGTGACAATCTTCGCAAAATTTTTCTGCGGCTTTTTTTCCGTCGTTTTTCACGATATCGTAAAAACGTGAATGAATTTCATCCTTTGGAACTCGCTTGGTGCTCTCCTCCGGAGCCATCCAGAGAACGCCGATGATGATAGCGGCTCCCACCAGCAAGATGATATCCCGTTTTTTCATGGCTTTCTCCTGATTCTAAATGATGATGCCCCAAGGGGCTGCTATGCTGTTAATCGGTTTTGATAAAAAGAATGTAGATGAACAGGGCGACGACCACGGCACCGCCGCCAACGATGACATAGAGCCCGCCGCTTTCGATTCCTGAGACCCCGGTTCCTTTGCTGACCGTCCAGGACAAGGCCAGGGCAAAACCGCCCAGGCCGACCAGAAACGCGGAGATGGTGCGCCAGCCCATGAAGTAGGTAAACAAAATGGCAACGGCGAAGCCGCCCAAAAACCAGGGATCCGTACTCAGGTTGCCGACGTTCCAGTCTTGCAACTGCTGCATCACCTGGTCGGTGCGGAACAGGTCGAGGTACTCTTTGACGGTGGCCCAGCTCATACGATCTCCTCGCGGGGGATTTGGATCTGCAGCCGGAGAACCGGCTGGGCAAGATACTAGCAGATTGTCTACAGTGGGGAAAGTCATAAAAGCCCGTAAATCTTGACTTTGGCTCAGGCCTTCTCTACGATGATCAAGTTTTTGCAAGGGATATTTTCCGACTTTTTTGTCGTTTGTTTTTTACAGGAGTTTTCGTGCGTTATCGAGCCATCGGTATTTTTGATTCCGGTGTCGGTGGTCTGACTGTTTTCAAGGAAATAGCCGCATTACTGCCAGGAGAAAATCTCATCTATCTCGGGGACACGGCCCGGGTTCCCTATGGAACCAAAAGTGTCAAAACCGTCCAGCGTTATGCTCTGGAAGCGGCCGAATTTCTGGTTGACCAGGGGGTCAAGTTGTTGGTCGTCGCCTGTAATACGGCTTCTGCCGTTGCCTTGCCCGCTTTGCGTGAGCGCTTCAAACTGCCGGTGATCGGCGTGATTGAGCCAGGCGCCCGGCGCGCTGCCAGCAGTCGCAATCGGCGGATCGGGGTGATCGGTACCGAAGGAACCATCAACAGCGGCCGCTATCCGGAGGCGATCAAGGCTCTGGTTCCGGATGCGGAAATTTTTTCCGCGGCCTGTCCGTTGTTTGTGCCCCTGGCTGAAGAGGGCTGGGCCGAACATGAAATCGCCCGGTTGACCGCTGTGGAGTATCTGCAACCGTTGATTCAGGCGCGCATCGACACCCTGGTCCTGGGTTGTACGCACTATCCCCTGTTGCGCAATACCCTCGGCAAGGTCCTCGGGCCCGGGGTCACGCTGGTCGACTCAGCCGAGGAGACCGCGAAGCTGGTGCAGCAGCTGTTCCGCGAGCAGGGGCTGGCGCATCCCGCTCATGGTGGTAACAGGGCTTTTTTCGTGACGGACGTACCAACCCGTTTCGAGGCCGTGGGGCGCGCTTTTCTGGGGGCTCAATTGACAAAAGTGGAACAGGTTCAGATAGGTTGAGGAGCAAATGAAAAAGTTTGTATTAAGTCTGCTGGGAGTCCTGCTGATCGGTATTCTGGCTGGCTATGGGATCAGCTGGCTGCTGCAGCAGCCAGGCAAAAAACAGCAAGAGGTGAAGGTGGCGGTCCAGGAAGAGCTTCCCGGGCGCGAGGTGCTGCTCTACTTTACCGACCCTTCCGGAGCGTACCTGGTTCCGGAATACCGGAACATTGCCGGGTGCGAGCTTGAAAGTGACTGTGTCCGCGGGTTGATCCAGGAACTGGTCACCGGTTCCCGGCAGGGCGGGATTGCCGTTCTCCCCAAAGAGACCAAAGTCCTTGACGTCGGGATCGAAAACGATCTGGTCAGGGTCGATTTTTCCCGCCAGCTGGTTGACCTCCATCCCGGCGGCAGTCTGACCGAGCTGCTCACGGTGTACAGCCTGGCCAACAGCCTGAATGAAAATTTCCCCTATTTGCGGCAATTGCAGATTCTTGTTGATGGCCAGATCCGGCAAACTTTAAAAGGGCATGTGCGGATCGATCAACCTGTTTATGCCGATTTCAGTTTCGGTCAGCCGCCTGAGCTCGGTGGCGAGACACCAGCGCCGGGGAAGGATACTGCCGAGAAGGGGGAATTAAGTATCGACCAGTTGATTCAGGATGCCGAGAGCGGCAAAGGCAAGGCGCAGTAATCTGCCTCGGCAACCGGAGCGCAGCAGCAGCTGCGGTCTGATATGATTGGCAGGGCAGGTTCGCAGATGATGATAGGGGGCGTTCGGCTGGATGGTTCGCCTATTTGGGAGATGTCGCATGATTGTTGGATTTAATCACAATATCACTTACCGGGGAACCGGTTTCCATGTGCAGACCGAGGACAGCGGGGTTAAAAATCCCCAGCTGGTGACTTTGCTCTATCACAACGGAACCATCATCTCTTCGCAAAAGACGGTCTATGCCGATATTATCAAGGTGGACAAACTTGAGCTGGTGATTGAAGACCTGGCCAAGGAGCAACATAAGGGCATGTTGCGGCGGTTGACCGCCGGTGAATTTGATGAGCGCATTGTCGCGTTGGGGATCTCCCTTGGCGCGGCCCAGGATAAGCAGCAGCCCGCTCCGGCAGAGCCTGCCACTACGGCACCGGTCGCCAAAGAAGGTGGTACGGCGGAGCCGCTCCCCGCGCCCGAGCCTGAACCTGTCCGGATTGTCGAAGAACCGATTGTTGATAAGTTCCAGAAACCAAAGCCGCATGCCGAATTAAGTCTGGATGAACTGGTCTACGCCTATCTGACCGCTGGGCAGGATCAGCACTGAGCCAGCAGCACCGCGGTCAGGGTGCCCAGAGCCCGACTCCGGCGGCGCGAGCTTGTTGCTCGATTTTTAAAAAAGCTTGTTTTTCCTTGAAATTATAGCGGCGAAAGACTGTCGCCAGGCCTTTTTTGAGCAGCAGCCGATTGAGCATTTTCCCGTCTTCAAGGTAGACGTAAGCCAGAGTTCTGCCATATTTGTCATAGCGTTCTGCCGCTACCTCCAGGCGGACCTTTTTCCCTTTGACCGTTTCGATCCCGAATTTTTTGGCCTGCCCGGCGATGCGGCGGAGTTTTTCCACAGGAATATGAAACCGCTGCGCGTAAAAACGGTCGCGTGAAGAATCTTGATACTCGGGGGTGTCGATTCCGATCAGTCTGACTTTGCCGATCGGCTCAACCAGGAGGGTGTCACCATCGTAAACCCAGCTGACGCGGCCGGTGAGATCGGCGCCATGAACGAGCGCGGCAAACAGCAGGAACAGGAGGGCCGCACTCAGTGTACGCATGTCAGCGGCCCCAGAAAAATCGGGTAAAGAAGCCGGTGAAAAACCCCCAGACCAGGTTGCTGAGAATGATGACCAGCGGTGTCAACAGCCCGAGGTTGAAGCCGGCGATACCGCGATGATAGACGTAGGGGTAGAGGTAGAACAGCGCCACCAGCGACGGAATCAGGGAGAACCAGAGCCCTTTACGAACCCAACGGCAGCGTTGCCGGGGGGTGCCGATGGTGAGGAAGTACAACAGCCCCCAGAGTCCGCCGAAGAACATGGCCGGATAGAGGGCGGCCAGATCCAGGGATTGGGACAGCCTGACGTTCAACAGCTTCAGGATACCCCAATGCGTCCCCGCCCAGAGGAACAGGCTTTTGGCCAGCCCGCCCAGCAGACCGCCAACAAAACTGACCGCAATCAAAGCTCCGCTTTTCGGCATGGTTCCTCCTGCAAGGGATGGTTGGAAAGGATTCCGCCGGGTTCAGAACATAACAAATATAGAAGATGTTGTCACTCCGGTGCGATGTTCCGCCGGAGTCATTTGCGCAAGGCTAGCTCGTTGCCATCCGGAAACTCCGAAGGACAACGGCTAAGTTTTCAGATTGGAAACGAGCAATTTTTCGTTGTGGCAAGGAAATCAAGGGGTTGCGCGGAGGCGTAGTACTTTACGCCGCACAAGAAAACCCGCAGATTGACACCGCCATAACGAAAAAGGGCCGTTTCCGGATGAAAACTAGCTCAGATCGAGGGCCTCGTTCATGCTGCCGCTCCGGAAGCCTTGCAGGTCCAGGGTGACATAGTCAAAACCGTTTGCTTTGAACCGCTCGACAACTTCGTTGCGTAAGGCACTGTCAACCAACCGGGTGAGATCGGCCGGGGCAACTTCAATGCGGGCCAGGCGGTCATGGCAGCGAACCCGATAGTTTTTGAACCCCTGTTCCCTGAGCCAGGTTTCGCAACGTTCGATCTGCTCCAACTTTTCCAGGGTGATGGCCGTTCCATAGGGAAAACGGGTCGCGAGGCAGGCCAGGGGCTGCATATCCCAGGTTGGCAGCTGCAGTTGCCGGCTCAGATCGCGAATGTCCTGTTTGGTGAGGCCGGCTTCCAACAAAGGCGAGCGCACCCCCAATTCGGTCAGGGCCTGCTGGCCGGGACGGAAATCATTCAGATCGTCCAGGTTTGATCCATCCGCCAGCGCCGCAAGCTCTTCATTCTGCAGTTCTGCCAGGAACTTGCTGAAGATATTAAACTTGCACAGATAGCAGCGTTCCGGAGGGTTATTGACAAATTCGGGTTCGTCAAGGGCCGGATTCTCAATGAGGCGATGGCGAACCCCGAATTGCGCTGCCAGCTTGCGGCTTTGCTCGATCTCGAAGGCAGGAATGATCGGTGCCGTCGCGGTCAGGGCAAGAACTTTGTCCGCGCCCAGGGTGAGCGTTGCCACCTTGAGGAGAAAGGTGGAATCAACCCCACCTGAATAGGCGACGGCAACCGACCCGAGGTTGCGCAACAGCTCTTGCAGACGTTGGTACTTCTGCTCCAGGGGCATTGGCGAAGCGGTCAAATGAAATACATGAACCGGTGATCCAGCTCTTTTTCCAGGCCCATTTCCTGCCCCTTATCACAAAGGTCCTTCAGGGTGATGGACGCAAAATAATCGCCGAGGATCCGGCTTCCTTCAGCCCAGATGTGCTGGGTCAGACACTGATTGTCAAATTCGCAGACCGGGGGCGATTCGCCATCCTTGCGCAGGCCTTTAATGCAGTTGACCAGCAGGAGTTCGCCCTCCGCAGCCAGGACAATTTCCTTGACCGTGATCTTGTCGGCGGATCGGGCCAGGCTGTACCCGCCTTGCGGGCCACGCCTGCTTTTGAGCAGGCCGGCTTTCTTCAGATCCTGAAAAATCTGCTCAAGATAGCGCGGGGAAATATTTTGCCGTCTGGAGATATCCTTGATTTGTGCAGGCAGGTTTCCGGCATGATAAGCCATATCAAACATGGCACGGACACCGTAGCGACTTTTGGTCGATAGCTTCATTTTATCGTCTCCTTAATATGCTTGTTTGCACTATATGAATCTCTACTTTTACTGTCAAGAATAAAGCACTATTTTTAACTGGAATATTTGGAAATTGAATTGATCCCAGGATGATCGGGAATGATTCCGGGCTGTTTGCCAGGCTGAACCGGTGCCGGGCCGTTGGGTTTGCGGCCTTGCCGGGGAGGATTGCGCTGTCGATTGTTACCAGTAACGCGCTACTTCATGCTAGTATTCGGCATCCATTCAGCACCATCGTTACGGGAGAGGTTGATGAAAGAGTACCGGTTTCAATTGGAATTTTCCGTCAGGGATTACGAATGCGACATGCAGGGGCATGTCAACAATGCCGTTTATCTCAACTATCTGGAGCACTCGCGGCATCAATTTCTCAAAGAGGAACTGGGGCTGAACTTTGCCGATTTTGTCGGCCGCGGCATCAGCCTGGTGGTCATTCGGGCCGAGCTGGATTACAAACGGTCCCTGCAGAGCGGTGACCGTTTCATGGTCGGGGTGATTCTGGAGAAAGTTTCGCCGCTGCGCTACTGCTTTATCCAGGACATCTATCTGCTGCCGGAAAAAAAATTGGTTCTCAAAGCCAGGGTGACCGGAACCGCCGTTAATGCCCAGGGTCGACCGGAACTGCCGGAGGAGATCAGCGCTGCGTTGAATGCCCGCTAGCAGCCGGAAAAAAGGCAGTTGCCCACTAATAAATGGCACGGGCAGGAAACTGCCAACGTTCCCGCCCGCGCTTGCATGAACCAATAGCAGGGCGAAGGTTATTTCCGGCGCAACTTGATGCCTTGGTGGGTCAGCTCGATCAGCCCCTGCTTGTAGAGCCCGCCAACAGCTTTTTTAAACGCTTTCTTACTCATTCCCAGCCGGTTTTTAATCAGTTCCGGCGGACTCTGATCATGGAGCGGCAGGGATCCCGTGGCGGCCAGGGCCTCCATGATTGTTGCGCTGGCATCGTCTATCCCTTCTTTCCCGGTGCGCCGCAGGGAAATGTCGATGCGATTGTCCCCCCGAATCCTGGCCACGTAACCGGTGGTCCGGTCCCCTGTCTTCATCCCGGTCGGAATATCGTTGCGGTAGAGTAACGCCTCGTAGGTATGGTTGGCGATGACTTTGGCGCCAAGATCGGTGAAGGCCCAGATCAGCACCTCCACTTCGTCGCCCGGTTGCAGGTCCCGATTCTCTTTGACCAGAAACTTCTCCAGGCGACTTGAGGCAATCGGCCGGTTCTGGTCATCCAGGCAAATGCGCACCAGGTAATGCCGTCCGTCGAGCATTTTCCGGGCCTGTTCGCTGAACGGGGCGAGCAGATCCTTGTCCAGTCCCCAAGCGAGAAAGGTTCCATGGGGGCCGCTGCTGCGCGCTTGCAATTGGACGAATTCGCCGACCTGGGCCAGGGGCATGCTGGTGGTAGCCGCCAATTGATTGTTGCGATCAAGATAGACAAACACCGCCAGGTCCATGCCGGGCGCAAGCTCACGGGGGCATTCCCGGCTGGGAAGCAAAAGTTCAGGTCCGGGCGTTGCCAGCCAGGCCCCGCGGGAATCAATGCGGGCGATTTTAAAATTATAGCGATAACCGGGTAAAACCATAAAAATACCTTTCTAGCGGGACTGAACTCTGCCAATGCAGAGAAATCCCAGGATGCAGACAACGGCCAGCAACAGCAGGAACCCGCTCCACCCGAAATGGCGATAAGCAATTCCGGGTGCAAAGGAACCGACGCTGCCGCCGGAGTAATAAAAAGCGACATAGAGCCCGTTGGTCAGGCCGCGGTATTCTTGCCCGGCCAGTCGATTGACCAAGCCGGATGCCGTGGAATGAACCAGGAACATGGCGCCACAAAAAAGAAACATCATGGCGAACAGCAGCCAGATCTGGGCGCTGCCCAGCCCAAACAGCGTGCAGCCCAGACAGAACAGACCCACTTTGACGGTTCTGATCTCGCCCTTGATCCAGGCGACAAAGCGCGGTGCGCCGAGGGAGGTGACAATCCCCATCATATAGCCTGAATACATCAGGCCGATTCTTAATTCATCTGCCTGGGCGCTAAGCTCGGTGAGCCGGAAAGGCAGGAAGTTCATGACCGCCGCAAAAATCAGGAACAGGCAGAAGATCGCCAGATAAATGGGCAGAAAGCCGGGTTTGCGCAGTACTTCCAGCATCGCCTGCGGTTGTGGACGGACCAGTTTCGGCGGCCCGCCCGTCGGGAGTTTGAAGAGGGTCGCAAAGCCGAGCAACAGACTGGCGGCCAGCACGATAAAGCTGAACCGCCAGCCAAACAGGTTGGCGATCAGGCCCGAGGTCGCGCGCCCGGCAAAACCGCCGAAGATGGTGGCCGCAATGTAAAGCGCCATGACCCGCTGCACGGTATCCGCGGAAGACCGCCCGGAGAGGTAGGTCATCAGCGAGGTCAGGATCGCCGGCACCAGCAGCCCCTGGAGCAGGCGGATCAGGATCAGTATTGAAAAGCTGTTGGTGGCGGCAAAGAACAGTTCCGAGATCGCCAACAACGGAACGGCCCATTTCAAAACCCGCACCGGGGAGACCGTTTCGAGCAGATAACCGTAAGCCAGGGGGGCCAGCGCCAAGGGGATAAAGGTGACGGTTGTCAAGGCCGCCGCGGCCTCGCGACTGACTGCAAATTCCCGGCTTAATACCGGCAAAAGCGGCTGCGGAGCATAAAGAGCCGAAAGCACAAGAATTGTATTCAGGATAATCGGCAGCAGGTCCGAATTTTTTCGCAACAGCATTGTCTTGGCTCTCGGGATGGGTTTATTGTTATTTCCTGTAGCAGAAACCCGATCTGCTGTATAGCAAAAAGGCGCCTCCTCAACAGGGTCTGGAGTTGGAGCGACCCTCATTAATTTTAATACCTGTAACCCGATAACCATCACATTTTCAGTTTGGGTTGCTGTTGCGCCCGGCGAAGGGTGCTTGGCAGCGCAAAGGGGAATGGGACATGCAAAAAAAAGATAGCAGGACAGAGGTTGATGATTGCAGCGAAAAACAATGTTACCTTGAATCTCCGCCAAGTCGCAAACGTGCCTGGCTGCGCAGATTGATCATGCTCGGCATGCTTGGCCTGTTACTCTGGTTTTTTAACAGTTATCTGGAGGTCTTCCCGGCGAGCAACGAATCCTGCTCCTGGTGTCGGCTTGCCCGTCCCGTCGACCAGCCAGGTGACGAGGTCGGGAACATGGCCCGGCCGGGGCGTTTGGTCCATCTGTCCTGACGGGCTGTGGACGAAAATTACCCTGGAGCCTTTCCTAAAGGGACATCCCTTTGCTCCGCTTTTACAAAATCACCGCATAACAACCCGTCCCCCGATTCTGTCAACATATCCCTGGGTTCTGAAGAACCTTTTCAGCTCACTCAGAGAGGTCCCCGGTGTTTCCCCGGTTTGTTTTCGGGCCGGTCTTGTTTGCCCCGTGCGCGGTAGCCCCACCTCTGGAAACGCCATAAAAATGATCATGAATATCATTTTCCTTGGAGGTTGTGATTCTGGTCACAGATCTTCCTCCTCTTTTGCCCTAAATTTCCGCCATTCCATCGCTAGTTTTTATCCGGAAACGGCCCTTTTCCGCTGTGGCGGTGTCAATCTGCGGGTTTCTTGGGCGGCGTAATGGACTACGCCTCCACGCAACCCCTTGATTTCCTTACCGCAACGGAAAATTGCTCGTTTCCAATCTAAAAGCTTAGCCGTTGCCCTTTGGAGTTTCCGGATGACAACTCGCTAGCTTTTAGAGCCGTTTGTGACCGGTCAGCCGGTCTTTCCTGGCCGCTTCCTGGAGCGGTTGCGGCAGAAAATTGCCGGGGTCCTGCCTGTCGGTCAGGGCTGAATATCATCAAATCTATTTCAAGAGGAAGGTTGTTTTATGCGTTTTTCAGTCGTTTTTATGCTGGGGGTGTTGTTGCTGTTGACCACGAATGCGGCAGCGGATGATGAGCTGTTGTCGAGTCGGGTAGCTGCCTTGGAAGATTCTCTGCAGCACAGTTTTCTCAACAAGGTGGCTCTGTCCGGGCTGGTTGAGGTCGAAGCCGGGTATCGCTCTGGTTTTGACGATGCCAAGGAGAGTGATGTCGACCTGACCAATGTCGAGCTGGGCCTTGAGGTCGAGCTGACCAGCTTTGCCTCTGCTTTTGTCCTGGCCAAGTGGGAAGAAGATGGCGGGGAAGGGGTGTTCGTCGATGAAGGAGGGATCCTGCTCGGCAATCTTGAGCAGGCGGGCTTCTCGGTTAGCGTCGGTAAGCTGTACGTTCCATTCGGGGTTTTTGAAACCGCCATGGTTAGCGATCCGTTGACTTTGGAATTGGGCGAGACCCGGGAAGGGGCCGTGACGGTCGATGTCGCCGGCGGAGGATTTTACGGATCGGTCTATGCCTTTAACAGCGCCGTTGGAGACAGTGAAGATGACGACATGTTGGATGCTTACGGACTCAAGGCCGGCTATGCTTTTGAAGGCAGTGTCGTAACCGCCGATCTGTCGGTGGGCTATATCAGCAACCTGACGTCGTCAGGAGGGTTCTCCGACTATCTGGCCGACGAAGGGATTGACCTGATTGATGATTACAGTGCCGGGGTAACGGCCAGTGCAGTGGTCAGCGTTGCTGATGTGACTCTGATCGGCGAATACCTGACGGCTTTGGACAACGACTACCTGGCCGGAGCAGATGATCAGCCGGCGGCCTGGAACCTTGAGCTCGATTATAACTTTACTCTTTCCGGTCAGCCGACCGTGCTGGCGGTGGCTTATCAGGGAACGGCCGAAGCGGCGTTTCTGGGCTTACCCGAGCTGCGGGTACTGGCGGCGCTGAGTTATGAGATCACCGCGGGGCTGGGGGTTGCCCTCGAAGTCTCCCATGATGAGGATTATGATCAGGCTGATGGTGGCAGTGGTGAGACGGCCGATGCCGTCATCTGCCAGCTGGCGGTGGAGTTCTGACCCTTAACCCGGCGGCGGGTGCCCAAAAGCAAAAGCAGGTTGTTGCAGCGAGGTCGGGAGTCGCGTACTTTTCCCGACCTCGCATAACCGCAGGGGCTGGGCAGGAATGGTTTGTTCCGTTCCCGGTTTGGTGGGTGGAGAAAGATTAAATATGTTGACTCTGTTGGCAGGGTTGCATAAGTTATGATAATGAATTTCAATTTCCTGGAAATGTTCGCCATTTTGTCGGGCATTATTTATAGCTAGTTGGCATCCGGAAACTCCGGATGCTAACGCATAAGTTTTCAGATTGGAAACGAGCAATTTTTCGTTGTGGCAAGGAAATCAAGGGCTTCTGCGGAGGCGTAGTTCTTTACGCCGCACAAATAAGCCCGCAGATTGACACCGCCACAGCGGAAAAGGGCCGTTTCCGGATGATAACGAGCTTGGTGAGCTGAATGAACGCTGGATTACAACACAACAATGGTCTTGGCGGTACAAGCTGCTGTCAGCAGTTGAATTGCCCGCCACAGCAAACCGGGCGGGACCTGACTTGGGTCGATCTGGTCGGGTTTTACCCCGCCCCGCAGGAATGTCTGGCGGCTTTCCTGGTCTCCTCTGCAGCCGAGGTCCTGGCCGGGGTCAAACCTGCCAACCTGATCCGCATGGTCAAGCGAACCCTGCCCTGTGGCCGTGCCATGTATCCGCTTTGGCAGGAATATGGCGCGGCATTGCTGAAAAAGTCAGCCCTCGCGGCGCTTCCCCTGCGGGATGATAATGACGGCCTGTTACTGCTGCTGTATCGGCCCGATTTGCTGCAAACGCGGCTTTCCGGGCGGACCATGCAGGCTTTTCTGGAGCGCTGCGGTTATCCCCGGCCATTAACCGTGCAGAGCAGCCTGCTGCATCTGCAGCAACGCTTTCAGGTTAGTGGCTCGCCGGATGAGGTCGGTTTTTTCCTGGGCTATCCGGCCAAAGATATCAAGGGCTTTATGAATGGTCGGGAAAAACCCTGGCAAGGGCGCTGTTTATGGCGGGTTTACGGACCGCCGCGGCGGAGTCTGGATCTGTACCGGCGCTTTTGCCGTGAGCGGTCCAGTGTGACCGCGCGCCTGGTTTCCGGCTGCTGTCCCCGGGACCTGCTGGTGGCGGCCTGATATGCACAACCAGGACATTGCTTTGCTGGCCGCAGCTCCCTTGCTGGCCGGAGTCAGCGCAGCAGAGGTCAGCGCTTTTGCTGAGGCAGGCCGCCATCGGGTGCTCAAAGGGCGGTTTGGACGGATTCCCCCCGAAGAGCTGTCCCAGCGGCTGTTTTTTGTGCTGAGCGGGGAGGTCAAGATGATCCAGCTGGCTCCCGATGGCCAGGAATGTCTGCTGCAGCGCGTCGGACCGGGAGAGTTTTTCTGTCTGTCGTCGGTGATTTCAGGTTTCTCCTGCCACAGTGAAGGAGTCAGTGCCGGGACAACCCAGATTCTTTCCTGGGGGCAGGACTATTTTCGGACCTTCATGCGTGGCAATGCCCAGATCTACAATAACCTGCTGGCGCAGATGGCTTCGCAGGTGACTCGTGAACGCGAACTGCGCACGCTGTCCCGTTGTTGCAAAGCTGATGTCAAGGTTGTTGCCTACCTCCTGCATAAAATCAGAAACGGCCAGTGCTGTTCGCAATACGGCAAGACGGTTGTTGATTTGCGGCCGATCAATGTGACGGCCCAGGAACTCGGCGTGGCTCGGGAAACCCTTTCCCGTTGTCTGCAACGGTTGGTCGACAGGCGTTGTATCTCCTATCAGCGCGGGCTGGTCAAAATTTCCGAGCTGGACAGGCTGGAGGCAGTGCTGGATGAAGACGACTGCAAGTGCAGTTGTCTGTAGACCGGTTGGCGGATAACGCGTCTCGCCCTTCTTTCCATCTCTTCTTCACCTATCTGCTCAGCTGAAAAATTCTTTCCAGGCGTGACCTGGGTCACAACAAGACCTTGCGAACTGGATTAATATGAAAATGAATTTCAAAATTAGTTTGATTCTTTAACCATAAAGGAGTCGAAGATGAAGGTTGGTATTTTTTACGGAAGCACGACCGGTAATACCGAGCAGGCCGCTCACAAAATGGCAGCTTATTTTCCGCAGGCAGAAGTGATGTCGGCCGCGGACGGCAGTGACCTTTTTGCCGATTATGACCTGCTGATCCTCGGCAGCTCGACCTGGGGGCTCGGTGATCTGCAGGATGACTGGGATGCCGCAATCAATAAGTTACGCGCCAGTCAGCTCAGCGGCAAACCGGTTGCCGTCTTTGGCCTGGGTGACCAGTCCGGCTATCCGGACACTTTTGTCGACGCCATGGGGGCGTTGTCCCAGGCAGCTCAGGCCGCCGGTGCCCATCTGGTCGGGGCCTGGCCGGCTCAGGACTACGATTGTCTCGCCTCGGCCGCACTGGACGGTGACCATTTCTGCGGTCTGGCCCTCGACGAAGAGAATCAGGGTAACCTCAGTGATGAACGGATCAAACTCTGGTGTACCCAGATCGCCAACGAGATTGCCTGATAACGGGCCATGCTACGGCCTGTCCGCTTGGCTCGGGCAGGCCGTGAATTTTTTTATCAGGAGGGCGTATGACCGTGTTGATTGTCGGTGCCGATCGCATCAAAGCATTTGAACCCAAGCTCAGACAGTGGGGGGCCAGTGATATCCTGCATTGGTCGGCACGGAATACGCGGTGCTCGAAATGTGTTATTCCCCAGAAGACCGACCTGGTTATCTGCTGTACCGATTTTCTCAATCACAATATGGCCAAAAAGGTCAAGCAGCAGATCAAAGAGCGTTGTTTGCCGGCGGTTTACTGTCGTCGGGCCTGGTGTGACATGGAAAAGGAATTGAATAAGTTACGGGCCGAGGATGTCGCCGGTAATAACGCTTGCTGCTGGGCAGACAAGTGTCTGCAGTGTGCCTGTCGGAAAGCCGACAGTTGACCGTTGGCAGGCGGTTACAGCCTGCCCGGTCCAGGGACAGACACTCAAACTCAAAGGCGTTCTTCTGAATGCTTTATTCCACGAGGCGGAGAAGGCAGCTGCTTGGTTCCGGTCTGCTCAGTTCCCTGAATGAATTTTTGCATCAACCTGCCAGTGCAGCCGATTGAGCAGGGCGGTCCCGAATCGACCGGGGCCGCCCCTGTGGTTTGCAGCAACGCTTCACATCTGTTTGATCAGTTTGGCTAGAATCTCTCCCAATGCGCTGGTCTCCTGCGGGGTCAGGACCGAGGTGATCTCTTCGGTCAGCTGCAGATGGTATTCATGATGGCTGACGAAATGTTCGCGTCCGGCCGCGGTCAGCTCAATCAGGTAGGAGCGCCGATCGCTTTCATGGGGCTGCCGCCGGAGCAGCCCTTTCTGTTCCAGTTTATCCACCATCACCGTCAGACTGCCGGTGGTAATCCCCAGCTTTTCCGCCAGTTCCTTCATTCGCAGGGACTGCTCATGACCAATGATCTCGATCGCGTGAATCTGCCCCGGGCTTAATTCACTCCCTTTCACCACCGCATGTTCCCAGCTGGAGAGTTTCTCGTAAAATTCGATAATCTGCTGGGTCAATTGCTTCATCGGCAGTGCTCCTAAGCGATATTGGAATAGAGGGAATACCCGGAAAAGATGATCGTAATCACACCCGCACTGCGCATCAACGCGCTTTCAACCCAGTCCTGGGAGAGTTTTTCCAGCCTGCGGGCCACCCGGAATATAGCATAGATCACCCCCCCGACGGCAATGGCTGTGGTCAGGGCATAGATGGCAAAAATGGCCGTTGCTTTCAATGCGCTGCCGCTGTCCAGTGCGTAACCGTACATGATGGCGACGGTCGGGCAGGGGAAGATCATATTGACAAAGCCGATCCCGAACAAGGCCAGGCCGGTCAGTTTTTGCCTGGGGAGGGCAACGGTTCCCTCTCCGGCCACATGATAATGGGCATGACTGTGGCCGTGCTGATCATGCTGGTGATGATGATCGTGGTCATGGTCATGGTGATGCAGCAGGTCGGGCTTGATCAGGAGCAGCAGGCCCAGCACGATCAGCAGGCCGGACATGCCGAGATCGACCCAACGTTCAAAGGAACTGGGAATGATGGTGGAAATGGTGCCCAGGGTCAGGCCAAGGACCAGGCAGGCGCTGGCGGTTCCAGCCACGAAAGAGCCGGTCAGAAAAGCGACTTTCCTACCCTGTTTCTGTCCCACTACAAAAGGCGCCAGGACCAGCCAGCTGTGACCACACGGATTGATGCCGTGGACCAGACCGAGGATCAGGCTGCTCTGCAGAGCAACCCAGAAGAGTGTATCGAAGACCATTACAAAAGATCCTTTCCATAAAAAATTGGCAGTTGCCGCAAGGTGACACAGGTTGGTTTGAAAATCAAGTAGTTTGATTGTCAAATAATTTGAATGTCAATGTAGATTAACGGGAAAATTTTTCATGCTGCTTTGACGGGGTACGAAAAATGGGGTAAATTCTTAGCGTTGACTGATAACCGCATGGGGGAGTCGGTTATGCTGGTGACCGCTGTTTCGGCGAACTTTCCGGGGACAGCGGTTTTTTAGTATCGAGTTGCCGCTGGCCGGTCATCCGAACGGTGGATTTTCAGAAAGAAGGAGTGGCAATGGATTGGCAGATTCTGTATTGGCATTGGCTGGTGTTCGGGATGATTCTGATGATTGCGGAAATCTTCATCCCTTCGTTCACCGTCTTCTGGTTCGGCCTGGCGGCCCTGGCCATGGGGCTGCTGAGTCTGCTCGGGGTGAGCCTGCCGCTGGCCGGAGAGCTGTTTTGCTGGGTGGTGCTGTCGATCCTGTTTACCCTGGCCTGGTTCAAATGGATCCGGCCCAGGGCCATCGACCGGACCAAAGCCGGGCTGTCGCGCGAGGCGGTGGTCGGTGAGCGGGGCATTATCATCAGGGTGCCCGGTACGGAACGGCGGGGCGAAGTCCGTTTTAGTGTCCCTTTACTGGGGGCCGATACCTGGCCCTGTCTGGCCCAATCCCAACTGCGGGAAGGGGATTCGGTCATGGTCAAGGATGTCTTCGGCAATGCGTTGTTGGTTGAACCGATCGGTTCTGTTGGAGAGCCGGCTCAACCGCTTGAAAAATAACCTGCTTACGAAAAAAATAAGGAGTTTCTGATGGCCGGATTGGTCTTAGTGGTGGTGTTTGCGGCAATGGTGATTATCACCATCGCATTGGGGGTGAGGCTGGTTCCGCAAGGGTCCAAGTTTGTTGTGCAACGGTTGGGGAAGTATCTCAAGACCCTTAATCCGGGGTTGAATATCATTATCCCGTATATCGATACCGTGGCCTACAAGGTCAGCACCAAGGACCAGATCATCGACACCTCGCGCCAGGAATGTATTTCTCTGGACAATGCGGTCCTGCAGGTCAATGCCGTGGCCTTTATCAATGTGATTTCCCCGGAAAAGGCGGTTTACGGGATCGAAAACTATCATCTGGCCATCCAGAACCTGGTGCAGACCACCCTGCGCTCGATCATCGGGGAAATGAAACTGGACGATGCCCTGAGTTCACGGGATCAGATCAAGGCCAAGCTCAAACAGGGGATTTCCGACGACCTGGCGGACTGGGGCATCACCCTGCGTGGGGTGGAAATTCAGGACATTAACCCGTCCGACACCATGCAGCAGGCCATGGAAGCCCAGGCCGCGGCCGAACGGCAACGGCGGGCCACGGTCACCCGCGCCGAAGGGGACAAGGAAGCCGCAATCCTCGAAGCGGACGGCCGCCTGGCCGCAGCGGAACGTGATGCCAAGGCCAAGGAGGTGCAGGCCGAAGCCTCCAAAAAAGCGCTTCAATTGGTCCTTGAATCGGCCGGGACCGGCCATGAGGAGATTGCCATCGGCTATCTGCTCGGGGAAAGTTATATCAAGGCCATCCAGCAGTCGGCCACCAGCCAGAACGCCAAGACGATCCTCCTGCCCGCAGATCTGCAGGCCTCGATCCGTGGTTTGATCGGCGGCTTGCAGGCTAAATAATCAATCTCGGCAGGCTCTAACAGGCTGTTGAAGCCGATTTATCCCGCGCTTTTCCGGTTGAGAAGGGGACAGACGATTGCCCCTCCTCAACCGTCAGCAATGGCCTCCCGCCTCAG
Organism: Pelobacter seleniigenes DSM 18267; assembly: GCF_000711225.1. Lineage (NCBI taxonomy): Bacteria > Pseudomonadati > Thermodesulfobacteriota > Desulfuromonadia > Desulfuromonadales > Desulfuromonadaceae > Pelobacter > Pelobacter seleniigenes. The sequence goes on from NZ_JOMG01000002.1 coordinate 2,114,690, forward strand.
CGTTTCGCCAACTTTTCAATGTTTTCCAGAATCTGCTCGATAAAGCGTTGATAGCTCTCCGGGTAAAAGCCCAACCCTTTGAAGGAAGTCTCCCCCAGATAGGGAATCCTGGGGCCATCGCCGGCAAACTTTAACGGCCCGATTTGCCACGCCAAAGTGGACCTCGTTACCGAAAGCTTTAGAACCCGTCGCCAACCAACGGCGCCGCTAGGGGCGCTGAGACGGGCAGAGAAAAGCCCGGCCAAAATCGACCGGGCGGACAGCTTTGTTGGGCTTAGACCCATTGATAAATTTCTTTGTTGTGTTGTTCGCTGCAGTTGCCACAACAGGAGCCTTCGCAACCTTCTTCGGCGATCAGGCGGACCTTGCCTTTGCGGATCCAGTGTTCGAGCAGGCCGCGGACCGCATCCGGCTGCATGTCGAAGTGTAGGGCAATATCGGTTAACGGGGCTATTTTTCGTTCACTTAAGTAGCGTTTGACTTCGCTTGGGGTCATTATTTTCTCCTCAATCAGGTTGTTGAAAAAGTCCATCCCTGGCCTTTTTCAAGCTCGGTGGAGAGTCGTGCGATTTCCTCCACCTTCCAAAATCAATGGTTTGAAAATCGGCATTGATTTTGTTTGCCCAGCCATGGGCTCAGGCGGATTGTTTTTCAACAGCCCGCCTGAGCTGTATTAACTTTTGGCCGGTATCGCCAGTCCTGCCGGGGCCTTTTCCTTGCCCATCGAGCGCATCACCAGGATGACGATAATGCAGAACAGGGCGCAGCTGAGCAGCCATAATCCGGAGAACAGTGGATGGCGGGCGAAGGTTGCGAGCTGATAAAAGGACGTCGCAGCAATGTAGGCCAGCCCGGTGGTCCAGGTTGCCACAAACGCGGTCCAGCGGAAGTTGACCTCGCGGTAGACCGCAGCCATGGCCGCAACGCAGGGGAAATACATCAGAATGAACAGCAGGTAGGCAATGGCGCCGATTTTACCATCGAAAAGATGGCCCATGGCGCCGAAGGTGCCGGCACTGACCGCTTGCTCTTCAGCGGCAAGTTCAATGGAGTCGGTATCGCCGATACTCAGGCCAAGGGGATCAGTCAGGGTGTCGGCGACTCCGGCCAGGTTGGCCGGAATGGTGGCAAACGCTTCCTGTAAGGCAGCGGTCAGGCTGAAAGCGGTCTCTTCTGCCGGAGCCTCACCGGTGGCTTGGGCGGCCTGGTCTGCTTGCGTTTCGTTCTGCAGGTAGATGGCATCCAGCGTTCCGACCACCGCTTCCTTGGCAAAAATCCCGGTGAAGATCCCGACGGTTGCCGGCCAGTTATCCTGGGAGATGCCCATGGGTGCAAACAGCGGGGTAACGGTGCGGCTGACCGAGGACAGAATCGATTCGTTGGTGTCGTCATGGCCGATGGTGCCATCAACCGCCATGGTGTTAAGCAGCGCCAGCAGCGCCACCATCGGGATAATGACCCGGGTGGCCTTGAACATGAAGGATTTGAGCCGGTCATAGGTTCGTAGCAGCACGGATTTCACGGTCGGAACATGATAGGGGGGCAGTTCCATGACAAAGGGGGTGATCTTCCCTTTAAGCAGGGTATGCTTGAGAATCAGCCCGGTCAGGACAGCAAAACCGATGCCGGCCAGATAGAGGAGGAACACCATGTTCTGACCGCCGGTGGGGAAAAATGCCGCGGCAAACAGGGCATAGACCGGCAATCGGGCACCGCAGCTCATAAACGGATTCATCATGATGGTCAGGGTCCGATCGCGCTGGTTTTCCAGGGTCCGGGTGGCCATGATCGCCGGCACGTTGCAGCCGAAACCGACCAGCATCGGGACAAAGGCCTTACCCGGCAGGCCGAGCAGGCGCATGATGCGGTCCATGACAAAGGCAGCCCGAGCCATATAGCCCGATCCTTCCAGAATGGCCAGGGCCAGGAACATGAAGGCGATGGGCGGAATGAAAGTCGCCACGGTTTGAATCCCGCCACCGATCCCCGTCGCCACCAGGCCGAGCAACCAGTCCGGGGAATGGACGGCGGTCAGCAGCTGCCCCATCCCGTCGACAAACAGCGCGCCAGCGGCAATATCGAAGAAATCGATAAAGGCACCCCCGACATTGATGGTAAACATGAAGGTCAGGTACATCATCAACAGAAAAATAGGCAGCCCCAGCACCCGGTTGAGCACGACCCGATCAATTTTTTCTGTCATATTCTGGCCGATCTTGGTGCTGTGTTGGACGCATCCCTCGGTCAGCCAGTTGATGAAACCGTAGCGGGTGTCGGCAATGGCGATGTCTACGTCTTCGACCAATTGCTCTTCAAGCTGTTGCTGTTCCCGCTGCAACAGGTCTTTCTGGGCCGGATTCAGCCGGGCAGCTAATTCACTATCCTCTTCCAGCAGTTTGATGGCCAGCCAGTTGGCGGGAACCTTGTAGAACGTCGCCAGTTCCGTGACCGCTGCGGCAATGCGATTGGCCGATTCCTGAATGGTCACCGGGTAGACGACCCCGGTTTTGGGTGGCTGGGAGGTTTCCGCATAATCATGGATGGCCTCTTTGAGGATTTCCAACCCTTGTTTTTTGGACGCGGAAATCGGCACCACGGGAACACCCAGACGCTGGGATAGCTCTTTGGTGTCGATATCGATGTTTCTGGCCCGGGCGACGTCGATTTTATTGACCGCAATCAGCAACGGGATTCTTAACTCGAGCAATTGCGTGGTCAAATACAGGTTACGTTCGATATTGGAGGCATCGACAATATTGACGATGAGATCGGCATCCTTGGAAATCAAATAGTCGCGGGCCACTTTTTCATCGGTGGAATAGGCGGACAGCGCATAGATTCCGGGGATGTCGACGACATCAAAATCGTGGCCGGCATAACCATAGGTCCCGGTTTTCCGGTCGACAGTGACCCCCGGCCAGTTGCCGACCATCTGATGAGCACCGGTCAATTCGTTAAACAGGGTGGTCTTTCCGCAGTTGGGGTTGCCGGCGATGGCTATTCTCAAATTATTCATGACTGCTCACTCCTTTCAACCAGAACCGCATTGGCCTCTTCCCGCCGCAGGCTGAGGGAAAAACCCCGGACACTGATTTCAATCGGGTCGCCCAAGGGAGCAACGCGCATCACTTGAAACTTGATCCCCTTGGTCAGGCCCATGGCCAGAAGTTTGGCTCGATACTCTCTGGCGCCCTTTTCGAATCCGCTGACGACGGCGTGATCTCCGACAGCGAGGTGTCCTAATCGGTTTGGCATATTTTTTCTCCTGATCGATATTGATAACGGTTTTCAAAGATATTGATGTTGATAATCGTTGTCAACAAAAAATATCAAAGTAATTATAACTATTTAAGTAATGTATGCTGTTGCAAAGATCCTTTGAGGACAGGGGATCACTTTGTTTATGCAGAGGGTGAATTCTTGTTCGTCGGCTTTGAATCTGCTTGGCAGTGAGCGCCGCCGCAACTACAACCACCGGTTTGGGTGTACTTGCGGAAGGAAACGTAGGCGGTCCCAATCAGCAGCAGAAGCAGCAACAATGTCAGCATGGTCAGCTCCGTTTTGGGTAAATTCGGTTCTATCCGGTGGAGTCTCTCTGTTTAAATAACACTAACAGGCTTAAGATTTACGGCACTCTGCCGGCCAGCACAGGGTGAGGCGGCGTCATGTATCGGTGCAGTGTTGTTCTCAGGATGTCTGATCAGAGAAGGGAAATCTGTGACCTGAGTCACAAAAATGAAAATCTTTTTCAAGACTGTGAAAAAGCGCTCGTGGGAGAATCTTCCACCGCCAGGAATCTTCTTACGTTGCCGTCCGCTGGCTCCGATAGTAATTCATCAGCCCGTTGGTCGAGCTGTCATGGCTGGTTACGGTGCCCTGCTGACTCAGCTCCGGCAAAATTTTCGTGGCCAGCTGCTTGCCGAGCTCGACCCCCCACTGATCGAACGAGTTGAGATCCCAGATTGCGCCCTGGGTGAAGATCTTGTGCTCATAAAAAGCGATCAGAGAGCCGAGGGTAGCCGGGGTGAGCTTTTTGAACAGGAAGGAGCTGCTGGGCCGGTTGCCGGGAAAGACTTTATGGGGCAGGAGCGCTTCGATCCGTGCTTGGTCCATGCCCTCCTGCTCCAGTTCTGTTCTGACTTCCTGGGCGGTTTTGCCCTTCATCAATGCTTCGGGCTGGGCGAAAAAATTGGACAGCAACAGCTGATGGTGATCACCAAGGGGGTTGTGACTTTCAATGGGGGCCAGAAAGTCCGCCGGGACCAGCTTAGTTCCCTGGTGAATCAGCTGATAAAAGGCATGCTGGCCGTTGGTGCCGGGTTCGCCCCAGATAATCGGGCCGGTTGAATAGTCGACCTGTCGACCTGCTTTGCTGATCCGTTTGCCGTTGCTTTCCATGTCCCCCTGCTGAAAATAGGCGGGAAAGCGGTGCAAATACTGATCATAGGGGAGAATCACATGGGAGTCTGCGCCGAAGAAGTTGTTGTACCAGATCCCCAGCAGGCCCATCAGGACCGGAATGTTTTTTTCCAACGGGGCGGTGCGGAAATGTTCGTCAACCCGATGGGCACCGGCCAGTAATTCTTCAAACCGCTCCATGCCGATAAACAACGCGATGGATAAACCGATGGCCGACCACAGGGAATAGCGGCCGCCGACCCAGTCCCAGAATTCGAACATGTTGGCCGGATCGATGCCAAAGGCGCTGACCGCAGCGCGGTTGGTCGACAGGGCGGCGAAATGCTTGGCAACAGCGTGTTCATCCTGGCCGTTGCTGAGCAGCCAATTGCGCGCCGAGTGCGCGTTGGCCATGGTTTCCTGGGTCGTGAAGGTTTTTGAGGCGACGAGGAAGAGGGTGGTCTCCGGGACCAGTTTTTTTAAAGTCTCAGTCAGATGAGTGGCGTCGACATTGGAGACGAAATGAACCTTGAGGCGCTCATGGCCGTAAGGTTTGAGGGCTTCGGTGACCATCAGCGGGCCGAGGTCGGAGCCGCCGATACCGATATTGACAATGTCGGTGATCTGTTCGCCGGTGGCCCCGCGCCAGTCACCGTTACGTACCCGGGCGCAGAAGCTGCGCATTTTTTCAAGGACCGCATTGACCTGTGGCATAACATCCTGCCCATCCACTTTGATCGGCCGGTTGCTGCGATTGCGCAAGGCGACATGAAGGACGGCCCGCTGCTCGGTGGTGTTAATCTTGGCTCCGCTGAACATCGCCTCAATTTTGGCTTTGAGCTCGGCCTGCTCAGCCAAGGCACACAGCTTGGCGATGGTTTCGGTGGTAATACGGTGCTTGGAATAGTCGAACAGGATGTCTTCAAACTGCAGGGAAAAGGTTTCGAAACGCTGTGAGTCCTCGGCGAACAATTGACGCATATGCAGCTTTTCAATTGTACGAAAATGATCCTCAAGAGCGCACCAAGCCGGGGAGCCGGTCAGTTCAGGCATGACTATCCTTTCCTCTGGCAGCGGTTGTGGCTGAAGTGGCCGATCCTCATTCAATCTCGGCCGGCAGCTATTTTTTGGCTTTCATAATAGTATCATAAGATTCATTGATTTCAGCCAGCCGGTCATTGGCAAATTTAATGAATTCGGGCGGCAGTCCTTTTCCTTCGATCTTGTCAGGATGGAATTCGGTAGCCTTCTGGCGGTAGGCCTGTTTGATTTCAGCAGTGGTCGCATCTTCAGAGACACCGAGGATTTCATAGTGTTTCGCCAGGCTGATCGCACTGGTCTGCTGGCGGCCGACATAGCGGCCATAGAGCGACTGATACATGCTTTCCTGAATGCGGAAAGCGTTTTTGGCTTCCTGCAGCATGATTTCTTCCTGCGGGTGCAGGTTGCCGTCAGCCATGGCGACTTCGAACAGAAAGCTCATCATAAAACTGCACAGCTGCTGGTCATGGGCAAACAGCTGACCAAACTGACGGGCATAGTCGGCGAAACTCTGCGGGCTGTCCTTGGCCTGGGTGAAAACATTGATCGCGTAAGCCCGGGTTTGCGGATCGAGGCCGAGGGCCTCCTTGGAAATTTTTTCGATGGCGGCAATTTCATCCGGGCAGACCCGGCCGTCGGCTTTGGCGAGTTTGCCGACCATGGAAAAAGCGGCCGTAAAGAAAATGGCCTGGCGCTGCTGGGCCTGGTTGAAGCCACCGACGCCGTGGCCGCTACGTCCTGGCAGGGTCTGGGTGTTGCCCATGCTGGCACCGATAGCCGCGCCGATGATGGCACCAAACGGCCCGGCAATCATGGCCCCGAGACCGCCGCCGATAATTCCTGATAACCAACTCATAATCCGTTCCTTGGTTCTGATGGTGACATTTAATTCATGACAGTATCTGCTAAAGTAGATCATAATGCGGGATATGCAGGGTTGCTGCAAGGATTTATACAAAGAAAAATCAATTGCCAATTTGGTGCCATGTCAATGATTTCGACAGGAGCGGTGTTGTGAAAGTATCAGTTTTGAGGCGATTGTGGGTCACCTTCTGCAGTGGCGGAATTGCTTTTTATGCTTGTGTGCTCAACAAGTTTCGGATTCATGGGGTCAAAAATATTCCGGCGCAGGGCGGGGTCTTGTTGCTGGCCAACCATATTTCCGGTTACGACACGGTTTTTATTCCCGCCGCCGTGCAAAAAGCTTTTCCTTTGCAGATGGTTTGGGCCCCGGCAAAGGAAGAGTTGTTCAAAAATCGCCTGCTCGGAGCCATTTTTCGTTCCTGGGGAGCCTTTCCGGTCAAACGGGGGCGGGATGTGCGGGCCGGGAAGAAATTAGGAACACTGCTCAGTAGTGAAAAAGTGATGCTGTTCCCGGAAGGGACCCGGCATAAGGATGGTGACCTGGGTCGGGGCAACAGAGGCGTCGGTAAGTTGATTTATGAACATCGGCCGGTGGTCATCCCCACGGCTCTTAAAGGGATCAACCGCTGGAAATTTTTAAAGACCGGGCAGCAGGGGAGCATCAGTTTCGGTCAACCCCTCGATGTTGCCGATCTGTTCGAACTGGAGGATAAAAAAGAGACCCATGTCCTGATCGTCGAACGGGTCATGGAGGCGATAGCCATCGAGCTGACGAAGCACTGAGCCTGCTGACCCGTCCACGACCTGCTTCCATTTATAACGAGCAAAAGATGTTATACTGCCAGAAACGGGCTGCACGAGAAGCTATCGCAATAGGGGGGTCTATGGCTTTGTTCCGGCACGGTGGCAAGATCAATGTGATTTATAAAAACGGCATCAGGGATCGGGTTAGCCCGGCTTTGCTGACGACCCTGCTTGAGGCTGGCCAGGTCGCTTCCTTCGAGCGCACCGACGGCTGGGTCTTTGTCGGGAGAGACCCGATTCGTAAAACGGGTCAGCCCGTCTATCCGGGACCCGAAAGAAGGTTGTGCTGAACGGAGGGTGCGCTTACCAATGTGCTCCTGGGCGGGTAATGGGGTGACGGTATTTTGCCTGGTTGTCGACACTTTTCCCCACTGTGTAGATCCCGACGATAAGCAGACCGACAATGAAAATCAGCACCAGCAATTTAATAACGTCTTTCTTCATAGTGCTCATCTTAATCCTCCTGACACCTTTTCGGCATTTTTTTTGAAAAAATTTAGTTCAGCAGAATTATTATTGCCCTATTGTGCAGAGATGATCTGTTTTCCGACGTCGGGGATTTTTTTATGTGCGGATCAGCCCGGAACGGAAAGTCGGACGATGAGCAGGAGCTTTTCCCTGGGCAGATTTTAAATTTGGCTTCATTTTTGCTTCGATCTAAAAAATATGCGCTATTTATTTCGAGGAATCCGTTCAAAATTCATCATCATCTATCTTCTGCTCGGATTAGCTCCGTTGCTGCTGATGAGCTATCACTCTTCTTATGTGGGAGCTGTCAGCCTGGAGAATCTGTCCAGCCAGCAGATGACAAATCTGACGGAAAAAACTGCCAGCCAGGTCAATCAGCAGCTGACTAATATTTATAAAGACCTTGATCTATTGGCAAACTATCCCTTTATTCAGCTGGCATTTCTGCAGTTCAACTTCGGGCAGCGTTTGGCGACGGTCGAGCAGAAACTGTTGCGCTACAAAGCACAGAATCCACTTTATGCTCGTATCAGCCTGATTACCTTCGACGGCGAATTAATTCTGACCGTACCGGATGACAGCTCCATGCAGATTTATTCAAAAATTGACCCGATCAGACTGTTTAAGGCCAGGGGGGTCGATACCTTTACCTCCGGTGTCCTGCTAGACCATCCCGAAGGACCGTTGCTGTTGTTCAGTAAAAGAATTTTTGACTTTGAAGACTCATTCAGACCCGTCGGACACTTAACTTTTTATGTCAAACTTGACTCTTTGACGCGCTATATCGAAGAACTCACACCGGTTCCCGGGACCGTCGGTTTTGTTTTCGATCATGCTTTGGGGCAGGTGATCAGTTCTGGTCGTTTAACTAAAGAGCTGCGGGAAACCATTGCCACAGAGGCGGAAAAAAGGCAGGCGGAAAAAAGTTTCAAGGTAGGTGAAAACAGGTTTTATTGGGCGCATATCGATGACTTGGATTGGACTATTGGCCTGGTCATGCCTGAACAGGCTTTGCTGGGCAGCATCACCAAACTAAAATTCAGCAGCCTGGCATTTTCGGTGCTGGTGGCCGTTATGGCGTTATTAATTACCTTATATCTGGTCCGACGCATTACCGACCCCATAGCACAACTCATGCGTGGCGCTCAGGAATTCAGTACCGGAAACCTTGAGCACCGGATCAAGATTCGCGGCGAGGGCGAACTTCGAAGGCTGGGGGAAGAGTATAATGCCATGGCCAGCCGGCTGAAAGCACGCGAGCGGCAGATCATCCAGGTTGATCGGCTGGCCTCCCTCGGAATCATGGCAGCTGGAATTGCCCATGAAGTCAGAAACCCATTGGCCGGCATCAAAAGCTGTGCTCAACTGATGCAACGTAAAGCCATTTCCAATGAAGTTGAATCCCTCGCTCAAGGGATCAATGTCGAAATTGACCGTCTTGACCAGATCGTCAAGCATTTGCTGGATTTCGCCAAGCCAGGCGAAGCAGCCCTGCAGCCGGTTGCGCTTGGGGACCTGATTGACGAGATCGTTATAATGGTTGGCAAGGCCTTGGATAAACAGGGGGTCTTTATTGCTACAGACATTCATCCTGTGCCGGATGTGCTGACTGACTCCGGTCAGGTTCAGCAGATTCTGTTGAACCTGATCCTCAACGCCGCCCAATCAATGGCCAACGGAGGAGAAGTTAAAATCATTTTGCAACCGGAACAGGATCAGGTCACGCTAAGCGTCCGGGATGCGGGATGCGGCATTGCAAAAGACCACCTTGACCGCATCTTTGATCCATTTTTTACAACCCGTCTGAGTGGCACCGGACTGGGACTTTCTGTTGTTCATTCTCTGATGAAGCAAAATAATATTCGTTGGAATGTAACCAGTAAGGTGGATTATGGGACGCAGTTTGACCTGTATTTTCCCTTGCCGTCCCAAGAGGTTTGATCTCTATGGCCCACATCCTGATCGCTGATGATGAAAAAATTTTAGCCCAATCGCTGGGGATGTTGTTCCGAGATGAGGGACATCAGGTTGAAATCGCTCTGACCGGAGCCGCCATGTTAAGCAGCGCTGAGCATAGCCCTCCGGACGTCATATTACTTGATCTGCGCCTGCCGGATTGCAGTGGACTGGATGCCTTACGCAAGATCAAACAACAGCTGCCCGAGGTCATGGTGATTATGATGACGGCACATGGTGACACCGCGACCGTGGTTGAAGCGGTCAAGCGTGGTGCTTTTCACTATGTTAACAAGCCCTTTGAGCTGGATGAAATAACTTTGCTTGTCAATAAGGCGTTAGAGCAACAAAAACTTAAAGCAGAAGTGGTTTTTCTCCGGGAACGAAGGGAAAGTGCGGGCGGGCTTGAAGGGATGGTCGGACGTTGCCAGGCAATGAGTCAGGTCTTTGAGAAAATTCGTCTGGTGGCAAAAGCGGGAGACAGTGCCGTGTTGGTGACGGGTGAAAGCGGTACGGGAAAGGAATTGGTTGCGGGGGCATTGCATCGACTCAGTGAGCGCCAGGAACAGGCCTTTGCCGAAGTCAATTGTGCCGCTATCCCTGATAGTTTGTTGGAAAGTGAGCTGTTTGGGCACGAAAAAGGCGCGTTTACCGATGCCCAAACCCGGAAAAAAGGATTAGTCGAACTGGCCCAGAACGGAACCCTGTTTTTGGATGAGATTGGAGAAATGCCACTTCACCTGCAGGCCAAATTGCTGCGGTTTCTCGAAAAAAAATCGTTTCGCCGGCTTGGCGGCACGGTCGACCTGCAGGTCAATGCCCGCATTATCGCGGCCACCAATCGTAATCTTCCGGAGCTGGTCAAGTTACATAAATTTCGCGAGGACCTCTATTACCGACTTAATGTCATCCCGGTTCATCTACCACCGTTGCGGGAACGAGGCGAAGATATCCTGATTCTCACCGAATATTTTCTTGCCCAGTTTTCTCAACGCTTAGGGCAACCGTGCAAACAACTTGCTCCTGCAACGGAGGATGCCTTTATGAGCTATCTCTGGCCGGGGAATGTCCGCGAGTTAAAGAACATGATAGAACGTCTGGTGATCTTGTGCCCCAGCCAGATCATCCCGCTGGAGCAACTTCCAGCCGAGTTTCTCCAGTGTGACCATGTGCTCACCCAGGTGGTCGGTCAAGGCTTCAATATTGACGATCATCTATTGTCTTTAGAGCGGCAACTGGTCCTTGAAGCGTTGGAAAATGCACAGGGAAAAAAAATACTCGCAGCTGAGCGTTTGGGGGTCAGTCGTCATGCCTTCAAAAGGAAATTGCAAAAATTGGGACTGGCCGGAGGCAGTGAGGATAGTGTTTAAGACTTGGCTGTACCTGCTCATTTTTCTTAGCTTGCCTGCAGCGGCATTCTCGGCTCGCCTGTTTCCCAGTATTGCGATGTTCGAATGGCAGGGGGACGGAATCGTTGAAAAAGGGTTCCGTGACGGTTTGCAGAAGTTTTTTCCCGATGCACGTTTTTATGTCTATAACCTGGCCGGGGACGAGAACTTGTTGCCTTACTATTTAAAGGCGGCAAAAGAACGCCAGCATGATCTGTATTATGTTTCCGGGACCGATTTGACGCGGCGTTTATTAGCCCTGGAAAAACAACATACAGTCGTTTTTACTATGGTTCAGGCGCCAGTCGAAGAGGGGTTGATCGCCAGTTGGCGGTCTTCTGAGAACAATGCGACCGGAATCAGCAACAGTGTGCCACTTCTCAACCAGTTGAAGGCTCTGAAAAGAATAAGGGATTTCCAGCACCTGGGAGTCCTCTGGCAGCCGAATAACCCTGAATCCCGGCAACAGGTTGACGAATTGTTCCGCCTGCAGCCGTTTCTTCATTACCAACTCCATAAGATCAATCTCCTGGAGATGTCAGACAATGTGGTTTTGTCCCCAGAAATTTTGAGCACTTTGGATTCTGTCTATATTACAAATGCCCCGTTGTTCAAACATGTTGGTGATAAAATCATCTCCCAGCTTAATGAGGCACGTATCCCAAGCCTGACAGCGGATATGACCTTTGTGACCAGCCAGGGTGCTCTGTTGGGGCTAGTTCCAGATAAATATCGCATTGGCCGGCTTGCTGCGTTGAATGCCCAAAAGGCTTTGCAGGGCTTTCTCCCGGAACAGATTCCCAGCCGTAGTCTTGATTTTTTCATGGTTGTCCTCAATATGCAGACTGCCAGAAAAATCAGGGTCCAGGTTCCATTCTCGCTTTTGGTTATTGCCGATACCATTATCCATTAATATGAGCGCTTTCCGCTCGGCAAGAGATCGCTTTCCGCTCGTCATTTTCTTTTTGTCTTATTGTTTCACCGGAACAGCCTGTTTTTAAAAAGTTATTTTTATTGGCATTGCATTTGCTCATACTTGTTTGCTGAGCAGCATATCGTCATATTCCAAAGGAGGAATAAATGTCACTCCGTCGTCCGCTCAGCCCCCTATGGGTTGCCCTTGCGGTGTCCGTTTTTATTGTTGCTCAAGCTCCATCGCCGGCACAGTCCAGGTCTCTGATTTTGGCAACGGCCAGTACCGGCGGGGCTTATTTCCCGGCAGGAGTCGCGATCTCGGCGCTGCTGAATTCAAGACTCACCGTAAGCGATAACCTTGTGGTGACTGCAATCAACACAACGGGCTCTGGAGAAAACATCCACCTGCTAGCCGAAGGGGAGTGTGACCTGGCCATCCTTTCCGGGGTCTATGCTATCCAGGCGTACCGGGGCATGGGCTTTTATACTGGGCGGCCCATGAAGAATATGGCTGTGGTTGCAATGCTCTGGAATAACGTCCTCCACGTCCTGCTGCGTAATGAATTTGTGAAAAATGGTGATCTCAGTGACTTAAAAGGGCTGGTAGATAAATTTTCCCTCGCTGCTCTTGACAGTGGGGGCATCAACTCCGATCAGGTGATTTTTGATGCCCTGGGAATTATCAAAGACCAGGATTTTATAGCTGAATATATGGGATTTCTTCCATCTGTTGATGCCATTTTGAAAAAGCAGATTGGCGGTGCCGCTTTTACTGCCGGGGTCCCAATCGCAGCCGTATCCAGATTATTGGCCAGTGAGGGCGAACAGCTTTCAATATTAAATGTCACGGACAGGCAACTGGCAAAAATCAACGCCGATTATGATATCTGGACCCGCTACCCGATTAAAGCCTGGACCTATCCTGGCCAGAATGAGGATGTCAGGACCATAGCCTACCCGAACATACTGGTTGCTTCCAATCGTCTGTCCGACGAGGACGTTTATCTGATTACCAAATGTATTTTTGAACGGTTGCCACAATTGGCAGAATTTCTTGAAACAACGAACGCCGAGGCTCTGGTGCGAGCTCTGGACGGTATTGACCTGCCGCAACATCCCGGAGCGCAAAGATATTATCACGAGTTGGCGGAGTCGTTTTCACAATAACGACTGGCAAGTTTGAAGATGGCGCGGGGTCCCAGCAACAATAGCATTGCTATTGAGAATCGATATCGATTGGATTGATGAAGGGGCTGACCAATAGCTGGTTCTTGCTACGGGGCAGTCATTTAAGCAGGTTAACGATCTATTGAAGTGTGAGAAAGGAGTTTCACCGTATGAGTCGAAAACTGTCGTTTCTAAGCCGTCACTTTTTAATGGGCCTGCTGGTTCTGGCATTTTGCCTACCCGCACAACAGTCCGCAGCTGCGGATAAATTAAGGATCCGGGCCGCTGCAAATGTTCCTGCCGCCGACCTTATGGCCGATAGCATGAAGCATTTTCTGGACATTCTGAAAGAAAAATCAAACGGTCAGATTTCTTATGACTATTTCCCGGGCGGGGTGCTTGGCTCGATCAGGGAGGTTCATGAATCGATGAAAGGTTATGCCATCCACATGTTTGCCGGGACCGTCGGGGACCTTGCACCCTATGACAAGCTCTGCGATATCGGAAATTTCCCATATCTTTATACCAGCGCGGAAGAAGGCAATAAGGTCTGGGAGAAAATCGGCCCTGAATTTTATGATGATCTGGCGACCAGGTCGGGCTGGCGGGTTTTATACACCTGGGTTGGTGCCCCGCGTGATATCACTGCCAAAAAACCGATCAAAACTCCGGCTGACATGAAAGGACTGAAAATCAGGGTTCCGAACTGGCCGATTTTTATCACCTATTTCCAGGATAAACTGGAAGCTTCACCGACCGTCGTTTCCTTTGGGGAACTCTTCTCCGCATTGAAAACCGGTGTCGTTGATGCCCAGGAAAACCCCGTTTATCGCAATATTGCTTCCGGTTTCTATGATGTGACGCCCTACAATATCCAGACTCACCACGCCTTTGACCTGAATGATGTTCATGTTACGGAAGCTTTCTGGCAAAGCCTGTCCCCGGAACAGCAACAATTGTTTAAAGATGCAGCCAAGGAAGCTCGCGAATGGACTCTGCAACAAAGTGAAAGCAAGATGGGACAAAGTATTGAAGAAGCCAAAGCCAAGTTTGGAGCAAAGATGGTCCAGCCCGATGTTGAGGCTTTCAAAAAAGCAGCCGAAGGGCTGGAAGAAGAATACCCCTATCTAAAAGATATGGTTGTCAAGATTCGTGCATTAAAGCTCTAAATTGATTGATCTTGCCGCCATGGGACGACCTGTGGCGGCAACTTTATACAGGAGGTTCCTGTGAAGGCTTTGCTGAAATTTTCCGAATTTTGTGACGGCCTCAATCGTCAGATTGCCAGGCTTTCAGCGTTTATTCTTTTTGCCATGCTCATCTTCAGCTCCTTTGCGGTTTTTTTTCGTTATATCATGGGAGACGCTCTCAATTGGGCAGAAGATGTTTTGTTGCCCGCCTTTGTCTGGGTTTCCCTGCTTGGGACGAGTGTCGCATTCCGCTATAAATCGCATATCTGTGTTGATTCGATTCAAAACCTGATGCCTGCTTTGCTACAGCGGCAACTGAATCGATTGATTCAACTCAGCATTCTCTCTTTCTGCATTTATTTGAGCTTTCAGGGAGTCAAAGTCGTGCTTGCAACAAGGGGAATGCCGTGGGGCATACTGCAGCTGCCACCAACGTATTTTTACGTTTCTTTCCCCATTTCATTTTTCGTGATCTTTCTTTATGCCCTGGATGATTTTTTGCGGAGTCTGGTTCCGCCAAGCTTTGTTCCTGAGGACTGACACTTTTCTGGGAGAGTGCGATGTTTGGTCTGGTTTTTGGTATTTTTTTTGGTTGTTTGGCGATCGGTGTACCGATTGCTTTTGCGCTCTATTTTTCTTCCTTCAGTATGCTGCTCTGGATGGGAATTCCGGATATGATCATGGTCCAACGGGTGATCGGTGCTATCGAAAAATACCCGCTGCTGTGTATCCCGTTTTTCATCCTGGCAGGTTCCCTGATGAGTGCCGGAGGGATCACGCAAAGGTTGATCCATTTTGCCAACCTGCTGGTTGGCCGCTTTAGGGGTGCCCTTGGTTTGGTTAATGTCGTGACCTGCATGTTTTTTAGCGGGATTTCCGGGTCGGCCGTGGCTGATGCCACTTCTGTTGGGTCGGTGGTAATTCCGGCCATGAAAAAAGAAGGCTACCGCCCTGAATTTTGCTCGGCTATTACTGCAAGCGCCGCGATTTGCGGCCCGATCATTCCCCCCAGTATTCCGATGGTGGTCTTTGGAATCGCAACGGCCGTTCCTATCGGTAAACTGTTTCTGGCAGGAGCTTTTCCCGGGATCTTGTACGGCTTATTCCTCCTGTTCGGGGCCTATGTTTATGCTTGGCGGCATAAACTTCCGAGGCACGAAGCCGCCAGTGTAAAAGAGATGGTAGGGGGAATTCGGGTTGGGGGTACGGCACTCGCCATGCCGATCATCATTGTGGCTGGCGTCGCGACCGGGATGGTAACCGATGCTGAGCTTGGGGTCATTGCCGCGCTCTATGCCTTGTTTGTCGGGCTCTTTATCCATCGGGAATTGACTATCGGCAAGATTGTTGAGTGCTTGCAGGAAACAGTGGTTACCTCTGCCGTGGTTCTTTTTATCATGGGGGCGGCCAACCTCTTTAGCTGGTTGCTCGCAGTGTCCGGGGCACCGCAGATGCTGGTTCAGGCAATTTTTGACATCACGGAAAATAAATGGCTTATTTTATTGATGCTGAATCTCCTGCTGTTGGTGATCGGTTGCTTTATTGATGGGATCCCCGCTATTCTCCTGCTGGCTCCCATCCTGCTGCCGCTGGCAATCAAGTTGGGGATCGATCCGGTTCATTTCGGAGTCATTTTTGTATTTAATTTGATGGTAGGGAATTTAACCCCCCCTGTCGGCTTAACCCTGCTGGTGACTCTAAGATTTTCGGGGGCATCGTTGATGGGCGCTTCAAAAGCAGTGCTGCCATATTTCTTGCTCGCTTTGCTGGCTCTTGCTTTGATAACGGTATTTCCATGGTTTTCTGTTTTCCTGCCTAATCTGCTCTACTAGGATTGTGAGCATTGGATGTTTTCCGAGAAGGCTTCCGAATCTTCCAGATCTGCTCTCATGGGTCAATCTGAGCTGAATTATTTCTTTTTTGTGCCACTTGTCAGGACTGCCTGCCGCTGATATTCATGGGAGGAACACTAGCCTGAGAGGGTGGGTTGAGTTATTATGCCAGGGACAAAACCCAGTCTGCTCCCAGGAGTTCTTAATCAGGTTGATCTGCAAGACAATGATCCTATGAAAGGAAAACGAGGATTTTCAATGGTGGCGGAAGAAAATTATTTTTCAGGCTCCGAGCATGGCGAATATGCCTTGGTTCTGGACGGAAACAAAGAGATTTTTGGTGCCGGAAGCCTGGCAGAAGTTGGCGCACATGGCAGAGTTTTGGGGATGACCCGGGTGGCGTTGTTTACCGACGCCCGCCTGGCTAAACTCCCCGCGGTCGAGACAGCAGTCAAATCGTTACGCGATAAGGGAATCAAGGTGACGGTATTCGATGGTGTCGAGATTGAACCGTCTGACCGGTCGCTTAAAGCAGCCTTGCGGTTTGCTGAAAGTGATACTTTTGATGGGTTTGTCAGTGTCGGAGGTGGCTCGGTGATGGACACCTGTAAAGCGGTCAGCCTTTATGCCAGTTATCCTCCCGCGGATTTCCTCGACTATGTCAATAAGCCGCTGGGCAAGGCACTGCCTGCGCCAGGGCCGCTCAAACCGCATATCGCCTGTCCGACAACCTTTGGAACCTCGAGTGAATGTACCAACGTTGCGATCTTCAATTTTCTGGAACTGGGGACCAAGGCCGGGATCTCCAATCGAGCCATCAAACCGACCCTGGGGATTATTGATCCAAATGCTTTGAAAACCCTTCCCTCTCAGGTTGTTGCCTCCAATGGTATGGATGTTTTCAGCCATGCCGTCGAATCCTATACCGCTCGCCCTTTTACCAGCCGGCCGGTTGCGGAGGACCCGACTGCCAGGCCTGTGATTCAGGGTTCCAACCCTTTCAGCGATATGAATTGTCTCGAGGCGATCCGTTTGATTGGCCAGAATCTTGTCAGGGCGGTTCAGGATCCGGACGATATTGCTGCCCGTGAAAAGCTTTCTTTTTCAGGTTTGCTGGGCGGAATAGGTTTCAGAACCGCCGGTTGTAATTTGCCCCACGGCATGTCTTATGCCGTCGCCGGCCTGGTGCGTGATTATCATGCCAAGGGTTGGCCTGATGACCATCCTTTGGTGCCCCATGGTTTCGCCGTTATCGTCAACTCTCCCTCGGTGTTTCGCTATATGGGCTCGACCTGCCCCGAGCGTTATACAGAGGCCGCCCGGGCGCTTGGCATGTCTCGTCTGGCCGCAGATCAGGATGCCGGAGATTATCTTGCCGGTGGCGTCATTGAATTGATGAAGGAGGTTGGCGCTCCCAACGGGCTCACGGCACTGGGGTATACGGCGGCCGATCTGGATGCCCTGACCGAGAAGGGGTGGCCTCAGCGACGGGTTATTGACAATGCGGCCAAGGCTATCACTAAAGACGAGCTGAGGAGGATGTTTGAGGGGGCGCTTTCCTACTGGTAATGGCTGCGTTGCGCCGAGGGCAACGGCTCATTTTTGCATGAGTGGACGGTACCCCAAGGGGGTGTAGTTACCGACTCTACAGATAATGTCAATTCTTCCATGACTCTGCTTCTCGTTCAGACTCAGGAGATTCCAGGCTGAGCTATAGCTGCTGTTCCAAACTGGCTGGCCTAAACCGTCAGCCTGGTTATTTTTCAGCCAACAGGCCCAAGCTCCGGCTTCGTGGGGATTTCCAGAGCAATCTTTGACATTGTCCTGCATTGCAGTAGAATAGGGCTTTTCTTGCAGTTTATCTGGAGTTTTGCCCATGTCATTACGCGCTCTTCGCACTCTGATCGCTATTTCCCGCAAGGGCAGCTTCGTCGCTGCTGCTGACCAGCTCGGCCTGACCCAGGCGGCCGTTAGCCTGCAAGTTAAAAATCTGGAAGAAGACCTGGAGATCGAGCTGTTTAATCGAGACGGCCGCAAACCCAAGCTGAATGCGAGTGGCAGGTTGGTTGTCGAACGGGCCGAACAGATTATCGGTCTCTATGATGGTCTGAAGCAAGAACTGAACCCGGCCGGGGCGATCGAAGGGGAACTGTTTCTCGGGGCAATCCCGACTGTGGTCACCGGACCTTTACCGGCGGTGCTGGCCGAACTGCAAAATAACTATCCACAATTGAAAATCAGGGTCTTCTGCAGTCTTTCCGCCGAGCTGGCGAGAAGGGTTGAAGAAGATGAGCTTGACGGGGCTCTTATTACCGAGCCGGTCAGGTCGATTCCTCCCTCCTGTCAGTGGTCTGAATATGACACCGAGCTTTTTTACATTGTTGCACCCAAGGGAACGCCGGCCTCTGACGAAGAATCACTGTTCCGGCAGTTCCCATTTATTCGTTTCGACCGCACGGCCTGGGCAGGAACCATTGTTGATGAATATCTGCTAAAACGTGGGATTGATGCCCAGGAAGTTATGGAGTTCGATTCTTGTGAAGCCGCGCTGAGCATGGTCGCTCAAGGATTGGGTATTACGGTTGTCTCTTTCAGCCAGCAACGGCTCCGGGATGCTGCGGATCTTTACTCTTTTATCTCCTTTGGAAAACCTCAGTTATCACGGCGTATCGGTCTTTATCAAAAGCGGCAACACCCGCGGCAGAAAATTTTGAACCTGGTTTTTGATGCCATGTTGAGACAGAAATAAACTCAATAAAAATTTAAGAAAAACTCAAGAATTATAAATTTTACTTTATTGAAATCTTGTACTAACGTCTTCTTAACGCAAACATCCACTGTTTGATTGTGACCACAAGGCTGCTTGCAAAAAGTTCTGTTTAGCAAATCCATTGCGACTTTTATAAGGAGACCAACCCATGGCCAAAGCACCTAAAGTCCTCAGCGCAGAAGAAAAGCAAAAAGTTGATGAGCTGTTCGTCCGGGCCCGTGCAGCGCAGGCCCAGATTGAAAACCTCGATCAGGAAACCGTTGACCGTGCCGTTCAGGCTGTTGCCTGGGCTGCTGCCAACGAAAAGACCTTTACCCGTCTGGCCCAAATGGGGGTCGATGAAAGCGGTCTCGGTGACCGTGCCGGGCGCCCCTACAAACGGGCCAAAATCATCGGCATCCTGCGCGACTGCCTGCGGGAGAAGAGTGTCGGCATTATCGAAGAAATTCCGGAAAAAGGGATCGTTAAGTACGGCAAGCCGGTTGGTGTGGTCGCTTGCCTGATTCCGACGACCAACCCGGCCCTGACTCCGCCGACCAACGGGCTCTATTCACTGAAAGCCCGCAATGCCACGATCTTTGCGCCGCACCCGCGCAGCAAGCAAACCACCTTCGAGACCATCGCCGTGATGCGCGCCGCCCTGAAAAAGGTTGGCCTGCCGGAAGACCTGTTCCTGTGTATCGACCAGCCGAGCATTCCGTCTTCCCAGTACCTGATGAGCCAGGCCGACCTGTCCATCGCCACTGGCGGTCCGGCCATGGTCAAGGCCGCTTACAGCTCCGGCAAGCCCGCCTACGGGGTTGGCGCCGGTAACGCCACCATGTGTTTCGATGAAACCACCGCCCAGGACGTCAAGACCGCGGCTATGAACGTGCGGTTGAGTAAAACCGCCGACTACGGCTCGGGCTGCTCTGCCGACGGCAACCTGATGATTCACGACAGTGTCTACGCCGCTATGCTGGAAGCTCTGCAGGCAGAAGGTGGTTATCTGTGCAACGCTGATGAGAAAGCCAAACTGACCAAAGTGTTGTGGGATGATGAACTGCACCGGACCATCGACACCATTGCCTGCTCCGCCCAGTCGATTGCCGAGAAAGCCGGCTTCAGGATTCCGGAAGACCGTTGCATGCTGCTTTGCGAAGAGGACAACATCGGTCCTGAATATCCCTGGTGCAAAGAGAAGATGGCGCCGATCATCGGTGTTTTCAAATATAGCGGAACCTATGACAAGGCGATTGAGCGTCTCCAGGAAATCTACAAGGTCGGTGGGCGCGGCCACTCTTGTGGAATCTACAGCTTTAACGACGAGCACATTCACATGCATGCCCTGGCTATGCCGGTCAGCCGGATCATGGTGCGCCAGCCGCAATCCAAGGCCAACTCCGGGTCCTTGACCAACGGTATGCCGATGACCTCTTCCATGGGGTGCGGTGTCTGGGGCGGCAACATCACCAACGAGAACGTGCACTTGAAACACTATATGAACGTGACCTGGGTCAGCCGGCCGATTCCCGAGGATCGTCCTTCGGATCAGGAATTGTTCGGCGAATTTTATAACGACGAGACCCTCGTTTTCCCATAACAATATGCGTGCCCGGGCGCTGGCCACCCGGGCACGACCAGCAAATACTCCTGCGGCTCAATACACCTCCATTTTCTAGCCGCAGTTATTTATATACAGCGATCGTGAAAGAGAGATTTTTTCACGAACCCTTGCTGCTGCAGCATGGGAGAGCCTATTGGGGCTTGTGGACCAAGAAAGAGACACGGTGAACAAAAACGCCTTTGATCAATGGATCAAAGGCGTTTTTGTTTGTTAATTCTTTGTTCTTTCCCAGGATCAGTTTTCCTTAAGGATATTGAGCATCCGGCGCAACGGTTCGGCGGCTCCCCAGAGCAGTTGATCGCCGCAGGTGAAGACCGACAGGTACTCCGGACCCATCTTCATTTTGCGAACCCGACCGACCGGAACGGAAAGGGTCCCGGACACTGCTGCCGGGGTCAGCCCTTCCAGCGACGCGGCTTTGGTATTGGGGATCAGTTTAACCCATGGGTTCGCTTCCGCGATGATCGTTTCGATATCCGCGATGGGGACATCTTTGGTCAGTTTGATGGTCAACGCCTGGCTATGGCAGCGCATGGCGCCGACCCGGACGCAGATGCCGTCAATCGGGATCTGCTGTGCAGTGGCCAGAATCTTGTTGGTTTCGGCAATTCCTTTCCACTCTTCCCGACTCTGACCATCTTCGACTTCCTTGTCGATCCAGGGCAGCACGCTGCCGGCCAGCGGATAGCCGAATTCGGAGGTCGGGAATCCTTCGCTGCGCAGGGTTTCGGTGACCTTGCGGTCGATATCGAGAATTGTCGAACCCGGAGTTTTCAGTTCTTCATTGACGCAATCGCTGAGCACGCCCATCTGTGCCAGCAGTTCACGCATGTTGGGTGCCCCGGCTCCGGAGGCAGCCTGATAGGTCATGGAACTGACCCATTCAACCAACCCGGCCTTGAACAGCCCGCCAATGCCCATCAGCATCAGACTGACGGTACAGTTGCCGCCGATGAAATCTTTTCCCCCTGCGGCCAGGGCTTTGTCGATCACATCGCGGTTAATGGGGTCCAGGATGATAACGGCATTGTCGTCCATCCGTAATGACGAGGCCGCGTCGATCCAGTAACCGTCCCAGCCTTGCTGACGTAGTTTGGGGTGAACTTCTTTTGTGTAATCACCGCCCTGGCAGGTGATGATGACATCCTGCTCAGCGAGCTTTTCAATATTGCCGGCATCTTCAAGGACACTCGGTCCCTGACCGAAATCGGGAGCTTCCTGACCGGCTTGTGAAGTCGAGAAAAAGACCGGCCGGACCCCGGCGAGATCATTCTCTTCGACCATACGTTGCATCAGCACGGAACCGACCATGCCACGCCAACCGACTAATCCGACTTTCATAAATGTTCTCCATGTTGACGGGTAAAAAAAAACCACTTATGCTGCCTGAAGCGGCCAGGGTTCCTGGCCGATAAGTCGAAAATTCTACCAGTTATTTACCTGAATTGGTAATTATTTTTTTATGGCGAGGCGGTTATGTCCCATTATGAGCACAACCTTCCCCTGGGGAAAAGTACCGTTTACAAAGCGGAATACGACCCGACTTTACTGTGCCCTTTTCCGCGCCAGGTCAAACGTGATGTGATCGGGATTACCGAAGAATTGCCGTTTGGTGGCTATGATATCTGGAATGCTTATGAATTGTCCTGGCTGAATCAGCGGGGGAAGCCGGTTGTGGCGATGGGCGAGTTTCATATCCCCTGTGAAACCGCGCAGTTGATCGAGTCCAAGTCCTTCAAGCTCTACCTTAACTCATTCAACCAGACCCGGTTTAGCGATAGTGATCAGGTCGTCGAACGGATCACTGCCGACCTGTCTGCTGCCGCCGGCGGGAAGGTCCGGGTACGGCTGATCGAAAGCCACCAGTTTGTGACCGAGGGGATTCAGACGCTCCCCGGAGAGTGCATTGATGACCTCGATATCGACGTCGATAGCTATTCCCTGAACCCGGCTTTGCTTGAATCTGCCAGCGACGCTTCTCAGCAGGTGAGCGAGGAGTTGCACAGTCACCTGCTGAAAAGCAATTGCCTGGTGACCAGCCAACCGGATTGGGGCAGTGTGCTGATCCGCTATCAGGGTGGCCGGATTGATCGGGAAGCCCTGTTGCGCTATCTGATTTCTTTTCGTCAGCACAATGAGTTTCATGAACAGTGTGTCGAGCGGATTTTTGTCGATCTGATGCGCTATTGCCAGCCTGTCAAGCTGACCGTTTATGCTCGCTATACCCGGCGTGGCGGTCTTGATATCAACCCGTTTCGTTCCAATTTTGAAACCCGTATCGCCAACCTCAGGTTGGTCCGGCAATAACCGAACCGAGCGCACGGTGTTCTTCCGGCCTAGCCCGGGGCCGGGTCAGGCGACTTCCGATGTCGCTGTCTGCAGGCCTGGCGGGTTAATGACAACCTGGTTGCGCCCTTTGTCCTTGGCCTGATAAAGGGCCTGATCGGCCGCCTCAAACAGCACTTCAAACGAAGTCGCCGGCTGCTCCGGGCAGCAGACGCCGAACGAACAGGTAATGGAAGAGACGGTCGCAAAGGGGTGGGCCTCAACACTTGTTCTTAATTTTTCTGCAATTTTCCAGGCCAGCTCAGCCTCACTGGTTTCCACAAGCAGAACAAATTCCTCTCCCCCCCAGCGGCCGAAAACATCCTGACTGCGCACCAGGCTTTTGATCAGCAAGGCCATCTCCTGCAGGACCGAGTCTCCGACGCTGTGTCCGTAGCTGTCATTAATTCTTTTGAAGTGGTCAATATCGACGATGATGATGGAGAAGTCTTTGCCACTGCCGGTCCAGAGTTTAATGTTCTCCAGAAGGCCGCGGCGGTTGAAGACCCTGGTCAGGGTATCGACATTGATTTGCGTGCGTAGGCTGTTATTTGATGCCGCCAATTCGATCTGCTTGTCATGCAGGCGGTCGAGCAGATAATTGAAAAAGCGGGCAACAATACCGACTTCGGTACCGCGTTCTTCATAGATTTTTCTATGCAGGGCGCCGCTGCGCATGATCCGGATGATGCTTTCGATGGTTTCCACCCAGGGCAGGCGCGCCTGATGCTCGGTAACATTCAGGCCAAGGACTTCATCGCGTTTGGACACGCGCAGGGTCTTGGTCAGGCGGAGCAATGAAAATAGCAGCAGACCGCCGGGGAAAGCCAGTCCGAACGCGGCGATGACACCGGTCGCCTGGACCCCTAAAAATTGCCAGCGGGTCAGTCCTGCCGGAACCAGGCCGAACAGGCCCACGGCCAGGGTCCCCCAGATCCCTGCACAGCCGTGAACCGCCACAACACTGAGTGGATCATCGATGCGCAGGGCGAGCATCAGGCGTTCAGCCAGGAACATGATCAAGGCGGAAATAAAGCCGACCAGGAACGATTGCTCGGCGGTGAACTGGGCACAACCCGCCGTCACTCCAACCAACCCGGCGACAATCCCGAAACTGAACAGTTCGACACCGACCATCCGGTGCAGAAAGAGGCTGAGCAGATACGCGCTCATCCCACCCGCCGCAGCGGACAGCAGCGTGTTCAGCAGGATCGAGGAAACCTCGGGTCCAAAGGACAGCAGGCTGCCGGCGTTGAAGCCGAACCAGGCAAACCAGAGGACAAAGACCCCGAAAACAATGAAATTATGATTGCCAGGGGCAAAGTATCTGGCTGTGCCGGAGTGGAATTTGCCCAATCGCGGGCCGAGCACGATGGCCCCGGCCAGGCCGACCCAGGCACCTATGGAGTGGACGACGGTAGAACCCGCGAAATCGACAAAGCCGAGCTCTTTGAGCCAACCTCCTTCGCCCCAGGCCCAGTGCCCGAAAAGTGGATAGATGATGGTGGTGATGAAGATCGCTGATAGGACATAACCGTTGAATTTCATTCTTTCAGCCACGGCACCGGAAACAATGGTGGCCGCCGTGGTGGCAAACATAGCCTGAAAGAAGAAAAAGCTGGTGACCGAGTGGTCTTTGCCGTCGATCATGAATAGGGAGGTTCCGAACATGCCGCCGTTGTCGTGTCCGAACATCAGCCCAAAGCCGATCAGCCAGAAAAAGATAAAGCCGAAGGTGGCGTCAGCCAGATTTTTCATGGCGACGTTGATGGTGTTTTTCGAGCGAACGCAGCCGGTTTCAATCATGGCAAAGCCAAGCTGCATCATAAAAACCAGGAACGCGCTGATAATGACCCAATGATAATCAAGGGCGCTATGTGAGTTCATGTTGGAACCTCGATGGTCGTGTTGGTCCTGATGTGGAAGGCTGGCCTGCAAGGCCGCCCAGATTTCCCCCTCTTCTTTTGTTAACGGTTGCCAGCAGGCCAAAAATCTCCCTACAGAAGATCGCTTGCGGGGTCGGCATCTTTTCGATTGAGTTGCTTGTTGAAAATGTCCATCCCTGGCTTTTTCCAAGACCGGCTGAAACAAAAAAAGCCTCGCAGACCGAATGAAATCCGGTCGCAAAGGCTCCTTTGCCAAATCGCGCTGAAATTTTTCTTGTGTTTATCTGTCTGTTTTTACGACATTTTAAAAAATATGATAAGTGGTTAATTTTGTCAAATCTAAAATAAGACAAATTTTACATTTGTGCTGGTCAGGCATTGTCAACGGAGAGAAGATAAAAGCTGCTTTTGCTGCCAAGTGTGGCATTTTTTCCATGCGGAGCATGGTTTATTAGCCACAGCTGGGGAAAGTTGATTTTTTGGCTCAAGTTATTTCAAAGAGTTATCTTCTAGTTCTTATTGGCAAACCTTTTGCAGAGACAGGGCGGTATCTTTATTTTGCCAACTCCCCTTATTTATGTAACGGATCATCAATTGTTTCGATTAGCCTACATCAGTCTGATCCTGTTTCTGGCACTGTGCGGCTGGGCTTCCCCAGTCTTTGCGGACTTGTATTATTCCGGAAACGTGGGTGTTGTTGCCGTGGAAGATTCGAGCATTAACGATGGCAACGACAGTGGCGAAATGAGTTTTGATGACGGTTTTGCCGCAACCGGCGCGTTGGGAGACGCTTTGGGCAACGGCATGCGCGTTGAGATGGAATTGGGCTATCGGGTCAATGATCTGAATCGGATCGCCGTGGATGGGTACGGAACCACCAGGGTCGGTGGCAACCTGAAAACCATTTCGCTGATGGGCAATGCTTATTACGATTTTCTAAATGCCGGGCCATTCAGGCCGTTCATCGGGGTCGGTGCCGGGGTTGCCGATATCGAGGCGGATATCGATCTGGTCGGTACAGAAGATGATACGGTTTTTGCCTACCAGATCGCGGCCGGAGGCAGCTTGTCAGTCAATGATCACCTGAGTATTGATGTTCAATATCGTTATTTCGCCACCGAAGATCCCAATTTTGATGGCTTGAAAGCTGAATACGCAACCCACAACCTGTTTTTCGGTTTACGCTTCAACTTCTGAGCTTATCCAGCTTTGCCCCCTCCTGTCGGCCCGTCAATTGCTGCCCTGACTTTCACGGCCAACCCGCGTAGTGAAAATGGTTTCTGGATAAATTCGATGTCCCTTTCAATGAACTGAGGACGGACAGACGTGTTTTGATTTGTTTGGACGTTTGTTGTGATCAAATCGGGTCGGCAGAATTGTCTTTTCATGTAAAGCTGTTTATGCTTGTGAGGCACCCCGGCAAGGCCGGGAATGAAACTGCAGAGGCGATTCGGTCAGAGTGTCAGAGAGGCTCGGAGATGAAAACATTTCTTGTCTATATCGTTGTAGTTTTTTGTTGTGGCATCGGAACGTTTTTCATATATCGCCACATTCAGGCCTCACACTTCAGCAGCACCGCAGTGCCCTATATCTATGAGGTGCTCCCCAAAATCGCCAGCTGGAATCCGGATCTTCTTGACCAGATCATCGCTCCGGACATTATGCGGCAAACCGATCCGGCTGATTTAGTGCGCCTGATGGCCTCCCTCTCCCGACTGGGGGCCCTTGAATCAATGGGGGTTCCCAGCTTCAGGCACAAAGCGACTGCCGGATCGGATCCTGAGCGGGAGAAAGTGGTCGTCACTTACCTGGTCGAGGGCGTTTTTTCCCGCGGCTCCGCCACGATTACCCTCAGTCTGCTCCAGGACGGCAGTTCTTATCGGGTTTATCATTTCAATTTTCAAAGTGAAGCGCTGGGGCCTTGATTGTCCGGGGCACCCGCTGGGGACGCCCCGGGGTTATTTCCCTTGATTCTTTTCAGGGCTGCAGCGGGATAACGAAAACCGGGCGGCGGCATTTCCTGAGAACCTTCTCGGTGACACTGCCAAGGAAAGTATGTTCCAGGGGACCTTTGCCATGGGTTCCCATGACAATGACATCAGCCTCCAGCTCATCTGCTGTTTCCAGAATTTTGACGACGGGATGGCCGGTCACCACCCTGGCACCGGCAAAGCGAGCTAAATCGTCCGGATAGTCGGTCAGCTCTCTTTGGGCGAACTGATCAAGCTCTCTTTTGAGTTCTTCCGTGGCTTTTTGAATATTGTCTCGTTCGAATTCCTCCAGCCGGCTCTCCCCCATAACCGAAGTCAGATAACTGCGCATGGATGAATCGACC
The DNA here is from genome assembly GCF_000711225.1 of Pelobacter seleniigenes DSM 18267. Lineage (NCBI taxonomy): Bacteria > Pseudomonadati > Thermodesulfobacteriota > Desulfuromonadia > Desulfuromonadales > Desulfuromonadaceae > Pelobacter > Pelobacter seleniigenes. The sequence goes on from NZ_JOMG01000002.1 coordinate 2,141,635, forward strand.
TGCTGGATAACATGGAGCAGGTGTATTTCGGAATTATTCTGCCGCGCCAGCATGACGGCATGTCTGAAAGCATTATCCGAATTAGGAGTGAAGTCGGTGGTGACGAGGATTTTTTTGTAAAGGGGCAACATGAGTGAAACCTCCTTCCCGGTCAGGGTGGTCAAAGCATCCAGAATACACAACTCAAACACTTAAATTATACTCCATTTCTGAACTCAATGCAGATCGGAGGGGAGCCTTCGGGGAGGCTGCATAGCGGCATCCGGGCGATTTTGCGCCTGTGGAAAATGATTGGACTCTGCTCTGACTGTCCCCGGATTCTAACTCCAGAAACCTTCTGCAACGACCGGTGTGAACATGGAAGTTTGTCCGTTCGAGAAAGCTAAATATTTAAAAAATAGAAGAAAATTATGAAATTTTTATTTGACTTCAGAGCTGGAGGAGCTATTCATTAAAGGGATGGTCGGTTGCGCCAGCGGCCTGAGCACGGCAAAACCCACCGGGCTGAGAGGGCAGGATGGCCGCAGACACGGAAGAATGCTTGCTTCAGGGAGGGGAAAAAGCTTCACGGAGGAAATAAATGGATTATTTTCAGGGTGATCGGGTGCGAATCCTCGGCAAGCCCGAGTGGGGACCGGGCATCATTCAGGCACACTCCAAAAACGGCAAAGTCAATGTCAGATTTTTTGAAGCGGGGAGAAAGACCCTTGATTTACGGCATGCAAAATTGATCAAGGTGGTTTTCCGCGACCCCGAATGGATCGCAGCGCAGGCCGCACGGGTTTGGGGGAACGGCGCCAATAAGCATTGAAGGCAGCATAATGGTTGCCGGCTGTGTTTCTTAGCCGTTTGCGAGTTCCTTAACGGCCAGATTTGTCCGGCGAAAAAAACTCAGTCAGATCCAGTCCGAAATAGCGCAGGCACATCAGCAGCAGCGCGGCCGCAGCCGCCTCATCCAGGTTTCCCACCAGCGGTAGGTTATCCGGAATAATCTCGAAAATCCCGGCCGTTGGGTTCAGCAGGTAGATCAACGCCAACAATCCGAGCAGGAAGATGCCGGCTTTTTTCATGCCCATGCCCATGCCCTTTCGCTTTTTTGCCTTTGCAGAGTTAAGCATAGCATAAAATATCTTGGCGCAGCTGGCTTGATAAGCTATTTGAATTTGTGGATATTCTTGTGGATTCGCAATCTTCTTGAACGCGGGAGGCAAATGCCGCCTGACTATTATTTGTTGTATTCATATAGTATAATTTCTTGGAAAAATAACTCTCTTTGCAGATGGAGATAAAAAATGGCACGCAAATTTTTGAAAATCGCCTTAGTTTTTGTCGTGGTGGCATTGGCGGGTTGTCAGACCACAACGGATTATTATCTCGGCGCCCGGGCTAGCGGGGGAACCATTGCCAGGATTCCGGCAACAGATGAAAGCGGCCTGCACTGGCAGGATCTGTATCTGAGTGTGGATTATGCTCTGGCCAGACAGGGGGACCGTTTGGCGCTGAGCGGAACCTTTACTTTCGCCAATAGCCCCAGATTTGTTTACAAGCGGGTTTATGACATGAAGTTGAAGTTCTTCCTGCTGGATGCCGCAAACCGGGTTGTGGCTTATCGAGATGTCGGCAGGACGTTGACCCATGGCCTGGAAGATGAAACCAGAATTAAAGGGGAGTTTACTCTGCCCGCCTCGGCCGTTGCCTATACCTTCGGGTATGAGGGGTCGTTTATTGGTGATGAGGAGGACGGCTATCACGTCTGGAAATTGCCCCAGCGTGACTGATTCGGCGGCTCTGAAGCCGTGACCTGACTGGGCCTGTTCCGGATACTGCAGACAGCCCGGAGGTTTCCCTTGCGGGCTCCGGGCTGCCTGTGGTTCTTGCTTGACAGCTAAAAGGTTAGACCTTGCGCACCAGGGTCAGGTCGCGTACGGCCCCTTTATCGGCGCTTTGGGCGAGCAGCCCATAGGCCTGAAGGGATTTGCTCACCTGCCGGTCACGGGATTCCGGCAGCCAGGCCGCGTCTCCTTTGGCTTCCATGGCGCTTCTTCTGGTTTCGAGTTCGCTATCGGCAATGGCAATCCGGATGCTGCGCTTCGGGATGTCGATTTCGATGGTATCCCCGGCTCTGACCAGCCCGATATTTCCTTTTGAGGCGGCTTCCGGACTGACATGGCCGATGGAGAGTCCTGAGGTTCCACCCGAGAAGCGTCCATCGGTGATCAGGGCGCAATCCTTGCCCAGCCCCATGGATTTCAGGTACGAGGTCGGATAAAGCATTTCCTGCATGCCCGGCCCACCGCGGGGGCCTTCGTAACGGATCACCACCACGTCGCCCTTTTTGACCTTGCCGCCGAGGATTCCCTCGACTGCGTCTTCCTGGGATTCGAACAGCACCGCAGGGCCGGTGAAGGTCCAGCAGCTCTCGTCGACCCCGGCGGTTTTAACGACACAGCCGTTTGGCGCCAGGTTGCCGTAGAGAATGGCCAGGCCGCCTTCCTTGGTGAAGGCGTGGTCGAAGGAGCGGATCACTCCTTTGCTGCGATCGGTATCGAGATTCTCAAAGCGCTGCTGCTGGGAAAAGGCTTCCAGGGACGGTACATTGCCGGGCGCGGCGCGGTAAAATTCCCGGGTCTTTTCGTCCTGGCTGCGGATGACATCCCACTGCTCCAGCGCAGCACCCAGGGTCATGCTGTGAACAGTCGGTACCTCGCGATGAATCAGCCCGGCGCGGTCCAGTTCGCCAAGAATCCCCATGATGCCGCCGGCACGATGGACATCTTCGATGAACACATCGCCGACCGCGGGTGCGACTTTGCAGATACAGGGGGTGGACAGGGACAGGCGATTCATGTCTTCCATGGTGAAATCGACCCCGGCTTCCTGGGCAATGGCCAGCAGGTGGAGGACCGTGTTGGTGGAGCCGCCCATGGCGATATCGAGGCGCATGGCGTTTTCAAAAGCTTTGAAGGAAGCGATGCTGCGTGGCAGAACGCTCGCATCATCCTGCTCATAGTAACGTTTGCAGAGCTCGACAATCAGGCTCCCGGCTTTGAGGAACAGGTCTTTGCGGTCGGCGTGGGTGGCCACCACGGTCCCATTGCCCGGTAAGGCCAGACCGATGGCTTCGTTGAGGCAGTTCATGGAGTTGGCGGTAAACATGCCGGAGCAAGAACCGCAGGTCGGGCAGGCCGAGCGTTCAATCTGGGCCGATTCCTCATCGGATACGGTCGGATCGGCCCCTTTGACCATGGCCTGGATCAGGTCGAGTTTCAGGTCTTTTCCGCTGACGTTGGCCTTGCCGGCTTCCATCGGTCCGCCGGAGACGAAGATGGCGGGAATATTGAGCCGCATGGCCGCCATGAGCATACCGGGGGTGATTTTGTCACAGTTGGAGATGCAAACCATGGCATCCGCACAGTGGGCATTGACCATATATTCGACACTGTCGGCGATCAGATCGCGGGAAGGCAGGGAATAGAGCATGCCGCCGTGCCCCATGGCAATTCCGTCGTCGATGGCGATCGTATTGAATTCCTTGGCGACACCGCCAGCCGCTTCGATTTCACGGGCGACGAGTTGGCCGAGATCTTTCAGATGGACATGGCCGGGAACAAATTCGACAAAAGAGTTGACCACCGCGATAATCGGTTTGCCGAAATCGTCGTCTTTCATTCCCGTTGCACGCCATAGTGAACGCGCCCCGGCCATATTGCGGCCATGGGTGCTGGTGTGTGAACGATAGGCTGGCATAGGACCTCACTTTCAATGGTTTACAGTGTGCTGGAACCGTTGCTGATGAATGAATCAAACTACAAAATATCCGCTTGGATGGCAACTGAATGTTTGTGCCAATTCGTGGAACGGTGCATGATTGGAAGAGTTTGCGGACGAGCGTAGCGTTTACTCGAACGGCACCGCTGCATGGTTCTGGCAGGCTGTTGAAACACCGACTGCCGAGCCTCAATAACCTGCTAAAGGAGGAAAAGCTCATGCCGGATTTTCATGTGTGGTTGGCGTTTGTTGTTGCTTCGACGGTGATCCTGGTCATTCCGGGGCCGACGATCATTCTGGTGGTCAGTCAGGTCGTCGCCCATGGCCGTCCCTCGGTGATTCCGCTGGTGACCGGGGTTCTGCTCGGTGATTTTGTCGCCATGACGCTGTCCCTGCTGGGACTCGGCGCCCTGATGGCGACTTCGGCGGCTTTATTCACCCTGTTTAAATGGGTCGGGGCCGGTTATCTGATCTTCCTCGGCCTCAAACTTTGGATGCTGAATCCTTCGTCCCAACCCCTGCACGGTCCCGGCGAGCAGGTTGCAAAACGCAGCCATCTCAGGGATTCTTTTGTGGTGACCGCCCTCAATCCGAAAAGTATCGCTTTCTTTGTCGCCTTTATGCCGCAGTTTGTCCATGTCGACCGGCCGGTGTCTCTGCAGTTTGTCTCACTGGGGGCCACATTCCTGATCCTTGCGGTGGTCAATGCCGCCCTGTATGCGATCTTTGCCGAACGGCTCAGCCTGGCCATGCAGCGGGGGCGCGTGCGGCGGTGGTTCAATCGCTGTGGCGGCAGTGCCTTGATCGGTGCCGGCATTGTCACCGCAGGCTTGCGGAGAGCGTAAATTTCGCGCTCTTTATGGATCCGCGGGTCTTGACCCTTCCAAACTATCCCGGCGAGTGTTGCGTCTTTGCCTGGCCTTGGTCGGGGTGTTGTTTCAATGGGTTGGGCTGTTTCCCGTTCCGGTACATGGGCCGGGCGCCGGTCCCCCTGCCGGGTTCAAGACATTTTCGATGGCCAGCAGGATGTCTTTTCTTTCCACCGGTTTGGTCAGAACCCGGCGGATGCCGATGGCGTTGATGTTGTCCGGGTGCACTGCGGCATCCATTTCCGGCGAAGAACCGGAGCAGAGAATGATCGGCATATCCGGCCTTATGGCGAGAAGCTTTTCCGCCAGCATGACACCGGTCAGGTGCGGCATGGTCTGATCGGTGATGACCAGGTCAAAGCGATCCGGCTGGGTTTTGAAGCGCTCCAGGGTTTTGCTGCTGTCTGTTTCGATGGTGACCTGATAGCCATGCCGTTCCAGGGCCATTTTCATCCCGCTGGCATAATCCTTTTCATCATCGACAAACAGAATTCTTTCCTGATGAGCAACCTCTGCCGGGATCGTATTTGTGCATGCCTGAGGCTCCTGGCGGCTGATTTCCGGCAGCAGAATGACAAAAGTGGTGCCGATTTCGACAATACTGTTGGCTGAAATAGAGCCACCATGGTTTTTGATGATGCCATGGGCGATGGACAGGCCCAACCCGGTTCCGCTGCCGAGGGTCTTGGTCGTGAAAAAGGGATCGAAAATCCGTTCCAGGACATCTCGGCTCATCCCGTGACCAGTATCCGCGATCACCAGTTTGAGGTAGCTCCCCGCAGCCAAACCGGGGTAGTTTCGCACCTCATCTTCGCCGAGAACTGCTTTGCCCAGACTGATGTCCAGCACTCCACCTTTCTGTTTCATTGCATCGGCGGCATTAGTGCACAGGTTCATGATGACCTGGTGAATCTGGGTGGGATCGGCGGAAATCCAGCCGGATTTGTCATCAATATTCTTGCGCAGTTCGATGGTGGAGGGGAGCGTCGCCCGCAGCATGGTCAGACTTTCCAAGATAACCTGACCGAGTTGAATCGGTTTCTTGGGCTGTTCACTCTGGCGGCTGAAAGTCAGAAACTGTTTAACCAGCTTTTTCCCGCGCAGCCCGGCCTTCAGCACCAGATCCAGGAACGGCTGCAGGGGGCTTTCCGGTTCCAGGTCTTCCAGGGCGATTTCGATGTTGGTGATGATAATCGCCAGGATATTATTGAAGTCATGGGCTATCCCGCCGGACAAGGTGGCCAGGGCCTCCATCTTCTGGGCCTGACGCAATTGCCGCTGCAGCACGACCTCCTGGCTGACATCCCTGACCGTTGCGACATAACGGATCACTTCGCCTTTTACATCAAAAACCGGCGCGATTCGTGCGTCGATATCATAGGTCGTGCCGTCCCTGCGCTTGTTGATGAAGTGTCCGGACAGGCTTTTGTTTTCGGCAAACACTTTGAGGATGGCCTGATGGAAATCGGGGTTGCGCCTGGGGCATTCAAAATCATTCAACCGCACGCCCAGGCTTTCCTGTTCCGGGACCCCGCACAGCTTGACAAAGCTTGGATTGACATACTGGATGACCCCGTTGACGTCAAAGGTAATAATACCGTCCGACGTCTGGTCCACAACCGTCGCCAGCATCAGCCGTTCCTCGGTTTCCTGCCGATGTTCCCGGCGCATGCGCAGGGTTCTGATGCCGAAGGAGAGATCTTCGGCCAGTTCCGCCAAAATCTCGACCCGCTGCCTGACGAAGGTATCCACCTGATCGTTGAAAATCACCAGTGCTCCGAATACTTCGGTGCCATTGTGCAAGGGCAGGGCAATACAGGACGCATAGCCATATTTTTTGACCCTGTTGAGCCAGGGCGCAAAACGGGCTTCGGCCGCTAAATTGTTAAAGATAACGGCTTCCCCGGTCCTGATGCAGGTTCCGGCCGGACCCAGTCCGATATCGGTCTCCGGTGCCCAGCTGGCCTGGAGATTATCCAGATAGTCGGTGTCGGCGCCCCAATGGGCCGCCGAGCGGAGACTTTTCTCCGGATTGTTCTGTTTGAAAGCCACCCAGGCCATGCTGTGGCCGCCGACTTCAACACAGATCCGGCAGATCTCCTGCATCAGTTTTTCTTCGTCTTCAATGCGGGTAATAGCGCGCGAGCATTCACTGATGCTGCGTAGGGAACGGTTGACTCGGTGCAGGGTCTTCTGGGTCTCTTCGATGGCGGTTTCCCAATAGGTCAACATCCAGAAAAGCAGAATTGTCGAGATGACAATGAAAAACCAATGGCCGAGATTGATTGAATTAGACACCAAGTTCGGCTTATTCAGCAGAACGGCGAATAACTGGTCGGACAGCAAAGCCCAGCCGCAACTGAGGATGAAGAAAAACAGGGTGATGGTGCCGGCGGTAAAATGTTTCTTGTGCGCGGAACTCCTCATAAAAAATGATCTCCTTGCCATGGGAGGGCAAACATTGCATGCCAAGCGGGCTGTATTTAAGTTAAGCGGTCGAACAACGGTGCTCTGTCCTGGAGCGCTGCTGCTAGTTTAACACTCGAATAGGGAGATTTGGAGAGAAAGAAAGAACTTTCTTTAATGACTGAACCAGCCGGAAAGCAGAGCGAAGGACCAGGTCTGCGGCAAATGGCTAGTGCCGTACAAAAAAGAGGCCCAGTGTCGGAGGGGGGTGACACCGGGCCAATAAGAGCTGAGCTTTTGCAAACCCAACCCTCTCTGCAATTATCCTCTTTGTTGCGGTTGTGGTCAATCTTCAAAATCAATAGTTTAGCAACCTGCAGCTGATGGTGAGGAACCGCGCATGGTTTCAAAAGCCCTTCTTCAGCCCTCTTGGACGGAATTTTGGCCAGGTCCACGGCCGCCAGAGCGCTTTGCAAATCTTCGACAGCATGGTAACATCCGCATCCTTTGATTCTGGAAGAGAACCAAAAATATCTATATTTGACAGGTTATGGAAGATGATGAATCAGATCGAAAGCTTTGATATTCCGGCGTTACTGGTGGAAGAAACCGGCCTGCAGCCGTTTCAGGTCAAGCAGACCATCGCGCTGCTTGAAGAAGGTGCAACGGTTCCGTTTATTGCTCGTTATCGTAAAGAAGCCACCGGCGAGCTGGATGAAGTTCAGGTGCGTCTGCTGCAGGAGCGGCTGGCCTACTTTAAGGAGCTGGAGGAGCGCCGCCAGACGATTCTGAAATCAATCGATGAGCAAGGCAAACTGACCGCTGAGCTCAAGGGCAAAATTCTCGAGTGCCGGCAGAAGACCGAGCTAGAGGATCTTTACCTGCCCTTTAAGCCGAAACGGCGCACCAAAGCAACCATTGCCAAAGAGCAGGGGCTGGAGCCGCTGGCTCAGCAGATCCTGCAGGCGGTGACTGCGGAACCTGATCTTGCGACCCTGGCGCAGGCTTTTGTCGATGTAGAGCGGGGCGTTGCCGACCCGGCCGCGGCCCTGTTGGGTGCCGGCTTCATCCTTGCCGAAGAGTTTGCCGATACGGCGGAAGCGCGGGCTGTTGTTCGTGAGCTGACCTGGGAGGAAGGTATTTTCCGGTCTCAGCCGGCCCGTGGCAAAGAGGGGGCGGTCAGTAAATTTGAAATGTATTATGATTTCAGTGAGCCGCTGAAGCAAATCCCTTCCCACCGCATGCTGGCCATGCGGCGCGGCGAAAAAGAAGAGTTTCTGCGTCTCCAGGTTGAAGCACCGGAAACCGAAATCATGCAGCGGTTGGGGCGTTTGCTGATTCCGCAGGGCAACCCCTTCGGGACTTGGTTCAAAGAGGTCATTGCCGACGCCTATAACCGCCTGCTGTTCCCTTCCATCGAAGTTGAGTTGCGCCTCAAGGCCAAGCAGAATGCCGATGAGGATGCCATCAAAGTCTTCGCGGAAAATCTCCGCAACCTGCTGCTGGCCGCCCCGGCCGGAAGTCGCCGGGTGCTCGGAGTGGACCCGGGGCTGCGGACCGGCTCCAAACTGGCGGCGGTTGACGGCACCGGCCGCTTTCTCGATCATGTCACCATCTATCCCCATACCGGCGGCGGGCGGGTCGACGCTGCCCGGCAGGATCTGCTGCGGCTGATCGATCAGCACCAGATCGAAATGATCGCCATCGGCAATGGCACCGCCAGTCGGGAAATGGACCAATTTGTCCGCATGGTTCTGAAAGAGGCCGGTAAGTCGCTGCCCGTGGTCATGGTCAGTGAGGCCGGGGCCAGTGTCTATTCCGCCTCCGATATCGCGCGCGAGGAATTTCCGGATCTTGACCTGACCGTCCGTGGCGCCATTTCCATCGCCCGGCGCCTGCAGGATCCGTTGGCCGAGCTGGTCAAGGTCGATCCCAAAAGTATCGGTGTCGGCCAGTATCAACACGATGTCAATCAGTCGGCCTTGAAGAAATCCCTCGACGAAGTGGTCGAGTCCTGTGTCAACTATGTCGGGGTCGATCTCAATACCGCCAGCTGGGCACTGCTCAGTTTTGTCTCCGGCATCGGTGAATCCCTGGCCAAGGGGATTGTCAAACATCGCGACAGCAATGGTGGTTTTGTCCGCCGTAAACAATTACTGGAGGTTCCCCGCTTCGGGCAGAAAGCTTTTGAGCAGGCCGCCGGATTCTTGCGGATTCGCAATGGCGAGGTGGCTCTGGACAATACCGCGGTTCACCCTGAACGTTATAGCCTGGTGGAGCAGATGGCGGCGGATGCCGGTGTCGATCTGGCAAAATTGATTGCCGAGCCTGGTTTGCTGGAGCGCATCGATCTGCAGCGTTACGTTGCCGCTGACGTCGGTCTGCCAACCTTGCGCGATATTATCGCCGAACTGAAAAAGCCGGGCCGTGATCCGCGTGATAGCTTTGTCTCGACCAGTTTTCGCGAGGATGTGACCGAGGTCAAAGACCTCAAGGAAGGGATGACCCTGAACGGAGTGGTCACCAACGTCGCGGCCTTCGGTGCTTTTGTCGATATCGGCGTTCACCAGGACGGTCTGGTGCATGTCAGTCAGCTGGCTGATCGCTTTGTCAAGGATCCCAACGATGTGGTCAAGGTCGGTCAGCAGGTTCAGGTGCGGGTGCTTGAAGTCGATCTGCAGCGCAAGCGGATTTCCCTGACCATGCGTAGTGGGGAAGCCAAGCCGGCGGGGACGGAGATGAAAAAAGGCGGACCGGCAGCCGCCCCGAAAAAGCAAAAGACCAAACAGTCTCCTGCGGGCAAGACCGACCTGGCGGCCGCCCTTGAAAAATCAGGATTCAGGGTTCGTAAAAGTTGATGAAAGAAAGACTCGGCCGGGTGTCCGGACGTTCGTGAGACCCGGCTTTTTAAAAAGCTTCTTCCGGTTCAGGTTGACAGCTGTCTTCTTCCAACAAGGTATTGATGAGTTTGTCCGGATCAATGATCAACAGCAGTCGCTGGTGAGTCGATTTTTCATTCGGCTTAACCAGGCACTCAAGATAATTAGATTTTGAATCCCCGAACTGCTTGACCGGTTCCATGCGTTTTTTGCTGACCGCCGGAATTTGGCCCAGGTTGTCAACGACCAGCCCGATCCGCTCATTGTTCGCCTTGACGATGACGATCGGGGCTCGTTCCTGCGGCTCTTTTGCAGCCAGTCCTTGACTGAGCTGGCGCCGGAAATCGATGACTGTGACCAGCTTGTCTTGGTACATTGTCTTGCCAAGGATGAACCTGGCTGAGCCCGGGATGTGAATGATTCGTCCGGCATAGATGGCTTCGCAAACTTTTTCGGCCCGCACTCCCAACCATTGTTGTCCGGCAAAGAAGGTCGCCAATTCCACGATATCACCGTTATCCCGGATGTTGTCTGCCCCGCTGCCGGTGGCAGGTTTCCGGGGTTTCTTGAGGTGTGCGGATGTCACTGGGGCCAATGGCATGAAGATCAGGCCAATAATGTCGTTGGCATATCCGTCGGTTGTTTTGTATTCACGATAACCGCTGCTGGTCCGCGCTCCGACAGCGTAATAACTGCCTTCAAATTCAATAACGCTGGAAAATCCGCTGCCGGGAGGACAACGGAAAAAGCCTTGGTCGATGGCGAGAGACTGACCGATTTTAAACCGTTCTTCAGTGGAACTGATGATATCTCCATGCCGATCGGTAAAAATTCCGAAACAGCCTTCAGCTACGGCTCCGGATTGATCCCGCAGCAGTGAATCGTGCAGCATATCTTTGAACTGAGGGGTGCTGTCAAAGACGATACCTATTCCTCCCACGCTTCGACCCTGGCTCTGTGGCCCCTTGATTGCAGCGCTATAAATATAGGTATGTTGCTGCTGGTATAGTGCAGTTGCCGCAAAAGGTGAAACGCAATAGTCCTGGGATGTTTTTAGCTCCAGAGTCTGTTGTACCCAAGGCTCTTGCAGGACCGTGCCCAGCAACCCCTGTTCCTCCGCATTCGAGACTGCCAGGATTTTTCCGCTCCGATCAAAAACCAGCAGATTGGTATAGACGGTATACAACCCGTTGATATAACGGAGAATCGCTGCAATCTTTTGTTGTTCCTGTTCCGAGCGTTCAGTTTGGGCGAGAATTCTGCGAAAATCCGACGTCAAAGCCCACCAGCGGCAATCGTTTGCCCGTTCATATAAGTTTCGATCCATGATGTCGACAGCCAGTGCAGCCTGAAATTCAACATCATTCAGCAGCCCACTGATGACGGTTTTGTGGAGATTATCGATTGATTCCTCAAAAACTTTTTTGGTTCTGGCCCCGGCAGCGGAGATATTCCAAAGAAGGACTTTGCTTTGGGTGTCAGTTTCGCGGACATTCCCATTCCAGACGGTTCGTTCCAGTTCATCCTGAATGTGGTCAGCCTGACCCGGAATAGAGCGCAGTGTGTCTGAAAACAGGCGTGAGCCATGCATAACCGATTCAAGCATGTCTTCTTCGGCAGAGGTTTTGAGGCCGATGGCGGTATTTTGCGTAAATGCATGCTCAATGGGAAGCATGACATGGCCGTACCAACCCAGTCCGAAAAAACCTTGGTAGCCTTTGGTCGCGCAGGTCTTTGAAAGATATTCCCGGCCGGCAAAGCGAGTGATGGAAAAATCCTGCTGCGGATTGAAATTTACCGTGACGCCGAGGGGAACCTGATTCGGATCACTACTGGCCAGGACCCGGCCGCTGCTGTCAAGAAGGGTCAGGATTGACCAATCATCCGTTTTGGACAGACTTTTGAAAATTCCCTGCATTTCATCTTCAAAGCGAAAGCAGAGACATAAAATCCCAAGGGGGGCGGACCCGACGACATTGGTTTCGGTAACCCGGTAGGCATAGATCAAGGCTTGCTCTTCCGCGGGCAGCAGGTCGCTGTGGCGATAAGTTTCGACATACTCTGCCGAGGTATTCAATACCTCCTGGAGCAAAGGATCATGTGACTGGGTAATATTATTATCCGGGTCGAGTTGGGCAAGAACCTGTCCGCCGGTATCAAGCAGTATGATATTGAAATAGACAGAGTATTTGGCGACATATTCCTGAAATCTGGCCGTCAAGGATGCTGATGCTCCCTGCTGATCGGCAGTGGCCAAGAGGTTTTGCCCGGCGGGAAATCGCGCTGTATCGGTTGGCGTGGATATTTGCTTCGGCGAGGATTTAAGAAAGCGGCGGATATCCTCATCGGTTGCCAAAAAACCGATATCGGCAGTGCGCTCAAACAGGTTACGGATGACAATGTCGACAGTGACTTGCGCTTTTCCGGTCAATTCCCGGACGGTTTTGTTGAGGATTTCCAAACCTAATTGACCAAGCAATTCCGAAGTGAGGTGCTGAAACCCCTGGTGGGTTTCACTCATATCCATACCGGTTCCACTCATCTGCCCGAGAATGGTCAACAACTCCCACTGGCTGCCGAGATTTCGCAACTCTTCCCGATAACTCTCAACATCGTCCATATGGTTAATCAACCCCTGAAGGGCGGCGGGAACTTGCACATCTTTGTAGGTAATATGGCGGGTCATATGAGTTGGTCCTTTTCTCAATCAATGAATCTACTGGTTAGCGCAGCGGTCCCGTTAGCCTATTCCTTGCAGGCCAAGCAGATCGACTCATCATTGAGGTATTTATATGAGGACTCTCTCATATTTATAAATACTAATATCAGCAAAAAGGGGAGAGTTCAACGAAAATATAAAACACTTAAAAATAAGTAGAAATTTTTTTAGCAGGATGTTGTGAGGGAATGTGCCTTAACAACTCCGGCCGGTTTTTAAAGCGAAAAAAGGCGGGGATGGTTCTGCTGCAGTCACCAGGACCAATGGATAAAACATCAGGAGATGCAACCAGGGTATCTCACCCTGGTTGCAAAATGAAGATTAAATTCTGTTTCCCGGTTCAAAATCGGTTCGGGCATTGGCTCTTCTGTGCCTGTCAACCTCGTTACTGATCAGGCCCTTTTTCGTTTCCGCCCATAGGCATCAGCAGCCTTCAGTGCCGCAACCACCATGGCTGCGGTGACCGGGATCGGTTCGTTGTGGATCGTCTCTCCCTCGGCGCAGGCGGCTTCGGCGACCTGTTGCAGCGCTGCATCGGTTACCTCGGCCAGGCCAATGTCGGCCAGGGTGGTCGGCAGACCGACCCGTTCGCAGAAGCTGAAGACCCGCTCAATGGTTGCCGCCGGTTTGTCCGTTAAAATCAGTGAGGTCAGGGTGCCGATGGCGACTTTCTCGCCGTGAAAATACTGATGGGTTCCCGGCAGCACGGTCAGACCGTTGTGAATGGCGTGGGCTGCCGCCAGTCCACCGCTTTCAAAGCCCAACCCGCTGAGCAGGGTATTGGCTTCGACGATTCTTTCCAGCGCCGGAGTGACGGCCTGGGCAGCGCAGGCAATAACCGCCTGCTCGCCATATTCCATAAGGGTCTTGAAGCAGAGCTCGGCAAGGCTGAATGCGGTCATTGACCCTTTATCCCCGCTCATGTTGCCGGCATATTTTTTGTGACAGGACTCCGCTTCAAACCAGGTGGCCAAGGCATCGCCCATCCCCGAAATGACAAAGCGTGCCGGCGAACGGGCCACGATTCCACTGTCGACAAGAACCAGGTCCGGGTTTTTGGGCAACAGTAGATAGCGTTTGAATGCGCCTTCCCGGGTATAGATGACGGCCAGAGCGCTGCAGGGTGCATCTGTTGAGGCGATGGTTGGAACGATCGCCACCGGTTTTTTCAATTGATGGGCCAGCGCCTTTGCCGTATCTAGGGATTTACCGCCACCAATGCCAACCACGACTTCGCATTGCGCGTCGGCGGCGATAGTGGCAAGCCGGGCAATTTCCTCATCCGAGCATTCCCCGGTAAATTTTTCCAGGGCAACCTTCAGCTGTTTGTCCATCTCCGGCAAAAATTCAGAGAGCAGGCAGTCATGGACAAACGGATCACAAACAACGAAACAGCTTTTCCCGAACCGCGAAACTTCCTGACCGAGCCGAGCCAGGGCTCCTGAGCCTTGAACATACCTTCCTGGGAATAATGTCGTGCTGATCATAGTGTTCCTCCTTGATGATGATTGTACCGTGAGCTATCAAGCTGTTGAAAAACAGTTTGTCGAGCCCATGGATGAGAGATCAAAATCAATGACGACTTCTACGTCCTTGATTTTGCGCGGTGGAGGAAATCAGACTTTTCTCCACCGGGCTTGAAAAAGGCCAGGGGTGGACTTTTTCAACAACCTGCTATTATCAAGTTTAGCACTTGCAGAGGCTGGTCGGCGGGACTGGCTGAGGAGGATTCGGAGAGGCCTTTTCCCCTGAGTAAGTGGTTGTCATACGGGTTTGACTGGCAGCGCTTGGCGGGGGAGGAAACAGGTCTTTTGTGGCATGAGGGGGGGCTGACGCTACAAAAGCAATCAGTCAGAACAGCGGCATGACGTTTTCTTTCCCGGCCATGGGCTCAATCAGCTGCCTGCTAAATAGTTGCCCTTCGGAGTTTCCGGATGGCAACTAGCTAATATTCGCGCTGTCGTTTCCGATCGCCTTCAATTGCGAGAGGTCGCTGTCAGGAAAACAGAGCTTCTGTCACGCGCATCGCCAGTCGCCGTGGAAAATTGTTGAATCTGCTATAATTGCCAAGAAACGACAGGAGCGTGGTAGGGATTTTTTTGCCGCACAGCTGATTTTTAACACTAAGGATGTGCAGATGAAACGAGCAGGCCTTATTTTTTTGATTGTCCTGATGCAGTGTAGCTTTGCATTCTCCACCTTTGCAGTGGAGATAACGTCTGTCTACCCGGACATTGCTTTTGCCGGCTCTCCGGTCACCATCATCGGTGGCCCCTTTGGTGATGCGGTTGTGGTCGATCTGGCAGGGCACCGGATTCCTGCCCGCCGGGTTAGCTCACGCCAGCTGGTGTTTCTTGTTCCAGAGCTTGCGGTTGGCGAATACCCACTATTTCTCCGGGACGGCAATGGCGTTTCCAAGCAAACCTTCAGCCTGCGGGTTGAACTGCCTCCCCCCGTGATCAGTTCGTTGTCACCGCAGAGTCTGGACGAATGTGCTTTACCCGAAAACCGTCAGGTTGTCGTTCACGGCCAAAACATTCAGGATCATGCACAATTACTTTTTGCCGGCGCAGTGGTTCCCTTTGAGCGCGAGGATGAGGTTTCTCTGAGTTTCGTCCCTCCGGCGAGCAGTGCGGGTAGTTACGGGGTGCAGATCGTCAACCCGGACGGGAAAAGGTCGCTGCCCCATAACCTGAAGATCAGTAACCAGCCGGAAATCGAGAGCGTCAGCGCGGGGAATGATTTTGTGAATTATTATCAGGTGGTGATCAGCGGAAAAAATTTTTCGCCCCGCTCGATCCTGTTGATCAAAGAATACCCCGGCGGTTTTGCCGACCTGCCCCCCCGGCAACGCTTTATTCCCAATCAGGGGCATGCCGAATCCCGCGGGGATGGGGGGAGCCGGAGTTTTTCCGGCAATGTTGTCTTCCAGGACTGCAACACTTTGATCTATAATCGCTATCCGGCTGTAAATCAGGATATGCGGATTGTTTTTCAGGTGAGTAACCCTGACGGCAGTCAGTCCGCCCCCTATGAGGCCTCTCTGCCTTGATGCACCGTCCTCAGGTCTGCTCAGGCGCTGACGACGCAGTTCCGCCCTGAATTTTTAGCGCGATACAGGGCATCGTCGGCGCGCTGAATGACATCACTCGCGGTCTGATCGCTTGTCATGAGCTGACTGAGGCCGGTACTGATAGTCACCTTAATCCCATCTTTGGACAGATTGAAGATATACTTGGCAATCGTTTCCCGCAGCCGTTCGGCGATCATTTGTGCTCCTGCAGTGTCGGTATGGGGCAACAGCACCGCGAATTCTTCGCCACCAAAACGGCAGAGCAGATCGACCTGGCGGAGGTGTTCTTCGGCGATTCTGGAAATCCGGAACAGGACCTGATCGCCGGCCAGGTGACCGAAACTGTCATTGATGCTTTTGAAATGATCGATGTCAAACATCAGCATTGCCGTCGGATGGCCGTACCGTTTGAATTCGGCATACAGGTCATTCAGTTCGTTCAGGAATTTACGCCGGTTGGCGATTTCCGTCAGCGGGTCGATTTCACTCAGCCGGCGCAGTTTTTCCTCCAGTTTGTGGCGTTGAGTGATATTGCGGGCGACCCAGACCACGGCCCGTTCATCATCGCAGGTTTTCCTGAGCGGCTGGATCCGTCCTTCAAACCAGATTTCACCGCCCGGCCCGGTCGCCGGATCAAGCTGTTTAACATCCAGGGCGGCCAGCCCATATTCCACAATGCACAGCTCCTGTTTGGACAGGGCATGGTTGATTTGTTTTATAAACCAGTCCGCTTTTTCCCGGGGCAGCACATCGTACAGGGACAAGCCGACCAATCTGGAGCCGTCATGATAATGATGTGGATCCCTGCCTCCGGCAACACCCACGTAGCGGCCGCTTTCGCTCAGGATAAAGACCGGATCCGGGAGCGCGGTGATCATTTCGTTCAGTAAGTCGGGTCTGATCTGCATGCCAATCTGTTCACGGAGGTGGTAACTGGGTTTTTGTGGAATTATGCAGGGTTACTTGGCATTGATTAGAGAATTGTAGCTCAGTAAGTTCGCATGCTCAACAAAAACCATGCAAAAAGTGTTGAAATATTCATTGGATGTAAGCTGCGCTCAGCAACGAAAGGGCGGCAGCTGTAAAAACCGCAGGCGAAGTGCCCGTGGTTCTTACAGCTGGATGAAAACAATGCCTTGTTAAGCGGAATAAAATTTTTGCAAACTCTCAATGCCGCTGGCGAACACATTGTGAACCGTTTGGGCGGTTTCTGCGGCGCTCGCCAGGTCTGTTGCATCGAAATACGCGTACCACTCCATGAATGTCTCTTGCGTGGTTGTAATCGGGTAAAGTTTGAGCGTTGCCAGGTAATTGGTCAATGGCATCGGAGATTCAAGGATGGTGTAGCTGCAGCTGCATTCCTGATCAGACAGGCCCAGCAGTTTTTCCCGCAATTCGCCACCGCCGACCAGAAAAAAATGTCTCACCACCCCAACCCCGGCGGCCCCTTCAAGCTGACTGGTAGCGATGGCCGGATGCCATTTCGGCAGGGCGTTGAAATCGCGGATATGTTCCCAAACCTGCTGACGCGGGGCACTGATGATGCCGCTTTCATAGACATAAGGCATAGCCGTCTCCTTGGGGATCAGTCATTAAAAGGTCAGTTTTTTGAAATCCTCGATCTGGGCTTTAATGGCCAACTCGGTGGGCAGCCTTTCCATGCTGCTGGCACCGTAGAAACCGTTGATGCCTTTGGTGCGCGCCAGGACATACTGGGCATCTTCGGGCATGGCAATGGGACCGCCGTGACAGAGAACGATGACATCTTCCCGCACTTCACGGGCAGCGGCAGCCCATTCCTGGATCAGTTCAATACAGTCATCCAGGGTTTTCGAGGTTTTCGCACCAATCGAGCCTTTGGTGGTCAACCCCATGTGGCAGACGATGATGTCGGCACCGGCCTCGGTCATTTTGCGGGCATCTTCGACGCTGAACACATAGGGGGTGGTGAGCAGATCGCGCTGGTGGGCCTGATGGATCGCCTCGACTTCCAGATCGTAGCCCATGTTGGTTTCTTCCAGATTGGCGCGGAACACTCCGTCGATCAGCCCGACGGTTGGAAAATTCTGCACCCCGGCAAAGCCGAGTTGTTCCAGCCGGGCGAAGAATTCATCCCAGATGACGAACGGGTCGGTGCCGTTGATGCCGGCCAGCACCGGGGTGTTTTTAACCACGGGAATGACCTCGTAGGCCATCTCGGTCACGATCTGGTTGGCGTTGCCGTAGGCCATTAGTCCGGCCAGGGATCCGCGACCGGCCATGCGATAGCGGCCGGAGTTATAGATCACAATCAGGTCGATGCCGCCTGCTTCCTCCCATTTGGCGGAAATCCCGGTCCCGGCGCCACCCCCGATAATCGGGGTTTTCTCTTTGCACATCTGCTGGAATTTTTCCATCAGTTCGCTTCTGGTGAATTTTTTCATGGTGATATCCTTTACTGATAAATGCATGTCGTGTTTCCGGGTTAGACGATATCATGAAATGCCTGCAATAAGGCCTCGGCAAACTCCGGATCGTTAATGTGATAATCGTATTTAAGCAGCTGATGGCTGTCGGTCTGGCGGAAGGTCGTTTCCAGGGCTGCGAAAAGAGCCTGATCCGCAGTGGGGTCGAAGAAGGGCTGCCCGGGGGCATCGATCATTGACACCCCTTTTAAAGGCAGCAGAAAGCGCACCGGTCCCGGGCAACGGTTCAGCTTTTCCGCGATCCAGGTGCCCATTTGGCGATTTTCCTCCGCGGTGGTTCGCATCAGGGTGACCTGCGGGTTGTGCACGTAAAGGTTGCGGTCGCGATATTTTTCCGGAACCGTATCTTTGGCCCCGAAGTTAACCATATCCAGCGCACCGACCGAGCCGACATAGGGGAGTCCGCTGCGGATGACCGCGCCCAGTCGGTCTTCCCCGGCACTCATCACCCCGCCCATCAGCAGGTCGCAAACTTCGGTGGTGGAGATGTCGATGACCGCCTTGAGCATGCCCGAATCGAGGAGTTTTTCCATAGACTGACCGCCGGTTCCGGTGGCGTGAAAAACCAGGCATTCATACTGATCTTCGAGACGGCTGCGGACGGCGTCTACGCAGGGGGTGGTGACGCCGAACATGGTCATGCCGATAGCCGGTTTGATCCCGCTTTGCCGGGGCAGGTCAAATTTGACCATCCCAGCGATGGCGTTGGCGGCATTGCCGAGCACCCTGGCGGAAATATTGTTGATGCCGGCGACATCGGTGACCGAGTACATCATGGCGATATCGTTGGGACCCACATAGGGTGCGACATTGCCGGAGGCGACGGTTGAGACCATGATTTTGGGGACACCGATGGGCAGGGCGCGCATCCCTTCGGTGGCCAGGCTGGTGCCGCCGGAGCCGCCCAGGCCGATGATGCCGGCGACCTCGGCCAGGTTGCTGGTGAGATATTGCGCAAAAGCCTGCGCCATGAGTTCGACAAACTTCCCCCGATCTTCGATATCTTCTAGGAAATCACCGCCTTGCGGGTGACTGGCGGCAACCGTGTGATGGTTTACATCGACTGCTCCGGTGGCCGGTCTGCTGCCGATATGGACGAGAACGGTCGGCAAATTCTGCTTGTTAATGATGTCGCGGACATATGCCAGCTCCTGGTACTTGGTATCGCATGTCCCGACCACGAACACTTTCTTCATGCTCTCCTCCCTTGTCTGATGGGGAAAAACGAAGCCTCTCACACTGCTTCGGACGATCGCGAAAGTGACTGCCTGAGCTATGAAACCCTTCAGGTATCAGGTTTGAGCGTATATCTTCTGGCGTTGATTCCCCGGGAAAAGATCTCTGCCGGGATGCAGCCTGGGCGGCTGTCCAATAAAAGGTGAGCGGGTACAGCATGGCGAGATGCGGTCGCGGAAGAATTGGCCATAGCCGAACCTTACCGCAAAAACCGGAGATTTCAACCCTGCCGGGAAATCACCCAAGGGGCAGCTGTTCAACGATGGCTTCTTCTTCCCGGACCTCCTCGGCCTGAGCGCTGAGCATATAGATGATGGACCACTTTGGTTTGGGGTTGAATTGCGGCTGGGTACAACAGAACACATGAATGGTATTCGTCTCATCAACGGCGAACAGGGGGAGGGCGCGCTGCTGATGTTTTTCCATAAAATGTTTGAAGGTGAATTGTTCGGTCAATCTGGTGGTATGGATCTTTCCGCCCTGCTCCAGATTGGCAAATATGGTGGAGAAAGTGACTTGGGTGCCGAACAGGGTTCTCCCCTGGGTTCTTTTCGGCAGCTGGACGCGTTCCGGGAGGCCTTTTTGATGCCTGGTTTGGAGGATAAACAGGTGTTGTCGGTCGAAATACATCCGGAAATGCATCAGTGCCGAAACATTGATGTTTTCTGACGGTGCCAGAGCCAGAACGCGACCAATGCCGGCCATGTTCAGATGGCGTTCGGCGTGATCGGAGAGAGGATTGCCGAAATAGGTTTTCAGCTCAGCGGCTTTGGCTTTGGAGATGTTGTCCCAGTTGGTGTCGGTCAGCAGGGCTTGAACCCCGCTTTGGGTCAGGGCTTTGGCGATGGCCCGGGCGACCAGGTTGGCGCCGATGATCAGAAATCCTTTCGGGTCCGGTTCGGCCACGCCCAGCCAGCGGGCGAGGGGACGGGCGGTGATGCTCTGGATCACCACAGTGGCAATGATCACGAAAAAGGTCAGGGGGACCAGCAGGGCGGCATCGGCATAGCCGCTTTTGGTCAGTTGCACGGCAAACAGCGCAGAGATGGCCGCGGCAACGATTCCCCGCGGGGCAATCCAGGCGAGCAGGTTGCGTTCCGGCCAGGACAGCTTGGAGTGGATTGCAGAGACCATGACGTTCAGCGGCCGGGCCAGAAACTGGATGGCTATGAACAGAAACACGGTGCGCCAGCCGAGATCAAGCAAGGCATTGATATCCAGCCGGGCTGCGAGCATGATGAACAGCAGCGAGATCAGCAGGACACTGACGCTCTCCTTGAAGTTGAGGATTTCGCCCATATCGACATCCTGCATATTGGCGAGCAGGATTCCCATCACCGTTACGGTGACCAGGCCGGACTCCGGTTGCAGCAGGTTGGACAGGTTGAAGGTGACAATAACCAGGGTCAATGCGCCGACATTGTGCAAAAACTCCGGCAACCAGTGGCGCTTGATGGAAAGCCCGAACAGGAAGCCGCTACCGGCGCCGATGAGCCCCCCGACGCTCAGCAGTTTAGCGAAGGTCAACAGGGTATGGCCGATACCGTCCTGACCGCCGCCGGAGATGATGAATTCATAAATCAGCACGGCCAGCGATGCCCCGATGGGATCGATGACAATCCCTTCCCAGCGCAGAATGTTGGCAACCGCCGGGGTCGGACGCACGGTGCGCATGAGCGGGGCAATCACGGTCGGACCGCTGACCACGGTGATGGCGCCGAACAGCAGGGCGATTTGCCAGGACAATCCGATGGCATAGTGTGCCGCCACCGCGGTGATGACCCAGGTGACCAGCATACCGAAAGAAACCATGTTGCGGACCACGCTCTGCAGGCCGCTGATCTCCCGAAAATTCAGGGTCAGGCTGCCTTCAAACAGAATGATTGCTACCGACATGGAGACAAAGGGGAAGAACAGTTCGCCGAGGACCTGTTCGGGCTTGAGGATGCCGAAGACCGGGCCGGCCAGAATTCCCGTGAACAGCAGGAAGATGATAGCCGGCAGGCGAACACGCCAAGCGATCCACTGACAGGCGATGCAGGCGGCAAGGGTCACCGCAATAATAAAGGTCAATTGTTCATGCAGCATCGTGATGAGTGCTCCGAACGGTGATTATCCGGGCGCGGCTGAAAACGTTCCGCCCGGCCGGTGAATGAGTCAATATGAAAAACCGCAACACCTGCTTGCGGTTTTTCCGGGTTTCGCCAATGGGGTTTTTGCCCAGCTTGTTAAAGGGTAGATGAGTCTCCTGCCGAATACAAGCTGCGCCGGCATTTTTGCTCCGGCGTGTTTCTGGAATGACGGCAGTGCAGGCCCGGTCTATCTGGGAAAGCTTATCTCAGCAGGTATCTGCCGACCCAGTTTTTGGAAAATTGATAGGCGGTCCGTCCACAGCGTTTGGTCTTTTCATGAGTCCACTTGATGGCAGCCTGTTCCAACTCCTTATCCCAGGGGATCTCCTGGCCGAGCTGTTTGCTCCAGCGGTCAATACAGAGCTTGACCGCTTCCAGATAGCGATCCTGGGAAAAAACATGAAACGCGACCCAAAGACCGAAGCGGTCCGATAGCGAGCTTTTCTCTTCCTGGATTTCACTCTGCTGCAGTTCCCCCTTGACGTATTTCCCGCCGAGGTGATCCCCTTCGTATTCCGGGAGCAGGTAGCGCCGGTTTGAGGTCACATAGATCAGCACATTTTCCGGCGCCGAATAGACCGAACCGTCCAGCGCGCTTTTGAGCATTTTATAGGACAGCTCGCCGACTTCAAAGGTCAGGTCGTCGCAAAGCATAATAAACCGGTAGGGTTGTTCTTCCACTGCGGCAAAAATTTCCGAGATGTAGATAAGGTCCTCCTTCTCCACTTGGACGATGCGCAGCCCCTGGCCAGAAAATTCGTTGAGCAGGGCTTTGACCAGCGAGGACTTGCCGGTGCCGCGCGAGCCCCAGAGCAGGGCGTTGTTGGCCGGAAGCCCCTGCAGAAACTGGCGGGTATTGTTGATCATGATCTCTTTCTGCTTATCGACCCCCAGGAGTTCTCCAAGACGGGTGTTATCGGTCACCTTGACCGGTTCCAGGTAGCCGGAGAATGAGTGCCGGCGCCAGTTGGCCGCATAGCAGGTGGACCAGTCGATGGGTTTGGACGCTTTCGGCAGCAGCATTTCCACTGAGCCGAGCACGCGTTCCAGTTGCGCGACAACTTCGGGTTTCAGGTTCATCATCAGCTTGTTCTCCACATCATCATGTCGCTACGGGTTCAGGTTAACTCCGCAGCGGTTGGGCAATTGATATAAAAAAGGGCGGCCCAAACGGTCGCCCTTTTTGTTCTGCGCGGCAGGCAGCTGGTTATGCCGCTCCCGGTCCGCCCATGCCGCGGCGGGACTTACTGCGTTCGATGGATTGCAGGGCCAGGTATTCTTTGCCGAAGCGGTTGAGGTTTTCAATCTCATCGTCATACTGGTCGTAATGACGTTCCTCATCGACAACCAGGCTTTCAAAGAGGGTCTTGGACACGGAATCGGCATTGGCGCTGCATTCGTTGGCCCAGCGGTTGTAGTCGAGGGCGCTCTGTTCCTCCATGCCCTTGGCCATGGCCAGCATCTCTTCCACCTCGGTCACTTTTTTGACCTCGGCGGACGCCTTCATTTCCACTTCGCCGTTCAGGAACAGGATCCTTTCGGCCAATTGCTCGACATGAATCATTTCTTCGATGGCGGTTCTTTTGAACAGGTCGGCCAGCAGGTCGAAACCCTGGTCGTCACAATGAAAATGAAAATACATGTACTGGTGCAAAGCGGTGATTTCGTCAGCGACAGCTTTGTTTAACAGATCAATGCTTTTTTCGTGCATCACAGTTCTCCCGTCAGGAAATGATAAGGAAAGATCAGTTGCCCCATTTATTTTTGATACGTTCCACAGCGGTTTTGATGTTGTCCCGGTCGCCGAAAGCTGAAAGACGGAAATACCCTTCGCCGCTCGGGCCGAAGCCGCTACCCGGGGTGCCGACCACGTGACATTCGCTGAGCAGCTTGTCGAAGAAATCCCAGCTGCTCAGGCCCTGCGGGGTTTTCAGCCAGATGTAGGGGGAATCGACCCCGCCGTAGCAGGTGATGCCGGCTTCGGCCAAACCTTCGCGGATAATCCGCGCGTTTTCCATATAGTAATCGATGATCTCCCTGGTCTGCTGCCAGCCTTCCTCGGAATAGACCGCTGCCGCGGCTCTCTGAACCGGGTAGGAAGTACCGTTGAATTTGGTGGTCATGCGGCGCAACCAGAGTTTGTTGAGGGGATGCTTTTCGCCGTTCTGCTTGGTCCCTTTGACCTCATCCGGGATCACGACCAGGCCGCACCGCACGCCGGTGAAGCCAGCGGTTTTGGAAAAGGAGCGGAATTCGATGGCGCAGCTTTTGGCCCCTTCGATCTCGTAGATGGAGTGGGGGATGCCCGGGGTGGTGATGAATGCTTCATAAGCGGCGTCAAAGAAAATCACCGCGTCGTTGGCGTTGGCATAATCAACCCATTTTTTTAGCTCGTCCTTGCTGGCCACGGTGCCGGTCGGGTTGTTGGGGAAACAGAGATAGATGATATCGACCTTCTCCTTGGGCAACTCGGGGACGAAGTTGTTCTCCTCGGTGAAGGGCATGTAAACGACCCCTTTGTAGTAGCCCTTTTCATCGGCTTCACCGGTCCGGCCAACCATGACGTTGGTATCGTTGTAAACCGGGTAGACCGGATCGCCGATGGCCACTTTGTTGTCGAGGGCAAAAATATCGAGCATGTTGGCGCAGTCGCACTTGGAACCGTCGGAAATGAAGATCTCATGGGGCTTCAGTTCGACACCCAGCGGCTTGAAGCATTTCTCGATGAGCACCTCGGAGAGCCAATCATAGCCCTGCTCCGGGCCGTAACCGGCAAATCTATCCGTGGTTCCCAGGTCGTCCACAGCCTCGTGAAAGGCTTTCAGGACCGCCGGGGCCAGGGGTTGGGTGACATCACCAATACCAAGACGGATGATCTTGGCAGCGGGGTTGGCGCTGCTGAATTCGCGTACCCGACGGGCAATTTCCGGAAACAGGTAACCTGCTTTGAGTTTCAGATAGTTTTCGTTGATAAGTGCCATAATTGGTGAATCTCCTGATCGGTCAAATAAAACAGATAAGTTAAAGGCGGCTTGCTGCAAGCCGCCTTGTTTCAATATGAGCGGATTACTGGGCCTTTTCCTGTACCCATTCGCCGGCTTTTTCCATGTCCTTGCCCAGGCCGCGGAAGGTTTCACAGCCGTTCAACAGCACCAGCAGCATAACCAGGAATACCAGCAACAGTCGTTGTTTCATTGGCTGACTCCGTAACGGCAGACCGAATACATCAGTTCAATTCCAAGACATCCTGCATGTCGTAGAGTCCAGGTCCTTTGCCCTGTAACCATTGGCAGGCCCGGGCTGCGCCGCGGGCGAACATGTCCCGGCTCATGGCGCGGTGGCTGATTTCGATGCGTTCGCCCATGCCGATGAAATAGACGGTGTGTTCGCCGACAATATCGCCGCCGCGCACGGTCTGCATGCCGATTTCGTCCTTGCTGCGTGCGCCGCACATCCCTTCCCGGTGGTAATTGGCCACCTGGTTGTAATCCCGGCCCAGGGTCTCGGCGACGACTTCGCCCATGCGCACGGCAGTGCCGGACGGGGAGTCTTTTTTCTTGTTATGGTGCAGTTCGACGATTTCGACGTCGAAATCGTCCCCCAGAATCCTGGCGGCCTCTTTCAGCAGCTTGAAGCAGGCATTGACGCCGACACTCATGTTCGGCGCAAGAACCACCGGGATCTGTTCGGCATATTGTGCAACCCGGTCTTTTTGGGCGGGGGTGAAGCCGGTGGAGCCGCTGACGATCATTTTACCCAACCGGGCGCAGACCTCGATGTTCTGCAGCGTCACTTCCGGAAAGGTGAAGTCGATGAGGACATCGGCCTGTTTCATGACTGCGGCCAGGTCGGCACTGATGGTGACACCAAGCTCACCTGCACCGGCCACCAGGCCGGCATCCATCCCGAGCTGCGGATGCCCACTGCGTTCGGTTGCACCGACCAGCTCAAGACCTTGCGCTTCTGCGACCGCATGAATCAGGCGGCCACCCATCCGGCCGGCCGCGCCAACTATGGCAACTTTCATCATTTTTCTTCCTTCAACAACAATTTATTGACAGGGGGCAGTGAGGGGCTTTTCCTCCATCAACTGCCCGCTGCTCAGATCAGTTCATGCTTGCGCAGCACGGCCTGAAGTTTGTCCAGGGAGCTTTGTTGCAGGCTGAACAGGGGAAGCCGAACATCGGGACGGCACTGCCCGAGCAGGCCGGCCGCGGTTTTGACCGGTACCGGATTGGATTCCACAAACATCGCCTGGTGAACATCCAGCAACTCCAGGTGCAGCCGTCGGGCGTCCTCCCAGCGGTTGTCGAAAACCGCCTGGACCATGGCTTTGACCTGAGCCGGCATGATGTTGGCGGTGACCGAGATCACGCCTTTGCCGCCGCAGGCCATCATCGGCAGGGTCAGGAAATCGTCCCCGGAGATGATGTCTATCTTGTCCCCGGCCCGGGCGATGATTTCGCTCGCCTGGGTGAGATCCCCGGAGGCTTCTTTAATGGCGACAATATTGGCGAATTCAGCCAGGCGCACAGTGGTGGCGGCACTCATGTTGGTGCCGGTTCGGCCGGGGACGTTGTAAAGAATCTGCGGCAGGGCGATATTTTCAGCGAGGGCTTTGAAATGCTGATAGAGCCCTTCCTGGGACGGCTTGTTATAGTACGGAGCGACCAGCAGCAGGCCGTCTGCCCCCATCTCTTTGGAGTGGTGCGAGATCTCGATGGCTTCGGCGGTGGAGTTGGAACCGGTCCCGGCGATCACCGGAATTCGTTTGTTGACTTGTTCGATACAGGCTTTAATGACCTGGTTGTGTTCTTCGTAATTAAGGGTCGCCGATTCCCCGGTGGTCCCGCAGGGAACGATGACATCGGTTCCGTTTTCAATCTGGAACTCAATCAGTTGGCGGTAGCTGTCCTCATCAAATTGTCCTTCTTCATTGAAGGGGGTGATCAGGGCCACCATGGATCCGTGAAACATTTTTTTCCTCCCTTTTGGGCAGTTGGATAAACTGTAATTGTTAACACACCACCCGCTGAAAGTAAAGCTCCGCTCCTCTGGAGAGCCGTGGGAAAGACTTTGAAAACAGTCAGTTACAACAGTCCTGTGGCGGGTTTGCATCAGAGTATACACTACTGTCCGGGACACTGCCATGAAGCGGCCGGACCGGCCCCTTCCTGCCGCAGGCGGAGAGGGCGATGGTCACAACCAGCAACAGCAGTAATTTTTTATTGAACGACATCATTTCAAGCGTCCTTGAGTCGGGCCAGTTCCCGCTCGACTGCTTCGCGAGCTGTTCCGCCGGTCGCTTTACGGGCATTGACCGAGGCTTCGAGGGTGACGTAATCGTAAATATCCTCATCGATTAGCGCGGAAAATTCCCTGAATTCAGCCAGGCTGAGTTCAGGGATATCCTTGCCGGTCTCAACGCAGTAACGGACGGTTTTGCCGACCACTTCATGGGCCTGGCGGAAAGGCAGGCCTTTCCGGACACAATAGTCGGCGACATCGGTAGCGGTGGAAAAACCACGCGCCGCAGCGATGCGCATGTTGTCTGCTTTGACTTTCATCTGGGCGATCATGTCGGCAAAGACCTTCACGCTTCCCTTGATGGTGTCGATGGTATCAAAGAGCGGTTCTTTATCTTCCTGCATGTCCTTGTTGTAGGCCAGTGGCAGGGATTTCATCAGTGTTAGCAGCGCAATCAGGTTGCCGTAGACGCGCCCGGTCTTCCCCCTGACCAGTTCGGGAACATCCGGGTTTTTCTTTTGTGGCATGATTGAGCTGCCGGTGCAAAAGGCATCGGACAGCTCGATGAAATTGAAATCGGCGCTCGACCAGAGGATCAGCTCTTCGGACAGGCGCGACAGGTGCATCATCAGAATTCCGGCAAAACTGCAGAATTCAATGGCGAAATCACGATCCGAGACGCTGTCCAGGCTGTTGCGGGTCACGCCGGCGAAACCGAGCTTTTCCGCAACCCACTCGCGGTCGATGGGGAAGGTGGTTCCAGCCAGGGCTCCCGCACCGAGGGGCATGACATTGAAACGAGCGCGCAGGTCCTGCAGGCGGCTGATGTCGCGGGCGATCATTTCCCGGTAGGCCAGCATGTGATGACTGAACAGCACCGGCTGGGCGGTCTGCAAATGGGTATAGCCCGGCATGATAACATCTAAATTCTGCTGCGCCTGGGTCACCAGGGCAGCTTCAAGCCGGTCCAGAAACCCGAGCACGGTATCGATCTCATCGCGCAGGTAGAGTCGGATATCGACGGCAACCTGGTCGTTGCGGCTGCGGCCGGTGTGCAGCTTGCCGCCCACCGCACCGATCCGATCAATCAACCGGGCTTCAATATTCATGTGGATATCTTCGAGGGCTACGGA
Source organism: Pelobacter seleniigenes DSM 18267 (assembly GCF_000711225.1). Taxonomy (NCBI): domain Bacteria; kingdom Pseudomonadati; phylum Thermodesulfobacteriota; class Desulfuromonadia; order Desulfuromonadales; family Desulfuromonadaceae; genus Pelobacter; species Pelobacter seleniigenes. The sequence continues at coordinate 2,169,562 of NZ_JOMG01000002.1, forward strand.
AAATTCGACTTTCCCGGCTTCAATGTCGGCCAGAATAGCGTCGAGGCCGGCAATGATCTGTGCCGCTGCGTCCGCTTCGATGATCCCCTGCCGGCCGAGCATTTCAGCGTGGGCCTTGGAGCCCGCGATATCATAACGGTACAGGCGCTGGTCGAACTCGATCGAAGCGGTGAATTCTTCGACAAACTTATCGGTCGGTTGGGTAAAACGACCGCCCCACAATTTACTGCTCATTTCTTCTCCGTTGGGAACCCTCCGGTTCCGGTAGTCCTGTCCGCGCCGGTCGGGGCGCAAAAATCGCTGCGCCCCGACCGGTTCAGGAGGCCATTATTTTTGGGCCAGACGCTGCATGGCGGCAATGCGCAAACGCAGGGCATTCAGTTTGATAAAACCTTCCGCATCCGCCTGGTTGTACACTTCATCAGCTTCGAAGGTGGCGAAATCGACATTGAACAGGCTGTCGGTGGCCGAGTCACGGCCGACCACCCGGCAATGGCCCTTGTAGAGCTTGATCCGGGCTTTACCGTTGACCGTTTGCTGGGTCTGGTCAATGAGGGCCTGCAGGGCGATCCGCTCGGGAGCGAACCAGTAACCGTTGTAGACCATATCCGCGTAACGCGGAATCAGCGAATCGCGCAGGTGCATGACCTCGCGGTCCATGGTGATCGATTCGACGGCCCGGTGGGCTTCTTCGAGGATGGTGCCGCCGGGGGTTTCATAGACGCCGCGGCTCTTCATGCCGACATAGCGGTTTTCCATGAGGTCGACCCGGCCGATCCCATGTTTGCCGCCCAGTTCGTTCAGTTTCAGCATCAGCTGAGCCGGTGACAAACGCTCACCATTGATGGCGACCGCGTCCCCTTTTTCGAACTCGATTTCGACGTATTCCGGCTGATCAGGGGCGTCTTCCGGAGCGACGGTCAGCACATACATCTCTTTCGGGGCTTCGGTCCAGGGGTTTTCCAGGACATCCCCTTCAAAGGAGATATGGAGCAGGTTACGGTCGGAACTCCAGGGGAACTTTTTGCTGGTCGGCACCGGGATACCGTGTTTCTTGGCATAGGCTTCCAGGGCGGAGCGGCTGTTCAGGTCCCATTCCCGCCAGGGTGCGATGACCTTGACCGAAGGGTCGAAATGATAATAGGAGATTTCGAACCGAACCTGGTCGTTGCCTTTCCCGGTGGCGCCGTGAGAGACCGCGTCAGCTCCTTCCTTGGCGGCGATTTCCATCTGCGCCTTGGAGATCAGCGGCCGGGCGATGGAGGTGCCGAGGAAATAGCGGCCTTCGTAAATGGCATTGGCCCGGAACATGGGGAACACGAAATCACGGGCGAATTCTTCCTTCAGATCAAGGATATGACAGGCGCTTGCCCCGGTCTGTTTGGCTTTTTCCGGAATATGATCCAGCTCTTCGCCCTGACCAAGGTCAGCGGAAAAGGCAACCACTTCACAACCGTATTCCTCGATCAGCCACTTGAGGATGATTGATGTATCCAGCCCGCCGGAATAGGCGAGTACCGCTTTTTTGACTTGTCCTTGTTTACTCATTGCTAAGCTCCTTGGTGGTTAGAGCGAACAGCACCGACTCCTGAACTTTTCCGGTGGCCGGTTTGGCGAAGCTTCGAACTTCTGGCCGGGTTCGCTCCTCAATTTTAAATTATCCTAAAAAATATTCCGATGAATAGAGGCCATTTTACAGTTTGATGACATAGGTATCTGCCATGCGATCATGCAGGCCCTGCTTCTGCTCGTCAAATGCGACCATCAAATAGCCGATTCCGAAGATGATGGCGGCAATGAATTTGGCCGGAATCTCCCGGAACGCGGCCCGGCCGAAACCGATCTGGCTGCCGTTGCGCCTGATCACCTTGATGCGCAGGGCCATTTTTCCCGGAGTCTGGCCGCAATAACCGGTAAAGACGATGGAGTAGGCAAAACTCAGGGCATAACTGAAAATCTGCACCAGTACGGTCAGGGTACCGACGCTCCCTTCGCTGAAGCCCAGGGAGACGATGCCGGCAAAGGCCAGCACCGCCCCGAGCACAAACTGCAGGGAAAACACAATGATCATATCGACAACCGCTGCAACCAGGCGGATCCAGAATCCGGCCTTGGGGAGAGCCTCGGCTGCAGTGCGCGTTTCACGGATCGGCTGCTCGTCCTGTCCTTCGGTGGTGCTCCGGACCGGCGCAGCATCCTCCTGGCTCGGGAGCGGAAACACCTGGCCGCATTTGGGGCAGGTCACCCGGGAGACTCCCGCGGGGATCTGCTGCTCGGCGACGGTCCTGGAAAATCCGCACCAGGGGCAGGAAATCAACATTTTAGCGAGCCATCAGGGTAGCCAGGATCGCTTTTTGGACATGCAGGCGATTTTCCGCTTCATCGAAAATGATCGACTGCGGGCCTTCCATGACCTCATCGGTGATTTCCTCATCGCGGTGGGCCGGCAGGCAGTGCATGACCACGGCTTCCGGAGCGGCCAGCTTCAGCAGGTCACTGTTGATCTGAAATCCTTTGAAGGCCTGTTCGCGCTCCAGCTGTTCGGCTTCCTGTCCCATGCTGGCCCAGACATCGGTGTTAAGAACATCTGCGCCAGCTGCAGCTTCGCGCGGATCTGCGGTAAGCAGCAGTTTGACCCCGGCCTGACGGGCCTTGGCAATCACTTCGGCGTTCGGCTGGTAGTTGGCCGGTGTCGCCACCCGCAGCTCAAAGCCGAAGGTCGCAGCGGCGTTGATCCAGCTGTTGGCCATGTTGTTGCCGTCGCCGATCCAGCAGTATTTGAGGTTGCGATAGTCCTGTTTGTGCTCGATAACGGTGAACAGGTCAGCCATGACTTGGCAGGGGTGACAGAGATCGGTCAGCCCGTTGACGATGGGTACATAGCTGTGCTGGGCAAACTCCTCGACCACGGCATGGGAAAAGGTCCGGATCATGATGCCGTCACAGTAGCGCGCCATGACCCTGGCGGTGTCCTTGATCGGTTCCCCGCGCCCCATCTGGGTGTTGCCGGAATGCAGGAACAGGGCGTGCCCGCCCAGCTGATACATGCCGACTTCAAAGGAAATCCGGGTTCTGGTCGAGCTTTTTTCGAAAATCATCCCCAGGGTCTGGCCTTCGAGAAGCCGGTGCGGGGTCCCTTCCTTCTGCTTCTGCTTCAGTTCGGCGGTCAGGGTGAAGATCTTTTCCAGGTCTTCCACCGACCAATCGGAAATGGACAGAAAGTCTTTGTTCATCTTATATCTCCTGATACGGACTTGCAGCGTCCGGGAAAGGCTCCTCCCTGGCGCTGCAGCCATTTAAAGTTCAGCTAAAATACCGTCGAGAGTAGCGATCATCTGATCGATTTCATTGCTGGTCACGATGAGCGGTGGCACAAATCGCAGGACTGTACCGACCGTACAGTTGAGCAACAAGCCGCGCTCCAGCGCGGTTTTGACAATGCCGGCACCTTCGATGGTCAGTTGCATGCCCAGAATCAGGCCGCGGCCACGGACTTCAGTAATAAAGGGGTACTTCCCCTTAAGCTCTTCCAGCTTGCCACGCAGGTACTCGCCCATGGCTACGCAGTTGGCGAGTACACTGCCTTCGAGCAGGACTTTCATGGTGGCGACGGCCGCGGCGGTGACCAGCGGATTGCCGCCGAAGGTCGAGCCGTGCGTTCCCGGGCCAAGGACATCGATATAGGGATTGCGGGCGATCATCGCGCCGATGGGCGGACCACCGGCCAGGGCCTTGGCCAGGGTCAGAATGTCCGGCTCGATCCCTTCCTGCTGGTAGGCAAAGAGGGTTCCGGTCCGCCCCAGGCCGACCTGGATTTCATCGAAGATCAGCAGCAGTTCATGCTCGTCGCAGAACTCCCGGACCGCTTTCAAGTAACCGGCCGGCGGGACGTTGACGCCGCCTTCCCCCTGAATCGGTTCGAGCATGACACCGGCGGTTTGTGGACCGACAGCTGCCTTCAACGCGTCCAGGTCCCCGTAGGGGATGTATTTGAAGCCGGGACTCAGCGGGTTGAAGCCCTGCTGGATTTTCTCCTGGCCGGTGGCGCTCAGGGTGCCCAGGGTGCGGCCGTGAAAAGAGGCTTTGGCGGTGAGGATTTCAAAGCGCTGACCGGCATATTTTTCCGCACAGTATTTGCGGGTCAGTTTGATGGCCGCTTCATTAGCTTCGGCCCCCGAGTTGCAGAAGAACACCCGGTCGCCAAAGGAGTTGGCGCAGAGCAACTCGGCCAGCTCGATCTGGCTTGGGATGTGGTAATAGTTGGAACAGTGAATCAGCGTGGCGGCTTGCTCCTGCAGCGCCTTGACCACAGCTGGGTGGCAGTGACCGAGGTTATTGACCGCGACCCCGGCGAGAAAATCGAGATAGCGGTTACCGTCGATGTCGGTCAGCCAGCAGCCTGCGCCGCTGGCGGCGACGAGCGGATACCGGCCGTAGGTTTTGGCGACATGGGCGAGGCCCCGATCGATCCATGCTTGGGACGTTTTCATCAGTTGTACCTCGCTACGGCTGTGCCGATGCCTTTGTCGGTAAAAATTTCCAGCAGGCAGGCATGTTCCATCCGCCCGTCGATGATATGGGTTTTGGCGACTCCCTCTTCCACGGCATCCACGCAGCAGTTTACTTTTGGGATCATGCCGCCGGAAATGGTTCCGTTGTTGATCAGGTCGGGAACCCGTTGGATATCGATGGTCGAAATCAGCTTGCCCTCTTTGTCTTTAACCCCTTCGATATCGGTCAAAAGAATCAGCTTTTCCGCTTCCAGCGCGCCGGCGATCTTGCCTGCGACCAGGTCGGCGTTGATGTTGAAAGTTTCCCCGTTCAGACCGCTGCCGATAGGGGCGATCACCGGAATGAAGTTGCTTTTCTCCAGGGCGTTGATGATATGGGGATCGACGGCTTCAACTTCGCCGACCATGCCGATATCGATAATTTCCGGGGTCAATGTCTCTGGATTGATGGCGGTCATTTCCAGTTTGCGGGCGCGAATCAAGCCGCCGTCCTTGCCGGTGATCCCGACTGCTTTACCGCCATAGCGGTTGATGTTGGCGACGATTTCTTTGTTGACTTTACCACCGAGTACCATCTCCACCACATCCATGGTGGCGCTGTCGGTGACCCGCATCCCCTGAACAAAGTGGCTCTCAATCTTCATGGCGTCAAGCACTTTGCCGATCTGCGGTCCGCCACCGTGGACGACCACCGGGTTGAGCCCGATATATTTCATCAGAATGATATCGCGGGCGAACCCCTCCTTGAGTTTTTCATCGACCATGGCGTTGCCGCCGTATTTGATAACGATGGTCTTACCGTAGAAACGCTTGATCCAGGGGAGCGCTTCCATCAGTACATTGGCTTTTCCAATCAATTCCTGCATAGCTCAGATCCTGTAGTGCACCCTTTCGGCGGGCTCATTGGCCGCGGCCGGAGGTGGGCGCGTGAATATCTGTCAAGATTCAGCAGGCTTTTCGCTGGAGTCCCGGTTTCCTCTGACCCCATAGGGCAGGTCCGGTCCGCGCTGAAGGTGTTGAACCCGGCAGACAGAATTAAAGAATATAACGCGACAGATCTTCGTCCTTGCTGATCTCCGACAATCGTCGTCGGACCTCTTCGGCGCTGATCCGGATATCCTCCTGAGACAGCTCAGGCGCCGAAAAAGACAGCTCTTCGAGGAGTTTTTCCATGATCGTGTGGAGGCGCCGCGCGCCGATATTTTCCGTCCGGTCGTTGACCATTTTGGCCATCCTGGCGATTTCCCGGATCGCTTCGTCGTCAAATGCGAGACTGATTCCTTCGGTCTTCATCAGCTCTTTGTACTGTCGGATCAGGGCGTTTTTCGGTTCAGTCAGGATGCGATAAAAATCGTCCTCGCCAAGGCTGTCCAGTTCGACCCGGATCGGGAACCGTCCCTGCAATTCGGGGATCAGATCCGCGGGTTTGGCGATATGAAAGGCCCCGGCCGCAACGAACAGGATGTGGTCGGTCTTGACCGCGCCATGCTTGGTGTTGACCGTACTCCCTTCGACAATGGGCAGGATGTCCCGCTGCACGCCTTCGCGGGATACTTCCGGGCCGTGGACCCCTTCACGACTGGCGATCTTGTCAATCTCGTCGATAAAGATGATCCCGTTCTGCTCGGTACGTTCCCGGGCCAGGGTAGTGACGTTTTCCATGTCGATGAGTTTCTCGGCTTCTTCGTCAATAAGCAGCTGCCGGGCCTCGCTGACTTTGACCCGTTTGCGCTTGGTGTTTTTAGGCAGCAGGTTACCGAACATCTCCTTGATGTTCATCCCCAGCTCTTCATTCCCCTGCGGGCTGAAGACCCCCATGGTCGGAATGCTGCTGACCTGGGTTTCGATCTCCACAAAGCGCTCGTCCAGTTCTCCCATGCGCAGCAGTTTGCGCAGCCGGTCGCGGGTATGCTGACGCTGTTCCTGTTTGTCGGGGGAGCGGTCGGTTTCCCCGGGCAGCAACAGGTCAAGCAGTTTTTCTTCCGCGTTGGCCTCGGCTTTGATGCGCATTTTCCGGGTTTCTTCCTCTTTGACCATGTTGATGGCCAACTCGAGCAGGTCACGGACCATGCTTTCGACATCGCGGCCGACATAGCCGACCTCGGTAAATTTGCTGGCTTCAACCTTGATAAAGGGAGCCTGGGCCAGTTTGGCCAGCCGGCGGGCGATTTCGGTTTTGCCGACCCCGGTCGGACCGATCATGATGATGTTTTTCGGGGCGATCTCGTCACGCAGCTCGGCCGGAACCTGCTGGCGCCGCCAACGGTTACGCAAGGCGACGGCAACGGCGCGCTTGGCGTCATTCTGGCCGATAATATAGCGATCCAGTTCGGAAACGATTTCTCTCGGGGTGAAATTTGTCACGCAAGAACCTCAACAGCAATACGGTCATTGGTATAGATACAGATATCGGCAGCGATGTGCAGCGCTTTCTCGACGATCTGGTCGGCGCTCAGCTCGGAATTTTCAACCAGGGCGCGCGCTGCCGCCAGGGCAAAACTGCCGCCTGAACCGATGGCGGCGACCCCGTCATCCGGTTCGATGACGTCACCAGCTCCGGAAATCACCAGCGTCACTTCAGCATCCGCGACAATCAGCAGGGCTTCCAGACGGCGCAGGACCCGGTCGGTCCGCCAATCCTTGGCCAAAGCCACGGCTGCCCGCGGCAGGTTGCCGCGAAACTCCTGCAGTTTGGCTTCGAACTTTTCAAACAGGGTAAAGGCGTCCGCAGTGCTGCCGGCAAACCCGGCCAGGACCCGGTCCTGATAGAGTCGGCGAATTTTACGGGCGCCATGTTTCATGACCGTGTTGCCGAGGCTGACCTGACCGTCACCAGCCAGGGCGACTTTACCGTTATGTCTGACGCAACAGATCGTGGTTCCTTTAAACACTGGTTTTCTCCGCTGTGTTCGGGCGCTTTGCCCGGTTGGTGGAAAGACGAAAGATAACATAAAAAAGGAGGTATAAAAAAGAGCTTAAAGCGAGGTTTTGGGGTGATTTGTAAATTTTGTTCGTCAGGAAATGCCTCCTGTCCGATATGCTTGGCTCGGGCCGATATGCTTGGGATGCCGGGTAGAACCGCGGGGCAGACCGGGGCGTACAGGCACCAGAACGGCAGGGGTCAAAGAACCGGAATGCAGGCTGGTAATTACATACGGGACACTAGGCGGGCAAGGGGAAGGCAATGGTCGCAGTTGTTCCCTGTTGCGCTTGACTGTCGATATAAAGCTGTCCGTTCATGCTGCGAATAAAATCACGGGCATAATAGAGCCCCAGGCCAAACCCTCTGACCTGGCCGGTATGCTCCGGGTCAACCTGATAGAACTTGTTGAAAATTTTGGCTAATTCCTGTTTGGGAATGCCGATGCCGGTATCCTTGATGCGGAGAATGATGCGATCACCTGCCACCTCGCCGGTCAAGGAGACGGAGCCGCCGTCCGGGGTAAACTTGATGGCATTGTCGAGCAGCGCGCGAATAGCGAAGTTGATACGTTGCGGATTGAGCAACACCGGTTTGTCCGGAAGGCGCTCCAGGCTGATGTGAAATGCGATATGGCGGCCCGCTGCGGCCGGTTCCAGAGCCAGGGCGACCTGATCGGCAATTTTTCGTAAATCGAGTTTTTCCAGCGGCAGGTCTTCGTCGGTCAAGGTTGCTTCACTGAAATAGAGCAGATCCTGGATCAGCTGTTCGAGATGGACCGTCTCGACCTGGACCATACTGACCATCTGTTGAAAATCCGCGTCATTGGGGCTTTCGATGCCGTCCGCGATATTCTGGATGAACAGGGATATGGCCGTGGCCGGGGTTTTCAACTTATGGGAAATCAGCCCGAGGAAATCGCTTTTCAGCTTGTCGGTCCGCTTCAGGGCAGCCAGCTCTTCGCGAATTTCCTGCTTTTCCAGGACGTTACTGACTGTGGTGCTGAGTTGCAGGATATTGATCGGCTTGTTGATGAAGTCGTCGGCACCGGCTTTGAGCGCGTCCAGGATCAGCTCTTTGTCAGAATAGCCGGTCATCAGGATGACCGCCAGGTCAGGGCGCTGTTGTTTGATCCGCTGCAGCAGTTCCAGTCCGCCGAGTCCCGGCATGATGACATCGCTGAGGACAACATCCACTTCGGAGTTCTCGAGAATTTTTAATGCTTCCAGGCCGTTTTCCGCCAACAGGATGTGGTAGGTATACAAAGCGCTGGCACAGAGTTCGCGAATGATCGGCTCATCATCGACGATCAGCAGGCTCTTGTGGTCTTTTTTGCCCAATGCAGTATCCATCAATCCAACTCGACTAGGTTGTTGAAAAAGTTCATCCGGCGACTTTTCCAAGCCCGGTCGGGAAAATAACGATTTTCCCAACCTCACAAAAGCAACAACTCCGTAGCGGAGCATTGTCTTTGCTTACCCCTCCTGGTGCGTCTTGGCTTTGTTTCACCAGTTTGTTATCGCAAGCCACCCTTTGTCATACGCTTTGCAAGGTCATTGTTTGGCCAGTTCAAAGCACTGCGGATAGAGGATTTATGCGGAAACAGCACGATGAAAGACAGTATAACAAGCTGGTTGAATATTTGTTGCCGGGGACGAATCATTTTAAAAAAACACCGCTTTGCAGCCTGGCTGCAAAGCGGTGCCGTTACCAACAGGGAACGTTCAGGCCAGTATTTTTTGGAGTTGTTCAGGAGCCGCCTGGAGCAGGGCCTCTATCTTGGCGGTGTCCGGGCCGCCGGCCTGGGCCAGCTCTGGCCGGCCGCCACCACGGCCGCCGACAATTTCCGCCAGCGGTCGGATCAGGTCACCGGCTTTGACCCGACCAGTCAGGTCTTTGGTCACTGCTACCAGCAGCGCAACTTTGTCACCGGCATCGGAGACCAGCACCAGCACACCGGAACCGAGCTTATCGCGCAGTTGGTCGGAAAATTCCCGCAGTCCCTTGCCGTCATTGCCAGGAACCTTGACGGCCAGCAGCTTGATGTCGCCGACCAGTTGGGCCTGATCGATCAGTTCCCCGCTGCGCTCGGCATTGATTTTGGACTGCAGCTGTTCCAGTTCTTTTTCCAGTTCCCGTTGATGTTCAAGCAGTTTGCCAAGGCGTGTTTCCAGTTGCTGGGGATCACTTTTGACCATTTCGGCAAGATGCAGCAGGGTTTTCTGCTGCTGCTGCACCAGGTCGAGGGCGGCCTGGCCGGTGACCGCTTCAATCCGGCGGACGCCGGCGGCGATCCCGCCTTCGCTGAGGATTTTAAAGAGCCCGATATCCCCGGCGGCCTTGGCGTGGGTTCCGCCGCATAATTCCATACTGTAATCACCGACCGAGATGACTCTGACCTCAGCGCCGTATTTTTCGCCGAACAGGGCCATGGCGCCGGCTTTTTTAGCGGCGTCGGCAGCCATCTGCTGTGTGTTGACCTGCGCGTTGACACGAATCTGCCGGTTGACTTCGGCCTCGATCTGGCTCAGCTCTGCGGCTGACACCGGAGAAAAATGGGTGAAGTCAAAGCGCAACCGCTCCGGGGTGACCAAAGAACCGGCCTGTTTGATGTGATCGCCGAGCTGGTTCTGCAGGGCAGCCTGGAGCAGGTGGGTGGCGGTGTGATTGATGACAATCCGCTGGCGGCGTTCCGCGTTAACGCTGATGGTGGCCTGGTCGCCGGTCTTGATGGCGCCGGTGACCACCTCGCAGAGGTGAACATAGAGGTCGGGCAGCGGTTTCTTGGTGTCGATGATGGTCAGTTTTGCCGCCGCGGTCTCCAACTGGCCGGTATCGCCGACCTGGCCGCCCGATTCCCCGTAACAGGGGGTGACCGAAGTGATGACTTCCACGGTTTCCCCACAGGCCGCTTCAGTCACCGGTTGCCCCTGGCGGAGCAGGGCAAGGACTTGGCCCTCATCTGTCAGTTTCAGGTAACCGCTGAATTCAGTGCGTACACCCTGGTCAACCAGTTGCTTGTAGATTCCGGAGATGACTTCTTCCCCGGAGCCTTTCCAATGCTCGCGGGCCTTGGCACGCTGCGCTTCCATGCAGCGTTCAAAGCCTTCTTCATCAAGGCGATAGCCGTCTTTTTCGACGATGTCGGCGGTCAGATCAAGGGGGAAGCCGTAGGTGTCATAGAGTTTGAAGACCGTTTCCCCGGGTATGACCTGCTGACCGGCAGCGGCCAGTCCGGCGATTTCGTCCTGAAGAATACGCAGGCCGTTGCCGAGGGTCTGGATAAAACGTTCCTCTTCATTCTGGACCACCTTGGCGACAAACTCCTTGCGGCCGGCTTCCTCGGGATAGGCGTCGGCCATGGATTCGAGCACGAAAACGCTGGTCTTGAACAGCACCGGGTCTTCAAAGCCGAGCATTTTGGCATGGCGCATGGCGCGGCGCATGATCCGCCGCAGGACATAGCCGCGCCCTTCATTACTGGGCAGCACTCCGTCGGCAATAAGATAAGCGGTTGCCCGACTGTGATCGGCCATGACCCGCATGGAGACATCGTCTTCGTCATTCTTGCCGTAAGTCTTACCGGCCAACTGTTCGATATAGCTGATGATGTTGCGCAGCAGGTCGGTGTCGTAATTGGAGAGCACGCCCTGCATGACCGTGGTGATCCGCTCCAGACCCATGCCGGTATCGACCGCGGGGCGGGGCAGGGGGATCAGGGTGCCGTCATCCTGACGATCGAACTGCATGAAGACGTTGTTCCAGATTTCCATATAGCGGTCGCAGTCGCAGCCGACCGTACAGTCCGGGGACCCGCAGCTCAGCTCAGGGCCGTTGTCATAGAAAATCTCCGAACAGGGGCCGCAGGGGCCGGTGTCTCCCATCTGCCAGAAATTGTCTTCCTCAAAGCGGAAAATGCGTTCCCGCGGAATCCCTTCCTGATGATGCCAGATGTCGGCCGCTTCATCGTCGTCGGTGTAGACGGAGACGTAAAGTCTGGATTTGTCGAGGCCGAGATCGACGGTGAGAAACTCCCAGGCAAAGGCGATGGCTTCCTTTTTGAAATAGTCGCCGAAGGAGAAGTTGCCAAGCATTTCAAAGAAGGTGTGGTGGCGTGCGGTGCGGCCGACATTTTCCAGGTCGTTGTGCTTGCCGCCGGCGCGAACGCATTTCTGCGAGGTGGTGGCACGGACATAGTCGCGTTTTTCCGCGCCCAGAAAGCAGTCCTTGAACTGGTTCATCCCGGCGTTGGTAAACAGCAGGGTGGGGTCGTTATGGGGGACCAGGGAGGATGAGGGCACAATCCTGTGGTCTCGCTGTTCAAAAAACTTCAGAAAACGGGCACGAATTTCATTACCGGTGAGCATTGCCAAGGACCTTTCTGTTACTGATTTATATCGCGATTCTTAACTGAATTAGTTGTCGTCCTGAAACTGCCCTTTTCCGCCATGGCGGTGTCAATCTGCGGGCTTATTTGTGCGGCGTAAAGAACTACGCCTCCGCATAAGCCGTTGATTCCCTTGCCACAACGAAAAATTGCTCGTTTCCAACCCATAAGTCGCAGCTGAATGAGGGATGATAATCGAAATAGCGCGGATTGAAAAGGGTTTTGTCCCGGCCTCCGCCGCCTGCAGAAAACCTTAGCGCCAGAGCTGTTCGATGAGCTCGGCAGTTTTCCGAAACATCGCCTGGGAACGATTGCTTTTTAACATGCCGATCTGAAGCGGGACCAAAAAGCTTTCCTGCTCCCAGATCCTCACGTCGGCCTGGGAACTGACGTCGCGGGCGTCGTCTTCACGCAGGATTCCAACCCCCTGGCCATCAATGATCAGCTCTTTGATAACGCTTTCGTCCATGGCGTCGATGGCATGGTTCGGGGTCAACTGCTCTTCCGCCATGCGGCGCAGAACGATGCCGTAAAACGGACAATCGTAGACCGACCAGATCCACGGCAGTTGCGCCAGCAACGGCCAGCTCAGGGAATCTGTTCCCGGTTTTAACAGCTGGTTGGGAATGACAATGCGCAGCCGACATTGGCCGATCTGGTGGGTGAAGATGTCCGGCGCTTGGTTATCTCCGAAGAAAAAGCCGATGTCGATCAGTTTGTCGCGCAGCATGGCCATGGTGCGGATGGTCTGACTGGAGACGAAGAAAAAATCGCTGCGGGGGAAGTGATTTTTCAGGACCCGGCTCAACCGGCTGACCTGGAGGAATTTGCCATCGGTGTTGATGCCGATTTTAAATGCCCGGGTGGTGCGGCCGCTCAACTGCTGGGCTTTTTCCTGAAAGGTATCAACCTGGCTGAGGATCGCCATGGCATGGGAGTAGAGAATCCGCCCCTGTTCGGTGAGTTCCATGCCCTTGGCGGTGCGGATGAACAGTTGCAGGGCGAGTCGTTCTTCCAGGACCTTGATCTGGTGCGACAGGGCGGACTGACTGATGAAGAGCGCGTCCGCAGCTTTCCGCAGATTGCCGGTTTCGACGATCCGGACAAAGGATTTTAACTGGTTGAGTTCCATGTTCTGTTCGATTTAAACGAACGCTCCCTTCATTTTTTTGCGCTGGAATTTTAGAACGATTCATGTACTTTAAGGCTGTTTTTAGGGCAATTGCAAGCTTTTCGCTGTTCCAAAGTTCCGAAGGAGATACCTGCTGATGGCGAGCCAACCTACCCCCCAACTCGGGCCGGTTCTGTTAAGTGGATTGATCATAGGTCCGATTCTGGGTTCGGGGATTGTTATCCTGCCGCCGCTGGCCTACCGAACCGCCGGAGACTGGGCACTGTTGGCCTGGCTGCTGATCATCCTGGCGGGATTTGGTTTTGCGCTGGTGTTCGGTCGGTTGAGCCTGCTTTATCCCGGTCCGGCCGGTGTGACCACCGCCATCGGCGTTGCCTTCGGTGAGCAGGTCAAGCTGCTGACCTCCCTGTACTTGACCGGTGCGGTGCTGTTCGGCCCGGTTGCGGTGATGCTGACGGCAGCCACCTACCTGTGTCCGGGCAGTCCCCGGACCAACTGGATTGCTGGCGGCTTGCTGTTGATCTGTGCGGCCTTGCTGTTGCGTGAACTACGCCATATCAGTCGCATCGGCCTGGTCTGCTCGTCGCTGGCCGCGCTGATCCTGGTGTCTGGTGGTTTGGATACCTTGCTGTTGCACCGGATCCCGCTGGCTGCTTTTTCCACCTTTGATCCCCCGGCCTTCGGCTATGCTCTGTTATTATTGTTCTGGACCATTGTCGGTTGGGAAGTGATCGGCAATTACAGCGGTGAAGTGCGTCATCCGCAGCGGACGATCATGGTTGCCGTTAAATGCTCGGCGGTGGTCATCGGCGTGATCAGCTTGATTGTCGCCGCCGCAGTGCAATATGGCGACCCCGGAATTTATCCTCAGACCGGGCAGGTGACGCGGATTATCGTCCCCCTCTATGGAAACGCCAGCGGTCTGCTCATGGGCGGACTGACCCTGGCGCTCTGCATCACCACCTGTCTGCTGTTTGTCGGCGGGGTTGCCCGGCTGATAGCGGCATTGGCGGCGGAAGGTTGGTTGCCGGCGCTACTGGCTCGGCGCAGCAGCACGGGTGCTCCTGTTTATGCCTTGATGTTGCTGACCATGGCGCATTTAGCCGCCTTGGGGTTGGTTGAGGCCGGCTGGGTCGGGATTGAGCAGTTGGTGGCTTTTGCCGACGGGTTTTTCCTCGCCAATGCGAGCATCGGACTGCTGGCCGCGTACCGGCTGATTCCCTGCCGCTGGGTGCGACTGACCGCCGCTGCGCTGGGTTGTTTTTTTGTGGTGACCTTCTGCCATTCGCCGCTGTGGGTGATTGTGACGGTGCTGGCCGCCGCCGGTTATTTTTTGGTGCGGCGCAGGCCCGGCCCCAAGGCACCAGCCCTGTAACCATCTAGAGAGGTTGGGAAAAAGCGTTTTTGCCGACCTTCAGCAAGGCACTGACCAGGCAGTGCCTTGGCCGGTCCAGCCATGAACTTGGCAGGCCGTTGTGCAACTATTTGCGAGAAAGGAGCTGTTATGAATCCGGTCCTTGTGTTGATTGACCTGCAAAACGATTATTTTCCCGGCGGGGCCATGGAGCTGATCGGCATTGACGCGGCGGCGAGCCGGGCGGCCGGGGTGCTGAAGCATTGGCGTGGACAGGGTTGGCCGGTCATCCATATCCAGCATATCTCCAACCGTCCCGGGGCCACTTTTTTCCTGCCTGGGACCAGTGGAGTGGAGATCCATGACAGTGTTAAGCCGCTGCCAACGGAACCGGTGCTCACCAAGAACTATCCGAACAGTTTTCGGGACACCGCTTTGTTGGAACGACTAGAGGCCTTGGCTGCGGAAAAATTGTTTGTCTGCGGGGCCATGACCCACATGTGCATCGATTCGACGGTGCGGGCGGCGTTTGATCACGGTTTCTCCTGCACCCTGGTCAGCGATGCCTGTGCGACCCGTGACCTGGTTGCCTTGTCCGGGGAGACAGTTCCGGCCGCGGCGGTTCAGCAGGCCTTTCTCGCCGCCCTCGGCAGTGTTTTTGCCAAACTGCTGACCAGCGCAGAGCTGCTGGCGGATCTTTAGCCGGTTGGTAAAAAGGCTATTCCTGGGTTCGACAGGCGGTTCGACAGCCTGTTCGCAAGGGGCGGGTTTCAGGACCAATCGCCATCACGCAGGACGGCAAAGATCAGCTCAAGGGGAAAACCGCGGCGTTGCAGATAGCCGATCACCCGGCGGCGCTCGCGATCACCGGCCTGGGTATAGTCGAAATCGGCAAAGCGCCTGCCGAGCAGTTCCCGGAGGATGGTTTCCGGCGGCAACTCCGCGCTGACGGTTTCCCAGGCTTCATGGGCAAGGGCTTCCGGGATGCCGCGCTGCTTGAGGTCGAGGAGAATTTTTCGACCCACCCCTTGGCCGCTGCGAACCAGGCTGCGTGTCCGCGCTAACGCATAGCGCCGGTCGTTGAGATAGTCGTAGTCTAGGCATTTGCCGATGGCCTGGTCGATGGCCGCAACGGAAAAGCCGAACCGGGCCAGTCTCTGGCGCAGTTCGGCTTCGCTCATATCCCGGCCGGAGAGTATCCGTACCGCGCTGGCGAACGGATCAGAAGCGTTCGATTTCGACCTGGTCATCCTTGTCCGGCTCTGCTTGGTGCTCGGTGTGCTTCTCTTCCTCTTCCTTGCCGCGTTCGAAATCGCTCCAGGAGGTGTCGGAGGTTGAATCGATGCCGGAGAACTTGAGCTTGAAGTCGTCCGGATTGGAGCTTTGCCGCAGCGCCTCCTCATAGCTGATGACCTTCCGTTTGACCAGATCCATCAGCGCCTGGTCAAAGGTCTGCATGCCGTAAGTGGTATAGCCCTGGGCAATGGCATCGCGCAGTTGCGAGGTCTTCTCGCGGTCGTCGATCAGTTCGCGGACCCGGGCGGTGGAGATCATGACCTCGACCGCGGCAACCCGCCCCTGACCTTCGATGCGCGGAATCAGCCGCTGGGAAATGACCCCTTTGAGCACATTGGCCAACTGCAGGCGGATATGCCGCTGCTGATGCGGGGGGAACATGGAGATGATCCGCGAGATGGTTTCCGGGGCATCGATGGTGTGCAGGGTCGACAGGACCAGGTGGCCGGTTTCGGCTGCGGCCAGGGCGGTTTCGGCGGTTTCCAGGTCGCGCATTTCGCCGACCAGGATGACATCGGGGTCCTGGCGCAGGGCGCTCTTCAAGGCCGGGGCAAAGCCGACGGTGTCGAAGCCGACTTCGCGCTGGTTGATGATGCATTTACGATCACGGTGGAGGTATTCGATGGGGTCCTCAACCGTGACGATGTGGGCTGTGCGGTTACTGTTGATGTGATCGATCATCGCCGCCAGGGTGGTGGATTTCCCGGTTCCGGTCGCTCCGGTGACCAGCACCAGGCCGCGCTGTTCCTGAGCAATCTTTTTGAGGACCGGGGGCATGGTCAGATCATCGAGGGTGGCAACCTTGAACGGGATCGCCCGGAACACCGCTGAAACCGAGTTGCGCTGCATGAACACGTTGACCCGGAAGCGGCCGAGACCCGGCACCCCGTAGGCAAGGTCGACCTCGCAGTATTCCTCGAACTTGGCGCGCTGGCGGTCGTTCATGAGCGCTTCGCACATGCTGCGGACCGCTTCCGAGGTCAGGCGCGGAGCCTTGGGCAGCGGGCGCAGGTTGCCGTCGATCCTGAACACCGGCGGAAGCCCAGCCTTAATATGGATATCCGAGGTGTTCGACTTCAGTGCCATTGCCAGTATGTCGTTCAGATTCATAGCCCCACCCTGGTCAACTTTTCAATTCAGAGGTTAGTGATATCGTCCGGCCTGCAACCAACTCCCACCCATCTTCGGCGCAGTTGCGGCGGCAAGCCGGGTTCAGCCTTTTTCTACAACGCGCGTCATTCTCTCAATCTTCTTCCGCGGCGGACGACACCACCGGTTTGCCTTCCCCGATGCCGTAGAGTTCCCGCAATGCGGCTTCGATCTCATCGGTCATTTCCGGATGCTCTTTGAGGTATTGTTTGGCGTTTTCGCGCCCCTGGCCGACCCGTTCCCCTTTATAGGAGAACCAGGAACCGCTTTTTTCGACCAGATCGTTATCAACCCCGAGGTCGAGCACATCCCCTTCGCGGGAGATGCCGACACCATACATAATATCAAATTCTGCCTGTTTGAACGGCGGCGCGACCTTGTTTTTGACAACTTTGACCCGGGTTCTGCCGCCGACCACATCCTGCCCCTGTTTGAGGGACGCGATGCGGCGGATATCGAGTCTGACCGACGCATAAAATTTGAGTGCATTGCCGCCGGTGGTGGTTTCCGGATTGCCGAACATGACGCCGATTTTCATGCGGATCTGGTTGATGAAGATGATGCTGCAATTCGACTTGCTGACAATCCCGGTCAGCTTGCGCAGCGCCTGGGACATCAGTCGGGCCTGCAGACCCATGTGGGAGTCGCCCATTTCCCCTTCGATTTCAGCACGCGGGGTCAGTGCGGCGACGGAGTCGACCACCAGCACGTCGATAGCGCCGCTGCGCACCAGCATCTCGGTGATTTCCAGAGCCTGCTCGCCGGTGTCGGGCTGGCTGACCAGCAGGTCGTCGGCCTTGACGCCGAGGTGTTGGGCATATTGAATATCCAGGGCGTGTTCGGCATCGACGAATGCAGCGACCCCGCCTTTTTTCTGGACTTCGGCAACGATATGCAGGGCCAGGGTGGTTTTCCCCGAAGACTCCGGCCCGAAAATTTCTATGATCCGGCCTTTGGGAACGCCACCGACCCCGAGCGCCAGGTCAAGGCTGAGCGCACCGGTCGAAATGGTCTCCACAGCCGGAACCTGGTAGTCTGAGCCCAGGCGCATGATGCTGCCCTTGCCGAACTGTTTTTCAATCTGGCCCATGGCAAGTTCCAAGGCGCGGTTGCGGTTTTCATCTGACATGTTTTCCTCCAGTGGTTTTGGCGTTTTGACTTAACATTCCTGCATTACCGGGATTATCCTCTCCCGCTGTGACATAAAAAGACATTATTGACGGTTTTCGGGAGCGTTCCGGGGGCTCAGCCGGCATTCTTGTTTAATGCAAGAGATTAAAGGTTTTTCAAACAGCTGTCGAGTGGTTATTCTGCCGCCGCCGGGGGGACCGGATTCAGTTGCTGTAATGCATAGCGACGCAGCCATTCCAGCGCCATGTAGGCACTCATTTTCTGTACCTGCCCCCGATCTCCGCTAAAATGATAGCGCTTGACATGAATCCCTTCCCCGCCGGCCAGGGCTAGAAACACGGTCCCGACGGGTTTGTCCGGGCTACCGCCATCCGGACCGGCAATCCCGGTAATGGCCAGGGCAACGTCGGTTCTGCTGCTCCGCCTTAAGCCGCCGGCCATGGCCCGGGCGCACTGCTCGCTGACCGCTCCGTACTGTTGCAGAACCTGTTCCGGAACCCCGAGCCAGGCCATTTTGGCCGAGTTGGCGTAGGTCACTCCGCCGCGTTCAAGAAACGCCGAGGCCCCCGCTTCGCTGGTCAGCAGGCTGGCGAGCAGGCCGCCGGTGCAGGATTCGGCCAGGGACAAGGTCAGGCCGGCCTGGATCAGCAGCTTGCCGACGTTGCCAGCCGGAGTCTCCTCGTTGCGGGCGAGCAGGTGATTGCCGAGGCTTTTCAGCAGCAGCGCTTCGGCCAGGTCGAGTTTTTGTGCGCCGTCCTCGCCATAGGCTTTCAGCTTCAATAGAACCAGCGGAAATTCCAGGCCGAAGGCAACCTCCACCCCGTCCGGCAGTTCGCGGTAGGGAATCAACCGGTTGACCCGCGGCTCGGGCAGGCCGAACAGCTTGAAGGTGCGTTGCTGGAGCGGGTTGCTCTGCGGGATCTCCTGCTGCAGCAGGGGCAGGACTTCCCGTTCAAACATAGCCTTCATCTCCGTCGGCACCCCGGGCAGGAAAAACAGCTCGCACTGACCATGCCGCAGGCGGAAGCCGGGGGCGGTGCCGAGGCTGTTGGCCAGCGGTACGGCTTGCTGCGGCAGCAGCGCCTGGCGCTCGTTGCTCGGTTCCATGGGGCGGTTGCGCCGGGCGAACCAGTCGCGGATCATGGCCATCGCCTCTTCATTGATGACCAGGGCCTGGTGAAAGGTGCGGGCCGCAGCGCGGGCGGTGAGGTCATCCCGGGTTGAGCCGAGGCCGCCGGTGACAATGACAAAACGGACATGAGCGGCGAGATAATTGAGGGCCGCCATGATCTCTTTTTCCTGGTCCGGAACCGCCAGGCTGCAGCGCAGCCGATAGCCGCAGCGGGAGAGGATTTCGGCGATGGTGCTGGTATTGGTGTCGCTCAACTCGCCGTTAAGCAGCTCGTCCCCGGTGGTCAGTACGGCAATATCGAAATTGGACATGGTGGACTCCTGACCGCTCAGCCGAACAGGGCCAGGCCGAGACGCAGTAAAATGAGGGCGTAGATGCCGGCCACGACATCGTCCAGGGTGACCCCGAGGCCGTTTTTCCACTCCCGGTCGAACCAGCTGGCCGGAAACGGCTTGCAGATATCGAACAGGCGGAAGCAGAAGAACCCGGCTATAGCGATCCCCCAGCTGAAAGGCAAAAATGCGGTGGTGACCAGGTAGCCGGCCAGTTCGTCAATGACGATGCGGCCATCGTCCGGCTCCTGGTAGTGTTGCCCCGCCAGATCGCAGATTTTGCAGCTCAGCAGAATGACGGCCAGCAGCGCCAGGGCCTGGAGCGGCACATTGAGCCGGGAGATGAGGTAGTAACAGGGGATTCCCATCAGGGTGCCGAAGGTGCCGGATGCCACCGGGGCATAGCCAAGGCCGGCGTTGCTGGCCAGAAACAGGGTCAGCCAGGGCGTATTGCGGTTGCTTGGGGACGGTTCACTCATGGCCGTCCCCCGGCGTGCTCAGATCGAGTTTGGCATAGGCGGTCTCTTCGACGATGCGGTAAACCTGCTGGAGCGGTTGGCCGCTCTGTCGCGCCAGTTCCCGGCAGTCATCGTATTCAGCGGTCAGGCGCAGAAATTGTGTTCCGGAATAGAGCAGTTTGACCCGCGCCTGGCCCAGCTCCGTCTGTACGGTGCTGCTGCGGCGGTTGAGTCGGTAGCGCTGCTGCAGGGAACCGCGCACCCCGATAGCGCTGCTTTCCCGCATGATCAACTGGGCCAGCTGCTCGGCCTGGGGTGGCCGGCAGACCACGGTCAGCAGGTTGCCCGGGCGGTTTTTCTTCATCTGCAGTGGTGAATAACCGGCATCCAGCGCGCCGGCCGCGAGCAGCTGTTCCAAGAGGTTGCCGAGGACTTCCGGGGTGCTGTCATCGATATGGGTTTCCAGGACCTGGACGCTGTCCTGCTCGGGCAGGGCAGCGGCGTTTTCAAAGAGGATGCCGCGCAGCAGGTTGGGGCGATCCTCCAGCTCCCAACCGCCGACCCCGTAGGCCGTTATTCCGAGGGGCAAAGCGGGCAGGGGGCCAAACTCGGCGATCTCGGCGGCGATGGTTGCACCGGTCGGCGTGACCAGTTCCTGGCTAATCCCGCTGTCGTAAACCGGTTTGCCGCGGAGGATTTCCAGGGTCGCGGGGGCGGGCAGGGGTAGCGCGCCGTGGGCGCAACGGGACATGCCGCGTGACAGCGGCAACGGAGCGCAGCGAACGCTGGTGATGTCCAGCAAATGCAGGGCAATGGCCGCGCCGGTCAGATCGACTATGGCATCGATCGCCCCGACTTCGTGAAAATGGACCTGATTGATATCGATCCCGTGGACTTTGGCCTCGGCCTCACCCAGACGGCGGAAGAACTTGCGTGCCAGTTGGCTGATCGGCACGGCCAGGGTGCTGGTCGCCAGCAGCTGATCGATATCACTCCAATGGCGGTGATGATGGGTTTCCGCGCAGACGACCCGGCAGCGGCAGCCTTCAATGCCGTGGCGCTGTTCGCGGGAAATTTGCAGCTCAAAGCCGGAGATCGGTAACTTGGCGAGTTCCTGCCTGAGCTGGTCGGGGTCCAGGCCGAAATCGAGCATCAGGCCCAGAAACATGTCTCCGGAAATACCGGAAAAAGAATCGAGATAGAGCGTTTTCATGGTGACCTTTTAAGGGTGAGGGATGTTCATGATCTTTTGCGGTTGATCCGGTTCGCTGCAAATGCGGCTCCGAAGCCATTATCAATATTGACCACGGTCACACCGCTGGCGCAGGAGTTCAACATCCCCAGCAGCGCTGCGACGCCGGCAAAGGCCGCGCCATAACCGACCGAAGTCGGCACCGCGATGACCGGTTTTTCAACCAGCCCGCCGATGACGGAGGGCAGGGCTCCTTCCATGCCGGCGACGACGATAAGCACCGCTGCCGAGCGCAGTTGCTCCTGACGGGCCAGCAGGCGATGGATTCCGGCCACGCCGACGTCGATCAGTTCCTCGACCTCATTGCCAAGCATTTGGGCGGTAATGACGGCTTCCCGGGCCACCGGCAGGTCCGAGGTCCCGGCGCAGATGACCAGGATCTTGCCCTGGCCGCTGACGGTGATTTTCTGCTTTACCAGGCAGAAGGTGCGGGCCACGCTGTCGTATTCCCCGTCCGGGAAATGATTGCATAGAGCGGTGGCTTTTTCGCTGTCCAGGCGGGTGACCAGGATATTGCGCTCCTTTTTGGCCATGGCGCCAAGAATGATATTCAACTGCTCAAGGCTCTTGCTTTCGCCGAGGATGACTTCCGGGACCCCCTGCCGTAATTCGCGGTGATGGTCGATCTGGGCAATGCCGAGATCCTCAAAAGGCAGCTGTTTCAGGCGGTCGACGGTGTCCGCGACACTGACCTGACCGGCCACCAGGGATTCCAGCAGGCGGGTGAGTTCTTGCTGATTCATAGGGCTCCGTGGGGCGATTTAAAGGTCCAGTTCCGTGGCAATCCCCTGCATCGCCGTCAGACAGAGATCGCAGAATTCGGGGACCGCCAGGCCGAGCTGTTCGCATTCGGCAATGATAGCGCGATTCGCACCGGCCGCGAATTGCTTTTCTTTGTAACGTTTACGAACCGATTTCGGTTTGACGCTGGCCAGCTTTTTATCAGGGTAGACCAGCGCCGTCGCAATGATCAGCCCGGTAATGGTCTCGCCGGCTGCCAAAGCGTGATGAAAGCGCTGGCTGCGCCGGTCGGTGTGGGCATGTTCATTGTGCATGCGGATGGCTTCGAGAATTTCTTCGGCCACGCCTTCGGCGCGTAGAATCCTGACTGTTTCATGCGTATGCCGGGAAAGATCGTCCAGGGTCAGTTCCACATCCAGGTCATGAAGCAGGCCGGTCAGGCCCCATAACTCTTCATCTTCCCCAAAATAGCGGGCCAGGCTGCGCATCACCGCCTCACTGGCCAGGCAGTGCTTGAGCAGGTTCGGGTTGGTCAGATATTGCTTGAGCAGTTCAAGGGCGCGTTCGCGATCGATACCGTAGTTCATGACTATCCTTTCCCGGTTACTTAACCGCAATAGCATAGCAAAATATTCATCTTTACCAAAGTCGAAGCCGCATTTTTCATTGCAAACCGGAGCGCCTGTCCGGATGAGTCGGGCCAGGTGCGCGCAAAGGTTGACCTGTCCGGTCTATTCGGAGTAGTTTCTGCAGACCTTTGGGGATCAGGGACATTAAGGAGCGATGATGGCAGAGCGTAACGAGCCGGCAGAAGAGGTTTTGAGCAAGACCAAGAAAAAGCAACAGGCCAAGCAGGTGGAACTGGTCGCGGAGCAATTGACCGGAATGGCGGATAATCAGCTGAGTCAGCTGGCGTTGCCGGAGGCCCTGGTGCGGGAAATCAACCTGGCGCGTGCCACCCGGGGCCGCAGTTCCTATCGTCGCCAGCTCAAACACCTGGCCGGGGTGCTGCGCAAGCAGGAAGACGTTCTGGATGCCCTGCTGGGGCAATTGCAACAGCTGGACCAGGTTGGGCGTCAGGAAAAGAAACAGTTCCATCAGCTCGAATCTTTGCGCGATCGCTTGTGCCAGGAAAGCAGCTTTGCCGAAGCGGTCGATGAATTGGCCGGACTGGTGCCAGCCAGTGAGATCAAGGTGCTCTCCAGGCTGGCGCGCTCGGTTCACCAGAACGACGACCGGCGTGCGTCCCGGGAGGTTTTCCGGCGGCTGAAGAAGCTGCTCACCGACCAGGTCTGACGACCCCCTCTGCCGTCTCTGCCGCCGGGGTTTGACCTTTTCCCAAAATGTGTTAATATCAATAAGTTCTAGTATTAGACGCCACCCCGCCAGGGTGCCCCGTCTATTCCCGCAAAAAGATCGTTAAGAACGTCGCCCTGTGTGATGCTTCGCAGATCTTTTTTCCTTTCAGAGCAGCACTTGGATTCTGCAGTTCCTGCAGGTTCGGGTTGCGGGTTGCTCTGTCCTTTTTAAAAACAAAATATGTTGTTGTTTGGGTCCCGGCTGCAAAGCCGATGAATTCGTTTTTTTCCTTTGTGGTCGTGCCCCGGATTTTTCAGCGCATAGAACGTTTTTTTGTTGTTGTTTGCAATTGGAGAAGTTGCTGAAAATAAAGGAGAAAGAATGAGCAAGAAAGTTAAAATCGAGGTCCGGAGTCTTTATAAAATTTTTGGACCGCAGCCCAAACAAGCCATGAAGATGCTTGAACAGGGACTGGAGAAAGCCGAAATTTTTGAAAAAACCGAGACCACGGTCGGTGTGCAGGATGCCAGTTTCAACATTTATACAGGGGAAATTTTTGTCATTATGGGGCTGTCCGGCTCCGGCAAATCAACCATGGTGCGGATGATCAACCGGCTGATCGAACCAACCACGGGCAAGGTTTTCATCGATGGCGAGGACTTGACCGCCATGACCAATGATGAACTGGTCAAAACCCGGCGCAAAAAAATGAGTATGGTTTTCCAGTCTTTTGCCCTGATGCCGCATATGACCGTCCTGCAGAACGCCGCTTTTGGTCTGGAAATGGACGGTGTCGACAAGGAGACCCGCGAGGCACGGGCGCTGCAGGCGCTGGAGCAAGTCGGCCTGGAAGCCTGGGCCGAAAGTATGCCGGGGGAGCTGTCCGGTGGAATGCAGCAGCGCGTCGGGCTGGCCCGGGGGTTGGCCGTCGACCCGGATATCCTGCTCATGGATGAAGCTTTCTCCGCACTTGATCCCCTGATCAGAACTGAAATGCAGGATGAGCTGTTAAAGCTGCAAGCCAAGGCCAAACGCACCATTGTCTTTATCTCCCACGATCTCGACGAAGCGATGCGGATCGGTGATCGGATCGCCATTATGGAAGGCGGACGGGTGGTTCAGGTCGGCACACCGGAGGATATTCTCCAGAATCCCGCCGACGATTATGTCCGCGCCTTTTTCCGTGGGGTCGATCCTACCAACATCCTTACCGCCGGTGATATCGCCAGCGATACCCAGGTCACCATTGTGATCACCGAAGGGAACAGCCCGCGGGCGGCGTTGCAACGACTGATCAAGAATGACCGCGATTTCGGTTATGTGCTGGACAGTAATCGCCGCTTCCAGGGGGTGGTGTCAACCGATTCACTTCGCGAACTGATCGATAATCCGGAGCGCAGGCAGGTTTTGAGTTCCGCTTATCTGGAGGATGTGACCACGGCTCTGGCCGGGGATTCCATGCAGGATATTCTGCCGCAAGTCACTCAACATCCCTGGGCTCTGCCAATTTTGAATGAAGAGGGCAACTACGTCGGAGCCGTCTCGAAAAACCTTTTTTTGCGGACCCTGCAGCGTAACGACAACAATGAACCGATTGAGGTTGCTTCCGAAGCAACCGCGAACGAATAAAGCGAAGGTGCACAATGAGAATTTTTAATTTTGATGAACAATTGATCCCCCTGGACCAGTGGGTTCAGCATGGCGTCGACTGGCTGGTGCTGAACTATCGCCATATCTTTCAGCTGTTGAAGGTGCCGATTGAGTTCAGCCTGAACGGCTTGGAGTGGTTCTTCAATACCCTGCCGCCGGTGGTCATTATCCTCCTTTTTGCTGCGGCCGCCTGGCGCTTTGCCGGGAAGAGGATCACGGTTTTCACCGTCCTGACCTTTCTGCTGGTCGGCTATCTGGGGCTCTGGGATGAAACCATGACGACCCTGGCCATGGTGATCAGCTCGGTATTTTTCTGTGCCCTGGTTGGCATTCCGCTGGGGATCATGTCCGGGCGCAGCGACCGGTTCGAGATGTATCTGCGCCCCTGTCTGGATGCTATGCAGACCACCCCGGCCTTCGTTTATCTGGTCCCGGTGGTCATGTTGTTCAGTATCGGTACGGTCTCGGGGATTCTCGCCACCATCGTTTTTTCACTGCCGCCCATCATCCGCCTGACCAGTCTCGGCATCCGCCAGGTTCACCCCGAACTGATCGAAGCCGCTTTGGCCTTTGGCGCTACCTCGGGGCAAGTCTTGCGTAAAGTCCAGGTTCCGTTGGCACTGCCGTCGATTATGGCCGGTCTCAACCAAACCCTGATGATGGCGCTGTCGATGGTCGTTATTGCCGCGCTGATCGGCGCCGGCGGGCTCGGTAATCCGGTCGTGCAGGGGTTGAACACCCTGGAAATCGGCCTGGCTACTATCGGTGGCTTGTCCATCGTGTTGCTGGCCATGGTTCTTGACCGGATCACCCAAGGTTTCGCGAAAAAATCCTAATTCACCCACAACGTTCATGAAGGAGACAGACAATGAAACGCATGTTATTGGTATTACTGATGTTGTCATTATCATTTCCGGCTTTTGCCGCAACCGACAAGCCGGGGCAAGGGGTTAAGGTTCAACCCGCCCGGGCCACCTGGAACACCGGATATTTTCAGGAAGCGATTGTTCGGGCCGGTCTGAAAGAACTTGGTTACGATGTGGCTGCACCGAAAGAATTGCAGAACCCGCTGTTCTACCAATCGGTGGTGCTGGGTGATGTCGATTACTGGACCAACGGCTGGTTCCCGCTGCATGTCAATCAGATCCCCAAAAATGGCGCTGATCGGATCGAAGAGGTCGGTTATGTGGCCAAAGCCGGCGGGCTGCAAGGCTACCTGGTGTCCAAGCGGGATGTCGAAAAGTACAACATCAAATCGCTGGATGATTTTAAGCGCCCTGAAGTCATGAAGGCTTTCGACGCTAACGGCGACGGCAAAGCCGACCTTACCGCCTGCCCTCCGGGCTGGGGCTGTGAGAAAGTGATTACCCATCACTTCAAAGTGTACAATCTGGACGATTACATCAATCCGATTAAAGCCGGTTATTCGGCCAGTATGGCAGATGCCCTGGCGCGCTATAAATCGGGTGAGCCGGTCTTTTTCTACACCTGGGCCCCTAACTGGACGATCTTCAAGCTGAAGCCGGGAAAAGACGTGATGTGGATCAATGTCCCCGAAATTATCCCGAATGACGCTCAGAAGCCCAACGTAGATCGGATGACCGTCAGCGGCGTCAAAGGTGCCGTGACCGATCCTCTCAAAGCCGGCTTTGTGGTCAATGATATCCGCATTGTTGCCAACAAGGAGTTCCTGAGTAAAAATCCGGCAGCCAAGAAGTTTTTTGAGTTGTTCAGCCTGCCGCTGGGCGATATCAATGCACAGAACACCAAGATGGAAAACGGTGAAAAGTCACAGAAGGATATCGAACGGCACGCCCAGGAATGGATTTCGGCACATCAGGACGAATGGAACAGCTGGCTTGATGCAGCACGTAAAGCTGCCATGTAACACTGCTTAATATTTACGTTATTCACTGAAAAAAAGCGGCTGGGATTTCCCGGCCGCTTTTTTATGGGCTCTGTTTGGCAATGTGATGGCTGTCAAAGAGACTGGCAGGTGTTTGAATGACTCTGAGATACGGGAGTTATCCCGAATGTCTCTCGTTTAAGCAACTTTGCAGTAAACTCGGGACTGTCTTCACAGGTTCATCGGGGGCTGTCCCAAGAGTTTGCAAGCCATGAAACTGTAGTGGTTAGCACCGCAAAGCCCTGGGACAGCCCCCGTGCGGGGACAGTCCCGGTTTTGCTGCCTTCTACTCATTAAACTAGCGCCATTCGGAGTTGTCCCTGGTTTTTCGAACGGCTTGTTATCTATTTGTGACCTCAATGAACCACTTGGGCTGCATTTCATCAAAGTCTGTCCGAAGGTTGGATGGCAGATAGCTTGCTGAATCTAAGACAAACTCCTGGCCATCAAGGCGTTTAAAAACAACCCAATGCCAGAAGTTTTTGCCATCTTCCTGATGGTGCTTGATGGCCAGAAGTGCCAGATCAGGCAGAGCGCCCCATGATGCAAAAGGAGTTTCAGCGGGAGATGTCTCGACTCCTGCACTGGACAGCATCTCCCTGACATATTGGGTATCAGACCAAAGAGATTTATCTTCGGCGTAGATCCCCATCGCGTTCGCTATGGCTTTCATTTCAGTATAGGTTTTACCCAGAATATTGGCCACCGACGCAATTCCGCAGCCTGTCGTTTCTTCCTGTATCACGAGCTTGAGCATCGTCTTCTCCTTATAGCCTCACGCGAAACACCAGCTGCGCCGGTTTTTGACATCGGCTGTACGCTCTTGTCAAGTGACATGGTTTTTCTAAACCGCCCGTTTTGCCGGTTCGAACAGAACAAACCCCGCATACTGTTGCATCTCTCGGCGCCGCTTGGGCGAAGCAAAAAATCCCAGAATACGCATCATAAATTTTGTAAAAAGAGGAAATGGCGCAGGGCGGTTCATCCGTTTTGCTTCAGTTGCAAAATATTTGGTCTCCTTGGGCTTCCAACCGCTCTGTAAAAAGAAACCAAAATAGTCCTCTGGCTCGAACAGGAAGGGGGCGTTTTTCATCGACTTACTCATGCCACTTCGTCGGCGGTATTCATACGAGGCTGGGGAAAAGTAGTCCACGACCCAATATGTGATTGACTCATGCGCCCCCAAGTCCGCCCCGAGGGATGCAACCGCATCTTCGGAAAGATAGGGCGTGACTGCTTCTGTCAATACGAGGACTTTTTTCGATTGAGCTTCCACATTGTCGAGTAATGTCTGTCGAGCATCAATATTTGCCAGGTCCAGTTTCACCCGTTCCAATTGACATCGTGGAGTTTCCCCGCAAAGACAGGTTTCTTTTAGCTCGATGACGTGAGGATAATCCACTTCGATCCACCGAAGCGACTTTGGAAGCTCTAAGCGATATGGCCTTGTATCCAATCCTGCGCCTAGATTCAAAATGGTGTCCACGCCGTCGAGAATCGCATTTTGAATGAAATCGTCGATAATCCGAGTGCGAATTACCACCGACCAACCGCCGATGAACGCCTGCTTCGGAAGGTTGTCGATGATCCTTTTCCCCCGGGCTCCGGCGAGTTTCGCTGCAAGCGGGTCATGAAATAGCGCATTTGGACGATTCGTTTCCATGGCGCGGTAAGCCGCTGCCATGAATGCCGTATCGGAGACTTGATTAATCTGGTTGTTCATTTTTGAGCACCCTCAATACCGGTTTTTTGCAGCATTAGGCTTTTTTTGTCATAAAAATTGCGACCCGTTCCAATCCCGCGTTGCGATGGACTTCACCTTTGTGAAATTCATCGCTTTCAATCGTAGCCAGAAGGTTGCGCCGCTGAGGATAGCGAACAAAAATGAAATGATCCCAGCGGTCTGCTAACATACAACCCCTGGGACTGCCGAATACGCAGATAGGCTTTCCACCGTAAACCGGGTATGCACCTCTACGCAACAATTCAAAACCCGCAATCTTGGAATAACGATCATAGGCTTTTTTGCCGCTGATTTGTTTAGCTCCTTCGTAAGAATCCTTATACTCGGCATTTGGTTTGTATTTGTTCAAATTGTAGACAAAAAGAGGCTCGTCAAGATCTTGGGCTCTTGCTACGGTCATTTGATTCTCATCGGGCCAGACAGCAATATTCTCAGCTCTCCACGCTGCCGTGGGGATGCCTTTGTCGGTGACACCTTTGAACAACCGGACAAACCATGAAATACACTTAACCACATAAAAAGTAACCGATGGCTCCGGCATAATTGCAAGAACGGTATGCTCGGAGCAGACCTGATTTAATGCTCCATCGAAGGCTGCCATAAAGGCAAAAGCCTTTTGAGTCGATGGAAATGCATCAATCACAATTTCATCTATCAACATCCCTTCTCGCGCAGCAGGGTCAGCCTTAACTCGAAACAGCCTTTGACTGTTGAAGCTATTTTTGCTCTCATTCAACCACGTGCTATAGCCATTTGGATCCTTAATTTTCAGATGGTGAACAAGGGCCACTTTTCTTGCGCCAGCCTCTTCTAAGGCTTTATTGCATGACTCTTTATCAATTGAGAAGGACATGTTCATTTCGATTCTTTGTTGAAGCTTAACGAGTCTGTAGGAAAAGCTAAACGCCAAGCGTCCTACAACTCAGATCCTAAATTTTGTTATGATCGGTCATCGGTCATCGGTCATCGGTCATCGGCCGTTGGGCTTGGCTGTTTTTTCAGCCACAAGCGCGATTCCTTCAGAAGCAATGGTCCAGTAGTGTTTTTATACGTCATTTTTCTGATTTATCTCTGATTTTTTTGACCTTTTTCGATCCAATTGTTCCGAACCGGTGAATCTTGGCCAGATTGTGCAGGAGGTCATTCGATGCCATAGTTCATTGCCTATCTGCGTGTCTCGTGGAGTAAACATTTTGAAAGATGGGGGGACTGGTTTTTGTCCAGGATCGTCTGCATCATTTAAAACGGCCTGGTTACTCAGCTGACCCAGGCCGGGAATACCGTGGTCAAGCCCTCAACCATAAACTGGACCGAGATGGCGATCAGAATTAAACCGAAGACGCGTGAGATCAGTTGCAGTGGCAGCGTCCCGGTGACTTTAACAATCAATCCTCCGCTGACCAAAGTGAGCAACAGCAGCACCAGGACCAGGATTACGGTGACACTGAGCAGCAGACCATCCAGCCAATTTTGACTCTGATGCCCATAAATGATCATTGTGGTGATCGCTCCAGGTCCCGCAATGACTGGAACTCCGATCGGGATAAAAATTTGCTGATAGCGTTTCAATAATTTTTCAGAGAATTTCTCTTTTTCCTGCGATAGGGTTTGGCTGACATCGACTGCGGTTCCTTTCATCATGCTGAAACCGAATTGCAACAGGATCAGCCCGCCGCCGATCTTGAAACTGGCTAGATCGATATTCAGTTTCAGCAATAGGCCCTTGCCCAGCCAGAGGAAAAAAAGCAGGATGCAGGCACAGGACAGGATCACCAGGGCGGCCAATGACCATTGAAATGTGAACTTTTCATCCTTGGAGGCCTCGACCCAAAGAGGAATTTTCTCGATCGGATTGACGATTGCCAGCAAGGCGATGGCAAAATTGATGATCAGTGCCCAGTGAATATCCATTTTATAATCTCGTTGCCACTCATTCCCGCGCAGTCAGTTAAGAAACAATCCGGCAGCCGAGTACCTTGCAGGCAGCCATGGAGCCAAGGCAGTTTTCAACCTCGGTGAACCCTTGCCGCATGAGGATTGATGCGGCAATGATGGCACGCTGGCCACTGCCGCAGAAGGTCACAACCGGCCGGTCTTTGGGAATCTGGTCCTGTTTGGTTGGAAGCTCTCCCAGGAAGATATGCAGGCTGCCCGGCAAATGCCCCTGGTCAACTTCCGACTGTTTCCTTACGTCGAGAAGAGTTGGGGGATGATCCTGCGCCAACCTTTTCTTTAGGTCTCCGGCATAGAGAGAGGGGATGTTTTGATATGATTTGCCACTGATTTCCCAGGCGTGCAGTCCCTCATCAAGAAAACCGAGGACATTCTCATATCCCACGCGCACCAGGTATCGGACTGCCCGCGCGACATCGGATACTTGCTGAACGACCAAACCGATTGGCTGATCAGGCTCGAGGAACCAGCCGGCGTAGGCTGGAATCATTTCCAAGGGAATGGCCAGGCTGCCGGGAATGCTGGCTCCGGAATAAGCTTCAGGACTACGGGTATCGAGCAGCAAAAGGCCCTTTTCGATTTCCGCGGACATTTGTTTTGGACTCAACGGTCTTGGCCTTGGGAGTCTGGCAAGTGGAGGCTGGCCTTTTAGGTTAAACTTCTCCATCTGTTTGAAGTAGGGAGGCGTGTAGTGAGCCTCGGCCACTTTTTTCTGAATGAATTCTTGTTTGTTTTGCACCTGCAAGGCTGGGTTGAATCGTCGCTCAAATCCGAGGCTGGAAAATTCCCGTGTCGCCATCCCTGATCCACAGACCGAGCCGGCCCCATGAGCGGGATAGATAAGCACACCATCGCCAAGGGGAAGCAACTTGTCGAACAGGCTGTCGTAAAGCAGACCGGCAACCTCTTCCGCCCGCTCTGGAAAGAAGTCTGTACGTCCGACATCACCTATAAACAGGGCATCTCCGGTAAAGACCGCGAGGGGCTCCCGGCTGAAATCGGTGTCGGCCAAAACCAGGGATATGCTCTCATCAGTATGCCCGGGGGTCTCGAGCACGCGGACCTGGATGGCGCCAAATTCGAACTGATCGCCTTCACGAGTGATTTCACCATAGTGGAAATCCAACCGGCCACCATGGTAAATAGTGGCACCGGTCATTGCGGCCAAGTCACAGGACCCGATAACGAAATCCTCATTGCGATGAGTTTCGAAAATATGGGTAATTTGTACTCCTTCACGGTCAGCAATCTCCCGATAAATTTCACAGTCACGACGGGGATCGACGACGAAGGCACTATTGGCGTCGCCGACGATATAGGAGAGTTGTGCCAACCCCTCAGAGTGTATTTTTTTGAAAAACATTTTATCTCCTGATAATGCAGGGAACTCCTGTGTTGAAGCGAGTTGTGTTTAAGTATTTGTCTGTGAACAGCTCATCTTTGAGCTTCATCTCAAATCCGGAAACCTGGCGGCGGATCCATTTCAGAAGCATGGCCGCGGGTTCTTTTTTTCATCCCGACTGTGTTCGAGAATGGTTTTCGGATTTTTGTCCTGGCAGGCATAGACTCGCTGGTTATACCAGTTGGCGCTTCAAGTTTTTCAACCAGGGAGATTACTCGGTGCATTTCGCGGCTGGTCGAGGGCCGCTGCGTTGCTGGCGCGTAATGATTTTCACGTTCCATTCCGGCTCTCCAACAGATTGTCTTGGGTTATTCCAGGGGTTGCCCTCGCTCAGGGCATCAACACTTTAAATTCCTGAGCATGCTGGACCAGATATATGATGGACCAGACGGTAATAGTGATATAGCAGCACCAGAGGAAAATGGAGACTGGTCCTCGGGCTTCCTTTATGGTCCCGGCATACTCCTCGTTCTCGTTGTCGACCCGTTCGTTCGGATAGGTGGCGCCGGAATAGAGGCTGAGCAGGGTCGCGATAAAACCACAGGCGATAATCATCAGGGTTAGGATGCCATCATTCATGGTACTTTCCTCCTTGGTGGGGCGGACTCATCATCTTGCTCATCGAGCATGTCATGTTTTGGGGACTCGATATTTTTGAACTGGCCGGTCTTCAGGGCCCAGATGAGAAAGCCGAGGAAGACCAGCAGAATAAACAGGGTCAGCAGGGTTTGCGCAGTGGTTGCCGTCATGGTTCACTCCTCCTCGCTTTTTGGGCTGACCAGTGGCTCAGCGGTCTTGCCGCCAGATTCAATAGTCATCGCATAGGCGTCAGCATAGAGTGGGCGCCATTTTTCCTGCCAGTCCTTGGGGGCAGCGAAGGACTGGATGAAGTAGGTCAGGTGGGCTATTTCCTCATCGCTCAGGGCCTCTTTCCAAGGAGGCATATTGGTGGTGGGGACCCCTTCCCTGATCTTATAGAGATACTGGCCATTCATCCGGAAGTCATCTCCGGTCTCATGGAAATTGGCCGGTTCCGGTTTGACGTAGCCGCCAGCTGTGGACGAGGCATCGCCGTTGCCCATCCCCTTGGACCCATGACACTGACGGCAGTAGGCGGCAAACAGCTTGGCTCCGTGACGGTATTCTTCCTGAGTTCCTTTGATATCGGCCTGATCCTCATTGCGCTGGTTGGCAAAGGCGATCGCCGCCTGATCGGAGATATCATCCGAAACCGTCCGTGGGGTGCCATTGGCTAAGGCCATTTCGTAGGTTGACAGGTGCCAGATCTGATCATCATCCAACTGCTGCCCCCAGGCGGGCATGCCGGTCCCCGGAACCCCGGCCCAGATTCTCCAGAAATGAAAAGGCGCATCCGGAGATGGATAATTGGTGATTCGTTCATGCAGGTTGGCCGGGCGGGTCACCAGCATGCGGGCGTAGACTCCTCGCCCATTTCCCGAGCCGCCGTGGCAGGGGAGACATTTCTGAGCATAGAGGGTTTTTCCCTGTTCGAAGACTGTGGCCCACTTTTGCCCGATGGCCGGATTTCCTGAATAGGTCTGCTGCTGGGGATCATAACCCTTGGCCGCCATCATCATCGGCTTCATGTAAGGGTTCATCTTGTCCCGTAACTCCGGTGGCGGCTGCGGCTGGAAGGAATGCAGCTCCAGATCTTCGGTCCCTAAATGTTGCAGATAGTCGGCCAGCTGTCCTAACTCCTCCTCGCTGAGGAAAGCGAAGGGGGGCATGATCGAGGTCGGCGAGACCGAGCGGGGATCGGTATGGTGACGTTTGTGCCATTGGGTGGGGCGTTTGCCACCTATTTTGGCCAGATTGGGCCCGGTCCGTTCAGTCCCGAGCAGATGTGGGGTGTCATAGAAATAATCGCCGCGCTGAGAGACCTCCCCGCCAGCCCAGTCCTGGGGGCGGGTGAACTGGCTGTGACAGTAAAAACAACCAAGATTCTTGAACAGCTCGTGACCGGCAGTCTGGCGTTGAGAGTACGGATGGGCCGTCGCACTCGGCTCCATGGCGGCGTACATGTAGGGCATGCCGACCACCATGAAGGTCATGACCACGAACAGCACCATGCCGCCGACGATAACCACGGTCAGGTTGATCTTTTCCGGAGCGAGCTGCACCGGGTGTTTGCGCTGCGGGGTTTGGATGATTTCATCCGGTTGTTCGGTTTGCGCCTTTGCCGCGCCTAAGTGCAGAAAGGTGCACAGCAGATTGAATGCGTAGACCCAGGCACCGAGCACCACCATACCGCCGCCGATTGCGCGGATGATGAAGTGCGGACGGAGCATCGGCAGAGTCGCCACCAGATCGACATGGACCCACCAGGAGGAGTTGGCGACCAGCCCGGCGATGGTCATGGCGAGGAAGAAAACACTGAAACCGATTGTCGCCAGCCACCAGGACAGACTCATCAGGCGGGTGGAGTAGATCTTACAGCTGAGCATCTTGGGGACCAGCCAGTAGGCCAACCCGACCACCAGGAAGCCGAAGCCGCCGAGCAACGCCAGGTGGGCATGTCCAACTGGCCACTGGGAGAAGTGAGTGAAAGCGTTGGTGCTGCGCAGTGCCTGGAAAGAGCCCTGCACCGAGGCCAGTACGTAAAAGAGAAATCCGGTCAGTGCCCAGCGTAGCGGCAGGTTGTCGATCGCCACCCGCACATGACCGCGGCAGGTAAGCATGATGTTGGTAGCGAAGGTGACCACCGGCACCAGCATCAGCAGGCTCATAATGACCGCGATGGTCTTCAGCCATTCCGGGATCGGCGCCTGCAGCAGGTGATGGCCACCGACCCCGGTGTAGAAAAAGGCGATGGAGAAGAAGGCGATGATTGACAGCAAATGCGAGTAGAGCGGCCGGCGGGTCAGTTTCGGAACCAGGTAGTACCAGGCCGGGATCCCCAGGGTGGTGAACCAAAGCCCCAGGACATTGTGGCCGTAATACCAGTTGAAGATCGCGTCCGTGGTGCCGTTGAGCGCGCCTTCAGGAATCTTCCACATGACGTTGCCGATGACATAGACCACCGGGAACCAGAGCATGGTGCCGGCGTAGTACCAGAGACTGACGTAAAGCTTTTTCTCCTGGCGACAGCGGAGGGTGGAGAAGGTCACGACAGCGAAAATCAGCAGCGCAAGGACCACCAGAACATCTATGAACCAGGGCATTTCGGCATACTCTCGCCCCTGGGTGTTTCCAGAGAGGATCATGGCGATACCGATCAGGACACTGATATTCCAGACTATGGCAGCGAGGCTCGCCAGCCTCGACAGGCGCAGTTCAGTTTTGCACAGGCGTGGCAAGATGTAGAACATCGCGCCCAAAAGACCCGAAGAAAGGAAGCCGAACAGGACACCGTTGATATGCGCCGGTCGGATGCGGCCGAAGGTCAGAACCTCCGTACTGCCGAGGAAGGTCGGCTGGAAGAATTTGATGGCGAGAATGAAACCGAAGCCGGTGAAGATTGCGAACCAGAAAATGGTTGCAGCAAAGAAGATTTTTGCGGACGTGTCTTGGTGTTCCAGGGTTCCGGACATTCAATTAACCTCCTTTGATTTTACAAAAAACAAAACGCAATCACTGAAAAAACGGATAATATCTTTTCAGTGTACAATAGTTGAAATGAAGCTCAAGGGGATCCATAGGAAATTAAATAGATTGGAGAGATATGACTTTTCCCCAAGTTTCAATCCAATTCTTTACTAGGAGTAGATTTAATTTGTCTATTTTAAATATTTTCGCTTTAGACTGCTGACAAGAAGTCGTGTTTTTTAATTCCTTTGGCCATTTCTTTTCTTCTTGATTCTCTTACTAAAATTTTTCTTTTACATAGAAAGCCGGGCCAAACAATCTCTGCTGGCCCAGAGGGTATCTCACACCAATCATGCTGATAACAAAAAACGGCAGAATGTCTTTCTAGAACCTGGGGTATTTGGCAAAGAGTGTTGAGACAAAAGTTTTCCTGATTGATGTGTGGCCTTGTGGTGGCATAAGCGAGTCAAATCTGTACCTGCCAGATAACATCACATTTGCAACTGTCATCGATTTGCGTCAGCTGCTATCTTCCCCCGAGAATAATCTGCCTTGACGAATGGGATACGAATTATGACATCTGAATTCTTCAGAGGGGTGCGAGCCAACGGACCGGTTGCGGCCAGTGCCATGGCTTACGGAAGTGTCTTCGGGGTGCTCGCATCCCAAAAGGGGCTGAGCTGGGTGGACCTGATGTTCATGAACTCGACCGTTTTTGCCGGCGCTGCCCAGTTTGTCATGGTTGATATGTGGTCGGAGCATTTGCCGATTATCGCAATGGCGCTCACCGCGCTGGTTATCAACTTGCGTTATTTGCTGATCGGTGCTTCTCTGGAGCCGCTTTTTACCGGGAAAAGTATGTTGCACAAAGCGTGTATGATGCATCTGGTGGCCGATGAGAACTGGGCGGTAACCATGCGGGAGCAGCGTTACGGCCGCGCGACCTCCTGGTTTCTGTTCGGCGGCGGCGTGTTTCTTTATCTCTCTTGGAGCTTTGGGAGTGTTGCGGGTTTGCTCAGCGGCGGTTTAATCAGTGCCCCGGAAAAGTATGCCCTTGATTTTGCGTTCCCTGCGGTCTTTACAGCCTTGGCTGTTAGTCTTTGGCGAGGGAAAGCGGACATTGTTCCGTGGCTCGTTTCTGGCGGAATGGCGCTGCTGTCATATCATTTTCTGCCGGGCAAATGGTATATCGTCATCGGAGGGTTGGGGGGAGCGATTGCGGCCATGGTGAAAGCTCCGGTTGAAGCTGGAGTCGAAAAGGAGAACGCCCATGACGTCAGCCATTGATTTACAGGTCCTGGTGGCGGTTGGTCTGGCCGCAGTTGCAACCTATTCCCTTCGCTTCGGCGGGCTGCTGCTGGCGTCACGTTTTCCGAAAACTGGTCGCTTCCGTCAAGGGATGGATGCGTTGCCTGGAGCCTTATTGTTTTCGCTGATTATTCCCGGGTTGGTTTCCGAGGGAGTCTGGGGGATATTGGCTGGAGGGCTTACCGCACTTGTCGTGTGGCGAACCCGGAATACTTTTATGGCGATGCTGGCCGGGATGTTGGTGATTTATTTGTCCAGGAATTGACCCTCTATAGAACACCAATGACCCTCGTGGGCCGTTCTCGTATTGCAGTGCTTTTCAGCCACATTCACTCCGGTCTCCATTTGGAGGGGACTGGTTCCAGATCTTATCAAACGTCAGAATTCCATAAGCTTGCGACAGTTATTGTCTTCATTCTCAGCTGATAAAAAATCCGTGTAGAAAATTTGCGACAAAGAACAGCAGGGTGGCAGAGAGAAGAACTGTCATTGATGTCTTAACGACATAGCCGTAACTGCTGCCTATCCCCGCCTTGAAATAATCCCTTGTCACAAGAAAACAGAGGTGGACCGGCGACAGCATCATTCCCATGTAACCGAAAGTATATGCAAGCGCTGCGTACAAAAGATAGGTGAAGGTATCATGGGCCGGAATGAGCGGAACAATAAGCGGAAAGGATGCTCCCACAAAACCAACTGCGATTCCCAGGATAAAACCGGAAAAGAAGGGCATGATCAGGATGAGGAGAATTGGCGGTATCCCGTAGGTCATAAGCTCGTCTCTAATGCCCTGAACCGCTCCCGAGTCTGTCATCACGCCCTTGAAAAGCATTATGGATATGATGAGAAAAATCATTGTCAGGTTTGACTTGCCGAGGGTTGCAGCAAGAAGGCCTGATGGCGCAATCCTGTTTGAGCGGCAGACCCAGACTATTGCTCCTGAAATTCCGACAATGACGGAAACAAGGGATGGGATGCTGATATCCGGCTTGATCAGGGTTAGTATCGCGGACAGCCCGGTTATGATGAAGATGGATGAAATGATGATGGTGATCGGCATCATTTCATAGATAAATTCCTTGATTCCTTGCCATGAAATCCGGCTCTCAGCGTTGGCGCCTGTCGTTCCCATCGGCCTAATGATAAATAAGTAGCCTGCCGCGACCGAAAGCAGAGTCAATGGGGCCGCGAACATCATGTAACGCCATGTCTGGGTATTGAGCAAGGCTATGGCCAGGATAACGCCTGGATACAGCGGCCACCAGTATTCCCATATATGCCTGAACCAGTAATTCAGGGCCGTTTTATGTTCAGGGCTTGCATTGACTCTGGAGAGGGCTTCACCCACCAGCGGTGCTGAGAAGAGCGCACCTCCCGGCATGGGCAAAAGGCCGATGAGCGCTGACATAACTGTGCCTACGACTCTGGCGTCCTTGGTCAGGCTGGTGAAACTGCTGACGAGCCTCTTCATGTGTCCGCTTTTTTCCATGATGACGCTCATCGCCATGATCAGCCATACAATCAAAGCAAGACTCAGTGTTTGATAGTTGATTGTGCTCTCATACAGACAGGTCAATAACTCCATTGGTGTCATTCCCGTCCATATTCCCAGAGATATGGAGCCAGCCAGAAGTGACACGGCCAGATGAAGGCCTAACCTGTTGAGGATCAAGATTCCTGCAAAGATAATGATTATTTTTACGAGCATCGGATTTGTTGCTCCAGATAAAAAGGACCTGTCATAAAAGTGGTCAGATCCTCATGAATACTATAAGTTGAACAGAGAATAAACTTCTGAAGTGCCAAGTGCCAAGTGCCAAGTGCCAAGTGCCAAGTGCCAAGTGCCAAGTGCCAAGTGCCAAGTGCCTGAACCTTGTGATTTATAACCCATGCCCCAGGGTTTTTGAATATAAAATGAGCATTTTGAGTGACGTAATTTCAGAGAGTTGAGGTCGCGTTTTTGGAGATCCCCACGATGAGACAAACTTTGAGCAGGGCTGGCTGAGATAGTTTTCGTTTGACTCAAACCGCCCCACGCCCTTTTCAGGGGCCAGGATGGTGGATGATTTTAAAAATCCCCCCTCCTCGTAAAACTTGGAGTCTTCGATAATTCAGGGCGGATTCACCCGGCTCAAAAATGTTGTATATTGAAAAGACTTGGCGGCGATGAGGTCGGTCACACTCCCATCTTCAGATTCAGATTCCAGGAGCCTTCGATGCAACGTTTTCAACGGATCTATCAAAGAGCTGCCGAGCGTAAAGGGGGCGAAGAGGCTTTGCGTGCATTGTTGCCGGATAACATCAAAAGCCCGCAGCAACTGGCGATGCTTGGTGATGATCGTTACCTGGCTGAAATGACGAAAGCAATTTTCAAAGCAGGGTTCGCCTGGAAAGTGATTGATAAGAAGTGGCCCGGTTTTGAGGAGGCTTTCTGGGGTTTCGATATTGGTCGTTGTGCCTTTATGTCCCCGGATGACGAGGATGCTCTCTGTGCTGATACGCGGATTGTGCGTAATCGGCAAAAAATCCTGACGGTCCCGCAAAATGCGGTCATGATCAGCGAAGTCCGCAAGAAATACGGGAGTTTCGCCAGGCTTGTCGCCGAGTGGCCGAGTGAAGATTATATCGGTTTGCTCGCTTATCTTGGGAAGCATGGAGCTCGCCTTGGTGGAATGACCGCTCAGTACTTTCTGAGGTTTGTCGGCAAGGACGGCTTTGTTCTTTCGCGGGATGGCGTTTATGCCCTGATTGAGGCCGGTATCATTGACAAGCCGCCGACCAGTCAAGCGGCTATCCGGAAAGTTCAGCAGGCCTATAATCACTGGGGACAAGAGACGGGTTGGGGGCTGGCCGAGATCAGCCGGATTCTTGGCCTGTCCATTGATGCGCCGAAGAAATGATCCATTCATTGCTACACTGGTCAAAGTAGACTCTGGGGAGATTTGTGAATCAAAAGGCGGCCACGAAAGATTTCGGGACGCCTTTTGATTTGGAGCTATTTTGCTTCTTTTCTGGTTAGCCTATGCGCTTTTGACCACCCTCATCGATCTTGAAACGATAGAGCATCTCCCGTAAGTAATTGGCCTGGCTCGAAAGCTCTTCACTGGTGGCCGCGCTCTCTTCCGCCGATGCGGTGTTCTGCTGAATGCTCTGGTCGATCTGGCTTAAGCCCTGGTTGATCTGGCTGATTCCCTGAGCCTGTTCCGTGGTCGCTGCGGCGATCTCTTCCACCAGGTCGCTGACCTTGGAGATGTTGGTGACGATTTCGGCGAGGGCCGAAGAAGTTTCTTCGGCAATCTGGGTACCGTTCTTTGATTTTTCCACCGAACTTTCGATCATCTGGGTGGTTTCCTCGGCTGCTTTGGCACTGCGGGCGGCCAGATTACGCACTTCTTCGGCGACCACGGCAAAGCCTTTGCCGTGCTGCCCGGCCCGGGCCGCTTCGACCGCGGCATTGAGGGCCAGCAGGTTGGTCTGAAAGGCGATCTCGTCGATGACCTTGATGATTTTGCTGATATCCTGGGCCGAGCTGTTGATATCACTCATGGCGGCAATCATGCCGGTCATTTTACGACTGCCGGTTTCCGCCGATTGTTTGGCGATGGTGGACAGCTTATTGGCCTGGTTGGCATTGTCGGCACTTTGTTGGGTCTGGGAACCGATTTCGTTCATGGAACTGCTGATCTCTTCAACGGCGGCAGCCGCTTGGGTGGCTCCCTGGGAGAGCATCTGGCTGGAGTCGGCAACCTGCTGACTGCCGGAGGTGATCTGGTCGCTCGCCGTTTGGATCTGCTGCACCAGTTCGCGCAGTTCGGTGGTCATCTGCAGCAACGCATTACCGAGAATATCTTCATTTGAAGCCGGGATGATCTCGGCGGTCAGGTCACCGTCGGCGATCTTTTTGGTCTGCTCGGCATAGCCGTTGAGGTGCTCGGCCATGGAGTTCAGGGAATTGGATAGCTCACCGATTTCGTCCTTGCTGTCCCACTGCAGGCGTTGGGCCAGTTTGCCCTGCTGAAGATCATGGGCGATCAGTTGCAGCTGTTGCAGTGGCTTGACCAGCTGGCGAATCAGGACGATGACCATCGGCAGCACCAGGATGACAAAGAAAAGAATCAGGATGGCCCCGCTCCAGAACAGCACCGGCTTGATTTTCTGGTTCATCAAGGTGACCAGGGTCGCCTTTTGAGTATCGATATCGTCGGTATAGATACCGGTGCCGATCATGAAATTGGTCCCCGGAATCAGCCGGGCATAGCTGAGCTTATTTTTGAGATCGTTGCTGGGCGGTTTCGGCCAGACATAGCTGACAAAACCGCCGCCGTTTTGGGCGGCCTTGAGCAACTCTTTGACCAGATACAGCCCGTTCTGATCTTTCATGTCGATCAGGCTTTTTCCCTGTAATTCCTGCTTCGGCGGGAGGGACATGCAGACGCCGTTATGGTCATAAATGAAAAAATAGCCGGACTTGTTGTCCAAAAAACGAATCGGGTTGTTCAGCTGCCTGAGTTTGGCAAGAATGACGTCCTGGTCAGTCTCGCCTTCAATAGCCGCACCCATGGCCAAAGCGGTGCTGTCGATCAGTGATTTGATCTGGTCTTTATAGCCCTGGCTCATGACCTGATCAACTTGGATCAGCGCTTCGTCTTTAACAATATTAAGCGCTTTGCGGCCGCTGATGATACTGATACAGGCAAACAGGGAAATGATGATGACCAGCAACCAGATTTTGATACCGATTTTCAGGTTTTTCATTCAACCAAACTCCTTCAAGGGGCAAAGCATAGTTAGTTAGGGTAAATGTTAGATTCCTGTAAGGTTACGTTTCTTATGGAAATTAGTCAAGATTAATATTTTTGCTTGAAAAGCGACTTTTGCTAAATTCAGTCTTAAACAATGCTGGGATGGGCGGATGAACAGAAAAAAAAGGAAAAATACCTCGCTGTTATGGGCGTTCCGTGGAACATTATCTAGTTTTCATCCGGCAACGGCCCTTTTCCGCTGTGGCGGTGTCAATCTGCGGGTTTTCTTGTGCGGCGTAAAGGACTACGCCTCCGCGCAACCCCTTGATTTCCTTGCCACAACGAAAAATTTCTCGTTTCCAATCTGAAAACTTAGCCGTTGCCCTGCGGAGTTTCCGGATGGCAACTATCTAATTATTTTGAAAAAATAAAAGAGGCCTCCGTAGTGTTGCGGAAGCCTCTTTTCTGAATTGTCGGAATGAAGCCCGTGGACACTCAACCGATCAGGTCAAGAACGCTTTTTTCCATGCCGTCGCTGGTTTTAAAGGCTTTCAGGTTGGCTTGGTAAGCCTGTTTAGTGCCGATCATATCGGTCAGTTCTTCACCCAGATCGACATTGGACATTTCCTGAACCGAACCATCTTCATTGATCAGCATGGTGCCCGGGGTTGAGACCGGTTGGACCCTGGAGGTCACGGAGCCGTTCGGGCCCGCTTCCAGTTCGGCAGTCGATTTTTTGAATTCTTTGCTGGCGCTGTTGGCAATGTTGTTGGCGGTAACGTTCTGCTTGTTGGCCAAGGCGTCCAGGGCCGAGAGGTTACTATTCACTGAGATAGGCATAACTGACTCCTTTTACAGAGAGTTGAAAAGGTTCGATAAAGGACCTTTTCAAAATGCGGCCGGAACAAACCCCAGCATGCAAGAGGCAGCATAGAATGGAAATAGTTATTTGTCAATATTCATTTATGTTATTTAATTTTGTGGAGCTTTTTGACCTGCTCACAGATATGCCGGGCGATAGGCATGGCTGAGGTGGCAGCCGGGGAGGGCGCATTGCCGACGATCAAGCTGGCAGAGCCTTCGACAAACAGGAAATCGTCCAGGGTGGTGCCGTCGGCTTTGACGGCCTGAGCCCGAACACCGGCCGGATAAGGGCAGAGATCGGTAAGCCGAAGGGCTGGGCAGTAGCGGGTGACCAGTTTCAGATAGCCGGGGCGATAGAGGGAATTTTTCAGTTCGGTCAGGGTGGCCAGGGGATATTTCATGATCAGT
Organism: Pelobacter seleniigenes DSM 18267; assembly: GCF_000711225.1. Taxonomy (NCBI): domain Bacteria; kingdom Pseudomonadati; phylum Thermodesulfobacteriota; class Desulfuromonadia; order Desulfuromonadales; family Desulfuromonadaceae; genus Pelobacter; species Pelobacter seleniigenes. The sequence continues at coordinate 2,212,179 of NZ_JOMG01000002.1, forward strand.
CGGTACAGCCCGGGGTAGGTGGCCATCTCGGCCAGATCGCGCAAGTTGAATGTCCAGCGGCGGTAACCTTCGCGAGCCAGGGCCAGGGTTGCATTCGGGCCGACCGTGAGGGACCCGTCAATCATCGGGGTCAGGTGAATGCCCAGAAAAGGGAGTTCCGGGTTGGGGATCGGATAGATCGGCCGGGACACGATAGAGCGTTTGGCAACCGGCAGCTGAAAGTATTCGCCCCGGAAAGGGACAATCTTGAAGCCCGGTTCCCGGCCGAGCATGCGCACCAGGCGATCGGAGAAAAGTCCGCCGCAGCCGATCAGTAAGCGGCCGCTGAAGCGGCCGAGGCTGGTGGTCAGGGAGACGCCGGCCTGTTCGGTTATGGCAGTGACCAGGCAGTTGGTATGGATCTCTCCGCCGGCGGCGATCACCAGTTCGGCGAGCTTGGCGGCGATTTTCCTGAAATCGACAATCCCGGTCGCAGGGACCCAGGTTGCGCCGACCCCGCTCACATTCGGTTCCAACTCCTGAAGCTGATGGCGGTCGAGGACTTCGGTTTCGATTCCGTTGAGGCGGCAGCGCTCCAGTAGCTGTTGCATGCGCTCCAGTTCGCGGTCATCAGTGGCCACCAGGAGCTTACCGATCTCTTTGCAGGGAATGCCGTGTTCGCGGCAAAACTCTTTGGTATCCCGGTTTCCTTCCCGGCAGAAGCGGGCTTTGAGGCTCCCTGGGGCATAGTAGACCCCGGCATGAACAACCCCGCTGTTATGGCCGGTCTGATGCAGTGCCAGCAGAGCTTCTTTTTCAAGAATGGCGATTTTTGCGCCGTGAAATTCCTTTTGCAACTGCCGGGCCGTAGCCAGACCGATAATTCCTCCACCGATGATAATAAAATCATACTCTGGCATGGTTTCCTCCTGCGCAAGTCAGCTGTCGTGCTGATCCGACGGTCTTCCCGGCTGAGGCGGCCAGGCCGCCAGCCAGTTGAGCTCCAGCAGTCCATACAGGCCGATCAGGATGGCTTCGGCGGTATCGTGTCGCAGACCGGTCGGTTGTTTGATGCCGAGGCGGTCAATGACCTGGCGGGCCAGGCCGTCTGCTTCCCTTTTGGCGAGGGGGCCGTTAGCATGCTGACGATCAAAAAACAACTGCCGGCGCCATTGCTCCGCTTGAATCTGTTTGATGGGAATGGCGAGGCGGGCCGCTTCTTTGCTCCAAAGATCGGCCAATTGTCCGCCCCCCTCAATGTAGATATAGGCCGGTTGCGGGCTCTGGCGCAACAAGGAGGCAATCATTTTTTTTAATTTTTGCGGGTTGGGCAGGTGGTGGGAACGGTACCAGAGCAGTTGCGGCTCGGCACTGAACAGCGCCAGGCCGGTATGCAGACCGAGATCAACGGCAAGCAGATGGGCTGGAGACGCCATTTATTCCTTGTAGACCTCCTTGGTCTTTTCCATCTGTTCCGCATAATGGGCCAGCAGGGTGCGGCGGGAGAGCATGAATAAAACCTTTTGCGGAACATTCTGGTCAACCACCGGGATCTCGTCCAGGTTACGGTCGGTCAGTTTTTTCATGACACTGGTCAGGTATTCATCGGGGGTGGCCGAAATAACGCTACGGGTAGCAATGTCGCTGGCAATGACCAAGGTCGGCGGAATGTCCTCATTGAGAATGCGGCGGATATCGTTGATGGAGAAGATACCGGTCATCAGCCCGTTGTCATCGATCACCGGGTAGTAAGCCGTCTTGGCCGTGGCGATCCGGTTGAGTATTTCGGGCAGGGGCATGCTTTCCGGAATCTGGGTTGCTTTACGCCCTTTTTTGGCCAGGTCCCCGACTTTAATCCCCTCCAGGATGTCGATGACGAAATCACCCAGGTGGGCTGGTGATTCAAAGCGGTTGGCGACCTGCTTTTCATAGATGGTGTTCTTCCGCATGACCAGCATGGCCACGACGCAGACCAGCATCAACGGGGCGAGCAGGCTGTAGTTGCCGGTCAGCTCGCTGACCATGATCAGGGTTGCCACCGGGGCATTGGCAACCCCGGCGAAAAACCCGGCCATGCCGACCAAGACGTAAGCGCGCGGGTCCTGGGTCAGGGCCGGGAAGAGGATTTCTGCGGTGGCGCCGAAGGTCCCGCCGAGCATGGCGCCGATGACCAGGCTGGGCGCGAAGACGCCGCCGGAGCCGCCGGAAGAGATGGTCAGGCTGGTGGCGAGGATCTTTGCCAGCGCGATGACCAGCATGACCCAGAGGGCGACTTTGCCGTACAGGGCTGCCTGAACCCAGCCGTAGCCGGAGCCGAGAACCTGGGGCACGAACATGGCCAGGATGCCGAGACCCAGCCCGCCGATGGCAGGCTTGATCCAGTTCGGGACCGGCAGCCGGCGGAAGCCATCGCGGATGCCGTAGAAGGTTTTGACGTAAACAACCCCGCAGAGTGCGCAGACAACTCCCAGAGCCAGATAGAGCAGGAGCTCGCCCGGTTTTTCAAAACGGAAGGCCGGGGTCGTCAGCAACGGCTTCCAGCCGGTGACCGCACCGAACAGGGAATAGGCGATAATCGAGGAAATAATGGACGGAATCAGTCCTTCATGTTCGAATTCCGGGTCGCGATAGAGGACCTCAACTGCAAACAGGGCTCCGCCTAAAGGGGAGCGGAAGGTCGCCCCGATACCGCCGGCCATCCCGGCGATCAGCAGGATCCGCCGATCCCGGACCGAGAGCCCGAGTTTGGTCGCGACAAAGGAGCCGAAACCGGCGCCGATCTGGGCGATGGGCCCCTCACGCCCGGCGGAACCACCGGTCCCGATAGTGACGATGGAGGCCACGGTCTTGATAATGGGAACCCGGCCGCGGATGGTTCCCCCTTTACGATGAAACGCTTCAATGGCGCCGTCGGTGCCGTGCCCTTCGGCTTCCGGTGCGTAGGTGTAGACCAGCCAGCCGGAAATGATTCCACCCAGGGCGGGGATCAGGAACAGGCACCAGCGGAACGGCATGCTGAGCTGGTTGATGAATTGGGTAAAGGAACTTTCCGGGCGGCCTTCAAGGGGGGGATGGATGTTCCCGAGCTGGCCGAGCATCAGATGTTCGACGCCGTTGGTGGCAAAATAAAAGGCAAGGGCGCCGGTTCCGGCGACGATTCCGACCAGAACGGCAAGAATCAGCAGGCGAAAGCCGGTTTTGTCGAGTATCTTGAGAATCCCTGGAACAACGGGCATGATTTTCAATCCAAATCTTGCTGCAAGTTCGTGGCGAGGAATCTGACAGATGAAATAATTTCGCCTATTTGTTTAACAGTTTCACATATTGAGGACAAGTCTTGATTCGGTTTTTTTGTAAATTTCAACCAATTGTCGGGTCCTGGCGCAGGCGATTGGCCGCCGCAACCAGTTCGTAGAGCCGTGGCATGGCCAGGTGTCCGGCTTTCCAGGGCAGGACGCTATCCAGGCCCTGCCGGTCAACGACGGCCAGGGCCTGCCTGAGGGTTGCCACCAGGCCGGCTGGCTGGTCCGGCTGATTACTGTGGCACCAGGCCAGTAAATGACCGATGGCCTCGGTCTGACCGGCATCGATGAGCTGTTCGACCAGGCTCAGATCGATGCGCCGCCGGCCATATTCGAGCAGCCGCTGTTCGCGCACCTGAATCTTGCAGCGGTTTTGGCGTGGCAACGGCGCAGTTGCCAGCTTGATCCGCCGCAGTGGACCGGTGCAAAACGGCTGGTTATGAAGAGTCGGAAGCTCATCCTGGTTGACCAACATCCGGGCTTTGCCCGTCACATCACTGACGCGGTACTCCGCGAGCATCAGGACCCGGTCCGCGACCGCCAGGTAATCGCCGCAGCCACCGGTCACAATGATCGTGGAAATTCCATGCTGTCGATGTAACTCCCGCACCCGGAACAGGAAGGGAGTGATCGGTTCCTGAGCCGCCGGCACCAGCTGCTGCATCCGCTGGTCGCGGAGCATAAAATTGGTTGCGGAGGTGTCTTCGTCGATGAGCAGGCATTGACAGCCGCACTCCAGGGCTTCAACGATATTGGCCGCTTGTGAAGTGCTGCCGCTGGCATTGTCGGTGGAAAAACAGTTGGTCTGCCGGGCTCCCGGAAGGTTGTTGATAAACGGGCTGATGTCCACCTGTTCAATGGACCGGTGGTCTTCGGCGCGAATCTTGACGGCAGATTCCAGGGTTGCAACCCGTTCCCGGCCATCGCCGGGGCGATGGTTGTAGACCCCGTGCTCAAGGGCTTGCAGCAAGGTGGATTTGCCGTGGAACCCGCCGCCGACAATCACCGTGACCCCGGCCGGGATCAGCATGCCGCTGACCGCTCCCTGGCGTGGCAGGGTCAGGGTCTGGCGGAGTTCGGGCGGCGACTGGAACTTTACCGCCCGGGCCAGCGGGCGGTCGTCGATCCCGCTGCGGCGCGGCAGAATTGCCCCATCGGCAATAAAGGCCACCGCCTTCCGTGCCGTCAGTTGGTTGCGCAGGGCGTCCTGATCTTCAACCTGTTCGATATGCTGCTGTAACGGCCGCAGATCTCTCTTTTGCCAGCACAGGCCGCTTTGCACCACTGCCGGCAGCTCCTTAAAAAACATCTCCGCCGCTTCCGCTGCGAGAATCCTCCGCCCCGCTGCCGGCAGGGCGAACAGCAGACGGGCTTCCAGCATCTCCGGGTCGATCAGCAGTGCGTTGCGGCGCAGCACTTTCTGCCCGTTAACCGCAATGGCCAGAGTGCCGCTCAGCCCGGTGCCACGCTGGCCTTTGACCAGCCGGCCAATGGCGGAATGGGTAGCGCGGGCCAGCCAGTCCTCGACCGCGGTCTGCCTGATCCTGCTGTCATGAAAATGGCCGGGGATGCCATGCTGATCACTGCGCAGGCGGATGCTGATCCGCGACGGTTGGGCAAACGGGTCGCCCTGAACATGATCGATGATCAGCCGGAAAGACCGGAAATCGTAACTGCCCGTCAACTGTTTGTAGTGCGGGTAGCCTTTCCCGTCGATACGCTGCAGCAGCTCTTGCAAACGGTCCATATCAGCCCTCGAAGCGTGGGCTCAGATATTGCCGATAGATTTTTTCGGCAACCTGATCCGTAGCGCCGCCTTTGAGTTCGGCAAAGGTCAGCAGCGGGTCGGCCAGAGTCAGTCCGTCCGGTTGCCAGCCGCTCCAGTGGCATTGTTGCCCAAAGGGCTGCAACAGGGTGACCTCTCCGTTCGGGTCCGGCGTCAGGTGCAGTTGCAACATGGTTTTTAACTGGATGTCCGGGGCCAGATAGAGCACCGCACTCTGCGGTTTGAAGCCGCTGGTCAGCAGCGAGGCTCCCAGTTCGCCCCCGATCAGGATTTGGTCTCCTCCCTTTAACTGTTTCAGCTGTTCAGCGATCAGGCTGATGGAAAAGCCTGGACTCTGTCGACAACGTTGCAGCAGCAGCTTGGGACGCAAGGTCTCCAGGTAGCCGAGCTGCCAGCGGTGCAGCAGTTCCTCAATATGATCGAGAAAGCGCTCGCCGTTTTCAGCCAGGGCCAGGTTTCCGCGCTTTTCCAGCTCGCCGAACAGGCTGCCTATGGCGCCCAGGGCGATCCCGGCGTCGTCGGCCAGCATCCGGTAAGTGGCGGTTACCGAGCGGCGGTTGCGCAGCAGAAGATAAACCAGTTTGAGCCCGGCCGACCGGAACAGGCGATCGGCTCCCGGCGCCTTGGGTGCGTGTTTCTGTCCGCCGATATGGATGTACAAAGGCATCTGGTTCAAAAACAGGTTGCCTGCACAGTCGGCATATTCGATCCCTTTGGCTTTCAAGTTCGCGGCGATTTTCGGAGCGATATAGTGGCTGACCAACAGGGGAAAGGCGTTCTGCGGAGCCGGAGTCGTCTTGAGTTGGTGGACCACCAGGTCGGCCAGGACCGGGGTCAGCTTGGGGACGACCTTCAGATAGTAGTAGCGCTCACCCCAGGGGCCGGACAGACGGAAGGCTCCGGCAAAAGGACCGCCGATTTTCTGGAGCATAAATTCGATTTTGGTGCCAGGTATCCCCTGCATCGCTTTAACGCTGCTGCGAATGATTTGATCGTCTTCAAGAAGTGGTTTTCGTGGCATGGTGACCTCAATATCGGGATAATGTGTTCAGTATTTGTAAAATGTTCATAAAGTTCTTTAATGGTTCATATTGAACACAGCGGAGAGTTCAAGTCAAGGAGACTTTGCCGCAAGCGGGCCCTGCTGTCCGTGATTGGGGCGCCGGTGTGATATAGTAGAGCAAAAGAAGGCCTTTTCAGTGAGGAGCACGCGATGAGATATTCCGTTACCCTGGCTGTTGTCCTGATGGGTTTGCTGATTCCGCTTGGCTGGCAGCAGCAGGGCGAAGCGCGTGCGGCCGGAAGTGTCGAGGCCGACCAGGCTTACCTGGATAATTTTGGTCCCCCGCCAGCCGTGGAAACAGGCCGGGCTTTGGCCCGGGTCGGCTACCTGCCTTTGCGCAGCGACCCCAGCCGGGTCAGTGCGCTGCCGTTTTTTCTGTATGATGAAAAAAATCAGCTCCGGCAGATTATCGGGCGGCTGAACGGAAAGGATCTGATTCTGCCGCCGGACAGTCCGTTGTACCAGCCTGCTCTTGACGGAGTCTCCATCGGCGTGGGGGCCGAGTCCGCCGCTGTTGTGACCCTCACCGTCACTACAGAGCGGGTCCTGCCGAGAGAGGAGCAGACCGCGCTCTTCGCCATGCTGACGGAAACCGCCATGCAATTTCCAGAGTTGAGCGCTGTTCGTATCCTGCTCAACGGCAAACCCGCGGCCGGGATGCCACCGGAAGGGTTTCGCCATGTTCCGGGGCGAATCGTTCCGGTCCAGCCACCGACGGTGCTGCTGATCGGCGGGATGTGGGAACCCGGCGCCGCTTACAGCACGGAGCTTAGCGTCAGTTTTGATCGACCCGTCAAGGTCAGGCATTTCGCCCTGTTCAAGGTGAACGGAGAAAAAGTGGCCGGCGAGTATTTTACTTCGGCGTTCGATATGGCGGTGGTGGTGCATCCTGAACATCCCCGTGCCTATCCCGAAGGCACGCTGCTGCGGGCCGAATGGGAGATTATCGATGCCAAGGGCCGGGCCAACCACGGGGTGACAGAATTGCCGCTGCAACGTTTCGAGCACTGACCAACAACAACCTGCCAACGGCAAGAGGGCTACTCATGGGGATTTTGCTTGGCGGATTGGTGATCTTTTTCGCCGTCCACAGTGTTTCAATGATCAACGAACCCTGGCGAAACAATGTTGCTGCCAGCCTGGGGGAATGGCCATGGAAAGGGCTCTATTCCCTGCTCAGTCTGGTCGGCCTGGTCCTCATCGTCCTCGGTTATGCGGCTGCCCGGCCTGGCGCGGCTGCGGTTTATGTCCCGCTGCCATGGTTGCGACATCTGGCCATGGTCCTGCTGCTGCCGGTTTTTCCTTTGCTCCTGGCGACTTATTTCCCAGGTCGAATCCGCCAGCGGGTCGGGCACCCGATGTTGCTGGCAACGCTGCTTTGGGCCGCTGCCCACCTGCTGGCCAACGGCAGCAGTGCCGACCTGCTGCTGTTCGGCGCTTTCCTGGTCTGGGCCTGGCTAGATCTCCGTTCCATGGGCCACCGGACCCAACGGTCGCTGCCGACAGCGCCACCCCGCAAAATGAACGATGTTTTCAGCGTGCTGGCCGGTCTGGTCATTTACGCCCTGTTTGTGGTCTGGCTGCACGGGGTTTTGATCGGGGTGCCACTGCTGACGAGGTGAGCCGCGCCGAGCTATTCCGCTCCAAATGAATGCCCCGGTTGCGGCCGGGGCATTCAAAGCTACGGTTATGTCCAGATTACGGGAACGGCGGATAGGGCACCGGAGCCGTCAATGGTGCCGGTAGAAAGCCGTCGCTCAAGGTCTGTAAAAAGGCCACCAAATCGTTTTCCTGCTCATTGGTTAAGCGTAGGTCGCCCAATTCCGCACGATTGACGTTCAGGGCCACTTCCGGAGCGGGCCACATCCCCGGGATTCCGGCTGTATTATAGAAGTGGATGATGTCTTTCAAAGTCGCAAAATAGCCGTTGTGGCCATAAGGCGCAGTCAGCGCGATATTGCGGAGGGTCATGACTTTGAACTTGCCGGCATTCGTCGCGGAAACAACAGCGCCATCCGTCATGGTGAGCGGATCGTAAGCGGCAATATTCGGCAGCCCGCCCAAGCCGTAATCGGTGGGATTAGCGGCCAGCAGCGGATTTTTCGGGATCCCCAGGTTGTCGTAAGTAAAATCGGTGAATAACGGCGGCTGTGGCGTGATCCCGTCCGGCGCCAATGTTGGCGTGCTGAGATGACAGAGGTTGCACTTTGCTTTGCCGGTAAAAATTTTCAGCCCTTTTTCTTCCTGCTTGGTCATCACGTACAAGCCGGCCAGCCAGGCGTCATATTTCGACGTGAACTGATTGAGTTCGTAGGATTTTTCAAAAGCGGCAATGGCGTCGGCCAGCATCTCATAAACGGCGTCCACTTCAATGCGATTGGTCGGATCAAGTGTGCTGAGGTCCACCCCGAAGACGGCCAGGAAGCCGGTTTGATAAGTGGCGGCGTTGGGGTTTACTGTCGCCAAATTGGGATGGCTGGTCAATGCTTGTAAGACACTTGCCTTATCCGGCATGGCCATTTCTACCGGGTTCAAAAACGGTCCCATCGCCTGCCCGGTCAGGTTGTTCTCGCGGCCGTCCCAAAACTGTCCGCCGACAAACAAGCCATTGACGGCATCCCAATGGAAAAACGGGCTGAACGCTGCGTACGCGGAACTCGGCGCATTCCTGCCACCAAAAAGACCTGGCACAGAGCCTTCCGAAACCGGTGCATTGATCGGGTCCGCAGCATTACGCGGATCAGCAAAGCCTGGTGGAAAGTGGCAGCTGGCACAGGCCTGATTGGCATTCCAGGAGAGCATCTCATCGAAATAAAGGGTTTTGCCTAACTGCTGCTTTGGGGTCAGTTCCGCAAGGGCAGGACTGACCAGGGTTGTGACTAGGAGCATTCCAAGGAAAAGACGACCCATTTTCTTCACCATAAACGACCTCCTTATTCCAGTTTATTTGTAATCTCAGGATTCCGGGACTGGAAATTCCTGAACAATAGCAACACAAATAAGGCGATCCCAATAAAATGATTGGGAGGTGATATGGGGGAGAATTAAGTCGAATTGATCAATCTTTATTGGGTGTCAGTTTGATTTTTAACAGAGGCGATACATTATGCAACAACAGTAAAACATTATTTTACTTTATTTAGGGATAGTTTATCAATCACTTAACCGGCTTCAAATACTGCGCTGAGGAATTGCTGAGTTCGTTCTTTCTGTGGGTTGTCAAAAAGTTGGTCCGGAGTCCCTTGTTCCTCGATGCTGCCATCGTAGAAAAAGCAGACCCGGTCGGAAATTTCCCTGGCGAACCCCATCTGATGGGTCACCATCAACATGGTCAGGTTGTGCTTGTCAACCAGTTTGCGAATGACCTGGGTCACCTCTCCGATCACTTCGGGGTCAAGTGCCGAAGTCACTTCATCAAACAACATCACTTTTGGGCGCATGGCAAGGGACCGGGCAATGGCGACCCGTTGCTGTTGTCCCCCGGATAATCGCGAAGGGTGTTCATGAGCCTTTTCAAGCATGCCGACCATGTCGAGAAGTTCTTCGGCGCGTTCTGTGGCCGCTTTTTTCTTAAGCCCTAGGACTTGGATCGGGGCTTCAATGCAATTTTCCAGCGCGGTCATATGAGGGAACAGGTTGAAATGTTGAAAGCACATGCCAATGTTGGCACGCTGACGGCGCAGGTATCTTTTATCGGCACGAACCAGCGCCCCGTTTTTTTCCATGTGAGTCAGCGGCTCGCCATCAACGTAAATGACACCGCCATCAATCTTTTCCAAGGTCATCAGCATGCGCAGGACCGTTGTCTTGCCCGAACCGGATGGCCCGATAATCGTGACCATTTCACCCTCGGCAACATCAAGTTGGAGGGAGTCGAGGACAACGAGGTCTCCGTAGCGTTTGGTCACGTTGTGAAAGCGGACCATGGGGGCGTCAGTACCGTTCAAGTGTAAGGGATATGCTATTTTTTGCTGGGGAGTCATGATGTCCTCAATCCGAGTTTTTGGCGTATATGAGTTTCCGCTCTGCGCAGCAGAGAGGCGGTCGGCAGGGATATCGCCAGAAAGATAATCCCGACCAGGGTATAGGGTTCCAGAAATCGGTAGCTCTCCGACCCGATGGAATTGGCCGTATGCATCAGTTCTGCAACACCGATGACCGAAAGCATCGGAGTATCTTTGAAAATGCCGACCAAGTAGTTGCCCATGCCGGCAAAGGCCGGGGGGATGGCCTGCGGAAGAATGATTTTCTTATATGTCCGAAGCGGACTTAAATTCAGAGACACGGCGGCCTCCCATTGACCTTTGGGGACCGCATCAATACCGGCCCGATAGACTTCCGACAAGTAGGAAGCGTAATGCAGGCCGATGGCAATCATTCCTGCCGACCAGGGGGAGAGGCGCAGGCCGAATTGCGGTCCGACATAGAAGACAAAGAAAATTTGTAGGACCAACGGGGTTGAGCGGATGAATTCGACCAACTCACGCACCGTCAGGGTCAAAAAATGAAAGCGCGTCCTTTGGGAAAGGGCAAAAATCAGGCCCAGGACAACAGCGATTCCATAGCCGAACCCGGCAGCCAGTAAGGTGTTGCCCGTTGCTTCCAGCAAGCGGGGAAAAATATTCCAGACAAAATCCCATTTCCAGTCAAACATGGATCACACCTTTCCGAGCTTCCGCTTCATAACGCGTTCAAGCCATCTCATGAACGGGGTCAGCAACCCCCGTGCCAGCAGATAGTAAATCACCAGCGCGGTGCCGAAAACTTGCGCCGACAGGAACGTCGAGCCATTGATCTGTTTGGCTTCGAACATCAGGTCAGAGACCGAAATCAAAGACACCAGAGCGGTTCCTTTAAGCAGTTCAATCAGCAGGTTGCCCCATGGCGGCAGCATATTAAGGAGAGCTTGTGGAAAGATGATGCGAAGCATGCGTTGTCGCGGCGACATGTTCAGGGCCAGAGCCGCTTCCCATTGTCCTCGTGGTACGGAAAGAATTCCGCCACGGACCAACTCGGCACCATAGGCGCCAAGATTCATGCCCACCGCCAAAAATCCGGCGGTGAATTTGTCCAAGGTCAGGCCAAACAGGGGGAGGACAAAAAAGATCCAGTAAAGTTGTACCAGGAGTGAGGTGCCGCGAAATATTTCGATATAGGTCGTGGCCGTCCCGTAAATCAGTCGATTGCTGGAAAGACGCATCAGACCGGCCGCCAAGGCAATTGCAATGGCAACCAGGGAAGCCAGTATGGTCTGGAGAACGGTCGTTACCGAGCCGTCGAGCAGGCGGGGGCCATAGTCAATAATGAATTTTTGATAGGTCATGATTCTGATATCCCTGGTGTTGTCTTTATAAAAACAAAACTTCAGGATATGCCCTTAATGATGAAAGGCAACCCGTGTAGCCACTTGCTCTCGACAGGATTGTTCCGTGGTGATTGAGAGCCCTGCAGTTCTTCTGGCGGCCGGATTTCGCGCGGAATGTGGAAGAGTCGACCACAAAAAAAGAGTACAGCTTCCGGTAGAAAAGTGACTTCAATTGTTGCCTGAAATAACGCTGCGGGTATTGAAACAATACCCGCAGCAGGTTCCGTCTCAGCGGTTTTTACAAACCCAGGCGGTTGTGACTTCACCGGGGAGTTGATTTTTGGTGTATCCGTATTGTTCAACCGTTTTCAGCATTTTTGCCGAACCGAGATATTTTTTCTGGGCTGCATTGAACCTTTTCAGGAAGTCGCGATCCGCTTCGCGAAAGCCAATGCCAACGTAAGCCAGGGTCCACTCAGGCAAGGCCGAGGGATTGGTGACATCCACGGCATTTCCGGATTCTTTGGCCAGATTCAACGCGGTAAAATAGGTCATGCCCCCCGCATCGGCCCGGCCCGCTTTGACAGCAGCGAGAATTTCGGTGGGGCCGGGGACCGTCATGATGTTATTTTCGGCAACGCCTTCTTTTTTGGCCGCTTCAATGGTGTTATAGCCGGCACCGGTGACCAGCATGGCATTTTTGTTTTTGATGTCCTGGTAATTCTGTATTCCTTTGGGGTTCCCTTTGGCAACGATGAAAGCGTCGCCGAATTTCCCCATTGGTTCGGAGAATGCGATGTTTTGACAACGACTGTTGAGAATATACATACCGCCGGTGATGATATCGAAACGATTGGCTTTTAAACCCGGAATCAGGCCGCCCCATTCAGTGACGACCGGCTCGATATTGGTGTAACCCATCTCCTTGAGCACGCCCAACGTGTAGGCATTGACAAAGCCGAGCGGCTTGTTGTTTTCACCGGGATAGGCCCAGGGAACTTCATTTGCAAAACCGATACGAATGGTCTTGCCGGCGTCGATTCTGTCCATCAAAGGGCCGGCCTGGGCAGGCCCCGCCTGAATGAAGAGCAGGGTAAAACCGAGCAGGATCAGTGCTCCTGGGTTTGACAACTTATTTTTTAATTGTAAGTACATATTTTGCATAAACATATTTATTCCTCCTTCAGCTGAAAATCTTTGGTCAGTGGTTCGCGAACTGTGGCTTTGAACGGCAAAAGTGATCGGCCTGATTAATGGTCTTGCCGCAAGAGCAGACCCAGGTGTTTTCGCGTCCCTGTCGCGCGGCGTCTTAACTGCTGCCCCATGATGGGCCCAGGATCATGTTGTCATGCCATGATGACAGTGCAAGAGGGTCTCCCCCCCGAGACGACTCGTTGCTGTTCGGATTGGCACGGGTCGGTCCGCGACTCCTCAACGATTGGCCAGTCTTTTCATTTTTTTTCGCAGGCGGCGCTGCGATTCCTTGGCCTTGCGGCGCCGTTTGATGCTGGGCTTTTCATAAAATTTACGATTGCGTATTTCTCTGAACAGACCGTCTTGCTGCAGTTTCCGTTTCAAGACTTTGACGGCTTTGTTGATGTCACCATCAAAAACTCGGATTTCCATAGAATGTTCTCCGTCTCTGTCGGGTTATTGGTCAGGGTAAGTGTTTGTACCAGACATTCATGCTTTCCAGACCGCCGGATATCTGGGTATTTCTGATCAGGGTGCCGCTGAAACGATAGCCGTTTGCGGCAAAGCAGATATTCATTCCGTAGGATGTCGCCCGGGCAATGGTGTAACAGGTTGTGATCCCGATTTGTGCCATCTCGTGTTCCAATTGTTGGAGAAGATGGTTGGCCAGCCCGCAGCCGCGCCACTCCGGGAGGGTGGCAAAATCGGTCAACTCGGCATTGCTCCCTTGTTCATCCATTTCGGCTGAGGCCAGGGCCACCAGCTGCCCGGTGTGCCAGATGCCGATGTAGTGCAGATTGGCAGCCATGGTGTCGGCAAGATAGTCCGGATTGTGAATTGCGAAAGGATAGCTGGCAAACACCTTGCGGTAGAGGCGGGCCATCTCTTCACTGTCTGCGGGCGTTGTTGTGCGGCAGTCGCAGTCCGGCGGCAAGGTTACGCCAACCGTGGAGCCTGCCTTGTGCCGGGCGGCAGCGAGGACCTGGCGGACCTGCTCGGCGGCCGGGTCTTTGCTGCGGTCCGGGTCAAAATAGCGGGCCATGAAGTATGCGTCATCCCTGCCTCGGTAGAAACCGGGAATCTTGGCTTCAACCCGGTAGCCGTTCTGTTCAAAGCCCGCCCTGGCGTAAGCCGGAACCTTGACAAAGGCTTTCGAATAGTCGTTTTGATCAGCCAGATCCGCGATCTCCGAAACGATTTCCGGGAAATCGCGGCGGTCGAGCTTCATCAGGTAAACCCGGTTGCTGGCCGGGCCATGCTGCACTTCGGAACGGCCGATCTGCTCAATCAGGTCATGACTCATCACGGCGCTCCAATCTCTGGTTCCCGGCCGGGGTCAGACTGATTGCCTCGTCAAAGTCCGAAAGCAGTTTTTCAATGCCGGTGGCGTCTTTTTCCTGCCCCTCATCAAGTTTCAATTGCAGATCACAGCGTTCGCAGTTGCGATCGCAGAACTTGGTTTCGTAGCTATTCGGTTCCTGGTAGGTGGTAATCACCCCTTCGTAATTGCGTAGCACGACCTTGTTGGTCGACAGTGAGATCAGATAGTTGGGATTCAAGGGGATTTTACCGCCGCCGCCGGGGGCATCAATGACATAGGTTGGCACCGAGAACCCGCTGGTATGGCCGATCAGCCCTTCCATGATTTCGATCCCTTTCCCCACCGGGGTACGGAAGTGCGAGAGCCCTTCGGACAGGTCGCATTGATAAAGGTAGTAAGGGCGGACCCGGTTGGCGACCAGTTTATGGACCAGCGATTTGATAATTCGCTGGCAGTCGTTGACCCCGGCCAGCAGCACGGACTGATTGCCAAGGGGAATTCCTGCATCCGCCAGCTTGCGCAGGGCAAGCCGCGCTGATTTGGTCATCTCCCGAGGGTGATTGAAATGGGTGTTCAGCCAGACCGGGTGGTGCTTTTTCAGCATGGCAACCAGTTCATCAGTGATCCGGTAGGGCAGCACCACCGGCATTCTTGAACCGATGCGAATCACCTGAACATGTTCGATCTTGCGCAGTTCGGTGAGAATCCAGTCCAGGTAGGCGTCGTTGAGCATCAGCGGGTCGCCGCCAGAGAGCAGCACATCACGCACCTCAGGGGCATTTTGAATGTATTCGAGGCCGGCGCGCAGTTGCTCCCGGTCCGGGATCGAGTCGACATCGCCGACCTTGCGTTTGCGCGTGCAGTGGCGGCAATACATGGCGCAGACATTGCTGACATGGAACAGAACCCGGTCCGGGTAGCGGTGCGTGATACCCGGGGCGGGGCTGTCTTTATCTTCAGCCAGGGGGTCGGCCATATCGCATTTATCGATTTCCAGTTCCTGGGGATCGGGGAACGCCTGACGGAAGACCGGATCGTTGCGGAAATCGTTGCGATCAATAAGAGACAGATAATAGGGGGTGACCCGCAACGGAAATTTTTTCAAGGTCAAGGCGACCTTCCGGCGCTCCAGCGGATCGAGGCGGATATTCAGCAAGGTTTCAAAGGTTTCAACCCTGGTGATGGAATGTTTCAGCTGCCAGTGCCAGTCGGTCCATTTGGATGCGACAAAGCGGTCTTCGCTGCTTAAATGTTCGGCTATTTTTTGTTGGGCATTGGAAAAATGAGTCATGATTGGTTACTTTTCAGCTCCTGTACAGAGTCCTCAGGGTAACAGCAGACAAGGTTGGTCGCCTGTAGCTGGCTGTGAACATCGGTGACATTGAATCTGTTGACGCCGCAGTGGTGCGTGCGGCCGGGGTCGGGCGGTAGCCATACCGGGGACATGATTTGTTGTTTTTAGAAGAGTCTCATGCTTTCGTCTTTCGATTGGGGATGGTTTATATGGAAATAAATTGATGATAGAAATATTTGTAATAAAATGATTCGAATACGAATTAGTTTAGTGCAAACAAACCAATCTGTCAAGTTGGGCAGAGAAGCCGCTGTGCCGGGAGCTGTTCAAACGGGAAGAAACAAGAACCTGCGGTTCGGGAAATCGAGAGAGTTGTGGAGGTGGATAGTTAGTTTTCATCCGGAAACAGCCTTTTTCCGCTGTGGCGGTGTCAATCTGCGGGTTTTCTTGTGCGGCGTAAAGGACTACCCCTCCGCGCAACCCCTTGATTTTCTTGCCACAACGAAAAATTTCTCGTTTCCAATCTGAACACTTATGCGTTGGGAGCCGGGAAGGCAAGTGCAAAAGAGCGGTTTGGCCGGGGACTCAGGCTGATCTGTCGGTCAAGGGGCCTGTTTCCAGGATCGGCGCCGCGCCGATATGACGGGCTTCCATAAGATCGACCAGCTTTTCAAGGGCGAGGGTGATGGAGACCTGCTCTATTTCAGAGAGCTCTCCCAAGGCTGCGGAGAGGGTCTCCTGCAGCATGGACGGGGCCGCTTCGATGAGCTCTGCTCCACTTGGGGTGATGGCGATATGCACCTGGCGGCGGTCCTTGCTGTCCCGATTGCGGGTGACCAGATTCTTTTCTTCAAGGCGGTCGATGATCCCAACGACCGTACTGGGGCTGAGATAAACTTTTTTAGCCAGATTCGCGCTGGTCATGGGACCATCGTCCCTGATGGTGGTCAGGCAACTCAGCTGGGGCCCGGTGATTTTGTACTGGGTGGTCAGCTTGTGCGAGTGCAGGTCGATGGCGCGGATGACCCGCCGCAATGCCTGCATGATGCGCAGGTCGTAGCTTGCTTCCGGGATCAGGGTTCCTTGATTGGTCGTGTTGGTCTTGGTCGCGCTCATCTTCTGTGTCCCGGAATGCTGTTTCGCAGGTTTATGTTGGAGCTGCCATGATAGCTGTCCCATGCCGGTCCGACAAGGGCTTAAATGAAGAGGAGCACCCTGGCCAACGTCAGGGTGCTCCTGCAAGGTTGCGGACAACGTCCGGCAAAGACGTTATCCCGGTGTGAGGTTGGACTTACCGGGTTCGGGCAAATTCGGGGTTCTGCAGCGGGTCTCCCTGGTAGCCGAGTTTGCCCCAGTCCAGGCGGCCGTTGTCGCCGTGACAATCGAGGCAATCCAGAGCCTGGGCCGCGGGGGAGACCATGTGGTTGATGCGCCAGTACATGATGGTCGGGGCAAACCCGTATTCTCCGCTGAACTTCAGACCATTGGCTTTGGCTCCCTGCTCAGCCGCCTGCTTCCAGTCGAAGGTCTTCCAGTAGCCGCCTTTGCCAAACACTTTGGGCGGAATAAAGTACATGTTTTTCGTATCGTAGATCTGTTTCCCCGTATGGATCTTGAACGGGTAAATTTTGGCCTTCAGGTCGCTTCGCTCGCCGATGGGGTAGTTCAGTGCCGTTGTGGTGGCGGGATTGATTTTGTCGCCGAATTGATAGGCGCCGGCACTGCCGTTATACCAGGCATAGGTCGGGACGATATTTTTGCCCCAGGTGAAGGAGCCCTTTTTCTTCATATAGGTCGGTTTGCCGTACTGGTCTTTTTCCCCTTTGATATCCTGGCCGGCCGTGGACCAGTCCCAGGAGGTTTTGGTCGGAACCTCTTTGGCAAAGGTCGGGATATGGCAGGTCTGGCAGGCAACCGTATCGAGATGTTGATTGAGGATCGATTCACTGTGGACCTTATCGCCATGACAACTGGTGCAGCCGATATGGTTCTGTCCTTTGGGGGAGACCACCATGGCCTGACCGCTGATGTTATGGTCCTTCGTTTCATGACAGCCGGCGCAGGTGAAGTTATTGCCGTCAGCAGCCATGTGGACATCGAGGTTGCGGGTGGGGAAATCGATGCTCGAATCGAGATCCCCGTGTTTGACGGCGTCGCCGCCGCCGCCAAAGAAGTGACAGGTGCCACAGGTCTGGCGTGAGGTCTTGCCGACATTGCGGGCGACGTAAAGCAGATCGACTTCCCCGGCGGGAAGCCCGGCATCCGTGGGGGTTTTCTTATAACTGCCGGTGCTGTCATGACAGACAAGGCAGTCAACTTTGGAGGAATCGGTCAAATCGAAACTGCTGTCTTTCCAGCCATAACCGATATGACAGCTGGTGCAGCGTGGCTCATTGGATTTAACGGCGATACAGAAATTATTGATGGAGTTGATCTTGCCGCGGTCGATTTTTTTGCCGGCAAAGTCCTGCTCCATGCTCCAGGTCCAATGGCTGGTTTTCATGATGTGATCAGCCGCGTCCTGATGGCATTCAAGACAGGCTTTGGTCACCTCCGGACCGCTGTTCAGCGGGCCTTCGATGAAAGAGTGGTCGGTGGCAGCTGCGCTACCGACCCAGAGCAGGGGCAGCAGGCAAGCGAACAGCATTCCAGTGAGTTTCCTCATCGTGGTTCTCCCATACAGTTAAAAGTTGCAGTCATCAAGGATTTTCAAGTAATCCCAAAGCGGCGGCAAACGGTGATCTTGCAATAGATCAATAAGCAAAGCCGGAACCCGGCCTGGATATGGTGTATTGGATCATCTTTATATATGGAAGATAAAATCACATAATTAGTGAGGGTATATCAGGGACGGGGCTGATGCAATAGAAATCTAACCAAAAGGTAATTTTTAACCAGCTGAAAAATATAACTTTTCTGTCAACTTTGAAAGGGGCGAAGCTGAGTTGAGTGGCGGATAATTGGTGGTGTGAACTGTTTAACGGAGTCGGCAAATGAATGAACAATGGGCAGTCGGTTACGGGGCTTTTGTTTTGGGCAGCTGAAAAAACAGCCCGGAAGCTTCTCCTTTCCGGGCTGTGGTCAGGCTCATTCCATTTTTCTGGCCAGGACTTCGCGGGGCTTACCGCTGCCGTCCGAGGGGCCGACAATCCCTTCGGTCTCCATGCGCTCGATCATTCTGGCGGCGCGGTTGTAACCGACCCGCAGGCGGCGCTGGAGCATGGAAATGGACGCCTGGCGAGTGTCGGTGACAATTTTCAACGCTTCGTCCCAGCGCTCGTCATACTCTTCTTCGCCGTCCTCGGCGCCGTTTGCCGCGGGCGGTGCCTGGAGAATCGATTTGTCGTATTCCGGTTGCCCCTGTTTGGAGAGAAAGTCAACCACCCGCTGGACTTCCAGTTCCGAAACAAACGCCCCGTGGACGCGTTGCAGGTAGCCGACCCCCGGCGGCAGAAAGAGCATGTCGCCCATGCCAAGCAGGGCTTCGGCTCCCATGGAGTCGAGGATGGTACGCGAATCGGTACGCGAGAAGACCTTGAATGAGATCCGGGTCGGGAAGTTGGCTTTGATCAGACCGGTAATGACATCGACGCTGGGTCGCTGGGTGGCCAGGATCAGGTGGATGCCGGCAGCCCGGGCCATTTGAGCCAGACGGGCGATGGATTCTTCGATCTCCCGGCCGGCAACCATCATCAGGTCGGCCAACTCGTCGACAATGACGACGATATAGGGCAGGTGACCATGGTCGAGCTCCTGTTCCGCTTCGGGAATGACCATGTCTTCCAGCCCCGGTTCCAGTATGTCCTCGGCCGGATCCGGTTCCGGGGGAAGGTTTTCGGCTTCTTTCAACTCTTTGGCAAGCTTGCGGTTATAGCCGTCGATATTCCGCACCCCTTTATCGGCCATGAGCTGGTAGCGACGTTCCATTTCCCGAACCGCCCAGGCCAGGGCCAGGGCAGCTTTTTTCGGGTTGGTCACCACCGGCAGGAGCAGGTGGGGAATGCCTTCGTAAATGGACAGCTCGAGCATCTTCGGATCGATCATGATCAGCCGCACGTCGTCCGGGGTTCCCCGATACAGCAGCGAAAGGATCATGGTGTTGATGGACACGGATTTCCCGCTGCCGGTCGAGCCGGCCACCAGCAGGTGCGGCATTTTGGCCAGGTCCGAAACAACCACTTGGCCGAAGATATCCTTGCCCAGCGCCATGGGCAGTCTCCCGCCATTGCGCTGAAAGGCCTCCGAATCGATGATTTCCTTAAGGTAGACGGTTTCGCGGTCCTTGTTGGGGATTTCGATACCGACCACGCCGCGGCCGGGGATCGGCGCCACAATGCGGATCGAGACCGCTTGCAGAGCCATGGCCAGGTCATCCTGCAGATTGGAGATCTTGTTGACCTTGACCCCGGGAGCCGGGGCAAATTCGTACATGGTGACAACCGGGCCGGGTTTGACTTCGACCACGTCCCCTTCGACGCCGAAATCGAGGAGTTTCTTTTCCAGCATCCGGGCGGCCATGGTCAGGCTTTCGCGGTCGATGGGTTTTTGTTCTCCGCCGTCATGTTCCAACAGGGCGATCCCCGGTCGATGGTAGGTTCCACTCGGTTCCAGAAAGGCAAAGGCGACCTGGTTTTCTTCCTCTTTCTGGGTCCGGCTTTGCTTTTTACTTTTCTGGGGTTTGGCCTCAATGAGCCGGCGCGGTTCCGGGGTGCTGATGGACGGGGCTTTGATTTCGATCAGCTTTTTCTCTTTCTGGCGCAGCTCAGCGCGGGCTTTGCTGGCTTCGCGACGCAGTTCGAGGCGTCTGCCAAAGCGCTCCAGAATCCCGTCGATGAACAGCACCAGGGAAAAGCGGGTGGAGAGGATCAGTGCCACCAGGAAAAAGACGATCAGGACGATAGCGGCCCCGCCCAGGTTGAGATAACGTGCCAGCAACTGGACCAGCACCCGGCCGATGGCGCCGCCGGCTTCATTGATCCGGCTGCCGAAGACGGAGACTGAAGACAGGTCGAGAGCTAGCAGTCCGCCCAGGGAGATCTGCAGCAGCAGGAAGGCGATGAGCCTGGTCGTGCGGAAATGAACTTCCCTGAATTTCAACCAGCGCCAGGCCAGGTGCAGGCAGCCCAGGGGCCAGAGCAGAGCGGTCAGCCCGAAGGCCTGATAGAGCAGATCCGCCAGATGGGCGCCGAACACGCCGATCAGATTATGAATCCGCTCCGGGTTGAGGTTATTGTTGAAAGACGGATCGTCGTTGCTGTAGCTGAGCAGGCAGATCAGTAGAAAAATCCCCAGAGCCAGCCAGACCAGGCCGAGAATTTCCTTCTGCATGCGACTTGCTGTTGAGACTTCCGGGATGTCTTTGTTCATGGCTCTTTCTTTACCCATAGGCGTTGCTTTTCATTTCTGGAAACATACTCCCCTGTTGTGACAGATAATGTCAGGGCAGAGCATAGATTGATAATAGCGGCACCGGCCAGTATACAATAAAGATTAAACCGTTCTTTTTCAAGCGGGGGGTGTCCCCTTTGCTTGTTCGGCCGGGTCGGGCGGTTCGCTTGCTCTGCCTTCAGGCCCTCGTCCTTGACGCGTTTATAATTCCAGAATCAGCGGCAAAATCAAGGGGCGGCGGGCAATCTGCCGGTTGAACAGGCGGCGCAGGGTCTTGCGGACCTCGACGCGCAGCTCTTCCCAATCGCTGAGCATCTCCAGGCTGTATTCTCCAAGCAGGTCACAGACGACCTGCCTGGCCTCGTTCAACAGTTCACTACTCTCGCCGTTTTCTTCCGGAACAAACCCTTTGGTGAAGATTTCCGGACCCTGCACAATGCTGCCGGTCGACTGGTTGATGGCGAGCATGACAATGACCACGCCATGATGGGCGAGGTGGCGGCGGTCGCGCAGCTCCATGGTGCCGACATCGCCGATCCCTTTGCCGTCGACAAACACCCGGCCGCTTTCAAAGGGCTCACCCAACTGCATTTCCGTCGAGGTCAGTTCCAAACTTTGTCCGTTTTCCAGGACCAGGGTGTTTTCCGGCGCCATCCCCATTTCGACGGCGAGCTGGCAGTGTTTGACGAGGTGGCGATATTCGCCATGCACCGGAACGAAGAACTTCGGTTTGACCAGGCTGTGAATCAGCTTCAATTCCTCCTGGCCGGCATGGCCGGAGACATGAATTTCGCTGGTTTTCTCATAAAAGACTTCGGCGCCGCGGCGGTAGAGGTTGTTGATCAGGTCGCTGATCGCTTTTTCATTGCCGGGGATGAATTTGGAGGAAAGGATGACCGTATCGCCTTTCTCCAGTTCGATCTGCTTATGGTCGCCGGTGGCGATCCGCATCAGCGCACTGAGTGGTTCCCCCTGGCTGCCGGTGGTGATGATCAAGACCTGCTCCGGGGGCAACTCGCGCAGATCACGCAGCTCGATGAACTGTTCCTCGGCAATTTTCAGGTAGCCCAGCTGTCGGGCGATGGCGATGTTACTGACCATGCTCCGGCCGTTGACGAGGATTTTGCGACCGGCCAGCAAAGCCGCATCAGCGATCTGCTGGATCCGGTGAATATTTGAGGAAAAGGTCGCGACAATGACCCGCCGTTGACACCGGGGGATGATCTCGTCGAGGACTTTGCCGACGGTCTTTTCAGACAGGGTAATGCCTTCATTTTCAACATTGGTCGAATCCGCCAGCAGCAGCAGGACTCCCTCCTCGCCGGCTTCGGCGAGCTTGGCCAGGTCGGTGTTCTCACCGTCCACCGGGGTCGGATCGATCTTGAAATCGCCGGTATGGACCAGGGTGCCGATGGGAGTGCGGACGATCAGGCCGATACCGTCGACGATGGAGTGGGCGGCCCGATACGGTTCGATGTCGAAGGGTTTGAGGGCAATTTTCTGGCGCGGTCTGATCTGCTCCATGGGGACTTTGCCGTCCAGATCGAATTCCCTGAGTTTACCGCGGAGCAGTCCCAGGGTCAGCCCGGTGCCGTAAATCACCGGTCTGCCGAGCTGTTGCCAAAGAAAGGGGATCGCCCCGATATGATCCTCATGGCCGTGGGTCAGGACCAGGCCGATGATATCGTCATGCCGGCTTTCCAGCATGCTGACGTCGGGCAGGACCAGGTCGATACCGAACATGTAGGCTTCCGGAAACATCAGCCCGCAATCGATGAGCAGGATTTTGCCGCCATATTCGATCCCCAGCATGTTCATGCCGATCTCGCCGAGACCGCCAAAGGGGAGCAGGCGTAATTGCTCGCGGGGTGATTTATTCATTTTACTCAGCTCCTTGCAGGTTGGCGGCAATGCGATCATGAATCTGCCGGGTCAGCGGATCGATGTCCCGGTTTTGCAAATGTTCGGTCGCCAGCGGCGGGGAGATGATCAGCTCCAGCGGCCCGGGGGTAATTTTCAGACTGTCTTTGGACTGCACCCGGAAGCTTCCCTTGATGGTGACCGGAACCACGGGAACCCGGGCTTTAGCCGCCAGGATCAGGGCCCCCTTTTTGAATTCCTGTAAACGACCGTCCGCAGTGCGGGTTCCTTCGGGGAAAATGATCACGGATGCCCCGTCCTTGATCCGCTGGGCCGCAAGGTTGAGGCTTTCCATGGCTTTGCGTCGGTTGGAACGGTCGATGGGGATATAGCCGCAGTATTTCATGGCTGTGCCGAACAGCGGAACTTCAAACAGCTCCTGTTTGGCCAGCCAGCGAAACTGAATCGGCAGGCCGGCATAAAAAATCGGAATGTCAAAATTGCTCTGGTGATTAGACACATAAATGGCCGGGCTCGTGGGCGGGATATTTTCCGCGCCGGTCACTTTGAGTTTCAGCCCGGCCAGCCGCAAACAGGACCGGCCCCAGATAATGCCGACCCGGTGGGCAGCATTCTGTCCGCTCAAAAGAGCACAGAGTAATGCCAGGAGAATCGAGACAAAGGTCCAGGGGAAAAATAGCAGGTAATAGAAACAAGCGCGCAGCACGTCATGCCCTCCGAAAAATATAAACATATCATAATAAAGAGTTATGTGCGATTTCGTCAAATTATTTGCTTGTTCCCCGGTTTTTG
Organism: Pelobacter seleniigenes DSM 18267; assembly: GCF_000711225.1. Taxonomy (NCBI): domain Bacteria; kingdom Pseudomonadati; phylum Thermodesulfobacteriota; class Desulfuromonadia; order Desulfuromonadales; family Desulfuromonadaceae; genus Pelobacter; species Pelobacter seleniigenes. The sequence goes on from NZ_JOMG01000002.1 coordinate 2,235,484, forward strand.
CTTTGCTCTGGGCAAGATTCCGGTGCCCGCTGGCGAAGGTCCGCAGGCGGGCGCCGGAAAGCAGCCAGGGCAGCAGGAAAAGAGCGATGAGCTGACAGGAAAAAAACCGAGGGGGCAGAAAACGGTTGTGCTGCGGGGTCTCTTGCGCTTGGTAATACGGATTTAGCCGGTTGCCCGGATTTTTTTGGTGGCGATCAGGTCCGCGCCGGTTCCGGCGACATTCCGTAGCAGAACCTGGCCGATCTGTACCGGGGCGGTGACGCACAGGCGCTTTATTTCGGCCATGGCCGGGAAAATCTCAGCCTTGGGGATCGGCCGGTCAAGACGGACGCTGACCAGCGGGAGGTCGCCGTTTTTGATCAATACCGAGGTGGCAATGTTGCGCAGGGGATTGGCCAGCTCCTGACTGACGTAGTCGACCCCTTTGGGACAGCTATTGCCGGTGATGGCGATAACCAGGTCCTGCTCGACGGTCGCTTCGATATCACAACCGAGCGGGCAGATGATGCAGGTATACTTTTTCAGCATGCTATCCTCACTTCCAGGTCGCCAGCCTCCGCCAGAAGGTCGGCTGCGACCGGGATCTGAATCATTTCCGCAGGCAGGACTTTGCGGAAGGTCTGCGTTGCGATAACCCGTTCATTCTGGCAGATCTGCACTGCACAATTTTGGGCGGGCCGGCTGGGGCGCAGGGAGAGGGTGAAATCCTTCTCGCCGCTGACGCGCTGGGGAACGGTATGGGTGATCGAAGCGTCACCGCGAATGGCCAGTTGCGTACTCTGCGGGCTATGACTGTGCAGATAGGCGGCGATCCCCAGCGCCATCTTTTCGGCTTCGGCAGAAACGAAATCGACCAGATCGTGAACCTGGAGGACATTGCCCGCGACAAAGATGCCGGGGCTGCTGGTCTGATAACTGTCATCGACCAGGGCGCCTTTGGTCCTTTGATCGAGTTCTACACCGGCTTGCAAAGACAGCTCGTTTTCGGGGATCAGGCCGACCGAAAGGATCAGGGTGTCGCAGGGATAGTCTTTTTCGGTTCCGGGGAGCGGCGCGAACTTTTCGTCGACAGCCGCGACCGTGACCCCTTCCAGGCGGGAGCGCCCTTTGATATCGATGATGGTATGATTGAGGAACAGCGGAATATCGTAATCATTGAGGCACTGGGCGATGTTGCGCGGCAGGCCGCTCGGATAGGGCTGGAGTTCGAAAACCGCTTTGACCTGCGCTCCTTCCAGGGTCAGCCGTCGGGCCATGATCAGGCCGATATCGCCGGAACCAAGGATCACCACGTTCTTGCCGGGCATGGTATTCGCCAGGTTGATGTAGGACTGGGCGACGCCGGCGGTGTAAATACCGGCGGGCCGGGTGCCCGGAATGCTGATGGCTCCGCGGGTGCGTTCCCGGCAGCCCATGGTCAGAGCCAGCGCCTCGGCCTGAAATTCGAGCAACCCCTGTTTGGAAACGGCGAGCACTTTTTTATCCGCGGTGATATCAAGGACTGTGACATCGGTCAGATAAGGGATGTGCAGACGGTCGATTTCATCGATAAAGCGCTGGGCGTATTCCGGGCCGCTGAGGGATTCCTTGAAGCGAAGCAGGCCGAAGCCGTCATGGATACATTGGCGCAGAATCCCGCCTAAGTGTTTTTCCCGTTCCAGAATCAGGATATCGGTGACGCCGTTGTGGTAAAGCTCTAACGCTGCCGCCAGTCCGGCCGGTCCACCGCCGATGATGATCACCTGTTTATGCTGCATGATGGTCGTCCTCCCGAACTTTGCCGGTGAACAGGTAGGAGCCGGCATGCTGATAAAGGACCTCCGTCTCTTTGCTCCCCAGGGTTTCCTGGATCAATGCGGCGATGCGGGTTTCACAATAACCGCCCTGACAACGGCCCATGGTCGCCCGGGTCCGGTTTTTAATCCCGGTCACCGTGACCACGCCGAGGGGATTGTTGATGGCGCGGAGGATTTCGGCTTTGGTAATGGTTTCGCAACGGCAGACGATCTCGCCGTAGTTCGGGTCCGCGTTGATCAATGCCTGCTGCCGCTCACGCGGCTGCCCGGCAAACGGGGGAATCCCTCGGCGAACCGGGTTAAAGGATGGATTGGGGGCCAGCTGCTCCCGGTCGCGGATCCTGCCGACCACCCGCCGGGCAATCGGTAAGGCGCAGGTCAGTCCGGGCGATTCGATCCCGATCAGATTGACAATGCCCGGTTTGTCGGCTCTGCTTTCAATCAGGAAATCCAGGACCTCGCCGGTGGCAGGATCAATCCTTTTCCAGCGGGTTCCGGCGAAGTTGCGGATGAAGAAATCGCGCTTGATATGCTTGAACATTTTTGAGCCGTCTGCGATCAAACCCTGCATGTGGTCACGGGTGGCGGCAAAGTCATCCGGATCGTCGGTGAGATAGGAATCCGGGCCGATCAGCACATTGCCGTCGATGGTGGGGGTGGCATGGGTGGAGAAGCCGCCCTTGGCATTGGGGGCCGGATAGACCGGGATGTTCAGGTACTGGCCGGCTTTTTTATCCAGCACAAAATATTCCCCCTTGAACCCTTTGACCTGGTGGCCGCTGATGCCGAGCATTTCGGAAATGGCGACACAGTTCATCCCGGCACAGTTGATGACCCAGCGGGCGGAGAAATGCTGGTTTCCGGCACTGATTCGGTAGCGGCCGGCGCTGTTTTCGATGGCGGTGACTTCGCTGGCAAAGAAAAATTCCGCACCATTGGCGTGAGCATTTTCGGCCAGGGCGATGGTGTACTGCATCGGATTGAGAATCCCGGAAGCGGGGCTGTACATGGCGAACTCACCGCCGGCGCTGGCATCGATCCGGTAGAGGCGGTCCTTGTCGATAATCTCCAGGCCGCGGACTCCGTTGGTCTCTCCAATCTGTTTGAACTTGAGGATATTCCGCAGGTCTTCGTCGTTGAAGCCGACCACGACCTTGCCGGTCCGTTTGAAAGGGACATCCAGTTCCTTGGCGACCTGGTCGAACTCGCGATTGCCTTCAACCGTACATTCGGCCTTGAGGGAGCCGGGTCGATAGGTAAAACCACCGTGCAGCACTCCGGTGTTGCGGCTGGAATTGCCGCAGGCGACATCCAACTCTTTTTCCAGCACGGCGATGCGCAGGCGATAGCGGGACAACTCCCGGGCGACGGCCGAACCGATCACGCCGGCACCGATGATGACCACGTCGTATGATTGTTCTTTCATGAACAGGTTCCTCTGGTAGGTTAAAGCAGGTTTCCCTGGGCGTCGAAAGCCAATTCTTCCGCCGTGCCGATAATATCGATGCGCGGATTGTTCCTGGCTTCGGGCAACAGGTTTTCCGAGATCATGATCTCCCCGATATGCAGGGTGTTTTTGATCCGAATCAGGCGGGCATCGTTATGGTCGATGCCGTAGCAGCCCTTGATCGCCGCCTGAATGGCCAGCCGGTCATTTTCCATGACCAGGGGGATCTTGCAGGATTGCAGCATGCCGTTGGTCAGCGGGTTCGGATAGGTCTCGAAAAAATCGATCTGGTTGAAAAATCGTCTGGTGCAGACATCGGCATTGGTCATACCGTTGGCGTTGCCATGACTTTCCTCGGTCAGGCTGAGCAAGGCCAGACGCTGGGCCAGCGGAGGCATGGCAAAGGTGTCGATATAGTTGCGGCGGATGACGTTCGGATCCATGCCGGTGCCGGCAATATTTTTGCCGGCGGCATCGACAACCAGGACGTCGCAGCCGGGAAAAAGGATCTGCGGCATGTGCTCGCGGCTGATGTCGAGCAGAACCGGTTCCTCGGCCAGGATCTGTTCGGCAGGGATGGCGGCGATCCGGAAGGTCTCGTCATAGGCGTTTTCCAGAATGCCGACGGCAAATAGAATGTTCGCCCGCTGCAAAGCGGTTTCAGCGATCTCCGTGACCCGCACGGGAATATTCGGCACTCCAGCGGCATGGCAGATCTCCGCGCCATCGCGTTTGCCGAGCCCGACTGCGATCATTTTTGCCAGGCCGCTTTCAATTGGGGCGCGAAACGAGGTGTGCTGCTTGATGCGGCCGACGACGATGATGCCATCGGCTTCCTGGGCAAACCGATCGATATGGACCGGCAGCCCGTTCGGGGTGGTGTCGATTTTGACCACCTCCATGGTTGCCCGAATCGGGGCGCCGACCGTTTCTTCCGTGATGCCCAACTCGTAGAGCACCCCGGCCTGCCCCTCAGCAGTGGCTCCGCCATGGCTGCCCATGGCCGGAACGATGAACGGCTGGCCGCCAAGAGCTCTGACCCAGCCGACCAGTTCGCGCAGGATCTCGGGCAAGTTAGCGATGCCGCGACTGCCTGCAGTGATGGCGATGGTGGCGCCGGGGGCAATTCTGGCCGGCAGATTGCGCAGGTCGAGTTGCTGACGCAGGGCCGCCGGGATGTCTGCAATGTGCTCCTGGCAGAACTTCTGGCGGACCCTGATCATCCTGGGCAGGGGGATATGCTGGATAATTTTTTGGACTGCTACATTGGAAGATGCCATGGTGATGATCCTGTAACCTGTCGTTGGCAGAGCTGGTGACCGGCCTTTTGATCCCGAAGTCAGTTCTGCAATTTGCAATTAGGTGAAAAGTTCGCTGCCGGTGCAAAACAGGACTGAATTTATCAGTGACAGGTTGCGCCGCAAGGAACGTTTATTCATAGTATGAATGGTATCTATACATACTATGAGAGAAATCAGCAAGAGCGCTTATCGGGGTTGCGCGGGGGCGTGCCCGGGGACAATAGCAAGCCCTTTTTGTCGTTATGCTGCTGGCAAAAAGGGCTTGTTATGAATGGCGCCCGTTTAAGCAGCTTTGCAGTAAACTCGGGACTGTCCCGGGGGGCATCGGGGGCTGTCCCAAGAGTTTGCGAGCCATGAAAGCTGTAGCGGTTAGCACCGCAAAGACCTGGGACAGCCCCCGTGCGGGGACAGTCCCGGTTTTGCTGCCATCTCCTCCTAAACTAGTGCCTCCGTACGGTTAGTTCTCTATCCCAATTCCGGTCATTTTTGCCGCTGTCTACGTTCTGCCTTCTCGGCTTAGCCCCAGCTAGGCCTGCGGCGGCACGCCTTGACAGCAACAAAAATGACCCAAAATTAATTCAAATAAATAACCAAACGGGACACTAGCGCCATTCGGGCGGGCTATTTTTTTCTCCGACGCGTGAAAAGAGCCGGTTATCGTTCCTAGCGCAATGGCTGCACAGGGGTGCGAAACGGCTCAGGTCACCGGGGCCGGGTTGAACAGGACCAGGTCGTTGTGAATCCCGAGTTTGTCGGCGGCAACCTGCTTACGGCCGCTGGCCACATCAATGATGAAGTGGAAGATTTCCCAGCCGATTTCTTCGATGCTGGCCTCACCGCTGGCAATCCGGCCGGCATTGATATCGATCAGGTCGTACCAGCGGTTGCAGAGCGCAGTTCGGCTGGCGACCTTGACGACCGGCGCCATGGCCAGACCGTAGGGGGTGCCGCGGCCGGTGGTGAAAACCTGCATATTGATCCCGGCCGCCAGTTGCAGCGTGCCGCAAATGAAGTCACTGGCAGGTGTTGCTACGAAGACAAGCCCTTTTTTGCGTAAGCGTTCACCGGGAGCAAGAACATCGACAATCGGGCTGGTCCCGGACTTGATGATAGAGCCGAGGGACTTTTCCACGATGTTCGCCAGACCGCCGGCTTTATTGCCCGGGGTCGTGTTGGCGCTACGGTCCACTTCGCCCAGTTCAAGGTAGCGATCATACCAGGCCATTTCGCGGATCATGGCCTGGCCGACTTCCTTGTCCACGGTTCGCGGGGTCAGCATGTAGACGGCATCACGAACTTCTGTCACTTCAGAGAATACAGCAGTCCCCCCTGCGCGCACGATCAGATCGGCGGCAAACCCGACGGCGGGGTTAGCGGTAATGCCGGAAAGCGCATCACTGCCGCCGCATTGCATGCCGACCACCAGGTCGGAGACCGGACAGGTTTCGCGCTGCCGCTGGTTGAGATTGTGCAGCTTTTTATCCGCCATCGCCATGATGCCGTTGACCATGGCTGAAAACCCCTGGAAAGCTTCATCCTGGATCTCCAGAATGGCTTCCGGCTGCTGGTCATTGGCTCCGGATAAAAAGTTGGCGGGAACCAGCCGCTTGGGATCCAGTTTTTCACAACCCAGACCCAGAACCATGACTTCTCCCCCCAGATTGGGGTTCAAGGTCAGGTTCTGCAGGGTGCGGATCGGTATAATTGCTGCCGGAGCATTGATGGCAACGCCGCACCCGTAAGAATGGTTCAACGCAACCACATCGTCCACATTCGGGTAGTTGGGAAGCAATTCCTGTTTAATCTTGCGGACCACGAAGTCAGCTATCCCGGCGACACATTGCACACTGGTGCTGATGCCAAGAATGTTTTTGGTCCCAACGCTGCCGTCCGGATTACGATACCCTTCAAAGGTATAGCCTTCCAGTGGCTCAAGCTGGGGAGCCGGTCTGGTCGCCAATTCCATGTCGGCAAGGGCCGGTGCGGTCGGCATCCTGACCAATGCTTCGTGGATCCAGCTTCCGCGGGGAATATCGTTTACTGCATAGCCAATGGTTTCACCGTAACGGATGATCGGTTCACCTTCGGTGATATCGCAAAGAGCTATTTTATGTCCCTGAGGAACATCTCCAACCAGAACCGTTCCGTCTTCAATGCAGTCTCCGCTTTTCAATCCACCGGTTGAGACTGCGACAGCAACGTTATCCTGGGGGGTTATTTTGATACTTTTTCTGTCTTTTGAGTTCATAAAAATTTTTTCTCTCGCATCTATTTCTGAGCGTCCTCTTGTTTTTTCTGATGGGTTTTGACCATTGAGTAAATTGAATAGCCCAGAGAAATGAAAATTAATACCCACAGAAACATTGCGATCGGACTCTTGGTGAAGAATATGGTCAGAGTTCCGAAAGATTCCAGCGATTTTACAAAATAGATTTCTGCTGATTTGCCGAGAATGAAGCCGATGATAAGCGGCGCCACTTCAATCCCAACTTTGCTACAGAAATATCCGAAGAGACCAAAGATCAGCAGGGTCCAGACATCGAACATGATTCCATAGTTGATCGCATAGGCACCAACCACACACATCATGATGATGATCGGGAAGAGAATGTATTTTGGTACAGTGATGACCTTAGCGATATGTTTGATCGCAAAAAACATGATCAGGAACATTGCAATGTTGGCTATTGCCAACGCAATCACCATGGTGTACCAGGTATCCAGATGGTCACCAATGAACAGTGGACCGACTTGAATCCCCTGCAAAGTGAAGGCGCCGATCAGAACCGCCGTGGTACTGTCTCCCGGGATACCCAGTGATAACAGTGGTATCAAGGCTCCACCGGTAAGCCCGTTGTTGGATGATTCCGAAGCAATAACTCCGGAGGGTTCCCCCGTCCCCATTTTTTCTGGTTCTTTACAGAAGTTTTTTTGCTGAGTATATGCCAAGACTGATGCTGCACTGCCGCCAACTCCGGGAAGCATGCCGACAAAGGTGCCGATGGCAGAAGAGCGAAACAGGTTAATGAACTGGCCTTTGAACACAGTCCATGAGAATCTGACCTTATTTGAAAGGTTCAAATCAGCACTAAGGTCTTCCTCAGTAATGCCCTTCGCAGCTTCTTCAAAAATAGTTGCCAAACCGAACAGGCCAATCAACACCGGGAGCAATGAGAATCCTTCTTCCAGGTAGGGGACCATGAAATCAAACATTAGCCGGGTTTCGCCGTTGCCACCGACGGAAATGTCGTAGGTTCCGATCAGGCTGAGCAGGACGCCAAGAGCCCCGCTAAAAACACCGAACAAAATGTTGCTGGACAATGAAGCGATAACGGTCAGGGCGAGAAAGATAATCAGGAATTTTTCGACATAGGAAAATTTGATCGCCACATCCGCCAGTGCCGGAGCAAAGAAGAACAGGATAATCATGCTGAAAACACCACCGAACAGAGAGGAGGCGATGCCAACTTTCAGCGCCTTTTCCCCTTCACCCTTTAGTGTCATGGGATAACCGTCAAATGTGGTGGTAATCGACGATGGTGTCCCTGGAATATTGAGCAAAATTGCCGGAACCAGACCACCGGAAATACCGCCCACATACAGACCGAGAAGCAGCGCCAATCCTTCATTCAGGCTCAATGAATACGTTAGCGGAAGGCAAACGGCAACAGCCATGGTTGCTGTCATGCCGGGAATCGCGCCAAAGAAAATACCGATGAATACCCCCAGAGGGATCAATATGAGAAATGTTGGGGTGATATCAGCTAAAACAGTATGGATCATACGAATATTCCTTCTCTACTATTCTGCTTGGTCTTATGGGAGGCTAATGTTGAACAGTTGTTCAAGAACATACCAGGCGATACAGGGTGCCAGTACGGCATTGAGTACAATCACTAACAATCTGGATTTCGTTATCTGATGGGAATAAAGTAGTGACAGTAGAAGAATAAACGGGATCGATATCAACAGGAAACCCATGCCGGTGTTGGGAAAGAACTGGCCGACATAATCCATCAACACAAAATACACGACCGTCAGCAAGATGGTCCCGAAAAACCTGAATTTATCAATGTGCTGCATGCTGAACTTAAAGTTTTCTTCCCCCTTGATGATTCTTTTGAGTTTGGGGATGCCATAAATAATAAAAATAAGCATCAGAAGAAAAAGCAGAAAGTAGATAACAAGTTTCGGGAAAAGCAAATGCGAGGTGCTGAAATCCACCGAAACCTGAAAAATTGATGATTGCCCTGAATCCATGTTGTCCACCTCAAAAAACGTCTAATGATATGACTTCTGTAGCTCGTATGATGAATTTTTCTTATATAAAAAACGGGCATCTCCTGTTCTATAAGTGGAGATGCCCCAAAATTATGAGCTACCCTTTTTACTTCATACCGTCGATGATCTTTTTAATACGTTCCATTTTGGCTTTGAAGTATGGAGCTGATTTGGTTGAAGGCATGAAGTCCGGAATAAAGAATGATTTTTTCTGAGTCTGTTGAATTTTGCCCTCGGCATAAATTTCTGCCAAGGCATTGTCAAGATATTCAACAATTTCAGGCTTGATGTCCTTGTTATAAAGGAAAATAAATTCCTTGTCGAAGGTGAAATTGGTCTTGTCATCGTAGGGAACCCAAGCTTTCGGCTCGACAAATTGCATCAATTCTTCGCGGGAGGTTTTCCCCATGCCTTCGGGGTTAGCTTGCTCAAGAGTTTGGTTGCGGGCAGTCAGCCAAACGAAACGCATTGCTTTTTGATCGTCAGCGGGCAGCCGGGTGTATTGTTCATTAGCCTGAACCGAACCGTTGATCAGGTCCGCCTGTCCGTCAAACAGCAACTGGTTTTTATCAGCTTGTGAACCGGTGTAGACAGCGACCAAGTTTTCCTGCTTGCCAGGATATTTGACACTAACGGCATTTTTCAGAGCAGTATAACCAATTTCAGAGACGCCGCCGGGTTGAATAGCCACACGAACCTGCGTTCCTTTACCACAGGCATCAATGATGTCGTCAACTGACTGGTAAGGGGATTTTTTAGGGACAAGATAAGCATTCCCGGGGTTTATCGCAAGCAACGGGCCGACTTTGTAGGTGCTGAACATCTCTTCATAACCCTTAACCCCATAGAGATAGCCCAAGTATGCCTGATCATGATAAATCATAACGGTGGTGCCATCCTGGCCGGTTCTCTGAATGGTTCTGAATCCTGCACTTCCACCAATAGCATCAACTTTGACGTTGATGCCAAGTTTCTTGGAGAGGGCTTCAGCAATGATACTGGAGTTTTGATAAGTGTCGCCACCTGTGGACTTGGAGCCGATAACAATCCTCATGTTCCCTTTGATCAGTTTGTCCGAAGCCATTGCCCCGGTAACAGACATCAGGGTAAATGCGAAGACAAACAGGCCCATCAAAATTCTTTTCATGATCTACTCCTCTCTTCGTTGAGTGTAAGGGGTTGTTGTACCAAAAAAGACATCAAATTAAAACGTGACTATGGTAGCGCTGTCATTTTTGGTTGTCAATAAATTTCTGGAGATGCTTTTGAAATTTGTAATAGCGTCATGGATTAATCCCGATCTGTATCAATCTATGACGAAAATAATTATTTAAATTAATAGGTTATGGAAGTTGCTGAAATACCTTGCTATGCTTTTTGCGAGAAAGCTCAGGATACCTTCAGTTTAATGACAGCGGCGACATTTCTGGCCGTGATGCGCAGGTTGGTCCGGGCATTGGCCAGGGCCTCCTCCAGGCTGCAGGGCCCGGTCACGATGCTGAACAGGGCCGTGATGCCGTGCTCCAGAACCGCTTCCGCGCCTTCCCCCAGGCAGCCGGCAAAACCGAGCACCGGGATCTGCCGCTGCGCCGCAACTCTGGCCACCCCGATCGGCGCTTTGCCGTAAACGGTCTGCCCGTCGATGCGCCCTTCTCCGGTAATCACCAGGTCGGCGTCGCTGACGGCCTCGGCCAACCCGATCGCTTCGATGACGATCTCCACCCCGGGGCGCAGGTCGGCCTGCAAAAAACCGAGCAGGGCCGCGCCCATGCCGCCGGCGGCACCTGCACCGGGTCGCTGTTCAATGTCCCGGTCCAGATCGCGACGGATCAGTGCGGCGAAGTGTCCCAGGTTGCGGTCGAGCTGTTCGACCATCTCCGGGGTCGCGCCTTTCTGCGGGCCGAACACGGCCGAAGCGCCGCGCGGGCCGGTCAGGGGATTGTCGACATCGCAGGCGACCTGGATTCGGCACTCCTTGAGCCGTTCGTCCAGTTCGCTGACATCGATCCGTGCCAGCTCGGCAAGGCTGCCGCCGCCATAACCGATCTGCTGCTCATCGGCATCGAGAAGGCGGGCTCCCAGGGCCTGCAGCATCCCGGCACCGCCGTCATTGGTGGCGCTGCCGCCGATGCCGATAATGAAATCGCGCAACCCCTGGTCAAGGGCATGGCGGATCAGTTCGCCGGTCCCGTAGCTGGTGGTCAGCAAGGGATTGCGGCGGGCCGGCGGGACCAGGTCGAGGCCGCTGGCGGCGGCCATCTCGATGACCGCGGTGGCATGGTCGCCACTGCGGCCGTAAAAGGTCTGGACCTGATCGCCCAACGGTCCGGTGACGGTCAGCTTGATCAGGTCACCGTCGGTGGCGGCGACCAGGGCGGCCACGGTGCCTTCGCCGCCGTCGGCGATGGGCAGTTTCAGATACTCAGCCTGGGGATAGATGTCACGAAAGCCGGCTTCGATCTCGCTGGCGACGTCCTGGGAGGACAGGCTCTCTTTGAAGGAATCAGGGGCGATGATGATTTTCATTGTCTCAGCTCGCTCAATGGATTGTGGAGATGAAAACCGTGGTGATCAGTGCTGCCGGTTCCGGATATTAAGCAAGGGGGCGCTGCTGCGAGCAGCCCCCCTTGTTGGTGATTGGAACGCGACCGCCCGGGCGTTAGCGTTTGACTTCGACCTTGGCGAGTTTTTCGTAATGACGGATCAGGGCGCCGTGATCGAGCCCGTCCATGCCGTCGACTTTCATGGCCTGCATCATTTCCATCACCGCCGAGGTCAGCTGCACCGGTACCCCGATCTCATGGGCGGTATCCAGGGCATTGGCCAGGTCTTTGATGTGCAGGTTGATGCGGAAGCCCGGCTCGAATTTGCGATCCATCACCAGCGGGGCTTTGGCATCCAGCACCGTGCTGCCGGCCAGGCCGCCACGAATGGCCTGGTAGACCAGGTCGGGTTCAACCCCGGCTTTGGTGGCCAGCACCAGGGCTTCGCTCATGGCGGCGATGTTCAGCGCCACGATGATCTGGTTGGCCAGTTTGGTGACATTGCCGGCGCCGATCTTGCCGGTGTAAACCACCGAGCCGGCCATGGCTTTCATGATGTCGTAGTTTTTGTCAAAAACCTCTTTGTCTCCGCCAACCATCACCGACAGGGTGCCGTCGATGGCTTTGGGTTCGCCGCCGGAGACCGGGGCGTCGAGCATGGCGACGTCTTTCTTGGCCAGGGCGGCTGCGACTTCACGGCTGGCCAGCGGGGCGATGGAGCTCATGTCGATGACAACACTGCCCGGCTTGGCGCCTTCGATGACGCCGCCTTCGCCCAGCACCACGGTTTTGACCTGTGGTGAGTTGGGCAGCATGGTGATGATGACGTCGCTTTGCTCGGCCACGGCCTTGGCGCTGGGGGCACTGGTCGCTCCGGCGGCGACGACCTCTGCGACGGCGGCAGCATTGAGGTCGCAGACCACCAGTTTGTAGCCGGCTTTGAGGAGGTTTTTGCTCATGGGTTTGCCCATGATGCCGAGTCCGATAAATCCGATTTGCATGCTATTTCTCCTTGTCTTTCCTGTTGAGTGTCGATGTGCGGCCGGTCGTTGTCAGACCAGCTTCCTGGCGCCCAGATTGTCCAGATGCTGCTGCAGGGCGGCCAGCACCGCCGGGGTGCTGCGGGTATTGGGCAGAATCGGTTCGCCCATGTCAAAGCCGAGCAGGCGCATGTAGTCCTTGGTCACCACCGGGAAGCTGGACAGGCCGTAGGCCATGCGCATCGGGGCCAGCTGGTACTGGGCTTCCAGGGCGCCGGCCAGATCGCCGGCCATGAACTTGTCGTAAATGGAGACCACCAGTTCCGGGACGATGTTGGCCGAGGAGGCCACGGTCCCGACCCCGCCGTAGGCGAGGGTGCTCAGAATCAGGATGTCACGCCCGGCGATGACTTTAAAGTCCTTGCCTTTGTTGCGGGTGCGGCGGATAAATTCAGCGGTCAGGGTCATGTCGCCGCTGCTCTCTTTGACGCCGACGATGTTGGGGATCTCGCTGAGCCGTTCGAGCAGCCCGGCGGAGATCCCGCAGCGCATCCGGTCGGGGTTGTTGTAGAGCAGCACCGGCAGGTCGGTGGCTTCGGCCACGGTTTTGAAGTGGCGGTACATTTCATCGTCGTTGGGACCGATGAACATGGGGTGCAGCACGCTGATGGCGTCGACCTTCATGGCTGCGGCTTTTTTGGCCCAGGCGACACATTCGCGGGTGGTGATGTTGCCGATGCCGAAGTAGACCGGGACCCGCCCTGCGGCCTGATCGACGATGATGCGGGTGGCGCGCTCCTGCTGCTCGGGGTCCAGCCCGTAGAACTCACCGTTGCTGCCCATGGCCAGGATGCCGTGGATGCCGCCGGTGATGATATGCTCGACGATCTCGCGCTGCACCGGCTCGTTGACCCGCTCCTGGGCGTCGGTCGGGGTCACGATCGGGGGGATCACCCCTTTGATAAAACTGGTGTCCATCTGGTTGTCTCCTTGGTTTGGTTAACGAACCAGGCAGGGCTTTTTGTTGTCAAAAGTCCAGTTCGGGATCAGGTACTGCATGGCCACAGCGTCATCGCGACTGCCCAGTCCTTTGCTCAGGTAAAGTTCATGGGCCTTCATGATGGCATCCATGTCCAATTCAACCCCCAGACCGGCTTTTTCCGGAACCTTAACATGGCCGTTAACGATCTGGAACGGGTTTTTCGTCAGATATTGACCATCCTGCCAGATCCAGTGGGTATCGATCGCGGTGATATTGCCCGGGGCAGCTGCCGCACAATGGGTGAACATGGCAAGGGAAATGTCAAAGTGATTGTTGGAGTGAGACCCCCAGGTCAGACCCCATTCATGGCACATCTGGGCAACGCGGACGGAGCCCTGCATGGTCCAGAAGTGCGGGTCGGCCAACGGGATGTCGACGGATTGCAGCTGGATGGTGTGGCCCATCTGCCGCCAGTCCGTGGCGATCATGTTGGTCGCAGTCGGCAGCCCGGTGGCGCGCCGGAACTCGGCCATGATTTCGCGGCCGGAATACCCGCCTTCGGCACCACAGGGATCTTCGGCGTAAGCCATAATGCCATGCATGTCTTTACAGAGTTCGATGGCTTCTTTCAGCAACCAGCCGCCGTTGGGATCGAGAGTGATCCGGGCTTCCGGGAACCGTTTTGCCAGGGCTTTGATCGCTTCGATCTCTTCGGCGCCAGCCAGAACACCGCCTTTGAGTTTGAAGTCGTTAAAACCGTAACGCTCATGAGCAGCCTCAGCCAGGCGTACGATGGCTTCCGGGGTCAATGCTTCTTCATGGCGAACGCGGAACCAGTCGTTGTCGGCATTCGGGTCGGACAGGTAGGGCAGGTCGGTTTTGTTGCGATCACCGACATAGAACAGGTAGCCGAGCATTTCCACGCTGTCGCGCTGCTGTCCTTCGCCGAGCAGTGCGGCAACGGGGACATCGAGGAACTGGCCGAGCAGGTCGAGCAGAGCTGCTTCCAGGGCGGTTACGGCATGGATGGCAATACGCAGGTCAAAGGTCTGTAAACCGCGGCCGGCGGCATCACGGTCAGCAAACTGCTTGCGGACACTGTTAAGAATGTTGTTATAGCGTCCAATGGGCTGGCCGACGACCAGCGGGCGGGCATCTTCCAAGGTCTGGCGGATACCTTCGCCTCCGGGGACTTCGCCCACTCCGGTATTGCCGGCGCTGTCTTTGAGAATGACCAAATTGCGGGTGAAGAATGGACCGTGGGCGCCACTGAGGTTGAGCAACATACTGTCATGACCGGCCACGGGTATGACCTGCAACTCGGAAATAACCGGTGACTTTGCGCCTGAATCTGCGTTTTCCAAATGAGCCTCCTATAAAATCGATAGGTTAATTCGAGGAAATGACCCCTGTTAACTGTTAAATGTGGGAAAATCTTCTTGAATGCTGTGGCATGCTAGCGCTGTCATTATGTCGCTGTCAATATTTTTTTCAAAGAGACAGGTAATTGTCGAATGAGTCTCTAATAATTCTATCATATTGGATTAAGTCAGGATTTTTTTTAACGATTTAGGTTGTTTCAGGGGGTATTTAAGTAATTATTTCCTGGTATGGGTAGGACGATTGCCTTGACAGTTTTTTATGGTAGCGTTACCATATGAGATTATTTGCTGTTTTCTTTTCTTATCGGCAAAGTCTTGTTAATATCAGTGCTTATCAACTCTACTTCGTTGTCATCTGGAAACACTGGATGGCAATAATTAAGTTTTCAGATTGGAAACTACTTAAGGAAACTGATTTATTTATGTCGATCAGTAAAAATAGTCATCTCAAGGGGAATGGGCGTTCGCCGAGCTCTTCAACCGTCGATGGACCGTTAAGCTCACGCCGCTCTACGGGAAGCGTGACTTTGGACGATGTCGCCAAGCTGGCAGGGGTTTCACCAATAACTGTTTCACGGGTCCTCAATCATCCAGGCAAGGTCGCCGCTAAAACCCTGGAGCGGGTTCAGCAGGCTATCGTACGGACCGGCTACGTGCCCAATCTGCTGGCCGGAGGGCTGGCATCCCGCCGCAGCCGTTTGATCGCCGCCATCATTCCGTCAATTTCCAACTCCGTTTATGCCGAGACAATCCAATTTTTCACTGAGCGTCTGTTGGATTTCGGTTATCAAGTTCTGCTTGGGGAGTCGGGATATGATGAACTGCGCGAAGAAAAGTTGATTTCCACGATTTTGAGCCGTCGCCCCGACGGCGTTTTTCTGACTGGTATCAATCATTCCGCAGCGTGTAGAAAAATTCTGCTGACTGCCGACATCCCGGTTGTTGAAACCTGGGACCTGACCCCGACACCACTGGATGTTATCGTAGGTTTCTCGCATGAACAGGTCGGTCGCAGCGTTGCCAGATTTTTGTATGAAAAACAATATCAGAGAATAGGTATTGTCTCAGCCGCAGATCAGCGTGCCACTATCCGCGAAAAAGGGTTTGTCGACGAACTGCGAAAGCTTGGCATTGACGTCACAACTAGTTTAGTGCCGGTGCCGACGAATTTCAGATTAGGGCGAGTCGGCTTGGCCAACTTGTTGGACAAGGGGTTTCATGATGGCGCAATTTTTTTCAGTTCAGACACCTTGGCCCAGGGCGGCCTGGAGGAAGCTCGTTCCCGCGGGATAACCGTGCCAGAAACCCTTGCAATCGTCGGGTTTGGCGATCAGCCCTACGCTGCCTATACCTGCCCCAGTTTGAGCACGGTCCGATTCGATCGGACTGAAATCGGGCGCCGGGCCGCAGATGTCCTTCTCGAGCGAATTGAAGGCAAGCCTGTTCAGCAAAATATTATCGATGTCGGGTTCAGTATTGTCGAGAGGGAGACAACCTGAGTCATTAGCTGGCCTCATCTCGCTTTTGCCCGGGAGATTTTCTATACGCACAACCGGTGACGGTTATTACTGGGCTGACTTAAAGAGCCCCAAGATAGACATTTTTACGATCTGCTAGGTTTGGGTCTTTTTCAGGAGCGGACAGTACAGCCCCTCGCCATTTCTCATCGGCACCATGCAGCGGTTGCATGAAATACAATCTGCACTGCGGGCCGCATCATTGCGCCAGATGTCAGGCAGGTCCGGTTGCCTGATGAGGGGCCGGCTCAAGGCAACGGCATCGCAGATTCCCTGATTGACTAGTTCTTCTGCGCTGGCCGCATTACGGATTCCTCCGACCAGAATCAACGGAAGAGCGAGTTTTTTCTTAAATTGTTCTGCCGCATCCCGGTACCAGACGGAATCGTCTCCGACCCGAATCGGATTCTGTTTCCCGGACAACGGAGTGCCGCCACTCATTTCCACAGCGTCAAGACCTGCCTGTTCCAGCATCCCGGCGATTTCGATCATTTCCGCGGGTTGCAGTCCTCCGGCAACAAAATCCGCAGCATTCATCTTCATCAGGATCGGAAAGTGTTCTCCAGCAACTTGGCGGATTCCGCTGACGATGTCGAGGACTATCCTGGCGCGTTTGGCCGTGCTGCCGCCCCAGTCATCGGTCCGGCGATTAAACAGGGGTGAGAGAAACGTTGAGAGCAGGTAGCCATGGGCGGCATGAATCTGCACCCCGTCACAACCCGCCTGCTGGGCGCGTTTGGCCGCGCTGACGAAGCCGGCGATAGTCCGGGCGATATCCTCTTCGTCCATTGCCGGAGCATCGGCAACCCCGCAGGCACCGGCGGACGGTCCTTTGGCCGGAAGGTCAAGAAGCGGAAGGTCCGCTCTTGCTCCGGCATGGGCGAGCTGGAGGATAAAACGGGCAGTGGGCGAACTGTGAACTGCTGCGGCCATTTGGCGGACCCCGGGCAGCTGAGCCTCTTCGGCCAGACCCAGTTGCCAGCGACTGGCACGACCTTCAGGCAGCACAAAAGCGTGACCGGAGATGAGTGTACCGGTTCCGCCATGGGCCAGTTCGGTCAGCAGCTGGAGCAGTTCAGGGCGTGGCAGGCCAGCGCTGTCCGCCATCCCTTCGTGGGTGGCGGAGCGGACAATTCGATTGCGAACGGCAAGGCGTCCAAGGTTGACTTTGGAAAACAGGCCTGGCATTGGTGTCTCCTGACATGTGTACAGATTGATGTGGCTGGTTCCGACCGGGTTGTGTCACCGGGCCAGTTCAGGCAATGCGATATCTTAACTGGTTTGCCCCGGTGAAGGTAGGATGAAATTGCTGCGCGGCCCAGGTCGTCACCCGCGGCACTGTGCCAGGAGCTAAATTATGGTTTTTCTTAATTTTGATTTGTTTTTGCCGTGCTTATCCTGTATAGGCTGAGGAGGATTTCAGGTCAGCTCTGACAGCGTGGTGAAAAAGGCCCTCCCCGGACTTTCCCAGACACGGTGGGGATGTTATTTTTCCCGCCATGCAGAATCAATAAATTAAAAGAATCTCTGCTGAATTTTGATTGCCCATCCATGGGGTCGGCAGACTGTTTTGCAACAGCCCGCTAGGTATCTTGAGGAAAATTGTGTAGACTGGACAGAATCTACAAAGGGGAATTTTAAAGAACAGGAGAAAGAATCGATGAGAATTGGATTTATCGGACTGGGAATCATGGGCAAGCCCATGTGCAAAAACCTGATGAAAGCCGGTCATAAACTGGTTGTTATGGATCTTGACGTCGACAAGACCGACGAACTGGTGGCGATGGGGGCGAAAGTGGTCATGACTCCCAAGGCTGTCGCCCAGAACGCTGATATCATTATTGTTATCCTGCGGAATTCGCCGGATGTCGAGGCTGTGGTCTTAGGGACGGACGGCATCATTGATGGTGTAAAAGCGGGCAGTATTGTCATTGACATGACTTCAATTGCCCCGGCAGTGAGTAAAAAAGTTGCGACAGAACTGGCCAAGAAAGATGTCGAAATGCTCGATGCTCCGGTCAGTGGCGGTGAACCGAAAGCCATTGACGGCACGCTGTCTATCATGGTCGGCGGCAAGAAAGAAGTCTTTGACAAGTGCTACGGCATTTTGAAAGACATGGCCGCCTCTGTTGTTCATACCGGCTCCATCGGCGCTGGAAATATTACCAAGCTGGCCAATCAGATTATCGTCGCCCTGAATATTGCCGCCATGTCTGAGGCACTGGTGCTGGCGACCAAGGCCGGGGTCGAGCCTGAGCTGGTTTTCCAGGCCATCCGTGGCGGCCTGGCCGGCAGTGCGGTGCTGGATGCCAAAGCTCCGCTGGTTATGGAGCGCAATTTCAACCCCGGAATGCGTATTTATCATCACATGAAGGATCTTGGCAACGTTCTGCAAACCTCCCATGAAATAGGGGTTCCGCTGCCGTTGACAGCTTCCGTCCTGGAGATGATGCAGGCCATGAAGGTTGAGGGGCTGGACCACCTCGATCATGCTGCGCTGATTTGTTATTACGAAAAACTCGCCAAGGTCGAAGTCAAACGTTAGCTTTTCGCCTTCTCCCGGCTGCCGATTAAGCTCGGAGCCGGGAGAAGGTGAAGATCAAGCCTGTCGCAGAACCGCCTCTGCAAATCAAGCTCTTTTACTTTCATCCGATTCCATCCCATATAAAATTAAAAGCAGGACAAAGTCCAAGCGCAGCACGAAAAAAACTATTGATTTGGCCGGGCTATCTGACCAGGGGAGGCTTTTGGCAGACTGTTGAAAAAACGTCCACCGAGCCCATGGATGGGCGATCAAAATCAATGACGCCTTTTTAAATCATTGATTTTGTAAGGTGGAGGGCATCGCACCTTTTTCAACAACCTGCTAACGGGGCTGCTGCCATCATGTTGGGATGCGATGAAGGCACATGTCGAATGCCTTCGCTTTTCACAATATCAACCCAGTAAGGTTTCGTTGAGTTTCCTTAAAGCAGAAAAGATTTCATCTCGACTGCCCTGATTGTCTATTGCTGCCCTAAAACCCGGATCGCGTAGTGCAAAGCTGAGTTTGGACAACAGATGAAGATGCGCACGTAAGGTGGGTGAAATCATACAAAACAACGTGTGAACCGGTTTCTTATCCAGAGCATGAAAATCAACGGGATTTTCCAGAAAAGCCAGAGTAACGCTGGGTTTCGTTACATGCAATAAGACAGGATTACGCGGGTGGGGGATGGCGATACCATCACCGATGCCGGTTGATGCGAGTTTTTCACGCGCTTTAAGCACTTTAAGCAAATAATCCCGATCAACCTCCTCCGGCAGTCTTAACTCGTCAACAAGTTTTGTCAGGACTTCATGACGTGATGTTCCGTCCAGCCGATAAACAACCCCTCCAGATTCCAAAGATTCGATCAATGTTGGCAATGGGGAGTCATCCGTATCTGGCTCAAGAAAAGCTTCAGCCGCGATCCCCATTCGTCTTGAGGTCGCCCATTCCAACAATTCCGAGCGGTTAAAGCGATATTGCTCATGAACCCTGTAAACGGGCATGACCTCTTGCTTGATCCAGCGATAAATCGTTTTTTCTGAGACACTTAAAAGCCTGGCAGCGTCTTTAACGGAAGTATTCATGGAGCCCCTTGGAAAAATGTCACTTGTCATGGACAGGCTAAGACATTAGCAATGCACAGATACGAATGTCAACTGAACTGACTGCCATGAGAAGGGCGGGTTTGTGCTTCCAACTGGGTAAAAAAGCCATTTTTTAGGATCTTTACCGCTCTTCTGACCTCTCCGGTTTGCCATACTTTCTCTGTTGACAATAATCTCCATCAGAGAGTAATGTCCAAAAATGTCCATAGTTAAAGAGTAATGCTCCTATCGAGGGTCAAATGAATGTAGCAGTCAAGGATGCCTCCAGGCTTCTGTCCGTTTCGGAGAAAACCATCTATCGATGGCTGAAATCTGGTGTGCTCCCCGCTTACAAACTGAACGGAAGCTATCGTTTCAATACTGCTGAATTGTTGGAATGGGCAATGGCCCACCGCATCGGTGTGACCACCGATGCTCTTGAAGAAGCCGAACCCCAAGACAGGGCTCTCCCCAATCTATTTTCAGCCCTTGAAGCTGGAGGCATCCATTATCGCCTCGAAGGGAATTCGCGCGACGAGGTCCTCGCAGGGGCGGTGGCCGGGCTGCGCCTTCCAGACGAAATCAATCGGCATGAATTGACAAAATCACTGATTGCACGTGAAAAACTTGCCTCCACAGCTCTTGGCAATGGGGTTGCGGCACCTCATCCGCGCAGTCCAGGTCTGCCTTTTGCCGGCCGGTCAACCGTCGCGCTGTTTTTTCTTGAGAAACCGGTCAGCTTCGCTGCTCTGGATGGACAGTTGACGCATTCTCTTTTTGTCATCATCGCCGCAACCCTGCGAGAACACTTGTATCTTCTGTCAAAATTGACGTTTGTGCTGCGGAATCAGCAGTTTCAATATCTGTTGAATCATCAAGCCAGCCGCGAACAACTTTACTCGGGTTTGAAAGAAGCGGAAGCGGACCTGGTAGAGGAACAGGACCTTGCTCTGAAGTCATTAAAGAAGGTTGATGCACGCGATGCCCTGCACGCTTGATAAGAACAAATCGACCATTTTTCAGGAACAGCCTTGTTAGATGTCGCAGTATCGCCGTCGGGAATTCTGCAAATTTGCTTTGCTTCGTCATATGCCCCGGGGTTTTTTCTTTGGCGGTTTGTTCCATGGAGACCGTTTCTCAAATTTCAATAGACCGGCCTTGTTTTTCCCGGCGTACGGATGTCTGTGCGCTGGAATGGTCGATGACGACTGGCGGAGGTGGCAAATCAAAAAACTGCTGCTTGACCGCTGTGGGGATTTCCCCCCTGCTGAGGACCCCAGGTTATGATTCTGCTTCAAACAGCCTTTCTGATTCTTGCCCTGGCGGGCGGCGTTTCACTGTTGACCTGGCGACATCCCAGGTTGGCGTCCTGGACCGGAGTCGTCGGAGCCAGTTCAGCGGGCTTGCTGACGGTTGTTGCCGCATTGCAGGGACTTTCGCGTGGAGGCTTGCAGAGTTGGTCAACGGGCTGGGGTGTCCCAGCAGGATCTCTTGCTCTCCAACTTGACCCGTTAAGTGCCTGTTTTCTGCTGCCCATCGCTGTGCTCGGCATCTGCTGTGCCATTTACGGTGCCGGCTATCTTTCCCATGAGGGGGCGCGCCGTTCACTGGCGACGCACTGGTGCCTCTATCTCCTGATGTTTGCGGCCATGCTGCTGGTGGTTTCAGCTGCCAACGTCCTGCTCTTCCTGATCGCTTGGGAGATCATGACCATGAGTTCCTTTTTGCTGGTTGCCTGGGATCATCATCAGGAGGCCGTACGCAAGGCGGCCTGGCTCTATCTGCTGGCTGCGCACTGTGGATTGATGCTGTTGTTTGCCTTCTTTCTGCAGGCGGGAACCATCAGCCAAAGTCAGAACTTCAGCGATTTTGCTCCGTTAGCAAGGGTGTCCCTGCCCAGTGCCAGTCTCCTGTTTCTGCTGGCACTGTTTGGGTTTGGGGTCAAGGCCGGACTTCTGCCCGTCCATATCTGGCTGCCTGACGCCCACCCGGCGGCCCCCAGCCATGTCTCCGCATTGATGTCCGGAGCGCTGGTCAAGACCGGTATTTACGGTATCCTGCGTGTTCTCAGTCTGCTGCCTCCAAATCCTGCCTGGTGGGGCTGGGTCATTGCCGGGTTGGGGATAGCCGGGGCTCTGTATGGCATCGCCATGGCCTGCCTGCAGCGTGATATCAAGCGGAGCCTTGCTTATTCGACCATCGAAAATGTTGGCATTATCCTGCTTGGGCTCGGCTTTGGTTTCGTCGCGAAAGCCCAGGGACATCAGGCCATTGCGCTGCTGGCTTTGGCAGGTGCTCTGCTGCATATCTGGAACCATGCCTTGTTCAAAGGACTCATGTTTCTCGGGGCTGGCAGTCTGCTCCACGCCACAGGGACGCGCAACATGAACTTGATGGGCGGGCTGCTCAAGCGTATGCCTCTCACGGGATTGTTGTGGATCGGTGGCAGTCTGGCGATCAGCGCGCTCCCGCCATTCAACGGTCTGGTGAGTGAATGGCTGATTTATCTCGGTCTATTGCAGGGAGGTATTGTCGGATCAGGGGTTTCCGGGTTGAGCGCGCTGCTGCTGATCGGGCTGCTGGGGATCGTCGGAACCCTCGCTCTGGTGACATTTACGCGCCTGGTAGGCATTTGTCTTTTGGGGGAGCCCCGTTCCCAGGTTGCTGGCCAGGCGCATGAAGCCGGTCCGCTAATGCTGATACCGATGGCGGTGTTATTGGCGGCTTGTCTGGTGATCGGCCTTTTCCCCCAATATGTCGTCGGGCTCCTGAACGCCCCGCTCAGCCAGATTTCGGGTCAACCCGTCAGCCTGGTTCTTCCTGAAGCACTGACCAGCTTTGGCCGGTTCAATGGCGCGCTGATTCTGGTTTTTCTTGCTGTTGCTCTGTTTTTAGGCCGTCTGCGCAACCGACGGATAACAGACGTCCAGGCGACCTGGGGATGCGGCTTTCAATTTCCGACCACCCGCATGTCTTATACCGGCGAAGCTTTTTCCGAACTGGCTTTTCGTCGCGTTCTGCCCAGACCGGTTCAGCCGGATATTGAAGTTTCGAATGTTTCCGGACTCTTTCCCGGACCATCCCAGGTTCAACAAACATCGCGTGATTCTTTTCTGACCTACCAATGGCAGCCACTGTTTATCTGGCTGGCCGACCGTTGTCAAAGGCTTCGCTGGCTACAGCAGGGGCAGTTGGCGATTTATCTGCTGTATATGTTCGCCGCCAGCACGCTCTTGCTGGCCTGGACGGTATGGACCAGTCGAGGAGGCGGATGATGGTTTGGCTGCTACTTGTTGGAGTTTTCCTGATCACCACGTCAGGGGTTTTTTGTCTGGCGGTGAGTCGCCCACCTGTCCGAGAACGGATCTTCTGCGTCCAGATTGTGATTGGCGCGTTGCTCTGTGTCTGGCCGCTGACAACGGCCGTTGCTCAGTCTGGATTATCTCTCGAACTTGATTGGTCTGTTCCGGCTGGGCGCTTTGAGCTGGGACTGGACGCTCTTTCGGCGGTCTTCATTGCCCCCCTGTTGCTGGTGGTCGTCAGTGGGGCAATCTATGGTCTTCGCTACTGGCCGAGTGCGGAACATTCGGAAAATGCCCCAAAGCTGGGTCTCTTCTATGGGCTGATCAGCGGGGCAATGATTCTGCTGCTGCTGGCCCGCAACAGTGTCCTGTTTCTTTCGGCTTGGGAGGTCATGGCCCTTTCCGGGTATTTCCTGATTACCACCGAGGATCACAAAGAGGATGTCCGCAAGGCCGGTTTTATCTATCTGATAGCGACCCATACCGGAACGCTGGCGCTGTTTGGCCTTTTTGCCGTGATAAACCAGGTTTCCGGATCAGGAGCTTTTCCCTTGGCCGGCAGCCTGACCGGGGCAGGCAGCAGCCTGATTTTTCTGCTGGGGCTGCTTGGCTTTGGCATGAAGGCCGGACTGATGCCCCTGCATATCTGGTTGCCCGGTGCCCATGCCGCCGCCCCCAGTCATGCCTCGGCGCTACTTTCAGGGGTGATGATCAAGACCGGAATCTACGGACTGGTCCGGCTGACCTCCTTTTTCGCCGAGATCCCGGCCTGGTGGGGCTGGATGATCCTTGTTCTGGGCGCAGTGTCTGGAATTCTCGGCGTAGCGTTGGCCATCGCCCAGCACGATATCAAGCGGCTGCTCGCTTACCATAGCGTGGAGAATATCGGGATTATCGCCCTGGGATTAGGGCTGGCGCTCCTTGGACGCAGTTATGGGGAACCTGCACTGGTTCTGCTCGGACTCTCAGGCTGCCTGCTTCACGTGATCAACCACGGGTTGTTTAAATCGCTCCTGTTCATGGCGGCCGGTTCGATTATCCATGCGGTTGGGAGTCGCGACCTGGACCATTTCGGTGGCCTGCTGAAACGCCAGCGCTGGACCGGACTGTTTTTTCTCGGTGGGGCGGTTGCGATCAGCGGACTCCCCCCATTCAACGGATTTGTCAGCGAGTGGCTGATTTACCTCGGGGTCTTTCAGACCCTGAAATCAACCTCGTCAGCCCTATCGGTGGCCTTGCTGGCAGCGCCTGCGCTGGCCCTGATCGGCGGACTGGCGCTGGCCTGTTTTGTCAAGGTTTTCGGGGTGTGCTTCCTTGGAACAGCACGCACTGAGGCTTCAGCACGGGCACATGAGGCACCGCCGACCATGCTTTGGCCGATGGCCGCACTCCTGCTTGCCTGCAGTTGGATAGGGCTGTTGCCATTCAGTCTGCGCTCGATCCTGGAACAGGCGGTTGTCAACTGGTCTGAAACCACACCGACATTGTCCCTGGGGGGTGATCTGGCCCCCTTGAACATGATCAGTCTTGGCGGATGGCTGCTGTTGGGGTTGCTGGGATTGACCGGTTGGCAGGTGCAGCGCCGAAGTGCATCGGCACCTGCTGATCTTGGCACCTGGGGATGTGGTTTTTCTTTTCCAACGGCACGTATGCAATACACGGCAAGTTCCTTTGCTGACAGCCTGGTGCGGCTGTTCCGTTTCGGCCTTTGGAGTCATCGCCAGGGAGGTCAGGTCGATGGCCTTTTCCCGAAGAGTAAAGATTTCTCCAGCCATACTCCTGATTTGGTCCTCGACCGCGGGCTGACGCCGACCTTCTCCGGTCTGGCATGGTTGTTTACCCGGCTGCGCCGGATCATTCAAAACGGCGTTGCCGCCATTTATCTGCTCTACGTCGTCTTGACCCTGGTTGTCCTTTTGACCCTGGTGGCGTACTGAAAGGAATATCGATGATCAGTCGGATCGTATTACATATTTGCATCCTACTTGTTTTTGCTCCCCTGCCGCTCGGAGTGATCAACAAAACCAAGGCGCTGTTTGCCGGGCGGGTCGGCCCGCCATTGCTGCAACCCTACTATGATCTGGCGCGGCTCTGGCGCAAGGGATTCGTCTTCAGCCGCACCACCACCTGGGTGTTTCTGGCCGGACCTGTGGTCGGGCTGGTTGTCCCCCTGTTGGCCTCTCTGCTGATCCCGTTCGGGGGGCTGGCTGCGCCGATTTCCTTTACCGGAGACCTGATCCTGTTCGTCTACCTGTTTGGCCTGGCGCGTTTTTTTACCGCGGCTGCGGCGCTTGATACGGGTTCTAGCTTTGAGGGCATGGGAGCGGTGCGTGAGGTGACCTTTTCCTGTCTCGCGGAGCCAACCCTGCTGTTTGGCCTGCTGGTCCTGGCCCGTGGCGCCGAGAAACTGACCCTGAACAGTTTGCTTGGCCCGCAATTGTTCAATCAGTGGCGCAGTGATGCCGGTGCGTCACTGGGGCTCATTCTGGTCTGCCTGTTCGTGGCCCTGCTGGTGGAGAACTCGCGGATTCCCTTCGACGACCCCAACACCCACCTGGAGTTGACCATGATCCACGAAGTCATGGTTCTTGATCACAGCGGGCCGGCCTTCGGCATGATCCTTTATGGTGCGGCCATGAAACTGATGGTCCTTGGTGGCTTGCTGGTCCGTATCGCTCTGCCGTTTCAGACCGGCTCGATACCGCTTGATCTGCTGGTTTTTCTTGGCGGGATGCTCGGCCTGGCGGTGCTGGTCGGCGTTGTCGAGTCGACCATGGCCCGCTTGCGCCTGCCTCGGGTTCCGCAAGTGCTGGTCGGGACGACCCTGCTGTCTGTTTTTGCCCTGGTTCTGGTTTTGAGATAAGGGAAAGCGATGACGAATCTGCTCCTTCTGACGGTAATTTTGATCAATTTTTTCTCGCTTGGCAGTGCCCGACTGGTTGCCTGTATCCGCGCTGTCGCCATGCAAGGAGCTCTGCTGGCCCTGCTGCCGGTCGTGGTCCATGGGCTATCCGGCCATTCGGTCATGCTGGGTCTCGGGGCGTTCTGCTTCAAGGGCGTCTTCATCCCCTGGCTGTTGCTGCGGGCGATCCGTGAGGTCCGCATCCGCCGTGAGATGGAACCCTATATCGGGTTTGTTGCAACGTTGATTCTGGGTGCCCTGACGACCGCCGGGGCTTTCATTTTTTCTGACTTTCTGCCCCTCGCGGCAGAACACCACGGGGGGTTGTTTGTGCCGACCGCTCTGGCAACCATGTTCAGCGGATTTCTGTTGCTGATCACCCGGCGCAAGGCGTTGACCCAGGTGCTCGGCTACCTGATCCTGGAGAACGGGATTTTTATCTTTGCCGTGTTGCTGTCGGAGGCGATGCCCTTGACGGTCGAAGCAGGAATTCTGCTTGACCTGCTGGTCGGCATTTTCGTGATGGGCATTGTCATCAATCAGATCAGCCGCGAATTTTCAACGATCAATACCGAGCGCCTCACGGCACTGAAGGAATAAACCATGCTCCTGACCATTATTCTTTTCCCCCTGCTGGGAGCCGCTCTTTCCTTACTGCTCCCCTGGTATCAGGTTCGCTCATGGATCTTGCCCATTTGCGGAGGTTTCCACCTTCTGCTGGCGGGTCTTATCGTGAACGGCGCCCTGGAGACTGGGCCATGGATTGGACTCGATGCCTTGGCAAAGTTGGTCTTGCTCGTGACCAGCCTGCTCTTCTTCGGCTGCTCGATTTACGCGGTCGGTTACCTGAGCCTTTGCCGGGATCGAGGCAACAAGGTCATTGTCCCCTGCCTGCTGGTCTTTCTTTCCGCCATGACCCTGGCCATTTCTTCCCGCCACCTTGGGCTGTTGTGGATGGCGGTTGAAGCGACGACCATTACCAGCGCTCCATTGATTTATTACAACCGCAACCGCCTTTCGCTTGAGGCCACCTGGAAGTACCTGCTGCTCTGCTCGGTCGGAATCGGTCTGGCCATGCTCGGCATGCTGTTTATCGCTTATGCGGCGCTGGTTGGCGAGGGGACACCGATCAGTCTGCAATTCGATTCTCTGCTCGTAGGAGCCACCAGCCTCTCGCGCCCCTGGCTGCATGCCGGCTTCATCTTTCTTCTTGTCGGATTCGGCACCAAGATGGGACTGGCACCGCTGCATTCCTGGAAACCGGATGCCTATGGTGAAGCGCCCGGATTAGTCGGCGCCCTGCTTGCCGGCGGTCTGACCAGTGTCGCCTTTCTCGCCATACTCCGCGCGGTACAACTGATGACGGCCGCCGGAGACGGAGCGATGGCTCGCCAGGCGCTGTTGGGGATGGGGCTTTTGTCGATGGCGCTGGCGGCGATTTTCATGGTCCGGCAACCCGACCTCAAGCGGCTGCTTGCCTACTCCTCGGTTGAGCATATGGGGATCCTTGCCATTGGGGTCGGCATTGGTGGCCTGGCAACCTTCGGCGCCATGCTGCACCTGATCAACAACGCTCTGACCAAAGGCTGTCTGTTCCTTTCGGTCGGCAATATCCACCGCGCCTATGCCAGCAAAAGACTCTCCGAGGTACATGGCGCGATCGCGACTCTCCCCATCTCCGGGAGCTTGTTCCTGGCTGGTTTCCTGGCCATCACCGGCTCTCCGCCCTTCGGTCTCTTCATGAGTGAATTTACGATTCTGCGGGGTATTTTCGGGACTGGCCAGGTTTGGGTCGGGCTGCTGATGTTGTTGTTGCTGGCCGCGGTTTTTATCGGCATGGGCGGAACCGCGCTGCCTGCCACTCAAGGCGCGCCGGTCAAGCTCGAATCTGTCTTCAAGGACAGTTTTCTGCTGGTTATCTCTCCGTTGGGTTTCCTGCTCGTTGTCCTCTGTCTTGGGGTCTATCTTCCCGAGTCTCTGCAACAGACTCTGCGCGCCGCCGCCGCTCTGCTGGAGGTGAAACCATGACCAGTTCGAAGCTATTTCGCTTTCGGCATGGGTTATCGATCCCGCTGGCAGACATCCCGCGGCTCGATTTCGATGAATTTTCCACATCGCTCCTGGAGGAAATTGCCGACGCTGGCCGAGTCGCCAATTATTTTGGTCGCCCGGTCGCCGAGGGGGTCGAACTCTATGCCATCCTCGCCCATGACTGGAAAGGGGAGTTTGCAGTGCTGCGGACCAGCGTCAAGGATCGTTTCCCCTCGTTGACGCCCCAGCTTCCTCAGTTGCACCTGTTCGAACGGGAACTTGCTGAACAATTCGGATTGCGGCCAGAGGGGCATCCCTGGCTCAAACCGGTGCGCTTTCACAAGACCTGGATCGACAGCAGCGATATCTGGGGGCGGGACACGGCCAAGCACCCGGTTCCCGGGGACATGGATTTCTACCGGGTTGAGGGGGAAGAAATCCACGAGGTGGCGGTCGGTCCGGTGCATGCCGGAGTGATCGAGCCCGGGCACTTCCGTTTTCAGTGTCACGGTGAAGAGGTTATGCATCTGGAGATTTCCCTGGGTTACCAGCATCGTGGCATCGAGCAATTGCTCAGCGGCGGGCCACACCCAACCAGCAGCTACCAGATAGAAACATCCGCCGGAGATACAACCATTGGGCATATGACCGCTTATGCCCAAATCCTTGAAAGCCTGTCGGGGACCGACGCACCTCCCCGTGCCTATGCCATCCGTGCCATTGCTCTCGAACTTGAACGGCTGGCCAACCATGTCGGAGACATCGGTGCCTTGGCTGGCGACGTCGGGTTCTTACCCACCGCCTCCTTTTGCGGCCGGTTGCGCGGTGATTATTTGAATCTGACTGCAGAACTCTGTGGCAGCCGCTTTGGTCGAGGACTGGTCCGACCCGGAGGAGTCGGTTTTGATCTTGACACCAAGCTGTCTCAATACCTCCTTGACCGGTTAAAAACTCTCGAGGGGGAAACCCGTGGGGCCATTGATCTGTGCTTTGATTCCCCCTCGGTATTGGCCCGTTTTGAGGGAACCGGCAAGGTCAAGATTGAAGACGCTGAAGCTCTCGGGCTGGTCGGGGTTGCCGCACGTGCCTGCGGTCTTGTTCGCGACGCCCGTCTTCATCACCCCTTCGGTGTCTGGGAAAAAGGTTTCGACGCTCCGGTGATCGAAATCGACGGGGATGTTTTCGCGCGAGGCAATGTCCGCCGGCGAGAGATTTTTGCTTCGCTGAAACTGCTTGGCCAACTTATCCGCCAGTTGCCCGAGGGGCCGGTGGCCTCCTCTCTGGGGGGGCTGGCCGGTGATTGTCTTGCCGTCTCCTTGTGTGAAGGATGGCGGGGAGAGATTGTCCATGCAGCGATCACCAGCGCGACAGGACAGATCGAGCGCTACAAGATCGTCGATCCCTCCTTTCATAACTGGAGCGGACTCGCTTTGGCGCTGCGTGGCCAACAGATTTCAGATTTTCCGCTTTGCAACAAGAGTTTCAACCTGTCCTATTGCGGGTTTGATCTTTAGGGAGAAACATTTATGCTGACGATTATCCGTGAACGCCTGCGCCAGGGGCACCGGACCGGTAAATTCCCGAAACAGGAGCCGGTGCTGCCCGCACGTTTTCGTGGTGCCCCGCATATCCAGCCGGGTCTCTGCCAGTCCGGGTGCGATCAATGTCTGAGCGCCTGCCCTTTTTCTGCGGTCCAACTGATTGACGGCAAACCGCATCTGGACCTGGGGCGTTGCCTGTTCTGCGCTGACTGCACAGTGTGCTCGCACGGCGCGATCAGCTTCACAAATGACTATCGTCTTGCTGCGTCCAAGCGCGATGATCTGTTAACCAGTGAGACAGAGCATCGCTTGGCGAGCGCCCTCGACGGCCAGATGAAAAGGCTGTTCGGCCGTTCTTTGAAGCTTCGCCAGGTTTCGGCAGGAGGGTGTAACGCCTGCGAAGCCGACCTGAACGTGCTCGGCACACTGGTTTTTGACCTGGGCCGTTTCGGCATCCAGTTTGTCGCCTCACCGCGTCATGCGGACGGGCTCCTGATTACCGGTCCGGTGACTGAAAATATGCGCAGTGCCCTTTTGGAGACCTATGCGGCGATACCTGAACCGAAACTGGTGATCGCCTCTGGCGCCTGCGCCATCGGCGGTGGCCCGTTCATAACCAGCACCGAAACACATGGTGGTGTCGGCGATCTGCTGCCGGTTGACCTGTATATCCCCGGTTGCCCCCCTCACCCGTACACCGCACTTGATGGGCTCCTCCGGCTGCTCGGCCGCCGCTGAAAGGAGGTCAGCCGAGGACCTTTGAGTTCCACGCTGGATCGACCAATTCTGACCATTTCGCGCTTGGGCTATCAGGGTGTTGAAAAGTCCATCCCTGGGCTCGCCAGGCTGTTTTTTAACAGCCTGCCAGGTTTCTCCCGGAGCTGATCGGTGGTTAACTGGCCCAACGCCGAATGGGGACTGATTGCCTGGATGGAATGCCTTCGAGGAAACAGACTTTCGATAATTTTGAAAAATGTGTAATATGACCAGTTCGAAATAAATATCAAAGTCTACTTGTCGTGGAAATGCGACTGGTGAATTGCCAAAAGTATTTTAAGCCAGAGACTTTTTTTCAGTCGGGCGACATGAAAGTTTTGGCAATTAACATTCTTTTTATGCGGAGGTAACATGTCGGTCAATAAAGTCATCCTGGTTGGAAATCTCGGAAAAGATCCCGAATTACGCTACACGCCGTCCGGAACCGCAGTTGCGACATTCTCACTGGCAACCACGGAACGTTTCAAGGATCGTGAAGGCAATCGCCAGGATAAGACCGAGTGGCACAACATCGTTGCCTGGCGGCAACTGGCGGAAATTTGTGGAAAATACCTTCATAAAGGTAAACAAGTTTACATCGAAGGGAAAATCCAGACCCGCTCCTACGATGATCGAGACGGCAACAAGCGTTACATCACGGAAATCGTTGTCGATCAGATGCAGATGCTTGGCAGTCGCGACGATAACCAAGGCGGCGGGCAGGGTGGCTACGGTGGCGGCGGCAGCCAAGGCGGCGGCTACGACAATAAAAAATCCTCCGGGCAGGGCGGCTACGGCGGTTCGCAGGAGAGCAGTTTCGAAGATCCGGTCTTCAATCCGGATGATGAGATTCCGTTTTAATTTCTGGCATTTCTGAAATCATTGAAATAAAAATGCAGACCCCCAATCAATAAGGCGATTGGGGGTCCTTTTTTATGTTGTTATATTTGCTTCCCTAGCAAAACTATATATAGATCGCTCTACCGGTTTTTCGTGTAGCCCGTACATGACTCCTCTTCACCTTGAAATATGTTAATCAGCTCAACTTATTGTGTTATGAGAGAATCATCTTAACGGCTTCTCAAGCAATCTGTTCATTGCCTCACGATTGCCTTGGATGAGTTCAAGCACAGCCCCGTCCGGAAGGATAATCCAGTTCTGATCTTTCCCCTGTGCAGGGTGTACGTCTGGTCGCTTTTTGACGAGTGTTAATGTCGCTTCAAGATCAGCAACAACCATCCCGATATGGTCACTCATTTTTTCAGGTGTTTTTGCTGCCGAGATAAGCTGTATTCCGCTAGACAACCAGACTATTTCGGGAGCATCCTGATCTCCTTTGATTTTGTTGATCTTCACGCCGAAGACGGTTTGAAAAAAGTCTATATGCCAGCTGATGTCAGAAACCTGGTAGGCCACGTGTTCAACCATTCCGAAGTTCATTGTCGTCATAAAATTCCTTTCATTTTAAACCTATATGACAAAGCCTTGGAGAGTGACACTCCAAGGCTTTGTGACTGAACCAAAATTTCCTAGCGGAAATATCCTTTCAGGAACCATTTTTTTCCTGCAGGTGATTGACGCCGTACTGGGTTCCTGTTTTCTTTTTGGTCGCCACGTGGAAGATGAAATAGGCAACGCTGACAGCCATTCCGATGTCCCAAGCCATACTGCCGGTCGGACTGACGATCGCCGCTCCGGCACTGAGTAACAGCACGATCCGTTCAACAATATTCAGCGGGCGCAAAATGTAGCCATTTACAGCAATTGCCCAGAAGATGGTCGAGACGACCAAGCCGGCACCGGCAATGGCAATTTCAGAGAAGGTTCCGACAAACAGTAGGGCTTTGTCGGAAATAAACGCAAATGGTATCAGAAATGCTGCTGAGCACATCCAGAACGACACGATACTGGTCTTCATTGCATCAGTTTTTGCGACACCGGCAGCGGCAAACGATGCCAGGGATACCGGTGGGGTTACCATCGACAAGACGCAGTAGTACATCACGAAAAAGTGAGCTTGAAGATCGCCGACGCCCAGTTTTTGCAAAGCCGGGACATAGAGAATCGCACCGATAATATAGGCTGCAACCGTTGGTAGTCCCATGCCCATGACGATACAGCCAAGGATGACGAAGATCAGGGAAACCACATAGGACGACCCGCTGGCAGAGATCAGACTGGACGAGAACTTAAGCGCCAGGTTCGACTGAATAGCTACCGCGATAACGATTCCAATAGCAGCAATCGGTACCGCGATAACGGCAACTTGCTTGCCGGTATCCATGATCATCTGCGGCAATTCATAGAGGGAAAAGCGAGTCTCCTTGCGCAGGTAAGGGACGAGGAAGCAGGAAATCGTGGCATAAACAACGGCGATTTGAGCCGAATATCCGAGCACCAGGAACAGAACCAGAACCAGCGGCGGTGCCAGCATGTGTATTCTGGGGAGCATGGGAGGGACCGCCTCCAGGTCCTTGTCGCTCAGTGTTCCGACGCCGTCCTTGCGTGCACCCAGATCCGCCGACACAAACAGCGCCAAATAGTAGGCCAGCGCCGGAAAGATGCCGGCCAAGGCTATTTTTGAATAAGGGATGACCAGAAGTTCCGCCATGACAAAGGCCGCAATTCCCATTATCGGGGGCATCAACTGTCCACCGGTCGAGGCAATCGCTTCTGTCGCCGCAGCTTTTTCTCCGGTCATTCCTGTCTTACGCATCAGGGGAATGGTAAAAACACCGGTCGCCGTCACATTGGCTACCGCACTTCCCGAGATTGTTCCCATCAGACTCGAGCCGACAATGGCAACTTTGGCTCCGCCGCCACAGGTTTTTCCGACCATGCGCATGGCCAGATCAATGAACAACTGGCCGCCACCGACACAACTGTAGACCGCACCAAAAACAATAAAATAAAAGATAAAATTGACGGAAGTTGCTGTCGTCACGCCAAGAATGCCACTGGTCGTCATGGCCAGAATTTCTGAATAATCGGCCAGGGGCAAACCGCTGAAGCCGAATTCACCCGGCAGAACATAACCAAATCCGCCGTACAGTAGAAACACCACAATAACAACCACCAGAATGTTGCCAACCGTCCGACGGACACCTTCGATAAGCAACACCACCAGAAGCCAAGCCACGGCAATGTCAAACCAGTAGATGTCAGAAATGCTTTCGATTCGGGTTTCCAGGCGTGTCATCGACAACCAATAGTAAGCCCCCACCAGGAGCGTGCCTCCCAGGCATAGGGCATCGATACCCCAACGTAAAAAGCGTGGCAAGCGACCCGGCTTTAATGGAACAGCTAAAAAGGTCAGGAAAAGCGCGGCAACAAGATGAACAGGACGTTCCAGATGAGGTTGCTGCGGGCTAAACAGAATCCAGTATTGAAAAGTTATCAAACCCAATGAAATCCAGGTGATGGGATGAATAAGAGCCTTCTTGAACGTGACTTCCATACGATCTCTCCTGACCTTCCGATTCTTTAGAGCAGTACTGGGCCTGCTGCAGACACAGGCCCGGTGTCATTCATTTCACAGCCATCCTTTTTCCTTGTAGTAACGAACTGCTCCGGGGTGCAGGGGGATACCATTGTTTTCGGGCAAACCCGCCTTTTCTGAAACAAAGGCTTTCCACGCAGGATAATCAACCGCCATCTTAGCCATGTTTTCCACAATGGCCTTGGTCAGTTTATACGCATCATCATCAGACATGCTCTTGTTGACGATAATCTGGGTGCCAAAGTCGCCACCAACGGTCGGGCCGGATTGGGCTTCAAACCATTGCGGGATGTTGGCTTTTCTGATGCCGTATTCCGACAGAGCCGCCGTCGCTTCATCGGACAGATCGAGAAAGGTCACGCCGCCGGTCAAAGAGATTTCCTGAATCGTCGGATGCCCGCGCAGAACGCTGTCAAAATAGAGATCCACACGCCCATCACGCATCATTGATGACATCTGTGCCGGCGCGACTTGATAAATTTTGCCGCCATCGGCTTCGATTTTTTCGCGGGAGGTGCCATGAGCCTTGAGCACGATATCTACTGCTGGCGGGATGAATGATCCCGGTGGTTTCATCATGATGTTGACAGGTTTTCCGGATTCAAGGATATCCTTGAGCGTGGAAAAGCCATTTTTTTCAAGATAGGATTTGCTGGCAATCGCCCCGATGAACACCGGGTTGAGTCCTCCCACCAAAGCCCGAATATCTGGGGCAGGTTTGCCATTATAGAGCAATTGGCCTTTACTGGCCCACAGTGACGTCGCCACGTTCGAAATAGCAATCTGGGCCTTACCCTGTTGTACAACCAGGGGATTGGAAACCCCGCCGCCACGAGCGACGACCTCAAAGTCCATTCCGGGAAGGACAGTTTCCAGAGTTTTTTCCATCGTTGCCGCAGCAACATACCAGCCGGACCCAACTGGCATGGCACCGATGCGAAGAGTTTCGGCCTGAACAGGAGCAGAAATCAAACTACCGATAAGAATTACGCCAAGCCAGAACAACCGTATTCCTGAGTATTGCATCATTGCACCTCTCCGTGAATGAGAGCGGCAGATGTCCACGACAATCTGCCGCGATTGTTTGACACTCTGTTATCAGAAAAATAACCTGATAGCAGCCTTGCTTGAACGTTTTTTTATTTAACCAACCCAGCAGAACGCAAGGCGTCAGCGATCTCTTTGTCAGCGCCTTCGCACAGCGGCAGCAGTGGCGGGCGCACTGTTGCGTGCTCCAGAATTCCCCGAGCAACCAAGCCCCACTTCAGGGCGACGGTGCCTTCCATGTGGGAACCACGGTGATAGACAGACCTGGTGACCGGCATCAGTTGGTCATGAATTTCACGGGCTTTTTTGTAATCCTTGGCTTTGCCAGCCTTGATCAGTTCAATCAACGGCTCGGGGGCCAGACCGCCGTAACCAACCAGCGCACCATCAACATCGAACATGGTATGCAGCAGATACTCGTCATGGCAGGTCAGGATCTGCAAGTCGGGACGCTCGCGACGGATAATCGGAATCTCAACATCCCAGCGACGCATATTGCGGACACCGTTTTTCATGGCGAATACGCCGGGTTGAGCCGAAATTTCGAGCAGGGTATCAAGGTTGTAAGTGGCTTTGGTCACGTCCGGATACTGGAACAGGATCAGCGGCAGTCCGCTTTCTTCAAAGACCTGGCGATAACGATCCTGCGGCGCACCCTGCTGATAACCAAAGCGAAGCCAACCATGGGAAGGATAGAGCAGACCTGCAGAAGCACCGGCGGCAACAGCACGCTTTGCTTCAGCACAAGCAACCGCAGTCCCTTCAAGAGTGATCCCGGCAATGATCGGAATTCTGCCGTCAACGGACTCTTTGAAACTCTTGATGACAGAAGCCTGTTCGTCGGGTGTCAAGAAGGTTCCCTCGCCGGCGTGACCAAGAACAACCAGCCCCTTGACATCCTCAAAGCTGCCCAACCAGGCACCCAGGCGTTGAATTGCATCGTGATCAACGGCACCATCACGGGTAAAGGGGGTCACCGGCGCGGGGACAAGACCTCTTAAATCGATGTTGCTCATCTTACTCTCCTTCCATTCCTACGAGTGTGTTTAGGTTTTTGTGAGAACAGACGAAACACTTCCGCTTGCCCTCACTGCTTTTGATATCTCTGCAGCGGCGGTTCGCGCAGGTTCCAGGGCCATAGCCAACATGTCATCCTGACTGACGCGAACCGAGGGAGCCACAACGCTGATAGAGGCGAGAGGATAGCCATCCCGATCCAGAACTGGGACGGCAAGAACATGCAAACTGCTGTTAAAATAGGATGCCCTTAAGGCATACCCGTCTTTTTTAATCTGCTTGAGTGAACTCAGAATTTCGGCTTCCGGAATATCCACAACTCCGACATCGCTTTGGGTCTTCAGTTGATGCAGAACGATGTCCTGGTCCCGGGCAGGCAAAAAAGCCAGTAATGCTTGGCCGATAGTACTTGTGTAAGCTGGAACTCTGGTTCCGACCCGAATGTCGACCCCAAGTCGGGCGACTCCCCCTCGAACGCGTTCCAGGTAGAGGATGTCCGCACCTTCCAGAACCCCGAAACTGGCAGCTTCTCCAACATGGGCAACCAAGCCACGCAGGATCGGTAAAACCAGATCCCGTACATCACTGCGCCCGATGGCATGAAAGCCAAGGTCAAGAACCTTAAAAGTCAGCCTGAAGAGCTTTGCGTCGGCATCCTTCTTCAGATAACCGAGATCGACCAGAGTATTGAGGTTACGAAATACCGTGCCGGCATCGAGACCTGTCACCTTACTGACATCGCTGATAGTCATCTGCTCATATCCGACGGAAAAAGCTTCGAGCACTTTGAAGCCTTTTGCGAGGGAGCCTACTGTGCTCTTTCTGTCCAGTTTTTTTGCATCCGTGATTTCAGTTGCGGGAGATTTTTTAGTTGTCATTATTTACTCCTTTTCGGATTGCGAAAAACTTTTCGCAATATAGATATCGTTAAACAACGTTTCCGGTCAATAGTTTTTTTTACGGTTCCTATGGTGCTCTCAAGAGAAGCCTCCCTATTTTCATAATATGAATACAGGTTAACTTACTGTTATTTTTAAATCTAACTTTTTAAAAGTCATCATACTTATAAATAAAACTTTTTTTGGCAGCTGCCAAACCGCTGGATTAGTGATGTTCTTATGTTCTGAACTATCCGCTTTTTGGCACTCTGTGACAAATTGAAATGGATTTTTCCAGGCGCAAGGTTAAGTTGAATATCAGGAAATGACAGAGCATGTTTTCCTGGAGGGAAAATACTCTTTTTATTGCAGAGTTTTACAATTGCAGGCGCTCGAACCGCTCAGTGATTCTGGGAGGTAGTGGGAATCTCTTGAGGGAGGAAGATTTCAAAATTCAGAGCGTTGGACTGAGGCGGGCTCCAGAATTAGAGTAGTGTCGTCAGGAGAGTGCTGTATGCTGATGAAGGAAAATCACCATGAACAAAACCAAGCGGAAGCGGTCTGCAGCAGAGCTCAAAGCCACGGTTGCCCTTGAAGAGATCAAGGGCGCGCAGATATTGACGAAAGAGGCAGCGAAATACAGCATCCTTCCGAATATGATCACATCCTGAAAGCGACTGGCCAATACCGACGATGCCAATTTCTGCGTTGCGGCCTTCGAAGATGCATTCCTGAGTTATTGCAAGTCCGAGATTTTTAACACAGGTCAGGGCAGCCAGTTTGTCAGCTATGCGTTCACCAGCGCCACCATTCCAGCCTTGACTTTATTCAGGTCGTCATCCGTTCGATAATCTCGAAACCGACATCGATGACCGGTTCGGGCACCTTTTCGCCATTGATTCGTGCCAACAGCACTTCGGCGGCGCATTGGCCGATGCGTTTTCTATCGAAGCGGACGGTGGTCAAGGGAGGATTGGTGAAAGCAGAGAAGGATTGGTCGCCAAAGCCGACCACCGCAAGATCTTCAGGGATTCTAAAGCCCTGTGAAAGAGCCTCGGCCAGAACCCCGTGGGCAATGGTGTCGGAACTGCAGACAACTGCTCCCCCTTTAAATCCTGCTGCCAGCAAATGCTTCAACCCCTCACGCCCCTGCCCGAAATTGGTTGGGGTTTCAACGTCAAAGACCAGGGACGTATCGATCCCATGATTATTCAGGGTTTCAAGAAAGTTTTTCCGGCGAAGTTGAGCACGGCTGTCCAGGGCCCAGATGCTGGCGAATTCCCGAATGCCCTTCTGCAGCAGAAAGTCAGCGGTTGTTTTGCCGACCGCTTCGTGGGAAAAGCCGACGATCAGGTCCAGAGGGGTCGTGGTCATGTCCCAGGTTTCTACGACCGGGATATTGGCAACCAGCAGCTGGCGGCGGCAGGCCTGAGTGTGGTTGATACCGATAAAGAAGATTCCATCCGGTCTACGACTGAGAATGGTGCGGACCAGGGATTCTTCCTGTTCTTCCTGATAGTCGGTTTCCCCGAGCAGGACTTGGTAACCGGAATTTCGCAAAGTGCGGCTGAAATACCTGATGGTTTCGGCGTAGACGGTATTGGCAATGGACGGAATGAAGGCGGCAACCAGATGGCTCTTGCGCGAGGCCAGGGCGCCGGCAATCAGATTGGGGACATAGCCGGTGAGGGTAATGGCCTGATTGACCTTTTCCAGTGTTTTCGGTGCGACCTGATCTGGTTGATTGATCGCCCGGGATACCGTGGTTGTGCCGACTCCGGCAAGCCTGGCGACGTCAGTTAAGGTGACACTGCCGATCTGCTTGTCTTCTGAGCGGTTTGCTGTGTCGCCATCTTTGCTGAGGTCTTTTCTCTTTCGAGACATAATGAGATCCGTTGAGTTGATGCGTTATGAAGATTCCTTGTTCCGGGTGCGGAAGCTGGGTTTTGGGGTTCGCGTAAACTGATTTCGAAATTAGCACATGCCTTTTAAGACTGCCAATATCTATCATTTCTCTGTCGCAGTATGACTGCACAGGACAGCCGGTATCTCTATCTGACTGCAAAGGCTTTAGGATCGATTTGACTCTGCTTTCAGCCCCGCTGGAGAGCAGGGTCTTCACGCTCTGTGGCTGTGCTTGCGGTACT
Organism: Pelobacter seleniigenes DSM 18267; assembly: GCF_000711225.1. Lineage (NCBI taxonomy): Bacteria > Pseudomonadati > Thermodesulfobacteriota > Desulfuromonadia > Desulfuromonadales > Desulfuromonadaceae > Pelobacter > Pelobacter seleniigenes. The sequence continues at coordinate 2,274,448 of NZ_JOMG01000002.1, forward strand.
CTGCCGTTTGGGTGGCACTTTAAGGATTTCCAGGAACAGAGCTAGATTTCTTTAGTGAATGGTAACGTTTTCATTGATAATGTCAATCGGTTTTTCAAGCTGAGCATTACTTAGTTTCACTCTTTATCCGCTAGCCTTATCTGTCTTTGTCGTGATTGGTCATTCTCCCCTGGACAGAAGCGCGAAGATTTGCCTGTGGGTTATTGGGGGCTGAATAAATTGCAAGCTGGGCCGGCAGAACGCTCAAGTTGGTGCTCAAAAGTGCCTATCTCATTTCTTGATGGAAGCTTTTACGCGGTAGGTACGTGCACCTCCGGTAGGTATGATAAAAATCTGATATTTGCAATAAATAATAATAAAGTTAAATATTTATATACTTCTTTTGATATGCTTCCGTTCTTCTCCCAAGCTTTGTTGAATGTTCAGAATCAGCCAGTCAGGGCCTGAAAAATCTCAGCGCGGGGAATTTGGTCAGTTGTTGGGAATCGAATGCCTTGCAGGGGGTTCGTTGTCGAATGTCGGCCCTGGAATTGGTGATGAAATTCTGAAGGGGGCTTTTGGGGGATTCTTATTGTGTTTATTTCAGGTTTGGAAAATGCACGCTCCGAGAGGTTTCTTGCTTTGTTGAAAAAAACTCTTGACGACAAAAATTGGTAGCGTTACCATTTGCCGGTCTCGGTTTTGGGATACTGTTTTATAAATATAAATAGGGGGACAGTCTAAATAGGGGGACAGTCTAAATAGGGGGACAGTCTAAATAGGGGGACAGTCTAAATAGGGGGACAGTCGTTTGTTGGGCTGGTAGCTATTGAGCTAGGGCAAACTGGAAAAGGAAGCACTGATTTTGTTCTCTTACAGGGGCCGGGATAGGTGCCTATTGGAAACGAATCTCACGACAAATGAAAAGTCGGTCGAGGCAGGCCTTTGCGCAAGAGGAACTGCGTTCAGGCTGGCCTGACTTTCGGAAAGTTATCGTTCTTGTCTGGCTCCTTCACGTCGTGATGCAGCCAGGGTAGACTTCGTTTGCGTCATTCTACGGCGTCGGCGGAGAGAGCTGAGATAACCAGAAACAACAAACAGGGAGGTTTTATGAAGAAGGGATTCATCGTTCTTTTTTGTCTGGTCGCCATGGCCGGACAGGCATTTGCTGCTGATTGGCCGAGCAAGGCTATTAACCTGATCGTTCCTTATGGTGCTGGTGGTAACTCGGACTTTAATGCCCGTGCCTTGGCAAAGTATCTACCTGATCTTATCGGCGTTCCCGTTGTGGTGACCAACGTTCCCGGAAGTGGTGGAACTATTGGGGCCGCCCAGGTGAAAAATGCAAAGCCTGATGGGTATACCGTTCTGGTTCATCAGCTTTCACTCAATATCGCTGAAGCAGCCGGTATGGCTGATTACGGTATTAAGGATTTCGAGCTTGGTTGCGTTATTTCGAAGTCTGCTCCTGAAGTCCTGGTCGCCTTGACTAAAGCTCCGTTTAACAATATCCCGGAAATGATTGCTTACACCAAGCAGCATCCAGGCGAAATCAAGTTTACCGCCAACACCGGTGCAACAACGATGTGGACCGCAATCGGCCTGTTGAAAGCCGGAGCAAAACTGAATGTTGTCTCTTCAGGCGGTTCAGGAGAGCGGCTGCAGGTTGTTCTTGGTGGGCACGCAGATATCGTTCCGCTCAACTACAACATGATCGAACCCTATGTTAATGACGGCACTCTCAAAATTCTGGGCAGCGTTAGCGACAGCAGATCTGAACTGATTCCTGACGTGAAAACCCTTCGTGAAGTCGGCGTAAATGTTGGCTATGACTACATGAACACCCTGATTTTCCCGAAAGGAACCGATCCGCAGAAAGTTGAAAAATTGTGTGGCGCTGCCGGTGAAATCATCAACAACAACCAATCCTACCGTGCAGAGATGAAAGCAAACTATCAGCCCCCGACCTGGATGAATGTCAAAGATACCAATGCCCACTGGTATAAACAACGTGATGAGCTGATGGCCATCAAGGACACCCTCCAGGGTAAGTAATCGTTACAAATAGGTACTTCGCAAGCGACATTGGCCTGAAGAGCCGTCTTCGGGCCAATGTTAATATCTCAATCATTGGAGAAACTCGAGATGAGCAGTGATTCGAAAAAAGAGATCGGGGTTGGGGTCTTCTTTTTAGTATTTGCCATAGCATATATGGTTGGAGCATCAAAAATCTCAACATTCACGCCTTTTGGGAATAGAGGTCTTGATTCCCGTTCCGTTCCCGAGCTTTTAGGAATACTCACTATCATTCTTAGTGTTACTTATATGGTTCAAGTTTGGCTTAAAGAACGAAAACTAAAAAGAATGCGGGAAGAAAGTGGGGACGATAGTGTTCAGGTGGCCGATCAGAAGGACGCCGCCGCTGTCCCGGAATCGAAAGGAACGATCGTAAGTCGCATTAACAAGGTGATGCCAATAAAGCTGGTTTTTTCTCTGGTCTTTCTTGCTGTCTATACTGCTCTCTATCAGCCTTTGGGATTTGTTTTTTCCAGTATCTTTTTCTTGATAGCAGAATCATTTCTTCTGGTTAATAAAGATGAAAGAAAGAAGTGGGCTCTTTTTATCGTCCTTTTTTCTATCGGGGTCTCCATCTTTATCTATTTTATCTTTACACAATATCTCACTTTAGTTCTTCCCAGTGGAATATTGGGTTAGGAGAATAATTCTATGTTACACATGCTATCAGTTGGTTTCGCATCGGTCTTCACGGATCCCACGTGTATAACCATGATTTTCGTCGGGGTTATGGTCGGAATCGTCTTCGGCGCTCTTCCCGGCCTTACCACCGTCGCCGGTCTTTCCATGTTCCTGCCGGTGACCTATGTCATGTCCAGCCATGTTGGCTTGGCGATGCTCACCGCGATCTACATCGGCGGTATCTCCGGCGGCCTGATCTCCGCGATTCTCCTGAATATGCCCGGGACGCCGGCGTCCATTGCGACAACCTTCGACGGTGCGCCGATGGCACGTAATGGTGAGGCTGGAAAAGCCCTCGGTGTCGCTGTATTCGCCTCCCTGATCGGTACGATGCTTGGTGTTGCCGTGATGATTTTTGCTGCACCGATGCTGGCAATACTCACCTTGAAATTCGGTCCCTGGGAATATTTTTCGGTCACCTTCTTTGCCCTGACTCTGATTGCCTCACTGACTGAAAAATCCGTCGTTAAAGGTCTGTTGAGTGCAATGTTCGGCATGATGATCGCCACCGTCGGGCTCTCTCCGACCGATGGTACCCCAAGGTTCACTTTCGGATCTCTTCAACTGTCGAGCGGTTTCCATTTGCTTGTTGTTCTGGTCGGTCTTTATGCCATCAGGGAAGTTCTCCTGGCGGCATCTGCAAAAGAACAAGAAGTTAAGGTGCTGGAATATAAAATGAAAGGCCTCGGTTTCGGGCTGCGCGATCTGAAAGGGAACTGGTTCAATCTGCTCAGAAGTTCCCTACTCGGTCTCGGTATCGGTATTCTTCCCGGAATCGGTGGTTCCACAAGTAACATCATCGCCTATTCGATGGCAAAGAACGCCAGTAAGCATCCGGAAAAATACGGTACCGGAATTCCTGATGGCATTATTGCTTCGGAATCCAGCAACAATGCTTCTATTGGTGGCGCCATGATTCCGCTCCTGACCCTTGGTATCCCCGGAGACGGTGCAACCGCAATTCTGCTCGGTGGATTCATGCTTCACGGGATGCAGCCAGGGCCGCTGCTTTTCCAGCAGAATGGTCCGGTTGTCTACAGCGTCTTTGCGGCCATGGTGTTGGGAACCATCTTTATGGCTCTGTTGATGTGGTCGGGGATGAGAATGTTCGTCAAAATTCTCAAGGTTCCCAATCATATTCTGATTCCACTCATTGTCGTCCTTTGTTCCATTGGTGCTTACGCCCTCAGTAATCGTGTCTTTGATATGTGGGGCCTGCTGCTGTTTGGCTTCATCGGCCTGATGATGCAACGCTTCGGCATCCCGGCACCACCGTTTATCCTTGGCTTCATCCTTGAGGGTTCTCTGGAACTGAACCTGCGGCGGGGCCTTGAATACTCAAACGGAAACTGGCTGGATGTCTTCACTCATCCTATCAGCGCCATGTTTCTGCTCCTCACATTGCTGTCCCTGGTTATGACTTTTTTCAATAATCATCGGGCTGCCAAAAAAGAACTTGCTCAAGGAGTTAAAATTTCATGAACCTCAAAGAAACACTCCCCCTGATTACTGAAATGCAAGTCATTCCGGTCGCGGGGTATGACAGCATGCTTTTATCCCTGAGCGGGGCGCATGGGCCTTTTTTCACCAGGAATATTGTGATCCTCAAAGACTCTTCAGGAAACACGGGTCTGGGTGAGGTTCATGGGGGTGAAGCAATCACCAAATCTCTTGAAGAGGCCAGACCCTATGTGGTCGGGCAGAAGATCAGCTCCTATCGCTCGGTCATCAAAAAGCTTGCTGATAAGCACAATCTGGCCACCAAGGGGAGCGAAGGACTGCAGAATCTCTCCCTGGCCAAACTGGCCGATGTCGTTCATGCGGAGACGGCAATCGAGTGCGCCATGCTGGATCTCTGGGGGCAGTTTCTCGGTGTCCCGGTCTGTGATCTGCTCGGCGACGGCAAGCAGCGAGATGAAGTCGTGGTGCTGGGTTATCTTTTTTATCAGGAAGATAAAAGAAAAACCGATCTGCCCTATATTGATGAGAGCGACAGCACCAACCCCTGGTTCAAAATTCGCCGCAATCCCTTTATGACGCCCGAAGCCATTGTCGAGCAGGCGCAAGCTTTGAAAGAGGTCTATGGATTCAAAGACTTCAAACTCAAAGGTGGTGTTCTGGACGGGGCTGAAGAGATGAAGGCCATCGATTTGTTGGTCAAGACCTTTCCGGATGCGCGGATCAATATCGATCCGAACGGGGCTTGGAAGCTTGATGAAGCGGTTGCCCTCTGTAACGGTCGCGGTTTAACCTATGCTGAAGACCCCTGTGGCACTGAAGCAGGTTATTCCGGCCGCGAAACCATGGCCGAATTCAAGATGCGCACCGGCATTCCGACTGCGACCAATATGATCGCAACCGACTGGAAGCAGTTCTATCATGCCATCTGTGCCAAATCGATTGACATCGTGCTCGCGGATCCTCACTTCTGGACCATGTCCGGGTCGGTACGGATTGCCCAGGTTCTCAATGACTGGGGTTTGACCTGGGGGTCGCATTCCAATAACCATTTTGACATTTCTCTGGCGATCTTTACCCAGTGCGCAGCCGCCGCTCCCGGAAATATCACCGCCATGGATACTCACTGGATCTGGCAGGACGGTCAGCATTTGACCAATAATCCTTATCAGATTGTCGATGGGAAAATTCAGGTCAGCGATACTCCCGGGCTTGGGCTTGAGCTGAATATGGACGCAGTTATGAAAGCTCATGAGGTCTATAAAAAACTTCCTGCCGGGGCCCGAAACGACGCGACCAGCATGCAGTATCTTATTCCCGATTGGAAATTCGACAGTAAGAAACCCTGCCTGGTGCGCTGAAAAAGAAGCCTCCGAGGAGACTTTATTTTTAACCGTTCCAGCTGGTGAAATCGCAAAAGCCCCTGCAACATTTTGTCGCAGGGGCTTTTTTTTGCGGATCTGCTGGCGGTTATTGGTCAGGGTTTTCTTCCCAGTCACCAGCCAAACGCCGGAGCAGAGTGCCCACCTTTACTGTTTGAGTTCTGCCGCGTTCCAAATCCAGCTGCGTTAATCCCGATTTTCGTAGTCCTGCGCCCGCTCCGAGGAGAACTGCTAAATGTTCTGCAGAACCATGATGCCGGCCCCTTAGGCCGGGAACTGTTGCCCATGGCGGATCATGACCCCTTACTCAAGCTGGGTCCGGCCCGCCATGACATGCCCCGGCGGATTGATTGCGCCTATCTGGCCTGGCCGAGCTGGTCAACGAGCACAGACTGGATGAAGAGGCGGCTGTAGATGTTGCACGTGACCTTGTTTATAATCTGGTGAAGGGCGCTTACCATTTAGTTTTCATCTGGAAACTTATGCGTTGGCATCCGGAGTTTCCGGACGCCAACTATTTACAATAGGATCCCATGAGATCGCGTTGTTTTCAGTGCTATTCAATCCAAAATCAAGGATTCGAGATATGTTGAAAAAGCTTGTACGTACCCTGCCGGTTGTTTTGCTTTGCTTGGCGTTTGCGCTTCCCGTTGCTGCCAAGGGTATCACCCTGCGCAGTGCTGATACCCACGATAAGAACTATCCGACGGTTCAAGCCGTGCTGTATATGGGCAAGCTGCTCGATCAGTGGACAGATGGGCGGATCAAGATCAAAGTTTTTTCGGGTCGTCAGTTGGGTGAAGAAAAAGCCACGATTGAGCAAACCATTGCCGGTGTCATTGATCTGGATCGGGTCAACCTGGCTCCTTTGAACGGATTTATCCCGGAGACGGCGATTCCTGCTTTGCCCTATATTTTCCGTTCAACCGAGCATATGCACAAAGTTATGGATGGTGAAATCGGCCAGGAAATCCTTGCTGCCATGGCTCCTCATGGCCTGATCGGGCTGGCTTTTTATGATTCCGGTGCCCGTTCCTTCTATAACTCCAAACGGCCGATCAAATCACCGGCCGATATGGTTGGCATGAAGATCCGGGTGCAGAACTCCGACCTGTTTGTCGCAACCATAGAAGCTCTGGGGGCAAAAGCCACGCCGATGGAGTTTGGCCAGGTTTATGAAGCCCTGAAAACCGGTGTTATCGACGGCGCTGAAAACAACTGGCCGTCCTATGAGTCGACCCGCCACTTCGAAGTTGCCAAATATTACTCGCTTGACCAGCATTCCATGTCTCCTGAAGTCCTGGTCATGTCCAAGCGCAGCTGGGATAGATTAAGCAAAGACGATCAGGCTCTGGTTCGCAAAGCAGCCATCGAATCAGTTGCCGTGATGCGTGATCTGTGGAACCAGCGGGTTGAAAAATCCAAGAAGGTGGTCATGGCTGCCGGTAATGACGTCATCGAAGATATCGATAAGCAACCTTTCATCGATGCCATGGGGCCGGTGTATGACCGTTTCGCCAACACCCCGGAGCTGAAAAGGATGGTTAAACGGATTCAGGCGGTTCAGTAAATAGTCCACCATTCAGCCCGCCAGGACCCACGGGTCCTGGCGGGCTGATTTTTATAGAGAGCTGACTTGGTTTGCTTTTGTGACTGCATTTCATCGAGCTATCTCAAGAGGCTGCCTGTGGTTCGCTGGTTTCTTCCTCGCCCCTACGCCCCAGGCAAGCCAGTGAAAAGAACCTGGCCGCTATTTTGATTGAAAATCGTTGCGGGCCTTTTGAAAGGCCTTTTCAAGCTGATCATAGCTGTCAACGAAGCCTTTTTTGACGGTGTCCCAAGCTTCGGCAGAGCTGTGTTTCATGCCCCCGTACCATTCGGCGACCGTGCGGCGCTTTTCGGTGAGGGCGGTGAGGGTCTCCCGAGCCTGTTGTCGGGCTGCGGCACTCATCTCCTGCCAGTTTTGATCGATTTTGTTTTGGAGTTTGGCAATCTCGGCATCTAGTTTAGTGAGTTGCTTTTGCGCTGCACTGGCCGCTTGGTCTCGTTGCGCAGCCGTGTAATTTTCCAAAGCATGCCAGGTTTCCTTCGCCTCTTTGCCGAGCTCTGCGGCGGTTGTCTCGGTCTTTTGCGTCGCCGCTTTTGCCGGCACGGGAAGAATGATCAGGGTCAGGAGGAAAAAAGGTAAAAATAGCCAGGATTTGTGAATATTCATAACTTTATCCTAAACAGGGTTAGCATTTATCGAGCCCGGATTGTTTGCTGCTTCCGGTCCTATGGACAATTGCCCTAAAGGTTACCAAATAGCAGGCGGGCGGCAATGGGTAAATGACAGTTTCTGATTTGAATAAGAACCTGATTTTCAGGTGATTTATTCTAACTTTCAGTATGTTCCGGATTGATGACTGTCTAAATCCGGATTCTTGATTGCAATGTGCCCGGCTGTTGTTATGCTACAAGAAGTAGCGAGAGGTCACCGGATAGTTTTTCGAAAAGATTAACCATGCAAAGGAAGGAATTATGAGTGTCAAGATTCAGATTGTTTTTTACAGTATGTACGGGCATGTCTACCGCATGGCTGAAGCCGTAGCAGAAGGTGCTCGCCGAGTTGAAGGTGTGGAGGTTTCTTTGTTCCAGGTTCCTGAACTGGTTCCTGAAAAAATTCTGGAAGAGTCGGGCGCTAAGGCCGCCCGCAGCGCCTTTACTCATATCCCGGTGGCCAAGCCGGAACAGCTGGCGGAGGCTGACGCAGTGATTTTCGGCACACCGACCCGATTTGGGAACATGACCGCGCAAATGCGTAATTTTCTCGATCAGACCGGCGGGTTGTGGATGAAAGGGGCTCTGGTCGGAAAAGTCGGCAGCGTTTTTACCTCCACGGCGACTCAGCATGGCGGCCAGGAGACAACCATCACCAGTTTTCATACCACCCTGTTACATCAGGGTATGGTGATTGTCGGTGTCCCCTATACCGAACCGGCATTGACCAATATGAGTGAAATCAGTGGCGGGACCCCATATGGCGCATCCACTCTTGCCAGCAGCGACGGGTCTCGAAAACCTTCTGAAAACGAATTGGCCATCGCCCGTTTCCAGGGTGAGCACGTGGCCAGGATTGCTAAAAAACTGAAATGACAACAGGAGCCTGTGCTGCATCCAGCGCTTCAAGATGCAGCACAGGTTTGATCAGACGATGCTGTTCAGGCGTTTTTTTCTCACCTGCCAATCCGGCAGAAAACTGTCCATCAGGCGATAAAATCTCTGGTTGTGAGAACGTTCCAGCAAGTGTACAAGTTCGTGAACCAGAACATATTCAATGCAGGTGTCGGGTTTTTTGATCAACTCGGCGTTCAACCAGATTCTGTGGGCTCCGGTGTTGCAGCTCCCCCAGCGGGTTTTCATTCGTTTGATGCGCCATTCCCTGGTCTTGACACCGAGGATCGTTTCCCATTTTTGCAACAGTTGCGGGATCCGTTGCTGCAATTGTTGACGGTACCATTGTTCCAAAAGCGCTTTTCTCTCGGCCGGGGCCGTGTGCGGCGGGCAATGCAGGCAGATGGTTTCATCGTTCAGCATTACGGTACATTTTCCGGTTTTATGTTGCACCACCAAGCGGTATTGTCGGCCCAGGTACGGATGCATTTCACCACTCTCATAGCGGGAGGATGAAAGGGCGGGGGCTGCGGTTGAACAGGAGGTTTGTTTGGTTTTGATCCAGTTCAGGCGCTGCATGACGCAGGCGCGCACCTTGGTGAGCGGCATACTTTCAGGGGCGCTGACTTCAACCCGACCATCCGGCGGGTGAATCCTAATGTAAAGGTGTTTAATTCTTTTCCAGGAGATATTGATCCTGACGTCATCAATCATCCACTGCTGCTGGCTGGGCGTTGCTGAAGGCAAACGGATTCCTCTTTCTTGGCGATCTTTGGTTAAGGCAACCGGGACGCCACCGATGAGCTGTTTTCGATTTCACACAGGGAAAGATAAGCCAAAAACAGGGGAAAGGGAAGGGGACGGCGGGCTAATTTGCACCGCTATGTCCTCCCGGCGGCACGGCGTCCTGCCCGCCGGGAGGAATGGCTGATTAATGAACCAATGTGGGTGCGGCCGGGAGCTTCAAACCGGTTCGGCCTGCCGCTCCGTTTATCTCATCAGACCCTTGTATTTATTCCACAGCCCCTGAAAATTTTTGACATAGGCTTCGCATTGTTCTGGAGACCAATAGTCAATGAATGGGGTCATGCCGGTTTTATCGGCGATGGCTCTGGTTTTGGCGGACTGGGTTGCTGCTTTAAACGTTTTGACCAACTGCTGGTAGCGTTCCGGGGATTGAGTGGCGGTTGCTTTTTTGACCATTACCGCATAAGGAGACATGATTTCCGGCAGATCTTTGCCGGTGACCTCATTGACCGTTGGGATATCCCATACTCCGGCATAAACTTTCTTCTGGGTGAAGGACGCGAGAGCTTTGATCTTGTCCTTCATGGGGGAGGCGGAAAAATAGGGGCCGATCGACGCATCAGCTTTTTTCGCGGCCAGTATGGCACGGGACTCGGACCCGCCTCGGTAAGCCACGACCTCGGCGTTTATGCCGGTTTCCTTGATGAAGATTTTGGCCGCCAAGGTCGAGATCGATTCCGGTTGAGAGGTGGATATTTTTAGCGGAGTGGCGGCCTTTTTGCCTGCTTCGATGAAATCCTGCAGCGTTTTATACGGGGAATCAATATTGACCAGCAGAACATTGGGGTCGGTAATCAGGTTGCCGATGAAGCCGATATTTTGCCAGCCATCCAGAACCACGCCCATATTGATATGCATCGCATGCATGGAAATTTCAGTCATAAGTACGGTATAGCCGTCGGCAGGTCTGGCCATCAATTTTCCGAAACCGATGCCGCCGGACATGCCCGGTTCAAAAGAAAATTCAATCGGATTGCCGAGAAGTTCCGACCAACTGTCGGACATCGTTCTTGACGAGTGTTCAAAGCCTCCGCCGGCTTTGGCGGGAATAATATAATGCAAGGATGGGACCTCTGCTTGCTCCGCTCCCTGTGCAACGGTCACCAGCAGTAAAACAAAAATAAGCATACTCCAAAATCTTTTCATTCCCATTCTCCCGTCACTTTTTAGATAAACGCTTTTGAAATATAATTTTCTAATAATGAGTAATTAATAACAAAAAGTCAATCATTGTATGCGTTCGGTAACGAATACCGTTCGGAGCCGCCACGCAAAGGGCGTTTTCCGATTAAAAATAAGGGAGATGGCCGAACCGGAGCGCTTTGCAAATGACTGGCGTCAGACAGGGGTTAATCCGCAAACGGGTGGGAGAGGGGCTGTTATTGATTATGGGGAACGGCGGACTATTTTTTGGCAAGGGCTGGGCGGCTTTTTTTCTGACTGTCCGTGAATAGGTCTGAGGATGGTGATTTCCGCAGACTGCTGCAAATGGAAGGTATTACCAGGGGGAGAAGGATGGCGAGACAGATGACCCCTGGGCTTGCAAAGGCTGTTGAAAAAGACCCATTGGATCCTTTTCAACAGCCTTTGCGGTTTTCATTTCATCAGGTATTTATATTTATTCCAGACGTTTTGAAAATCTTTGACATAAGCCCGGCATTGCTCCGGGGACCAGTAGTCAATAAAAGGGGTCATCCCCTGTTTATCCGCAATCTCCAGGAATTTCGGTGATTGGGTGGCCTGTTGAAATGTTTTGACCAACTGCTGATAGCGTTCCGGTGTCTCTTTGACTGTGGCGCCTTTGATCATGAAAGCAAAGGGTTCGACCAGATTGGGAAACTCTTTGCCGGTGGCCTGTTGCAGGGTTGGAATATCCCACAGTCCGGAGTAGACCTTTTTCGGTGTGAAGGAGGCCAGCGCGTGGATGGAGTCTTTTTTGGACGAAGCGGAAAAGTAGGGGCCGATGCAGGCGTCCACTTTTTTCTCGGCCAGGGCATTACGCGATTTTGAACCGCCGTTAAAGGCGACTACCTCAGCGTTGATACCGGTTAGTTCAATGAGGATCCGTGCCGCAAGGGTCGAAACCGCCTTGGGGTGCGAAGTCGATATTTTCAACGGGGTTTTGGCTGTTTTCCCGGCTTCGATAAAATCATTGATAGTTTTGTAGGGGGAATCGACATGCACCAACAGCACATTGGGATCGGTGATCAGGTTCCCGATAAAACCGATATTCTGCCAACCGTCAAGGACCATCCCGGTGTTGACGTTCATGGCGTGCATACTGATCGTGGTCATGATGGTGGTAAAGCCGTCCGCCGGACGGGCCATCAGCTTGCCGAAGCCGATCCCCCCGGACATTCCGGGTTCAAAAGAGAATTCAATCGGCTCACCGAGAATCTCCGTCCAGGCTGCGGTGAGTGCCCGGGAAGAACGATCGAAACCACCGCCTGCTTTGGCGGGGATAATATGATGAAGAGGCTTGGGCGTAGCGCTGTCCTCTGCCCCCATCGACATTGACGGAATCAAAAACAATACGAGTAGGAAGATGATCAGTTTTTTCATGCAGGTTTCTCCAACGAAGCGATTGGCTTATTCGATAGGGGATTAGAAACAAGATATGATTTTTGTATAATTATCACATACTAATTATGTGTTTGTCTACCATATTTGTTCCTCCAGGGAGGAATTTTCTTACTCTTTGAGCAAGAAAATCGAACTCTTGAAGTGTGAAAAAAACATAATAAACTTTGCGAACTGGTTGTCTTACTTCAATGTTTGGAACGCTGCTGCGGACAATGAAATACCGTCGCTCATCCACCATGTTCAGGGGATGAACAACGGTGTTTCTTTGGGGGCGCGCCGATGTGGCCATTTTAGGGAACCGGTCTAGGGGGTTGCACATGGTGCTTGGCAGGTTTGCCGGGAATGATAAAAGTTCCAGGCATTGTCAAAAAAGATTTTTTGGGCCTGCTCTACGCCGAAGGTCTCGATAATCAGCAGGAAATCGGCATCGGCATAAGGATGTGGATTACGGGTTGATGGCAGGTCGCTGCCGAAGGTCAGGCCGGCCGGATTGGCCGCCACAATATCCTGCAAGGCCGGGACAATGGTGAAATCGACCCGTCCAAAACCGGTCGCTTTGACCATGACGTCGTGTTCGACCAGCTTAAGCAGGTTGGGAAAGCCATCCCTGGATAATCCCAAGTGGGCGATGGAAAGTCTTGGTAAGTTTAGCAGGGTGTCCTGCAAAAAAGGGATCTCGCGCGAATCAATATACAGCTCAATATGCCAGCCGACGAGGTCGAAAATTCTCTTGCCGAAGCTCTCCAGGTGACCCAGGTCAGCGCCGACCCCGCGCTTCAGATTGAACCGAACTCCACGGATGCCGGCCTCGTTCAAAGCGAGAATTTCTTCATCCGTAACCGAATAGGGAAGCTGGGTGACACCGACATAATTCGGCCCCAGCTGTTTGAGTGCCGCTTTGAGGTAACTCTGGTCCATTCCCTGAAAGGACCCGGAAATGATCGCGCCACCGGCCAGCTGATAGTTGACCAACCGGGTACGATAATCTTTAATGGTAAAATAATCGGGTAAAAATCCCTGGTTTTCAACCAGCGGATAGGCTGGGTCGATAATATGAAAATGACTGTCAAAGAACTTAAAATCATGAATGAGAGGCATTGCTAACTCCAGAAATTCAACGAATCACGATGTGGTAACGAAAACTGTCCCCCCGCCCCATGCTGCGTCGCCACTCTACCGGGATATCTTCGTAGGTGTAGGCAATTCTTTCGACGCACATGACGGGAGAATTCATAGGAATATTAAGTAGGTCAGCGACTTCCCCGGTCGCCGTGTCGGGCTGGAGGAATTCTTCGGCCCAGAAGATCGGGGTTGAAAAGTTTTGATTATATATCGGGTAGAGAAGTTTCTTGCCCAGATCCAAATTCTCCAGGCCTTTGAATCTGCTGTAGGGTAAATAGATTTCCTCTACGCAAAACGGGATCTCCTGCAGAGTTCTGACCCGTTTCATGAACAGGATATCGTCCCCTGCGACTAACTGCAGGGCTGCGGCGATCTCCGTCGGCGCTGGAATAACCTCCGCAGACAGGAACTGGCTCCCCGGCACCTCTGATGCTTCTCCTTTAAACTGACCGTAACGGAAAAAGCGACTGAAGCTTTTCGAAAAGTCCGGACTGGCGACAAAGGTTCCACGCCCCTGGCGGCGATAAAGAATTCCTTCCTGAACCAGTACGCTGAGTGCTTTTTTGATGGTTCCCACGGAAACGTCAAACTCTTTGGCGAGTTCGTTCTCAGACGAGATCATCATCCCCAGGGTCCAGTAGTTATCGGAGATCTTCTGTTTGATGGCCTCCACGACCTGGGCGTAAAGTGGTTTTTCATCGGAAAAATCTATATATTTTACGGTCATCTGTCTCTTCTCCAGACTGCCGCTGGAGCGCGGCAGTTTCTTTATCAAAGAGGATAAAGAAATTATTATTCGGGAACAGAAGACTTTTCATTTAATGCCGTTTTCCCTCGTCGAACCATTTTTTTGAGGATAACGGGGAGTGCCAGAACGCTGATAGTCGCTAATAGAATGACCAGGGCGATCGGTCTTTGAAAGCTTTCCATGCCGCCGATTTCCAGCGACCAGTAGAGGTTTTTCTCTGCCAGAGGACCGAGCAGCAGCGCCAGCAGAAATGCCGGTACGGAATAACCGTAGCGGGTCAACAGCGCGCCTAATACGCCGAAAATAACGACCAGGTACATGTCAAAGATCATTTGTCGCCAGGCAAAAGCACCCACCAGGCAGAACAGTGCGATAATCGGCACAAGATATTTATTCGGGACAGCCGTGACATTGGTGGCCAGCCGGGCAACAATAATACCGATAGGCAGCAGCAGCAGATTGGCAACCACCAGTGAAAATAGAATAGCATAGGCTTCAACAGCGTGTTCGCTGAAAAAACTGGGGCCAGGGGTGACGCCGTTGATCATCAGGGCCGCCATGATGATCAGGGTGGTTCCCGAGCCTGGAATGCCCAAGGTCACTGTCGGGATCAAAGCTCCGCCAGGGACGCCGTTATTGCAGGCATCGGCCGCAACCAGTCCTTCATCATGGCCGGTGCCGAATTTTTCCGGAGTTTTGCTCCATTGCTTTGCCTGGCCGTAGCTGACCCAGGTAGCAATGGCGGCACCGGTTCCCGGAATCAGGCCGACCAGAATGCCGATCAGTCCGGAACGGAGCATATTGACTTTTTGTTTGAGAGAGCCTTTTAACCCATCAAAGATCGGTCCGAAACCGCTGACCCGCTCAACGCCTTCGGCGACCAGGCTTTTATCCCCGACCAGGCTGAACAGCTCACTGAAGCCGAATACTCCAAGCAGCACCGGAATCAGCGGGAACCCTTCGTAGAGTTCATAAAAACCGAAACTGGCGCGGGTATAGCCGACCTGAAATTCCGTGCCGACGCAGGCAATCATCAGCCCCAAAGCCGAGGAAAGCAGTCCTTTGAGTAGTGAGGAGCCGGTCAATGTGCCGACTGCGGTCATGCCGAACAGGGCCATCATGAACAGCTCGGCCGGCCCGAAGTTCAGGGCATAAACGCCAACCACCGGAGTGATGACCAGGGCGATAAGCGCGGACAGCAGACCGCCTACAGTGGACGCTGCGACTGAGAGTCCTAAGGCGTAGCCGGCCTCCCCCCGCCGGGTCATTTTGAACCCTTCCAGGCAGGTCGGCGCATTGGAGGGGGTGCCGGGAATATTCAGCAGAATCGCCGGAATCGATCCGGCGGCTTGAGAGGCGCAGAAGCAGGCCATCATAAACACGACAGCATTCATCGGACCCATGTAGACCGTCACCGGCAGCATCATGGCCAGGAAATTGGTATCATTGAAGCCGGGAATAGCGCCGACGATCAGCCCAACCAGCATTCCCAAGGGTAGCCAGATCAGGTGTCCCGGCTGCAGCAGCAGACCAACACCGGAGAGAATGACATCCAGACTCGCTATATTCTCCATAATTAAAGTCCTAGAGCAAAATGAAGCCGAGATCGAGTCGGGGGAGACTCATCTCCATGAGGCCGATCATGATGAAATAAAGGCTGCCGGTAATGATCAGGGCCACCAGAATATTACGCCACCAGGAAATCCCGCCCAGGCAACGAAACATGATCAGCAGAAACAGGAAACTGGCCAGGGCAAAGCCCAGGTAAGTGGTCGCCAGAATGTAAACGATTGGCGCCAGCAGGATCAGGAGTGCTTTGCCCGGGGCAAAGGGGCGGCTGGATTCTTCCGCTGGTGGGGCAAACAGGAAAAAGAACAGAACACCCAACCATAAAATACCGGTCAGTATGGCAATGGCCAACGGCCAGCGCAAGACTTCGGCAGAAGCGTCGCGGGTCTGGTAAAAATAGGCGGCTATGAACAGCAGTGTAATGGCGGGGACGATTGTTTCTCCCCAATTCACCTGTTTTCTTTGGGTACTCATACAGCTCTCCGCTTAAAACATATATTCGGATCCGGTTGGCATGGTCGGCAAGGGCAGTTCTGGTCGCCTGCCGCAGATGACGGACAGGCGACCCGTGTCGTTGGTTTATTTCATCAGGTGTTTATATTTATTCCAGACTGCCTGAAAATCCTTGACATAGGCGTCACATTCTTCCGGGGACCAGTAGTCGATAAAAGGTGCCATCCCCTGTTTTTCGGCGAGTTCAAGGGTTTTGGGTGATTGGGTTGCCTCTTTGAACGTGCTGACCAGTTTCTGATAAGCTTCCGGGGACTCTTGGGCGGTTTCTCGTTTGATCAAAAAAGCAAAGGGTTCAACTAGGTTGGGAAAATCTTTGCCGGTCGCTTCGCTTAAAGTCGGAATATCCCAGAGCCCGGCATAAACCTTTTTCTTGGTAAATGATGCCAGCGCTTTGATGAATTCTTTTTTGGAAGAAGCTGAGAAATAGGGGCCGATGCAGGCATCGACCTGTTTCCCGGCCAGGGCGTTCCGTGCCTTTGAACCGCCGTCGAAAGCAATAACCTTGGCGTTGATTCCGGTCAGTTCGATAAGGATTTTTGCCGCCAGGGTCGAGACCGCTTTGGGGTGGGACGTGGAAATGGTCAGCGGTTTTTTGGCGGTTCGGCCGGCTTCGATAAAGTCTTCGATGGTTTTATACGGGGAATCGACATTGACCAGCAGCACGTTGGGGTCGGTGATCAGGTTGCCGACAAAGCCGATTTTATCCCAGCCTTCTTTGGCAATCCCGGTATTGACGTTCATCGCGTGCATGGAGATGGTGGTCATGATGGTGGTGTAACCATCCGCCGGTTGGCTCAACAATTTCCCAAAACCGATGGCTCCGGATGCGCCGGGCAGATACTCAAATTTGACCGGTTGGCCCAGAATATCTGACCACCCGACAGCAAGCGCCCGGGAGGAACGATCAAAACCACCGCCGGCCTTGGCCGGAATGATGTGGGTCAGAGGTTTGGTCGGGAACTCCGCTGCCCAACTGAACGACGCTGACAGAAAAATCGCCAGAAATACCAAAATACCTAGTCTTTTCATGCCTGTTCCTCCATTTTGCTGTGAGTGGAAATGGGCCTGTGTGAGGGTATTGCACACTTCTTGGCCAGGTTGATGCACAGAAAACACTATCTTATTTAGCTTATATATATAAGTAATATCTTATTCTCATTGCGCTGTCAATAATGAGTATCTCGTACAGTTGGATCTGGGCAATTTCGCTGATTTTGATGGCAGATCCAGCTTGTTCGAAGTGAAGGGCAGCATCTCAACCAAACTATGGATAGGCCCGCCATGGTAAAAACGCTGTTATGGGCAGGGGACGCCACGGTCGGCACAGGGAATTTTGCGCTCTGGGGACTTGCCCGGGAGAGGTAGCTGCGCTACAAAAGAAAGAAAAGAGTGAGAGCCTCTTTATGGCTTGCTGAATTTTGCACGGGCGGGTGTTTTTGACCTTCTGGGAAAGGGATAACTGATGAAACAGGTGAAGTTGAAATACGGAACTGACGGGATTCTCATGAAATTTCCAGAAACGCCTAATTTTCAAGGTGTTCTCTACCCGGACGCCTCTGCTCCCCTGGCCGATCCGCAAACGGCACTGAGAGATAGCCTTGCTAATCCGATCGCTTCTCCGGCGTTGCGCGAATTGACCAGAGGGCGTCAGGATGCCGTGATTGTCATCAGCGATATCACCCGCCCGGTTCCCAACCAACTGCTGCTGCCGGAGATCATCGGGGAACTGGCAGAGGCTGGTCTGAGCGCTGACAAAATTACCATCCTGGTCGCGACCGGAATCCACCGCCCCAATGAAGGCGCCGAGCTTGAGCGGTTGGTCGGCAAGGAGATTGCCGGGCGCTATCGGGTTATCAACCATTTATCTCAGCAGCAGGACGATATGGAGCTGGTTGGGCATATTGCGGGGGGCGTCCCCGCCTATGTCAACAAGCACTATCTCCATGCCGATCTGAAAATTCTGACCGGGTTCATCGAGCCGCATATGTGGGCGGGTTTTTCCGGTGGCCGCAAATCGATCCTGCCCGGCATCTCTTCGGCGCAGACCCTGCAATTCATGCACGGCCCGGAAATGGTCGCTCATCCCAAAACCGCTTATGGTGTTCTGGAAGGGAATCCTTTCCATGAAGCCGGTCTGGAGATCATGGCCAAAGCCGGTGCCGACTTTATCGTCAACGTGACCCTGGATACCGACAAACAGGTGACCGGGGTTTTTTCCGGCGATCCGGTCAAGGCCCATCTGGAAGGGGTTGAGTTTCTGTCCCGCCACTGTATCAAAACCCTGGATCAGCCCCTTGATTTTGTGATCACCACCAATGCCGGAGCGCCCCTCGACTGTAACCTGTACCAGACTGCCAAAGGGTTGTCCGGGGTTGCCGGTGCCACCAAAAAAGGGGGCGTCATTCTGATTGCCAGCCAGTGTCCGGAAGGTTTCGGGAGTGCCGAGTATCGCCAGGTTTTCAATTACGCAACCAGCCCCGAAGCGTTTGTCGAACAGCTCATGAACAAGGACTTTTTCATTCTCGATCAATGGTGTGCCCAGGAAACCTATCAGGTCAGACTCAAGAACGAGATCTGGATTCACACCGACGGGATCGACCCGGCCACGTTACAGCAATTTCATTTTCAACCCGTTGCCGATTTGGAAGCAGCGCTTGCCCGGCTTTTGGAACGCTTCGGCCAGCATGCCCGCTGGGCCATTGTTCCCGACGGGCCTCTGTTGATTCTCAGGGTTGCTTGAGACTCATCCCCATTCGAAAGGAAACCTCTCCATGTCCAAGGAAACTTCAGCAACTCCAGTGCCGAGCTGCGCCGTTTGTTCGGTCGCTGTCCCAGAGCGTTTTTGTCGCCAGGAAAAAGGGCGCGCACCGGCCAATTGCCCCTCCACCCGTTCGCCCGAGCTGATTCGGGAGTCTCTGGAGATTCTCAAGGCTCATCCCGAGGTGCTTGAGTTTGCCCGCCAGGCATCCATCCAGGAAGCCGAAGGTTACGGCGATCGCGACAAAGGCTATGCCCAAGTCAGACCCATCAAGCCGAGAATTCAGGAAACCGTCGAGTTTGCCCGCAAGATGAAGTTCAAGCGGATCGGTCTGGTGTTTTGCCTTGGCATGCGTAAGGAGGCTGAAATCATTAATAAAATATTTACTGATAATGGTTTTGAAACCGTCTCGGTGATGTGCAAGGCCGGGGCGGTTTCGAAAGAAGAGATCGGTCTGCTTCGTGAACAGCAGATCAATCCGGACGACTTTGAGTCTATGTGCAATCCTATTTTGCAAGCATTGGCCGCCAACCACCATGAAACCGAAATGAACGTTATTTTCGGCCTCTGCGTCGGTCATGATGCCCTGTTTTTAAAGTATGCCACCGCTTACAATACCGTGCTGGCCAGCAAGGACCGGCTGCTGGCGCACAATCCTCTGGCAGCCATCTATCAGTATGAGGGCTACTTCCGTTACCTGCAGGGAGAACTCTGAATCGGTTTGGGGGCTGAGGGGAGATTGGCTGGTGCTCCAGTTTTCTCTCCAACAGGAAGGCTGCTGTGTTGTGCGGCCTTCCTGCGCATGATCCGTCCTCAGCAATCCCGTCCCCGGTGTGACTTCTGCTGGTTCTTGGTACTCCTTGCACAGCAGTTTTGATCGTATGTTCATTTACTTAATTCACCTCTTTGTTTTGAACGCTCCTTAATAATTGAACGACAAATTCATTAATAAGTGAATTTAGCATCATCTCACTTTGTTTTTGAGGTGTTTGCAGCAGCACGGTGCCGTGCTTGGGGAGGATCGACTTTCAGGATTCTCCGTCACGCTACTGGCTGGTCCGAAGATTGAAATCGGCATCGAAATTCCACTCTTCCGGATCCCCGAGAATTTCAATGGCAGGATTGCTCCGGGCTTCCTCCAGCAGGCCGGTGGAGATTTGGATCTCCTCGAGCTGCAGGGTGTTGGCGATGCAGACCATGCGCAATTGAGCGAGATCCAGACAGTTGGACGTTTTAACGGCCAGCTGCAGGGCGCGCAGATCATTGTCCATGGTGACCGGGATTTTACCATGGGAGAGCTCGGTCGAAGTGATGTGATTGGCGTAGGTGGCATTGAAATCGATGTGCTTAACCAGACGGCGGGTGCAGATATCCGCGAGCCCGACTCCGGTCGCGTTGCCGTGGCTGCTGGGGCAGAGGTCGAGGATCACCATCTTGTTGACCCGTTGTTTGGTTTTGACATAAGGGGTCGCCGCCCGCCCGGTGACATGGGGATCGGTACCGGTCCCGGAGAAGCGTTTCCCCATCTGTTTGACCACCAGCACATCGAGGGGATTGAACAGCAGCCGCGGCATATTTTCTCTGGCGGCGCTGAGCAGTTCCTGTTCGACGGCCAGGATCTCTTCAGCCGGAATGATTTTGAGGCGGGAAATTTTGTCGTAGGCATTTTCAACGCTGGCCACCCCGAACAGGACCGGCGTGCGGGCGATCTTGATTTTTGCCATGGCCACGACATTCTCTGCCATGCTGCCGAACCCCAGGGCATGGCAGGAATCAGCACCCTGTTGTTTGCCAAGGCCGATGGCAAGCATTTTGACCAGCCCGCTTTCATAGGGGCCGCTGAAGCTGGTGTGCGGTTTGATCCGGTTGATGAAGATGATTCCATCCGCCTGCATAGCTGCCCGATCCATCAGCACTGGCAGGCCGTTCTCCAACCGGCCCAGTTCCACGGTCTCCATGGTCGAAACAATGGGGCAGCCGACAGCCGCTTCGGTAATCCCCAGGGTGGCCAGCAGTTCCGCCTGGCCGGCCGCGGTGGCGCCGCCGTGGCTGCCCATGGCCGGCACGATGAAGGGCAGGGCGCCGCGTTGCTTGAGTTCGGCAACCACCCTGGTGGTCAGCAGGGGCAACTGGTCAAGGCCGCGACTGCCGACGCCGATGGCGATCCGCGCCCCGTGGCGGATTTTTCCGGCAATGGCCGGATTGCTAAACTCTTCAGCGATAACCTGCTCAATATCCTGAAGGGATTCGGTTTGAAAGAGTTGCCGGACCCGAACCATTTTCGGTAGCTGGATATTCTGTAACAGGTCGTCAACGATGCTCATCTTGGTTTCTCTCCTGGGGTGGCTTCTCCGCCTGCAAGGGCTGATCTCGTCACATTATAAAAGAACCGGAACTGCTGTGGGAAAATTTGCCGGAATTATTTTTTCGGCGCCGCCGCTTGCCGAGCAAAGTCGGGTTAACCCGGCTTGGTCGCGCCAAGGATGATGTTCTTGCCGCGGGCGGTTTGGCATTGATAGGCCCCGGACAGATAGCACAGTTGCAAGCCCGCGTGCTCACAGAGTTCGACCAGTTGTGGGCGGGTAAAGATCTGCTTGTGACCGTAGGGCGCAACCGAATAGAAATTGTCGAGGAACAAGTTGAATCGGCCGTTGCTGAGGCGATAGAGTCGTTCACTCAACCGGTAAGGGAGGGCCATGCGGTCAGGCGTTTCCAGAAGCAGCAGGCCGCCGGGTTTTAACAGGTTGACGGCTTGGAGCAGGGTTTCGACCGGGAAATCGACGTGTTCAATGACATCCCAGAGGGTGATGACATGGAAATATTCCCGATACCCGGTTTGCCAGAAAGGACTCTCCACGGTATCCGGATGCAGGGACAGGGCGGAGTTGGAAAGAGCATAGTCGCGGCGTAACCGGGATGGCTCAATCCCTTCAACCAGGGCGCCCTGTTGCTTAGCGGCAAGCATAAATCGGCCGATCCCGGCGCCGATGTCAAGGAGCCGGCAAGCCTGGACATCCCGGCAACGACTGAGCAGCGCCAGCCGTTGCGCGGTCAGATCTATGCTGGCGCGGCTGCGCATATCGATGTAGCGGCTGGTGTTGCTGTCGAGTATAGTAGGGGCAGCCGGCGGCAGAGGTCCGTCGAGATAATCGCTGAAATGAAACTCGCAGTTGCTGCAGCGGTAGATGGTCGTCTTAGCCAAGTGATAGGTTGGCACGGCCGTGGTGGCCTGGCACAGCTTGCAGCGCTTGAAACTGTCATGGGGAGAATTCATGAAGGATAAGGTAGCCGTGCTGAGATTTTTTTGCAATATCGGTCGGCAACGGAGGGAACAATGATTTTGGGGCTGACCGGAAATATCGCCGCTGGGAAAAGTACCGTGGCCCAGGCATTGGCCCGGCGCGGGGCGCTGGTGGTTGATGCCGATCAGCTGGCGCGTGATGTCGTTGCCGCTGGAAGTCCGGTGCTGGCGCAACTGGTGGCACGCTTCGGTCGGCAGATTCTGCAGGCGGACGGCAGTTTGAATCGCGAGTTGCTGGGCCGATTGGTTTTTGCCGACGAGGAAGCACGCAGCGCCCTGAACCGGATCATGCATCCGGCTATTGCCGAGCTTGCCCGGAAAACCCTGGCCGTGCTGAGAAAGCGCTCCGATATCCCGTTGGTGGTTTACGAAGCCCCGCTGCTGTTTGAGGCCGGTGCTGAAAAAAGGGTGGATAAGGTCCTGCTGGTGCGGATCGATCCGGAGGTTCAGCTGCAGCGGCTGATGGAACGTAACGGTTTTGATGAACATGAAGCCCGGCGCAGAATCGCCGCCCAGCTAGGGCAGGATGAAAAAGCGGCCCGGGCCGATTTTATCATCGACAATTCGGGCACCCCGGCGGAACTGGACCGTCAGCTTGACCGCTTGTGGCCAGAGTTGACAGCTGGCCGGTAATTGCGGCGCTGTTTGCTTGCAGGCCTAAGTCGAACCGGGCGCAGGGCTATTGGCTAAAAAATCGCCACAGCGGGTCAGGACATCCTGCCGGCAGGGATTATCCGGACCGGTCAGGACATGGGGGACTTCATCCCCGTAGAGATGGATAGCTTTTTCCTTGCTGCCCAGGCGATTGAAAAGCTGCTGTGCCGTGCCCGGGGCAATCGTGGTATCGCCACTGGCGGCCAGGACCAGCGCCGGTGCTGTGATCAGCGGCAGGCGCGGCTTGAGGTGGCGAAGCAGGCGGCCGATCTGCATGATTCCCTGCAAAGGGCGCTGACGGTAGTAAAAGGGTTGTTCTGCAGCTGGAATCTCTTTGTTCTGATAGCGGACAAAAAATCTGAGCAGGCCGACATAAGGCGCCAGCCAGTGCTGTAGCCTTAGAAAAGGTGACAATAAGAGGATTTTTTCCAGCGGACGCTGTAGGGCCAGATCAAGGGCCAGCAATGCGCCGGTGCTCAGCCCGGCCGCACTGACCTTGAACCCCGCTGCAGCGAAAGCGTCAAAACCGCGCAACACCGTGGCGCGCCATTCCTGTAGCGGCCTGGTGGCCAGATCCTCCGGCGAGGTCCCGTGTCCCGGCAGACGGGGACCATAGACCGTGAAGCCACGCTGGTACAGAATTTCCCCCAACTCGCGCAGTTCCCGCGGGCTGGAGCTGAAGCCGTGGATCAGGATGACCGCGCGGCGATTGCTTTGCTCCGGGACGAGCAGGAACGGCCGATTCTCGAGGCGGGTCACGCCGTCACTGAGAGCCGTTGCTATTTCCTTGGCAAACCAATCGTTACTCATTATTTTGTCCAAACAGAAAAGGCCCCTCGTCGAGGGGCCTTTTCTGATCAAAATTCGCTTCGATCAGGCCGGAAATCCGAGCCGGGTCGAAAGTTCAGTCGCCGATTTCAAAACCAGCGGGACCAACTCGCTTTCAATGCGTTCGTTGCTGACCCGCATGGTCGGACCGGAAACGCTGATGGCACCGACGATCCGCCGGGTATAGTCGCGAATCGGTGCGGCGATGCAGCGAACGCCCAGGTCAAGCTCTTCATCATCCATGGCATAGCCGAGTTCGCGGACCTTGACCAGCGCTTCGCGCAGGGCCTCGGCGCTGGCGATGGTGGTCGGGGTGATCTGCTTGAACTTCATGTCGCTGAGCAGCTCATCCAGTTCTTCATCGGTCATATAGGCCATATGGACTTTGCCAGCGGCGGTGCAGTAGGCCGGGAGTCGTGAGCCGACACGGGATACCACCCGGACTGTCAGGTTGGTTTCGACGACATCCAGGTAGACAATGTAATTGTCTTTGTAAATGGCAACGTAGGATGTCTCGTTGCTCTCTTCGACCATCTGCTCAAGAATCGGCTTGGCTTGGCGCAACAGTCCCATCTGGCGGATGAAGGTCTGGCCAAGTTCCAGGGCTTTCAAGCCGAGGCGATAGTTTTCAGTCGCTTTGTTCTGTTCTATATACCCGCGCGATTCCAATGTGGCGAGCAGGCGGAAGACATTGTTTTTATGCAATTTGAGCCGTTTACTCAGCTCTGTAACGCCAAGCTCGTCGATGTCGCCGTGAAATTGTTCCAACAGGTCGAGGGCGTGCGAAACAGCCTGAATAATATACTCTGATTTATCTTTTTTCACCATGATCTCTGTTACCCTTCGTGGAGTTATTCTAATTCATATTATGACCGGTGATCATATCCTCGGTAGAAACGGCTGTCAAGCAGTATAGGCTATGATTTTAGTCGAAAATAACACTTTAGTCGAGAAATTATAGAATGATGTTTTATTATTGTCCAGCGAATGTTTCTGATACGCCGATGATTTTTAGTCAATGGTTTTGGTTACCTCGCGCAGGACGCTGGTTGCATAACTACCTTTTGGCAATGCAAAGCGGAGGATCAACGCCTGTTCGGAGCCTTTCTCAAGAGCCATCTCATAGAGTGGAATGCGGAGCGGTTTCCTTTCTCCGGGCATGCTCAGACCGCTCCCCAGGTTCCAGTCGGCCAGGGTCAGGCCAGAACCGGCAAGGAGTTCACTTTCCCACTGTCCCGGCACCCCTTCCGCCAGCATGACCTTGCCCCCGAACAGGGGAGCGGTCGGGCTGATTTCGAAACTGTCGCTGCGGGGTTGTTCTGCGGCGGCGTTGGGAACTCTGAAGCAGGCCCCGTTGACATGTTTGAAGGCGATATCTCCGTCCAGCAGCCGTTCCGGCTCATGCAGGCGCTGCTTCACCAGCTGATCAAAAAAATAAGACTGGGCCGCGGATAGAAGCAGCCGCAGCAGAGTTTTGGGAAATCTCTTAACCGCCTGCTGCGGGGTTTTGCCGGCCGCCAGCATGGTCAGCAGGCTGCGTTCGTCGGTCATGCGTTCGGGTAAATAGTTCAACGCTTCCGTCAGCTGCCCTGCCTGATAGGCTCGTGCAGCCGCCTGCCATTGTTGGTTCTGAATCTGTGCCGGATCTCCGATCAATTCGTCGCAGAACCCCAGCCAGTTGTGCTGCAGCAGCAACTGGCCAAGGCGGGCCGAGTTGCCGAGGATGCCATAGCGTTGCTCGCCGAAAAAGTTGGGCACACCCCGGCGCTGTAACTGCTCAAGGATCAGCCGGGCACGCTGGGCGGCATCCGGTACCGTTTCGCGCAGGGTGATGGTAAAGCGATTGCCGGCCAGATGGCCAAGGCGGAGTTTGTTGGTGTGCTGTCTGGCGCTGAGGATTTTGGCCTTATGCAGCACCAGTTTGTCCAGCCCGGCTCTGTTGGCCACCGGAATGGAGATCATCTGGCGGGTCAGGGCATTGGCATCCTTGAGCCCGGCGTAACCGATCTCGCGTTCACTGATATGCAGTGCGCGCTGCAGTTGCTGGATTAGTCCGCGGGTGCTGAGCCCGGCTTTCTCAATCCACAGATAAAGATGCTCGCCGCTTCCTGCGCAATCGTAAAGGGGTATTTCCTCAACCTGAAAATCTTCCGGCGTGACTTTATAGCGCCCCCCGGTGCCGGGTAATTCTTCAGTCAGCCAGGTCACGCGTTTTCCTCAACCCAGCGCATCCGAAAACCCTTGTCGAGTTGTGGCTTCGGAATCTGCAGGCCGGCCTCTTTGCGGTAGCGGCACAGGTAGATCGGTTGACCCTGGTCGAGAAAGCGCCGCATATATTTTGAGGTCGGATAATCTTCCAGGTCGTGGGAGTAAGGGGTGTCAGCCCGGGTGCTCAGGCGTGGATCCTGGCTCAGCAGGGTCCCGGCTGCTTCGCCGTAATCCTGGAAATCGGTGCAGAAGTTGAATTCGCCGCCATCGGTCAGGCAGTACAGGGCCAGATCGAGAAAAGAGCTGTTCAGCAGTCTTCTTTTCCGTTGGCGTTTTTTCGGCCAGGGATCGGGGCAATTGATATAGATGGCGGCCAGGCTGTTTTCGCCCAGGTACTGATACATCAGGTAGCGGGCTTCGATCCGCATCATCAGGATATTTTCCAGCCCGGCGGCCTCAATCCGGCTGCAGGTCTGACGACAACCCTGGTTGAAGATGTCGATGGCAATAAAGTTGCGCTCCGGGTGCCGGGCGGCGATCTGGACGATGAAGTCACCGATGCCGCAGCCGATCTCCAGGGCCAGCGGTTGGTCATTACCGAATAACGGCGCAAAACCGCCTGCTTTCTGCAACTGTATTTCCGGGATAAAAAAAGGCGAACTGATAAGGGTCATTCGTTGGGTCATGGACAAGATCTTTTTTTAATGGAGCTGGTAGAGGTATTCGCTGATAAGCTGCAGCTCGGCTTCGGAAAGAGAGCGGTAGCTTGGCATGAATCCCCGTTCAGTGGTTGTATGGTTAATGAGAAACGCTCTGATCTGGGATGCGGTCATCCTGCTGCCGATCTGGGTCAGGTCGGGAGCCAGTGAGCCGCCGGTATCTTGAATTGTATGACAGCCCCTGCAGCCCAGTGCCTGAATCAGCAGCACTGCGCGATCCTGTTCCTGGGCGGATTCAGCCGCCAGGGCAACGGAATGGAAAAGCATGAAGGCAAGGATTGCAATAACGGCTTTAAACATGATTTTCATCGGTTGATAAATTTTTATTCAGAATCTTCGGGCAACTTTAACCGCTCCTCGGCTGCAATGCAATCGATTCAGAGAAGAATCGTTGATTTATAAGGATAAAATTTAAAAATGCAACCATTATCGAGATGCGGACAACGTCTTTCCGGCTGCCAGGCCGGCGGCGAGTTCTCCCGGTGCGGTCGACTCTTGCCCCTCACCGGCAAAATAGTTGCAATCCGCAGGGGCGACGATTAAGCTGAATGCGCACTGAATCAGGAGGATTTCATTATATGCAGATACCAATATCCAGGCGCGCGCAGACGGTCGAACCCTTTCTGGCTATGGAGGTCATGGAGCGGGCCAAAGAACTAGAAGCCACCGGGCGCGATATCATCTATCTTTGTATCGGCGAACCCGATTTCAATACGCCTCCCGCAATTCTGGCCGCCACCGGTCAGGCGCTGGCCGAAGGAGCGACATCCTATACCCATTCCCTGGGCCTGCTGGAACTGCGCCAGGAGATCTGCCGTTATTACCGCGATCATTATGGCGTCGACATCGTCCCGGAGCAGGTGGTCGTCTCTTCAGGGACCAGTCCTCTGATGCTGTTTCTGTTCTCCGCCCTGCTCGATGAGGGGGACGAACTCATCCTCACCGATCCTGGCTATGCCTGCTACACCGGCTTTGTACGTTTTGCCGGTGGAATTCCGGTGTTGCTGCGGACTGCGGCCAAGGACGGTTTCCAGCCGCGCCCCGACCAGGTTCGCGAGCTGTTGACGGCAAAGACCCGCGGCCTGCTCATCAATTCACCGTCCAACCCGGCGGGGTCGGTATTGTCCGGGGCCGAGATGGCGGCCCTGGCGGAGTTGCCGGTGCCGATTATTTCCGATGAAATTTATCACGGTCTGACTTATGAGGGGGATGAGCGCAGCATTCTGGAGTTTACCGACGACGCCTTTGTGCTGGGGGGCTTTTCCAAAGCCTATGCCATGACCGGCTGGCGGCTCGGTTACCTGATTGCCCCCTTGTCCTGTATGCGCACTTTGCAGACCCTGCACCAGAACTTTATGATCTGCGCCAATCATTTTGTCCAACGCGCCGGCATTGCGGCTCTGCGTGAATGTCAGGACGATGTTGACGCCATGCGGGCGGTCTATGATCAGCGCCGGAAAGAATTGGTGACACGGCTGCGTGAGCTCGGCTTCGGAGTCCACTTTGAACCCAAGGGGGCGTTTTACGTCCTTGCCGATGCCCGGCATATTGACGGTGATTCGTTGCGGCTGGCCATGGATATTCTGGAAAAAACCGGCGTTGCCATTACCCCGGGAGTCGATTTCGGTGCCGGGGCTGAAGGTTTCCTGCGCTTTTCCTATACCCGGCCGCTGCCGGAAATTATCGAAGCCCTTGAGCGGATTGGAAAATACCTGGCGCAGCGGACCGGCTGACCACGGTTCGGCGGGCCGAACCCGGTAAAACAAAAGGAGCTAAGCGATGTTGATTGTCATGGATCACCATGCCGACCAGGAGCAGATTGAGCAGGTCATTGCAGCGGTTGAAGCCCTGGGTTTGACTGCGGAACCGATTCCGGGGAGTCTCCGGACCGCCATCGGAGTCCTCGGCAATCAGGGCTATGTCGATGATTCGACCATTCGCAACCTGCCCGGCGTCCGTGAGACCATTCATGTCAGTAAGCCCTACAAAATGGCGTCGCGCGATTTTCATCCGGAACCGTCAGTCATCGATGTGGCCGGGGTCTGTTTCGGCGGCGCCAACAAGCCGGTCATGATCGCGGGACCCTGTTCCATCGAAAGTGAGGAGCAGATGCTGCGGGCTGCCGAGCAGGTCAAAAAACATGGCGGGCAGATGCTGCGTGGCGGGGCCTTTAAGCCGCGAACCGGTCCCCACTCCTTTCAGGGACTCGGTCTTGAGGGGCTGCGTTATCTGCGCCAGGCGGGGCAAGCCTGCGACCTGCCGGTGGTCACCGAGGTCATGCGCATCGAACAGCTCGATACGGTCTGCCAATATGCTGACATGTTGCAGATCGGGGCGCGGAACATGCAGAACTTCGATCTGCTGAAAGAGGTCGGTCGGCTGCGGCATCCGGTTCTGCTCAAGCGCGGTATGAGCGCGACCATCGAGGAATTCCTGGCCGCGGCGGAATACATTCTCGCCGAAGGCAACCCGGCGGTGGTGCTCTGTGAACGCGGCATTCGCACCTTCGAAAAAATGACCCGCAATACTCTGGATCTCTCGGTCGTTCCACTGGTTAAGGAGCTGAGCCATCTGCCGATCATCGTCGATCCCAGTCATGCCACGGGCAAGCGAAGCCTGGTTTCGGTTATGACCAAAGCGGCCTTGGTTGCCGGGGCTCACGGCATCATGGTTGAAGTTCACCCCGATCCGGCCAAGGCCCTCTGTGACGGAGCCCAGAGTTTGTCCGGGGATGGTTTTGGAAAGCTGATGAGCGAGGTCGGGCAGCTGCTCGGCTTCCTCGGCTTTCGCTGATAGCGGGCCGCTCCCGGCTGGCAAAGATATATCATCAATATGACCGTTGACCCGCACGGTTTGCTGCAGGAACGTGACCTATGGCTGAACTAACACCAGGCAGATACAGACATTTCAAGGGCAGGGAGTACCAGGTTCTAGGCGTCGCCCGACATTCCGAAACCGAACAGGAGCTGGTCGTTTACCGGACCCTGTACGGGGATTTTTCCCTCTGGGTGAGACCTTTGGAGATGTTTCTGGAGCAGACGGAAAAAGACGGTGAGCTGGTCCCGCGCTTTGAACTGATCAGCGCCGCTGAGCCGGACTGTGCAGCGAGTGCAGCTGGCGACGGCAAAGGCTGATGTGTGTGCAGGGGCGCCGGTGTTCCGGTAAATGGCCCTTGCCGGGCGAAAGACCTGCCGGGTTGATCGGCATCCTTTTTGATAGGATGGCGTTTGTTCGGGTTGCGGATTCACTCTGTCAAGACAGATACCGGGAAGGGGTTTTTCGCTTGTTTTGTCCTGTTTTACGGTTTTTTGAGTGATTTCTTTGGCCCTGAATAAGGCCCAGGAAGAATGCTTTTTTCATATCATGAAAGTCTTTCATCGTGACCGACCTGATCGCCGATATCGCCATTAATGCCCCCTTGAAGCAGCTTTATTCCTACCGTGTTGACGCGGCTCATGGTGCACTGTTGCAGGTTGGTATGCGAGTCAGGGTGCCGTTTGGCCGGCGGACCACCATCGGTTTTGTGATCAAGCTGTCCCAAGGGGAAGGAAAGGGGCTTAAAGCGGTTAAAGAGCTGCTGGATGAAGAACCCTTGCTTCCCGCTGAGTTACTGAAACTGCTTCGCTGGGCCGCGGACTACTATTTTTTCCCCTTCGGGCAGGTCATTCGCAACGCTTTGCCGGGCGGACTCGGCAGCGAAAAATCAACCACCAGTATTTTAAGCGAGCCGGTCTATCGGGTCCAGGATGCGAGCATTGGGCTGCGCGGCGAGCGGCAGCGCAACCTGCGCGATTTTATCCTGACCGCAGAGTCAGCCTCCTTGAGCAAAATCAAGGAGCTGTTCCCGGAACCGCATGCGACCCTGAAGCGCCTTGTTGAGCTGGGCAGCCTGGCGGTTCACGAAGAGGAGCGATTGCGCGACCCGTTTTTGCGCGAGGAAATCCCGGCGGACAAACAGCCACAGCTCAATGCCGCCCAGCAGGAGGCGGTGGCGGCCATCACCGGGCAGCTGAATCAAGCCGCTTTTCATGGCTTTCTGCTTCATGGGGTGACCGGCAGCGGCAAAACCGAGGTCTATCTGCATACGGTCAGGCATTGCCTTGAGCAGGGTCGGCAGGCGCTGATCCTGGTTCCGGAAATCTCCTTGACGCCGCAGCTGGTGGCCCGCTTCCGGGCCCGCTTCGAGCAGCAGGGGAAGACCATTGTCGCCCTCCACAGCGGCATGTCGGCAGGGGAGCGCTATGATGCCTGGCGCCAGATCATGCGCCATCAAGTGCAGATCGTCATCGGCGCGCGGTCCGCGGTGTTTGCTCCGCTTGGCGACCTTGGCCTGATCATTGTTGATGAAGAGCATGATGCCAGCTATAAGCAGAGTGAGGGGTTTCGCTACAATGCCCGTGACCTGGCCCTGGTGCGGGGCCAGCAGCAGAATTGCCCGGTTGTCCTCGGCAGCGCAACCCCGTCCTTTGCCAGCTATTATCGCAGTGAGCAGGGGGCGTTAACGCGCCTGACCCTGGAGCGCCGAGTGCATGACGAGGCGTTGCCGGTGGTTACCCTGATCGATTTGAAAGAGGAAAAGAGCGATTTGGCTCTGGCACCGAGTCTGATTGAAGCCATTCAGCAGGCTCTTGAACAGCGGGAACAGGCCCTGGTGCTGTTGAACCGGCGGGGTTTCGCCCCGTTTCTGCTCTGCCCGGATTGTGGGAGCAGCTTTCACTGCCCCAACTGCGAAATCACCCTGACCTATCACAAAGGCGAAGGACGCCTACGCTGTCATTACTGTGACTATGTCGCGACCATCCCGGAAACCTGCCCGCACTGTCGCGGCATTAATCTGCAGCCGCAGGGGGCCGGCACCGAACGTCTGGAACAGGAGCTTGAGGAACTTTTCCCCGGCGCCCGGATTGCCCGCATGGACCGCGATACCACCGGTCGCAAGGGGGCGCACCGCAAGATCATTGGCGAGATGCTGGCTGGCAAGATCGATATTCTGGTCGGCACCCAGATGATCGCCAAGGGGCATGACTTCCCCGGGGTGGCCGTGGTGGGAGTGCTGGGGGCCGACAGTATCCTCAACTTTCCGGATTTCCGTTCGGCCGAGCGCAGCTTTGCCCTGCTCACCCAGGTTGCCGGACGGGCCGGGCGGGCCAAGGGCGGCGGGCGGGTTTTTATCCAGTCGTATCATCCGGAGCACTATGCCCTGGTCTGTGCTGCCGGCCAGGACTACGCGGATTTTTACCGGCAGGAATTGCCCTTCCGGCAGGAACTCGGCTACCCGCCTTGCGGCCATCTGGTCAACATGGTCTTCTCCGGGAACAATCTCGCCCAGGTCCGCGGGGTTGCGGAGCGGGTCGGCGAGGACCTGAGCCGGTTTGCCACAGCGGTGGACGTGCTCGGGCCAAGCCCCTGCGCACTTTCCCGGCTGCGTGGCAAGAGCCGGTTCCAGATCCTGCTGAAAGCGGCGGAGCGAGGACCGTTGCGGCAACTGTTGCTGCGCTTTGCGGAAAAACTCAATCAGTTGCCCAAACAGGTCGCTTTGGCGATTGATGTTGATCCGGTTGATATGTTGTAATCGGTAGGGCGTTTTTCGCCTGGTGCAGGCGGAATGATTTCAGCTGTTCGCAGCTTTCCATATAGCTTGAGTTCTATCATGAAAAAATTGATCCTTCTTAGCGTTGTGCTGGTTGTGTTGGCTGGTTGCCTGGGTCCGGAACCGGAGCAGGGCCCTGTCAGCGCCGAGTTCAGCCCGTTGCTTCCGGTGTCCTGGGAGCAGGTGCAGGGCTGGTCCTATGATCAGCCGGCTGCGGCTTTCGGGGCTTTTTTGAAAAGTTGCCGGGCGGTCGGCAAGCGCGCCCAATGGCAGCAGGTCTGTGCCGAAGCCGCCAGATTGGACCCGGTCACCGATGCCGAAGCGCGGACCTACTTCGAAACCTATTTCCAGCCTTATCAGGTGCAGAATGAAGACGGCAGCAGCGCCGGCCTGATCACCGGCTACTACGGCCCGGAACTGGCCGGCAGCCGGGTGCCGACCGAAGAATACCGCTATCCCATCTACCGCCAGCCTGACGATCTGCTGACCATCGACCTTTCGGCCGTTTATCCAGAGCTGGGCCGTTACCGGCTGCGCGGGCGGATTGAGGGGAACCGGGTGGTGCCCTATTTCGACCGCGATGAAATCGACAACGGGGTGAATCCGCTGGCCGGCCAGGAGCTGTTCTGGGTCAAGGACCCCGTCGACCTGTTTTTTCTGCACATCCAGGGCTCCGGGCGCATCCGTTTGCCTGACGGTGAGCGGGTGATGGTGAACTACGCCAATCAGAACGGCTATCCTTATCGCTCCATCGGGCGCCTGTTGCTTGATCGCGGCGAGATGACCAGCGACCAGATGTCGATGCAGAATATCCGTCGCTGGGTTGCAGAGAACCCCGCTGCCGGGAAGGAGCTGCTGGCCGAGAACCCCAGTTATGTTTTTTTTCGCGAACTTCCCGACAGTTATCAATACCCTCCGGGCGCCTTGGGGGTGTCCTTGACGCCACTCCGCAGTCTGGCCGTCGACCCGCACGTGATTCCGCTGGGAGCGCCGGTGTTTCTTGCCACCACTTTTCCGGGCACCGATTACCCACTGCAGCAGCTGATGGTCGCCCAGGATACCGGTGGCGCCATCAGCGGCCAGGTCAGGGCTGATTTTTTCTGGGGAATGGGGGATGATGCCGGCAAAGTCGCCGGGCAGATGAAGCAGCAGGGGCAACTCTGGGTTCTGCTGCCGAAAGAGGCTCCGCAGACCGAGCCGTTACAGAGTCGAACCGAGTCATCGTCGCAGCACAGGGAGACAGCAAGTGAGTGATGAACAACCCAGACATGTCCTGGTGGTCAGCTGCCTGATCCGCAATGAAGCGGAGCAACTGCTGCTGGTCAAACATCATATCCGTGGCTGGGAACTGCCCCAGGGGCGAGTCGAAGAAGGGGAAAAACTGATTTTCGCCCTCAGTCGGGAAACCCTGGAAGAAACCGGGGTCACCATCAGCCATGCCCGGCTGGCCGTGATCTGGTCCAAGATTTCCGCGCCGGCCGCCGTGATTTTCTGCTTTACGGCGCGCTATGCTTCGGGGGAACTGACTCCCAGCGAAGAAACCCCTGCTGTGGAGTGGTGCACGGTTGAGGAAGCGCGCCGCCGGATCTGCCATCCGGTCAACCGTGATCGCTTCCTGGCGCTCATGGAGCATGAAGGCGGGGTCCAGCTTCGCAGCTATCAGACCGGTCCGTATCGGGTCTTGAACTGACACTTCTCCCTCTCCTGGTGGCCCTCCCTGCTTTGTTCAAGAGCTGTTGGGCAGACGAGATGAAAGATGCACCGGCCGACCCGAATAATTCGGGCCGGCCGGTGCGGTATTGCAGGGTGGTTATTCTGCGCAGCTGAACACCTTGTCCGGGTTGAACCGGTTCGCTGGATCAAAGAGCCGTTTGATCTGCAACATCATGGCGTATTCCACGGGATCCTTATAGTGCTTCAGTTCGGCCGCTTTCAGCCGGCCGACGCCGTGCTCCGCCGCAATGGAGCCACCCATGCCGTGAACGATATCATGGACGATCCGGTTAAAGGCATGGTGCTGGGCGTTGAAGTCCGCAGCCGGCATGTCTTTGGGCTGGGTCAGGTTGAAATGGACATTGCCGTCGCCGGCATGCCCGTAGCCGCAGACAAACACACTGGGCAGATGGGCCAGCACCTGCCGGGTGGCCTCGACCATGAAGTCGGCCAGGCGGTTGAGGGGTAACGAAACATCATGCTTGATGGAAGCGCCGGCCGCGGTCTGGGCTTCGGAGATGGCATGGCGCACCGCCCACAGGGCACTGGCTTCCGCCGCGTTGGCAGCGCAACGGGCCGGGCAGTTCAACTCGCTCAACAGGTTTTGCAGCGGGGTCTGCAGATCCAGTCCCGGATCGGTGGCGTTCAGTTCGATGAGGCCGTACCAGGGATGGCGCTCGGGGAATGGCTCCAAGAGGGAACTGTCAAAGGCATGAACAAGGTCGATGGCGTTGCGTGGAATGATCTCGAAACCGGCCAGGTGATCGGCAAAGCGGTTGCGTACCGTGACGAACAGCTCCATCAGTTCATGAATGCCGGGAGCGGCAACCATGGCGGTGACCCTGACTTTTGGGTAAGGGAACAGCTTGAGAGTCGCCGCAGTAATCACTCCGAGGGTTCCTTCCGCACCTATGAACAGGTGCTTGAGGTCATAGCCGGCGTTGTCTTTGCGCAGGCCGCGCAGGCCACGCCAGATATCCCCCGAAGGTAACACCACTTCCAGTCCCAGGACCAGGTCACGGGTATTGCCGTAGCGGACCACGTTCAGTCCGCCGAGGTTGGTGGACAGGTTGCCGCCCAACTGGCACTCTTTTTCGGACGGGCAGCTCAGGGTGAACATGAGATCTTCGGCTTTGGCCGCCGCCTGCAGGTCGGCCATGATGCAGCCTGCTT
This sequence comes from Pelobacter seleniigenes DSM 18267, assembly GCF_000711225.1. Lineage (NCBI taxonomy): Bacteria > Pseudomonadati > Thermodesulfobacteriota > Desulfuromonadia > Desulfuromonadales > Desulfuromonadaceae > Pelobacter > Pelobacter seleniigenes. The sequence continues at coordinate 2,309,463 of NZ_JOMG01000002.1, forward strand.
CGGCGGTGATGGTGCCGTTGAGCGGATCGATTTCACGGATCTTGTTCATCCGCCCCATGTTGAGCAAAATTCCGCCGTCGGCGACGGCTCCGCCGCATAGCCCGGTATTGCCGGACTGGGGCGTAATGGTGACCTGATGCCTGGCGCAGCATTTAACAACTGCCGCCACCTCTTCGGCCGAGGTCGGTCGGACCACGGCGCAGCTGACGCCCTGATAAAGGCCACGATTCTCTTTAAGAAAGGGGGCTATCTCGGCACTCTCTAGTAACAGCCCCTCCGGGCCGAGCAAGGTTTTAAGTTCCTGGATAAATGCTTCACTCATGACTGGAAAACTCCTTTTGACGGGGGTGGAACAGATTCTTTCCGGCTAGGGGGGGGGACGAATGAAAAAGGCCAACCCTCTGATGCTCTGTTCCGATCTGGAAAACTAATATGTTAGATATGAAGACTTGTGTCAATCCGAAATTCGTACTACCGTATGGAAAAAAACCACACCTATGCCGAGGATCTCGATGAAAGCACTGAAACGCACTCAAAGCCTGACTGAGCGGGCTTATGCAACGTTGCGCAAAGCCATTATAAACGCCGACTTCATGTTGGGGGAGCCGCTCTCGGAAACCTTGCTGGCCGCGTCCCTCGGGATCAGCAAGTCTCCGGTGCGGGAGGCCCTGGCGCAGCTGAAAGCGGAGGGGCTGGTGACGATCATTCCGCAAAAGGGCACCTTCGTGTTCACCCTGACCCCGAAAGAGCTTATCGATCTCATCCAGATGCGCTATATCCTTGAGTCCGCCGCCCTGAGGCTGGCTTTTGAACGCTGTCACGCCGAGCTGGTCGGGCGGTTGCGGCAGACTCTGCAGGCCATGCAGAGGCATCTGGAGCATGATGAGCAGGATCTCTATCTGCAGTTGGACGCTGTCTTTCATGATGTCCCCTTCGAGCTCTGCGCCAACGACTACCTGCGTGATGCCCATCAGCGTCAGATCGCCGGCAAACAGGCGGCTTTGCGCCTGCGCAGCGCCAGACAGCCGAAACATACCGAGAAGACCTTTGCGCATCATCGCCGACTGGTGGAACTCCTGGAGCAGGGTGGGCTCGAGGAAGCGTTACAGCTGCTGGCCGCGCATTTTTCAACCTCGGAAAAATTCTATATTGACAACCTGAATAAAATGGCGGTCTCTACCGCCTCTTCCACCCGCAAGGCCAGGCTGCTGAAAGAGGGTTGAAATACCCCTGGCGGCGACCGGCGGAGCGCGTCGCGGCACGTTCCCAGTTTGTTGCTACAGCGAAAACACCCAAAGAATACAGGATATTGTGTGAACTGGACCGGTGGATTTTTTTTCTGGATGAGGGGCGTTTTTTTCTCCCCGGTTCATGTCTTGTTGGAAAAAGTTGTGTATTATTGAAACTCGGCACCGATGAATCAGTGTTGATTCAGCTCGAACCTCAAAGGAGTTTTGATATATGACCGACAAGAACGAGCGAAAAACAGCAGAGTTTATTGAAATTGAGAATCAGGAGTGGCGGGAATCGCTGGACTATGTCCTCAAAGAGCAGGGCCCAGAACGGGTCAGACAGCTCCTTCGCCAGTTGCAGGTGCGCGCCCAGGAACAGGGGGTCAGTATCCCCTTTACCGCCAATACTCCCTATATCAATACCATCCCGGCCAGCCAACAGCCGGTGTTCCCCGGCAACCGCGAAATTGAGCGGCGCATCAAATCGATCATCCGCTGGAACGCCATGGCCATGGTAGTGCGGGCCAACCGCGAATCCTCCGGGATCGGTGGGCACATTTCGACCTTTGCTTCGGTCGCGACTCTCTGGGAGATCGGTTTCAACCACTTCTGGCGCGGCCGCACCGACGATTTTCTCGGTGATATGGTCTATTTCCAGGGGCATGCCGCTCCCGGCGTCTATTCCCGAGCCTATCTGGAGGGGCGGTTGTCCGAACAGGATCTGGAACATTTTCGCCGCGAACTGGGTCCCCACGGGGGACTGTCGTCCTATCCCCATCCGTTTCTGATGCCGAACTTCTGGGAATTCCCGACCGTTTCCATGGGACTGACGGCGATTACCGCGATTTATCAGGCCCGCTTTAATCACTATCTGGTCGATCGGGGGTTGCGGAAACGGAGCGGCCGCAAGGTCTGGGCCATGCTTGGCGACGGGGAGATGGATGAGCCGGAATCTCTCGGCGCTATTACTCTGGCGTCCAGGGAAAAACTGGATAACCTGATCTTTGTCGTCAACTGCAACCTGCAGCGTCTTGACGGGCCGGTGCGCGGCAACGGCAAGGTGGTGCAGGAGCTGGAGGCTGCTTTCCGCGGGGCGGGCTGGAACGTTATCAAGGTGCTCTGGAGCGGTGACTGGGATCCGTTGCTGGATGCCGATGAGAAAGGCCTGCTGGTCAAGCGGATGGATGAGGTCCTGGACGGCGAGATGCAGCGTTATACGCCCAATAACGGCGCCCATATCCGCAAGGACTTTTTCGGCAAAGACCCGGAACTGCTGGAGATGGTCAAACAATACAGCGACGAACGCCTCGGTGCCCTCAAGCGCGGCGGGCATGATCCGGTCAAGGTCTATGCCGCCTTCAAAGCCGCCTATGAACACAAAGGCTCACCGACGGTGATCCTGGCCCAGACCATCAAGGGCTACGGCCTCGGCGAAGCCGGCGAAGGGAAAAATATCACCCACTCCCAGAAGAAACTGAACGAGGAAGAACTGAAAGAATTCCGGACCCGTTTCAATATCCCCATCAGCGATGACGATATCGCCAAGGCCCCCTTTTACAAGCCTGACGAAGACAGTCCTGAAATCCGCTATTTGAAAGAACGGCGTCAAGCTTTGGGCGGGTCGCTGCCGCGGCGGTTCGATGGCAGCCGCCCCATGGCCTGCCAGACCGACTGGCTGGTGCAGGAATACCTCGGTGGTTCCGGTGACCGGGAACTGGCGACGACTATGGCCTTTGTCCACCTGCTCGCCAAACTGCTCAAGGATGACGAAGTGGGCAAGCTGATCGTCCCCATCGTCCCGGATGAAGCCCGGACTTTCGGTATGGAGTCGTTGTTCCGCCAGGCCGGTATCTACAGCCATGCCGGACAATTGTACGAGCCGGTCGACAAGAGCAGCCTGCTCTATTACAACGAACGGAAAACCGGTGCGATCCTCGAAGAAGGCCTCAGCGAAGCGGGCTCCATGGCCAGCTTCATTGCCGCCGGCACCGCCTATTCCAACAACCAGGTGCAGACCATTCCGTTTTATGCCTTTTATTCCATGTTTGGCTTCCAGCGGGTCGGCGATCTGATCTGGCAGGCCTGCGACTGCCGTGCCCGCGGCTTCCTGGTCGGCGCGACCGCCGGACGCACCACCCTGGCCGGAGAAGGGCTGCAGCATCAGGACGGGCACAGTCATGTCCTGGCCCTGGCCCCGACCAAGATCAAAGCCTACGATCCGGCTTTCGCTTTTGAACTGGCGCTGATCGTTCAGGAAGGGCTCAACCGGATGTACTGTCACCAGGAAGACCTGATCTATTACCTGACTGTGACCAACGAGACTTACCGGATGCCGGCGATGCCCAAGGATAAAGATGTCAAGGAAGGCGTTCTGAAAGGGATGTATCGCTTCAGTAAAGGCAAGCAGAAAAAAGGCCAGCCCAAGGTTCATCTCCTCGGCAGCGGTTCCATCCTTAACGAGGCGATTGAAGCCCAGCAGTTGCTGGCAGAGAAGTTTGCGATCAGTGCTGATGTCTGGAGTGTGACCAGCTATAAGGAGATCTATCAGAATGCTGTTGAAGCCGAGCGCTGGAACCTGCTGCACCCGCAGGAAACGCCGCGCAAGCCTTACCTGCAGCAATTGCTGGAGAAAGAGGAGGGAATCTTCATTGCTGCGTCGGATTACATGAAAGTGTTGCCCGCGTCCATTGCCCAATGGCTGCCCGGCCCGCTGCATTGTCTGGGCACCGACGGCTTCGGCCGCAGCGACGGACGCAAAGAACTGCGCGATTTCTTTGAAGTCGATGCCCGTTATATCGCCACGGCGGCACTCTACCAGCTGGCCCGGGCAGGGCAGGGCTCGCAGGATGACGTTGCCCGGGCGATCAAAGAGTTTGCGATTAATCCAGAAAAATTGAACCCGCATCAGGACTAGAGGTTTGTTATGTCATTAGAGGTTGTAGTTCCGGAAGTTTCCGAAGGCGTGACCCAGGGCACCGTGGTTTCCATTGCCGTTGCTGTCGGCGACGAGGTGGAGGCGGATCAGACCCTGCTTGAACTGGAAACCGATAAGGCTGTGGTTGCCATCCCGTCCCCCAGCGCTGGCAAGGTCAAGGAAATCCGTGTCGCAGAAGGGGATACCGCTGAGGTCGGCGCAGTGATTGCGGTCCTTGAAGACAGCGGCGCCGCTTCGGCCCCGGACAAAGAGCCGGAGCAGGAGGACGCGCCGACGGCAACAGAACAGAGTGCTGCAGAGCAGCCCCAGGCTGAGGAGCCGCAGCAGAAGACCGCTGCCGCTCCCCCGACCCAAACCGCCGCAGCGCAACCGGCGACCAAGGCTGAGGTTGATCTGCACAGTGTCCGCCGCAACGAGTTGGTTGCCCCAGCGGCGCCGTCGGTCCGCCGGATCGCCCGCGAGCTGGGAGTCGATATCTATCAGGTCCAGGGCTCCGGTCCCGGTGGCCGCATCAGTGAAGACGATGTGCGTGCTTTTGTGCGTCAGTCGATGCAGCAGTTGACCGGTGGCGGGCAGGCCGTTTCAGCGGCCGAGTTCCGCGGCCTGCATGCGCAGCGGACGCTGCCCGATTTCAGCAAATGGGGGGAGGTCTCCCGTGAGTCCCTCAGCAAAATTCGCGAAATCACCGCCGATGCCATGGGTTACGCCTGGTCGACCATTCCCATGGTCACCCAGTACGACAAGGCCCGCATCGATGATCTGGAAGCCTTCCGTACCCGCTATAATAAGGAGTCGGCCACGGAGGTCAAGCTGACTATGACCGCCATCCTGGTCAAGGTCTGCGCTGTCGCCCTCAAGGCGTTTCCCCATTTCAACAGCAGTTTGGATCTGGCGGCCAAGGAGCTGGTTCTCAAGCAATACGTGCATATCGGGGTGGCTGTGGATACGCCCAACGGCCTGATGGTTCCGGTGATTCAGGATGCCGACCAGAAAGGGATTGTTGCTATTGCTGAAGATCTTAGTGAGTTGGCTGCAAAAACCCGCGAACGCAAGGTCTCTCCAGCCGAGCTGGAAGGGGGAACTTTCACCATCAGTAACCTTGGTGGGATCGGTGGAACCGCCTTTACGCCTATTGTCTATGCCCCCCAGGTGGCCATCCTCGGGGTTTCCCGGACGGCCATTGAGCCGGTCTGGAATGGCCAGGAATTTGTCCCCGGCCAACTGATGCCGCTCTCCCTGACCTATGATCATCGGGTCATCGACGGGGCTGACGGTGCGCGTTTCCTGCGTTTTATCTGTGCTGCGCTGGAACAGCCGCTCAAGCTGTTGATGTAGGGTTGAAAGAGCCTGGGAGATTTTTAAACACTTGCTTAACTTGCGAGAATAGAGGTTTGTTATGTCGTTAGAGGTTGTTGTCCCGGAAGTTTCCGAAGGAGTGACCGAAGGCACCGTTACTTCCATTGCCGTGGCCGTGGGTGACTTGGTTGAAGCGGACCAGACCCTGCTGGAACTGGAAACGGATAAAGCGGTTGTTGCCATCCCCTCACCGAGTGCCGGCAAGGTCAAAGAGATCCGGGTGGCGGAAGGGGAGCAGGCTAAAGTCGGCGCGGTGATCGTCATTCTGGATGAGGTTGAGGCCGATGACCGGCAGGGGCCCGCAGCACCACAAGAGTCTGCTGAGGAAAAAAACGAGGAGAGTTCTACCCCACCCGCGGAAGCGAAGGAAGAGCCTGCGCCGCAAAGCGCCCCCACGGACGGCCCTGTCGATGCCGAGCTGGTTGTTGTCGGTGCCGGGCCCGGCGGCTATGCAGCCGCCTTCAAGGCCGTTGAGCTGGGTTTGTCAGTGACCCTGATCGACCCGGAGGAGAATCCGGGCGGAGTCTGTTTGTACCGCGGCTGTATTCCCTCCAAGGCCCTGCTTCATGTCGCCAAACTGGTTTCTGAAGCCGAAGAATCGAATGCCATCGGGGTGAGCTTCAGCAAGCCGAAAATCGATGTCGAGCGAGTCCGGGAGTGGAAGAACGAAGTGGTCGGAAAACTGACCGGCGGCCTGGGTGGCAAGGTCAAACAGAAGAAAGTGAACTATATCCGGGGGACGGCCACATTCAAAAATTCCACGACCCTGCAGGTGACCAACATCGATGGAGAGACCAGCGAGCTGACCTTCAAGCAGGCGATCCTTGCCACCGGGTCGCGGCCGATCATGCTGCCCGGGGTCGAACCCGGGAGCAAAATGATCATCGATTCGACCGGCGCGCTGGAGCTGGCGGATGTGCCCAAGTCACTGCTGGTGATCGGCGGCGGCTATATCGGCCTGGAGCTGGGTTCGGCCTACGCTGCCATGGGCAGCAAGGTCTCGGTGGTGGAGATGACTGACGGGTTGCTGCCGGGCTGTGACCGGGATCTGGTCTCGGTGCTTAAACGTCGGCTCGATAAAAAATTCGAGGAGATCCTGCTCAAGACCAAGGTTGTCGAGCTGAAAGAACAGAAGAACGGGGTTGCCGTGATCCTGGAAGATAAAAAAGGAGAGCAGAGCAAGCGCCGTTTCGACAAAGTGCTGATCTCCATTGGCCGCCGTCCGAACACCGAAAATCTGGGTCTGGAGAATACCGCCATCAAGGTGACCCAAAAGGGTTTTGTCGAGGTCGATGGCCAGCAGCGTACCGCCGAACCGCATATCTTTGCCATCGGTGATATCGCCGGTGAGCCGATGCTGGCCCACAAGGCTTACGGTGAGGCCAACGTCGCTGCCGAAGCGGCAGTCGGCCGTAAGGCGGTCTTTGATCCCCGGGCAATTCCAGCGGTGGTCTTTACCGATCCGGAGATCGCCTGGTGCGGGCTGACCGAAACAGCGGCCCGGGAACAGCAGATCAAAATCACCACCGCCAAGATGCCCTGGCGCGGCAACGGTCGGACCCTGACCCTGGGGCGGGAGGACGGCATGACCAAGTTGATCGTGGATAAGGACACCGACCGGGTGTTGGGGGTGGCGGTGGCCGGTCCAGGTGCCGGCGAGCTGATCGCCGAAGGGGTGGTGGCCATGGAAATGGCCGCAGTTGCCGAGGACCTGCGCAAGTCGATCCATCCCCACCCGACCCTGTCCGAGACCATTTACGAGGCTGCGGAGATGCTCTTCAAACCCTGACACCAGAGGCTCGCCAATCCCTCCGGGTGCGGCGAGCCGCGTTTTTGCAAAACAATGACCGTGTCCAGGACGGCCAATTGTTACATGGTCCGTTCGAGCCCAAGGAAGGGCGAGCCAAAAACAAGGGGTTTATTCCTTGTTTTTGTGAGTGCAGCAAAACCGCGCTTTTGCGTAACGCGCATGGCAAAGTCCAGGACGGCCAATTGTTACATCGTTCGTCCGAGCCCAAGGAAGGGCGAGTCAAAAACAAGGGGTTTATTCCTTGTTTTTGTGAGTGCAGCAAAACCACGCTTTTGCGTAACGTGCATGGCAAAGTCCAGGACGGACTTTGCCATTAATATATATCCCTTTCAATCCCCTTCCAGCAGTCTGATAAAAGCCCCCTGCTCCGGGTCCTTGTTAATAAAGCGTCCGATCCATTCCTGACCGGAAGGGGATGCGGCGATCTCACCGAACAGTTTGGCATCGTTGGCCAGTCCGGCGACGAAGCCGTTCTCGTAACCGAACTCCATTGCCGCGATCACGTAGTGGGCGGCATAGCGTCTGGCTGCGTAAATGTCCGCAGGGTCGCCGGGGGCGTTTTGGGTCAGCAGTCTTTTCACTGCCGGATCGGTGAGCAATTCCTGCAGCTCAAGGGCCTGACTCGCAGCCCGTTCATCCCAATCCTTCTGCGCCAGACTGGCCTGTCCGGAAACCAGTTCCCGTGCGACCTGAAAGGCCCTGGCCATGGCGGTCGCGGAAAGATGAAATTCATCAGCCAGGCCGATGGAAACCGCCGTACGGCCATCTATCGGTTCTCCGTTGACCGACATTTCCAACGCTTTACGCGGACCGATCAATCTGGGCAGGCGCTGCGCACCGCCGTACCCCGGAATAATGCCCAGTTTGACTTCCGGCTGGCCAAGCAGGGCATTTTCGGTCACTATCCGGTAATGGGCACTCATGGCCAGCTCGTTGCCGCCGCCGAGGGCAAAACCATCGATTACCGCGATGACCGGGATCGGCAGGTTTTCCAGGGTTGTGAAAATAGCCAGGTTGAAGGAGGCGATCCGGGCGATTTCTGCGGCGTCGTTGCCGGCAAACTCGGTGACATCCGCACCAGCCACGAACGCTCGGGTCTCACTGCACAGCAGCAGCGCCTTGACCGGTTGGCCGTGGAGGCTGCCCTGGTCGCGAACCTCGTTAAAGGTCTCGGCCAGCTGGGCCAGCAGGGTGTCATTGAGGGCGTTGAGGGCATCGATCCGCTGCAGCACAATGGTGCCGATCCCTTCCGGGGAGAGGTAGATATCAAGGTACTCCTGTTGCTCCGGATTGGCCGTGCGCAGGGTCTGCCCCCAGAACTCCCGCGCGTAGCTGGCGATGGTCCGCCCCGTGGTGTCAGCCTGCACCAGGGCGACTCCTTTCGGTTTGGTCATCCTGCCATCCAGCATCTTCTGCTGCAGCTCCGGCAGTTCGGCCAGGCTCACCACCTCAAGATCCTCCTGCTCCATCTCGATTCTGCCCCCGGCCAATAACCGCACCACTTCCTGGGCCTGGTTGGAACAGTACATGTGGGAGCCGCACAACGCCAGCTCCTGTTCGCCGCGGACAACAATGATGCCGCAGTTCTGCAGCTCCCGTTCACTGAAGTCACGGACCAGAAAGCTGCTGTAGTGCAGGGTGCTCTGGTCATTTCGTTCGATGACGAAATCCGGGCTGGTGCGGGGACCAAAAATGTCCCAGAGGGACCGGCCCAGGGCTCTGGCCTGATTCATATAGCCACTGTTATAGGCAGGGTTCAGATGCCCATCCGCCGTCAGCGGGTCGGGCATGTCTGTGGTCAACTGGAAGCGGTCGCGGTCGATAATATGGGCGGGGTTGACGCCGAGCCGAATCAGTTCGGCAATGCCGGCCGCTTCACGGGAATGGGAGGCGATGACGGCCAACTCGGCACTGCGGGCGAGGGCCGCTTCGACAAATTCCCGGGCATAGCCATCGGCGCCCCAGATCAGCCCCTTCTTGCCCGGGGGCAAGCCGATTTCAGCGAGAATGTCTCGGGCTGAACCGCTGCGGAACAGGATCTGTTTCTGGCGCATCCAGACCCAGCGGGCATCCATGACCAGCCGTTGTCCCGCATAGAAGAAGGTTTCCTGATATTCCCCCTTGAGGCCGCTGCCGGTGGCGCCGAAAAAGGCCAGAGTGCCGTTTTCGGCCAATGCGGATACCAACAGCGGGAAATTGGTGCCGCCGGTGTGTTCGAAAATCTTGTCGACCGGCCGGCCGTTATTGGCGGCAAAGATGGCCTCGCGAAAAGGTGCGGTCCGGCCACGCCAGCCGTCTTCCGTTTCGTTGGCAGGGATGACCCCATAGACTTCGTCCGGAATCTCCTTCCGGTTGACGAAGGCATCGGCAATACCGCGCTCGATCAGGGTCTCGGCCAGGCTCCGGTTGGAGCCCATCAGGATCACCCGGGCACCGAGGGCTTTGGCGATCTGGGCCCCGGCAAAACTGGTCCCCTTGCCGCCGCCCATAAGCAGGACGCTGTCACCGGGTTTCACCTGCAAGCGCTCGACCACAGCACGGTAAGCTGTGCCATAGGTTAGCAGCATAGCGGCCAACTGCTCGGGAGTTTGCTGCTGCAGCCGGGCCGGGATGGCCAGGGCGCGTTTCTGGTCGACCACGGCAAATTGCGCATTGAAGCCGTCGTGAGTTTCATAACCGCGAATTCTGGTTGAATCGGTCCAGGAATCAAGAATCACCACCTGGCCGACTTTGAGTTCGCTGACGGCCGTACCGGCATCGACAATAATTCCCAGGGCATCACTGCCGGGGATGTGGACGGTGGCATTATCGCCGCGGCCGAAGGGGGGCACCGGCAACCCAAGAGCGGCGAAATTGGTGTTGAAGTTCGGCCCCGAGGCAAGCACTGCAACCAACACGCAATTGGCCTGTTCCGGCAGCAGCTTCGGGATTGCCACCTGTTCCAGGCGAATAACCTCGGCCGGTTGGCCGTAACAATCACGGCGGATAGTCAGGGCGTCCATAAAGCTGGGGATGGGCATGCTGATGGAAGGGGGCTGTCCAACGGGCCATTTCTGCAACAGGGTCTCTGGCATAGATTTTCCCTTTACTGAAGATGGATAGTGGTTGGGCGAAACAACTGTTTTTGCAGCTCAATATGCCCTATTTCAATTGCTCAGGTCCAGAGTTGAAAAAAAGCGGGGGAAGCGCTGGAAAGAGTGCAGCAGTCATTGGCTCAGATGGCGGAGACCCACACCCCGACATCCAGACTGGTTCCTGGTGGGCCGATGAAGGAGCCCGCGACCGGCGGAACCAGTTCCGGTAACCGGGCTACGGCCACGGCGATATGTTTTTTGCCGGCAATTTCGCCGCTGGTGGGATCAAACCCTTTCCAGCCGGCACCGGGGATATAGATCTCGGTCCAGGCATGGGTCGCACCAGGAACCGTGCTCTGCGGAGTGTAAAGATAACCGCTGACAAACCGAGCGGCAAGGCCTGCGCAGCGGCAGGCTTCCATGAGCAGGTTGGCAAAATCGCGACAGGATCCGGTTCCTTTCTGCAGGGTTTCCTGCGGGGTCTGCACGCCTGGTTCTTCGCGCATCTGATAGGCCAGCGAGTCGAAAATGTGCCGACTCAGCTGCCTGAGCAAGACATAGCTCTCGACCGGTTCCTTTTTGGCGGGGAGCAGCCTGGCAACCCAGGCCGAAAGAAGGGTATTGTCGGTTCTTTCCGATACCGCTATGTAGGGCGCCAGAACCGCCCGGTCCTCGGGGGAATAACTGAACGGATAGAGGGTCGCCGAACTTTCGACGACAAAATCGAGGGGCGTTTCGTTGTATTGCTGAATAACGATGCTGCTTTCAATCCGCAGCTGGGTTGCCGGAGTCGTGAAGGTGGCGATGGCAACGGAATTATCCTCGACATCGCGATGCCAGCGGACATTGGCTACCGGTGTGATATTGAGCAGGGAGGTCTCGACCCACAGTTCGTGGTCTTCCCTCGGACGAAGCAATAACCGGTGTGGCTGCAGCTGAACCGCAGCGGAAAAATTATAATAGGTATTATGGACGATTTTATATCTCTGCATGGCTATTTTCTCGAAGCGGCAGGTGTTTTTTTTTTCGGTGTTGGGATCAAGTATAGGTCGGATTCCAGGGGAGTCAAATGGCGGAAGGTCCGCATCTGCAGGGCCGCTGAGCGATTGGAGCGAGGCTCGGTCGCCGGCGGAAAGTCTGCTCGGTACAAAAGAACTTTCAAAAAACGTTATAAAAAACTCTGTACATTAATGACTTGCCGTGATAAGCTTAAAAAACTTAAGTAGATTTGTGTAGATTATTCATTCACTGAATTGGCATAGTGTCAAACCGGATACAAGGCACAGGCCCGCTTGGGTCTGTGCCTTGTGTTTTTTAGATGGAAATCTGCGCAACAGAAAAAGCCCTGGAAATGGGTAACGGAGAAGATTAAATGGCAGAAGGTAGTGTGAAGTGGTTCAACGAGGCTAAAGGTTTTGGTTTTATTGAGCAGGACAACGGGGCAGATTTGTTTGTGCATTTTTCGCAGATTCAAGGTGATGGGTTCAAGACCCTTGCTGAAGGCGATCGCGTCAGTTTTGATGTGGCCCAAGGTCAAAAAGGTCCTCAGTCGACTAACGTTCGTAAGATCTGAAGCATATTGTAAGAACAATTGAGAAACGGCCCCGTTTGCATAAGCGGGGCCGTTTCTTTTTTTCTCCCCGCAACTGATAGGGACGATGCAAAGGTAGCAGCGAATGGGTAAAAAGCCGAATTACGATTATGAAAAGCGCCAGAAAGAAATTTCCCGGCAGGCCAAAAAAGAAGAAAAGCGCAAACGCAAGCAGGATGGGTCTGTGTCGGGGGAGACTCCGCAAGCCGAACAAGAATAAAAAGCTCAATCCGCCCCGCGATTTTTTCAAACTCTGAAATAATTCTCTAATATCCTTGCGAAATATTCCTGCCGATTTAAACTGTTTCGTTGTAACGTTTTTGAAAAATACTTTGCTGTGCCGACTGGAGGTTTCGCTTGGCTTCTTTGGATTTTGAACAGGAAAAAAAGGCATTTATGTCTTTTTATGATACTAACCGGGTGCTTCTTGAGGAGGCCAAGAACGCCTGTATCAGTGCGGCGAGCCTGCTCTTGAAGCAGGTCGATGTCGGTGAAATCACCAAGATTGAAGGGCGGGTTAAAAATAAGGAAGAGTGCATCAAGAAGTTTCAGCGCAAGTACCAGGGTCGGCTGGAGATTGAGGAGCGCCCCTATGCCATCAAGGATTACCTGTCCGACCTGCTTGGCATCAGGATTGTCTGTCTGTACGAAGATCAGATCCCACTAATCGCAACAGTGCTGAAGGATAATTTCGAGGTCATCGAAGTGACGGATAAGATCGCGACCCTGGAAAAAACCAATGACCTGTTCGGTTACAAAGGCCTGCACATGGACCTGGTCTATGATGAACGCCTGCTCCCGAGCGAAAAGCATCTGCTGCTGCGCGGTTGCTGCGTCGAGGTGCAGATCCGCTCCCTGATTCAGGATGCCTGGAGTGTGCTGGATCATAAAATCAAATACAAAAAGTCAATCCCGAACGACCTGAAACGGCGGATCAATGTTCTGGCCGCTTTGTTCGAACTGGCGGACCGGGAATTTATTGAAATCAGAAGCGCTACCAGCGAACTGCTGCAGCAGGAAACCGATCTGGCCGTCAGTGAAGGTCTTATGGCAGCCGAAGATCAGGACAACGACAAGCATCCGACCGCAGGCGGGAAAAAAATCACCGCTTTCAATTTTCTTCGGGTGGCCGGACACTTTTTCAAGGATTTTGATTTTAAGGATTACAAGGTCGACAACTTTGTCCAGGAAATATTGAAACTGGACAGCACCTTTGAACGTGCTGACCTGCACAAAGGCCTCCTGGAAAACATCAAAACCGCCAGGGAGTATCGAGACTCCTATCTGGCCAATAATCCCGACAGTTCTTTCAGTCCCTATACGTTAATCAGACATTGTCTTTATCTGTATGATCGTGCAACCTTTGAACGTATCCTCTCCAGGGGGCCGAAAGAGCGTTTTGAACGTTGGCTGGCCGAGACTGGCCAATCAGCGCAGAACGATTAGCCCTGCCACAGGGTCCAGCCCAGGTCGTTTTTGTCGGTGCTATGGGTGAAGCGTGATTGGCAGACAGCGCACTGATAGTCCTGTTCTTCGTGACCGCTGGGGTTGCGGCCGATGAAAATTCGGCACTCGTCTATTTTTACCAGGTCTTTATGCGGTTTTCTGCTTGCGGATTTTTTGATCTGATCCTGACAGAGGTGGCAGATTTCCATGCTCAGGTCCTTTTTCGTTGGGTTCGGCAAGCTGTTGGTGCAAGCTCGGTCCGGGGCCGCTTATTATTTGCAACGCATGGTTTTGATGCCGTCTTCAAACAAAATCTCTATTTTTCCTGAGCCGATCACTCGATAGACGATACCCAGTCCGAAGGCTGGGTGAGAAATCACGGTTTTGACCTTGTACGCTTCGGCCATGGAATAATCTTTGGCATTGGCCGCCAGCATGTTTTTCTGCAGTTTCTCCCATTCCTTGCACTCGGCCGATTTCCGCTGCTGGGCCTGATAGGCGCCGGGCGCTCTTTTGACAGTGGGTGGCCGAAACTTATGCTGTCGTTCGCAGAGGCTACATTGAACTTTTTCCGGTTGATCTTCGTTCAGTTCTAAAATGGTATGCGGCGAATTTTTGCGGCATTTGGTGCAACGGGCCTCAATCGGACCACCGATTGAAAGCTTTGGACTGTCCATTGTGGATCTCCCTTGTTCGGATTAGCCAAGAATACGGCTGAAAAATCCCCATGTGAACTCAGGAATCTCGTAGGCATACTTGACGGTTAAGACGTGCCGGATAACCAGATGTGACTGCTTGAATCTCTCCCAGCCCGCAATCCGAGTTCAATGCGGTCTGAAGGAGTGTCGATTGTTAAGAAGTGATTCAATATGGCGTATCTATTGCGTCAGCATACACCCGGCAGGCTGAAAAAGATACCGGATTCGCCTTCAGGCGGCAGCCGGACTGCCGGTGCCGCCTGAAGGCGAGAAGGATAAAGCGGTGGGAAGAGCGTTCAGTGCTTGCGGCCGAAAGTGTTTTCCAGCCCTTGAATAAGTTCTGCTGTCTCCTGGTTTGACAGTTTGGCTTCCGGATGCGGGATGAGGTAAAACCAGGGAGGCATTTCGCCTTCCTGAACCGCTTCGGCGGCTTCATTCCCTTTATTTCTTTTCTGCGAATTCCACATGGAAACATTGAAATGTTCCCGTCCTTCGTAAACGTCGTTGGCAACCAGCCAGGAGATCGGGGCGTAGTTGCTGTACCAAGGCCAGACCGTCTTGTGGCTGTGACAATCTCCACAGGCGCGTGCGAACAATTGAGCCGTCCTCGGTGAGTCCCAGGTCGGTTCGGTCGCCACCGGCGGATTGGAATGGTCTTTTCCGAAGGGGACAAACTGAATGAGGACCAAGAGTACGACAAAAGAAATAAGTATTTTGAGTTTCATGGAACCTCCTTGCATAAGCATAAATAAGATCTGTTATTTAAGCATATAAATCACCCTGGTTGGTTAGGAAATAATGAAAAATCTGTGTTTTTTGATTTTTAGATTAATTTTTCGATCAGGCTGGATCGCTCTTTGGCGAACTGCATTCCCTTGATCCTATTGCTCGATCGGATTGGTTATTTAGGGGACTGCAATACTCTCAGCCGGAAGGGGACGCCCGGCCGAGAGTATTTGTTGAGGCCGTGTTGCAGCTTCAGAAACTATGTCGAAGAGCAATATGAAACACCACATCCGGTGCGGAATCGACCACGATATCCTCGCCGACTGCGATGTCCAGGGCAGTGGCTTCGGTCATGGCCAGGGTGCCGCCGATTAGTAACTGGGCCGACTCGGACAGTTCTTTCAATTCACTGTCATCATAAAAAGCGCTGTGGGCATCGATCTGCAGTTTCAGGTTGAGGCTGTCAAGGGCCTGCCAGCCGACGCCGATGCTGCCAAAGCCGACCATATTGTTCTGCTGGTCGGCAATGATATCACCGTTGCTCAGAAACAGCATGCCGATGGATCCGAACAGCGCGACGGTGTCATCCGCTCCGGCGGCCGAACCGCTCAGCCACAGGGCCAGGTCGGTACTACCGCTGCCAAGCAGTTTGTCGCTATCGCCGGTCGGCAGTTTGAGGCTGGCCCGAAGCGCCAGGCTTTTCCGGGTAGGGGCGTCTTGGCGCAACAGTTGCCAGCCGGCGGTCAGACGCAGGTCGCCCAACCCTTGGCTGGAATCGGTGAGATTCACTTCCTCATCACCGTTGCTGCTATAACGATAATCGAGTTGATCTTCGGGGATATTATCCCGTTCCCCTTGCGGCAGGCCGAAGAAGTCGTGCCAGTTCTTGATGAAACTGTCGAGAAAGCCCTGCCGATGCATCACATAAGGCAGTTCCATGCCGATTTCCAGGTTGCGGCCGATGCCTCGTCTGGCAGCAAGGGTCAAACGGTAGGTCTCACCATCGAGCAGCACGCTTTCCCTGGAGTTGGAGTTGCTGCTGCAGGAGCTGGCAATGTCCGAACGAAACTCCACTGTGGTGCGGCCGGCTGCGAGAATGGTCGCCGGGGCTGTGGCGGGTAATCCGAAGACCGTCACCAGTGGATTCTGGTTTGCCGTGGCAAAAGGGATAATTTCCTGGGCTGCCGCAGTGGAACTGACCGCCGCAGAGCAGATGTAAATCAGCAGCAGTGGCAAAAAAAAGGATTTTCTCAGCATGGTGCCCTCCTGAAAGAAAAAATAAATCCCAGTGATCCGTTGGCCTGCTTCAATGTCGGGTTGTGACTGCTCCGGCCTGGCGAAGGATCTCTCTGGTCTGCCTGAACAGCTTCGCGAGCAACTCTTGGGGCAACCGCTCAGTCTACCAGGCCGACCAGTTTCATTTTTAATTCGAAGACCGTGCGTAAAATGACCGGGAGGCTTTTCGCCAAACGGTGATCGTCAGCGACGACAATCAGATTGTCGCCGAATCTGCGGCTGACCTCCAGAGGAATAACCTCGTCGCGGGTACCGTGAATGACATAGGTCGGTGGCAACCGGGTCAGATCAAGGTCCGCTGCGGCCGGGCGTGACAGGGCCGGGGCACAGAGAACCATGCCGGCGATCCGTTCCGGACAGCTTTGCTGCAGCAGCAGGGCCATCAACCCGCCCATGCTGGAACCGACCACCAGGAACTGGCCTTCGATGTTGTCCGTGGTCTGGCGAATGACCCGGAGCCGTTCTGTCTCAGCGTTGATCCCGCTGCAGTCCGGTGCGAGGACCGAGGAAAAAACTGCTTTGAGGGCCTGATATTTTGATCCGTGCGGGCCCGATTCAAGACCATGGAGAAACAGAATGTGCATAATAAAGCCTTTCCGGCATGGACGTCAGGTCTTATCTGGCTGCCGTTGACTCGTCCTGAACAAGTTATAGTAAAATAACAGTAAAGATAGAAGGAGGCACCTATGAATATGGAAAAATTATTACAGAACCCGGCAGATTCTTTTGCGCAGCCTCAAGATGTCTGCACTGATTCTTCTCTGTCCCTGGCCGACAAAATCAAAATTTTGCGCCGTTGGGAATATGATGCTCGAGAATTACAGGTTGCAGATGAGGAAAATATGAGCGGCGGACCGCCTGATCAATTGGGTGATATCCTGGCCGCCCTGCACAGTCTGGGAGAAGGCTCCGCAAGCAGGAGCGTTTCTCCGACCAAGCATGGCGGCACCTGAGTTATTTTCGGCTGGGCAGGACATTCCGTGCTAGCCGGAGCCTGGGCGAGGCTCCGGCTGAGTGGTCAAAAAAGGATCACAGGTTTAAGGGTGTGAGCAGGGCTTTGCCGTCCAGAAACGCGGCCAGGTTGTCAATGACCAGCCTGCCCATGGCCCGCCGGGCATCGATGGTGGCCGAGGCAACATGGGGAGTCAGCACCAGCTTCTGCTGGGCGATCAGCTCTTTCGGCACTTGTGGTTCATTCGCAAAGACATCCAGCGCGGCACAACCGAGTTCGCCGGCTTCAAGGGCGAGGATCAGCTCATGCTGGTTAACGACAGACCCCCTGGCGATATTGACCAGTAATCCGTCGGGACCCAGCGCCTTGAGAATCGTTCGGTTGACCAGCCCCCTGGTTTTTTCACCCCCTTCGGCAGCGATAATCAGCACCCGGCAGTCGCGGGCCAGTTCCAGCGGGGATGAGCGAAAGGCTTCCTCTTCGCCAGGCGTTGGGTGCAGATCGGTATAGAGGACCTTCATCCCGACCGCTCGGGTCAATTCACCGATCCGCTTACCGATCCGGCCGTAGCCGAGAATACCAACGGTCTCGCCAAACAGGGTCCAGCCCAGTCCCAGATTCCCCTGCAGCCATTGTCCAGCACGCACATAACGATCGCCTTCAGCGACGCGGCGGGCTGCGCTCAGGGTGAGGGCCAGGGCCATCTCCGCCACAGCGTTGGTGAGGACGCCGGGGGTTGTTGCGACCTGAATCCCTCTTTCCTTAGCCTGCACCAGATCGATGGCATCGGTGCCCACCCCGTAAACCGAAATCATCTGCAGCGCTGGCAGCGCACGCATCTCTTCGCTGGAAAGTCCCAGCCCGCCGTTGGTGATAACTGCGGTGATCTGTTGGGCCACTTCTGGCGGAATTTCTTTTTCTTCCCGGTAGATATCAAAACGTTCCAGGATCTCCTTGGTGATTTCCGGTGGTTGAAGAGTTGAACGTAACAGGATAGACATCTGCTTCCTCCATTCTGATAGTTATGAATAGCCCTACAACCTGCGGCAGGGCCGAAAAAAGTGATCCGGTACGGTTGGTCGGCTGTGTGGTCTTTGCCCTGACCGGCTGCGCAAAACAGTGCCCCGCTAGCCCTCGCTGCCAGGCTGCTCGGGGTGGAAAGCTGTGCTTTGACAGCAGCCTGCACTGACCGTTTCCGGACTGAAAAATTCTTTTTGTCATATGCCTTAAAGTTGTGACCATTCGGTGTGGAAAACCCCATTCCGGTCCGTTCTTTCATAGGTATGGGCACCAAAATAGTCCCGCTGGGCCTGGATCAGATTGGCCGCTGATCTGGGCTGACGCAGACCGTCAAAATAGGCCAGGGCTGACAGCAGTCCGGGAACTGGAATGCCACCGGTCACAGCCAGGGCGGCCGTTTCTCGCCAGCCTGGCTGAATCGTGGCCAGCAGTTGGGCGAACTCGCTGGTGCAGAGCAGGTTGCCCGATTGCCCTGGGGTTTGATAGGCGTTCATCACCCTGGCCAACAGGTCGGCCCTGATGATGCACCCGGCCCGCCAGAGACCGGCAACGGTGGCCAACTCGATCTGCCAGTCCAATTCCCGCCCGGCTGCTTCGATCAGGGCCAGGCCCTGGGCATAGCAGCTGATGATTGAACCCAGCAGGGCCTGGCGGATCGATTCGATAAAGGCTGCCGAGTCTGTCTTGAGCGGAACAGGGGACGGTCCCGATAACATGTCGGCGGCCGCCAGTCGTTCGGCCTTGAGGGCGGAGAGAGCCCGACCGAAGACGGCTTCGCTCAGGGTCGGGGTCGGGATGCCGAACTCAAGAGCGGCCTCCGAGGTCCAGCGGCCCGTGCCCTTTTGCTGGGCCTGGTCGAGGATCATCTCAACCAGCGGCGCACCCGTTAGATCGTCCTGCTTGTCAAGAATTTCAGCCGTAATTTCAATTAGGTAAGAGGCCAGTTCGGTGTTGTTCCAAGCGCGAAAGGTCGCGGCCATCCGGCCATGATCAAGGCCACCCAGATCACGCAACAGCAGATAGGCTTCGGCAAGCAATTGCATGATGCCGTACTCGATGCCGTTATGGACCATTTTCACGAAATGTCCGGCCCCGTTTCGGCCGACCCGGGCGCAGCAGGGAGAGTCCCCATAATGGGCGGCAATCGTCTCTAAAACCGGTTTGATCCGGGCATAGGCTGCGGCGTCGCCGCCGGCCATCATGGCCGGGCCACGGCGGGCTCCTTCTTCCCCGCCGGAAATGCCGAGACCGATAAAGTGAAAGCCCTGGTCCGCCAATTCGCTTTCCCGGCGCATGGTGTCGCGATAAAAGGAGTTGCCGCTATCGATCAGGGTGTCGCCCGGTTCCAGCAGCAGGGTCAGCTGGGCGATCAAGGAGTCGACCGTGGCGCCGGCTTTGACCAGCAGCAGGATATTGCGCGGCGCTGGCAGGGCGGCCACCAACTCGGCAACGCCGGGCGTAATCCTGATGCGTTCCGGCTGTGAGTAGTTTGCCAACTCGGTCACCAGGCTTTGTCTGGCCTCTGGCCAAGGGTCGGTTGCGGTGACGGTAAAGCCGTGGTCAGCCATGTTCAGAGCCAGATTGCGGCCCATGACGCCGAGGCCGATCAGGCCGATATGACTTGCTTGGTGCATCTGTCGACTCCTGTCGAAAGTAGCGGAATGAAAGGTTTAACCGCCGGTTTTTGTCCCGCAACTGCTGCGGACGATGATTTCCGTCGGAATAATCAGGCGCTCCGGCGCAGCGCCGGGAGTAGCGATCCGGCGTAACAGCAGCCGGCCGGCGGCCTGGCCGATGTCACGGGGATGGGTGGCGGCGGTGGTCAGCGGTGGCCAACTTGCTGCCGCTTCCTCAACGTCATCGAACCCGGTGACCGCAAAATCCTGCCCCGGCACCAGCCCGGCATCGCGGAGTCCGGCCAGCACCCCGAAGGCGATCAGATCGTTGTAGCAGATAGCTGCGGTAGCGGGTTGCGGTGCTGCGAGCAGTGTTTTGATACTCTCCCGCCCAGCCTGCCGGGTGGCCGGGCAGCGGATAACGCCAGCCGGGGCCAGTCCGTGACGCTGCAGAGCGCCATGAAAGCCGGCCAGCCGCTGGCTGGTTGCCGAATGATCATGGCTGCCGCCGAGATAGGCGATCCGTCGGTGCCCGAGGGCGAGCAGGTGTTCGCAGAGGGCCTCGACTCCGGTCCGGTAGTCGGCGCTGACATAGTCGGCCTGGTCGGCGCTGATGCAACGCAGCATTTGCACGGTCGGGATGCCCCAGGCGGAGATTCTTTCCAGCAGGGCCGGGTCGGTGCCCGGCGCCGGGCACAGGATCATGCCGTCCACCCCCTGTTCCCGCAGCCGTATCAGCAGGCTTTCCTGCCGCCGGACATCGTCGCGGGTATTGAACAGGAAGGAGATTTTACCGGTTTCGGCGATAACCTGATCGACTCCGGCGACCAGTTCCCCGAAAAAGGCGTTGGCAATGTCGCTGATAATGATCCCCACGGTATCTGATTGGCCGGTTCTGAGCTTGGCTGCACCGCGATCGTAGACGTAGCCGAGGCGGTTTGCCTCTTCCAATACCCGTTGGCGGGTGGCAGCGGAGATGCGCTGATGGCCGCGCAGGGCCATGGATACGGCGGCGCTGGATAGCCCAACCCGGTTGGCGATTTGGCTGAGGGTGACACGTGCGGAGTGATTTCTAGCGCTCATCTGTTCCGTTCCGGGATCGGCTGGGCGTGGTTGGATTAACGGTATGCTTAAACGATTAAGCATGTCAACGCAAAAAGCTCTTCCGCCGGGTTGAGGGGCTGTTTATTGGCTGGCTCAGCGCTATTGAAGGAGTGAAGGGGAGAAAGGAACTGAAGCGCTCAGGCCAGCCCCAACCAGATGCCCACCCCGATCATGGCAGAGCCGGCGATGCGGTTGAGCAGCAACAGGTTGCCCTTCTTCAGCAGCAGATGGTGCAGGGCGCGTCCGCTGCCGGCATAGATGATCAAACTGGCGAATTCAATGGCCAGGACGATGCTGAGCAGGATGCCCAGCTGACCGGGCAGGGGGCGGCTGTAATCAATGAAGGGGGGGAGCAGGGCAATGAAAAAGGCCCAGCCTTTCGGGTTGGCCACAGCTGTGACAAATCCCTGGGCGGCCAGGGTTTGGGCGGACATGTTACGCTGCCCGATGGTCATGTCGGAGCGCATGGCCAGCGCCCCCCGGGAGCGCCACAACTGGACGCCGAGATAGCCCAGATAGGTGCCGCCGGCAATTTTGAAAAGCAGGAACAGGGCTGGGTAGCGCAGGGTCACCGCCGCCACGCCAACCACCGCAGCAGCCGCAACCAGGCCGACGCCGAGCAGTTCGCCGTACATCATCCAGAAAGTCCGGCGCAGGCCGATGGTCATGCCAAGGCTCAAGGACAGGGTCATGCACATCCCCGGGGTCAGGGAAACCAGGATAAAGGTCGGGATGAAAACGGAGAGCATGGTCAGGGTCATGGCGATCTTCAGAAGCAGTTATTTCGTTGGCATCCGGAAACTCCGGATGCCAACGAAATAAGTTTTCAGATTGGAAACGAGCAATTTTTCGTTGTGGCAAGGAAATCAAGGGCTTATGCGGAGGCGTAGTTCTTTACGCCGCACAAATAAGCCCGCAGATTGACACCGCCACGGCGGAAAAGAGCCGTTTCCGGATGACAACTATTTACGGATATGCGGTCGGGTGCACCGCCGGGAAAACAGAAAAAGAGTAGCAGAACCGATTTGTGGGTCAATGGGAAAAAACCGGCCGGAATTATTCCACGGCTGCGGCGGGGCCAGATGCAGTGGAATTGGGTATTTTTTTAATTTTATATAAAGTTGTTTTATTGTTTCACGGAATAGCTTGACGATTTGATAGGGATGGGGCATTTTCAAGGTCTTGTTTTAAGTATAATGCTGTTCTGATATCTGTTTTTGCGGACCGAATGATCACCCTTGACAAAAAACCGCTGCTGGTCAGGAGCCTCTATGCACAGAACGACCTTGCCGCCCGCCACTTTAGCCTGGCTCTGCTGGGGACTGGGTGCCGCACTTTATATCATCGGTTTTTTCCAGCGGGTGGCTCCCGGAGTCATGACCTCTGAGCTGATGCACGATTTCAATATGTCGGCCACCGGACTGGGCAATCTCTCCGGTTTTTACTTTTACAGCTATGTGGCCATGCAGATTCCGACCGGTTTGCTGGCTGATGGCTGGGGGCCGCGGCGGCTGTTGACCGCAGGGGCTTTGGTGGCCGGTCTCGGTAGCCTGATTTTTGCCCTGGCGGGTGGTTTGTTATGGGCTTGCCTTGGCCGCCTGCTGATCGGTGGATCGGTGGCGGTGGCCTTTGTCGCGATGATGAAGCTGTCCAGTCACTGGATGGCGCCGCGGCAGTTTTCCCTGGCTTCGGGGCTGGCGCTGCTGCTGGGAATTATGGGTGGTGTATTCGCCGGAACGCCGCTGCGCCTGCTAATCGCTGCTTATAACTGGCGGACGGTGATGCTGGTCGCCGCGCTGTTCCCTTTTCTGATCGCGGTGCTGATCTGGTTGGTGGTGCGGGATGATCCGGCGGCCCGGGGTTACCGGAGTCATGCGCCGCTCAGCGCCCTGCCGAAGGATCGTCACGGTGGCGTGCTGAGCGGCTTGCGGCAGGTTCTGCGCTATCGCAATACCTGGCTGTTGACTCTTGCGCCGGGTGCTCTGGTCGGCAGCGTGATCACTTTTGCCGGGCTCTGGGGGGTGCCGTTTCTGACCACCCATTATGGTTTGTCCTTGCCCGCCGCGGCCGCGGTCTGTTCGGCAATGCTGCTGGCCTGGGCCGCTGGCGGGCCGATCTGCGGTAGCCTGTCCGAACGCATCGGCAAACGTAAACTGCCCTATTTAGTGAGCTGCAGCGTGCTGATTGCAGGCTGGGCAGTGGTTCTGCTCTGGCCGCGGTTGCCGGTGCCGGTGCTGGTCGCGCTGCTGATTGTGATCGGTTTTTCCGCCGGCGGTATCATTATCGGTTTTTCTTTTGTCAAGGAATCGGTTCCGTTGCGCCTGGCCGGCACTGCGGCCGGAGTCTGTAATATGGGAACCATGTTCGGGCCGATGATCCTCCAGCCCACGGTGGGCTGGATTCTCGATTTGCAATGGCAGGGGCGGATGGCGGCAGGGGCGCGCATTTTTGAACTGAACGCCTACCGGTCCGGGTTTGCCCTGATGCTGGTCTGGGCGGTTGTGGCCTTGCTCTGTGTGGCGGCGACCAAAGAAACCGCCTGCCGCCAGCAGGAATCCTGAGCGGCAAGTACGGAATGGCGCTCGGATAAACAACTTCGTAGCAAACTCGGGACTGTCCCAAGCCCTATCTGGGGCTGTCCCAGATGTTTGCGGCCCTTGGAACGCTGGCGGTTTGCACCGCAAAAGCCTGGGACAGCCCCCGTGCGGGGACAGTCCCGGTTTTGCTGCCATCTGCTCTTAAACTAGCGCGATTCGGGGGCTGTCCCAAGAGTTTGCGAGCCATGAAACTGTATCGGTTAGAACCGCAAAGACCTGGGACAGCCCCCATGCGGGGACAGTCCCGGTTTTGCTGCCAGCGACTCTTAAACGAGCGCCGTTCGAGCTAGTCACCGTTCCTGCGCTGCTCCGCATAAAGGGCGTCGATTTCATCCTTGAACTGCTCGATGAGCGGTTCCCTGCGCACCTTGAGAGTGGCGGTGATCAAGCCGGAATCGATATTCCAGGGGGTGGTGGTGGCGTGAACCCGGTGGATCTTGGCGTAACCGGGAAACTCCTTGAGCCGGTAAGCGATTTTTTCCAGCAGCGCCTGCTTGGCCTGCGAACTGTTCAGCTGGTCCTGGTCAGCGGCGTCCAGGCCCAGTTTTGCGGCCAGGGTTTTCCATTGACTCGGATTGACCACGACCACGGCGGCCAGGGACGGGCGGTTTTCGCCGATGACCAGCACCTGCTCGAACAGCGGGTCGGTGGCGATGGCCAGCTGGAGGTCTTCAGGGGGAACCTTTTCTCCGCTCGACAGGACGATGATCTCCTTGGTTCGGCCGATGATATGAATCCGGCCTTTGCGGTCGATCCGGGCCTGGTCGCCGGTGTGCAACCAGCCGTCGGCGTCGATGATCGATTTATCCAGCTGCCAGTAGCCGAGCATCAGGTTCGGTCCTTTCACCAGCAGTTCCTGGTCGGCACCGATCTTGACCCGAACCCCGGGCAGCGGTCGGCCGACGCTGAGGGGCTGGTTGTCTTCGAGGGTATTGACGGCGATGATCGGACTGGTCTCGGTCAGTCCGTAGCCCTGCAGAATCGTGATGCCAAGGCCGATGAAAGTCTGCGCAATCGGGGTGGAGAGCGGCGCGCCGCCGCTGATGGCCAGGCGCAACCGGCCGCCAAGGCGCTGTTCCAGTTTGCGGCCGACGATCATTTTCAGCAGCGGCCAGATCAGCAGCTGGATCGCCCAGGGTTCGCGGTGGCGGTGATACTGGAAATGATGCCAGCCCGAGGCAACGGCCAGCTGGAAGATCTGGCGCGCCAGCCACGACTCGTCGGCAAGCTTGAGAGTCATTTTATTATAGATCCGTTCAAAGATGCGCGGCACCGTGACCAGGATGGTCGGCTTGATACTGAGCAGGTCTTCGGCAAGCAGGTCGATGGAGCGGACGAAGGCGACGCAAGCCCCGGCCATGATGGAAATATAGTATCCCGCGGTGCGTTCGAACATGTGCGACAGGGGCAGGAACGACAGCATCTGGTCGTCGCTGTAAACCGTAACCCGTTTCAGCCCGGCGGCGGCGTTCTGCAGAATGTTGTCATGACTGAGCATGACGCCTTTGGGCGGGCCGGTGGTGCCGGAGGTGAATACGATGGTGGCCAGGGCGTGGGGGTCCTGCGGCGTGCTGCAATAGTCCTGTTCCGCCCGTTCGGGCAGCCATTGGTCGAGGCGGCGCAGGCGCGGATCGCAATCGACTTCACAGACCGTCTGCAAAGTGACGATGCGTTCGATGTTGTCGAGTTTATCACCCACCTCCTCGATCCGTTGCCATTGTTCCAGTCCGTCCGTCAACAGCAACCGCGCCCCGGTCGATTGCAGGATGTAGGTGAAGTTTTCCGGCCGGTCATTGACGTAAAGCGGCACCGTGACCAGCCCCAGGCCGGTTGCGGCCAGGTCGAAGAGAGCCCATTCCAGACAATTTTTCAGCATCACCGCAACCCGGTCCCCGGCCTGCAGGTTGT
Source organism: Pelobacter seleniigenes DSM 18267 (assembly GCF_000711225.1). NCBI lineage: Bacteria > Pseudomonadati > Thermodesulfobacteriota > Desulfuromonadia > Desulfuromonadales > Desulfuromonadaceae > Pelobacter > Pelobacter seleniigenes. The sequence goes on from NZ_JOMG01000002.1 coordinate 2,334,824, forward strand.
CGTTACGCATGGCCTGTTGCCAGAGTGCCGCCCGTTGGCCGGTTTCCTGCCAGCTGCAGTCCAGCCAGCTTTGGGAAGACTCTTGATAATATCGATAGGCGGTCTTGGCGGGGCTGCGTTTGATCCGCTCCGCGAACAGGCCGGACAAGGTTTGCGCATCTTGGGGAGGAATCAGATCGATATTCTTCATGGTGCCTCCTTGTGGTGAGCGCTAACAGATTGTTGAAAATGCCCATCCATGGGCTCGGCGGGCTGTTTTTCGACAGCTCGCTAAGTGGCCTCCTGGCGCTGCTGCAGATAGTGCAGGGGGCCGCCAGTGAAGGGTGCGAACCCGGTCCCGAAAATCATTCCGGCATCCACCAGGTCGGCTGAACTGACCACCCCCTCGGCGAGACAGGCCTGGGCTTCAGCAAACAAGGGGTTGAGCAGTCGCTCGGTCAGCTGCGGATCGGCCGGGGTTTTCTGCCAATCTTTCCAGGAACGTTTTTTCCGGCCCCGTTGGTAGCGATAAAAGCCCTGCCCGCTTTTGCTGCCCAGCTGCCCGGCAGCGACCATCCGGGTCAGAATCTCCGGAATCGGCTGCTTGAAGTGCTCGGCAAAGACTTTGGCGACGGACAGGCAGATATCGAGACCGACCTGGTCGGCGAGGTGCAGCGGACCCATGGGCATGCCGAAAGAGAGGGCGGCCTGGTCGATGCTGGCCGGTTTATACCCCTCTTCCACCAGTTTGACCGCGGCCAGCAGATAGGGCATCAGCACCCGGTTGACCAGGAAGCCGGGGGCGCTTTTCACCGGCAACGGCAGATGCTTGATCTGCTGGACGAAACTTTCTCCCCGGGCGATGACCTCCGGGGCTGAGGCCGCCGCTGTCACCACTTCGACCAAAGGCATCTTGGGCACCGGGTTGAAGAAATGGATGCCTAAAAAGCGTTCCGGTCGGGCCAGGCTGGCGGCCAGCTCTTCCAGGGGGATGCTGGACGTGTTGCTGGCGAGAATGGCATCCGCCGCCAACTGCGGCTCGATGGTCTGATAGAGCTTTTTCTTGACCTCGGCATCTTCGACAATCGCTTCGATGACCAGTTCGGCACGCTGCAGGCCGAGTCCGCCGGGATCGGCCATGAGCCGATCGTGGGCCGCTCTGATCAGGTGTTTTTTCCGGAGTTTTTTGCTGAACAGTTTGTCGGCGGCGGCAATGGCGCGCCCCAAGGCCTGTGGATCAAGGTCCTGCAGGCTGACCTGAAGCCCCTGCAGCGCACACCAGGCGGCGATGTCGCGCCCCATGCTGCCGGCACCGATGACATGAACCCGGCGCAGGGGAGCGGCGCTCTTGCCACGGTTTTTCAACGCCATCTGCAGGAAGAACACCCGCACCAGGTTCTGGGCGGTGGGTCCGCTCAGCAATCGGGCCACGGATTCTGCTTCGGCTTGATACATCTGCTCCGGATCGTTGCCATGCTCACGCCACAGGTCAAGCAGGGCCCCCGCCGCCGGATAATGTTGCGGGGCGACTTTGGCCGCGATTTTGCGGCGCAACAGCCCGGCCAACAAAGGACGTAATGGCGTACTGTTGAGCAGCCGTTGCCCCAGCCCTGGTTGCTGTTGGCGGGGCGGGTTTTGGAGAAAGACCTTGATGGCGTTGGCCAGCACCCGGCGCGGCACGCTGGCGTCGACCAGGCCGTTGCGCCGGGCCTGTCCGGCCGAAAGGCTGCGCCCGGTCAGCATCAGTTGCAGGGCAGGGAGTGCGCCGATGCGCTGGACCGAACGGACCGTGCCGCCGAAGCCGGGATGAATGCCGAGCTTGATCTCGGGGAAACCGAGGCTGGTTGCGGGGTCGTCTACGGCGATGCGGTAACGACAGGCCAGGGCCAGTTCCAGCCCGCCCCCCAGGCAGGGACCGTCGATGATGGCCAGGGTCGGCAGGGAGAGCTGTTCCAGGCGCAGGAAGCTCTGCTGGACTTTGCGGATATAGATCGCCGCCTCTTCCGCCGCCGTGAAACCGCTGAATTCGGAGACATCCGCGCCGACGATGAAACTGCCTGGTTTTCCCGAGCGCAGGATCAGCGCCTGGGGGCGTTCCCGTTCGATGCGCAGGACAATCTGTTCCAGTTCTTCCAGCACCTCCCGTGACAGGCTGTTCTGAGAACTGTCGGCGCGGTCCAGGGTCAGGTGAAGGATGTGATCTTCGGCGATTGACCAGGTCCAGTGTCGATAGTCGGTATGTTCGGTCATTTGTGCTCTCCTTTACCGGGCTGGGCGTCTTGACGGCCGGCCGCGACCAGCATGGCGCCGCCCTGGCCACCACCGATGCAGAGGGACGCGATGCCGTGGCTGGCGTTGCGCCTGCGCAGGGCCTGTAATAGGTGCAGCACGATCCGCGCGCCACTGGCACCAACCGGGTGACCGATGGCGATCGCGCCGCCGTCAACGTTGAGGCGATCCGGGCTGATCTGTGGTATCAAGGTGGGTCCGCCCAACTCCTGCTCCTGCCACTGTTCATCCGTCAGGGCGGCGAGGCAGGCCAGGACCTGGCCGGCAAAGGCTTCATTGATCTCCCACAAATCGATGGGCGGAAGCGGGCCGGGGTGATTGCGCAGCACAGCATCCATGGCGTAAATCGGGCCGAGCCCCATCTGGGCCGGATCGAGTCCGGACCAGGCGGTCCCAAGCAGTTCTCCCAGCACCGGCAGATCAAAACGCTCCACAGTGGCGGCGTCGGCCAGCAGTAACAGGGCCGCGCCATCGGTGACCTGGGCGCTATTGCCAGCGGTCACCCGGCCGTAGGTCCGATCGAACACCGGCTTGAGTTTGGCGAGCTTGCCAAGATCGCCATCCCGGCGTAGGCCTTCATCGTTTTCGATGGCCCGTCCGTCGGTACTGTAGAGGGGGATGATTTCCTCCAAAGCGGCATTGTCGATGGCCGCGGCCAGGCGTTGATGGCTCTGCAGGGCGAAACGGTCCATCTGTTCGCGGCTGATATCGAAGCGGGTCGCCAGGTTTTCTGCGGTCTGCCCCATGCTCAGGTTGGTGGTCGGGTCGGTCAGACCTTGCAACAGACCGATGACCGGAGCCAGGTCGGCGGGGCGCAGGCTGCCCAAGACCTTCAGCTTCTGGAAAAAATTACGGGCCTGCTGCCAGTCGGCCAGTTTGTTGACCATGCTTGCCCGCCACAGCACCGGCGCTTGGCTCATGGCCTCTGTGCCGCCGGCGAGGATCAGCCCGGAATAGCCCGCGGCGATGCGCTCCGCGGCCGTGGCCAGGGCCTGCATGCCGGAGGCACAGTTGCGTTGCACGGTCCAGGCCGGAACCCGTTCACCACAGCCGAGACGCAGGGAAACGACCCGGGCGATATTGGCTTCGTCGGCCGCCGGGATGACGCAGCCGAGAATGACTTCATCGAGCTGGTCCGCGGCAAACGGCTGCCGGGCGAGCAGCGCGCGGCCGACATTGACGGCCAGATCCGCCGCGCTGAACGGCCCCGGGCGTCCTTTGGCCTTGAGAAACGGCGTCCGTGCCCCGTCTACAACATAGACCGGGCGGGGGTAGTTTCGAGTCGGTGATTGTTTAGCTGCAACCATGTGCCTCTCCTCGTGGTTCATGGGCGACGATGTTTCGGTCAAATCTCTTGACCGCTCTATGAGGGTCTCTGTTCCGGCCGGAGAAAGCCGACCGGCCCCTGTGCCCTGTTTGCTCTCTTTGGGTCAGAAAGCATCGACGGCAATGACCCGTTGCCTGAGATCGCGGGCCCGCTGCAGGCGTTCTTTTTCCTCGGCGGAGATGATCCCCTGCTTGACCGCCTGCTCGAGCAGATCGGCCTGACGCGCATTCAGGGTTCCCACCTTGAGGGCATGGCGGAGATCTTTTTCCAGGGCATCGGTCTCTGCGGCCAGTTGGAAAGCGGCAGTCAGGATCCGGTCGGGAGCCTGGTCGTCTGCGGACAGATAGAGTCCTGCCGTGAGCAGGTCACGCTGCGGGCCGGGGGTCAGGATGGTTGCCGCCACCGCACCGCCGAGCTTGTCGTCCGGCGGGGCTGCCCAGGCGCCGAGGGGGAAGATCAGCACCCGCAGGAGGATCCGCAGCGGTAGCGGCAGGTTGCGGATAATGGCCAGGAAATTCTCCTGAATCCGGTCAATGGAGCGGCGACAGTTCCACTCGAGCAGCACTTCCTGATTGGCAGCACCTCCGCTGGCGACAGCCTTTAACGCGGCCGACAGCAGATAGAGTTCACTGAGGATATCGGCCATGCGTCCGGTTATTTTTTCCTTCAGCTTCAGCCGCCCGCCCAGGGTGACCATGAGCAGGTCGGCGGTCAGGGAGAAAGCCGTAGAATAGCGCGTGACCTGCTGAAACCAGCGGCGTTGCGGGGATTCCGGCACGGCAATGAAATATCCTCCGGTCAGACCGTAGAAGAGGGCCGATGCGCCGTTGCGCAGGCTCAAGCCGAGATGACCGAAAAAGGCTTCGTCGAACTTGTTCAGGGCTTCCCTGGGGTCGGGGTTGTCGGCCGCACGCAGCTCCTGGAGAATCCAGGGATGACAGCGGATCGCTCCCTGGCCAAAGATGATCATGCTGCGGGTAAGAATATTGGCCCCTTCGACGGTAATACCGATGGGGATCGCCTGGTAGGCGGAGGCCAGATGGTTGTTCGGCCCCAGACAAATGCCTTTGCCACCTTCGATATCCATACCGTCATTGACGACCGCGCGCATCCGTTCGGTCAGGTTCTGTTTGACGATGCCGGAAATGACCGCCGGCTTTGACCCCTGGTCGAGAGCGGCGCAGGTCAGGTCACGGGCGGCATTCATCAGCCAGGTCTCGCCGGCGATGCGGGTGAGGACTTCTTCGATCCCTTCAAAACGGCCGATGGGCAGGCCGAACTGGCGGCGGACCGCAGCATAGGCCCCGGTATCCCGGGCCACCAGTTTGGCCGCACCGACACTGAGCGCCGGTAACGAGATGCCACGCCCGGCGGAAAGACATTGCATCAGCATCTGCCAGCCTTTGCCCGCGCCGCTGCGACCGCCGATGATCATCTCCAGGGGAATAAAGACATCATGCCCCCAGTTGGGGCCGTTCATGAACGGGACGTTGAGCGGGTTGTGGCGTTGGCCGATTTCGATGCCGGGCAGGTCGGTCGGCACCAGCGCACAGGTGATGCCGATATCCTCCTGCCCACCGAGCAGTCGCTCCGGATCGTAGAGGCGAAAGGCCAGCCCGAGCAGGGTCGCCACCGGGCCGAGGGTGATGTAACGTTTTTCCCAGTTGAGGCGGATTCCGGTGACCTGTTCCCCTTGCCATTCGCCGCTGCAGACCACACCCATATCCGGGATGGACGCTGCGTCACTGCCGGCATTGGGGCCGGTCAGGGCAAAACAGGGGACCTCTTCTCCACGCGCCAGACGGGGCAGGTAGTAATCCCGCTGCTCCTCGGTGCCGTAATGCATGAGCAGTTCGGCCGGGCCGAGGGAGTTGGGGACCATCACGGTGACCGCCGCGGTGAGGCTGCGGGAAGCCAGTTTGGTGATCAGAGCGCTGTTGGCCATGGCCGAAAATTCCAGGCCGCCATACTTTTTCGGAATGATCAGGGCAAAAAAGCCCTGTTCCTTGATCATTTTCCATGCCGCGGGGGGCAGATCCTGGCGCTGCTGGGTGATCTCCCAGTCGTCGAGCAACGCGCAGAGCTCATTGACCGGACCGTCCAGAAAGGCCTGCTCTTCCGCACTCAAAGTCGCCGGCGGAACCGCCAGCAGTTTGTCCCAGTCAGGGCGCCCGCTGAACAGGTCGCCGTCCCACCAGACATCGCCGGCTTCCAGGGCGGCCTGCTCGGTGGCGGACAGCCGTGGTTTGATTTTTCTGAACAATTTCAACAGCGGGCGGGTGAGGACCTGCTTGCGGACCTGAGCTAAGTTCAGCACCAGCGCAATCAGGATGAAGAGGCTCCAGACGATGACCAGAACCGGGCTGCTCCAGTGCCAGCCGGCGAAAAACAGCATGCCGGCTACCACCGCCGTATGTATGGCAAGGGGGGCTTCAAAGACCAACAATATCCAGATGACGATCAGCATCAAGATGAAAAACAGCATAGAGTCCTCCCCTCAAGATGGAATTGAATGCGGGTTTAATGATCGGAAGTAGGCTACGGGCCTCCTGCTTTTAAGTATGAAGTCTGAAAAAGTGCCTGAAATTCTTTCTGTGGAAGGCTGCCGGCAGGCCTGATTCTGATCCGGAGCCTTCTTTATAAAATATCTTATGAACTGGTTGCTGTACAGGGCAGCGCTCATATTCTTTTGCGGAAGAGTCAAGAATAGGGTTTTATAAAATTGTCAAGATGACAATTTTGGTCTTAATTTTATCTCCAGATAATGTATAATCAGATTTCTGTGACACTATATGTAGTGGCTTGACTCAAATTGGAGGTATGCAGCATGGCAAAGCGTTATCGGGTGATAAAGAGAAACGGGGAGTCAGCTCCCCTGGATATAGCCAAGATTCGCAAGGTGATCCGCTGGGCGGCGGAAGGGTTGGACATTAATCCCATTAAGCTCGAATCGAATCTGGAGATTCATTTTCGCAACAATATGACGACCGGGGCCATTCATGAGACGGTCATCGAGACGTCATTGCGGTTGACCTCCATCGAGGAGCCGGACTGGCGGATTCTGGCGGCGCGGCTGAAGCTGGTCGATTTTTATAAACGGGTCCATATGGCCAGGAAGATTCCCTATGAGTACCGTTATCCGAGTTATTGCCGGACGGTGAAGGATTTTGTCGCCAAGGGGATTTACTCGCCGGTGCTGTTGGAAAAATACTCCGAAAAAGAGCTCCACAAGGCCGGCCAGTTCCTGAAACAGGAATACGATTACGATTATGATTATGCCGGGATCAGCCTGCTGATCAGGCGGTACATGCTGGAATACGATAACCGGGTGATCGAAATGCCGCAGGAGGCGCTGCTGACCATTGCTCTGCTCATCGAGCAGAATCAGCCGGGGGAGGTCCGCCTGGAGCGGGTTCGCGATACCTATGAGATGCTGGCGCGGCGCAAGATTTCCCTGGCCACGCCGATTCTGATCAACCTGCGCAAGCCCAACGGCAATCTGTCGAGCTGCTTTATCACAGCTTTTGACGACGATACCAACAGCATCTTCCATACCTTTGAGCAGGTCGGCCAGATCAGCTCAGGCGGAGGCGGGGTCGGGGTCAGCATCAGCCGGATCCGTTCGCAAGGGGCGCGAATCCGCAATTCCCTGGGCCGGGCCGGGGGGGTGGTGCCCAATGTCCGGGTGGTCAATGACATTGCCCTGTATTTCAACCAGGGGGGCAAGCGGGCCGGGGCCGTGACCGTGGCCCTGGACAGCTGGCACCTGGACATGGAGGATTTTCTTGAGTTGCAGACCGAAAACGGCGACCAGCGCCGCAAGGCCTATGATGTCTTTCCCCAGGTGGTGGTGACCGACCGCTTCATGCGGGCCGTGGAGCAGGGGGAGGACTGGTATCTGTTCGATCCCCATGAGATCCGCAGCAAATATGGCTATGAGCTGGCCGACCTGTGGGGGGATGAGTTCTCCCGGGTGCTGGATGAGCTGTATGCCGAGGTTGTGGCCGGCAAGATCGAACTGTTCGAAAAGGTCAATGCCAAGGCCCTCTATAAACAGATCATGAAGGTTCAGGTCGAGACCGGGATGCCCTATATCGCTTTCAAAGACACCATTAACCGGGCCAATCCCAATAAACATATCGGCATCATCCCCTGCACCAATCTCTGCGTGGAGTCCTATTCGGTGGTCAAACCGACCCGGATCGGTCCGCAGCGCTTCGAAAACGATACCATCAGTCGCGAGGTTGAGCCGGGTCTGGTCCATACCTGCAACCTGGTCTCCATCAATATGGCCAATGTGGCGGTCGACGAGCTGCCCGCGGTCTGCGAAACCTCGGTGCGCATCCTCGATAACTGTATCGACATCACCGATGTGCCGGTGGCCGAAGGGCAACGTCACAATGAACTGCTGCGGACCATCGGCGTGGGGATGATGGGGCTGGCCGATTATCTGGCCAAGCACGATATCCCCTATGTCGGGGCCGGTGACGCGGTTGATAAATTGGCCGAGGCCTTTGCCTATCATTGCACCTCGGCCAGCTGCGCTCTGGCCGCAGAACGTGGCCGCTACCCGCTGTTTGAGGGGAGCGACTGGTCCAAGGGGCTGATTCTCAGCCGTGAGCGCAGCTGGTTTGCGGAACACGGCAGCCTCGACTGGGATGGCCTGTTCACGCGGATTGCCGAGCACGGCATCCGCAACAGCCACATCACCGCCATCGCCCCCAACACCAGCAGTTCCATCGTCCAGGGCTGTACCGCCAGTATTCTGCCGGTGTTCAGTAAGTTTTATATCGACAACAACAGCAACGGGACCGTCCCCATTGTGCCGCCCTACATCAAGGAGAAGCTCTGGCATTATCAGGAATCCAAACACATCGACCAGCGGGTGGTGGTCGATATCGTGTCCCGCCTGCAGCGTTATATCGATACCGGTATTTCCATGGAACTGTTGTTCAACCTGAACAATAACCTCACCGCCAAAGATATCTTCCAGACCCATATGGACGCCTGGAAAAAAGGTTGCAAGGCAATCTACTATACCCGCAGTATCCAGAAGAACAGCAACATCTCTTCGAGCAAAGAGGAATGCATTTCCTGCGCCGGCTGATATAGTTTTGTTGTGCCGTCTCACGGCTGGTTTTGACGCGGCCGATCTCAAACTTTATAGTACAATATCCGGGTAGCCGCTCAGCAGCGTCCTGCACCCCCATCCCAACCTTCCCCCATCAAGGGGGAAGGTTGGGATGACTGGTGCTGTCAAAGCGGGAGTCCGCAATTGTTTAAATTTGCTTCAATCAGGAGATGATGAATGGAACCAAAGCGACTGTTTAACCCGGAAGGGGATGATTCCCTGGATGCGCGGCGGATCATCGGCGGTAACAGTACCAATATTTTCAATCTGAACAATGTCCGCTATCAGTGGGCCAACAAGATGTATCGCAACATGATGGCCAACTTCTGGATTCCGGAAAAGATCGACCTGGCTGCGGATATTGAACCCTACAAGCATCTGACGGTGGAAGAACGCCAGGCCTATGACGGCATTCTGTCGTTTCTGATTTTTCTCGACAGTATCCAGACCAACAACCTGTCGAATATCAACGACTACATCACCGCACCGGAAGTGAACCTGCTCCTCGCCATCCAGCAGTACCAGGAGGCGGTGCACAGTCAGAGCTATCAGTACATTGTCGAGTCGATCATTCCGGCCGAGCGGCGCAACAGCATCTATGATAAATGGCGCACCGACAAGGTGTTGTTCGAGCGCAACAAATATGTCGCCCAGATCTATCAGGATTTTCTCGATACCCCCTCAGACGAAGGATTTTATCGGGTGCTGATTGCCAACTATCTGCTTGAGGGACTGTATTTCTACAACGGCTTCAACTTCTTCTACAACCTGGCCAGCCGCCATCTGATGATCGGGACGTCCGAGGTGATTCGTTATATCAACCGTGACGAGCTGACCCACTGTGTGCTGTTCGAGCTGATTGTCCGGGAAATCCGCGAGCTGCGTCCCGACTTTTTCCCGCCGGAAGAGGTGGAGAAAATGTTCCGTTTTGCGGTGGGGCAGGAGATCGACTGGACCAATCATATTATCGGCGACGGAGTGCTCGGGGTCAGTGAAGAGACCACCGAGATGTATACCAAGTGGCTGGCCAACGAACGCTGGAACCGGCTCGGCTTTCCGGGGAGACTCTATGAGGGATTCGATAAGAATCCCTATCAGCACCTGGAAAAACTGGCCGATACCGAAGGGGAAGGGGATGTCAAAAGCAACTTTTTCGAAGCGACGGTGTCCGCCTATAACCAGTCTTCGGTGGTGGACGGCTGGGACGATTTCTAAACCGATTGAAAAGATCTGCCCGGGTTGCGGACCGCTTCGGTCGATAAACTCAAAGCCCCTGCTCTCAATTGAGAGCAGGGGCTTTTTTATGACAGGGAGGGTTTGCCCCTCCCTGTTCTTGGCGGTTCAAGCGGTAAAAGTGCTGAACGTTACCGTTTTACTGGCAGGTAAAGTTAGCGGCATCTTCAATTTGATCACTGGTCGCATCGGTACCGGTGAACACCGCGATTTTCGGGTAGGGGCACAGCGGCCGGGTCCGGTTCGGATCCCAGCTGTCCGGAATTTCGGTATTCTGTCCGCCGGGGTTGTTAACATCGCCCCGTGCCGTTGCGATGATCCGGTCAGGTTTGACGCCTTTCTCGACCCAATCAACCAGAGCGGAGAGGGCATCGAACTGGTCGGTGGCAATCCCGTTGCGGGAATGACTCATGCCGGGCACTCGGAAAAAGCGGACAAAGTCGGTGGCATCGCCGTCGTTGGCTTCGGTGACGGCATCGTACCAGTCGGTGGTGTCGTTGACCGAGAAGACCGGGTCGCAAGTCCCATGATAAACGATCATTTTGGCACCGCGATCACGCAACACGCTCAGGTTGGTTTCATTGACCGGGGTCATGAAGGACCAGGCGCTTTCGGTGTAGATGCCGCTGGTTTCGAAAATTTTCGGGGCATCGGTGTCCATGTTGAAATCAAGGGCGTAGCCGAGAGTGTCATCATTCACACTCGGATCTTCCGGCGGGCTCATGAAGACGAAGGCGACGGAGACCGGATCGCGATTGGTGACCGAGTTGTCGAATTCCCAGGCTGCCCAACCGCTGCTGATCAAGCCCGGATCATAGGGCCAGTCGTTATAAAGAGCCTCACCCTGGCTATTGCGGGCGCCGGAGTAAATGGCGGAGATGGCGCTCTTTTGATCTTCCGACAGGCAGGTTCCGTCACGGTCCGAGGTACAGGTCGGCACGGCGGTGAGCAGGTTGAAGCTGTTGTGGCAGCCTTCGACATCTTCGACCATGCCGTCCGTTGCACCGTCGAGGGCGTCACATTTTTCCAGGATGGCATCGGCCACCAATTGACGTTCCTCTTGAGTGAAAGCCAGGTTGAGGTTGGATGAATTGCCGGATAATGCCGGGGTAACCCCTTCCTTTTCAATGACCTTGGCATACTGTTGGGCACCGAACAGTTGAGCAATGGCCGCTTTGGGCAGGTGGAAGCCCGGTGCGCCGACCATGTAGCCGTCGTATTCTTCCGGCTCGCGGGTCGCTGCGACCATGGTGTGGCGACCACCGTTGGAAGTGCCACCGATGTAGGAACGGTCCGGACCGCGGCCGTAGGCCGCCGTAATCAGCGCTTTGGCCATGGGGGTCAGACTGGCCACGGCATTATAGCCGTAGTCCAGGCGAGCCTGGGGATCGAGGCCGAAAAACGGGCTGTTGCCACTGTGGCCGGCATCGGAACTGATCACCGCAAAGCCCATGTCCAGGGCATTGGTCAGATAGCCGCCGCCACTGACGGCGCCCACCGCAGTTTTAACGGATCCGTCCAAACCACCGTTGCCTTGATAGAAAAAGCGGCCATTCCAGTCGACGGGCAGGCGCATTTCAAAGCTGATGGCATAGCTGGCGTCTTCGACGGCGGTGTTAACCCAACTGGCGCGCTCGTTCATTTTGCCGGTGACAAGGCAATGTTCAGCGATGTCATGGCCACCAACGGTCAGGGTTCCGGCTGCGACCGTTTCCACCGCAGTGATTTCGGTGTTGGCAAAAGAAAACTGGCCTGCCAGATCGGTGCAGGTCAGTAATTGAGAACTTTCCGCAGCGCTCAGCTGCGGCAGAGAAGAACTGTGTTTGTCATCGTTGTCACTGCAGGAAATTAACGTCAGCAGGGGGAGCAGCAGCAGGCATCCGCAGATGCCCTTGAAGCACGACAATCTTTGTCGCTTTACCATACAAATCTCCTTTTTCGCACATACCAAGTCAAAGTAAAGAAACAGCCGGCGATTCATGGACAAAATCGACAGGCGGTTGCTCACTGGTTGGGAAATCAAAAATAAAGTTTTATTCAGCTGAATGACTGTTATGTTCAGCAGGATATGTGCCAGTTATAAAAAGGCTGGCTTTTGGTGGTTTGATCGGCGAATATGTAACAATCTACTGCAAAATGAGAAATGATCATCGCAATTTGAGAGGGTCGGTTGATGCACTGGAATTATTTGAACTTCAACGAATTTCTTTCCCGCGACGACTGCAGCGGGATCATCCGTTTTTTTGAAAAGCAGCGTACCCTGCTTTTTGACGCTTTTGCCCATGGATTGTTGCGCAAAAACTTGATTGAAACGCTGGGGCTGGCCGCGACCAAATCCATCCTGACCCGGTTCGGTTATGCGCAGGGCTGGCGGTTGGCCGAAATGCTGGAAATGGACCTTTTCGATTCAATCCAGCGTCATTTTACCGGGCCGTACCTGCATTCCCTGTACGGGCACCTGACCCCGGTCTCCCATGAAAAAAGTGATGGTGCTGACGGTGGACCGCTGATCCGCACGGTTTGGAAAGATTCTTATGAGGCAGAGCAGCACCGCCTCCATTTCGGCGTGGCGGATGAAGCCGTTTGTTGGACCATCGCCGGTTTTGCCAGCGGTTTTGTCTCCAAGCGACGCGGCCGCGATGTGTTCTTTATCGAAACCCATTGTCAGGGCAAAGGTGATTCCTTGTGCCAGGTCGAGGCACGTTACCAGGAAGACTGGGACGGACGGTTTGCCGATCAGCTGAAATACTATGATCTGGAATGTTCTGATGCGATCTTCTCTCTGCTGACCCAGCGGATCAAAGATGTTGAGGAACAGCTGAAAGAAAAGAAACAGCGCCTGGATATGCTCGATTACCAGAACAACGACTTCGGCAGTTATTCAAAAAGCTCGGCCATGCTGGCGGTCCTGGAAATGGCCGAGCGGGTCGCCAAAGGAGATTCTTCGGTGGTGATCTCCGGTGAAACCGGGGTCGGCAAAGAGCGTATGGCCCGCTTCATTCATGAGCGCTCACCCCGGGCCAAGATGCCCTTTCTGGCGATCAATTGCGGGGCGATCACCGAAAGTTTGTTGGAAGGCGAGCTCTTCGGTTACGTTAAAGGGGCTTTTTCCGGAGCCACGAAAGATCGGGCCGGTTTTTTTGAAGCCGCGGACGGAGGGACCCTGTTCCTTGATGAAATCGGTGAAATATCGCCGGGGATGCAGGTCAAAATTTTACGGGTTCTACAGGAAAAAGAGATCTGTCGGGTCGGAGAAACCTGTGCCCGGCCGGTCGATTTTCGCATTGTCGCGGCGACCAACAAAAAACTGGCCGAGGAGGTGCAAGCCGGAAATTTTCGACAGGATCTGTTTTATCGGTTGCAGGTGATTGAACTGAAAATTCCGCCACTGCGGGAACGGCGGGAGGATATTTTGCCTCTGGCCCGACGCTTTCTGGACAGAGCAACGCAGCAGAGCAGCAGGGGGCCGATGTCTTTTACCCCGCAAGCTGCGGACTGTCTGATTCATTATGACTGGCCGGGCAATGTCCGGGAGTTGCAGAATACCATTGAATACGCTGTGGCGATGTGTCTGGAAGACAAAATAGATTTTGTTGATTTTCCGGAAGATTTGCGTCGGCAAGGCGCTGTGGCGATGGATTCGAGGCGGATTGTGCCCCTCGACGAACTGGAGAAAAAGGGTATCCTGGCGGCCCTGGAGATTACTGCCGGGAATAAGACCCAGGCCGCCAAAGAACTCAACATCAGTGTTGCCACCCTGTATCGGAAGCTGGAGCTCTATGCGGTGTCTCCCTGATTCTGACGGCGCTTGGCATAGCGGGGTTTTCTCCGGTCATTGAAAACTTATTCAGGTCGTGAGCTTATGTTTGTCAGTCAAGATGAATTACTGTGGATGCTCAGGCAGCTATACGGTCACCGGATGACCCGGGATAAATTGCTCAGTAAATTGAGTAACCACGGCATTTACAGCCTGTTTCCTTATTTTGACGGGATCGCTTCGCTATTTCAGCAGCAGGCTGATAAAATCGGGGTGATCGAAAAGGCTGTTCGTGCTTTGGCGGCCAGGGTCAATCGAGACCTTGCCGTTCCTGCCGTTATCTCGAGCGAGATGTCTTACCCAGCCTTAAAAAAACATCTGCTTCCGGTCCTGATTCAAGCCCTTGGTCTTGAGGATTGCGTGGGGTTAAAAACGGGGGCCCGGGTGAGGGTGAAAATGGCGAGCGCCAATATCCACGTCAAGCCAGGCAGTGAAGGTTTTATTATCGACCAAGCGGCCGGGGCCTCACAGGTCAGGTTTTATTCCACGGCCGGGCGTTTTTCGGTGGATTTGTTTAACAAGGAGCTTGCCGATCAGGAGCTTGAGGTCGTGACGCCGGAGCAGCTCCTCGCCCGGCACCAGGATCTCCACGGTGTGGCGGACTATTTCCTGAATGATGTCCTGCTCAGAGCGATGCGTGCCAGCCTTGATTCTTCGGTCTATGCCTTTGCTGCGGAGCGTGCTGTCCAATTTCTGCTTGATAGCGGCTTCCTGAAGGTTGACGGTGCTGAGCTGGTTGCCGTGCTGGAGCGGATTTTTCCCGTGCTTGCGCCCGAGTGTGATAAAGCCTACCGGGATCAGAACCTGTTCAGTTCTCCGACCCTGTCCTCACCCCCCTCCGAAAGAAAAGCCCATGTGTTACGGCTGGAACTCACCACCGGCTGTGACTACAACCAGTGCACTTTCTGCTCCGAGTATACTGATCTGCCAGCCGAGACCAAATCCTTCGCAGAGTTTAAAGCGCATGTCGACGGTGTTGCCGAATCGATAGGGGCAGAGAAATCACGGATACAGAGATTGTTTATCGGGAGCGGAAACTCGTTGGGGGTTGCGACCGAATTGCTGCTGTCATCCCTGGATTATGCGCGGGAGATCTTCGCTCCACAGAAAATCTCCCTGTATGGCCGAACCGCCTCGATCCTGGAAAAGTCTGTCGACGAGTTGAAAAGGCTCAAAGAAGCGGGGCTGTCCTTGATTTACTGGGGGCTGGAGAGCGGTTCCGATGCGGTCTTGAATTATATCAACAAGGACTGTACCCGCGCCGACATGATTGCTGCTGCGCAGAAGCTGGTCGAGGCGGAGATCGATGTTTCTGCCATGCTGATGCCCGGCGTCGGGGGTTTGAAGTTCTCGGAGCGCCACGTTGCCGGGACCTTGGAGCTTCTGCACAGCATTGATATCAAATACCTGACCCTGCTCTCAATCAACCCCGCGAAAACATCTGTATACGAAAGAAATATGCTGGCCGAAAAGGGCAATCGGCACCTGACCCCTGACGAGGTCAATGCTCAGGTGTATGCGTTATTGGAGGGCCTTCAGCCCACGGGTGTGCAGATCGGGATGTTCACTGAAGAAATCGATCAGGCCAGCAGCAACACCAGGCGCTTTAATTGTCAGTTTACCGCTGCCAACAAGGAGCAGGTGCTGAGAGAATTTTGGCATGGTTAAAAAATCCGGGGAAAAGATAGAACGGCGCTAGTTTAAGCAACTTTGCAGTAAGCTCGGGACTGTCACCAGGGTCATCGGGGGCTGTCCCAAGAGTTTGCGAGCCATGAAACTGTAGGGGGGGCGCACCGCAAAGACCTGGGACAGCCCTGGTTTTGCTGCCATCAGCTCTTAAACGAGCGCCATTCGGGGCAAGGTACTGAATTACTGAAAAGATCAATAAGCTGCTCTGGGAATTCTCCTAAGGTAAAAGGCGACCAATGGTCCAGCCACGGTGAGTGCTCTTTACGATACCTTGGTGAATTTTCCTGCTAAATCAACCTCTCGCTTGCTGCCGATATAGAGCGGCACCCGCTGATGGATGTCCTGCGGCATGATATCGAGAATTCTTCTTTGCCCGTCCGTTGCAACCCCACCGGCCTGTTCAATAATAAACGCCAGGGGGTTGGCCTCGTACAGCAGGCGCAGTTTGCCATGGTCTTTTTTGCCGTTTTTGGTGGTGCGAGGATAGAGATAGATTCCACCCTTCAGGAGGTTCCGGTGAACGTCGGTGACCAGGGAGCCGATGTAACGTCCGGTATAAGGTTCATCATTGTCTTTATGGTTGCCCTGAAAATAATCAAGCAGTTGCTGGTCGCCCTGGTCCCAGAATTTTCTGTTTCCCTCGTTGACCGAGTAGATGTTCCCCTCTTCTGCGATTCTCAATTTTGAGTGGGACAGGAGGTACTCGCCAACGGTCGGATCAAGGGTAAAACAAAAAACCCCGTCACCGGAAGCATAGGTGAAGATCGTGCTGGAGCCGTAAAGGATGTATCCCGCGGCAATCTGTTTGCTGCCCGGTTGCAGAAAGTCATCTTTGCTGCAGCGTTCTCCGGTGGGCGATTTTCTCCGCAAAAGGGAGAATACAGTGCCGACGGATACGTTCACATCGATATTGGAGGAGCCGTCAAGAGGGTCGGTGGCAATAATGTAATTGGCGTTACGGGAGTATTCTTCCTCCGCTTCGATAATGTCATCGCTTTCTTCCGAGAGAACCCCTGCCACAAGCCCGGTTTCAAGAATGCGGTTCACGAAAATATTGTGGGCGATGACGTCAAGCTTCGCCTGCTCCTCCCCTTGGATATTGGTGGTGCCCCGCTTGCCGGCAATATCGATAATTCCCGCCCTCCTGACGTAACTGGAGATAATTTTTCCGCAGGTGGCCAACTCGTTGAAGATCCTGGTAAACCTTCCACTGGCCTGAGGGAAGTTTTTCTGGGTCTTGATAATGTGCTGGCTTAATGTCGTTCCGATTTCTTCAGCGACCATATCTCCTCCGCGGGCTGTTTTTTTAATAGGGACAGTCTAGAATGGCGCTAGTTTAAGAGTCGCTGGCAGCAAAACCGGGACTGTCCCCGCACGGGGGCTGTCCCAGGTCTTTGCGGTGTTAACCGCGACAGTTTCATGGTTCGCAAACTCTTGGGACAGCCCCCGATGACCCTGGTGACAGTCCCGAGTTTTCTGCAAAGTTGCTTAAACGAGCGCCATTCGGGACAGTTTACCATTTATTGAGTTACATCTGAATCAGTGAATGGTTTGGCGAAGAGTGGCGGGCTGATAGCGGGTTTGAAAATGTTTTTTCTGCTCTCCGGGTAAAAAACAGGCCCATCCCACAAACGGATGAGCCTGTTGGTTTGGGGCATATTTCAAAATTAATTACAGCACCGAACTCATCCCGCCGTCGACATAAAGAATCTGTCCGTTGACATAGGCCGAGGCCGCAGAACTCAGGAAAATGACGGTTCCCATCAGATCGGCGGGGAGTCCCCAGCGCTCGGCCGGGGTGCGTCCTTTGACCCAGCCGTCGAACGTGGGATCGTCGGCCAGAGATTGGGTCATTTCGGTCAGCATATAGCCGGGGCCGATGGCATTCGCCTGGATGTTGAATTTGGCCCATTCCGCAGCCATCGATTTGGTCAGCAGTTTGATGCCGCCTTTGGCCGCGGTGTACGGGGCGACAGTAGCGCGGGCCAGATCGCTGGTCAGGGAACCGATATTGACGATTTTCCCCCCCTGGCCGCGCTGGATCATTCGCTTGGCAGCTTCGCGGCCGACCAGAAACGCGCTGGTCAGGTTGGTGTCGAGTACTTTTTGCCAATCGGCACTGGAGAGCTCGACCATCGGCTGGCGATGCTGAATGCCGGCGTTGTTGACCAGAATATCCACCGCAATGTTTTGTTCGTCGAGGGTGGCGAAGGCGGCAACAACGCTGGCTTCGTTGCGTACATCAAAGGGCAGGGTCATCACCTCGTATCCAGCGGCGCTGAATTCCGCGGCTGCCGTGGCCAGGGTCTCCGGGTTCTGGCCGTTAAGGATGATTTTGGCGCCGGCTTCAGCCAGGGCGCGGGCCATGTCTTTGCCCAGGCCGCGGCTGCCGCCGGTAATCAGCGCGGTTTTGCCGCTCAGATCGAATAATTGCTTGATCAGTGACATTGTCAATAACTCCATTGTGGTTGATTTGAAAACGCTCTGCTCTGTTGCAGCCAAAGCGTGTTGGTTGACATTTCCCGGTTGCGTCGGGTGTGGTTACAGTTCGGATCTGCGGATGATCAGGTCGTCGCGCTCCATGACTTCCGGCAGCAGGTCGACGCCGAGGCCGGGCCCTTCCAGCGGGTAGACGAAACCGTCCTTGATAGTCGGAACCCTGGTCACAACTTCCTTATACCAGCCGGTGTAGAAAGCGCGGACGGTCTCTTGAATCAGCGAGTTCGGCTGACTTAACGCGGTGTGCACGGCGGCGGCCAGGCCAATGGGGCCGGTACAGTCGTGCGGGGCAAAAGGTTTATGGTGGATATCCGCGAGGATGGCGATTTTTCGTGCCTCGGTGATACCGCCGGTCCAGCAGATATCCACCATAACAACATCAATTGCGTCATGCCGCAGCATTTCATTGTAAGGAGCCGCCGAACCAAGAGTTTCACTGGCACAGACCCGGACCGGGGTGGCGCGGGCATACTCGGCCAACGCCTGGGGTGAATTCATGCGGATGGAGTCCTCGAACCAGTAGGGTTTGAAGGGTTCCAGTTCGCGTGCGATCTGTTTGGCGGTCGGCAGATCCCAAAGACAGTGAAACTCAACCATGATGTCCATTCGGTCACCCACGGTCTTGCGGATTTCCTCAAACGGGTGGAGGGCCTTTTTCAATTCCGCGGCGGAGATATAACGGCCTTTGTTGGCCAGGGCGGCCGGATCGAAAGGCCAGATCTTCATGGCGCTGATCCCTTGCGCAAGCAGGCTCTGGGCCAGCTCGCCGGGGCGTTCCATGAAACCCTGCAGGTCTTCGTAGGGACCGTCGGCGCTGAAGTTCCAGGTATCCACCGGGCGGATATTGGCCGAACGGACATAGCGATAACCCGCGCAGGTGTTGTAAACGCGCAGTTTGTCCCAACAGAGCCCGCCGAGCAGCTGATGGATCGGTTGGTTGACGACTTTGCCGTAGAGATCCCAGAGCGCGATGTCGACAGCCGAGGCCGCCCGGTATTCGGCGCCGGTCGAAGCCTGGGCCAGGGGCAGATTGACCATCTCCCGGTTCAGTTCTTCAATCCGCAGCGGATCTTTGCCGAGCAGCCGACCCGCCAGGGTTTCGTGGAGATGGGCGCTGACGGCTCCCGAGCCGTAATAGGTTTCACCGATGCCGGTGATGCCTTCGTCGGTATGCACGCGGACCCAGGTGACATTGTTGAATTCCTTGAGGAAAAGGGTTTCAAGGGCGGTGATTTTCATCTTTTTTACTCCTGTTTGAACAGTTGCTCTGGCAAAAGCCTATGGCTCGGTCATGGTTGAAAAATCATTGCGCAAAACGCGCGCTGACGATCTTATTTCTGGGTGTTTAGCGGGGTTTCTCACGTGTAGCCGTGCTGGCCAACAGCATTATGAATGTCGGCTGCGGACCGTTCAATGACGTTGCGCATCGCCGCCACCGCGCCCGGCTCGTCCTGTTGGTGAATGGCGGTGACCACCTCCTGGTGAAAGGCGACCGATGCCTTGGCTGCGGCAAAAGAGGTGATGAAGTGTTCAAAGCTGGTGCCCATGGTGTGTTCAAGGACCGGCCTGAGTGAGCTGATGAGCAGTTCGTTCCCGCTCGCTTCGATAATGGCCTGGTGGAATTTGATGTCAGCGGCAATATGATCTTCCAGAGAACTTCCCGCACTCATCGCTTGCATGGCCCGGTCGATTTTTGCGCGGCATTCCGGCGTGGCCCGTTTGGCGGCGAGTCCCGCGGCTATCGGTTCAATGATGCTGCGCAACTCCAGCAGGTCGTCGACCAGTGCCTGCTCCGGCCCGGCTTCCATCCGCCATTTCAGGAGCACCGGGTCGGTCAAAACCCAGTTGGCGGGCGCGCAGATCCGGGTACCGATTCTGGGGCGGGCCCGGACCAGTCCTTTTGCGTCCATGAAGCTGATCGCTTCACGAATCACCGGCTTGCTTACGCCGAACTGCCGGGAGAGGGCATCTTCGTTCGGCAACAGAGAATCGGGCGGGATGTCACCGTTGAGGATCTGCAGACTGAGGGTCCGGGCCACCTGCTCGTGCAGCCGGGTCCTTTTGACTGTTTCCACTCCGTTTTGTTCCATGATTGATTCCTTTCGGCGACTGTCTTGTGTGCTGATATCGATGAATCACCATATCATTTAATCATATTATGATTAAATGATATGGCAAAAATAGAAACTTCGCAAATAGTTTTTATCGACTGTTGTCGGAACGACAGCGAGAAAATCGCCCACCCGTGGTGTCGATGAAAAAATAGCCTTGTTCTGCCGCCGTTTTGGTATAGGCTTTTGTTCTCCTGCCTGGCAACACATGGCGGCGATGAAGATCCTGGAGGCCCGGTTTTGCAAGCAGCGACTTTGAGCATTGAACAATTGATGGTGACTATGGATGGCCGCCAGATTCTGCGCGCCGTGGATTTGCAGATTCTGGACCGGGAAAAGGTTGCCCTGAGCGGTCCTTCTGGCTGCGGCAAGTCGACCCTGCTGCGTTGCCTGCTGGGATTTGTTCCGATCTATTCCGGAACCATTCGGATCGGCGGTGAACTTTTGACCCCAACCACGGTCTGGCGGCTCAGGGGCAGAATGGCTTATGTTCCGCAGGAACCGGAACTGGGAGAGGGGACGGTTCGAGAGATCCTGGAACGGCCGTTTTCCTTTGCCGGCAATCGTTCGCTGTGGGGCAATCTGCAGCGGATACCGCAGTTGCTGGAGCAATTGCTGCTGCCGGAGGGCTTGCTTACCGAACGGGTGACCGATCTGTCCGGTGGCGAGAAACAGCGCATTGCCCTGTTGTCTGCCCTGCTCCTGGACCGCAGGATTCTATTGCTGGACGAGGCTTCGTCAGCCCTTGACCAGGTTTCCAAACAGGCAGTGATTGATCTGCTTTCGGCGACGGCAGAGTTGACGGTCTTGTCCGTCTCCCATGATCAAGAATGGCTCAGTTTTGCCGATCGGGTCGTCAATTTGGCGGAATTACAGGGGAGGACGTCATGAGTACCATCGATATCAGTTTCTGGCGGCTGGGCAGTGGCTACCTGATGTTGCTGATTCCCCTGGCGATCATGCTCTGGCTCCGGGTGCCGATGGTCGGCCAGACCCTGCTGGCGGTCGTCCGCATGACCGTACAGCTGCTGTTCGTGGGGTTTTACCTGCAGGTGATTTTTGCTCTCAACAGCCTCTGGGCCACCGGCGCCTGGCTGTTGGTCATGGTGATTGTTGCCGACCTGTCGATCATCCGGGGCTGCAACCTGCGCCTGCGCCGCCTGGCCGGCGGGGTTTTTCTGGCCCTGCTGATCGGGGTTCTGGTGCCGTTGCTGTTTTTCGTTCTGTTGATTCTGGACGGTCCAGCCGCGCTGGACGCTCAATATCTGATACCGATTGGCGGGATGATTCTCGGAAACTGCCTGCGGGCCGATATTATCGGCATTCGAACCTTCTATGAAGCCCTGCGCAAACAGGAAAAAGCCTATCTGCTCAGGCTGGCCCAGGGGGCGACGTTAAGGGAGGCGCTGTTCCCTTATCTCCAGGAGGCCTGGCAGGCGTCCCTGGCCCCGACCATTGCGACCATGTCGACCATGGGGCTGGTGGCCTTGCCGGGGATGATGACCGGGGTCATCCTGGGCGGCGGCAACCCCATGACCGCCATAAAGTATCAGATCGCCATTGTCATCGCCATCTTTGTCGGCACCGCCTTGACCGTTATCCTGGCGATCCGGCTGACGGTTTTCAACAGCTTCAGCGCCTGGGGAACCCTTGATCGCGAGCTCTTCCTGAGTGGAGCCCGCAAGCGGTCCTGAGTGGACCGCTCTTTCCTCCGTAGCCCGTTTAACAGGTGTAACTTTCCCCCGGTTTAAGGATGATCGCCTTGCTCCCGGTTTCATCGGCAACCCGTTTGGCCCAGCTGGCGGCATCCTGATTGAGCAGCTCAAAAGTGTTGTAATGGATCGGGACGACCGCTTTCGGCTGCAGCATCTTCACTGCCCGCAGGGCATCGTCCGGCCCCATGGTGTAATTATCACCGATGGGAATCACGGCCAGGTCCAGACCTTCCTCCCCGATCAATTTCATATCGCCAAACAGCCCGGTGTCCTGAGCCAGATAGATCTTTTTACCGTCGTTGCAGGTGAGCAGAAAGCCGGCCGGGTTGCCGCCATAGGAACCGTCCGGCAACTGCGAGCCATGCAGGGCCAGGGTCAGCTTCAGATAGCCGAAGGGGTACTTGAAACCGCCGCCGAGATGCTGGCCGTGAACTTTTTCCACCCCCTGCTTGCCGAGCCAGGTGACAATTTCATGATTGCTTATCACCGTTGCACCGGTACGCTGGGCGATCGCCACGGTGTCGCCGATGTGGTCGCCATGGCCGTGGCTGACCAGGATAAAGTCCGCAGCGACCTTGTCCGCGCTGGTCGACGCGGCCGGATTGCCGCTGAAAAAGGGATCGATAATCAATTTGAAACCGGCTGTTTCCAGACCGAGGGTTGCATGACCGAACCAGGTTAATTTACTCATCATTAAGCCTCCTTCTGCTAGTTTTCTGGTTGGGAAAGATTGCTTGGGTTTTTATCCGGTTAGCTCTGCCATACCGGGAAAAATGGGCCGTGCATGGACGAGGGCTGTCGCGGATGCGGTGCGCGGGATTTATTATAGCAAATCTTCCGGCCCGGTGACGTTGTTGATGAAGGTGATTCCGTGAAGATTTGTTACCATTGTAGATGTCAGTATATGAGCGGTGCTTATTCTTCCAAAATGATCGGAAACGAATGGAGTCGGGCAGATGACCTTCAATTGGCAAAGAATCCTTCTTTTTTTCGCCCTGATTTTGGGGCTTAATGCGGCTTTTCTGTTTTTTTATCCCCCTAACCAGCCGGAGCCGGTCGTCAGTATTCCTTACAGTCTGTTCAAACAGGAGCTGAAAAACGATCAGGTCAAAGCGGTTTTGCTGCAGGGCGAGAATCTATCCGGTCAATTTGCTGCGGAACAGGAGTTGACGGACGCCCAGGCGATCGATCCGCAGTTTAAGGGAAAACAAAAATTTACCCGCTTCAAAACCATTCTGCCCCCCGTTACGGATGCGGAATTAATGCCATTGCTGGATAAATTCAAGGTCAGGGTCAGGGCGGAACCGGTGCAGGGGACCTCGCTGGGATCGCGCATTCTCATCGGCGTGCTGCCCTGGGTGCTGATCATCGGGGTCTGGTGGTATATCATTCGCAAAGCACAGCAAAAAGGCGGCATCGGTGGCGGTCTGCTGCAACGATTCAGCAAATCGGGAGCACAGCTGTATGCCCGGGAGCAATCCCGGGTCACTTTTGAGGATGTCGCCGGGCTCGCCGAAGCGAAACAGGAACTTCAGGAAATCATTTCTTTTTTGCGTAACCCGGAGAAATTTTCCAGGTTGGGGGGGAGAGTCCCTCGCGGTGTGTTGCTGACCGGCCCGCCCGGAACCGGAAAAACCCTGATGGCGCGGGCGGTTGCCGGAGAAGCTGAGGTCCCCTTTTACAGTATCTCGGCTTCGCAGTTTATCGAAATGTTTGTCGGGGTCGGGGCCAGTCGGGTGCGTGATCTGTTTACCAATGCCAAGAAAAATGCGCCCAGCATTATTTTTGTGGATGAACTGGATGCGGTTGGCCGGGCGCGGGGAACGGGACTGGGCGGCGGCAATGACGAGCGTGAGCAGACCCTGAACCAGTTGCTCTCGGAGCTGGATGGGTTTGAAGATCATTCGCAGGTAATCGTTCTGGCAGCGACCAACCGGCCGGATGTTCTCGATGCCGCGTTACTGCGCCCGGGCCGGTTTGATCGCCAGGTGGTCATCGAACGGCCGGATTGGCGCGACCGGGTGAAGATTCTGCAGGTTCATACCCGAAAGATGCCGCTGGCCGACGATGTCGATCTGGAACTTATTGCCAAGGGGACGCCCGGGATGGTCGGGGCGGATCTGCAAAGTCTGGTCAACGAAGCCGCGCTGATCGCTGCTCGTGAAGATGTGCAACAGGTGGCGATGGTCTATTTTGACCGAGCCAAGGATCGCCAGCTGATGGGGATGGAGCGCAAGCTGTTTCTGTCGGAAGAGGAAAAATATATGACCGCGATCCATGAGGCCGGTCACGCTTTGGTCGCCAAAGCCATACCCGGTTCGGATCCGGTGCATAAAATTACCATCATTCCGCGCGGACAGGCTCTTGGCCTGACCCAGCAATTGCCGGAAGATGATCGCTACCATTATCAACGTAGCTATCTGATGGGGCGATTAAGCGTGATGCTCGCCGGCAGGGCCGCGGAGAAGCAGTGCTTCGGGGAGTATTCGACCGGTGCTCAAAATGATCTCAAGCAGGTGATGTCCCTGGCCGAGAAGATGGTCTGTCAATGGGGGATGAGTGACCGGCTCGGACCGCTCAGCTATCCGCGTGGCGAGGAGCATCCGTTTCTGGGAAGGAAAATGGCCAGCGAAAAGAATTTCAGTGAAAAAACCGCCTGGATCATCGATCAGGAGATTGAACAGCTGGTCAATACCGCCGACCGCTGTGCCCATGCCGTCGTTGCCGGCAATCGTGAGGTTCTTGACGCTTTGGCGACGCTGTTGACAGAGGAAGAATCTTTGGATCGGGCAGCTTTCGACCGGTTTCTTGACGAACATCCACTGGTTCTCCCCAAGCAGGAGTGCTGTGACGTCAGTTTCCGCAACCCGCCCGAGGCAACCGAGGAACCGGCCCCCCACGGTTCCTGACGGTCTGCCGAGGCTGCTTGAAGGCGGCTAGCCCTCAGGCATAGCTCCGTGCTGCTGCAAAATATCGGCAACAACGGTTGACAGCTCGGCATATTCAAAAGGCTTGCTGATAACCGTTTTGCACCCTTCGGCCAGAATGGTTTGAGCCAGGCCGTCGGTACTGTAGCCGGTCGCCAGGATGGCAAGCACCTCCGGGTTGACGGCGCGTAAGCCTTTGAAGGTGTCATAGCCGTTCATTTTCGGCATGATCATATCCAGAATGACCAGATCGATTTCCTGCCAGTGTTTCTGGTAGTACTCAAGCGCTTCGGCGCCGTTAACGCAAGTAAAGACCTTATAGCCGAGAGCGGTCAGCATTTCTGCCGCAACATTACGGACCATTTCCTCATCGTCAACGAGGAGGATTCTGCCTTGTCCTTTGACCGGGGCGGCCAGTTTTGCGGTTTTTCCCGGCTGACTCTCCTCTGCCTTGGAGAGGGGAAGATAGGTCATGAACGTGGATCCTTCCCCGGGCTGGCTTTGCACTTCGATGAACCCGCCATGGCGCTGGACGGTGGCGTACGCTCCGGAAAGTCCCATTCCGGTCCCCTCGCCGATTTTTTTGGTGGTGAAAAACGGTTCGAAGATTTTGCTCAGATGATTCGGGGCAATTCCGATGCCGGTATCCGTAATACTGATGTTCAGATAGCGACCCGGGACGATCTTCTCGGGATACCGGTTGCAGAAGTCCTGGTCCAGGTCGACCAGTTCGGTGGTCAGGATCAGTTGCCCGCCCTCGGGCATGGCGTCGCGCGCGTTGATGGCGATATTGAGCAGTGCCGATTGAAGATGGGCCGGATCGCCGCTGACCGTATCTGTTACTGCATTGAAGTGATGCTGGACTTCAATCCGCTTGTCCAGACTATGCGCCAGGATCATCTGGATATCCTTGAGCAGCTTATGGATCTGGACCGGTTGCCTGATGAAGGATCCTTTGCGACCGAAGGCGAGCAGTTGCTGGGTCAGGTCGGCTGACTGCATGGCCGAATATTTGATGCTTTGCGCATACCTGGACAACTCCGGGTTATCCGTCTTGCTGATGATTAAATCGGCAAAGCCGAGGACGCCGGAGAGCTGGTTATTGAAATCGTGGGCGATGCCCCCCGCCAGTTGGCCGATGGCCTGCATCTTTTCGGCCTGACGCAGGCTTTCCTCCATTCTTTTCAACGGGCTGATATCGATGAAAGCGGAAACTGCACCGCGCGGCTGTCCCTGTTCATCCAACAGCGGGGCGGCGTTGCCGTAAACGGTGATATGATCGCCGTCCGCGAAGAGAATATCCTCTTCAAAGCCATGAATCACTTTACCGTCACGGGCCGCCTGCTGCAGCGGCAGTTCCTCTGGGACTAGTTCGCGACCGTTCTTGTAGATTCTGAAATTGGTCGGACCTCCCCCCGGCGCGCTTTTGGAGGGATTGGTATCACGCTCAAGCCGGATCATCTCGAAAGAGGCCCGATTCCCGGTGACCTCCCGGCAGTGCGGATCTTTGGCCATCCAGACGGCGGCCGGAACGGCTTCCATCAGCGCTTCCATTTCTTCGGCGCGGCTGCGCTGCAGGCGTTCGCTCTCCGCAAGTTGCTGCAGGTGCTGCTTCTGCATGGAGATATCCCGGGCAATGGTTGCGGTGGCGACGATTTCATGCTGCCGATTATAAATCGGCGAAATGCTCAGGGACATCTGGACGTGACGGCCGTCCTTGCAGATCCGTTCGGTTTCCAGGTTGCGGATCTGTTCGCCACGCTGCAGGCAGCTGACGATGTCCGCGCGCTCCTGACGCAGGTTGGCGGGCACCAGGCGATCTATGCGGTTGCCGATCATTTCCGCAGCGCTGTAGCCGTAGATTTTTTCTGCACCGGCGTTCCAGCTGGTGATCACGCCGGCGATCGATTCGCCGATGACAGCGTCGTTGGTGGCTTCGACAATGGTCGCCAGCCGTGCCCGGTTCTCTTCGGCCAGCAGGCGGTTGGTGATATTGATAAAGGTGACGACGATGCCGTCAATCTGGTCTTCAGCGGTCCGATAGGGGAGCATCCGCATCAAAAAGTGCTTTTTGCCATCCACGGAAGACAGCTCGCGCTCAATCGGGGTGAGGGTGTCCAAGACCGTTTCCGCGTCTTGTTCCAGTTCCGGATAGCTGATTCTGCCGGTCAGGTGTCGTAAGGGGCGGCCGATATCGGAATCAATCAGATTGAAAAGGCCGGCCAGGCGCGGGGTAAAGCGTTTGACCTGGAGTTGTCGATTGAGAAAGATCGTGGCGATTTCGGAACTGCTCAGCAGATTCTGCAGATCGTCGTTGGTCTGTCCCAGTTCTTCGATCTTTCTTTCCAACTCGGCGTTGACGGTCACCAGCTCTTCATTGAGAGCCTGGAGTTCTTCCTTGGAGGTCTCCAATTCCTCATTGGTTGACTGGAACTCTTCGTTCATGGACATCAGCTCTTCGTTTGAGCTTTTCAGCTCTTCGTTGGCCGATTCCAGGCGTTCAATGGTTGCCTGTAACTCTTCCTGGGTCGCATGGAGTTGGTCTTCCAGCTGGGCAATGATCTGTTCCTGGTCGGCCTGCTGCGGCTGGCCGGGCAAGTCCTGTGCTGCGGAAGACGCTGCTGAAAGCGGCTCTTCCCGTTCAAAAATGACCAGGGCCAGTTCCTGTGCCGCGGGTGGCTTCAGGATCGGCTCAACCCGCAGCCGAACCTTTTCCACCGTGTCGGCAGTGTGCATGGATAAATTCCGGTATTCAACCGCTTCCTGGGCGGTCTGCAGTTTGTGGATGGCGGCTCTGAGCGCAGGGCGCAGGTCTTGGTGGACCAGCAACAGGATGTCATGGGTCGGTTCTCCTAACGGCGGTTCCAGGTAGCGTGCCGTGCGGGTGGAGTAGTAGAGGATTTCGTGCTTATTGTTGATGACGACGCAGGGGGGGGAATAACGATGAATCAGCAGTCGTTCCGCAATCTGTCCCGGACTTAAGGGGGTGGTCTTCGCCCCGGTTTTTTCCGGGACGGGCAGGTCCGAGACCGTCGGGGTCGCGGTGATCAGATTATACTGCAACTGTGGACCGTGGTGCCTGCGCACAAAAATTTTCCATTTTTTATTGAGCACACGAAACAGATCGGTATGCCGGCCGACGGTTTCCGAGGTCCCGACAAAAAGGAAGCCGCCTGGTCTGAGAACCTGATAGAACAGGGCGATCACGCGTTTTTGGACCTCGGGGTTGAGATAAATCAGCAGGTTTCTGCAGATGACCAGATCGAGACGGGAAAATGGCGGGTCTTTGATCAGGTTGTGGTAGGCGAAGATCACCATTTCGCGAAGCTGTTTATTGATCTCGAAGTGATTGTCGGTCCGGGTGAAGAAGCGCTTCAGCCGGTCTTTGCTGATCTGGGCACTGATCCCTTCCGGATAAATGCCCTTGCGGGCGGAGTCGATCGCCTGCTGGTCGATATCGCTGGCAAAAATCTGGATTTTGCAATTCTCCTGCTGGTCGTCCGCATATTCTTTCAGCAGGATCGCCAGGGAATAAGCCTCTTCCCCTGTGGCGCAGCCGGGCAGCCAGATGCGGATTGGCCGGGATGGATCGCGCTCTTCAAAAAGTTTGGGGATGATTTCTTTTTCCAGCCAGTTGAATGCTTCCGGATCACGGAAAAAACCGGTGACACTGATCAGCACCTCTTTGAACAGGGCTCGACATTCCCCGGCGCTTTGCTCAAGGAGTGCGACATAATCTTCGACTGTGGCAATGTTGTTGATATACATGCGCCGATCGATCCGCCGCACCATGGTATTGGTTTTATAGGTACTGAAATCGTGGCCGGTTTTTCTTTTGACCAGATGGAAGATTCTGCCCAGATTTTCGGCAATTCTCTTGGCCGGATCAAGCTCGTTGCTCCGCAGCAGCGGTGGCTTGCTCTCCAGTTCCAGGAGTTTTTCCCCCATGGCTTCAGCGGGCAGGATCAGATCGACCAGCCCGCTGCTGATGGCGCTGTTGGGCATGCCGGCATATTTGGCGCTGTGCTCCGCTTCGGCAATGACCACTCCGCCCGCGACGTTGATATCCTTGATCCCGATTGTCCCGTCAGTCCCGGTTCCCGAGAGGATGACGGCCACGGCCCGCGAACCGGCATCAGCAGCCAGGGAGATCAGAAAGTTATCGATGGTATGCCGAACGCCGCGCTCGATCTGCTTCTCGTCAAGCCGCAGCTGTCCGCCACAGATGGTCATTTCGCGATTGGAGGGGATGATATAGACGGTGTTCGGGACGATGGCGGTTCCGTCTTCGGCCAGGCAGGTGGCCATTTGAGTATAGCGTGCCAGCAATCCGGGCAGCAGGGTTTTATGCTGCGGATCAAGGTGGACGACCACAACAAATGCCATGCCGCTGTCGGGCGGAATATTGAGGAAAAATTTTTCCAGAGATTCCAGACCGCCGGCAGACGCTCCCAAGGCAACAACGGGAAACGGATCGTTGCCTGTGCCGAGGGGGCCGTCCGGGTGCTTATCATCCTCTCCCTTGTCGTCGATCATGCTGGTCTCCTGGTGAGCAGGTTTAGATGAAAACCATGGCGAGTCCAGAATGGCGCTAGTTTAAGAGCAGATGGCAGCAAAACCGGGACTGTCCCCGCACGGGGGCTGTCCCAGGTCTTTGCGGTGCTAACCCCTACAGTTTCATGGCTCGTAAACTCTTGGGACAGCCCCCCGATGCCCCTGGGGACAGTCCCGAGTTTACTGCGAAGTTGCTTAAACTAGCGCCATTCTGGCGAGTCCATGCGCCTTCATCACGAGGGCGCGCTCTGGTGGATCTTGCGAGTGTTACATATTAATAGCATAAAAGGATGATCTCTGCAGGCGCAGACACCAGACAATACGGAATTTCCGGAAGTCGGCTGAAATGGCGTCGGGCAGGGCGGTTTGGGTCGTGCGGCAGCTGGCGAGAGTTGGGAAAAGGCCCTCTGGACAGCTCTCTGGTTGGCCCCTGCAAAACCGGTTTGCAGGGGCCAAATTATTCTTTGCGGAAAAGTCGCTTAGCGTGCCAGGGTGATATCGACATGCAGTTCATCGGCCACCGCGGCAAGCTCATCTTCAAGCTGATCGAAGGGCAGCTGTTCCGGGACCTGAACATGGATGGTCATGCTGTAGACGGTCGCGCCGCTCTGCGGTGAGGCACTGGCCGTAGAATCAAGCTGCAGGATATTCAACTGATGATCAGCGAGAAATTGGCTGGTTTTATAGACGATTCCAGCTTGATCCAGTCCTTCGATCTGGAGGGTGCAGGTTTTGTAGCTGGTGCGGGTTTGGTCACGCTCACTCTTAAGCGGGCGGACAAACGCGGAAATCCCTTTGTCCAGCTCAAGGCGTCGGCACTCCCGTGCCAGCAGTTCTTCAATGCTGTCGTCGGCACTGGAGAACAACAGGCTCAGGGTGAATTCATCCGCCAGCATCGACATGGTGGTATCTTCCAGATTGCAATCATTCTCGTAAAGCAGGCGGGTGACATCGGCGACAATCCCGGTGCGATCTTTGCCGAAGGCGGTCATGATAAAACGAGGTGACATTGGGCTCTCCTCCTCCGTCCGCGAGGTGTCCGGAACGGTTCCTGGGTGATTCGGTCTGGGCAAGCAGGCAGGCTCCCGGTTGCCGGGCTGCCTGCTTGCATTAAAGCACAGATCGCCAGCCCGAAAAAGAGCTGTTGTGCGGAGATGAGGCAGAGTTGGGTAAAACGGTCAAACAACCGGTAACTGTTGACTTTTATTGGTAAACGCAAAGACGGTCATCGCCAGATTGCCATAGCTGAAACTGTCGTGCAGGACCTGGGCTTTTTGACCTTGCGCAGCCCCGGCGGCGACAAACAGGGGCAAAAAGTGCTCATCGGTCGGATGGGCCATGCGGGCATAAGGGGCTGAGTGAAACTGTTTGAGATTGGCCCAGGCGGCGCTGGTCAGTTGCTGTTTGACCCAGGCGGTAAAACTGACCGCCCAGTCCGCCGGTGGTGTACCTTCGGCTGTCAATTCACGGAGGTTATGAGTCACGGCTCCCGAACAGAGAATCAGGTTGTCTCGCCGTAGTTCAGCGAGCCCGCGGCCGAAGGCAAAAAGCCCGTCAAGGTCGGCACTCATCGGCAGGCTGACGGCCACGACAGGGATATCTGCCTGCGGGTAAAGCAACGACAGGGGCACCCAGGCGCCGTGATCGAGGCCGCGTTTTGAATCGGTTTCAGGGCACAGGCCCTGGTGCGCCAGTTGGGCCTGAATGGCTGCGGCCAATGGTTTCGACCCGTTGGCCGGATATTCGATGCGGTACAGTTGCGGCGGAAACCCGCTGAAATCATGCATGGTCGTGTAGCTGTCCGCAGTGCTGATCGTCACTTGGTTGGTCAGCCAGTGGGCCGAAATCACAATGATCCCTTGCGGGCGTGGTAGCTTTTTGCCGATGTCCTGCCAGGCCTGTTTGGCCGGATGTTCAGTTAACGGCAGGTCCGGGGCACCATGGGATAAAAAAAGGACCGGATTCAAAGATTCATTCATGGCTGTGCTCTTTTCTTTATCAGTTCAATCGTTCCCTGTCCTGCCCGGGCTCCATTGCGTCAGGCAAAGGGCAGGGAACGAGGATTTTCCAAAGGGAGTGTTGCTTGTGTTACTGCTGGGCGACAGCTTCGACTTCCAGGCCGATTTCAACCTTGTCGCCGACCAGGAACCCGCCGGCTTCCAGGGCTTTGTTCCAGTTCAGGCCGAAATCCTTGCGGTCAATCTCGCCATTCGCTTCAAACCCGGCCCGCTTATTTCCCCAGGGGTCAATGGCTGTCCCGGCAAAGCCGCCTTTGAGTACAACTTCTTTGGTCACGTTCTTGATGGTCAGATCTCCGACCACGGTAATATTGTCGCCGCTGCCGGTAATTTTTTTGCTTTTGAAGGTCAGCTCCGGGTACTCGTTAACGGCAAAAAAGTCTCCGCTTCGCAGGTGCTCATCACGTTGCGTGTTCCGGGTATCGATAGAGGCCGTTTTGATGACCGCCTGAGCTGAGGTCAATTGCTTGGCCTGCGTGTCAATATCAACGGTGCCGGTGAAATCATTAAAATTACCGCGGACTTTGAACGCCACCAGGTGGGGAATCGTGAAATGAATCTGGGTGTGGGCCGGGTCAATGTTGTAAACCTCGGCACCAGCGCCGGTTGCCAGCAACGGCAGAGAGGATAATAGCAAGGTCAGTTTTTTTAACATGGGAAGACTCCTTTAATAGCTTTATGTTGTTTTGTTGTTTTGTTGTTTTGTTGTTTTGTTGTTTATGTTGCGATCAAATTATGATCAATATAGTTTTATTTTATATAGAATGAAAATACTTTATCAGTATTATCATTATAGGTATTATCTATATTTATTTATGGGTATACACCCACTCAATTCTGCTTTGCAACAGGATCCGAAAATGACTCTTGATCAACTCAAAATTTTGGTGGCCATTGCCGACCAGGGGAGTGTCCTGGGGGCCGCCCGGGCCTTGTACCGGACCCAACCGACCCTCAGCGTGTTACTGCAAAAGCTCGAAGAAGAACTTGGCGTGCAACTTCTCGATCGCAGCAGTTATCGGGCCATGCTGACCCCGGCCGGATGGCAACTGTATAAAAAGGCCAGAGGGGTTTTGGCTCAGGTTGACGACCTGACGAACCTGGCCCACTACCTGGCAGTCGGCAATGAGCCTTCGTTGGCGCTTGCGGTCGAGGCGAGTTGTCCCATGCCTCTGGTCCTGGAAATACTGCAGAGCAGTGATAAAAAATATCCCCAGACCGAATTCAATCTGCAGGTTGAGAACATTTGGGGGGCTATTGAAAAATTACGAAAAGGGGAGGTCGACTTGGCGGTCAGCCCCTGGTTTCTGGAATTGGAGGAATTCGACAGTATTCCGTTGACCAGAACCCGCCTGCTGGCGGTTGCTGGCGCCGGTTTCCTGGCTGATCGGGAGGCCCTGGATACCGAGATGATGAAAAGCTATGTACAGATCGTTGTTCGCGACAGCAGCAACAACCCGGACAATCGTTCCTACGGCGTGCTGGATGGGGGGCGGCATTGGGTGGTGGGTGATCATATGACCAAAAAACAATTGATCCTGGCCGGTTTGGGTTGGGGGAAATTGCAGGAAAGCCTGATCGAAGAAGAGCTCAAGGGCGGCGAACTGGTCCCATTGGCCATTGACAGGTATCCCTGTTCGGTTGACATTGAAATCCGCGCCATGCGCCGCCAGGGCCAGCCGGTGGGTCCGGTTGCCGCTTCGCTCTGGGATGATTTCAGTGAATTGGGGCGCCGCCGGACATGGTTGAAAGAGCCGATGGTCTGAGTTGCAGAGCCTACCTCAGGCCGAGTTTGCTGAAGAGTTTGCCCAGGGATCGGTTCAACAGATGGCTGCGGTCCAGATTTTGGAAAATCGCCGGTTTCCGCAGACCGAGTTTTTTGAGTTCAGCAATGATTTTCGGGTTGGGACTGGTGCGCAACCCTTGACGGAAGGCTCTGATCGCCTTTTCCCGATGGCCGGACAACAACAGAATCCGCCCCATGATCAGGTAGTGTAATGAATTGTGCGGATCGCGATCGAGGGCATCCCGGCAGAATTGTATGGCGGCCTGTATTCTCCCTTGTCCTTTGGCCAGGCAGTAGGCCTGATAGCTGAGCACAGCAGGAGAATGGTTGATCTGTGCGGCCTGATCCAGATAGGCCTGGGCGGATGGGATGAACCCTTTTTCGGCGGCGCTTATCCCTTTGTGTAACAGCTCGTTGTATTCGTCGTGCCCCATAACTGATTTTTTCTCCGGATCGCCGGCGGATATTGATAATAATAACAAGTGCTTTATCCGCTCCATAGTGTCGGAAATCAGGTCTCGAGTCAAGGCCGGGCCCTTTTCAGGTCTTGTGTCGATAGGGGACTGAAACCGGTTGGTCGTGAATCCTCGCGAGCCTCGAGCGGGGGCTGGGGCCGCGCTGCAGGTTTAATCCGCAGCTTTTAGCCCAGGACTCGAGAGGAACCCTGGCATATGCGGACAGTTGACAGCCGCTCTGTGGGCGAGCTAGTTTGGCTGTGGTTCGGGCCTGTTCTCTATAACTTTTGTGGGGAGTGAGACCAGAGCCGTCACGTCAACAGCTCAGCAGCTCTGGCCAGTGAGTCGATATCTGTTGTTCCACAGTGGCGGCGACCTGCTCTGCATTAAGTCCGCTACAGGAGACGGTCAAGTCCGCAAATTGCTCGTAAAGTGGAGTTCTTTCCTGGAATAGCTGGGCAAAGGTCTGCCCTTTGGCCATCACCAGCCCACGCTGTCCCATGTCGGCGATGCGCTGTTGCAGATCGGGCAAGGAAACCTGCAGATAGACCAGATGGCCGGTCATGGCCAGGCTGGTCAACCCTTCGCGATAGTAGACTACCGACCCGCCGGTCGCAATGACGCAGCGTTCCAGTTGCAGGTGATGCAGGACCTGTTCTTCAACATAGCGAAAATAGGGCAACCCTTTGCTGTCGATGATATCCTGCAAACGTTTTTTTTCGCGACCTTGAATGATCAGGTCGGTATCGTAGAATTGAAAGCCGAGTCGTTTGGCCAGAATAACCCCGACGGTGCTCTTTCCAGCACCGGGCATGCCGATGAGGATGATATTGCTTTTATCCATGAACCCTGTTGTCCTTTTGCTGAGTTGATTCCCACTGTGCCGAGAGTTTTTACGGCGGTTGGCTGTACCGGGTGCAGGTCTTGCCGGTTACCTTTTATATATCAGATCAAGGAGAATGTTGAATGAAAGTTATTGCGATTAATGGCAGCGCACGCAAAGATGGCAATACGGCAAGTCTGATTCAGCACGTTTTCGCCCCCCTGCAGGAGGCTGGAATCGAAACGGAAATGATTCAGCTTGCCGGGCTGCAGATACGAGGCTGTACAGCCTGTATGCAGTGTTTTGCAAAGAAAGACGGGCGCTGTGTTCTGACCCGGGATCCGCTTAATGATATCGTGGAGAAGATGGTGGCGGCCGACGGTATTATTCTTGGCTCGCCGACCTATTTTGCGGATATTACGGCCGAGTTGAAAGCGCTCATCGATCGGAGCGGGATGGTGACCCGGGCCAATGGCGGTCAGTTGCGGCGCAAAGTCGGTGCCGGGGTCGCTGTGGCCAGGCGCGGCGGGGTCATGCATGCCCTGCAATCGATTCAGAATTATTTTCTGATCAATGAGATGATTATCCCCGGTTCCAATTACTGGAATCTCGCCTTCGGTCGTAACAGTGGTGACGTGGACACCGATACGGAAGGGGTAGCGACGATGACCAGGCTGGGGGAAAATATGGCCTGGCTACTCGAGAAAATTGCCCGCTGAAGCCTGTTGGAAAGGATTTTTCAGCCCGGACTTTATCATCAGGCCCGGAGGGCGGTAAAATTTGAATTTTATAAAAATTGAAAAAATAAAAAAAATGAACAGAAAATCTCGATCTTGAAAGGTTTCTTTATGGATGAGAAAGAAAAAGACTCCGCTATGCCGATAGCCTTGACTCTGGAGCCCGGCGTTTATTTTCGTTGCACCTGCGGTTGTTCGCAAAGCTTGCCGTTTTGTGACGGCCACCATCAGCAAGGCCAGAAGCTGCCGCTTCGCTTTGAGGTGAAGGAAAGGGAAAAGGTCTATTTGTGTACCTGCGGGCAAAGTCGGAATCTGCCACACTGTGATGGCAGTTGCGGAGTCGATGTTCCCGTAGCCGACTGACCAGCCGGGTTGAATCCGCGCCGTAACAATCGGGGCGGATTCAACCTGAGAATTGCCGGGCTGATCCGGTCAGCAATTTTGTCGGTGGCCTGAAATTTATTTTTCCAACGGCTTATGGCAGAACCACCAGTCGTAGCAGTCGTAGGTTTTCAATCTCGTTTCGGCGGTTTTTCGATCGGTGGCAGGCGGAACAATGATCCGGTCGCCGATCAGGTTGTTATGTGGCCAGTTGGCCGGAACCGCACCTTGCTGATCAGCGATTTGCAGAGCCTTGACCGCACGCAAAATTTCTTCGATATTACGGCCGATTTCCTGCGGATAATAAAGGATCAGCCGCACCTTTCCGGCAGGGTCGCCGATAAAAACCGCCCGAACCGTATTACTTCCCTTGCTTGGATGCAACATCCCGAGTTTGGCGGCAATGGTATCATTCGCCGCAATAATCGGGAATTCGATATTGACCTTTAATTCCTCTTTGATCCATTCGACCCATTTGATGTGGGAGAAGACCTGATCAACAGACATTCCGATCAGTTCGCAGTTCAGTGCGCGAAATTCTTCATAACGATTTTGAAAAGCAACGAACTCGGTGGTGCAGACCGGGGTGAAGTCTGCCGGGTGGCTGAACAGAACAAACCAGCGGCCGTTCATGTCGCCGGGCAGGTTCAGGGGGCCAGTGGTGGTTTGTACGGCAAGTTCCGGAAAGCTGTCGCCAAGTAAGGGAAAAGTTGCAACGTCCATGGTTGTCTCCTTTGCTTTAGTTTAAGGTCTGGTGCAATGAAAAGAATATGTAGGTTTCTATATCTTTTGTGGATTGTTGTCAAGAATTATTCTTAAGTAGGAAAAATTACTTCATTGCTGGAAAAGAAAAAGCGGAGAAGGAGGATCTCCGCTGGAGTTGTGCCAAGGGTCCGAGTTGGACCCATCTCAACCTGCCACAATCGAGAAGCACGGCAATCAAGATGTCTACACAGTGAATAACATTAATTTTTGCTGAGCGCAGGGTAGGGGAGAAAAATTGAAAATTCAAATAGATAATATTAATTTAGGCGATTGATATTATTGGAAATTTCCATCTCAACTGGAAAATATCATGAAAAACAGTTGTTTGTAAAAAGCCAACCACAATAAAATTCCGGATAAAAGAGTTTTATAAGTGCTTTTTTTGGGGCTATGGAGGCGACCCTGACCGCTGATCTGTGCTACTCTTTTTTGCATGACCACAATTGCTCCCGGTCTTTGTTTGCATTTTTTAGCCGGTTTTATTCAAAAAAAGATTCTGCACCGGCAACAGACACCCGGGGGTTGATTCGTTTTTTGGCGGGACTGCTACGCGTTGCGCTGAAATAGATCGATTGCGTTGGTCAATATGCAGAATACAGTCAGCAGCAAAGGAAAGCATATGTATAAAATAGTCACCCATCCAGGCAGCGCTCATAAGGATGATTTTATGACCGTTTGTGTGCTTCTGGCGACCTTAGGCAAGGCCGAGGTCTATCGACGGGAGGCAACGGTGGAGGATATCGCCGATCCGGACACCTATGTTGTCGATGTCGGCATGCATTACAATCCGCGGTTACATAATTTTGATCACCATCAGGATCGGAGCCTGCCCTGCGCTTTTCACCTGGTCATGCAGCATCTCGGCTATCATGAGGCGGCCATGCTGGTTTTCGGCTGGTATGTGCATATGAGCATGATGGATGTCAGGGGGCCCTATAAAACGGCCAAGGCGCTCGGGGTCGATAGCAGTGTCCTGTTTGCGGCCTCGTCACCGATTGACGGCTATATCCTGTCCCACTTCTCCCGCTTGCGCGAGATCCATGAACGCGATTTCTTTTATCGCTTCATGAAAGATTTCGGCACCGACATGATCAACATGATCGACATGAAGATGGAGCGGTTGGAGCGTCTCAAAACGGAAGCCAAGATTGTGCCGGTGGGAGATTATAAAGCCATCTTCAGCCCTATTGAAGATAATCCCAAGTTGTCCATGGAGTTGTATCTGCAGTTGTTGAACGACCCTGACATCGTCATGAGCATTACGCCCTCCAATCGCGGCAGCGGCTGGGAGTTGCTGCGCCTTGAAGATCATTATTTTGTCGATTTTCGCACGGTGGCCAATGATCCGAATATCCGTTTCGTTCATGTCAACGGCTTTATCGCCAAAACCAGTCGCCTACTGCCGTTGGCGCAGGTCCTTGATATCGCGGCGCGCGCGGTGCCGCCGAAAGACTTGGCTGCCCATCAGTGACGCTGGCCTGTTTGCGTGACTCTGCCCCCTTTGGGCGGAGGTGACGCTGCTCGATCGTTCCCCGTTGTCGCAGCAAAACCGGGACTGTCCCCGCACGGGGGCTGTCCCAGGTCTTTGCGGTGCTAACCGCTACAGTTTCATGGCTCGCAAACTCTAATGACGCTGGCTGGTTTGTGCGACTCTGCCCCCCTTGAGCGAAGGGGACGCTGCTGGGTCGTTCTCCGTTGTCGTGGGCTTTAGCGTCGCCGAGTTCTTGTCTTTCATGGAGCAGGTTGCGCCGTTCGGGAATCCAACCTCTCGCCGTCGGGTCCGAAGCGGTGAAGAAACCAACTGAATGCGAACATGAGACCGGGGGTCTTGGCGTGGCTTTCATCATAGATGAAGTGTTCCGCGTCCTTGAAGGGAATGTACTCAAGAACAATCTCTTCGTTATGGATGCCGCCGCCGGCATGAACTTTTTCGGCGTCGTCCAGCAAAGCAAAAAACAAATGCTGGCGATTGCCGGTGATTCCGACATTGGTGAAGAAGGAACTGATCGGGATGATTTTTGACAAGGGAAGATCAAAGCCGCATTCCTCGAAAATTTCTTCTTTGGCAATCTGCTCCAGCGGCAATTTCTTATCGACAATCCCGGCGCAGAGTTCGTAAGTGTGGTTGAACTGCGGATAGTTCATATAGACTGCCGGACGAAACTGTTTGACCAGCAGGAAGGCCTGACGTTGGCGGTGATAGAGCAGGATTGCGACGCTGTCATGGGCCTGCACCGCCTCCCAGTCGCGGGGCTGGCCATTCTGGATGTAATGCAGGCGGACCGGTTTCACAAACCGGTTGTCTGCCAGGTTGGTGACGGTAAATGCGGAGATTTTGAACGACATGAGGACCTCGCGGCAGAGGCCCTTCTGGAAACAGAAAGGCCTCTGGTGGTCAGGCAAGAAGGATTCTCGGCGGGGTTATTCCGCGCTGATCTGCAGCACGATTTTTCCGAAATGGCTGTCTTCTTCCATCATTTGGTGGGCGGCAACGACCTCGTCCATGGGGAAAACCTGCTCGATGATCGGGACAATGCTGCGGTCGGCGAATTTCGGCAAGGCTCGCCGGGTAAACTCGGCAATAATCTTCCCTTTTTCAGCAACGGGACGGCTTCTGAGCACGGAACCGATAATCTGCTGGCGTTTGACCATCATCAAAGCCAGATTCAGTTCGGCTTTGATGCCGCTGATAACACCAATCACCACCAGTTTCCCTTTATATGCGAGGGAGTTCATGTTCGGCTTGAGGTATTTGGCACCAACATGGTCAAGGACCAGATCGACGCCCTTTTTACCGGTAAATTCTTTCACGGTATCGGTAAAATCCGGGGTTTGCGTAAAGTCGATGACCAGATCAACGCCAAGCTCTTTGACCCGCTCAATTTTGGTCGGATGGGCGGTCACAATCAGTTTGGCCGAGGGGGTCAGCGCTTTGGCCAGCTGAATGGCCGCCGTATTCACGCCGCCACCGCCGCCATGCAGGATTGCCGTTTGGCCGTCCTGCAGGTCGCCGATCATGAAGACATTGAGAAACGCGGTGATGTAGCTTTCATTGACACAGGCCGCCTCCTGATAACTCATGCTGTCCGGGATCGGCATCAGATGGTTTGCATAAGCGACGGCATACTCGGCGTAGCCGCCGCCGCCAACCAAGGCCATCACCCGGTCCCCCGGCTGCCATTTGCTGACATTGGCGCCGACTTTGGTGATGGTGCCGGCAACTTCCAGACCGAGAATCTCGGAGTCCCCGGCCGGAGGAGGGTAATTGCCCATTCTTTGCACCAGGTCGGGGCGATTGATACTGGTGGCAATAACTTTTATCAGGACTTCATCCGCTTTGGGCTCAGGCGTATCGATCTCGCCAACTTTCATGACTTCAGGGCCGCCGAATTCGTCCATCAGGACTGCTTTCATGACTTTCTCCTTAATGCAGATAAGAAATTAGATTGGAAAAAAAGAGTAGCTTGCTACAATGCCAGGATCCGGGCCGCTTCTTAACTTGCCAGCAGGAGCCGGAAAAGCGTGACGCTTTATTTATCAAATCCGTCTATGGCGAGATTATAGACACAATCAGCAGACTATTCAAATTACATGTTCCACCGAAGGAGAAATCATGGCAAAAGTTTGGCGTTGCACTGTTTGTGGCCATTTACATCAGGGTGAGACTCCTCCGGAGCAATGTCCGGTGTGCGGCATGGGCAGCGATTCTTTTGCCGCGGTGGCGGCGGAACCTGCCGCGATGACCGCTACGGCGGCGGATGCGGGCCTGTTCAAAGAGCTGTTCGCGGTGTTTATGCCACATGCCGTTGCCGCTCACTTTCCCAATGCCTTGATCCCGACGATCTGGCTGTTTCTGCTGCTGTTTGCGACGACCGCGCTCCCTTCTTTTGAAAGCACGGCTTTTTATCTGCTGGTTATGAGCCTGCTTGCGGTTCCGGTGACCATGGCGACCGGACTGTATGACTGGAAGTCGCGTTTTGACGGGGTCATGACCCCGCTGTTCAGGAAAAAAATCTTCCTCTCCTGCCAGCTATTGATTTCCCTTGGCTTGGCCGTCGGATTGTATTGGTCTAATTCCGGAATTTTGCAGCAGCATGGTGGACTGTTCTGGCTGTTTCTGCTGCTCTTGGTGATCGCTTTAGCGAGTGTCGTTTTGCTGGGGCACTACGGTGCGGTTTTGGTCTTCGGAGCAAAGCGGGACTGAACTGGCAACCTGCAGTTTCAGGCTTCGGCCTTGCTGACGAAACGGTAGCCGCGGCCGCGAACGGTCAGAAAAAACTGCGGCCGGGCGGGGTTCTCCTCAAAATATTTACGCAGCCGGACAATGAAATTATCCAGAGTCCGGGTTTCGGTCTTGGGTGAGACTCCCCAGACCTGCTGCAGGATCTCGCCACGGGACAAAACTTTCCCTTCGTTATTGAAAAACAAAGAGAGCATTTTAATTTCCAGCTCGGTCAGTTCGATGGTGCCGTGGGCCGTCTCGGCCTGATGGGTCTGCCAGTCGATCCGGTTGCCGCCGAACCGGGAATCTTCCCGCTGGCGTTCGGTCGGCTGCCATTGGGCGCGGCGCAGCAGGGCGGCCACGCGCAGGAGGAATTCCTTGAGGTTGAAGGGTTTGGTCAGGTAATCGTCGGCCCCTTCACTGAGTCCCCTGATCCGATCCTGTTCCGCCCCACGCGCAGTCAGCATGAGCACCGGGATCCGATTGCCGCGTGAGCGCAGGGTCCGGCACACTTCAAGGCCGCCAATGCCCGGGAGCATCAGGTCGAGAATCAGCAGCGCAAAGCTTTGGCCGGCTAACAGTTCAAGCGCTTCTTCACCGCTTTCAACCTGAGTAACGAGATAGCCCTCTTCCTGCAGATTGAAGACCAGGCCCTGGGCGATATGGGGTTCATCCTCGACCAGTAGCAACGGAACTTTTTCACTCATCGGCAGCCTCGTTGGAAATTAGTGGAATCATCAGATGAAAGGTGGTGCCCTGGTTGTTTCTCGCTCCGCCGATCCAGACCTTGCCACCATGGTTTTTGATGATGTTGCTGACGATAAACAGGCCGAGCCCGGTCCCGCGAATGGTTTTCCCGCTCTGGCGAATCCGGTAAAACATGCGGAAGACCTTTTTGCGATCGCGGACCGGGATTCCTCTGCCCTGGTCTGCGAAGCGTAAATGGGCCATCCCCCGCTCACGTTTCAGGCTGATGGAGACAACCGGCGGTCCATCTGCATAAAGGATGGAGTTTTCCAGCAGGTTGCGCATGACGGTCGCCATGGCCTCCGGTTCGATCTTGGCAAGCAGACCGCTTTCTATCTCCCAGCCCAGGGTTCCTTCCGCAGGAAAACGCTCTTTTTCACGATACAGGTATTCTTCCAGCAGGCGCGACAGGTTATGGACCTCAAGGTTCAGCTGTGCCCCTTTATGCTCGATTTTACCGGCCGTCAGCAGATTATTGATCAAAGTGTTCAGCCGTTTGGTGTCTTCCTGCATCAGCGCGGTGAATTTCTGCAGCTGTGCCGGGGTCGGTTGACGCAGTTGAATGGTTTCCAGGTGCAGCTGCAATGAGGCCAGCGGAGACTTCAACTCATGGCTGACCTGGTTGATGAAATGGCGCTGCGCCTTGTTCAATGAGGCCTGGCGACGCCAGTAGATGAAAATGACATAGATTCCGATCAGGATGGCGACCAGCAGCAGGATCCCTTCGGTCAGAATCAGCCAGTCGCTGGAACTGGGTAGCCACTCAGCCTGGTAACGGGTCGCCAGCTCCTTAAGCTGCTGATGTCGCCCCAGAAACCAGTAAATCCAGAACACCAGGACCAGGATCCAGAGGATCTGAATGCTGATAAAGGTGATCAGAGGATGGAATAGCCGACGAAACAGTTTCATAGCCCATCTATTACCATCGGATGAAGCGCCGGACAAGCTGGATTCATTGTCATAATCGTTATTTTTTGGAATTCACCGGCCTCAAGCCTGGTCCACCCCCCGGGTGGTGCACTGTTCTGACCGATTTCCTGAGTCGTTGTAGGTATTTTTACACAAGTATTACATTTCCAATGTTGGCTAACTGTTAAAATTCCTCATCACAGTTTCAAACAGGAGTTGTTTCTATGGTGGAAGGTTTGACAATCGGAAGACACAGTGTTCCCTATCCCGTGATTCAGGGGGGGATGGGTGTGCGTATCTCTGGCCATCGCCTGGCTGGCCATGTCGCCTTGAACGGCGGGATCGGCATCATCGCTTCAGCGGGACTTGCCTTAGCGGATGGGAGTTACAACGGGCGGAATTTTTTCGCTGCGGATCGCCACGGCCTGTTGGAAGAACTACGTAAGGCCTACGAAATTGCTCCGGACGGGGTGATCGGGGTCAATTGCATGGTTGCGGTGAGCAACTATGACGATGTCGTGCGGACCGCTTGTGAAGGGGGCGCTAAGCTGATTATCAGCGGTGCGGGGCTGCCCATGAACCTGCCCGAGTTGACCCGGGATTTTCCGGAAGTCGCCCTGGTGCCGATTGTCTCCTCGGTTAAGGCTGCCGAACTGATCGCCCGTAAATGGCATAAAGTTTACAAGCGGTTACCCGATGCGGTCGTCGTTGAAGACCCCGATACGGCCGGTGGCCACCTCGGTGAAAAACTGGAGCGCATTGGAACCGGTGCGTACGATCAATATGCGACCGTCCGTGGGGTTAAAAATTATTTCAAAAATGACTGGAAACTAGACATCCCGGTCATTGCCGCAGGTGGAATTTGGGATCGCAAGGATCTGCAATACGCGTTGGCCCATGGGGCCGACGGGGTGCAGATGGGAACCCGCTTTGTCGTGACCGAAGAGTGCGATGCCGATGACGCTTTTAAACAGGCCTACCTGTCCTGCACCCGGGAAGATATCGGGCTGATCATGAGCCCGGCCGGGTTGCCGGGAAGGGCCATTAAGAAGAATATCGATCAGGTCCGGCAGCGCGATGTTGATCTTGACGTCTACTGCCCTTCGGGTTGTTTGAAAAAGTGTGCTTACAAAGCCAATAGAGAGCGGTTCTGTATTGTCCATGCCCTGGATCGTGCCCAGCGTGGCGATACTGAGACCGGTTTGATCTTTTGCGGCAGTAACGCCTGGAAGGCGGATCACATCGGTACGGTCAAGGAAATTTTTGAAGAACTTTTTCCCGAGCGTGAACGCGCAGCTTGCTGAACCGCTCGTTCACGCTTGACCCGAAATCGCAACAGTAACGAAAAATCGGCCCAGCAGAGCGGGGCGGATTTTTGTGCCGCGGGCAGCCGGGGTAACAATAAATAAAAAGCCGGGATTGAGAAATCCCGGCTTTTTAATGTTCGGCCAACAAAGCCTTCCCGGAAGGGGGCTGAAACTACTAAAGGTTCTTGCGAACTTCGTTGAGGAATCCGTCCTGAGCCTTTTCGTCGTCGATTTCTTCCAGCATGATGCGGGCGAGATCTTCCAGCCCTGCACGATTCGGTTCGCCCTGTTGCAGCCATTGTCTCACTGCACTTTCCAGGGCCAGGTTAGCAACCGGGCCGATGCAGCGGGCCAGGGCTTTTTTCATCATGTCGAGCTGGGGCGCCAGAGGGCCGTTGATGATGTCCTGCGGACTTTGCGTCACGGCGACCGGTTTGGCCGGTTCTGCTGTAGCCCCACTCGGTTGGGTGGCCGCGCCGGATTCGATGGAATCGACCAGGTCAGAGGT
Organism: Pelobacter seleniigenes DSM 18267; assembly: GCF_000711225.1. Taxonomy (NCBI): domain Bacteria; kingdom Pseudomonadati; phylum Thermodesulfobacteriota; class Desulfuromonadia; order Desulfuromonadales; family Desulfuromonadaceae; genus Pelobacter; species Pelobacter seleniigenes. The sequence goes on from NZ_JOMG01000002.1 coordinate 2,378,753, forward strand.
CAGCATGCTGGTGGTCATATTAATCAGATGGATATTGGCGTCAGGCTCGCAAAGAACGACCAGTGAAGAGGTGTCGCCGAGTTTTTTGACCAGTACCAGAGCCTCATCATATTGGACTTCAAAAGAATTGACGTCCAGGCTGGCGGTTTCATTCAGTTTGAAGATCCGGTGCAGGACGCTGACGATACGTTTTTGCGTTTCCGCTTTGAAAATGGAAGGGAGATTTGACGCCAGTATCCCTTGTCTGCTGGTATACACACATGATCCCATAACCCCGGGCGACGCTTTGATTTCTTCCAGAAGTGCCTGCATAAATTGCCTCTTTAAATTTAAGGTTGATCGGTGAAACAAGCTGACTCATTGTGAATCAACAGTCGCTGAAATGTCGAATGTAAGGATCTGCCTCTGCTCGAAAACAAGGGCCCCCCTGGTTTTCAGACCTATTATCCCGTCGCTTAACATCGCTGGCGCCAGGCTGCGGGTGGGGAAGAAGCGCCTTGCTAACACAACAAATTCCTGCGCAATCACACGAAGCTTAGAGACATACAGAGTACTCGAACAACGTTATCATAGCAAATCTCGCTTGATCAGGGCACAACTTTTCTGAACTCGACCCTCCGGTTCAAGGCCCTGTTTTCACTGGACGTATTCGGCACGGCAGGGCGAGTATCCCCATAATAGGCCACACTGAGTTTGTCCGCGACAATCGCAAAGTTGGTGAGCAGATAACTTCTGACCTGTTCGGCACGCTCTTTGGACAACTGCAGGTTTGCCTCCGAACTGCCCGAGTCGTCCGTGTGCCCGGCAATTTCAAACGCCTGGCCGGCCAGGGCTTGGTCTTCCAGGGCCTGGCCCACGGTCTCCAGCTGCTCTTTGGCCTGCGGAGTCAAGTCTGCGGAAGACACCGCAAACTGAATCTGCAGGCGCAGCAAGGGTCCGTCGATGGCTCCTTCTGTTGTGCTCCGGGAATTACTCTCCTGCATGACCCGGATAAATTCGCCGGAGGAAATCCGGTCGCCGGACGCTGCTTTGTGCTTGATCCTGGCCAGCTCAAGGGAGGCCCTGGCTCGTGTATCAGCAGGCTCCAGCACCAGTCCCTGCTCATAAGCCCGGATTGCCGCTTCGGCATTGCCGAGCACCATATAGATATCGCCGAGTCCGAAGTATGCTTTACTGAAGCCGGAGTCGATGGTAATGGTTTCCAGATAGCTCTTCAGGGCATTATCGTACTTTCGCAAACGCTCCGCGCTGTACGCATACATGTAATGGAGCTCTGCGTCAGCGGGGCAACTGGCAATGGCTTGGGTTAGCATCTGCCGTTTTTTTAGCAAATTGCGCTCTTTGTGAAGCTGTTCTTTTAAGCTGGTGCAGTTCGCCTCCGCTGCAACAACCGCCGGCAGAGCCAGGATGATAAGGGCAAGCCCGAGCAGGCTTTTTACGAACATGACGGCCCCCTGTTATTCAATTTTGAGTAATTTCACCAGACTGATTCTCAGCCGCTCGATCGCGCTGGCCAGGGTGCCGATTTCATCCTTGGTTCTGCGTTGAATCGGCTCGGTCAGGTTTTCCCCAAGACTGAAATGTTCTGTCCGTTCAGCCAGGTTAACAATCGGTAGAACCACCGAACGGTCGAGGAAAACCCAGAGGATAGCGAGGACCAGAATGATCCCGCCGGCGCCGATCAGTACCAGGGTCTGGGACAGTTTTTTTGCTGCAGCAATGGCCGCAGTGGTCGGAATATAGATAACGAACGCGGCTACGGTGTCATTCATTGTCCAATGGTAACCGGCGTTTGCTCCGTAAATTTCTATCTGGTCCTTCGGGGCGTCAGCAGGATTGCCATGACAATGAAGGCAGTTTTTGCTGTCGACTTTGATGGGTTGGGCAAAATAAAAGACTTCGGTACCGTCTTTGACAATATGTCCTTCTGACGATTTCAGGGCCGGATTGGCCTGGAAATTTTTGATCAGCTCGACCTCGTTCGGATCGGCCTTGTTGTAGGGATTGAGAGGATCGAGGGTGGCTTGCTTGAAAATATAGCCCGGATAGCTCTTGTGGAAAATCTCAAAGGTTCCCCGGGCGCTGACGAAACCGGACATCAGTTCCGGGTAGAAGCGGTCCTCTTCGATCAGTTCCGTGACCAAGGGCTTCTGGACCTGCTTCATATAGGTTTTCGTGGCCATGGCGTAGTTCAGGATGATGTTGCTTTTGATCTTTGCTTCTTCCAGTGCATTGTTGACGCTGAGTTTATAACTGGTATAACCAATAACTCCTATTGCCAGTAAACCCAGAACCCCCATGACCAGAACTGACCTCAAGCGAATGCCCATGTGCATGCTCCCTTCCTGACGTCCGGTAAAATATGAGTGATTTAGATCGTGCTGAACAAATTGAATTCGGTAAGCAAAAGCAACGGTCATTTGATGTGAATCATTAGATTAAAATTAATACATTATTTGATTTTTGTCAAGAATTATCCTTGATGGTATACCTAGCGATTCAAAGATTGACTATTTGAATGTACGAATGTTTATATATCGCTGGAAAATATAAGCTTCATATATTCCGGAAGCGACCGGTCAGGGCAGTGAAATGCAAGGTGACATCCCGGTTGATTCCGCTTTGCTGCGGGTCGCTTTGGCAGCATTTTTTATTAGCAGTACCAAAGGAGATAACCATGTTACATTCTGTCGGCCGAATAGTTCTGAGCCTGTTGATGTTTGCTGTTTTATTGCAGGGGTTTCATGCCATCCCGGCTTTTGCGGATGAAAAAGCCGAGCGGATTCAGTCCTTGCAGGAAAAGATGGCCCGGCTGAAAGAGCTGCTGGCGGACATGCAGGAACAGGAATTACGCAAACAACCACCTGGTGAAATCCCCTGGGAACCGATTCTGCAGCGCGGGCAAGAACGGCCGGCATATGCCCAATACGCCTATTTATTGGCCCCGCAGCTGGCTAAGGAGAATTTGGACAGTATTTTGCAACAAATCTATTTTCTGGCCGAGCAGGACCCGCTGAAGGAGCGCGGCAATCTGTTTGTTATCCCGGCCTTGCCCCTGGACCAGGGAGAGGCCTTCAGCGTTGCTCGCTATAATCGGGCTTTTGCCGGTGAGATGCTTCGGGATCTCGGAATTCCGACCGCCGTTGAGGGCGGACTGCTGCTCGCCCCTGAGCCGCTGGCCAAGGAGGGGACGCTGAGCGGACCGCTGCTGTATATTGATCTGCACGGCGTTGGGCGGATTTTACGGACGCGGATCTTTGAACTGTTGCAACAGCAGCGCTTGTTTGTCGAAGATGGCAGCATCCAGGATTTTCTCTGGAAGCTGCTGAACAACGCCCAACCAGCCGTTTTTATGGTTCATCAGGAAAAAAATCTGACCTGGTTGGCGGTTGCTCCAGAGTGAAGGCTTCTTGATTGATGAGCGAATCAGTCGAGAATTCTTGAGCCTGGGAGGGGACTGTAGTACTCTGGCACAAATAACTCTGACCTGGAAACAGGAGTGAATATGACCTCGAAGCAGGAAGAATTTATTCCCAAATGGATTGCCTGGGAAACCACCCAGCGCTGCAATTTAAATTGTGTGCATTGTCGCTGCTCTTCAGACATGTCTGCCGCAGCTGGTGATTTCAATACCGAAGAAGCTTTCAAGCTGATTGATGATATCTGTGAAATCAGCAAGCCGGTCCTGGTTCTGTCCGGCGGTGAACCGTTGCTGCGCGAAGATATCTTCGATATCGCCCGCTACGGAACCGGCAAAGGGCTGCGGATGTGCATGGCGACCAACGGCACACTGATTACCGACGCGGTCTGTGCGCAGATGAAAAGCGCCGATATCAAAATGGTGTCGCTGTCCCTGGATGGCTCAACAGCGGCCATTCATGACGACTTTCGTAACTCGGAAGGAGCCTACGCCGGAGTGATCCGCGGGGCCGAGACCCTCAAACGCAACGGCATCCCGTTTCTTATCAACTCCTCTTTCACCAAACGTAATCAGCATGACGTCGGTGCAACCTTCAAGGTGGCTAAAGGGCTCGGCGCCACGGCCTGGTATATGTTCATGATTGTACCCACGGGGCGGGGGGAAGAGATCATGAACGAATTGATCACGCCGGAAGACTATGAAGAGATTCTGGCCTGGCACTATGAGCAGGAAAAGCACGAGGACGATATCCTCATGCGCCCGACCTGTGCGCCGCACTATTATCGCATTGTGCCGCAGATGGCCAAGGCCGAAGGGGTCGACTTCAAACGCCGCAGCCTGACTTTTTCAACCGGCGGGGGCAAGGGGTGTATTGCCGCCCAGACCATCTGCCTGATCGACTGCTTCGGCAATCTCAAGCCCTGTTCCTATTTTCATTCCTCGGTCGGCAATGTCAAACAGGTGCCATTCAAAGAGCTTTGGTTCAATTCCAAGGTCTTTAACGATCTGCGGGATTTCAGCAAATATCAAGGCAAGTGCGGGGAGTGCGAGTTCATTAATGTCTGTGGCGGCTGCCGCGCCCGTGCCGATGCTGTGTATGGGGATTACATGGCGGAAGAACCGTTCTGCAGCTATATTCCGCGCCGGACGCGTAAGCGCATGGAACAGGAAGCTGCAGCACATAGCAGTGAATAACGACAGCCCGGATGCGGGTCCGCACCTGGTGCGGTTATGACAATCTTCAGGTCAGCATTCCAGAGGAGGCCAAAACTTTATGTCTGATGATTACAATTTTCTCAAAGCCTGCTGGTGCCAGCCGGTCGATCGGGTCCCGGTCTGGCTGATGCGGCAGGCCGGGCGTTATCTGCCCCAGTATAAGGCTGTTCGAGCGCAGGGTGGCGGCACTTTTCTGGATCTCTGCAAGGATCCGGCCCGGGCTGCTGAAGTGACGATTCAGCCCATCGACATCCTGGGTGCCGATGCCGCGATCTTGTTTTCCGATATTCTGACCCCCATCGAGCCGATGGGGTTGGAGCTGGATTTCGTGCCCGGCCCGGTCTTTGCCAATCCGGTGCGGACCGCGGCTGATGTCGAAGCACTGGTGGTGCCCGAGGATATGGCCCAGGCCGTACCCTATGTCCCGGAGATCATCAAGCGGCTGCGGGCAGCCTTCACCGGGCGGGTGCCGCTGATCGGCTTCGGCGGGGCTCCCTTTACTCTGGCCTGCTATATGGTTGAAGGGAAGGGGAGTAAGGACTTTGCCGCCCTCAAACAGATGATGTATGCCGATTTCCCCCTTTATGATGCTTTGATGCAGAAAATCACCGAGATGGACCGGCGCTATCTGAATATGCAGATTCAAGCCGGAGCCCAGGCCATTCAGATTTTCGATACCTGGGGCGGGTTGCTGGCACCGCACGATTTTGAGCGCTATATTCTGCCCTATGTCAAGCAATTGATCGATGGCCTGGAGCGGGACGGTATCCCGGTGATTTATTTCGTCAAAAACGGCGGGACCATGCTAGAACTGGTCAAGGCAGCTGGCAGCGACGTGATCGGCCTCGACTGGCATGTCAACCTGGGCAAGGCGCGTGATATCCTGGGGGACGATGTCGCAGTCCAGGGGAATCTCGATCCGACGGTGCTCTATGCGCCCAAGGACTATATTGAAAAGGAAGTCAGGCGTATTCTTGCCGAGAATGATGACCGGCCAGGATTTATCTTTAATCTGGGGCATGGTATCCTGCCCACAGTTCCACCTGAAAATGCCATTTTTATGGTTGACTGTGTCCATCGACTCAGTCAAAAGTAATTGCTCAGGATCGACCACGGGGGACAGAAACCGCATCTGTCCCCCGTTTTGTATGATCCCCTTCTGCTGCGGAGAGAATATGCGTTATGCCTGCTGACCAACCTGTTGCGCTGATTCTTCTGAATATGGGCGGCCCAGATTCCCTGGCGGCGGTGGAGCCGTTTCTGTTTAATTTGTTTGCCGACCGGGAATTGATTCAATTGCCGGCCGGGGGCTTGCTGCAGAAACCCTTTGCCCGATTGATTTCCCATTTTCGCGCCAAGAAGGTGGTGGAAAATTATCGCCAGATCGGCGGTCGCTCCCCACTGCTCGAGTGGACAAATAAGCAGGCTGTCGGTATCGCTGAACGACTTGGTGAACGTTTTCGGCCCTATGTCATCATGCGTTACTGGCAGCCGCGCGCCGAGCAGGTGCTGGCAGACATCAAAGCGGCCGGGATCCAGACCGCGGTGGTCGTTTCCCTTTACCCGCATTATACCGGAGCGACCACCGGCAGCAGCGTCAATGACTTTAAAAAAGCGGCGGCCGCAGTTCACCCCGAGCTGGAATACCGGCTGATCGAAGAATGGTACGACTGGCCGGGTTACCTGGACGCGCTGGCCAACCGGGTCAACGAAGGGCTGGACGCATTTCATGATCTGCTTCGCGACGAGGTACAGATCCTTTTTTCCGCCCATGCCTTGCCACAAAAATTCATCGATCGGGGAGATCCCTATCAACAGCATGTCGAGGCAACGGTTGAGCAGGTGATGGAGCGGGTTGGCTATTATGACTGGTCCATCGCCTACCAGAGCAGGAGCGGGCCAGTCAAATGGATGGAACCCGGGACCGAGGAAACCATCGCCCAATTGGCGGCGGCCGGGCACCGGGCACTGCTCATGGTCCCGGTCTCTTTTGTGTCCGATCACATTGAAACCCTGCAGGAAATAGATATCGAGTATCGTGAACTGGCGGTCCGGCAGGGGATTGTCAATTTCCAGCGCGCTCCCTCCCTGAACGATCACGCCGATTTTCTTGATGCCATGGCAGCGCTGGTTCGCGAGCATCTGCGCCGATGATGACCTGTGCCCTATGTTCCCGGGAGTTTTCTGCGGACGAGCCGCTGACCGAACCGGCCCAGCTGGCCGGTCAGTTGTTGGCGGAACAGGAGTACGGCGATGCCGGAGCGATCTGCCCCGCCTGTCTGCTCAGTCGGGGGACATTGGCCATGATGTATCGTCCGGACTGCTTCGATTGACCCGTTGGTGAGGCGGGTCTGTCTGGCTGATCAATCAGCGCCGGTGGTCCAGGACCGTGCGGACCGTTGTCAATAATTCCGCCATATCCAGAGGTTTCATGCAATACGCGCAGGGCTCGTCCAGGTCCATCTCATCACCGGCGGCTTTGTCGCTGTAGCCGGTGCAGAGAATGATCGGCAGGTTCGGGTCGATCTGGCGGGCGAGGCGGGCGAGTTCAATGCCGGTGAGCCCCGGCATGATCTGATCCGTGATCAGCAGGTCAAAACGTTTCCGGGGATCGGTGAGCCGCTTCAGGGCTTGGCGACTGCTGGTTTCAACCTCGACCCGGTAGCCCATTTCACCGAGCATGGCACTGTTGACCAGGGCCAGGCTTGCTTCGTCGTCAACCAGCAATATCCGCTCCACTCCTCCGGGCAGACTGAGCGGCTCCTGGTGTTCCGAGCTGTCGTGTTGCTGTGCTTCCGTCACCGGAAAGAACAAAGCAAAGGAAGATCCCTGGCCGGGGCTGCTGTGGACGTTGATCAGCCCGGCATGCTGCTCGACGATTCCCTGCACTGTCGCCAGCCCCATACCGGTTCCCTGATCAACCTCCTTGGTGGTAAAAAACGGATCGAAAACCTTTTCCAGGGTGGCTCGGTTCATTCCCATTCCTAAATCCTGCACCTCGATGCGGGCATAGATGCCCGGCTGGCAATTGTATTGGGCCGGGATGTCCTGTTGCGCCAATTCAACTTTGTCCAGCGAGATCGTCAGCAGGCCTTTGTCGTGCATGGCATGGACGGCATTGGTGCAAAGGTTGATCAGGGCTTCCTGAATTGCGGTGGGATCGGCGTTGATACTGATGCTGTCCTGTGTGGGCGGCAGTTGACAGCGCAGTTCAACCGAGCTAGGAACCGTCGAGCGTAGCAGTTTGAGGGTTTCTTCGATAATCAGCGCAGGTTGGACGACGGTTCGTGTCCTGGATTCCTGGCGGCTGTAAGTCATGATTTGCTGGATCAGTTCGCGTGATCTGCGGATACCGATGGTCGCATTGTGCAGATATTCCCTGATCGTGGCATCAGCCGGCAGGTTTATTTTGATCAGCTCCAGATTGCCGAGAATGATCGCCAGATTATTGTTGAAATTATGGGCAATTCCTGCCGCCATCAAACCAACGGCTTCCATCTTGTATTTCTGGCGCAGCTGCTGCTCCAGTTTCAGGCGTTCATTCTCTTCGATCTTCTGTACCGTCAGGTCCTGCTCTATGGAGAACAGCAAGGGCTGGTTGTCCATTTGGATCAACCTGACCAGTGCTTGCACCGGGAAGGTCGTGCCGTCTTTGCGCCGGTGAAGCGTTTCGCGACAGACTGTCTGGCCGGCCTTGAGCCGTTCCATATCGCCCCGGAGCCCTGCAAAAACATGATCAGCCGGATCGACAAGGCGAATCGACTGGCCAAGGAGTTCCTCACGGGTAAAGCCGTGGGAAGCGCAGGCGGAGTCACTGAGGTCCGCAATGATCAGATCGTCCTGCTCCGGTTTGAGGACCAGCGCGTAGTCAGGGACATGTTCGAACAGGGTGCGGAATTTGTCCTTTTCCAATTGGAGGGCTTGCTCCGCCCTTTTTCGCGCGGAAATGTCACGGGTAACACCGAGCAGGCCGGTCGGCGTTCCGTCTTTATCCCGCAGAAACCGGGCCAGGATTTCCGTATCGATGATGGAGCCGTCTCTGTGGTATTCCTGAAGTTCAATCAGCCCGTATTGCCAGGAATCTTCAAGGGGATCAAAGGGCTGTGCGCTGATCTCGGCGATGCGCTGGCGAGCCCGTTGACAGGATTCCGCTGTCAGCGTTTCGGTTAACGACATCTGCAACGCTTCTGCGGGGGTGTAGCCGCGCAACAATTCGACGGAAGGGCTGAAATAGGTGAATTTCTCGCTGGCCAGATCCATAGTCCAGACCACGTCGGTGACGTTTTCAGAGATCAGCCGGTAACGCTGCTGCGCTTCGCGCAATTCCTGTTGGGCATGCTTTCTTGCCGAGATATCCTGGATGATGGCAAGCATGACCTCCCGGTTTTCGAGGGTGAATTTCTGGGCATGGATTTCAACATCCAATGGCCGGCCTGTTTTGGTGAGCAGCCGGTCTTCCAGGACGCTGCCGGGAAGCTGGTCCCGGTGGCGGATGAAATTGCGGCTCAGATGACCGGCCGCCACCTTTTCGGCATGGAGAATGGCTTGGGGCTGACCGATCAGTTCTGCGGGAGAGCGTTCGAGCATATCGGCCAGTGCTTTGTTGCACTCGAGAATGATCCCGGTCTTGGCGTCGGCCAGGGAAATAGCAAAGTGCGCTTCTTCGAGCAGAGTCCAGTATTTGCGTTCTGAAAACTCTCTAAAAGCGCGGGGTGCCGCGGTCTGGGCAAGAGCTTCGTCCAGCTGCTGCCGGACCTGGACGAGTTCGTCCTCACTCTGCTGGCGGGCGATAATGTCCCAGCTGACATCGGCCAGTCCGTGGAGCAGATCGATGTCGTTGCTGTCGTAGCCAGAAGGTTTGTTCCCGACGCCGAGGATGGCAACAATTCTATCCTTACGGATAATCGGCACGATCAACTCCGTCAAGATGGGAGCATGCCCCGGAGGCAGGGGCTGACGGCCGAGGTTGGGGAAGCTATTGTGGACGACCGGCCGCCGGGTCTGCACGCATTCCGCCCAGATCCCGGCCTGATCGATGGCCGCATGCGCCAGGTGCGGGCCGGCCTGACAACGATTCTGCAGCGTGTTGGTTGACCACGTTTGCAGGGCGATGCGGTTTTGGTCTTCTTCCAGGCAACAAAAAAAACCGATTCGGCTGTCGGTCAGTTTTTCGGCCTCATCAAGAAAAGCCTGCAGCAAGGCTCGGCCGCTCCGTTTTTCCGAAAGGCGACATAACTTAGTGCGGGCACTGAGTATTTTGTTTAAGGTCCGGCATCCGGGACCCCCAGGGCTGTTGGACATATGCCGTTCCATCTGGAAAACCTGCTCAAGTTGGTGTCTGGGCTGCCACAGTGTTGCGTCGGCAGCTGCATGAAATGAGGACTGTGCTGGTTTTTGCGGTCGTCTCAATCCTCCATTTTTTTCAGGCGCTGATTTAAGGCCTGATGAGTAATGCCGAGCATTCTGGCCGCAATGGATTGGTTGCCCTGCGCCCGTTGCATGGCTTCCTCAATCAGTAACCGGCTGACCTCCTTCAGGGTTGGCAGGGTGTCGCTGAAGCGGACCTTGACCTGTTGGCCAACCGGGGTGACTACACTTGGACCATGTTCCGGGAGCTCCTGGCCGATGGCTTCCTTGAACCTCTGCATGGAGAGCACCCCTTTGCCGTGAACACTGACGGCGTCGTGAACCATGGCCCGCAACTCACGAATATTGCCGGGAAAATGATAGGTTGCCAGAAGCGTGATCAGTTCCGCCGGATACGTCGGCACGGGTTTGCCCAGGATTGTTGCCGCTTCCTGCAGGAAATGCTCAAGGAGCAGCGGGAGATCTTCTTTCCGCTCGCGCAGCGGTGGCAGCTCGACGCGATGGGCATGCAGGCGATAGAGCAGATCCCTGCGAAAGCTTCCCTCTGCTTCTTTCTGCGCCAGCTTCTGATTGGTTGCCACCAGGATGCGTGCTTTGCTCAGTCGGGGTTGATCGCTGCCGAGGGGATAATATTCACCTTCCTGCAGCAGTCTCAGCAATTTGACCTGCGAAGCCATGGAGAGATCGCCGATTTCGTCAAGAAACAGGATACCGTTGGCGGCTTTTTCGATCATCCCCAGCCGGGTTTGTTCGGCGCCGGTGAACGCCCCCCTGATATGGCCGAACAGGGTATCGCTGAACATCATATCGTCAAGGCCGGCGACGTTGACGGCGATCAGCGGCTTGTCTGGATGACAGAGCTGGTGCAAGGATTTAGTAATCAGTTCTTTGCCGGTGCCGCTCTCCCCACCGATCAGAATCGGCTCCACACTGTTGGCAACCGCCTGTAGATAGTTGAAGATACTATGCATCTTGGAACTTCTAGTGACGATTGAAGCGAACGCGGGGTGTTGTTGTCGTTTGCCCTGGAGCAGCGAATCCGAGAGCTGCCGGATTTCCTGCTCCAGGCGATTCTGTTTCAGGACTTTCTGGATGCCGTTGATGATACGTTCCCGCTCATCGGTCTTGACATAGAAATCTTCAGCGCCCTCCTTGACACAGCGGATCGCGGTTTCGATCTGGTTCATTCCGCTGATGATGATGACCGGTGTTTGCGGGTAGGTCTCCCGGATTCGTCTGAGCAGCTCTTCTCCGCTGGTATGGGGCATGGTCAGATCCAACAGCACCAGGCTGTAGCTGTCCTGGGTCAGCAGGTTCAAAGCCTTGCGACTGTCCTGGCATTGGTGGATATTGGTGATCCCGGCTACGGATTTCAAGGACATGGTCATGCTGCGCAGCCAGGGTAACTCATCATCAATCATCAACACGGGCCGCTCAGGGTAGAGCGCTTTAGTCTTCGCCATGAAGGTTTTCTCCTGCGGGTAGTTCGACAATGGCTATGGTGCCTTTCTGCTGGTTGGGAACAAAACGCAACTTGCCGTTATGGGCTTTGATAATCCGAGTGGAGACAGACAGACCGAGTCCGGCGCCGCCTTTTTGGCGTTTGGTGGTGACAAAGGGCTCGCAGATGTGGTCACGCAATTCGCTCGGAATGCCGCTGCCGGTATCCCTGACCAGAACCCGCACCAGCTCCTGGGGCCGATCGTATTCGGTGGCGATGGAAATACTGTCCATGGGGCTTTCCAGGGCCTGGGAGGCATTGATGAGCAGGTTGATGATGACCTGTTCCAACCGGGTCGGAATACCGCGGGTGGTTGGCAGATCAGGGGCCAACTCGACCTTGAAGTCGGCGGTTGCCTGCTTGAGAGTGTTTTTCACCAGGTGTACCGAAGAGCGCACGACCTGATTCAGATCGACCATATTCAGCGGGTCATTGTTGTCGTAAGAGGAGAAGTCCCGCAACTCGGTGACAATATGTTTGATCCGGCGTGATGCGCCGTGAATATCGTCGAGCATCTGCGGAACCGAAGAGAAAATATCTTCCCTGTCCAGTCCGCCGAGAGACAGCTCTTTTTCCTCGGGCAGCTGTTTTTCCAGGACCGGCAGCAGGTCCCGGTAAACATCCATAACCAGGCGGCTGTTGTGGAGAATCAGGCCGTTCGGGTTGTTAATCTCATGGGCGACACCTGCCGCCAGTTCGCCGATTGACGCCAAACGGTTGGCCCGGTTGACCTCTTCCTGCAACCGGCTGTGTTCGGTGACGTCGCGGGCGACATGAATCAGGTAGGATGGCCCGCCTGCTTCCCCTTCCAGCAGGGAGCAGGAAATATCGAAGGTTTTCTCCAGATAGTCGTGGGTCCGCGTTTGTGAACAGACCGTAAATTCCTGCAGGGTGGTAACGGCCGGACAGTCGTTGCAGATTGTATCCGTACCGCTGAACAGCTCGTGGCACTTTTTCCCGGTGAGGCTGTTGTAGGGGGCTGCAAACAGATCGTGGGTCGCTTTGTTGGCTCGGATGATGCGCAGGTCGCTGTCCAGGATGGTGACGCAGTCAGCCATGGCGTCGAAGGTTTTTTCCCACTCTTCTTTGGCCTGGATGATCTTGGCTTCAATCTCCTTGCGTTTGGTGATGTCGTCGAAAATACCGACCACCTGGCCGGAAGGGAGTTTGTAAAGATAGCTGTCGATCCACAGGTTCCGTTGCCCGGACTGGTAGCGCTTGGCCGGCAGCCGTTCCGCGCTTCCTGAGGTCCAGACCCGGCGCATTGCGAGCAACAGGCCGACTTTTTCAGCATCCGGGATCAGTTCGCTTAACCTGTTGCCGATGACCTCCGTCAACTGTTTGCGAAAAACGCTGACGCCAGAGCGATTCAGGTTACGAACGATGAATTCGGCACCGCTGTCCAGGGCGTCACAGACGACCACTGCATTGCCCATGTTATTAAACAATTCCCGGTAGAGGGCCTCCTGCTGCAAGGCGTGCTGTTCAGCCTGCTTGAGTTTCTGGGTTTTTTCCGCAACCAGCAACTGCAGTTTGACCCGGTAGCTTTTCAGTTCCAGGTGCAACTTGATCCGTTGCAGCAAAATTGCCGGCTGGAACGGCTTGCCGATATAATCGGCCGCGCCGAGTTGCAGGCCCAGGGCCTCGTCCTCTTCCTTATCCAGGGCGGACAGGAAGATGAACGGTACCCCGTTGAGTTCTTCCCGGGTTTTGAAGTGTTGACAGAGTTCATAGCCGTCCATGCCCGGCATGAGGATATCGAGCAGGATCAGATCCGGAATAAAGCCTTTATCAATCAGCGCCAGGGCTGATTTCCCGTCGCTGGCCACGCGCAGATCATAGTCGGCGCCAAGCAGGCCGAGCAGTGCTTCAAGGTTAACCGGGTTGTCATCGACCGCCAGAATCTGACTTTTCAAGGTATCTTCCATAACGCCCGCAGAACCTCACTGAGGTTTGTGCTGTTTCTGTTCCCCATGTTTATCATCCGGCCAGCTGTGGAAAAGAGTATTGATCATATCTGTCGCGGCAGAATATTGGAAGGTTTCTAATTGCCGTTGCAGTTCCTGGAGCTGTTCCACGTAGCAGGGGGGCCAGCTTTTCTGCTGCAACTGGCCGAGGCATTCCTTCACCTGTCGCGCTTGATGGTTAAGGGCCAGTGCTTTTATCTGCGTCAGCAGGGCGTGCAGTTCAGCGGAGGTTCCGGCCGGTAATGAGCTCGCCGACGGAGTTGCTGCCAACGTGGGGAGTTGATCGATCCGGGTACAGAGCTCCCGGTGCTCCTGCAACAGCGCTTCCAGTCCAGCCGGTTTTGCTGACGTGCTCAGCTGCTTCTCGAACTGGCGGGATAAATCATACAGCCTGGTTGCCCCCAGTGTTCCGGCAACTCCTTTCAGATTGTGAATTCTCCGCCTGGCATCGCTCAATTCGCCGGCCTGCAGCTCCTGGCGCAGCGCGGGTTCAAAGCTGTCGAAATGTTCGCGATAACTATGCAGCATGCGCAGGTAGACCGACAGTTTTCCGCCGGCCCTGTTCAGTCCGGTTGTGATGGCGAGGTGATCTGCCAGTAGCTCCAGCGGGGGATAGGTGGGAGGCGCTGGGTCCGTTGTGACGGATTCGGGCAGGTTGATCCATTTGCCCAGCTCCCGGCGCAAGGTTTCTATTGCAAAGGGTTTGACCAGATAGCCGTCGGCACCGGCGTGAAAACTGTTGCTCCAGCTGCTGTCGGCATTGGCGGACATGGCGACAATGGGCAGCGCTGCCGGTTTGAGTTTGCGGATACGGCTGATCGCCTCAATTCCGCCCATGACCGGCATGAGAATATCGGTCAGCAGCAGGTCGAAATCCTCCTGCTCGGCCCGGGTGACTGCTTCGGCACCATTTCTGGCTTCAACGACCGTACAGCCGAGTTTTTCCAGCAGCGTTCTGGCCATAAGCCGGCCGATGTCATTGTCTTCGACCAGCAGGACGCGGGGCTGCGGCCGGAGCTGCCCACCTGCTGCTCGTTCAGCTTTGGCGATGATTTGATAGAGGGTCGAGCCGAGGACCGCGCTGTTCATCGTATCGCTGACCGGAACCGCGTAGGCGTTGGCGATACCCAGGTTCGAAAAGCGTTCAATGTCGAGCTGGTGGTGGAAGAAGATAACCCTGAAACGGTCTGCCTGCTGTGCCTGCAGGAGTGTTTCCTGGAGGAAGTCGGAGAGATCTTGGGCGTTGCTGTTGATGAGCAGCCAGGAATAAGTCAGTGAAATTCTTCGACCGGCAGCCAGCATCATGCTTGCGGTTTGGAGCGATTTACAGGAGTGGACCTCAAAGCCGCAGGCTTCAAGGTTTTGTTTGAGCAGTTCGGATTGTTGCGGGTTGTGGAAAATAAGCAGTATTTTTTTTTCCTGACCTGGCAGGTTTGCCACTGAGTGCCCCTTGGGAATACTTGTCGTCAATAGTGTCTTGATAGACAGTTTTTGAAAAAACTAATGATATCAGCTTATCCGGAAACCGCATCCAGGTCAATCAGTTCCCTGTTCAGATCGATGCAGCTGATCTGAACAGGGATAAAGCAGGTCAAGGCTCAGAATCTGCCGAAATCATCATCGTCCAGGGAGATCTGTGGTGCCGCCGAGCGCGTCGCGCGGGGCTGCGGAGCGGGGCTTCCCCAGCCGGTCGGTGCGGGCGTTGCCATTCTGCTCGGTACGGACGCCGGTTTCAAAGTTGAGCGGTTCAATTTGAACTGTGCCAACATGGTGTGTAGCTGTTGCGCCTGACTGGCGAGTTCTTCTGCCGCTGCCGCACTCTCTTCGGCACTGGCCGTGTTCTGCTGGGTGACCTGATCGATCTGGGTCAGGCCTGTGGTGACCTGGCTGATCCCTTGCGCCTGTTCGTTGGACGCCAGCGCGATCTCTTCCAGGATATCGGAGACTTTGGTGGTTCCTTGCATGATGTTCTTGAGCGCTTCTGCGGTTTGCCGCGCTGTTTGTGAACCCCGCGCGGTGAGGGCGACCGAGCCTTCAATGAGTTCGGCGGTCTCCTCCGCAGCCTTGGCGCTGCGGGCGGCAAGGTTGCGAACCTCTTCAGCAACCACGGCGAAGCCCTTGCCGTGCTGACCGGCCCGGGCGGCCTCGACTGCAGCATTGAGCGCCAACAGATTGGTCTGGAAGGCGATTTCATCAATAACCTTGATGATTTTGGAGATGTTTTGGCCGGCACTGTTGATTTCGTCCATGGCCCCGACCATTTCCGCCATTTGCCGGTTTCCTTGTTCAGCGGCCAGTTTCGATTCGCTGGCAAGCTGGTTGGCTGCCGAGGCATTTTCCGAGTTGACGCGAACCTGTTCCGTGAGTTGATTCATGGACGCGGAGACTTCCTCCAGGGAACTGGCCGATTCGGTAGCCCCCTGGGAAAGGCTTTGACTGGAGTCGGCCACCTGGCCGGCACCGGAGGCAATCTGCTCCCCGGCGAGTTGAATCCCGCCGACGATCTCACGCAGATTCTCCACCATGGTCTTGAGGGCATGGCCCAGTCGATCCTGCTTGGAAGCGACCTTGACGTCCCGGGTCAAATCACCTTCGGCAAGAGCTTCGGCCATATCCGCCGAGGAATTCAAGCTGTCGACCATCCGGTCGAGGGCGAGGCCGAGCTGGCCCACTTCATCTTTCTGATTGAGGTTAAGTCGCTGGCGCAGGTCACCCAGAGCGATCTGCTCGGCCAGGGCGACCCCTTTTCTGATCGGAGCCGCGATCGAACGGTTCATGAAGAAAGCCAGCGCCAGAGCCGCCAGAAGGGCTAGGGACACCAGGATCAGGACGTTGACAAGAATGCTGTGGTGAACTTCAGCGGCGCGGTCTTTGGTTGCGACGATGACCGCATCGTTGATATCTTGTACTGTATTGATATGCTCACGCATGGTTTCAAAGGCGCTGCCTGCCGCACCCATGGAGAGTGCAATGGCTTGCTGCCGATCGCTGTCCGTTCCGGCTTGGCAATAATTGATAACCTGGCTGGAAAGTTTCTCCCAGGCCACCCAGTCTTGGGCAAAGGTTTTGACCAGGGCTTTGCTATCAGTCTGAGTAAACAGCGCAGCAGCCTTGTCCCAGCGTTGTTTGGCCTGTTCTTTGTTCTCCTGATAGTCCTTCAACTGGGCTTTGAACTGTTCGGAACCGGGCGTGGAAAAAACCAGCGACCTTTCGGCGACCAGCATCTGTTGAAGGTCGCGGTCAGCCGACAGGATCAGGTTGGTGATCTGTAGCCTGGTCTGCAGGGTTTCTTCAAGTAAACTCTCAATTTTTTCGACGCTGTAATAACCGTCCATGGCAAGGCCGACCATGAGTAGGATCATAACCACGAAACCCACCGCAAGTTTGAGACCGATCTTTAAATTTTTAAACCAGTTCATTCTTTCTCCTTCTCCCTGATGTGCTCACAGGGTTGTCTGCCCCCCGACGCTGTTTGTCCGTGGTGCGACTTCGGTCCGCACTTTTCCAATGAGATAATCTTGATCCCAACGTGAAGCACAATAAGTGCCAATTAATAAATTTGATCTAAGTGTTGGATTTAAAGGATTTTGGGTGGAGTTTATACGGAATTGTTTTGAACCAGCGGTTGCAAGTAAAATTGAGCCTACAAATAGGAGGCAGAGCTTAACACTTTGAAATTAATGCAGGATTGACAGCGCAATGAAACTTGCAGTTGCAATTTATATTGCAACTGCAAGTTTCGGGACTCAGGCAGTTCCCGGTGCAGATCGCTAGTGGCAACAAGGGTTGGCGGGCATAAAAATCAGCGGCACAGAACAGTTACGGCTGAACTGAGCTGTGCCGCTGGATGTCGCTAGGCTGAGTCTAGGCACCACCGTAAGAGTGGAGACCGGAAAGGACCAGATTGACCCCTAGATAACAGAACAGGGTTGCGGCAAAACCGAACACTGATAACCAGGCGGCGCGGCGGCCAACCCAGCCGCGGGTAAAGCGGGCATGGATGAAGGCGGCATAAATGAACCAGACGATCAGACTCCAGGTTTCTTTGGGGTCCCAGCTCCAGTACGTGCCCCAGGCATAGTTGGCCCAGGCCGCACCGGTAATGATGCCGAGGGTGAGCAAGGGAAAGCCAACCATGATCGCTTTGTAATTGAGGTCGTCCAGAACTTTGGTCGGCGGAAACATGCCGAGGATTCCTCCCAGTGGTTTATCCCCTTGCTGTTTTTCCTCCTTGCCGATTTTCAGCAGGTACATCACTGAAACTCCAAAGGCGATGGCAAAGCCGGCGTAGCCGAGGAAGCAGGTGATGACGTGGTAGGTCAGCCAGTTGCTCTGCAATGCCGGGACCAGCGGGTCAATGCTGGAGTTTAGGCTCATCTGGGCCCAGAGCATGCTGAACAGAGCGATCGGCATGACAAAGGCGCCGATGGTCCGCTGCTTATATTTCCAGTCAATAATCAGGTAGATCAAGACCGTCGACCAGGCGAAAAACACCACCGATTCATACAGGTTCGACAAGGGCGCGCGGCCGTCGCTGCCGAGGATCTGGTAGGATTCATACCAGCGCAAACCGAGGGCCGTGGTCTGCAGCACGAACCCGGCCAGGGCAGTAAGGGTCGCGATCAGGGCCACGGTTTTGTTCTTGGTTGCGATATAGGCAAAAAACAGCACCATTGCGGAAAAGTAGGCAACGGTTGTCAGATTAAGTAATTGTCCGCTATCCATGGATTATCCCTCCTTCTTTTGGGATTCGTTTTTGACGGCTGATTCAAATTTCTGCTGCAACTCCTCAAAGGCCAGCGAAAAGCCGGGCTGGTTGCGGTGGGCGTTACCGGCCATTTGGACTTTGGTCTTGCCGCTTTCCTCCCGCAGACAAACCCAGAGGCGTTTGTGGGAGAAGAAGAAGGCGGTCAATGAGCCGAAGACCATCAGGAAACAGCCCGCCCAGACGATATTGACGCCCGGGTCTTTGGCGACCTGTAGCCCGGTGAACTGCGGCTGGTCAAAACCGAGCAGGGCGAAACTGAAGGTGCCGCCGCGTTTGACATCGAATTCAGGAAAGTTCTGCCAGACCACGAAGGGAGAGCCGTGTTTGCCATCCGGGGTGTTGACATGCAGCTGCATGGCCGGGCCGAAGTTGCGGTCATTGTCGGTAAAGTTGGTCACCGCAAAAGAATAGCCGTTAGGCAGGTTGATATGCTGTCCTTGTTTGGCATTGACCGTTATGGTTTCGCCGCTGCCGTTATCGGTGACCCGAACCTTGAAAACAGCCGTTCCCGCGGGACCGTAACTGGATTGATAGAAAGTGATTCCCTTGTAGGTCAGCGGATCGTTGACTTCAATTCTCTTTTTAAGAACTTCCTTGCCGTTTTCGAGAATGACCAGATCGCTGTTGTAATCCTTGGGGCGGTTGCTGCCGGGGTAATAGCTGACGTTGAAATCGTCACAGCGCACCGTGAAGCCAAGATCAATCTCTCCGCCACTGCGCAGCTGAACCTTATTGACAGAGGTTCCTTCGACAATATTGACCCAGGCTTTGTAGCCCCAGAAATTGCCAATAATGGCACCGGCCATGATGATCAGAATGGAAACATGAGTCACGTAGGCGCCGAAGCGAGAATAGATTCCTTTCTGGGCAAAAAAGCACAGCTGACCGTCTTTTTCGGTCATGGTCGGTTTGGCAAATTCCTTTTTCAGGAATTCGGTCACTCGCTGGGCAACCTGCTGCCGGTCTGCCTTGACGGTAAACTCGGTGCTGTTCGCCGAGTTTTTGAACAGCCCGGGGCCGGGAACCAGGGTGGGTTCCTTGATAAAGCGCCAGGCCCGGGGGAAGTTTTTGATGGAACAGCAGATCAGATTAACGCTGAACAGGGCCAGAATGCCGATAAACCAGGTCGAATGATACATGTCGATAAACTGGAGTCTTTTGAACAACTCATAGTTGCTCTGCCCATATTCCTGGATGTATTCGGCGGCAGGGGCGTTCTGCTGCAGTATGGTGCCGATGATGGAGGTGACCGCCAGCAGCAGCAGCAGGATGATGGTCAGTTTCAGGGAACAGAGGAAGTCCCAGACGCGGTCGGTAAAATCTTTTTGTCTCTCAGCCAAAGTTGAAATCTCCTACACAGAATTGATCTGTCAGATAAATATGACAGATTCGGTCAATATAGCCAGTCGTCCTGGCCCGGTCAACCGGTGCTTGAGCAGGAGATTCAATGCCGCAGGACGACAGTGCGTAGGTTGCTGAGGGATTGCAGGGGGGCGAGTGATGCGGTCAGGTAAAAAAGCCGCGGTTCGGGCATAACCCTCAAGCTTGCCAGGTCTGCAGCGGTGCGGAGCTGCGGTGTCAGCGGCCGGGAATCGTGGATGAGCAGATGGGCGTTGGCGGATTGAGTCCGGTATTCCGGGCCACCCAGCGCACGCGGCAAACCGGCCGACCTGTGGCAGGATTCACTCTGACAACAGAACGAAGAGCCGAGCTTCCGGAATGTCTCCGGATGACAATCATTGACCCGCGTTGCTACGGTCGAACATTGCCGGAGGCAGGCGTTACCGGTCTGCAGACAGGCTGAGGCATTGGTCAGCCCGCCGACCACCAGCAGGGCTAACAGCGTCAACAAGGTCAGGAGCAGGTTTTTGCTTGAGCAATACTGTGACACGTTCGGCTCGCTTCCGAAAGTCATTGACCGGGACCCTGCGTGGGCCATGAACGGTTCGGGCTCCGGTTATGGGCAGTTATTGCAAACAAAATGCCGATATCGGCATTCCTTCTGTGGCCGGCAACTCTCCGGCTACAAAGCGGCTCTATACTATTCCAAAGCTGCTCTCTGCGCCTAGTAAAAAATGCGCTGGCCAAGGCGGGCCCGGGGGGCTTATTGCGCCGCTCCGGACTGAAGCTTGTGCGGGTGTCGCCGGGAAAAACGTGCTTTTCCCGGCTTTTATGAAATCAATGCCTGGCGCAAAATGGTGTTGGCTTTGTCCATTGACGCAGTGGCTTTGCCGGACGGAATTGACAAAGGCTGCTAAAGGTCGACCTCCTGCAAACGTTCCAGCAGTTCCTTTTGCTCTGGGCTCAATTTGCGGGGAACGGATACTTCGATAACGGCATAGAGATCACCAGCTGGTCTTTTCCCCGCAGCGGCTACGCCATATCCCCGCAATCTGATTTTTTGTCCGGGTTGGATCCCGGCCGGAACCTTGACGCGTTTGGGGGTGTCCAGAGTCGGGACCTCAATCGAGGTTCCCAGGCAGACGCCGCTGAACGGGACCTCGGCTCTGACCAGCAAATCATTGCCGTCGCGGGTAAAGACCGGGTCCGGTTCAATATCGATATGCAGGAACAGGTCGCCGGGGGGGCCGCCGGCCGGGTTCGCCCCGCCTTTACCGGAAACCCTGAGTTTGCTGCCACTTTCGATTCCTGCCGGAATCCGCACTTTGATCTGTTCGACCTTCCCTTCGGAGTGATAGTCGATGCGGCGTTCTCCGCCCTGCACGGCCAACCGAAACGGAATGCTGATTTGCATCGAATAATCCTGGCCTTTGACCGGTCTTCTGGACCTGCGGCCGCCGCCGAACAGCTGACTGAACAGATCTTCCCCGTTGAAGCCATTGCCGAAAATATCGCCGGGGTTGATATTGCGGAAAATATCCTCCTGGCTGTAGCGCTGCTGAAATCCCGCTGCCCCGAACTGATCATACTGGCGGCGCTTGTCAGGATCGGAGAGAACAGCATAAGCTTCGGTGATTTTTTTAAACTGGTCCTCGGCTTTTTTATCGCCCGGATTCTTGTCCGGGTGATATTTCTGGGCCAGTTTGCGGTAGGCCTTTTTTATTTCTGCGCTCTCGGCGTTTCGTGCGACACCGAGGGTGTGATAATAGTCTTCTGCCATGGGTATGGATCTCCTGGAAATGACTGAACAGCGTTAATATAAAAGTGGCTATTTAAAGCGTCAAGAGTCTGCCGAGGATAAAATTTAAATAAATACGGGAGAGGGCAAAACTTATACACAAAATACACTTGAAAATGGTGAAAAAGAAAATAAACTACATTGTTGCGTAGAAAACCCACCTAAAATGAAAAGTAGGAGTACCCCACATGTTTGTACAAGACCACCCGGCAGCGGTCGAGAACGCCAGCATTGCCGAAGGGATTGCTGCTGTTGAACAGGGCAATACCGCTTTGGCCATGAACCTGTTCAGTCGGCTCAAGGCTGCCGAAATGACCCCGTTACTGTTGTCTTATCAGGCCTATTGCCTGGCCTGCGAACGAAAAACCATGCAAAAGGCGCTTAACCTGGCGTTGCGAGCACTCAAAGCTGATCGGACGCATCCGCTGATTTATTTGAACCTGGGGCGGATTTACCAGGTGGCCGGGTATGAAGGGAAAGCCCTGCACTTCTATCAACAGGGCCTGCATTATCAGCGCCATCCGCTGCTGCTGCGCAAGATGGAACTGCTCTGCCCGCGCCGCCGTTGTCTCTTTCCGTTTCTGAGTCGTTCCAATCCCCTGAATGTGTTGGCCGGCAAAATTCTTTCCAAAATCTTTTAACCATTCGATTTCATGTGTTAAAAATCTATGGTATGGTCTAGCGCGGACGGCAGCTGAAAAATCAGCCCGTCCGCGAGTCGCAGGTAAAGCGGCACAAATAGAGTCTATGAACTGCTTTTTTCTGGAGCTTTTATGACCCGTATTGCTGTAATCGGAGCCGGTATTTCCGGATTGGCGACGGCTTACGCCATTGAACAACAGGCGCTAAGTGCCGGCTTGACCGTGGAAACCCGTGTGTTTGAAAAAGACTCTCGCAGCGGTGGGAAAATCTGGTCGATTCATGAGGATGGTTTTATTTGTGAGTGGGGACCGAACGGTTTTCTCGATAATAAACCGATGACCCTGGATCTCTGCCGACAGCTGGGGGTTGATAACCTGCTCCTCCGCTCGGATGACAATGCACGGAAGCGGTTTATTTATTCGGGACAAGAGCTGCATCGCCTGCCGGAGAACGGTCCCTCGTTTCTGAAGTCGGGATTGATCTCGTGGCCGGGGAAATTACGCCTGGCCGGAGAAATGCTGATTCCCAAGCGCAAGGACCAGGGGGATGAAACTCTTGCTGAATTCGGGCGCCGGCGCCTGGGCAGCGAGGCCCTGGACAAACTGATTGCGCCGATGGTGTCCGGCATTTTTGCCGGTGACCCGGAAACCATGAGTCTGAAAAGCTGTTTCCCGCGGATTTACGAACTGGAACAACAATACGGCGGTTTGCTGAAGGCGATGCTGAAATTGGCCAAACAGAAGCGGGCCGAACAAAAGGCCGGTAAAGTGGTGGCCAGTGCCGCTGGTCCGGGCGGCGTTTTGACCTCTTTTAACGGCGGCATCCAGGACCTGACCAACGCGGCTGCCGCGGCTCTTCAGGGCGAGCTGTTGCTGGGCTGCACGATCAGTGAGTTGGTGCCCAAAGATGGCGGCTTTATCCTGACCGCTGCCGGGGGAGAGCAGTACGATGCTGAGATCGTGGTCACCGCGGCTCCGGCTTTTGCCGTTGCGGCGATGTTGGAGCGGTCTTGTGGTGCTGCTGCTGAGTTGCTTAAAGAGATTCCCTACGCCACGATGAATGTCGTTTGCTTCGGCTACGAACGAGAGCGGATTGAACGTGATCTGGACGGTTTCGGCTATCTGATTCCCAAGGCCGAAGGGAAAAGTATTCTTGGCACCCTGTGGGATTCAAGTATCTTCCCCAATCGCGCTCCAGCCGGTAAGGTGTTGCTGCGGTCAATGATGGGGGGCGCGACCAATCCAGCGGCCATCGAGTTGAGTGAGGAAGAAGTCAAGAGCAAAACCATGACCGATCTGCGGCAGATCATGGGGATCACCTGTGAGCCGGAATTCGTGCGGATCTTTCGCCATCGCCATGCCATACCCCAGTATACGCGGGGGCATGCCGCCCGGGTTGGCGCGATCAGGGAACGGCTGGCGACCATGCCCGAGCTGATTTTGACCGGGAATGCCTTTGGGGGTGTCGGTCTTAATGATTGCGTCAATGCGGCCAACCAGGCTGCTGCCACAGTCATTGAGCGGGTTCGCAAAAGATCCGGCTGAAAGAACTCCCGCCGGGATCAGGTTGTTTCCGACTCTTCTTCCAGCAGCTTCTCAGCCGAAACTTTGAGGGGGGAATAGGTCAGGAAGCGCAGCCCGCCGGCACTGGTGTTCTCGATGATGGAGGTGGGGCCGGAAACCTCCATGGTCGATTCCTCGCTGCTCTCGCCGAGGTTGATCACCACGCGTTCTTTCAGCGAACCGAGGATATTGATCTTGGGATTAGCGGTCTTATGTTCCGTCACTTGAAAGCTTAACAGCTCTTCGGAGAGATCTTCGCGTTCCTCGTCCAGGTTGACCTGGCGCTGAGTCAGAATACCGATGCGCAGTTCGATGGCTTCGCGCAAGGCATTGCGCAGCCCGGACAGGGGTTTTTTGTTCAGGGCGGTCAGGGTTTCACCGATTTTTTTGATCTGTTCGATGACGCTTTTGATGCGGGTTCTGAGAAATTTCAGCCGGTCAGTTTCAGGGAAATAAACGCCTGAGGTGACATAGGTTTTCGCCCCGGCCCGGGCACCGAGGATTTTTACCTCGATGCCTTCCAGCGCGACCGCTTCACCTCCGGAAAGCAAACCTTTCGGGCACTGGATACTGCCTGTCGCTTTCAAAATGGAGTTGCGGACTTCATGCTCGACATGAATGTCGCCCCAGCATTCGATCTGGACCTGGTTGAGGTAGCGGCTGCGGAACGTCCCTTTGCAGGTGACCTTGCCGATGCCCTTGCCGGCCATGCTGCCGAGGGTGACCGGCCCATCCGCTTGAATCTGACAGGCGCCGACGGTTCCGGTGACATTGATCCCTTTGGTGGCCGTGATATGGAAATCATCCAGCACGTCACCTTTGATATCGACGAAGCCGTTAAAGGTAATATGGCCGACCGTCAAGTCGACGTCGCCGGTGACCACCATCTCTTCAGCGATGCTGAGGACATGATTATCCAGCACGGCCCGCCCGGCTCGTTCCGCGATGACCTGGGTGCCGTCGTCACTGATCTTGATGCCGTTGCCCGCAATCAAACGACTGGGTTGACCGGCTTTGGCCGGGATCGGTTTCCCGATGACTGTGAACCCGGCTACGCCCGGGGTCGGCGGATAGATGACCCCGATCTTTTGACCCGGTTCAATATTTGAGAAACTCTGGACGGACTTGAAATCGACCCGGCCGGTCTCATCTTCGACCAGGTCGCTTTTTTCCTTGCCGGTATTGACGATCAGTTCGAACCAGCCATCTTCGCCGGGGGTGGGCGCCTGCCCTTGGGCCAGGGGAAAATACTCCAGTTTTTGTCCCTGGGCGGCCTGGGAGCAAAAGATGGCGACCTGTTCCAGGTCGACTGTTGTGGTGATACCGTGTTTTTGCAGGATGGTGATCAGTTCGGCGGGGGGGAGGCTGTTGTTCGTTTCATAGACAGTGATCGACGCACTACACTCGAGTTCGCTGTTGCGCAGATAAAGGTTCAGGGCATAGGCGTCGGTGACAAATTCACCGAGCTGCTTGGTACCGACCTCAACGCGTTGTTCGACTTTCTGGGAACCCAATTTATTATCCGCTCAGATGGAAATAGTCATTGTTTCGTTTTGTCCCGGCATATCGTGAAGGTAGTATTTAGCTCATATCGGATTTTGGGCCAGTTTCTTTAGTCCTTTTCTGGGGTTCTGCTTTGCTCTGATCCATTGGCTCCGCACATGTTGCTGTTTTTTTCAGAGATTGATAATTAAAATATTGTTTTTGTTGTGAGTGTTTATGACAAATTTGCACCATAATTTCAAGCGTGATCTGGCCGAGGTGTCCTGGCGGGAGTTGCGCATCCACCTGCAGCGCGATGCTCTTATCCTGGTTGCGACCGAACTGGACCTGGTCACGGCGGCGGTTGGCGTTGCCGAAGATGACACCGCGCAGGTCCAGCAATGGATCGCCACCGGGCTGCTCGGCAAGCCCTCGGCCGAGCAACTGCAGGACTGGGAACGGGAGAGCTCCCGGCCGTTTCGGATGTTGATCGTCAAACCATTTATTTTGATTCAGGATGTCTGTCATGCCTGACCGATTTGTGGCCTCGCTGGCCGATTACCGCGGACCGGCGGTGTTCAATCCCTGGGGTGAAAGCGACCCGCTGTACGATCTTGGTCCGCAGGGAGTCGAGATTCGTCGGCGCCAACTGCACTGCTATCTGCAGGAGCGGATCGGGGTTGCAGACAGTCTGCTCTGTGCCGAAGCGATCGGTTACCAAGGGGGGCATTTCAGTGGGATACCGATGACCTCCGAGCGGTTATTGCTGGGCGGGTTGCAGTCCAAAAACCTGCAACCCGAGATGGTGTTCAAGGGGATTGCGGCGCAACGCACCAGTACCCCGGAGATTCGCCCATTGGGCTTTACCGAACCGACCGCCACCATTGTCTGGGGCTTTTTTGCCGACCAGAGGATCGATCCGCGTCGGGCGGTGCTCTGGAACGCTTTCCCCTGGCATCCCTATCATCCGCAGCGGGGGATGCTCAGCAACCGGACCCCGACCGATGACGAACTCGCCGCCGGGCACAGAGTATTGCGGCAGTTGCTTGAGCTGGGCAGCTTCAGGCAGGTGATCGCCATTGGTGAAAAGTCAGCGACCCAGTTGGAACGCCTGGGGATTAGCGCCACCAAGGTCCGCCACCCGGCCAATGGCGGCGCCGGTAAATTCAGATCTCAGATGCACGCATTGTTCGCCAGATAATTCCGAATCATAGCCGGTCCTCCTTTCCAAAGGGGGGCCGGCTTTTCCGGCTGCCAGCAAAGCCCGGCAGCTGCATGAATTGATGAGGTGTTATGTCGATTGAGGTCATTCAGCAGCAGATCAGGCGTTTCCTGGCCAGCGAAGCGCCCGAAGTCATGTCGATCAAAGGGGCCTGGGGGGTCGGTAAGACCTATGCCTGGAACACCTATCTGCTCCAGGCGAAAAATCAGCAGAAGGTCGCCTTACACAAGTACTCCTACGTTTCCCTGTTCGGGATCAACAGCCTGAGCGACTTGAAATTTTCCATTTTTGAAAACCTGGTCGAAGAAAAAATGATCGGTCGCAAACCGACCATCGAAACATTTCGAAACAATGCCGACGCATTAGCGCGCAGTATTGGGCAGAATGTCCTCCCCCTTATCCCCGCCCGACGGACCCCGGAAGCCTACCACAACATCTTCTCTTCTCTGCTGTTTCTTTCCTTGGAAAAAGCGCTTATCTGTATCGATGATTTTGAACGCAAGGGGCACGGTATTGCCGCGCAGGATATCCTGGGGCTGATCAGCCAGCTGAAAGAACAAAAAAAATGCAAGGTTATTCTGATTCTCAATGACGAAAGCTTAAGCGGCGACTCTTCCCTCGACTATGTCAAGCTGCGCGAAAAAGTGATCGATACCGAGCTGCGTTTTGCGCCGACCGCCAGAGAGTGTGTCGCCATCGCCCTGACCCGGGATCGGGTGGCCAGGCTATTGGGGGATGACATCGTCACGCTCGGCATCAACAATATCCGTGTTATCAAAAAGATCGAAAAACTGGCGTTGACCGTCATTCCTGTCCTGAAGGATTACGAGGAGCAGGTCCTTAAGCGAGCCCTGCATTCCCTGGCCCTGCTGGCCTGGTGTTATTACAGTCGGGCACAGGATATTCCGGATTATCAGTTTGTGCTCGGCCGGAACAGCAGCTTCAGCGACCTTGACGATACCGCCTTGACTACCCAGCAGCAGAGCTGGTGCGCCGTCTTACGCCGTTACGATAATTATTCCTTCGACGATTTTGATGCCCCGATGGCCCGCTTCGTGGAAAACGGTTACCTCGATGAAGCCTGGTTGCGGAAGGAGGCGGAGGTCTTTAACGAAAAGTTACGGGCCGACCGGTCGCAAAGTTCCTTTCAGGCGGCCTGGCGCAAATTTAATGAGTCCTTTGCAGACAACAGCCGCGAGGTGATCGGCTGTCTTTCCGAAAGTTTCAAAGACAACGCCAGGTTTATCAGCCCGGCCAACCTGGACGGTGCGGTCCGCCTGTTGCGCAATCTGGGCAAGGATGCCCTGGCGACCAGGATCATTGATCTGTATATCGAAAAAAGAAAAGCGGAGGTGGAACTGTTCAATCTCGATTCCAGATTGTGGGCGGGAGCGATCAAAGACGCCGAGGTGATCACCAAGTTCGAGCAGACTTTCCAGGCCCGCAAAGGACTCCGTTCGCTGGAGGAGACCTGCCGCCTCCTGCTGGCCGGAGAGGCCCCTGCCGATGAGGATGAAGCGCTGCTGGCGCAGGGTTCGGTGGCCGAATATGTGGCGCTGTTCAAAAAGCTCAAGGAACCGGAGTTGTCGCGGATCATCGACCTTTGCCTGCAATTCAGTCGGCTTGGTGGCACCACCGCCTGTCAGGAGGCGATTGCCGACCGCGCCGCCGAGGCGCTTCGCCGGATCGGTCGTGAGAATAAGCTCAACGCCAGTCGGGTTTTGCGTTTCGGCATCAAAGTCGATTAACCGGACCGTCCCCTGCCCAGAGCAGTTGTTGTGGTGTTCGTTCTTTTCCGTCCCTTGGCGGCGGTTGGAATATTTTTTGCTGTCGCTGCTGAGTGATGTTCAGCAAGGTTCTCTGACGGCGTTCTTCTGACCGGTGCAAATTTCATCGCTTCGGGGCGGATAGTGGTT
Source organism: Pelobacter seleniigenes DSM 18267 (assembly GCF_000711225.1). Classification (NCBI taxonomy): domain Bacteria; kingdom Pseudomonadati; phylum Thermodesulfobacteriota; class Desulfuromonadia; order Desulfuromonadales; family Desulfuromonadaceae; genus Pelobacter; species Pelobacter seleniigenes. The sequence goes on from NZ_JOMG01000002.1 coordinate 2,406,955, forward strand.
ATGAAAATTAAACTGAGAAATGTCTTGCTGCTGACGGTTGTCCCGTTGGCGGTCTTCCTGCTGCTGTTCTGGGTCATCTATGCGACGACCAGGACCATTGCGGAAGAAACGATCCTTGATCACCAGCGTAATATCGTTGCCCATGCCGCGGCCACGACCGACATGTGGCTGCAGTTGCAAAAAAAGGTCATGCGTTCGGTTATCGAGGAAATCGACCGGATCGATAGCCATGATAACGCAGCGGTCCTCAGGGTTCTGGAACAGGCGCTCAAGGCCGGCGAGTTCAGTGATGTTTATCTCGGCCTGGATGACGGGACCATGATCGACGGTGCCGGCTGGCTTCCCCCGACCGGGTATGATCCGCGCAATCGTCCCTGGTATCTCCATGGCATGGTCAATAGCGAAATCTCGCTATCGTCGCCCTACGTTGACATGACGACCGGGCAGATGGTGATTGCCATGACCTCGCCGTTGTTGCGAAACGGCCAGCTGTACGGCGTGGTCAGTGGGGATATCATCCTCGATTCCCTGGTCAATAATGTCATTAATTTGAAAGTCGGTGATAAAGGGTACTCTTTTATTATCTCCGCCAATGGAACCATTGTCGTTCACCCCGACCAGAGCCTGCTGATGACTCATAAACTGCAGGATCTCGATGGCAGCCTGAAGGGGGTCATTGCCGCGTTCCAGCGCAATGCCCAGGGGACCTACAAATATTTCCTGCATGGTAAGGAGAACATCCTCGCCTACCAGTTTCTCGACGATGTCGATTGGTATCTCTGCACCACGATGAGCACGGCGGAAGCCTATGCACTGTCGGGGAAAACCTCAATGCTGTCGGCCATGGAAGCCGTGTTGAAGCTGCTCGGGGTGTTCGCCGGAATCGCCTTGCTCGGAGTCGGCGGCAGCGCCCTGGGGCTGCTGTTTTTCAATAAGCGCTTTCAGTTCACCGTCAAGCAGCATCAGGATGTGATCAACGGCATGAACGAGGACCTGAAGTGGAATATCACCCGCAGAAAGGCCATTGAAACCCATTACCAGACCCTCTTTCACGTCGCCAATGATGCGATCATGGTCAGCAAGGGGACGGTTTTTGTCGAATGCAACGAGCGGGCCCGGGAGATGCTGGGGGCCAGGGAGTACGGCATCATCGGTAACAACATGCTCGATATATCACCGGCTTACCAGGCCGATGGCAAGAGCAGCTACCAGCATCTGCAAAAAATCATCGATGCCGCCGGGTTGGGAAAACAGCAGTTCTTCCAGTGGACGTTTTTGCGCAGTAACGGCTCGGAGTTCCCCGCCGAAGTCAGTCTCAAAAAACTCCATCTGAACAACGAGCAGCTGATCCTGATGAGTATCCGCGATATCTCCAAGCGCGCCACTGCCGAGCAACAGCTGCGCCAGGCTCAGAAAATGGCGGCCATGGGGGAGATGCTCGGGGCTATCGCTCATCAGTGGCGGCAGCCTTTGAACACCCTCTCGACCTATGTCTCCAGTTTGCAGTCGGCTTTTTACAATCAGCTGATCAACCGCGAATTTGTCGACAAGCTGGTGCAGAATGCTGATACCCAGATCCAGTTCATGTCGAAAACCATCGATGACTTTCGCCAGTTTTTCAAACCGTCCAAGACCAAGGAGCGTTTTTCCCTGATCAAGTCGGTGGAGAATGCCATCAAGCTGGTCGAGCCGAGTTTTCGCCAGACCGATGTCGCCATTCGCGTACAGCAACCGCAGGCGGTCGAGGATTTTCTTGTTTACGGCTATCAGAGCGAATTCAGTCACGTTATCGTGAATATCCTTTCCAACGCCAAGGATGCCGTGAATGGCGCGGGGGCGAGCGACGACAAACTCATTGAAATCGCTTTCGAGGTGGATGAGGAAAATGTTAAGGTCACGATCAGCGACAGCGGTCCCGGGATTCCCGAACCTATTCTCGGGCAGATTTTTACCCCCTATTTCACCACCAAGGGGACCGCGTCCGGAACCGGCCTTGGCCTCTACATGGCCAAGGTTATTGTTGAAAATGAAATGAACGGACGCCTGGTCGCCGAGAATTGTCGGACCGGAGCCCGTTTCACCATCCTGCTGCCGAAGGCCGAAACCGTCTGACTAACGGCTTTAATAATGAGGGACCGCCGATGTTTGATTTCAAGAACGGCCAGCCGACTATTCTGCTGGTGGATGACGAACCGGACGAACTCGAAGCGTACCGTTTTTTGCTGCTGTCCATGGGATTGCAGAAGGTCGAGACCCTGCAGGACAGCCGCCAGGTCATGGCGCGGCTGCCGCAGCTTGATCAGCCGATCGTGTTTCTCGATCTGAACATGCCGCACAAATCAGGCCTTGAGCTGCTGGGCGAGATCAAGGACGCCCTGCCTCAGGTGCCGGTGGTGATCTGTACCGCCAACTCGGAGATCGAAACCGCCGTTGAATGTCTTCGCCGGGGGGCTCACGATTATCTGGTTAAACCGATCAACGCCAACTCCTTCGGGTCGGCGTTGCGCAGCGCTGCGGAGATTCAGGCCCTGCGCTCCGAGGTTTTCGCCTTGAAAGGGATTGGCCTGGGCGGGGACCTTAAACAGCCCGAGGCTTTTCGTTCCATTGTCACCGGCAACTCGCAGATGCTCAACATGTTCAGGTATCTGGAAGCGATTGCCGGGACCGGCCAACCGCTGCTGATCCTTGGGGAGACCGGGACCGGCAAGGAACTGGTCGCCCGGGCGGTGCACCAGGCCAGCGGGCTGGCCGGCGAGTTCGTCGCCGTGGATGTCTCGGGGCTGGACGATATGCTGTTTTCCGACGCCCTGTTCGGCCATGTCCGAGGCGCTTACACCGGCGCCGACAACCTGCGGCCGGGGTTGATCGAAAAGGCAAAAGGCGGAACCCTCTTTCTGGATGAAATCGGCGATCTCGGGGAAGCATCGCAGGTCAAGCTGCTGCGCCTGCTGCAGGAAAAAACCTATTATCCACTGGGTTCGGATACGCCCAAGCACAGTGCCGCCCGGATCATCGCGGCGGCCAATAAAAGTCAGCCGGCGCTGGCCGGCGGGGAGGAAGGTTTCCGGCAGGATCTCTATTATCGCCTCAGCACCCATCTGGTCAAACTTGCGCCGCTGCGGGAGCGCCGTGAAGATATTGCGTTGCTGGCCGAAACCATGATTCGGGAAGCCGCCGTCAGTATGGGGCGGGATATTCCGCAGCTCAGCCCGCAGGCGCTCCGGCTGCTGCAGGCCCATGATTTTCCCGGCAACATCAGGGAGCTGAAGACCTATCTGTTCGACAGCGTTGCCCGTGCTTTTACCGGGGAGATCACCCCGGAACTGATCAGTGAACGACTGCACGGGATAGCCCCCGCCGTAGCGCGGACGAGTGGGGAAGCACAGGGTCTCGAAGCCCTGTTCGGTTATTTTCCCACCCTGGATCAGCTCGGCGAATTTGCCGTTGACAGCGCGTTGCAGCGAACCGGCTTCAATCAGAGTCAGGCCGCCCGATTGCTGGGGATTTCCAAGCAGGCTCTTCACAAACGGCTGAAAAAAAGGGAACAGGGGACCGCCCCTTCCTGAACCATGACCTTTTGGTCCGGCTGCATTTCTCGTCAACCATTCGCGTCAACCATTGTCCCCGTGGTCAACCTAGGGGAACCGTTTTTCCAACTGTTTTGCCCTGTTTCGCCCCGCTCCGCTCGAATTCTGATCTGGCATTGCATTTGCTGTTCCCCGCTGAAACATTTTTTCGTAACCCAGCGTTGTCGCCAACCGCACCCCGCGCTTGGCGACAGGCCCTTATTTCAGCGGGAGGAAGACTATGGCAACAGCTTACCGGACCTATATCAACGGCGAATGGCTCGACACCGGCAGGTCCCTGGAGGTCCACAATAAATTCAGCGGCGCAGTGTTCGCAACGGTGGCGACGGTCGATGCCGCCCAGACCGCAGCCGCCATTGACGCGGCGGCCGCGGCGTTTGCGACCTTTCGTAAATATCCGGCCCACCGGCGGGCGCAGATCCTCGAGCGGACCGCGGAACTGATCCTGGAGCGGGGGGAGGAGATCGCCGCGATCATCTGCCAGGAAGCGGGCAAGGCCTGGAAATTCTCCATGAACGAAGTCCAGCGCAGCGCCGAAACCTTTAAATTCGCAGCCGAGGAGGCCAAGCGCCTGCACGGCGAGACCATTCCGGTCGATGCCAGTTGTTTCGGCGAGAATCGGGTCGGCTATTTCATCAAGGAGCCGATCGGAGTGATCGGGGCGATTACCCCCTTCAATTTCCCCCTCAACCTGGTCGCCCACAAGGTTGCTCCGGCCATTGCCGCCGGTAACACGGTGGTGCTCAAACCCGCCTCCAGTACCCCGATTTCGTCCATCATCCTGGCCGAGATCATGGCCCTGGCCGGGCTGCCCAAAGGGGTCCTCAATGTGACCGTCGGCTCCGGCGGTACGGTCGGCGACGCCATCGTGCTCAATCCCAAGTGCAAGAAAATCACCTTTACCGGCTCCCCGGGAGTCGGCGAACAGATCATGAAAAAGGCCGGCATCAAAAAGGTCACCCTGGAGCTGGGGAACAACTCGGCGACCCTGATCGAAGCCGACGCCGACCTTGAAAAAGCTGCCGCCCGCTGCGTGGTCAGCGCCTTTTCCAACTCCGGGCAGGTCTGTATCTCCCTGCAGCGGATCTACGTCAACCGGGCTTGCCTGGAACGCTTCACGGAACTGTTTCTTGCCAAGGTCAAGCAGCTCAAAGTCGGAGACCCCCTCGATCGGGACTGCGATGTCGGGCCGATGATCGACGCCGGTGAACTTGCGCGCATCGACGGCTGGGTAAAGGAAGCTGTCGCCCAGGGCGCGGTGCTGGCCTGCGGCGGCCAGGCGGACGGTATGGTCTATCCGCCGACGGTGCTCACCAATGTCACTGAAGAGATGAAAGTCATGTGTCTGGAGACTTTCGCTCCGGTGGTCTCCATCGTCCCCTATGACGATTTTACGACCGCCCTGGAGTGCGTCAATTCCTCGGATTTCGGGCTCCAGGCCGGGGTGTATACCAACGACATCAACAAGGCCCTGCAGGCGGTTGACGATCTTGATGTCGGCGGGGTCATGATCAACGACACCGCCACCTTCCGGGTTGACCACCTGCCGTACGGCGGCAACAAGCTGTCCGGTCTCGGGCGCGAGGGGGTGCGGTTTGCCTTGGAGGATATGACCAACATCAAGATGGTAATGATCAATCGAAACTGATGATTGCGGCCTTTTCGTGGTCAAGCCAGAAGGGAGCTAATTTAAGCAACTCTGCAGTAAACTCGGGACTGTCCCCAGGGTCATCGGGGGCTGTCCCAAGAGTTTGCGAGCCATGGAACTGTAGCGGTTAGCACCGCAAAGCCCTGGGACAGCCCCCGGGCAGGGCCAGTCCCAGGGCTTTGCTGCTATCGACTCTTACCCTAGCGCCATTCTGATCAAGCCCCGGGTTTTACCGCCCGGTTTTTTTTTGCCGCAGGGGATCAACCAGGACTGACGAGCGCGTCTCCAGTCAACCCAGGTTGACGGAGGCA